>JADKFS010000003.1 GCA_016717335.1 Candidatus Ribeiella danica
GGTCAGCACGGCCCGCATCGCCGCAACAGCAACCCCGAATCACGGGCGGAAGTGGAACCACGGTCGGCACGGGTACCGCCCAACGGCCTGGCGTTCAGCGGGCGGCGCGCCCAGTGTGTCTGGATGCTCCGATCCGTGTTGCCGCTTCCTACTGCCAAAATCGGCCCGATCTCGCCGCTCCGCTGGAACGCCATGTTGGGCGGGCACGCCCATGGATCGCCGGATGGGGCATGCGCCACGGCGCTGCGGAAGCGCCAGCCAACGGCGCTCGGTAACCGACGCTCCTCCAATTCACACCTAGCACCACGGGCATCCGCATGCGCCGGGTTGCTCTTGACGTTGCCCAACTCACGCCCAGCACCACGCGCGCTCGTATGCGTGCGCGTGCCACCAGCGCCGATCCAACCCACACCCAGCACGACGGGCGATCGCATGCGTGGGGTTGCGGCGAGCGCGGCCCAATCCACGCCCAGCACCACGAGCGTTCGCACCACGCGCGATGCGACTGATCGACTGGTACGGCGCACATCGTCGCGCCAGCAGCCAGGAATCACGGGTGGAAGTGGAACCACGGTCAGCACGGGTACCGCCCAACGGTTTGGCATTCAGCTGCCGCGAGCGCGCCAGTAAAAGCCTTCAAAATGCAAACGATCTCGCGCGCGAAGCGGTCTGCTGCAATGCCGTGTTGGGCCGCAGCTTGATTCCGTTCTGCCGCATTAAGAAGCGGTAAACGACCGCTTCGGAATTATGCAACAATGCCCGAGATGCCGTCTGGCTTTATGTTAATTTCTTCGAACTACTCTAAATCCTACATCATCAGAGTGCCCAGGATGAGCATACCATCTTACTGCACATCTGATTCTATGTGCGTAATAACTATATCCACCGCCACGAATCATTCGAGCAAAATTATCAGGCGCATTTAGATCTTCTCTGCCATCATTCGCATTGTAAGGATATGGAAAATCCGATTTATTGGTGAATTGTCCCCATAACGTAGATGTCCACTCCCATACGTTACCGGCCATATCAAATACACCAAATGGACTGACACCTTGGCGAAAGATTCCCACTGGTGTTGTTCCATCTACACTGGCAAAATTGCATAGTGAGCCATGGGGAGCGGTATCCCCCCAAGGATAAATGCGCCCTTCTACACCACGAGCTGCCTTTTCCCATTCCGCCTCCGTAGGCGAACGTACATATGCCCACTCGCAAAATAGCTGCATATCTCTCCAACTCACGTATACAACTGGATGAAGCTCTTTACCTTTCTGTATATCACCATTTTCCCAATGCTTTGGTGTCAAATATCCCGTATCTTCTACAAATTGCTTGTAATGTGAATTCGTTACTGGAAAACGTGATATCCAGAATTCAGGTAAAAACACATTGTGCTGTGGTGTTTCGATATTTTGTGCTTTCGGATCTTTCTCGGTATCGCTCCCCATTGCAAAAGTGCCAGCAGGAACACGCACCCATTCAAACCCATCCCGAGGAGGCTTATATGCATGCGTGATTTGCTTTTCAAGTAGGACATCATCGTTTTTGTCAGCCATACGCTCAAACTGTGCAGCCCACGTGAGAGCTCTTGGCGCAGCTGCAAGCACGATTAGTTGATCGCTCTTGGATCTCAGTTCGCATCACTGGTGAAGCGCACTTGCTCAAGCAGTAACGGGGAGTGCATGGCCATGAGTCCTACCCGAATTTGATGATACGGCTTATGCACTATGGCATCAGGATGGACCTCTCTCGTATAATCACGTAGTTACATTGTAATCACGAGAGGAAAACATGTCAAGTGGGAAAGCGGAAGGTTGCCCAACTACAAGTAGGCGCGGTGGCTCGCACATCCTGCTCGCCCGGCGGCTTTGGCGATCCGATTCGCTCCATGCTGCGAATCGCACGAAAGGCGATCTGATTCGTATTTTACATCACTGCGGTAGAAAAGACGAGTCCGATTCGTCTACGCTTCTGCGGGCATGGCAAAGGTGAGTCTGGGCGATCCGCGGCGGCCAGGGCACAGGTGTGCTATAATGCGCCGTATGATGTTCCGCTATCGTGTGTGAGGACATGGGATATGCCGCCATCACAGCCCAGGCTGCTCGACCAGGTGCGCGCGGTGCTGCGCAGCAAGCACTACTCGATCCGCACCGAGCAGAGCTACGTCGATTGGATCACGCGCTACATCCGCTTCCACGGGATGCGCCACCCGCGCGAGCTGGGGGCGCCTGATATCTCGGCCTTCCTTACGCACCTCGCGGTCGACCTGGACGTGGCCGCCGCGACGCAGAACCAGGCCCGCAGCGCGCTGCTGTTCCTCTACCGCGAGGTGCTCGGCGCCGAGGTCGACGCGCCGCGCGATGTGGTGGCCGCGAAGGCGCCGCGCCGCCTGCCGGTGGTGCTCACGCGCGATGAGGTGCGCGCGGTGCTCGCCCAGCTCTCCGGCGTGTACCTGCTGATGGCGAAGCTGCTGTATGGCTCGGGCCTGCGCCTGATGGAGTGCGTCCGCCTGCGCGTGAAGGATGTCGACTTCGCGCAGCGCCAGCTGACGGTGCGCGATGGCAAGGGGATGCGCGACCGCGTGACGATGCTGCCGGATAGCCTGTCCCAGCCGCTGCAGCTCCACCTGCGCTCGGTGCGGCGCGTCCACGAGGACGATCTGGATCACGGCTACGGCGCGGTGTACCTGCCGTTCGCGCTCGAGCGGAAGTACCCCAACGCCCACCGCGAGTGGGGCTGGCAGTATGTCTTCCCGGCCGACCGCCTCTCGGCCGACCCGCGCGGCGCCATGACCCGGCGCCACCACCGCGACGAGCGCTCGCTGCAGACGGCGGTGAAGCAGGCTGTGCGGGCCGCCGGCGTGGTGAAGCCGGCCAGCTGCCATACGTTCCGCCACAGCTTCGCGACGCACTTGCTCGAGGATGGCTACGATATCCGCACGGTCCAGGAGCTGCTCGGCCACTCGGATGTGAAGACGACGATGATCTATACGCACGTGCTCAACCGCGGCGGCCGCGGCGTGCGCAGCCCGCTCGACGAGGGCTGACCCGGCCTGCTCTGCCTCTACAGCAAGGTGCAGCATCGTTGAGCCCTCTGTGGCTCATGTGTTTTGCTCACCGCTATAGCGCCAATATACTTTACATAACCACGAAGACGCGCAGAGACGAAGATGGCGAGCAGCCTCCGATGCAGTTTTTGGCCGCGTGTCGCGCCACGACGCGGCCGGCTCAGCAGGGCATGCGCGCCAGGCATCCCAGCCGAGACGGCGCTGTTTGATCCAGAAGGCGCTGCTCGTTCCTGGTCGAGCCGGCCTACTCGGCCGCGCGCACGACGACCATGACGGTGATGTCGTCGGACTGGGGCGCGGCGCCGGCGAACGCGCGCACCGCCGCCAGCAGCGCCGCCTGAATGGCCTGGGCCGAGCCGCCCCGGCTGCCCTGGACGCTGGCGAGCAGCCGCTCCTCCTCGAAGAACTCCTCGCGCTCGTTCTGCGCCTCGCTGACGCCGTCGGTGTAGAGCACCAGCGTGTCGCCCGGCCTGACCGTGGCCGCGCACGACTGCCAAGCCGCCCCGGCCTCGATGCCGAGCGGGATGCCGGTGCGGCCCAGGCGCCGCGGCTCGCCGCACAGACTGAGCAGGTAGGGCGGGTTGTGCCCGGCGCTGGCGTAGGCGAGCCGGCCGGTGGCGGTCTCGAGCACGCCGTAGAACGCGGTCACGAACATGCTGGTGTGCGCGTCGGCGAGCATGCGCCGGTTGGCGTCCCGCAGCACCACCTCCGGCTCGGCGGGGTGCTCGAGCGCGTAGGTGCGGATGAGGGTGCGGCTGAGCGCCATGAACAGCGCCGCGCCGGTGCCTTTGTCGGCGACGTCGGCCACCAGCAGGCCGAGCCGGCCGCCCGGCAGCTCGATCAGGTCGTAGAAGTCGCCCGAGGTCTGCCGGGCCGGCTCGAGCGCGGCGGCGAACTGCCAGCCGGCGGCGACCGGCAGCGCGGCGGGCAGGAAGCTGGCCTGGATCTGCGCGGCCAGATCGAGCTCCTGGCGCACGCGCTGGTAGGCCAGTTCGCGGGCGTGCTCCTCGGCGCGGTGCAGCGCCGAGGCGATCTGAGCGGCCAGCGACTGCAGCGCCGGCAGCACCGCGGCGGGGGCCTCGACCTGGGAGTAGAGCGCGAGGTAGATGCCGCCGATCGCCGCGCCGGTGGCGTGGCCGGCGATCGGCGCGACGGCCAGCGCGCCCCGCGCGGGGCGCTCGCTCCAGGGCAGCCGATCCCCCAGGGCATAGCTGCTGGCGCTGGCGCCGGCGAAGAGCCACGACCACAGCGCGCCTTCGACCGGCGCGGTCCGCTCGGGCAGGCGCAGCAGGGTCTGGCCGGACGCCAGCCGGATCTCGATCTGCTCGTAGCGAAACATCGCCGGGACGTGCGCGGCAAGCGCCGCCGGGAGCGCGAGTGCGTCGGGCGGGGCGGCGATCAGCGCGCGCCCGAGCCGCTCGAGCTGCGCCAGCTCGCCCGAGCGCCGGCCGCTGCGCTCGGCCGCGCCGCTCAGGCGCTGGGCCAGCAGGCTGGCCAGCAGCGCGCCGGCCATGAAGAAGAGGTAGGCGCCCCAGCCGATCTGCAGGTAGACCGCCGCCGCGAGGATCGCGAAGGCGAACGGCGGCAGCGAGACCACGACGACGAACCTGACGTACTGGAGCGCGCCCGACGCGAGGTCGCCGGACAGGCGCAGCCGCCGCAGCAGCAGGGCGTATGGCCCGAACAGGCCGACCTGGATCGCCAGGGCGACCAGGACCGCCAGCAGCGCGAGCGCGCCCGACGCGGGCGTGAGCTGCGGGGGCGGGATCTGCCCGCCGAGCCGCCGGTAGAGCGCCAGCCCGGCCAGGAAGCCCAGCGTCGAGGCGGCGATGTTGAAGACGCGGTTGCGCGCGCTGTTCCAGCGCTGGATCGCCAGCGGCTGCCGGCGCCAGGCGTGCGCGCCGCTGATCAGCTCGGTGGCGACGTCGAGCCAGATCGCGGTCGGCCCGAACAGCAGCACCGCCGAGACGACGACGATCGGCTGGAGGCTGGAGGAGGCCCAGTCGTAGCTGCTGGCCGGGCGCTGGAAGAACTGGAAGAAGCTCAGGTAGCTGAACAGCGCGGACAGGCCGGCCAGCAGCGCGAAGATCGGCCACTCGCGCAGCAGCAGGCCCGCGTCGGTGGCGGCGCTCAGCCAGGCCAGGCCGGCCAGCGCGAGCGGCAGGCTGTAGGCCAGGCCGACGACCTCGGATAGCCCGCGCCGGCGCTCGGGCTCGTCGAGCGTCGCGAGCGCGGGCCAGACCCTGCGGGCCAGCCCGAGCAGGCGATCGGGCGGATTGTCGTGCCGAGGCATAGGCGATCCCGTATTTGAACGGTGTGATACGCACTCGCAAAGGCGCTCATAGTGGCATGGTTCAAGCGAGCGTGACCGTTCATTGCCCCAAAGGCGCAGGGGCGCGATCGATCGCGCCCGTACAGTGGCAAGTCGAAATCCCTAGAATTGATGTCTTAGGCCCACAGGTGCGCGTACTTGATGCCGCTGCCCGTGTTGAACAGGACGACCGTCTCGTCCGGCCCGATCCAGCCCTCGGCCAGCAGACGGACCTGCGCGGCCAGGCAGGCGCCGCCCTCGGGAGCCGGGAAGATGCCGGTCGTCGCGCCGATCAGGTTGGCGTGCTCGATCATCGCGGCGTCGCTCACCGCCAGCGCGGTGCCGCCGCTGGCGCGCACGGCCCGCAGGATCAAAAAGTCGCCGATCGCGGCGGGCACGCGTAGGCCGTCGGCGATCGTATGGGCGCCCGGCCAGAGCGGCGCGTGCTCGGCGCCCTGCTCGAAGGCCTGGACGATCGGCGCGCAGCCGTCGCTCTGCACGCTGACCATGCGCGGGCGGGCCGCGCCGATCAGCCCGAGCTGCTCCAGCTCGTCGAAGGCCTTCCACATGCCGATCAGGCCGGTGCCGCCGCCGGTCGGGTAGATGATCACGTCGGGCAGCGCCCAGCCGCGCTGCTCGGCCAGCTCGTAGCCCATGGTCTTCTTGCCCTCGATCCGGTAGGGCTCCCTGAGCGTGCTGAGGTCGAACCAGCCGTGCGCGGCGGCGCCCTCGCGCACGCGCGCGCCGCAGTCGTTGATCAGCCCGTCGACCAGCGTGACCCGCGCGCCGAGCGCGTTGCACTCGGCCCGGAAGGCCAGCGGCACGTCGGCCGGCATGAACACGTGGGCCGGCAGCCCGCACGCGGCGGCGTAGGCGCTCATGGCCCCGGCCGCGTTGCCGGCGCTAGGAATGGCCAGCTCGCGCGCGCCCAGCTCGTAGGCGCGGCTGACGGCGGCGCTCAGCCCGCGCGCCTTGAAGCTGCCGGTCGGGTTGAGCGCCTCGTCCTTGACGTAGGTGGCGGGGCAGCCGATCCGCTCGCCCAGCCGCGCGGCGTGAACAAGCGGCGTCCAGCCCTCGCCCAGGCTCACGACGGCGCGGTCGTCGCGCACGGGCAGCACTTCATCGTAGCGCCACATGTCGGGCCGGCGCGCGCGCAGCGAGTCGCGCGTCAGCGTCTCGGCCGCGCGGCGCAGGTCGTAGCGCGCCAGCAGCGGCTTGCCGCAGGCCGCGCACAGGTTGTGCAGCGTATCCGGGTCGTAGGTCGCCCCGCAGGCGCCGCACTCCAGGTGGCTCAGGGTCGAGCGGGTCATGCGTGACTCCTTGAAGGCTGAAGGCTGAAGGCTGAAGGCTGAACGCTGAACGCTGAACGCTGAACGCTGAACGCTGAACGCTGAACGCTGAATGCTGAACGCTGAACGCTGAACCCTGAACCCTGAACCCTGCCGATTGCCGACTGCCCACTGCGAGAATCCGTCCCTTGTCGCCTCCCACATCACATAATGCGCGCGGTGGAGACGTGCTCGAACACGCTGGTCTGCCAGTCGTCGGACGTGTCGGGCGCGGGCAGCCATGCCGGCAGCGGCATCAGCAGGTGCGCCGACATGGCGTTGACGTAGGGCTCGTATTTCGCGCGCATCTCGGCCAGCTTGCGCTCGGCGGCGGCGCCCTCGCGCAGCGGCACGCCCGCGCCGGCCAGGATCGCCCGCAGCCGGGCCAGGTCGGATGGCGGCAGGCGGTCGGCCGCCGGCGGGCGCGGCGGGGTGCCGAGGATCTGCGAGAGATCGACCGCGGCGTGGCGGGCCATGGCGAACGCCAGCCGGGCCGGGCGCGGCGGGATGCCATCCACGCCGGCGACGACCAGCGCGCACACGTCCAGCAGCATGGTCAGCGAGGCCAGCCAGGACTGGCTGTCGTGCTGGGAGCGGTAGTAGGCCAGCACCGCGTAGGACAGGTGGCTCTCCAGCAGCTCGGCCGACCAGCGCTCCCAGTCGCGCAGGAACTGGACCATCGCCTCGGCGCTGTCGCCATCGCCGTGGCGGCGCAGCAGCTCGGCTGCGGCCGGCGGCGAGCCGGCCCGCGCGTCGAGCAGCGAGATGCTGGCCTCGCGCCGCGAGAAGGCCTGGTAGATCACCGGCAGGTAGCCGATCACCAGCGCCAGGAAGGCGATGCCGGTCCCGGCCTCGGCGACCGTCAGCAGACGGCTGCCTTCGGTGCGCGGGGTGATGTCGCCGATGCCGAGCGTGAAGAAGGTGCTCCCGCTCATGTACAGCTCGCCGCCGAAGCTGGCCTGCCCCTCGGGCCCCACCAGGGTCGAGCTGAAGCCCCAGTGGATCAGCGCGAAGCTGGTGGTCATGCCGACCGCCCAGACTGCCAGCAGCATCAGCAGCGAGAGCGGGCCGAAGTAGCTCAGGAAGTTGTCGCGCCGATCGTTCGAGTGGATGCGCCGGCCGATCGCCGACCAGACCGCCCAGGTATAGGCGTAGAACAGCCGCGTCAGGCGCACGCGGCTGCGCACCCTGCGCGGCAGGACGATCGTCTCGAAGCCATCCCACAGAATGACCAGCAGCAGGGCCACGCCGATCACGCCTACCAGCGTCCTCATGCGAATCCTCTTCTCAGGTGGTGGTCGCGCCGTCGATCTGGGCCAGCAGCGTGGCCACGGCCGCGTCGAGTTGGCGGTCGGCGCCGCGGGCCGGCTCGCCCATCGGCAGCGGCACGTCGACGTCGACGGCGCGGCCGGTGCCCTCCAGGTCCTCGCCCTCGGGGGTGACGATCCGGGTGCGCGGCAGGCGGAAGCTGGCGCCGTCGAGCAGTGGGTAGGGGAAGGTGCCGATCACCGCGCCGGCGCTCGGTCGGCCGACGACCTTGCCCAGCCCGAGCCGGCGGTAGCCCTCGGCCAGCATCTCGGTGTTCGAGCCGGAGCGCTCGTTGATCACCAGCACGGTCGGCTTGTTGAGCACGCGATTGCCGTGCGTGTGCCCGGCGTCGGCGGGCGGGCGGTCGCGGAATGCGCTCAGCAGCACGCTGCGCCGCGCCAGCACGTCCAGGATGAAGGTCGCGATGTGGCCGCCGCTGTTGAAGCGCGCGTCCACCACCACGCCTTGCTTGCTGTGCGTCTCGGCGTCGAGGTCGGCCAGGAACTGCTGGTAGCTGTCGTAGTCCATCTCGCGGATGTGGACGTAGCCCAGCCGCCCGCCGCTGACGCGGTGGACGTAGGACTCGTTGGCGTAGACCCAGGCCCGGTAGCGCAGCTGGTCGTACTGCGACCCGGCGAGCGGCCGCACCGCCACGTCGCGCGGGGCGCCGCCGTCGCGCGGGCCGATCTTGAGCAGCACGCGCCGCCCGACCGTGCGCTGAAGCAGCGCGTCCAGGCTGGTGCCCGGACCGACCGGGGCGTCGTTCACCGCCAGCAGCTCGTCGCCGGGCTGAATGCCAGCGGGCTCGCCGGCCAGGGCGGCCGGGCTGTCGGGCACGATCCCCGCGATGCGCAAGCGCCCGGTCGCGGCCTGCGCGGCCCGGTCGAACAGCAGCCCGGTGTAGCCGTCGGCCCCGCCGTAGCCGCCACCGCCGTTGAAGCCAAGGTGCGAGGCGCGCAGCTCGCCGACCATCAGGAGGATGATCGCATACAGGTCGCCGTAGGTCTGAGCGCCGGCCGCCAGCGGGGCGAACTGCTCGCGCGCCGCGCTCCAGTCGAGCCCGCGGAAGGTCGGGTCGTAGAAGTAGTCGCGCAGCAGGCGCCAGCACTCGTCGAACATCTGGCGCTTCTCCAGGCCGAAGTCGATCGTGACCTCGGCGATGATTGGGAGCTGGGTCGGATGGTCGCCGCTGGGAAACTTGCGGATCGTGATCTGCCCGGCATCGAGGTAGAAGAAGCTCTTGCCGTCGGGCGCGAACTGGGCCGCCCACTTGCTATTTACTCCGCCAGTAAGCTGTCGCGGCGGCTGCTCCTGGCGCGGCTCGTCCAGCGGCATGGTCCACAGGTTAGCCTTTCCGGCAACCGTGGCGCGGAAGATCAGGTCGCGGCCGTCGGGGCTGATGCAATACGCGCCCGCATCCATCTGCGTCGGTGTCAGGAGGCGCAGCCGCCGCTCGATGCCGTCGAAGACGATCGTGACGGGGTTTTGGGTTTTGAGTTTTGAGTTTTGAGTTTTGGCGTCGTCGGAGCTATTCTGATCTTCCTGGCGCCGAGGTTCTTCCTGGGCGCTCGGAGCGATCGGCTCTTCGTCCTTGGTCGTTGGTCCTTCGTCCTTGGTCTTTGGGTCGTTCGTCGTTCGTCGTTCGTCGTTCGTCGTCTGCTGGAACAGCTTCTCGAATTCGGCCTCGCGGAACAGCGGCGCGGGTGGGCGCAGGTCGACCCGCGCGATCTGCGCTTCGTCGCGGTAGTGCTCTGTGGTGAAGATGATGAAGCGCCCGTCGGGCGACCAGATTGGCCCGTGCGCGCTGATGTTGCTCAGGAAGGTGATCTGGCGGGGGGTGTCCTCGTCCACTCTCTGGACATAGAGATTGCTGAACGAGCGCTCGTCCTGGGCGGCGAACACCAGCCACTTGCTGTCGGGCGACCAGGCGAACTGCGCCCACACGCCGAAGTTGCCGCGCACGAACGCGCGGTCCTCGCTCGTCTCGGCGCTGAGCAGGCGGATCTCCTGGTCGCCGCAGGCGTAGGCGATCCACGCGCCATCGGGTGAGTAGCTCGGCGCGCGCTTCGGCCGCGGGCCGTCGGTCAGGCGCGTCTCGTCGCGCGCCACGAAGTCGTAGCGGTAGATCTCCTCGTCGCCGTGGCGGTCCGAGGTGTATAGCAGCCTGCGGCTGTCGGGCGCCCAGGCGACGTGGCTATCGCGGAAGGAGTTGTTGGTGATGCGCAGCGCCGGCCCCTGGCGCTGCTCCTTATCGGTCTCCTTGTCGGCGAAGTCGGCGAAGACCTCGCCACGCACGACAAAGGCGATCTTCTTGCCGTCGGGCGAGAGCGCGAGCTCGGTGACGTCGCGCGTGAAGGTCTGCACGCGCGGCGGCGCGACTTTCGTGTCGGGCCGGACGCGGATGTCCAGCGGGGCGGCGCTGCCGGCCACCAGATCGAAGCGCCAGATCCGGAAGTCGCGCTCGAAGACGATCGTGGCGCCGTCGAGGCTGATCGCCGGCCAGAGCAGCCGGCCCTCGCCGAACGAGGTCAGCCGGTGCGCCGGGCCGCCCTCGAGCGCCTGGAACCAGATATTCTCGACGCCGTCGCGGTCGGAGACGAAGTACAGGCCCTGGCCGTCGGGCGCCCACAGCGGCCAGCGGCTCAGCCCCGGCGCATCGCCGACCCGGCGGTAGTCGCTCGCGTCGGGCGCGCTGCCGACCGTCCAGAGCTCGGCGCCGCCGTAGGGGTTCGGGCCGCGGCGCCACCACGCGTTGCGGGTGACGTTGAACGCCAGCGTGTGGCCGTCCGGCGAGACGGCCAGGTGCTCGATCTGCTCGTAGGGCTGGGCGATCCAGGGGATCGGCGTGCCGCCGGCCAGCGCGACGCGGTAGATCGCGCCGCCCTGGCGCTCGCGCCCGGAGCTGTAGTAGATCTGCTCGCCGTCGGCCGACCACGCCTCGGGGGAGCCGCCGGCCTCGTGGAACGTGACGCGCCGGACCGCGCCCTCGGCGCCGGGGGCGGGCCGCACCGGCATCACGTAGACGTCGGAATGGCCGGCGCGGCTGGAGCTGAACGCGATCTGCTCGCCGTCGGGCGACCAGCGCGGTGAGGCGTGGCCAGCGGGATTGGCGGTCAGCCGCTCGGCGTCGCCGCCCTCGGCCGAGACGAGCCAGATATCGCCGGCGTAGACGAACGCGATCTGCCCGCCGTCGGGCGAGATGCTGGGCGTGCGGAAATATGGTCGGGCGTCGCCCCTGTTGTCGCTCATGCTGCCCTCATTGTCGCGCGGAGAGTGAGGAGGACCGCGGGGGATTATAGCAAAGCGCGCGAGGCGCGGCAAGGTGGGGTTTCTTCAGCATTTGTTCGGGGAGCTGCCCCCGACTTTGCTTTCTTCCGGGGCGCTGCGCCCCCCGGCCCCCCGCCTGGGGGAACCCACGCCGGTTCGTGTGGCGCTGGCCAGCGTTTCTCCGGGGCGCTGCGCCCCCGGCCCCCCGCCTGAAACTCGCGCCGCTTCGGGTTTGCTTCGGGGCGCTGCGCCCCCGGCCCCCCGCCCGAGGGAACCCACGCCGGTTCATGAGGCTGTGCCTGGACTCTTTCCGGGGCGCTGCGCCCGCGGCCCCCCCGCCCGGGGGAACCCACGCCGGTTCCCCCGGCCCCCCTCCGGCAAATAACCCCGAACCAGATGCAAACATCGTGGTGGATGCCCAACACCAGTTCTACTGGCCGAGTTCCATCCCGCCGCGTGTGGATTCCGCCGGGCATGCGCATCAAGTCTGGCACACGAGGCGGCATTCTTTTTGGGGTCCAGGGGCGCAGCCCGGCAAGAGAGCCGCCGGTCCGTGGTATACTCTCGGCAGCCGCCTCCAACCTCCAACCAGATACGGGACGAGTGATCAGAGGAGCACGGCGCAACCAGGAACCTCTTTTAAGCGTCCAGGGTATTACAGAGTCTACATTGCAGCTATCGGCCCCGTTGCTGTCGTAGGGCGCGCAGCCTTAGAGATGAGCTGCGGCATAGCAGGAGAACGCGCTATGAATCTTCAGGACGCTGGTGCTGCTGTACGAGATTGGCGCGGATGGGTGGGCGGGCGACTCTCGAGCGGCGAAGACAGCCAGCTGACGATCCGGATCATCTTTGGCCTGTGGATCGTGGGCTTACTGATCAAGCACGCCGGCTCGGGCTGGGATGTCGCCTGGCATTTCCGCTACGTGTTCAACGCGCTCGAGCCGCCGCACTGGGTCAACGCGAGCGGGAGCGCGCTGGTGCTGGCGCTGCTGGTGTTCCAGACGATGACCGGGAAGGCGGTCGAGCGGACCGGCTTCCTGATCGTCCAGATCGCCTTCATGGTCTTTCTGCTCTCGACGCCGCTGGACGTGCTCAACCACTACCTGTTTGGGCTGGATGTTTCGGTCTGGAGCCCGACGCACGTGCTCGGCTTCGCCGCCACCGCGGTGGTCACGGCCGGCGTGCTGTACAGCTGGCTGCGGCTGGCCGAGCCGGGCCTCTGGCGCCTCGCGATCGGGCTGGCCTGCTGGGCGTTCCTGCTCGACGATGTCGTGTTTCAGCTCGGCCAGCAGGAGTATGGCGTGATCTCGCTGGACGCCTACGCGCGCGGCCAGACGACGGCGAGCCCCGAGCTGCTGGCGCTGGCCGGCCGCAGCCCCGAGCAGTTCGTGCGCGGCGGGATGCCGCCCTGGATCTACCCGGTCTGGATGATCCTCACGTGCACGCTGGTCATGGTCGCGGCGCGGCGCGTCCAGGGCTGGCGCTGGACTGCCACGGCCGCGACGATTCTGTACCTGGCCTTCCGCGCGGGCGGCGTGCTGCTGCTCGGCGCCGGCCAGTTCCCGACGTCGTTCATCCCGGTGATGATGCTGGGCGGCGCGTTCGCGATCGACTTGGCCGAGAGCCGGCGCTGGGGGCCGCTCCCGACCGCAGCCGCCATCACGGTCGCCTATTACGCGATCGCCGAGCTGGTCGGCCGCTACACGCTGATGCCCGAGTTTTCGCTCGCCACCGCGCCGATCGTGCTCGTGGCGCTGTGGGCCGGGCTCGCCGCAGCGGGCTGGTGGCGCCAGCGCCGGGCCGAGCGGGTCGTGGCGCAGGCGGCGTAGTTGCCGGTAGTCGGTAGTCAGTAGTCGGTAGTCAGTAGTCGGTACAGCAACAGCATTCTGAAGCGATATAACGGACCAGCAAGACCAAAAATGTCCCTTGGAAATCACAGCACGGCTACCCGATCCTCGCTCCGCCCTTTGACGATGGATGATAGATGATAGACAGTGGCGCTATTGTCCATCGTCTATCGTCCCACAGACCGCGCGACAGGCTGCGAACACCCTACTTCACGGCGCCGCCGGCTGGGGTGTGGACGCGGTCCTGGGCCAGTCGCGTCAGCCGCGTGACGAGCGCGCGCGGCAGCAGCCGCACCGCGAACGCGGTAGCACGGTTCTGCGCGCCGGGGATGACGATCCGCCGGCCGCTCATCAGGGCGCTGTAGCCGACGCGCGCGACCGTCTCGACATCCATGATCTCGCCCTGCACCAGCCGCGACTCCTGCATCCCGGCGCGCTCCTGGAAGCCCGAGCGCGTCGGGCCGGGGCAGAGCGCCGTGACGGTCACGCCGCTGCCGCGCAGCTCCTCGGCCAGCGCCTCCGAGAGCGACAGCACGTAGGCCTTGGTCGCGTAGTACACCGCCATCAGCGGGCCAGGCTGGAACGCCGCGGTCGACGCGATGTTCAGGATCTTGCCGGTGCGGCGCTGGATCATGCCCGGCAGCAGCAGCTTGGTCAGGTGCGTCAGCGCGACCATGTTCACCTGCATCATCTGCAGCTCGTGCTGCGTATCGGTCTCGGCGAACGCGCCGTAGCTCGCGAATCCGGCGTTGTTGACCAGCACGTCGACCTGGGTGCCCTGCCGGGCGAGCTCGGCGACGATCTCCTGCGGCGCCTCGGGGAGCGACAGGTCCTTCGGCAGCACCGCGACGCTCGCGCCGTGCCGGCGGGTGAGGTCATCGGCCAGATCCTGGAGCGCCTGCCCGCGGCGCGCGACGATCACCAGGTTGTAGCCGCGTTGGGCGAGCAGCCGCGCTAGCGCCGCCCCGATCCCGCTCGACGCGCCGGTGACCAGCGCCGTCTTCCGTGAGGTGGTTGTCTGCATCCTAGCTCTCTCCTCTCATAGCTCATGCTTCAGCCCGCGCAGCAGCGCGACCAGCGCCGCCGCGAACGTCGGCCCAAACGAGATGTCGAAGATCTGCATGCCCGGCTCGCGCAGCACCTGCCGCACGATCGGCGCGGCCTGCGCGATGTGCTCGACCCCGATGATCAGCGCGTAGATCTGCAGCAGCGCGGCCGGGCCCTGCCCGGGCTGCAGGAACGGCAGGCAGCCCTCCAGCAGCGCGCCCGTCCGCGTGATCCGGTCGAGCAGCATGCGCTTGAAGCGCAGCGCCGTGTCGAAGTCGACGTTCTGCTCCAGCACGGTGTGCAGGATCGCCAGCAGCGCGACCAGCGCGCCGCGCCGATCGAGCGTGCCGCAGATTAGATCGGCGGCGCGTTCGGGCGTGCCCTGCCCCCGCGCCTCGCCGAGCCGCTGGTCGAGATCGTCGAACCAGTCCTGGAACTGCTGCTCCTGAACCACCAGGAACAGCTCCTCCTTGGTCTTGAAGTACAGGTAGACCGTCCCCTTGGCGATGCCGGCGCGCTCGGCCACCTCGGCCATCGTGATCGCCTGGTAGGACGACTGCTGGAACAGCTGCCACGCCGCGTCGATCATCGCCTGCCGCCGCCGCTGCTTCTGCTCGTCGCCGATCGCTCGGCGCTTGCGGTCGATCATTGTCGTCCCTCTATAACTGACCACGGGTCAATTATAAATGACCTTCGGTCAGTTGTCAATCAATTGAGCTTCTCGCCAACCTATGCTACTCTGTAGCCATGTCCCCGAACCAGCCTATGTTGATAGTCGACTTCTGCGATCCCGCGGGCGCGCCCAGGCGCATGCGCTTCGCCGATCCGGTCGAGCTGATTGTCGCGCGCGACGCCGGCGAGGTACGCCCCGCCCTGCGCGCGGTGCAGCGCGCCAGCGCCGCCGGGCTCTACGCGGTCGGCTTCGTCTCGTACGAGGCCGCGCCGGCCTTCGACCCGGCCTTCGTGGTGCGGGCCGGCGCCGGGCCGCCGCCGCTCTGGTTCGGCCTGTTTCGCGCGCCGGCAGAGGATGCCGCCCCAGCGCCGGCCGGCTCGTTTCAGCTCGATGGGTGGCGGCCCACGATCGATCGCGCCGCCCACGCGCGCGGGGTCGACGCGGTGCGCGAGGCGATCGGGCGCGGCGAAACCTACCAGGTCAACTACACGCTGCGGCTGCGCTCGGCCTTCGCCGGCGATAGCCTGGCGCTCTACGAGCGCCTGCGCCGCGCCCAGGCCGCCGGCTACTGCGCCTACCTCGACACCGGGAGCCACCAGGTGCTGTCGCTCTCGCCCGAGCTATTCTTCCGCTGGCGCGGCGACCGGATCGTGACGCGGCCGATGAAGGGCACCGCGCCGCGCGGGCGCTGGCCGGCCGAGGACCGCGAGCTGGCGGCGTGGCTGGCGGCATCCGAGAAGAATCGCGCCGAGAACCTGATGATCGTCGATCTGCTGCGCAACGACCTGGGCCGGATCGCGCGGGTCGGTACAGTGGAGGTGCCTCGCCTGTTCGAGGTCGAGCGCTACCGCACCGTCCACCAGCTGACCTCGACCGTGACGGCGCAGGTTCGCCCGGCGACGACGCTCGAAGACGTGTTCGCCGCGCTGTTTCCGTGCGGCTCGATCACCGGCGCGCCGAAGGTGCAGACGATGAAGCTGATCGCTTCGCTGGAGGACTCGCCGCGCGGGGTCTACTGCGGCGCGGTGGGCCTGGTCTCGCCGGGTGGCGAGGCGGTGTTCAACGTGGCCATTCGCACGTTGGCGATCGACCGCGAGCGCGGGCTCGCCGAGTACGGGGTCGGCGGCGGCATCACCTGGGACTCGACCGCGGCGGACGAGTACGGCGAGGCGCTGCTCAAAGCTGCGGTGCTGGCCGAGTCCTGGCCGGCCTTCGAGCTGCTCGAGACGCTGCGGCTGGAGCGCGGGGCCTACGCGCTGCTCGACCGGCACCTTGCGCGCCTGTCCGGCTCGGCCGAGTACTTTGGCCTCCCGCTCTCGCTCGACGCGGTTCGCGCGGAGCTGGAGCGGCACGCCCGACTCCACCCCGCGCAGCCGCGCCGCGTCCGGCTGCTTGTGTCGCCCGATGGCGCGGCGCGTGTCGAAAGCCAGCCGCTGCCGCTATCGCCCGAGGGCAGGCAGACTGTTGCCCTGGCGCGGACGCCGGTCGCGCGCCACGACCGCTTTCTGTACCACAAGACCACCAGCCGGGACGTGTACGAATCGCGCCGCGCCGAGCGGCCCGGCGTCTACGACGTGCTGCTCTGGAACGAGGAGGGCGAGCTGACCGAGTTCACCACCGGCAACCTGGTGGTCGAGCTGGATGGGCAGCGCTGGACGCCGCCGATCGAGAGCGGGCTGCTGGCCGGCACGCTGCGGGCCGAGCTGCTGGAGCGCGGCGAGATCCGCGAGCGCGTGCTCGCCCGCGCCGAACTCGAGCGCGCGACGCGCGTATGGCTGATCAACAGCGTGCGCGGCTGGGTGCCGGTGGTGTTGGAGGCTTTAGATGGGCTAAGCGCAGACAATCAGCGCTTCAATCAACAATGTGATGATAGACGATAGGCGGTGGCAACAGGCCCATCGCCCATCGTCCTGGAAGCCGATCTCACATTGTCCGCCGCGTGCGATCGTCCGGGTCGGGCAGGTTCGTATCGGGGCTGGTGGCCTTGGGCACGCCCAATGTCTCCGGTGTAGTGGCCCGGCCGCGCTCGCCGGTGTAGCTGCCGCTCTTGCGCGGCGCGACCTGCTCGGCCTGGCCGGTGGCGACCGGCTCGTCGATCGTCGGCTCAGGCTCGACCACCGGGCTCGCCATGTTGGCGCCGCGGTCGATCGTGGGGTCCTCGCCGAGCCCGCTCCGCGCCGTGGTCGGGTTGGCCGGTGCGCCGAACTCGCGTGCCACGCTGGCGCGCTCGCCGGTCGCATCATCCGTCGCGATGCGGACTGTCGCGCCCGCGCCTGTGGTCATACCGGTCTGATTATCGCGGATCGAGGCGGCCCCGGCGCTGGCTAGGATGCGGCGAACCTCCGTGGCGTCCTCCTCGCGCGATTTAACGGCGATCAGCGTTTTGCCCTGGTGGACCTGCGCCTCGTACTCGTGGGCCTCGGCCGGCGAGATGTCGCCGAAGTCGATCAGCGCGGCTGCGACCCCGCCGACGACCGCCCCGGTCACTGCACCGGTGAGCGCCGCCCCGAGCGCGCCAAACGCCACGAACGGCCCGACGCCGGGAATGAGCAGCGCCGCCAGGCCGATCAGGCCGCCCCACACCGCGCCGACCGCCGCGCCCTCGCCCGCCGAGACGTCGTCGGCGCTGCTCACCGGGGCGCCGGTCTCGGTGGCGCGCGAGATGATCGAGACGTCCTCCAGGTCCAGCCGGCCGTCGCGCAGCGTCTCCACCGCGCGCCGCGCGGCCAGCGGGTCGTCGAAGATTCCGAGAATTGTGCTTGTGGCCATCGATCTGCTCCTTGTAGCCAAGTGATGCGCTCGATCGGGATCTAGCAAGGTCTGTGCCAGTCTGGCTCTAGATTGTTTTCATTCACTCCACCCCTGTTAGGGGCGGGAGTGCACCTTGTTGGGCATGTTTCAATTCCAGGGATTCGACTTGACACTGTACGGGCGCGCTATAGCGCGCCCGTACGCCTGTGGGCAATGAACGGTCACGCTCGATTGAAACATGCCTTGGTCTGGGAGTTCGGCTCTGCCGAACTCCCAGACCAACAAAGAATCCCCCTCTCCCGGAACGGGACAGGGGCAGGGGGTGAGGGCCGGCGGCGAAACGCAGGAGCAACACGCCGACGGCCGCGAGGGGAGCACCCTCGCGGCCGCCTGTCAATATGGGCGCAGCCCTACCAGTGACGGCGCTGCGATCCGCCCCAGCCGTTCAGCATCGCGTGGAGCAGCATCAGCACCAGGATGCCGGGCCAGATCGAGTGGCCCGCCATGAACAGGAGCGCCAGGCCGCCAAACCAGAGCATCACCGTCAGGCCCTTGGTTGGCCGGCCGCGCGCGGCCTGGTTGACCAGCGCGGAGAAGCCCATCAGCACCAGGATTCCCGGCCAGAGCGTGCCGGTGATCAGCAGTAGCGCCAGCCCGACCAGGAAGACCGGGGCGCCGGGGTTGTGGTTTCGCTGATGATGGTGCGTCGGCGCGGGCGCCGGCTGGTGTGGCACGAATGTCGGCGGCGACGCCACGCGCGGGTAGCTCTGGCGCGGCGCGGGGCGCGGGGCGCTTGGCTGCGGGGCGCGCGGTGGTGTGAGCCGCACGGGCGCTCGCTCGGCGTTGGGGGCGGGCTGCCCGCCGATGCTGCGGCCGCACAGCACGCAGAACTGCGCCTTCTCGGGGTTGCTCGTGCCGCAGGCCGGGCAGGCGATCCCCGCCAGCCGGGTCGTCGGCCCAGTCGTCGCGGCCGCCAGCGGCGCGCCGCAGTCGATACAGAACCGCGCGTCGGTGGGGCTATCGCCGCCGCAGCGCTGGCAGTGAATCATCTCGGCCATTGCTCGATCCTTCGCACGCGTCGCGCGCCTATCCTCTCGTCGCTCGATACGTATTATACTACGCACAGCCTCGGAAAAGGTTGCAGCGATTACTTGATTACTTGTAATCTCTTATTCTTCCAGGGCGCTGTGCCCCTGCATGGAGCCTGCACACTGCTTGCCGGGGGGCTGCGCGCCCCCCGTGCCCCCGCGGGCGGGGGTGGGCCGCCACCCCCGCCGCCCCCCGGCCGGGGCTTGCGCCCCTGGACCCCAAAAGAATCTCACCGTGTCACTTATGCGTGGGGCTGCGCGCCCCCCGTGCCCCCGCGGGCGGGGGTGGGCCGCCACCCCCGCCGCCCCCCGGCCGGGGCTTGCGCCCCTGGACCCCAAAAGAACGCTGTCTCTCTTGCGATGCTTGACGCGCATGCCCGGCTGAATCCAGGCGCGGCGGGTTGCAACTCGCGCCCACCGAAGGGGACTGGGCATGCGCCACAATGCTTGCAGCTGGTGCGGCATCACTTGCCGGAGGGGGGCCGGGGGAACCGGCGTGGGTTCCCCCGGGCGGGGGCCGGGGGCGCAGCGCCCCGGAAAACAGCTGGCGCCAGCCACACGAACCGGCGCGGGTTCCCCCGGGCGGGGGGCCGGGGGCGCAGCGCCCCGGAAAAAGAAACGCCGCCGGCAGGACGCACCAGGCGGGGGGCCGGGGGCGCAGCACCCACAAGAAGCAGTTGACGAACCACAGGTTCCATGCTATAGTCTGCCAAGATTTGACGCGAGCGAAGTGAGAGCTATGTCCACGCGCAACCACAACTTCTCCTTTAGCTTTTATTACTTTTTTGCCGGCCGAAAGGACTGGTTGCTTCGCGTTGAGTAGAGACTGAGCACAGCAATCTCTGAGGCGTGGAGCACAAGCTCCACGCCTCTTCTGTTTGTAGCAGCACGACGGGCAGCGTTGCCGCATTCCACCGCTGTGGTGGGAGGCCGCTGCCCGTGATCGTTCGAGGAGGACACCATGACCTACGCCTGCCGGGGGATTCGCGGCGCCACCACCGCCGATGCCAATACGCGCGAGGCTATCCTGGAGGCCACCCGCGAGATGCTGACGCTGCTGATCGAGGAGAACGGCATCGAGCCGGACGACATCGCCAGCGCGATCTTCAGCACTACGCCCGACCTCAACGCGGAGTTCCCGGCGGCCGCCGCGCGCCAGCTCGGCTGGCTCGACACCGCGCTGCTCTGCACCCACGAGATGGCAGTGCCCGGCAGCCTCGAGCGCTGCATCCGGGTGCTCATTCACTGGAACACGACCCGCCGCGTCGGCGAGATCCGGCACGCCTACATCCGCGGCGCTAGCAGCCTGCGCCCCGAGCGCGCCGCGGCGTCGCAGCGGGTGTCTACGCCAAACCCGAGCCCCGAATCGATCGAGATGGCTCTTTCTGAGCAGGGCTGAGCGCTTTCCTGGCGCTCAGCCCTTTGTTTTTTAGGAGCGGTGTCATGAAGATCCTCGATCTCCCCATCGTCACTCCGTCGGTCGAGCGCGCGACCGAGTACGCCGTACGATATGTCGACAGTTTGCTGCCACTTGTAAAGGAGGACCCCAGAATGATCGTCGTGATGCGGGCGACCGCCACCAAGCAGAATATCGATGCGGTCCAGCTCCGGCTGGCCGAGCACCAGCTCAAAGGGCACCTGGTCTACGGCGAGGAGCGCACGATCATCGGGGTGGTCGGGGCGAGCATCCCGCCGACGCTGCGCGAGGAGCTCGAGCGCTTCGACGGCGTCCAGGAGGCCGTCCGGATCACGCGGCCCTACAAGCTGACCGCCCGCGAGTTCCAGCCCAAGGATACGGTGGTAGACGTGCGCGGGGTCAAGGTCGGCGGGAACGCCTGCGTCGTGATCGCCGGCCCCTGCGCGGTCGAGAGCGAGGAGCAGATCATGACCACCGCCCTGGCCGCCCGCGAGGCCGGCGCCTCCATGCTGCGCGGCGGCGCCTTCAAGCCGCGCTCCTCGCCCTACACCTTCCGCGGCATGGGCGAGGACGCGCTCAAGCTGCTGGCCCAGGCCCGCGACGCCACCGGCCTGCCGGTCGTCACCGAGGTCATGACCCCCACCGACGTCGAGCTGGTCGCCCGCTACGCCGACCTGCTGCAGATCGGCGCGCGCAACATGCAGAACTACCAGCTGCTCGAGGAGGTCGGCCGCACCGGGATGCCGGTGCTGCTCAAGCGCGGGCTGTCGGCCACGATCGAGGAGTGGCTGCTCTCGGCCGAGTACGTCGTGGCGCAGGGCAACCCGAACGTCATCCTGTGCGAGCGCGGCATCCGCACGTTCGAGACCGCCACGCGCAACACCATGGACCTGAACGCGGTCGCGCTGGCCAAGCGCCGCTCGCACCTGCCGGTGATCGCCGACCCCAGCCACGGCACCGGCAAGTGGTACCTGGTGCCCCCGCTGGCGCTGGCGGCGCTCGGCGCCGGGGCGGACGGGCTGATCATGGAGATCCACCCGGACCCGGACCGCGCCAAGAGCGACGGCGGCCAGTCGCTCACGCTCGAGAACTTCGCCGCGCTCATGCCCCGCCTCGCCGCCGTGGCAGGCGCGCTCGGCCGAAAGATGGCGTGATTGTAGTAACCGCAGGTGTACGCAGATTCACGCCGATAGCTTTTCTCGCCAGCCATTGGCGTGAATCTGCGTTTATCCACTGGGGTGGTGATGGGGAGGATCATATCTCAGGTCCAGCAGCCGTCGCAAATGTGCAAAACCACAGGCATTCATCCACAGGCATTCATCTGCGTGAATCTGCGTTTATCCGCGGATAATATAGTAAGGAGATTTCTGTAATGATCGTCGTGATGCGGTCAACCGCAACCCAGCAAAACATCGACACGGTGCTGAGCCGCCTGGCCGAGCACCAGCTCCAGGGGCACCTCTCGCGCGGCGAGGAGCGCACGATCATCGGGGTGGTCGGGGCGAGCATCCCGCCGACGCTGCGCGAGGAGCTCGAGCGCTTCGACGGCGTCCAGGAGGCCGTCCGGATCACGCGGCCCTACAAGCTGGCGGCGCGCGAGTTCCACCCCGAGAACACGGTGGTGGACGTGCGCGGGGTCAAGGTCGGCGGGAACGCCTGCGTCGTGATCGCCGGCCCCTGCGCGGTCGAGAGCGAGGAGCAGATCATGACCACCGCCCTGGCCGCCCGCGAGGCCGGCGCCTCCATGCTGCGCGGCGGCGCCTTCAAGCCGCGCTCCTCGCCCTACACCTTCCGCGGCATGGGCGAGGACGCGCTCAAGCTGCTGGCCCAGGCCCGCGACGCCACCGGCCTGCCGGTCGTCACCGAAGTCATGACCCCCACCGACGTCGAGCTGGTCGCCCGCTACGCCGACCTGCTGCAGATCGGCGCGCGCAACATGCAGAACTACCAGCTGCTCGAGGAGGTCGGCCGCACCGGGATGCCGGTGCTGCTCAAGCGCGGGCTGTCGGCCACGATCGAGGAGTGGCTGCTCTCGGCCGAGTACGTCGTGGCGCAGGGCAACCCGAACGTCATCCTGTGCGAGCGCGGCATCCGCACGTTCGAGACCGCCACGCGCAACACCATGGACCTGAACGCGGTCGCGCTGGCCAAGCGCCGCTCGCACCTGCCGGTGATCGCCGACCCCAGCCACGGCACCGGCAAGTGGTACCTGGTGCCCCCGCTGGCCATGGCCTCGCTGGCCGTCGGCGCGGACGGGCTGATCATGGAGATCCACCCGGACCCGGACCGCGCCAAGAGCGACGGCGGCCAGTCGCTCACGCTCGAGAACTTCGCTGCGCTCATGCCGCGCCTCGCCGGCCAGGCCCGGCTGCTCGGCCGCAGCATCGTGTGAGCGGGAGCTGCGCTGGTGGCTCATGCCCGGCGGAATCCGGGCGCGGTGGGATGCAACTCGCCCCGCAAGCCCGGTGATAGGCATGTGCCACTCGCATTGAAATGGAGACAGCATCCGTTGCCGGAGGGGGGCCGGGGGAACCGGCGTGGGGTCCCCCGGGCGGGGGGCCGGGGGCGCAGCGCCCCAGAGACACCTGGCGGAGCTTGATGAACCGGCGTGGGGTCCCCCGGGCGGGGGGGCCGGGGGCGCAGCGCCCCAGAGACACCTGGCGGAGCTTGATGAACCGGCGCGGGTTCCCCGGGGCGGGGGCCGGGGGCGCAGCGCCCCGAACGAATCACCACCTTCTTGACGCGTCCTCTCCTTCTGCTATAATGCGGCTGCCGGACCCGCTATCTCTAGCGCCAGGAGCATGCGCCCGTGATACGAACGCCATCTTACCTGCGTAACATCGTCGTCGCTGCGCTCGCGATCGCGCTGGTGCTGATCAGCGCCCTCCAGGGTCGCACGGCCGACGCCACGCCGCTGAAGGCGCCGCCGGCCGTGCCGTTGCAGCAAGGGGTAGATTTCTCGTGGAGTCCGACGTCAGCAACAGCTACAATCGTATCTAATCCCACTGCTCCGGTAACAATTGTTATCAGCAGTTTTTTGCTACGTAATAATGGAACAGCAACTAATACTTTCGACGTAACAATCCCCGATCTACCTGCTGGCTGGACTTATACCGTGGCCCCAACGCCACCATTTCCTATTGCAGCAGGCACTTCAACTAGTGTCACGCTGCGCATCGTTGCACCTGCAAATGTTGCGGCGCAAACAGTCAACGCAACATTGACAGCTACGAAGGTAGGCGTCAACCCTATACAGCAAACGGTAGCTTTCTTGACGATAACCGTAAATGCTCCGCCGACTGTCACCCCGATACCCACCGCCACCACCGGCCCGACGGTGACACCCGGCCCGGTCTGCCCCGAGTCGCCCGACCCCGGCGGCAAGCTGTCGGACGCCCGGCTCATCCGGGTCGACGTCCCCGAGCAGCACGGCATCTGCACGATCGGCGACGAGGACTGGTTCAAGTTCGGCGGGCTGGCCGGCAAGGTCTACACGATCGACATCTCGCAGATGGATGCCGGGCTGGACCTGTCGCTCGAGCTGTACAACGCGGATGGCAATCTGCTGACCAACAACGACGACTTCAGCTTCCGCAACCCGAACCAGCCCGACCCGCGGGACATCAAGCCGCGCATCCAGTCCTGGCGCGCGCCCTACAGCGGCTTCTTCTACGTGCGCGTGCGCGATATCCTCAACATCGGCGGCGACGACAACACCTACACGATCGTCGTCAACTCGGAGAGCTACGGCCCCACGCCGGCCCAGATCACCGAGGTCTGCCGCGACCTGTTCGAGGAGGACGGGCTGCCCGAGCAGGCCCGCCTGATCACCTCGAACGAGTCGCAGTATCGCCACGTGCTCTGCCCGACCGGTGACGCCGACTGGATCAAGTTCTTCGGGCTGCGCGGCAAGACCTACTACATCTACACCGATACGCGCCCGTACCGGAACAACCCGGATATCAACAACCAGACCGAGGCCGGCGCCGACACCGTGATCTACCTGGCCGACCGTGACGGCGTGTCGATCATCGACTTCAACGACGACATCCCCGGCTCGCTCGACTCGGAGCTGCGCTTCACGCCCAGCGCCGATGGCTTCTACTACGCGCAGATCAAGAACGTCGGCGATATCGGCAACCAGTTCATCAAGTACGACCTGACGCTGAAGCTGTGCGTGCCCGGCCAGGAGTGCGGCCGTTCGCCGGTCGCCCCGCCGCCACCCGCGTCCGCTCAGGGCACGCCCACGCGCACGCCGGTCGAATTCATCAATACGCCGACGCCGACGCCGACGACTGTCGGCGGCTTCCTGCAGAACTCGCTCAAGCCCGGCCCGATGGTCAATGGCCCGCTGCGCGGTTTCGCCGACCCGGCCTTCAACCAGGTCTGGCAGCGCAGCGACCGGCCGATCGCCGAGCGGCGCGCCAACCGCAGCTGGACGTGGGGTCCGGGCGGGCTGATGGCACGCACCGAGGGCTACATCCAGACGGCCAGCGGACTGCGCCAGGTCCAGTACTTCGACAAGGCGCGTATGGAGGTCAATAATCCGCGCGGCGACCGTGGCAGCAAGTGGTTCGTGACCACCGGCCTGCTGGTGATCGAGATGATCACCGGCCGCACGCAGATCGGCGACGGCGAGTTCGTCCAGCACGCCCCGGCCGACATCCCGATCGCCGGCGACCCAGGCGACCCGAACGCGCCGACCTACGCCAGCTTTGGCGGTGCGACCGGCCTGCAGCCCGGCGACCGGACCGGCCAGACCGCCGGCGAGACGATCGACCGCGTCGGCACGATCGGCGGCTACGCCGGGCCGGCCCGCCCCGAGGCGCGCCTGGTCCACTTCGTGCCCGAGAGCGGCCACAACATCCCGCAGGTCTTCTGGAGCTACCTGAACGCGAGCGGGACGGTCTACGACAACCAGCGCTACCGCAACGACACGATCGTTGACTGGGTCTTCACGCTGGGCTACCCGATCAGCGAGCCCTACTGGACCCGCATCAAGGTCGGCGGCGTCGATCGCGACGTGCTGGTGCAGGCGTACCAGCGGCGGGTGCTGACCTACTCGCCCGACAATCCGAGCGGCTGGCAGGTCGAGATGGGCAACGTCGGGCGGCACTACTACTTCTGGCGCTACGGCGAAGAGCTGCCCTGATTCGCTGAGCTGGCCGACTCCGAACACAGCGACGCGCCCCGCCGGATTGGCGGGGCGCGTCTGTGCAGTATGTACGCCTGCTGAGCGCTCTAGGAAATAACTACTACTTCAGCCCGCTGCCGATCGAGCTGAAAACCGTGCTGACCCTGCCACCGAGCAGCGTCAGGATAGCGATTACAACAACTGCAATAAGCACCAGGATGAGCGCGTACTCGACTAGGCCCTGCCCATCTTCTTTGGCGAAAAAGCTGCGTATCATCGCCGAAAACCTCCTTTCCCGTGAAGAATCGCGCCCCACCTATACAGGTGGGGCGCGGCGTAGATCTGGATATCGAAGCCTAGGTCATCGCGCTGTTGACCGAGCTGAAGACCGTGCTGACCTTGCCGCCGAGCAGCGTCAGGATACCGATGACGACGATTGCGATGAGCACCAGGATGAGCGCGTACTCGACCAGGCCCTGTCCATCCTCTTTGGCGAAGAAACTGCGAAGCATTGCGGGACCCCTTTCGTAGTAGAGTGTAGTAGTGCGATGTAGAACGTTTCTACATGACTATAATGTCATATTTACTCGACTAATACAATGGCAAATTGGTCCTACAGACGAAAAGTACTTATAGCAAATTATTTACGCTTCGACAGAATCGTTGTCATTATTCATCCCACAGGTTTCAATTTGGAAACCTCGCTTTGTCGTGCCATCCCCCACGCCCCCCTACCCCCGCTCCCCCGCGCGGTGCGGGGGAGATCGTTCGTGGTTGTGGCGCGGCGGCAAAGCCGCCGCGCCACAACCACGAAAAAGAAACCCCAGGCAAACCAAACATTGCCGCCGCCCCCCTTTCATGGTAAAGTGTAGGGGTGCCACCATAGCTTAACCGCATCATAATGCGCCAAAGGCACGAGCGCTTCCGGCCGAACACTATGCAGCGGTCATTTCGCCCCCCCAAACAGCCTAGCGGCCCGACGAGCGTCGAGCCTGGCAGCCTACTGCGCCGCCTGCACGAGGAGCCGCAGGAGGCGATCAATCACATCGCGGGCGACATCGGCGGCCGCCGGGCGACATCGCTCGGCGAGGCGCAGGCCGCCGCCTACCTCGACGGCCGGATGCGGCGGGCCGGGCTGCGCGTCTCGGTGGACGCGTTCCGCTCCGCGACCGGTGTAGGCTGGGAGGGGCTGCTGCTGGCGCTGCTCGCGACCGCCGGCGTGGCGCTGTACTACTGGCTGCCGCTGCCCTCGCTGGCGCTGGCGCTCTGGGATCTCGCGATCGCGGTCTTCGCGCTGCTGCGGCCGGGCGGCCCGCTGCTCATGCGCAAGCGGCCGAGCCAGAACGTGATCGCGACGCGGGCGCTCACCAGCGCGCCACGCTGGCGCGTGATCGTGCTGGCGCCGCTCGACTCGCCACCGTCCGCCGGCCGATTGGCGCGCGCGCTGACCGTCGGGCCGCGCGCGCTGATCGGGCGGGCGCTTGCCTGCGGGCTGATCGTGCTGCTCGCGGCCCTCGCGATCCTCGCGGCGCCGCTGGAGGTCCGCCGCGCGCTGTGGTACGCCCAGGTCGCGCCGGCCGCCTACCTGGTGGTGCTGGCCGCGCTGGATCTCTGGCTGGCCCGCGCCCCCGCGACGCCCGGCGCCGTCAACCACGCCGGGGCGCTGGCCGCGCTGCTCGAGAGCGCCAACACGCTCGGCGCGCTGACTCAGACCGAGCTGTGGGCGGTCGGACTGGGCGCCACCAGCACCGGCGCGGGGCTGGCCGATCTGCTGCGGCGCTACCCGTTCGATCGCGAGCAGACGCTGTTCGTCGGGCTCGAGTCGATCGGCGGCGGGCGGCTGAGCTACGTGACCCGCGAGGGCCTGCTGCGGCAGCGCCCGGCCGACCCGCAGCTGCTCCGGCTGGTGGCCGCCGCCGACACCGCCGACCCGCTGATCGACGCCGAGCCGCGGCCCTACCGCAGCGAGCCGACGCTGACGCGCCCGCTCCAGCGCGACCGCCGCGCGCTGACGATCATCGGGCTGGAGACCGACGGGCGCCCCTCCCGGCGCGGCAGCCCCCTCGACACGCCCGAGCGCGTCGACGCCGAGCAGCTCGATCGCGCGGTGCGCCTGGTCGTCGGCCTGGTCAAGCAGATCGACTCCACGAGTTATGAGTTATGAGTTGCCGATGGCACCGTAACTCAAAACTGATAGCTCATAACTCAACACTTACCTGGGGGACACCCTCCATCGTCTCGGCGATCAGGTTGTCGACCACCGCCTTGAGGTCGTTGGTCTCCTTGTAGATCGCGAGCTGGCGATCGGCGCTGGTGCCGTGCTCGGCGATCGTCAGCAGGTACTCGACGTCCTTGCGGCTGCCAAGCTCGTCGACCACATCGTCGACGAACTGGACCATCTCATAGACCAGCGCCTTAGTGTCGACCTCGGCGCGCTTGCCGAAGTCGATCATCTTGCCGAGCAGGCCGTAGCGCTGCGCCCGCCACTTGTTCTCCATGATCAGCGCGCGCCGGTAGACCCGGAAGGTCGTGTTCTGCTCGAACATCTTGTAGAACTTGACGATGAACGCCTGGATCGTCGCCGCGAGCGCGATCGCCTCGTCGACGCGCGTGGCGATGTCGCAGACCCGGAACTCCAGCGTGCCGAAGCTAGGGTGTGGCCGCAGGTCCCACCAGATCTTCTTGCCGTTGTCGATGCTGTTGGTATTGATCAGCAGGTTGATGTAGCCGTCGAACTCGGCGTATGAGGTGAACGACGGCGGGACGCCGGTGCGCGGGAAGTTCGAGAAGACCGCGCTGCGGTAGGACTTGAAGCCGGTGTTGCGGCCCATCCAGAACGGCGACGAGGTCGAGAGCGCCAGCAGGTGCGGCAGGATGTAGCGCGCCACGTTCATCAGCTCGATCGTGACCTCGTTGTTCGGCATGCCGACGTGCACGTGCATGCCGAAGATCAGCAGCTGGAGCGCGAGATCCTGCATCTCGTCGACGACGCCTTTGTAGCGCTCGAACGGCGTGATCTCCTGGTGCATCCACGAGGAGATCGGGTGGGTGCCGGCGGCGGCGATCTTCAGCCCGTGCTGGCCCGCCAGCGCCGCGATCGTGCCGCGCAGCCGGGTGACCTCGGCACGCGCCTCGGCCACGTTGCGCACCGGCTTGGTGCCGACCTCGACGATGCTCTGGTGCATCTCGGGCTTGATCTGCTCGCGCAGGATCATCTGCCCGCGCTCGAGAATCTGGGTGATGTACGACCGCAGCTCGCGCGTCTCCGGGTCGATCACCTGGTACTCTTCTTCGATCCCAATCGTAAATGGGAAATCGGGCGACATTGGGTCAAGGTAGCTCATAGCAGTTCCTTTCAGTTTTGAGTTTTGAGTTTTGAGTAATTGAAGTTACCTCAACTCAACACTTAAGACTCAAAACTCAGAACTTATCGCTTTTCGATGACGAAGACAGGGACAGTCGATCCGCCGCCGGCCGTGACGTTCAGCAGGGTGACGGTGGAGAGGCGCGCCAGGCTGCCGTGGACCTCGGCGCCAAACAGGAACGGGTCGGTGTCGACCAGCCGCCGGCCGATCTGCAGCTGGCCGTCGGCCATGGCCGGGTAATCCTCGTAGGCGATCTCGACGCGCTCCTGCAGCACGAACGGGCTCCGCAGCGCCTCTGCCAGCGCGCTGCCCCACTCGGCGGCGCTGGTCTCCCAGCCGATCACGATGCCCTTGCCGCCGTACTCGTCGTTGGGCTTCAGCAAGAGCCGCTCCTGATTCTTGCGCGCGAAGTCGAGCAGGTCGACCCGCTCGCCGCCGTAGGACGTCTCGCCCGCGCGCACCAGGCGGGTCCACGGGACGTGGCGGGCGATCGCGGCGCGCTCGTCGGCGCTGAAGCGATCCTGCAGCAGCTCGTCGGTGAGGATCGCGAAGATTGATTTTTTGTGCAGCAGCTTGGCGCGAAACGAGTTGACCATGCAGATCGCGCCGGCGGCGTAGGCCCGCACGAGCGGGTGCTCGAAGACCGCGTCGCCGTAGCGCATCATGAACTCGCTGGTCAGCACGCGCTTGTAGACCAGGTCGATCGGCGTGCGGGCGCCATCGATCTCGGCGTAGAGCCGGCCGTCGGCGTAGGCCAGCTCGTCGGGCGAGCAGATCAGCGCCTCGATGTTGTTCTCGCGGAAGTACTGCTGGAACATCAGGAACTCGGAGTGGGTCGGCAGCCCCTTCCAGTCGAGGATCGCGATCGTCGGCGCGCCGGCGCCGCCGAAGCTACGCCAGGACGACAGCAGCGTCTCGAGCAGGCGCTGGCGCGCGGGCAGCTTGGCGCAGCTGTAGCGCTCGGCGAAGCGCCGCATGGCCGGGAGCTGCTCGAACACCTCTGAGAGCACGTCCTCGTAGGCGATCGCGGCCGGGCTCTCGCCGTTGTACTCGACGAACTGGAGCGACGCGCCGTCGACCGTCAGGAACGTATCCATGCGCGAGTGCGCGCTCGGCTCGTCGTAGCCGGGGTGCATCGCGATCAGCCGCTCCTCGCCCGGCGTGAGCGCCAGGCCGGCCCGCAGTTCCGGCTCGTCGAGCATGGCCCGCGCCAGGCGGCTGGCCGCCCCGGCGACCAGGCCGCAGGCGCGCCTGACCAGATCGTACTGGCCGGGCGTGATGAAGCGCGGGCGCAGCACCGTCGCCAGCGGGCGGCTGCCGAAGAACAGGTTGCGCTCGCGCTGCGCGGCGGTGAGCTGCTCGGCTGTCGCGCGGGCGGTGTCGGGGTCGAGCAGCGCGTGGTAGTGGGCAATTGCTTCTTCGAGCATTCATCCCTTCCTTCTGCCAGACAAGGAGACAAAGAGACAAGGAGAAAGACTCTTCGTCTCCTGGTCTCCTGGTCTCCTTGCCTAAACGGTCGGCTCGGCCGCCTTCTTCCGGCTCTCGCGCGGCTTGGGCGCGGCGGTACCGTCGCCGGAGGGCGCGACCGTCGGCTCGGCGAGCACGCTCGGGCGCAGCTCGGCGAACTGGTAGCGGCCGGCCAGCGCTTTGGCGATGCACATGTCGGCCATGGCGCTGACGACCCAGCCGAAGAACTTCTCCTTGAGCGACCAGTAGTCCATATCGGGCGCGGGGTTGGTGAAATCGATCGCGTAGGGCACGCCATCCTTCAGCGCGAACTCGCAGGTGTTCATATCGTAGCCGAACGCGCGCACGATCTTCAGCGCGCTCTCGACCACGCGCGCGTGCTCCTCGGGCGTCAGGTAGCCGGGCTCGTCGAAGTAGCGGTGCGGGTAGGGCTGGGAGACGTCGAACTTCATCACCAGCACCTGCTCCTGGCCGATCACCAGGCAGCGCACGTACTTCTCCCAAGGGATGAATTCCTGGAGGATCATGCACTCGGTGCCGGTCTGGTTGTAGGCCTCCCAGAGCTGCTCCATGCTGCTCAGCTTGAAGACCTGCTTGAAGCCGCCGCCCGAGTTCGGCTTAAGGATCACCGGGAATCCGCCGACGTGCGCGACGTGCTGGTCCCACGGGATGCCCTCGCGCAGGTTGCGCAGCGACTCGGGGTGGACGATGCCCTCGATGTACGAGTGCGACGGCAGCGCGATCGTGCGCGGGTGTGCGACGCCGCTGTGCGCGCAGATCGTCGCGCCGAACAGCTTGTCGTCGGAGGCGCTCCACCAGAACGGGTTGTTGACGATTACGGTGCCGCTGAGCATGGCGGTGCGCAGGAAGGTGCGGTAGTAGGGCACCTCGTGCGAGATCCGGTCGACGATCACGTCGTACGGGCAGTCCTCGGCCATGCCGGTGCCGTCGAGCTTGACGAACTCGGCCGTCACGCCGGCGCCGCGCCGGTTGACCTCCTCGATAAAGGCGCCCGGAAACGTCTCCTCGCGGCCGACCATGATGCCGATCTTCTTTGTCAAACGCTCCCCCCTTGTGATTGTAGATTGCAGATTGCAGATCATAGATTGTAGATTGAGATAATCCGCAATCTACAATCCGCAATTCAGACGTGCTCCTGAAAGAACGCCAGCACGCGCCCCCAGGAGTCCTGCGCGGCGGCGGGGTCGTGGTTGCGGCCCTGGCCGAAGAACGAGTGCTTCGCGCCGGGGTAGATCTTGACGTCGTGCGGGATGTCGTGCTTGTCCAACTCGGCGTCGAGCGTGCGGCCGGCCTTGGCGGTGAAATCGCGCTCGGGGTACGATCCGACCAGCGGGCACGCGCGCGCGACGGCCGCGAGCGGGCGCGGGTTCATGCCGTAGTACGGCGCGATCGCCTTGAGGCGATTGTCGGCGCAGGAGAGCGCGATCGCGAGTGAGCCGCCCAAGCAGTAGCCGACCGCCCCGATCCGGCCCGCGTCCACGCCGGGCTGCGCGGACAGCCAGGTCACCGCGCTCTGGAGGTCGCGGATGCCGCCGTGGTCGAGCGAGCTGCGCATCATGCCGGCGAACAGGCGAAACATGCACATCACCTGGCTGCGGCCGCTGAACAGGTCGATCGCCAGCGCGGCGTAGCCCTCGCCGGCGAAGCGCCGGGCGATGCCGCGCATGTCGTCGTTCAGGCCGAAGGCCTCGTGGATGACCACCAGGCCGGGGAACGGCCCGTCGCCGTCGGGGCGGGCCAGGTAGCCGCCGAGCTGCGGCTGGGTGCTTCCGGGGAATGAGATCGCCTGTCCGGTTGGTGGCATAGCCAAACGCCCTCTTGCTATTGTCAGCTAATCCGCAGATGAACGCGGATAAACGCGGATAGTGATAGTATGATGCTATCCTCGTGTATCTGTGTCTATCTGCAGATCTATATCAATACCTTCAACATGATCCACGGATGAACGCGGATAAACGCGGATAGTGATAGTATGATGCTATCCGCGTGTATCTGTGTCTATCTGCGGATCAAACCAGGCCCACTTCCTCAGACAGCGCACAGGATCTCACGCCGTCGCGACGCGGGCGGCCTCGTGCAGGCCAAGCTCCTCGACCGCGGCATCGCGCATCTTATACTTCTGGATCTTGCCGGTCACGGTCATCGGGAAGTCATTCACGAACTTGACGTAGCGCGGCACTTTGTAGTGAGCGATCTTGCCGCGGCAGAAATCGCGGATCTCCTCGGGCGTGGCCGACTGGCCCTCCTTGAGCTTGACCCAGGCCATCACCTCCTCGCCGTACTTGAGGTCGGGCACGCCGACCACCTGCACGTCGGCGACCTTGGGGTTGGTGTAGAGGAACTCCTCGATCTCGCGCGGGTAGATGTTCTCGCCACCGCGGATGATCATATCCTTGAGCCGGCCGGTGATCTTGCAGTAGCCGCGCTCGTCCATCGTCGCGAGGTCGCCGGTGTGCAGCCAGCCGTCCGGGTCGATCGCTTTGGTAGTCGCCTCGGGCAGGTTGTAGTAGCCCTTCATGACGATGAATCCGCGCGTGCACAGCTCGCCCTGCTGGCCGGGCGGCAGCTCCTGGCCGGTCTCCGGATCGACGATCTTGACTGCGACGTTTGGCAGGGCCCGGCCGACCGTGCTGACGCGCAGCTCGATCGGGTCGTCAGTGCGCGTCTGCGTGATCACCGGCGACGACTCGGTCTGGCCGTAGGCGATCGTGATCTCGGCGGCGCCCATGCGCTCGACCACCTGCTTCATCACCTCGATCGGGCAGGGCGAGCCGGCCATGATGCCGGTGCGCAGCGCCGGGAAGCTGAACTTCGCGAAATCGGGGTGCTGCAGCTCAGCGATGAACATCGTCGGGACGCCGTGCAGGCCGGTGCAGGATTCCTTCTCGACCGCCGTGAGCGCCTTGAGCGGGTCGAAGTACTCGGACGGAATGACCATCGCCGCGCCGTGGGTGACGCAGCAGAGCGTGCCGAGCACGCAGCCGAAGCAGTGGTAGAACGGCACCGGGATGCACAGCCGGTCCTGCTCGGTGAATCGCATGCACTCGGCGATGTAGAACGCGTCGCCGACGATATTGAAGTGGGTCAGCATCGCGCCCTTGGGGAAGCCGGTGGTGCCGGAGGTGTACTGGATATTGATCACCTCGTCGGGGCCGCACTCGGCCTGTCGGCGGGCCAGCTCAACGTCGCTTACACTCGTGCCGAGGGCGGCCAGGTCGCTCCACTGCAGCATGCCGGCGTGGCGCTCCTGGCCGATAAAGATCACGCGCTGCAGCTGCGGGAACTTGGCCGAATGCAGATCGCCCGGCTCCGACTCGCGCAGCTCGGGGATCAGCTCGTTGATCATCCCGACGTAGTCGGAGGTCTTGAAGCTGTCGATCAGCAGCAGGGTCGAGGCGTCGGACTGCTTGAGCAGGTACTCCAGCTCGTGGGTGCGGTAGGAGGGGTTCACGGTGACCAGCACCGCGCCGATCTTGGCGGTGGCGAACTGCGCGACGACCCACTCGGCGTAGTTGGTGGCCCAGATCCCGACGTGGTCGCCCTTCCGGATGCCCAGCGCGATCAGGCCCTTGGCGACGCGGTTGCACTCGTCGCGAAACTCGCCGTAGGTGTAGCGCACGCCGTGCTCGACGTGGATCAGCGCGTCGCGCTCGCCAAAGCGCGCGGCCTGGCGGTCGAGCAGGTCGCCGATCGTAGTCTTCAGCAGATCACCGGCCATCAATGCACCCCTTTCGAACGATGAACGATGAACGATGAACGAGATCACTCCTATTCAGCGTTCGGCGCTCAGGGTTTCCGTTTCGGACGATGAACGATGAACAAGAATCCCTTCATTAGGCATTCAGCGCTCAACGCTTATCATTCAGCGTTTCAGTCGTGCCCGCCGATATAGAGCTGGATCATCTTGTGCCAGTAGGGCCAGTCGTGCGACCAGCCATCCCACCAGCGCATCGCGTGCCAGATATTCTTGCTCCAGAGGGCATCCGAGAGCGCCTGGTTGGTCCACGCCGCCGAGTCCTCGCGCCCGATCGCCATAATGATCTCAAGGCGCCGCAGATCGTCGGCGAGCTGGCCCTCCTGGAGGCTCTGGATCATGTTGATCGGGTGGTGGTAGTGGACCTCCTCGTCGTAGTAGCCGTCGAGGAAGCGGGTGGTCTCGTAGTAGCCGGCGAAGGCCAGCACCCGGCGAAAGTAGCCGGGGTGGCGCAGGCCGAACAGCATCGCATGGATGGCGCCGAACGAGCAGCCGTGGGTCATGATGAACGGGTTGCCGTTCTGCGAGCGGACGAACGGCAGCACCTCGTCGAGGATGTAGCGCTCGTACTGGTCGTGGCGGGCGAGTCGGCCGCGCGGGTGCGCCCAGCCGCAGTACCAGCTCTCGGCGTCGACGCTGTCGACGCAGATCAGCTGGACCCAGCCCTGCTCGATGTGGTGCGACAGCGCGCCGACCATGCCGCGATCCTCGTACTCGAAGAAGCGACCCTGCGAGGTGGGAAAGACGATCACCGGCGCGCCGGCGTGACCGAAGACCAGCAGCTCCATGGGACGATTAAGCGCAGGGCTATCCCAGCGATGGTACGCGCGATGCATCTCTATGCCTTTTTGCTGAACAGTTCCGATTGGGGCGCCGATATGATACCGCGTCACGAAGGGCCTGTCAATCGTTTGGCTTGCGCCGGCCGCTGCGGGGCTGCGCGCGCCCCCGTGCCCCCGCGCCCCTGGCTGCTCATCTTGTTGTCGGCGGCCCCTTTCTGCCGGGGCGCTGCGCCCCCGGCCCCCCGCCCGGGGAACCCACGCCGGTTCAGGCGGCTGCGCCAGGTCTTTTTCCGGGCGCAGCGCCCCCGGCCCCCGCCCGGTGTCTTCCGGGGCGCTGCGCCCCCGGCCCCCCGCCTGGGGGAATCCACGCCGGTTCAGGCGGCTGCGCCCGGTGTCTTCCGGGGCGCTGCGCCCCCGGCCCCCGGTCTGCTGGTCGTGCCGAGGGCGTATTCTTTTTCCGGGGCGCTGCGCCCCCGGCCCCCCGGCACCCAGCGGGTACCCGGGGAACCCACGCCGGTTCCCCCGGCCCCCCTCCGGCAACTGATGCTGGTTCAGCTGCAATGCTGGTGGCGCATGCCAATCAACATTCCTGCAGAGCGGGTTGTCGCCCGCCGCGCCTGGATTCAGCCGGGCATGCGCGGCAGGCATCGCAAGAGAGACGGCGTTACTTTTGGGGTCCAGAGGCGAGAGCCCCGGCCGGGGGCGCGCAGACCTGATAGAATAGATCACTTTGCGGGAGCGCTTGGCGGCGGGAGGGGTGCGGGCTTTCCGCCACCAGCACAGCAGTTGAGGGAGCTTGTCATGGCAATAGTCGTCTTTGGCAGCATCAATATGGACCTGGTGGCGCGGGTGCCGCGGCTGCCGGCGCCGGGCGAGACGCTGACCGGGCGCAGCTTCGCGACGGTGCCCGGCGGCAAGGGCGCCAACCAGGCGGTCGCGTGCGCCCGGCTCGGCGCGGCCACGCGGATGGTCGGGCGGGTCGGCGACGACGTGTTCGGCGAGTCGCTGCGCCGGTCGCTGGCGGGGTACGGCGTGGAGGTGTCGGGCGTGTCCGCGACGCCGGGCCTGCCGTCCGGCGTGGCGATGATCGCGGTGGACGATCGGGCCGAGAATACGATCATCGTCGTGCCGGGCGCGAACGGCGCGGTCGGCAGCGAGGATGTCGCGCGGCTCGCGGCGGCGCTCGATGGCGCGCGCGCCCTGCTGCTGCAGCTCGAGGTCCCGATCGAGGCGGTGGTCGCGGCCGCCCAGGCGGCGCGCGGGCGCGGCTGCCTGACGCTGCTCGACCCGGCGCCGGTGCGCGATCTGCCGCGGGAGCTGTACGCGCTGGCCGATATCATAACGCCGAACGAGACCGAGGCGGCGCAGCTGGTCGGCTTCCCGGTCGACACGCCCACAGCGGTCGAGCGCGCGGCCGCGGCCCTGCAGTCGCGCGGGGTGCGCCGCGTGGTCATCAAGCTGGGGGCCAGGGGCGCCTACGCGGCGGACGAGGCCGGCGGCCGGATCTACCCGCCCTTCGCGGTCGCTGCGGTCGACACGGTGGCCGCCGGCGACGCGTTCAACGGCGGGCTGGCGACGGCGCTGAGCGAGGGCCAGCCGTTCGACGCGGCGATCCGCTGGGGGCTGGCGGCCGGCGCGATCTCGGTGACCCGTCCCGGCGCGCAGCCCTCGATGCCGGACCGGCAGGAGCTGCTGGCGATGCTAGCGGGTTAGAACGTTGGAACGTTGGAACGTTAGAACGTTGGAACGTTGGAGTGTTGGAGCATTGGAACGTTGGCGCGCTCGCACGTTCTAGCGTTCCAGCGCCTTGGCGAGCGGCTGGCAGTGCGGGCAGAGGTGCGTGCCGCGCTGGCCGACCACGGTCTTCTCGATCGGGCCGCCGCAGCGCGGGCAGGGCCGGCCCTGGCGGTCGTAGACGTTGAAGTGCTCCTGGTTGCTGCCGGCCTCGCCGTAGCTGTTGCGGTAGTCGCGCAGCGTGCTGCCGCCGTGCTCGATGCCCTGGAGCAGCGCCAGGCGGATGCCCGAGTGCAGCCGCGCGAGCTCGCCCTCGTCGAGGCTGTCGGTCTGGCGCAGCGGGTGGAGCTGGGCGTTCCAGAGCGCCTCGTCGGCGTAGATGTTGCCGATCCCGGCGATCACGCGCTGGTCGAGCAGCGTCGGCTTGAGACGCGCGTGGCGTCGCAGCAGCAGCGCGGCCAGCCGCTCGACCGTGAACGCGTCGCTCAGCGGCTCGACCCCGTGGGCGCCCTCGAGCGCCGCCAGGCCGGCGTCGTCGAGCATGCGCGCGCGGCCGAACTTGCGGGTGTCGTGGAAGAACACCTGGCGGCCGTCGTCGAGCAGCAGCACCAGGTGCGTGTAGACGTCCGGCTGCGCGTCGGGGCCGTGCACGGTGATCGAGCCGGACATACGCAGGTGCAGCGCCAGCGTCCAGCCGCTGTCCAGCGTCAGCAAGATCCACTTGGCGCGCCGGCCGGCGGCCAGCACCGCGCGCCCCTCCAGCAGTTCCAGGAAGCGCTCGACCGCCGGGGTCTCGACCATGCGCTCCCAGTCGAGCCGGGTCACGGCGACGATCCGGCTCCCGACGATCTGCGCGCCCAGGCTGCGCGCGGCGTGTTCCACCTCAGGTAGCTCAGGCATAGGGCGGTCAGGGCTCCGATTGGCGAACGGTACAGTGATGTCTATTCTACCGCAAGATTCGGCGCCCTATAGCAGTGAGCAGTCGGCAGAAGCCAGTTGGCAGTAAGACGGATCGCATCACAACGGCGTCTCGCTCTTGCGTACTGGCTCAATGCTTTTGCTCGCAGCTATAGTACAGCTTTCCAGAAGGCTGGTTGTCGCCGGTTGGTTCTGCGGTGCTGTGGTTCTGTGGCCACGGAACTGCAGCACCGCAGCACCGATCGTGGCAGCCCAAACCCGACACGAGCGTCCGGCATTGTACTAGACGTACTCGGCCGCCAGGCGCTGCACCAGGTCGGTATTCTCGACCGTCTGCTTGAGCCCGTCGAGCCGCCTCGCCACCTCGTGCGAGAAGATCCAGCGCAGGATCGGGTCGAACGCGAAGCCGAGCCAGCGCGGGTTGCCGGCGACGTGGTAGCGGAAGATCACCCGCGTGTAGCCGTTGCCCAGCTCCTGAAAGCGCCAGGAGCCCGCGAATGCCGACAGCAGCGCCGGCCCCCTGGTCATCTTCACGGCGACAACCTTCGACGGCTTGAACGAGACGTACTCGGTCTCCATCCCGAGGCCGTTGCGCGCCACGCACCAGGCCCGCACGCCCACGCCGGCCTCCTTCGCGCCGCCGACCAGGCGGGCCTCCTTGAGAAACGGGTCCCAGTCGAGCCGGTGGTCGTAGTCTTGAGTCAGGCGAAACAGCGTCTTCGCGTCGGAGCGGATCTCGATCGACTGCTCGAAAGTTGGCATTGGTCATGTTCCTTACACTTCTGGGTGGGGTCTGGGGAGGTTTGGAGGGCCTCTGGCCCCTCCAAACCTCCGCCTATAAAGCAACTAATGGCTGGCCGCCAGCCGCAGCTGCGAGGTCGACCCGGCGTGGCTTCCCAAGGCGATCGACTGGAGCACGCCCTGCCCGAGCCGGCCGACCAGCATCGCCGGCAGCAGGAACGGCGGGCCGCCGATCATCCGCACGTGCAGGCGGCTCTCGACGCGCTCGGGGTGGGTTTCCGCCAGCCGCTTCCACGCCGGCAGCATGCTCCGCTCGATCCAGCGCCAGCGCTCCTCGAAGATGCCGATATTTGCGCCCGGCTCGTACGCCTCGATCGTCTCGTTGTGGCCGGGGATCGGCGAGATGATCCAGCCCGAGACGGCCTTCCAGAGCGCCTCGCTGCCATCGTACACCGCCGGCTGCAGCACCTGCTTCTGCTCGTAGTACAGCAGGCCGCGGTTGCCCTGCCAGATCAGCGCCTGGTCGTTCGTGCGCCGGCCCTCGTCGACCTGCTCCCAGGACTGCATGACCAGCCGGTCCAGCCTGCCGGCGCGATAGATCTGCCTCAGCTCGGCCAGGCCGCCGCGGTCGTAGGCCATGTGCTGCCAGTAGATATCCTCGAACACCGCCAGGTTGCCGACGCCGAGCGTGTAGGAGATCTCGGCCACCTCGCGCCCGAACAGCCCGACGACGCTCGCCATGTGCGACTGGCGCAGGTAGCGCATCATATACATCCCGCGGCCCACCGCGGCCGAGGTCAGCGCCGCCATACCGGCCCACTTGTACAGCGCGGGGTTGCGCAGGTACATGTCGGCGTACGCGGCGGTGACGTACTCGTTTCTCTTTATGACGGCCAGGCGGTCGGCCGGGTTACTGGGAACGAACTCGATCCGGCGATTCGCGCGGGCCTGCCACTGTGCTCGGAGGTCCACGCCTGCCTGCTGGGTCGAGGTGGCGGCGGGGGTGCTGTATGCTGTCATCACAGGAGTGCTCCTTGTGCGCTTGGCGCGTTCGGTTCGCTATGGTCGCATTAAACCACGATCGCTGCCCCTGTGAGAAGAGCATTTGGGTACAGAAAGGCGTACCGGTACTCGTACAGAAATCGGTACTTGGGAGATTGACCCCACCCCCTGCCCCCGCCCCCGCCAGGGGAGGGGGGGTGTCCTGTGGTGCGTCGGTGCACTGCAAAGCAGTGCACCGACGCACCACCACGAATCCCCCCTCTCCCAGCGGGAGAGGGGGGGAGGGGGGTGAGGGCAATGGTATCCTGATGCCACAAAGAATCCCCCCTTTCCCGGATGGGAGAGGGGGGCAGGGGGGTGAGGGCCACCCGCAGGAGCAGCCTACCGGGCGGAGGGCGCGGCCGCCAGCCGCCGGTAATCCACCATCAGGCAGCGGTCCTGCACGACCTTGATGCCCTCGCGCGCGAGCGCCTCGGCGACCTGGTCGTTGCGGATGCCCGATTGGAACCAGACGGCCGGCGGCCGCTTGGCCAGGATGTCGTCGAGGTGGCCGGGGATGTCCTCCGACCGGCGAAACACGTCGACCAGGTCGATCTCGCCGGGGATCGCGGCCAGGCTGTGGTAGACCGGCCGCCCGAGGATCGTCGTGACGTCCAGGTCGCGCACGGGCACCGGCACGATCTCGATTCCGGCCTGCGCGAGCGACTCGGGCACGTAGAAGGCGGCCTTGTAGGCGTAGCGCTCAGGCCGCATCCCGAGCACGGCCACGCGCCTGAGCGAGGCCAGCAGCGCACGCAGCTCGTCGCCGCCGGTGATGAAGTTCGCTTTCCAGTCCATAGTGTTTGATCTCCTTGCTGGGACGGTAGCAGCATCTGTTCCATGGAGGACGATGGACGATAGCTTGACCATTGCCGTCTATGGTCTATGCGCTATAGTTTACAGCCTATGGTCTATGGTCTATGGTCTCTCGATGGGTCAGGACTTAATCCGCTCGTTGCGTGGGTCCCACAGCGGCTCGGCCGCAACGGTCGCGCCCCAGGTCGCGCCGGCGATCTCGACGGCGTAGCGCGCGCCGATCGCCGCGTGCTCGGTCGGCAGGTAGCCGTAGGCGATCGACCGGCCGAGCGTGTGGCCCATGTTGCCGCCGGTCACCCGCCCGATCGCCGCCTCGCCGCGCAGGATCGGCTCGCGGCCCCAGACCACCGGCGCGCCTTCGTCGAGCAGCAGGCAGCACAGCTTGCGGCTGAGGCCGCGCTGCTTCTGCTCCAGCAGCGCCGCCCGGCCGACGAAGTCGCCCTTGCCCAGCTTCACGCAGAAGCCCAGCCCGGCCTCGTACGGCGTGTACTCGGGCGTCAGCTCGGTGCTCCAGTAGCGGTAGCCCTTCTCGAAGCGCAGCGTGTCGACGCAGTGGTAGCCGCACGCCGCCGCGCCGAACGGCTGCCCGGCCGCCCACAGCGCGTCCCACAGGTGCAGCCCGTACTCCGCGGGGGTATGCAGCTCCCAGCCCAGCTCGCCGACGTAGGTCACCCGCAGCGCCAGCACCGGCGCCCGGCCGACCGTGATGCTGCGCGCGCTCAGGTAGGGCGCCGCCGCGTTCGAGACGTCGTCCTCGGTCGCGGACTGCAGGATGTCGCGCGCGCGCGGCCCCCACAGGCCGATCACCGCACGGCTCGAGGTCACGTCGTCGATGTAGACCGAGCCGTCCTCGGGCGCGTGCCGGCGCAGGTGCGCCAGGTCGTGCGGGCCGAAGGCCGTGCCGGTGATCAGGTAGAACCGGTCGGCCGCCAGCCGCGTCACGGTCAGGTCGCACTCGATCCCGCCGCGCGGGTTGAGCAGCTGGGTGTAGGTGACGCTGCCGACCGGCCGGTCGATCTCGTTGTCGGCCAGCCGCTGCAGCAGCGCCAGCGCGCCCGGCCCTTGGACCTGGATCTTGCTGAACGAGCTGAAGTCGAACAGCCCCGCCCGCTCGCGGGTGGCGCGGTGCTCCTCGGCCACTCCCGCGAAGAAGTTCGGCCGCTCCCAGCCGGCCTTCTCGCCGAAGGTCGCGCCCAGCTCCTTCAGGCGGCCGTACAGCGGGCTGAGCCGCAGCTCGCGCACGGCGGCGCGCTCCTCCATCGGCAGGTGGATGTCGTAGTAGGTCGCGTAGACCTCGTGGGTCTGCGCCAGCGTGAGCGCCTTGCTGCGGTACTGCTGCGCGAAGCGGCGCACGTCCATCTTGGCCAGGTCGACGAACGGCTGGCCCTCGACGATCCACTCGGCCAGGACCTTGCCGATCCCGCCGCCGCCGGCGATGCCGTGGGCGCAGAAGCCGCAGGCCAGCCACAGCCCGCGCACCTCGGACGCCTCGCCCAGGATGAACTCGCCGTCGGGCGTGAAGGCCTCGAAGCCGTTGATCAGCGTGACCGGCTCGGCCTGCGCCACGCTGGGCACCCGCTCGATCGCCGCGTCCAGCAGGCCCATGAAGCGGTCCCAGTCGGGATCGAGCAGCCGGTGGTTGAAGTCGGCCGGGATGGCGTCGTAGTCGAAGTGGACCGGCGTGCGCTCGTAGCCGCCCATCACCCAGCCGCCCAGCTCCTCCTTGAAGTAGACCAGCTTGTCGGGGTCGCGCATAGTCGGCAGCCCGCGCGCGACGCCGGGCACCGGCCGGGTGACGACGTACTGGTGCGCGAAGGGCATGATCGGCACGCTCACGCCGGCCATGCGCGCGACCAGCGGCGACCACGCGCCGCCCGCGACGATCACGCAGTCCGACTGGATCGCGCCCTTGTCGGTGACGACGCCGCGCACGCGCCCGCGCTCGATCGCCAGCCCCGTGACGGTCGTCTCGACGTGGATCTCCGCGCCGCGGCCGCGCGCCCCGCGGGCCAGCGCCTGGGCCAGCCCGCTCGGGTCGATGTGGCCGTCGGTCGGCAGCCACAGCGCGCCCTCCATCCCATCGGCGACCATCGGCGGGAACAGCTCGCAGGCCTCGCGCGGGCCGATCAGCTCGGCCGGCAGGCCGACCGTGCGCGCGAAGGCGGCCTGGCGGCGCAGCTCGTCCATGCGCTCCGGGCTGGATGCCAGGCGCAGGCTGCCGACCTGGTGGAACGAGGGGTCGAGGCCGGTCTCGTCCTTCAGACGGCCGTACAGGTCGGTGCTGTAGATCATCATGCGCGTCAGGCTGGCCGAGGAGCGCAGCTGGCCGATCAGCCCGGCCGCGTGGAAGGTCGAGCCGCCGGTCAGCTCGCCCTTCTCGATCAGCACCACGTCGCGCCAGCCCAGCAGCGTCAGGTGGTAGGCGATGCTGCAGCCGGACACCCCGCCGCCGATGATCACCGCCTGGGCGTGGGTCTTCATCACAAGTTTCCTCATTTACAGTCAGCAGGCGGCAGACGGCAGTCAGCAGGCGGCAGTCGTCGGATACAGCGGATGCATTGGCTTCAGCATACTGCCGACTGCCTACTGCATACTGGTCACGTCCTCAAGCCAGCGCCCAAACTCGGGCGACTCGACCTTCGCCACAGCCTTGCGCCACTTGACCAGCGTCCACTCCCAGAAATCGAAGTCGATCGCGCTAATGCTGCTCTGGATGCTGCCCCACAGCACCCAGCCGATGTTCGACATGCAGTAGTACAGCCACATGCGCGCGACCTTGGCGCGGCTGGCCTGGCCGAAGTAGGCCGCGCAGAGCTGCTCGACCTGCTCGGGCGCGAAGTCGTTCTCGTTACAGATATTGCCCAGCTCGAAGCACGGGTCGTTGTTTCCGCTATACTCGTAGTCGACCAGCCGCAGCAGCGCGCCGTCGTCGATGAAGTTCTCGGCCAGCAGGTCGTTGTTGCATGGTACCAGATCCAGCGGCCGGCGCTCCAGCGCGGCCTCGATCCGCCGCGCGACCGGGATGTACTCGGCGTAGCCATCGGGGATGCGGATGGCCTGCCGCCCCACGATCGCGAGGTAGAACTCCATCGTGCGGAACATGTTGAAGCCGTTGACGAACGGCCGGCCGGCGTGCAGCATGCGCGCCGAGCGCGCGATCCGCGCGATCTGATCGGGCTCGCGCAGCCGCGCGCTGCTCATCGTCTGCCCGTGGATATACTCCAGCACCATCACCGCGAGATCCGGCAGGTAGTGGGCGATCCGCGCGCCGACGCCGGCCTGCGCCGCCGCGAGCGTGTTGTGGTACTCGTGCTCGCGGTTGATCGAGAGCAGCTCGGTGCTCTGGCCGGGGATGCGCACCACGAACGGCGTGTCGTCGACCGTCACGCGGTAGTTCGTGTTGGTCAGGCCGCCGGCGAGCGGCTCGACGCGCGCGGCGCGGCCGTGCCACTCGGGGATACGCGCGATCACCTCGTCAATGCTCGCCATCTGCCCTCCCGGTGCTCTGCTCAGCGTCGAGGGTCCTGGCCGCCGCCGCGGCGCCTGAGTGCCATGTTTTCGCTCTGGGGGTTGGCGTAGTATAGCATGATTTTCCAAAGGTGTTGCTTCCGCTTGGCGGGGCTGCGGCCTAGTCGTGGGGGGGGGGGGGGGGGGGGGGGGGGGGGCGCGGGGGGGGGGGGGGCCCCGGCGGGGGGGGGGGGGGCGCCCCCCGCGGCCCCCCCCCCGGGGGCCCCCCCCGCCGGGCGGGGGCGGGGGGCCCCGGCGGCCCGCGCCGGCCGGGGCCGGGCGCCCGGGCGGCCCCCCCGGGGCGCCGCGCGGCGGCGGCCGCCGCCGCGCCCCCCCCCCCGCCCGGCGGGGGGCCGGGGGCGCGGGGCCGGGGCCCCCCCCGCCGGCCCCCCGGGGGCCGGGGGGGGCCCCCCGCCCGGGCGGCCGGGGGGCGGGGGGGCCGCGGGGGGCGGGGGCGGGGGGGGGGCCGGCGCGGCGGGGGGGGGGGGCGGGCGCGCCGCCCCGCCCGCGGGGGGGGGGGGGGCGGGGGGCCCCCCGCCGCGGGCGGGGGGGGGGGGGGGGGGGGGGGGGGGGGGGGGGGCCGGCCCGGGGGCGGGGCCGGGGGGGGGGGGGGGGCCCCCGCGCCGCCCTCCTTGGGGGGGGCCGGGGGGGGGGGGGGGGGGGGGGGGGGGGGGGGGGGGGGGGGGGGGGGGGGCGGGGGGGGGGCGGGGGGGGGCCGGGGGGCCGCGCCGGGGGGGGGGGGGGGGGTGGGGGGCGGGGGGGGGCGGGCGGGGGGGGGCGGGGGGGGGGGGGGGGGGGGGGGGGGGGGGGCGGGGGGGGCTTTCGACGGGGCGGGGGGGGGGCGGGGGGCCCCGCCGGGGCCCGCGGGCCGGGGGGCGGGGGGGCGGGGGGTCCCGGGGTGGCGGGGGGGGGGGGGGGGGGGGGGGGGCGGGGGGGGGGCGGGGCGGGGGGGGGGGGGGCGGGCGGGGGGGCGGGGGGGGGGGGGGGGGGGGGGGGGGGGGGGGCGGGCGGGGGGGGGGGGGGGGGGGGGGGGGGGGGGGGGGGGGGGGGGGGGGGGGGGGGGGGGGGGGGGGGGGGGGGGGGGGGCGGGGGGGGGGGGGGGGGGGGGGGGGGGGGGGGGGGGGGGGGGGGGGGGGGGCGCGGGGGCGGGGCGGGCGGCGGGGGGGGGGGGGGGGGGGGGGGGGGGGGGGGGCGGGGGGGCGGGGGGGGGGGGGGGGGGGGGGGGGGCGGGGGGGGGGGGGGGGGGGGGGGGGGGGGGGGGGGGGGGGGGGGGGGGGGGGCCGGGGCGCGGGCGGGGGAGGGGGTGGTGGGGGCGGCGGGGGGGGGGGGGCCGGGGCGGGCGGGGGGGGCAGGGGGGCCGGGGGGGCGGGGGGGGGGGGGGGGGGGGGGGGCCCCCGGGGGCGGGCGCCCTGACCCCAAAAAAGATGCCGCCTCATTTTGAGCGCTTGGCGCACATGCCTGGCTGAATCTCGTCGTCCGTCGCTCGCACACCGCTTGCGGGGGGCTGCGCGCCCCCCGTGCCCGCGCGGGCGGGGGTGGGCCGCCACCCCCGCCGCCCCCCGGCCGGGGCGTGCGCCCCTGGACCCCAAAAAAGATGCCGCCTCATTTTGAGCGCTTGGCGCACATGCCTGGCTGAATCCAGGCGCGGCGGGATATGCACCGGCCGCGCCCGAAATGGTATGGGCATGTGCCACGATGCTTGGATCTGGTACGGCATCATTTGCCGGAGGGGGGCCGGGGGAACCGGCGCGGGTTCCCCCGGGCGGGGGGCCGGGGGCGCAGCGCCCCGGAGAAAAGATGACCAGCTGACCAGCTGACCAGGCGGGGGGCCGGGGGCGCAGCGCCCCGGAAGACACCACGGCGGAGCCGCACTGAATCAGAAACGGCCACCCGCGAGGGTGACCGTGAAGCTGTGGGAAGGCGGCGGTGCGAAAGATCTCGTTCAGCAATTGATGGCTGCGCGACCGCCGCTGTCTCAAATCTATCTGTCGCTATTAAAGCAGGTTGCGTGCCACGGCGGATCGCCCGCGCGGACGAGCCGAGGTCAGCCGATCGGCTGAGCGCCAGGGGCGTGGGCTTGTCGCCTGATCCCAAGCCCCAAGCCTCAAGTCTCAAGCCTGGCCAGACGCTGCCGCAGCAGGTGGTCGGCCAGCACCAGCGCCAGCATCGCCTCGGCGATCGGCACCAGCCGCGGCAGCACAGTCGGGTCGTGGCGGCCGTGCACCTCGATCGTGCTCGGGTTGGCGTCGCGGTCGACGGTCTGCTGCGGCTGGGCGATCGAGGCCGGCGGCTTGGCCGCTACGCGCACCACGATCTCTTCGCCGGTGCTGATGCCGCCCAGGATGCCGCCGTGGTGGTTGCTGGTCGTGCCGATGCCGCCATCGTCGCGGCGCAGGAACGGGTCGTTGTGCTCCGAGCCGCGCATGTGCGCGACCCCGAAGCCCTCGCCCATCTCGACGCCTTTGATCGCCGGGATGCTGAACATGGCCTTGCCGATGTCGGCCTGGAGCTTGTCGAACACCGGCTCGCCCAGGCCGGGCGGCACGCCGCGCGCGCGCACCTCGACGACCCCGCCGAGCGAGTCGAGCGAGCGCCGGGCCGCGTCGACCCGCGCGATCATCAGCTCGGCCACGCGCGCGTCGGGGCAGCGCATGATGTTGCGCTCGATCTCATCCTCGTCGATCACCTCGGCCCGCAGGTCGCCCAGCTGCGCGGTCCAGCCGACGATCGAGACCCCCGCGCGCGCCAGCAGCAGCCGCGCCACCGCGCCGCCGGCCACCCGCCCGATCGTCTCGCGCGCGCTCGAGCGCCCGCCGCCGCGCCAGTCGCGAAAGCCGTACTTGGCGTCCCAGGTGTAGTCGGCGTGGCCGGGCCGGTACAGGTCTTTGATGCTCTCGTAGTGCGACGACTTGGCGTCGGTGTTCCAGACCAGCATGCTGATCGACGTGCCGGTGGTGCGGCCCTCGAACACGCCCGAGAGGATCTGGACTTTGTCGGGCTCCTGGCGCGCCGACGAGACTTTGCTCTGCCCGACCCGCCGCCGATCGAGCTCGCGCTGCACGTCCTGCTCGGCGAGCGGCAGCCCGGCCGGGCAGCCGTCCACCACGCAGCCGACGGCGGGGCCGTGCGATTCGCCCCAGGTCGTCAGGCGAAAGATCTGTCCAAAGGTGTTGCCTGGCATGATTTCTCCGAAGGAGCGGTAGCCAGGGGCATGATGTCGATAGAGCTCGAGCACTGCCTGGCTAATGACTACCGGCTCCTGACTACGTGTTTGCGAATGATCTCATAGCTCTCGCGAATCTCCGGGTTGCCTGGGTCGGCGCGCAGCGCCCGCTCGATCTGGCCGAGCGCGCGGTCCTGGTGGCCGAGCTGGGCTAGCGCCAGCGCCAGCGCGTGCATGTAGGCGGCATTGCCCGGCTCCTTGCCGAGCGCGCGCGCCCAGCGCTGGGCGGCCAGGAAGTGCAGCCCGGCCTGGTAGTATTCGTGCCCCTCGAGGTAGAGCCCCTTGCCGCTGGTCGCGCGTGGCGCGAACGCCTGCCGGCGCCACTCGCCGCGGAACTCGTGCGCCGTGGCGATATGCGTCAGGATCAGTCCGATCGCCGCGAGCAACCCTACGGCCACCAGCGCCAGCGCCGGCGCGCCCTTGAGCAGCAGCCCGGCCGCGACGCCGGCGACGCCGATCAGCGCCGAGAGCGCAATCCCGAGATAGAGCGCGAACGGGCGCCGGCCCCAGCAGCCCCACGCCATGATCGCGCTGAAAATCGCTCCACCCGCGCTGCCGAACAAGAGCCAGCGTAGCACCGCTGCGCTGTTGGCCCGCTGCGTCACGCCGAGCAGCTGCGACAGCGTCCCGATCAGCGCCAGCGTCGCGCCCAGCATCCCGAACACCCACATGCCGATCAGCGTGGTGGTGGCGAGCGATCGCTGGGGCGGGCGGACCAGAATCAGGAGCGATCGCCCACACGCCGCGCAGCAGGGCGCTTCCGGGCCAAGCGGAGCGCCACAGGTCGGGCAGGCGTCCTGCAGCGTCAGCAGCCAGGTGTAGGTGTCGCGCTCCTGCGGGTCCACCGTGTCGCTGTTCATAGCTTGTGCTGTACGAACGTGGCCGCTGTATGCAGCTAGTCGGCGATTTCGTATTGCTACTTTGCCGCCCTGGCCGCGACCTGGTCGACCAGCGCGCGGCTCTCTTTGATCTTGGGGTCCTCCGGCGCGGCGTTGATGGCTGCGTCGAGCGTGGCGCGGGCCTGGTCGAGGTGTTTGAGCCGCGTGTAGGCTAGGCCGAGCGCGTGCAGGTAGCTGGCCTCGCGCGGCTTCTTCTTGATCGCGGCCTCCCACTCCTGCGCGGCGGCGTACCACATGCCGCGGTTCTTGTATGCCACGCCGCTGTTGTAGTGGCCGATGTGGTCGGTGTCTTCGATCGGGCGAACGAAGCGCACCAGCGGGCCGGTAAAGTCGCGGTAGCTCAGCGCCGTGAGGATGATCGGCAGCAGCACAAAGGCGCCGCCGACGATCAGCGGCAGGATGAGACCGATCGTGCCGGCCGCGCGAGCTCCGCCCGCCCGGCTGACCGCCGCGCCAAGCAGGCTGAGCAGGACGGCGCCGGCGGCGACTGCTGCGAGCGCGCCGATCAGACTGAGGACGATCAGGATGATATTGACATAATAAGCCCAGCGCCGGCGTGCCAGCAGCCCGCGCGACACCGAGATGTACAGCAGGCCGAACAGCAGCGCGACCGCGAAGCTGGTGAGGATCTGGTCGGATGCGGATGCGGATGCTGACGCGGCCGCGCCCGCCGTCCGCCGGCTAAGCACGAACAGGCCGGCCATCAGCGCCGCCAGCAGCAGCGTGAGCACGCCGCCGATGCCCCACAGGATGCCGAGCAGCGTCAGCGCGAAGGAGCGCTTCTCGGGCGGCGCTGCGCGGATCATCAGGTCGCCGCGACACTGCGTGCAGCGCCGCTGGGTGAGCGTCGTCGGCGCGCCGCAGTAGGGGCAGGGGTTCTCGGGCGGCGTGGCCGGCATAGGCGGCACGACCGCCGCGGGGGCCGCGCCGATCGGGGCGTACACTGCCGTCGGATCGGGGTCGGGGCGCGCGGGCGGGCGCGCCTGCGGCCGTGGCTGGCGCGCGGGCGGGCGCTCCGGCAAAGGCGCCGGCTTGGGCAACTTGAAGCGCTCGTTGGTGGGCGTGGGCGGCGGCCTGCGCGGCGCCTGTGACTGCGTCTCCAGTGACGCGACGGGCGGCGTGTGCTGTGCGGGCGCTTGCGCTTGCGCGGGTGCCGTAGTTGGCTCGCTCGGCGGCCCGACCGGCTGGAGGCTCGTGGTCGTCTGCGTGTAGGAGTCGGCGATCGTGCGCTCGAGGTTTCGCCCGGCCGGTCTCACCAGTGCCTGGGGCGCGGTCACGGCCTCGGGAGCGGCGCTGGCCGGCGATCGAGCCGGCTGCTCCTGCGATCGCGTGGATGGCCCGTGGCGCTGCTCGATCCAGGCCAGCCCCTGCTTCGCGTTCGGGTTGCTCGGGTTGATGTCCAGCACGTTGTGGAGACACGTGCGAATGTCCTCCGGGTCGTCGACGACGCCGGAGAGCCAGAGCCAGCCCAGCTCGCTGCGCTCGTCGGCCTCGACGACCCGCATGAGCATGGCGCGCGCCTCGCTGCGCCGGCCGGCCCGCGCGGCGGCGATCCCCTGTTGGAGCAGATCAGTCATACACCACCATACATCCGCTATCACGTTCCCACAGCTTAATGGATCTTCGACTAAATAAACTGTTCCACTGGGCTACCCTAACGTTCGAGCGTTGCCGTGTTCGAACGCTTCTCCCACACAATCTCGCCCTCGATCATCGTCAGCTCGGCCGCCACGGCGTGCAGATCCGACGGGTCGATCTTGAACGGGTCGGCCGAAAGGATTGCCAGATCCGCGAACTTGCCGATCGCCAGCGTGCCAAGCTCGTGGCTCGCGCCGGCCGCCGCGGCCGCGCCGGACGTAAAGCCGCGCAGCGCCGCGGCGACGTCGATCCGCTGCTCGGGATACCAGCCGGTCAGCGGGATATTGCCGGGGCGCTGGCGCGTCACGGCGGCGTGGATGCTCAGCCACGGGTTGAGTGGCTCGACCGGCGCGTCCGACCCGAACGCCAGCGTCGCCCCGGCATCCTGGAGCGATCGCCAGGCGTACGCGGTCGCGCAGCGCTCGCCCCACAGCCGGTCGGCCACCTCCATGTCGGCGGTCGCGTGGATCGGCTGCATCGAGGCGATCACGCCGAGCCGGGCGAAGCGCGGGATGTCGCTCGGGTGCAGGATCTGGCAGTGCTCGATCCGATTCGGTATGGCAGTCGGCAGTCGCCAGTCGGCAGTCCGCAGTTCATCGCCGGCTGCTGACTGCTGACTGCTGACTGCTGACTGCTGGCTGAGCGCAAGCTCGATCGCATCCAGCACCCGCCGATTGGCCGCGTCGCCGATCGCGTGGATCGTCACGGCGATGCCGCCCGCGAGCGCGCGGCCCACCGCGTCGTTCAGCGCCTCGGTCGTCATCGTGGCGGCCCCGAGGTGGCGGCGGCCCTCGTAGTGCGATAGCATCTCGGCAGTCTCCGAGCCGAGCGAGCCGTCCGAGAACATCTTGACGCCGCCGATCCGCAGCCAGCGGTCGCCCAGGCCGCTGCGGATGCCCAGCCAGATCGCTTCGTCCAGCCCTTCCAGGCCGAGGTGCGCCAGGCAGCGCAGCTTGAGCTGGCCGCGCTCGCGCAGCAGCTGTAGGTCCGAGAGGACGCGCGCGGCGTCGCCTTGGGCCATGCCGGGCGGGATGTGCGCGCCGGCCATGCCGTACGAGTGCGCCTCGACGATCGCGTCGCGCGTGGCGGCGACCCGCTGCTCCTGGGTGGCCGCCGGGATGTGGCGGCGCAGCAGGTCGACCGCCGTCTCGAGCAGCAGGCCGGTCGCGCGCTTCTTCTCGCGCTGGATGGTTCCGCCGGGCGGGTCGGGCGTGTCGTCGCCGATGCCGGCCAGCTCCAGCGCGCGGCTGTTGGCCCAGGCTGAGTGGCCGTCCTTGCGGACCAGCAGCACCGGCCGGCCGGGAACGAGCGCGTCGAGGTCGGACGCGCGCGGCCAGCGCCCGCCCCACAGCGTGTGGTCCCAGCCGCCGCCGGTCAGCCAGGCGCCCGCGGGCAGCTGCTCGGCGGCCTCGGCCACGCGCAGCAGCGCGGTGTCGAAGTCGGCCATGCCCTCCAGGCGCAGCTCGCGGCGCGCCAGCGCGTAGCCGACGAAGTGGACGTGCGCGTCGGTCAGGGCAGGCACGACCGCCCGGCCGTGCAGATTGATCGGCTCGGCGCGCCCGCCGACCGCCGCCTGCACCTTGCCCTCGCTGCCGCTGGCGATCACGCGACCGTCGCGCACGCCAAGCGCCTGGACGCGCGGCGCCTCCGGGTCGAGCGTGTAGATTGGGCCGTTGTAGAGCAGGAATGCTGGCATGGTTGTACCTCTTTGTTTGCGCGGCGGTGTGTCTATGGTACGGACAGGCGGCGATCTTGTCAATCTTTCTACCGAGCGATCTGCACCACCAACTTCGTCTCGACCGGAATCCCCTCCAGAGTCGTCACGCGCAGGCGCAGCGTGTACTGGCCGGGCGGCAGATCGGCCACGCGCCAGACCCCCAGGATGCCGTCGTCGACGCCGGCGGTGCCCTGCCCGATCGGCTGCCAGCTGGCCGGGTCGCTGCCGCCACCCCAGTCGAGCGCGTAGTCGCCGCGCGCGGTGCCGCGCACCAGCACCTGCGTCCCCGTGATCGGCACGCTGGCGCTCGGCTGCGTGATCCGCGCGATGCTCGCGTCGGGGCGGCTCTGCGGCGGCGCGCAGTAGCTGGTCGGCGGCTGCGGGATGCCGGCCGAGACCGCCCAGTCGTGGAACTCGGCCGGGTAGACCGTGAACGTGCGCTCGTGCGCCTGGTCGGCTGGGGTGTACGGCGCCGCCAGGCAGCCGCCGTCGCCGCCGACCTTGAGCGTCTTGAAGAACACGTCGCTGGTCTTCGGCTCGCTGCCGGCGACGAAGTGCTCGCCGACGCGGTTCGGGCAGGCGTCGCCGGCCAGCGCGCCCGTGTCGGCGCAGATCGTCGCGTCGACGATGCCGGGCGGCTTGCGGAACGGCTGTGCTGGCCGGCCCTGCTGGAACTGATCCATGATCTCGCGCCAGATCGTGCCGGCCCCGTTGACCCCGGCGATCTCCTGCATCGGCGAGCCGTCGCTGTTGCCGACCCAGACGCCGACGGTCACGTCGGGCGTGTAGCCGACCGCCCACGAGTCGCGCCAGTCGTTGCTGGTGCCGGTCTTGACGGCCGCCGCCCGCCCGTCGGGCAGCTCCATCACGTTGCCCGGCCCGAAGATGTACTCGCGCGCGGCGTTGTCGCTCAGAATATCGGTCAGCAGGTAGGCGATCTGCTCGCCGCGCTCGCCGAGCGCCTGCCGGCCGGCCGACTCGCCGCCGCGCTCGAGCACCTCGCCGTGCGAGTTGGTCACGCGCAGGATGGCGACCGGGTCGCGCTTGATCCCGCCGTTGCTGATCGTATTGTAGACGTTGGTCAGGTCGAGCAGGCGCACCTCGCCGGCGCCGAGCACCAGCGCCAGGCCGTAGCTGGCGGTATCATTCAGAGTCGTGATGCCCATCGCGTGGGCCTGCTCGACGAAGTTCTCCACCCCGACGAACTCCATGGCCTTCACGGCCGGGATGTTGAGCGAGTTCGCCAGCGCCATGCGCAGCCGCTGCGGGCCGTGCCAGCTGTTGTCGTAGTTCACCGGCGCGTAGACCGAGCTGTCCGACAGCTTGAACTCGACCGGCTGGTCCCACAGCACGGTGGCCGGCGTCCAGCCGCGCCGCATCGCCGCCGCGTAGACGATCGGCTTGAGCGCCGAGCCGGGCTGGCGCGGCGCCAGCGCCACGTTCACCTCGCCGTCGATCGCCGCGTCGTTATAGTCCACGCTGCCGACCATCGCCAGGATCTGGCCCTCGGGCGAGAGCATCACCACCGCGGCGTTGCTGGCCTTCCGGTCGCGCAGCTCCGCGATGCGCTCGCGCGCGATCCGCTGCGCCTCGGCCTGCCAGTGCAGGTCGAGCGAGGTCACCACCCGCAGCCCGCCGCGGTACATCACCTCCGGCCCGTAGCGCTGCTCGAGCAGGTTGCGGATGTAGAAGACGAAGTGCGGCGCGATCAGGTTGCTGGTCTGCGGGGCGAAGTCGAGCGGCTGCGCGAGCACGGCCCGCGACTGCTCGGCCGTCAGAAAGCCGTACTTCGCCATCAGCCCGAGCGTGACCTGCTGGCGCGCGCGCGCGCCCGCCAGGTTGGTCAGCGGGTCGAGGATGGTCGGCGACTGCGGCAGGCCGGCGATCAGCGTGGACTCGGCCACGCTCAGCTCCCAGACGTGCTTGCCGAAGTAGGTCTGCGCGGCGGCCTCGACGCCGTAGGCGCTGTTGCCGTAGTAGACCTCGTTCAGGTAGATGCCCAGGATCTGATCTTTGCTGTACTTGCGCGAGACCTTGTAGGCCAGGATCGCCTCGCGCAGCTTGCGGTCGAACGAGATCTCGGTGCGCGACTCGGGCGGCAGCAGCACGTTGCGCACCAGCTGCTGGGTGATCGTCGACCCGCCGCTGACGATATCCTGCGACTGGTAGTTCAGCAGCACCGCGCGCACGATCCCGCGCAGGTCGACCCCGGGGTTGTCGTAGAAGTTGGCGTCCTCGACGGCGATCGTCGCGTCGCGCAGCGGCTTGGGGATCTGGTCGAGCGCGACGACGGTGCGCCGGCCGCCCTGTGGGTCGACCAGCTCGTAGAGCAAGGTGCCGTCGCGCGCGAGGATCTGGGTCGTCTCGGCCGGGCGGTGCCGCCCGAGCCCGGCCTCCAGACCCTCCAGTTCGCGGCCGTAGTAGGAGTAGACGCACAGCGCGGCCAGGATGGCCAGCTCGATCGCCAGCAGGCTCAGTTTGACAAACGCCAGGAACAGGCGCCACACGAAGCGCAGCGGGGTGATGCGCGGTCGGGCGCGGCCTGCCACAGGTTGGTAAGCGTTTGATCGCTCCATAGTCGGATCAGTATAGCATGTTCTTTCGACATCGCAATATTGTGCGTCGGCTGCGCGCCCGTGCTTCTGCGCGGGCTGCGCACCCCATTCGGTTCGGTCGGGGGGCTGCGCGCCCCCGTGCCCGCGCGGGCGGGGGTGGGCCGCCGCCCCCCGGCCGGGGCTTCGCCCCGGGACCCCAAAAAGATGCTGTCTCTGGTGCGATGCTTGGCGCGCATGCCCGGCTGAATCCAGGCGCGGCGGGATGGAACTCGTCCGGTAGCAATGGTGCTGGGCATGCGCCACGATCATTGCAGTGGAGACGGCATCATTTGCCGGAGGGGGCTGGGGGAAGAGGCGCGGGTCCCCCGGGTACCCGCAGGGTGGCGGGGCGCTAGCGGCGCGCCGCTAGCGCCCCGCCGCCGGCGCCCTGAAGAAATCGGTCATGACCCGCGCGCAGTCGCAGTTCGCGTGGCCAAGTAGCGGCAGCCCCCAGGCCTGCTCGATCGTCCGCAGGAGCGAGTAGTGGTCATAGGCGACCTCCGACACAAACCCGGGCTTGCCCAGCGGCGAGATCACCAGCGTCGCGATCCGGCCGCCGTCGGCGTAGGTGCAGCACCCGCCATCACCCTTGACGCCCTCGTCGAAGGTGATGAACAGCGCGCCGTCGTCACGCCAGGCCGGCGAGCGCACGATCTGCGGCACCCAGGTCTTCAGCCAGGTGTCGCTGGTACTGATCGGACAGTCGTGGCTGTCGTTGCACATATTCGGCGTGATCCACACGAAGTCCGGCAGCGCGTTCGCCTGCAGATCCGTAGCGAACTGGGTGAACGGCACGACCTTGGCGCAGCGCGCCGGGTCGTTGCGCACGTTGTCGTAGTAGATGAACGGGTTGTGCTTCTGCCGGTACAGCGGCGGCGCATCGCCCACGAAGCACGTCCTCGGCATCGACTCCATATAGCCCTTCCAGGACTTCCCGGCCGCCTCCAACTGGTCGACCAGGTTGGTCTGGTCGAGGAAGCAGTCGGTGCAATCGTTGGCGATCCCGAAGGTGTCGCCGCTGGTGAGCGCGATGTAATTCGGCAGGCTGGGGTGCCGGATGCCGTAGTAGTTGGCGGCCAGCCCGTACTGGTGCGCGAGTGTGGTGATATAGTCGGCCTTGGCGCTGCCCACGACCTGGTGGTAGGCTTTGTTCTCAAGCACGATGATGAAGATGTGCTTGAAGGCCGGCAGCGGCGCGCTGGCCGCGCTGTATTCGGGTATCGCTGCGCGCGGCCCGGCGCCGAGCGCCCCAGCCGTGAACGACGCCAGCAGGCCGGCCAGCAGGATGGACAAGATCAGGGTAAGGCGGGTGAACGAGGTCATAGCTGATCACTTTCTGATGTGCTGCGTCACCCGTGTATGAGCGGCTAGCGCAGCCCCGCGAGCACGGTCGCGACGACCAGCGCGGCGAGCAGCAGCCGGTAGACGACGAAGATGCCCAGGCTGGCCTGGCGCAGGTAGCGCATCAAGAAGCTGATGCTGAGCGCGCCGACGGCTGCGGCGGTCGCAATTCCGGCAAGGAACGGCCCGTCGATTGCGGCGGGGGCCTCCAGCAGGTGTCGCAGCTTGAAGAGCGCAGCCCCGGCGATGATCGGCGTGCCGAGCAGGAACGAGAAGCGCGCCGCGGCGGCACGCTCGATCCCGCGGGCGCGCGCGATGGCGATCGTGATGCCTGCGCGCGACACGCCCGGTACGATCGCGATCGCCTGGGCGATGCCGATCAGCACGGCGTCGGCCACGCCGATGTCGCCCAGGTCGCGCTCGCGCCCGCCCCAGCGGTCGGCCGCGAGCAGTGCCGCGCCCATCAGCGACAGGGTCGCGGCGATCAAGAGCGGGCTGCGCAGCGCCTGCTCGGCCAGGCTGTCGAGCAGCACGCCGGCAATGCCGCCTGGGGTGGCGCCCAGGATCAGCAGCCAGAACAGGCGCCCTTCGGTCGTGCGTGGGCGCGGCGCCGCGCGCAGGAGCGTGGCCCAATCACGCCAGAAGTAGCCGGCAACGGCGAAGAGCGTGCCGACGTGCAGCGCCACGTCGAAGGTCAGCCCGGGGTCGGGCCAGCCGAAGAACCAGGGCGCCAGAATCAAGTGGGCGGACGAGGAGATCGGCAGAAACTCGCCCATGCCCTGCACCAGGCCGAGCGTGATGGCGACGCGGTAGGCCAGCGGCAAGAGCATAATGGCTGCGATGGTGACGAGCACTGCCAGAAGCGCGGCGATCGGCGCGGCGATGGCGAGCCGCGACTCGCCCGCGGTCGGTCGATCGATCGCGGGCATGGACGAACGATCGGGCATCAGGGGTTCCTCGCTTCTTCACTACAGGGTGTGATGGATGCGCCAGCATCCGGCAGGACCAGGGCGGGAGCGCGCAGCCGAGGATGTGCACGCCGCGACACCCTCCTAACAGTATAGGATACGCGCATTAGAGGTCGGTTAAGCGGCGTGGGGCCGGGCCGATGGACCGTGGCTTGTGATCCAGGCTTGCCGCACGCAGGGCGGAAGACGGAAGGCGATAGGCGATGGCCTGACGAGCCGAGCGCGGCACGGCTGGCGACAGCCCATCGGCAGAGTGCTGGGCATCCGCCGCGAGGCTTGCCGCTGAGATGACATTTTTTGCCGGAGTGGGCCGGGGGCGCAGCGCCCTGGCGTGAGGGCGGCTCGCGAGCAGCCCCAATCGGGGGCCGCGTGGCCACGCAGTATCCTATGGTACAATGCGCGGCGGTGCCCTTGGGAGCTGCTGGCCTGCCCAGCGATACGAATGACCTGAATGGAACATCTGGCGCCGCCGCGCCGTTCACGATAGGAAAGGCTGCATGATACCCTACGATCTGTACCGCCTGCTCCAGTGCCCGACCTGCGGCTCACGCGCGCTGGCCGTGACCGACGCCGGGGTGCACTGCGCGGGCTGCGGGAGCGACTACCCGCGCCACGACGGCTACCTCGACCTGATGCCGCGCGCGGTCGAGTTCGGCTATGTCTCCAAGTACGTCTCGGAGGAGGAGCAGCTGGCCGAGGAGCTGGACTACCGCGAGCTGGCCCCGCCGCTGCTGGCCGCCGGGGTGCGCAACCGCGCGCTGGTGCGGATGCTCGACCTGCGCCCGGGCGATGTGGTGCTCGACAACGGCTGCGGCACCGGCAAGTTCGCCGCCTGGAACGCCGGCAAGGTCGGCATGATGGTCGGCTCCGACCCGGCCACGCTGTTCGCCGACGCGGCGGTCGAGCAGGTCGCGCTGGCGAAGGCCGACTCGCGCCGGCTGCCGTTCGCCGACAACAGCTTCGACAAGGGCTTCTCGGTCGACGTGCTCGAGCACTTCCCGCGCGACGTGATCGACTCCTACCTGGCCGAGATGGCGCGGGTGTTGCGGCCGGGCGGGCGCTTCTTCGTCTTCTCGAACACCAGCGACCCGTCCTCGCTGCAGCCGCTCACCGACGCGAGCCGCAAGCTTGGCCGGCTGCTGGTGCGCGCGGGGGTGTACGATTTCCAGCGCGAGGCGCGCCGCAAGTCCGACCATATCAAGGCGCTGCGCAACTGGGACGATGTGCTCGACGCCATGCGGCAGGCCGGCCTGCAGCCGGTGAAGGTCCTGTTCTGGAACAGCGTGTTCACCAGCTTCGTGGAGCACGTGCTGATGAAGCTGGGCGAGGCGGTGCTCGGAAGGCAGAAGGCAGAAGGCAGAGGGATGAAAAAAGCTGCCAGTGAGACTCATCCTTCATCTTTCAGCCTTCAGCCTTCGGAAGGGACCGACCGCGAGATCCGGGCGCGGCGGCGGATGCGCGATCGGCTGGACCGGCGCGGCCCGTCCTACTACGCGCTCCAGGCGGTCACGCTGCTGATGGAGCTGGATCTGTGGCTGTTCGGGCGGCTGAAGTCGGGCAGCTACTTCATCGTGGTGGAGAAGCCGGCCGACAGCTGATTCGTCCGGGCGCGGCGCGCCCGGCCCCGTACCTGCGCCGCCCCCCAGGCCCCCTCCGGTAAAAGATGCCGTCTCAGTGACGAGGTCTGATCCAGCCCGCTGCCGCGGGCTTCGTACGGCTAGCCGCGGGCTTTAGCCCGCCGGCATGCGGGCGCGAAAACCATGCGTCACACCCATCGATGCGCCGTGCGCTTGACAGCAGCTGTCGCTGTTCGTACACTACACGCGCCGCCCGCGAGCGGCGCAGGCCGCCGGAGAGACACGCATAACGCCGACCATGGTTGACGATCTGACAACGGTGCTGTTCCCCTCGCAGGGGCTGACGACGCTGCCGCTCTGCCCGCCGAGCGAGCTGGTCTGCTGCGCTGCGGCCGGGCCCGGCGGCCACCCGCTGCGCGTCTTGCTCGACACCGGCACCGATCCCTCGGCGATGGACGCCGGGCTGGCCCGCCGGCTGGCGCTGCGCACCGGCGGCCGCGGGATCGGCCAGGGCGCCGCCAGCGATGAGGTGCCGTTCACCGAGGCCGTGCTGCCCTGGCTGCGGCTGGGCGACCTGACCATCCGCGACCTATTCGCGCCCGCGCTCGACCTGAGCGGGCTGCCGTTCCAGATCGACGTCGTGCTTGGCTACAACGTCCTGCGCCAGGTCGCGCTGCGGATCGACTACCGGCAGCGCCTGCTGACGCTGGCGCACCCCGACCTGGGCGCGCCGCCCGAGCGCGCGGCGGTGTCGCTGCCGATGGCCTTCTTCGAGCACTTCCCGGCGCTGCGCGACATCGAGGTCGACGGCCGTCACATTCCGCTGGCCACGATCGACACCGGCTCGAACGCCGCGCTGACAGTCGGGCCCGACGTGGCTGCGGCGCTGGGCCTGTCGCTCGACCAGACCGGCGTCCGGCAGGCGATCGGCGCCGGGTTCGGCGGGGGCGGCGCTGTGCTGCGCGGCAGCTTCCGGCCGGTCCGGCTGGGGCCGCTCGCGCTCGCCGACGTCGAGCTGGACACGCCCGACGTGCCGCGCGGCGACCTGGTCCGCTCGGGCCGCGCCAACATCGGCAACCGGCTGCTGTCGCGCTTCGCCGCCGTCGCGCTGGACTACGAGCGCCGGATCGTCACCTTCGAGCCCGACGATTAGCTTATTATTGCTCGCCGAGCCGCTGCCCGACGTAGTAGGCGCCGACGAAGCTCTTGTTGCTCTCCTGCTCGTAGTACTCGTACCACCACTTGACCGACTGCCAGATCGCCTCGGGGCAGCTGGCGCGGCTCTCCAGCCCCGGCGTGAGGTCGATCCCGATCGAGCCGAACACGATCTCCAGCATGGCCGCCGACGGGATGCCCATCCCGTCGTACAGCGGATTGTTCATGCGCCCGGCGCCCCACACGAAGCCCAGCCAGCGCAGCACCAGCTCCAGCGCGTCGAGGATCGGGCGCTGGTGCTGGAAGCGGTCGAGCGCCTCGGCGATCTGCGTCTGCGGCATAGCGATGCGCAGCAGCGCGATATTGGGGTAGCGCCGCGGGCTGCGGTACTGCTCGATCTTGCCCTGCTGCACCCCGTTCTGTGGCGCTGGGAAGCCGAAACCGCCGGCTGGGTTCAGCGAGATCTCGTAGATCGGCGTCGCGCCGATCGGCTGCGCGACCGCCCCGAGCAGCAGCGCGTGCGACCAGTGGCTCGGCAGCATGTCGTGGCGCAGGTGCGACTGGGCCACCCGCAGCCGGAACGACGTGATGTCGGCGCCGCCCAACAGCACGATCTGGCCGATCTCATCGCTGGGCAGCACGTTGCGCGCCAGCCACTTCAGGTTGTCCTCGCCGCGCGGTCGCGCGTCTTCGCGGAGCAGCGTGTTCGGGGTGGTCGCGTTGGAGCGCAAGATGCTGATCATGCTACGCCTTTCCTCATAGAGATCGTCTGAATGGGGAGGTTTGGAGGAGTGAAGCTCCTCCAAACCTCCCCTCAAACAGCTTCATAGATTTCGGAGCCGGAACGGCCCGACGACGATCGGCTTCCTGATGCTGTCCACCAGGCTGAGCGGGTAGTAGGTCACGCGCACGTCGACGCCGCCGCCGCTCTGCTGGAAGCTGAGCAGCACGACGTGGTTGCCGCGCTGCTGGTGCAGCGCCGGGCTGGCGCAGGCGAAGCGGCTGCCGGTCACATCGCCGGCGAAGTAGGCCGGCGCCGGCTGGGCGGCGGCGTGGCGCGGCCAGGGGTCGGCCGTGCCGCCGAGCAGGCCGCCCAGCCACGTCCGCGCGGTCGCGACCTGGGCGGCGCCGAGCGTGGCCACCAGCGAGGTTGGCGAGGCGATGATCTCGCGGAAGGCCGTCCGCCCGCTGATCTGGTCGCGCGCCTCGGTCACGCGGCCCCAATGGACGTCGCCAGTCAGGCATAGCACCGGCCGCCCTGCGTCGGCGATCCGCGTCAGCGCGCGCACGATCTGCGGGAAGTCCTGGTAGTTCGGCATCTCGTAGTCGGCGATCTTGCCGGTGAAGAACCCGGCCGGCTCGCTGAACAGCGACTGCCCCGAGACGAACACGCCGAACAGCCGCCCGTCGATCACGCGCTGCGCCCAGGCGTCCAGCTGGTCGCGGCCCGCTCTCGAAAGCATGAACCGGCGATCCGGGTCGCGGAAGGTGCGCCCGTCGGCCAGGAAGAACGACAGTGGCGCCACGTCGAGCGTGAACGCGTCGCCAAGCTGGCCGTCGTAGCTGCGCTGGAAGCCTTCGAATAGCTGCCGGGCCGCCAGCTGCCAGGCGGCTCGCCCGCCCGCCGTCCAGGTGTTGGCGACGACCGGGGTCGCGTTCGGGAAGTTGTTCCAGTACTCGTGGTCGTCGGGGATGCAGGCGCTGGGAGCGGCGGCCAGCACCTGGCCGAAGCCGCCCGGCCCGGCCCAGTTGCGCCGGTAGTCGGCCTCGAACTTGTCGGCCAGGCGGTCCGGCTCGGCGGGGAAGATCACCTGCGTCGGCAGGTCGAGGTAGACCTGGTCGCCGACCAGCAGCGTGAGGTGCGGCTGCGCGGCGCCTTTCAGCTCGGAGATGACCGTGCCGGCGACGCCCTGCACGTCCTCGCCCTGGTAGAAGCACGAGACCAGCAGGACGTTGAACCAGCGGTCGAGCACGTTCGGCACCTGCGTCGGCAGGGTGCGCAGCGACCAGCTGGCGCGCTCGCCGTCGGCCTGAACGGTGATCTCGTGGCGCGTGTCGGGCTGCAGGTTCGCGAACTCGTAGACACCTGCGAACGCGCGCGGGACTGACGCCGGCGGCGTGTTCTTCGGCAGCGCGTCGCCCGAGCGCACGCTGCTGATCGGCCGCAGCGCCCGCGGCGTGGCGGGCTGGCCGTCGAGCCACCACGTCAGCTCGGGCGCCTGCGCCCGGCGGAAGCTGCCCGCCCAGACCCGCAGCCGGTCGCCTGGCGCGGCGCGTGGGTACAGCACCAGATCCATAGGCGCCTCCTTTGAGCTGGCAGGTACGGTAGCTGCGGCTTCGCCGCAGCTACCGTACCTGCCAATGTTTACCCCCTCACCTGGAAGGGGAGGGGGCATGGGGAGGGGTTCACAGCTATAAGATGCCTAGAAGTAGCGGCTCAGGTTGTCGAAGATCTGCCCGACGTCGCCGGTGCTGCCCTTGACCAGGATCGTCCGCGAGAAGTCGACGATCGACTGCAGCGTCTTGGTCGCCTCGGCCTGGTCGGACTCGGTGCCGTAGGCCACCGGGAAGATGCTGATCCCGCTCTCGTCGAAGGTCTGCTTGAGCTGGTCGAACGAGGTGGTGCTGGCGTTCTCCTCGCCGTCGGTCAGCAGCACGATCGCCTTAATGCGCTCCTCCTTCTCTGCCGGCACACTCTCGAGCGACTGCTTGGCGGCCAGCAGCGCGTCGTAGATCGCGGTCTTGCCCTGCGGCCGCAGCCGCTGGATCGCGTCGCTGAGCGGGATGCGGTTCTCCGAGAGCGGGGCGGGCGCCACCTCGACCGTCGGCCCGGTCGAGAACGACACCAGCCCGACGCGGTCCTCCGGCAGGATGCGCGCGAGGAAGGTCTCGAGCCCGGCCTTAGCCTGGTCGAGCTTGCCGTTGTCCTCCATCGAGCCCGACACGTCGACCACCAGCACGATGTCGGCGCGCTTGCGGTTCTGCGCCCAGGTGTTCTTGGCGGAGACGATCACCTCGGCCGGCGGGATCGGCAGGATCGTCTGGACGCCCTGCGGCTGCACGCCGTAGGTCGGGCTGATCGGGTCGGCCAGCTCCACCGAGGCGTTGGCCGGCCGGAAGCCGTAGCTCATCGCCAGCTTCTGGCTCTCCGCGGTCAGCAGGAAGTTGAAGAACTGCTCGGCGGCCTGCTGCTCGTCGTTCGTCGCGCTCGACATAACGATAAACGGGTCGTCGTGCCAGAAGGTGCCCTCCTTGGGGTAGATCGCGACCAGCGGCACCTGCGGGGCCTTGTTCTTATTGAAGTCGATCAGTGTGATCTCCTCCATCGGAAAGGCCGAGATGTACGACATGCCGAACTTCTGCATATTATCGCTAAAGATCAGCGTGTTGTAGCCGTAGTGCTTGATGCCCTTGCCCAGGTCGCGGATGAACTGCTGGCTCTTGGGGTTCTGGATATCGGCCACGGTCAGGTCGCGCTGCTTGCCGACCGCCGCGTAGAACTCGGCCAGCAGCGTCGAGAGCGCCGAGGTGCTGATCTCCGGGTCGGTGTGGCCCCAGCTGAAGCGGCCCCACTCGGGGTGGCTGAACTTGCCCCAGCCCTGCGGGTCGTTGATCAGCGCCAGCATGTCGGACCAGCCGATCGGCTGGTTCGGCCAGCCCATCGCCTCGGCCATCGGCTTCCACATCGAGATGACCACAGGAGTCAGCACCAGCGGGCGGGACGAGACCGCGATGTTCGGGTTGCCGCTCTCCTGCTTCAGCACCTCCAGCCAGGTCGATGCCGAAGGCGACCAGATGGTCGTTTTGAGCTGGCCGTTCTTGATCTCGGTGCGGGCCGCCCCGCTCGACTTGTTGATCCCTTCGACGAAGACTGGCTGGCCGTTGGCCTTGGTGTTGCTGGCGTTGAACGCGGCGATCCGGTCTTTGAGCCAGCCCTCTTTCTCGGGGCTGTAGGCGATGTTGATCGTAATCGCGTTGCTGGGCGCCTGGGGCGTGCCGCTATCGGCGCCGCCGATGCCGGGCACGCCGCCGCAGGCCGCCAGCGCGGCGCTGAACATCATCAGGAGCAGCAGGAGCGCGGTTTTTCGCATGGATCGACTCCTTGAAGTAGTAGGTGATAGACGGTCATGCACATCGCTGCCAGGCGAAACCATGTCTTCGACAAGGCTCTTGCGAACCTTACAGTTTCGGGTGGGGGTCTGGGGCGGGCGAAGCCCGCCCCAGACCCCCACCTTGGGGAGGTGTGGAGGGGCCTTCGGCCCCTCCACACCTCCCCAACTGTAAAACTGATCGCTGCCAAGCGAAACCAAGTCTTACGCGTATAATAGCACGTCCAACAGCCGCATTACAAGCAGGGGGAGAGCATGAGCGCCTACCGTGTCCATATCAGCAAAGATAACCTGATCTTCGCCGCGGGCCACTTCGTCTCGTACGACGGCGATAAGGTCGAGCCGCTGCACGGCCATAACTACCGCTTCAGCGTCACGGTCGAGGGGCCGATCGAGGAGAACGCCTATGTGTTCAACTTCGTCACGCTGAAGCGGATGATGAAGCGCGTGGCCGACGAGCTGGATCACCGCATGCTGCTGCCGCGCGACAATCCGCTGATCGCCGTCGAGCCCCAGCCCGACGGCGGTATCGTCGTGCGCGCGCAGGGCCGCTGGTATCGCTTCCCGCAGGAGGATGTCGTGATCTTGCCGCTGCCGAACACCACGGTCGAGATGCTGGCGCGGCACCTGTGCGGCCGGCTGCGCCAGGAGCTTGCCGCGCGCGCCGACGCCGCGCACCTCAGCGCGATCGAGGTCGCGGTCGAGGAGACCTTCGGGCAGATGGGGGTGTATCGCGAGGATCTGTGAGCGTTATCGCGTGAGACGACCGACGATCGGCGATTCGCATCGCCCATCGTCGATCGTCGGTCGCCCCGTCTCGTAGAGCTGTGGGGCGGCGAGCATCTCCGGCGCGCCCGCCCGGCTCTGTGTGCTACCGGCTGATCAGCCCGATGTACACCAGGTGCTGCGGCGCCTCCCCCACGTCGACGATCGTGCCTACGCCCGTGCTCCTTATCAACGTCGTGTTGACGGCGTTGCCCAGGTTGACGAAGAACGTCTCGCTCGCCTCGGTCAGCGTGTCGGCGATGATCGGGATCGCGATCGTCGCGCTGGTTCTGCCCGGCAGGATTGTCAGCATTCCCGACTGGGCCTGGTAGTCGGCCCCGGCCGTCGCGCTGCCGTCGGCGGTCTGGTAGTCGACCGTGATGGTCTTGCCGCTCGGCGCCGACAGGCTTACGGTAAATATCGCGACGAGCGGCCCGCCGGAGTCCGTCACGACCGGCGCGTTGCTGATGATCATCGTCGGCGGCAGATCGTCGTCCAGAATCGCCCCGGTCGCCACGCCGCCGACGATCGTTGCGCTAGTCGCCCCGGTCAGCCGGACGGTGAAGGTCTCATCGCCCTCGTCCAGCGGGTCGTCGACGATTGGCACGTTGATCGTCTGCGGCGCGGTGCTGTTGGGCGGGAAGGTCACAGCGAGCGTGGTGGGCACCTGGAAATCGCTGCCGGCCAAGGCGGTATCGCCCGTGACGGTATAGGCGACCGTCACGCTCTGCGGGCTGGGGGCCGAGAGGCTGACGAGAAATGCCGCGCTGGCGCCGATCCCTTCTGTCACGCTGCTGCCGGCGATCGTGACCGTCGGTACGCCGGCGGTGCTGGTGATCGTGCCCTGGCCGCGCCCTTTCGCGACCGCGACGTTGGCTGGGCTGCTCAGGTCGACGAAGAACGTCTCGTTTGGCTCGACGGTCTGGTCGCTGTTGACTGGAATCGTGATCTGCTTGGAGGTCTCACCCGGCAGCAGCGCTACTGTGTCGGCGCGCGCCTGGTAGTCGGCCCCGGCTATCGCGGTGCCGTCGGCGGTCGCGTAGCTCACGCTGATCGGCTTGCCGCTGGCGGCCGAGAGCAAGACGGTGAACGTCGCGTTGCTGGCGCCGCTAGCCGGCTCGGCCACGGCCACGTCGTCGATCGCGATCGTGGGCGCCAGGTCGTCGTCGAGGATCGTCCCGACGCCCTGGCTCTTCACGATCGTCGCGCTGGCCGCGCTGCTCAGGTTGAGCGTGAAGGACTCGTCGTCCTCGTCGAGCGTGTCGCCCTTCACCGCGACGCTTACGTTCAGCGATTGGACGCCGGGCTGGAAGGTGAGCGTCGACAGCTTCAGCGCGGTGTAGTCGGTCCCGGCCTTCGCCGTGCTGTCGGCGGTCTGGTACTTGACGGTGACGGTCTTGCCGCTGAGCGCGGAGAGCGAGACGGTGAAGAGCATGTTGACGGTGCTGGAGTTGCCCTCGATCACCTGCTGGTCGTCGATGCTGAGCGTCGGCGGCAGGTCGTCGTCGAGGATCGTTCCGACGCCGCGGCTGTCGGCGATGGTGGCGTTGACCGGGCTCGACAGGTCGACGTTGAAGGTCTCGTCCAGCTCGTCGAGCGCGTCGCCGACGACCTTCACGGTGACCGGCTGCGAGAGCTGGCCGGCCGGGATGGTGACCGTCCCCGACTGGGCCTGGTAGTCCGCGCCGGCGGCGGCGCTGCCGTTCGAGGTGGCGTAGCTCACCGTCACGTCCTGCGGGCTCATCGCCGAGAGTGATACCGTGAACGTGAGGTCGCTCAGGCTGGCGCTGCCCTCCAGCAGAGGCACGTCGTTGATCTTGATCTGCGGCAGGTCGTCGTCGAGGATCGTGCCGACGCCCTGGCTATCGGCGATGGTGGCGTTGACCGGGCTGGACAGGTCGACGTTGAAGGTCTCGTCCAGCTCGTCGAGCGCGTCGCCGACGATCTTCACGGTGACCGGCTGCGAGAGCTGGCCGGCCGGGATGGTGACTATCCCGGACTGGGCCTGGTAGTCGGCGCCGGCGGCGGCGCTGCTGTTCGAAGTCGCATAGCTCACCGTCACATCCTGCGGGCTGATCGCCGAGAGCGACACCGTGAAGGTGAGGTCGGCCAGACCGATGTTGCCCTCGGTCGCCTGCTTGTCGTCGATACTGATCGCAGGAAACGTGTCGTCGTTCACGATCGTGGCCTGGCCCTGGCTGTCGCCGATGGTGGCGTTGCTCGGGCTGGTCAGGTTGACCGCAAAGGTCTCGTTCGCCTCGGGGATCGTGTCGCCGTTCACCGTAACGGTGAGGGTCGCCTGCTGCTGGTTGGCGGGGATGCTGAGCGTGCCCGAGCGCGCGACGTAGTCGCTGCCGGATGTCGCCGTGCCATTAGCGGTCGCGTAGCTCACCGTCACGGTCTTGTTCGTGGTGGTCGAGAGCAAGATCGTGAAGGTCGCGCTGGTGGCGCCCGCGTTGCCTTCGCCGACGCTTATGTCGTTGATAGTGATCGCCGGGGTAGTCGCCGCCGCGAGGGGGGCTGGCCTGGCCAACAGCGACAGCGCGAATAGCGCGAGCAGAAGACCGACCGCCTGGGTGAGACGTGATACGTAGTGGCTAGACATCACCTGATTCCTTGGCCCTGCACACACTGGCGCACAGCTTTACAGCTCACATGAGCGAACGTTAAATAGTGGAACGGGGTGGATTACAACAGAGTATAGCCTGCCACCCACTCGTCGTCTATTACTATCTTCTCATCCACGCCGAACGCTGCGGGCCGCTGTGTCGCCGAATCTCCTATTGCTACACGCTGTCTCACTCCATGTTGCCGCCAGCTGAAGTAACACTTTGTTCATCGACCCCTGATCGCCTGGCTAACGCCCCCTGCTTGCCGCCGCGATCGCCAGGCCCGAGGCCACGCCCGTGAAGACATCCATCTCCTGGAGCTTCTCGGCGCCGAACTTCTCGGCCAGCATCCGCACGAAGCGTGGGATGCGCGAGGAGCCGCCGGTGCGCAGCACCACGTCGATATCGGCGTGGTCGAGCCCCGCGGTCGCCATCGCCCGGTCGACGCAGGCCGCCACTGCGCGCACGTCCGGCCCGATCAGCCGCTCGAAGTCCCATCGCTCCAGCGTGTCGCTGAACTTGATGCCCGGCGCGTCCATCGCCAGCGTGGTGCTGCGCGTGTCGCTCAGGCGCACCTTGGCGCGCTCGATCTCCTCGTAGAGCGGCAGGCCGTAGTTCTGGCGCACCAGCGCCTGCAGCGCGCGCAGCTCGTCCGGCCTGTCGCTGCTCCGGACGGCCTCGTCGATGATCCGCAGGTAGCGCGGCTGAGTCAGGTCGACGATCGTCTGCCACTCGCCCAGGTGGTCGAGCAAGACCGCCGGCAGCGCCATCTTGCGCGGGCCGAGCGTCGCCCCGGCGCCGAAGTGGGTCAGCAGCTTGCCCATCACAATCCGGCGATCCATCAGGTCGCCGCCGATCGGCACGCCGTCGGTCGCCAGCACCTCGCGGGCGCCGCGCTCGTCGATCCGCATCACCGTGACGTCGAGCGTGCCGCCGCCGAAGTCGAACACCAGCACGTGCTGCTCGCCGTGTGCGGTCGAGGCGTACGAGAGCGCCGCCGCGGTCGGCTCGGGCAGGAACTCGAACGGCGGCAGCCCGGCCTCCTCGCCGGCGCGGCGCATCCGCTCGACCGCCCGCGCGTCGACCTCGGGGTCGGTCGAGTAGTGGACCGGCCGCCCGAGCATCATGCTGGTGACCTTGGCGCCTAGCTCCTCCTCGATCCGCCGCAGGATGATCCGCAGCACGACCGCGATCAGCGTCTCGAGCGTGTAGCGCGTGCCGAACACGTCGGTGCCGGTGAACGAGCTATCGCGCAGGTGGCTCTTGAGCGACTGGAACAGCCGCCCGGGCGCGTTCGAATCGACGACCGCGTAGAGCGCCTGGACCACCGTCCCGACGTCGGCGAGCGTGACCTCGGCGTCGCCGAGGTAGCGCCACTCGTACTCGATCTCGCGCCCGACGTTGCCCTGTGTGAAGCGATCGATCGCCGCGCGCCCCACGAACGGCACGCCCTCGCGCGTGATGAACAGAGTCGATCGCATGATCGCCGGCGCGCTGTTGACAGGATCGAGGTCGAGCAGGCGGACCCGCGCGCCGTCGTACACGGCCGCGCTGGAGTTTGTCGTGCCGAAGTCAAGTCCGACATGCATAAGCGCTCTCCTTCCATGCCAGTAGTCAGTAGTCAGTAGTCAGTCAGGGGTCATCTAATAGCTTTCACGTGCTGGCGCACACGACAAAAGAGCCGCCGGCCAGGGCACAGCGACTTTACGAACGGGACAGGTCTCTTAAGCTGATGGCAGTGTACCCGATCTGGGCGCGGCGCGCAATCCGTCTTTGGGAGGAAGGGTGTGTTTCCGGGCGCTGCGCCCCCGGCCCCTCTCCGGCAAATCAGGCTGCCTCAGCTGCAAGCACCGCTGCAAGCACCGTGGCTCATACTCAGTACCATTCCTTGGGCGCGGGTTCCCCCGCTCTAGGAATAGTGCCAGGCATGCGCGCCAAGCATTCAGCAAGAGGCGGCATCATTTTGGGGTCCAGGGGCGCACGCCCCGGACGGGGGGTGGCGGGGGTGGCGACCCACCCCGCCCGCGGGGGCACGGGGGGCGCGCAGCCCCCTGGAAGCGGTCGGGCACGGTAACCTGCCCGCGGGGCGCGCAGCCCCCGCAAGCACAACCCGCGGTATAATGCTCTGCGACCGCCGTCGTATAGAAAGGCTCTGTGATGCCACCCCCCCAAGCGATCGCTCAGGCGCTGCTGCGCGCCGGCGCGGTTCACCTGCGCCCGGACGAGCCGTTTACCTTCGCCTCCGGTCTGCGCTCGCCGATCTACTGCGATAATCGGCTGCTGATCGGCGATATCGCGGCGCGGCGCCTCGTCACCGCCGCGTTCGTCGACGCCTGCGTGGGCGCCGAGATCGTCGCCGGCACGGCGACCGCCGGAATCCCCTGGGCCGCCTGGGCCGCCGAGGCGCTGGCCCTGCCGATGGTCTACGTGCGCGGCGCGGCCAAGGGCCACGGGCGCGGCCGCCAGATCGAGGGCGCGAGCGTCGCGGGGCGCAAGCTGGTGCTGCTCGAAGATACGATCAGCACCGGCGAGAGCGCGCTGGCAGCCGCCGCCGCGCTGCGCGCCGAGGGCGCCGAGCTGCTCGGCTGCGTCTGCATCTTCACCTGGGGCTGGCTGGCTACTGCCGAGGCCTTCGTGTCGGCCGCCGTGCCGCTCACCGCGCTGACCACGCTGGGCGTGCTGCTCGACGTCGCCGCGGCCGACGGCGCGCTCAGTGTCCCGCAGCGGGCGCTGGTCGAGGATTGGGTGGCGGACCCGCAGGGCTGGGGCGCGCGCCTGCCCTGAGCCGCACCCGCTCTCGCCCAGGCTGCGCGGGCCGAACGAAAGAAGCGTGAAACGCGCAATCACGTTTCACGCCTCACACAGCTCGGCTGCGTACTGAAGTGCATCAGTCACGTATTCGAGATTTGCTCACGCAAAGCCGCAAATGAGGTTGGCTTTCTGATGCCTTCGCGAGCTTGGCGGCTTGGCGTGAGATGCTTCTGGCTTCAACTTGCGCTAGCCGCAACCTACAATCTGCAATCGGCAACTGCACTTAGTGCTGGGCGTCTGCCGGCCCCGCAGCCGCGTGCTGGCTTGTCGCGACCGGCGTGCCGCGCGGCACATTCACGATCTCGGCCTCTTCGGCGCCCTCGTCGTGGTTGCTCGGCTCGCCGGCAGCGTGGACCTCGTCGGCATGGTCGGCCGCGTGGCCGTGCTGGTGCGCGCCGTACTCCGTCACCAGGCTGGCGCGCTTGATCCGCCGGTCGTACTCGCGATAGACGACGTTGGCGATCGATTTGAAGACCCCCATATCAGTACCCTCTCGTATCATCGACTGGCAATGGTGCTCGTGATGCGCGTCTTTACGCTCAGCTAAGCCTATTATACCGCAGTCGAATGAGATTGCAACGCGCCGCACTCGCCCTCGGGCTCGTTCAGCGCGCCCCTGCCAGGTTTGTACCGCGGCGTTGCGCCCCGGTACAAACTGCCTCGAAGGAGGCTCCACAAGATCTGGAGAGAAATTGTAAAAGAAATGTATCGACGATGCACATCTTGACATGCTCCAAAGAACCCCGCATAATATGGTCAGATTTGAACAACTTTGGTAGATTTGGTAGATTCTAGAGACGGTAATGCTACAAACCTCTGCTCCCCACGATGGGCTTGATCACGTTTCCGAGGCCCCCCACGTAGTCATCATCGGCGGCGGTATCACTGGGCTGAGCACAGCGTTCTACCTCCAGCGGGCGGCGGCAGCTGCCGGCGTGCCGCTGCGCTACACGCTGGTCGAGCGCGACGCGCGCTTCGGCGGCAAGCTGGTGACCGAGACGATCGGCGACTTTGTCGTCGAGGGCGGCCCCGACTCGTTCATCACCCAGAAGCCGTCGGGCCTGCAGCTCGCGCGCGAGCTTGGGCTCGAGCAGCAGCTCATCCCCACGAACGACCGCAAGAAAAAGGTCTACGTGCTGATCCGCGGCCGGCTGCGCCCGATGCCCGAGGGCATGATGCTGATCGTGCCGACGAAGATGCTGCCGTTCGCGCTCTCGCCGGTGATCTCGCCGCTCGGCAAGCTGCGCATGGCGCTCGACCTGGTGCTGCCGGCCCGCCGCGACGGGGTCGACGAGACGCTGGCCGACTTCATCCGCCGCCGCCTGGGCGCCGAGGCGCTCGACCGGCTGGCCGAGCCGCTGCTGGCCGGCATCCACAACTCCGAGGCCGAGCGGCAGAGCCTGCTGGCGACCTTCCCGCGGCTGCGCGAGGTCGAGGCCAAGCACGGCAGCCTGATCCGTGGGATGGTGGCGCAGCGCGCCGCCGCGATGGCCCACCGGCCCGCCGCGCCTGCGAATGGGGCGGCGGCCGGCCGGCAGCCCTCCGTCCGCTCCTCGATGTTCGTGACGCCGCGCGGCGGGCTGAGCACGCTCGTCGCCGCGCTGGTGGGCGCGCTCGATGGGCGGCTGATCAGCGGGCAGGGCGTTGCGGCGCTCGATCGCGACCCGACCGCGGCGCAGCCCTACCGCGTGCGGCTGGAGGGCGGCGAGGCGCTCGACGCCGAGGCGGTGATTATGGCCGCGCCCTCGTTCGTCGCCGCTGGCCTGCTCGATCGTACCAGCCCGGCGCTGGCCGAGGGGCTGCGCCAGATCCGCTATGTCACGACCGGCACAGTGACGCTGGCCTACCGCAAGAGCGATATCGGCGACCCGCTCGACGGCTACGGCCTGGTCATCCCGCGCACCGAGCGCCGCAAGATCAACGCCGTGACGGTCAGCTCGACCAAGTTCGCGCACCGCGCGCCCGACGACGCGATGCTGCTGCGCGTGTTCGTCGGCGGCTCGCGTAATCCCGGTGTGGTGGAGCTGGACGACGTTGCGCTGGAGCGGCTGGTGCGGGCCGAGCTGGGCGACATCCTCGGCGTTAAGGCGGCGCCGCTGTGGAGCCGGATCTATCGCTGGCCGCAGGCCAACCCGCAGTACGATGTCGGCCATCTCGAACGAATGGACGCGCTCGAGGCGCTGTGCCCGGATGGGCTGTACCTCACCGGCAGCGCCTACCGTGGGGTCGGCATCCCCGACTGCGTCCGCCAGGGCAAAGAGGCCGCCGACCGGACGCTGGCCTACCTCGAGCGCGCACCGGCGCTGGCCTGATTGTCATAATGTACAGGAAGCGCGTATGACCACCGATGACTCAGGCCAGCACCTGCCGAGCAATGAGTGGCTGTCGCTCCAGGAGGCCAGCGATCTGCTCGGCGTCGCCGCTTCGACACTGCGGCGCTGGGGCGACTCGGGGCGCGTGCCGATGAAGCGAACGCTTGGCGGGCACCGGCGCTTCGCGCGCTCGGCGATCAAGAATCTCGCCGTCGCGCCGGTCCACGGCGAGATCGTGCCTAGCACGCACCCCGCGCCGGCGCAGCGCGGCTGGGGCCTCGACGAGCACGAGATGGCGCGCCAGGAGTGGCACGCGCGCATGGTCGCGCTGCCGCACGCCGAGCGGATGCGCGGGCTGGGGCAGCGGCTGCTCGGGCTGCTCATCCAGTACATCAACCGGCGCGAGGACGACGGCCGCTTCCTGCGCGAGGCCCACACCGTCGGCGCGAACTACGGGCGCGAGACGCGCGCCGCCAACGTGAGCATGCACGACGCCGTCGGGGCGTTTCTGTTCTTTCGCAGCACCTTTTCCGAGATGGCGATGCCGATCCCCGGGATCGCCCAGCCGACCGACCTGGCCGAGGCGGCCGCCTTGCAGAAGCGGCTCAACCATTTCATGGACGCGATTTTGCTGGGGCTGCTCACGAGCTATGAGGGCAGCGAGATTGTTCAGGGGCCATAGATTCCAATGACAGGGCGCGCGAAAGCCACACCCACGCGCGCCCACTAATGAGGTCAAACACCGTGCAACTCGTAATCGTCGGGACTCATCAGCGAATTTGTCCGGTCACCATGCGCGAGCGCATCGCCTTCCGGTCGGATCGGATGGGCGAGGCGCTGCAGTCGCTGCGCGGATACGCCGACGAAGGCTTCATCGTGTCGACCTGCAACCGCGTCGAGGTCGGCGGCCTGGTCGCGGGCGGCGAGCATGCGCTGGTGCAGTTCCTCTCGGAGTGGCATCACGTGGCCCCGGAGGACCTGATGCCGCACCTCTACATCCACAGCGGCATCGACGCGGTGCGACACCTGTTCCGGCTGGCGGCCGGGCTGGACTCGATGGTGCTCGGCGAGGACCAGGTGATGGTCCAGCTCAAGTCGGCGCTGGCCGAGGCGCAGGCCGCCGGGGCGACCGGGCAGCGCGTCAACCGGCTGATGCACGCCGCGCTGGCCACCGGCAAGCTGATTCGCACGCGCACCGAGATCGCGCGCAGCCACCTCTCGACCGTGTCGGTGGCGCTCGACATCGCCCGGCAGGAGCTCGGCAGCCTGGCCCACCTGAACGTCGTGCTCGTCGGCGCGGGCCGGATCGCCGAGCTGGCGCTCAAGCATTTGCGCGGCGATGCGCCGCGCTCGGTCGTGCTGCTGAACCGCACCTTCGAGCGCGCGCGCGACCTGGCGGCGGAGTATGGCGCGCAGGCCCGGCCGCTCGACCAGATCGAGCAGGCCCTCGCCGCCGCCGACGTTGTGATCAGCTGCACCGCCGCGCCCGACGTGGTGGTCGACGCGGCGATGGTCGAGCGGGCGCTGCGCGATCGCCTGAGCGCCATCGCTGTGCCGGCCGCGGCGTGCCCGCACGCGCCGCAGCCCGGCCACGCCAAGCTGCTGCTGCTCGACCTGGCAGTGCCGCGCGACGTCGACCCGCTGGCCGCAAACGTGCCCGGCGCGCTGCTGTTCGGCATCGACGACATGCGCGCGATCTGCGAGTCGAACCGCGCCGCGCGCGAATCCGAGGTCACCGCCGCCGACCACCTGGTCGAAGAAGAGGTCAACAAGTTCATGGAGTGGTGGGCCACCCAGGAGGTCGTGCCGACCATTCGCGCGCTGCGCGAGCGCGCCGAGACGATCCGCCAGGGCGAGATCGAGCGCACGCTCTCGAAGCTGCCCAACCTGTCGGACCGCGAGCAGGCGGCGATCCAGGCGCTCAGCGCGGCGATCGTCAACAAGCTGCTCCACCAGCCGATCGCGGTCCTGAAGGAGGGCGGCGGCGACGTGGAGATGGCGCTGGTCGTGCAGCAGCTGTTTCATTTGACGAATCTGAGCTGAGAGGATGGGGTGGCCGTGGCGGGCGAAGCCCGCCACGCCTCCCCACTGCGACGGGGCGTACGCGGGCCGCACCTGCTCCACCCTGTCGCTGAACGTGCGGCGCTCACCGCATCCCCGGGGCTATCCCGGCCGATGGACGAAGACGAGAGGAGCTGACATGTCCACACCTGCTGAGGCCACGCAGGGCCAGGCGCTGTTCGTGCAATACACCGGCTTCCGGGCCGACCCGGCCTGGCGGCGGCTGCCGTACGCGGCGCGCGAGGACGGCCGCGAGGCGTTCGCGCGCGCGGTCGAGGAGGCCGCGCCGGAGATCGCGACCTACCCGTACAGCACGGTCGGGCTGAAGACCAACTGCGACCTGCTGCTGTGGCGCAAGGGCGCATCGCCAGTCACCATGCAGGATCTGACCAGCCGGCTGCTGCAGACCGGCATCGGGCAGTACCTGGAGATCACCCACAACCTGTACGGCTTCACGCGGCCGTCGTCCTACACCAAGCGGCCGACCAGCCAGGAGCAGGCGATCGACCTGGAGGATCGCCAGACCTACCTGATCGTCTACCCGTTCAGCAAGACGACCGAGTGGTTCCTGATGAGCCGCGACGCGCGCCAGGGCATGATGAACGAGCACATGCGCATCGGCCACGACTACGCCGACATTCGCCAGGTGCTGCTGTACGCCACCGGCCTGGACGACCAGGAGTTTATCGTGGCCTACGAGGCCGAGGACCTGCCGCGCTTCAGCGCCCTGGTGACCGACCTGCGCGCGACCGAGGCGCGGCGCTACACGCTGAAGGACACGCCGATCCTGACCGGGATCCATCGGCCGCTGCGCGAGGCGCTATCCCTAATTGGATAACAAGGTGAGGGGGTGGCAGGGTGAGGGGGTGACATCATAGGCTTAGATATCACCTTGTCACCTTGTCACCTTGTCAGAGTGAGTTAACATTGAGCGAGCAAAACAATCGTTTCCTAAAGGCGTGCCGGCGCGAAGAGGTCGACCGCACGCCCGTCTGGTTCATGCGCCAGGCCGGCCGCTACATGCCGGAGTACCGGTCCGTGCGCGAGCGACACAGCCTGCTCGAGATCGTCAAGACGCCCGAGCTGGCGGTCGAGGTCACGATGCAGCCGATCGATGCCTTCGCGCTCGACGCCGCGATTATTTTCGCCGACCTGCTGCCGCCGCTGGAGGGCATGGGGCTGCGGCTGAGCTTCGAGAAGGGCGAGGGGCCGGTCATCCACAACCCCGTGCGCTCGGCCGCCGACGTGGCCGCGCTGCGCCAGCCCGACCCGCGCGAGAGCGTGGGCTACACGATCGAGGCCGTGCGGATGGCGAAGCGCGAGCTGGCCGGGCGCGTGCCGCTGATCGGGTTCGCGGGCGCGCCGTTCACGCTGGCCAGCTACGCGATCGAGGGCGGCGGCTCGCGCGAGTACCGGCGCACCAAGCTGATGATGTACCGCGAGCCGGAGATGTGGCACGCGCTGATGCGCAAGCTGGCCGCGCTGGTGGGCGACTACGCGCTGGCGCAGATCGAGGCCGGCGCCGACGCTGTGCAGATCTTCGACAGCTGGGCCGGGGCGCTCTCGCCGAACGACTACGCCGAGTACGTGCTGCCGTATGTGCAGCGCGTCGTCAGCTATATCAAGGAGCGGACGACCAACGACCATAAAGGCCAAGACAACGCGTCTTTGGTCATTCGTCCTTCGTCGTTGGTCGGAAGCGAAGCGCCCCCGGTGATCTACTTCGGCACCGACATGAACGGCATGCTCGGGCTGGTGCGGCAGAGCGGCGCCGACGTGATCGGGGTCGACTGGCGCATCCGGCTCGACGACGCCTGGGCGCAGCTGGGGCCGGGCGTGGCGGTCCAGGGCAACCTCGACCCGCTGACGCTGTTCGCGCCCTGGCCCGAGATCGAGCGCCGCGCCGCCGACGTGCTCGACCGCGCCGCCGGGCGGCCCGGCCACATCTTCAACCTGGGCCACGGCATCCTGACCGAGACGCCGGTCGAGAATGTCGCGCGGCTGGCGGAGTTCGTGCACGAGTATCCGTAATGTACCGCAGAGGCGCTGAGTCCGCCGAGCAGTGAAGGTAAGCGAGATCACATCCGCTCTCTCGTTTACCGCAGAGGCGCCGAGTCCGCCGAGCAGTGAAGGTAAGCGAGATCACATCCGCTCTCTCGTTTACCGCAGAGGCGCTGAGTCCGCCGAGCAGTGAAGGTAAGCGAGATCACATCCGCTCTCTCGTTTACCGCAGGGGCGCTGAGTCCGCCGAGCAATGAAAGTAAGCGAGATCACATCTGAAATCATTGGCGCTGCGATCGAAGTTCATCGTACGCTCGGCCCTGGATTACTGGAGTCGGCGTACGAGCAGTGCTTGTGTAGAGAGCTGAGTCTGCGGCGACTTGCTTTTGAACAACAGCGATCCTTGCCTGTCGAGTACAAAGGACTAAGGCTCGACTGTGGGTATCGCCTTGATTTGCTCGTGATGGAAACGGTTGTTGTGGAGGTCAAATCGGTTGCTGCGCTACTGCCAATCCATGAGGCGCAGCTACTGACATACCTTCGACTCGGCGGGTGGAAAGTCGGGCTCCTGATCAATTTCAATGTGCCTGTGCTCAAGCAAGGCATCAAGCGATTGGTGTTGGGGCTGAAGGAATAGGTACATACCTCGGCGCGCTCTGCGCCTCTGCGGTGAAACACATGCAGCATCGGATTGTAAGGAAGCGGCGAAACGCCTGCAGGCATCGGATTGAAGGAATAGGTATAAATCTCCGCGCTCTCTGCGCCTCTGCGGTGAAACGCCTGCAGGCATCGGATTGTAAGGAAGCGGTGAAACGCATGCAGGCATCGGATTGAAGGAATAGGTACATACCTCGGCGCGCTCTGCGGCTCTGCGGTGAAACGCATGCAGGCATCCGGATTGTAAGGAAGCGGTGAAACGCATGCAGGCATCCGGATTGAAGGAATAGGTATAAATCTCCGCGCTCTCTGCGCCTCTGCGGTGAGCTGCACGATTGAGGTTACGATGAGCGAAACCATGCCGACCGGCATCCTGGTCCTGGCCTACGGCACGCCGGAGAAGCCCGAGGACATCGAGCCGTACTACACGCACATCCGCGGCGGCCGGCCGCCCACGCCGGCGGCGCTGGAGAACTTGCGCGAGCGCTACCGGCTGGTCGGCGGGCGCACGCCGCTGCTCGACCTGTCGCAGGGCGTGGCCGACGGGCTGCAGGCGCGGCTCGATCAGCAGGCGCCGGGGCAGTATAAGGTCTACCTCGGCATGAAGCACTGGCACCCGTACATCGGCGAGGTGGTGCCGCGCATCGCCGCCGACGGGGTGCGCGAGGTGATCGGCGTCGCGCTGGCGCCGCACTACTCGCGCTTCAGCCTGGAGGGCTACCGCAAGTACATCAGCCAGGCGCTCGATCTGCTCGAACCGCAGCAGCGCTTCACGCTCCACTTTATCGAGAGCTGGCACGACCACCCGCTGTTCCGCCGGCTGATCGCCGGGCGGATCGCCGAGACGCTGGCGGCGTTCCCGGCCGACGCGCGCGACCATGTGCGGGTGGTCTTCAGCGCGCACAGCCTGCCCGAGAAGATCGTCGCGACGGGCGACCCGTACCCGCGGCAGCTCGCCGAGAGCGCGGCCGGCATCGCCGAGCTGCTCGGGCTGGCGGAGTACGGCTTCTGCTACCAGAGCGCCGGCATGACCGGCGAGCCCTGGCTCGGGCCGGACATCCTCGACTACCTGGGCGAGCTGCGCGAGGCGGGCGTGCGCGACGTGCTGAGCGCGCCGTTCGGCTTCGTCGCCGAGCACCTCGAGGTGCTGTGGGACATCGACACCGAGGCGCAGCAGAAGGCCGACGAGCTTGGCATGACCTTGCGGCGTATTCGGATGCCCAACGCCGACCCGGAGTTCGTCGAGGTGATCCGGGCGGTGGTCGCCGAGGCCGACGAACGACCAACGACGAACGACGGATGACAGGGAGCGGGAATGCATAAGTTTGATGAGAAGTAATATGATTGACCAGCTAAACAAGAAGCACGCGTTGGTCGTTGGTCGTTCGTCGTTGGTCACGATCGGCACCCGCAGCAGCAAGCTGGCGCTGGCGCAGACGCACATGATGCGCGACGCGCTGCTGGCGGCCCACCCCGACCTGACGGTCGCGATCGAGCATATCACCACTAAGGGCGACGTGATCCTCGACCGGCCGCTCAGCGCGATCGGCGACAAGGGGCTGTTCGTGACCGAGATCGAGGACGCGCTGCGCGCCGGCCGGATCGACCTGGCGGTCCACAGCGCGAAGGACCTGCCCTCCGAGCTGCCGCCCGACATGGCGCTTGCCGCGTTCCCGCCGCGCGCCGACCCGCGTGACGCGCTGATCGCGCGCGATGGCCTGCGCCTGGCCGATCTCCCTGCGGGCGCCTGCGTCGGCACGAGCAGCATGCGGCGCACCTGCCAGCTGCGCCACGCGCGCCCCGACCTGCGGATCGAGGATCTGCGCGGCAATGTCGACACGCGGCTGCGCAAGCTCCGCGAGGGCCAGTACGATGCGATCGTGCTGGCGGCGGCCGGGCTGGAGCGGCTTGGCTTGGCCGACCAGGTCAGCGAGTACCTCGACCCCACGCTGATGCTGCCGGCCGTCAGCCAGGGTATCCTGGGCATCGAGGTGCGCGCCGCCGACACGGCGGTGGCCGCGCTGCTGGCGCCGCTGGACGACCCCCTCGCCCGCGTGGCGGCGACGGCCGAGCGCGCGTTCCTGGCGCGGATCGGCGGCGGCTGCCAGGTGCCGGTGGCGGCCTACGCGCGGCTCGTGGGCGGCGCGCTCGAGCTGGCCGGCATGATCGGCTCGCGCGATGGGCGGCTCGTCCGCGGCGAGATCGCCGGCCCGGCTGACGACCCGGCATCCCTGGGAGCGCAGCTGGCCGAGCGCCTGCTCGACGACGGGGGGCGGGAGCTGCTGGCAGGGTGACAGGGTGATGTGGGGCTTGGGGCGTGACCGGGTGACAAGGTGACCGGGTGACCGGGTGATGTGGAACTTGGGACTTGGGGCTTGGGGCGCGAGGCTTGGTCTTTCGTCTTTCGTCTTTGGTCTTTCGTCCATCGCCCATCGTTTTCCGCCCTTTACCCACGGCAACGCACAAGGGTACGCAATGGGATCGGGCCAGCTACAGGGCAAGCGTATCGCCGTAACTCGCGCGGAGGAGCAGTCCGGCGCGCTGATCGAGCGGCTGCGCGGGCTGGGCGCCGAGCCGCTGGCCTGCCCGGCGATCGCGATCGCGCCGCCGGCCGACTACGCGCGGCTCGACGAGGCGATCGGGCATCTCGACGAGTACGACTGGCTGATCGTCACCAGCGCCAACGGGGCGCGCGCGCTGCTCGACCGCATGGCCGAGCTGGGCCAGCCGATCGCGGCGCTGGCGCATCTCTCGATCGGGGCGATCGGGCCGGCCACCGCCGAGGCGCTTGCGGAGCGCGGGCTGCGCGCCGGCTTCATGCCGACGTCCTACGTCGCCGAGTCGATCCTGGAGGAGATTGGTGATGTGGCCGGGCGGCGCATCCTGCTGCCGCGCGCCGATATCGCGCGCGAGAAGCTGGCGGCGGTGCTGCGCGAGCGGGGCGCGCTGGTGGACGACATCGCGGCCTATCGCACCGTGCCCGGCCCCGGCGCGCGCCAGCTGGCCGAGCGGCTCGCTGACCGTGCGCTCGACGCGGTCACCTTCAGCAGCTCGTCGACCGTGCGCTACCTGCTCGATGGGATGGCGGAGGCGGGGATCGACAGCGCAGCCGCGCGCGAGCTGCTGGGCGAGGTCGCAGTGGTCTGCATCGGGCCGATCACGGCGGCGACGGCGCGCGAGCACGGGCTGCGGGTCGACGTCGTCGCGCGCGAGTCCACCGCCGAGGGGCTGGTCGCCGCGCTGCTCGAATGGTTCGCCGCTCACCCCGCGATCGCCTAGATTATCGGCTGGGAATCCGCGAATTGCGCGAGTTGACGCGCACCGTTCGCGAAGATTCGCGTCATTCGCGGATCAATAATGGTACGAGAGCAATAGCCGTGTTTCTGTTAACCAGGCCCTCGGACGAGCAGATCGACAACATCATCGCCGCGCAGCGCGCTGCCTCGCTCACGTATTCGTTCGAGGGGGTGACGCGCAACGGATCGCCGCCCGCCGGCTACGCCGTCGACCACAATAAAGTCAGGCTGGGCGCGGGCCAGGCGACCTTCGAGCGCGCGGTCGCGGCGATGCGGCGCTGGGAGCAGTTCGGCTTCGGCTGGATGCGGCTGTGCTGGCCCGGCGCGCCGATCGAGGCCGGCGCGGTCGTGATCGTGCTGGCCTCGATGCCCGCGCTCTACGCGGTCAACGCCTGCCGGATCGTCTATACTGTCGACGAGGACGACGGCCGGGTGCGGCGCTTCGGGTTTGCCTACGGCACGCTGGGCGTCCACGTGGCGCGCGGCGAGGAGCGCTTCCTGGTCGAGTGGGATCGCGCGGACGACGCGGTCTGGTACAGCATCCTGGCGTTCTCGCGGCCGAAGAGCCTGCTGGCCTGGCTCGGCTACCCGGTCGCGCGCCTGATGCAGCGGCGCTTCGCCGCCGCCTCGAAGCGGGCGATGGCGCGGGCCGTGAATGCCTGACCAAGGACAAAGGACCAACGACCAATCGTCGTATTCGGCCATGAAGACATGACCAAGGGCGAAGGACAAACGACCAATCGTTGCTTTCGGCCTTGGTCCTCGGTCTTTCGTCTTTGGTCCCGAAAGCAAAGGAGTACCCTCATGCCACTGACATATCGCCCCCGCCGCCTGCGCCGCACGCCGACCCTGCGCCGGATGGTGCGCGAGACGGCGCTGAGCGCAGCCGACCTGATCGCGCCGCTGTTTATCGCCGAGGGGCGCGGCGTGGCGCGGCCGATCGGCTCGATGCCCGGCCAGGCCCAGCTCTCGGTCGACCAGATCGAGCGCGAGATCGACGATCTGATGGAGCTGCGCGTGCCGGCGGTGCTGCTGTTCGGCATCCCGATCCACAAGGACGCGACCGGCAGCGGCGCGTGGGACCCGGCCGGGCCGGTGCCGAGCGCCATCCGCGCGATCAAGGGCCGTGCGCCCGACATGGCGGTGATCGCCGACGTCTGCATGTGCGAGTACACCGACCACGGCCACTGCGGCCTGCTCTCGCACGAGGCCGGCAGCGCCGACGTGCTGAACGACGAGACGCTCGACCTGCTGGCGCGCGCCTCGGTGGCCTACGCCGACGCTGGGGCCGATATCGTCGCCCCCAGCGCAATGATGGACGGCCAGGTCGCGGCGATCCGCGCCGGGCTGGACGCCGCCGGCCACGCGCAGGTGCCGATCCTGGCCTACGCCGCCAAGTTCGCCTCGGCGTTCTACGGCCCGTTCCGCGAGGCGGCCGAGTCGACGCCCAAGTTCGGCGACCGGCGCGCCTACCAGATGGACCCGGCCAACGGCCGCGAGGCGCTGCGCGAGGTCGCGCTCGACGCGGCCGAGGGCGCGGATATGCTGATGGTCAAGCCGGCCGGCGCGTACCTCGACATCATCCGCGAGGTTCGCGCGCGCTACGACCTGCCACTGGCGGCCTACCAGGTCAGCGGCGAGTACGCGATGATCAAGGCGGCCGCCCAGAACGGCTGGCTCGACGAGCGCCGCGCTGCGCTGGAGAGCCTGATCGCGATCAAGCGCGCCGGCGCGGATCTGATCATCACCTACTACGCCAAGGAGGCGGCGCGCTGGATTGCCGAGGAGTGATCGAGCGCCCGTGGTGATTCACCAGACCATGGCCACACTCTGATGATGTACCCCTTCCGCGCCACGATCGCAGCGCCACCGTGACGCGGAACAAGCTGGAAACAGGTGAGGTGGGCTGTGATGCCGCATAAGCTAATCGGAATCCTGGCGGGCATGGGGCCTCGCTCGACTGCCCCGTTCGTCGACATGGTGGTCGACGAGTGCCAGCGGCAGTATGGCGCGACCGACGACGTCGACTTTCCGCCGATGATGATCTACTCGCTGCCGACCCCGTTCTACGTCGATCGGCCGATCGATCACGCGGCGATGGAGGCGACCATCTGCGACGGCCTGCGGAAGCTCGAGCGCACCGGCGTGCAGCTGATCGCGATGCCGTGCAACTCGGCCCATATCTACTACGACTGGCTGGCCGCCTGCGTCCACGTGCCGCTGCTGAATATGGTCGAGCTGGCGCTGCAGGCCATCCCGGCCATCTCCCAGCGCGTTGCGCTGCTGGCGACCAGGGTGACCGCCACGTCGAACCTGTACCAGTCGGCGCTCGAGGCGGCCGGCCACGCCGTGCTGTACGACGAGGCGCTGCAGCAGCGCGTGGACGAGTTGCTCCTGGCCGTCAAATCGTCGCTCGATCGCCAGGCGGCGGCCGGGCTCTGGGCCGATCTGATCGCGGGCCTGCGCGACCGCGGCGCCAGCATGGCGCTGCTCGCCTGCACCGACCTCAACGTGATCAGCATGTCCCCGGCACCGGCGCTGGCGGTGGTGGACGCGACGCGCGAGCTGGCCGTGGCGACGGTGCGCTCCTGGCGCGCGCTGTCTTGATTCGCTCGGTCGGTACTCCGCACCAGTATGGGCGTTGACTCTCCCCGTAATATGGAGAGCAGGCAGCTGCTTTCGTGGGTGGGTTTGTCGTTTACTGGGCGGTGATGCGCCTGGTGACCCCACCCCCTGCCCCACCCCTGACATGAGCCGGGGTGAACACTGGCGGGTCTTGAGGGTTTCGGCGGAGCCGAAACCCTCAAGACCTGACAAGAATCCCCGCTCTCCCGTTCTGGGAGAGGGGGTAGGGGGGTGAGGGCCTGCTGCGAACCCTGATGCAATCTGTCATATGAAGGAGCACCATAATGAACACCACTCGCTCGGCCGCGCTGTTCGACGAGGCCAGGCGGCTCATCCCCGGCGGCGTGAACAGCCCCGTCCGCGCGTTCCGCGGCGTCGGCGGTGTGCCGCGCTTCATCGCGCGCGGCGAGGGCGCCTACCTCTACGACGTGGACGACAACCGCTATATCGACTACGTGCTCTCGTGGGGGCCGCTGATCCTCGGGCACGCGCACCCCGACGTCGTGGCCGCGGTCGCCGCGCAGGCCGCGCGCGGCACCTCGTTCGGCGCGCCGACCGAGCTGGAGAGCGAGCTGGCGCGGCTGATCACCTCCGCGATGCCGGCGGTCGAGCTGGTGCGCTTCGTCTCCTCCGGCACCGAGGCGACGATGAGCGCGGTGCGGCTGGCGCGCGCCTACACCGGGCGGGCCAAGATCGTCAAGTTCGCCGGCTGCTACCACGGCCACGCCGACGAGTTCCTGGTCCAGGCCGGCTCGGGCGTGGCGACGCTCGGCCTGCCCGATAGCCCCGGCGTGACGCCCGCCACCGCGGCCGACACGCTCACGGCGCCCTACAATGACCTCGCGGCGCTGCAGGAGCTCCTCGATCGCCACCCCGAGCAGGTCGCGGCGATCATCGTCGAGCCGGTCGTCGGCAACATGGGCTTCGTGCCGCCGCGCGACGGCTACCTGGCGGGCATGCGCGACCTGGCCGACCGCCACGGCGCGCTGCTGATCTTCGACGAGGTGATGACCGGCTTCCGCGTGGCCTTCGGCGGCGCGCAGGCGCGCTACGGCATCAAGCCGGACCTGACGACGCTCGGCAAGGTGATCGGCGGCGGACTGCCCGCGGCGGCATATGGCGGCCGCAGAGACATCATGGAGCTGATCGCGCCGGCTGGCCCGGTCTACCAGGCCGGCACGCTCTCGGGCAACCCGCTGGCGATGGTCGCCGGGATCGTGACGCTGCGGGCGATCGGTCGGCCGGGCGTATACGAGCGGCTGGCGGAGGTCACCGCCGCGCTGTGCGAGGGCCTGACCGGCGCCGCCCAGGCGGCCGACATCCCGCTGCAGGCCGGCGCGGCGGGCAGCATGTGGGGCTTCTTCTTCTCGGACGTGCCGATCGCCGACTACGCCGCGGCCAAGCGCCACGCCGACACGGCGCGCTACGCCGCGTTCTTCCACGCGATGCTCGAGCGCGGCGTGTACCTGGCGCCCTCGCAGTTCGAGGCGGCCTTCGTCTCGCTGGCGCACGACGACGCGGCGGTGGCGCGGACGATCGATGCCGCCGCCGACGCGCTGCGGGCGGTTGGCGCGCGGTGACGGCGGGGATCGCGGGGATCGCGATGCTGTAGGGGCGAAGCATGTGCAGCCTAACCGGCGCGCCACATCGATCGACGATGGCAAATGCTTCGCCCCTACGGCCCTGCGCCCCGCCCGGCGCCCTGCGGTGCCCCTGTTCGATCGCGTCGTGTCGCCCCCCCGCGGTTGAATGCCGCCCTCCCTCTTCCCCTGATCGAGACGCACCCGCCACACACAGCGCTCCCTGTGCTATGATACACACTGGCGCCATCAACCTGCGCCTGGCCTATAGCAGTGGGCAGTCGGCAGGAGCCAGTCGGCGGTAAGACGGATGGCAGCACAACAGCATCTCGTTCTTGTATAGTGGCTCAATAGTTTTGCTCACGGCTATAGTGCAATTCCAAGCGAGCTTTTCGGCCATCCGTGATAGCTGTACTGACTACTGACTACTGACTACTGACTACATGCATGAGCCAGGCTGTGCGAGAAGGGAGGACGTCCAATGGACCGCGTGGTCTATCTGATCAGCGACCTGCACCTCGGGCCGGGCCGCGAGCCCGCGACCGATGCCTGGCACCCGCTGGAGGACTTCCAGGTCGACGATGCCTTCGGCGCGTTCCTCGACCGCATCACGGCTCTGGCGAACGGCGCGCCGATCGAGCTGCTGATCGCCGGCGACTTCATCGACTACCCGCAGATCCTGCCCGAGCTGGGGCTGACCTCGCCCGCGAACACGCGCGGGACGACCCAGGCCGAGTCGGTCGAGCGCACGCGCGTGGTGCTCGGCCAGCGCCCCGAGCTGTCCAGCGGCCACCCGGCGGTGTTCGCGCGCCTGCGCAAGCTGATCGAGGCCGGCCACTCGGTCACGATCCTCGTCGGCAACCACGATATCGATCTGCTCTGGCCGGACGTCTGGGCGCTGCTGTTCGACGCGATCTATTCGCCTGGCGCGTCCGGCATTCTCCAGCGCGAGACGTTCAGCCACACGATCGGCCGGGCCGGCCGCGGGCGCGTGTACGTCGAGCACGGCCACGAGCGCGACCCGGAGAACTGCTTTGGCGACCAGATGGCGCAGCCGTTCGCCGAGGACGGGACCGGCGTTCGCCGGCTCAAGCGCTGCTACGGCACCCTGTTCGTCGACAAGGTCTACAACCAGCTCGAGCGCGAGCGCTGGTTTATCGACAACGTCAAGCCGATCTCGCGGGTGATCGGCCTGGGGCTCAAGAACGACGTCGGCTTTACCGGCCGGGCGCTGGCGCTGATCTTGAAGTTCTTCCTGACAGCCGGGCTGCCGCCGCGCCGGGCCGCCGCGGTGCTGGGCGAGGAAGATACCTGGCCGCAGGCGCAGCGCAACGGCCCCGCGTTGGCCCAGGCGGTGGACGACGATCAGCTGCACGACTACCTGCAGCGGCGCATGGCCGACCCGGCGTTTCGGGCCGAGTTCGACGACGAGGTGCGTCAGTTCGACGAGGGCGACTGGCGCCAGATCAAGGCCGGCGTCACGCGGCAGCCGACGCTCGATAAGCTGGCCGGCGTGCAGCCGCGCGGGATGGTGCTGGGCGACGAGGACGTGGAAGATCAGTACCATGCCGCCGCGCGCGAGGTGATGCAGCTCGACTCGTCGATCGGCGCGGTGATCATGGGCCACACCCACGAGGCGATCGACGGCCTGGTCAAGCCGCTCTACCTCGACGACAATCGCACCGGCTACTACTTCAACAGCGGCACCTGGACGCCGCACCTGCGCGACCGGCCCGGCCACCGCTACAGCTGGGACGAGATCGCCGACGCCGCCAACTACACGTCGTCGCTGACCTACCTGCGCTTCGTGCCCGACGCCCAGGGCGTGTACCGGGTCGAGCTGCACAGCTGGGCCGCCGAGATGTAGCTGCTGCGCAGGATCACCCCACCCCCTGCCCCCGCCCCTGCTCCGGGCGGGGGTTAGATTTTCGGCATCTGCGTGCGGTCGGGCAGCGACCGCACGCAGATGCCAGAAAGATGCCCCCCTCTCCCATCCTGGGAGAGGGGGCAGGGGGGTGAGGGCATGCGGCGCAGGAGGACGCGCGCCTAGCTCTCGACGTCGAGCGAGTGCGCGGCGATCACGCGCTTGTACCATAGCGCGCTGCGCTTGGGGGTGCGGCGCTGGCTCTTGAAGTCGACGTAGACGATGCCCCAGCGCTGGTCGTAGCCCTCGGCCCACTCGAAGTTGTCCATCAGCGACCAGACGTGGTAGCTGCGCACAGCCACTCCGTCGTCGATCGCGCGCTTCGTGGCGGCGAAGTGATCGCGCAGGAACTGCAGCCGCGGCTGGTCGTCGACGCTGCCGTCGGCGCCGATCGCGTCTTTGTTCGGCCGGCCGCTCTCGGTGATCGTGATCGGGATGTCGCCGTAGTCGCGCTTCAGCCGCGTCAGGATGTCGTACATGCCGTCCGGGTAGATCTCCTGCCATGCGGCGTCCGAGCGCGGGTGCGGGCCGGCCACGACCTGCGGGCCGGAGCGGACGTAGGTCGGGTTGTAGTAGGTGACGCCCAGGATGTCGAGCGGCTGGCCGATCGTCTTCAGGTCGTCCGGCCGGATCGCTTTCTCGATCCGGTACTGCGCCAGCGCGCCCAGCATGTCGTCGGGGTAGCTCCCGCGCAGCACTGGGTCCAGGTACAGGCGGTTCTCGAAGCCGTCCTGCAGCCTTACGGCCTCCTGGTCCTCCGGCGCGTCCGGCGCTGGGTAGACCGGCGAGAGGTTCAGGGGGATGCCGATCTGGCGGCCCGGCTTGGGCCCGAGCGCGCGGAACGCCTGCACGGCCAGCCCGTGGCCGAGCAGCATGTGATGGAGCGCACGATACCCCGCAGCGGGGTCCTGGAAGCCGGGCGCGTGCGAGCCGTAGATGTAGCCGACGAACAGCACCGTCTTCGGCTCGTTCAGGGTCAGCCAGCTCGGGATGACGTCGCCCAGGGCGCGGAAGACCACGTCAGCGTACTCGCCGAAGCGCTCGGCCACGTCGCGGTTCTCCCAGCCGTTCTTGTCCTGCAGCGCCTGCGGCAGATCCCAGTGGAACAGCGTCGCCAGCGGCTGGATGCCGCGCTTGTTCAGGCCCTCGGCCAGCCGCCGGTAGAAGTCAAGCCCCTTCTGGTTGACCTGCCCGGCGCCGTCCGGCAAGATGCGCGGCCAGGCGATCGAGAAGCGGTAGGTCTGCAGGCCCAGCTCCTTCATCAGGTCGAGGTCCTGCTCGGAGCGGTTGTAGTGGTCGCACGCGGTGTCGCCGGTGTCGCCGTTGCGCGTTTTGCCGGGGGTGTGGCTGAAGCGGTCCCAGATCGACTCGCCGCGCCCATCCTGCTTGGTGGCGCCCTCAATCTGATAGGCCGACGTCGCCGCGCCCCAGAGGAACCCTTCCGGAAAGCGGTTTCGCGCGGGCTGCGCGGTCGGCTGGTCGGTCGGCGCCGGAGCCGCGCTCGGCTGCGCAGTCGGCACGCCGGCGGCCGGAGCGGCGCAGTCGGCCAGGCTGCCGCCGGCCAGGAGCGCGCCGGCGCCCAGCCCCAGCCGCCTCAGCGCGATGCGGCGCGAGATGTGCTGTGCCATGTTTAGTCCGCCTCGATCGCGTTGTCGGCGATGACCTGCCGGTACCACAGCGCGCTGTCTTTCGGGATGCGCTGCTGGGTCTGGTAGTCGACCCAGACGATCCCGAAGCGCTGGGTGTAGCCCTTGGCCCACTCGAAGTTGTCCATCAGCGACCAGACGAAGTAGCCCGCCAGCGGCGCGCCGGCGGCGATCGCCCGCTGCGCCGCGGCGAAGTGGTCGCGCAGGTAGCGCAGCCGCCGCGCGTCGTGGATTTGGCCGTCGACGCCCGGGCCGTCGGAGTAGCTGGCGCCGTTCTCGGTGATGTAGAGCTTGCCGGGGCGGTAGGTCACGTGCAGGCGCACCAGCAGCTCGTACAGCGAGTCGGGCGCGATCTCCCAGTCCATCTCGGTCCACTCTGCCTTGGGCGCGCGGGTGACGGTCGGCGGCAGATTCTCGCTCTCGGGCACGGCGGTGCTGCGGGCGACGCTGCGGGTGTAGAAGTTCACGCCCAGGAAGTCGGTCTTGGCGGCGATCGCCGCCAGGTCGCCCGGCTGCACGAACGTCATCCCGTCGGCGGGCAGATAGCCGGCCGCGATGTAGTCGGCGACCATGTCGGCCGGGTAGTGGCGGCCGTAGAGCGGGTCGACGAACCAGCGGTGGGCATAGCCGTCCTCCTGGCGGTAGGCGACGTAGTCGGCGGCGCTGGGCGAGGCCGGCACGACCGGGCCAAAGTTGAGCGTGATGCCGACCTCGGCGTCGGGGCTGTTGGCGCGGATCGCCGGCACGGCCCAGCCGTGCGAGAGCAGCAGGTGGTGGCTGGCCGCGATCGCCGCCGGCCAGTCGTGCCAGCCCGGTGCGTGCTCTCCCACCTGGTGGCTCAGAAAGGCGGCGCACCACGGCTCGTTGTGCGTGATCCAGTGCTTCACCCGGTCGCCGAGCGCGCGGCTGACGACGTCGGCGTACTCGACGAAGGCTTCGGCGGTCGCGCGGGCCGGCCAGCCGCCCTGGTCCTGCAGGATCTGCGGGAGATCCCAGTGGTAGAGGGTGACGTAGGGCTCGATCCCGGCCTCGAGCAGCCCGTCGACCAGCCGGCTGTAGAAATCCAGCCCGGCCTGGTTGACGCGCCCGCGCCCGTCCGGCAGCACGCGCGGCCAGGCGACCGAGAAGCGGTACGACTGCAGCCCCAGGTCTTTCATGAGCGCGATGTCGTCGCGCCAGCGGTGGTAGTGGTCGCAGGCGACGTCGCCGCTGCTGCCGTCCCGCACGTTACCGGGCGTGTGCGTAAAGCGATCCCAGATCGACTCGCTCCGGCCGTCTTCGTTCCACGCGCCCTCGATCTGATAGGCGGCCGTCGCCGCTCCCCAGGTGAACCCCGGAGGGAAGGTCAGTTTTGACATTGCTGCGCTTTCTATTCAGGCGACAAGATGACAAGATGACAGGGTGACAAGATGACAAGATGACAACGTGCCAACGCGCCAACGTGCCAACGTGCCAACGTGCTAACGCGCTAACGCGCCAACGTGCTAACGTGCTAACGTGCTACGCGCCAACGTGACTTCGACAATCATAACTCATTTTTGTGCAGTGGCTGCACGGGCGCGATGTCGCCGATCGCGTGGCCTCCGGGTCACGGGCGTGGCGGTATCACGAGCAGCGTGGCAGATTCGGCCGGCAGCCGCAGCCGCACGTCCGGCCCCAGCGCGACCGGGTCGATCTGGCTGGCCTTGTGCTCGCGGTCGAAGCGCCAGCTCTCGGCCGCGCCGGCGGAGTCCATGCCCGCGATCCGCAGCGGCAGGCTGGCCTCGTCCGCGCCGCGGTTGACCAGCATGATCGTCAGCGCGCCGTCCTTGCGCCGCGCCGCCACGATCGAGACCAGCGGGTCGCCCGAGGCGGCGTAGACCTGATCCGTGCCCAGGCGCCGGTACAGCAGCTGGACGTAGTAGGCCGGCCGGGTCGAGTAGGCGCGCAGCATGCCCCAGCCGGCGCTCTCGGGCGCGTACATCGCGAACTGGGCGACGATCGCGACGCGCTGGCGGATCAGGCGGGCGAGCACGTCGGCCCACCAGATCGCGCCGAGGTGCGAGTCGGGGGTCGCGTCGCCGCTGAAGGTCGCGCTCCAGTTGGAGTTCACCTCGGTGACGGCCACCGGCAGATCACGGCCGGCCGCCGCGCGCACGAGCGCCCGCAGGTTCGGGATGATCGCATCCCACTCCGGGCTGTTAGCGCGCAGCTGATCGGTCGTCGGGTCGCCGTCGGATGGGCCGGGTGGGAACGGGTAGCGGTGAACCGCCACGATGTCGACCAGGTCGCCGTTGGCACGCAGGAACTGCTCCAGAAACTCGCGCATCGTGAAGCGCCCCTGCGGGTCGCGGATGGTGCCCTGCGCGTCGAGCTGGTGGATGTCCGGCCCGACGATCGTGATGCCCGGGTCGACCGCGCGCGCCGCCTGGGCGATCGCGCGCCACTCCTGGTTGAACCGCGCGATGTCGTACTCGGAGTACAGCGTCGGCTCGTTGCCGATGCTCCAGTAGCGGACGGCGTACTTCCTGGTCGAGTTGGTATACCGGACGATCTCGGCCGCGCCCGCGGGGGTGCCGCCGCGCAGGCGCAGGCTGATGCTCGGCTCGGCGCCGAGCTTGCGGCACAGCGCGACAAAGTCGTCGATCTGCTGCGGCTCGATATCATGCTGGTCGCCGTAGTCGCCGCCCGGAAAGCGCAGGTAGGTGAAGCCGGCCGCCTCGACCTGGCGCTGCACGTCGGGCAGGAAGGCGCCCATCCAGGGGCCGTAGTTGGTGCCGTACACCAGCCGGCTGATCGGCCCCTGCGGCTGCGTCACGTCGACAGACAGCACGCCCGGCACGGGGCTGGGCAGCGGCGATGGCGCGGCTGGCTCAGCTGTCGGCGCCGGCGCAGGTTGTGCCGGCACGGCCGGGCGCGTCGGCGCGGGGGCCGGGGGCGCCGGCGCCGCGGCGCCGCAGGCGGCGATCCCAAGCACGCCGGCCAGGAGCAGGGGCGCCAGTCGAAAACGCACAGGCATGGGCATGGCATCGCTCGTCCGTTGGGATATAAAGCGGAGTGCAGAACGATTGAGCCACGGAGAACGCAGAGGCCGCCGAGCTTTGGTCTTCTTCCTCTGTGATCTCAGTGTCCTCTGTGGCTCAACCACATCGCTATTGGCGCATCGCAGGCTACTTGTCCACCCCGGTGACGACCACGCCCTGCATGAACACGCGCTGCGCGACCAGGAAGATCAGCATCGGCAGCGCCAGCGCCATGATCGCGGTCGCCTGGATCAGGTGCGGCATCTGCGAGTACGCGCCGTTGAAGTAGGTCATGCCGACCGAGATCGGCCACAGGCTCTCGCGGCCGACCAGGTAGATCAGCGGGCCGAAGAAATCGTTCCAGGCCCAGAAGAAGTGGAACAGGCACACCGCCAGGAGCGCCGGCATGGCCTGCGGCAGAATGACCGAGATCAGCGTCCGGAACGGGCTCGCGCCGTCGATCATCGCCGCCTCGTCCATCTCGCGCGGGATGCCCATGAAGAACTGCCGCAGCAGGAACACGTTGTAGGCGTTGGCGAAGAAGTGCGGCACCAGCAGCGGCAGCCATGTTCCGACCCAGCCGATCCGGCTGAACATCGCGTAGGTCGGCAGCAGCGTCACCTGCGGCGGCAGGATGATCGTGCCGATCAGAATCATGAACAGGATATTCTTGCCGGGGAGCCGGAAGCGCGAGAACCCGTAGGCCACCAGCGTCGAGGAGATGACCGTGCCGATCATGCCGATCGCGCCGATCAGGAACGTGTTCAGGAACAGCCGGCCGAAGTTGATCGTCTCCCACGCCTCGCGGTAGTTCTGCCACTGCGGGCTCACCGTCCAGACCCGCTCGAGCGTGCGCCAGCGGCCCTGCCACTCGATCGGCTGCGTCGGGTTGGTGATGTCGATCAGCGTGCTCTTCTCGCGGCCCTTCTTGACGATCGCCATCTTCTTGATCTCGCCGTCCAGCGGGACCTTGTAGATATCGTAGCTCTGCCCATCGTAGCTGAACTGCGCCGGCGCGGACGGCCAGATCGGCGCGTCCGCGTCGACGCTCTTGCCGCGCAGCGAGACCGCGGCGGCGTAGGCCAGCGGCATCAGGTAGACGATGACAACCAGCGAGGCGAACAGCGTCAGCGTGCCGGTCAGCAGCAGCTTGCGCATCTGCTTGCCGAGCGCGGAGGATCCGCTCATCGCCGGGGCGGACGTCTTTGTACTTGCAACCATAGCACATCTCCGATTGTAGCTTGCAGATTGGCCATGAGGTTATCTGCAAGCTACAATCTATCATCTGCAATGCTCAGGCGTCTCCCCCAGCGTAGTAGACCCAGCGGCGCGCGGTGGCGAACAGGCCGATCGTCACCATCAGCGCGACGACGAACATGCCCCACGCCAGCGTCGCGGCGTAGCCCATGTTGTAGTACACGAACGCCTCGCGGTAGAGGTTGTACATATAGAACAGCGCCGAGTCGCCCGGCCCAGCCAGCCCGTTGTAGATCACGTAGGCGGTCAGGAAGTACTGGAATGCGCCGATCACCGACAGGACCAGGTTGTAGAAGATCACCGGCGAGATCAGCGGGATGGTGATCACGAAGAAGCTGCGTACCGCCCCGGCGCCGTCGACCTTGGCGGCGTCGTACAGCTCGGTCGGCACGTTCTGCAGGCCGGCGAGCATGATCAGCATCGTGTTGCCGATGCCCCACAGCCCGACCAGCGTCAGCGCCGGGACGACCCAGTTCGGGTCGTTGAACCAGTCCGGCGCGGGGATGCCGACGGCGTGAAGAAACAGGTTGATCCAGCCGCTCTGCGTGTTCAGCACGCCCAGCCAGATCAGCGCGCCGGCGACGCCGGGGATCATCATCGGCATGTAGAAGAGGGTGCGGAAGATCGGTTTGCCGGCCAGGTGGTTCGAGTTGAGCATCACCGCCAGCAGCAGCGGTAGCGCCAGCGACAGCGGCACGCTGATCAGCAGGAACCGCACGGTCACGGCCAGCGACCTGAGCACCAGCGGGTCGCTGAAGATCCGCCGCCAGTTGTCGAGCCCGACGAAGCGCGTCTCCTCCGGGCGCACGAGCACCAGATTGGTGAACGAGAACACCAGCGATGCGATCATCGGCCCGAGGAAGAACACCAGAAAGCCGACGATCCAGGGCGCTAGGAAGATCAGCCCCCAGTTGCGCTCGCGCCGCGCGATCGCGGTTGCCCGGCGGCGAATCGTCCGCGCTGGGTGAAGTGTCGCTGCCATGGGTGCTCCCTCTCTGACCGATTGTCCAAATGACAAGGTGACAAGGTGACAAGGTGACAAGGTGACAAGGTGACGAGCGTTGTCGCCCGATCTCCTTGTCTCCCTGTCTCCTTGTCTCCTCGCTCGGGGCTACTGCTTCTCGGCGAAGATGCCGGACAGCTGCTCCTGGAACTTCGTCGTCTCGGTCGTGATATCTAGGCCAGCCTTGGAGCGCATCAGCGTGCCGTAGTCGGTGATCGCCTGCTTGGCCTTCAGGAAGTTCGGCAGGTCCTCCTCGTGGTTTGGCACATCCGGGTACGCCAGGCTATCGAGCGCCACCTGCCAGTCGGCCTTGATCGGGGCGAACTTCTCGTCCAGGCTCTTGAAGTAGTCGGCCTGCATGCTCTTGATCGCCGGCAGCGCGCCGTAGACCTTGAACAGATCGGTGTTCTTGATCAGGTAGAGGTACGCCTGGAATGCCTCGTCGGGGTGCTTGGTCGTCTTCATGATCACGAAGGTGTCGGCGTGCAGCTTGGCCGTCGGCTTGCCCTCATAGCTTGGGACGACCGCGATGTCCCAGTTCTTGGCTAGGCCGTTCTTGCTGACCGGGTCGATGCAGCAAGTGTACCACAGGTGCGTGTAGGCCATCGCGATCTTGCCGGTGTTGAACGTATTGCCCTTGCCCAGCAGGTCGCTGTTGCGGTACGCCTCGGTCGGCATCCAGTGGTCCTTCCACATCGCGTCGTAGAAGAACTGCCACGCCTTGACCCACTGCGGCGGGACGGCGGTCTTGCCGTCCTTGTCGACGAACGTGCCGGCGCCGAACTGCGTGCCGATCGCGCGCGGGTCGGTGCCCCACTGCGCCTCGTAGCCGAACTGGATGATCTTGTCGGGGTTGAAGTCCGCGCTGGTCGCGTCGTTGCCCTTGTCGTCAACCGTCAGCTTCATGGACAGCTCGCGCAGCGTGTCCCAGCTCCACTCCTTGCCCTCGTACTTCTCGCCGAACTTCTGCGGCGGGTAGGCCACGCCGGCCTCGTCGAACAGGTCTTTGTTGAAGTAGATGAACGAGGGGTAGACCGCGAAGGGCAGGCCGATCTGGCCCTGGCCGGGGTAGTTGTACGAGTCGACGACGGCCTGCTCGTACACGCTCAGGTCGACGTTGTTCTTCTTGATCAGGTCGGTCATGTCCAGGAACTGGCCGCTGAAGCCGTTGCGGCCGGCGGTGCCGACCGGCCCGACGATGTCGGGGACGTTGCCGGCGGCAATCTGAGTCGCCAGCGTGGTGTAGGCGACGGTGTTATCGACGATCTGCAGCGACAGGTAGATCTTGTCCTGCGACTGGTTGAACGTGTCGACGACGCTCTTCTCGGTCTTGATCTGCTCGGGGTTGCCGCCGGTGCCCAGGCCGACGAACCACTTGACGACCGTGCGGCTGCCGGCGGCCGCCGCGTCGAAGGTGTCGACGGCGACCGGGGTGTTGGTCGGCGGCATGGTTGGTTCGGCCGACTTGGTCGGCTCGGGCGCCTTGGTTGCCTCGGCGGGCGCGGGGGTGGCATCGGGCGCCTTGGTTGCCTCAGCAGGCGCCGGCGCTGTCGTGACTGCGGCAGGAGCTTGTGCGGCGGGAGTGGCGGGTGACCCTCCGCACGCGGCTAGCAGCGTGGCCAGCAGCAGCGCGAAGGTGAGCAACGACATCGTTCGCTTGACCATAGCTCGACTCCTTTGTTCGTGATCCGCTTGTTCTGGTTTGATACCGGGTGTCAGCCAAGGCGAGCCAAGATAGTTTCGATTGCGCCGGCGAACCCTCCTTTCTGGCACCACGTATCCGGGCCGCACGCGCGACAAAGCGACGCATTCTGGCGGTTATGACCACCAGTTACGGTACACGCCGGCCTGTCACGATTACATGCGTGAGAAAGCGATTGCAGATCGATGCGCCTCTTTAGCCGCAGTGGTGCGCGTATATAGCGCGGGCCTCAGATTTAAGGCGCCACATACACACCTTTAGGAAGGCATACAAATGCGATCGAACTGCGCTGCTATTCGGTTGTCGCCAACAAGTCTGAATGAGAAATAATCTTGAAAGCGGTTGCAAAACGATTATAGATCGGCGATGGGGGGTTGTCAAGATCTAGTTTAAAAAGCCCTAAGACAAGGTTCATCGTCAGCGAATGATATCCTCCTACACCGCAGGTCCTGGCGCCCGCGCCTTGCAGAGGAGGACGGCCAAAGGGCCGGTTCAACAAGACATTGCTGGCCCTGCGAAACCCCATCCTGCAGTTGACACCGATTTCGGGAGCGGTATAATATGAACACTATGAGCAAAGCAGTGACCATCCACGATATTGCGCGCGAGGCGGGCGTGTCGCCGAGCACGGTCTCGCGCGTCCTGAACGGCAACGTGCCGGTCGCGGAGCCCAAGCGCTCGGCGGTGCTCGCGGCGATCGAGAGGCGCAGCTTTCGCCCGAACGCCGTCGCACGCGGCCTCGCGCGCGGGACGACCGGGGCGGTCGGCGTGCTGACGCAGGCGCTTTCGAGCCAGTTCTACGGCGAGATCCTGTTCGGCGTCGAGCAGGGTCTGCGCGGCAGCCCGTACCACCCGGTGATCGTCAGCGGCAACTGGCACAGCGACGAGGAGCTCGCGGCGATCGACCTGCTGATCACACGGCGCGTGGAGGCGCTGGTCATCCTGGGAGGCTTTGTACCCGACGCGCGCCTGCAGCAGATGGCCAGAGATCTGCCGCTGGTGGTCGTCGGCCGCGCGGCCGATGGGCTGGATACATACTGCCTGCGCGTGGACGACGAGCACGGCGCCTACCAGGCGACCCGCTACCTGATCGATCTGGGCCACCGCCGGATCGTCCACGTCACCGGCGCGCTCTCACACGAGGACGCGCACGACCGCTGCCGGGGCTACGAGCGGGCGCTGGCCGAGGCCGGGCTGCCTGTCGACCCACAGCTGATCGTCGAGGGCGCCTACACCGAGCAGTCCGGGCTGCTGGCCACGCAGGCGCTGCTGAGCCGCGGAACGCAGTTTACCGCGATCTTCGCAGCTAACGACCAGATGGCCTACGGCGTGCGGCTGGCGCTGTACCGCCGCGGCCTGCGCGTGCCCGACGATGTCTCGCTGGTCGGGTTCGACGACCTGAACGGATCGGCGTACGCAATCCCCCCGCTGACCACGATGCGCCAGCCGACAATGGACATGGGCCGCGCGGCTGCCCAGGCGCTGCTGCGCCTGCTCGACGGTCAGGCGCCCGCGCTGCCGACCCTCACCACCGAGCTGATTATCCGCGAGTCGGCCGCGCCGCTGCGCTGACGACGGTGGCCGGCATAAATAGGGAGGTTGTGCGTGGCACAGCCTCCCTGTTTGTTTTTTCGCGCCGCCGGCCCGTAATGACTGAAGGCTGAATTGCTGGTATCATGCACCGGCATGCAGCGTGACTCTGCGCAGCCTAACGAAAAGGTCGATCGTATGCTCCCACCCCGCTCCTTGACGACATGGCGGCGCTATCTGCTCAGCGCAGCGGCCGTCGCCGCCGTCACCGCGGCGCTGACCTGGCTGGCCCCCGGCATGCGCGAGGCCAATGTCGGGCTGTTCTACCTGCTGGCCGTGCTGATCGCCGCCACGACGCTCGGGCTTGGCCCGGCGCTGCTGGCCGCCGGGCTGGCCGTGCTGGCGTTCAACTTCTTCTTCGTGCCGCCGCTGCACACGCTGTTCGTCGCCAACCCGCAGGATGTGCTGGAGCTGCTGACCTTTTTCGCGACCGCCATTATCGCCAGCGGCCTGGAGGGGCGCGCCCGCGCGCAGGCCGATATGGCCGAGCACCGCGCGGCGGAGCTGGCCGCGCTCTACGAGCTGAGCCAGACGATCAGCACCGAGATCGATCTGGACACCATCCTGCCGGCGGTGGCGCGCACGACCGCGCGCCTGCTCGGCGTGCCGGCTTGCGCCATTCTGCTCTACGACGCGGCTGGCCGCCTGGCCGAGCGCGCCGTGGCCGGGTCGGAGCCGCAGGCCGCCTTTCGGCGCCAGGATGTCTTTCTGCGCGCCGGCCAGCGCGTGCTCGGGGTGCTGCGGATCACCCACCTCTCGCCGCGGGTCGCGCTCTCGTCCGCGCAGCAGGAGCTGGTCGAGACGATCGCTGCCCAGCTGGTGCTGCTGCTCGAGCGCGCGCGCCTGGTCGAGGAGTCCAGCCGCACGCGCGCGCTGGTCGAGTCCGATCGTATGAAATCGACGCTGCTCTCGTCGGTCTCGCACGATCTGCGCACGCCGCTGGCGGTGATCAAGGGCGCGGCGACCAACCTGCTCGACGAATCGGTCGCGTGGGACCCAGCGACACAGCGCGAGCTGCTCTGCGCCGTGAACGACGAGACCGACCGTCTGAACCGGCTGGTCGGCAACCTGCTGGAGATGACGCGGATCGAGTCGGGCGCGCCGGGCGCGACGCGCGACTGGCACGACATCGGCGAGCTGATCGGCGGCGCGCTCGATCGGCTGCGGTCGCAGCTGGCCGGCCGGGCGCTGACGCTCGATCTGCCGAATGGCCTGCCGCTGGTGCATGTGAACTACACGCAGATCGACCAGGTGCTGACGAACCTGCTGGAGAATGTAGCCAAGTACACCCCCGCCGGCACGCCGGTGACGATCGCGGCGCGCGCCGGCGCGGGCGAGCTGGAGGTCGAGGTGCGCGACGCCGGCCCGGGCATCCCCGAGGGCATGGCCGAGCGGATCTTCGAGAAGTTCGTGCGGGCCGCCGGCCCCGAGCAGCCCGCCGCCGGCAGCGGGCTGGGGCTGGCGATCTGCAAGGGCGTGGTCGAGGCGCACGGCGGGCGCATCTGGGCTGAGCGCGCGCCGTCGGGTGGCGCGCGCTTTGCCTTCACCCTGCCGCTGGGGGCGCCGCCCGCCCCCAGCGGCGCGAGCGCGCCGACGCCTGAGGCCGACAAAGCGCCGGCGCGACAAGGAGCCCTGGCATGAGCGCGCGAATCCTGGTGGTGGACGACGAGCCGCAGATCCGCCGCATGCTGCGGACCACCCTGGCGGCGCGCGGCTACGAGGTGGCGCTGGCCGAGGACGGCGAGGCCGCGCTCGATCTGGCGGCGAGCTGGCGGCCCGACGTGATCCTGCTCGACCTGGGCCTGCCGAAGCTCGACGGCATGGAGGTCTGCCGGCAGGTGCGCGAGTGGTCGCAGGTGCCGATCATCGTGCTGACCGTGCGCGACGCCGAGGAGCACAAGGTGCGCGCGCTCGACGCCGGCGCCGACGACTACCTGACCAAGCCGTTCGGCACCGACGAGCTGCTCGCGCGCATCCGCGTGGCGCTGCGCCACCTGTCGCGCCTGGCGGCGTCGGACGAGCCGCTGCTGCGCTTCGGCGACCTGGTGGTCGACCTGGCGCGCCGGCGCGTGACCGTGCGCGACCAGGAGGTGCACCTGACGCCCAAGGAGTACGATCTGCTGCGGGCGCTGGCGTCGCAGTCCGGCAAGGTCTTGACCCACCGCATGCTCCTGCGCGCCGTCTGGGGCGGCGGCTACGAGCAAGAGCTGCCGACGCTGCGGGTGTTTATCACGCAGCTGCGCCACAAGATCGAGCCCGACCCGGCCCGGCCGAGCTATATCGTGACCGAGCCGGGCGTCGGGTATCGCTTCCGCGGCGAGGGGTGATCGGCAGGCTGCGCCGGCTGTTTTTCCGGGGCGCTGCGCCCGCGGCCCCCCGCCTACTTGTCCCGCGGAAGGCACGTCCTTTCTTCCGGGGCGCTGCGCCCCCGGCCCCCCTCCGGCAAATAACCCCAGCTCAGGTACAATGACTGTGGCCCATGCCCAGCAACATTCCGAAAGGGCGGGTTGCTGCCCGCCGCGCGTGGATTCAGCTGGGCATGCACGTCAAGCGTGCCAACTGAGGCGGCATCTTTTTGGGGTCCAGGGGCGCCAGCCCTGGCCGGGGGGGCGGTGGGGGCCGCGGCCGGCCCCCACCCGCGGGGGCACGGGGGCCGCGCAGGCCCCCGCATCTCTTGTAGAGGCGCAGGCCCCGAAAAGTTTGCACTCAGTTTACACTGCTGAAGTATCCTTGCGCTCGAGAGTCCTGAAAGGCAGGTCAGCATGAGCGACATCCTGATCGTGGACGACGACCCGAACATCCGCGAGCTGGTCCGGCTGTTTTTGCAGCGCGAGGGCTTCGACGTCTCCGAGGCGGCCGACGGCGCGCAGGCGCTGCGGCAGCTTGAGGCGCGCAGGGCCGACCTGGTGATCCTCGACGTGATGATGCCGAACATGGACGGCTGGGAGCTGTGCCGCGAGCTGCGGGCCAGCTACGATATGCCGCTGCTCATGCTGACGGCCAAGGGCGAGACCGCCCAGAAGATCCAGGGCTTCCAGCTGGGCGTCGACGACTACCTGGTCAAGCCGTTCGAGCCGCTCGAGCTGGTCGCGCGGGTCAACGCGCTGCTGAAGCGCTACCGCATCGCGATCTCGCAGACGATCCAGGTCGCGGAGCTGCTGATCGACCGCAAGACCTTCGAGGTGACCGTGCGCGGGGCCCACGTCGGGCTGCCGCGCAAGGAGTTCGAGCTGCTGTTCAAGCTCGCCAGCTACCCGGGCCGGACCTTCGCGCGCGATCAGCTGATCGAGGATATCTGGGGCTACGACTTCGAGGGCAACGAGCGAACGCTCGACGTGCACATCAACCGCCTGCGCGAGCGCTTCCCGGAGGATAAGCACTCCTTCACGATCCGAACCGTGCGCGGCCTGGGCTACCGCCTGGAGGTGCGCCAATGAGGCGTCGCGCGCTTCTCGGCAGCGTTGCCGTCGCGGTCCTGGTCAACCTGTTTCTAGCCGCCATGGTCGCCGTCGCGTTCTTCCTGACGGCGCTCGCGTACGAGCGGGCTGGATACCATCCTTCGGCGCTGCTCGCCCAGGTGATCAACGCCGTGCTCGGGTCGGTCTTCACCTTTCTGGTCTTGCTCAGCATCGGCGCGTTCTTGGGCTCCCGGCGCATGCACGCCCAGATGGGCTTCTTCGGGCCGATCATCGACGCGATGGAGCGCATTGCGAAGGGCGACTTCAGCGTCCGGCTGGACAGCGTCGCCGGCGACAACGGCGTCTTCGACACGCTCGTGAACAGCGTCAACACGATGGCGATCGAGCTCGACCAGATGGAGGCGATGCGCCAGGAGTTCATCTCGAACGTGTCGCACGAGATCCAGTCGCCGCTCACGTCGATCCGCGGGTTCGCGCGCGCGCTGCAGAGCGACGAGCTAAGCCCGGCGGACCGAGCGCACTACCTCTCGATCATCGAGGCCGAGAGCATGCGCCTATCGAAGCTGAGCGACAACCTGCTGGCGCTGGCCGCGCTCGAGCCCGAGCAGCTCACGTTCGAGCCGAGGCCCTACCGGCTGGATCGCCAGATCCGAAACGTGATCCTGGCGGCCGAGCCGCAGTGGATGGGCAAAGGGATCGACCTGGACGTCTCGCTCGACCCGGTCACGATCGCGGCCGACGAAGACCTGCTGAGCCAGGTGTGGATCAACCTGCTCCACAATGGCATCAAGTTCACGCCCGCGGGCGGGAGCGTGTTCGTCCGGCTGGCCTGCCACGACGCGCAGGTCGTCTTCAGCATTAGCGATAGCGGGATCGGCATCGCGGAGGAGGACCAGGCCCACGTGTTCGAGCGGTTTTTCAAAGCCGACCGCTCGCGCGAGCGCGCGCAGGGCGGCAGCGGCCTGGGCCTCGCGATCGTGCAGAAGATCGTCGCCATCCATCTCGGCACGATCGACGTAGAGAGCACGCCGGGCGCCGGAGCGACCTTCACCGTGCGCCTGCCGGCCACAATGTTGCCGCCATCGGGCTAAAGCCCTTGGCTACAGCTACGAAGCCCGCTCACGCGGGCTGGGCAGGCCGCGCAAGCGGCCTTCGTAAAGCGAGCCGTGGGCTTCAGCCCACCGGCGCACGAATGCAAGAAAACATTCTTTACGGAGTACTGATGCCGAGATTTCGGCTCCGCCCAAACCTCGGCATCAGTCAAGAATCCCCTCTCCCCCGGGGACGGGAGAGGGGGCAGGGGGTGAGGGCCTCCGGCGCGCCGAGACACGCTCGGCTCCTCCGAGAGCACAGCCCGCCCCACAGGAAAGGAACACCCGAACTATGGTAAACCGCTCTCGCCGCCGCGGCCGCGCCCCGGCCGATCGCGCGAACGACACCGAGCGCGACCTCTCGATTACGTCCGTCAACTGGCGGCGCCTGCTCGGCTACCTGAAGCCCTACCGCATTCGGATGGGGCTGGCGCTGGTGGCGCTGCTGATCTCGAGCGGGCTGGGCCTGGCGTTCCCGCTCGTGATCGTGCAGCTGCTCAACTCGGCCACGCAGATCAAAACCTACGACTCGCTGAACGCGCTGGCCGGCGCGCTGGTCGCCCTGTTCCTGCTGCAGGCGATCTTCTCATTCGTCCAGTCCTACATGCTCAACTACGTCGGCGAGCACATCGTCTACGACCTGCGCACCTCGCTGTACGGCCAGCTGCAGCAGCTCTCGCTCGACTTCTACTCCACCCGGCGGGTCGGCGAGATCGTCTCGCGCCTCTCGAGCGACGTGACGCAGATGCGCACGATGCTGACCACGAACATCACCACGCTGCTGAGCCAGGTCGTGGCGCTGGTCGGCTCGATCGCGATCGTGCTGACGCTGAACGCCCAGCTGACCCTGTTCATCCTCGGGCTGGCGCCGGCGCTGGTCTTGGTCGCGGTGCTGTTCGGCCGGCGCATCCAGAAGGCCAGCACGCGCGTCCAGGACGATCTGGCCGACGCGACGGTCGTGGCCGAGGAGGGGCTGCAGGGCGTGCGGATCGTCAAGAGCTTCGGGCGCGAGATGTACGAGACGCGGCGCTACGCCGCGGCGATGGAGAAGACCTTCCGCGCCTCGCTGCGCATCGCGCTGTACAACTCCTCGTTCAGCTCGCTTATGATGTTCCTGGGCTTCGGCGCGATCGCCGCGCTGATCTGGTACGGTGGGCGCGAGGTGATCGCCGGGCGGCTGTCGGTCGCGATGATCTCCGGCTTTCTGATCTACGGCATCACGATCGCCGCCAGCCTGGGCGGTCTGAGCGGGCTCTATGGGCAGCTGCGCGTGGCCGTGGGCGGCGTCCGGCGCGTGTTCGAGCTGCTGGATACCAGCCCGACCGTGCAGGACGCGCCCGAGGCGGCGGTGCTGCCGGCCAGCCGGGGGCAGATCTCGCTGCGGGACGTGTCGTTCAGCTACGAGTCTGGCGTCCCTGTGCTGCAGAGCGTCTCGCTCGACGTGCAGGCGGGCGAGATCCTGGCGCTGGTCGGCCCGAGCGGGGCGGGCAAGAGCACCATCCTGAACATGATCCCGCGCTTCTACGACCCCACCGGCGGCAGCATCACGATCGACGGGCACGACCTGCGCGCGATCACGCAGGACAGCCTGCGCGCCCAGATGGCGATCGTCCCGCAGGACACCATGCTGTTTGGCGGCACGATCCGCGAGAACATCTGCTACGGGCGGCTGGAGGCGAGCGAGGCCGACGTGATCGCCGCGGCCCAGGCGGCCAACGCGCACGACTTCATCATGGCCTTCCCGCTGCAGTACGAGACCGTGGTGGGCGAGCGCGGCGCCAAGCTGAGCGGCGGGCAGCGCCAGCGCATCGCGATCGCGCGCGCCCTGCTGAAGGACCCGCGCATCCTGCTGCTGGACGAGGCCACCAGCTCGCTGGACAACGAGTCGGAGGGGCTGGTGCAGGAGGCGCTGCACCGGCTGATGCAGAGCCGAACGACCGTGATCATCGCCCACCGGCTGAGCACCGTCAAGATGGCGCAGCGCATCGCCGTCATGGAGCACGGGCGGATCGTCGAGCTGGGCACGCACGCCGAGCTGATCGAGCACGACGGGCTGTACGCGCGCCTGTACGCGATGCAGTTCCGCGACCCCGAGGAAGAGCTGGTGGGGCAGCAGGCCAGGGCACGCGACACGCAGCTCGCCGAGCAGCGCCCGCACCAAGAGCGGATCGGCCGGCTCGACGTGCTGCCGGGCAGCGGCTAGCACAGCTCAGCGGACATACCGTCCCGGTTCTGGACGGAAGATGAAAGACGGAAGTTATTCGCCTCCCGTCGTCGGTCTTCCGTCAAGCAAACCGGATACAAACGTCCGCAGACGTGTACTAGGGCGGCGGGCCCACCGCCGGTCACAGCCCCTTCATGAGGAAGACGTGCATATGGCCGGGCGGGCAGGCAGGCAGCGTGCCGACGATCTGGTAGCCGTGGCGCTGGTAGAAGTCGGGCGCCTGGAAGGTGTAGCTGCCCAGGGTGATCATCCTGCAGCCGCGCGCGCGGGCCTCCTGCTCGGCCATCGCCAGCAGGCGCGAGCCGTAGCCCTGGCCGCGCAGATCCTCGTGGACCCACAGCAGCCTGATCTCGCAGAAGCCCGCCCAAGTGTAGCCGGAGATGCCGGCCACGATGCCGCGCCCGGAGTGGCGGACGAAGGCGGCGAGAAGTCGCGCGTCGTAGGCGCCGACCGCCGCCATGTTGAAGGCGTTGATCTGGTCGTCGAGAAAGTCGACGTCGTCCACAGCGGGCTGGTCAGTCAGGTCGATCTGGAGGGGCTCGCTCTGCATCGGTGCCTCCCTTCTCAGCGCGGATGGCGGGCGGTGCGCTCATTATACACGCTGGCGCTGCCCTCGTTTTCCGGGGCGCTGCGCCCCCGCCCCCCTCGCCTTCTCCCGGGCGCTGCGCCCCCGGCCCCTCACCTTGTCAGCTTGTCAGCTTGTCAGCTTGTCTCCGGGGCGCTGCGCCCCCGGCCCCCCGCCCGGGGGAACCCACGCCGGTTCCCCCGGCCCCCCTCCGGCAAGTGATGGCGTACCAGATGCAAGCGTTGTGGTGGATGCCCAGCACTATGCCGACGAAGCGAGTTGTGGCCCACTGCCCCAGGAATATTGATGGGCATGTACCACGGGGGTACAGTCAGAGGTGGCATGATTTTGGGGTCCAGGGGCGCAGCCCCAGCCGGGGGCGGCGAGGGTATGGGGGGCGCGCAGCCCCCTGGAGCATCCTATCCTGATCGAACGGGCATTGCCCGGTGCGGTGTTTCGCCGGATAATAGGCCTGTGGCGGAAGCCCGCTTCGACACAGGAGGTGAACAATGGCTCCAAATCTGTATCTGGCGACCAGCGGCGGCCTGGCGATCGCCGAGGGCAGCGGCGGCGACTGGCGTGTCGTCGGCCGCGCGCTGGAAGGAGATCACGCGACCAGCGTCATTGCTCGCGAAGGTGTCATTCTCATAGGCACGCGCAGGGGTGTCTTTCGCTCAGACGACGGTGGCCGGACGTGGGACGACGCCAGCGCCGGCCTGGCCCACCGGCACGTGCGCTGGCTGGCCTACCACCCCGACCGATCCGACCTGGAGTTCGCCGGGACGGAGCCCGCCACCATCTTCGTGTCGCACGACGGCGCGCGGTCCTGGCGCCAGTGCGAGGAGGTCGCCGCGCTGCGTGACCGGCTCGGCTGGTTCCTGCCGTACTCGCCGGCGGCCGGCTGCGTGCGCAGCTTCACACTGCAGGGGAATCGCGGGTACGCGGCGGTCGAGGTCGGCGGGCTGCTGCGCTCAGACGACGGCGGCGAGACCTGGGCGCTGGCCGTCGGCAGCGACGGCATCCCGCGCCGCGGCCGGCCGCTGGCCGGCCGCGTCCACCCCGACGTGCACTCGGTCGTCGGCCACCCATCGTCGGCGGATCTGGTGTACTGTCCGACCGGCGGCGGCTTCTACTGCTCGCGCGACGGCGGGCAGGCCTGGGAGTGCCGCTACGACTGCTACTGCCGCGCCGTGTGGGTCGACCCGGCCGATCCCGATCGCCTCATCCTCGGCCCGGCCGACGGCGTCGATCGCAATGGGCGCGTCGAGGAGTCGCGCGATGGCGGCGCCAGCTGGCAGGTGGCCTCCGACGGTCTGGGTGTGCCCTGGCCGCGCGACATGGTCGAGCGCTTCGCCCAGGTTGGCGACCAGCTCCTGGCGGCCCTCTCGGGCGGGCAGCTGTTCGCCGCTCCCCTCGCGACGCTCATCTGGCGCCGCATCCTGCCCGACATCGCCGGCGTCAGCGCGGCCGCGACGATGGCCGGCTGACATCCGTGAAGTAGAGCAAAACCGCCCCAATGTGGAGCGGTTTCTGCAAATCAACACACGCGGGTATGGCGATCTCGACTGGAAATGTAGGTCCACTATAACACTTGCCCTATACCTAGACTGTGACCGACACGATCGGTGGTGGCTCCTCTGGCACATCGTTCGCGATTGCATCCGGCAACTCTTTTTCCAAGAACCGCAGGCGTGGGTAGAGGTAGGCTGTAGCTGTGGTTAGGAGCGTCACACCCCCCATAGTCATGAATAACAACCCAACGCCACGGCCGGGTCCCACACCAATAAACTGGCCAAGGTTTGTTGCTAGCGGGCCATGCTCAGTGAGCAGGGGCTCAAATACTCGATCGGCTAGCGGCCCAGCCACGAGATAGGCAAGTGGAACTGCGGACCAGGCAATCATGGCTCGCATGGCAAAGACGCGGCCTTGGATCTCCACTGGTACTTTGCTCTGCCAGATAGCTTGACTGGAGCCAGCAATAATCGGCAGACAAAACAAAAACGCGAATGACGTGGCGGCTATGAGGAAACTATTGGGTCGAACACCACCGAGAAACAAGAGCACTCCTTGCAACGCGGTAAAGCAGAGCACGCCACGGATTCTGTGCTTCGGGCCGCCCCACACACTCATGGCTAAGGCTCCGACGAGCATGCCGGATCCGGCGATCGACAGCACGAGGCCCAAGATCGCCGTGGAAGCGAAGCCCAATACCAGCGGAGTGAGCAATACTTGTACGATACTCATCAGGAAGTTCGTCGTCGTAAAGAAAAGGAGCAAGCCTAACAGACCGGAGCGAGCGCGGATAAAAGACCAACCCACGGTTGCCTCCTCCAGCCAGTTGCCCTGCTGGGCCTCACTCACCGGCGAGGCGGCACGCCGTGGCGTCCGTACAAAGAGCAGCGTGCTGAGCGCGAAGATGAAGCTGGCAATGTCGAGCAGCATGACCGCTTGGATTGAGGTCACGGAAAGAATCACACCTGCCAGAACCGGCGAAATGAGTTCCGCGGCTGCTTCGCCGAACTGAACCAATCCATTTGCCCGACCATAGTGTTGTTTCGCGACCAGGACGGTCGTGAGGGCCGCGTATGCCGGCCATTGAAATGCTTTGCATGCCGAGCTGATCGAGACCGCCACATAGATATGCCACACCTCGAACTGGCCGGTCCATAGAAGCAACGCCATGATCGCCGTGCTAAGACAAGCGCCTGAGTCACTCAGGATCATCACCCAGCGGCGATCCCAGCGATCCACAACCACACCCGCCAAAGGCGCTATAATAATGCCTGGTAAGCTGGTCGCAAACGCTATGAGTGCAAATTCGGTTACGGAGCCGGTGCGCTGATAAACCCATACTCCTAGCGCAAAGCCGGTCAGCCCCGAGCCGATCAGTGAGATCACCTGCCCGAACCAGATGAGTGCGAAGGTGCGCATGTCTTGGGGAGGGGTATCCGTACGCATAGTACTCCTTGTCGGGCTCCATCGGCGATTTTCACGGAGAGTGCTGAGTAACAGCGATCGGTTGGAGCGAACCAGCATTATGGTGGAGAAGGCCGGTCACCGATCACGCAGCGCCCCCCCCGCCGAAGTCGACGCCGCCCGCGCATATTGCGTGTATAATCTAACGCGCTATCATATCAGATTTGGTGTAATACACAGCGCTCGTAGCTCCATATCTTGGAGGGAAAGCATTGACCGATATCTTCACACACATCGATCAAATCACACCGGCATGGCTTACAAGCTGCCTACAAGGACACGGCCTCCTGTCGAACGGACACGTTGTCTCGCTTAGTGGGCGAGAGGAAACGACCGCGATTGGCTCTGTGATATGCCATATTACCGTTCATTACTCCGAAGATGCAACCCCATCTGCTCCGAGGCAGCTCTTTCTCAAAAGTGGATCAAGCGATGAAACCGGTAACGACGACTGGCGCGGAGAAGTTGCGTTTTACAGCCACATCGCGACAGAAAATGCGCCTTTCGCGGTGCCATGTTACCATGCCGCGTATGTACCACAGCCGGCGCAATTCCACCTGCTCCTAGCCGATCTATCAGCAACTCACGCACGTACCCAATGGCCATTGCCGGCTACGCATCAACAGCTAGAGCAAGCGATCGATTGCCTGGCCCAGCTGCATATATCGTGGTGGGAGCACCCGCGCCTTGGGCATGACGTCCAGCCGCGCTTTGTGGAAACCTCGCTCGACCAATGGCTCAAGACCTGGGAAGAACAGCTTACACCGTATCTTGGCTTCGTAGGCGATCGGCTCTCGCCACGCCGGCGAGCGCTCTATGAGTGGGCGTTGCCGCGCTTGCTCGCGCGGCTGCTGCAACGTCGCCAGGACGGGCATCACTATACGATCGCGCATCAAGACGCGCATCCGTACAATTTTCTCTTCCCGCACAGCTCAGTCGAGCAGTCAACCCGGCTGGTCGATTGGGCGACCTGGGACATTGAGCTAGGCGCGCGCGATCTCGCCTACCTGATTGCGCTGCACCTCTTTCCCGAGGAGCGCAAGCTGGTCGAACGACCGCTCCTGCAGCGATACCAAGCACACCTTCGCGCCAGCGGGATTCATAGCTATTCCTGGGAGCAGCTTTGGGACGATTACCGTCTGTTCGTGATATGGAACCTGTTCGTTCCGGTGGAGCAGTTCTGCTTTCAGGTTCCCGCATATATTTGGTGGGGACATGTCGAGCGCTCATTTCTGGCCTTTGACGATCTCCAGTGTTCCGAGCTCCTATAGCAGTGAGCATATCCGTTGAGCCAGCATTGATCCTGACACCCTCCGTGACGCGCATTCGTATGGCTCAATCGTTGCGCTCATCGCTGTAGTGGGATGCATCAAGCTATGGCGCCACCGTCACTTGTAGATCGCTGGGTGCTTCGCTTCCATCCCAACCCACAAGCGCGCCGGCGCCTGTTCTGTCTGCCTTTCGCGGGTGGAAGTGCATCGACATTTCGCACGTGGTCGACATTGCTGCCAGCCGACATCGAAGTCTGCGCAATCCAGCCGCCGGGCCGAGAGTCACGGATAGCTGAGGCGCCATTCACACAGCTGGCTCCCCTAGTCCAAACACTTGCGTACATCATTCAGCCATATCTAACTCTGCCGTTCGCACTATTCGGCCACAGCTTGGGTGCATTGATTGCCTTCGAGCTTACTCGTCAACTTCGCCGAGAGCAACTGCCTGAGCCACGACAGCTTTTTGTGTCAGCTCGTAGGGCACCTCAGCTGGTCGACACCGATGCTCCGATCCATCAATTGCCCGACGCCGAATTTGTCCAGGAGCTGCGGCGCTACAATGGCACTCCCGAGGCTGTGCTGCGCCACGCCGAGCTGCTCGCACTGCTGCTTCCGGTGTTGCGCGCGGACTTCGCTCTGCATGAGACATATGTATATCTGCCAGAGCCGCCGTTGGATTGCCCGATAGTCGCCTTTGGCGGTTTGGAGGATTCACTGGTGCAGCAAAAAGATCTTGCCGCCTGGCGGTCTCAGACGCGGCAGCGGTTTGACGCCCACTTGCTTCCGGGAGATCATTTCTTTATCAACAATCCTCGCGCGTTGCTCGAGTTACTTTCCCAGAAGTTGGCCGATCACTATAGCAGTGGGCAGTCGGCAGGAGCCAGCCGGCAGTAAGACGGATGGCATCACAACGGCGTCTCGTTCGTGCGTAGTGGCTCAATGGTTTTGCTCACAGCTATAGAGATTGTTTGAAACGAGAGGTGAGGGCTTGTGGTGCCCTCGAACCCCACCACTGGCAGTCGCCCACAGATGTGGCCGCGATCGATAAGTAAAGATCCTTATAGACAAGGTTCAATGCTCGGGATTTCGCCTTGCCGCTGTACGGGCGCGATAGATCGCGCCCCTGCGCCTTTGGGGCAATGAACATAAGCTTCCGGGTATGGCCGAAATGACAAAGACTTATGATTGGTAGCGCCTTTGTTTGGAAACACCCCCCCCAACGATCAATCGCTCGATTCGACTACCGTCCATGTTTGGCACGCCGCGCTGGATGAACTGTCGCCTGCCCAGATTGCCGAGTTGACCTTGAGCCTTAGTGCGGACGAGATCGATCGAGCCAACAGGTTTCATTTTCAGCAGGATCAGCAGCGCTTTATTGCCGGAAGGGGGGCGCTGCGCAACATTCTCAGTCGCTACCTGCATATACCGGCATCTACGATCGCATTCGAATACAACCCGTTTGGCAAACCTGGCTTGGCCAGATCGCTCGGCTCACTTCTTCGCTTCAATGTCTCCCACTCGGGCGGCCAAGCGCTCTATGCAGTGACATACGAGCGCGCTATCGGCGTGGACATCGAGCGCGTCAATCCGATGGTTGCGTACGAGCAGCTCGCGGCGCGCTTCTTTTCTCCTACCGAGTACCAGAAACTCTGCTCGTTGCCACCTGAACTGCGCCGGGTCGCTTTTTTCACCTGCTGGACGCGCAAGGAGGCGTATGTCAAGGCTCACGGCATAGGGCTGTCGATGGCGCTGGATCATTTTGCGGTTTCGCTGGCGCCCGATGAACCGGCCCGCATCTTATACACCTTGGATGACCCGGCAGAGGCCTCACGCTGGTCGCTTCAATCGCTGTCCGTTGGTCCCGGCTATCAGGCTGCCCTGGCAGTTGAGGGGCACGGCTGGAATTATGAGTACCGGTCCTGGCGAGGCTAAGCATCTCGAACGCCCACTCGGTCAGTCGAACTCATAAGCCCGATCGTTGCCCTAGCTTGACTCGTATTACATATTATAGTAGTATTCTCCTGGAACAAGCCCTATGCTGGTAGCCTAATTCACTTGTATTATTGGACCCTTCAGGACTTCCCGTGGAAGACAGATGTTCTAGTACCGCATCAGAACACCAAATTCCGGCGACATGTTGTGCTCGATTCGGGCCAAAATCGGGAGGAGCTCTTTTGCGCTTTCTGATGCCGAATAGCTAGCAAAGCCCCACGGCAAGTCCTAGAGAGCCTATTATCAGCCTCGATCTGTCCGTTTCGGCACAGTATAATCGAGGCTTTGATGGTGTTTTGCGCTTTTAACACAAAGTTCAAAATCTTAGAAGACAGCACTCCACATCATCCGCCTTATTGCGCTCAAGAATCGATCTGATCGACATAGACGCATAAAACTAGGTTAATCTAATTATAGGTGCCGATTACTGTTATGAATCGCATGAGCACCGCTACGCAAATGCATAAACGTCTGCGATTGTTCGTGCGCATTGTGTCCATCCTTCTCCTGCTTGTACTAATAGCAGCGACGATCGGTGTATTGTACATACGACGAAGCCTGCCAACGATAGCTGGTTCAGTGCAGCTCCAGGGGCTGCGCGATCGGGTCGGGATCGTGCGCGATGCGAGCGGCGTGCCCCATATTTACGCCACAACGGATCACGACGCATTCTTCGCTCTGGGGTACGTGCATGCTCAGGACCGAATGTGGCAGATGGAATTTCAGCGGCGCATCGGCGCGGGCCGCCTGAGCGAAATTCTGGGAGAGGAAGCGCTTCAAACCGATAAGGCCCTGCGCACACTCGGCATGTATCGCGCCGCACAAGCAGCTTGGCCGGCGCTGGACAGAGACACGCAGGCGGCCGTTCAGGCCTATACCGACGGGGTCAACGCCTGGATTGACGTGCATCCCGTATTGCCTCCGGAATTCCTCATCCTTGGCGTTAAGCCCAGCCCCTGGACCGTGATCGACTCCACGGTATGGGCCAAAATGGTGGCCTGGACTCTGGGGGGGAATTATGGCCTCGAGCTGCTTCGCATGCGGCTAGCGCATGAGCTTGGCTCTGAGCATGCGGCGCAGCTGCTGCCAGCCGCGCCTTCCGCCGGCCCAATGATTTTGGGCAGCCAAGCGCTCAAGCAAACCGTCGATGACATGCTCGCGCTCGACACGCATCTTCGGCAAAATCTGCACCTGGGCGGCCTCGGCGTCGGCAGCAATAGCTGGGTAGTCGGCGGCAAGCGTTCGAAGAGTGGACTGCCGCTCTTGGCAAACGATCCGCACCTGGACGCGAGCATACCGTCAACATGGTATCTGGCCGAGCTGCACGGCGACAAGCTTCACGTCGTGGGCGCGACCATGCCGGGCCTCCCGGCAGTTGTGATCGGCCACAACGACAACATCGCCTGGGGCGCTACCGCGCTGACCGGAGACGAGCAGGATCTGTATCTCGAGCGGATCAATCCCGGCAACCCTGACCAGTACGATGTCGAAGGCCGATGGGTCGACATGACGATTGTCGAAGAGCCAATCTATGTCAAAGGATCGGCTCAGCCAGTGGTGTGGGAGGCGCGCAGCACGCGCCACGGGCCGCTCCTGAGCGATGTCAGCAGTCGCCCGCCCTCGCCCATGGCCATACGCTGGACAGGGTTGGAACCGAACGACACCACCCCCGACAGCTACATCAAGATAAACTACGCGAGCAACTGGGAAGAGTTCAACCAAGCGCTCGGCAGCTATGTCGCGCCCACGCTGAACTTCATCTACGCCGACCGTGCCGGGAATATCGGCTATAAAGCGACTGGAAGACTGCCCATCCGCGCCAAAGGCGAGGGGATGGTCCCGGTCGACGGCTGGGACAGCGGCCATGAATGGATCGGCTGGGTCCCGTTCGACAAGCTTCCTGCGGCGTACAATCCCCCCCAAGGATACATCGTCACGGCCAACAACCGTGTCTCATCACAAGCGTCCGCGTATTTCATCAGCAACGACTGGGACGTGACCTACCGCGCGCAGCGAATCACCGATCTGATAGAACAGCTCGGCGATGGCGATCAGAAGCTCACGGTGGACGATTTTGCCGCCATGCAAGGCGATCAGCTAAGCCTGCAGGCCAAAGAGTTGCTGCCGCTGCTGCTACAAGTCGCTCCTGCCGACGCTCGTCAAACGGAGGCGATGCAGCATCTCAAGGGCTGGAATGGGGTGACCGCCGCCGACAGCGTGGCCACGACGATCTACGAGGCCTGGGTCATTCAAATGACTCAGGCCATCCTAAAGGATAAGCTCGGCGGCCCGTTGTACGAAGAACTGGTCGAACGCGCGCACCCCATCTTTCTGGCCAGCGTCTTGCGGACGACCAATAGCTGGTGGTGCGATGTCGTTCAGACCAAGACCGTGGAGGACTGTCCGTCAATCGCTCGCGATGCTCTGAGCCACACGCTTGCGGATCTTGAGAAGCGGTTGGGGGCAGATATGGCCGCGTGGCAGTGGGGTAAGCTCCATCGCACTCAATTTCCACACATGCCTTTCGCCGATGTGAGCTATCTGCGCGCCTTTTTTCACCGCGAGATTGCGAATGGCGGCGACGATTACACAGTCGATATCGCGCCCATCGCCCCGACTGAACCGTATTTACAGTACCATATTCCGAGCTATCGACAGATCGTAGATCTAAGCGACTGGGCAAATAGCCGCTATATGCACGCTCCCGGACAATCCGGCAACGTGCTGAGCGGCCACTACGATGACCTCTTGAAGCAGCATCAAGCCGTGAGCTATCTACCAATGACGTTTGGCCGAGAGCAGGTACATGGTGATACTCGGGTGCTACTGCCAGGAACATAACGCTGTATGTGCGAGGAGGCGCGAAGATGCATTTTCCCGTACGCCACCGTCGATCGTTGCTCGTTGTAGGTTGCCACCATGCGTTCGCCACCCTTCCCAACCTTTCAGTGGGAAACGACATCCATGCCTGAGTCAACCCAGCCCCCTGATCGTAGGCCACTGGTGCTCATTAACTTCAAAGCAACGAGAGAAGGCAGTGGCTCGAATGCGGTTATGTTGGCAAAGCAATTGGAGCTGGCCGGCTCGACCATATCCGGGTACGAAATCATTCTGGCGGTTCAAGCGCTCGACATCTACCGCGTGGTGCAAGTAACCCGTTTGAAAGTATTCGCTCAGCATGTCGATCCTCGGCAATATGGGCCATATACTGGTAGTATCTGCCCATTTGCCGTGCGAGAGGCGGGCGCATGCGGAACGCTCATTAATCACACCGAGCGCCGGCTTTCGCACGCAGTGCTGGAGCAGACGGTCGACCTGGCGAAAACGGCGGGTCTGCAGACGATTGTCTGTGCAGCAAGCGCAGCGGAGGGCCAGGCAATGCTGGCGCTGGCTCCTGACTATATTGGTATAGAGCCTGAGGTTGCCCCGAGCGCCAAAAGCTCCATACTAGAGAGTGCTGCTGACGTAGTAGAGCAAGCAGTAGCAGCTATCCCCAGGAAAGTATTATTCGGCGGCGGGATCAGCACCAGCCAGGAGGTGCAACAGCTCATTGTCAAGGGTGCTTCGGGAATTATGGTCTCGAGCAAAGTCGTCAAGTCGAGCGACCCTAGATATGCGCTGGAAAGCCTCTTGTGTGACGAGAAGGTCTTTCCACCTACAAAGCGCGGGTCGTAGTCTACAAGCTTGTGTCGGCAGATACAACGCGGTTGACGATGGGAGAGATGCATGGTAGGCAAGCGGAAGACGATAGTTATTACTGGTGGAACCAGAGGTATTGGCTTAGCTATCGCACTAAAGCTGGCCCGGCAGCATGTCAGCTTGGTTTTAAACTACTATTCTGACGGCGCGAGCGCCGCGGAAGCTATGCGTCTGTGCCAGGAGACAAACGATCACGTACTGACGGCGCAGGGTGATGTCGCAAAGCGGCAAGATGTCGAACGTTTAATGAGCGCCGGTATTCAGCATTTCGGCTCAATTGATGTTTTGATAAACAACGCTGGAATAAATATCGATCGAAGCCTGCACCAGATGACCGAAGACGATTGGGACCGAGTCGTGGACACCAACATGAAGGGGGTGTTTCACTGCGCTCAAATAGCTTCCGAGCAAATGCTGCGACAGCAAGACGGCGGGGTCATTCTCAATATTTCGGCTTGCACTGGCATTCGTGGCAGGAAGAACGGGATCAACTACTGTGCCGCCAAGGCCGGCGTGATCGTAATGACTAAATGCCTAGCCCTTGAGCTATCCCCGCATATTCGCGTCAACTGCGTCATACCAGGGTTTATTCGAACGAGCGAGACCGAGCGGCGATATCACTTGGAGCAGCCCGATCAGCTAAGGATTAAGGAGCAAGCGATCCCGCTAGGCCGCATCGGAACGCCCGAGGAAGTAGCCGACGTGGTGGCATTCCTGATATCGGACGAAGCCAGATATATCACCGGACAAAAAGTAATCGTTGACGGCGGCCGGTTTATGTACTAGCGCCATCTGTAGCCTATTGCACATTATCTTCGATGCTATATCCCAATGGCTCGCCATTATCATTGTGATGGGTGGGGTGTAGGCCCCTCCGTACCTCCCCACAGAATCACTGTGGTGGACCACTAGACAGAACCATGTGACGCTATGCTGAGTCCGCGCCAGAATGACACGAACTCAACCATGGTCGATCTTCTCCGCTGGAGAGCGGAGCACCAAGCCCATGCCCGGGCATATGTGTTCCTTGTGGATGGAGAGGAAACTGGGTCGAGCCTATCGTACGCAGATCTGGATCGCCGCGCACGCACGATCGGCGCATGGCTGCAGGCGGAAGGAATGGCAGGCGAACGCGTGCTCCTGCTCTACCCGCCGAGTCTGGACTATATAGCGGCTTTCTTTGGCTGCCTCTACGCCGGCGCGCTGGCCGTGCCTTCGTATCTGCCACGCGCCAATCGCCCCGATAGCCGCCTGCAGGCGATCATCGCAGACTCTCAACCCACCGTGGCGCTTACCGCGACACCCGTTCTAGACACGCTCTCCTCGGCTCTGCGATACACCCCTCATCTAGAACGCGTCACGCTGATCGCCACCGATCAGCTGGACGAACACCAAGCTAGCGCCTGGCATCGGCCGCTAATCACCCCTACGTCAACTGCTTTCTTGCAGTACACATCCGGTTCGACGGCCGTACCCAAAGGGGTTATGGTCAGCCATGCAAACCTGATGCACAACTTGGGAATCATCCAACAGGCTAATGAGCATAGCTCGGAGAGCCGGGGCGTCATCTGGCTTCCGCCGTATCACGACATGGGGCTGATCGGGGGAATCTTGCAGCCGCTGTACCTGGGCTGCGAGGTCGTGCTCATGCCGCCGATGGCGTTTTTACAGCGGCCAATCCGTTGGCTCCGCGCTATATCGCGCTACCGGGCCACCACCAGCGGCGGCCCGAATTTCGCCTACGAGCTCTGCCTGCGCAAGATAACGCCAGAGGAGCGCGCGGACCTCGATCTGAGCTCGTGGAAAGTTGCGTTTAGCGGCGCGGAGCCGGTTCGGGCGGAGACACTGGAGCGCTTCGCGGCGGCGTTCGAGCCGTGCGGGTTCCGCTGGGATGCTTTTTACCCTAGCTATGGTCTGGCAGAAGCGACGCTCATGGTTGCCGGCGGAATGGCGGGGGAAGCCCCGATCATACGTGACTTCAAGAGCGCAGCGCTCGAGCGCCATCAGATACAGGCAGCACCTGATGGGCCGGAGGGCGCGAAGCGGCTCGTAAGCTGCGGCAAGAAGCTCGGCGCATTGGAAGTACGCATTGTCGATCCGCAGGAGCTAACTGCTTGCCCGCCGGATCGGGTAGGCGAGATCTGGGTCGCGGGGGAAAGCGTTGCCAAGGGATACTGGAATCGGGCAGAGGAAACCGAGCACACGTTTCGTGCCCTTTTAAGGAACGGCGATGCCGGCCCTTTCCTACGCACTGGCGACCTCGGCTTTTTTCACGACGGGGAACTGTTTGTCGCCGGCCGACTCAAGGACCTGATCATCGTGCGCGGCCGGAACCATTATCCGCAAGATATCGAACTGACCGCCGAGCGGAGCCATCCCATGCTCCAGCAGGGCGGGGGGGCGGCGTTCTCGGTGGATGTCGATGGCGAAGAGCGATTGGTTGTCGTGCAGGAGGTGGAACGGCTGGCCCGCCATACCATCGACGCCGAGCAGATTGCCAGGTCTATTCGGCAGGCCGTGGCCGAAGAGCACGAGGTGCAGATCTACGCGGTGGCGCTCATAAAACCAGGTGGGGTTCCGAAAACATCGAGTGGCAAGATTCAGCGCCAGCTTTGTCGCGAGAAGTTCTTGACACATCAGTTGGAAACCATCGGCATGAGCGTTACAGACAGCACCGACCTCGTCGAACAGAAACTTACTCGCCAGGATCTTCTAGGCATCGCTCCCAAACAGCGTCGCTCGCAGATTGAGCGGTACCTGCGACAGAATCTGGCCGAGATCACCAGGATGTCTATTGATCGGGTGAGTGCCGATCACCCGTTGCACTCGCTTGGCCTCGACTCGCTTATGGCAGTTGAGTTGCAGCACCGGATTGAGGTCGATCTGAAGATCGTCCTGCCAATGGTCGGCTTGCTCGAGGGCGCCCCGCTAAGTCACCTGGTGGACCAGATCTACGACAAGCTGGCCGAACCCTTGCGCACGTCGCTGCCGCCCGCTGTCTCTCAGGAACAAGCCGAGCATCCACTGTCGCAGAACCAGCAATCGCTCTGGTTTCAGCATCAGCTTGTGCCGGAAAAGGCGGTCTACAACATTGCCCGGGCACTGCGAGTTCGGTCGAGGCTCGACGTCGCAGCACTCCGACAAGCATGTCAGCGCCTAGTCGATCGCCATCCCGCGTTACGCACGACCTTTCTGGCATATCAGGGCCAGCCAGTTCAGCGCATCCACAAACAGGCCGACGTGTTCTTCCGCGTGGAGGATGCCACGCACTGGATCAGCGATATGCTCGACAATCGGCTGGCCGAAGCGGCGCAGACCCCGTTTGACCTGGAGCACGATCCTCTGCTGCGCATCTACGTGCTCAGCCAATCAGAGCATAGCCACGTGCTGCTATTGGTCGTGCACCATCTGGCGGTGGATTTCTGGTCGTTAGCCATGCTGGCACGCGAGCTGGGCAAGCTCTACCAGGCCGAAGTCACCGGCATCCCCGCGCACCTCGGCAAGCCATCCCTCGACTACACGAGCTATGTCGCCTGGCAATCGCATCTCGTCGCTGGCACGGATGGCGAGCGGCTCCTGGCATACTGGCGCGACCAACTCACCGGCAAACTGCCTGTGCTAAACCTGCCGACCGATCGTCCACGCCCGCGCCACCAGACCTACCGGGGCGCGACTCGCGACGCAATGCTTGGTCGAGAGCTGACGCGCCGCCTGCAGAGTCTAAGCCGAGACGCCGGAACGACGCTCTATACCACGCTGCTTGCCGCGTTTCAGGCGTTGCTCTACCGCTACACCGGCCAGAGCGACATCTTGGTGGGCACACCAACGACCGGGCGCAGCCGCGCGGATTTTGGAAACATCGTCGGGTATTTCATCAATACGGTGGTCTTGCGGGCTAGATTGTCCGACGACCTCACGTTTACCGAGCTGCTGAAGCGCACGCGCCAGACGGTTTTGGATGCCTTCGCACACCAGGATTATCCGTTCGCGTTGCTTACCAAGCAGCTGCAGCCGACGCGCGATCCGGCCTTTCCACCAGTTTTCCAGGTTCTGTTTGTATGGGAGCAAGCGCCGTGGCACGAGAGTGCGGACTTCAACGCGTTTTCTCTCGGTAAAGCCGGCGCGCGGCTACAACTTGGCGGCCTGGCACTCGAGCTGGTTGCGCTACCTCAGCAAGCCGTTCAGTACGATCTGGTCCTACAAATGGCCGAGGTCTCGGACGATCTAGGGATGGTGGTGTTTTTCAACACCGACCTGTTTGAGATGGCAACGATCGAGCGGCTGATCGGCCATTTTCAGACCCTGCTATTGAGCATTGTCACCCATCCTGACCAGCGCCTGTTTGATCTGTCGCTGTTGACAGATTGGGAGCAGCGGCAGCTCATCCTTGACTGGAACGACACGCGCGTAGAAGCTGATTTGCCGCCCGTCATCCATGCCTGGTTCGAGCGCCAAGCGCAGCGGCAGCCGGACGCGGCCGCATTGGCCTTTAGGGATGACACGCTGACGTATGCCGAGCTCAACCGGCGGGCGAACAAGCTGGCGCACTACTTGATCAGGTTGGGGGTGGGGCCGGAGATGCTGGTAGGCATCTGCCTGCAGCGATCGCCAGACATGCTTGTAGCCATCCTCGCGACTCTCAAAGCTGGAGGGGCATACGTCCCGCTCGACCCGACCTATCCGCGCGAGCGCTTGCGCTACATTCTGGCGGATACCAGAGCCAAGATAGTGCTAACCACCCAGCAGGCTGGCGGCAGCCTGCTGGACCTGGATGCGAATCTGGTGTATTTGGATGTCGATTGGTCTGCGATTGAGGTCGAGAGCGATCACAACCCGGCCGGCCGTGCGGATGGTCCGCACCTGGCTTACATCATCTATACCTCAGGCTCCACCGGTCAGCCCAAGGGAGTGCAGGTCACCCACCAGAACCTGGTCTACTCAACGCACGCGCGCTTCGCCTACTATACGGAGCCTGTCGCCAGCTATCTGTTGCTTCCGTCATTTGCGTTCGACAGCTCGGTAGCAGGGATATTTTGGACGCTGAGTCAGGGCGGAATGCTGGTACTGCCGGAAGAACAGTATCACCTCGATATGACCGTGCTTGCGGCACTGCTCTCCAGGTGGCGCGTCTCGCATCTGCTGGCAGTTCCCTCGCTTTACAGAGTAATCCTGGACCACGTCGATCAAGCTGCCGCGCATACCCTGCGCGCGGTCATCGTTGCCGGCGAGAGCTGTCCGGGCGATCTGGTGCAGCGCCACAGCGAGCGAATGCGGCAGGCCGAGCTTTTCAACGAATATGGCCCGACCGAAGGAACGGTGTGGTGCAGCGTGTATCGCTGCGATCCCGACAAACAATCCGCACTCGTGCCAATTGGAGTCCCTATCGCAAACGCACGGCTATACCTTCTCGATCGCGCGCTGCGACCCGTGCCGGTCGGGGTTATTGGCGAGCTGTACGTCGGAGGGCCAGGGGTCGCGCGGGGGTATCTCAACCGCCCCGATCTTACCGCAGCGCGCTTCTTACCCAACCCGTTCCTGGAACATGGCGAGCGGCAGACGATAGAGGCGCTTGGCGGCGACGGGAGCGCGCCATCGAGCGAGAGGCTGTACCGGACCGGCGACCTGGCCCGCTACTTGCCGGACGGCAACGTCGAGTTTCTTGGCCGTGCCGATCAGCAGGTGAAGCTGCGAGGTTTTCGGATCGAGCTCGGCGAGATCGAAGCGCAGTTACGGCAGCATGTGGCCGTGCGGGATTGTGTCGCGGCGATTCGCGAGATGGGATTAGACCAGAAGCGCCTGGTCGCCTATGTCGTACCAGAGACGCTCGATGGAGACTATGGGGCAACCGACGAGCGGATCGCGCAGTTCGAGGCCCTGTACGATGCATTGTATCGCGACGAGCAGCTATTCTCGGCCACGGATTCGCTGGTTAATCTCCAGGTCTGGACCGATAGCTACACCAATCGCCCGCTGACCGAGCCCGAGATCCGCGACAGTGTCGATGACACTGTCCAGCGGATCTTATCGCTGCGCCCCGGACGAGTCCTGGAGATCGGCTGCGGCACCGGTCTGCTGCTGTCCAGGATCGCCCCCTCCTGCGACTACTACTGTGGCACCGATATCTCGGCGGAGGCGCTGCAGCGTGTGCGGGGTTACCTGAACACTCAGCAAATGTCGGGCGCCGAAATCGTGCTGCTGCAGCGCGCCGCGCATGACCTGGATGAAATCGCGCCCGATTCTTTCGATGTTGTGATCGTCAATGAAGTCGTCCAGCACTTCCCCGACCTAAGCTACCTCGTTTCGGTCATAGAAAATGCTGTGCGCCTCCTCCGGCCGGGCGGTTGTGTCTTCCTCGGCGGGCTGCTGAACTACAAGTTGTCGCAGGCATTCCAGGCTACGCTGTTGCTGCCGCAGGCCTCGCCGAGCATGCCGCGAGCAGAGCTATGGCAGTGGGTCCAGCGACAGGCGCTCGCGCACAAAGATTTGGCGATCGATCCGGAATTTTTCGCGGCCCTCCAGGCCCGTATCGCGGGCATCGGGCAGGTGCAGGTGCAGCTGAAAGGCGGGCGCCATCACAACGAGATGACGAAGTTCAAGTACGACGTCATCCTCGGGCGAGCCGCCGAACAGACTATGGCAGAAGGCGGCGCGGACAGCGACGATTGGATTCACTGGGAACAGCAGATGTCCGTGGCAGCGGTGCGCCGCCACCTCACGGAGCGGGCACCAACCAGGCTGGGCGTGCGCGACGTACCCAATGCCCGCCTGCTGGACGACGTCCATCTGCTGCGCCTCTTGTCCAGCCCGGATGGTCCGGCTACCGTAGCGGATCTGCGTGCGGCCAGCCATAAGGAGCATCAGGTCAGCGGCGGTGCGGGGATCGAGCCTGACGCATGGTGGTCGTTGGCTGCCGATCTGCCCTACACCGTCGCGGTTCGCTGGGGAAGCTCCGGCGCTCTCGACACCTACGACGTGCTCTTCCAAAGATCGGATCCGAGCCGGGCGGCGGTATGCCAAACCGAAGCGCCTCTGGCCCGCCCGGGCGAAGACGCAGCCCGATCGTGGGAGCGTTACAGCAACAAGCCGTGGCGAGCGCGGACGGAGCGGCAGCAACTCATACCAGCGCTACAGGCCTATCTGCGAGAGCATCTTCCCGACTACATGGTGCCGTCGATCTTCGTCATCCTGGATGCGTTCCCACTGAGCCCCAACGGCAAGATCGACTTCCAGGCGCTGCCTGAGCCCTCGCCGCGGCGCCCGCTGCTGCGGACCGGCTTCGTGGCCCCCAGAACCGAGCTGGAGAGACAGATTGCCATGATCTGGCAAGAGGTGCTGCAGCTCGACCAGGTGGGCGTGTACGATAACTTCTTCGACTTAGGCGGCGACTCGATTGTGAGTATCCAGGTCGTCTCGCGCCTGAATCAGTATGGATTGACCATCAGCCCTCAGCACATGTTTCAGCATCAAACAATCGCTGAGCTGGCAGAAATCGCGGCAGATCTGGCGCCCAATCAGGCCGAGAGCTACGAACCGGTAAGCGGGCCGACAGCACTGACGCCCATCCAGGCCTGGTTCTTCGCGCAAGATCTGGAGCCGCTTCATCGCTTCGCGCAGACCGTCACACTCTCGGCCGAGCAGACAATTGATGGCCAGGCGCTCGCAGCGGCCCTACAAGCGATCCTCGATCACCACGACGCGCTGCGCATGCGCTACACGATGCAACCGGACGGATGGGCACAGTATAACGGCGCTCTCGGGGAGACCATCCGCCTGGCTATCGTAGATCTTTCGGAGCACGAACCGGTCGCAGCCAAGCAGGCCCTCCAGGCGGAGCGGGTCCGTGTCGTAGCGGATCTGGACATCGAGCGCGGGCCGCTCTTTAGAGCCGCGCTGTTCCGCACGAATGGACGCGCCCTGCTGTTCCTCGCTTGTCACCACCTGGTCGTCGACGCGGTGTCGTGGCGCATTATCATCGAGGACCTTGAACAGGGCTATGGCCAGGCGCTCCGGGGCCAACCGATCAAGCTGGCATCCAAAACGCAGTCGTTCCTGGAGTGGGCCAACCGCCTTGACGAGCGAGTGCGCGCCGGAAAATGGGCTAGCGACGTCGGCTACTGGCAAACCGTGCTGTCGCGTAGCTCGTCTGCGCTGCCCCAGGATGCCGCTCCGGGCGCTGAGGTGGCGGATGGGCTTGCGCGCGTCGTCGTTCAGATTGACCGCGACCTGACCGGCATGCTGCTGCGCGACGCCCAGCGGGCCTATCGTACCAGCGCAAACGATCTGCTGATCGCCGCGCTCGCACGCGCGCTCCACCAGCAGACCGGCCGCGACCAGGTGTCGTTCAGCCTGGAAGGTCACGGGCGCGACGAGGCAGTCGAAGAGGCGGCGGTGACGCGGACGGTTGGGTGGTTCACCAGCTTGTACCCGGTTGCCCTGACCATCGACCCTGCCGAGGATCTGGGACGACAGATCAAGCGTGTCAAGGAGCACCTGCGGCGGATACCCGCCGGGGGGGCGAGCTTCGGCGCGCTGACATACCTGGGCGATGGAGCACGGCCGGGCAACCAGCTTCGCGGCGCTACCTTGCCGGCGCTTCAGTTCAACTACCTGGGTCAGGTTGTCGACCTGAAAACCGGCCTGTTTCAGGTTGTCGAGTACGGTGGCCAGCCGCTATCCGGCTTTTCCGCTACCGCTCACATCATCGAGATCAACGCGGCAGTTCGCCAGGGTCAGCTTGGCGTGGAAGTGTGGTTCAACCGATCGCACTACACCCAGGCGTCGATCGAACGCTTCGCCCAGAGCTACCAAGCGGCGCTGGAGACGATCGTCGCACATTGCCTGGCGCCGGAGCATCACGGCCTGACGCCCTCCGATGTTCCATTGATTGCGGCCACGCAGGACGAAATCGACAGTCTGCAGGACGTGCTCCTGCGATTGCGGCCGGGCCATCCGGCGATCGAAGATATCTACCCACTGTCGCCCATGCAGCAGAGCATGTTGCTCTATGCTTTGGCCGCGCCAGAATCAGCGGTCTCGTTCGAGCAGTTCCGCTTTACAATTGACGGCTTCTTGGACAAGCAGCATTTCGAGCAAGCCTGGAACGCTACGATTGCCCATCACTCGACACTGCGCACGATCTTCGACTGGCAGACCTTTCGCCAACCGGTCCAGATTGTTCTGAGCGAGCTTCCGTCGCCTGTCGTCTGGCGCGACCTGCGTCACATGGATGCACAGACACGGGAAGAGGAGCTTGGCGCGTACCTGGCCGCCGATCGCGCGCGCTCATTCGATTTCGACTGCGGGCCGTTGATCCGCATGAGCGTGCTCCAGGCAGCGGAGCGCGAATGTATCTGCGTGCTCAGCCTCCACCATATCATCTCGGATGGCTGGAGCTTCATGCTGCTCATGGAGAATCTGTTCGGCTACTACGGAGCCTTGCGCCGGCAAGCGAATCTTCCCCCAGCACACCCGCGCCGCTACAGGGACTACATTGCCTGGCTCGGCCAGCAGGACCGCGCCCGCTCGCTGGCGTTCTGGCGCACGATGCTGGGCGACTTTGCGACGCCGACGCCATTGCCGCTCCGCCGGCATCCCGGCGCCAGCCCGGAGCGGAACATCGCCGAGCATACGCTGGCGGTGTCAGGTGCGCTGAGCGCCAGCCTCGCGGACTTCAGCGCGGCTCGCCGGCTGACGCTGAATACGTTGATCCAGGCCATGTGGTCGATCCTGCTCTGGCAGTATAGCCATCAGCGCGATATTGTGTTCGGCGTTGCGGTTTCCGGGCGCCCGGCGAGCATAACGGGCGTCGAGCGCATCCTTGGCCTGTTTATCAACAATCTGCCGATGCGCGTGCGCATTGAGGATGGAAAGACGGTGCTCGACTTTCTATCTGACCTGCAAGACCTGTCGCTGGCAATGCGCGACTATGAGTATACCTTCCTTCCGGACATACAGATCTGCAGCGCGGTTCCGGCGTCAAAGAAACTTTTCAATAGTCTGATTGTGTTTCAAAACTACCCACTCAGCGAGAAATCCGTGGTGTCGTTGCCCGAGATCGCGATCCGAGATCTGTCGATCAACGAGATGACCAACTTCGATCTTACGCTGACCGTGTTCAACACCAGCAGGCTGCAAATACGCGTGCAGTACGACAAGAACAGCGCTGAGCAGGCGACAATCGCGCGGATTGTAAGCCACATGGAACAGCTGCTGGCATTGCTCGTCGCCCACCCGGACGCGAGTTTGGCCGAACTGCGCGCAGCGGCCGGCGGCACGCCCGACTTCGCGCTCGCGTCACTCGATGTCGCGCATACGGCCAGCAAACCTGTATTGATCCACCGAGCGCGCGGTAGCGCGGAGCAGATGGTGGCGGCCGCCTGGCAGGAGATCCTGGAAGTCGACGAGATCGACGTGGAAGCGAGCTTCCTGCACATGGGCGCGAGCTCTCTGACAATTGTGGCCGCCCATGCGCGGCTGCAAGAGAAGCTCGACCGAGCATTTCCGCTCGTTATGATGTTCAAGCATCCCACCGTGCGAACATTGGCAGCGTATTTGAGCGAGCCGCAGGAGCAGGTCGACACCCTCGATCGGAGATATGAGGATGCCAGAGAGCAAAAGGCCCTGGCCACTCGGCACCGGAAGCTGATGAAAGCGAGAACCCAAAAATGACATCTGGCGAGATACCGCTGAATGATTTGCTATCTGAAGATAGTCTGGATATCGCGATTATCGGCATGGCCGGTCGTTTCCCCGGCGCTGCGAGCGTGGAGGAATTCTGGCAGAATCTCAAGGATGGTGTCGAGTCGATCTCGTTCTTTACCGGCGAGGCGATACTGGCGGCTGGCGAGGACCCGAGGTTGCTCGCGATGCCCGGCTACGTTAGAGCTAAGCCCGCGCTGCAGAACGTTGATTGCTTCGACGCAAGCTTCTTCGGCTTCACGCCGCGCGAGGCCGAGCTCCTCGATCCGCAGCACCGGGTGTTCATTGAGTGTGCCTGGCACGCGCTCGAACGCGCGGGCTATGCTCCACAAACCTATCCTGGCTCGATCGGCGTGTTCGCGGGCGCAACGATCAGCACCTACCTGCTCTTCAATCTGCTCGAAAGCCAGCGCGCCGGCGACCTGGTCGACCGATGGCAGATTGGCATCGGCAACGAGAAGGACTCGGTCCCTACGCGCGTCTCGCATTTGTTCGACCTGCGTGGGCCGAGCATCAACGTCCAGAGCGCCTGCTCGACCTCGCTGGTGGCGGTCCACCTCGCGTGCCAGAGCCTCCTGAATTACCAGTGTGACATGGCGCTCGCCGGAGGAGTGTCGATCCATCTGCCGCAGAACGTCGGCTATCTGGGCCAGGCCGGCCTGTGGTCTACCGATGGACATTGCCGCCCCTTTGACGCGAAGGCGAGTGGGATGATCACCGGCGATGGCGTTGGGGTCGTCGTTCTGAAACGGCTGGCGGACGCGATCGCGGATCGCGACGCGATCGCGGCGATCATCAAAGGCTCGGCGGTCAACAACGATGGCGCGCTGAAAGTCGGCTACACCGCTCCCGGCCTGCGCGGTCAAACAGAAGTGATCATGGCCGCTCAAGCAATCGCCGACGTTCATCCCGAGAGCATTGGCTATATCGAGACACATGGCACTGGAACCCCACTTGGCGACTCGATCGAGTTCGCCGCCCTCGTTCAGGCGTTCGAGCGCGGCACGTCGAAGAAGCAGTTCTGCGCGATCGGTTCGGTAAAGTCAAACATCGGGCACGCCGATAACGCTGCTGGCGTGGCGGGCCTGATCAAAGCCGTCCTGTCGCTCAAACACCAGCAAATTCCGGCAAGCCTACATTTCGAAACGGCCAACCCTGAGATCGATCTCGCGAATAGCCCTTTCCGTGTCAACACCGGCCTCACCCCCTGGCGGAGCGACGGTTCGCCGCGCCGAGCGGGCGTTAGCGCCTTTGGCATCGGTGGGACCAACGCGCACATCATTCTGGAAGAAGCACCCCCGCACGCCCCATCCGGCCAAGGGGCGCCCTGGAAGCTGCTCTCGTTCTCCGCGAAGACCGAGCAGGCGCTGGAAGCAGCGACCGACCTGCTGGCCCGCCATCTCGAACAGCATCCCGATGCCAATCTCTCCGATATTGCCTACACGTATCACTGCGGCCGCTCCACCTTCGACTGTCGCCGCACGCTCGTCTGCCACGACCGCGACGACGCGCTGGCGGCGCTGGCTCGGCGCGACCCTGCCCGTCTCTTGAGCGATCGCCTAAGCGCATCGACTGGCGCGCGCGCGCTGCTCTTCATGTTCCCCGGCATCGGCCATCACTACGTCGATATGGGCCTTGGCCTTTACCAGACCCAAGCGGTCTTTCGCGAGCATGTGGACGAGTGCGCCCGAATCCTGCTGCCCTACCTGAAGCTCGACGTGCGCGATTTGCTGTTTGCGGGGCAGCGCAGCCAGGCCGCGGTGTCCGGCACGTCAACTATTGACCTTCGGGCCATGCTGAGAAGAGCCCCCGACGCGGCTGACGGTCGGCAGGATGCGCTCTCGCCCACGCGGCTGGCGCACCCGGCGATCTTTGCGATCGAGTATGCGCTCGCGCGGCTCTTGATGCATTGGGGCATGCACCCTCAGGCCGTGATCGGCCACAGCTTGGGCGAGTATGTCGCGGCCTGCCTGGCCGAGGTGTTTCGCCTCGACGACGCCCTCATGATCGTCGCAAAGCGGGCTGAGCTGATCGATCAGCTCAGCCCAGGCGGCATGCTGGCGGTCCCGCTGTCCGTCGAAGAGGTCGCTCCCTACCTTAGCGACGGCCTTACGGTGGCGATCGTGAACGGCCCTTCCTACTGTGTCGTGGCCGGCGACAGCGAGGCCATCGCGGCCCTGGAGCGGCGGCTCGCCTTGAAGGCGATCGCCTGCCGGCGCCTCGCGGTCGAGCACGCGTTCCACTCGCCCGCGATGGAACCGCTGGTCGAGCAGTTCCGCCGATTGATGGCGGGGATCGCGCTGCAGCCACCGAAGATCCCGTTCGTCTCAAACGTGACTGGCACCTGGATCACCGACGAGCAGGCGACGAGCGCTGATTATTGGGCCAGGCATATGTGCGAGACGGTTCAGTTTGGCAAGGGGCTGCAGGTCGTGCTGCGCGATCGCGACGATATCTTGATCGAGGTCGGACCAGGTCAGAGCCTGACCTCGTTTGCCAAGCTTCACCCCGACTACAAGCTGGCCGACCAGCGGATGGCGCTCGCGACGATGCCCCACGTGCACGAGCAGCAGCCAGACCTGGCGTTCCTGCTCAAGACGCTCGGCCAGCTCTGGATGGCCGGCGTGCCGATCGACTGGGGCCGCTTCTACGAGCGCGAGCAGCGCCGGCGCGTGCCGCTGCCCGGCTATCCGTTTGAGCGGCAGCGCTACTGGGTTGAGCCGGTTCGCCGCGATATCGCTAGAACTCCACCCCAACGCTCGCTTGACAAGCGACCGGATATGGGCGACTGGTTCTACCTGCCGATGTGGCGCCAAACAGCCCCGGTTCAGTTTCTGAAGCCCCGCGGGCTGCTCGACGGCGATGGATGCTGGCTTGTATTTGCAGACGACTCCAGGTTGAGCCGGGGTGTCGTCGAGCTGCTAAGCCAGTCGAACGAGGTTGTGACAGTTCTCGAGGGACAGGGCTTTATTCGAATCAACCAGCACGAGTATGTCCTGCACCCAGCCCAGGCCGAAGACTACGACGCCTTGTGCGACACCTTGCGCGCCCAGGGCAAGACTCCCAAGGGCATCGTGCATCTGTGGAGCTATGAGCCGGTCGAAGCCGGCTCCTGCGAACAACTGCTCGACACCAGCTTCTACAGCCTGCTGTTTCTCGCGCAGGCCCTGGGAAAACACTTCGCGTCCGATACTCTGCACATCAAAGCTGTGTCGAATAACCTCTACCAGGTAATTGGCGAGGAGCGTATCGCGCCCGAGAAAGCCACCCTTTTGGGTGCGTGTAAGGTCATCCCGCAGGAATTTGCCAATCTGCGCTGCCAGGTCATCGATCTGGTGCTGTCTGGTTCCGATGACGAGATCGAGCGCGCGCTCGGGTGGTTGCTGGCGGAGATAACCGGCGCTGTGACCGACATGACCGTGGCGTATCGAGGAGCGCAGCGTTGGGTGCAGGCATTCGAGCCGATCTATCTCGAACCGCAGGTGAGTCCGCCCGCGCGCCTGCGGCCCGGCGGTGTGTACCTGCTGATCGGGGGTCTCGGCGGGATCGGATTGAGCCTGGCGCGCTATCTGGCTGAGACGGCGCCAGGCGCCAAGCTGGCGCTGCTCGGTCGCTCCGCGCTGCCGCCGCGCGCCACCTGGGATACCTGGCTGACAGAGCATGGCGAACGCGACTCGACCAGCAGGAAGATCGCCGGGATTCGAGACCTGGAGCGTTTTGCGGCCGAGGTGCTGGCGCTGCACGCCGACGTGGCCGACGAGCCACAGATGCGTGCCGCCGTCCGGCAGGTATACCAGCGCTTTGGCCGCGTCGACGGCATCATTCATAGTGCTGGCGTCGAGGCCGGCGGCTTAATTGCGCTGAAGACCGGCGCGATGGCGGCCGACGTGCTCGCGGCAAAGGTCAGGGGCCTGCGTGTCGTCGAAGCACTTTTCAAAGATGCGGATCTCGATTTCCTGGTGCTTTGCTCGTCCGTCAACGCGCTACGCGGCCAGATTGGACAGGTGGATCATTGCGCCTCGTTCGCCTTTATGGATGCCTTTGCCCACTACTACACGAAAACGTCCGGGACGCCGACCGTATCGGTGAACTGGCCGGCCTGGCGCGACGTGGGCCTGGCCGTCAATATCGACATCGCAGCGGTCGAGCCGTTCCGCGAGGATATCTTAAGATCGGCTATCACGCCTCAGGAAGGCGCCGAGGCATTTGGCAGGGTGCTCAATACCGGCGTCAACCAGATCGTTGTCTCACCGCAGGATCTCGTGGCCGTGCTAGAGGAAGCGAGCAGCCGCTCCCTGCAAGATCTTCAGGGATTGATGGACGAGCCAGGCGTCGTTACCAAAGAGAAGTACCCGCGGCCCGCGCTCAAGAACGCGTATGTCGCACCGCGCGACACGTTTGAGCATCGCATTGCGGAGATCTGGCAGAATCTGCTTGGGATCGATCAGGTAGGCATCTACGATCATTTTATCGAGCTGGGCGGACATTCTTTGCTCGCGGTGCAGGTGCTCTCCCGGATTAACGACGCGTTTGCCATCAATATTCCAATCAACGTGTTGTTTGAAGCCCCAACAATCGCCGATCTCGCCACGCGGATCAAGGATCTGCCGAGAAATCTACAACCCGTGATACACGACGCGGACGATCGTGACGAGGGTGTGCTGTGAGCATTAGCGGTCTGCTGACGCGGTTGCATAGCCTGAACATACGAATATGGGCCAATGGCGACCAGCTACAGTACAGCGCGCCCAAGGGGGCGCTGACACCGGAGCTGCGCGATCAATTGGTCCAGCATAAGGCCGCGCTCCTGAAATTCTTTCAAGAGCCGACGATCTTTGTCGGTCAGGCTGCTGAGATCGAGCAGGCGCAAGGAGGGAGCGACGCCAGTCTTCCACCGCCAACGAGGAGCTACCGCTATTTGTTCGTGTTGATCGAGGGCGGCGGCACCGTACCTGGCTTGCTCGGTCTGGCGCACCGCCTGCTCGCGCGCGGCCACGCCGTCTGGGCGATCGGTGACCCGTGCAACGAGGCGGAGGTGCGCGCCGCCGGCTGTACGTTCATCCCCTACCGTCGAGCCCCGCATCGGCTAGACAAATCGGCCGCTACCGTAAACTTCAAAGACTCCTCCGCCAAGACGCCGGCCGAGGCGATCGATCTCGCGGCCGACGCGTTTATCTGCCGGCCGGCTCAGGCCTATGCCCAGGATGTGCTGGAGGCGATCGAGCGGCATCCTGTCGACGCGGTTGTCGTCAGCGAGCTGCTCCTCGGCGGCTGCTTCGGCGCCGAGAAAGCAGGCGTTCCCAGCACCATGATCTGGTGGGCGCTGTACACGCTGCCGTACGCGAGCGAGCCGATATATGGCTCGATTGGCTGGTTGAGCGACCAATTCGCCCGGTTTATGATCGAGCGGCTCGATCTGTATGGCCTGCCACGGCTGCAAGCGGCGCGAGCGACGCTCTATCTGCCGCCGCTGACCTCGGTGCTGGCGTATCTTCGGCAGCTCGATCGCATCCTGGTGACGAGCAGTTTGGCCTTCGATCCCGAGGTGCGGCCGTTCCCCAACGTGCGCTACATCGGACCGACTATCGACACGCCCGGTTGGGTCGAAGAATGGGAGTCGCCCTGGCCACCCGATCACCCCGATCCGCTTGTGGTGGTGGCATTTAGCGGGACTATGCTCGACCAACAGGCGATCGTTCAACGCGTGATAGACGCGCTGGACGGGTGGCCGGCCCGGGGATTGGTGGCACTCGGTCCGCTTCTCGACAGCTCGGAGTTCCGCGTGCCCGCCAATGTCGTGCTTCGGACATCGGTCTGGCGGAAGCAAGTTTTCCCGATGGCCGCCGTCGTTGTAACTCACGCCGGTCACATGACGGTCATGCAAGCGCTGTCGTACGGCCTTCCGCTCATATGCATCCCGATGGGGCGCGAGCAGTATGGCAATGCCACCCGGGTGGTCGCGCATGGCGTCGGGCTGCGGCTTGCCCCGACAGCCGACGTCGGGGCGATTCGCCAGGCGATCCAGCGGGTGATCGGCGAATCTGGATTTCGGACTCGAGCGGCGGAGCTCGGGCGCAGCATCCTCGCGGACATCCGCTCGGCCGCGGGGGTGATCGAGTTGGAGCAACTGGCGGAGCGCGGCTATGCGAGCCGGCCAAGCGCAGGCTAGCAGCGGCTTGCCAATGATCGCAAAGGTGAATGCATGAAAGTCCTTGTAACTGGCGCCGCTGGCTACATCGGCTCGATCCTCTGTGAGCACCTGCTACATGCCGGTCACCACGTCATCGCCGTAGACAAACTGATCTATGGAACGTCCTATCTTTTCCACATGTGCGCGCATCCTTGCTTCGAGTTTGTCTTTGGCGATGTGCGGGATCGAAGTCTGATGGCCAGGCTCGTAAAGCAGGCCGATGTGCTCATCCCGCTGGCGGCCATCGTAGGAATGCCGGCCTGCGAACGCGAGCCCTGGCTAGCGCAGTCGGTCAACCTAGAGGCAATCCACCTTCTTGACGAGCTCCGCAGCCCAGGCCAACTGATCATCTTCCCCAACACGAATAGCGGCTATGGCACCAAATCAGGCGATGTCTACTGTACGGAGGAGACAGAGCTAGAACCGATCTCACTATATGGGCAGACCAAGGTTGAAGCCGAGCAGCATCTGCTTGAGCGGCCCAATACGATTGTCTTGCGCTTGGCGACGGTGTTTGGGATGTCGCCGCGCATGCGTATCGATCTGCTGGTCAATCATTTTGTGTATGCGGCCGTGACGGACGGGTATGTCGTGATCTTCGAGAAAGATTTTAAGCGAAACTACGTCCACGTTCGTGACGTGGCGGACTGTTTCATCCACTGCATCGATCATGCGGAGGCGATGATCGGCAAGCCGTATAACCTGGGATTGAACTCAGTAAATCTGTCAAAAGAAGAGCTGGCGCTGAAGATCAAGGAGCATATCCCCAGCTTCTACATCCACTTCGCGCCAATCGGTAGCGACCCAGATAAGCGCAACTATATTGTTTCGAATCAGCGGCTGCTTGAGGCCGGGTTTGAGGCTCGCCGCTCGTTAGAAGGGGGCATTCAGGAGTTACTCAACGGTTATCGGATGCTTGGCCGCGGACAGTTCAGAAATGTGTAGATCGCGGCACGGCGGACTAGGCGCGGGCAGCGAGGAGTATGCGGATGATGAGCGAGCAGTTGTTCTGGCGGGGCAAGCGGGTTCTCGTAACCGGGGCGAGCGGTTTTGTAGGAAGTAACCTGGCTCCACTTTTGCAACTCAAAGGATGCACGCTGCTGGCTCCTTCGCGCGCCGAGTATGACCTGCTCGAGCAGCATAAGGTTCGTCTGCTGCTGAAAGATACGCGCCCTGACGTCGTCTTCCACCTAGCGGCGCTAAGCGCGGGCATCATGGCCAATAAGCAGTATCCGGCCGATTTCTGCTACCAAAACTTGCTGATGAACACGACGATGATGCACGAGTCGTTCAAAGCAGGGGTGCGTAAGTATATTACATTGATCGGAGGATGCAGCTATCCGGCGAACGCACCCAGCCCGATATCGGAAGATCGGCTCTGGAACGGCTACCCGCAGCCGGAAAGCGCGCCGTATTCGGTGGCCAAGAAGATGAATGTGACGATGGCGGAAGCATATCGGCGCCAGCACGACTTTGATGCTATTGTCTTGACACCCGGCAACTTGTACGGGCCGTATGATAATTTCGACCTGCAGAACTCGCACGTCATTCCGGCGCTCATTCGCAAGTTCTTTACGGCGCAGTCAAGCGCTTTGGAGGAAGTGGTAGTCTGGGGCACAGGGGCGCCGGTGCGCGATTTTATCTATGTCGGCGACGCCTGTGAGGCAATCGTCTTGGCTGCGGAAACCTATAGCGAGCCTGGCATCATCAATATATCTTCTGGCCTACAGGTCACCATTCGCGAACTGGCCGAAACGCTCGCTGAGATCGTTGGCTATACCGGGCGCATTCGATGGGACACCTCAAAGCCTGATGGGCAAATGTATAAGGGCTTCGATGTCGCGCGGATGCACGAGCGATTGGGCTATCGTTGTCGCACATCGCTGCGAGAAGGCTTGCGCAAGACGGTGGACTGGTTCGCAGCCCACCAGGCGACAGCGCGGCTCAGCACACCGGTGCAGGCGCTCCTATGATCTATCTTGTTGGAGCCGCTGGTTTCGTCGGTTCGGCATTCGCCCGCTATTGGGATGGCCTGGGCATTCCCTATGCCCCGATCACGCGGGGAAACTACCAGCAGTTTGTCGGGAGACCTTGCGATATTCTGGTAAATGCAGCGGGCAACTCGAAGACGTATTTGGCAGATCAACGCCCACTGGAAGATTTTTTGCAGAGCGTAACACTGGTCTTGCGCACGATCGAGGATTTCAGGCCGGGCTTCTACGTGCTGATCTCCAGTGTGGACATCTATCCCGATCTGTCCAACCCGGCGAACAACCACGAGCAGGCCTCGCTCAGCCCGCTGCTGTCGCCCGTCTATGGCTTTCACAAGCACCTTGCCGAGCTGGTCGCGCAAAAGCATGCGCCGCGGTGGCTTATTGCGCGCCTGGCCGGCATGGTCGGGCCGGGTCTCAAGAAGAATCCGGTGTACGATATCATCCATCGCCGGCCGCTGCGCATCCATCCCGATTCACAGTATCAGTTCATGTCAACCGACGCTGTAGCCTCGGCAGTGTGGCGGCTGGTAGGCGGCGGATACGCCCAGGATTGTTTCAATATCTGTGGCGACGGTACGATCTCACCCCGCCAGATTGGCTCGCTGGCGCGCATGCCGCTGGATACTAGCCTGATCTCGGCAGAAACGCGACCGCGCGTCGTGCATATCAACATCGAGAAGATCAATACGATCGTGCCGATGCCCAACTCGTACCAATCAGTCGACGCATTTATCCGTGGGTAGAGAATCGGGGCCTCAGAATGAATACGGTCGAATTCATCCATTATCTCCAGACGCTCGACGTACATATCTGGTCCGACGGCGACCGGCTGCGCTATAGTGCGCCCAAAGACGCGCTATCGCCGGAGCTGCGTGCTCAGCTGGTCGAGCGCAAGGCGGAAATCCTCGCGCTTCTGCACGACCAGGGCCGCCCGTCGCCCGGCGCCGACGCGCCCGCGCGCCCCACCCAGCGTGATAGCGTCCTGCCGCTGTCGTTTGCGCAGCAGAGCGTCTGGCTGTGGCAGCAGGTGGAGCCCGACAACCCGTTCTACAACGTGCCGATGGCTGTCCGCTTGACGGGCGCGCTCGACCTGGCCGCGCTGGAGCGATGCTTGAATGAAATTGTGCGGCGCCACGAGATACTTCGAACCTCGTTTTTGACGGCAAATAGCCAGCCGGCTCAGTCGATTCGCCCCGCAAGAGCGACAACCCTGCCAGTCATCGACCTTGCGAGTCTGCCAGGAAGTCAGCGCCAGTCGCGCCTGAAAGAGCTGATGTCCGGCGAGGCGGAGCGCCCGTTTGAGTTGGCCGAGAGCGCGTTCCGCGCCACGTTACTCAAGCTCTCCGAGCGGGAGTACGTCTTGCTGATCGTGGCCCACCACTTAGTATTCGATAACTGGTCGGGGTCGGTCTTCTTCAACGAGATGCAGCACCTCTACGACGCGTTTGTTGCCGGCCGGCCCTCGTCGCTCCCCGATCTACCGATCCAGTATGGCGACGTAGTGTATTGGGAGCAGAGCCAGCGTACCGAGGAGGCGCTCGCACCGAGCCTGGCCTACTGGCGGAAACAGCTCGGCGCCCCGCTGGCTCACCTGGAAATGCCCACCGACTGGCCTCGCCCCGCCAGATCGACCTTCCAGGGCGCCAAACAAGCCTTCCGGCTGTCACGCTCGCTGACTCAATCCCTTCAGGCACTTAGCCAGCAGTCGGGAGTCACACTCTTTATGACCTTGCTGGCGGCCTTGAATAGCCTGCTGTATCGCTATACCGGCCAGGTGGATATCGTCGTCGGCACCGCCGTGGCCAACCGCGACCGGACCCAGGTCGAGGGATTGATCGGGCTCTTTGCCGATCTGCTGGTTCTGCGCGCAGATCTGTCGGGCAACCCAGCGTTCCGCGAGCTGCTGACCCACGTCGGCAAGACAACGCTGGAGGCATTCACGCATCAACACGTACCATTTGAAAAGCTGGTGCAGGAGCTGAAACCGCGGCGTGATATCAGCGCCAACCCGTTCTTCCAGATTCTCTTCCAATTCAACAATGCAGCCTTACCCCCGGCGCAGCTCTCGGGGGTGCGCTTGTCGCACCTGGATTACGAAGACACGATGACCAGGTACGAGCTCGAGTTCGCGCTGACTCACGACTCCAACGGCTTGTTCGGCACGCTAGCGTACAGGACCGATCTCTTTCGGGCCGAAACGATCCGGCGCCTGCTCGAACACTTTCGAAATCTCCTTCAGTTTGTCGCCGGCAACCCCGACTGCCAAATTGCTCACATCCCTCTTCTAACCAACGCCGAGCGCGCGTCCCTCCGAGCGTGGAACAACACCCAGGCCGAGTATCCGCGCGACGCCTGCGTCCACCAGCTCGTCGAAGTTCAGGTCACGCGAACGCCCAATCGGGTAGCGGTGGCGCACGCGGGAGTGCAGATGACCTACGGGGAGCTGAATCGGCGCGCGAACCGGCTGGCCTGGCATCTTCGCGGCCGGGGGGTCGGGCCGGATGTGCTGGTGGCGATCTATCTGGAGCGTGGCATCGCGATGGCGGTAGGGGTGCTGGGCATTCTCAAAGCCGGCGGCGCCTATGTCCCGCTGGACGCAGCGTACCCCAAGGAGCGGATCGAGGCCATCCTGCGCCGTATCGACGCGCCAGTGCTGCTGACTCAGGAACGCTTGCAGGAGCACGTATGTGATCCCAGTCGACAGATCATCTGTCTCGACAGCGACTGGGAGTTGATCGAGCGAGAATCCGAGCAAAACCCTGACAGCGGTGTCGATCCCGAGAACCTAGCCTATGTCATGCATACATCCGGCTCTACCGGCATACCCAAGGGCGTCGCGCTGCCGCACCGGCCGCTGGTCAACCTGGTGACCTGGCACAACGAGCAGCTCTCCAGCGCGATGCGCATGCTTCAATTTGCCTCGCTCGGCTTCGACGTGAGCTTTCACGAGATGTTTGCCGCCTGGGCCTCAGGCGGCGCGATCTACATTGTCGACGACGACGACCGCGTAAATATCCCGGTGCTAGCTCGCTTCTTCCGCGACCATGCGATCGAGGAGGCCAGGCTGCCGATTGTCGTCCTGCAGCAGCTTGCTGAGGCCTTCTGCGAGCATCCGGAGTACTTTGCGGCGCTGCGAAACGTCGTCGCCACCGGCGAGCAGCTGGTGATCCACCCGCCCACGGCACGATTCTTCGATCGGCTCGACGCAGCGCAGCTGCACAACCACTATGGGCCTTCCGAGACACATCTGACCACCTCGTATACGCTGTCGAAGCCAGCTAGCCAGTGGCCAAGCTTGCCGCTCATCGGCCACCCGATCGCGAACGTCCGCGCCTATATTCTCGACCGCTACCTGCAGGAGGTGCCGATCGGGGTTCCTGGCGAGCTCTATTTTGGCGGCGTATGTCTGGCGCGCGGCTATCTCAACCAGCCGGATCTCACCGCCGCCAAATTCATACCGGATCCATTCACTAGCGAGCCGGGCCGCCGCATGTATGCGTCGGGCGACCTGGCACGCCACACGAGCGACGGCAACATCGAGTTTCTTGGCCGGATCGATCGCCAGGTCAAGATTCGAGGCTACCGTGTCGAGCCGGGCGAGGTCGAGGTGCTGCTCTGCCAGCATCCCGCGGTGCAAGAGGCCGTCGTCGTGCCATATGGGGATACGCCCGCGGATAAGCGCCTGGTCGCGTACGTCGTCCCGAAGCAGCTCGGCCCGCTCGATACTGATCAGCTGCGTCGCTTTCTCGAGGCGCGGCTGCCCGCGGCAGTGGCCCCAAGCTCCTTCTTTCCAATTGACAAGATCCCCCTGAACGCCAACGGCAAAGTCGATTGGCGCCAGCTGCCGACGCCGGAGCCGCAGGCCGGGAGATCGTACACGGCGCCCAGGAACGGCATCGAGCATCGGCTGGCTGATCTCTGGGGCAAGCTGCTCAACGTCGATCGGCCAGGTATCGACGATGATTTCTTCGCGCTTGGCGGGCACTCGCTGAAAGCGGCTTCGCTCGTGCTGAGCATCAACCAGAGCCTCGATACGAACATCTCGTTCCGCGATGTCTTCGTGGCTCCCACCATCCGCGCTCTCGCCGCTCTAGTCGCCGCAGCGCAGCGCGTCCGCTTCGTATCGATCGAGCGAGCAATGCCCCAGGAACACTACCCGGCCTCGGCCGCTCAGAAACGCATCTTCATCCTCCAGCAGATCGATACCGAGAGCACGGCGTACAATCTGTTCGACATCTTCCTTGTCGAAGGCAATCTGCGCGAGGAGCAGGTTGAGGCGACTCTGCGCGCGCTAGTGGATCGTCACGAGGCCCTGCGGACGTCGCTATTTCTTGGGCCTTCGGGCGTCTGCCAGCAGGTCCACCCGACTGTGACGTTTCACCTCGACTACCAGGAGGCCGACGAGGCCGAGATCGAGGCGATAGCCAGGAGCTTCTTCACGCCGTTTGATCTGAATCAAGCGCCGCTCCTTCGGGTGGGGCTCGTCAAACTAGCGCCGCACACGTCCGTTTTGCTCTTCAATATGCACCATACGATCGGCGATGGGGTTTCGCTAGGGATTTTGATCCGCGAGTTTGTGGCCCTGTATGAGGGCCAGGAACTGCCAGCCCCGCCGATCCAGTACAAAGATTACGCGGTCTGGCATAACCGGTTGCTCGGCTCGGCGGCACTTCAGGCCCAGGAAGAGTACTGGTCGCGCCGGTTCGCCGATAGCGTGCCCATCCTGAACCTTCCAACCGATTATCCTCGGCCGCAGCTGGTCAGCTCCGAAGGAGACTCGGTCGCGGCAGTGCTGGATCGGCAGCTGACCGCCGATCTCAAGCGCTTGGCCTCCGATCACGGCGCGACCCTGTACATGGTCTTGCTCATGGGCTACAGCCTCCTCTTATCCAGATATGCAAACCAGGCAGATCTGGTGATCGGCAGCCCTGTGAGCGGGAGAACTCACGCGGATGTCGAAGGCGTGGTCGGGATGTTTGTCAACACGCTGGCGATCCGCTGCCGCCCCGCGCAGCATAAGACCATCGCCGAATACTTAGGCGAGATCAAGACCGCGCTGGTTGAGGCGATCGAGCATCAGGATTATCCGTTCGAGATGCTGGTCGAAAAGGTCTTCCACGATCGCGATCCTAGCCGCAATCCACTCGTGGAGACAACCTTCGGCCTGTGGCGCCGGGAGGATCTGTGGGTCGCGACCAAGGAATTCACCGTGCGACAATACCCGTTCAGCGCGCGCGCCGCCAGGTTCGATCTGCTCGTCGACGCGCTCGAGGTCGATCAGGAAATCCACCTAGATGTTCAGTTCAGAACCGATCTGTTTCAGCGCGCGACGATCGAGCGTCTAGTCGATCACTTCCGAACCCTGCTTTCCGCGATCCTCGCAGGGCCGGAGCAGCGATTGGCCGATCTACAGATACTGACGGCGCGCGAGCAGCAGCAGATCATCGCCGAGTGGAATGACACCCACGTCTCGACGGCGTCTCCACCGGTGCTGCACGCCTGGTTTGAGGCGCAGGTCGCGCGGCAGCCCGACGCAATCGCTGTGGTCGGTGAGAACACGACGCTGACGTACGCCGCGCTCGACCAGCGCGCGAACCAGCTCGCCCGGGCGCTGCAGGCGCGCGGCATTGGCCCGGAAGCGCTCGTTGGGCTGTGTCTCCCACGCACGCCTGATCTGCTGATCGGCCTGCTGGCGATCCTCAAGACCGGCGCGGCATATGTTCCGCTAGACCCGACCTACCCCGCCGCGCGGCAATCCTTCATTCTGGAAGATTCGCGGGCGCAGCTGCTGATCGTCAATGACGATACGCGTCGCGATCTCGAGGAGGCGGTCTGCCCGCTGCTCAACCTCGACACCGTAGACGCCGAGCTTGCCGGCCTGCCGGGCAACTCGCCGCCCTGCTATGCAACACCGGCCAACCTGGCCTACGTCATCTACACCTCCGGATCGACAGGCACCCCCAAAGGGGTCGCGATCCCGCACGGCGCGGTCGTCAACTTTCTGAATAGCATGGCACAGCGGCCCAGCTTGACCGCGGCGGACACGCTACTGTCCGTCACAACAATCAGCTTCGACATCGCCGCGCTGGAGCTATACCTGCCACTGTCGGTCGGGGCGCGCGTGCTGCTGGTCGATCGCGAAACGACGAGCGACGGCCAGCGCCTCGCCGAGCTCATCGCCAGCGAGCGCGTCACGATGATGCAGGCCACCCCATCGACGTGGCGGCTGCTGCTGGAAACGGGCTGGCAGGGCCACCCGCAGCTTACGGCGCTGTGCGGCGGCGAGGCCTTCCCGCGCGAGCTGGCGCAGCAGCTGGTGGAGCGCGTGGGTGCGGTCTGGAATATGTATGGCCCCACCGAGACGACGATCTGGTCGACGTGTGATCGCGTGACGGCCGGCCCAGGCGCTGTGCCGATCGGGCGCCCCATCGACAATACCCAGGTCTACATCCTGAACAGCCGGCTGCAGCCGGTCCCAGTAGGCGCGGTAGGCGAACTGTACATCGGCGGCGACGGCCTGGCGCGCGGCTACCTCGGCCGTCCCGATCTGACGGCTGAGCGGTTCGTGCCCAACCCCTTCGCCGAGCAACAGGTCACGCGCCGCGAGCAACCCGCGGCGCGCCCAGACGACGCCACCGCATACCGTCAGTCGTCGCGCCTGTACCGAACCGGCGACGTAGCACGCTGGCTTCCAGACGGACGGGTTGAGTTCCTGGGCCGCGCCGATCACCAGATCAAGCTGCGGGGCTATCGGATCGAGCTCGGCGAGATTGAGGCGCAGTTGCTGCGCCATCCAGCGGTGAGAGAAGCGGTCGTCGTCGACGTTCTCAATCGCTCCGGCGAGAAATACTTGGTGGGATACGTTACGCTGCAAGCGCCGGCAGAGCCCGTGGTTGTCCGCCAGTTCTTACTCGACAACCTGCCCGCTTACATGATGCCGGGCGCAATCTCGGTCGTGGATGCGATCCCTCTGACGCCTAACGGCAAGATCAATCGAGCCGCGCTCGCCACAGGTGAGGTCAGCGCGAGCTTTCAGCGTGCCTACCGCCCGCCTCAGAGCGCAACCGAGGCCGCCCTGGCTCGGCTGTGGCAGGAAGTCCTTGGCGCGCCGGAGATGAGCGTAACGGACAGCTTCTTCGAGCTTGGAGGAACCTCGCTCTCGCTGCTGACCCTCCACAATAAAATCAACATGGCCTTCTCCACCAACCTTTCGGTGGCCGAGCTGTTCTCTTACCATACAATTGAGATGCTGGCCAGTCGCATCGACCGCGACGCGCAGCCCGCGGCGCCCCAGCAGGCCGCCGACCAATTGGAGCAAAGCATCTACAGCATCCTGGATGACCTTGCGAGCGGGCAGATCGCTCTTGGCGACGCGGATGAGGCGATCTCCAGGCTGCTATCATAAGGGGCTTGATTCACCACCGAACAGAACCGTTTCGAGAGTCTCAAAAGAAGCGACGTGATGAAACAACTGCGGGATCTCATTCTAGAGCAGGTTATCGCGGGGCGACTTGCCAAAGAGGATGCGGCTCGGATGCTCGCCGATATCCTGCGAGCACAGAGCGGGCAGCCCTCGCGCGGCAGCACCGATATTGCGGTCATCGGTATGGCCTGCCGCATTGCGCCAGGAGGCGATCTGAACGACTTCTGGTCGCGCCTGGTCGCCGGCGCCGATCTGATCACCGATTTTCCCGCGACTAGGCGCAAGGATATCGATCCGCTGATCCAGCTGCTCGACACGTCGTCGGCTGGCCTGAGCGGCTCGTACTACCAGGCGGCCTTTCTCGAGCAGATCGATCTGTTCGACCACGCGGTCTTCAATATTCCACCGGGCGAAGCGCGCCTGATCGACCCGCAGCAGCGATTGGTGCTGGAAGTCGTGCTGGAGTGCATTGAGAACGCCGGCTATCGACGCGAGCAGTTGAGCGGTACGAAGACCGGGGTATACATGGCGTATGCCGAGCCCGAGTATGATCGACTGGTGCCGCCTGACGAGCCCTCGTCGGTGCATGCCACGCTGCCCGCCATGATCGCCGGGAGGGTCTCCTACGCGTTCAACCTGTCTGGTCCAAGCCAAGTGATCGAGACAACCTGCTCCTCCTCGCTGATCGCCGTTCATAACGCCTGCCTAGGCATCATGGCGGGGGACTGCGACGTGGCGCTGGCGGGCGGCGTGCGCCTCATGCTGTTCCCGCTGGCCGAAGGCTTTACCAGTGTCCCGCAAGGCATTTCCTCGCCGGATGGCCGGACCCGCGCCTTCGACGCGGACGGTAACGGCGCCGGAAGCGGCGAGGGCGCTGGGGTTGTCTTGCTGAAGCCGCTGCGGAAGGCGATTGAGGATCGCGACCACATTTATGCGATAGTCAAGGGCAGCGCCGTCAACAGCGATGGCAAATCGAGCGGAGTAACAGCGCCAAATCCACGAGCCCAAACGCAGGTGCTCGTCGACGCGTGGAAGCGAGCGGGGATTGCTCCCGAGACGATCTCGTATATCGAGGCGCACGGGACGGCCACCAAACTCGGCGACCCGATCGAGGTCGAGGGATTAACCAGCGCTTTCCGACAATACACCGATCGTAAAGCTTTGTGCGCGATCGGCTCGGTCAAAACCAATATCGGCCATCTCTCGGGCGCGGCGGGTATTGCCAGCTTCATCAAGGTGGTTTTGGCCCTCAAACATCGGCAACTGCCGCCCTCGCTGCACTTCAACAAGCCGAATCCACTGATCGACTTCGACGACACGCCGCTCTATGTTAATCACGCGCTGCGACCATGGGATTGGACCGACGGTCCCAGGCACGCAGGCGTCAGCGCCTTTGGCATTACAGGCTCCAACTGCCATGTGGTGCTGGAAGAGTATGTCGACTCGGAAAGAGGCGACGCCGGGCCGACCGATGCGGGCAAGCTCGACGTTTTCACGCTGTCGGCGGGCAGCCAAGAAGGCATGCGCCAGCTGCTGGACAAGTACGCCAGCTTTCTCTCCTCTACGCAGGCGCATGCCTATGGCTTGGAGCGCATTTGCTACACGGCCAACACCGGCCGAGAGGTCTACGCCTACAGGCTAGCGATCACGGCCCGCAGTGTTGCGGAGCTGCACGAGCGCGTCGAGCAGGTCGCCCGCCACTATGCGCAGCGGCGATCGTCGCCGCCGATCGGGGAAGGGATCTTCTACGGCACGGTCAATCCGCGCGAGGAGCCGGTTACCTCGCGAATGAACGCCCCTCGCACGGCGGTCGAGCTGGCGCGCCTGTTCGTCCAGGTGCCGCGAGTCAGCTGGGACGCGTTCTACGCGGATCGCGCCCTAACCAAGGCTCCGCTGCCGACCTATGCCTTCAATCGCAAGCGCTGCTGGGTTTCGATCGAAGAAATTCAGCAGGCATTCAAGACCAAGCTGTCCGTCGATCGACGACTGCCATCGCCGCGAAGCTCGACGCTCCCGGCCGAGCGGAGGGCAGATCCGGCCGCCGTCGATACGTCGGGCTGGCTGTATACGCTGCGCTGGCAATCAGAGCCGCGCCGCGCCCCCGCGGCGGCGAGCGACCTGGCTCGCGGACCCTGGCTGATACTCGCGGACGATCTTGGGATTGGTCATGCCCTGGCCGACCGGCTTGCGACGGCCGGGCGCGAGGTGGTGCTCGTTCGACCGGGAGCGCGCTTCGTGCGGCATACCGATAGGAGCTATGAGGTCGCGCCCAAGGATCAGGCGGACTGGGCGTATCTGCTCACGCATCTGAGCGAGCGGCGCATGGCGCCACTGGCCGGCATCGTCCACCTGTGGACGTGCCAACCGCCAACGGAGCCGCGGCCTCCGGACGAACTGTATGTTGAGCAGCAGGACACCGGCGCTTTCAGCATGTTTGCCTTGCTCCAGCAGCTGGGCGAATTTCAGGCCCGCGCGCCGCTCGACGTGTGGATCGTCGCGAACTATGTCGCGGCGGTGACGGAGGAAGAGCCCTTCCTCTTCCCCGGCAAAGCATCTCTGTGGGGTCTGGCCAAAGTGATACCGCAGGAGCACTACTGGGCGCAGTGCTACTGCATCGACATCGCCACGCAGGATTCCACGCCGGCGGACCTGGCCGGCGAGATCTTTGCCGAGATGTGCCTACCAGCGGCCGGCCGGGATCACGTGGTTGCCTACCGGCGCCAGAATCGCTTCATCCAGCAGATTGAGCGCATCGATCTGGACCGAGTCGCGGATCGAGCGCGGCCAGTCGTGAAGCACGGCGGAGTGTATCTGCTGGCCGGCGGCGCCGGGCGTATCGGGATGGGGATCGGCATGTACTTTGCCAGGCAGGCCCAGGTCACACTCGTCATGGTGAACAGAAGCGAACTGCCGCCGCGGACCGAGTGGCCCACGATCGTCGCCTCCGGCAGCGCAGACAGTAAGATCGCACAGCGCCTGGCCGGCATCGACGCGATCGAGCGGCTCGACTCACACGTGGACTATTTCGCCGCCGATCTTGGCGATAGCGACGCAGTGGGCCGGATCGTCGAAACGATCCTGGCGCGGTACGGGCGGCTCGACGGCGTGATCAATCTGACAATGGATATCAAGTATCAGAAGCTGTCGGACACCGTCCAGGCCGATTTCGAGGGCTCGGTACTGAATCGTATCCGCGGCGCATTGGCGCTCGATCGGGCGACGCGGCACGCCAAGCTTGACTTCCTGATCATCTGCTCCTCGGTCTCCTCGACCTTCGGAGGAGTCACGTTTGCCGACCACGCCACCGCGAATCGTTTCCTCGATGCTCAGGGCGAACTCATCCGCAAGTCGGGCCGCGATGTTATGGTGCTCAACCTGCCCACCATTCAGTACCAGCGCTCCATGCCAACCAGCCACGCCGAGATGGTGATCCCGTCGATCACCGGCGACGCCCTGGCGAACCTGTTCGATCGCTTGATCCAAAAACGGATCTCATTCGTGATGATCGCGGACTTCGACTTCAAGCAGATCAAGTCACTCTTGCCCGTGCTGCGGGTCCGCTTCGCCAGCTCGCTGCTCGAAGAGCATCCTGAGAGCCAGCAATCCGATACGAACGGGCAGGGCGCGAGCGCACCGCCCCGCGCGCGACTTACGAGCAGTGGCAGCCAGGCGAACTACACCGAGACCGAGCTGCGGCTGGCCGAGGCCTGGATGAAGGTGTTGGGCTATGAGGAGTTTGACGTCGACGACAACTTCTTTGCCCTGGGGGCCGACTCACTGATTGCCATGAGGTTGATCGGGGAGATCCATAAAGCTCTTGGCGTAAAGCTGGAGATAGTCGACGTTTATACCAATCCCACCATCCGGACGATAGCAAGCCAGATCGAGGTACGCACCGGCGGGGGGCAGCCGGCAGAGCCATCGCGTGTGGCCGCGCCACCGGGTGACCGCGCGGATGGCTCGCCGGAGAGGCTGCCGCTGCGCCCGATCCCGCGCGATCAGAACCTGCCGCTTTCGTTCGCCCAGCAGCGATTGTGGCTGCTCGAGCAGATCCAGCCCGGCAATCCCGCCAATAATCTTTCGGCGGCGCTGAAGATCGTGGGCCGGCTGGATCTGACGATCTTCAGCGCGAGTCTGAACACGATCGTCGAGCGACACGAGATTTTACGGGCCACGTTCGCCGTCGTCGCTGGGAGCCCGGTTCATCACATCGCGCCGAGGCTGGAGATCCGCCCGACACTCGTGGACTTGCGCGGCATGAGTGAGCCCGGCCAGAGCGCCAACGTACTGCAAATCGCCGTCGCGGACGCCCGCGGGCCGTTCGACCTGGCCAACGGTCCGCTCCTGCGCGCGACTGTGATCGAGCTCAGCGAGGAAGAGCACGTGGTCGTGCTGACGACTCACCACATTGTCTCCGACGGGCAGTCAATGGGTGTTTTCCTGCGCGAGCTGGCAACGATTTACTCCGCGCACGTATCCGTGGAACCGCTGACTCTGCCGGCGCTGCCGATCCAGTATGCCGACTTCGCCTACTGGCAGCGGCACCGGCTACACGGCCAAGCGCTTGACGAGCTGGTCGGTTTCTGGCGCGCACGGCTTGCCGACGCGCCGGTGATCGAGCTGCCGACCGACTATCCGCGGCCGACGACACTCACCTTTGAGGGCGCGAACCATCGGTTCAGCCTCTCCGGGGAGCTGTCGGCTCAGCTTAGAGAGCTGAGCCAGCGCGAGCAGGCCACCATCTTTGTGACAATGCTGGCGGCCTTCCTAGCACTGCTCCGGCTCTACACCAGCCAAGATGATCTGGTCATCGGCGCCTTTAGCGCGCATCGCGACCGGCCAGAAACGCAGCATTTGATCGGCCTGTTTGCAAATATCATGGTGATGCGCGTTGACCTTTCTGGGCATCCCACCTTCCGCGATCTGCTGGTGCGGGTTCGCGAGGTAGTGATGGAGAGCTCGACCTACCAGGCGCTCACCTACGAGCAGGTTCTGGAGGCTGTCCAGCCGAAGCGAAGCGCCAACCGCCTGCCGCTCATCCAGGTCGCGCTCAATTATTTCGCCGATCCTATGCAAGGGGTCGAGTTCAAAGATCTGACCATGACACTGATGGACGTCGATCGCGGCGCGGCTCGCTACGATCTCGTTCTGGACATTACAGATGCGGGCGAGGAGGGCATCGTCGGAATCTTCGAGTACAACACAAACTTGCTCAAACCAGCGACGATCGCGCAGATGGCAAAGCGACTGGAAACATTTCTGCGCCGAGTCGCGTCTACGCCGACTATTCAGATTTAGGAAGAGCTCAGCTGGGGATTCGTATGGCTGTTATGGCAAATGACGTACGCGAGGGGTATCTGCTCGCGCCGGGCGGCTGGATCTGGTACCGGGCGGTGGGCATACAACATCGAAGCACTCCGCTGCTGGTTCTACACGGCGGCCCAGGCGCCGGCCACCGCTATCTGGAGGCGCTGGAGGCGCTGGCCTCCGATCGCTGCGTGGTGTTCTACGACCAGCTCGGCTGTGGCTATTCCGAAGCGCCGCAAGACCGCGAGCTGTGGCGGATCGAGTATTTTGTCGCGGAGCTCCAGGCGCTCCGCGAATTGCTGGGCCTGGAGCGCGTCCACCTCTACGGGCACTCATGGGGTGGCTGGCTCGCGATCGAGACCATGCTCACCCACGCAGACGGCGTTGCCAGCCTGGTGCTGGCGAGCACCTCCGCCGGCCTGCCGGAGTATACTCGCGAGATCGAGCGGCTGCGCAAAGAATTGCCACCCGATATCTATACAGGCATGGTGGAGTACGAACGCGCAGGCAACTATCAGAGCCCGGAGTATAAGGCGGCACTGCTCGAGTTCTACCAGCTCCATCTCTGCCGCCTGAGCACATGGCCGCAGCTGCTTATCGACAACGTGCGCAACATTACCGGCAACCCGGTCTACGAAACAATGCAAGGACCCAATGAGTTCGTCATCACTGGGAACCTACGGACGTGGGATCGTACGGACCGGCTTGGCGCGATTGGAGCCCCAACGCTGATCACCGTAGGCCGCTACGACGAGGCTACCCCCGCGTGCGCCGCGACGCTGCGGCGGGGTATCGCCAGCGCTCGGATGCACGTTTTCGAGCAGAGCGCTCATATGCCCCACATCGAGGAGCCCGAGCAGTATCTTGCAACACTCAAGCTCTTTCTTGCCGACGTCGATCGTCGTTACGTCGCCGCGACCTAGCTCAGATTGCCGATTATGGAGAAACCGATGAAGAAGGTGTTACTGGTTGATCATTCGGGCCGAGGACACGCATTTGCCGATCTACTATCGAGAACCAACAAGGACGTGCTGGTGTACTATGCGCCGGGCTGCTCCGCTATCACCACCGAGCGTGTTGTCACGATGCCGCACCTGAAGCTGTCAGAGCCGCTCGCACTAGCCGATTTTGCCAGAGCAGAGGCGGTCGACTTTGTCCTCGTGACCAACGCCGGCGCGCTCGGCAATGGGGTCGTCGACGTGTTTCGAAGCTGCCAGATACCGGTGATTGGCCCGGACAAGCAGGCCGCCAAGCTGGAGTGGAGCAAGACCTACGGCAAGCAGCTCTGTGCGAAGTACAACGTGCCAACCGCCGAGTTCGCGCTTTTCGACAACCCCGACGATGCCATGAATTATGTGCGCGAGGTTGGCTACCAGGTCGTGGTCAAAGCTGATGGCCTCTGCGACGGTAATGGATCGTTTGTCTGCGATAGCGTAGATGACGCAATCAAGGCCATCGACTACATTATGATCCAGCGAGCCTTTGGCGAAGCCGGCGATCGAGTGGTCGTCGAACAGCGGCTCTTTGGGACCGAGCTGCTGTTCTTCGCGCTGCTGGACAGCAAGAGCTTCAAGCTGCTACCCAGCGCCTTCGACTACTCGCGATCCGACGATAACGACCGCGGCGTTATCTGCGGGGGAATGGGCTCGATTTCGCCGCACCCGCTGGAAACCGAGGTGCTGAATCAGCAGATGATCGCGCAGGTGCTGAATCCGCTGCTGGAGTGCATTCGCGGGGAGCAGCTAAACTTTACTGGCGTCATCTACATCGGATGCATGCTCGTAGGCGAAAAACTCCACGTCTTGGAGATCAACGCGCGCATGGGCGATCCCGAGGCCGAGAGTATTTTGCCACGGATCGAGAGCGATTTCGTGGCCGTGTGCGAATCGATTCTGAACCAGACCCTTGAAGATCAGTCGATCATTCTGAACGATTACTATTTCTGCAATATCGTGGCGACGCAGGGACGAACTCGCCAGATCTCGAATGGCAAGAACAAAGGTTGGTATCAGGGATGGCCCTACGGTCGCTACGGTAGAAGCTATAAAATCACCGGGGTCGATCACGTCGACCCGCGTCAGTGCAAGGTCTTTATTGGCCAGGCGACGGTCCATCCCGAAAAGGGCCTGGTTACTGATGGCGGGCGGCCGATCCACGTGTCCGGGTTTGGCAAGAGCGTTGCCGAAGCATCTGCGAACGCCTACGCCAATATCTCCAAGATCCATTTTGAAGGTATCCGCTACCGTTCGGATATCGGCAAGTTGCTGCCGCATGGTAAAGTGTCGGAGTCATAGAAGACACGTGACTTTCCGGGCCAGCGCAGAGGAGTGCAGTGGCATGAACCCGTTTCTGACCGACGAAGAACAGCATGAGCTCCTGGTGACCTGGAACGGCACCCAGCTCGAGTATCCACAAGATGCGTGCATCCACGAGCTGTTCGAGGCGCAGGCGCGAGCTACCCCCGAAGCTACTGCCGTCGTATACGAGCGCGCCACCCTGACCTACCAGCAGCTGGATCTGAAGGCGAACCAATTGGCGCGCCACCTCCGAGCGCTGCACGTAGGCCCCGAGACCCCGGTGGGCATCTACCTGGAGTACTCGCTGGATATGATCGTGGCGCTTCTGGCCATTCTGAAAGCCGGCGGGGCGTATGTGCCGCTCGACCTGCGGCATCCTCCCGACCGGCTGGGCCTGATTCTGCATGATCTGGGGGCGCGCGTGGTTGTCTCGCAGCAGGCGCTGGCGGAGACAATCGCGCCATACGCGGCCGATGTCGTCTGCCTCGACGCGGATCGGGCGGCGCTCGACGCGCAGAGCGGCGAGCCGATTGAGAATCTGGCCACCCCGCAGAATATCGCGTTTGTGCTCTACACCTCAGGATCTACCGGCAACCCGAAGGGTGTCTTGACCTGCCACAGCAACATTGTCTGCCTGTATGCCGCCTGGGAGCGCGCCTACGAGCTGCGCTCGCGGGTCTCCAGCCACTGCCAGACGACCAACTTCGCCTTTGCCGTCTTCCAGGCCGACTGGGTGCGGGCGCTCTGCTCGGGCGGCAAGCTGGTATTGTGCTCGATGGAAACGGTGCTTACCGCTCACCAGCTCTACCGGACGATGTGCCAGGAGCGCGTGGCATTCGCCGAATTCGTTCCCGCCGTGCTGCGCAACCTGATCGCGTACCTCAAGGAGACGAATCAGACGCTGCCATTTCTGCGCACGCTGGTGGTAGGCTCCGACCGGTGGTACATCCAGGAGCACATCGAGCTTCGGCGCTACTGCGATACGGATACGAAACTGATCCACTCGTTCGGCCTAACCGAGACGACCATTGACAGCGCCTACTTTCAAGGCACCACGGCCGATCTGCTGAATGGTCAGCTCACGCCAATTGGCCGGCCGTTCCCGAACGTCCAGATCTACATTCTTGACTCCCATTTTCGGCCCGTACCGGCCGGCGTGCCGGGCGATCTCTACATTGGCGGCAATGGACTGGCGCGGGGCTACCTCAACCATCCCGAGCTGACCGCCGAAAGGTTCATTCCCAACCCGTTCGCGACCGATCGCCATCGGCCTACGGCGCCCGAGGCAGTGTGCGGCGATCGCCTGTACAAGACCGGCGATCTGGCTCGATATCTGGAGGATGGGAATATTCAGTTCCTTGGCCGGAAGGATCACCAGGTGAAGGTGCGCGGGGTGCGGATCGAGCTGGGCGAAATCGAGCTCGCCCTGCGCGCGCATCCGGCTGTGCGGGAGGTGGCGGTTGTCGCTCAGGAAGACAGCCGAGGCCAGCAGTTGATCGCTTACGTGGTGCCGAGCAGCGCGTTTGCCTTCGCGGATCAGTCGCTCTACTCCCTGCCGAATCAGCTGGAGATCGCGTGCGGCAATAAAGTCGAGGCCTACCACGTGTACGAGAAGATCTGGGTTGAGTCGCTCTACAGCCAGCACGGAATCGCCCTGCGAGATGGCGACTGCGTGATCGATGTTGGGGCGCACCTCGGCCTCTTTACGCTTTTCGCGCACCAACAGTGCTCGAATCTAACCCTCTACGCGATCGAGCCAGCCCGGCAGCTGTTCGACCTGCTGCAGGTCAACCTGTTGCTTCATGGAGTTGCTGCGCAGCTGCTGAACTGCGGCGTTTCGGATGCGGCGCGCGCCGCCCAGATTGCATTCTGCGCGAGCAACCCCGAGATCTCCTCGTTCGACTTCGACACAGAGTGGGCTAAGCAGATCGTCAGAGCGTTGGCCTTGAAGCGTCTGCAGCGCCACGCGCTAGGCCTGGAGACGCTGCCGGCGTATGCCGAGGAGCTGCTGGAAAAGCGGTTTGCCGTGGAGCTAGCTGAGAGCAAGACGAAGAGTCTCGCTGAGATTATCCACGAGCATGCGATCGAGCGGATCGACTTGCTGAAGATCAGCGCGCCCCGCGGCGAGCTGGCGATCCTGCGCGGGGTAGGCGCGGATGACTGGGCACGGATACGCCAGATCGCGATCGAGGTATACGATGTTGCCGGGCATGTAGCCGACGAGATCGCCAAGCACCTTGGGCAGCGCGGCTATCGGGTTGCGATCGAGCAAGCGCCCTGGTTGCGCGGCTCCATGGTCTCGCACGTCTATGCCGTTCGCGCGCGGGACCGGAGCGAGCTCGCGTGACACTACTCAGCATGGGAGAGGATAGCAATGCACATACCCGATCACCTAGCGGAGCCGCTGCCAAAAGACCGGGCGCTGCAAAGGCTCAAGGCGGAGCTGCGACGTCACCTGCAGGAGCGACTTCCCGACTATATGATCCCCACGGCCTTCGTAGTTCTGGAGCAAATACCACTGACGCCAAGCGGCAAGATAGATCGGCGCGCGCTCCCGGCGGCCGACATCGCGCAGAGCGAGCTCGCAGGCCGCTTCGTGCCACCGCAGACCCCAACCGAGAAATCGCTCGCCGAGATCTGGCGCCGGGTGCTGGGCATCGAGCGCGTCGGCATTGAGAGCAATTTCTTCGAGCTGGGCGGGCACTCACTCTTGGCGACACAGGTTAACTCGCAGATTCGCGCCGTCTTGCAGGCCGAGGTGCCGCTGCGCGTGCTGTTCGAGTCTCCGACGATCTCCAAACTGGCCGCATGGATCGACGAGCATTGCGTCGCCCGGCCGGACGCAGGCATGGCGGCCATCGAGCCTACCGAGCGGGCAGCCCTGGACCCGGGCGAGCTCTCCGACGACGCCGTGACGGCATTGCTCGAAAGACTACTCGACGAGCCCCGAACGTAGCGGGCGAAATAGTGGTGCAAAAATTCATTGCTTGCATGCAGGCTGCTCGATTACGCGCTAGCCTGAAGAGGAGTCGGGCATGAGTCATGCCGGCGATCGTCTCAAGCAGCTCTCGCCAGAGGAGCGGCGCGCCCTGCTGGCCCAGATGCTGGGGCGCGATGCCTCCGCCCCTCGGATCGCGCCCTTGACGTTCTCTCAGGAGCGCATCTGGTTCCTTGAACAGCTCAACCCCGGCAGCACGGCGACTATTGCGCTCGCAATACGCCTGCTGGGCCAGCTTGATGTCGAGGCCCTGCGCGGTAGCCTCCGGCAGATTGTGCAGCGCCACGAGGTGCTCCGCACGATCTTCTCGATCGTCGACGAGCAGCCGGTTCAGCTGATTTTGCCGGCTGCCTCTGTCCGCCTGACGCTGGATGACTTGCGCTCCTTTGCTCCAGAGGACCGTGACCGCGAGATCGACCGGCTCGTCGCAACCCACAAGCAACCGGCCGATTTGCTGCGCGGCCCGCTGTTCCAGGCACGGCTGATCTGGATCGCGCGGGAGCAGTACGTGCTCCTGCTCAGCTTTCACCATAGTATTTTCGACGGTTGGTCCACGAGCGTGTTCGCTCGGGAGTTGGCGACTTTCTATGAAGACCTGGCGTACGGTCGCGCTCCTGTGCTGCCGGATCTGCCGATTCAGTATGCCGACTTCGCCCGCTGGCAGCGCGAGCAGCTTCAGGGCGCGGCCTTGGAGCACCAGGTAGGCTACTGGCGGCAGCAACTGCACGATCTGCCCCCTGTAGTTGGATTTCCTCCTGATCGACCGTATCAGCCGGACCAGAGCCCGCGCAGCGGCCGCGAGCTGGTAGCTCTCCCATACGCGCTGAGCGAGCGGCTCAAGGCGTTGAGCCAGCGCGAAAGAGCAACCCTGTTTATGACCCTGCTGGCGGCGATCAGCGTGCTGCTCTACCGTTACAGCGGGCAAGCAGACGTTACCGTCGGCACGTACATCGCCAATCGCAATCGCAGCGAGATCGAACACCTGATCGGCTTCTTCACGAATACGCTGGTCTTGCGAACCCGGCTGCACGATAATCCGACCTTTCGCGAATTGCTCAAGCGTGTCGGCGCGACGACCCTTGACGCTTACGCAAACCAAGATGTGCCTTTTGATCGACTGCTGCAAGATTTGCGACCAAAGCGCGAGGTAGGGCGCGCGCCGCTCTTCCGGGTGATGCTGATCCTCCAAAACATGCCCGACGTCTCGATCGACCTGCCGGGATTGACGATTCAGCTGCCGCCGGCTTCCCAGGGTGTCGATCTGGAAGGCACCGACGCCGACCTGACGTTGTTTTTTTCTGATACCGGCATGGGGCTGGCGGGCAGCATTGAGTACGACGCCAACTTGTTCGAGGCGGCAACAGTTGGGCATGTCTGGCAGCGCTTCCACACGCTCCTGACAGGCATAGTAGCGAATCCGGATTCGCCTATCGGGGCGCTGCCGCTGCTAACGGCCGAGGAGCGCGAGCTCCTGATCGTCGGCCTCAGTCAGACTCAAGTGGAATATCCGCGGGACAAGCTCGTTCAGGAGCTGTTCGCCGCGCAGGTGGAGCGATCTCCCGACGCGGTGGCGGTGTCGTACGATGGCGCCGCGCTGACGTACGGCGAGCTCAATGGCCGGGCAAATCAGCTCGCGCACTACCTGCGCGGGCTTGGGGTAGGCCCGGATGTTCTGGTAGGCGTCATGCTCGATCGGTCGCTCGACATGGTCGTCGCGCTGCTGGGTGTGCTGAAGGCTGGCGGGGCATACCTGCCGCTCGACCCGGCGTACCCGGCCCAGCGTCTGCAGGCCATGAGCCGCGATGCGGATGTTCGGATTGTCCTAACTCAAGAGCGCGTGTTGGCGACGGCCGTAGATCTGGCGCCAGCCATTCGCGCTCTTGCGCTGGATGGCAGCGCGCGGCATGCCATCGCGCGGGAAAGCCGCGACAACCCCGAGCTTGTCACGCTTCCGCAGCATCTGGCGTACGTCATCTATACTTCCGGCTCGACCGGGCGCCCGAAAGGCGTAATGGTCTCACAGCAGGCATTGGTGCAGTTCGCCACGGCGAGCTTCGAACACTTCGCGATCGGGCCAGGTGACCGGATCCTGCAGTTCGCATCGATAGCGTTCGACGCGGCGGCCGAAGAGCTCTACCCCTGTCTGCTCGGTGGTGCGGCACTGGTGCTCCGCACCCCAACGATGCTTGACTCGCCCGAGCATTTCCTGCGCGCATGTGCCGCTGAATCAATCACCGTGCTGGATCTGCCGACTGCCTACTGGCATCTCCTGTGCGCCGAGATCGAACAGTATGAGCTAGGGCTGCCCCCCGCGCTGCGGTTGGTCATTCTTGGCGGAGAAGCCTTGCTGGTTTCAAGGCTGCGCACGTGGCTAGCGCACGCGCCTGGACGAATACGTCTGGTCAACACCTATGGGCCAACCGAGACGACGGTGGTAGCTACGATGCACAACCTGGACACCCATCGCTTGGTTGACAAAGCGAGCAGTGTGCCAATCGGCCGGCCGATTGCGAACGTGTCCGCTTACGTGCTGGATGCGCACATGCAGTTGGTACCGGTGGGCGTCCCCGGCGAACTGTATATCGGAGGTGACGGGCTAGCACGCGGCTATCTGAACCATCCCGACCTTACCGCGGCCGCATTTCTGCCCAACCCGTTTATCGACGCGGCACCTGTTGGCTCCACGGCAGTCCAACATCCCACGCCAATAGCCCCAAGAGGATCGCGGCTCTATCGAACAGGTGACTTGGTGCGCCTGCTACCGAATGGCACGCTCGATTTTCTGGGGCGCGTCGATCAGCAGGTCAAGATTCGGGGCTTCCGAGTAGAGCCAGGCGAGGTTGAGGCCGTGCTATCTCAGCACCCGGAGGTGCGCGCGGCCGCCGTTGCAGCCTTGAAACTTGGGGAGACCAACGGGCTTGTGGCCTACGTTGTCCCTCGTGAAGTATCGCAGGAACACTTGCGCGATTTTTTGCGCGAGCGCCTGCCCGACTACATGATTCCCGCGGTCTATGTCTTGTTAGACAGCCTTCCGATGACTCCGAGCGGTAAGATTGACCGGCGCCGCCTGCCGGCGCCAGCAGCCGAGCAGAAGCGCTCTGGGGCGTACGTGCCGCCCGAGACGCCGATCGAACGAAAGCTTGCTGAGATCTGGGCGAAGATCCTGGAAATCGAGCAGGTAAGTGTCGACGATGATTTTTTCGAGCTAGGCGGTCATTCGCTGTTGGCAACACGCCTGATTCATCGTATCAACAAGTCTTTCAATGTAGAGCTCACCTTGCGCGATCTGTTCGAGCAGCCGACCATCGCCGATCTCGCGCTGCTCATCGAGGAGATCTTGATCGAGAAGCTGTAGCCGGTCGCCTCGCGGCGGCGCGTCGTGTGTAAGTGTCGATTGGAAAGCGAACTATGCCAGGTACCCAATCGAGCCAGGATACTCAGCGGTTGAGTGGAAACGCCGGCCCGAGCTCGGGCGAGACGCGGCACTACGCAGCGCTGCAGGCACCCGAGCGCTGCACGCACCATCTGTTTGAGGCTCAGGTCGATCTGGCACCAGACGCCGTCGCCGTTGTCTGCGCAGAGTCCGACGGGCAGACCGCTCCACACGATCCAATGACATACCACGAGCTGAATCGCCGCGCAAATCAGCTGGCGCACCACCTGCGCTCGCTGGGGGTGGGGCCAGAAACCCTGGTTGGCATCTGTGTCGAGCGATCACCGGATCTGGTGGTCGCGGTGTTGGGTGTATGGAAGGCTGGCGCCGCCTTCCTTCCGCTCGACCCGGACTATCCGCACGAGCGATTGGCTCTCATGTTCGGCGACGCCGGTGCAGGCGTTTTGCTGACCCAGCAATGTTTCGCCGCGCACCCGCTGCGACAGAGCGCAGCCAGACGATCGGCGACTGTGCTCTACCTTGATGCCGATTGGCCGATGATCGCGCAATCGCCTGCCCACAACCCGACCACGACGAGTCTGGCGAATAACCTGGCCTATGTGATATACACCTCGGGATCGACAGGTGCTCCCAAAGGAGTGATGATCGAGCACGCCGGCCTGGTCAACCTTGCCGCCGTTTTGCTTAGCACCTTTGACATTCGTCCGGACTGCCGAGTACTTCAGTTCGCCTCGATGGGCTTTGATGCCGCGGTGAGCGAGATCTTGATGGCGCTGCTGGGTGGTGCGACGCTCGTGTTGCTGCCGCACAGCGGAATGCGGCTCGGCTCGGAATTGCTCAAGGTGTTGCGTGACCAGGCCATTACGACCATTACGCTCGTCCCTTCCCTGCTCGCTGTGCTCTCGCCCGAGAATCTGCCGGCGTTGCGCACCGTTGCTTCGGCGGGTGAGGCCTGCCCGACGGACGTTGCCGCGCGATGGATGCCAGGGCGGCGGTTTCTCAACGGCTACGGCCCGACCGAAGTGACCGTAGCGGCCTCGTACTACCACGTCGGGCATATTCCAGATCAGGCGGCCGGCATAGCGATCGGCCAGCCAATTGCGAACACGCGGATGTACATTCTGGATGCGGATCTGCGGCCAGTGCCAGACGGCACACCTGGCGAGCTATACGTAGCTGGCATCGGCTTGGCGCGTGGCTACCTGAACCACCCCGGCTTGACGGCAGAGAAGTTCATTCCCAACCCGTTTGCCAATCACGGTATGGTTTCGGAACCGGCGCCGGGGGATATCGCAGCTAGTCGGCTCCCGTCTGTCGTCTACGATCGGCTGTACCGAACCGGCGATCTGGCGCGCCGCGACTCCAGCGGCCTGGTCGAGTTTCTCGGCAGGATCGACCATCAGGTCAAAATTCGAGGTTTTCGCATCGAACTGGACGAAATCGCTTTGGTGCTCAAGCAGCATCCGGCAATTCAGGCGGCCGTTGTTGTGATGCGCGAGGATATCCCAGGCGACAGGAAGCTGGTCGCCTACGTGGTGCCAGCCGATCGCCAGGCGCAGGCCGACGACGACCAGCCGGCGCCCCAGGCAGATCCGCGGCGCGCGCAGGGGCCAGCACGCCCCACAGGCGACGCACCGGCAGCGCCGGGCAACGGTGGTGCCGGCGCCGGCTTAGCCCACGCCTCGGGGCACGCTGGTCTCGTACAAGATCTGCGACAGTTTCTGGCGGACCGGTTGCCCAAGCCGATGGTTCCTCCCACGTTCGTTTGGTTGGAAAGACTACCGCTGACGTTAAATGGAAAAATAGATCGGCGCGCGCTGCCTGCTCCGGGTCAGGCATCGTTCGAGGCGACGATCGCCGCGGCCGAGCCTCGCACACCCCCGGAAGAACTGGTGGCCGCGATTTGGGAGGAAGTGCTAGGCCACAAACAGATTGGCATTCACGACGATTTTTTCGAGCTGGGTGGAGATTCGCTGCTCGCTATTCGCGCGATCTCCCGCATCGAGCAGATGTTCAAGGTCAACCTGCCCGTGCGCGCGCTGTTCGACGCGCCAACTATTTCCGACCTGACCGCCCAGATCGAGCGCATGCGGCGCGCGATACCAGCCACGGCGACATTGCCGATTCGTCCGGCCACGAGAGATGATCGGCTTCCGTTGTCGATCGAGCAGCAGCGGCTATGGCTGATCGATCAGCTGGAACCAGGGAACGTCGCGTATAATTTGCCGCTGATGCACCGGATCTGCGGTCCACTAGCCACAGCCGCCCTGGAGCGCAGCCTTCAAGAGATCGTGCGCCGCCACGCGATCCTCCGGACAAATATTGTCGTTGTGAACGAGCAGCCGCTTCAAGTGATCGCGCCAGACCTGCTCGTCGCCATTCCGCTGATAGAGCCCTCTGGAGCCTCGCGTGCCGCGCGAGAGGCCGAGGCGATCCGCCTGGCCCACGCGATGATCCAACGCCCCTTTGATCTGGCGAGCGAACCCCTGCTGCGGGCCGCGCTGTTCGAGATCGATCGGAACGAGCGCCTCCTTTGCCTGTGCATCCACCATAGTATCTTCGATCACTGGTCGGCCGGTATCTTGTCGGCCGAACTGGGAACGCTGTACGCAGCATTTGTGAACGGCGAGCCTTCACCACTGATCGACCTTCCCGTCCAATATGGCGATTTCGCTATATGGCAGCGCACGCTGCAATCGAGCGAAGGGATGCGCGCGCACCTAAGCTATTGGAAGCAGTATTTGGAAGGCGCGCCCGCGCTGCTTGAACTGCCGGTGGCTCGGCCACGACCGCAGACGCCTAGCGTTCGCGGCGCCAGCCATGCTCACATGCTCCCGCCCGACCTCGGGCAGGCCCTGCGCATGCTTAGCCGGCGCGAAGGCGCGAGCCTGTTCATGTCGCTGCTGGCGGCGTTCCACGTGTTGCTCCATCACTACACCGGACGGACCGATCTGGTTACCGGCTTTCCGGCCTCCAACCGCGGCCGTGCGGAGATCGAGCCCTTGATCGGCTTTTTTGTCAACACGCTGGTTATACGCACGCAGCTCGTGGGCGACCCGACTTTTCTCGATGTCATCGCCCAGGTGCGCGACAACACTCTCCGGGTATACGAGCACCAGGATGTACCGTTCGACAAGCTTGTTGAAATGCTGCGACTTCCACGCGACACACGGTACCATCCGATCTTCCAGATCATGTTCGTCGTCAACCGTCCGGCGCCGAAGCTCGCATTGCCGCCAGGTCTTGAAGCGACGGCGCTGCAGCTGCCCTCGCAGACCGCCGCATTCGATCTCAGCTTTGAAATCGAGGCCGCCGGCTCAAACCTATCCTGCACGCTCGAATACAAGGTCGATCTCTTCGATTCCTCAACCATCATCGACATGCTGCGGGATTTCCAGAGGCTGCTCGAGCAAATCGTCACGGACCCAAGCCAACCGCTCTCGACCTTGCTGAAGGTGCTGCCCGCGAGGTTCCCGCCACCCACCGGCGCAACGCCGCCGAATTATACACATCAGGTTGCCTTGAAAGAGCGTGATGCCATGACAGCAAAAGATCAGCGTGAGAGCCAGCGCGCGCAGCGCCGCGTGCGGCTCGATGCGAAGCGGGCCGGCCTTTCCGACGAGCAGCGCCGGGTGCTTGAAACACGTCTGCGTGGCGCCTCGCCCGAAGATGCGTCGCGGGAGGAGCAGATTCCGCGCCGCCCACATCCAGATACCGCGCCACTTTCATTGGACCAACAGCGGCTATGGTTCCTGCACCAGCTAGAGCCCGAGAGCCCGGCGTACAATATTCCGATGATCGTACGCCTCAAGGGCTCCCTCGCCCAAAACATACTGGAGCAAAGCCTTCAGGAGGTCATTGAGCGCCATGAAGTCCTTCGGACGACATTCGGATCGCGCGATCGGCAACCGATCCAAATCATTGCCCACAATCTACCGCTATCGCTATCCGTGGTAGACGTACAGGCATCGCGTGACCAGGAACTGGATGCGACGATCCGGGGCTTGGCGGCTCACGAGATCGCGCGACCCTTCGATCTGTCGAAAGGTCCACTGGTACGAGCTACCTTGTGGAAGTTAGGCCCGCTAGATCACGTCTTGCTCTTTGTCGTACACCATATCGTTTTCGATGCATGGTCTCGAACGATCTTCATCCGCGAGGTGGCGAGCCTCTATGAAACCTATGGACGCGGGCAGGCGCCGGCGCTGGCGCCGCTGGCGATCCAGTACGCCGACTTCGCGCATTGGCAGCGCGCCTGGCTCCAGGGCGCCCGGCTCGAACAGCACCTGGCCTACTGGCGCCGCCAGCTCGCCCACGCGCCCCCTGCTCGACCTGCCCACCGATGCCCGCCGCCCGCCCCGCCAGTCCTTCCGCGGCGCCGTCGCTCCCTTCCTCCTGCCCGCCCCGCTTGCCAGCCAGCTCGCCGCCCTCTGCCAGCAGGCCGGCGCCACCCTCTTTATGGGCCTGCTCAGCGCCTTCGCCATCCTGCTCGCGCGCTACTCCGGCCAGACCGACCTCCTCATCGGCGCGCCGATCGCCAACCGCACCCACGCCGCCCTCGAACCGCTGATCGGCTTCTTTGTCAATACGCTCGCCTTGCGCATCCCGCTGCACGACGCGCCCAGCTTCCGCACCCTCCTGGCGCGCGTCCGCCAGGTCGCGCTCGACGCCTACGCCCACCAGGACGTGCCCTTCGACACGCTGGTCGAGACCCTCCAGCCGCTGCGCGACCCCAGCTACCCCCCGCTCGTGCAGGTGCTGCTGGCCGTCCAGAACACGCCCAGCGACACCCCTGGCCTTGCCGGGCCTCGAGCTCACGCCGCTGCCGCTCACCCAGACCACCGCCAAGTTCGACCTGACCCTGTTCGTCGCCGAGCAGGCCGGCGCGCTGGTCGGCAGCGTCGAGTATGCCACCGACCTGTTCGCCCCGCCCACCATCGCGCGCCTGATCGGTCATTTCGAGGTGCTGCTGACAACCGCGCTCGCCCAGCCGGACCAGCCCTACCCCGCGCTGCCGTTGCTCACGCCGGCCGAGCGCCACCAGCTGCTGCACGCCTGGAATGCCACGCAAGTCGCCCACCCGCCGCGCCAGCTGGTTACGACGCTGGTTGAGGCGCAGGCGGACGCCGGCGGCGCGCGCCTGGCAGTGGCCGATGGGCACACGGCGCTCAGCTACCAGGCGCTCGACCAGCGCGCCAACCAGCTTGCCCACGTGCTGCAACAGCGCGGCGTCGGGCCGGACGTGCCGGTGGTGCTGGCGCTGCCGCGCACCACCACGCAGGTGGTCGCGGCGCTGGCGGTGCTCAAGGCCGGTGGCGCCTACCTGCCGCTCGACCCCAGCTGGCCGGCCGAGCGGCTGGCGCAGATCGTGCGCGAGGCGCGCCCGGCGCTGGTGCTGACCGACACCACGCTGGCGCACGTGTGCGCCACCCAGGCCGCGCCGGTGCTGGTGCTGGATGCGGTCTGGGACGAGCTGGTGGCGCCAGCGCCGTGCCACCGCCCGGCCGCGCCGGTGCTGCCCGAGCACCTGGCGTATGTGATCTACACCTCGGGCTCGACCGGCCAGCCGAAGGGGATCGCGGTAACCCACGCCAGCCTGCACAACCTGATCCACTGGTATCAGCGGACGTATCAGCTGCGCGGGCACGACCGGGTCGCGCACGTGGTCGGCCAGGCGTTCGATGTGGCGGTCTCGGACCTGTGGACCACGCTGGCGAGCGGGGCCAGCCTGCACCTGCCGGACGAGGGGCAGCGGCGCGACCCGCAGCAGCTCGTGGCGTGGCTGGCGGCGCAGGCGATTACGGTCGCGTTCGTCGCGACGCCGCTGGCGGAGCTGGTGCTGCAGCGGGCGTCGCCGGATGGGCTGGTGTTGCGGGTGTTGCTGACCGGCGGGGGACAAGCTGCGGCGCGGGCCGCAGGGCGCGCTCCCCTACCTCCTGGCGGACAACTACGGCCCGGCTGAGAACACCGTGATCTCGACCTGGACCGAGGTGGCGACGGGCGAGGCGGGGATTGGGCGACCGATCGACAATGTGCAGGTGTACGTGCTGGACGCGGGCGGGCAGCCGACGCCGATCGGGGTGCCGGGCGAGCTCTACCTGGGCGGGGCGAACCTGGCGCGGGGCTACCTGCACCGGGCAGAGCTGACGGCGGAGCGGTTCGTGCCGCACCCGTTCGGCGCGGCGGGGAGCGGCTGTATCGAACGGGGACGTGGTGCGGTATCGCGCGGATGGCGGGCTGGAGTTCCTGCGGCGCCAGGACCAGCAGGTCAAGATCCGCGGGTTTCGCGTGGAGCTGGGCGAGATCGAGGCGGTGGCGAACCAGGCGGCGGGGGTGCAGGCGTGCGTGGTGCTGGCGCGGGAGGAAGGCGGGCAGCAGCGGCAGCTGGTGGGGTATGTGGTGGGGGCGGGGGAGCAGGGGTTCACGGTGGCGGGGCTGCGGCGCCACCTGCAGCGCCAGCTGCCGGACTACATGGTGCCGGCGGCCTTCGTGGAGCTCGACGCGCTGCCACTCCTGCCCAATGGCAAGATCGACCGCCACGCCCTCCTCGCGCTTGACGAGATCTCGTTCGAGATGACAAGCTTCGCGCCCCCGCGAACGCTGACCGAGGAGCTGCTGAGCGGCATCTGGCGCGAAGTTCTGGGTCTCGCGCAAGTGGGCATCCACGACAACTTCTTCGAAATCGGCGGCCACTCGCTAACGGCCACACAAGTAATCTCGCTGGTTCGCGAGATCTTTCAGATCGAACTGCCCTTGCGCGAATTGTTTGAGGCGCCAACCGTCGCAGCCCTAGCCGCACGGATCGACGAGAGGTATCGGGCAAAATCCAATTTGTCACTTCCGCCGATAGCTCCAACCGATCGAGGCGAGCCCGCTCCGCTCTCTTTTGCACAGGAGCGGCTGTGGTTCTTCGAACAGCTGGTGCCCAATACAGACACCTACCATATCCCCGTCGCGCTAAAGCTGAAGGGCACGCTGAATGTAGCAGCGCTGGAGCGGAGTCTTCTGGAGGTCATCAGGCGCCACGAAGCCCTGCGTACGACATTTGTCCTGGTGAATGGGCAGCCGAAACAGGTTATCGGTCCAATCCCCATTCAAGTGCTGTCAATCATCGACCTAGGCACGCTCCCTCAAGGCGAACAGGATGCCGAGGTGCGGCAGCTGATATCGATGGAGGCTCGGCGGCCCTTCGAACTGGCTCGCGGACCTTTGCTGCGAGTGATGCTAGTGCGCCTGTCCGAAGAAGAGAACGTCGTGCTACTGGTGATGCACCACATCGTCGGCGATGGCTGGTCTCGAACGATCTTCATCCGCGAGGTGGCGAGCCTCTATGAAACCTATGGACGCGGGCAGGCGCCGGCGCTGGCGCCGCTGGCGATCCAGTACGCCGACTTCGCGCATTGGCAGCGCGCCTGGCTCCAGGGCGCCCGGCTCGAACAGCACCTGGCCTACTGGCGCCGCCAGCTCGCCCACGCGCCCCTGCTCGACCTGCCCACCGATGCCCGCCGCCCGCCCCGCCAGTCCTTCCGCGGCGCCGTCGCTCCCTTCCTCCTGCCCGCCCCGCTTGCCAGCCAGCTCGCCGCCCTCTGCCAGCAGGCCGGCGCCACCCTCTTTATGGGCCTGCTCAGCGCCTTCGCCATCCTGCTCGCGCGCTACTCCGGCCAGACCGACCTCCTCATCGGCGCGCCGATCGCCAACCGCACCCACGCCGCCCTCGAACCGCTGATCGGCTTCTTTGTCAATACGCTCGCCTTGCGCATCCCGCTGCACGACGCGCCCAGCTTCCGCACCCTCCTGGCGCGCGTCCGCCAGGTCGCGCTCGACGCCTACGCCCACCAGGACGTGCCCTTCGACACGCTGGTCGAGACCCTCCAGCCGCTGCGCGACCCCAGCTACCCCCCGCTCGTGCAGGTGCTGCTGGCCGTCCAGAACACGCCCAGCGACACCCTGGCCTTGCCGGGCCTCGAGCTCACGCCGCTGCCGCTCACCCAGACCACCGCCAAGTTCGACCTGACCCTGTTCGTCGCCGAGCAGGCCGGCGCGCTGGTCGGCAGCGTCGAGTATGCCACCGACCTGTTCGCCCCGCCCACCATCGCGCGCCTGATCGGTCATTTCGAGGTGCTGCTGACAACCGCGCTCGCCCAGCCGGACCAGCCCCTACCCCGCGCTGCCGTTGCTCACGCCGGCCGAGCGCCACCAGCTGCTGCACGCCTGGAATGCCACGCAAGTCGCCCACCCGCCGCGCCAGCTGGTTACGACGCTGGTTGAGGCGCAGGCGGACGCCGGCGGCGCGCGCCTGGCAGTGGCCGATGGGCACACGGCGCTCAGCTACCAGGCGCTCGACCAGCGCGCCAACCAGCTTGCCCACGTGCTGCAACAGCGCGGCGTCGGGCCGGACGTGCCGGTGGTGCTGGCGCTGCCGCGCACCACCACGCAGGTGGTCGCGGCGCTGGCGGTGCTCAAGGCCGGTGGCGCCTACCTGCCGCTCGACCCCAGCTGGCCGGCCGAGCGGCTGGCGCAGATCGTGCGCGAGGCGCGCCCGGCGCTGGTGCTGACCGACACCACGCTGGCGCACGTGTGCGCCACCCAGGCCGCGCCGGTGCTGGTGCTGGACGCGGTCTGGGACGAGCTGGTGGCGCCAGCGCCGTGCCACCGCCCGGCCGCGCCGGTGCTGCCCGAGCACCTGGCGTATGTGATCTACACCTCGGGCTCGACCGGCCAGCCGAAGGGGATCGCAGTAACCCACGCCAGCCTGCACAACCTGATCCACTGGTATCAGCGAACGTATCAGCTGCGCGGGCACGACCGGGTCGCGCACGTGGTCGGCCAGGCGTTCGACGTGGCGGTCTCGGACCTGTGGACCACGCTGGCGAGCGGAGCCAGCCTGCACCTGCCGGACGAGGGGCAGCGGCGCGACCCGCAGCAGCTCGTGGCGTGGCTGGCGGCGCAGGCGATTACGGTCGCGTTCGTCGCGACGCCGCTGGCGGAGCTGGTGCTGCAGCGGGCGTCGCCGGATGGGCTGGTGTTGCGGGTGTTGCTGACCGGCGGGGACAAGCTGCGGCGCGGGCCGCAGGGCGCGCTCCCCTACCTCCTGGCGGACAACTACGGCCCGGCTGAGAACACCGTGATCTCGACCTGGACCGAGGTGGCGACGGGCGAGGCGGGGATTGGGCGACCGATCGACAATGTGCAGGTGTACGTGCTGGACGCGGGCGGGCAGCCGACGCCGATCGGGGTGCCGGGCGAGCTCTACCTGGGCGGGGCGAACCTGGCGCGGGGCTACCTGCACCGGGCAGAGCTGACGGCGGAGCGGTTCGTGCCGCACCCGTTCGGCGCGGCGGGGGAGCGGCTGTATCGAACGGGGGACGTGGTGCGGTATCGCGCGGATGGCGGGCTGGAGTTCCTGCGGCGCCAGGACCAGCAGGTCAAGATCCGCGGGTTTCGCGTGGAGCTGGGCGAGATCGAGGCGGTGGCGAACCAGGCGGCGGGGGTGCAGGCGTGCGTGGTGCTGGCGCGGGAGGAAGGCGGGCAGCAGCGGCAGCTGGTGGGGTATGTGGTGGGGCGGGGAGCAGGGGTTCACGGTGGCGGGGCTGCGGCGCCACCTGCAGCGCCAGCTGCCGGACTACATGGTGCCGGCGGCCTTCGTGGAGCTCGACGCGCTGCCACTCCTGCCCAATGGCAAGATCGACCGCCACGCCCTCCTCGCGCTTGACATTAGCAACAGCAGCGCGCCCGCCTCGCGCACAGCGCCTCGCGACATACTGGAGATGCAGCTTGTGCTCATTTGGGAAGAGGTGCTGCGCTGCCAGCCGATTGGCGTCACCGACAACTTCTTCGATCTTGGCGGGCACTCCCTCACCGCCGTGTCGCTAACCAGGGCAATCAAGGAGCATTTCGACAAGGATCTACCAGTCGCCGCGCTGTTTCAAGCCCCGACGATCGAGCAACTGGCGGCTGTTTTGCGCGAAAGCTACGATTGGCCGCTGTCCCCGCTCATACCCATTCGAACCGCTGGCACGGGCGTCCCGATGTTCTGGATTCATCCGGTCGGCGGGCATGTGCTCTGCTATATGCCGCTCGTCCACCATCTTCCCGATGACCAGCCAGTCTATACTCTGCAGTCGCCCGGCTTGTACGATGGTCAGCCATGCTACGACAGCATACCGGCCATGGCCCAGCGCTATATTCAGGAGATCCGCAAGGTCCAGCCAGAAGGACCGTACATGCTTGGCGGATGGTCGATGGGTGGCATCGTCGCCTTTGAGATGTCGCAGCAGCTGACCAAGCAGGGGCAGGAAGTGCGCCTGTTGACGCTCATAGACAGCTGGCGCCCAGATCGAACATCCTCGCTGGAGGATGAGACGGAGGATGCTCTGCTCGCCTCCTTCCTGACCGATATCGCTGCCATCTTTGAGAAGGACGTCTCGGAGTTTGGCGATCTTGCGAGCTTGCCGCCGCAGGCTCGGATGAGCGCCGCCGTGGAAGCGGCAAAACAGCTTCGCATCTTCCCTGAGGGCATTGATGCCGCATACATTCAGGCGCTGTTCAACGTGTTCAAGAACAACCGCTTCGCCATGAACCACTACGCACCTCAGCCGTATGCCGGCGATATACTGCTCTTCCAGGCTAGCGATCAACCTGAACAGCATAGGGAGCCAGCCTTGGGCTGGGCATCGGTAAGCCAGGGGAAGCTCGAAAGCTGCATCGTTCCCGCAACCCACTATACCTTGCTCCGAGAACCTGCAGTCACAGCGCTTGGCGAGCGGCTTGCCCAATGCGTCATCGAGCTGGATTTGCGGAATGCAAAACAGTAATCGCGCCGGCAAAAGTCTTTCGGACGGGCAGGGGCACGGGGATGACTTCCCTCTCCCCGCATCTCCCGCCCGCGCCCGAGGAGTTCTGTGGTGCTTTCTAGAAGGAGCTAGACAGTGAATACGATGCGTATCGGCGTTGCTGGAGCCGGCGTCATGGGTGTCGGAGTGGCTCAGAGCCTGGCGCAAGCTGGACACCGGATCGTTCTGGTTGACGTCGCAGAACATATTCTCGACCGTGCCCGCGCTGAGATCCGCAAAAGCCTGCGGATGTACAAGATGCTCAACAAAGACAGCTTGCCCGAAGGCGTTGAGGCGGCCTTGGCGCGGATCGCCTTCACGACCGACTATGCGCTCTTTCACGACGTCGACGTTGTGATCGAGAATGTCGTCGAAAAATGGGCCATCAAAAAACTGGTCTACGAGACAATCGACCCGATATGCCCGAGACACTGCGTATTTGCAGCAAATACCTCGGCTATCTCGATCACTCGCATCGCGAGCGCAACCAGCCGCCCGGATCGCGTCATTGGCATGCACTTTATGAATCCGGTCCCAATGAAGCCGATGGTTGAAGTCATACCGGGCTATCACACGACCGAGTCGACGATTCAAATGGCTAGGGAGTTGCTATCTACCATGGGCAAAGATTGCGTCATTGTCCACGATATGCCAGGATTTGTCTCCAACCGCGTGCTCATGCTGACGATTAACGAGGCCATCTTCCTTGTGCAAGATAACGTTGCTAGCGCGGCGGATATCGATACTATCTTCAAATCCTGCTTTGGCCACAAAATGGGCCCGCTCGAGACGGCGGATCTGATCGGGCTAGATACAATTCTCTACTCGATCGAGGTGCTGTACGAGAGCTACAATGACAGCAAGTATCGACCCTGCCCATTGCTGCGGCAGATGGTTGACGCCGGCCTGTATGGCCGCAAGAGCGGCAGAGGCTTCTACGTTTACTAGATACCAGCCTCTCTCACGCTCTCACACTTCCGGCCGCTGCTAAGCCATAGATTTAGAACATCGCCTGTAACCGCACAGTTGAGAGGGATTAGCGCCATGACATCCGAGACTATCAAGAGTACGCTTCGCAGTTTCATCTCTAGGCACATACAAAACCACCAACTGCAAGATGACGAGGACATTTTTGCTTTAGGCTTCGTTAACTCGCTTTTTGCGATGCAGCTCGTTTTGTTCATCGAAAATACGTTCAATATCGTAATTGAAGACCAAGATCTTAATATCGACAACTTCAGGACCATGAATGCGATGGATAATCTTGTCAGAGGAAAAGTGTTATGAAAATCGAGCTTACGGATCAGCAGCAGGTGATGCGCACGAGCTTCCGCGAATTTAGCGAACGTCACCTCAGACCGTATGCGAACCAGTTCGACCGCGAAGAGCGCATTCCTGGCGAGTTAGTGCGCTCACTTGCTGATTTGGGCTACTTGGGCCTGGTTGTTCCAAAGCGTGAGGGCGGCTCCGGGGATGATATGATCACCTTTGGCCTGCTCAACGAAGAGCTAGGGCGAGGTTGTTCATCGGTGCGCAGTCTTATCACGGTACACAGCATGGTTGCCTATGTCATACATAAATGGGGTAGCCAGCTGCACAAGAATACCTGGCTGCAAAACCTCATTGCTGGCGAGCGTATAGCTGCATTCGCCTTGAGCGAGCCGAACGTCGGCAGCGATGCGAAGAGCATCGAAACGACAGCTGAGTTGAACGGCGATCGCTACATCCTCAACGGCTGCAAAAAATGGATCACTTTTGGGCAAATCGCCGACCTCTTCCTCATCTTTGCCCAGCACAGCGGCAAGGTCTCGGCCTTCTTAGTCGAGCGCAGCACGCCGGGCCTCTCTGTGCGACCTATTGCTGGCATGCTTGGCACCCGAGCCTCCATGCTGGCCGAGCTGCATCTCGAAAATTGTACTGTTGCGAAAAGCCATCTGATAGGCGGCGTAGGCTTCGGGCTGGCGGCCATCGCGGCTTCGGGTCTCGACATCGGGCGCTATAGTGTCGCCTGGGGCTCCGTCGGCATCGCGCAAGCCGCGCTCGAAGACTCACTCGCCTATACCCGCACGCGGAGGCAATTCGACGCCTATCTCAAAGATCACCAGCTGATCTGCGAGATGATCACCGATATGCAGGTTGGGACGCAGGCCGCGCGGCTGCTGTGCTTGCAGGCGGGCTACCTCAAAGATATTGGCAGCCCTGAGACAATCATGGCAACCCTGACCGCCAAATATTTCGCAGCGCGCGCCGCAATGAAGGCTGCGGCCGATGCCGTGCAGATCCAAGGGGCAAATGGGTGCAGCGGCGACTCTAGCGTCCAGCGCTACTTCCGCGACGCGAAAGTAATGGAGATTATCGAAGGCAGCAATCAAATTCAGCAGCTCATCATCGCCAGACACGCGTACCAGCATAGCCCTTAAGCAGGTCTCCACGCACTCTACCATCGGCATAGAGATGGAATCCATAGGCCAGGCACGGCCCACGCCGAGAGATCCATACCCAGTCCTTAGGCATGGTTCAATGCTCGGGATTTCGACGTGACCCTGTACGGGCGCGATATATCGCGCCCCTACGCCTGTGGGGCAATGAACTGTCAAGCTCGATTGAACCATGCCTAAATCGAGCAAAGAGCAGGAACACGTTTGTCTGTAACCTTTCCGAACCACAAGCAAGACAGGAGGGGTATGTGACAGGTGAGGCTATCGGCAAATCGGCGGGCAACAAGATGATCAAGGGCGTTATCTGGGACCTCGATAACACCCTATGGGATGGCATTTTGTTGGAGGATCCCGACGTCGTCGTACGGCCAGAGGTTGTTGCAGTGATTCAAGAGCTCGATCGCCGCGGAATCCTTAACTCAATCGCTAGTCGCAATGACGCGGATAGCGCGATAGCCAAGCTGCGTGAGGCCAATTTAATCGACTATTTTCTCTATCCGCAGATCAACTGGAGCTCGAAGGCCGAGTCGATCGAACAGATCGCTCAAGCGCTTAACTTGGGCATCGATACGTTCGCCTTTGTTGACGACCAACCGTTTGAGCGGGACGAGGTTGCATTCAGGCTGCCAGAGGTGCTCTGCATTGATGCCGCAGATATTCCTTCCATCCTGAGCATGCCGGCAATGATGCCGCGATTTGTCACGGAGGACTCCCGACTGCGTCGCCAGATGTACCAAAGCGATCTTGCTCGCAAGCAGGCAGAAGAGCGCGCTGCTAGCTCGAATGAGGCGTTTCTCGCTACATTAAACATGGTTTTTTCGATTACGCTGGCTCAAGAGAGCGATTTGCAGCGCGCTGAAGAGCTTACAGTCCGTACTAATCAGCTAAACACTACTGGATACACATACTCCTATGAGGAGCTACGCGAACTACGCCAATCACCACACCATCAACTTCTGATTGCCTCACTCGACGATAAATACGGAACATACGGCAAGATCGGCCTGGCGCTTATCGAGTGCGAACCACACATATGGAGTATAAAGCTCCTGCTGATGTCCTGTCGGGTCATATCACGCGGTGTCGGCTCGATCATGCTGAACTACATCATACAGCAGGCCAAGGTCGCCGGTGTACGTTTGCGGGCTGAGTTCGTTTCCAATGGACGAAATAGAATGATGCATATCACGTACAAATTCAACGGTTTCAATGAGGTTAAGCGCGATGGCTCCGTCATACTATTCGAGCATGATCTTGCCTCGCTCCCGGCATTTCCACCCTATGTACGAGTCATCGGTCATCATGAGCCGCGCTGAAATCTATTGACTACAGCGTGGGTAGGTTTTAGAAGGGCAAAGCCCCTCCAAGAAATCCCTTGTTTCGTTCACAGCGAGCGAGAAAGACGAATCTCGGGGCATGGCTTCGCCACCCTCGCACCCCTCCTTGACGTCTGATCGACTCGAATGCGCGCCGCGGCGGGCAGCCCTCGACGCGCTCGCTCTATCAGTAGGCCCTCTGCTCTAGGCAAATCGCTCAAGCAAAGCCGGATCCAGATCGGGGAAAGCCGTGACCATAGCTTCAGCTACTTGTTGGCCGCTCGGCACGAAGGAGAGTGTATCTTCCCAGACCAGCGGGACAGCCTGATATCCAAGATCGGCCCACAAGGTCTGGGCAAACGTCGGCATGATCGGCGACGCTAAGAGTGCGAGGGTTTTTGCGGCCAAGACCTCAAGCGCTACTGCCGTCCGACGTCTTGCGTGCTGTGTGCTGCTATCTCGCAAGTGTCGCTCGGCTCTATTAAAGCGCCTCGCCGTACGTACCAACTCGCATAGCAGTCGGGTAGCCCGCTGCGGAGAAAAAGCAACGTCCTGGTAGGCTGCCGCAATCTCATCAGTTGTCCACTTCAGATACTGATAAAAGCGGCGATGGTCGTCGGACCATCCGCCAGCTTCGGGAACCTTGCCGCCGAACTCTTCGCGCACTGTCTGGTGCATTTCATGCAACCAGCCCTGCCAACTCCCAACCAACTCACGCTCCACCACCGACTGGAAGTCGGCCAGCGTAAAATTGGTTTGCTGGGTCTCGGGACGATCGTATGAGAGATAGAAACGGACTATGTCTGCCGGCACCATATCAAGCAGCGGACGCCCCCAAATCGCGTGCATTCGGCTCGTCGAGAATTTCGCGCCGTCGAGGCGGTAGAATTCGTTGGTGGCAAAGCACGACGCCGGCTTGATCGATGGATCATAGGCCATAAACAGCGCAGGAAAGAGCACAGCATGGAAGTAGCCATTATCGAAACCAAAGAACTGTACAGTTCGGGACGCATCGTTCCAGAAAAGCCGCCAATCATCGCCTAGTGGCGAGCCACCTAACGCCTCTTGGGTTGCCGCCAGGTAGCCCGGTGCCATCTCAAACCATACATACAGGCGTTGGTCGGCGAATGCCGGAGCAGGCACCGGGATGCCCCAACTCGAGTAATGAGTCACGGCGATATCGGGCAGACCATCGGTCAGCATTTTATCGCAAAGGATGCGCATGTGGGCATTCATTGAGACGTGTTGGTAGTACTCCTCCAACTCCGTGCGGTACTGGCTGAGAGGAAAATAGAGTCGCCGAGTCGAGCGGCGCTCCGGAGTTCCACCACAGTACCTGCAGCGCGGATCTACCAGATCAATGCAGTCATTGGGTCGCCCGCAGTCCTCGCAGGCGTTCCCTGCCGCGCCGGCATTGCAGTGCGGACAGCGGCCGACCACATGCGCCTCAAACAAGTACATTGAACAGGTGGCGCAGTAGAGTTGGTCGACATCTTTTGCGACGAGCTTATCATTGGTATATAGCGTGGTAAAGAAGTGCTGCACAAATGGAATGTGATGTCGCGAAGCTCTCGGCCGGGCTACTAGATCCGGAATAATCGTCGCCGCCTCCAGCGTCTGCACCATCGCATCGCCAAACTGGTCGGCAACCTGCTGTGGCGTCAAGCTTACTTGTTGTCCTTTCAGCTCGACATAGCTTTGATGATCGTCTACGCCTGAGATGTAGCAAACGTCAACGCCGCGGAGCCGTAGATACCGAGTGTATATATCGGCTCCAAGGTAGGGACCAGATAGGTGCCCAAGGTGCAGATCGCCATTTGGCGTTGGTGGCGTCGCAGTCACCAGCACACGCTCAGGAAGCATCGCTCGCTCTCTGGCAGACTGCTGGATAATCTGCTCCTGTAGCAAAGGCATATCTTCCCAATAGACCGACAGAAATCTGAGGATGTCGGTACTGGAAATATTCTGTAGCACATGAGTCGACAGCGGCGGCAGGTAGATCACGTCACCCGGCTCAACAGCGCTGCTTTCGTCATTGACGTTGATGACGCCATTTCCCTGCACGATAATGAAAATTTCACCCTCGTGGTGATTATGTGCCGCCGAAGACTTGCCTGGCTCGATCAGGCACCACATGGACCCGAACGGCGTTGTGGTTATATCCTTGTTTGGGTAGAGGTATTGGCAAAGAATTCCAAATGCGGGCACGAACTTTGTAGGATCGAGCTTTTGAATCGCGAGCATACAAGCCCCCCCTATATTATCGCTAATCTATTTTGCAATCTTGGGGAGGTGGAGAAAGCCTTCGACCTCCACACCTCCCCAAGCTAAGTATCTGAGGGCTGGCTTCGCCTATCCTCCAAGCCCCCACCCGAAAACGATGAAGTTCGCAAGAACCACATTTTACACGACAAGATGATCTTGTGCCTGTCTCAGTACCAGCCCATATTCGGCCAAATCGTTCCGCAATCGTTCGAACTGGGGGCCGGTAACGTATTGCTCGGGCGAAAGCACTCCGTATCCGCGAATCTCTCCACGCCCAATCATACGTGCCACACTGATTGCTGTAAGGCTGGTCGTGCGAGACATCGCGGTAAAGCCAAGGAGCGTATCGTAGCCAGCAACCATGTCGGTAACGATTCGTTGCTGGGCAACGCCACGAGCGCCTCGCGCCTCGACGCGGAGCAGCACCAAGTCGCGCTCGCCTTCGCGCAGTTTGACTCGTGGCCCAATGACGGCATCAAGCATACGCTTGGGGACAACCATAACCCCATCGACAGATACCGGATCCGTACTGATCAAACCCATCTCCCGGAGGATAGCGATTTTATCAGCAAAGCCTGGCCATCGAATAGTCTTCTGCGCGCATACCCGTAGCTGCTGGAATGCCGGCAAGTCCATTAACCAGGGCAACATTCCATCGAACCATGCTTCACACACACCCACACCATCGAATGTGATGGTCTCCACTCCGGAGAAGCGCGGCACTGAAACCAGGAGGCCATCTTGAACTGCGTAGACCGGACGATCCTGGATGGGCAGCTCGCCGCCCCCAAATACGATCTTATAGCCGAGCGGTGGCTCGGGTTGTTCGGGAATGCCGCCGCACCATATGTACAGCTCGTCGACTCGATCCAACTGTTGAGCCATATGATGAGCGACTATCTCGGTAAGGCCCGGCTCAAGGCCACAGCCGATCATCACTTGGCCCTGAGCCTCGGCAACCTCAACGCATAGTTCTGGCATAAGATCGTAGGGAGGCCGGGCAATACCGACAATCGGACGCTGCGCCGTTATCGCCGCCCAAATGGCCTCTTGATGCTCTGGCCAGGGTAGGGTAGAAACCACCACATCGGCCTGAGCGCATCGCTCGACCGTAGCAGAACGATCCCTGACATCGAGAAGCGCGGTCGTCACCTTCTCGCCGTGGGGCAGCTGTACAAAGCGTCGCATGCATGCGTCGAGGGCGTCCGATCGCACATCCGCTACTACCACCTGGGATACATCGGCGGCGTTAATCGCACCCAGCACTGCTGCGGGCCCCATCATCCCACTTCCAATAACGAGAAGCTTCATCGTATCTGCGCTTCACTTCCAAAACCGTAATCACACAGACAGGGACAACGGCAGCTCAACATCTTTCCCCAGCGGCATAGTCGCTCATCCAGCCGAATACTGAAGAAGATTCATCAATATCGTAGATCGTATCGCCAAGTATACTGTTAATGATCGTCGCGCTACGCCAGGCCATCAGGCTCAAGTTTGGATCCGCGACGCCGCGAACTTGTCTTGCTGCATTCTGAAGATATATTCGCAGCGATGGGGGACCATCCCACTCTAATGAGAAGTCTTCCCGTATGGCTAGGCTACCATTGTTCCGATGAATGCGGCTTGCGATTGGATCCAGGCACGCCGGAAGAGTATACTCAAAACCGGTACAGAACACAATGCAATCCACCTCAAATGAAAGGTTTTTATGATGTAGGTAGTCACAAGTGCTAACCAAGTATCCTGTCGATGTCTGGGTAATGGTAGCCAATTCATTATGTGGATACAAGTCATACATCTGCCTTTTTCCTTCAATATAGTCCAGCTCATAGAGCCGACGATAAATTTTTTCGAGAATATCTTCAGATATGCCGTCGCTAGCTAGTTTTTGCTCTTCAATCAGTTGCTGCTTGACGCCATGCGGGAATTGAAAGAAGTAATTGCTGTATTCTGGAGTGAACAGCTCGTTAGTAAAGGGCGAGTCGTCAAGCGGCAAAAAGCTAGAACGCCGCGTAATCCAAATGAGTTTCTCTGGAAGCACATCGACGTCTCTGAGCATGTATAGCAGCACTTCTGCACTAGTCTGACCGCCACCGACAATCAAGACGCGCTTTCCACGCGCATCAAAATCTCGGCATAAATACTCGTGGGCGTGAAAGACAGCCGGTCCAAGATGTGGTTGGGCGCAATCTGGTATTTTAGGCGAAAGCCCAGTCCCTAGTACGACAGTACTGGAGCTTATCCGCTCCTTTTGAGTATCTATTACCAGCGTATCATCTTTCAGCGTTATTGCTTCTACCTTGCAACCGAAAGAGAGGCCAGGTATTACGGTACAGGCCCATTGAAAATACTGATCAAACTCTTGACGTGGTATCTTCGGAAAGCGCGCGTTGATAAATCGATAAAGCCGCTTCTTATTGGCAAGATATGCGAGGAAGGAGTATGGGCTAGTCGGATCGACAAGCGTTACAAGATCTTTCAGGAAAGATACTTGAATGGTCGATTCGGGGAAAAGCAATCCTGGATACCACCGAAATCGATCTTTATAATCAAAAAAACGAGCACAAATCTTTGTCGGCGCTAATAAAGCTGCCAAACTGAGATTAAACGGGCCAATACCCACGCCTGCGACGTCGACATGCTGTGGATCTTCCATTATTTAACTTTTGCTCCTCTTCTAGTAGTATCGCTGGATACTTAAATTCCTCCGCGGTCTGGCTTAGCGTTATTGTGAATGACGAGAGGTAATACACAACGAGAAGAGTTAAATGATTAAAATGTGCGGATGGCACCGATGAAAGAAGTCTTCGGCATTACCATTTCGCGCATCGGCTAATTTTGCATGTTTTCCATCTTCTTTCTCAAGCTTAATGGTCGCATATCGGTCCAAACTTCCTTGATATATGCTAAGCATTCCTCCTTTGTCCCAATCTTGCCCACATCGTTCCAACCAGGCGCATTCTCGCGATCAGCGGGCCAGATCGAATATTGTTCTTCGTCGTTAATGACAACTTTGTACGTGATGTTGGCTTCTTGTTCGTCGTAACTCATGGATTGTCCTTTCTTCGCTTTGGTTATGCTGCCAACAGTGCGTCCAGCTGCCTTTTAAGCTCCACTGGATCGTGAGTAGAAGGATCGATTGTTATATCTGGTGCGATAATCTCATTTGATGTGTCTTGGCCACGCCCTGTTGCAAGCAACAACACTCGACTATTTCCGCCTATTTTCCCCTCCTCGATCAATCGAACGATGCCAGCGTAGCCGATAAGTAATGATTTTTCCAACTCGAAACGCATAGTTATCTTCCGCCTTTCAAGAGCATCGATCAATGGTTGCGCCTCACGCATAACATATCTCGGGTTTACGTCGGTAATAATGCCATTTGACTCTTTTAAACACTGATATAGACTTGGATAATTATTAATCGGGTTGGTAGAGTTTAATGTCGGCTCAAACAGATTGGATGGAAAACTTTTGGGTAAATCGTCTCTTGTCATCGCTGATCGGCCAGAAATATAAGATTTATACATTGCATTTGTTTCCTCTGATTGAACACAAACTATGCAAGGCACATCTTCTTCGCGTTCAATGCCAAACTTTACAAGATTCTTGTGTCCACGTAAAAAGCCAATTGGTCCCATACCGCTGGCAATAGTCTGAACAAAGAAATCGCACTGTGGCATTTGTTGAAATTGCTCATATGCGATTGTCGCGTAGCTTTCCGTGCGATCTTGCATTGGTGCAATGCTGTTCAGGTTATTTGCCTTTGCGAAAGCCTTTGCATAGGGTCCAATATTTGGATAGTCTGCTTCCACAAGGATGACAAAGTTGTTTCTGTTCTTCTGTATAAATCGAGTATTTTTGTATTGGCACTCAACAGGCATAAAAAAATACGTCGTAAGGTTAAGATTCGCAGCGAAATGCGTATAAGATCTTCCGGTATTTGCGGTTGAATAAAAAACCAGATTGTCAAGTCCTTCTTCTCTGCATTTGCTAATAATAACGGAAGATTCTCTGTCTTTGAAAGTCCCTGTAGGATTTTTGTGGCTATCTAATTTTAGATACAGCCTTACACCACGTAAGCGATCACTCATCTCTGCTAGTTCGATTATTCTGCTATTACCAACTCCTAGTGATATAATGTTCGATCGATCCCTCAGGGGGATTAAGTCAGCGAAGCGCCAAAGGTCATCTCGTTCGAGATGAGAGCCATCGTATTGTCCGTCAAAGACATATTCGAGGGCCTCTCCACAGGATGGACAAGCATTTTTCATGCGTTTCGCATCGAAAGATGCTCCACAACCCAAGCAGCGTAGAGATACGGAAATGTTTCCTCCGCTCGACGATGATTGGCTTATGTTCGTCATAACCCAATAGTCCTTTCTATAAAGAGATTCATTGCAAAGCTATAGGGCGAGGATAAGGCCTGTTTGTCTCTCCTCTCTACCAGCCGACCGCGTAATCACGGCGGACCCGCGAGAATCATAAACCAGCTGACTGTGCCTACTGGGTGAGAGACACTAACCAACCGTTCGTGTGTGCTACCATTAGTAGTAGATGCTCGGCCATTGTATCAGATATGCTCTACTTGTCAACACGGCGAGCAGCTAACATTCCAACGCGGAGTCCAAGAAGTGCTGCCATAAGTTGACCATAATAGAGTGCATGGTATCCTATCCTCAACTGTAGTTTTGCAAAGTTGAACCACACGCGTTCCTGTAGTACGATAGTCGGCGCAATCGGAGTCACCAGCAGCAGGAGCGGGTATACCAGCGATTGTGGAATTCCCGACGGTCGTGCAAGACCTCCTCACCCAGTACGCTGACCTGTTTGCCAACGAGCCCGAACGTCGGCACTTCGCGGAGTATCTGATCGGCCTGTTCATCGCCGAACGCAAAACCGTCAGCGCCATCAATCGTGCGTTTGCCGTCACAACTGACCAATCCTGCCGAACCGCTGGATTATCGAGGTCGATTGGGATGACACCGCCCGCTGCAGCTCAAACCGCCGGTTCGGCGATCGGGTTTGCGATGCCGATTTTGTTCAGCGTCAGCGATCGAGGCCCAAGTGCTTGACATCCTGCGCTCGTTAGCTATTCCGCCGGCCATCCGTGATGCGGTGATCGCTGTATCCCAGCGCCGGCTGGCGACGCCAACCATGCCAGTCGGGCAAGACCGCGCGAAGCTGGAGCAACAGCTCAGTCGGATGAAGCATCTGTATGAGCTCGGTGACTACAGCGAGTCTGAGTATCTTCAGCGCCGGGTGGAGATCCAACGGCAGATCGGCCAACTGACGCCGGCACCTAGTCGGGTGCTCGATCTCGACCGCGCGGCAAAGGTGTTGGACAATATGGGTGCGCTTCTCGACGCTGTTGAACCCGATCAGCGGCGCGCGTTGGTGCAGCAGGTGATGAACAGGATCTGGATAACAAAAGGCGCCGTGACGGCAGTCCGCCCGGCGCCCTCGTACATGTCGCTGATAGAAGCCACCAGGCACATGTAAGTATGGCGATCTCGACTGGGCTCGAACCAGCAACCTTCAGCTCCGGAGGCTGACGCTCTATCCAATTGAGCTACGAGATCGCGATGTGGCTGGATTCTAGCACCCCTGCGGCCATGTGTCAAGGCGCGCCCGGAACGACAAGGCCCGTCGATCGTTCGCGATCGACGGGCCTCGGGTGGTTGGTCGGGGCGAGTGGATTCGAACCACCGACCTCAGCGACCCGAACGCTGCGCTCTACCAGGCTGAGCCACGCCCCGACAAGAACTGTGCTACCGTGTGACGGCTGGTGCCGAAGGTGGGAGTCGAACCCACATGAGGTCGCCCTCAACGGTTTTTGAGACCGCCGCGTCTGCCATTCCGCCACTTCGGCGTTGCGTTCGCTATTATAGCCGACAGCGCTGGGAAAGTCAAACGCGCTGTGACGGCTGCGCTTGACAACCCCCTGTCAGGCGTTTATGATAGGCTCCGATCTGCGCGCTGGGTCAGGCCCGGCGCTGGGCTCGCACATCCATTATATGGCAGCAGTGGTCAAGGCGACCGGGCTCGGTAGCTGCCGCTTCGCGAGGAGAAGAGATACTCGATGGCCATCCTCACCCGACTCCGACATGTCCCTGCAACCCTGATCTGCCTGGCGCTCGCCGCGCTGCTGGCCTCCTGCGGCGGGCCTGATATACCGCTCAACGGCACGGTGATCGATGCCTATACCGGCCGGCCGGTGGCAGCCGCGACGATCAGCCTCGGCAGAAGCCAGCTGACGACTGACACCAGCGGCAAGTACCAGGTCGCCAGCTGGAGCCAGAAGGATACGCTCCAGATCGCCGCGAGCGGCTATGAGCCGCTGCATATAGCGCTGGACCAGCAGCCGCAGCTCGCCAAGCCGACGCCCCCGGCCGCCACGCTCGATGCCGCGCTGCGGCCGAATACGGTCAGCGGCGTTGTGACCGACGCCTACACCAATCAGCCGCTCGGCGGGGCGCTGGTGAAGGCCAGCGAGACGCTCAGCGCCACCACCACCGCCGACGGTCGCTACAGCATCGCCGGCGTGCCCGAGAGCTTCACGCTCACGATTGCGGCCGGCGACTACGAGGCGGCCAGCCAGAGCCTCAAGAAGACGATCGCCTTCGACGCGGCGCTGCGCCCGAACGTGCTGTCCGGCACGATCACCGACGCCTACAGCGGCCAGCCGCTTGCCGGCGCGGCCGTGAAGGTCGGCGATGCGCTGGCTGTCACGACCGGCCCCGACGGGAAGTATCGCCTGGAGGGCGTTCCGAAGGAAGCCACGGTCGTGATCAGCGCCGATGGCTACGCCGCGCTGACCCAGCCGATCGAGAAGATGACGACGATCGACGCGGTGCTGCGGCCCGACGTGCTGAGGGGCGCGCTGGCCGACGCAAAGACCGGCGCGCCGATCAAGAATGCGACAGTGATCGCCACGCCGACCGCCGACACCGATAGCGTGGCCTTCACCCGGATCGACAGCAGCGCCGACGGTAGCTTCAAGCTCGAGGGCGTGCCCGAGCAGGGCTTCATCCAGGTGCTCGCGCCCGGCTACCGCAAGGCGACGGTCGAGATCAAGCCCGGCAGCGTCCCCAGCACGATCAAGCTCGAGCCGTTCACCTCCAAGGCGCTCTATATCACGGCGGCGGTGGCCTCCAACCCCAGGCTGGTGACGAAGTTCTTCGATACGATCGACCGGACCGAGCTGACCGCGATCGTGATCGATCTGAAGTCCGACCTGCGCGACGACCTCGGGCTGATCTACTACGACTCGCAGGTGCCGATCGTCAAGGAGCTGGGCACCGCCCAGCCGATTATGGACATCCGCGCCATCCTGGCCGAGGCGAAGAAGCGCGGCATCTATACGATCGCGCGCGTCCATATCTTTAGCCACGACAATGTCCTGGCCGACGCCCGGCCCGAGTGGGCCGCCAAGGACCGTAAGACCGGCGCAGTCTTCGCCGACTACCCCGGCCCGAACATCCGCTACGCCTGGCTCGACCCCTGGAACCGCAACGTGTGGGACTATAACATCCAGCTCTCGGTCGAGGCGGCGCACCTCGGGTTCGACGAGATTAACTTCGACTACATCCGCTTCCCTTCGCTGGAGTTCGCCACCGACGACAAGGATCGCATCCAGCTCTCGAAGCCGGACGCCACGCCCGAGGAGATGTTCGCCAACATCACCGAGATGCTCAGGCAGTCGCAGCGCGCGATCAACGGCGCCGGGGCGTTCCTCTCGGTCGACGTGTTTGGCGTCACGACGATGGAGCCGACGCCGCTGATCGGTCAGGACATCGGCCGGATGTCGCAGGTGACCGACTACATCTGCCCGATGGTCTACCCGTCACACTACTGGCCCGGCGCGCTTGGCTACGACAACCCTGCCAAGCATCCCTACGAGATTATCCTGGATAGCCTGCAGCAGGGCGAGAAGCAGGTCGTGGCGAATCGGGCGCTGCTGCGGCCCTGGCTGCAGGATTTTACGTTGGTCTGGGTGCCCAAAGACCAGATCGTCGAGTACGGTCCGGCCGAGGTGCGCGCGCAGATCAAGGCCGCCGAGGATTTTGGAAAGGCGGCCGGCTGGATTTTGTACGACTCCGATAATTCCTATACGGTCGAGGCGCTGAATCCGAAGTAAAGCGCTCCAGCGCTGGGATGCCCGAGCGTTCCAGCGCTCGAACGCTTTATAGCGCAGAGCACAACCGTTGAGCTGGCATCGGCCGGGCACCGTGGTGTTCATTCGCATGGCGCGATCGTTTTGCTCAACGCTGTAGGGGAGACATCATGCGACGCGCGTTGCTGCTGATCGTCCTGGCGATCCTGATCGTAGCCGGCACGCTCGCGCGGCCGCCGGCGCTGGCCTCGTCCGCGCCGGCGTGGTTGAGCGGACGAGCGCTCGTCGCGCAAGCGCCCGACTGGTGGGCAGCCGCCCGGCGCGACGCCGCGCTCACGCGCGCCCAGCCGGCCACCCCAACCGTCGCCACCTCGCTGATCACCTTCACGACGTTTCTCGACTGGGACCGCGGCACCCGCAACGGCCTGATCGTCAGCAACAATGCCGGCGGCGAGCTGCGCCTGGACGCAGGCAGCCGCGCGGGCACGTTCACCTCCGAGCTGACCAGGACTGCCGCGCTATATAACGCGGTCGGCGCGATCTGGCAGGCCGACGTGCCGCAGGGCACCACGCTCAAGCTCGAGCTGCGCGGCGGGCCTTCCAGCAACGAGGCCGATCTCGGCGCGTGGCAGCCGCTGCCCGCCGGCGACGCCCAGACGTCTGACGGCGCCCCGGCGCTCGAGTCGCTGCGCCCCTTCGCGGCCGGCATGGCGTTTCTCCAGATCCGCGCGACCTTTGGCTCGACGGTGGCCAACGCCTCGCCGGTGCTCGAGCAGGTCGCGCTCAGCGCCTTCGATACCACCAGCGGCCCCTCGCGCTCGGCCGGCCTGCCCAGGGTGCTCGCTCCCTACGGCCCGGCCACGCTGACCGCGCCGCCCCTGATCGTGCAGCGCGAGACCTGGGGCGCCCCCGCGGCCCCGGCCACGATCGGCCGTGAGACGCCCAGGGGCATCATCCTGCACCAGATCGGCTCGGACGGCGTGATCGACCCGCTGCCGTTCCTGCGCGCGCTGGCGGCCTACGATGTCCAGGTGCTCGGCTGGGACGATCTGCCGTTCCATTTCGTGGTCGACCGCGAGGGGACGATCTACGCCGGTCGCGCCGGCGGCCCGACCGCCACGGTGGCGCGCTTCTCCGGAGGCGACGCCGCGGTCCACGTCGCGCTGATCGGCGAGTCGGCGCCAACTCTGTCGCAGCAGTCGTCGCTGGTGAGCCTGCTGGCCTGGCTGGGCCAGGCGTATGATATCGCGCCGGGCGGCCAGCACACCGTCGCCGCGAGCGGCTCGGCCCCGGCGACGCGCCCGAATATCACCGCCCACGGCGACCTGGTGGGCGCGGCAGCCGACAACACCGACGCGCTGCGCGGGCTGGCCAGCCAGCTGCGCCAGAGCGTCGACCAGTCGACCGTGCGCGCGCGCTGGTACTTCGCCGAGGGCAACACCTTCAACTTCGTCGAGCGGCTCTCGGCGCTGAACACCGGCGCCGGCCCGGCCAATGTGCGCTTCACGCTGCTCCGGCAGCCCGGCCCGGCCGTCGTCCGCGACGCGACCGTGCCGGCCGGCGGCCGGGCCGACCTGATCGCCAACACCATCTTCAGCGACACATCCGACGTCCCGGCGATCGTCGAGTCGAACGCGCCGGTGATCGCCGAGCGGTTCATGAACTTTGGTGCCGATATCACCGCCGGGCCGGGCGTGCGCGCGCCCTCGCGGGTGTGGTATTTCGCGGAGGGCTCGACCGAGGCCGATAAGAAGACCTATCTCATCCTGTTCAACCCGCAGTCGGTCGGCGTCAGCGCGGCGATCTCGTACATGGTCGGCGACGGCTGCCTGGGCGTCCAGAATGTGACCCTCCCGGCCCAGCAGCGCACCGTCGTCACCGTCTCCGACACCGACGTGACGGTGGCCTGCCTGGGGCAGGATGGCAAGATCACCCAGGAGACCAGAAAGATCGCGGGGGTCGCCTTCGGCATGCGTGTGATCGCCAGCCAGCCGATCGTCGTCGAGCGCACGATGATCTTCGGCCCCGGCAGCAGCGCCAGCACCGGCGGGGTCCACACGACGCCCGGAGTCGTGCAGCTCTCGCGGCGCTGGTACTTCGCCGAAGGCACCACCCAGGCGCCGTTCCAGATGGACATCCTGGTGCTCAACCCGAACGCCCAGCCGGCCAATGTGGTCGTGACGATCCTGACCGACTCGGGCACGCCGCTGGTGCGCCGCTACGCGGTCGCGCCGACGACGCGCCTGGCGATCGATGTGAACGAGTTCGTCCCTGAACTGGGCGTCGCGACGACGATCTCGTCCGACCGGCCGGTCGCGGTCGAGCGGGCGATGTACTGGCAGAACGCCGGCGGCGAGGCAACTGCGGGCATGTCCAACCCCGGCGCGACGGCGCCCGCCTTCACCTGGCGCTTCGCCGACGGCCGAACCAACGAGGATTTCCAGGAATACCTGCTGTTCAACAACCCCGGTAAAAACACGGCGCGTGTCACCGTCGAGTTCGTGCTGGCCGACGGCAAGCGGGCGGCCCAGCAGATCCTGATGGCCGGCGGCTCGCGCTACACCATGGCGGTCCACCAGCTCTATCCGGGGCAGGCGGCTATCGCTGCGACCGTACAATCTACTCAGCCGATCGTTGCCGAGCGCTCGCTGTATGTGGGCGCCCCCGGCACAGCAGGGAATCGCGGCGGCGCATCCGCGCTCGGCGTTCCCGAGGAGTTGCCGTGATGGATGAGCGGGAGTCGGCGTCGACCGAGGGCGACTCAGCAGCGCGACCGCCGGCCCAGACTTTGCCGGTGGCCACGCCGCCCCCACGACGCCGGGGTGGGTTTTTTGGCCGGCTGCTGGCCGCGCTGCTGGTGATCCTGATCACCAGCTTTGTCGCGCTGCTGGCCGGCGCTGCCGGCCTGCTCTACCTGGGCTTTTCGCCGGACACGCCGCGGCAGCTCGCGGATGTGCGCGCGCAGCTCGCGACTGTGCAGGTCCAAAGTGAGGCGCTGCAGAGCCAGAATACGTTCCTGCAGACCGAGGTGGCCGTGGAGAGCCAGCGCGGCCAGGGCGACCACGAGCTGCTCGGCGATATCGAGCGCCAGGTCGGCGGTCTGGGCGATCTGCAGCGCCAGCTGCGCGACGAGCGCGAGGCTAGCATCGGCCAGAACGCGACGCTGGTGGCCGAGGCGCGCTCCAGCCGTGATGCCGTCGCCCTGTTCGCCACCGCCGAGGCCGGCCGCGCCATCCTGCTCGACCAGCTCCAGCAGCGCTCGGCGCGGGTCGAGCGCTTCCTTGAGCGCCTGAGCGATGTCGCCGGCGACGCCGCGCTCGACCTCGGCTCCGCGCCGGTGCCGGGGTCAGCCGTGCCGACGGCCAGCACAGTCGCGCCGCCGCCCACGCCGACAGCCGCCCCGACGCGGACTGCTGCGCCGACCGACACCCCTGCGGCGACGGCGACAACCGCGGCGACGGCGACAATCGCATCCACCGCCACGCGCACGCCGCGTGCCACGCCCTCGCCGACAGCGGGTCGGTGACGCGCCGCTCGAAGACCGCCCCGCCACGACGCGTAGGGGGCGGAGCATTCGTGGCCATAGTGCGAGGGACGACTGATCGACAGCCGATCGCGCGGCAAGTGCTCCGCCCTTACTCGGTCGGCGACCCGCTCGCTCGCCGCCGCCCGCGAGCGAAACAGGCCGGCACACAAAAGCGGAGGCACGCTTGCGCGCCTCCGCTTCCTCTGCTCTTTTGCCGCTCCGCGATCTACCGCGCGATCAGGCTCTCGTCCTTGTGCTTCTCGCCCTCTTCGAGCAGCATGATCGGAATGCCGTCCTCGACCGGGTAGCGGAAACCGTTGCGCCGGTTGACCAGCCACTCGTTGCCCTTGTCGTCGCTCAGCAGCTCGACCGGCCCCTTGTCGCCGGGGTCGGCCAGGATGGCCAGCAGCTCGGGGCTGATGCTGCGCTTGTCGCCGCCGCCGAGCCCGCCGCTCGTGGCGGTCGCCGGGCCTAGGTCGAAGACGCTGTCCTCGCGATACTGCTTGATCGCCCGATACACCACGACCGCGAAGCCTACAAGCGCCGCGACGCCGAGGAGTCGTAGAAATCCTTTCACCAGAGTTCCTCCTTACATTACATAATGATCGAGTTGATTGATCCGAAAGTTGCAGCGCGCCATCGCAAACGCGCGGCAGCTGTCTCAGGCAGGCTTGCCCGCGGCCGTCTCCGGCTTGAGCTGCTCTGTGTGCCATAGCGTCGGCTCGACGTCCGCGCCGCCCCAGACGAGCAGCTGGCCGATTGGCGCGCTGCCGTCGCCCGGGTAGTGTACCACGAGGAACGGGAACCGCTGCTCCTCGCGCCGGTTGGTAGCGATGTCCAAGACGATCGCCGTCCATGTGCCTGTGTTGATATAGGTCTGCTGATCGTTGAGCGGGACGACCTGGGCGCTGTGGGTGTGGCCGCAGACAAACAGCTTGTTCTCGCACTGCGCCGGGCTTGCGGCGATCCGCGCGATCTCGCGCAGCATCGCGTCCTCGAATGCGCGAATCTCGCGCCGGAGCTGTCGCTTGGCCTCGCGCTGCACCTCGTCTAGCGCCACATCCGATCGCCGGTCGCGCGGCTGGTGCCGCAGCAGCTGGATCAGCGCCGCCGGCCTGATGCGGCCGAACAGTGTCGACACCTGTTGCAGCACGCCCGACGCGAAGCTGGTCTCGCGCCCCGGGTCGAGCGCCGGGCGCGGGTTCCAGTAGTACAGCCGTGGCAGCGCGTTGGTGCGAAAGAGCCTCAGCAGGCCCCGCACTACGAACTGGCGCACGTGCGGCTGGCGCAGCCGTGGCAAAGACAACATGTGCCAGAAGAAGGCCGAGCTCGGCTTGACGTTGTCGATCAGCGGCGCCGTCTCGAGCGCGTCTTCCTCCAGCGGGTTGATCACCTCTTTGACCATGCGCGTGCCGCGCACGACCTCGAACGGCGTGCTGATCCCATCCACGCGCACGAACCGGTTCCACGGGTCGAACTGCATGCCGTGGTCAATGTACATCCCGCCGCCGCTGTAGGTCAGCCCGAAGCGCAGGCGCCCGTCGCTCTCCCGCAGGTCGAGCGCGTGGCGCAGGTGCGCCTTGGCTGCGGCGTAGTGCAGCTCGAAGTCGTGGTTGCCGATCAGCAGGGTCAGCTGGCAGCCGGGCCGCGCCACGAACTCGCGCAGCGCCGCGATCGGCGCCGGGTGAGCCTGCAAGATCGCGTCGAGCCGCCGCACTGCCGCCTCGCCCGACCACTCGTAGTCGCCGAGGCCGGGCAGCCGCACCTGCAGGAACTCGAACGTGTCGCCGGCCAGGATCAGCTCGGTCGGCTCTTCGCGAAGCACGTAGGCGCGGATGAACGTGGCTAGCTCGGCGTCGGCGTCGAAGTCGTCCAGCCGGTCGCCCGCGCCGAGGTGCAGGTCGCTGATCACGATGCGGCGCACCTGCGGCGCGACCTCGTCGGCGCGGATCGGCGGGGTCGTATCGCTCGTCGGTTGTAGCAGGATGCGCCGAAAACGGACGACTGCCCAGCGTGCGGCTATAGCTGCCGCGATAGCCAGGACTGTCAGGCGCAGAACACGTCTTAGAGCCCGCATGAGTCTACCGGTGCGCCCGGAGGCGCAAAGCGTGAAGCGTACGATACAGTCTTTTATAGCCGTGAGCAAAACCATTGAGCCACTACGCAAGAGCGAGATGCCGTTGTGATGCCATCCGTCTCACTGCCGACTGGCTCCTGCCGACTGCCCACTGCTAGCGCTCATCGTCTATCATCAATAGGCGCGACGCGCTTACGGCCCGGCGTGCCTGTCGGCCTCGGTCGCCCGCGCCGCCGCCACAAACGCCCGGATCTTTGCGACATCCTTGACGCCCTCGGTCTCGACCCCGCTGCTCACATCGACCGCCCAGGGCCGGACCTGCCGGATTGCTGCGCCGACGTTCGACGGCGTCAGGCCACCGGCCAGGATGACCGGGCGGCGGCTCGCAAGCGCGCTGGCGCGCGGCCAATCGGCCACGACGCCGGCCCCGCCGTAGGCGCCCGGCACGTGTGCGTCGACGAGCAGGCGAACGTTGGGAAGGTCGCACTCCAGCCAGTCCATCTCGCCGGCGGCCTGGTTGAGCCGCACGGTTTTGATCAGCTCGCGGCCGGCGAGCTGCCGGGCGATCGCGAGCGGCTCATCGCCGCTCAGCTGTAGCGCGTCGAGGCCGCACGTGTCGGCGATGTCCAGCATGCGCTCGGGCGCCTCGTTGACGAATACGCCGACCAGGGTGGCCCGACCTGCCGCGCGCACCGCCGTGCCGATCGCCGCAGCCTGGCTTGGGCTGATCTGGCGGCGAGCCGGCGCGAAGATAAAGCCCAGCAAGTCGGCGCCGGTGTCGAGTGCCGCCAGGGCATGCTCGGCTGTGCGCAGGCCGCATATTTTGACGAACGTCATTCGTAAAGTTATGAGTTATGAGTTATGAGTTATGAGTTGGCGGACGCACTAACTCATAACTCATAACTCATAACTCAACACTACTCGGCGGCTTCGGTTTTCTTGCGGCGGCTGCGCTTGGGCTTGGCCGGCGCCTCGGCGGCCGGCTCGGCTGTGACCTCGGCCGCGGGGGCGGCCGGCTTGCGCGACGACCGCTTCGGCTTGGCGGGCTCGGCCGGCGTGGCTTGTGCTGGGGCGGGCTGCTCAGCCGCCGGCTCGGCCGCCGGCTTGCGTCGCGCGCGCGGGCGCCGCGACTCGGGCCGGGCGGTCTCGGCCGCGACCGCCGGCGGGTCATCGGCCGCCGCCACGCTCGCCAGATCGGCCTGGGCGGCCGCCTCGGGCGTGTAGAACTCCGGTGCACTCGCAGCCATGTCGGCCGGCTCGGGCTGCCCCTCGACGCTCGGCGCGATCTGCTCGGCCTGGTCGGCGGCCCCTATCGGCGCCACGGCCAAGTCGCCATCGGATGGCGCGACGCGGTAGCTGGCGCGCGTGCCCTTGCCGATCCGCTCCAGCAGGCTTGAGTTGATCGCCTGCTTGATCAGCGAGCGCAGCTCCTCGTTGGTGCGTGTGATCCCGGCGCTGTTGCGCGCGTTGCGCATCGCGTCGTGGATCTGCACGAAGGATGCCGGCCGCTCGAAGCGCCCGACGACTTCGCGCAGCAGCCGCCACTCTTCGTCGGTGAACGGCTGCGACAGCGGCTCCTGCCCGCGCTGCTCGGCCGCCTGGGCTTGGTGCTCGGGCAGATAGGGCTCCGGCTCGGGCTCCTGCGCCTGAGGCTCGGGCTCGGGCGTTGGCACAACCGGCTCGTCGACGATCACCGGCAGCTCGGCCTGCTCCTCCTCGACACGATCGAGCAGCTCCTCGAACAGCGCCGCAGACGACGTGTCGCCATCTTCGGCGGCCTGCGCCTCGGCCGGCTCCGGCAGGGTCAGCTCGGGCAGGTCGGCCTCCTCGATCTCCTCGCCCTCATCGTCGAGCCCCGCGTCTAGCATCCCGGCGCCGTTCTGGCTGCCCGCGCCGGGGCGCTGCCCACCACGCGAGCGGCGGCGGCGGCGGCGGCCGTTTGGTGCGGCGGCCGGGCGCGACTCGGCGCGCATCTCCACATCGGACATCTGCACGACCGGCGAGGTAGGCTCCTCCTTGATCTCCTGGGCGAACTGCGAGAGTTTGTAGGGGTCTTCACCAGGCAAGAACACCTCGTTGACTGTCCCGCGTGTGAAGACCTGGACCTTGGCGCGCCGCTCGGCCTCGAGCACGAAATCCTTGAACTTGGCGAACGGCCGGCCGCTGGAGTCCTTATACTTGCCCTCTTTGAAGTCGCCGCCCATCAGCTCTTTCATCAGCAGCTTGAGCGAGCCGAACGAGCAGACATAGCCGCGCTCGCGCGCCAGCTGGATCGCGCTGACCAGCGTGTCGTAGATATCGGGCTGGGAGCTGGCCTCGACGCGCGCCGGCTCGGGCTCGCGCTCGCGCGGCTCGCGCGGCTCGCGCGGCTCGCGCGGCTCGCGCGGCTCGCGCGGGCGCTCGGCAGGCGCCGGCTCGGCCTCGTTATCGGCATACTCGCGGCCCTTCTCGGGCATCTTGGAGCGCGGCAGGTCGGACTGCAGCTCGGCCGGCTTCTTGCCGACCAGCGACTCATAGAAGATGAACTCGTCGGCGCTCTGGGCCAGGTGTGCCGAGGCGGCGCCGCCGATGCCGATCACGATCACCTCTTTGCCTTGCTGGCGGATGCTGTTGACCAGCGGGATGAAGTCGCGATCTCCGGTGGCCAGGACGAACTTGGCGATGTTCGGGTTGGTGAAGAGCGTCTTCATCGCGTCGATGCAGAGGTTCATATCGACGCTGTTCTTGATTGCGCGGCCGGTGCGGCCCAGCTCGCGGTCGTAGTAGTACGTCGGCACGTACATAGGCTCGATGGCGTTGGCGTAGAGGGCGCTGGTGACGCGGGGGTAGCGATACCAGTCGGCGTAGGCGCGGGCGATCACGACGCGACCGAAATCTTCGCACCGATCCATGATCATCTCAAAGTTCGGATTCGCGTCCAGCTTGTCACGGACGCTGACGTACACGTTCTCGAAGTCGATAAACACGGCGACGTCAGGTCGATGGCTGTCGTTTGGCATTGGCTGTCTGTTTTTCTCCTGTTGGATGAGACAGCGGATGGGAAGCCTCGATCGACATTCCGAGGCCAGACAGCACCCGATTTTGGATCTGCGATTTTGGATTTGCGACAGACGGGGTCTCTCGCGATCCAATATCAAAAATCAAAAATCAAAATCGCAATGGGTGAGTCAAAGCCCTGGGCATCGCGCCCTGGCTCGCCGGACGGCCCGATTAGCTGAAGAAGCCTGGCTTCCCGCCACGAGTCATCCTGCGACCTGCGCGACAGATCCGATGGAGGCAATCCGCTGTTGGCGTACGTTCCCGATCATCGTTGCATGCAAACCGGCCAGCTCATCGCATCGCCAATCGGCGGGCTGACCGTTCTGATGCGCTGTTAACTATATCACCGGATTGGCGAATACGCAACTGGAAAACGAGCCAACTGCCGAGAATCAAGAGCCAATTACTATGAGTAGGTATCGGTTTTGGTTATATGTTCTCGATCCTGGGCTCTCGCCCGGCGGTAGAGCGCCAGCGCCTGGGCGCGCTGGGTGGCGTGGTCCACGACCGGCTCGGGGTAGTCGCGCCCGATCACGACGCCGATCCGGCGCTGCTCGGCCGCGGGTAGGCTCCAGGGCGTGTGGATGTAGCGCTCGGGCACGCCGGCTAGCTCGGGCACGTACCGCCGCACGTAGTCGCCGCGCGCGTCGAACTTCTGGCCCTGGCTGGTCGGGTTGAAGATCCTGAAGTACGGCTGCGCGTCGGTGCCGGTGCCGGCGGCCCACTGCCAGCCCCCGTTGTTCGAGGCGTGGTCGCCATCCACCAGCTGCTGCATGAAGTAGCGCTCGCCCTGGCGCCAGTCGATCAGCAGGTCCTTGGTCAGGAACGAGGCGACGATCATGCGGGCGCGGTTGTGCATCCACGCCTCGGCGTTCAGCTGGCGCATGGCCGCGTCGACGATTGGGTAGCCGGTCTGCCCGGTTCGCCAGGCCTCGAACAGGCGCTGGTCGTTCTCCCACTCCAGGCTGTCGTAGCTGCGCCTGAACGCGCCGTCCAGGACGTGCGGGAAGTGCGCCAGGATCTGGTAGTAGAAATCGCGCCATGCCAGCTCGCCGATCCAGGCGTCGACCGAGGACGAATGGCCAAGGACCAAGGGCAGCGTCTCGGCGCTCTTCGACGAAGCGTTGCTGTTTCGCCCTTCGTCCTTGGTCCCCTCGAACGTCTGCAGCGCTGTTCGCAGGCACGCGATCGGCGCCACGCAGCCGAAGCGCAGGTAGGGCGACAGCCGCGAGGTGCCGTCGATCGCCGGATGCTCGCGGGCCGTCTGGTAGCCGCCGATGCCTGGGCGCTGCTCGCCGCCGCTCCAGGCCGCCAGTCGCGCCAGGCCGGCCTGCTCGCCACCGGGCGGGATGGTCTGGTGGGTCGAGAAGCCCAGCTCGCCAGCCGAGGGGATTGCCAGCGACTCGATCTGCTCGGGCACGGGCGCGAAGGCGGGCAGGCGCTCGTCGGGCGGCGGGCCATCGGCCTCGACACGCGCGCGCCACTGGCGGCGGTAGGGTGTGTAGACCGTGTAGGGCGTGCCGGCCTTGGTCAGCAGCTCGCCGGCCTCAACCACCACCGCATCCTTGAAGCTGCGCACTTCTACCCCGCGCGCAGCCATGGTGGCGTGGACGGCCTGGTCGCGGTCCTGGGTGAACGGTGTGTAGTCGCGGTTGAAGCACAGACCGACCGCGCCGGCCTGCTCGGCCAGCTCGCTCAGCCGCTGGGCCGGCGGGCCGCGCCGGACGATCAGCCGGCTGCCGCGGTCGCGCAGCGCCTGGTCGAGCGCGCGCAGCGAGTCGAGCAGAAAGACGACCCGCGCGGCGGCGGTGTCGGGCGCGCGCAGGATCGCGTCGTCGAGCACGAACACCGGCACGACCCGGCCCGCGCTTGCGCGCAGCGCCGCCAGCAGTGCGGGATTATCGCGCAGCCGCAGGTCGCGGCGGAACCAGTGGATGTAGGTGGGCATATTCGCCGAAGGGACGAAAGACCAAAGACCAAGGACGAAGGGCCGTCTTTCGTCCTTGGTCCTTCGTTCTTGGTCTTCTACGCTGAACTGGCGGCAGGGGATGTCGCCTACGCAGGGCTTGCCACCGAGGATGTCGCCGCAAGCTCGATCTGCTCGCGGCAGGCGGTGATGCCCGCGGCGCTCTCGGGCGAGGGGTCGAACTGGTGGGAGCGCACCAGCGCCTCGCGTGCCTCGCGGTAGCGCTTGAGAATGAACAGCGCCTTGCCCTTGTTCAACAAGAAGATCGACTTGATCTTCGCGTCCGACGACGAGAGCTCGAGCGCGCGGTTGAGGCACGCCAGCGCCTCTTCGGCGCGGCCGAGCTCGGTGAGCAGGGCGCCCTTGCTGTTCCAGACGCGCGCGTTGTCGGGCTCGATCTCGAGCGCGCGGTCGTAGCTGCCGAGCGCGTCGTTGAAGCGGCCCATGTCGGTCAGCGCCATCGCCCGCCAGAGCCAGGCGGTGTGGTTGCGGCTGTCGGCCTCCAGCGCGCGCTCGAACAGCGCGAAGGCATCCTTCGGCTCGCTCTGGCGCAGCAACATCTGGCCCTGGTCGCAGAGCAGCCGACTCTCGCGCTCGGCGTCGTGGATCTTGCCGGAGTCGGCCAGGTCGATCTCGGCCAGGCGGGCCATCTGATCGCGCAGCCGCATGATCAGATCGTTCAGGCGCTCGCGCTCGGCCGGCTTCCGCGCGACGAGGTCGAGCTGCTGGACGCGCTCGCAGACCAGCGCGGCGGCCTTCAGCGCATCGTAGCTGCCGAGCGAGCGGGCGACGTCGACGACCCACTGCGCGAAGGTCAGCAGCGCGATGCGCGCCTGGCGGCCCTCGGCCGGCGCGATCTCGCCGGCGCGCGTGTAGGCCGCGATCGTCTTCGCGATGTAGGTCTCGCTGATCTGGGACTCGTGGACCGTCAGGCGCGCGCAGAGGTCGCCCAGCGCGAAGTAGTCGTCGCTCTGCGGCGGGCGGCGCTGGCGTGCGATGCGCCCGAGCGCGCGCACGTCGGGGTGAGCGTCGTTCGCGAACGGATCGAACGAGCCGCTGATGTCGCGGAACACCGCCAGGATCTGCGACCATAGGCCCGTCTGATCGTCGTCATGGTCGGCGTGGACGGCGGCTCGGCCGCTCTGGGGCGCCGGTGGGAGGTAGGTGTCGTTTTGTGAGATCATCGGCGTACTCCGGATTGAGGATGATTTGACACATCGTAGACGATAATCTTTATAATAACATTACTAAAATGCAAAAACAAATGACAGAGATGACAGAATCGATACGTTGTCGGAGCAAAAGGTTGCGCTGGCCTAATCTGCCTGCCTGGCGCCGTGATGTGCTTCCTCGGAAAGATGCCGGGGCCGGCGCCGCGCCCCGGCAGAGTGTAGCGGGAGACACAATCAGAAACGGCCGCCCGAAAGGGCGGCCGTGGAAGCAGTGGTGATCTATCGTTAACGCGTTACCTGGCGTGTAGACGACGGTACGTAGTCATCTGTCTGCCCCTATTAAAGCAGATCGCGTGCCACGGCGCATCGGCGGCGAGAACGATCGGCGCTCCATCGCACGGCGGAGGGCGCTCCTCCGCAGTGTGTAGCCGCGCCCTTGCTCGTCACCCGGCCGCCTGGTCCGCTCTCGGCGCCGACTCCTCCGGGATGAGCCGACCCAGGCGCCGCACCTCCGGCCAGGCGATAGCGACCAGCAGCACGACCAGCACCGTGCCGATGCCGCCGGCCACCACCGCGCCAATCGTGCCGAGCAGCGTGGCGGCCACGCCCGACTCGAACGCCCCCAGCTCGTTCGAGATGCCGATGAACACGAAGTGCACCGCGTTCACCCGGCCGCGCATCGCGTCGGGCGTGCGCGTGAGCAGCAGGGTGCTTCGGATCACCACGCTGATATTGTCCAGCGCGCCGAGCAGGCCCAGCATGAGCATCGAGAGCAGAAAGCTGCGCGACAGGCCAAACACGGCGGTCGCCAGCCCAAACCCGGCGACGACCAGCAGCAGCGTGCGCCCGGCGTGCTTGAACGGCGGCCGGTGGGCGATCGCCAGCGCCGCGAGGATCGCGCCGACCGCGGGCGCCGCGCGCAGCCAGCCAAGCCCCAGCGCGCCAACCAGCAAGATGTCGCTGGCGAAGATCGGCAGCAGCGCGGTCGCGCCGCCGAGCAGCACTGCGAACATATCCAGCGTGATCGCCGCCAGGATGATCTTGGTGCTCCACACGAACCGCAGCCCGGCCAGCAGCGAGGCCAGCGTCGCCGGCTCGTCCGACCGCGCGACCGGGCGCGGGCGCATCAGCCCGGTCATGAGCCCCACCACCAGGAAGATCCCCGCGATGGCCGCGTAGACGATCCCCGCGCCGCCCTGTAGCGCGATCAGCAGGCCGCCCAGGGCCGGGCCGAGGATCGAGGAGGCCTGCCAGGCGCCGCTCTCCCACGTCGCGGCGCTGCCGAAATGCTCGGGCGGCACGACCTGCGATAGCAGCGAGGAGGTCGCCGGGCTCTGGAATGACCGCGCGATGCCAATGCCAAGCAGGCAGGTGTAGATCAGCGGCAGCGGCCCGACGATGAACGACAGCAGCGCCAGCCCCAGCGAGCAGAGCGCCAGCAGCAGCATCGTCACCACCACGATCCGCTTGCGGTCGAACCGGTCGGCGACATGCCCGGCCGGCAGCGCCAGCAGCAGCACCGGCAGCACCTGCACCAGCCCGATCAGGCCCAGCGCCAGGGGCGCGCGCGTGCGCTGGTAGAGCTCCCAGCCGATCGCGACGTTGAGCATCTGCTCGCCGACGACAGAGAGAAACGTGCCGCCGATCAGCAGGCGAAAATCACGAAATCGAAGCGCGGCGTACGGGTCGTGCCCGGTCGTGGCCGACGCAGTGGTCTCCTCGGGTCCGTGCCGGTCTGCGGCGCTCATAGTCATTCCCTTCAGACCCACCTACCTGGGCCGGCGCTTGGTCTCCCCGCGGCGCCGGCCCGGTCGCCGCCCGGCCGAGCTTCCGTCGCGCATCCAGCGCGGCAGCATATCGCTATAGCGCTCAGATGCCGTCTGGCGCTGGCCGCGCGGGCGGGCCGGCGCGGCGCTGCGCTCGCGCGAGTTGCCAGGATCGGGGGTGGGCGGCGCCTGCGCTGGGGTGGGCAATGTCGTCGCGGGGGCGGGCGGCGCCGGCGCTTGCGTGTGGGCCGGCGCTGGTGCCGCCTGGGGGGTGGGCGGCGCCTGGTCGACGCGGAAGATCAGCGCGGGGCCGGGGCCGGTGCGAAAGTGCAGCAGCAGCCCGCGTCGGCCGGCGGCCGCCTGGAGCTGCTGGCGCACCAGCGCGCGCTGCTCGCCCGCTGCCAGATCGGCCCGGCCGTAATCGCCGGCAACAAAGCTGTCCAGATAGGCGTCGTACTCTTGTGCGATACGGGCGCGATCGCTGGGCGAACGTGGCTCCAGCGCGACACCCTCGTTAGCGCTCCGTCGATGAGACTGGGGCATGGGCAGGCTCCTACAATGATCGACTATGATAAGGAGGCGGCATACCCCGCCAGCGCTATGTCCGATCGCTTCACTTCGCTCGCGACGGCACGCCGGCCACCTGGGCTGCGCGCGGTCCGCTCTTCAGACGATCGAGGTCGCCCCGCCGGAACAGCTTGACTCGTTTGTCGAGCGGGCTGGTCTCGTAGGCGATCACGCCCTCGCGCGCGAGCTGCGCCAGCTTGACCCGGCTCACGCCGATATACTCAGCCGCGCGCATCAGAGGCAGGTATTCATCGCTCATCTGTTTCACCTCGGGCGCCAATTATCGCACGATACGTCAATATGTGCAAGGCTGGCGCAAGATGCGTCAACAGCCGATCGGGTAGATCGCAGGCCAGCCGCACACCGGCTCGGATAGGCGCGAGAATCGACCAAGGCCGTTACTTTTCGCTTGCTATCGATACTATATGTTTCGGAAGCATTGCGGGACTGCACCCATGCCGGCATCGATCGTAGCAGATCCAGCCAGCGCAGCCCTCCTATACTGATGAAGGTTGCTTGCCGCGATCCTCCGGCGACACCCCGCGCCTGCACCGGCGGGATGTGGCAGGCCCGTAGTTATTCAGCATCACAGTGAGACGAGCTTATCATGTGGCGTAATCGCATCATCCTCACCGTCAGCCTCATGGTGTTTGTTTACACGCTGCTGGCCTCCACGAACAGCTGGCTTTGCCGGGCCACCGCGCCGGCGCCGCAGCCACGCGCGTTGCTGCAGCTCAGCATGTTTGGTGCCAGGATCAGCGCCACCGCCTGGCCGGCCCGCCCAGGGACTGCCGGGTACATCGATCTGTGGGTTGCGCCGCCCGGCGCCGGCGAGTATCAGCCGCTGCTGCAGGTGTTCGGCGCGCCTGCGCTGCCAGTGGAGCAGACGCCGCCGCCCGACCCCGAGCAGCTCCTGGCGTCGACCGGGGAGTGTGGCGAGTAGGGGGTTTCAGGGGAGGGCCGCAGGCCCTTCCCTGACCGCGCACTCAAACGGCCTCTAAAAAGACGGTTGTTCAGGCATCACGCTCGGCGCGTGCGAGGTCGTAGCCCGCCGCGAGCTGCGCGAAGATCGCTTGCGCGCTATCGAGGTGCTGTTGCCGCGCCGGGTCGCGCCGTGCGAGGTGGCGGCCGATCTCGAGCCGGGCCAGCCCTTGGTCGTAGGGCATGGCCAGCTGCTCGGCGCTGTCGAGACTCTTGCGCCAGGCCCGCTGGGCCGGGCCATGCCGGCCGCGCAGCCACTCGTACAGGCCCTGGGCCAGCCAGGCGCGTGGCATGCCGATCGGGAAGGTACGCGCGTAGCCGTGCAGCGCCGCGCATGCTCGCCCCGCCGCCGCGGCGAGCGCGCCATCGCCCGCCTCCCAGAGCGCCAGGTAGACCTCGGCGATCGCGGCGTAGCCGTCCAGGGTCGCGAAGACGGTCGGCCGGCTGGGCAGAATCAGCCGCGCGAGCGCGTCGGCCGACTGGCGCGCGGCCTGCGGATGGCCCGTGTGCAGCTGGCCCACGGCCCGCCAGCCCAGCATGGTGATCTCCGAGATGCGGCTGCCCCCGGTGCGCTCCAGCAGCGGCGCGCCTGTCTCCAGCAGCTCCAGCGCGGGCGCGGCCTGGCCATGCCGGATCTGGTTCATCGCCTGGCCGATCAGCCCCCAGAGCTGCAGCTGCCCGTCGTCGTTGCGGCGCGCGGTCGCGGCCACCTCGGCGAAGCGCCGCAGGCTGCGCTCGAACTGGCCCTGCAGCGCCTCCGCGCGCCCCAGCACGGTCGAGCTCTCGCCCCAGCGGCGCCAGTCGCCCATCTGGCTGTGGATGCCGACCGCCTGCTCGATCGACTCGCGCACGCGCTGCCACTCCCCAATCCCGACCTGGTAGACGCTCGCGCGCGTCAGGACGTACGCCAGCAGCGAGTGGTCGTCGGCCGCAGTTGCGACCGCGAGCGCGCGCCGGTTGTACGATCGAGCCAGCCGATGCAGCCGCAGCAGCCCGGTCAGCACGCCCATTGAGGCGTACGCGCGCGCGAGCTCGGCCGTGCCGCGCCCGGTCCGCTCGGCGTAGTTCAGGGTGTGCATGGTCGCGTGGATCATCGGCAGCGGCCTGGTCTCGAAGTAGCGCAGGTCGCACAGCAGGTCGTAGATGCGCGCCAGCTCCATCAGCCGGGCCTGCTCGCCCGGATCGGCCGCCGGCTTGGGCGGCCGGAGCCGGTGGCGCGCCTGCCGCTCGACCTGGTGCAGGATGCTGGGGACGAGCTGCCGGTCGGCGCCGGGCAGCGGGCGATCCAGCAGCGCCAGCGCCCGCTCGATGCTCGCGCGGCACTGCTCCAGGTTGCCCAGGCCCATGTGCGCCTGCGCCAGCTGCCGCTCCCAGCGCGCCCGCCGAATCATCGCGGGGTCGGGCGGGGCGCCGGCCTTGCGCCGCTCGTCGCCCAGCGCCAGCGCGTCGCTGAAGAAGCGAACCGCCTCCTGGTTGGCGTAGGTGTGCAGCGCCTGCTCGCCGGCCTTCTCCAGGTAGTCGAGCGCCCTGGGGATGACCTCGGCCTTGCTCCAGTGGTGCGCCAGCAGCCCGTAGAACGGCGAGAGGTCGTCGGCGTGCGAGCGCTCGTGCCACTCCGCCACCGCGCGGTGCAGCGCCCGGCGCTGGGCGAACAGCATCAGGTTGTAGGCGACCTCCTGCGTGATGATATGCTTGAAGATATAGGCCAGCTCCGGCTCGGGCATCTCGAGCGGCGTGATGTCCAGCCGATCGAGCGAGTCGAGATCCTCGGCCAGCCGCGGCCGGTCGGCCGCGATCGGGTGGACGTCGCGCAGAATGTAGTAGGTGAACACCCGGCCGATCACGCTGGCGACCTTGAGCGCGAGCTGCTGCTGCGGCGTCAGCCGGTCGATCCGGCTGGTGACGATCCCCTGCACCGTGTCGGGGAAATCCAGCCCGCGCAGGTCGCCCGCGCCGGGTGCCAGCCGGCAGACGCCGCCGGCGATCGTGATCAGCCCGGCATCGCGCAGCGCGTAGGCCAGCTCCTCGCTAAAGAACGGCTGGCCCTCGGCCTTCTCGCGAATCAGCCGGGCGACCGGCTCCGGCAGCGCGCCCACGCCCAGGCGCTGGCAGACCAGCTCGATCGCCTCGTCGGGCAGGAGCGCGCCGAGGTGCAGGTGCAGCGTGGCGGGCGAGCGGATCAGCTGCGCGTACTCGGCCGGCGGCGGGTCGCCGAGCGGGCGTGCCGCGCCGACCAGCAGCAGCGGCCGCACGCGCTGGCTGGCGGCCAGCGCCAGCGCCCACGAGGCCGAGTCGAGCCAGTGCATATCCTCCAGCACCAGCAGCGTGGGGGCCTGCTGCGCCGCTGCCTGGAGCAGGCCGATCAGCAGGTCGCGCGTGTTGTCGGCGCGCACCTGGCCGGTCATCTGCGCGGTCAGCTCGTTGTCGGGCAGGTCGAGCGGCAGCACGGCATTCAGCAGCGGGGCCAGCGGCAGCAGCTCGGGCGTGGCGGATAGGCGGCTCAGCGCCTGCGCGCGGCGGGCCGCCAGGTCGCCGCCGATCTCGGGGTGCAGCAGCTGGCCGAAGACCGGACGCCAGGCGTAGTAGGGGGTGGAGCGCTCGATCGCGTCGCCGGCGCCGACCAGTGTCATGAAGCCCCAGACGCGCGCCTGCTCTGTCAGGTCCAGCACCAGCCGCGATTTGCCGATGCCGGGCTCGCCCTCGATCAGCGTCGCGCCGCCGTCGCCGCGCCGCAGGATCGCCTGCAGCTGATCGGCCAGGAGCATGCGCTGCTCGGTGCGCCCGACCATGCGCGCCCCGCCGGGCTGAGCGCCGGCGGACGGCTCACGCGCGGGTGCCGCCGCGCGGCCGGCGGCGGGCTGGTAGACCGGCACCAGCTCGGTCTTGCCCTTGACCACGATCGGCGGCAGTATCTCGAATGGCATGCGCGCCTGGGCGGCCTGGTAGGTCGCCGCGTCGCAGAGGATCGTATCGGCCGGGCTCTGCGCGGCGTTCTGCATCAGCCGGGCGGCCAGGTTGACCGTGTCGCCGATCATCGTGTACTCGCGCCGCTGATCGCTGCCGACCAGCCCGCAGAACACGCGGCCGGTGGCGACGCCGACGGCGCTCTGCAGGCCAAGCTCGCGCAGGCTGGCCTGGATCGCCAGGGCTGCCTGCACGCCGCGCGTAGCGTCGTCCTCGTGGGCCAGCGGCGGCAGCCCGAACGCCGCCACCAGCGTCGCGCCCTTGTCGTCGACGCTCAGCTTGTTGATGCTGCCCTCGTAGCGGTACACCGCCAGCTGGATCGTGCGCATGGTCGCCTGCGCGCGATCGAGCGCGCTCGGCATCGTGTGATCCTGGCCGGGCAGGTTGACGAACAGGACTGTGATCCGGCGCAGCTCGGCCAGCCAGCCGGTCTGCCCAGCCGCCAGGCGCGACAGAATCGCGCCGGGGATGTAAGCCCGCAGCGCGGTGTCGAGCTCGGGCGGCAGCGCGAGCGGGGCCGCGAAGCGCGGCGGCAGCGGTGTGGTGATGTCGTACAGGCGGACGTAGGGCGCGCCCAGGTGAGCTGGAGACGCCGATCTGTCCGGCGCCCGCGTCTCCTGGCCGATCTGCCGCCAGGATTCGCCCTCGGCAAGCGGGCTTCCGGCGCAGCGGTCGTGCACCAGCGCCCACGCCTCGGGCGAGAGGACCACCTCGGCGGGGCGGGCGCGGCGCGCGGCGGCGGCGATCTGCACGAGCGCGTCGCCGGCCAGCAGCATCTCCCAGCGGCCGTACACCCCGCCGACGTGGGCCGTCACCACCTCGCCGGCCCCGACGCCGATCCGGATCGAGATCCGCACGCCCTTGACCATGTGCGCGTCGTGCAGCGTGGCCTGGAGCGCCAGGGCGCACTGTGAGGCGCGGTGTGCGACGGCTTGCAGCTCCTCGTCGGTGGCCGGCCAGATCGCGAGCAGCGCATCGCCGGCGAACTTGACCACGTCGCCGCCCAGCGCGGTGATCAGCGCCACCAGCTGGCCGAGCGAGTCGTTGAGCACGCGCGACAGCTCTTCCAGGCCGGCCGGGCCGTGCTGGGCCAGCCGCTCGGCCAGCGCGGTGAAGCCGCTGATATCCGCGAACAGCATCGCCGCGGAGAGGCGCTCTGCGAAGGGTGTCGAAGGGGGCTCGGGCTTCTCCGCGAGGCGGCGGACAATCAGCGCAGGGACATAGCTGGCCAGTGTGTCGGGAAAGGCAGGCATGGCAGGCTTCTTTTCTGATATGCATGGAATAGAACGTCAGAAAGAGGCTGGCTTTGCGTATCTGCTTCGCCGGGGTGCTGCGCCCCCGGCCCCCTGCCTGGTGTTTCTTCCGGGGCGCTGCGCCCCCGGCCCCCGCCCCTTTCGGGGGTAGGTTTTTGTTTGTGGCGCGGCGCTGCGTCGGATCACCCCACCCCCTGCCCCCCGCCCCTGCCAGGGGCGGGGGAAACAACAGCTGGTCACAGGGTTGCGGCGGAGCCGCAACCCTGTGACCAGCCAACAATCCCCCCTCTCCCGGTGGGAGAGGGGGGTAAGGGGGGTGAGGGCAATGGCGTCCAGATGCCATCGGGGGAAAAACCTACCCCCCAAAGCCCCCGCCCGCGGGGGCACGGGGGGCGTGCAGCCCCCCGTAAGCGCAGCAAACCCCTACTTGCGCCGGTCGGGCGGGCGCTTGCCGCCGAGCCGGCCGAACAGCGTCGGGCGGGCGGCGCCCACGCCGCTGATGTCCTCGAACTCTTCTTCGCCCGGCCGCAGGTTGGGCCGGCTGCCCAGCCACGCCTCGCGCACGCGGCGCGCGTGCTGGAACAGCTCGAGCAGCTTGTCGGCGTCGGCATCCTCGACCTGGTCGCGCATGTCGAGCATCAGCCGGGCCGCATCTTCGAGCCAGCGCGCCAGCGCGACCCGGTTGGTCAGGCAGATATCGCGGTGCATCTCGGGGTCGCCCGAGGCCAGGCGCGAGACGTCGCGGAAGCCGGTGGCCGCCAGGGGCGCCATCTCTTTCCAGCCGGCGCTGCCGCCGACCAGCTCCATCAGCGCCGTCGAGAGCATGAACGGCAGGTGTGAGACGCCCGCGACGTAGGCGTCGTGCTCGACCGCGTCGATGTAGTAGATCTTGGAGCGCACCTGCCGGACCAGCGCCTCGATCAGGTCGATCGCCGGCTGGCGCGCGCGCGACGACGGGGTCAGGCAGTAGATCGCGTCCTTGAAGATCGCCGGGTCGGCCGCGCCCGCGCCCGACTGCTCCTTGCCGGCCATCGGGTGCCCGCCGATAAAGTCGACCGTGGTGGGCAACAGGTCGCGCGCCCACTCCAGCACCTGCGTCTTGGTGCTGGCGACGTCGGTCACCACCGCGCCGTTGGGCAGGAATGGGGCGATCTGGCTGAACACATCTTGGATCGCCTGCACCGGCACGGCCACGACCACCAGCTGCGCGTCGCGCAGCGCCTCCTCGATCGTGCGCGCCTCGCGGTCGATCGCCAGCCGGCCGCGCGCATCGCCGGTGGCGCGGCGGTTCTTGTCGTAGCCGGTGACGACCGTCTGCCCCAGCGGGGCCTCTTTCTCGTCGGCCTGGCGGATGGCCATAGCCAGCGAGGTCCCGATCAGGCCCATGCCGATCACTGTGATGCGGATCATTGTTCTGCCTTGAGATTGTAGATTGGAGATGGGAGATGGGAGATTGAAGCTACCCTAATCTCCAATCTGCAATCTACAATTCGCTATGATGCAGGTTGTACAAAAGATAGGAACAGCAGCTCTGCGACGGCCAGGATCAGCGCGAGCAAGACGACCGGCACCGGCGTCAGCACCCGCAGGCCCGCTAGCCCGACGCACAGGCCCGCCAGCGCGCCGACCTCGTGGGCCTGGCGCCGCGCCCGCCGCAGGTCGTACTGGCGCGCGCGCTGCCGGAACACGCGCGCGCCGAGCGCGTACACCAGCGGCAAGATCGCCGCGGAGATGCTCCAGTACAGGCCCAGCGCGAGGATGAGATACACCGGCGCATCTGGCCCCGAGAGCAGCCAGGCGCTTGGCGGCGGCACGAACGCCAGCGTGTAGAGCAGCAGCGATGTGCCCGCCACGCCCTCGAGCGCCAGGCCCGGTAGGCCGAGGCGCTGCTGGAACGGGATGAAGGTGAGCAGACCCGCGCCAAGAACCAGCGCGTAGAAGATCAGCCGCGCCGGCGCGAGCAGGCGCGGCTCGGCGTCCAGCTGGGCCGAGAGCAGCGCCGCCAGCGCGCAGGCCCAGCACAGCCCGGCCGCGACCGCCAGCAGCAGCGCCGGGCGGCGTCTCGGCGGGTCGTGCGGGGAGTCGCTCGTGGCAGGCTCGTCGCGTATCGTCGTCAAGCTCGTCTCGCGTGTTACAGATCGGCTGGGTCGTCGCCGCGGGCGGTGTAGTAGATCCCGAGATAGGGCCGGCGGGTATCGCCAGGGAAGGGCGCGAGCGGCACGGGGATATCCGTCTCGCCTTGATCGCTCTGCACGCGCAGCTGCACGGTATCGCCGGAGCGGTAGGAGCGCAGCTGGTCGCGCAGGTCGCGCGCATCCTCGACGTGGGCGCCGTCCAGCGCGACGATCAGGTCGCCGCGCTGCAGCCCGGCGCGCGCGGCCGGCCCATCGCGATCAAGGCGCGTGATCAGCACGCCGAGCGGCGGCAGGTCGGCCCGCACGGCGATCGTCGTGGCGAACAGCGCCTCCTGCTCGCGCCCGCCCAGGTCGCGGCCCATGATCCAGCCGCCAAGACCGCTCAGGAAGCTGCACCAGGCACACGCCACCAGCGCGCCGGCGAACAACCAGGGCAGCGATACCCGTCGATCTATTTTCATCAAACGCTCCGGGGCTACAAGGTCGCCGTACAGGGCGATTCTACAGCCGTGCGGGTGGAGCGTCAAGCGCGCGCTGTTGAATGCCGGGCTCATGCCGTGTCTGTTTGACCCCACCCTCTCGGCCCCCTCCCCTATAGTTCGAGAAAGCCGATTGTTTCTCTCCAAGCCCTGGCATATACATTGCTACCCCTGGCGCCTTGAAACCTGGGTTGGCAGCGTGCTAATCCAAGGTGACGCATGAGGAATAAGGAGGAGATTTCATGCGCAAGACGACAGTGGCTGTTCTCATGGCAATTGCGAGCATCCTGGTGTTCAGCATGCTCCTGGTGCCGCTTGCCGGCGCGACCAGCTCGGCGGCGCCCGTGGCCCAGACGACCACCACCGCGACTGCGGACGTGACGGAGGCGGCGACCACTGCGGCGACCACCGCCGCGACCACTGCGGCGACCACTGCGGCGACCACCGCCGCGACCACTGCGGCGGCCGCGACGCCGACGACGCGCCCGGGCGCGCTGCCGAACACTGGCGGCGACAGCGGCATGAGCACGCTCTTGCTCGGCGCGGCCGGCCTGATCCTGGTGGGCGTGGCGATCGCCATGTTCATGGGCCGCCGGCGGGAGGTCGACCTCTAGCGGGCCGGGCAGTCTCCGAACACCTGGGAACCCTTTTGTAGCAGCAGGGTGCGGCCGCTATGCGGCCGCACCCTGCTGTCATGCGCCTCACACTATTACGCCGCCAGCCACTCCTGGTAGAGCAGGCGCAGCTCGGCGCAGCGCTTGAGACGATCGAGCAGGTTGCGCTTGGTGGTGTAGATCTCGACGGCGCCGTCAAATAGGCCGGGGTGGCGCATCAGGATGTCGCGCGGTGGGAGGCCGTAGACAAAGCTCTCGGACACGACCACCCGCTCCTGTTCGGTCTGGGCGACCTCGCTGACGATCCGCCACAGCTCGCGTCGCTCCAGCCGCTCAAGGACGATCTGCTCCGGTGTGGCGACGTCCTCGACCTCGATCAGCTGCGTGATGCGCTCGAAGTTGGTCTCGCTGCGCATCGTGTCGATCACCGCGCTGGTGACGCAGGTGCGCAGGTAGGCCAGCAGCGACGCCAGGGTCGGGAACCTGGCGAAGCGATCGGGCGAGAGCGCGGCCCAGGCGCGCGCGAAGGCGCAGTCGGCGATATCGTCGCAGTGCTCGCCGATCGTCGCGCTGGCGCTGCAGCGCGCGGCCCAGGAGATCAGCATCGGGCGGTAGCGTGCGGTGCCCTCGGCCCAGGCGCGCTCGTCGCGCTCCACGATCGCGCGGCGAAATAGCTCGTACCCGTCGGGGGTGTTCTGCTCGGTCTGCTGGGCTTGCATAGCTCCTCCTGTGATGTCCACACCGCCGCCGGGGTGGTGCAATCGTGTCGCTGCCCGGCCGGTTCTGTCTCTCGATTACATCAATGCGAGGATGGCCGGTTTATCACAGGAAAAAATGGACTTCTTACGATAGTTGCTCGCAGCTGCCTTTTTCTATGTTACTTCGGGCGGGGGGGCCCGCCCCCGGCCCCGGCCGGGGGGCCCCCCCCCGGCCCCCGGGGGGGGGCCCCCCCCCCGTGATGCGCTGGATCGCCCCACCCCCTGCCCCGCATGCCTTCCTCTCTCGTCGTCACGGGAGCCGTACTCACGACTATGTACCGGCGCTAGGGCTCTTGCCTCACCGGGAAGATCTCGAGGTTAGGCATGGTTCCGGGCGCCTCTACGAAATCGCGCAGCTCTTGTTGTGCCTGAGCGGGCGGGCGGTTGTTGCCGATGATGGCGGCGAGCGCGCCGGTGATGACCGGGGCGGCGAAGGAGGTGCCGGCCCACCAGGCCCAGCCGTTCGGGTTCGGAAGCGCGCCGGCCTGCGGGAACTCGCCGGTGTAGACGCCCAGCACGCCGCTATCCGGCCGTGTGTCATATGTCATTGGATCTGCGTCGCCGCCGAGCGTCGCGATGCCGGCACTGAGCGGGTCGTCGGAGTCGTTCGAGTAGAACGCCATCGCGTAGCCTGAGGGCGCGCCGGCATCGGGCACCAGCGCGCCAACTCCCAGCACGCTCTCGTACGCGGCCGGGTTGCGCGCGCCGTAGTGACTGCCCGGCTTCCCGTCATTGCCGGCCGCGGCCACGATCAGGACCTCCTCGTGGTGCAGCGAGATGCAGACCGATTCCAGCGCCTTCGACAGCAGCTCGCGCGCCGCTTCCCATCTGGAACACTGATCCTCCCCATCGCGGTCCTGCATGCTATCCCAACCCTCCAATCCGTCCTTGGGGTGCCCCTCGCGCAGCACGTCGCCATTCCACCCCCTGCTCTTGGGCAGCGGGGTGACGATCGTCAGGCTCATGTTGATGATCAGCGGAGGGATCGGAATGCTCTGTTTGCGACGTCGCGCGCGATCGTCGGCCAGATCCCGCAGCGCGGCGGTGATGCCCTCGAGATGCCCGACGCCGTAGTCGTTCAGCACCTGGATCAGCTGCAGCCGCGCGTGCGGCGCGATCGACCAGATGATCCCGGCGACGAACAGCCCGTGGTCGGCCATGGGGTAGTTATGGCCCTTGGGGTGCAGCGCCGCGCGATTCGGCAGGCTGATGTCGAGCTCCTGCGCGTAGGTGATGCTCAGCGGCGCAGTCAGGCCGTAGGCCAGCTGGCCGAACAGGCCGCGCAGCAGCGGGTGGTCGTAGGCCCACCGGTGGTAGGCCCGCTGCAGCGCACCGCAGGATGGCGCGGTGTCCAGGATCGTCACCTCGACCGGCTGCTCGTGCGCCTGCTCGCCGGACAGCTGCGGGAGCGCCTCCAGGGCAAACCTATACGGCAGCGGATTGGGCAGCGGGTCGACTGGAACAGGCCGCGCGCCGGGTCCGCTGCCGCCGGTCGGCTCGCCGGCCGGGGTGGCCAGCCAGTTCGGCGATGCAGCCACGACGGTTACAAACTGCTGCCGGTTTCCGGACCGGTCGTCGGAATCGAGCGCCCGGAGGTTCAGATCGTCGATCAGCGCGGTCAGCTGATTCGGGTTCCTGATCGTGCCAGACGCGTCGAAGAAGACCAGTGAGAACTGAGAGTGATCCGCGCGCGGCGGGAATGGGACCCTGCGCTCGCGGTCGTGCTGCGCGAAGGTCTGCACGCGGTTCGGGTCGACTACGGTATTGGCCAAGGTATCGTTGCGGGCGACCAGCGGGTTTTCTTTGAGCCTGCCAATCAGATCTTCGGGCTGATCGATCGGTGGATGGTCCACCACCAGCAGCAGCTGGCCGGGCATGAAATAGACCGGCGGCCCCTGGTCTTGCGGGTCCTCCTGGTTAGTCTGTTCCATCTGCAGGTTCCTTTCCTACTGCTAACGCCATCTTTGTCGAGAGCGGGGCCGGGTCGCCGACCAGCTGGAACGCGCCCCAGAAGGCCGGGTGCAGATCCGGCTGCCGCCGCAGGATGCTCAGCTGGGCGCAGCGCAGCGCGGCCGCCTTGTTGGCGCCGGCGTCGAGCGCGCCATAGATCATGTCCATCAGATCGTGGGTCGAGTCGTCCGGGATGCGCCAGAGGCTGGCGAGCAGCGCGCCCGCGCCGGCGTACAGGAAGCCGCGGCCCAGCCCGATCGGCTCGTCGCCGGCGGCCACGTTGGCGCGGCCGGTCTCGCACGCGCTCAGCGTGACCAGCTCGTAGCTCAGGTCGTGCTGCAGCAGGTCGTCGGTGTAGAGCTGGCCGTCGGCGAGCTGGATGTACGACAGGTCGGGCTGGTCGAGCCGGTGCTCGCCGTGCGCGGCGATGTGCAGGATCTGGCCGGGCGGCGACTGCAGGGCCTCGCGGCTGGCGGCCCACTCGGCGCGGAGGTCGCCGCCGAAGCGGCGCTGCACCGCGCGTGCCTCGGCTAGCGTCTGGGGCAGCCGGCCGCCCCAGGAGTGCGCCAGCGCGAGCGCCCCGCCCGGCCGGCGCGGGCTGCGCCGCGTGGCCAGGCTTGCCGCCGGCAGGACGACCAGCTCGACCTGCTCGACCAGGTAGGCCGCGCCGCTGTGCAACAGGTGGAACGGCAGGTAGTGCAGCGCGCCGTACGGCACGATTACCAGCCGGCCGCGGCCAGCCATTCGCTGCTCGAATGGCTCGATCAACGCGGCGTGCAGCCGCCGCAGGATGCGCCGGGCGATGCCCGCCAGCCCGCGCGCCTGCGGCGCGGCCGGTCCGACGCTGAGCGCGGAGGCCAGGTTGACCTGCAGCTGGTCGATCAGGCGGTCGATCGCCTCGACCGTCGTGGGCAGGGCGTGCACCTGCAGCCCAGCGGCGTCGAGCGTGAAGGCCCACAGGTTGACGCCGTCGTTGTAGTACTCGATCAGCAAGGTTCGCTCGCTCAGGCAGCGCTGCACGTCGCGCAGCCGCGGCGGCGAGGCCTGGGCGATTCGGCTGCCGTCGGCGCTGCGCAGGTACAGCTGCTCGGTGATCGCGCGCATGCGCCGCTCGCGCGCCGCGACCTCTCCGATCGCCTGCTGTGGGTCGAAGCCGCTCGGCCGGGCCTGCTCGTCGGCCGGCCGCTCGTGCGCCAGCCGGTAGAACCAGTGGTGCTCCTCGCGCAGCCGGTTGAGCTCGCCGATCAGCTCGCGGCTGCGCGGGTCGTCGCTCGACCAGCGCAGCCGCTCGCGGTTGGAGAGGTAGCCCAACAGCACCTGCGACTTGGCGCGCTCGATCGCCTCGAATGCGCAGCCTGTCCTGCCGGCGCGCAGGTACAGCGCGATCAGCGAACGTAGGGCCGCCTGCTTATCTTCCAGAAAGCCCGGCCGCAGCGTGAGGGTCAGGCCGCGCTGCACCCGCTCGACCGTGGCGGCGGCCGCGCGGTAGCGCTGGATCGCGCGCGGGACCTGGCCGCGCGCCTCGGCGACCTGGCCGAGCAGCAGGTGGGCCGAGTAGCGCAGCGCCGCGACGTTCGAGCGCCGCGCGACCCGCAGGGCCGTCTCGGCGCCGTCTGCCGCTGAGGCGGGATCGCCCAGGGCCAGCAGCGCCTGCCCGCGCAGGAGGCTGGCCTCGGCGTAGCTGACCTGCTGCCCGCCGGACTCGAATGTCGCGGCGGCGGCGAGCGCCTCGCTCCGGGCCAGCGCCGGATCGCCCTGCAGCAGCGCGATCCGGCTGCGCCGCAGCCGGGCCGTCGCGATCCACGCGCTGGCGCCAAGCGACGCGAAGATCGCCTCGGCCGAGTCGAGCGCCGCCTGCGCGCCCGCGAAGTCGGAGAGGTGCGCCGCGGCGGTGGCGAGATGCAGCAGCGCCATGCCCTGCTTGTATGTCGCCCCAAAGCTCTGGTACGACGCGATCACCTGCCGCGCCAGGTCGCGCGCCTCGGTATAGCGGTTGAGCAGCAGGTAGCACTCGACCATCGCGCGCTGCACGTGGACGGCGTCCAGCGGCAGCTGCTCGGCGATCTTGAGCTGGTAGACCCGGTGCAGCAGATCGAGCGCGCGCCGGTAGAAGCCCTGCGCGATCGCGATGAACGCGATATTCAGCTCGGCGACGGCCGCGGCGCTGGTCTCGTGGCGCTCGGCGAACAGGGCGCGCGCCTGCTCGTGGCAGAGCAGCGCCCGGCGCAGATCGCCCAACGCCTCGTGGGTCAGGCCCATGCAGTTCAGCAGCAGGCCGCGGAAGCGCTCGCCCGCCGCGCCCAGCGACTCGGCGGTCGCCAGGCCGGACTGGTACAGCGCGAGCGCCTGCCGGTGCTCGCCGAGGAAGTCGAGCGTGATCGCGGTGTTGAGGTCGAGGACGACCCGCTTCTCGTGCATCGCGTGGCGCACGAAGATCGCGCGCGCCGTCTCGGCGTCGGCCAGCGCCTCGGGCACGCGCTTGAGGTCCGCGCAGATCAGCACGCGCCCGATCCGGGTGCGCGCCCAGCCGACCTCGTCGCCGGCGGCCTGAAACAGCGCGCCGGCCTGGCCGAGCGCGTCCCAGGCCTCTTCGATCCGGCCCAGGAACTTGAGCGCGTCCCCGCGGGTCATCATGCCCAGCGCCATCTCGCGCAGGTCGGCGCGGGTCTGCCCGATCTGCACGATCAGCTCGCCCAGCTCGAGCGAGCGGTTGGCGTTGATCCAGTAGTGCCGATCGGCCTCGGCTTTGAGCTGGTCGACCAGCGCGGCCGTCTCGGCGCCGGAGAGCGGCGCGAGCAGCAACGGGATGGCCGATCGATCGGTGAGCAGCTGCTGTGCCAGCCTGTCGCGGTCCATCTTCTGAGCCCTGGTGCGCTATGCCGTGATGGCGCAGTGAGGACATGGAAGGCCGGCCGGGGCCGCCCCCACATGCGACCTCTGCCGGGCCGGGTGCATGCGAAGCGCGCCCCGGCGAGCAACATTGCAACAGTGCTCTTCAGGAGATCGACAAACGTGGTGCGATGTATAGGAGATGGTTTGGGGCCTCCATAAGACTAAACGTGCGAATCGTTGAAATTAGAGTGTTCAGTATGATGTACAATAGCAATCGAGCAGTTCGGTTTCCATACGATGACCAGGGTCGCCGTCTCGGCGCCAGGGAGCGCCCCGATGATCATCGCCAGCCTGTCGATCGACGAGCTTGCGCAGCGCTGCGCGACCGAGACCGAGAAGTACGGCCGGCGCGAGCCCAGCGACGAGCAGTTCTGCTTCGAGCTGCTGCGGCGCGCGCTTGCCGACGGTCTCTCCGAGGCGTTCACCCGCGTCTACCAGATCTACGAGCGCCGCGTGTTCGCCTGGGTGCTCGGCCACAGCCGCTTCGGGCAGACGGGCGAGAGCGCCGACTACTTCGCCGTCGCGGCCTGGGGCGCGTTCTACGCGTACCTGCGCGGCGCCAGGTTCGCCGGCTTCTCGTCGCTGGCCCAGACGCTGGCCTACCTCAAGCTGTGCGTGCACACGGCGATCATCCAGTACCTGCGCGACCAGCGGCCGCCGGCCGGTTTCCCGGCGGTCGTGCCGCTGGATGAGACGCCCGGCGCCGCACAGACGCCCGACCTGGGCGCCGACCTGGACGCCGCCGAGGTCTGGGCGCGGGTCACGCGCGTGCTCCAGGACGAGCGCGACCGGCTGCTGGCGCACTGCATGTTCGTCGAGGGGTTGCGGCCGCGCCAGATCGTCGCGGACTACCCCGGCAGCTGGCGCGACGAGCGTGAGGTCTCGGTCGATGCGTACCGCATCCGCCGGCTGCTGCGCCGCGACTCGCAGCTGCGGGAGCTGTTCGGGCTTGCGGGGGGATGAAGGAGACAAGGAGACAAGGTGACAAGATGTCGGCGTGATATTTTTAGGGAATCCGCATTCATATGATCGAAGGCAAGCTGTTGAAGCTTGGTATCGCAGGTGACCCATGCAGTGTAGCGCGCCGCCGCCGCTGACCGACGACCAGATCTCCGCCGCACTCGACGGCGAGGCCGATCCGGACGTGCGGCTGCACCTGGCGCAGTGCGCGAGCTGCGCGGCTCGCCTGGCGGAGGCGCAGCGGATCGAGCGGGGCCTGGGGGCGAGCCTGCACCGCTGGGACTGCCCGGCGCCGCAGCGGCTGTCCGACTACCACCTTGGCGGGATGAGCGGGGAGGAGGATCGCGCGTTCGCCCGGCACGTGACCGGCTGTGCATCCTGCAGGCAGGAGATCGAGGATCTACGCGTGTTTCTTCAGGCCGAGGAGCCGCCGCCGATCGCCGCCGCGCCGCCAGCGCCGAGGCAGCCTTGGCGCGGACCGCTGATCGGGCGGCTGCTGCCGCGCGCGCTCGTGCCGGGCCTGCGCGGCTCGGGCGCCGGGCCGCTGCGCGCCGAGGCAGGCGACACCACCATCTTCCTGGATGTCCGCCCGTCCGGCGCGGGCGTGGTCGTGCTGCACTGCCAGGTCGAGGACGAGGATCTGGACCGCTGGACCGGCGCGCTGGTCGAGCTGCGCCAGGGCGGCGCGCTGCGGGCCACCGCCGAGATCGACGACCTGGGCACCTTCAGCTGCGGGCCGGTGCCGGCCGCCCGCTCGGATCTGCGCATGGTGCCGCTGCGCGGCCGGATGATCGTGCTGGAAGGGCTCGAGCTGAGCGCCTAAATCGATCCGCGGATAAGGCGGATTTTCGCGGATAAGCACATTCTTATATCCGCGCTAATCGGCACAATCTGCGGCGCGCTACTTCCAGGCGCTGGCCTGATTCAGCATCAGGGCGCCTGAATCGATCCGCGGATAAAGCGGATTTTCGCGGATAAGCACATTCTTATATCCGCGCTAATCGGCACAATCTGCGGCGCGCTACTTCCAGGCGCTGGCCTGATTCAGCATCAGGGCGCCTGAATCGATCCGCGGATAAGGCGGATTTTCGCGGATAGAGCGCCTCCTGGTATCCGCGGATAAGGCGGATTTTCGCGGATAGAGCGCCTCCTGGTATCCGCGGATAAGGCGGATTTTCGCGGATAGAGCGCCTCCTGGTATCCGCGCTAATCGGCACAATCCGCGGGCGCTACTCCCAGGCGCTGGCCTGATTCAGCCTGGCGATCTGCTCGTCGCTCAGATGGATGTCGATCGCGCCCAGGCTGTCGGCGAGTTGCTCGGGCGAGTTCGCGCCGACGATCGGGGCGACGACCGCGGGCCGCGCCAGCAGCCACGCCAGCGCGATCTGGGCCGCGGGCACGCCCTGCTCCTCGGCCACCGCGACCAGCGCCTCGACAGTCGCCCAGCCGCGTTCGTTGAAGTAGCGCTTCTGGACGCCGCCGGCGCGAGCGCTTTCGGGCGCGGCCTCGCCACGCCGATACTTGCCGGTCAGGAAGCCGCCTGCCAGCGGGCTGTAGGGGATCGCGCCGACGCCCTGGTCGGCGCACAGGTCCTGCAGCTCGCGCTCGAACTCGTCGCGGTGCGCCAGGTTGTAGTGCGGCTGCAGCGAGTCGTAGCGCGCCAGGCGCAGCCGCTCGCTCGCCCCCAGCGCCAGCGCCAGCCGCCAGGCCGGGATATTCGAGCAGCCGATGTAGCGCACCTTGCCGGCGCGCACCAGGTCCGTCAGTGCCCCAAGCGTCTCCTCGATCGGCGTCTCGGCGTCGAACCAGTGGGTCTGGTACAGGTCGATGTAGTCGGTCTGGAGGCGGCGCAGGCTGTCCTCGCAGGCGCGGATCAGGTGCGCCCGACTCAGGCCCTCGCCGGCAGGCCCGCGCCACATCCGGCCGCGCGCCTTGGTGGCCAGCACGATCTCGTGGCGGCTGCCGCGCTCGCGCATCCAACGCCCGATGATCTGCTCGGAGACGCCGCCGGGGTTGCCGGGGTGCCAGTTCGAGTAGACGTCGGCGCTGTCGACGAGCGTGCCGCCCGCCGCCGCGAACGCGTCCAACACCGCGAACGACGCCGGCTCGTCGGCGGTCCAGCCGAACTGCATGGTGCCGAGGCACAGGGCGGATACGCTCAGGCCGGTGCGGCCGAGGCGTCGGTACTGCATGGAGTTCCCTCTGTTAGGCCAGCTTCAGGTTCGGCGCGACGTCGAGGTCCCAGCCGCTCTGCAGGCCGGCCTCGAAGCGGTAGAAGGCGGTGGCGGCGATCATCGCGGCGTTGTCGGTGCACAGCTCCAGCGGCGGGTAGCGCACCGGCACCGGCGCGCGGCGCGACAGCTCGTCGCGCAGCCGCTTGTTCGCGGCCACGCCGCCGGCGAGCAGGATCGCGGTGGCGCCGAACGCGCGCGCCGCGTCGACAGTCTTGGTCACCAGCACGTCCACCACCGACTCCTGGAAGGCGTAGGCCAGCTGGGCCATGTACTTGTCGGAGCCCGGCGACGTAGGGCTTGGGGCTTGGGGCTTGGGGCTTGGAGCTTGGGGCTCCTTGTCCCCTGGTCTCCTTGTCTCCTTGTCCCCTGGTCTCCCTGGCCGCTGCCCCGCGACCGCCACCCCCTGCTCGCGCGCCTGCCGGCCCTGGACCTGGTGGAGCACCGCCGTCTTGAGGCCGCTGAACGAGAAGTCGTAGCTGTCGCGCAGCCAGGCCCGCGGCAGCGTCACGCCGCCGGGGGCGCGCTCGGCCGCCTGCTGGATGGCCGGGCCGCCGGGGAAGCCCAGCCCCATGATCCGCGCGGCCTTGTCGAACGCCTCGCCGGCCGCGTCGTCGCGGGTCTGCCCGAGCAGGCGGTAGACGCCGTGCCCCTCCAGCAGCGCCAGCAGCGTGTGCCCGCCCGAGACGACCAGCGCGATTAGCGGGAACTGCGGCTCAGAGGCTAGGGGCTTGGGGCTTGGGGCTTGGGAAGAAGCGCCCCCCACAAGTCCCAAGTCCCTAGCCCCTAGCCCCACGTCGAGCCAGTTCGCATAGATGTGCGCCTCGATGTGGTTCACGCCGACGAACGGCAGGTCGCGCGCCCAGGCGATCGTCTTAGCGGCGTTGAGGCCGGTCAGCAGCGCGCCCGCCAGACCGGGACCGTAGGTGGCGGCGACCGCGTCGATCGCGCCCCAGCCGCCCGGGATGCCGGCCAGCGCCTCTTCGACGACGGTCGGGATCGTCAGGATGTGCTGGCGCGAGGCGACCTCGGGCACGATCCCGCCGTAGCGGCGGTGCTCCTCGATCTGCGAGGCGACGACGCTCGAGAGGATCTCGCGCCCGCCCCGCACGACCGCGGCGGCGGTCTCGTCGCAGGAGGTCTCGATCGCCAGGATGGTGTACTCGGGTGGTAGTTGATTCATGCGTTTGCCGGATGACGGTTCGATTACAGCTCAGAATGGGCGCGCGCCGCTTCTGCAGCGGCTATTGTACCACGCGCGCGCCATCAGGGCGCGGCCGTATCACCAGTCTATCAGCGGCGGTTCAGGGTTGTCATTCGCCGGCGGCGTACTATTGATGATGAGAGCCCCATGATCTTTCCGGATACTCCTGAGCCCTGAGGAGGTTGCGACCTATGCGCTATCGTCTGCCTGCCCTCGCCCTGATCGCCGTGTTCGTGCTCGTGTCGATCCTGGCGCCATCCCTCCGCTCGATCGCGCAGTCCGGCGAGGCCGATCGCCCGCCCGACCTGGTGGTGCTGCAGCCGCAGCCGACGCTCGCCGGCGCTAACCCGAGCGCGCGCGCGATCGCGCCCGAGTACGTCTCGCCACCCACCACGGCCGATCACCCGTTCACGCACATGCTGCTGCGCTGGGACTCGCACGTGCCCGAGGGCGCATCGCTGTCGCTGTCTGTGCGCGCGTCGACCGATGGCGCGAGCTGGAGCGACTGGAGCGCAGTGCTCCAGAACGACGACCTGTGGAGCGAGTCGGACGGCCCCGAGGTCGCGTGGAGCCAGACGATCGACGCCGGCGCGCTTTCGCGCTTCTGGCAGGTGCGCGCCGAGTTTGCCGGCGCGCCCGACGGCGCCGAGCCGGAGCTGCGGCGGATCGACGTTAGCACGGTGGACGCCTCGCACCCGCCCGTGGTGGCCGCGGCCCAGCGGCAGGCGGCCGGCGAAGCGCTCGCCAAGCCGGGCGTGGTGTCGCGCACCGGCTGGGGCTCGCCGGATGGGCAGGGCAGCCGGGTCGCGCCGTCCTACTACCCGGTCAATCACATGGTCGTGCACCACACCGCCGACAGCAACTCGCTCTACCCCAGCGAGCCGAACTGGGCCGCGCGCGTCCTGGCCGAGTGGAAGTTCCACACCTACACGCGCGGCTGGGGCGATGTCGGCTACAACTACCTGATCGACCCGAACGGCGTGATCTACGAGGGCCGCGCCGGCGGCGACGACGCGGTCGCGTTCCACGACACCGGCAACTACGGCTCGATGGGCGTGGTGCTGATCGGCACCTACGCGACCGTCCCGCCGACGCAGCCGGCCCAGGACGCGCTGGTCAACCTGCTGGCCTGGAAGGCCGGCCAGAAGAAGATCGACCCGCTCGGCAGCGCGTACTACTACGGCTGCGATATCTCGAGCTACTGCCGCCCATACAACCCCGGCGCGGTCGTGCTGAACATCGCCGGCCACCGCCAGGTCACGCCCGGCCACACCAGCTGCCCGGGCGACCAGGCGATCGCCTACCTGCCGGGCATCCGCAACCGCGTCAAGCAGGCGCTCAGCAACGGGCCGGCCGACAACGGCGACCTGGCGATCGACGACCTCGAGACCGGCTTCAAGCCGAGCCCGGCCGACTGGCACGAGGCGAGCTGCGGCTACGGCGGGCACGCCTTCTGGACCTACGCGACCGCCGATCCGGCCGAAAGCACGAACAGCGCAGCCTGGCAGGCCAGCATCCCGACGAGCGGGCGCTACCGCGTCTACGTGCACGTCCCGCAGGGCTGCGGGCTCGCGCCGCCGCCTTACGCCAGCGGCCAGGCGCGCTACACGATCGACTACGCCGGCGGGTCGGCCTCGGTGGCGGTCGACCAGAACACGGCGTCGGAGTGGGTCGACGTCGGCGCGTACCAGTTCAGCCAGGGCAGCGGGAGCGTGGCGCTGAGCGACCTCACCGGCGAGCCCCTGGGAGTGGGCAACGACAAGGTGGTGTTCTTCGACGCGGTCAAGTGGGTGCCCGAGAGCGGGGCGGCCAGCGCCGAGATCGGCGGCGTGACCTATGACCGCAGCACGCTTGCGGCCGGCGAGCTGCTCAAGCTCACCTTCACCGTCAGGAACACTGGCACCACAACCTTCTACGGCCAGGCGCCGCGGGTCGACCTGACGGCCGGCGGCGGGCTGAACGACCTGGACAACGGCTACGTCTACGACCAGGACGAGTGCTTTAGCGGCAACAGCTCGGGCAGCTACCCGGCCTTCCCCAAGGAGAGCGATCGGCTGCGCGTCGTGCTGGGGATGCCCGGCTGGGATGGGCGCGGCACCGGCTGCAGCGGCCCGACCAGCGACTACCCGTGGCGCTGGGGGCTGAACGCCGACCTCGCGCCCGGCCAGCAGCAGACGATCGTCGGCTACGTGCGCTTCCGCACGCCCGGCAGCTACACGCTCCAGGCCGGCATCGTGCAAGAGTATGTGAAGTACTACCAGCAGGGCGTCAGCCCGCGGACCATCACCGTCACGCCCGAGCGCGTCGCGCCCGACGCCGCCGGCTACGACGCGCAGCTCCAGCCGCTGGCGCGGGTCTACCAGCTCGGCGCCATCCCCGATAACTTCCTGGCGCGCACGCGCAACCCGCTCTCGATCCCGCGCGGGCAGTACGTCGGCAGCTTCGCCTGGGACGGCGCGCCGCTCGACTGGGGCGGCGGCGGGCCGCTCGGCCTGAGCGACCAGTTCATCGTCGAGCAGACCCGCAGCTTCGTCGCGCCGGCGAGCGGCGAGTACACCTTCCGCACCACCAGCGACGACGGCTCGTGGCTGTGGGTCGACGGCCAGCCGGTGGTGGTGAGCAGCGGGCTGCACCCTGCCGTCGACTCGACCGGCACGATCGCGCTCGACGCGGGCCGGCACGTCGTCTCGTTCAAGTACTTCGAGCGCGGCGGCAATGCCGCGGCCGGCTACGCCTACAAGACGCCGGGCTCCGACCTGTTCCAGACGCTGGCGGACGGCCTCGGCGGCGGGGCGCTGCTGTTCGACGGCACCTACGCCGAGCCGCCGACGCTCGCCGTCGCGGCCGACGATCAGGGCGGCAGCGGCGTCGCGCGCGTGCGCTGGAGCTGGGACGGGGCGAGCTGGCAGGAGTCGGGCGGGCCGGTGCTGCAGCTCGGGCCGCTCGGGAACAACAGCTACCACCTGCGCTACCAGGCGATCGACGCCGAGGGCAACGCCAGCGCGCAGCAGGAGCTGATCTTCAGCGTTGACACGAACATGCCGCTGGAACGGCGCTACCTGCCGTTTGCTGCTCGCTAAACGTGGGGGGCCCCCCGTGCCCCCGCGGGCGGGGGTGGGCCGCCACCCCCGCCGCCCCCCGGCCGGGGCTTGCGCCCTTGGACCTCAAAAGAATCCTGCCTCGTTTGCGATGCTTGATGTGCATGCCTGGCGGCATCCACGCGCACTGGAAGACAACACGTCCGATCGGAGTGGTACAAGGCATGCGCCACGAACCGTGGAGCTGAGACGGCATCATTTGCCGGAGGGGGGCTGGGGGAACCGGCGCGGGTTCCCCCAGGCGGGGGGCCGGGGGCGCAGCGCCCCGGAAGAAACATCTGGCCGAAGGCACACGAACCGGCGCGGGTTTCCCAGCTCCCCTCTGGGTGGCGGGGGGCCGGGGGCGCAGCGCCCCGGAAGACGTGATTGCCTTAGGTGAACGTGCGCAGCCACCCTAGTGTTTGCGCGCGCGCCTCCAGCTCGCCGACGACCGGCTCGTAGCCGAGATCGCGGCGGGCCTTCGCGCGGCTGAAGTAGAAGTCGACGCAGGTTGACGCCACAATATAGCGCGTGAGCGAGGGCGCCTGGCTGGCCCGGCCGATGCGCAGGCGCGCGCCGAGCTCGGTCGCCACGGCGAGCGGGTAGGCGATGCGGTAGGGGATCGAGCGGGTCGGCGCGGGCAGCCCGAGCGCCTGCAGGAACGGCTCGAAGAAGTCGAAGAAGTTTGTCGGCGGCGCGTCGGTGATGAAGTAGCAGGCCCCGGCGACGGGCGATCCCGGCGCGAGCCGCTCGGCCGCCAGCAGGTGCGCGTGGACGACGTTGCCGACGTACACGTGGTTGAAGCGCGCCCGGCCGTCGCCGAGACGGATGCCGCGGTTGGCGCGCGCCAGCGCCAGGATCGGCGGGAAGCGGTGTCGGTCGCCCGGCCCGTACACGCCGGCGAGCCGCAGCGAGCAGGTCGCCAGCCCGCCGCGCCCGTTCGCGTGCAGCACGTCCAGCTCGCCGAGCATCTTGGTGCGCCCGTAGGTGTCCAAATGGCGCCGCGGGTAGGGCAGCCCCTCGTCGCCGTCGCGGATCGGCCGGCCGCCGAAGACCGTGTCGATCGAGCTGGTGTAGACGAGCTTCTTGACGCCTGTCGCGACGCAGGCGTCGATTATGTGGCGGTTGCCCGCGACGTTGACCGCGTGAAGGGCGCGCTCGCTGCCCGGCCGCCAGTCGACAAGCGACGCGGTCTGGAAGACTGTCTCGACACCCGTGCATGCCCGCAGGGCCGCCGCCGGATCGCGCAGGTCGCCCACAATCGACTCGACGCGCGGGTCGTCGTGCGGCGCCAGGTCGAAGACGCGCACCGCCTCGCCGCGGCGCAGCAGCGCCTCGACCAGCTGCCGGCCCACGAAGCCGCCCCCGCCGACGACCAGGCCGCGCGGGCGCTCAGCCCCCATTGTTCAGCGCTGCCTGCAGATCGCCGTACGCCAGAACGTCGCCCAGGTTCAGGCCCAGCCCGACCATCGCCTGCGCCACCTCGGGCCGCACGCCCGCCAGCGCGACGCGCGTACCGAGCAGGCGCGCCGCGCCGACCAGCTGCAGGATCCCCAGCGCGACCTGGCTGTCGACGATCGGCACGCCGCTGATGTCCAGCACGATCAGGCGGGCGCTCGACCGCTCGATCGCGTGGAGCGCGCGGTCCTGCAGGATCATCAGGCGGGCGCTGTCGAGCGCGCCGACCAGCGGCATCACCAGCGTGGCGGCGTTCACCGGCAGCACGGGGACGCTCAGCTCCTGGATCACCTGGCGCTGGCGCTCATTTTCGGCCAGTAGGCTGTCCTGGGCGGCGGCGCGGGTCTCGACCTCGGCCAGCGCGCCGCTGAGATCGGCGGTTCGCTCGGCCACGGTCTGCTCGAGCGACTGGCGCATCCGCTCCAGCGTCAGCTCGCGCTGCTGAGCCTCGCGCAGCGCCCGGCGGAGCGCGCTGCTGAAGCGGGCGAGCAGCAGCCCCACAATCGCGGCGACCGCGACAAAGCCGCCGACGATACCGATCGTATTGTCGCCCTGCGGCGCGGCGAAGCCGGCGAGCGGCAGCTCCAGGCCCTCGATCGCGGTGTCCAGCCCGACGCCTGCGCAGCTCAGCAGGACGGCGAACAGCGCCCCGCGCCAGCCGGTCAGCAGGCCGGCGATGCAGATCGGGATCGCGAACGCGAACAGCAGCGCGCCGCCGCTGCGCACCTGCGTGCCGAAGAGCAGCAGCGTCAGCAGCAAGATCACACCGCTGCTGGTCAGCAGGACCGCCTGCGAGAAGCGGTCGCGACGGAGCAGCAGCAGCCCGGCGACGGCGATCGGGACGTTCAGGAGGATGAGCACCGACACGCCAATCGCCTGTATCGTCGGGATCGGGGCCATCATCGGAATGATGGAGCCGACCAGCGCCAGGCCGATCAGCGCCAGTAGCATCGCCTGGACCAGCGGCGCCTGGCGCTGCTCGAGCGGGTCGTGGAGCTTGATGTCGAGCAGCCAGCGCTGCAGCGGTTGCCACATGACGTTACTCCGGAGTTGGCGTGCGGCGCACGTCTTTTCGTGCGCAGCTCTGTTATAACACAGTGGTGCGGCAGGGGCAATCGCTGTGCGCTCCCGCGCCCCTGTGGCAGGGGCTGCGCGCCCCTGCGCCCCCGCGGACATGTTCCGCCCACATGCTCGTCCGGGGGGCTGCGCGCCCCCCGTGCCCCCGGCGGGCAGGTGTCCGCCCATACGCTCGTCCGGGGGGCTGCGCGCCCCCCGTGCCCCCGCGGGCGGGGGTGGGCCGCCACCCCCGCCGCCCCCCGGCCGGGGCTTGCGCCCCTGGACCCCAAAATAGCCCCGTCTCTGTTGCGATTCTTGATGCACATGCCCGGCTGAATCCACGCACGACGGGAGGCAACTCGCCTCGCAAGCCTGGTGATAGGCATGCGCTACAGGCAATGCAATTGGTACGGCGTCTTTTGCCGGAGGGGGGCCGGGGGAACCGGCGCGGGTTCCCCGGGTACCCCCTGGGTGCCGGGGGCCGGGGGCGCAGCGCCCCGGAAGAAGAATCGCTGACGAAACCGAACCCAGGCGGGGGCCGGGGCGCAGCGCCCCGCAACATAGCGGCGGCGGCGACCGCCGCACTACAGTACCTGCAGTATAATAGCGCCTACGACGACCGCGCGGAGCAGCAAAAAAGGAATGCCGATGAGCACAGCTTCAGATCAGGCAAACGTGATCGTGATTGGCGCAGGCATCGTGGGCAACAGCATGGCGTACCACCTCGCCATGCTCGGCTGGAAGGACATTGTGCTGCTGGACAAGGGGCCGCTGCCGAACCCCGGCGGCTCGACCGGCCATGCCTCGAACTTCATCTTCCTGGTGGACCACTCGAAGGAGATGACCAAGTTCACGCTCGACAGCGTGCGGCAGTACCGCGATCTCGGCGTCTTTATCGAGAGCGGCGGGATCGAGGTCGCCCGCACGTACGAGCGCGCGCAGGAGCTCAAGCGGCGCCTGGCCTCCTCCAAGTCGTGGGGCATCGAGTCCGAGCTGATCGGCCCGGCCGAGATCCGGCGCCTGGTGCCCTACATCAACGAGGAGATCCTGCTCGGCGGCTTCTACACCCCCGGCGTCGGCACGGTCGACTCGCTGCGCGCCGGGACGATCATGCGCGAGCGGGCCCAGCAGATGGGCGCGCTGCGGGTCGTCCCCAACGCCGAGATCCTCGGCGTCGACGTGCAGGGCGGGCGCGTGCGCGGCGTCCGCACCAGCCGCGGCGACTTCCGGGCCGAGACGGTGGTGATCTGCTGCGGGATCTGGAGCCCGCGCATCGCGCGCATGGCCGGCGCGCATATCCCGCTCACGCCGGCGGTCCACCAGATGATCAGCGTCGGCCCGGTGCCGATCTTCGCCGATACGGTCGGCGAGATCAAGTTCCCGATCATCCGCGACATGGACACCAACGGCTACGAGCGCCAGCACGGCGGCGATATGGAGGTCGGCTCGTACGATCACCGCCCGATCCTGTGGGAGCCCGACGACATCCCCTCGATCGAGCAGTCGAAGCTCTCGCCGACCGAGCTGCCGTTCACGCAGGAGGACTTCGACCCGTCGCTTGAGCGCGCGCTCGAGCTGATGCCCGAGATCCTGGGCGACCCGAAGGTCGGCATCCGCTACGCGATCAACGGCCTGCTCTCGCTCACGCCCGACGGCTTCCCGATCCTCGGCGAGACGCCCGAGGTCAAGGGGCTGTGGTCGGTCGCGGCGATCTGGATCAAGGAGGCGCCCGGCATCGCCCGCTCGGTGGCCGAGTGGATGACCAACGGCGCGCCCGAGATCGACCCCTCCGGCTCGGACATCGCGCGCTTCTACGACCACCAGAAGACCAAGTTCCACGTGCGCGCCCGCACCGCCGAGGGCTTCAACAAGACCTATGGCATCGTCCACCCGCGCGAGCAGTGGCTGTCGAACCGCGGCGTGCGCGTCAGCCCGTTCTACGAGCGCGAGAAGGCGCTCGGCGCGGTCTTCTTCGAGACGGCCGGCTGGGAGCGGCCGCAGTGGTACGAGTCGAACGCCAAGCTGCTGGCCGAGTACGGCGAGCGCGTGATGCCGCGCAAGTACGAGTGGGACGCGCGCTGGTGGTCGCCGATCATCAACGCCGAGCACCTGGCGATGCGCGACCGCGTCGGCATGGTCGACCTCTCGGCCTTCGCGATCTTCGACATCACCGGCCCCGGCGCGCTCGACTACATCCAGCGCATGGCCGTGGCCCAGATGAACGTGCCGGTCGGCCGGGTGGTCTACACGCCGCTGCTGAACGAGGCCGGCGGCATGAAGGCCGACCTGACGATCATGCGGCTCGGCGAGCAGCTGTTCCGCGTGGTCACCGGCGGCTTCGACGGCATGCGCGACAAGCAGTGGTTCGTCGACCACCTGCCGGCCGACGGCTCGGCCCAGCTGGCCGACCTGACCTCGGCGTGGGCGACGATCGGCGTGTGGGGGCCGCGCGCGCGCGAGCTGGTGCAGTCCTGCACGGCGGCCGATCTGTCGAACGCCGGCTTCCCCTTCGCCACCTGCCGCTGGGTCGACTTCGGCCCGGTGCGGGCGCTGGCCTCGCGCATCTCCTACGTCGGCGAGCTGGGCTGGGAGATCTACGTCCCGTTCGAGCAGGGCGCCCGGCTGTGGGATATCCTGTGGGCGGCCGGCCAGCCGCTCGGCGTCGCCCCGGTCGGCATCGGCGTGTACGGCACGACCGCCCGGCTGGAGAAGTGCTACCGCGCCTACGGCAACGAGCTGGAGCTAGAGTACAACCTGGTCGAGGCCGGCATGACCCGGCCGCAGGTCAAGTCGCAGGAGTTCGTCGGCAAGGCGGCCTACCTGAAGCAGCGCGCCGAGCCGCCGGCCGCGGTCCTCTGCACGCTCACGGTCGATGACAACACCTCGAAGTCGGGCTTCAAGCGCTACATGATGGGCCGCGAGCCGATCTTGACGACCGACGGCCAGCCGCTGACGGATAAGCACGGCCGCCGCTCGTACGTCACCAGCGCCGGGTCCGGGCCGTCGGTCGGCAAGACCATCCTGCTGAGCTACCTGCCGCCCGAGTACGCCAAGGTCGGCACGAGCCTGCTGGTCGAGTACTTCGGCGAGCACTACCCGGTGACGGTCGAGGTGGCCGGCAGCACGCCGCTGTTCGACCCCGAGAATGCGCGAGTGAGAGCGTAGATGAACATCCTGGTGTGTATCAAGCGGGTCCCTGCGACGGCCGGCAAGATCGAGCTGACCGCCGACGAGCAATCGATCGACGCGCGCTACCTCGGCTTCACGATCAGCCCGCACGAGGAGTGCGCGGTCGAGGAGGCGGTGCGGCTGGTCGAGCGCTACGGCGGCAGCTCGACCGTGCTCACGCTCGGCCCGGCCGCCGCCGAGGAGCAGCTGCGCGACGCGCTGGCGATGGGGATCGACCGCGCAATGCTGCTCGAGACCGATGGCGGCGAGTGGGATCCCGGCGCGACGGCGGCCGCGATCGTCGCGGCAGTGCGCGCGAGCGGACAGCGCTTCGACCTGCTGCTGCTGGGCAGCGAGGCGGCCGACACCGGCGACTACCAAGTCGGCGTGCGGGTGGCCCACGCGCTCGACATGCCGTGCGTCGCGGGCGTCAAGTCGCTGGAGATCAAGGACGGCCGGGCGCTCGCCCGGCGCGAGACCGGCGGCGGATGGGAGCTGTTCGAGGTCGATCTACCGGCGGTCTTCACGGTCAAGGAGGGCATCAACCTGCCGCGCTACGTCCCGCTGCTCGGCCGGCTGAAGGCCAAGAAGAAGGCGATCGAGCGGCGGCAGCCGGGCGCGGCCGAGAACGCGCTGGTGAAAGTGCGGCTGGCGCTGCCGCCCGCGCAGGGCAGCCAGGTCGAGATCCTCGGCCAGGGGCCCGACGTGGCGGCCAGGGCGGTCGACGTCTTGCGATCATTAGGGCTGGTGTAGCAATGATCATTGTGCTGATTGAACACGACCGCGGCCGGCTGAGCGCGCTGTCGCTCGAGGCGCTCACGTTCGGGCGCGACCTGGCGGGCCGGCTGGACGTTCCCCTGCACGCCGCGCTGGTCGGCGAGGCAGCCCGCCCGCTCGCGGACGGGCTGGGCGAGTACGGCGTCGCGACCGCGCACCTGGCCCTACACGACCGGCTGGACGACTACGCGCCGGAGGCGTGGGCGCAGAGCCTGGTCGAGCTGATCGCCGCGCAGAATCCGGCGGTCGTGCTGGCGGCGGGCAGCGACCGCGGCAACGAGGTGATGGCGCACGTCGCCGCGCGGCGCGGCCTGCCGCTGGCGGCCAACTGCGTCGCGGCGCATCCGGGCGAGCAGCTAGAGGTGACGCGGCTGCGCTGGGGCGGCAGCCTGCTTGAGCAGGCGCGCCTGCACGGCGCGGTGAGGCTACTGACGATCGCGCCGCACGCGCTCGCGGCCGAGCCGGGGCCTGCGGCCGGCGAGGTCGCGGTCGAGGACTTCACGCCCGCGCTGGCGGAGAAGGAGTTTCGGGTGCGGGTGGTCGGGCGGGTCGAGGCGCCGGAGGGCGCGATCTCGCTGGCGGACGCGCGCGTGGTGGTGGGCGGCGGGCGCGGGGTTGGCAGCAGCGAAGGGTTTGGGGTGCTGGAGGAGCTGGCCGGGCTGCTCGGCGCGGCGGTCGGCTGCTCGCGCGCCGTCACAAGCCAGGGCTGGCGGCCGCACGCCGACCAGATCGGCCAGACCGGCACGCGGATCGCGCCGGAGCTGTACATCGCCTGCGGCGTGAGCGGCGCGATCCAGCACATGGTCGGCTGCAAGGGCTCGCGGCACATCCTGGCGATCAACACCGACCCCGAGGCGCCGATCGTCGCGAACGCCGACTACGCGATCGTCGGCGACCTGCACAAGGTGATCCCGGCGCTGTGCGCGGAGATCAGGAAGGGCAGGGGCCAGTAGTCAGTAGCCACAGAAGGCAAATCGGGCTGGCATCAGGGGGCGGTCGCTGCGACCGCCCCCTGATGCCAAAAGGACACCCCCTCTCCCGGCTGGGAGAGGGGGCGGGCGAGGCCCGCGGGGCCCCGCCCCCGGGGGGGGGGGCCCGCCCCCGCCCGGGCGGCGGCGCCGGGGCGGGGGCCCGCCCCGCGCCGCGGGGGGCCCGGGCCCCCCGGGCCCCGGGGGCCCCGCCGCCGGGGCCGGTGCGATCGCTACTTGGCCGGGGTCGCCTCGTCGTCGTAGAGCGGCGTGCTGAGGTAGCGCTCGCCGTTGCTCGGCGCGATGAAGACGATCAGCTTGCCGGCGTTCTCGGGCTGGCGGGCCACCTGCAGGGCCGCCCACGCCGCGGCGCCGGAGCTGATGCCGACCATCAGGCCCTCCTCGCGCGCCAGCCGGCGCGCCGTGGCGAAGGCATCATCGTTCGTCACCGTCACGATCCCGTCGATGATCCCGGTGTTGAGCACATCCGGCACGAAGCCGGCGCCGATGCCCTGGATCTTGTGCGGGCTGTGCTTGCCGCCCGACAGGACCGGCGACGCGGCCGGTTCGACGGCGATCGCCCTGAAGCTCGGCTTGCGCTCCTTCAGGACCTCGGCCACGCCGGTGATCGTGCCGCCGGTGCCGACCCCCGAGACCAGGATGTCGATCTGGCCGTCGGTGTCGCGCCAGATCTCCTCGGCGGTGGTGCGCCGGTGCACCGCCGGGTTGGCCGGGTTCTTGAACTGCTGCGGGATGAAGCCGTCCGGCAGATCGGCCAGGATCGCCTCGGCCCTGCGGATCGCGCCCGACATCCCCTCGGGTCCCGGCGTCAGCACCAGCTCGGCCCCGAAGCCCTTGAGCAGCTTGCGGCGCTCGACGCTCATCGTCTCGGGCATGGTCAGGATCAGCCGGTAGCCGCGCGCGGCCGCCACTAGCGCCAGGCCGATGCCGGTGTTGCCGCTGGTCGGCTCGACCAGGATCGTGCGGCCCGGCGCGATCAGCCCGGCTTGCTCGGCCGCGTCGATCATCGAGAGCGCGATCCGGTCCTTGACGCTGCTGGCCGGGTTGAAGTACTCCAGCTTCGCGACTACGGTCGCCGCTGTGTCGTTGATCTTGTTCAGGCGGACGAGCGGGGTGTTCCCGATCAGCTCGGTGATGTTGGCGTAGATGCCTCCCATGAACAGTGCTCCTTTCTGCAAATTGTCGATCCAGCTACGCTCAATCATAAGTTAATCGATAGATATTGTCAACAAACACGAATCCAGGGGCCGCGCACCCTCGAAAGCCGGCGAGGGCGGGATGCTGGAAGGAGTTAGATCTGGCGGTCGTCGGCGGCGAGCATGGCGGCGAGGCTGGAGTCAGGCGGCAGCGCGAGCGCTTCGGCGGCGGCGAGCGCCAGCGGCAGGCCGACATCGTGGGCCAGCGCCGCGCGCGCCGGGCGGTCCAGGCGATCCCAGCTGCTGTCGAGCGTGACCTGGCCGTCCTGCAGCAGAATCACGCGGTCGAGCGCCTCGAAGCAGAAGTCGAGGTCGTGGCTGACCACGACGATGCTCTTGCCCTGCCCGGCGAGATCGCGGGCGAGCGCGCTCAGCAGCGCAATGCTGGGGTTGTCCAGCCCGGCAGTCGGCTCGTCGAGGATCAGCACCTGGCTGTTCAGCGCCAGCACCGCGGCAATCGCGACCAGGCGGCGCAGGGCCGACGGCAGGTCGTAGGGGTGCTGGTCGGCGACGGCGCCCAGGCCCAGCGCCTCGATCGAGCGATCGACCAGTGCCTCGAGCTCGGCCCCGCGGTAGCCGAGGTTGCGCGGCCCGAAGCGCAGCTCGTCGCGCACCGTGCGCGCAAACAGCTGGTTGCGGATGTCCTGGAAGACGATCCCGACCTGGCGCGCGCAGCGGGCGACGGTAGTCTTGCGCGTGTCGACGCCGGCCACCAGCACCTGGCCGGATGCCGGCAGCAGCAGGCCATTCATGTGGCGCAGCAGCGTGCTCTTGCCCGCGCCGTTGCGGCCAAGCAGCGCGACGCGCTCGCCCGGACCGATCGCCAGCGAGACTCCGCGCAGCGCCTCGACGCCGGTAGGGTAGCTGAAGCGCACGTTTTCGATCTGGATGATCGCCTTCTTTTCCGACGAAGGACGAAAGACCAATGACCGAGAAGCCGCGTCTTTGTTTGACGAAGGATCGCCACCGCCTACGCCCAAGCGGGTTTGGGTGTCAACGCCAGCGCGGTTGTCGGCTATCGGTCGTCGGTCGTCGGTCGTCGATTGTCCGTCGGTCCTTGGTCCTTGGTCCTTGGTCGACCCTCTTTCCTCGATCAGCCCGGCCACCAGCCCCTCCAGTGTCACCGGCAGCGCCCGGCCGGCCGGCCACAGGCCCTGGGCGCGCGCGCGCCTGGCGAACGCCGCCGGGCGTGGCAAGCGGATGCCGCGCTCGGTCAGGATCGGGGCCGCGAGCACTTCGGCAGCCGGGCCGTCGGCGATGATCTCGCCCTGGTCGAGCACGACCACGCGCTCGGCCAGCTCGGCGGTCCACTCGAGTCGGTGCTCGGCGAACAGGATCGTGGTGCCCTGGCGGGCCAGCGCGCGCAGCAGCTCGGCCAGGTGCGCGGTCGTCGGCGGGTCGAGCTGGGCGGTCGGCTCGTCGAGCACCAGCACCGGCGGGCGCATCGCCAGCGTCGCGGCGAGCACCATACGCTGCTGCTGGCCGCCCGAGAGCGCGTAGGGCGAGCGGTCGCGCAGCTCGTCCAGCTGCATCGCCGCGATCGCCCACTCGATCCGCTCGGCGATCTCGTCGCGCGGCAGCCCGAGGTTCTCGAGCCCGAAGCCGATCTCCTCGTAGACCGTGAAGCGCGCGCCGGAGATCTGGCTGAACGGGTTGCTGCCGACCAGCCCGACGTGCCGCACCAGCTCGGCCACCGGCTGCTCGAGCACGTTCTGGCCGTCGACCTTCGCCGCGCCGGCGAGCCGGCCCTGGTAGAAGTTCGGGATGAAGCCGGCGCACAGCGCGCAGAGGGTGCTCTTGCCGGCGCCCGCGCGCCCGACCACCGCGCAGATCTGGTCGTCCGGCACGTCCAGCGTCACGCCGCGCAGCGCCGGGGCGCCGCCGATCGCGTAGGTGAAGGTGATGTCGTGTAGCGAGATAATCGATGTCATTGGTCAGTAGTCGGTAGTCGGTAGAGGCCGAGCGCTACGCAAAGGCGCTGTACACGCGCCAGCCGATCAGCGCGACGATCGCGAGCAGCATCAGCAGGCGCGCCGCGCGCTGGGCCGGCGAGTCGATCAGCTGGCGCAGGCTGGTCTTTGGCCCGGGCGCGGTGTAGGCGCGCGACTCGAGCGCCATCGCGCGCTCCTCGACATCGACCAGCGCGCCCACCACCAGCGGACCGACCAGCGGCACGATCGCGCGCGCCTTGAAGAATCCGCGCTGCGTCTCCAGCCCGCGCGAGCGCTGCGCCTCCAGGATCGCGGTGGCGCGCGCCGTCATATCGGGCACGATCTGGAGCGAGACCAGCAGAATGTAGCCGATGCTGCGCGGCAGCCCGCGCTCGGTCAGCGCGTAGACCAGGTCGGCCGGGTGGGTGGTCCGCAGCACCAGCAGGATCGTCGCGCTCAGCACCAGCAGGCGCGCGCTGATCAGGTAGGCGAACAGCAGGCCCTCGTAGGTGAGCGTGACCGGGCCAACGGCGGCGAGCGGCGTGGCGCCAGCCGGCGGGAACAGGATGCCCTGGATCAGGAACAGCGAGATCGCGATCGGCAGGATCAGCTTGAACACCGTGCTGAGGATCGAGCCGGCCACGCCGCCGGCGGCAGCCAGCAGCGCCACCAGCAAAAAAAGCGCCAGCGGCGTGAGCGCCCCCGGCACCAGGTAGGTTATCGCCAGGATCAGCCCGGCGGCCGCGAGCTTCGTCAGCGGGTGGAGCCGGTGCAGCGGGCTGGACCCCGGGAAATAGACTGATTGCATCTACTTTATCGTAGATTGCAGACTGCAGATTGCAGATCTAGATCATCTGCAATCCGCAATCTACAATCTGCAATCGGCTCAGCGGCTGGCGTATGATCCCCTTGCCGGGGCGCTCTCTTCGGCGGCGCGCGCGTTCGGGAAGCGCATCAGCAGCCGGCGCGGCAGCGACTGGATGATCAGGTAGACCACCATGAACGAGGTCATCTTGTCGAACGGGTCCGACACGGTGCCCTGCGCGAAGGCCGAGGCCAGGATGCCGGCGCCGCTGGCGCGGAACGCCGCGACCAGCGCGTCGGTGCCGGCGCCGGTCACGCCCCCGAACAGGTAGGCGGCGATCGGCGCCGAGACGATCGCCGCGACCACGCCGGTGACTAGGCCGGCCAGTCCGGCGTAGCCGGCATTCCTGAGCACGAAGTAGCCGGCGGCCAGGCCGGCGACGATCGCGACCACGAACACGATCGGCTGCTGCGCGAAGAGATCGCCCGCGGTCGGCAGCACCGTGTTGCCCTCGGCGTCGACCGACTGGTTGATGAACAGCATCACGAAGAGCGTCAGCGCGAACAGGAACACGCCGCCGATGATCGCCGAGAGCCAGCGCGGCGACGGCCGCTGGAAGAACCCGGCGCGCCCGGCGAAGCCGGCCAGCAGCCCGATGATGGCGGCGACCGGCGCGAACGAGAGCGCGAACTGGTCGAGGCCAATCAGAGTCCAGATGGTGTTCGAGAGCAGACCGGTGATCAGGCCGATCCAGGGCCCGAGCAGCGCGCCCGCCAGCACCGTGCCAATGCTGTCGAGATAGATCGGGATCCGGAGCGTCTTGACGAGCTGGCCACCCGCGATGTTGATCGCGATCGCCAGTGGGATGAGCGCCAGGGCGGTGCTGTTCAGCCCTCCTCGCCGAGTCGTGTTCATAGGGTTCGCTCCTTGCTGATCATGTTGCCGGTCTCAATGCTGCCAGCGCGCTAGGAAAGAACTGTGTAAATTTGACACTAAATGGATGGCTTTATTATAGCACAAGGGCCTACTTGTGACAAACAACCAACTTGCACGGATCGTGAAATGCTGCTATAATCCCCCTCGTTGCGGTGAGAAGGCGCTGGCCGCGACCTGGAGCGGCCCCATCGTCTAGCGGCCTAGGACGACACCCTCTCAAGGTGTAGATCGTGGGTTCGAATCCCACTGGGGTCACCAAACTTCATACTTGGGGACGTCGTCCAGCGGCCTAGGATGCGACCCTGTCAAGGTCGAGATCGCGGGTTCGAATCCCGTCGTCCCCGCCAAGTTTGGTAGAGTGAGGTGTGCAGCAATGCACACCTCATTTGATTCTGTTTGTGGCGTCGTGCCGTGTCGGATCACCCCACCCCCTGCCAGGGGCGGGGTAGGCTGTTCGGCAACGCGGTTGCGGCGAAGCCGCAACCGCGTTGCCGAACTGAACCCCCTCTCCCGGCGGGAGAGGGGGGCAGGGGGGTGAGGGCAACGAGCCCACTGAGGTCTCGGCGCGGCTCAGCCGGCCACGATCGTGGTCTCGTCGCGGAACTGCCGCCGGTACAGCTCGGCGTAGACGCCGCCGCGCGCGAGCAGCTCGTCGTGGGTGCCGCGCTCGACGATCCGGCCGGCCTCCATCACCAGCACCTGGTCGGCGTCGCGGATGGTCGAGAGCCGGTGGGCGATCACGAAGCTGGTGCGGCCGTGCAGCAGGATCTTCAGCGCGCTCTGGATGAGCGCCTCGCTGCGCGTGTCGACGCTGCTGGTCGCCTCGTCGAGGATCAGGATGCGTGGGTTGGCCAGCAGCGCGCGCGCGATGCCGAGCAGCTGGCGCTGGCCCTGGCTGAGCGTCCCGCCGCGCTCGCCGATCTTGGTCTGGTAGCCGTCCGGCAGCCGCGCGATGAAGTCGTGCGCGTAGGCCGCCTGCGCCGCCGCCTCGACCTCGGCGTCGGTCGCGTCGAGCCGCCCGTAGCGGATGTTCTGCGCGATCGTGCCCGAGAACAGGAAGCTGTCCTGCAGCACCACGCCCATCTGCGAGCGCAGGCTGGCGCGCGTCACGTCGCGCACGTCGACGCCGTCGATCCGCAGCGCGCCCTCCCCGACATCGTAGAAGCGGCCGATCATGTTCACCAGCGTCGTCTTGCCGGCGCCGGTCGGCCCGACCACCGCGATCGTCTGGCCCGGCTCGGCGACGAGCGAGACGTCGTCCAGGACGAGTGCGGCTTGGGGTAGGGGGCTTGGGGCGTGGGCGCCGTTGCCGTTGAGCGTTGAGGCTTGAGGCTTGGGGCTTGGGGCTTGGGTGCCGTTGCCGTTCAACGCATCCGCTGATGATTTTGCGCTGCTCGCCGTGTCCCTGGCCCCACGGCCCAAGTCCCTAGCCCCATACGAGAACGACACATGCTCGAACGCAACCCGGCCCTTGATCGGCGGCATTGCGCGCGCGCCCGGCGCATCGGTCAGGTCGGCCGGGGTGTCGATCAGATCGAAGACGCGTTCGGCCGCAGCCAGCGACGACTGCGCGGTGGTGTAGAAGCTCGAGAGCGCCTGGATCGGCCGGAAGAACTGCTGCACATAGGTCAGGAAGGCGATCACCACGCCGACCGAGACCTGGCCGTTCAGCGCCAGGTAGCCGCCGTAGCCGGCCACGATCGCGGTCGCGACGGTCGAGAGCAGGTCGATCGCGGGGGTGAACGCCGAGGTGATCGCCGTGGCGTTGACGTTGGCGTCGCGGTTGGCGGCGTTGCGCTGCTGAAAGCGCTGCTGGTTGACGCCGGTGCGGTTGAACGCCTGGGCGATCTTGACGCCGGCGATCTCCTCCTGGATCTCCGAGGAGACATCGCCGATCGACTCGCGCGTGCGCCGGAACGCCCGCCGCGAGAGCCGCGCGAACACCCTGGTCAGCACGAGCATGATCGGGATGACGACGAAGCTGGCCAGCGCCAGCCGCCAGTCGAGCGCCAGCATGGCCACCAGGATGCCGATCAGGCCGAATAGGCTGGCGAGCACCTGCACCAGGCCCTGGCTGAACAGCTGGTTGAGCACGTCGGTGTCGTTGGTGAGGCGCGACATCAGCTCGCCGGCCGGCCGGCGGTCGAAGAAGCGCAGCGACAGCCGCTGGATGGTCGAGAAGATCTCGCTGCGCATGCGCGCCAGCGTGCGCTGGCCGACATTGCCCATCAGCTGAGTCTGCACCCGCGACGTGGCGGCCCCGGCGACGTAGACGCCCAGCAGCAGCAGCATGATCCGGTTGAGCGAGTCTCGGTCGCCCTGGCCGATCGCCCCGTCGATCGCGCGGCCGATCAGGTACGGGCCGGCCGCCTGGGCCACCGCGCCGACGATCACCAGCGCGAGAATCAGCAGCAGCGCGCGCGCGAACGGCCGCAGATAGGCGAGCAGCCGGCGCAGCACCACGCCGCTCTGGGCGGCGCGCTCGTGCGGCACGTCGGGCAGGGCCCGCATTCCATGCATCATAACATTTGCCTCGTGGTATTTGTGATCATATCGTTTGTGGGGCGGGCCGCCAGTTGAGTTGCGACCCCAGCCCTGGTTCGGCCTCAGGCCGGCTGAATTCGCACCACCGGAATGACGCGGCTCGTGCGCTGCTCATAGCCGCCGAACCCAGGGTTCTTGGCCACGATCTGGGTCCAGAGTCGGGCGCGCTCTTCCGGGCTGGTGGTCGCGGCGACACCGGCGATGGTGCGCCCGTGGTCTTCGACCGTCACCTTCGGGTTTGCGGTCAGGTTGCCATACCACGCCGGGTTCTTCTCGCTGCCGCCGGCCGAGGCGATCACGATATAGCTGTTGCCGTCTTTGATGTGGAACAGCGGCTTGGTGCGCGGCTGGCCACTCTTTTTGCCGATTGTCGTCAGCAGGACGATGTTTTTGCCGCCGAGCCGCCCGCCCGTCAGCCGGTACAGCGCGATATGCGCGCTCATGATCAGCTTGAAGAAGAACATGGTAGTGACTTGCTCCTTACAATGTAGGGTGGGGCTGGGGCAGCTTCGCCGCCCCAGCGCCGCTTTAGGATGCGTGAAAGGGCCAGAGGCCCCCCACGCCTCGCCCAAGATCGGGCAGGAATTAGCCGACCAGCTCGGCGTCGGCCAGCACGTCGGCGCGCTCGCCGCCGAACTGCGAGTCGATGATCTCGCCGTACAGCGCACTCTCGCGCAGCAGGTCGTCGTGGGTGCCCTGGGCCGCGATCTTGCCGTCGTCGAGCAGCAGGATCAGGTCGGCGTTGCGCACGGTACTGATCCGCTGGGCGATCACGAAGCTGGTGCGGCCGCGCATCAGGTGGACGAGCGCCTGCTGGATCTGGTACTCGGTCTCGGCGTCGACCGACGAGGTCGAGTCGTCGAGGATGAGGATGCGCGGGTCGTGCAGCAGCGCGCGGGCGATCGCGATGCGCTGGCGCTGCCCGCCCGAAAGGCCGATGCCGCGCTCGCCGACGATCGTGGCGTAGCCGTCCGGGAAGCTCATAATGAAGTCGTCGGCCTGGGCCGCGCGCGCCGCCGCCTCGACATCCGCGTCGCTGGCGTCGGGCCGGCCATAGGCGATATTGTCGCGGATCGAGCCGCTGAACAGCGTGGTGTCCTGCAGGACGATGCCGATCTGCCCGCGCAGGCTCTCGATCGTCACATCGCGCACGTCGCGGCCGTCCACCGTCACCCGCCCGGCAGTCGCGTCGTAGAAGCGCGGGATGAGGTTGATGATCGTGCTCTTGCCGCTGCCGGTCTGGCCCATGATCGCGACCGTCTGGCCGGGCTCGGCGACGAATGAGACATCGTCGAGGATCTTGTGCTCGCCGCCGGCGTAGCGGAATGAGACGCGCTCGAACGCCACGCGCCCGCTCACGTGCGGCAGCGGCTGCGCGCCGGGCCGGTCGGTCACCTCGCTCCGCGTGTCCAGGATCTCGAAGATCCGCTCGGCGCTGACGGTCGCGCGCGAGAGCTGGGCCACGATCATGCCCAGCATCATCACCGGCATGATCAGCAGCGACAGGTAGGTGTTGAACGCGACCAGCTCGCCCAGGCTCAGCGCGCCGCCGATCACCTGGTAGCCGCCGAACCAGATCACCACCAGCGTGCCGAGGTTGGCGATCAGGAAGATCAGCGGGAAGCTCGACGCCAGGCCGCGGATGGTCTGCAGGTTGACCTCCAGCAGCTCCTCGTTCAGCGCCGCGTAGCGCGCGGCCTCGTACGGCTCGCGCGCGAAGGCCTGCACCACCCGCACGCCGGCCAGGTTCTCCTGCAGGGCGGTGTTCAGCGCGCCGACCTTGGCCTGCACCTGGCTGAACAGCGGCCGCACGACCCGCATGAAGCGAACGATCACGGCGAGCATCGCCGGGATCGTCAGCAGCGTGACCAGCGCGAGCTGCCAGTTGGCGCTGAACAGCGCGACCAGGCTGCCGACCAGCAGCGCTATCGCGCTGACGATCTGCAGCAGCCCGGCGCCGATGAAGGTGCGCACCTGCTCGACATCGCTGGTGATCCGAGTCATCAGCTGGCCGGTCTGGGCCTGGTCGTGGTACGAGAAGCTCAGGCTCTCGATCTTGGCGAACAGCGCGTTGCGCAGCTCGTAGGCGACCGACTGCGAGGACTTCTCGGACCAGAAGCCCTGCGTGAAGCTGAAGATGCCGCGCACGGCCGCCACGCCGATCAGCGCCAGCGCCGACCAGAGCAGCACCTGCGAGTCGCCGGCGCTGATGCCCTGGTCGATCACCATGCGCAGGATCTGCGGGCTGAGCAGGCTGGCCGCGGTCACCAGCAGCAGGCTGAGGAACGCCCCCAGCGTGATCAGCCAGTAGGGCCGCAGGTATCTCAGCGAGCGTTGAAGAGATTTCATGTGACTCCCGTTTTTTGACGGTAGACGATAAAGACGATGGACGATAGATCAAAGACCAAGGACCAAGCGGCCCACGGCGCCGTGTCACCGTGGCACCCGATCACTCCGCGGCCGCGCCGTCGGGCGTCGGCGGCTCGCCGCTCAGCTCCATCAGGTTGCGCAGGATCGTCAGCCCATCGTAGAGACGAGCGCGCTCGTCGTCATCGAGCCGGCTAATCATCTGGGTGATGACATCCTGCGTGTGCTCGAGCCAGGCCTCGTGGGCTGTCACGCCCTCTTCGGTCAGCGTCAGGACGACCTGCCGGCGGTCGTTCGGGTCGTTCTGGCGCGCGACCCAGGCTTTGCGCACCAGCACATCCACCGCGCGCGACATCGTCGACGGCGTGACTTGCTGGAGGGCGGCCAGGTCGCCGAGCGATAAGGGCCGGCAGCGCAGCCTGTCCATCATCCGCAGCTGGTGCATGGTGAGCGGCTCGTCCTCGCTCACCCTGGTCGGGCGGAGCGCCCCTTTCATGCTGCGCATCAGGCCCGGGATTGTCTCCAGCAGGAGCTTTGCACACTCGTGGGCGTCTGGCATGTGCTTCTCACTTGGCGTAGCTGATCAGTGTACTCTGCAAAGAATAGATCATACAATATTTGGCTGATACAACTATATCGTAGGTCTTGTGGTTTGTCAAGCGCTACCAATCCGGCGAGCGGGGGCTGCGCGCCCCCCGATCCCCCACTCGGTCGGTGCGGGGGGCTGCGCGCACCCCGTGCCCCCGCGGGCGGGGGTGAGCCGCCACCCCCGCCGCCCCCCGGCCGGGGCTTGCGCCCCTGGACCCCAAAAGTAATCCCGCCTCATGTGCGATGCTTGATGTGCATGCCCGGCTGAATCCAGGCACGGCGGGAGGCAACTGGTCTCGCAGGTATGGTGCTGGGCATGCGCCAGCAATATTCGGATATGCTACAGGCATCACTTGCCGGAGGGGCCGGGGGAACCGGCGAGGGTTCCCCCGGGCAGGGGGCCGGGGGCGCAGCGCCCCGGACAATAGACGATAGACGATAGACGATAGCCAGGTGGGCCGAGCGCGGCACGGTGGGATGCAACCCACGCCCATAGAAATGTTGATAGGCATGCGCCACGATACATGAAGCTGAGCTGGCATTTTTTGCCGGAGGGGGGCTGGGGGAACCGGCGCGGGTTCCCGCAGGCGGGGGCCGGGGGCGCAGCGCCCCGGAGAAAAGATGACCAGCTGACCCTGTGACAAGGTGACTGGGGAGGGGAGCGCCCCGGAAAAACACCTGGCCGGAGGCCGCCTGAACAGGCACAGGTTCCCCCGGCGTAAGGGCGGCTCGCGAGCTGCCCTTACGCCGGGGCCGGGGGCGCTGCGCCCCGGGCTGCTACTGCCCCTGCACGCTCATGAACACGGGGACAAGCAGCGCGATCAGCCCGCAGCAGCCCAGCACGAGCACCAGCAGCGGGATGAGGATGACGAACAGCGCTTTGTTGCCGGGCAGGTTCATGCCGGACTGGACGCTGAGCCAGGTCAGGTAGACGTTGTAGCCGAACAGCACGAGGCTGACGATCCCGGTGAGGCAGGCCAGCGGGCCGATGCCGAGCAGGCTGATCGCCGCGCTGATCACGTTGAGCGGGGCCGAGAAGAGCGCGACGTCGTAGGCCAGCTCGCCGTAGGCGCCGGTGCCGCCGAAGAGCCGCCCCAGCACATAGACGATGCCGGTCCAGATGAAGAAGCCGATGATCGAGCCGAACAGCGCCAGCATGATTCCGCCGGTCAGGCTGCCCCCAGTGAAATTCGTGAAGCCAGGGGGCAAGGGCTGGCCGCCAAGCTGATCTTGGAACTGGCGCAGCGCCGCCTCGTTCGCGGGGCCGCGGATCGCGAAGCCGATCGCGCTGAGGATAGCCGAGATGACCGCGGCGATCGCAGTGTAGATCAGCGCGGTGCCCAGATCGTTCCGCTCGTGCTCCTCGAAGGTTGCCACCGACGGCCGCAGCAGCACGGCGCGGCTGCCGCTCAGCAGTTGCTCGAACATGAGATCCCTCCTTCGCAAACAATATCGGGCTCCGCTTTATTGTACGCGAAAACGCGGGTGCCGGTTGCGAATCTAGAAGGGGGAGGGCCTGGCGAAGCCAGGCCCTCCCCCTTGCCCTGTCTGCGGGAGCGGTACACTCTTGACAATCCGCGGCGCTCGGGGCTACACCCGCCGCGGCATCAGCACGGTGTAGTCGAAGTCGAGGACGACCGCCGGATCATACCTGCCGCCGGCATCCTGGGAGGGGAAGTCGTGGCACGGCCGGTCCTTGGTGGCGACGGTGCGCACGCGCAGGGCGCCGATATCGGCGCGGCCGGGCAGCTCCAGCTTGTCGAGGATCTCCGACCAGGCGTAGACCGTGTCGCCGGCGAAGGTCGGGTTGGTGTGGCGCCCGCCGTTGATCGCCGCCACGCTCAGCGCGTTGGCGAGCCCGTTGAACGACAGCGAGCGCGCCAGGCTGATGATGTGCCCGCCGTAGACGATCCGCCGGCCGAAGCGGCCGTCCTTCTCGACGTGCTGGTTGAAGTGCACCCGCGCCGTGTTCTGGTACAGGCGCGTCGCCAGCATGTGCTCGGCCTCCTCGATCGTCATCGCGTCGACGTGGTCGATCCGCTCGCCGGCCGCGTAGTCGTCCCACAGGTGCGAGCTGCCGGCGAGCGCGGTGTCGTAGCGGCCCGCGCGGTTGTCGAACGGCACGACCAGGTCCGCGACCGCCACCGTCTCGGGCAGCTCGGGCACGACTGTCTCGGGCGCGGGCGCGGCCGGGTCGTTCTTGCGCACCATCACCCAGCGGATGTACTCGACCACCGTCTCGCCGCGCTGGTTGACGCCGACCGAGTGCACGTAGACCACGCCGGTCTTGCCGTCCTTGTTCTGCCTGAGCCCGATCACCGTCGAGGTGGTCGAGAGCGTGTCGCCGGGGTAGACCGGCTGGCCGAAGCGCCCGCCCGCGTAGCCGAGGTTGGCGATCGCGTTGAGCGAGATGTCGGGCACGGTCTTGCCGAACACGACGTGAAAGGCCAGCAGGCTGTCGATCGGCGCGCGCTCCAGGCCCAGGCCGGCGGCGAACACGTCCGAGGAATTCACGGCGAACCGCGAGCCGAACAGCGCCGTGTAGAGCGCCACATCGCCGTCCGTCACCGTGCGCGGCGTGGCGTGGACGATCTCCTGGCCCAGCCGGAAGTCCTCGAAGTAGTTGCCGGGCCGCGTCTTCGTATTCATCGCGCTCTCTCAACTTTCTTCACCGCAGAGGCACAGAGGCCGGAGAGATGAGGAGCCCTAGGCTCTTCTCATCCGGGCCTGGATGGTATGCTCAATTCCCACTCTGCGCTCTCCGCGCCTCTGCGGTGAGCCGCTACAATCCATACGCCCGCGCCAGCTCGGGGTCCTTCTTCGCCACCAGCCGCGCCAGGTCGACGATCACCTTGGCCTGCTTCCAGGTGGCGTCGTCCTGCATCTTGCCGTCGATCATGGCCACGCCGCTGCCGTCGGGCATGGCGTCGAGGATGCGCTTGGCGAACAGCACCTCGCTCACGTCGGGGCTGAACACACGCTTGGCGATCGCGATCTGGTTGGGGGCCAGCGACCACGCGCCGGTGCAGCCCATCAGGAAGGCGTTGCGGAACTGCGCCTCGCAGGCGGCCTCGTCCCGGATGTCGCCGAACGGCCCGTAGAATGCCCGGATGCCGGCGGCCACGCAGGCGTCGACCATCTTGGCGACGGTGTAGTGCCACAGGTCCTGCTGGGAGAACGCGCGCTCGGCCGTGCCCTCGACCGGGTCGGCCAGCACGCCGTAGAACGGATGGCCGCCGCCGACGCGGGTGGTCTTCATGCCGCGCGATGCGGCTAGGTCGGCCGGCCCGAGGCTCATGCCGTGCATGCGCGGGCTGGCGGTGGCGATCGACTCGACGTTCTTGACGCCCTGGGCGGTCTCCAGCAGCGCGTGCAGCAGGATCGGCTTTTTGACCGCGTACCTGGCCTCGAGCAGCGCCAGGTACTGGTCGACGAAGTGGATGTCCCACGGCCCCTCGACCTTGGGGATCATGATCACGTCGAGCTTGTTGCCGACTGCCTTGACCAGCTCGTTCATGTCGTCGAGCAGCCAGGGGCTGTTGAGCGCGTTCACGCGGATCCAGAGCGCGGTGTCGCCGAAGTCGGTGGCCTGGACGGCCTCGATGAAGCCGGCGCGCGCGGCCTCCTTGGCGTCGACGGGGATCGCGTCCTCCAGATTGCCGCACAGGACGTCGACCTGCCTGGCGGTCTCGGGGATCCTGGCGCGGATCTTCTCGATGTGCGGCGGGAAGAAATGGATCATGCGCTCGGGCCGCACCGGCAGCTCGCGCAGCGGCTGCGGCGCGCCGATCGCCAGCGGCTTGTAGAAGTGAACTGGGAGCTTCACTACTCGTCCTCCATCATTTGAGGAGTTTTGAATTTTGAGTTTTGAGTTGAGGAACTCAAAACTCAAAACTTACGCAACAATGCCTTCGTCGTGCAGCCTGCCGACCTCGCCCTCGGCAAGGCCAAGGATCTCCAGCAGGATCTCGTCGGTGTGCTGGCCCAGGCGCGGCGCGGGCGCGGCCGGCAGGCGCGCGGCCTGGCCGAAGTCGAGCGGCGAGCCGGGCATCAGGTAGGTGCCGACGCCGGGCTGCTCGACCATGCTGAACAGCGGGTTGTCGGTCGAGCAGTCGGGGTCGCTCGCGATCGTCTCGCGCACGCTGCGGTACGGCGCCCATGTGACGCGGTGCTGCTCGAAGACGCGCTGGACCTCGGCGAGCGTGCGCGCGTGAAACCAGGGCTCCAGCAGGCCGGCGATCTCCCGGCGCGCGCGGAAGCGATCGCCTTCGTCGCTCATGTCCAGCCCGAGCCGCGCGCCGAGCGCCTGGAGCTCGCTCGCCAGGCCGGTGGCCTTGCACAGGCAGCTCCACTGCAAGTCGGTCAGTCCGACCACCATCGCGCGCCTGCCGTCGAGCGTCTCGAAGTCGCGGCCGAAGGAGCCGTAGAGGTAGTTGCCCTGCCTGGGCCGGTCGGCGTCGTTGACCATCACCTCGGCGATCATGCCGAGGCTGCCGAGCATCGCCAGCCCGATATCTTTCAGCGCGAGCTTGACGAGCTGGCCCTGCCCGCTGAGCCGGCGGTGCCGCTCGGCCGCCAGCAGCCCGAGCGCGATCATCTGGCCGGCGATAAGATCCCACGCCGGCAGGACGTGGTTCACCGGCTCGGGCGAGCTGGTCGGGCCGGTCATGAGCGGGAGGCCGAGCTGCGGGTTGACCGTGTAGTCGACCTCGGAGCCGCCGTCGCGCCGGCCGAGCAGGTTGACCATGATCAGGTCGGCGCGGTTCGCCCGCAGCGCCTCGTAGCTCAGCCAGCCGCGCGCCGGGAAGTTGGTGCTGAACAGGCCGGCGCCCTCGCCGGGCGCGCAGATCAGCTGGGTCAGCAGCTCCTGCCCGCGCGGCTTGCGGATGTCGACCGCGATCGAGCGCTTACCCTTGTTGAGCCCGGCCCAGAACAGGCTGTGCTTGCCGTCCAGGGTCACCGGCCAGCGCGCGTGGTCGAGCCCGCCGCCGATCGGGTCGAAGCGGATGACGTCGGCCCCCAGCTGGGCCAGAGTCATACCGCCGAGCGGCGCCGCCACGAAGGCCGAACCCTCGACGATGCGCATGCCCTTTAGAATTCCATCCACAATACGTCCTTCCGTATGCTACTTAGCTCACCACAGAGACGCAGAGGGCGCGGAGAACGATCTGTCTATTCGGCAGCTCGGCGCCTCGGCGCCTCTGGCCTGCGCGGCGTATGCTCACCACAGAGACGCAGCGGGCGCGGAGAACGATCTGTCTATTCGACCCCTCTGCAATACGTCCTTCCGTATGCTACTTAGCTCACCGCAGAGACGCAGCGGGCGCGGAGAACGATCTGTCTATTCGGCAGCTCGGCGCCTCGGCCTGGCTGACAGCGGCTGTTTTTCTCACCGCAGAGACGCAGAGGCCGCGGAGGCCACTTCTTACATTCGACAGCTCGGCGCCCTCGGCGCCTCTGCGGTGTATAGGTGTTTGGCGTTCCAGGACATCAGATCACCCGTTTGCAGCGCAGCTCGGCGATCTCCTGCTGGTCCAGGCCGAGCAGCTCGCGGAGCACCTCGTCGGTGTGCTCGCCGAGCTTTGGCCCCAGGTGCCTGATCTCACCGGGCGTCTCGGAGAGGCGCGGGATCACCGAGGGGATGATGATCGTGTCCCCGGTCTCCTCCTCGTCCATCGCGAGCAGGTTCTGGCGGGCGTGGAACTGGCGGTCGCCGAAGATGTCGGCGATGTTGTTCAGCGGCCCGGCCGGCGCGCCGGTCGCGTAGCAGCGGTCGAGCACCTCCTCGCGCGTCAGCGAGCCGCACCAGTCGCGCACGATCTCGTTGACGTCGTGGCGGTGCTCGATCCGGGTCTTCTCGTCGCCGTAGGTGCTCGACGAGGCCAGTTCGGGCCGGCCCATCGCGTGCGCCAGCCGCTCGAACAGCTTGTCGGTCGCGCAGGCGATCGCGATCCACTTGCCATCCTTGGTCGGGAAGTGGCCGTGGGGACACGAGAAGTCGTTGTGGGTCGGGCCGTGGCGCTCGCGCACGATCCCATACATGCTGTAGGCCGGCGCGAGCTCGTCGGTGCAGCGAAAGACCGACTCGTACAGCGCCGCGTCGACGTACTGGCCGCGGCCGGTCTTCTCGCGGTGGCGCAGCGCCAGCAAGACGCCGAGGCAGCCGTACAGCCCGGTGAGATAGTCGCCCAGCGTGGTCGAGCCGGGCGTGACCGGCGTGCCCTTGGGCATGCCGGCGAGGTAGGCGATCCCGCCGACGGCGTGGGCGATGCGCGCGAAGCCGGGGCGATCCTTGTACGGGCCGGTCTGGCCGTAGCCGGTCACGCGCAGCATGATCAGGCCGGGGTTGATCTCGCGCAGCACATCCCAGCCCAGCCCCCACTTCTCCAGCGTGCCGGTGCGGAAATTCTCGCACAGCACGTCCGCCTGCTCGATCAGTTTCTTGAACAGCTCGACGCCCTCGGGGCGGTGCAGGTCGATCGTCACCGAGCGCTTGTTGCGCGCCTCGCTCAGCCAGGTCAGCGTGTCGCCGCGGCGCGTGGGCGTACCGAAGCGGCGCAGAGCGTCCCCGCCAACCGGGTGCTCCACTTTCAGAACGTCGGCGCCGAACTCCCCAAGGATGCCCGCGCAGTAGGGCGCCGCGATCACGGTGGCGACGTCGATCACCCGGATGCCCGCGAGCGGCAGCTCGGGCCTGGTCTCATGCGTCATGGCTAGCCTCTTACGAAGTTCTAAGTTTTGAGTTTTGAGTTGAACGTACCTTCATTCAGAACTCAAAACTCAAAACTCAAAATTCCACACAACGGAGGGAACGGCGCGTCAGATGATCTTTTGCTGCCGCAGGCGCTTGATCTCGGCCGGCGAGATGCCCAGCAGCTCGCGCATGATCTCGTAGGTGGCGTTGCCCATAGGCGGGCCGAGGTTGGTGATCCGGCCGGGCGTCTCCGAGAGCGTCGGTACGACGCCGGGGACCACCACCTCGCCGAGGCCGTCCTCCGCGACGCGCGCCAGATTCCCGCGCGCCTGGAAGTGCTCGTCGTCGAAAATGTCGGCGATGCTGTTCACCTTGCCGACCGGCACCTCTTTGTCGAGGCAGCGCTCCAGCACCTCGCCGCGGGTGCGCGACCCGACCCATTCGATCACGATCTGGTTGACCTGCTTGCGGGCGACCAGGCGCTTGCGCTGATCGCCGTAGAGCCCGGTGGACGCCAGCTCGGGGCGCTCCATCGCCTCGGCCAGCCGCTCGAACATCTTGTCGGTCGTGCAGGCGATCGCGATCCACTTGTCGTCCTTGGTGCGGAAATGGCCGTGCGGCACCGCCACGAAGCTGCCGGCGCCCTCGCGCTCGCGGACCTTGCCGGACAGGCCGTACGCGGCGGCGATCTCGTCGAGCTGGCGAAAGACCGCCTCGTAGATGCCGATGTCGACCACCTGGCCGCGGCCGGTCTTCTCGCGGTGGCGCAGCGCGATCATGATGCCGATCGCGCCGTACAGGCTCGACATGTAGTCGCCGAGCGGCAGCGTGCCGGGCAGCACCGGCGTCTCGTTCGGGAAGCCGGCCAGGTACGACAGGCCGCCGAAGGCGTGGGCGATATGCGCGAACCCGGAGCGCCGACGGTACGGGCCGGTCTGCCCATAGCCCGACACCCGCAGCATCACCAGGCCGGGGTTGGCCGCGCTCAGCTCCTTCCAGCCGAGGCCCCACTCCTCCATTGTGCCGGGCCGGAAGTTCTCGATCAGCACGTCGGACTTCGCGATCAGCTTCAGGAACAACTCCACGCCCTCCTTCTGGCGCAGGTCGATCGTCACCGACTTCTTGTTGCGGCCTTCGCTGAGCCACGCCAGGGTCGCGTCGTGGCGCTTGGTGGGCGTGCCGAAGCGCCGCATCGGGTCGCCCGCGATCGGGTGCTCGACCTTGAGCACCTCGGCGCCGAACTCGCCCAGGATCGAGGCCGCGTATGGGCCGGCGAGAAACGTCCCTACGTCGATCACCCGCACGCCGCTCATCGGAAGCTGCTCGTGATCGGACGGGCGATCGGGAGACTCTGCCTGCGTGCTGCCCTGATCGCCACCGCCGCCCCGCGGCGTCCCTTGATCGTCTGGCTGCCGTTCCTTTGGTTTCACCGGGCGCACTCCTTTTGCCAACGCTCTAGCTCACGTGCCACGCGTTTTGGATCGGACCGCAGGCTGCCATGCGTGCCCACGTCATGAGCACAGTATGTAGCCAAACTGGAGTGTGGAAGAAACGCCAAATGGAGATCGTGTGGAACGCTCTGTACGCTACTTTAGCACCATGTCATGCCTTTTTTTCGGAAAGCTTTCGTAACCCGAGGTCATTTTCTCTAAACCCTCGCGGCGCGGGCCTGCGCCGCTATCCCCTCTCGGGGTGGGTTTTCTGTTTCTGGCACAGCGTCGCGCCGGGTCACCCCGCCCCCTGCCCTGCCCCTGTGAGAGGCGGGGGTGAGGGCCTGCGATGGGGTGTGACGTACGTTTTTGCACGTTGGGCCAGCCCTTGGCCCGCCCGGCCCGTAAACGGGCGGGCTACGTGTACGAAGGCCGTCGCCACGGCCTGATCCAGCCCGCGGCAGCGGGCTTCGTAGGGCTAGCCGCGGGCTTCAGCCCGCCGGCGTGCGGACGCGCAAAACCGTGCGTCACACCCCCTGCGATGCGTCAATGCAGATGAGGCCAAGAGCTATGCTATACTTGCGGCCGTCTGGTTGTCGATGCGGTTGGGCGAGGCAGGGGAGGGGTCCTATGACAGAAACGACTGACGATTTTGGCGCCTGGATCGGCCGGACGGAGACCGTCGAGGACGACATCAGCCCGGCCGCGGCGCTGGCGGCGGCCGCCACCCTGGACGATACGGCCACGCGGCTCGGCAGGGGCGACGCGCTGCCGCCGCTGTGGCACTGGTTCTACTTCCTGCCCAGGGCGCCCCAGTCGCGGCTCGGCGAGGACGGGCACCCGCAGCGCGGCGGCTTCATTCCGCCGATCCCGTACCCCCGGCGCATGTTCGCGGGTGCGCGTCTGCGCTTCCACCGGCCGCTCGCGATCGGCCAGCCGGCGCGCCGCGAGGGCGTGATCCGCAACGTGGTGCAGAAGTCCGGCCGCAGCGGCTCGCTGGCCTTCGTCACGGTCGGCTACAGCTTCTACCAGCAGGGCGAGCTCTGCATCGACGAGGAGCAGGACATCGTCTATCGCGAGCCGGGGCCGCCCGTGCCGGCGCCCCAGCCGATCGAGCTGCCGCCGCTGCCGGCGGGCGCGTGGTCGCGCCTGGTCGCGCCCGACACGCGGCTGCTGTTCCGGTTCTCGGCGCTCACGTTCAACGCGCACCGAATCCACTACGACCGGCCCTACGCGATCGGCGAGGAGGGCTACCCCGGCCTGGTCGTCCACGGCCCGCTCACGGCGGTGATGCTGCTTGAGCTGGTGCGCCACAGCGCCGCGCGGCCGATCGTGGGCTTCAGCTTCCGCGGCCAGGCGCCGCTGTTCGACCTGGCGCCGTTCCGCCTCGTCGCCATACCCGCCAGCGATCGCGTCGAGCTGGAGGCCCAGGGGCCGGACGGCAAGATCGCGCTGATCGCCACGGCGGAGCTGGGGTAAGTAGGGGCCAGCCGCCAGGGTTCAGGGTTCAGGGTTCAGGGTTTAGGGTTCAGGGTTTAGGGTTCAGGGTTCAGCCGTCAGCGTTCAGGGTTCAGGGTTCAGCCATCAGCCGTTCAGCATTCAGCGCTCAGCATTCAGCGTTCAGCGGGCGTCTCCTGGTCTCCTTGTCTCCTGGTCTCCTTGTCTCCTTGTCATCGCTACCGCCCCGCCCGCATCGCCTTCAGCTCGGCCAGCCGCGCCCGGCTCATCTCTTCGAGCGCGGCGTGCCATCCGCGCCCGTACTCGCGCAGGGTCTCGACCAGCGCCTCGCTGACCGCCAGGTTGCGGTACCACTTCTTGTTCGCGGGCACGATGTGCCACGGCGCGGCCTTGGTGCTGCACTTGCCCAGCGCGTCCTCGTACGCGGCGATGTAGTCGTCCCAGCGCTCGCGCTCCTGCCAGTCGCCGGCCGAGAGCTTCCAGGCTTTGCTCACGTCCTGCTCGCGCTCCAGCAGCCGCTGCTCCTGCTCGTCCTTGGAGATGTGCAGAAATAGCTTCACGACGATCGTGCGGTTCTCTGCGAGCATGGCCTCGAAGTTGTTGATCTGCTCGTAGCGCGCCTGCCAGACCTCGTCGGGCACGAGCTTGTGGACCCGCACGACCAGCACGTCTTCGTAGTGCGAGCGGTTGAAGACGCCCATGACCCCGCGGCGTGGCGCGACCTTGTGCGCGCGCCACAGGAAGTCGTGCGCCAGCTCCTCCTCGGTCGGCACCTTGAACGACTCGACCCGGCAGCCCTGCGGGTCGACGCTCTGCAGCACGTGGCGGATCGTGCCATCCTTGCCGCTGGTGTCCATGCCCTGTAGGATCACCAGGACGCTGTGCTGGCCCGCGGCGTACAGCTGCTCCTGCAGCGTGTCGAGCTCGGCGCTCAGCTCGGCGAAGCGCGCCTGGCCCTCCGCCTTGTTCAGGCCGGCGTGGTGGCTCGGGTCATAGTCGGCGAGCCTGACCTTTTTGCCGGGGGCGATCTTGAAGGCGTATGGCATCCTCGTTCTCCATTTCAGATTGCAGATTGCAGATTGGAGGGTGTCGCGGCCAATCTGCAATCTGCAATCTACGATCTACAATTTCGACAGCGCTTGGCCCACCCGCAGCACCTCGTCCTCGGTGTTGTAGAAGTGCGCCGCGATGCGGATACCCTTGCCGCGCGGGATGCAGACGATCCCCTGCTGGGCGAGCCGCTCGCTGGCGGCCTTCGGGTCGTCCACCTCGGCGATCACGATGCCGGAGCGGCGCGCCGGGGCGGTGTCGGCCGAGACGCGGAACCCGCGCTCCTGCAGGTCGCCGATCGCGACGCCGGCCAGCATCAGCACCCGCTCGGCCACCGCTTCGATGCCGGCCTCCTGGATCAGCGCGAGGCTGGCGTGCAGGCCGATCAGGTTGATCGTGTTGGTCGTGCCGATGTTGAAGCGCTCGGCGGTCGGCTGCAGCGTGAAGTTGTAGTCGAGGAAGTTGGCGAAGTCGACCACGCTCGACGCGCCGACGTACGGCCCCGGCACCAGCTCGCCCAGCAGCTCGCGGCGGACGTACAGGAAGCCAGCGCCCTGCGGGCCGAGCAGCCACTTCTGCGAGCCGCAGGCCAGGAAGTCGACGTTGGCGGCCTGCGCGTCGAACGGCAGCGCGCCGAGCGACTGGATGCCGTCGACCACGAAGTAGATCCCGCGCTCCTTGCAGATCCGCCCGACCGCCTCCAGGTCGTTGCGGAAGCCGGTGGCGAACACGACCGTGCTCATCGCGATCACGCGCGTGTGGCTGTCGATCCGCGACTGGAGCATATCCAGGTCGAGCCCGCCGTTCACCGCCGGCACCAGCTTGGTCAGCACGCCGCGGCGGGCCAGGTTCATCCACGGGTAGATGTTGGCCGGGTAGTCGCCGTCGAGCAGCAGCACGTTGTCGCCCGGCCGCAGCGGCAGGCTGAGCGCAGCGGTGTTGACGCCTGCGGCGGTGTTCGGCATCAGCGCGATCTCGTCGACCGAGCGCGCGTTGACCAGCGCCGCGCAGCGCTTGCGCAGGTCGAGGAACGTGGCCAGGACATCGGCGTACCATTCGGCGGGCGGCAGCCGCGCGCTGCGCTCGTTGAACTCGTTCATCGCCGCGAGGGCGCGCGTGTTCAGCGGCGACACGCCGGCGTGGTTGAAGTAGGCGCAGCGCTCGGTGATCGGGTAGAGCTGGCGGTACGGAGTTGGGTCGAGCATCGTAGATCCTTTCGGCAAAGCATGGCACTATGCGACGGTAGAGCGCTGGAATGTTCCAACGGGCTAACGTTTCAACGTGACTATGACTCGCCACAACGATATCGGGTGGGACGCCTGTAAGGGCGAATGATACCACACGAAAAGGTATCGATCGTGATGATCGTCTATTGTTTTTGTAGCTGCGTGTCTCACTCAGTTGATCGACCATAGGCCATAGACCATAGACGATGGTTGTGCACTATCGTCCATCGTCCATCGCCTAGCGTCGGATTGGTATTGGGCATGCGCCACGATGGCTGCAACTGGTACGGCATGATTTGCCGGAGGAGGCTGGGGGAAGAGGCGCGGGTTGCCTCGTGCAGCAGGTTGGCGGTCGTCGGTGAGACGTATACCATCAACAAGCGCCGCCGCAATCTGCAATCGACAAGCTGCAATCTGCAATGGCACGCGGCGGGAGGGCCGGGGGCGCAGCGCCCCGGAGAAAACGGAGCACAGCTTGGCGCTGTGCTATACTCAGGCGGCACCCGCGGCAGCGAGAGCAAATAGAGTACCTTGGTGGTTCCTTCTCAGACAGCATCTGCGACGAGCATGTGGAAGCGGTAGTGTGAGGATGCGATGGCAGACGAGTATCACCTGTACGATCGTGTGGCCACGCCCGCGGAGTACCGCGCGATCTGCGATGCGGTCGGCTGGGCGGCGGTCATGAACTTCGACGCCGCGCCCGCGGCGCTGCGCCGCTCGCTGTTCGGCGTCGTCGCGACCCGCGCCGGCGCGGCGGTGGGCATGGGCCGGGTGGTCGGCGATGGCGCGATCTTCTTCTACTTGCAGGATATCGCGGTGGTGCCCGGCCACCAGCACCGCGGCGTCGGCCGGATGATCATGGCGCGGCTGATCGACTACCTGGCGCTGGCGGCGCCCGACCGCGCCTTCGTCGGCCTGTTCGCCGCCGAGGGCTCCGGCTCGTTCTACGAGCGCTACGGCTTTCGCGCCTACCCGGCGCTCACCGGCATGTTCCAGGTCGCGCCGCTGACCGACGACTGACTGCGATTGTGTGGCATAATACCGGGACACTCTCACAGCTGAACGGATGTTTCAACCCATGCAGTTTCTCTCCTCGCTCAACCCCGAGCAGCGCGCCGCGGTGACGGCCCCGCTCGGCCCGGTGCTGGTGCGCGCCGGGGCCGGCAGCGGCAAGACCCGCGTGCTGACGCTGCGGATCGCCTACCTGATCGAGCAGCACCAGGCCGCGCCGTCGGGCATCCTGGCGCTGACCTTCACGAACAAGGCCGCCAAGGAGATGCGCGAGCGGCTGCGCAAGCAGCTCGGCAACCGGGTGCGCGGGCTGACCACCGGCACGTTTCACGCCGTCTGTGCGAAGCTGCTGCGCGCCGAGATCGCCGGCCGGATCGGCCACTACACCGCCGACTTCACGATCTACGCGGCCGACGAGCAGATCCAGCTGGCGGCGGCGGCGCTCGACGCCGCGAAGGAGCGCCCGCCCGCGCTGCTCGAGCCCGACGACCTGCTGCGCCGGATCTCGCGCGCCAAGAGCCGGCTGCTCTCGCCGCGCATGGCCGCGCGCTTCGCCAAGGACCCGCTCGAGGCCTTCGTCGCCGCGTGCTACCGGCGCTACCAGCGCTCGCTCGAGCGCGCCAACGCGCTCGACTTCGACGATATGATCCTGCTGGCCCACCAGCTGCTCAGCGAGCACCCCGACGTGCTGGAGGAGTACCAGCGCCGCTGGTCGCACGTGCTGGTCGACGAGTACCAGGACACCGACCCGAGCCAGTACGCGCTGATCGAGCTGCTGTCGCGGCCGGCCGGCGGTCGCCCGCGCTCTCTGTTCGCGGTCGGCGATGGGATGCAGGCGATCTACGGCTTCCGCAACGCCGACCACTCGATCATCACGCGCTTCGCGGCCGACTTCCCCGAGGCGCAGGTGATCGAGCTGGCGACCAACTACCGCAGCCGCCAGTCGATCCTCGACGCGGCCTACGCGATCATCCGCCACAGCCGCGCGGTGCCGCCGATGGCCCTGCGCGCCGCGGCGGCGGCCCGGCCCGGCGAGCGTTGCCTGATGATCTTGGACGCGAAGGACGGCCGCGACGAGGCCGCGCAGATCGCGCGCAGCATCGCCGATCTGGCCGGCCAGGGGCGGCGCTTCCGCGAGGTCGCCATCCTCTACCGCACCCGCCACATGAGCCGCGCGCTCGAGTCGGCGCTGCGCCACGCGCGCGTGCCCTACAGCGTGCGCGGCAGCACCGGCTTCTACGACCGCGCGGTGATCCGCGACGCACTGGCCTACCTGCGGGCGATCAATAACCCGGCCGACAACCTCAGCCTGACGCGGATCGCCAACGTGCCGGCGCGCGGGCTTGGCGCCCAGTCGCTCGCCGCGCTGTCGGTCTTCGCGGCCCAGAGCGGCCTCTCGCTCTCCGACGCGCTCGGCCGGCCCGAGGCGTGGAAGGGACTCTCGGCCAAGGCGACCGACGGCGCCAGGCTGCTGGCCTCGCTGCTGGCGCGCTGGCGCGGCTTCGCCAGTGGCACCACCCCGCCCGACAGCCTGCTGGCCGACGTGCTGGAGCGCAGCGGGTACATGGCCGCGCTCCAGCAGCGGCTGGCGCCCGAGGAGCTGCCCGACGCGCGGGCGCACCTGCAGGAGCTGATGACCGCCGCCGGCGAGCACACCGACCTGGGCGAGTTCCTGCAGGAGGTCGCGCTGCTGACCAGCGCCGACGACTCGGACGACGAGCGCGACCAGGTGCAGCTGCTGACGATCCACGCAGCGAAGGGGCTGGAGTGGCCGATCGTGTTTGTGGCCGGGATGGAGGAGGGCACGCTGCCGCACGAGCGCAGCCTGGTCACGCCGGAGGGCATCGAGGAGGAGCGGCGGCTGTGCTACGTCGCGCTGACGCGCGCCGGCGAGCGGCTGCACCTCTCGTGGGCGGCCGGGCGCGTGCGCGGCCAGCAGCTCAAGCGATCGCGCTTCCTGGGCGAGATCGAGGCGTACGGCCGCGAGCGGATGGCGCGCTAGAGCCGGTCAAAAAATACCTCAGGCCAAGCCGCCAAGCTCGCGAAGGCACCAGAAGGGCAATATCTTTGTGGCTTTGCGGCTTCGTGCGAGCAGATCTCGAAAACTCGACCGATGCTCTGTGCCGCTGGTAGAGAATCCGCGAATAACGCGAATTGGTATGCCTTCGCCGTACCGGCTACTGATTACTGACGACTGACTACTGGCTCTAGCGTCTGCGCACCACCAGGTGCTCGTCCTCGCGCGTCGCGCGGATGTTGCTGACGCCCCGCAGCGGCTCGGGCATGAGGATGTGGCGGCGGTACGGCCCGACGCGGACGATCAGCTCGTCGCCGCTGATCGTCAGCTGCAGCGCGCCCTTGGGTAGCCCGGGCAGCGCGATCGCCACCGCCGGCGCGCCCTGCCACTGCTCGGCGATCGGCGCCGGCGCTCGCGTGCCAAGCAGCCTGTCGCCGTGGTCGAGCCCGTCGCCCAGCGCGCCGAGCGAGGCCAGCCCCGGATCGCCGTCCGTCAGCTCGAAGCGCAGCAGCGGCAGCGCCGGCCAGATCGCGCTGGCCTCGGACAGCAGGGCATCTTCGTGGGCGGCGAACGACGAGCCGGCCAGCGGCGCCGGCAGCAGCGGCCCGGCCACGATCGCCCCGACCGCCAGGCCGTGCAGGTGCAGCGCCGGGATGGCCATGCGCGCCTCCTCAAGCGCCGGCCGGTCGGGCCGCAGCACGAACTGCGCCGACGACGCGCCGGGCGCCGTGACCAGCGCGCGCAGGCGCTCGATCTTGACGCGCAGCTCCTGGGTGTTGCCGATCATCTCGGTGGGCATGAAGCTGGTCGGCAGCAGCGCGCGCCCGACCGAGGCCGAGCTGCGGCCCGGCCCGCGGTCCAGCCCGAGCAGCAGCCTGATGATCCAGCGCAGCCCGTCGGGGATCGCCAGCATGCGCAGCAGCAGATCGTGCGCGCCGCCGTCGAGCACGACCAGATCGTAGCGCGCGGCCAGCTCGCCCAGGCGCAGCATGCCGAAGAGCATCTCGATCCCGGGCGGCAGCGGCAGCTCGTCGCCGGCGATCGGCGGCATCTCGCCGTGCATCTGGCCGCGCACGCGCTCCCAGCCGGACGACATCTCGGCCGGGCTGTCGATCGCCAGCGCGTCCAGCCGCGGCGCGATCTCGGCGGGGCTCCCGCCTACCGCGACCCCGAGCAGCGCGCTCAGGCTGTAGGCCGGCCCCAGGCTCAGCAGCAGCGTGCGCTGGCCCTGGCTCGCGCCCCTCAGCGCGGCTGCCGCTGCCGCCGTGGCGATGCCTGATCCGGCGTTGCCGGTGAAGACGAGAATCCTTGTCATAAGTCTCTTATTCTCTATGGCGGCCAGTTGGCTGTAGTGTAACACGCCGATGCTGTCTCGTCACTTGTGCGGGGCTGCGCGCCCCGTGCCCCTGCGAGCTGCAGCCCGCACCGCTCTCGGGGGCTGCGCGCCCCCGCGCCCCTCGTCACTTGTGCGGGGGGCTGCGCGCCCCCCGTGCCCCCGCGGGCGGGGGTGGGCCGCCACCCCCGCCGCCCCCCGGCCGGGGCTGGCGCCCCTGGACCCCAAAATAACCTCGCCTCGTCTGCAAGGCTTGACGCGCATGCCCGGCTGAATCCACACGCAGCGGGAGGCAACTGGCCTCGCAGGTATGGTGCTGGGCATGCGCCACCACTATCGGATATGCCACAGGCATCATTTGCCGGAGGGGGGCCGGGGGAACCGGCGCGGGTTCCCCCGGGCGGGGGCCGGGGGCGCAGCGCCCCGGAAGAAAGGGACCGGGGTGAAACACCTGGAAGAAAGGGGCCGGGGGCACAGCGCCCCGACAAAAACTTGGAATAGTCATCCCCTGGATCATCCCCGGATGGCATGCTATCATTCCATTCTCCCCCACCGGGTGCTATCATAGCATTCCACTACCTGGGTTGTTGGAGGACTCTTCGCGTGGAGGTCAGCTATGGGCGAACTCGCCGGCCGCAACCTCGGCCCCTACCGGCTGCTCGATCAGCTCGGCGCTGGGGGCATGGCGACCGTCTACAAGGCCTATCAGGCGGCGATGGACCGCTACGTCGCAATCAAGGTGCTGCCGGGCCATCTGGCACAGGACCCGAGCTTCCGCGCGCGCTTCGAGCGCGAGGCCCGCACGATTGCTCGCCTGGAGCACCGCTACATTCTGCCGGTCTACGACGTGGCCGAGGATCAGGGCATCCCCTACCTGGTGATGCGCCTGACCGACGGCGGCGATATGAGCGCGCTAATCAACGGCGGCAAGCTGCCGATCGCCCGCGCGCTCGAGCTGACCGCCCAGGTGGCCGAGGCGCTCGAGTACGCGCATCGCCAGGGGGTGATCCACCGCGATGTCAAGCCGGCCAATGTACTGATCAGCCGCGACGGCGACGCGCTGCTGTCCGATTTTGGGATCGCCAAGATCTACGCCGAGACGCTCCAGCTCACCAGCGACGGCGCTATGGTCGGCACGCCCACCTACATGGCGCCCGAGCAGCTGCAGGGGAAGGGCGTCGATCCGCGCACCGACGTCTACTCGCTCGGCGTGGTGCTGTACCAGTCGCTGACCGGCGAGTGCCCGTTCGTGGCCGAGACTCCGCTGGCGGTGGCGCTGATGCACATCCACAACCCGCTGCGACCGCCGCGCCAGATCAACCCGGCGATCCCGGAGTCAGTCGAGCGGATCATCCTGCGCGCGCTTGCCAAGAGTCCTGACGATCGCTTTCAGACCGCCGGCGAGATGGCCGAGGCGCTGCGCGCTGCGCTGGTCGATCGCATCCGCCCTGTCGATCTCCCGCCGCCTGTGGCGCCGGATCCGGAGCAGCCGGCGCCCGTGGCTCCACCCGCGCCGGCTTCGCTGCCCGCCCCAGGCGCCCGACCGAGCAGGCGAACGTGGTGGCTGGCTGGCGCGGGCCTGGTCGCCGTGGTGGTGGTCGCGGCGCTGGCGTTCAGCCTGACGCGCAGCCCGGCGAGCGGCGGGACTGCCGGCGCGACGACGAGTCCAGCCGGCGGCGAAGCGGCGACGGGCGTGCTGCCGGCCGGCGTTGGCCAGGCGCTCGATACCGCCATGCGCCAGATCGACGCGAACGATGCCGGTGCCGCGCTGGAGACGCTCAAGCCCGCGCTGGAGACGAATCCGGACGCCCCCGACCTGCTGGCGGCGCGCGGCATCGCGCACTCGATCTACACGGGCGCCGACGAAGCTCGCAAAGACATCGAGCGCGCGCTCGGTCTCGCCCCGAACAACGCGCTGGTCTACTACGCGCGCGGCTACCTGAACCAGCGCACCGACAAGAGCGACGAGGCGATCGCGGACTATACGCGCGCGATCGAGCTGGACCCCGCGTTTGCGCGTGCCTACTACCAGCGCAGCGTGCTGCTGAACTACCCGAAGAACGATAGTGCGGGGCAGCGTCGCGATCTCGACCGCGCGATCGGGATCGACCCTGACTTCGTGGCCGCGCGGATGGATCGCGCCTGGGCGCTGTACTACTCGCACGAGCTAGATGGCGCGCTGGCGGATGTCGAGCACGTGGTGGGGCTCGACCCGCAGCGCGGTGACGCGCTGCACTTGCGCGCACTCATCCATGCGGGCCAGGGGCGCGCGGCCGAGGCGAAGCGCGACTTCGCCGCCGCCGCGGCGGCCGCGCCCGACGACAAGGGTATCCTCAGCGATGGGGCCGAGTTTCTGGTGCGGCAGGGCGACTACGCGGCGGCGTTGGCCGCCGCAGACAAGTTGGTGGCGCTCGACGGGGCCGAACCACGCTGGCACGCGCTGCGCGGCTTCGTCCTGCACGCGCTCGGCCGCGACGACCAGGCGCTGGCGGCGTTCGAGCAGACGCTGCTGATCGCCGGGAACGAAGCGTGGGTGGCGCGCTACGGCCGGGGGCTGGCGCTCATGGGCCTGAATCGTACGCGCGAGGCGCTCGACGATCTGCTGGCGGCGCAGGCGCATCCCGACGACGTCCGCGATGCAAGCCAGCTCCTCTATGGCACCCACGCGATGCCCTCGGTCGATCTGGCGCGCGCGTACCAGGCGCTCGGCCAAAACGACGAGGCCCTAAAGGCGCTGGACGCGGCGCTCGAGCAGGACCAGAGCTTCGTGGCGTTCTTCGAGCGTGGCCGCGCGCGGGCGGCGGCAGGCGACCGCGACGGCGCCCGCGCGGATTTGCAGGAGGCGCTGCGGCGCGCTGTGGAGGCGAAGAACGACGCCCAGCGCGCGCAGGTGGAGGCGGAGCTGAAGAAAATCCAGTGAGAAGTTTTGAGCTTTGAGTTGCGTCAGACAGAAACTCAAAACTCAAAACTCAGAACTCAGAACTGTAGACTAGCCGCCGCCGGCCGGGCCACCCAGGCCGCCCTCGGTCAGCTTGTGCAGGTCGCCGAGCAGCGCGTCGATCTCGTCGAGCGTCACCGGCTGGCCGCCATCCTTGTGGGTCAGCTCGCCGCGCTCGATCTGCGCGGCCGCGACCTCGCGAATCGTCGCGCTGCGCTTCATCGCCTCCTTGACCAGTGTGGCGGCCGGCATGTAGCCGATCAGCGGGTTCAGCGCCGTCGCCACGATTGCGTTACGCGCCAGCCAGCCGTAGGCCTTCTCGCGCTGCGCCGTCAGGCCGACCACGCACTTCTCGGTGAAGGCCTTGATCGCGCCGATCAGCACGTGCTCCATCTCGAACAGGTTGTGCGCGATGATCGGCATCATCACGTTCAGCTCAAGCTGACCGGCCTGCGCCGCCAGCGCCACCGCCAGGTCGCAGCCCTGCACGTGGAAGCAGGTCATGTTCAGCATCTCGGCCAGCACCGGGTTGACCTTGCCGGGCATGATGCTCGAGCCGGGCTGCACCGCCGGCAGCCGGATCTCGTCCAGGCCGGTCGAGGGGCCCGAGGAGAGCAGCCGGAAGTCGTTGGCGATCCTGGTCAGCGTGATGCACAGCGTGCGCAGCGAGGCCGAGAAGTCGGCCGCGTCGGCCTGGCCCTGCATCGACTCGAACAGGTTGCCTGAGCTCCGCAGCGGCTGGCCGGTCAGCTCCGCGAGCTTCGCGACCATGCGCTCGTGGTACTCCGGGTGCGCGTTCAGGCCAGTGCCGGTGGCCGTGCCGCCGATCCCCAGCCGGCGCAGCCGGTCGGCCGCCGTGGCGATCCGCTCGTGGTCGTTGCGCACAGCCTGGGCGTAGGCGCCGAATTCCTGGCCCATCCGCACCGGCACGGCGTCCTGCAGATGCGTGCGGCCGGACTTGACCACGTCGTCGAACTCGGCCGCCTTGGCGTCCAGCGCGTCGGCCAGCCCGTCGATCGCGCCGAGCAGCTCGTCGAGCCGCCACAGGCAGCCCAGCCGGATGGCGGTCGGGATGGTGTCGTTGGTGCTCTGGGCCATGTTGACGTGGTCGTTCGGGCTGACCGGCTTCTTCGGGTCGGTCAGCGCGTAGCCAAGGATCTGGTTGGCGCGGCTGGCGATCACCTCGTTGACGTTCATGTTGTGGCTGGTGCCCGCGCCGGCCTGGAACGGGTCGACCACGAACTGGACGGCGTGCTGGCCGGCCAGCACCTCGTCGGCGGCCTGAACGATCGCGTCGGCCAGCGGCGCGTCGAGCAGCCCCAGGTCGCGGTTGACCTCGGCCGCCGCGCGCTTGACCATGGTCTGCGCCCAGACGAACGCCGGGTAGGGCCGCATCCCGCTGACGGGGAAGTTCAGCACGGCCCGCTGCGTCTGCGCGCCGTAGAGCGCGTCGGCAGGCACCTGCATCTCGCCCAACGAATCTTTTTCGGTCCGGTATGCTTGCGTCATCGCAGTATAACCTCCACGAGTAGCTGTTGTGAGGAACCGGACTGCATGGTAGCACGAATCGAATACTGTGCGGTTACAAACAGCGAGTCGGTTGCGATGTTGTGACTCAATTGGTGCGAGCGTCGCTCTTGCTGTGCGAACCACAGGCGCTATACTTTAGGCTGCCACCCCGCGCTCTGCCGTCAATGGCCGATTGCGGTAGATCTGGAGCATGCGTATGTGGAAGCGTTTTCGCGGCTGGCTGGCCGGTGTTCATCTGAGTGACCCGGTCGAGCGCCAGCAGGCGCCGCTGGTCCAGGCGATCATCATCGCCCTGATCATCACGCTCTTGCCCCTCTCGCTGGTCGTCTTTGCGGTCCAGCCGCTCGGCAGCGCCGCGATCACCGCGCTCGCGAACACGGCCGCGGTCGTTCTCCTGGCGGTCGCGCTGGTCGTGCTGCGCCGTGGGAGATTTGGCGCCGCCGTGATGCTGGCCGCGCTGAGCTTCCTGCTAGGGTTTCTGCCTGTCATCGGCGGCGCGGTGCTGGATAAGAACGGCGCAATCCTGATTGTCTGCACGATACCGATTACCGTGGTGGGGCTGCTGGCCGGCCGACGCCACCTGCTGCTGATCGTCGCCGTGAGCATCGCGATCGTGGCCGCGAAAGTTGTGATGGAGCGCCTTTCGATCAGGCTCACGGCTGTCACGCTGCCGCAGGGCGACGGCGGGCCGTTCACCCTGGTCGGCTTCAGCGTGGTCGTCGCGCTGGTGTCGCTGCTGCTCGACCGCTTCAGCCGGTCGTTTCGCACGGCGCTGGTCGCCGCGGGCGCGCGCGAGCGCGAGCTGGATCATCTGCGCGCCGGCCTGGAGAGCACCGTCGCGGATCGCACCGCGGCGCTTCAGGCCGCGCTGGCCGAGGTCGAGGGCCGCGCCGCCGAGCAGTCTCGGCTACTGGACGAGGTCGAGCAGCAGCGCCTGGTCATCCGGCGGCTTAGCGTGCCGGTGCTGCCGGTGAGTCGCACCACGCTGGTCATGCCGCTGATCGGCGCGCTGGACGGCCCGCGCCTGTCGCAGGTTCAGGAGCAGGCGCTGCTCGCGATCGAGCGGCTCTCGGCGCGGCGGCTACTGCTCGACATAACGGGCGTGCCAGTAGTCGATCGCCAGGTGGCGCAGGGCCTGTTGATGGTCGTGCAGGCCGGCCGGCTGCTGGGCGCCAGCGTCGAGCTGATCGGCATCCGCCCCGAGGCGGCGCAGTCGATCGTCGCGCTGGGGCTCGACCTGCGCGGCCTGGCGACGTTCAGCGATCTGCAGACGGCGCTCCGCTGGGATTCAGGCGGGTAGCGCTGCGCCGCCCCTGCCACCCAGCGGGTACGCGGGGAACCCGCGCCTCTTCCTCCAGCCCCCCTCCGGCAATTGATCCCTTCTCAGTTTCATACATCGTGGCACATGCCTAACACCAATTTTACCGGACGCGTTCCATTCCGCCGCGCGTGGATTCAGCTGGGCATGTGCGCCAAACGCTGAACGTGAGGCTGCGTCATGTTGGGGTCCAGGGGCGCAAGCCCCGGCCGGGGGGCGCCCACCCCCGCCCGCGGGGGTGCGGGGGGCGCGCAGCCCCCCGTAGGGTTTGGGGGAATCGACACCCGCGGGGAGAGGGGGCGCGCAGCCCCCGGGAGCGGTGTAGGTGCACCCGCCTGCGGGGGCGCGGGGGGTGCGCAACCCCCGGATAGGCGACGGGGGCGCAGGGGCGCGCAGCCCCGCCGGTTGCCCTGATCGCGTCGGAGATGCTATAATAGCCCCCGCTTGTGACGCAACGTGTTAACTCATCGGCTCCCTGAGCCGCCAAAGGAGCGATCGATGCAGATCCATAAGGTTGGCGTGGTCGGCTGCGGGCTCATGGGCGGCGGGATCGCCCAGGTGTCGGCGCAGTCCGGCTTCACCACGGTCGTCCGCGAGGTCTCGCAGGAGCTGCTCGATAAGGGCATGGCCCGGATCGCCGGCTTTCTGGCCAAGGACGTCGACAAGGGCCGCCTCGCCGCCGACGCGCGCGATGCCGCGCTCAGCCGGCTCACGCCCACCACCGACCTGGCCGACCTGGCCGACTGCGACCTGATCGTCGAGGCGATTGTCGAGAACCTCGACACCAAGCGCGAGCTGTTCGGCACGCTCGACCGGCTCTGCCCCCCCGCGACGATCTTTGCCTCCAACACCTCCTCGCTCACGATTATCGAGATGGCCGCGACCACTCGCCGCGCCGACCGCTTCGCCGGCCTGCATTTCTTCAACCCCGTCCCGATGATGAAGCTGGTCGAGGTCGTGCGCTCGATCGTCACCTCCGACGCGACGGTCGCGACGCTGCGGGGGTTCGGCGCGGCGCTCGGCAAGACGGTGGTCGAGGCTAAGGACACGCCCGGCTTCATTGTCAACCGGCTGCTGATCCCGTACATGCTCGACGCGATCCGCGTGCTCGAGGCCGGCATCGCCACGCGCGAGGATATCGACGAGGGCATGAAGCTCGGCTGCGGCCACCCCATGGGCCCGCTCACGCTGCTCGACTTCGTCGGCCTCGATACGACCTACTACATCGCCAACATCATGTTCGAGGAGTTCAAGGAGCCGCGCTTCGCCCCGCCGCCGCTGCTCAAGCGCATGGTGCTGGCCGGCCAGCTCGGCAAGAAGTCGGGGCGCGGATTTTATGAGTATTGAGTTCTAAGTTTTGAGTTTTGAGTTACTTGATCAGAGTAAGCTCAAAGCTCAAAACTCAAAGCTGGAGCATGCGATGGCTTACGAAAACATCCTCTTCGAAGCGGACGGCCCGGTCGCGACGATCACGATCAATCGCGAGAAGGTCCGCAACGCGCTGAACCAGGCCACCGTCGCCGAGATCTACGCGGCGCTGCACGAGGTCGAGGCCGACGCGGCGCTGCGGGTGGCGATCGTCACCGGCGCGGGCGAGCGGGCCTTCGTGGCCGGCGCCGACATCAACGAGCTGCGCGCGGTGCCCACCGCGATGGCCGCGCGTGAGTTCGCCGAGAGCGCGCACTCGGTCGGCCTGTACATCGCCCAGATGAGCAAGATCGTGATCGCGGCGATCAACGGCTTCGCGCTGGGCGGCGGCTGCGAGCTGGCGATGAGCTGCGATATCCGCGTGGCGGCCGACACGGCCAAGTTCGGCCAGCCCGAGATCAACCTGGGGATCATCCCCGGCTGGGGCGGCACCCAGCGCCTGCCGCGCCTGGTCGGCGCCGGGATGGCGAAGCTGCTGAACGTGACCGGCGATATGATCAGCGCCGACGAGGCGCTGCGGATCGGCCTGGTCGAGCGGCTCTACCCCGCCGCCGAGCTGATGGCCGGCGCGCGCGCCCTGGCGCTGCAGATCGCATCCAAGGCGCCGCTGGCGGTCGCAACGATCAAGCAGGCGGTCAACCGCGGCCTCGACATGGGCCTGGCCGAGGCCTGCATGTACGAGGCCGCCCTGTTCGGCAATATCGTCACGACCGAGGATGGCCGCGAGGGCACCGGCGCGTTCCTCGAGAAGCGCGCGGCGACATGGAAGGGACGTTAGTTCCGGAGGTGGGGTTGTAGGGGTCGGCGAAGCACGCCCCTACAACCCCACGCGCTCTGGACATACAGTTTCTGGCAGCTCCGGCTCTGGATGTACAGCGCTTCATCTGCTACGATCATCGCGATATTCACGACACCTTGAAAGGACAAACCAGATGGGCACGGTAAGCGCTGGCACGGTGGCTGCGGCACCGACAGAGCGGAAGATATCGCGCCTGGCGGTCGCGAGCTGGGTGCTCTACGATCTGGCGAACACGATCTTCTCGATGGCGATCGTCTCGCTCTACTTCTCGCTGTGGGTGCGCGATCGGGTTGGCGCGGATCGCGTTGACGGCGTCTATGGCCTGACCACGGCGATCTCGATGGCGCTCATCTTTATCGCCTCGCCGGTGCTTGGCGCCCTCACCGATCAGGCCAAGCGGCGCATGCCGTTCCTGGTCGTCAGCACGCTGATCTGTATCGTGTTTACGGCGCTGCTGGGCATGGGCGGGCTGACGATCACGCTGGCGCTGTTTGTGGTCGCCAACGTCGGCTACCAGGCCGGCCTGCAGTTCTACGATGCGCTCCTGCCCGAGGTCAGCACCGAAGAGAATCGCGGCTGGATCGGCGGCATCGGCGTCGGGGTGGGCTACCTGGGCTCCTACATCGGCGTGGGAACCGGCCTGATCATGCTCAATGCGCTTAACTATCCAATCGAGGCCATCTTTCCGGTCGTTGCCGTCCTGTTCCTGCTGTTCGCGCTGCCGTGCTTCTTCTTCGTCAAGGAGCGCGGCAACCCGCGCGCGCGCCCGTTTACGTGGAACAGCATCCGCCGCGCGACGACGCAGACGGTCGAGACGTTCCAGCACGGCAAGCGCTACCCTGGCCTGCTGCGGTTCCTGATCGGGCGGGTCTTCTATACCGACTCGATCAACACCGTGATCAGCGTCATGGGGATCTATGTGGTCAACCAGGTCGTGCGCTTCGGCATGCTCGAGGCGCAGGCGCGGGGCCAGACCGGCGCCACGCTCGAGCAGACGCGCCTCCAGCTCGAGGCGCAGGGCGCAACGCAGGCGCAGATCATCCTGCTCGGGGCGATCACGTTCGCGATCGTCGGCGGGTTTGCCTGGGGTAAGGTCGTCGATCGGATCGGCCCGAAACGCACCCTGGATATTGTGCTCTTCTCATGGATTGCGATCTTCCTGATCGCCGCGATGATCGGCCTGCTTGGGCTGCCGATCTGGGTGTTCTACCTGGTGGCCGCAGGCGCCGGCGTCTGCCTTGGCGGGGTGTGGACGGCCGATCGCCCCTACATGCTGCGCCTGTCGCCGCCCGCCCGCATCGGCGAGTTCTATGGGCTGTACGGGATGGTCGGCCGCTTCTCGTCGATCACCGGCCCGCTGATCTGGGCGCTGGTCGTCGGGACGCTGTTCGCCGGCAACCCCGATCTCGGGCAGCCGATCAGTGTGCTGGTGCTGATGTGCTTTATCGTGGTGAGCTACTTCATCCTGCGGCCCGTCTCCGATACGCCGCGAGTGTGGTCGGTGGAGGATGGCGGAGAAGCGTAGCCCGCGGCCGGGCCACTCGGCCGGCGCCGGGCGACTTTTAGCGTTGGGGCAGGGCTGTGACCCGCCCAACAAGCCGGCTGTAAAGCCAGATGCGATATGTACAAAGGAGTACTTGATGGATTTCACCGAAAACTACGACATGTTTCTTGGCGAGGAGCACGAGCTTCTGCGGAAGACCGTGCGCGACTTCGCCGAGAAAGAGGTCGCCCCGCACATCCGCGAGTGGGACCGCAGCGGCGCGCAGGCCGAGGGCCCCGAGACGCGCACGCACATCCGCCCGCTGCTGCAGCGCATGGGCGATCTGGGCCTGCTCGGCATCTGCATCCCGGCGAAGTACGGCGGCGCCGGCATGGACTATCTGGCGCTGGCGGTCGTCTGCGAGGAGCTTGAGCGGGTCGACAGCGCGCTGCGGGTGGTGCTGAGCGTTCACACCGGCCTGAACTCGCTCTCGCTGCTGCAGTGGGGCAGCGAGGAGCAGAAGCGGAAGTACCTGGCCCCGCAGGCCACCGGCGAGAAGCTGGCCGCCTACTGCCTGACCGAGCCGAACAGCGGCACCGACGCGGCCGCGATGCAGGCGACCGCCCGGCGCGACGGCGATGCCTACGTGCTGAACGGCGAGAAGACCTGGATCAGCCTGGCCGACGTCGCCGACAACTACCTGGTGTTCGCCAAGACCGACGCCGCCGCCGGCCACCGCGGCATCTCGTGCTTCATCGTCGAGCGCGCGTTCGCCGGCGTGAGCAGCCACCCGATCCACGGCAAGCTCGGCGTGCGCGCCGGCAACACCGGCTCGGTCGTGCTGCAGGACGTGCGCGTGCCGCTCGCGAACCGGCTCGGCGAGGAGGGCGAGGGCTTCAAGATCGCGATGGCCGCGCTCGACAACGGCCGCTACACCGTGGCCGCCGGCGCGACCGGGCTGATCCAGGCCAGCCTGGAGGCCAGCCTCAAGTACGCGGTCGAGCGCCAGACCTTCGGCGTCTCGATCGCCGAGCACCAGCTGGTCAAGCGCATGATCAGCCACATGGTGCGCAAGCTCGACACCAGCCGCCTGCTGGTCTACCGCGCCGGCTGGATGAAGAACCAGGGCCGCCGCAACACCCGCGAGACCACGCTGGCCAAGTGGCACGCCACCGTCAGCAGCTTCGAGGCCGCCGACGACGCGATCCAGATCCACGGCGCCTACGGCTACAGCGACGAGTACCCGGTCGAGCGCTACCTGCGCAACGCCCGCGGCGCGATCATCTACGAGGGCACCCGCGAGCTGCAGGAGCTGCTGCAGGCCGAGTTCGCGCTCGGCTCCCGCGAGAACCGGCCGCTGCGCCGGGAGCTGCCCGCGTATAGCTCGGAGGAGTGGGGCGGCTAGCGCCAGTAGTCGGCAGTCGGTAGCCAGTACGATGAGGGCATCCCAATCGTTTCTGCCGACTGCCGACCGCCGACCATCGACCGCCGACTGCAAAGCCCATGTGCACGAGCGCAGCCGGCCGCTCCTGAGAGAAAGGCGTTCTGTTTGACTGATACACATCTCCGCCGTCCGCTCTGGCACCGGCTCGCCGCGCTGTCGATCGTCGCGCTGCTGGCGCTGGCGGCGGCTCTGCCGGCGCGGGCGAACAGCCTGGCCTTTCTCGTCAAGCAGATCAACACGGCGCCCGACCCGCACCCCGACTCGTCGCCCTCCAACCTGTACGCGGCCGGCGGCACGCTCTACTTCACTGCCGATAACGGGAACAGCGGCGCCGAGCTGTGGCGGACCGACGGGACGTCGGGCGGCACCCGGCTGGTCAAGGATATCAACCCCGGCAAGGATGGTGCGTCGCCGTCGTCGCTGGCCGATCTCGGCGGGACGCTGCTCTTCAGCGCGAGCGACGGCGGCTTCTTCGATAACCGCGAGCTGTGGCGCAGCGACGGCAGCGCCGCAGGCACCGTGCCGGTCAAGGACATTCGCCCCGGCCCGTTTGGCTCCAGCCCGGCCTCGCTCACGCAGGTGGGCCAGCTGGTCTACTTCAGCGCCGACGACGGCAGCTCCGGCGCGGAGCTGTGGAAGAGCGACGGCACCAGCGCCGGGACCGCGCGCGTGAAGGACATCAACCCCGGCGCGGCCGGCTCGGCGCCGCTCGGGCTGACGAATGTCGACGGGAAGCTGTTCTTCATCGCCTATGAGGCGAGCGGCGCGCGGCTGTGGACGAGCAATGGCACCGCGGCCGGCACGCAGCCGGTCGCGAATGTCGACGTCGGGGCCTGCAACTTCTCGCCGCGCAGCCTGCTCAGCTGGAACCACAAGCTCTACTTCGGCGCCGACGACGGCAGCGGCTGCGAGCTTTGGCAGAGCGACGGGACCACGACCGCGCGCGTCGCCGACATCTTCTCCGGCGCGCAGGGCTCCTACCCGGCCTGGCTGACTGTCGCCGGCGGGGCGCTCTACTTCACCGCCACCAGCAGCGGCGCCGGCCTCGAGCTGTGGAAGACCTCCGGCGCGGGCGCGACGCTGGTCCGCGACATCCGCTCGGGCAGCGGCGGCTCGGACCCGTACGAGCTGACGGAGATGAGCGGGAAGCTGTTCTTCATGGCCGACGACGGGCAGAGCGGCTACGAGCTCTGGTCGAGCGCGGGCGCCAGCACGCAGCAGGTGAAAGACATCGTGCCCGGCTCGGACCGGTCGGCCCCCGACGACCTGACCTCGTACCTGACGCGGGTCGGGACCACGCTCTACTTTCGCGCGTTCACCCCAGGCGCCGGGACGGAGATCTGGAAGAGCGACGGGACGTCCGGCGGCACCGTGCCGGTCAAGGACATCTTCCCCGGCTCGTCGCCCAGCGCGTTCAGCGCGACGCCCGCGGCGCTGACGGCCTTTGGCGGGGCGCTCTACTTCAGCGCCGACGATGGCACCACTGGCGTGGAGCTGTGGAAGAGCGAGGGCACGGGCGCCACCACGGCGCGCGTGAAGGATATCAACCCCGGCGGGAGCAGCCCCGACCTGGGGGCGCTGACGGCAGTGGGCGAGAAGCTGTACTTCCGGGCCGATAACGGGAGCGATGGCGCCGAGCTGTGGATCAGCGACGGCACGGGCACGGGCACGCGCATGGTCAGGGATATCGCCGCCGGCGCGGAGGGCTCGTACCCCGACGCCATGACGAGGGTCGGCGCGCGCCTGTTCTTCGTGGCCTACACGCCCGCCAGCGGCGCGGAGCTGTGGAAGAGCGACGGCACGGGCGGCACCACGGCGATGGTGAAGGAGATCTACGCCGGCAGCGGCGGCGGGCTGCTGGACGAGCTGACCGAGGCCGGCGGGCGGCTGTTCTTCCGCGCCGACGACGGCGACAGCGGCCTCGAGCTGTGGACCAGCAACGGAACTGATTCGGGCACCCACGTCGTCGCCGACATCAACCCCGGCCCGGCCGGGTCGGTGCCCCGCGATCTGACGAACGTCGGCGGCAGGCTGTTCTTCGTGGCCGACTCTGGCGGCGGCCACGAGCTGTGGGCTAGCGACGGCGTCACGACCGCCCTGGTGAAAGAGCTGGTCGCCGGCCCCGGCGACGCGGACCCCGGCGACCTGACCGCTGCGGGCGGCAAGCTGTTCTTTACGGCCGACAGCGGCGGCGGGCGCGCGATCTGGGTGAGCAGCGGCACCGCCGGCGGCACCCTTCCGCTCAAGGTCTACCCCACAAGCTCGGAGCGGCTGCCGCCCGCGAATCTCACCAATGTCGGCGGAACGCTGTTCTTTACGGCCGACGACGGCAGCGGCACCGAGCTGTGGAAGAGCAACGGCACGGTCGCCGGGACAGTGCGCGTGCGCGACATCGGGGGCGGACCGGCCGGCTCGTACCCCGAGCGGCTGACCGCCGTCGGCGGCAGGCTGTTCTTCACCGCCGAGGACGGCAGCGCCGGGCGCGAGCTGTGGACCAGCGACGGCACGAGCGGCGGCACGCAGCGGGTCAGAGACATCACCCCCGGCCCGGTCGGCTCGATGCCGTCGAGCCTGATCGACGGCGGCGGGGCGCTGTTCTTCGCCGCGAGCGACGGGATCAACGGCTACGAGCTGTGGACCAGCGACGGCACGGGCGGCGGCACGCTGATGGTGCAGGATATCGCGCCGGGCGCGGCCAACTCCAACCCGTCGGACCTCGCGCGCGCGGGCGACCTGCTCTACTTCGGCGCGACCACCGGCGCCCGCGCCGATCTGTGGGCGCTGCCGACCTTGTCCGGCGCGCCGGTCGTTGTCTACCTGCCGCTGGTGCTGCGGTAGAGCTGCGGCGTGGTATACTGCCGACCAGGCTGCGTGGCGATTGGCCTTGAATTGGCGCATCACTACGCCCAGTAACTCTTTCATAACCTACATGAGCGTCGGCATTTGATATGATCCAGAGCGGCGCGGTCTTTTTATGAATGTCCGCCGATCAGTCACCACTAAGGAGGCAGAATGCACATCGTCGTATGTATGAAGCAGGTCCCCCGCGATAACTCGGTCAAGATCAACTCTGATCTGAGCATCAACGCCGAGGGGATCGAGCAGATTATGAACCTCTTCGACGAGTACGCGGTCGAGGAGGCGCTCCGCTGGAACGAGAAGGTGGGCGGGAAGGTCACCATCCTGTCGCTCGGCCCCGTGGAGTGGAAGGAGCAGATCCGCCGCGCGCTGGCGATGGGCGCGACCGACTCGCTGCTGCTCAGCGACCCGTCGTTCGCCAAGCTCGACGTGCTCGGCGCCGCTCGGGCGGTCGCCGCCGCGATCAAGAAGCTCGGCGACGTCAACCTGGTCGTCGGCGGCCGCAACTCGACCGACGACGAGAGCGGCGCGTTCGCGCCGGCGCTCGCGCGGGCGCTCGGCTGGCCGCAGCTCACCTACGTCGGCAAGGTCGTCAGCCTGGACGACAAGAAGGTCGTCGTCGAGCGCCACCTCGAGGAGGTCGTCGAGACGGTCGAGGCGCCGCTGCCGGCGGTGATCACCGTAGTTAAGGATCTCAACGAGCCGCGCTATCCCTCGCTGCTGCGCATCAAGAAGGTCGCCAAGGTCGAGATCCCGACCTGGAGCGCGGCCGACCTCGGCACGGCCGGGATTGCGCCCGCCGCGACGATCGCCAACCGCGTCCCGCCGCCGCCGCGGCCGAAGGGCGAGATGATCAACGGCGCCGATGCGGCCGAGAAGGTTCGCGCGCTGGTCGACAAGCTGCTTGAGAATCAAGTAATCTAGCCAGTAGTCAGATCTCAGTCGTCAGTAGTCAGTACCGCTGATCTCAGCGTGTACCATTGCTACTGGCTACTGACGAGCGACTACTGACTACTGAGGAGGATTAGATGGCGAACGAAATCTGGGTTCTGATCGAAAAGGCCCGCTACGAAGACAATATCGCGGCGATCTCGCGCCAGCTGCTTGGCAAGGGGCGCGAGCTGGCCGGCGCGAGCGGCGGCAAGCTGGCCGCCCTGGTGTTGGGCTCCGGCGTCGGCGGCCTGGCCGAGCGCGCATTCGCGTATGGCGCCGATAAAGCCTACGTCGTGGACGACGCGGCGCTCGAGCAGTACACCACCGACGGCTATGTCGGCGCGGCCGCCGCGCTGGCGAAGAAGTATGAGCCGGCCCTGATTCTCACCGGGTCGAGCTTCCAGATGCGCGACTTCAGCGCCGCGCTGGCGGCCGAGCTTGGGGTTGGCATCGCGGTCGACTCGGTCAACGTGACGCTCGAGGGCGATCAGATCAGCGCGCTGCGCCCCTCGCACGGCGGCAACGTGATCAACACGGTCGTGTTCGGCGCGGCGCGCCCGGCGGTTGTGTCGGTCCGCAAGCAGAGCTTCCCCGAGGCCCCGGAGCAGGCCGGCCGCAGCGGCGAGGCTGTCGCCGAGGCCATGCCGGCGGTCGAGATCCGCACCAAGGTCACCAGCGTGACGCCCAAGCAGGGCGCGGTCAACCTGGCCGATGCCTCGATCATTGTGTCGGGCGGGCGCGGCCTGGGCAGCCCCGAGAACTACAAGAAGCTCATCCCGTCGCTGGCCGAGGCGCTCGGCGGCGCCTACGGCGCCTCCCGCGCGATCGTCGACGCCGGCTGGATCCCCTACGAGCACCAGGTCGGCCAGACCGGCAAGACCGTGAGCCCGAAGCTCTACGTGGCCTGCGGTATCTCGGGCGCCATCCAGCACCTCGCCGGCATGCGCACCTCGCGCACGATCGTCGCGGTGAACAAGGACCCCGAGGCGCCGATCTTCCGTGTGGCGACCTTCGGCGTCGTCGGCGACGTCAACGAGGTCGTGCCGCTGCTGACCGAGGAGATCAAGAAGCGCGTCGGCGGCTAAGCGCTGCTCCCGCAGGATACGTGTTGGCCCCTCCCCCTACCCCCCCTTCGGGGGTAGGTTTTCTTTTTCGCAGTGCACTGCGGCAGATGACCCCGCCCCCTGCCCCCTCCCCTGGAAGGGGAGGGGTGTGTGCCCTGCGGTGCTGTGGTGCGCTGCTCTGCAGCGCACCACAGCACCCCCTACACCCCTCTCCCAGCGGGAGAGGGGTGTAGGCGGGAGAAGGCTGCGGCGCATAAGCCCGGCAGGGCTGGTAGAGAAATGGTATAATAGCGCGCCTGTGTTTGGCCGATCGCTTTGTGTCGCCCTGCCGAATGGCCGCCAGACACCCTGAAGAGTCGAAGGCTAGTGTGGAAGCGAGGCTGCGCGGACGGCTCTGGGCGATACGAGATTACTAGGGAGTATGCATTCGATGAAATATACGACGCCGCTGCTCATCCTCCTGATCCTCGTCGCCCTCTCCGCCCCGGCGCGCCCGGCCGCGGCCCAGACGCGCTGCACGACGTTTGGCGAGACTGGCCAGCAGGTCTGTGGCCGGCTGCTTGAGTACTGGGAGCAGAACGGCGGCCTGCCGATCTTCGGCTTTCCGATCAGCGGCCAGTTCGCGCAGACGATCGGGGGCCGCAAGATCCAGGTGCAGCTGTTCGAGCGCGAGCGCCTCGAGCTGCACCCCGAGCTGGCATCGCCCTACGATGTGCTGCTCGGCCGCCTGGGCGCGGATTCGCTCGCGCGCGCCGGCCGCGATTGGATGACCTTCCCGAAGGCCCGCCCCAGCGCGGCCCACTACTTCGGCGAGACCGGCCACGCGATCGCCCCGCAGTTCTGGGGCGAGTGGTCGACGCACGGGCTGGAGTTCGATGGGCGCGGCGGCAAGAGCTTCCGCGAGAGCCTGGCGCTGTTTGGGATGCCGATCTCGGAGCCGGCGGTCGAGGTCAACCCGACCAACGGCAGCTCCTACCTGACGCAGTGGTTCGAGCGGGCGCGCTTCGAGGTGCACCCGGAGAATGCCGGCACGCGCTATGAGGTGCTGCTCGGGCTGCTCGGCGCCGAGCAGACGCGGCCCGCGCCCGCCGCGCCGCCCGCGCCGGCACCCGCGCTAGCCGCGAATGTGGCCGAGATGATCGACCTGCTGAACAAGGAGCGCGCCGCCGCCGGCTGCCCGGCCCTGACGCCCAACGACACGCTGGCGCGCGTGGCCCAGGCGCACTCCCAGGACATGGCCAGCCACGACTTCTTTGCCCACAACGGGTCGGATGGCCGCACGACATTCCAGCGCATGCACGACGCGGGCTACCAGTACAGCCTGGCCGCCGAGAACGTCGCCGCCGGCACGCGCACGCCCGGCGATACCGTCGCCCTGCTGATGAACAGCCCGCCGCACCGCGCCAATATCCTCAACTGCGATCTGCGCGAAGTTGGCGTGGGCTACGCCGACGATCCCGGCGATCCGCTCAAGTACGGCGTCTACTGGACGCAGGACTTTGGCGCGCGCTAGCTTTGAAGGATAAGGCATGGCTCAAGTCTAGGGGTTTCGACGTGCCACTGTACGGGCGCGGTATATCGCGCCCCTGCGCCTTTGGGGCAGGGGTTTCGACGTGCCACTGTACGGGCGCGGTATATCGCGCCCCTACGCCTTTGGGGTAGGGATTTCGACGTGCCACTGTACGGGCGCGGTATATCGCGTGCCTGCGCCTGTGGAGCAATGAACGGTCAAGCTCGATTGAACCATGCCTAACGATGAACGGTGAGGGATGCTATCGATCGACGACTTCATCCTTCATCCTTCGTCCTTCATCCTTCATCCGTATGACAGAGGAGACGATGACGTCTACCGAGATCCGACTGCCCGACCCGCCGCACGGCGGCCCCGACGTGACGATCGTGCGCTGGCTCAAGCGCCCCGGCGACCAGGTGGCGGCGGGCGACCCGCTGGTCGTGGTCGCGAACGATCGGGTCGAGCTGGCGCTGCCCGCCGGCGTCGACGGCACCATCGAGCACCTGCTCGTCGCCGAGGGGGGCGCAGCCGCGGCCGGCGCCTCCCTCGCCAGCGTGACGAGCGCCCGGTATGTCGAGCCCGCCACTCCGCCTGAGCCGCCGGCCGCGCGCCCTGATCGGCGCCGGCTGGCGAGCCCGGCCGCCCGGCGCGCCGCCAGCCTGGCCGGCGTCGAGCTGGATGGGCTGCCTGGCAGCGGCGTCTCGGGGCGAATTATGAAGTCGGACGTGCTTGCGTCGCTGGCCCCCTCCAGCCCCACCCCTCCGGCAGCTGGCTCTGGGCGCGCGACTGTCGCCGCATCGCTTGCTGCGATGTCGGCCGCACCTGCGCCTGCCTTCAGCCTGGCGCATCGGGCGTTCCACACGCTGGATGCGCCACACGCGCTTACGGCGATGGAGGTCGACATGGGCTGCGTCGCCGAGGTTCGCGCGCGCCTTCAGCTCGACTTCGCGCGGCGCGGGCTGCCGCTCGGCGACCTGGCCTGCGTCGCGCTGGCCGCCGTGGAGGCGCTGGCGCGGCACCCGCTGCTGAACGGCATGTGGCACGACGGCTACCTGATTCTGCGGCGTCGCGTCCATCTCGCCGTCGCGCGAGCGAATGGCGCGACGGTCACGCTCCCCGACGCGCAGGACCTGAACCTGCGCGGCCTGGCGCGCGCGCTCGCGCGGTCGCAGTCGCCCGACCACGTGGCTGCGGCGCCTGCCGACAGCACTTTTACGATCGCCGAGCGCGGCGGCGGCGCCTGGTTTGGCACGCCGTCGCCCGGCCTACGCCAGAGCGCGGCCCTCGGGCTCGGCGCGGCGGCCATGCGCCCGGTCGTCATCTCCGGCGGCCAAGAGCAGGTCGTCGCGCGGCCGGTGGCGCTGCTGACCCTGGCGTACGACGCGCGGGTCCTCGATCAACACCACGCCGACGCCTTTTTGCGCGATATCAAGCGCCGGCTGGAGCATTTCTCAGCCTGAGCGCGGCCGGCGCGCCGCCGCTAGCCCTCCTTCACCACGCCGGCCTGGTGTATAATACGCCCAGCATGCTCGTGCGCGGTTCCCCAGCGTGAGACATTGGCGTTTCTGGTTCGGCTCTTTGCCGGACGGCCGCGGCGACCAGGAATGTCGCACCTTGCAGGACGCACATGGAGGCAACAATGACTGGAGCAACAGGACGTCGCATTGGCGTATTGACGAGCGGCGGCGACGCGCCGGGCCTGAACGCGGTGATTCGCGCCGTTGTCAAGACCGCCAACAGGCTGGGCTACGAAGTGCTGGGCATCGAGCATGGCTTCGAGGGCCTGATCGGCGAGCCGGTCTATAGGGTGCTGACCGGCGCGGACGTTCGTGGACTGCTGCCGATGGGTGGGACGATCCTGCATACGACGAACAAGGGCCATTTCGGCGGCAAGCGCGTGGTTGGCGCCGAGCACGACCCGTACCTGGAGGCGCTCGAGAACATCGAGAAGCTGGGGCTGAACGGCCTGATCACGATCGGCGGCGAGGGCACCCAGGGGATCGCCCAGGAGCTTGCGCACATGGGCGCGCCGGTGATCGGCGTCCCCAAGACGATCGACAACGACCTGGCCGGCACCGACCGCACGTTCGGCTTCGACACCGCCCTGCAGGTGGCCACCGACGCGATCGACCGGCTCCACACCACCGCGGCCAGCCACAATCGCGTGATGGTGATCGAGGTGATGGGCCGCCACGCCGGCTGGATCGCCTTGCACTCGGGCATCGCCGGCGGCGCGGACGTCATCCTGATCCCGGAGATCCCGTTCGATATCCAGAAGGTTGCCGATAAGATCATGGAGCGCGAGCGCACCGGCAGCACCTTCAGCATCCTTGTGGTGGCCGAGGGCGCGATGCCGAAGGGCGGCACGGCGTTCTACATGGCGCCCGGCCGGCTGGGCGGCGTCGGCAATGCCATCAACGACCAGCTGGCGGAGATCACCGGCAAGGACTGCCGCTGCGTCGTGCTGGGGCACCTGCAGCGCGGCGGCCCGCCGACGCCCTACGACCGCATTCTGGCGACACGCTTCGGCGCCGCGGCCGTCAACGCGATCCACGACGGCATCTCCGGCGAGATGGTCTCGCTGCGCGCACAGGATATTATTACGGTGCCGCTCGAAGAGGCCACCGGCCACCTCAAGACCGTCCGCCCGCACAGCGACCTGGTGCGGACTGCCCGCGGCCTTGGCGCCGGCTTTGGCGACTAAGCAGGTAACCCTGAACGCTGAACGCTGAACGCTGAAGCGAGCTGAGGCTGTTCATCGTTCAGCGTTCGTCGTTCAGCATTATGGATCTGCTCTGGCTTGGCTACGACGGCCTCTCGATTAGCTTCGTGGAAGTGGCGGCGGTGCTGCTCTACCACCCATCGCTCGACGCGCGCATTATCAGCGCGTACGGGCGCGTGCCCTCCAATATTCAGGCAGTCGTGGTGACCGGCGACGGCACGTTTCTGCCGTCGAGCTGGACAGCCGCGCAGCTGCGCCGTCGCTGGACGATCTGGCGGTTGCGGCGCGGCTGATACCCCTCTACTACCGCGCTGCGCTGCTTCCATCGAACCGTACCCCGTTCGCTTCTATTTCGATCAGTCGCGTCCGGCGCGCGCGGGGTACACTTCGGCTACTGGGCGAGCCGGGCGATGTGTACAAACTGTCATCCAACCAGCTAGCCTCGTCTGTGTTCTGAATGTAGACTGTAGCGTGAGCGTTTGTTCCGTCTCGTGCGGCACGGCTTGGCGGCCACATCCCCCGCCGCACGACGTCGGCGGCCCCCCGGAGGTTCGTATGGCAGCAGTAACGTGCCCGGTCGGCCGCGAGGTCGATGTGTATGTCGCGATCGGGCGCGGCCGCGATATGGCGACCGCCCTCGGCTTCGACGAGATCGACCGCACGCGGATCGAGATCGTGATCCTTGAGCTGACTCGCAATATCCTGGCGCACGCCGGCAGCGGCGAGCTGCTCCTGGAGCTGATCGAAGACGGCGAGCGGCGCGGGATGGTCGTGGCGGCCCAGGACGACGGACCCGGCATCGCCGACATCGAGCTGGCGATGCGCGACGGCTATAGCACGGCCAAGACGCTTGGCGCCGGCCTGCCCGGCGTGCGGCGGCTGATGGACGACTTTATGATTGACTCGACTGTCGGCGTTGGGACGCGGGTGCGGGCGGTGAAGTGGCTTGGCAAGCGCCGTCGTGAGAATTATGTGGGAGGACGGCGATCGTGACGATCACCTGGGGCGCAGCCTGCCGCGCGAAACAGGGGCAGTCGGTTTCGGGCGATGTCTATGTCGTGCAGGAGGACGCTGCCGGCGGGATGCTGATCTCGGTGATCGACGGGCTCGGCGGGGGCTCCGAGGCCGAGCGGGCCGCTCGGCTGGCCGCCGACGAGCTGCAGCGGTCGCCCGACGCCCCGCTGCAGGATTTGATCCGCCGCTCGCACGTCGCGCTCCACTCCACGCGCGGCGCGGTGATCGGGCTGCTGCGGCTCGATCCGGCCCAATGCCAGGCATCGTACGTCGGCGTCGGCAATATCGGCGTGCATGTGTACAGCCGCCAGCCGATCAAGCCGATCTCCAAGAACGGCATCCTGGGCTTCCGCCTGCCAACGCTGCTCGAGCTGCGCTATGCCTACGACCCGGGCGACCTGTTCGTCCTCTACAGCGACGGGGTGTCGAGCCATTTCACGCAGGATGCGACGATCGATCTCAAGCAGCCGCCGCAGCGCCTGGCCGATCAGGTCCTTTCGGCCTACGGCAAATTGATCGACGACGCGACGGTGATTTTCATCAAAACAACGGCATTTGTATGAGCACTCCTCTGGCGCGCTGGCTGGCCGATCATCGCGAAACTCTGCTGCCACGCTGGCGTGAGCTTCTCGAGGCGCCCGCACACGCGAACGGCCACAATGGGCACGTGTCGAACGGCACGCCGAGCCCGGCCGGCACCGCCCACCCCGACGAGCGCGGCGTCCTGCTCGCGTCGATCTACGATGGCCTGATCCGCGCGGCCGACGGCGACTACGCGCCGCTCGACGAGTGCCTGCGGCTCCTGCGCGCGCTGCGCACGCACCCCGGTGAGGACGAGCTGCCGCAGCAGCTCGCGCTGACGTTTCAGCTCCGCCGCGCCGCCTGGGGGCTGCTGTTCGGCGAAGGCCAGCCCTCGGCCAGCGCGCGGGCACGCCAGGAGCGGAGCCGGATCGCCGACGACCTCGACCAGCTGATCGAGTATGCCGCGGTCACGCTCACGCAGCAGTGGATCGCCTCGGCCGAGGTCGTACAGCGCGAGCTGCACGAGACGAAAATGCTGGTCGAGAGCCTGTACCACGACACTGAGGCCACCGACCGCACGACCATCCAGATTTCCAACCTCAACCAGATCGCCCAGGGACTCTCGGCCAACCTGGATCGAGCGCAGCAGCTCGAGATCGTCGGCGACAAGCTCAAGTCCACGCTCGAAGTTGCGATCCTGACGATCTGGCTCTACGATGCCGACGCGCGCGCGCTGTACGTCGCGCGCGACTGGGGCGCATTTCAGCAGGCCGACGCTGACGGCACGGCGCAGGCGCGCATTCCCGTGGCCGATCCGGACGACCTGGTGGCGCGCGCGTTTCAAAAGGGCGAGCTGCAGATCGAGGACCACGTCGACGCGGCGAAGCAGGGCGGCTGGTTCCGGCCCGGCTGCGCGGTGCTGGTCGCGCCGCTGGTCGCGCCCGGCCACGTGATCGGGGCGATCGCGATCCAGGACCCGTCGGCCGAGGTGTTTCGCGACCGATCGCAGCAGGACTTCGTCCGGTCGGCCGCCAGCCAGGCCGCGATCGCGCTCGAGAACGCCCGGCTCTACGACGAGGTGCTCAGCTTCAACTCGGTGCTCGAGCAGCGCATCGCCGAGCGCACCCGCGAGCTGCAGGTCGAGCGCGATATGCTTGAGACGCTTCACCAGATCACGCTCGAGACGACCAGCACGCTCGACCGCGACTCGCTGCTCGATGCGTCGCTGGGCGCGCTGGCCAAGCTGGTGGACGTGCAGCACGGCTCGATCATGCTGATCGAGCCCGAGACCGAGCACCTGGTCGACTGCGCGGTGCTCGGCCGCAACGAGTCGATCGGCTACACCCGCTTCGCGCTCGGCCAGGGTGTCGTCGGCTGGGTCGCGCAGCACAAGAAGCCCGCGCTCGTCGCGGATGTCAGCGTCGACCCGCGCTGGATCGAGCTGCCGGGCGCCGACGAGTCGCGCAAGCAGACCGGCTCGATGATCGCCGTCCCGCTGATCGCCCACCACCAGGTGCTTGGCGCGCTGCTGCTCTCCCACGACCAGGTGGGCTACTTCAACGAGGATCACCTGCGCCTGCTCAGCGCCTCGGCCGACCAGATCGCGATCGGCATCAATAACGCGCAGCTCTACACCGAGATCGAGAAGGAGCTACTACACCGCAGCGAGATGTTCCAGCGCCAGGAGTCCGAGGCCAGCCAGAGCCAGGCGATCCTGCAGAGCCTTTCGGATGGCGTGATCGTCTGCGGCGAAGACGGCGCCGTGCTGACCGCGAATCTGGCGGTCGCGCGCATGCTCGATCGCTCGATCGAGGAGCTGGTGATCTGGAATCTGCCCGAGCTGCTGGCGCGGCTGCTCGGGTCGCGCGCCGGCGCGATGCCGATCCGAGATCTGCTGGACAGCCCGCTGAACGATCGGCACGAGCCGCGCACCTTCGCGACCACCTTCGCGCTTGGCACGCGGATCATCAACGTGACGCTCGGGCCGGTGCTCAACAGCAAGGAGAGTCTGATCGGCGCGGTGGCGGTGTTCCGCGACATCACGCTTGAGGTCGAGTCCGACCGGCTCAAGACCGAGTTCATCGCCACAGTCTCGCACGAGCTGCGCACGCCGATGACGTCGATCAAAGGCTTCACCCAGCTCTTGGCGCTCGGCAGCCTCGGGCCGATCAACGAGACCCAGAAAGAGTTCCTGCAGATCATTCAGACCAACGCCGAGCGCATGATCTCGATCATCAACGACCTGCTCGACATCACCAAGATCGAGACCGGCAGCGTCGAGCTGGACATGCGCCCGCTGCACCTGGCCGAGACGCTCAGCAATGTCGTGATGGATCTGCAGCCGCTCCTGCAGGCGCGCGGGCACGACCTGGCGATCAGCATTCCGCCCGGCCTGCCGTTGCTGCGCGCGGACGCCAGGCGCTTCAACCAGATCCTCGGGAACCTGCTGTCGAACGCGGTCAAGTACACGCCGCGCGGCGGCAAGATCAGCCTGACGGCGCGCGAGGTCGGGGCCGAGGCCGTGCCGCTGGCGCTGCGCGAGGGGCTCAAGCCGACGCGCTACGCGCTGGTCGAGGTGTGCGACAGCGGGGTCGGCATCGCGCCGGAGGAGCAGGAGCGCATCTTCGAGCGCTTCTATCGCACCGAGAATCCGCTCAAAATCGAGGCCGGCGGTACCGGCCTTGGCCTCTCGCTGGCCCGGCCGCTGCTGCTGCTCTTCGGCGGCCGGCTGTGGGTCCGCAGCGCCGTCGGCGAGGGCAGCACCTTCAGCTTCGTGATACCCGCCGCCTGATCCCGCTGCCAGTTTTGACTTTTGAGTTTTGAGTTGGGGCCGTACCTCAACTTAGAACTCAAAACTCAAAACTTAGAACTTACAAGGGATCAACCTTCTGCGTAAACGTGGCCACGTGCTCCTTGCCCGCCACCGTGGCGTGGATCTTCAAGATCCAGTCGCCCTCCATCGTGAACACCCCTCTGATGCGGTACTGGCCGCCGCCGAGCGGCTCGCCGAGCGGCTGATTGCTCTTCATCGGCATGGCCGGCATGTCCTGCTCCATGAAGACCGTCGCGCCGTCGATAGGCTTGCCGGCGGCGTCCGCCAGCGTCACGAACAGCTCGTAGTCCTGCAGCAGCGCGAGCGCGCGCGGCTGCTCCAGCGTGATCGTCAGCCCGTCGGCCGGCTGCTGCGCGGCGATGTAGCCGGACCTGCCGCCGCAGCCCACGAGAACGGCCAGAGCGAGCGCAAGGCGCAAAGCGTAACGCGTGATGTGTGGAGCGGGCAATCTCACCTTGTCACCTGTCATACATCAGCGGCCTGCGCGTCGGCCGGCGGCGGCGAGCCGAGCGGGTAGCGCAGTGAGACCAGGAAGCCGACGACGATGTGCTCGACGTTGACCAGCAGGTACAGCGCCGAGAGCGCCAGGGCGAGCTCGGTGCTGTAGCCGTAGCGCGCCAGCACGGCGATCAGGATGGCGTCGCGCACGCCGATGCCCGAGAAGCTGATCGGCAGCGCCTGCAGGATGGCGATCAGCGCGGTGGAGGAGATGATCGCCAGGAGCGGCACGTTCGTCAGCCCGAGCGCCAGGAACAGCAGGTAGATCCGGACGATCGTCGACGTGGCCGAGCCGATCGTCGCGAGCGTGAGCTGCGCCAGCAGCCCCGGCCGCAGGCTCAGGCCGGAGAACTGGTCGCGCCAGCGCTCGATCGTGGCGCGAATGCGGGCCGGCATCAGCGGCAGCGTGCGGGTCATGAGCCACTCGCGCGGCCGGCGCGCCATCAGGCCCGGCGTGAGCAGCATGATCGCCGCGGCGAACACGAGCGTCGCGACCTGGGCCGAGCGCGGCAGCAGGTCGAGGAACTCGACCAGCGCCAGCAGCGCCAGCAGCGCCATCGCCAGGAAGTCGAACAGCCGGTCGAGCACGATGCTGAACAGCGCCGGCGCCAGCGGCTGCCCGCGCTCGCGCAGGTACCAGGCCTTGACGAAATCGCCCGACTGGCCCGGCGTGGTGCCGCCCAGGAACAGGCCGATCGTGTACAGCGCCATCGAGTAGCCGAGCGGCGGCGCCTGCATGCCCAGCTCGCGCATCAGCAGGTTCCAGCGCCAGGCCTTCACGATCACGAACAGCGGCATGAGCGCCAGCGAGAGCACGAACGGCCAGATCGCGATGTTGCCCAGGCTGGCGGCGATCTGGCGAAAGTCGCTGCGCCACAGGAACACGATCAGCAGCGCTGGGCCGATCAGCCGGATCCCCCAGCGGAGGTATTTGTTCATTGCTATGAGTGCTCCGGCCCCTTGAATCGCAGGCTGGCGATCTGCTCGGCGATCAGGCCAAACAGGAAGATGATCAGTCCGCCCAGGAAGAAGATGCCGGTCGACGGCGGGATGTGCAGCCAGCGGTCGCCGTTCGCCACCGACCAGAGGTACGCCGCCAGCGCCAGCGTCTCGAGCAGCACGAAGATCGGGAAGAAGATCCGCAGCGGGTTGAACAGCGTGACGATCCGCAGGATGATCAGGCCAAACTTGACGCCGTTGCGCAGCAGCTTCTGGGTGCTGCGGCCGCCCTGCCGCCGCCGCATGGCGATCGGCTCGAAGCGGATGTGGTAGCCGGCCTTGGCGAACGCCATGGCGCTGGTGGTCGGCCAGGAGAACTGGTTCGGCAGCAGGTGCAGGAATTCGAGCAGCACGGCGCGGCGCATCGCGCGGAAGCCCGAGGTCAGGTCGAGCATCTCGAAGCCGACCAGGTAGGTGCCCAGGCGGTTGAGCGCGGTGTTGCCGATCCAGCGCAGCAGGTTCTGCTGGCCGCTGCGGTCGCGCGCGCCGATCACCATGTCGTACGGCCCGATGTGGCGCAGCAGCCGCGGGATGTCGGCCGGGTCCATCTGGCCGTCGGCGTCGACGATCACGATCACGTCGCCGCTGGCCGCGCGCACGCCGGTCTTCACGCCGGCGCCGTTGCCGATATTGTAGGGCCGGCGGATCACCCGCGCGCCGGCGGCCTCGGCCGCGTCGGCGGTGTTGTCGCGCGAGGCATCGTCCACGACGACGATCTCGGCATCGGGGCACTCGGCGCGCACCGCGCCGATGACCCGGCCGATCGTCTCGCCTTCGTTCATCGCCGGGATGACGACGCTGACGCTAAACGGCCAGCGCACGGGAGCCGGCGCGACCTGCGGGATGTCGGCCTCGACAATGGTCATGATCCCTGCTCCATACTAGGGAGTATTGACATAATATGTTCGCGCAGCTGGTCGTACTCGTGCAGCACCGGGAACTGCGGGAACTCGGCCACCACGTTGGCGGGCGGGCAGAACAGGATGCCGGCGTCGGCCTCGGCCAGCATGGTCGTGTCGTTGTACGAGTCGCCCATCGCGATCACGTGGAAGTTGATCGAGCGCAGCGCCGCGACCGCCTGGCGCTTGCCGTCGCGCAGGCGCAGCCGGTAGCCGGCGATGCTGCCGGCGCCGTCGATCTCAAGCGCGTTGCAGAACAGCGTCGGCTGGCCCAACTTTACCATCAGCGGCGCGGCGAACTCGTAGAATGTGTCTGATAGGATGATGACCTGCATCTGAGCGCGGGCCCAGCTGAGGAAATCGAGCGCGCCCGGCAGCGGGTCGATCGTCGCGATCACCGCCTGGATGTCGGCCAGCGTGAGCCGCTGCTCGCGCAGGATGGCGATCCGCCCGCGCATGAGCTGGTCGTAGTCCGGCACGTCGCGAGTGGTCAGGCGCAGCTGCTCGATGCCGGTGCGCTCGGCCACGGCGATCCATATCTCGGGCACCAGGACGCCCTCAAGGTCGGTTGCGAGCAGGGTTGGCTGGGCTGGCATGTGCTTCTCCGTATCGAATTCAGGTTGTGATCCGCGGATCATGCAGAATCCGCAGAGTTATGATCCGCGGATACGCACTTGCGTGTATCCGCGTGAATCTGCGCCATCTGCTGATCGGCTCGGCTGCTTCCCATAGCTCGCTATTGTACCCGAACCTGACCGATCATCAAACTGAGCGCGCGCGGGTCGTCGCTGGCAGGGTCGGCCCGCGCAGGCACGAACGTCGGCGCGCTGAGCCGGATGTCGAGGCGCGTGCCGCCGGCCAGCTCGGCCGGGATCGGCAGCCGGTAGGCGCGCCAGCCGCCCGGCGCGACGCTGACGCGGCCGGCCCAGCGGTCGGCGATCCAGACGTCGAGCGGGACGACCGACGGCCTGCCGCTCGCCATTCGCAGCGAGATCGCGGCGCCGCCACGCAGCGGCTGGGCCAGCGGCAGAGCCACGCGGCCGTCGCCCTCCAGCCAGCGGTAGCTGCCGGCCGGCCCGCGCTCGCTGCCCGAGAACCCCGCGATGTAGCCCAGGTCGCGCACCCCGTCGAGCGCAAGCGCGTCTGTCGCGGGCGGGCGCAGCCACTCGACCGCCCAGGCCTGGATGTCTTCGCCGGCGGTCAGCTCGGCGTCGGCCAGCGGGTCAACCGCCGCCGCGACGTCGCCCGAGTCGCGCGCCAGGATGCCGGCCAGGAAATCGGCCTGGCGCGACCCGCCCGCGTCCCTCAGCAGCGCGCGCGCCTCGTCGCGGCGCCCCTGCGCGGCCAGCGCCAGCGCCAGGTCGACTCGCGCGTCGACGAAGGAGGGCTGGTCTTCCGTCGCCGCGCGGAACTCACGCTCGGCGGCTGGGTAGTCGCCCGCCGCGTATGCGCGCTCGCCGGCGACCATCGCACGCTCGCGGGCCAGGCCGGTGGCGACGATCGCCGGGTAGTCGCGGTAGGTCAGCAGCAGGGCCAGAAATGCGACCACGATGGTTGCTTGGGCAAGCATAGACCATCGGCCACCAAAAGGAGACAAGGAGACCAGGAGACCGGGAGACCGGGAAATCCACATCGACGCCGTCTCCTTGTCTCCTTGCCTCCTTGTCTCCTTGCCTGATCTCCGAAACGGCCAGCGCATGCTCGCCAGCACCCAGGCGCCGTACAGCCCCAGCAGCGTCCAGATCGGCAGCAGGTAGCGCGGCTCGACGTGGAAGATCAGCACGGTCAGCAGCGAGTAGCCAAGCCACGCCAGGAAGAACAGCCGGTTGTACAGCCCCTCGCGCGTAGGCGCGGCCAGGCCGATCAGCCCGCCGACCGTGAAGGCCAGCCAGAGCAGGTCGCCCGCCAGCCCGAGCGGCGCGGCATCGCGCAGCGGCCGGCTGAACAGGCTGCTCTTGACGAAGTAGTCCTCGACGAACTGCGCCTTCCAGATGTGTCGGAAGGTTCGCCACATCGGCCGCAGCGGGCGCAGCGGGTCGGCCGCCAGGATCTCGCGCGCGCGCGCCATCGCGTAGGCGGCCCGGTCGGCCTGGGGCAGCTTGCGCAGCGCGCTGATGTGCTCGTTGCGCTTGTCGACCGGGTCGAGGTCGAGCCAGAGGTTGATCTGGCCGAGCGTGTCGATCGGGATGAAGCGCTGGTAGACGATGTAGTTGCGCGCGGTCCACGGCAGCACGACCGCCAGGCAGCACAGGATGACCAGGCACAAATGGCGGACGACCGTCCATAGGGCCGGGGCTTGGGGCTTGGGGCTTGGGGCTTGGGACTTGGGGCTTGGGGTTTGGGGCGTGGGGCGTGGTCTATCGTCCCGCTCCTTGGTCGTTGGTCGTTGGTCGTTGGTCGTTGGTCTATCGTCCTGCCCCTTGGTCGTTGGTCGTTGGTCGTTGGTCACGGCCCGCACCGCGAGCCACAGCACCACGAAGGCCAGCGAGTAGAGCGCGGGCGAGCGGGTCAGCGCGGCGGCGCCCAGTGCCACGCCGGAGAGCGCCAGGTCATGCCTGCGGCCGCTCGCGTCGAAGCGCAGCAGCAGCCAGATGTGCAGCAGGAACAGGAACAGGTAGATCAGCTCGCCGAACAGCACGGTCGGCTGCTCGACGAACGAGAACCACAGCGAGAGGAAGGCGGCGAAGCATAGGCCGGCGCGATTGCTGCCGAACAGCCGGCGCGCGATGCCGTGGCCGAGCAGAATCGTCAGCGCGGCGACCGCCGTCTGGGCCAGCTCGATCAGCAGGATGCCCAGGGCCGGCCGGCCGAGCAGCAGGCCGACCCGCAGCCACAGCGCGAAGAAGAACACGTGCAGCGGCGGGCGGATCAGCCAGTTGTCGTCGACGTACTGCCCCGTCACCGCGACGCGCAGCGCGCGGCGGTAGTAGTCGCCGTCGTCGGCATCCGAGAAGCGCGGGTCGAGCGCGCTGGCGTGGATCAGCCAGAGCCGCAGCGCGACGCCGACACACACGATCAGCATCAGGGGCCAGTTACGAGCGACGATAGCCGATAGACGAGAGACGATAGCTTTGAGACTTAATCGTCCATCGTCCATCGTCCATCGTCCATTCTGTGCCTTGGAAATCATCGTTCGATCCGATACAGCGTGTAGATCCCGGCTGCACCGATCGCCGGGCCGACGGTGGGGGCCTGGCCGAGCGCGGCCGACCAGAGCAGGTACTGCGCGCCGGTCGCGCGCAGCGCCGCGGGGTCGTCGGACGGCGGGGCGGACAGCGCGAGGTGGGCGATCGCCGAGTACTTGCCGATCGGGGCGGCTGGCTCGGCCCGCACGATCAGCCGCTCGCCTGGCCGCACGGTCGCCTGCACGAGCTGAATCGCTCCGACCTCGTCGGCCGGCTGGCCGGGCAGCTCGGGCCGGCCCTCCGCGCGCGCGAGCGCGGCCTCGTCTGCGGGGCGGGCGCGCAGCACGTAGCCCGCGCCGACGGCGAACCCACCCCAGAGCAGCGCCAGCAGCACCATACCGATCAGCAGCGGGAGGCTGGTTCTTGAGCCCTGGGGCTTGGGGCTTGGGGCTTGGGGCTTGGGGCTGCTCGTGCCAGCCTCGCCGCTCCCGGCAAATCCCAAATCCCTAGTCCTTTGCCCCAGGCTCTCGTCGCCGCTCGGTCGTATCCGGCACACGAGCCACGCCGCCGCGACGGCGTAGACCGGAGCGAGCGGCAGCGCGAAGCGCGGCTGCAGCGCCAGCCCGACGCTGATCGACACCACGTAGAGGGCGACCCAGACCAGCAGGAGCGAGGGGGCGAAGGGGCACGCGGCCGAACGGACGAAGGGGCGATCGATCTCAAGCTGCTCCTGGTCTCCTGGTCTCCTGGTCTCCTGGTCTCCTGGTCTCCTGGTCTCCTGGTCTCCCGGCCGTATGGGCTTCAGCGCAAGGATCGCCCAGCCGATCAGCCCGGCGACCGCCAGCCAGTTTGCCGGAAAGCCCAGCAGCCGCAGCTGCACCGCCTGGCCGAACTCGCGCGTGTCCTCGCCGCCGGTGCCGAGGTAGCCGCGGACGTTGGCCCACCAGTTTGTCAGAAATCGCCCGGGGTCCTGCGCAACCACCTGCCCGACCGAGATGTCGTTGGCTGTCTCGCTCCAGCGGCCCCAGTCGCCCGCGCCGAAGGTCGCCTGCCAGACGTTCTTGGCCTGCTGGCTGTAGAGCGGGCTCCCGCTGTCGCGCAGATTCACGGCGACCTGCGGCAGAATCGTTAGGCCAAACGCCAGCGTGAACACCAACAGGTGAGCAGTTTTGAGTTTTGAGTTTTGAGTTTTGAGTTTTGAGTTCTCGCTGGACTGCAACTCATAACTCATAACTCTTAACTCAGAACTACGCCAGATCGCCAGCCAGCCAAGCGGCAGCAGCAGCAGGCCGGGATGGCGGATCAGGAAGGCCGCGCCGGCGGCCAGCCCGGCCAGGGCAACGAACGATCCGCGAGAGACTGGAGACCGGAGACTGGAGACTGGAACCGCTCCCCCGGCCCCTGGCCCCTGGCCCCTGACCCCTGGCTCCTGGCTGGTCGCCCAGAGGATCAGCGCCAGCGCGAGCGCGCACAGCGCGGCGAACGGCATGTCGGTGCCGACGTAGAGCGACTGCTCGACCACCAGCGGGCTCAGCGCCAGGACGGCCAGCGCGAGCAGTGCCGCCGGACGGCCGAGCATCCGCCGCGCCAGCCACCACGTCGCGGCGAGCAGCACGGCGCCGGCCAGCGCCGCGATCAGCCGCGCTGCCAGGAACGGGTTGTCGGCCGCGAGCGGGCGGGCTAGCCAGAGCAGCAGCGGGTAGCCCAGGTTGTAGAAGCCGTCGGCGCGCAAGACCCCGTCGAGCTGTGGGCTGGTCGTGCCGGCCGGAAACTGGCCGGACAGGTGGGCCGAGCGCAGCGCGAAGACGCGAAAGTCCGCCTCGGCGCCGGGCGTCGAGAGCGTGACGTGCTGGCGCGCCGCGAGGAGCACCGCCGCGAGCCAGGCGCCCATCCCGCCGAGCGCCAGCCCGTCGAGCAGCGCCGGGGCGCGCCGGGCCAGCGCCGGGCCGTGGCGCAGCGCCAGCGCAGCCGCGAGGATCGCGTCGACTGCCGGCAGCAGCCGCAGCAGCGGGTAGGGGTAGGGCAGCTGGGCGCGGTAGAGCGCCAGAAACGCGATCGCCAGCAGCAGCAGGCCACTCAGCCAGACAAGGAGGCCGGGAGACCGGGAGACCAGGAGAAGAAACTCTTGTCTCCTTGTCTCCTTGTCTGCTCGTCTCCTTGTCTCCTTTGGGCGCACGAGTAGGAGATACAGCAGCCCAGCCGCCAGAGCGCCGTAGGCCAGCTGCGGCGGGTAGGGCACGATCGGCGCCGGGCCGGCGTGGTAGGTCGCGCGGTCGAGCAGCACGCCAAGCGCGCGCGGGTCGCCAGCATCGATCCTGGCCGTCTCGGAGCGAATCTCGATCACGACGTCGTTGGGCTTGAGCAGGCCGCCGTCGATCGTGAAGCGGTAGTCCTGCCAGTCGGGGCCGGCCTGGATCTGCCCGAGCACGTGGCCGCCATTCAGCAGCACTGTGACGCGCGGCGCCGCGCCGCTCAGTCGCCAGCCGCGCAGCCGCAGCGTGACTTCTGCGGGCAGGCCGGCCTGGGGGAACAGCAGGTACGAGCTGGCGCGGGTCCAGCGGGCGCTTCCGTCGGAGCCGGCCAGCTCGGGACGATCGCCGGATGGATCGCCGCGCTCCGGGTCGTAGAAGCCCTGGACGTAGGCCGAGTCGTAGCCGCCGATATTGACCGTGTGGGTCACCGGGATCTGGTAGACCAGCGCGAGCAGCAGCGCGCCGAGCGCGGCCGCTGCGAGCAGCCCGGCCAGGTACGGCAGCGCGCGCCGGCTGAAGCTTGCCGCGGGCGGCGCCGAATCGGCGGCGCTGGCCCTGCCCTGGTGCCCGTTCGAATACGTTGTCGGCTCGCGCCCCATGCCTGTCCTTCGCATTGCAGCGGCGCGAGTCTAACATAGATCGATGGAGAGGGCAAAGCTTACTCCGGGCGCCCCTCCCCCTTCCCACTCCCCGCCTTGCGGGAGGGACGCGGGCCGCACACGGGGCGCGTGTGCGAGTCGTGTAGGAGCAGAATACGACCGTTGTGCGAGCCGCGGCGTATACTGCCGCCAGAACAGTCTCCACACTAGAAAGGGCCCACCTTGGAACCGCAGATGAACGACTACGACGTGATCGTCGTCGGGGGCCGGCCGGCCGGCGCGACGCTGGCGGCGCGGCTTGGCCGCCAGGGCCTGCGCGTGCTGCTGCTGGAGCGGGCCACCTTCCCCAGCGCGCCGGCCGCCTCCTGCCCGGTGATCTACCCGGCGACGATGCGCATGCTCGACGAGATCGGTGCCGACGAGGCCGAGTACGCGCGCGGCACGCCGCGCCTGCGCCGACTGATCTCGGAGGTCCGCGACGATTTTCGCCTGTCGATCCAGGTTCCTGAGCTGTTCGGGCGCGACTACGCCTACGCGATCGATCGCGCGCGCTTCGACGCCGCGCTCTGGCGCACCGCCGCAAGCTGCCCGACCGTCACTGCGCGCGAGGGCTTCGCCGTGACCGACCTGCTGCGCGAGGGCGAGCGCGTGGTCGGCGTGCGCGGGCGTCTCGTCGGGGGCCCCGAGGAGCGCTTCACGGCGGCCTGCGTCGTCGGCGCCGACGGCCGCTTCAGCCCGGTGGCGCGCAAGGCCGGCGCGCGTAGCTTCGACGAGCGCGCCGAGATGCCGACGGCGATCTACTACGCGTACTGGAGCGGCGTCGCGCCGTATGATGCCGACGGGCCTGCCGTCCACTCGTTTGGCCTGGGCCGCGGCTACGGCGTTGGCATCTTCGACAGCGCCGACGGCGCCACCTGCGTCGCGATCGAGGGCCGGTCGGACGCGCTCCAGCTTGGCGATGAGAAGGCCGCCGCGCTCTACATGCGGACGTTGCGGGCGCACTCGCGCGTCTGGCGCCGGCTCGAGCATGCCGCCCCGCTTGGCGAGGTTCGCGGCATGCGCAACATCGGCAACCTGTACCGCCAGGCCGGCGGCCCCGGCTGGGCGCTGGTCGGCGACGCGCTGCACCAGAAAGACCCGATCGACGGCCAGGGGATCTACGACGCGGTGTTTACCGCCAAGGCCCTGAGCCTGGCGATCGTCGCCTGGCGGCGCGGCGCGCTCCCCTGGGAGCGGGCGCTCGACTCCTACGCCGCGGTCGTGCGCGCCGAGACCCACCCGATGTACCTTTCGACGATGGATCGTGTGAAGCGCGAGTTCTACACCGATCACCCCTCCTGGGCCTATCGCTCCTGGCTGCGCTGGCTGGCCTGCGACCGCGAGTACGGGCGGCGGGTCGGGCTGCTGCTGGGCCGCGGGATCGATCCGGCCGGCTGGCTGCCGCCCGGCGTACTGCTCGCGGCGGTCGCGCGCGGCGCGCTGGGCGACCTGGGGCGTTTTCTGCTGCGCCTGCCCAGCCCGCACGCCGCGCCGCCGCTCCACCGGGCCGGATTGTGATATGCTTTTCATCCCCGAGAGAATGTGCACCTGAAAGGATTGTCACAGGAGGCGTGCCATGACATTAGCGCTCGGCGAACGGTCGGTCGGCAGGCAGACGCGCGATGTTCCGGAGATGGTGCTTGGCGGCTATGCCGCGCTGGCCGAGAGCGCCTGGATGGGCGCGGCGCAGGCCAGCGATGTGCTGGAGGGGCTGCGCGCGACGCCGGCCGGGCGCACCAGGCGCCTGGTCGTGCCGCGGCTGCCGCGCCTCCGGCTGGCCGGCCTGCTCACGCGCGAGCTGAGCATCGCCGAGGCGACGTTCGTGCTGATGGCCTCGTTCTTCGTCTCGGCGCTGCTCGGCGCGGTGCGGCAGGTGCTGTTCAACGCAGCCTTCGGCGCCGGGGCCGAGGCGAGCGCGTACTACGCGGCCTTTCGCCTGCCCGACACATTGTTCAGCCTGATCGCCGGCGGCGCGCTCTCCAGCGCGATGATCCCGGTGCTGCTGCGCACGGTGCAGCAGGATGGCGAGGAGGCCGGCTGGCGCCTGACCAGCCTGGTGCTCACGGCGCTGCTGGCCGCCTTCACGCTGGTCGTGCTGCTCGGCGAGCTGTTCGCGCCGGCGTTCGTCGCTAACCTGCTCGCGCCCGGCTTCGACGCCGAGACCAGCCGGCTGACGGTCGCGCTGACGCGGGTTATGCTGCTGCAGCCGGTGATCCTGGCGGCCGGCAGCGTCGCGACGGCGGTGCTGAACAGCCGCAACCAGTTTCTGCTGACGGCGCTCTCGGTCGCCAGCCACAACGTTGCCCTGATCGCCGGCATCCTTGCGGCGCGGATCTACCCGTCCCTCGGCATCTACGGCCCCACGCTGGGTGTGGTCGGCGGCGGCGTGCTGCAGGTCGCGATCTTGCTGCCCGGCCTGGCCGGTCGCGGCGCGCGCCTCCGGCTGGCCCTCGATCTGCGCGATAGCCGCCTGCGCGAGGTCGCGCGCCTGCTGATCCCGAACGGCCTGTCGGTCGGCGTCAACTACGCCGGCTTTATCCTCGACACGGCGTTTGCCTCCAAGGCCCCCGAGCTGGCCGGCCTGCCGGCGATCCAGAACGCATGGCTGCTGGTGGGCTTGCCGATCGCACTGCTCGGCCAGGCGGTCGGCCAGTCGGCCTTCCCGCGGCTGGCCGCCCACGCCGCCGCCGCCGAGTGGCGGCAGATGCGGCGGACGCTGCTGCGCTCGCTCGGCGCGGTGGTCGCGCTGGCTATCCCGGCGCTGCTCGGCCTGGTCTTCCTGGGCCGGCCGCTGATCCACCTCCTGTTCGAGCGCGGCAAGTTCGACGCCGCCGCAGGCGCGCTGACCTACAGCGTCCTGGTGGCCTACGCGGTCGCGCTGCCGCTCTACGTCGCCACCGAGGTGATTACGCGCGGCCTGATCGCGCTGCGCGACACCCGCACGCCGCTCGTGACCAACACGATCCAGATCGCCGGCCGCGCGCTGCTGCTGGCGCTGCTGATCGGCCGCATCGGTGTCCTGGCCATCCCGGTGGCCTTCGCGGTCACCGCCTCGCTCGAGGCGCTGCTGCTCGGCGCGGTGCTGCTGGTCAAGCTGCGGCGGCGCGTCGCCGCATCGGGCTGAGCCTGTCTCGGCGCCCTTGGCGCCCGGTTGGGACGGCTCGCGAGCCGCCCTTACGCCAGCGCGCTGCGCGCCCGACCCCTGCCAGAAGTTTTTCCGGGGCGCTGCGCCCCGGCCCCCCTCCGGCAAATCATGCCTGCGGCATATCCGATATTGGTAGCGCATGCCCAGCATCATACCTGTGAGGCCAGTTGCCTCCAGCAGTGAGTGGATCTTGTGAGGCATGGACCACAGGCGCTGCCGTTGAGGCAGCATTCTTTGCAGGGGGTCTGGGGGCGGGCTCCGCCCCCAGCGGGGGGCGTGGGGGGCGGAGCCCGCCCACGAATATACGCACGCTGTCTCCAGGAAGCGGATCGGGGAGCGAGGTGCAGCCTCAGATCAACGGGGGGTGTGGGGGCGGAGCCCGCCCACGAATACACGCACGCTGTCTCCAGGAAGCGGATCGGGCGCAGGGCGCGCAGCCCCAACCGGCCGCAGGCCGCTTGATCATATATTGGATAGATACTGATGCTGAAGCCATAGCAGGTTCATGCGAGAATAGGATACGAGTGTGTCTAGTGGCTGGCCGCGCCGGTTCTGTACCATTGCCGTGGCGGGCGGCTGGCAGAGGCCACTACTTACACCATCGAGGGCGACTCCCGCACTATTTTACTACTAGCCACACAGAGGAGTACACGCCGTGAAGACCTTCAGAGGGTTTCGGCCGATCTATCACCTCGCGAGGCGGCCGCACTGGTTTCTAGCTGCGATTCTTGTCTTCGGGCTGCTGCTGCTCGATGCGCCGTGGGCCTTTTCCGCGAGCGTCTCGATCGCCGGCCCGACCACGCTGGCGGTCTCGGGGAACTATGTCGGCGGCACGAATGGCTATAACGGCACCAGCTGGAGCGCCGCCAGCACGAACTTCGCCTACCGCCTCAGCGGCACGCCGGCCGGCAAGAATAACCGTAACACGCCGAACGCCACCGGCGACACCAGCGGCACGCTCGACCCGACCCTGAGCAGCCTGACCTACTTCACGATGCTGCCGGACGGTACGGTCACGATCAGCGGAACCTTCACGTCAGCGTTGGGCGCTGCCGATTTCTCGACCTACGGCGGGCAGTTCTTGTCGATCGGCCTGATCAACGAGCCCTGGGTCGAGCATGCCAAGAGCGGCTACAGCTCGGATATGTTCACGTCGGCCAGTGGCGCGGACGGGAACGCCTACCTGCTGTTCTATCGCGAGACGCAGGGCGCCCCGGTCTTCGCGTCGATGGAGGACCACGCCGGCGGTAGAGCAACCGCGGCCGACCGGCGCGATATCGGCGGCCTCGGCGCGGGCGTCACCGCCTTCTCGATCCAGTTCCAGAGCGGCGTCGACAAGAGCGGCGGCCCGGCCACCGGCGGCGTGCGCGGCCGCATGCGCTACTCGCTCAACGGCGGCGCCTACGGCGCCTGGGATAACAACAGCCACGATTTCGTCGGTCAGAACACGGCCATCCTGCTCGCGGCCACGACCTCGAAGGGCTACAGCTTCGGCGCGACCCTCGGCACGGTCGACATCAACACCTCGCCGGTCGCCAACGACGACAGCTATACAGTCAACGAGGACGCAACACTCACGGTCGCCGCGCCGGGCGTGCTGGCGAACGACAGCGATCCCGACGGCGACCCCTTCGTCGGCGCGCTGGCGAGCGGCCCTAGCCACGGCGCATTGAGCTTCAGCAGCGACGGCTCGTTCTCCTACACGCCGGACGCGAACTACAACGGCAGCGACAGCTTCAGCTACAAAGCGCGCGATACGACCAACCTGGAGTCGGGCGCGGCGACGGTCCGCCTGACGATCACGCCAGTCGACGACGTGCCGACCGCCGCGGCCGACAGCTACAGCACGGCTGAGGATACCGTCCTGAATGTGGTGGCGGCGGGCGTGCTTGCGAACGATAGCGACCCCGATACGGGCGATACGCTGAGCGCGGTGCTGGTGAGCGGGCCGAGCCACGGCGCGCTGACGCTCAACGCCGACGGCTCGTTCGGCTACACGCCGGACGCGAACTATAACGGCCCCGACAGCTTCAGCTACCTGGCGCGCGACACGGCCAACCTGGAGTCGGGCGCGGCGACGGTCCGCCTGACGATCACGCCGGTCAACGACGTGCCAACTGCCCATGACGACAGCTACAGCACCGCCGAGGACACGCCGCTGAACGTGCCGGCCGCGGGCGTGCTGGCGAACGACGACAACCCGGACGGCGGCTCGCTGGGCGCGGTGCTGGCGAGCGGGCCGAGCCACGGCGCGCTGGCGCTCAACGCCGACGGCTCGTTTGCCTACACGCCGGACGCGAACTATAACGGCGCCGACAGCTTCAGCTACCTGGCGCGCGACGCGCAGGCCGACGGGGCGGCGGCGGGGGGGGGGGGGGGGGGGGGGGGGGCGGTCAACATGCCGCGGGAGCCAGAGGGAGGATCCGTCCTAATGTGGCGGCGGCGGCGTGCTGGCGAACGACAGCGACACAGAGGACGATACGCTCAGGCGGGCTGGTGAGGGCGAGCCAGCCGACGCTCAAGCACGCTGGCATGCCGGCGGCAAACTACAATGGCGCCGACAGCTTCAGCTACCAAGCCCGCGACACTGGAGGCGCCCTTTCCGGCCTGGCGACGGTGAGCCTGACGGTCACGGCGGTCAACGATGCGCCGACCGCCGCGGCCGACAGCTACAGCACAGCGGAGGATACCGTCCTGAATGTGCCGGTCACGGGCGTGCTGGCGAACGACGACAACCCGGACGGCGGGTCGCTCAGCGCGGTGCTGGCGAGCGGGCCGAGCTATGGCGCGCTGACGCTCAACGCCGACGGCTCGTTTGCCTACACGCCAACGGCGAACTATAACGGCGCCGACAGCTTCAGCTACCTGGCGCGCGACGCGCAGGCGGACGACTCGGCGGCTGTGATGGTGAGTCTGACCGTGACGGCGGTCGACGACGCGCCCTCGTTTACCGCGGGCGCCGATCAGGTGGTTAGCGAGGACGCCGGGCCGCAGACGGCTGCCGGTTGGGCCAGCGCGATCGTCGCCGGCCCGCCCGACGAGGCAGGCCAGGTGCTGAGCTTCCTGGTCACGAATACCAACGCCGTGCTGTTCTCGGCCCAGCCGGCGGTCGCGAGCGACGGCACGCTGACCTTTACTGCGGCGGCGAACGCCAACGGCAGCGCCACGGTGACGGTACGGCTGCACGACAGCGGTGGCACAGCCAATGGTGGCGTCGACACCTCGGCCCCTCAGACCTTCCAGATCGCCGTGACGCCGGTCAACGACAATCCGACTGCGAATGATGATACAGCCCGCGTGCTCAAGGACAGTGGCCCGAATGCGCTCGACGTGCTGGCGAACGACAGCGACGCGCCGGACACGGGCGAGACGCTCACGATTACGGCGGTGACCGAGGTCGGCAACGGCGATGTCACGATCGCTGGTGGCGGCACCGGCCTGAGCTACACGCCCGACGCGGGATACGAGGGCGCGGATAGCTTCACCTACACCATCTCCGATGGCAACGGTGGGACGGCTACCGCCACGGTCAGCGTGACGGTGCGACGGCCGATCGTGTACCTGCCGTTTATCCTTGGGCCGGCGGCGTCGCCGCAGCAGCCCGATCTGGTCGCTAGCTTCAGCCTGAGCAAAACCCCGATCGCCCCACAGGAGCCAGTCGTCGTGAACGTCACGATTATCAACACCGGCGATGCTCCGGCCAGCCAGTTCTGGGTCGACTTCTACGTCAATCCGACGACACCGCCGACAGCGGCCAATCAGCCCTGGAACCTGAGCTGCGGGGTCGCGCGCTGCGCTCACGGCATCGCATGGTATGTGAGCGAGACGATCGCCCCTGGCCAGAGCATCACGCTGAAGTCGACCGCCGACAGCTACTACGCGGCCAACACCGACTGGCCCGGCTATTTCGACTCCGGGCCGCTCGACCTGTACGTGTATGTCGACAGCTGGAACCCGGGCGTGGCCGGCGGCGCGATCGACGAGCGCGACGAGACCAACAACCGCGCAGAAATGCATACCGCGACGAGCGGAATAAACGTCGGCGCTCTGCCGGAAGACCACCCGCTGGCGGATCTGCCGGCGCGGCCGGCGCGCCCTGTGGCCGATCGATCGCGGTGACGGGCGGCTCGCTTTTCCGGCTCGCAAGACCTGACAGCACAACATCTACCCAACGGAGGCGACAAGATGGTACGACGGAAGATCGGTACGACTCTGGCTTCGTGTGGCATCGTTATGATGCTGCTTGGCCTGAGCGCGCTGCCGGCGCTGGGCGCGCGGCCCGCGCCGGTGGCGCTGCAGCCCTCGCCGCGCCCGCCGCTTGAGCAGCCGACCAGGCAGAGCAGCAGCGGCGACGGGACGATCGTCGAGATGGGCCATATCACCGGCACGGTGATCGATCTGACAGTCGGCGCGCCGATCCCCGGCGTTGCGGTGCAGGTCGGCGGCGACACGGTGCTGAGCGACCAGAACGGCAACTACGATCACTGGCTGCCGGTCGGCACATACACCGTGACGCTGGCGCTGGAGGCCGGCCAGGGCGCGCCCGAGCAAGGGCCGCTGGCGGTCGTCGTGCAGCCGCAGGTCGCGACACTGCAGCACCTGAATTTCCGCAGCCTCGCCGCCGCCACGGTCGCGCCGACGGTAGCGCCGGTCGCCACGCCGCAGGCCGCTCCGCGGAAGCCGGCCGGGGCTTCGGGCGCGCCGCCCAATCGGCTGCCGCGCACCGGCTCGGAGGGTAGCGCCGCGTGGCTGTGGCTGGCGTTCGGCCTGATGCTCTTGCTCGCGGGCGGCATGGTCGGCTTTGGCCCGGTGCTGTCCGGCCGCTCGCCGGCCACGCTGCTGCGGGCGTACGCAACCGACCTGCGGCTGCTGCGCGGGCTGCTGGCAACACCGGCACAACCTGCCGATCGACCGCAGATGCGCCCGCAGCCGGTGCAGGACGATTTCCTGGCGGCGCTGCTTGATCAGCACGCCGGCCCGCCCGACCGCGCGCCTTGATTGGTGCTACGTGCGTGGTGCAGCTTCCGAAATAGAATAGCGCAGGGGCCGGGCGCATTGCGCCCGGCCCCTGCGTCAGATGAAGCCACTGCTCTTACGCCGTCACGGCCTGGCCGACACTGGCCTTGTCGAAGGTGAAGCGCCCGCTCGCATCGACGCCGACCTCGATCGTGTCGCCCTCGCGGAACTCGCCCTGCAGCAGCGCCAGCGCCAGCGGGTTCTGGATACGCTGCTGGATCACCCGCTTGAGCGGCCGCGCGCCGTAGACCGGGTCGTAGCCCTCCTCAGCGATCTTCTCGCGCGCCGCCTGAGTCAGCTCCAGCGCGATCTTGCGCTCGCCCAGCAGCTTGCGCAGCCGCCCGAGCTGGATCTCGACGATCTGCCCGAGCTGCGCCCGGCTGAGCGGCTTGAACACGATGATATCGTCGATCCGGTTCAGGAACTCCGGCCGGAACTCGTCACGGATCTCCTCCAGCACGCGGCTCTGGATCAGATCCTGGCTCGCGCCCTCGCGCGTCAGGTCCTGGATGATCGGACTGGCAGCGTTGCTTGTCATAATGACGACTGTGTTCTTGAAGTTGACCACGCGCCCCTGCCCGTCGGTCAGCCGGCCGTCGTCCAGGATCTGCAGCAGCACGTTGAACACATCCGGGTGGGCCTTCTCGACCTCGTCGAACAGCACCACGCTGTAAGGCTTGCGCCGTACCGCCTCGGTGAGCTGGCCGCCCTCCTCGTAGCCGACGTAGCCGGGCGGCGCGCCAATCAGCCGCGCGACGGTGTGCTTCTCCATGTACTCGGACATGTCCAGCCGGATGGTAGCCTGCTCGTCGTCGAACAGGAACTCGGCCAGCGCGCGCGCCAGTTCGGTCTTGCCCACGCCGGTCGGCCCCAGGAACAGGAACGAGCCCAGCGGCCGGTGGGGGTCCTGCAGGCCGGCCCGCGCGCGCCGCACCGCGTTCGCCACCGCGCCCACCGCCTCGTCCTGGCCGATCACGCGCAGGTGCAGTCGCTCCTCCATCTTGATCAGCTTGTCGACCTCGCCCTCCAGCAGCTTGCTGACCGGCACGCCGGTCCACTTCGAGACGATCTGGGCGATGTCCTGCTCATCCACCTCCTGCTTGAGCAGCGGTGTGTCGCCGGACTTGAGCTGCTGCTCGAACTGGGCCAGCTCGCTCTGCAGCCGCATCAGCTGTCCGTACTGCAGCTCGGCGGCCTTGTTGTAGTCGTACTCGCGCTGGGCCCCCTCGATCGCGACCTGAGTCTGGTCGATCTGCTCCTTGAGCTGCTGGATGCGCTGGAGCTGCTCGCGCTCGTGCTGAAGCTGCGCCTCGACGGCGCTGCGCCGCTCGCGCAGGTTGCTCAGGTCGCGCTCCAGCTTCTCCAGGCGATCCTTGCTGGCCTTGTCCTTCTCCTTCTTCAGCGCCTCGCGCTCGATCTCGAGCTGCATCATGCGCCGCTTCAGGTCGTCCAGCTCCTGCGGGTCGCTGGTGATCTCCATGCGCAGCCGCGCGGCCGACTCGTCGATCAGGTCGATCGCCTTGTCCGGCAGGAAGCGGTCGGAGATGTAGCGATCCGACAGCACCGCCGCGGCGACGATCGCGCCGTCGGTGATCCGCACGCCGTGGTGCGTCTCGTAGCGCTCCTTCAGCCCGCGCAGGATCGAGATCGTGTCCTCGACCGATGGCTGGTCGACCACCACCGGCTGGAAGCGCCGCTCCAGCGCGGCGTCCTTCTCGATGTGCTTGCGGTACTCGTCGAGCGTGGTCGCGCCGACCATGCGCAGCTCGCCGCGCGCCAGCATCGGCTTGAGCATATTGCCGGCGTCCATCGCGCCCTCGGCCGCGCCTGCGCCGACGACCGTATGCAGCTCGTCGAGGAACAGGATGATATCCTCGCGCTCCTGGATCTCTTTCAGCACGGCCTTGAGGCGCTCCTCGAACTCGCCGCGGTACTTGGCGCCGGCGATTAGCGCGCCCATGTCGAGCGCCACGACGCGCTTATCCTTCAGCGCCTCGGGCACGTCGCCGCGCACGATCCGCTGGGCCAGCCCCTCGACGATCGCGGTCTTGCCGACGCCGGGCTCGCCGATCAGCACCGGATTGTTCTTGGTGCGCCGGCTGAGGATCTGGATCACGCGGCGGATCTCCTCGTCGCGACCGATCACCGGGTCGAGCTTGCCGCGCCGCGCCAGCTCGGTCAGGTTGCGGCCGTACTGATCGAGCGCGGCGTAGGTGCCCTCGGGGTTCGGGCTGGTGACGCGCTGAGTGCCACGCACCTCGCGCAGCGCGCGCATGAGCGCGTCGCGAGTCAGGCCGGACTGCTTGAGCAGGCGCTCGGCCGCGCCGCCGGCATTGTCAAGGATGGAGAGCAGCAGGTGCTCGGTCGAGACGTACTCGTCGCCGAACTGGGCCAGCTCGTCGTGCGCGCGCACCAGCACCGTGCGCAGCCGGTTCGAGATGCCGACCTGCACGCCCGACCCGCTGATGCGCGGAAAGCGGTTCAGCTCGGCGCGGACCTGCTGAGCGAGCGCGCCGACGGCGATATTCATCTTGCTCAGCACCTGCGGCACTACGCCGTCGCCCTGGTCGAGCAGGGCCAGCAGCATATGCTCGGGCTGGATCTCGCTGTTGCCGTTGCGCTCGGCAATGTTCTGCGAGGCGTTGATTGCCTCGATCGATTTTTCGGTGAAACGATTTGTATTAAATGACATAGTCTTTTCCTCCTGTGTAGGCTGGCATCATAATAGCATGCGCAGGTTTGAAAAGTGTATATGTTGTGTTGGTGTTATGTTAGAGGCAACATCTTACCCCTGCCCTCCTGTGAGGGTAGGTGGTTCCTTGATCGCCTCCTAGTGCGGCGTAGGCCCTCACCCCCTTGCCCCCTCTCCCGCTTGCGGGAGAGGGGGTATCCTTCTTCTGGCATATGGGTGCGGTCGCTGTGCGACCGCACCCATATGCGCGGAAGCGACCAGAATCAAGAGCCGAGAACCAAAAAGTCAATACTGGTCCTCGGCTCTTGATCGCTGATGTTGGGAGGGCTTACGCCGGCATCTTCTCGCCTATGTGCTCCTCGATCGCCTGCAGCACGGCTGCGCGCTTCTGGTGCTCCTGCTCGTAGACGCTCACGTGCAGCAGCTCGGCCTCGCTCAGCCCGGCCAGCCGCTCGACGATCTCCTCGACGGTGTGCTCCTCGTAGCGCGGCAGCGGGTCGACAGTCGCGCGCGCGCCGGGCTCGCCCAGTGCGCCGCGCGCGGCCTGCCGCTCGATCAGGGTCCGCTCGACCGCGCGCAGCACGGTGATGCGCTTGCTGTGCGCCTGCTCGTAGGCCCGCACCGCCAGGAGGGCCGGCTCGTCGAGCTTGGCCAGCCGGTCGACCACCGCGTCGACGTTCAGCTTCTCGTAGCCGGGCAGCGGCTCGGCGGCCCGCGCCTGACGGCGCCGCTGCGAGCGCAGCTCGTCGACCGCGCTGACGATCCGCTCGACCTCGAGGTTGAGCTTCGTAAAGTCGCTGTGGGTCGGCAGGTAGAGCGTGGCGAGCAGCCGGTCACGGCCTTGCTCCAGCACATTGGCGGCCGGCTCACCCGTGTCCTCGCCCTCCTTCGCAGGGCGGCGGAGCGAGCGTGTTGCGTGGCTCAGGCGCTCGCGCGCAGCGTGCTCGACTTTGGCGAGCTGCTCGCGCGCGGCCTGCTCGAACTTTGTGCCACGCTCGGTGAACTGCCGCACCGCCTTCGTGATCTCATCGCTCGTCAGCGCAACGGCGCCAACGTACGCCAGCGCGCCCTTGCGCGCTACGTCGATCGCAGGATCAAGAATCATCGCTATCCTCCTGCTCCTATTGGTTGACTGTTATAGGAGTGATTGGCTATAACGCACTGCGTTAATTATAACACGCTGCGTTATGGATGTCAATCGAGGCGCTCGATGATCGTGCCGTTGGCCATGCCGCCGCCCTCGCACATGGTCTGCAGACCGTAGCGTCCGCCGGTGCGCTCCAGCTCGTGCAGCAGCGTGGTCATGAGTCGCGCGCCGGAGGCGCCGAGCGGGTGGCCGAGCGCGATTGCCCCGCCGTTCACGTTGACGCGCGCCAGGTCCGCCCCGGTCTCGCGCTGCCAGGCCAGCACGACGCTGGCGAAGGCTTCGTTGATCTCCACCAGGTCGATCTGATCGAGCGTGAGTCCGGCGCGCTCGAGCGCGCGCCGTGTCGCCGGGATCGGCGCGGTGAGCATCTGGATCGGGTCGTCACCGGCCAGCGAGAACGCGACGAAGCGCGCGCGCGGGTGCAGCCCGAGCTGCTCGGCCTTGCGCCGCTCGACGATCAGCAGCGCCGCCGCACCATCGCTGATCTGCGAGGCGTTGCCGGCCGTGACTGTGCCGTCCTCGCGGAAGGCCGGCTTGAGAGTCGACAGCTTCTCGATGCTGGTGTCGGCGCGGATGCCCTCGTCGCGCGCGATCAGCTCGGCCGCGCCATCCTGGACCGGCACGGGCACGATCTGGTCGGCGAAGTGACCCTCGGCGGTGGCGCGCGCGGCGCGGTGATGGCTCTCGAGGCTGAAGGCGTCCAGCTGCTCGCGCGTCAGGGCCCAACGTTGCGCGATCATCTCGGCGCTAACGCCTTGGTGAACCAGTCCGCCCGCGTAGCGCTTGAGCATGCGCGGGCCATATGGCCTCCCCGGCCCCTGCTCGAACGACGAGCCGAGCGGCACGCGCGTCATCGCCTCGACGCCGCAGGCCACCACGACGTCGTAGGCGCCGCTGATCACGCCCTGGGCGGCGAAGTGGATCGCCTGCTGGCTGGAGCCGCACTGCCGGTCGATTGTCGTGCCCGGCACGCTCTCGGGGAAGCCGGCTGCCAGCGCGGCGTTGCGCCCGACATTCACGGACTGCTCGCCGACCTGGCTGACGCAGCCGGCGATCACGTCGTCGATCAGCTCGGGGGCGACCCCGGTGCGCCGCACCAGCGCCTCGAGCGTATGGGCCAGCAGATCGACCGGGTGCCATTCTTTAAGGCGCCCGCCGCGCCGCCCGATCGGCGTGCGGATGGCCTCGACGATGACGGCCTCTCGTATGGTTGCCACGATGTACTCCTTATATATAGAGACCCAGATGTATCGTATCTGCGGTCAGAAAAGACTGAGCTGCTCGGCCTGGTCGCCTTCGCCGCGCGGCGGCAGGGTGTTGAAGCCATGTGCGGCGGCCCACTCGGCGCTGGGGCCGGGCCAGCGGAAGCGCGCCATGATCACCCGGTCGCGCGCGTCGAACGTCACACCCTCCTGCTCGAGCAGCTGGCGCTGCAGCAGACCTCGCGTGCTGATGCCGCCTTCCTTATTGATCACGCGCTGCCACGGCACGCTGGCTGCGCGCTCCTTGGGCATCTCGTTCAGCGCGTAGCCAACCGTGCGTGCGTCGCAGCCCCCGCCCACGATCGCCGCGATGTCGCCGTAGGCCGCGACCATGCCGGCCGGGATCTGCTCGGCCACCTGGTAGATCTTGTCGTAGAGCGTGTAGCTTGCGGATTCGCTCATGGCTTACCTGCCTGACAAGGTTGACAAGGTGACAGGTGACAGGTGACAGGTGACAATCCACGCCCCAAGTCCCACGCCCCAAGTCCCACGCCCCAAGTCCCACGCCCCAAGTCCCACGCCCCAAGTCCCCAAGCTCTTACACTTCTTCACTCACGCGAGCGCGACTTCATTGCCCGCTCGATGTCGCGGCGGGACTCGCGCTTGGCGATGTCCTCGCGCTTATCGTAGAGCTTCTTGCCGCGCGCCAGGCCCAAGTCGAGCTTGGCGATGCGGCCCTTGAAGTAGACCCGCAGCGGCACCAGCGTGAAGCCCTGGCGCTCGACCATGCCGAGGATCCGGCTGATCTCGCGCCGGTGCAGCAGCAGCTTGCGCGGGCGGGTCGGCTCGTGGTTGTAGTACTTGCCGGACTGGTCGTACGGCGAGATGTGCACGTCGTACAGCCAGACCTCGCCGTCCTGGATTCGCGCGTAGCCGCCGCGCAGGTTGATCCGTCCGGCGCGGATCGATTTGATCTCGCTGCCCTTCAGGGCGAGCCCGGCCTCGTAGTTTTCCTCGATAAAATAGTCGTGGCGCGCCTTGCGGTTGTCGGCGACAACCTGCTGCCCGTCCTTGCTTGCCATCGTGCTACCTTTGAACAAACGCCCCATTGACTTGGCCGCGGAGGCGCGAGACTCGTTGCAGATCCTATTATAGCACGCTCGAATCCTGCGGCTCGATCAGGCAGATCGGTCGCCGCTGCTGTTTATATTCTAGCGCGTGTGTAGATCTATTGGTCCACCATACCTCACCCAAATCGTATGGTGAGGTGTTTTCTATGCTGTACTAGCCGCTTAGCCGCCTGTCGCCAGCGCCGCGTTGATCTCGTCGCGCAGCCGGGCGGCCTCGCCCCGCGCCGCGTCGGCGAAGTCGGCGCCGTCGCCAGCGTACATGATGCTGCGCGAGGCGTTGATCAGCGCGCGCCGGCCCTCGCTGTCGGCGGCGGCGCGCACGGCCGCGGCCAGCGCGCCGCCCTGCGCGCCTACGCCCGGCACCAGCAGCGGCAGATCGGGGCACAGGCCGCGCACCCGCGCCAGCACCTCCGGGTAGGTCGCGCCGACGACCAGCCCGGCGTTTCCTCGCGCGTTCCACTCGTCGCGCGCGCGCCGGGCGACCTCCAGGTACAGCGGGCCACCGGAGGCCAGCTCGAGGTCCTGCAGATCGGCGCTGCCGGGGTTCGACGTTTTACATAATATGAAGCAGCCCTTGTCGGCGTAGCGCAGGAACGGCGCGAGCGAGTCGCCGCCCAGGTAAGGGCTGAGCGTCACCGCGTCGGCGCCGAGCCGCTCGAAGACCGCCTCGGCGTAGGCGGCGGCGGTCGAGCCGATGTCGCCGCGCTTCGCGTCGAGGATGACCGCGACGTCGCGCGGCATCGCGGCGATCAGCCGCCGCAGCGTCTCGACGCCGGCCGGGCCGAGCGCCTCGAAGAAGGCGATGTTTGGCTTGAAGGCGCAGGCCAGGTCGGCGGTCGCCTCGACGATCGCCATGCAGAACGCGTAGACAGGGTCGGGCGCGGCGCGCAGCTGGGCGGGGATGCGCCGCGGGTCGGGGTCCAGGCCGACGCACAGCAGGCTGGCGTGGTCGCGCACGGCGGCGTCCAGCGTTTCGGTGAAGCTCATGGCTGTTTCTCCTTTTGCGCGCGCTATCGTAGGCGCTCGGGCGGCGCCTGTCAAGTCTGAGCCGTGTGAGCTCGCTCCCCCCTCTCTTTTGAGGGTGGGTTTTCTTACGGAGCGCGCTCTTGTGCGCCGCAGGCTCTCACCCCTTGCCCCCTCTCCCCTAGCAAGGGCGGGGCAAGGAGGAGGGGTAATTCAGGTGCTTTTTCTACGCCAGAGCTGTGACCAGATCGCTATGGCGCTCGTCTGTATCACGGGAGAATAATCCACACCGCGGACATATTCATTGTGGAGAACGTATGTTCTATGGCTTCCTGAACTGAAACCGTTGTGTGGATAAGTGGAGAAAATGTCAAAGATCTTGTGGACAAAGGGGTTGACTTTAACGAGTTAGTAATGATATAGTTATACCGCGTACAAATGGGGTGCCAAGCTCGCGTCCCTCTTATTGAGAGCATAACGGGGCTTTGAGTGGGGCCGGCTCTCAGCCCCATCTTGTTGCCTAAAAAAAGCAACAACTGGTGAACGATTTCACGACACGCTCTGTTTCGAACAGATGGGCTTGACAGGGCGTGTAATATGTCAATTAGGAAAGAAGACATGACGGTCCCGCTAGCAGAGACTTCGCAACAGGAGTGGGCGCAGATGCTTGAGCAACTGCTCGAGATCGCCCGCACGCAGGGCTATCTCACCTACAGCGACATTCTCGAGGCGCTTCCCCAGCCAGAGCACCACATAGCCGATGTGGATCAGCTCTACGCTGCTCTCCAAGCCGAGGGCATCCGGGTGGTCGAGACGTCTGCAGAAATCGGCGAACCCCTCCCCTCGATCGAAGATGATCTTCTCGCGGAGCTCCCCGACCTCACCGATATTGCGCTCGACGACCCCGTGCGAATGTACCTGCAGGAGATCGGCCAGGTGCCGCTGCTCTCCGCCGAGCAGGAGGTGACCCTCGCCAAGCAGATGGAGGCCGGCGACCGCGCCCGCGGCATTCTCGATCGCGAGGACTATCAATCCTGGAGCGATCGGCTCATGCTCGAGCAGCAGCTGGCGCGCGGGAACGAGGCGCGCCAGCATTTGATTCAGGCCAACCTGCGGCTGGTGGTGTCGATCGCTAAGAAGTACACCTCGTATGGCCTGACGATGATGGATCTGGTCCAGGAGGGCAACATCGGCCTGATGCGCGCGGTCGAGAAGTTCGACTACACCAAGGGGCACAAGTTCTCGACCTACGCAACTTGGTGGATCCGCCAGGCGATCACGCGCGCGATCGCCGACCAGAGCCGCACGATCCGCCTGCCGGTCCATATGGGCGAGGCGATCAGCCAGGTCAAGCGCACCTCGCACAAGCTCCAGCAGACGATGCAGCGCGAGCCGACCCCCGAGGAGATCGCCGACGCGATGGGCATGAGCCCGAACAAGGTCCGCCGCACGCTCGAGGCCTCGATGCACCCGCTCTCGCTCGAGATGCCGGTCGGGCAGGAGGGCGAGGGCCGCATGGGCGACTTCATCGAGGATGATCGGATCTCGACGCCTGCCGACGCCGCTGCGGCTTCGATGCTGCGCGAGCAGATCGAGGAGGTGCTGCAGAAGCTGCCCGAGCGCGAGCGCAAGATCATCCAGCTGCGCTACGGTCTGAAGGACGGACGCTACCGTACACTCGAGGAGGTCGGGGTCGAGTTCGGCATCACCCGCGAGCGTATCCGCCAGATCGAGGCGGTCGCGCTGCGCAAGCTGCGCCACCCCCACCTGGGCAAGAAGCTGCGCGGCTATCTCGACTGAGCGCAGCCGGCAGCCGTTCGTAATGCGATGCTGTGGCGAAAATAAAAGACCGAGAACCGTCGTGCTCGTACGGTTCTCGGTTCTTTTTGTTATACTACTGCCGACCGCCGACTGGAAAGGAGCGCCGCGATGGCCGAGAAGCTCACCGACCCGGAGGTCGAGCGGCGCCTGAGCGCCCTTGCCGGATGGGGCCGCGCGGGGGACGAGATTCGCAAGGCGTTCCAGCTCGGCTCGTTCCCGGCGGCGATCGCGTTCGTGACGCACGTCGGCTTTCTGGCCGAGGCGGCCGGCCACCACCCCGACGTCGACATTCGCTGGCGCACGGTCACGCTCGCGCTGACGACCCACGACGCGGGCGGGCTCACGCACAAGGATTTCGATCTGGCGGCGCAGATCGACGAGCTTGTTTGAAACGTAGAACGTAGTCCCATATTGGCCTTGCTGTACCGTCTCCGCCAGCTCTTCGCCGCGCTCACCGCGCGCGTGCCGGATGAGGATCGCGCCCTGCTCAGGCAGGCGCTCAGCCCGGCCGAGCTGGTGCTGTTCGAGCGGATGCCGCGCTACGACCAGCGCCACTGCCTCGACGTCTTCAACACGCTGCGCGCCGGCGGCTACGACGACCCGACGCTGCTGCGGGCGGCGCTGCTGCACGACTGCGGCAAGGTCGACGACGAGGGCCGGCCGATCCCGCTGCTGTACTACGGGATCTTCGTGGCGCTGCAGCGGCTGCTGCCGGGGCTGTACGCTCTCGCGGCGCGCAGCGGGCGCGGGCCGCTGCGGATGTTTGCCGTCCACGCCGCGCACGAGCAGCGCAGCGCGCGGCTGGCCGCGGGGGCCGGGTGCTCGCCCGAGCTGATCGCCATTCTGAATGACTACGCCGCGCGGCGGGCCACCGCCCAGACCGTGGCGCTGCGCTGGGCCGACGAGCGGAACTGACCGGGTGACAAGGTGCGGGGGTGACCGGGTGACTAGATGTGTGCCAGCAGTGGCTTTGTCACCTTGTCACCTTGTCTCCTTGTCTGGTGGGAATGCGAATGCTGCAAGAGAATCTCGACTACACCTTCCAGCTGCCGTCCTTCGAGGGGCCGCTGGATCTGCTGCTGAAGCTGATCGAGCGCGAGGAGCTGGACATCACCGAGATCGCGCTGGCGCAGGTGGCCGACCAGTACCTCGAGCACGTGCGCGCGCTCGACGCGCCCGACCCGAACGCGGTCTCGTCGTTTCTGGTGATGGCCGCGCGCCTGCTGCTGATCAAGTCGCGCGCGCTGCTGCCGCGCCCGCCGGCGCCGCCCGGCCCCGACGACCCGGCCGACGATGCGGCCGAGCTGGCGCGCCAGCTGCGCGAGTACCAGCGCTACAAGCAGGCGGCCGCGCTGCTGCGCTCGTGGGAGGAGGATGGCCGCCGCTCGTACCTGCGCGTCGCGGCCCCGGTCATGCCGGCGCTGCCGCGCGACGAGAGGCTGGACGTCACGCTCGGCGACATGATCGCGGCGGTGCAGCGCCGGATGCAGCTGCTGATGCCGCTCGACCCGCCCGATCTGCCGCTGCCCGCCCCCAAGATCATCACCGTCGCCGAGATGGCCGAGCGGGTGCGCGACCGGCTGCAGGCGCAGGCATGGCTCAGCTTCGAAGATCTGCTCTCGCTGGCGGCGCGGCGGGTCGAGGTCGTCGTCGCACTGTGGTCGGTGCTGGAGCTGCTGAAGCGGCGCGCGATCGTCGTCGAGCAAGAGCTGCTGTTCGGGCCGATCATGATTGGCCGCGGGCCGAATCTGAGCAGCACGCAGCTTCACGAGCTGGAGATCGACGAGGCGCCGAATGGGCCAAAGGGATGATACCACGCGCAAACATGATGTGTTAGAATAACAGCTGCCCAGGCATGTCATATAGTTCGTGTGAGCCGCTTCGTGTGGGGCGCCGGGGGACGCGCCTGCGCCAGGGCCCACCGAGTAGGCAAAGACAGACTGCTGTGGAAAACACCCACTCGCGCCCCGCACCCTCGACAGCCGATCTCGCTCGCGTGCTGCCGCTAGGCGACCTACTGGCGCTCGGCATGCAGCTGCGCGCCGATATCACTCCCGAGGTGCTGCTGCAGGAGGTCGCCGAGGCGATCTACAGCGTGCTGGGCTACCCCCAGGTCTACATCCGCCTGCGCAATGCCGATACCGACGAGCTGGAGGCCGTGGCGTTCGCCGGGGTGCCGGAGGAGCTGGCGGCGCAGCTGCGCGCCAACCCGACCGCGCCGGCCTTCTACCAGGCGCTGTTCCAGCCCCAGTATCGGCTCAGCGAGTCCTACCTGATCCCGGCCGGCAAGAGCGTGGAGCGCGAGCGGCAGGGCGGCAACGGCGCGGCGAGGCGCAGGCGCCTGCCCGACCGGGGTGTGCTGCTGGTTCCGCTGCGCAGCCGCGGCGATCGGCTGGCCGGCGCGATCTATGTCGAGCCGCCCGACACGGCCGACGTGCTCGATCTGCCGAACCTGCAGATCCTGGAGGCGATCGCCCGCCAGGCTGCGCTTGCGCTGGAGAACGCGCGGCTGGCCGCGCGCAGCGCGCGCCTGCTGGCCAAGGAGCAGCTCCTGGCCGAGCTGGGCCGCGATGTGAGCAACACGCTCGATCTGGACACGATCCTGACCCGCACGGTCGAGCGGCTGGGGGTCGCGTTCCAGGGCTGTTCGATCGCGCTGCTGAGCCAGCAGGACGAGCTCGAGATCGTCGCCGCGGTCGGCCAGATCGACGATGCGGCGCGCGGGGTGCGCCTACGCGCAGGCGAGGGCATCTCCGGATGGGTGGTCGAGCGCGGCATCCCCTACCTGTGCAACGATGTCCAGTCCGAGCAGCGGGTGCCGCCGGCCGCGATCGGCGTCGGCACAAACCAGCTCATCCGCTCGTATATCGCCGTGCCGCTGCGCACCGGCGGGCGCGTGCTCGGCTCGCTGAACGTCGAGTCCGACCAGGTCAACGCCTTCACCTACGAGGATGTCGACCTGCTCGAGGCGGTCGCGGCGCAGATCGGCGGGCCGATCGCCAGCACGCGCCTGTACCAGGAGGCCCAGCGGCTGGCCGAGCAGGTCGAGCGGCGCAACGAGCACCTGACCGTGCTGAACGCGATCGCGCGCATGGCCGTCTCGACGCTCGACGTCGAGCGCATGCTCGCCGCCGTGACTGAGCAGATCCGCCAGGGATTCGGCTACGAGTATGTCGAGGTCTACCTGGTGGACGAGGAGAACCGCACGCTCGAGCTGGCGGCGCAGGCCGGCGCGCATATGCCGCACGAGCTCGGCTATCAGGCGCCGCTGGAGCAGGGGCTGCTCGGCCGCGCCCATCGCGCCGGCCGAACGGTGCGCGTCGACGATCTGCCTGACCCAGCCATCGGCGACCCCGAGCGCGTCACGCGCTCGCAGCTGTGCGTGCCGATCGTCGCCAGCGGGCGCGTGCTGGCGGTGCTGAACCTCGAGTCGCCGCTGCCTGGCGCCTTCAGCGACGAGGGTGTGGGGGTGCTGGAGACGGCCGCGGACGTGCTGGCGAGCGCGATCGAGAACGCAAGGCTGTACCAGCGCGCCCAGGAGGCGGCCGTGCTCGAGGAGCGCGGACGGCTGGCGCGCGACCTGCACGACTCGATCTCGCAGCAGCTGTTCAGCATGACGCTGACCGCCCAGGCCGCGCGCGTGCAGCTCGAGAAAAACCCGCTGCGCACGGCGTCGCAGCTCGAGCGGCTGCAGGAGACTGCCGGCGCCGCGCTCGCCGAGATGCGCGCGCTGATCTACCAGCTGCGGCCGCCCGGCCTGAGCGAGCAGGGGCTGGTCGCCGCGCTGCAGCAGCACGTCGCCGCGGTCGGCCGCCGCGAAGGCCTGACCGTGACCTTGGAGGTCGCCGGCGAGGAGCGCCACGCGCGCAGCGCCGAGCAGCAGATCTACCGGATCGTCCAGGAGGCGCTCAACAACGTGGTCAAGCACGCCGGCGCCTGCCGGGTCACGATCACGCTCGACCTGCAGCCGGAGCAGATCACGCTGCAGGTTGTCGACGATGGGGCCGGCTTCGACATCAACGTGCTCGACCCGCTCAGCGGGCGACACCTGGGGCTGACCAGCATGCGCGAGCGGGCCGCCGAGCTGGGCGGGCGCATGGCGCTACGCTCGGAGCCGGGCAAGGGCACCAAGGTGGTCGTCGTCGTGCCGCGCGACCGTGCAGGGTTGACAAGGTGATACCGTTCAAACGTTCAAACGTTCAAACGTTCAAACGTTAGGGGGGATGATTATGGATCGGATCAGCGTCATGCTTGTTGACGACCATCGTGTCGTGCGGCAGGGGCTGCGCGATTTTCTCGAGCTTCAGGACGATATCGAGGTGGTGGGCGAGGCCGGCAGCGGCGAGCTGGGCGTCAAGCTGGCCCAGGAGCTGCTGCCCGACGTCGTGCTGATGGACCTGGTGCTGCCCGGCATCGACGGTGTCGAGGCGACCCGGCGGGTCAAGTCGGTCAGCCCGTCGACGCGGATCATCGTGCTGACCTCGTTCGCCGACGACGACAAGGTCTTCCCGGCGGTCAAGGCCGGCGCGATCTCGTACCTGCTGAAGGACGTGCAGCCGGAGGAGCTGGCGCGCGCCATCCGGGCGGCCCAGCGCAACGAGGCGGTGCTGCACTCCGAGGTCGCCGCCAAGCTGATGCAGGAGTTCACCACGCCGCGCCCGGCCGACGACTCGGTCGAGCAGCTGACCGAGCGCGAGATGGACGTGCTGCGGCTGATCGCCAAGGGCCAGAGCAACAAGGAGATTGCCGACTCGCTGATCATCAGCGAGAAGACCGTCAAGACGCACGTAAGCAATATTCTGAGCAAGCTGCACCTGGCAGACAGAACTCAGGCCGCCATCTATGCCCTTCGGCAGCGCTTGGTGCCGATGGAGTAGAGCAGCGCTTCGCAATGGGCGCAAACCTCTACCCTCTCCCCTCTCAGGGGAGGGGGTTTTATTTTTGGCAGCAGGGTGCGGTCGCACAGCCACCGCACCCTGCTGCTAGAAGAATACCCCAATGGCTCCTTCCTTCGACCGAGCTCCGTCCATCGCGCGGCTGAGGGCACGATCGGCTATCCGATCGATCGCGCATGATCCGCCAGTCTGATGCGGCGGGAGCTTGGCTCTGCTAGAGTGTGCATAACGCTATTGAATGGCAACGCGCCGGAGCGCTTGTGGGAGAGGTCACCGCCTCGCACGCACCACACGCTCAGCGCCGAGGCCCCTAGTCGAGGAGGCGACAGTGATCCTGCTTGTCAGCGTATCTGTGCGATCGTAGGCCGATCCGGTCGGCCCAATCGCCGACGAGGCTTGAGTGGATCTGTAGCTTACCGAAAGGACATCGCCATGTATCCGTCTGACATAAGCGGGCGAGTCGCCCAGCAGCGCTACGACGAGACAGTTCAGCAGGCCCGACTGCTCCGCCTGATTCGCGAGATCAAGGCGCAGCCGCAGCCCGCGCCCGAGCGCTCGCTGCTCGGGCGGGTTTGGTCGGCGCTGTTCGCGCGCAAGCCGGCGCGGGCCGGCACGATCGCCGGAAGCCAGGTACGCCTCACGACCGAGGGTCAGTCCATCGCAAGACCGGGCAGCCCTAAGACGTGAGATGTTGCCCGATACCGGCCACCTGTATGATGCGTTACGATCGGCCGGGGGCTATACTAGCGATACCGAAGGATCTATCTGGCTAGAGGCTCGACACGACGACGCGTGAGGCTTGAGTAGAGGGGGGCCAAAAGGATGCTACCGCTAACCGAAAGTCGAAACAACTACGGCGCCTGTGTCGAGCTGCTGTACGAAGAATACCAGCGGCCAGTCCTGGCCTACCTGACCCGCCTGGTAAGCGATCGCGAGGCCGCCGAGGATCTCTGCCAGGAGACCTTTATCAAGGCCATGCGCGGCTGGGAAGGGCGCGACCCGTCTGCCAGCGTCGCGGCGTGGCTCTACCGCATCGCCACGAACACCGCCTACGACTACCTGCGGCGCCGCCGGCGCATCCGCTTCATGCCGCTGATCGACATCGACACGCCGCCCAGCGGCGCCCACTCGATGGAGTCGCGCCTGGACGAGGAGGAGCCGGTCCAGCGCGCGCTGGCCCAGCTCCCGGCGATGTATCGCCTGCCGCTGGTGCTCCACTCCTGCGAGGGCCGCAGCACCCAGGAGATCGCCGACGCGATGGGCGTCTCGAACAGCGCGATCAAGACGCGCCTGTTCCGCGCCCGCGAGCGCTTCCGCGAGGTCTACCAGGCCTGACGCTTCGCCCCTCCAAACGTCCCCAAGTGGGATGTGGGGGCGGCGAAGCCGCCCCCACATCCCAGATGTATAACATTCGTGAGAATGTATCTATGCCCTTCTCTCAGCCGAGAGGGGGGTCTCTTTTTAGCGGGCGCCGACCTGCTCATACAGCGCGAGCGTTGCCTCTGCCGTCTTTGGCCAGGCGAACCGCGCCGCCTGCGGCGGCCCGGACGCGCGGAGGCGCGCGCGTAGCGCCGGGTCGCCCAACAGCCGCGCCATGCCTGCCGCCAGCGCGCCGGCAGTCGGCTCGACCAGCAGCCCGGCGTCGCCGATGACCTCGGGCAGCGAGGAGACGTTGGCGGCGATCACGGGCGTGCCGCAGGCCAGCGCCTCCAGCGGCGGCAACCCGAAGCCCTCGTAGCGCGACGGGAAGACGAAGATCTCGGCGCCGCCGTAGAGCGCGGGCAGATCGGCCTCAGCTACGCCGGGCAGAAACCGCACGCGATCGCGCAGCCCGAGCCTGTCTGCCGCCGCGCGCGCCTCGGGGTAGCGCGGGTCCCAGTGGCCGGCGATCGCCAGTGTCGGGCTAGGGGCTAGGGGCTTGGAGATTGGGGGCTGATCCTCCCGAGTCCCTAGCCCCACGTCCGTAGCCCCCAGGCCCGCAAACGCTTCGACCAGGGCCACCAGGTTTTTGTGCGGCTTGTTTGAGCAGAGCGACAGGATATAGCGCTCGCCCAGATCGTACCTGGCCCGCACCGCGGCGATGGCGCCGGCCGGCTGCGGGCGGAAGCACGGGTCGGCCGCGAGCGGCGTCACCGTGATACGCGCGCCAGGAACCTTGTACGCCGCGGCCAGGTCGTCGCGGGCGCTGCACGAGATCGCCAGGAGCTGGTCGGAGGCGCGGATCGCCAGGCGCGTGAGCAGGTTGAACAGCAATCGCGCGCGCGGCGACGTCTCGCCCGGGAACAGCCGCGGGATCGCGTCGTAGAGCGTTGTGATCGACGGGCATGGCAGGCCGGCGTAGGGCCGGACGTAGTAGGGCGCGTGGTACAGGTCGGCGCGCATCGTCCGGAGCATGCGCGGGATGATGGTCTGCTCGGCCGCGCTGAACGGCCGCACGCGCGTCGCGACCAGCCGGAGCGGCCGGTGGCGCGAGAGCGCGGCGATGTCGTAGCGCGTGTTCGGCAGGTCCGGGTTGTACAGCACTGCGAATTGGTGCGGATGCGGCAGCTCGGCCAGCGCGATCAGGAGATTGTAGACATAGCGGCCGATGCCGGGGAAGTGATCGCTGATGTAGCGCCCGTCGATTACGATTCGCATTGATGAACCTCGTTTCGCGGGAATCATTGCAGCGATCTGCTAGAGCCCCAGCGCTGCCCATCGGCGTACCAGCCGTAGACGTAGCCAAGCGCCCCGACGTACGACGTGAGCGCCTTGAGCGGCTTGAAGCCGGGCCGCCACGACGGCGCCGCGAACGAGTACGGCAGGAACACATTCGGCAGCAGGATCGCCGTGCGGAACAGCACGAACGCTGCGGCGTGCAGCGGCGTGCGGAGCATACGCCCACGCGCCCTGGCCGGGTCGCGCCGGACCTCCTGGGCGTGGCCCATGCCGTAGAGGAAGTGCTTGCGCAGCAGCGCGCACAGCGTGGCCGGCGCCGGGTGGTAGGCCCAGGTGTTCGGGACCAGGATGAAACGGTAGTTTTGAGTTTTGAGTGTTGAGTTTTGAGTTTCCGCCAGCGTCCTTTCATCTGTCGTTGGTCGTTGGTCGTTGGTCGTCCGTCGCCGGATGCGCACGAACAGCTCGGTATCCACGCCGCGCACGAGCGTCTCGTCGAAGCCGCCGGCCTGCTCGAACACTGCCCGGCGCATCGCGCAGCACGTCGTGGTGATCTCGCAGTAGAACGACGGCGGGTCGGGGTTGGTCTCCAGCGGCCCCGCCACCACCGGGTGGATGACCCGCGGCACCTCGCGGGCGACCCAGCGCTGGAACGGCGGCGCGCCGGGCGGCAGCAGCTTCGACGCACCGGTCACGCCGATCGCCGGGTCGGCCAGCAGTGGCGCGACCAGGTTGGCGATCGCGTGCTCGTCGCCCAGCACGGCGTCGTCGTCTACGAACAGCAGCAGCGGCGCGCGCGTCTGGGCGACGCCCTGGTTGCGCGCGCGGCCGTTCGGGCGCACCCCGCGCACGACCGCGATCTCGGCCGGCTGCAGCGTCTGGCGGCGCACGCTCTCCAGCAGCGGCTCGACGTCGCCGTCGAGCGAGGGGATGATCAGGGCGACGGAAGGTGTGCTCATAGTATGGTTCTTTCGAACCTTGCAGTTCGGGAGAGGTGTGGGGCGGCGAAGCCGCCCCACACCTCTCCAACTGTAAAACGTATCGCTATCAAGTGACCCCTTGTCTTCCATTGTACATCATGCGATCGGAACGTCCGTGCCGACACGCGGAGTCTGCTATACTGTCCCCGAGCACTCTACAGCCTTGTGTGATTATGAACCGACAGCACCCGCTCTCCCCAGGCCTGCTGCTGCGCATGCTGCGCTACCACGTCACCTCGCCCTACGTCGTCTTCTGGCGCGCGATCGAGGTTGCGGTGATGGTCGACCTGGCCGCGCGGCAGGGGCTCGATCTGCAGGCCCATGTCGACCTGGACGTCGGCTGCGGCAACGGCGTGCTCGGCCACGCGCTGATCCGCGACATCGCGCTCGGCTTCGACCTGAGCGCGGTCGGCGTGGCGTGGGCGCGCCGGAACCGGCCGGCCTACCGCGCGCTGCTGCGCGCGTCGGCCACCGCGATCCCACTCCGCGGCGGTTCGCAGCGGCTGGTCTTCTCGAACAGCGTGATCGAGCACATCCCCGACGCGTCCGCCGCCCTCGACGAGATCGCCAGGGTCGTCGCGCCGGGCGGCTACCTGCTGCTGTCGACGGTCGGCGAGCAGTTCCCGGCGCTCATGCTCGGCACGCCGCAGCCGGATGGGCAGGAGCGCGCGGCGATCGACCAGAGCTACGCGCACTACCACTACTACAGCACCGCCGGCCTCTCGGACGAGCTGGCGGCGCGCGGGCTGCGCGTGCTGGGCAGCGCCAGCTACATCGACGCGGCCCAGGCGCGCTGGTGCTACCGGCTGCGCGTCTGGGAGCAGCGCCAGGGTCGCCTGGGGCTGGTTCGGCGGCTCAACCAGCTGCGCCGCGCGCCGCTCGGCCTCGCGCTGGTGCCGTGGATGTTCCGGCTGCACGCCCCGCCCGATCGCGGCGCCGGGCTGGCGGTCATCGCCCAGCGGCCCGCCTGATGAGGTCGGCCTGCTCGTAGAGCGCGGCCAGCCGCGCGCCGATCCGCTCGGCGTCGTAGTCGCGCTCGACCACCGCGCGGCCGGCCGCGCCCACGCGCTCGCGCAGCGCCGTGTCGCCCAGCAGCCGTACGATCGCCGCGGCGAAGTCGGCCGGGCGCTGGGCGAACAGCCCGCTCTGCTGGTCGGCCAGCGCGATCTCCTCGGCTGCCAGCGCCGTCGTGACCACCGGCAGCCCGCAGGCCAGCGCCTCCAGCAGTTTGATCCGCACGCCGCTGCCCCAGAAGATCGGCGCGACGACCAGGCTCGCGCGCGCGTAGCACGGGCGCAGGTCGTCGAGCGCGCCGGGCACGCGCACGTCGGGGGCGGCCAGCGCCGCGATCGACGCGGGCGGGTCGCGGCCGGCCAGTGTCAGGCGCGCGCCAGGCCACATGCGGCGGACCCGCGGCCAGACCTCGCGCGCAAGCCAGAGCGCGCCCTCGACGTTGGGCGGGTGCAGGTAGTTGCCGACGAACAGCACCTCGCCCTCGGCGCGCGGGTCGAAGCAGACCGGCCAGCCGTCGAGGTCGATCCCCGACGGCACGTACTCGATCGGCAGGCGCGGCAGCCAGCGGCGCAGCGCGCTGGCGTCGGCCTGGCTGTGCGTGATCACCAGGTGGCAGCGCGCCAGCGCCCGCAGCTCGTAGCGCCACAGGCTCAGCGCCCCCAGCCAGCGCCGCGCCCGCAGCAGCGGCCGGCGCTCCTGCCTGGCTCGGCGCTGCTGCGCCAGAAACGCGACGTTGTGGGCGGTGCAGACGACCAGCGCGCCCGCCTGGCCGGCCAGCGGCGCGTACTGGGCCATGCCGGAGGTCTCCAGCTGCACGATCTCGGGCAGTCGCTCGGCCAGGTCGCGCCGGAGCTGGGCGATCAGCTCGGCCGAGTAGTCCTGCGCGACCCCCGGCGGCGCGAGCGTCCAGCGCGGCGCGGGCGAGCGGCGAAACGCGCGCAGCTCCGCGCAGACGGACTCCAGCGGCCCCCACGTCACCGCGGCCGGGTCGGGCGCGAGCGCGTAGATCCCGGTGCGGTAGAAGCGCGCGAGCTGGCGGGCCGTTCGCGCGATGTGGGCCGTGCCGCCCGAGAGCGACGGGTACGGCGGGGCGGGCGAGAGGATGGTGAGGCGTCGCATGCGCAATCACCCGCCCCGGATTCGCCGGCGCACGTAGCCGGCAACCCGCCGCGCCTGCCGGAGCGCGCCGCGGTGGAGCGGCAGCGCGCGCTCGTCCAGGTGCGCCAGGCCGGGCCGCACCGGCGGCAGGTCGAAGCGCTGCGGCACCCGCAGCGGCTGGCGCGGCCCGGCTCGCAGCCGCAGCTCCTGCGCGAACGCCGCCCAGCCGGCCGCGGCGCGCTCGGTCGAGTACTCCGCCGCGATCTTCTCGCGCGCCGCGCGCGACAGCCGCAGCCAGAGGCCCGGCTCGTCGCGCAGCCGCCGCACCGCCGCCACGAAGCTGTCGCCGCGATCGTCGACCAGCAGCCCGGTGACCTCGTGCTCGACCAGCTCGAGCGCACCGGTCGGCACGTTCAGGACGATCGGCACCACGCCGCAGGCCATCGCCTCCATCACCGCCATCGGCAGCCCCTCCGAGTCCGAGAGCAGCACCAGCGCGTGGCACTCCAGCAGGCGATCCTGCACCAGGTCGTTGTCGACGCTGCCGGCGAGCCGGACCGGCAGGCCGGCGCCCTCGGTCTGCAGGATGCGCTCGACGAAGCCGCGCGAGGGGCCGTCGCCGTAGATCACGCCCTCGACGCCGTCGATCTCGCGCGCGGCCCGGCAGATCGAGCGGGCGACCTCGGAGGCGCGCTTGTGCGTCTCGGCCAGCCGCCCGAGGTAGGCGAGCCGCAGCCGCCCCTCCGGCGGGCTCGCGACGCGGGGCGCCAGCGGCACGCCGGTTGGGATGCAGCGCACCAGCGTCGTGGTCGCGCGCCGCCCGATCCGGGCGCGCACAGTCTGCTCGACGAAGCGCGAGACGCAGACCAGGCCGTCCAGTCGGTAGGCCGGGTCGCCCAGAACGAACTCGTCGATCAGCGCGTCGTAGAAGGGGTCGTTGCCGTGGATCGTGCCGACGGCGACGATGCCGGCCGGCCTCAGCCAGCGCGTGGCGAAGTAGGCCGGTGCGACATAGTCGGGCGCGAACACGTCGGGCGGCTCGTCGGCCAGACGCCGCAGCAGCCAGCCCAGCAGCGCCTCGGTGGAGGGTGGGCGCAGCGTCTGCGCGACGGGAACCTGCCTGCGCTTCAGCCCGCTCGCGGTGGCGCCCTCGGCCAGCCCGCCGGTGCGGAGGATCAGCGCCCCCGGCTCGCAGCCCTGGCCCTGCAGCGCGGGCAGCAGCCGCCGCAGCACCGTGTTCGGGCCGCCGATGTGCTTTGGGCTATCGTATGCGCAGAAGGTCATTTTCATAATGCCAACGTCTTTGCGGCTTTGCGGCTTTGCGTGCGCTATCGCGCGTGGGCGACGACGAGCATGACGTACGAGCGTTGCTCGTGGCGTCTCAGAGCGACGGCGAGCGTGCCATACATTTCAGCGCGAACTTGATCAGCCGCGGCCAGCCGACCGGTGCGGGCCGGCGCAGCGGCGAGCGACGGTAGATCCGCCAGACCCACGGCCCCAGCGCGGTCGAGAGTCGGCAGAGCGTGTACCAGCGGGCGGCCAGCAGCCGCGCCAGCGCCGCCTTGTCGTAGCGGCCCGCGCGCCGGTTGGCCTCCGCAAGCGCGCGCAGCCAGCGCTCAGCAGCCGCGACAAGCTCGCGGGTGGGCTGGAAGCGCGACGCGCTGATCGCCTGGTGCAGCGCCAGCTCCGCCACCGACGGCTGGAGCCCGAGCCGCTCAAGCAGGCGGCGCCGCACCAGCATCGCCGCGCGATCCTGGTCCTCCTGCTCGCGCTGCCCGGCCTGGTCGCGGTGCATCCGGTAGCGCAGCAGCACCTGCGGGATGTTCGCCAGCGCGACATGCTCGGCCGCGCGCACCCACAGGTCGTAGTCCTGCGCGCGCTGGTAGGACGAGTCGTACGCCAGCCCCAGCTCGGCGAAGAGCGACCGGCGCATGATCGCCGCGGGGTGCGCCAGCACGTTCGCGAACAGCAGGTGGCAGCGGATGTCCGCGTCGTCGGACGGGTAGTGCTCGACGCCGTAGCCCAGCTCGCCGATCTTCTGCACCCAGGCGCCGCAGATGCCGACGCGCGGGTTCGCTTGCATGAACGCGACCTGCCGCTCCAGCCGCTCCGGCAGGCTCACGTCGTCGCCGTCCATCCTCGCGATGTACGCGCCGCGCGCCAGCGCCAGCCCCTCGTTCAGGCGGCGGGTCAGCCCGGCGTTCTCGCGGTTGCGAAAGAGCCTGATCCGCGGGTCGCCCCGCGCGTATGCCTCCAGCAGCGCGCCGGTGCCGTCGGTCGAGCCGTCGTCGACGATCAGCAGCTCGAAGTCGCCAAACGTCTGGGCCAGAATGCTGTCGATCGCCTCGGGCGCATAGGCCGCGCCGTTGTAGATCGGCATCAGTACGGTGACGGCGGGGTCGGTTGGCAAGCGTTGTGCTCCTTCGTTGGGGCTTGGGACTTGGGGCTTGGGACTTGGGACTTGGGATCGAGCATCGCTTTGTCACCTTGTCACCTTGTCACCTTGTCACCTTGTCACCTTGTCACTCCAGGGTGTTGGTCGAGCCACAGCGCCAGCACGAGCAAGATCCATGTGCGGTAGTCGCCTCGCTGAGCGGCGGCGCGGGTCTGCTCGAACGGCAGCAGCGCGAACAGCTTCTGCGCGGGGTCGTCCAGGTACTGCCGCTTGAGCGCCCGCACGCCGTCGCGCCGCAGCCACTGTTGGACCGGCGCGCCGAAGCCCTGCTTGCCGCGCGCCCGCACCGACGCGGGCCAGTCCGCCGCGAAGGCCCGCCGCATGATCAGCTTGTCCTGGCTGGAGCTGATCTTCAGGCGCGCGGGCAGACCGGCGCAGAAGGTCGCGAAGTCGACATCCAGGAACGGCGCGCGCAGCTCAAGCCCGTGGGCCATCGAGGCGCGGTCGATCTTGACCAGGATGTCGCCGGGCATGTAGTCCTGCAGGTCCATCCGCAGCGCGTCGTCGAGCGTGGCGCCTTCGGGCCGCTCCGGCGCGAACGTCGGCTGGGCCGGCGGCCGCAGCCCGAACGCGGCCAGCTCGGCGTCGCCGAAGTACTGCTTCTGGCCGAGGTGCGCCTCCGCCAGCGAGGCGTAGCGCCGCCGGTAGACCATCCCGCCGATCCGCTCCCGCAGCGCCGGCTGCGCCGAGAGCTTGTTGGCCGCGCGCAGCATGAAGAACAGCCAGTCCTGGTCGCTCAGCCGGCCTTGCATGTGCAGCAGCGGCTTGTACCAGCTGTAGCCGCCCAGCAGCTCGTCGCCGCCGTCGCCGGTCAGCACGACCTTGACGTGCTGGCGGGCCTGCCGGGCGATCAGGTAGGTCGGGATGTTCGAGGAGTCGGCCAGCGGCTCGTCGTAGATCGCCTGCATCGTCACCAGCAGCTCGGCGATGTCGGGCCGGTCGTCGGCCAGCTCGCTGTGCTCGGTCTGGTACTGCCGCGCCACCTCGCGCGCGAACGGCAGCTCGTTCACGCCGCTCTCGAAGCCGAACGAGAAGGTCTTCAGCCCGGCCTGGTGCCGGCTCGCCGCGGCGACGACGGTGGACGAGTCGAGCCCGCCGCTCAGGAAGGCGCCCACCGGCACATCGGCCACCAGCTGCCGCGCGACGGCCTGGTCGAACAGCTGCCGGAACTGCTCGGTCGCCTCGCCCAGCGCGATCCGCTCGTCGACCGGCGGCAGCCGCCAGTAGCGCTCGACCGTGACCTTGCCGTCTTTGTAGCGCAGCAGGTGGGCCGGCGGCAGCGTGTGGACGTTGCGGTAGATCGTCTGGTACGGGTGGACGTACAGGTACTTCAGGTAGTGCGCGATCGCGTCGCCGTCGAGCGCCGGCTCGAGCAGGCCGGAGGCGAGCAGCGACTTGATCTCCGAGGCGAACAGCAGCTCGCCGCGCGGGCCGAAGGCGTAGTAGAACGGCTTCTCGCCGAAGCGGTCGCGCGCGCACAGCAGCTCCTGCGCGGCGTCGTCCCAGATCGCGAAGGCAAACATGCCCGGCAGCCGATCGAGCAGCCCCGCGCCGTAGCGCTCGTACAGCGCCAGGATGACCTCGGTGTCGGAGGTCGTGCGAAACGGGTAGTCCCCGAGCGACTGGCGGATCGACTTGTAGCCGTAGATCTCGCCGTTGAAGGTGATGCCCACCGGCGCGAGCGGGGCGAGCATTGGCTGCTGCCCGGCGCGCAGGTCGACGATGCTCAGGCGGGTGTGGCCCAGCGCGCAGCTGCCGAAGCAGTGCGCGCCCGAGCCGTCCGGCCCGCGGTGGCCCAGCCGCTCGACCATGCGCCGGAGCGGCTCGGCGTACTGCTGCGCGCCCGGCGCGACGATCCCGGCGATTCCACACATGCTATGTGATCCCTGCTGCGCTCAAGACGCGCTCGATCCGGTGCTTCCAGAGGTGCTCGGCGGCGGTCCGGCGCGCGTAGGCCGCGGCGATCTTCGCGCGCGCGCGCTCGTTCTCGAGGTAGAAGCGGGCCTGGTCGGCGCACTCCTCCAGGCTCTCGAACGGCACGTACTCCTTGCCCGGCTCGTAGTAGCTGTCCAGGTAGGGCGCCCGGTGCGCCAGCATCAGCGTGCCGCTCAGCCCCATATCGAACACGCGGCTCTTGATCTGGCGCACGTTGTCCTGCGAGCTGTCGAGCGGCGTGAACGAGATCTTCGAGCGGTTCCACAGCGCGTTGACCTGCTCGAAGCTGATTACGCTCAGCTCGTCGGCCAGCCCCGGCAGCGCGTACTTCAGGATCGCGCGCTGCAGCGCGCGCTGTGCCCGTTTGACTCGGTCTTCGGCGGGCGCGGCCGGCAGCGCGACGTTGCGCGTCCCTTTGCCGAACGCGCGCAGGTCAGCGCGCCGGGCCAGCCAGCGGATCTGCGGCGCGCGCGAGCCGTACACCTGCCCGACGAAGCTAAAGTCGATATCCTTGCGGGTGGCCCGACCATCCCAGAACCCGGTGCAGGCCCACTGCGCGTGCAGCAGGTTCGGCACCGCGGCCCGGCTGCGCTCGTACACCTCGGGGCTGTTCGTCACCATGTAGCTGTACCAGGCGGCCCGCGGCTGGGAATAGCTCTCCCAGCGCCACTCGTCGTCGCTGTTCCAGCCGATCACCGGGCTGTGGCGCGCCGCCTCGGCCAGCGTCTCCCGGTTGAACTCGTCCTTGTGCGTGGCGATGAAGACCGCGTCGTAGCCGCCGCCGCGCACGGTCGAGACGAACGCGCGCCGCATCTGCTCGGGGCCGATCGCCGTCGCGGTCAGGTAGTCAAAGAAGTCGACCGTGTGCCCGAGCGACTCGGGCACCCTGTAGAGATAGTAGAACTGCGGCTCGATCCCGCGGACGCTGCCGTAGTAGTGGTACGATGTGCAGACGAGCAGTCTCATAGCGCGGCGGACTCCTGTGTGCCGCCCACGACGCCGGCGAACGACGTCGCGCCCCAGGCGACCTGGCGGATCTCGCGGCAGCCCGCCGCCGCAAACCAGCCGCGCACCTCCTCGGCCGTGTGGGTCGAGGCGAACGTCGGCGTGATCGCGTCGAACACGTCGAGGATGCGCCAGCGCGCGTCGGGCAGGTTCAGGCTCACGAGCGCGTACTTCTCCAGGTAGCCGGCCAGCCGCCGGGCGCCGCGGATCTTGCGGGCCAGCGCGAGCGGGTAGTACAGCCCGTAGGCCGCGAACGAGGTGTACCACAGCGCCAGGGTCAGCGCCACCCTTGCCCCGAAGCGCGCGCGGGCCGCGTTCACCAGCCCGCGGTACAGCGCGACCGACGGGTAGTCGTAGAAGCTGCCCTGCTGGTAGACCGAGCAGGCGATCCGGCCGCCCGGCCGGATCACGCCGGCCAATGCCCGCAGCCCGGCCGCCGGGGCGGGCGTGTGGTGCAGCACGCCGATCGAGTAGCCGACGTCGAAGGCCGCGCGCGCGAGCGGCGGGTGCAGCACGTCGCCTTGGACGATCAGCACCTTCGGGTCGCCCCGGAAGTTCTCGCGCGCCGACTCGACCGCGACGCTCATGTCGAGGCCCACGGCGGTCGCGCCGGCGCCGCGCGCCAGGTCGAGAAAGCGGCCCGGCCCGCAGCCGAACTCGACTGCCAGCTGCCCCTTCAGGTCGGCCGGCGCCAGCCCGGTGATCGTCTCGAACATCCGGCGGGTGTGGCCGGCCATCGGCCGGCCGGCGTTCTCGCGCTCGAACTGGACCCGCGACCACTTGTGCCACTCGTAGCCGAAGCTGCCGGCGTAGTGCTCCTGGTCGACGAAGCGCGGGATGCCGCCGACGATCGGGTACTGGTGGCCGCCGAGCGCGCTGGTGAGCCGGCCGCTCCTGACGCTCCGGTCCTCGAACAGCTCGTCGACCTGCAGCCGGAGCTCCGACCCGGTCCGCGGGCAGCGCAGGAGCGGCAGAAAAGTTGGGTGCATCGCGGCTCCTCGTCGCTAGCGCTGCTTCGCGGTCTCGATCATCTCGCCCAGCGTCTGCTCGATCGTGTAGGTGTAGCGCCACTCGGGGTAGTGCCGCTGGAACTTGCGCACGTCGCTGATGTACCAGATGTGGTCGCCGTTGCGCGCCTGCTCGCCGATCGTGTAGCTCAGCGCGTAGCCGCTCATCTCGCGGATCAGCCGGATCGCCTCGAGCATCGACACATTCGCGTAGCGCGAGCCGCCCATATTGTACACCTCGCCCGGGCGCGGGCGCTGGAAGAACTGCCAGAACGCCTCGATCAGATCGTGGCTGTGGATATTGTCGCGCACCTGCTTGCCCTTGTAGCCGTTGATCGTGTACGGGCGCCGCTTGACCGCGCACAGCACCAGGTAGGCCAGGAAGCCGTGCAGCTCGGCGCCGCTGTGGGCCGGCCCGGTCAGGCAGCCGCCGCGGAACACGCCGGTCCGCATCCCGAAGTAGCGGCCGTACTCCTGCACCAGCACGTCGGCCGCGACCTTGCCGGCCCCGAACAGGCTGTGCTTGCACTGGTCGATGCTCATCGACTCGTCGATGCCCTGCGCGGCGTAGGGGTGGTCGTCGCGCACCTCCCAGCGCTCCGCCAGCTCGACCAGCGGCAGCGCGTTCGGGCTGTCGCCGTAGACCTTGTTCGTGCTGGTGAAGATGAAGACCGCCTGCTCGGCGAAGCGGCGGGTCGCCTCGAGCAGGTGCAGCGTGCCGTTCGCGTTGATCGTGAAGTCGGTCAGCGGCTCGCGCACGGCCCAGTCGTGCGAGGGCTGCGCCGCGGCGTGGATCACCAGGGCGATCTCCTTGCCGTAGCGCGCGAACAGCTGCTCGATCTGGGCGTTGTCGCGGATGTCGAAGCCGTGGTGGCTGTAGCGCGGGCAGTCGCGTACCAGCCGCTGCAGGTTCCACGAGGTGCTGGCGCCCTGGCCGAAGAAGTAGGCCCGCATATCGTTGTCGACGCCGACAACGTCGTAGCCTTTGCCGTGAAAGAAGCGTACGGCCTCGCTGCCAATCAGGCCGGCCGAGCCTGTTACGATGACGACGGACATGCTCTACTCCTGGTCTGTGTGAATGGTGCTGTGCTTTCTCGCCAGGATGTGACAGCCGAAGTGCAGCAGCTCCGCTGAGCCGCGATCCTTGCGCGAGAAGCGCTCGAGCGCGCGCAGCAGCACGCGCAGCGCGACCTTCTCCCATGGCCGCAGCCGCTCGCCGCCGTAGCGCGCCGCGATGGCGGGCGTGCGGCGCAGCTCCTGGGCCACGTACTCGAAGAAGTTGCCGTTGGTCTGGAAGTCGACGATCTCCAGGCCGTGCAGCTTCAGGTAGTGCTCGTAGAAGTAGCGGCTGAAGCCGGTGTAGTAGTGGTACGGCGCGAAGTGCGTGATGCTGCAGAACGGCGCGGTCAGCACCAGGTAGCCGCCCGGCTTCAGCAGCCGCGCCAGCTCGCGCAGCGCCTCGGCCGGGTGCGGGATATGCTCGATCACCTCGGTGCACATCACCGCGTCGAAGGACTGGTCCGGCGCGGGGATCGCCGCGATGTCGCCGACGATGTCGAGCCGGCTCTGGTCCCACGCGCCCGTCTGCAGCCCGGCGCCGTCGCCCTTGCCGTCGTACTGCGCGAAGTCCTGCGCCACGTACTGCAGGTGGCCGCAGAAGCGCTTGAACTGCTGCTCGCCCGCGCCGGCGTCCAGGATGCGGCCGCCGGCCGGGATCTGCCCCAGCGCCTGCTCGATCCAGGCGACCCGGTTCGATTGGTTGTAGGTTCCTACGTGCGTCATCGCTCTTTCTTGAACCAGAAGCAGCCGCAGCCGTACGTCTGCGCGTCGGCCTGCGCCTGCGTCGCGTTTTCGATCAGCCCGCCGTACAGCGCCAGGTCGGGCACCAGCGCGAACTCCTGCAGCGCCAGCCCGGCGAAGGCGCTCACGACCTGCTGGAACGAGTAGATCCGGTGGGCGTTGAACATCAGCCGCGGCCGGCCGACCGGCGTGACGAACAGCAGCGACCCGCCGGGGGCCAGCACGCGCCGCAGCTCGGCGATCGCCTTCAGGTCGCCGTCCGGGTCAATCGGGTCGCCGTAGCGCCCCAGGCCGATGTGCTCGATCGTGTGCATGCACGAGAGCGACTCGACGCTGCCGCTCTCGAACGGCAGCGCCAGCAGGTCGGCGAACTCCGCCGAGAGGTTGCTCAGGTGCAGGTCGGCCGGCCGGTAGTCGTAGAACTTGACCGGCACGAACGCCGAGACGATCGAGCAGAAGTGCAGCGTCGAGGAGATGTCGACGTGCACCGCCGGGCGCGTGCGCGCCAGCACCCGCGCCGCCCAGGCCGGGTGATAGACATAATGTCTGTCGAACGACGTGCTCGTGGTCCGGTCGCTCAGAAACGGGTAGCGATCCTTCCAGCGCACTGGGAAGCGCCGGTCGACCGACAGCCGCTCGAAGCGGCGGTACTGGCCGACGAACCGCGCGTACTGGAGCCAGTGGCGCACGGATGTCGCGCCGGGTATGCGCTTCAGAATGTTGACCATCACGCTAGCCCCGCTGCCGAAGCCTGGACTTGACGCCGTAGTACACGCGCTGGGCCTGCCCGCGCAGCCCCGGCTTGCCGCCAGACGGCTGGGCCGCCTGCCAGCGTGCGGTGGCGAGATCCTGCAGGTAGCCCGCCAGATCCGCGCGCGCGTGGGCCGGCGCCGCCACGACCACGTCGTCGACCACGGCGACGTAGCGGTCGTGGCGCTGGCTGAGCCGGCCGATCACCGCCGTGATATCGGGCCACTGCTCGGCGCGGTGCGGGCGCGGCGGCGGCGCGAGAAACAGGCGCGCGTCGTCGATCAGGATGAAGCTGTCGGCGCGCGTCTGGTCGATGATCGCGATCTCGTCCAGCACGGGGCACTCGTCGCCCGCGCCGTACGTCTGCCCGCCGCTCCAGTGCGCGTCGAGCCAGAACAGGCTCGGCGCGTCGAGCTGCGCCACGACCTCGGCCAGCTTCTCGCGGGTGTGGCCGTACAGGAACGAGATGTTGCCCAGGCCGCCGTGCGTCGCGAGCGCCTGCCGGTAGATCGGCTCAGCGAACTCGATCGTGAACACGCGCTTGAAATGCCGGCTGGCCCAGGCCGCCGTGCTGCCCTGGAACGTGCCGGTCTCCACGAAGTTCGGGATGGCATATCGCTCGAGCAGGTGGAGAATAAGAAACTCTGGCGGCCCCTGCCGGATGTCTCCCATCGACCGACTCCTATCATACCAGCTTCGCTTGATTATGTTTTCTGTTGGGCTGCGTGGCTTCGCCACGCAGCCCAACAGAAAGGATTTTCCGGGGGCGGCGAAGCCGCCCCCGGTCCCCGCCATAAATGGTGCTTGCCCTTAGCCAACTCGAACGATCTCGCTCGCCTGGACGCTGCGCAGCAGGCCCGACCCCGACGCGCGCAGCGGCTGCTCGCCCTGCGCGATCTCGCTGATCGAGACGTGCCCGACCCGCGGGACATAGTAGATCGCCCGGCCGTGGGTCGACAGCCCGACCGCGAACTGCAGGTCGCAGGCCGCCAGCGGCAGGTCGCACGTGAACGTCACGCTGTAGCGGCCGGCCGGCAGATCGTTTGGCTGCGACCAGTAGGTGATGATCGGGAACGAGTCGATCGTCGTGATGCCAACCGCCGCGACGGCCTGCTCGACCGGGCGGCTGAGCTCAAATTCGAGCGTGAGCCGCCACGGCTCGCCGAGCCGGAACTCGGCCTGCGGGCGCCCGTCGATCGTGCCGAAGCCCAGCCGGGTCGCCTGGCCGGCCGCGCCCGGCCCGCTGCGCGGCAGCTCGACGCTGGTCGAAAGATCCTCGGCGCTGGCGACCAGGTAGTGCGAGATCACCTGCTCGGTCGGCCCGGCCAGCTCGATCTGGCCGGCGCGCAGCAAGATCGCGTCGGTGCAGAGCGTGCGGATCGCGGCCATATTGTGGCTGACGAACAGCACCGTGCGGCCCTGCCGGGCGACATCCTCCATCTTGCCGAGGCACTTCTTCTGGAACTGCGCGTCGCCGACCGCCAGCACCTCGTCGACGATCAAGATCTCCGGGTCGAGGTGCGCCGCGACCGCGAAGGCCAGCCGCAGGTACATGCCGCTGGAGTAGTGCTTGACCGGCGTGTCGATGAAGCGCTCGACCTCGGCGAACGCCACGATCTCGTCGAACTTGCGCTCGATCTCGGCGCGCTTCATGCCCAGGATCGTGCCGTTGAGGAAGATATTCTCCTGGCCGGTCAGCTCGGGGTGGAAGCCGGTGCCGACCTCCAGCAGCGTGCCGACGCGCCCACGCAGCTCGGCGCGGCCCTCGGTCGGCTCGGTGATGCGCGAGAGGATCTTCAGCAGCGTGCTCTTGCCCGCGCCGTTGCGGCCGATAATGCCCACGACCTCGCCGCGCCGGACCTCAAACGACACATCCTTGAGCGCCCAGAACTCGTCCGAACGTTGGAACGTTTTCACGTTGGAACGTTGGAACGTCGATTTGATGCGACGGAATGGCGCCGACGCCGCGCCGGCCAGCGTGTCGCGCAGCGTCTTGTAGCGCTCCTGCGGCCCGCCGATCGTGTACTGTTTGCTCAGGTTGGAGACCCGGATGGCGATATCGCTCATATGTTTATATTGATCCAGTGGTGGGGTGCAGGGGCGGCGCAGCCGCCCCTGCACCCCACCACTGGGGAGGTCTGGCGGGGCCTTTGGCCCCGCCAGACCTCCCCAGCTCAATCTTCAAACGACATCCGCAAACGTCGTCTCCATGCGCCGGAAGTAGTAGGCCCCGCTGATCAGGATCGCCAGCGCGGCCAGCGCCGACACCAGCACGATCGCGCCGGGCTGGGTGTTCGCGCCGAGCAGCGCCCAGCGGAAGCCCTCGACCACGCCGACCATCGGGTTCAGGCCGTAGAACGTGCGCCACGGCTCGGGCACCAGGCTGCTCGGGTAGGCGATCGGGCTGGCGAACATCCAGATCTGCACCAGGAACGGCACGACGTAGCGCACGTCGCGGTACTCCACGTTCAGGGCCGCCAGCCACAGCCCGACGCCCAGCGAGGTCATCAGCGCCAGCAGCAGCAGCAGCGGCAGCCAGAGCACGTTCGCCGTCGGCGCGACGCCGTAGTACAGCATCAGCGCCAGCAGCACCGCGAACGCCAGCACGAAGTCGACGATGCCCGAGAGCACCGCCGCGATTGGCACGACCAGCCGCGGGAAGTACACTTTTTTGATCAGGTTGGCGTTGCCGACCAGGCTGTTCGAGGCCTGGCTGAGCCCGTTGGCGAAGAACGTCCACGGCACCAGCGCGGCGTAGCTGAAGATCGGGTAGGGGATGTTATCGTGCGGGATGTTCGCCAGGCGCCCGAAGAACAGCGTGAAGACCACCATCGTGAAGAACGGCTGGATGATCGCCCAGGCCGCCCCCAGCGCGGTCTGCTTGTAGCGCACCTTGATGTCGCGCCAGATCAGGAAGTAGACCAGCTCGCGGTAGAACCACAGCTCGCGCAGTTTGAGTGCGATCCAGCCCTTCGACGGCTCGATCACGATCAGCGCCAGCTCGGGCGCATCCGGTGCCTGGTCGGGCGCCGGCCAGGGTGGGGCGGCCGGTCTCTGGGCCTGTTCTTCCTGGGTCGTCGAGGTTGTCGAGCTAGCTCCTGCACCGGTCGCGGGTGAGATGCCTTGCTGCAGCGTTGGCCGGTTTTGAGCCTTCATCACCTTTCCTCTGTCGTCGGGCATCTGCGTATTATATCACGATACCAGGCGACGCGACCGGCGCGCAGCGCGACCGCGCCGCTCGTGGATCGCCACCAGCCGCTCCAGCTCGGCCGGGTCGATCCGCCGCCGGCGTGCCATCTCGCGGCGGCGCGCCAGCGTCTCACCGAGGTTGCGCCAGTTCCAGGCCCAGGCCGCTATCATCCCGCGCTCCCGGCGCAGCGCGATCTTCGCGAGCGTTTTGGCCGCCAGCAGCGCCGTGAATGGCGCGGCTCGCCGCCAGCGCATTGTCTTGAGATAGGTCCGCAGCCCGTTCTTGGCGCGCTCGGCGTCCCAGCGCTGGCCGCCCGCGCTGCCGCCGCGCTCGTGGTAGACGCAGGCCTCCAGGTCCTCCAGCACGCGCCAGCCCAGCAGCCAGGCCCGCCAGCACAGGTCGGTGTCCTCCCAGTACAAGAAGTACTGCTCGTCGAAGCCGCCCAGCGCCTCCCATGCCGCCCGCCTGATCATCAGCGCGCAGCCCGGCACGGCGGCCGTCGCGGCCACTCCGGAACGTTCGAACGTTGGCGGTTGCTCGTCAGGCTCCAGCGTCTGCGGGCAGATGATCGCCGCCTCGGGCTGCTCGGCCATGTGGCGCACCAGGATGCTCAGCCAGTCGGGCGTGACGGCGACGTCGGCGTTCATGAACACCAGCAGCTCGCCGCCGGCCGCGCGCGCGCCCTGGTTGCACGCCCGCCCGAAGCCCAGGTTCTCCGCGCTCGCCAGCAGGCGCGCCCGGCCATGCTCCCGCGCGACCAGCGCGGCGCTCCCGTCGGTCGAGGCGTTGTCGACCACTAGCACCTCGTAGGGCTGGTAGCGTGTCTGATCGAGCGCGCGGAAGAACGCCGGCAGCTGCGCGGCGCTGTTGTAGCTGACGACAATGAGCGAGACCAGCGGGTAAGATCTCATGCGTGATCTGTATCGAATCCTCTGTTACGACGACTGTCACAGATGATGATCCGCAGATAAAGCGGATACCGCGGATAACGAATTGTCGATAGCACTGGATATCCGTACAATCCGTGTTATCCGCCGATCATCAGATAAAGCGGATACCGCGGATAACGAATTGTCGGTAGCACTGGATATCCGCACAATCCGTGTTATCCGCCGATCATCAGATAAAGCGGATACCGCGGATAACGAATTGTCGATAGCACTGGATATCCGCACAATCCGTGTTATCTGCGGACCATCTTTCAAACCGGTCGTCGCGCTAACGTGCCGCGACCTGTCGGTAGCACTCCGCGGTCGCTGCTGCGATCGTCGGCCATGCGAACTCGCGCGCGGTCTCCAGCGCCGCCCGCCCGAGCGCGTCGAGGTCGGGGTGGGTCAGCGCGCGGGCCAGCGCGCCCTGCAGCGCGCTCGGATCGCCGGGCGCGAACAGGAACCCGCTGCGCCCCTCCTCCACCAGCTCGCGCACCGGCCCGAACGCCGGAGCGACGACCGGCCGCCCGTACGAGAGCGCGCACAGCAGGATACCGGATGTCAGCAGCGATCGGTACGGCAGCGCCACCAGGTCCGCCGCGGCCAGGTAGGTGGGCAGCGCCGCGTCCGGCACGAAGCGCGGCTCGACGCGCGCGCCTGCAACCCCCGCGGCCCGGCGCTCGATCTCGGCGGCGTAGGCGCCGTCCTTGGCCGCTCCGGCGATCAGCAGGGTGCCGCGCTGGTCCTCCGGCAGGCCCGCAAACGCCGCCAGCAGATCCTCAAGCCCCTTGTACGGCCGCAGCGCCCCCAGGCTGAGCAGCACGCGCCCGGACTCCGGCAGCCCGAGCGATCGCCGGCTCTCGCCGCGGTCGCGCATCGGCCCGAACAGGCCGATGTAGCTGCCGTGCGGGATGACCGCGCAGCGCGGCAGTGGGCCGTAGAGCGACTCGAGCGCCGCGCGCGCGGCCTGGCTATGCGCGATAATCGCGTCGCTCCAGCGCGCCACGCTGCGGTAGACCAGCAGCCCCCACGACGAGTGGAAGGTCTCGTGCGGCCGCAGGTTGTGCGCCGTCCAGACCAGCCGCACGCCGCGCAGCCGCAGCGCAGCCAGCAGCGCCAGGAACAGCAGGCTGCGCGCGCCTGTCGCGCCGGGGCTGCGGCGCTGGGTCAGCTCGTCGAAGAAGTGCAGGTGCAGCACGCGCGGGCTGCGGCCGAGCAGCAGCCGCGGCAGCTCGCGCCGTGGCCGCCCGCGGCGGATCGCCACGCCTAGCTCGGCCATCGGCGCGTAGAGCTGGTCGAGGTATGGGCTGGTCGGGAGCTGCGGCGGCAGTGGGTAGACCGTGACCGGGGGGCCGGGGGACCGGGAGACCGCGAGACCGGCAGCAGCCTGCACAACTACGTCTCCTTGTCTCCTTGTCTCCTTGTCTTTCTGTCTGCAATGCCCTGTCACCTTGTTACCCTGTCACTTTGTCACGCGCCCGGCCAGAAGCCGCTCGATCCGCGCGACGACCATGTCGATCGCGATCGCGTTCAGGCCGCCGCGTGGAATGATGATATCGGCGTAGCGCTTGCTCGGCTCGACGAAGTCGAGGTGCATCGGGCGGACAGTCTTGAGGTATTGCTCGATCACCGAGTCGATCGTGCGGCCGCGCTCGGTCAGGTCGCGCCGGATGCGGCGAATGATCCGCAGGTCGCTCTCGGCATCGACGAATAGCTTGATCTCCATCCTCTCGCGTAGCGCGGCGTCGGCGAAGATCAGGATTCCTTCGATCAGGACCACCGACTGGGGCGCGATTGCGATCGTCTCCACGCCGCGCGTGTAGCTGGCGAAGTCGTAGGTCGGCACCTCCACCGCCTCGCCGCGGATCAGCGCGTCCACGTGGGCGATGAACAGCTCGTTGTCGAAGGCGTCCGGGTGGTCGAAGTTGACCTTGCGGCGCTGCTCGAGCGGCAGGTGCGACAGGTCGTGGTAGTACGAGTCGTGCTGCAGGAACACGATCCGCTCGCGCCCGACCCGCTCGAGGATCGCGCGCGACACGGTGGTCTTGCCCGAGCCACTGCCGCCGGCCACGCCGATCACCAGCGGGTGTGTCGTTGGCTGCGCGCCTGTGCTTGTCGCTGGTGGATGGTCGCTGGCCATGTCTGCGATCTTTCCGCTACTCCTGCTGCCTTCAGCATTGTAGCTTGAAGCCGTGGCATCGGCAAGATCCGCCCGTGGTACAATAGTGCTCCAGAGTATCAGGCGGCCTAGCAGAGACAAAGCAGAGGAGGAGTCAATGCTGACAGCTGAGAAGATCATCGAGTTTGTGGAGCGCGTGATTGCCGAGGATCGGCTCGCCGGCAACCGCGCCGGGCTGAAGAACACCCAGACAGCCGCCGCCTTCCTGATGGCGGCCGCCAACTACGCCGGCGATAAAGATGCGGCCTTCAAGTTTCGCGTGCTGGCGGCCGAGGCGGCCAACAAGAACGAGGAGCTGGGCGGAGAAGATTAAAGCGAGCTGCGAGCCGCAAGGTTCGCAGGAACCGCGCCTAACGACGACGAGGTTGTGATGACCGTCTCACTGGCCGATATTCAGGCGGCCCGCAGGACGCTGCGCGGCGTGATCAACGTCACCCCCACCCTGGCGGACGAGCGGCTGTCGCAGGACCTGGGCGCGCGGGTCGTTCTCAAGGCCGAGAACACGCAGCGCAGCGGCTCGTTCAAGATCCGCGGCGCGTACAACACGATCGCGCGGATGTCGCCCGAAGACCGCGATCGTGGCGTGATCGCCCACTCGGCCGGCAACCACGCGCAGGGCGTGGCGCTGGCGGCCAGTCTGCTCGGCATCCCGGCCACGATTGTGATGCCCGAGCGCGCCCCGCTCACCAAGGTCGCCGCGACGCGCCGGCTTGGCGCCGAGGTGATCCTGCACGGTGCGAGCTTCGACGACGCCGGCGCGCACGCTCGTGAGCTGCAGCAGGAGCGCGGCCTGACCTATGTGCACGCGTTCAACGACGAGCGCGTGATCGCCGGCCAGGGCACGATCGGCCTCGAGATCGTCGAGGACCTGCCGTCGGTGTCGCTGCTGATCGTCCCGATCGGCGGCGGCGGCCTGATCGGCGGGATCGCGACAGCCGTCAAGGGGCTCATGCCCGACGTGCGGATCGTCGGCGTGCAGGCGGCCGGCTGCGCGCCCGTCCAGGCGTCGCTGGCGGCTGGCGAGCCGATCACCGCGCCGACCGCGCGCACGATCGCCGACGGCATCGCGGTCAAGCGGCCCGGCGACCTGACGCTGCCGATCATCCGCGACCTGGTGAGCGAGGTCGTGACGGTCGACGACGACGAGATTGGCCGCGGCATCGCCCACGTCGTCCAGAACACCCACATGGTAGTCGAGGGCGCCGGGGCGGCCGGCGTCGCGGCGCTGCTGAGCGGCCGAATCGTCCCGCGCGCCGGCGAGACGGTCTGCGTCGTCCTGGGCGGCGGCAATATCGACGGCAACCTGCTGGCGCGGGTGATCGAGCAGGTGCTGGTCAAGCAGGGCCGCTACATTTTGCTGCGCACGACTGTGGACGACCGGCCGGGCAACCTCGCGCCGCTGGTCGACCAGGTGGCCAGAGCCGGCGCGAATGTGATCGATATCTTTCACCGCCGCGCGGTCTGGCTCGTGCCGGTCGACCGCGTGGGCGTCGAGATGGTGCTGGAGGTGCGCGACGAGACTCACGGCCAGGAGGTGGTGCGCCATCTGAACCAGACTGGCTACGTCGTCGAGCGGATCGGGCAGGGTTTATGGCCGGGGTAGCAATACGACTGATTATCTCCGATATCGACGGCACCCTGCTCGACCAATCCGGCGTGCTGCCGCCCGAGAATATCGCGGCGCTGGCCGCCGCCGCGCGGCTGGGCCTGCGGATCGCCCTCGCGTCGATCCGCAAGCGCGACTCGTCCGAGCAGATCGCCCGTCAGCTCGGCGTTCCCTGCGCGCTGGTCTGCGACGGCGGCGCGATGATCTACGACGAGCGCGGCGAGAAGCTGCAGAGCATGTGTATTCCGCTCGACCTGGCGCGGCGGATCGCGGCCCTGTCCGACGAGCAGCGCCTGCCGCTGGTGACGACGATCGACGAATTGAACTACTACGCGCCCGGCTCGCACCCGCTGGCGCACATCGTCACGGCCGGCGTCGACGTCGAGAGCAGCCTGGCCGCGCTCGATCGGCCGCCGTCGCGCCTGATCGTCCGCGGCGAGCGCGGGGTCGAGCTGCTGATGCGCGCGTTCGCCGACGCGCCGCTGCGCTTCGTGCGCCACTACAGCCCCGACGGCACGCTCTACGACGCGGTGATCACCCACGCTGGCGCGACCAAGGAGGCGGCGCTGGCGCTGCTGTGCCGGCACTGGGCGATCGACCCGGCGCAGGTGCTCGCGCTGGGCGACTCGGAGTCCGATATCGGCATGCTGCGCCTGGCAGGCGTCGGCGTCGCGCCCGGCAACGCGCAGCCGAGCGTCAGGGCGGCGGCCGACTGGGTTGCGCCCGACGCGTCCGACGCGGGCGTCGCGGCGGCGGTGCGACGGTTTGTGCTGGAAGGAGAGGCACGATGATCATGTCCGGCAAGCGGCCCGCGACCCTGCGCGGGGTGCGCATGGTCGACATTCACGGCACCCGCTTCTACGACCTGGAGTTCACGCACGACGACGCGCCGGGGCAGCTGCGCAGCGCGCGCATCGGCGTCGAAGACGCGTACGACAACCCGCGACCCGGCGACGCCGTCTCAGTCAGCTATCTCATGAACGTCGTGACCGGCCTGACGCGCCGGTAACGTGGCGGTAATGATCGCTGATACACTGATACCCATAAGTCTAGCCCATCTGTCGTAATACACTGCCTGGTAGCCCGCACGCAGGCGCTTGATCAGGAGATGGTCTTATGGGTACTCGGCGAGTAGAGTCGTTCTTAGTGCGTCTGGTGGTCAAGGAAAATGGTCAGCCCGAGAAAGAAGATCTGCACGGCCGCATTCGGCATGTCGGCAGCGGCTGCGAGCGCCAGTTCGAGCATCTCCAGGAGATGATCGCGTTTATCGGCGAGCAGCTCGGCGGCGGGCGCTCGCTTATCATTAGTCGCGACGAGCACATGAACACTGAGTGATCTGAATCGTTTTCCGCGCGCAGAGAACGCCCAGGCCCGCCGGCCTGGGCGTTCTCTGCGTTATGCCTCTGCGGCCGCAGGTCTCACACCTGCCCCCTGGGGGGCATCGCGTGGGGTGATCCGACGCATTACCTCATCTCGCGCAGCGCGCTGTAGAGCGCGGTGGTCTCGGGCAGCGGCTCGACGCCCAGCTCCTCCTGCAGCATGGCGACGCAGCGCGCGTAGAGGCGCAGGGCGGTGCTGCGCTCGCCCAGCGAGGCGTGCGCGCGCATCAGCAGCCGGTAGGCTTCTTCGTGCGCGCGGTCGTTCTCGAGCACGCGCCATGCCAGCCCGATCGCCTCATGGGCCAGCCCTTCCTCCAGCAGGAGCGCTCCGAGGCGGATCGCGGCCTCGTTGAACAGCATGCTCAGCCGCTCGCGCTCGACCACCGTCCAGTCCTCGTACAGATTGTCGGGCAGGTATGGTCCGCCGTAGAGCTGGATCGCCGTGCGGAAGGCGGCGACCGCGGCGGCGCGCTGGCCCAGCCGGGCAGCGCGCTGGCCCTCGGCCACGGCGTCGGCGAACTCGGCGGCGTCGAGCTGGTAGTCGCTGGCGGTGTTGAACCCGTAGGTCTCGCTCTGCTGTGCCAGGTAGGCCGGCGGAGCGCCGTCGGGGCGGTCCGGCTCGAGCGCTTTGGCGAGGCGGTTGATCGTGACGCGCAGGTTGTTCGTCGCGGCGTCGGGCTCCATCTCCGGCCAGAGCGACTCCAGCACGCGGTCGCGCGGGAGCATCCGGCCGCGCTCGGTCAGCAGCAGCTGGAACAGCTGGCGCGCCTTGCTGCTGCGCCAGTCGCGATCGCGCACCTCCTGGTCGCCGCGCCAGACGCCGAACGCGCCGAGCGTGCGGATGCGGAGCTTGTAGGGTGGGCGGTAGACCAGTCGGGTGAGCGCGTCTTCGGCGGCCTGTCGCACCGCCGGGCTGCGGTCTTTCAGCAGCACCCGCAGGGAGGGGTAGGCGGCCGCGACGCCGAGGTCGCCCAGCAGCCGTGCGATCGCCGCGCGCACGGGCGGCTCGCCCGCGTCCATCAGCCCGCGCAGCAGGTCGAGCGACTGGTCGGGCAGCTGGCGGCGCAGCACGTCGCTGAGCGCTGGGGGCGCGATGCCGGCGCGCAGCGCGGCCGCAATGACATCGCGCAGCGCGGCCGGCGGGAGCAGCGGCAAGAATCGCTGGGCGCCGCCGGCGAACAGCGCCCAGCCCGCGCCCAGCGCCGCTGTTCGTGTGGCCTCGTCGTGACAGAGGCCAGCCAGGTAGGCGCTGTAGAGCTGTGCGCTGGCCAGGAACAGCCGGTAGCCGCGCGACTGCATCTGCGCGGCGGTCTCCTGCGCCAGCGCGAGGGCGCGCTGATGCTCGCCACCCTCGCCCAGCACCAGTGCCAGCAGCAGCCGCAGCCGCAGGTCGCGCGCCGGCCCCTCGGCCTCGTCGAGCCGGTGGAGCATTGCGCCGACCGCCGCGCACGCGCGGGCAGCCTGGCCGCGCAGCAGCAGAATGTACAGCTCGATCGCCTGCAGGCTTGCCAGGGGGGCCAGCGCGCCCATATCGTGAAAGGTCGCGCGCGCCTGGGCCATGTAGGTCGTGGCCTCCTCGACACGACCCTGCAGCGCCAGCAGCAGCGCGAGCTGCCGCGCGCTCAGGCCGGCGCTGCCGTCGCGGTAGTAGTCGCCCAGGTGGCGGTAGGCGTCGAACGCCAGCGTGGTCGCCTCGACGATCTGGCCCTGCTGGTAGAGCGCCATCGCGCGGTTGCGCAGCAGGTTCTGGCGCAGCCGGTCGTCGCGCTCGACCTGTGGCAGCTGGAGCGCCTCGTCGATCACCGCGAGCGCGTCGGCGGGCATGCCCAGGCGGTTGTCGATCGACGAGACCAGCATCGCCATGAGCCAGTGCCAGATCGGCGAGAGCGGCTGACCGGTCGCCTGCCGCGCGACTCGCAGCGCGGCCACGTAGCGGCCTTTGGTCGAGAGGATCGCCGCGACGGCGACTAGCGCCGCGCCGCGCGCCCAGGCGTCGCGCACCCGGTTGGCGGCGCGCACCGCGCGGACGCAGCTGGGCACGAAGCTCGATGGCCGCCCCTGCAGGTACAGCAGCGCCGACAGGTCGGCCAGCGCGCGCAGCTCACGCTCGAACAGCTCGGCCTGGTGATACTGCTCGGCCGCGCGCTCGATCGCGGCGATGCCGCGGTCGGGGTTGGAGACGATCTGGCTGTAGCCCCACATGTACAGCAGTTCGGCGTCGCTCTCGCGCTGCTCGGGCGGCAGCAGCTCGAGCCAGCGCCGCAGGCTGTCGCGGCGGGGCGATTGGAGCAGCGGCCAGGCGCGCTGCCGCAGGGCGCGCGCCAGCTCGGCGGTGGCGCCCGCGCTGGCGTAGTGGCCGAGCGCCTCCTCCAGGTCGCCGCGCGCCTCGAGCGCCTGCCCGAAGCGGCGGTGCAGCTCCGGAACGCTCAGCGTCTGACCACTCGGAATCTCGCTTGTCGCGCTGTTGGCGTCTGCCTGCCCTGCGGCGGCCGGCGCGCGGCCCTCCGTGCGCAGCAGCAGCTCGCGCCAGAGCGGGTGGAAGCGCAGCAGGTCGCCGCGCTCGTTCAGCGGCAGGATCGGCAGCCCGAGCGCCTGCGCGCGGCCAAGCAGGTAGGGCACGTCGTCGCGCTGGAGCACCTCGGTCAGCAATGCCGCGTCGAAGCGCTCGGGGAGCGCGGCCAGGCGCAGGAAGTCGATCAGCTCCGCCGGCAGCTCCGCCAGCACCTCCGTGGCCAGGTAGCCGATCAGCTGCTCCTGGCTGCCCGCCAGCGCGTTCAGCAGATCGCCGCGCCGCTCGATCGACCGGCCGGCCAGCGCGCGCGCGGCCAGCTGCAGGCTCAGCGCCCAGCCCTCCGTGCGCGCCAGCAGCAGCGCCAGGTCTTCCTCGTCCAGCTCGACGCTCTGGGCGGCCAGGATCTGGCGGGCCTCGCCGGCCGACAGGTGCAGGTCGCGCTGCGAGATCTCGATCAGGTGCCCTTCGGTCCGCAGCCGCGGCAGCGGCGCGAAGGACGGCGCGCGCCGCGAGGCGACGATCATGTGCAGCGTGGGTGGGGCGGCGCGCAGCAGGTAGCCGAGGATCTGGCCGATCACCGCCGACTCGCTCACCTGGTGCAGGTCGTCGAACACCAGAAATGCCGCCGTGGCAAGCTTGCGCTGCAGATCGCTGCACAGCGCGCCGGCCACGAGCGGCCAGTCGCGCTGGAGATTGGCGGCGCTCGACAGCACGCGCCAGGCCTCGGCCCCCAGGTTGGGAGTGATCGACTGGAATGCGCGGATCAGGTAGGCCAGGAGCATTGCGGGGTCGCGCTCGCCGCGGTCGAGCGTCAGCCAGCAGACCGGCGCGCCGGTTCGGCTGAGCTCCTGCGCCCACTGCGAGAGCAGCGTCGTCTTGCCGTAGCCGGCCGGGGCGATGATCAGCGTCAGCGGGTGGAGCCGGACTTCCGACAGCAGCGCCTGGAGATCGGGGCGCAGCAGCATGCCCTCGCGGAGCGGGGGGGGCATGAGCTTCAACGGCAGCAGCGGCTGGACAGCGCGGCCGGGCTGGGCCACTGTTGTGCTGGGCGGAACAGCAAGCATAGCGCGATCGTCGTCGGCCCTGAATTGCTAGGACAGTCACAGCTTGGCAGCGATCGTGAACGGAGCTGTGGCGAACGGCATTCTCGACATCGCTCGGGGCAGGTGACAAGCGACGCGACGTTTTTCGCGGTCTCTCGTCCAGGCACATCGGACAGCTCGCGCTGCGCGCTGTGCTGGCTATGGATTATAGCACAGCGCGTCCCGCTTTACATGGGTGTACGCTATATGGTAGGATACGTCCGCGAGAGGAGAGGTCGGGCTGCAAGGAGCGAAGCGTGAGTGGCACACCCAGTATCCTGTTCGCGATCTCCGATACCGGCGGCGGGCATCGCTCCGGCGCAGCCGCCGTCGACGCCGCGCTCCAGCAGATCGATGGCGGAACCGTCGATCGACATATCGTCGACATCCTGACCAGCAGCGGCATCCCGCTCGTGCGCGATGCGCCGGACCTCTACAACCAGCTGTCGACTCGCTGGCTGCCGTTCTTCGACCTGATGTACCAGCTCACCGACGGGCGCCGCCGGATCGACGCGCTGACGCACTTCGTGTACCTCCCGGCACACCGCAATATCGTCCGCGTGCTCGATCAGACTCGCCCAAACCTGGTGGTCTCGGTCCATCCACTGGTCAACCGGCTGATTGGCAACGCCCGCCGCACCTACCGGCTCTCGTTCCGCTTTGTCACAGTCGTCACCGACCTGGTCTCCCTGCACGCCTCGTGGGCCGACCCGGACGCCGAGCTGTGCATCGTCGCGACCGATGAGGCCTACGAGCTGCTGCTGCGGCGCGGCTTCCCGGCCGAGAAGCTGCTGCGGACCGGCTTCCCAGTCCACCCGAAGTTCACCGCCTACAGCCGGTCGCGCCGCCAGGCGCGGGCTGAGCTTGGGGTCGAGCTTGAGCCGTTCACGCTGCTGGTGACCAGCGGCGGAGTCGGCTCGGGCCAGCTGCGCGAGCTTGTCTTGGAGCTCGACCGCGCCTACCCTGAGCTTCAGCTCCTGGTCGTCACCGGAAAAAACGCCGCCCTGTGTGAGGATCTGCGGTCGCTCGGCCTGCGCCCCGGCATCCGGATCTACGGCTTTGTCAATAATATGGAAGAGCTGATGGCCGCGAGCGATATCGTGATCACCAAGGCCGGACCCGGAACGCTGATGGAGGCGCTGGTCATGCGCCGTCCGGTGATCGTCACCGAGGCGGTCGGGATGCAGGAGCGCGGCAATATCGACTTCGTGCTGAACCACGAGCTGGGCGCGTTCTGCCCAACGCTGGACCGGATCGTGCCGGCCGTCGCCGACCTGATGGACCCGAGCACCTATGCCGGAACGGTCGCGCGGCTGGCCGACGCCGTGCCGCGCGACGGGGCGCTGCAGATCGCGCGGGTGCTGCTCGATCAGCTCCAGCTCGCGCCGCCGCCGCGCCGCCGCCGCCTGGTGCTGCCCAGTATGAGCACGCTGCGCCGGCTCGGCCCGCGCCGGCTGCGGCTGCCCCAGGCTCGCTCGAGGCTCAGGGCGCGCGCGCGCCAGCTGCGGATGACTTCGGCGCGCCGCTTCGCGCACTGGCGAAGAACGCACCGGTCGTAGACCGGCGCTGTGGCGCGCCAGAGACCATCCGGCCGCTGGCAGCGGCACGTAGATTGCATTGAAATTGTAAGCTATTTTCATCTTATATTCATTGACACAGCGCGCATGTTTAGGCTATAGTTGCAGAGTACCCGATTCTTTCGACAGTTATGATATTCCGAACTTACATTACCGGCGCTGCTGTGATCGAGAAGGCGTGCTACCTGCTCTTTTCTGCCTGACGCTCTGGAGGCAAATGTGTCTGCTGAGGAAATAACCCCGGATCGTGGCGTGGCCGGCCGGCGGCGCGATGACCCGTACGCGACGCGCCCGCTCTCTGTTCGGGAGATGGTCGATCGACCGCTCGATCTGCCGCTCCTCGACGGCCGGCCACGCGCGCGCGCGCCGCGCCGCCGCAGTGCCGCCGGCGTGTATGCCGTGCTGGGGACCCTGATCGTCGCGCTGCTGGTGGCCGGCGGCGGGCTCTACTACCTCGATCGCAGCTACCAGGGCAAGATCTACCCGAACGTGACCGTGCAGGGCCTGAACATCGGCGAGCTATCGCCTCAGCAGGCCGAGGCCGCTCTGCGCGCGCGCTACGGCGCGTTCATCCAGCAGCCGGTCACGCTCACCTATGGCGAGCGCACGTGGAAACCCGGCCTTGCCGAGGTCGGCCTCGCGTTCGACTTCAAGGACGCGGTCGATCGCGCCTACCGCGCCGGGCGCGGCAATGGTCTGATCGAGAACCTCTACGAGGTCTACGCGATCTGGCAGAACGGCCTGGAGCTGCCGGTGCACGCGACGCTGGATCAGAACGTCTTGCGCCAGTACCTCGCCGGGGCGACCGCCGATCTCGAGCAGGCGCCCGCCGACGCGGAGCTGCGGCTCGACGGCACGACCGTTACCACTCGCCCAGCGCGGGCCGGGCGCCAGGTGCTGGTCGATCAGACCGTCCAGGATCTCAGCGCGGCGCTGCTCTCGCTGACCCCGCGCACGGTCGAGCTGCGCACGCGCGACCTGGCACCGCGGCTGGACGATGCGGCGGCGGCTGAAGGGCGGCGGCAGATCGAGGCGATGCTGCAGGGGCCGCTCACGCTGAAGGTCGAGAACAAGGAGTACGTCTGGCCGCCCGAGCAGATTGGCCTGATGCTCGACATCGCGCGCGTGCCGAGCAGCGACGCAGCCGACCGGGTCGAGGTGGCGCTGAACCGCTACCAGGTCGAGCGGCGCGTGCGCTTGATCGCGGACGAGACCGGCCGTGGCAGCGTCAACCCGCGCGTGGCCTGGAACAACGGCGATCTCAAGATCGTCAAGCCGGGCAAGTCCGGCCTCCGGCTGGACGAAGCGCAGGCCAAGGCGGCGATCCTGGCCGCGATCAGCGGCCCGAGCCGCACGCTGGCGCTGCCGGTGCGCGAGGTTCAGCCGCAGGTGACCGAGGCGAACCTGCACGACCTGGGGATCAAGGAGCTGGTCTCGCTTGGTCGCAGCGACTTCACCGGCTCGGCCGAGTACCGGATCACCAATATCGGCGTGGGGATGAATATCCTGAACGGCATTTTGCTCGCGCCGGGCGAGGAGTTCTCGTTCAACGGGAACATCGGCTCGATCGACAAGCTGAACGGCTTTGTCGAGGGCTATGCGATTATCCAGAATCGCACTCAGCTCGAGTTTGGCGGCGGCATCTGCCAGGACTCGACGACGCTGTTCCGCGCCGCGTTCTGGGCCGGCCTGCCGATCACCGAGCGCTGGGGCCACTCGTTCTACATCAGCTGGTACGATAAATATGCGCTGGGCTCGTATGGCAACGGCCCGGGCATGGACGCGACGATCTTCACTGGCGGCCCGGACCTCAAGTTCGTGAACGATACCGGCCACTGGCTACTGATGCAGTCGACCTCCAACCCGCGCACCGGCGTCGCCGAGATCGCGTTCTACGGGACCAAGCCGAACCGGCAGGTCGAGATCACGCGCAAGGTCTACGATCGCATCCCCGCGCCGACCGAGCCGCAGTTTGTGTTCGACGCGAAGCAGGCGCCGGGGACGAGCCGCCAGAGCGACCACGCGCGCGGCGGCATGACGATCGACGTCTACCGGATCGTCACCGAGAACGGCGCGCGCAAGCAGCCCGAGCTGTTCCAGACGAAGTTCCGGCCGTGGCCGAACATCTTCGTGTATAACCCGGCCGATATGGGCCCTGACGGCAGGCCAATGCTCCCGCTACCGGGCACGGAGCCTGCGGCCCAGCCGACGCCCGCGCCGGAGCAGCCGGCACAGCCGCCCGCGCCGACCAATGGATAGGCTGTAACCCAACCCGATCTGCGCACCCTCGCTCTCGCCGCCACGAGAGCGGGGGTGTCGTTTTGTCAGCTTCCCTCGCCCCTGGCAGGGCCGGGACAGGGGGTGGGGTGAATCTGAGACGAAGAACCTACCTCGTGGAAGCAAGCAGAAAGACGACGAGCGCGACCGCGCCGCCGGCGAGCGAGCTGAGCAGATTCACCATGTCGTTGTTCATCCAGCGCCAGCCGCGCAGCGGCCGGTTGGGTCGGCCGTCGCGCCCGACGACGCGCTCGGTCTCGGTGCCGGTGGGAGTCTGATAGATCGCCTGCACCGTCGCGCCGAGCAGGCTGTCGGACAGGCTGCCTGCCACTCCGCCGAGCAGGGCGGCCGGGATCAGCCAGGCGCGCCAGCCGCCAAGCTCGGCCAGCGCGAGCAGCAAGCTGACGACTCCGATCAGGAGCCCGCCGGCCGCCGACGCGGCAAGCCCGTAGGCCGTGACGCCACCCGAGGTCCCTGGCTCGACGACCCGCCCGGTCGTGACCAGGCGCGGGGGGTGTGGGCTGAGCACGCCGATCTCGGTCGCCCAAGTGTCGGCGGTGACGGTGGCCATAATCCCGGCGAACACCGCAAGCAGCGCGATCGGCTCGCCGCTCAGGCCATAGATCAGGGCCAGCAGCGCGCCTGCCCCGCCGTTGGCCAGCGTCTGGTAGAGGTCGCGCCGCCCGCCCTTCTCGAACTTTTCGCCGGCGAGCCGCTGCTTCTGCAGCTGGCGGAAGTGTGATAGGGCGCTGGAGCTGATGAAGAAGGCGATCAGTGTCAGACCCCAGGTCCATCCGCCGAAGCCGAAGGTGAGCGTGCCGGTGATGATTGCGCCGAGCCAGCCGCTTTCGTTCAGCGACCCACGGCGGTAGGCCAGGCCGCCGATCAACGTGCTCAGAATCAGGCCGGCCAGAATGCGGGGAAGATTCAACACAGTTGCGCTCTCACAGCGGTGATTCCTGCCCTATGATAGCACAGAACCTGAAGCGAGCCGCTGCGCAACAGCGGCTCGCTTCACGCGAGAGGCATGTTTCAATTCTAGGGATTTCGCCTTGCCACTGTACGGGCGCGATATATCGCGCCCCTACGCCTTTGGGGCAATGAACTGTCAAGCTCGATTGAACCATGCCAGCTTCAGGAGAGCAAGGGAGAACGGCGCATCGCGCGCCAGCTATTTGCGCGGCTCGACCCGCCGTGCAACCTCGGCCAGTGCGGCGTCCAGGTCGGGGCCGACCATGCCGGCCACCTGGTCGGGCGGCACGAGCGCGGCGAGCAGCCCGATCAGCGGCACCAGGTCGAGCGAGAACATTGCTTCGAGATCGGTGCCGCCGTTGATCGGCGTCAGCGTCCAGCGGGCTTCGACTGGCACGGGCCGCCGCGAGCTGAAGACCACTTCGCGGTCGGTCTGCCAGCGCACGTCTCCTTCGCTGCGAATGTCGCCGAGCGGCCCAAATGCCATCTGGGTCGTGACGCGGGCGTAGTCGGCCTGGCGCTCGACCAGCTCGATCCGGCGCACGCGCGGCACGATGCCGCTGAGGTTGTTCGGGTCCGCCAGGGTGGCAAAGACAGCTTGCGGGGAGGCGTGGATGTGGAGGCTGCGATTGACACGGATCATTAGGTCACCTCATCGTGCTCATCCGGTCGCCGTACGAAGCCGCTGGTGCGACGCGGCCCGGCCGCCAGGCTCGATCATTCCGCATACCGATGCCCAGCACAAGCAAGAACGGTGCCGCATTTCTTCAATTATCGTGCATTTTCTGTGCATTCAGTGTACAACACATGTGGGATCGTGTCAACGATTGCTGCTATAGCAGTGGGTAAAACCATTGAGCCGGTATGCAAGAACGAGATGCCGTTGTGATGCCATCCGTCTTCCTGCCGACTGCCACTGGGTGTGACCGCACCACGACGCCGGCAAGAATCCCCCCGCTCCCGCGCGTGGGAGTAGGGGGGCAAGCGGGGTGAGGGCCGACATTGCACGAGCCCTGGCCCCAAAACGGCGCTGTTTGCACCTGGGGCATCCCTATGCTATAATCAGCGGCTGTAATCGAATACGCTTCTGCCTCCCCGCACGTGCCGGTCGACGCGCAATTACGGCACGCTCTATGACGAGGGGGGCATCACCAGAGGAGGACCAATGCGCGAGCGTCGGCGTGACTACGAGCTGCTCTTCATTATCTCACCCCTCCGGTCAACCGAGGAAGAGATCGCCAACACCCTCAACCGCGTGCGCCAGGCCATCACGGCTGTCGGCGGCGAGGTGACGGATGTTGACCAGTCCGCGCCCTGGGGCAGGCGCAAGTTTGCGTACCCGATCCGTGAGTACGCCGAGGGCGAGCCCAGCCGCCGCCCGTTCAACGAGGGCTACTACGTCCTCTGCCACTTCAGCTTGCCGACCACACAGATCACCACACTCGAGCGATCGCTCAAGCTCAACGACGCGGTGCTGCGCTATCTTCTGACCCTGGTCGAGACCAGAGGCCAGGCGACGCCGGCTGCCGCCCGGGTTGGTGCCGCGGCCAGCGCCGCCGCCGACGAGGACGACGAGGTTGACGATCTCGACGACGCGGCCGAGGATGAGGAGTAGCGGGCTCCCAGGCTGCGTCGGACGGCGCGCCCCAGGACGACGGATGACAAGAGGTGACCGAGATGGCCAAGGATCTGAATAAGGTCATGATCATCGGACGGCTCGGCAAAGACCCCGAGATGCGCTATACACCTGGCGGTAGCCCCGTGACGACCTTTAGCGTCGCGACGGGCCGCCAGTGGAAAGACAGCAACGGGGAGGCGCGCGAGGAGACCGAGTGGTTTAACGTCGTCACCTGGAACAAGCTCGCCGAGATCTGTAACGAGCACCTGCACAAGGCCAGCCGGATCTATATCGAAGGCCGGCTTCAGACCCGCCAGTGGCAGGATCAAGAGGGCCAGACGCGCTATCGCACCGAGCTGATCGCCAGCGATATGATTATGCTCGACGGCCGCGGCGCGCGCGAGAGCGCGCCCGACGAGGAGTACGATCAGCGACCGCCGGCGCGCGGCCCGGCCACCAGGGGCTCGATTGATATTGGTGATGAGGATATCCCTTTCTAAGACGTAACTGACGAGGAACAGTATACATGAGCGACTTCCGTAAACGATCGACCGGCGGGCCTGGTGGCGGCCCCGGTGGACGGCGCAAGTTTATCGCGCGCCGCAAGGTCTGCGCGTTCTGCACCGAGAAGATCCGCCTGGCAGACTACAAAGATGTCAAGCGGCTGCAGCGCTTTATCTCCGACCGTGGCAAGATCCTGCCGCGCCGGCGCACCGGCACGTGCGCGCGCCATCAGCGTGGCCTGACGACGGCGATCAAGCGCGCCCGCCATATGGCGCTGCTTCCCTTTGCCGCGGCGCACACCCGCAGCTAGTATCCCGCACATTCTAGATTGCAACCTTATTATGATGCGTGATGCGTGATACGTGATGCGTACCTTCACGTTTTACGTCTCACGCATCATTCTTGTGTGGTGAAAATGGCGCAGAATCCTAAGAAACCGCAGTCGCCACAGGCGCCGCTGACCCGCCGGGCTCGCAGCCGGCATCAGCGCGAGCTGCAGCGACAGCGGCTGGTGATCAGGATCACCGGGGCCGCGATCGGCCTGGCGCTGCTGGCGGTGCTGGCCGGCCTGCTCTACGATCGAGCGTGGGTCCCGAGCCGCCCTGTCGCGCAGGTCGGCAGCGTGACGCTCTCGCGCGGCGACTACTGGCGCGAGCGCCGCAACGAGATCACCCGCCGCATGGCGCAGACGGTCCAGCTGCTGAATATGTTCGGGTCGCAGTTCGGGTCGCAGTTCGAAAATCAGATCCCGCAGCTCGACAGCGAGGTGCCGACCATCCGTACCGTGCCGGTGGACGATGAGACGATCAGCGGCTGGGTCCAGCGCCAGGTGATCGTGCAGAACGCTGCCAAGGAGTACAACATCCAGGTCGGCGACGGCGAGGTGGCGCAGCAGCTGGTGGGCGATCTTGCCCGGGTGTTCCCACCGCCGACACCTGCGCCGACCAGCACGCTGACCCTTACGCCGACGGCGGGCGTGAGCAGCACCGCCACGCTGCCCAGCGCGCCGACTGCTGCCAGCACGGCTGCCCCAACCGCGGCGAGCACGGCGACGCCCGGCGGGCCGACGGCAACGGCCGGCCCCACCGAGACGCCACGCCCGACCTCCCTGCCGACCGCTACGCCGCAGGCCGAGGCGGCGCTCCAGGAGTCCGATGCGCTGATCGGTCGTCTGTACGACGCGTATCTGCAGGAGATCCTGCGGCTCAGCCCCGACCCGGCCAATCCGCTCAAGGCGCAGCTGACGCTGGACGACTTCAAGAGCGCGCTGCACGACCAATACCTCGAGCAGGTGGTGACGTCCAAGGTTGAGGAGCAGCTGGTGGCCGCGGCATCCTTTACCCCGACCACCGACCCGAGCGCCATCCAGACCCGCCAGATCCTGATCTCGGTGACGGCGACGCTCTCGGACACGCAGCAGCAGCGCGATGCCGCCTTCGCGGCGCGCAAGCCGGCGGCCGATGCGATCCTCCTGCGCCTGCGCGGCGGCGCCGACTTCGCGACCGTCGCGAAGGAGACGTCGGACGACTACGCGACCAGGGAGCAGGGCGGCTCGCTGCCCGCGTTCGATAAGACCGGCAAGACGACCGATGGGAAGCAGATGGACCCGGCGATCGTCAAGGCCGCCCTGGCGCTGAAGGAGGGCCAGGTCAGCGATCTGGTGCAGACCTCGTTCGGCTGGCATATCATCAAGCTCGATACGATCACGGTCGACTCGAAGGAGACTCAGCTGCAGGCCGAGCGCACGAAGAAGTTCGACGAGTGGGCCCAGGCCAGGCGTACGGCGACCGACATCCAGCGCTTCCCCCCGGTCTCGCCGACGCCGACCGAGCCACCCACGCCGACGATCGCGTCGCTGCCGACGGTACAGCTCGTCTCGACGCCGACGCCAACCGAGCTGCCGACGAGCACCCCGCCGGTGACCGGCACCGTCACGCTGCCGGCGACCCCGACGGCGACGCCATAGGAGACCCGGGCGCTGATCGCTGCGCTGTGAGCTGAGGCCGAGGCCGGCTCACAGCGCAGCGATCAGCGCTCACACCGTACGATGAGACGCTGGAGACCAAAACCATCGATCAGGGTGTGGGCCGCCGTGCTGGTGCTCTTGGCGGTTCTCGTTGGGGTGGGAGTGGTTGGCGTGGGGCTGGGGCAGATCTTGCGCGGCCCGCCCGAGAGCTGGCCGGTCGATCTGACGGTGTATGCGCGAACGCTGGTGCTGCTGGGCCTGCTGCTGCTCGGCGGCGCGCTGGCCTACCGCGTCGGCAGCGCGCTGACGCTGGGCTACGAGCTGGATCGCAACGGCCTCTACATCACCTGGCTGGGCAACCGGGCGGTCGTGCCGCTCGAACAGATTCAGCGCGTGGATGTCGGTGCGCACGCCTCGCTGCCGTTCGCGCTGTTCCGCGGGCTGGCCTACTACTATGGCCAGGGCCAAACCACCGATGGCCGTCGGCTGCACCTGTTCGCCACGCAGCCGCTGGCGCAGTGCCTAGTCGTCTTGACGCCCGAAGATGCCTATGCGATCTCGCCGGCCGACCACGAAAGTTTCGTGCAGGATCTCGAGCAGCGCCGCAACCTCGGCGCGACCAAGCCGCTGGCATCCGCGTTCGATCCGAGCCGCCTGTTTCTCTACGCCTTCTGGAATGATACGACCGTGCGCGTGATGCTGCTAGCCGCGCTGGCTGTGAATCTGCTGGTGTTCGGCATTCTAGCGACGCGCTACCCGGCGCTTGCGCCGATGGTGCAGATGCGCTTCGACGCGGCCGGCCAGGCCGCCGATCTGCGCCCGCGCCACCAGGTGCTGTTCCTGCCGCTGGCCGCGTTCGGCCTGAGTCTGCTGAACATGGCGCTGGGGCTGCTGGTCTACCGCCGCCAGCAGATCGGCGCGCGGCTGCTGCAGGGCGCCTCGGTGGTCGTGCAGCTGCTGTTCGGAATCGCCGCGATCACGATCATTCGCTAGCGCTGGCGCGCAGCTCTTTTCGGGCCCTCACCGCCTGCCCCCACTCCCGTCGCGACAGGAGTGGGGATTCTTGGCTGGGGGCCGGGGTTTCGGCAGCGCCGAAACCCCGGCCCCCAGCCAAATTTTATCCTCGCCCCTGGAAGGGGCGAGGGTGGGGTGGATCCTGCGCACGACCGTCTCATAGCGGATCGTGCACCTGGGTGAACGAACGACAATAATTCAACCGAAGTTCGTGTGATACAATAGGCGCGGCTCGTGCGCGAGATGCGCGATGTGCAGGTCCTGAAGGAGGAGCCTATGGCAAAGCAGACGATACGTGATGTGGACTGGAACGGCAAGCGGGCGCTGGTGCGCGTTGACTTCAACGTTCCACTCGACAACGGGCGGATTACCGACGATACCCGCGTGCGCGCGGCGCTGCCGACCATCCAGTACTTGCTCGACCGTGGCGCGGCGGTGGTGCTGATGTCGCACCTCGGCCGCCCGAAGAAGAAGGTCGTCGAGGGGCTGCGGCTGGCCCCGGTGGCGGCACACCTGGCCGAGCTGCTCGGCCGGCCGGTCAAGGCGGTTGCGGTAACGGTTGGCCCCGAGGCCGAGGCGGCCGCCCAGGCGCTCGCGCCGGGTGAGGTGCTGATGCTGGAGAACACCCGCTTCGACGCCCGCGAGGAGGCCAACGACGAGGCTATGTCGCGCGAGCTGGCGCGCCTCGGCGATGTCTACGTCAACGACGCGTTCGGCGCGGCCCACCGCGCCCACGCTTCGACCGAGGGGGTCGCGCACTTCTTGCCGGCCGTCAGCGGCCTGCTGCTCGAGAAGGAGATCGCCGAGCTCGGCAGCCTGCTCGAGAACCCCGCGCGGCCGTTTGTCGCGATCATGGGCGGCGCGAAGATCAGCGATAAGGTCAGCGTGATCACCAACCTGCTGCGGCTGGTCGACTCGCTGCTGATCGGCGGCGGGATGGCGAACACCTTCCTGCTGGCGATGGGCAAGAAGATCGGCGACTCGCTGTCCGAGCCAACCGCCGTTGAGGAGGTCAACAAGATCCTGTTCTTCGCGCAGGGCCGCGAGACCGAGATCCTGCTGCCGACTGACGTGGTGATCGCCGACGCGATGGACGCCAACGCCAACCGCAAGGTGGTCTCGATCGACGATGTGCCGGATGGCTGGCGCATTCTGGACATCGGGCCGGCGACTGCCGAGGCGTTTGCCAAGAAGATCAAGGCGGCCAAGACGGTGGTCTGGAATGGGCCGATGGGCTACTTCGAGGCGGCGCCGTTCGCCGAGGGCACTCGCGCCGTCGCGCAGGCGATGGGCGACAGTACGGCGCGCACGGTGATCGGCGGCGGCGACTCGGTCGCGGCGGTCGAGCAGATGGGGCTGGCCGACAAGATCGGCCATATCTCGACCGGCGGCGGCGCGTCGCTGGAGCTGCTCGAGGGCCGGGTGCTGCCGGGGGTCGCGGCGCTGAACGATAAGTAGAGGAATGAGGGGTGAAGGATGAAGGATGAAGCGAATCTCGCCTCATCCTTCATTCTTCATCTTTTTAGATCCCTTCGGTCTCCAGCCAGGCGGCGACCGACGCGTCGTCCGCGCCGGCGTTGCCGCCGGGGATATAGCGATAGCGGTCGCCATACCCTTCCATCACCTGCTGGCGCAGCGCTTCGGCGGCTGCGCTGGAATCGGTGTCGTCGACCTGCACGACATCGCCGGTCTCAAGATCGAGGTAAAAGCTGAGCGCCGGGTTGGTCTGTGCGAGCGCGGCACGGATCTGTGCGCGGTTATACGTTGCTGCCACTCTCTCGATCTCCCTGGACAGGAATCTGTCCGTGTCTATGTAGAGCCTCTGCGTGCTGCCCGATAGCCGCCACTTGACGTATCAATCCTACGTGCAACACCCGGGTGCGCTCCGGACGCAGGACGAAGGACGAGCGACCAGCTTGGGGCGTTCGTCCTGCGCCTTGTGTCGTTTGTGCTATCGCGGCGTGTGCAGATCGAAACGGTATAATGCTTTCTGGGCAAGTCGGGTCGTATGGTACACGATGTGCTGTGCTTGTGCAAGTCATTGTAGTAGCGGGCCACTGCAGTGGTTTTGCCGGGAAAGTTTGGAGAAGCGAAGCCTCTCCAAACCTCCCCACACCCAGTGGAATCATTGTGGTAAGCTGGCCGCTGAAACCTCGCTAGCACTACTGCGTACATAGGGTAGGATACGTGTATGGATCAGCACGCCGAGGAGCTCGGCTGGATCGAACAGGCGCTCCAGGGCGATCGCTCCGCTTTCGCGCAGCTGATGCACCGGTATACCGGGGCGGTCTACAACCTGGCCTATCGCATGCTCGGCAGCGCCGAGGATGCCGAGGATGCCAGCCAGGAGATCTTCCTGCGCGCCTACACCCGCCTGACGAGCTTCGATCGCGATCGCCGATTCTCGACCTGGCTGCTGTCTATTGGCTCGAACTACTGCATCGATCGGCTGCGGCGGAGGCGCTTCGCCTGGCTGACGCTTGACGATGCCGCGTTTGCGCTGCCGAGCGATGAGCCCGGCCCCGAGCGCAGCGCGCTCAACCACGAGCGGCAGGCGATCGTGCAGCGGGCGCTGCAGAAACTGCCCGAGCACTACCGCACCGTGACGGTGCTGCGCTACTGGAACGATCTATCGTACGAGGAGATATCCAGAGCGACGGGGCTGCCCGAGAGCACGATCAAGACGCGGCTGCACCGTGCGCGCCACATGCTGGCCGAGGCGCTTGGCCCGGAGGAAAAGATGTTATGGGACGCCGAGACGACGATTTCATAGATGAGCGGACCGATGCGGCGCTACGCCGGGTGCTGGCGCGCCTGGGCGAGCCGAGCGAGCTTGAGCCGCCGCCCGACCTGGTCGCGCGCACGGCCCGCCGGCTGCCCAGCGCTGCGCCGGCCCTGGCCGCACGCTCGACTGCCCGCGCCGCCGCGCTCAGGCTGGCGCTGCGCGTGGCCGTCTTCGGGGCGCTGGCGCTGGTGGCGCTGCTTGGCCTCTGGGGCGCCCTCGGCGGAGGCGCCCGGCTGGCGATGCTGCTTGGCGATGGCGCGGTTGGCCCGAGCCGGGCGCTGCTCACGCTCGACCTGCTGGCGAAGCCGCTGCTGGGGGTGTTCGTCGCCGCTGGCGGCCCGCTGCTGCTCGGCGGCGCGCTGACGATCGCCGGTGCTGCGGGCATGTGGTGGTGGCTGCTGCGGCGCACGCCGGTGGAATACGTGGAGAATGCGCTATGAGGCGAGCGCTGATCTTGATTGCGGCGCTGACGCTGCTCGTGCTGCCGCGCATAGTCCTGGCACAGGGCCAGGAGCATGCGCTGATCGTCGCGGCGGGCGAGCGAGTTGCGGGCGACGTGGCCACGGTGACGCGCGATATCCGGGTCGACGGCCAGGTCGACGGCGACGTGACGAGCTGGAGCGGTGCGATTCGCGTGGCCGGATCGGTCCGTGGCGACGTGGTTAGCTACAGCGGGCCGATCGTTGTCACGGCGAGCGGCCGCGTCGGCGGCCATGTCCTGGCCTCGGGGGGCGCGCTACGGCTGGAGCCTGGCGCGGTCATCGCCGGACAGGTCATTCGTAGCGAGGGCGGCGGCGCGCTGGCAAGCCTGCTCGACCTGTTCTCGCCATCTGCGGGCGTGAGCGCGGTCGGCCCGCTAGGCCGGACGCTGTTCGGGGCCGGCGTGGGCGTGCTGCTGCTGGCGTTCTGCCTGCTGCTGATCGCGCTGTGGCCGCGCCGCATTCAGATCGCCAGCACGGCGCTGTGGTCCCTGCCAGCGCGCGCCCTGGCGCTGGGCCTGCTCACGACGCTGGTGGCGGGGCTGGCGCTGCTGCCGCTGTCCGCGCTCCTGGTGGCTTCGGTGGTCGGGCTACCGCTGCTGCTGGCGCTGCTGGCGCTGGCGCTGGCCCCGTACATCTATGGGCTGGCCGTGCTCGCGCATGCCGCCGCTACGCGGCCTGGACGCTCGCCGGCTCTGGGCGGCACGACGATCGGCGCGGCGCTGCTGCTGGTGCTGCTGATCGTGGCCGTGATGGCCTGGACACCGCTGTGGGGGCTGGCGCTGTTCTATGCGCTCGCGAGCCCCGGCCTCGGGGCGGTGATCCTCAGCCGCGGAGGCCTGCGGCTGCCGCTGGCGGCGCAGTAGGCGTTCGAACGTTCAAAGGCCTTTGGCCGCGTTCTTTGTCCTCACCCCTTCCTTCCTATCCCTCAGCTTACAGGGTAAGGTACGCTGCGCTTTGCTGCATTGCGATGCTGCCCCCTCACCCCCTTGCCCCCGCTCCCCGCCCGGGGAGCGGGGAATGGTGTTGGCAGTGGTGTGCGGCGCGCAACGCGCGCCGCACACCACTGCCAATTGTTAACCCCCTCCTCGCGAACGGGGAGGCAGCATCTGGCGAGCGAGCCGCTAGGCCGAGATGTAGCTCTCGAGCTGCTCGATCAGGAATTCCTTCTCCGTGATGATGTGCTTGACGACGTCGCCGATCGAGAGCACGCCGACGAGCTCGCCGGCTGTATCGAACACCGGCAGGTGGCGCACACGGTGTTCGGTCATGAGCGCCATGCACTCCTCCATCGTCTGCTCAGGACGCACGGCGATGACGTTGCTCGTCATGATCTCGCGCACCGGCGTGGTCCGCGACGAGCGATCCTTCAGCGCGATCGAGCGGGCGTAGTCGCGCTCCGAGATGATTCCGGCCAGCCGGCCGCGCTCCAGAACCATCAGCGCCCCTACGTTTTGCTCGGCCATCAGCTGGAGCGCCTCGAACACCATTGTCTCGGGCGTGACCGACCAGACTACATTGCCCTTGGTCTCCAGAAGTCGTTGGACTGTTGCCATAGCGGTGCCTCCTTGCTAAGCGCCACCTTTAGCGTTGGAACGCCTCAACGCCTCAACGTTTGAACGTCCCAGCGCACGAACGCGACGGTATTCTAGCGTTCGAACGTGCCACCGCCCCAACCTGCCAACACTCCAACGTGCCACGTACCAACATTCGAACGTGCCAACGTGCAATCGCGCCGATATCACCCCTCCAGCAGCAGCGTCTCCGGGTCCTCGATCAGCTCCTTGATCCGCACCAGGAAGCGCACTGCCGTGTTGCCGTCGACGATGCGGTGATCGTACGAGAGCGCGACGTACATCATGGGCCGGATGATTACCTGCCCGCCCAGCGCGATCGGCCGCTCCTCGATCTTGTGCATGCCCAGGATGCCAACCTGCGGCGCGTTCAGAATTGGCGTTGACATAAGCGATCCGAAGACGCCGCCGTTGGTGATCGTGAAGGTGCCGCCCTGCAGCTCGTTCAGCGTCAGCTTGTTCTCGCGGGCGCGCACGGCCAGGGCGGCAATCTCGCGCTCGATCTGCGCGAAGCTCTTGCGGTCGGCGTCGCGCAGCACCGGCACCACCAGCCCCTCCTCGACGCCGACGGCGATGCCGATGTCGTAGTAGTGCTTGATCACGATCTCGCTGCCCTGGATCTCTGCGTTGAGCGTCGGGAAGGCCTTCAGCGCGCCGATCGACGCCTTGGTGAAGAACGACATGAAGCCGAGGCCGATGCCGTGACGTTCCTTAAACGAGTCCTTGCGCCGCCTGCGAACCTCCATCACCGCACTCATGTCGATCTCGTTGAAGGTGGTCAGCATCGCCGCGGTGCGCTGCGACTCGACCAGGCGCTGCGCGATCGTCTGGCGGCGGCGGGTCATGCGCACGCGCTCCTCGCGGCGGCCGTCGGCGGGCGCCTGAGATTTGGGGCTTGGGGCTTGGGCCTCGGGCGCCGAGGGGGGCTGCGGTGCTGGCATGGTCGGCGGAGCGCTTGACTGCCGCTCTATTGCCGTGTCGGCCTGGTGCCCGGGTGCGCCGTCGGGCCGCAGCTGCGTCGAGACATCGTCCTTCGTCACGCGGCCGCCGGGGCCGCTGCCGGAGATCGCGCGGATGTCCACGCCCTGCTCGGCGGCCATGCGCTTGGCCACCGGCGTCGCCCTGGTCTCGCGCTCGTCGCCGGCCGGGACAGCTGGCTGAGGCTCGCCAGAGACCTCCAGGTCGCGGCGCGGCGCGCTCGTGCCGCCAGTGCCGGCCGGCGCGGGCGCGCCTGCCAGCGGCTGCGAAACGCCTGTAGAGCTGCCGTTGTGCTGGCCGGCTGCGGCGCCTGCGCCGATCGTGCCGATCACCTCGCCGACGCCGACGTTCTGGCCCTCGTCCTTGAGGATCTGCTCCAGCACGCCATCCTGCTCGGCCGCGACCTCGACGTTGACCTTGTCGGTCTCCAGATCGACCAGCGCCTCGCCGGCCGCGACCGAATCGCCGACGCGCTTCATCCACTTGCCGATCGTGGCCTCGACGATCGACTCGCCCAGCGCCGGGACGCGAATTTCGCCTGACATTACTTGCTCCTGGTAGTCAGTAGTCAGTCGACGGTAGTCGGTACCGCTGAGAGCCGTTGTACTTCATCGGTATTGGCTGCCGACAGCGGACTACCCGATCATTTCGGAATTCTTCGTTAGTCGCCGATCGTCGGTATCAACACGGTCTGACGTGTTTCACCGGTACTTGTACTGACTACTGACTACTGACTACTGACTACTGACTACTGACTTCTGATTGCTCCTCTGCAGCGCGGCGGCGATGATGCGATGCTGCTCGATCGTGTGCCGCGCGAGCGACCCTTCGGCCGGGCTGGCCGACTCGGGCCGGCCGACATAGATGATCGGGATGGACGGGTCGACGATCTCGCGCAGGCGCGGGCCGATGTAGCTCCAGGCGCCCATGTTCTGCGGCTCCTCCTGCAGCCAGACCACCTCGCGCAGCGCCGGGTAGCCGCCGATCACCGCGCGCAGCTCGTCGGCAGGGAAGGAGTACAGCTCCTCGACCCGCGCGACCGCGACGCCGGTCGCGTGCCCGGACTCGCTCTCGGCCTGCAGGTCGATGTACACCTTGCCGGTGCACAGCACCAGCCGGCTGATCTCGTCGGCGCGCGCGCGGCCGGCCGGGTCGTCGATCACGCGCAGGAAGCGCCCCTGCGCCAGGTCGGCCAGCGACGCGCCGGCGCGCGGGTGGCGCAGCAGGCTCTTGGGCGTCATGATCACGAGCGGCCGCGGGTCGGGGCTGAGCAGCAGCGCCTGCCGGCGCAGCAGGTGGAAGTACTGCGCGGCGGTGGAGCAGTTCGCGACGCGAATGTTGTCGTCGGCGGCGAGCTGCAGGAACCGCTCCAGCCGCGCGCTGGAGTGCTCGGGCCCCTGGCCCTCGTAGCCGTGCGGCAGCAGCAGCACCAGCGCGGGCGTCTGGCCCCACTTCTTGCGGGCCGAGACGATGAACTGGTCGACGATCACCTGGGCGCCGTTGGCGAAGTCGCCGAACTGGGCTTCCCACAGCACCAGCGCGTTGGGCGCGTGCGCGCTGTAGCCGTACTCGAAGCCGAGCACGGCGTTTTCCGACAGCGGGCTGTTGTACACGGCGAAGGCGGCGCGGGCCTGCGGCAGCGCCTGCAGCGGCACGTAGCGCGCGCCGGTGTGCATGTCGTGGAGCACCGCGTGGCGGTGGCTGAAGGTGCCGCGCTCGCTATCCTGCCCGCTCAGCCGGATGGGGATGCCGTCGGCCAGCAGCGAGGCGAACGCCAGCGCCTCGGCGTGGCCCCAGTCGATGCCGGCCGGCTGATCCAGCCCCGTGCGGCGGCGGTCCAGCGTGCGATCGAGCCGCGGGTTGACGGTGAATTCTTTAGGCCGCGCCTGGAGCGCCTCGTTCAGCTCGATCAGCCGCTCGGCCGGCACGGCCGTCGCCGTCCGGCGGGCGATCCCGGGCGGCGGCAGCGGCGGCGGCTCGTTGTGGTGCGGGTTGGCCTCGGCCTCCTGGCGGGCGTGCTGCAGGCGCTCGGTGACGCTCGCGATCAGCCCGTCGGCGTCGGCATTGCCGATCGTACTCTCGCGCTGCAGCTCCTGCGCCCAGCGCTCGCGCACGGTCGGGTGCCTGGCGACCGCGGCATACATCAGCGGCTGGGTGAACGACGGCTCGTCGCCCTCGTTGTGGCCCCAGCGCCGGTAGCCGACCAGGTCGATCAGGAAGTCCTTGCCGAACCGCTCGCGGTAGGCGTGGGCCATGCGCGCGACGGCGATGCAGGCGATCACGTCGTCGGCGTTGACATGCACGATCGGGATCTCGAAGCCCTTGGCCAGGTCGCTGGCGTACAGCGTCGAGCGCGAGTCGCGCGTGTCGGTGGTGAAGCCGATCTGGTTGTTGGTGATGATGTGGATCGTGCCGCCGGTGCTGTAGCCGGCCAGCTGCGAGAGGTTGAGCGTCTCGGCGACGATGCCCTGGCCGGGGAACGCCGCGTCGCCGTGGATGAGCAGCGCGAGCGAGGCGTGCTTGTCGCGCGCCGGCGGGCCGGGCTGGTCGAAGGTCTCCTGCGCGGCGCGCGCGCGCCCCTCGACGACCGGGTTGGCGAACTCCAGGTGGCTCGGGTTCGGCACGAGCGTGATTGGCATCGACTCGACGCCGCTCTCCTTGTAGGCCCGCCGCGCGCCGAGGTGGTACTTCACGTCGCCGGTCCACCCAAAGCTGCCCTTGCCGGAGGCCGAGGCGCCCGCGTCGCGGTTGGCGGCGTGGAACTCGGAGAGGATGGCGGCGTAGGGCTTGCCGAGGATGTGGGCCAGCACGTTGAGCCGGCCGCGGTGGGCCATGCCGAGCACGACCTCGCGCGTGCCGGCGGCGGCGGCGTTGCGGATGATCGAGTCGAGCATCGGCACCAGCATGTCGCAGCCCTCGAGCGAGAAGCGCTTCTGGCCGACGAACGTCGTGTGCAGGTAGCGCTCGAACACCTCGACCTCGGTCAGCCGCTCCAGCAGCTCGCGCTTGCGGCCGGCGTCCAGGCCGTAGAAAAAGCTGCGGCTCTCGATCGCCGCGCGCAGCCAGGCGCGCTCCTCGAAGATCTGGATGTGGCTGGTCTCGTAGCCGATCGCGCCGGAGTAGACCTCGCGCAGCTTCTGGACGCCCTCCAGCGCGTTGCGCGATTCGGCCGCCAGCGGGCCGCGCACGATGCTGGCCGGCAGGCGCGCCAGGTCGCGCTCGGTCACGTCGTGGACGTCGAGCCGCAGGCCGGGCGCGCCGGGCGGCTCGCCGCCGAGCGGGTCGATCCGCGCGTCGAGGTGGCCGACCTCGCGGATGTAGCGGATGAGCCGCGCCGCCGCAACCGTGTGGGTGACGTCGAGCGGGGATGGCGGCTCGGCGCCGGGCGGCGCCGGAGTTGCCGGCGGCGGCGCAACATCCGGCGGCGCCCAGCGCTCGAAGATCGCGCGCGCCTCCGGGTCGACCGAGAGCGGGTCCTGCTGGTAGCGGTCGTAGAGCTCGAGCACGTAGCCGGCATTCGGGCCATGGAACAGAGAAAGGTCAGTCATAATCTGCCTTGGGCTCATGTGCGGCCGCGCCGTGTGCTCCGTGCCAGGCTGCGCGGCTGGTGCAGGCGAATGGTTGTGCGCGTAGAAGTATAGAGGACGGTTATAGCAGCGTCAAGCAGATTTCGTTCCGCGGGGGCTGCGCGCCCCCCGTGCCCCTGCGGGCGGGGCTTGCGCCCCTGGACCCCAAGGTGACAAGGTGACAAGGTGACAAGGTGACAAGGTGACAACAGGCTTGGAGCGATGGACAGGTGGCGCAGCCCGTTGCACCCGCCCGGTCGGAATGTGGCTGGGCATGCGCCACAGGATCGAACGTGAGACGGCATCAGGTGCCGGAGGAGGCCCGGGGGAACCGGCGAGGGCTCCCGGGCGGGGGCTGGGGGCGCAGCGCCCCGGAAGCAAAGGCCCCTGATGTCATTTAACTGATCGCGATCTGGTATGAAAAGCAGATTGATCCGGCGCCCCATCCCATCTATAGTGAGGTGCTGAGGACAGGTTCTGTGGAGAGATCCTATGTGTGTGGCACCTGCTTTGGCCGATGAGGCCGGGCGGCTTCAGTCGATGTGGTCCCTGGGTTTGCTTGAAGCCCTGCCGGAAGAGCGCTTCGACCGAATTACGCGGATGGCAGCGCGCCTGTTCGAGACGCCGATCGCGCTGATCAGCCTGGTCGATGGCGGCCGGGTCCAGCTGAAGTCGCGCCTGGGGCTGGCGCTCTCCGAAACGGCGTGCGCTGGCGCGTTCTGCGCGCACACGATCCTCGAGGGCGGCGGCCTGCTGGTGCCGGACGCGCTGCTCGATCCGCGATTTGCCGACAGCCCGCTCGTCGCCGGCCCACCGCACCTGCGCTTCTACGCCGGCCTGTCGCTCTCGGCGCCCGATGGCAGCCGTGCCGGCACGCTATGTGTCATGGGCGACCAGCCGCGCGGCTTCGGCGCTGCCGACTGGGCGGCGCTGCGCGACCTGGCCGCCTGGGCCGAGCGCGAGCTGCGGGAGTCCGAGCCTCAGCGCGACCTGGCCGCCTGGGCCGAGCGCGAGCAGCGCTGCCGCTCGGTCGTGGCGGCGATACGTGAGGGGATCGTTGTTCAGGACGCCGACGGCAGCGTGCAGACGTTGAACGCCAGCGCCGAGCGTATGCTTGGCCTCACCGAGAAGCAGATGATCGGCGGGGCCTTGTTCGATCGGTACGCGCCTCCTATCCGCGAGGATGGCTCGCCGTTCCCCCCCGAGGCCAACCCGATCTTGCTCTCGCTCCGCACCGGCCGGCCCTGCACGAACGTGGTGCTGGGGCTGCCCGGGCCGGAGGGCCAGCCGTGCTGGATCTCGGTCAACACGCAGCCGATGTTTCGTGAGGGCGAGCCGGCGCCCTACGCGGTCGTGTGCACCCTGGCCGACATCACCGAGCGCAAGCAGGCCGAGCAGTCGCAGCGTGAGGCCAACGATCGCTTCCGGGTGCTCGTCGAGGGGCTCCCGGTGATCACCTATATCGCGGCGCTCGACGAGCTCAGCAGCACGATCTACACCAGCCCGCAGATCGAGTCGCTGCTGGGCTTCACGCAGGCCGAGTGGATGGCCGACCACCGGCTGTGGTTCAAGCAGATCCACCCCGACGATCAGCAGCGCGTGCTGGAAGACAATGCGCGCCTGCACGCCACGAATGTGTCGACGCCATCCGAGTATCGCATGCTCACGCGCGGCGGCAAGGTCAAGTGGTTTCGCGACGCGGCGGTGATCGTCCGAGATGAAGCCGGGCAGCCGCGCTTCATGCAGGGGATGATGTTCGACATCACCGAGCGCAAGGCAACCGAGGCGGCCCTGCAGGAGAGCGAGGAGCGCTACCGCAACCTGGTCGATTGCGCGCAAGATGTCATTTTCACGCTTGGGCTGGACGGTAGCATTACCTCGATCAACCCATCTTTTGAGATCAGCATGGGCTGGTCATCGGCCGAGTGGCTCGGCCGATCCTTCGACCCGCTGGTGCATGGTGACGATCGGCACGTGGCGAGGGCGGCGATCGCGCGCGCGCTGGCCGGCGAACGGCCGGAGGCGTTCGATCTGCGCGTGCGGACGGCCGCGGGGGGCTACCGGCACGGCGAGTTTACGATCACGGCCCAGGTTCAGCATGGCGCGGTCGTCGGCGTCCTGGGCATTGGCCGCGACATCGCCGAGCGCCGCCAGGCTGAGGCGGCCCTGCGGATCAGCGAGGCGCGCAACCGCGCGCTGATCGACGCGCTGCCGGACCTGATGTTTCGCCTGAGCCGAGATGGCGTGTATCTGGATTACAAGGCTGATCGGCTGAGCGATCTGTTTCTCCCGCCCGAGCAGTTTCTCGACCGGACGATCTACGATGTGATGCCGCCGGAGCTGGCGCGACAGTTTCACGACTGTATCGCGCAGGCTCTGCAGACCGCCGCGGTTCAGGTGCTGGAGTACCAGTTGACAATGGACGGTGCGCCGCGCGACTTCGAGGCGCGCGTGGTGGTCTGCGGCGAGCACGAGGTGCTGATGATCGTGCGCGAGATCACCGAGCGCAAGAATGTCGAGCGGATGAAGAACGAGTTCGTCTCGACGGTGAGCCACGAGCTGCGCACGCCGCTCACGTCGATCCGCGGCTCGCTCGGCCTGATCGCCGGCGGCGTCACCGGCGAGATACCCGAGAAGGCGCGCACGATGGTCGACATCGCGTACAAGAACAGCGAGCGATTGGTGCGGCTGATCAACGATATTCTGGACATCGAGAAGATCGAGTCGGGCAAGATGACCTTCAAGTTCCGGCCGGTGAACCTTGGCGCCCTGGTGGAGCAGGCGGTCGAGACCAATCGAGGCTATGGCCGGCAGTTCAACGTCACCTTCACGTTCGAGAATGAGGCCGCCGACGCCAGGGTCAACGTCGACGACGATCGTCTGATCCAGGCGCTGACAAACCTGCTCTCGAACGCCGCGAAGTTCTCGCCGCCCGAGGATAGCGTGTCGGTGTCGGTGCAGCGGCTCGGCGGCCTGCTGCGCATCGCGATCCGCGACCATGGCACGGGCATTCCGGAGACCTTCCGCGGCCGGCTGTTCGAGAAGTTTGCCCAGGCCGACTCGTCGGACACGCGCCAGAAGGGTGGCACCGGCCTGGGCCTGAGCATCTCGAAGGCGATCGTCGAGAAGCTGGGCGGGCAGATCGACTGCCAGAGCCGGCTCGGCCGCGGTACGACCTTCTTCGTGGATCTGCCCGAGTGGCATGAGCTAGCGCCCGACCAGGCGCCCGCGGCCGGCGCGCGGCCGACGCCGGCGGTGCTGGTGTGCGAGCGCGACCCGGATGTGGCCGCGCTGCTGGCGATGATGCTTGGCGCCGGCGGGTTCGCGGCCGATCTCGCCCATAGCGCGGCGCAGGCCCACCAGCTGCTGGGGCGGCGCGAGTATAGCGCGCTCATCCTCGATGCGGCGCTGCCCGGGCCGGAGATTCTGCTGCCGACTTCCAAGCAGTCCGCGCAGCCGATCAACTACGACCTGCCGATCGTGGTCATCTCAGGTCGCGACGATCCGAGCCGGCAGGTGCTCCGCAGCATTGCGTCGTCGGTCGTCGACTGGATCGTGCGGCCGATCGACCAGCTACGCCTGCTTGCCGCGGTCGAGCAGGCGGTCGGCCGGCCGGCGCAGGCCCGTGTCGAACGCGTTTGATTTCGGAGTCTTGTGATGAGCACTCTCTCCCTGAAGCGCATTTTGATGGTTGAAGATGAGCCGGACATCCAAGCGGTCGCGCAGCTTGCGCTCGAGGGGATCGGCGGTTTTGACGTGCGGATGTGCGGCTCCGGCGACGAGGCCATCCACGCTGGCCCGGCGTTTCACCCCGACCTGATCCTGCTGGATGTTATGATGCCGGGCCGGGACGGGCTCAGCACGCTGAGCGCGCTGCGGGAGATTCCGCAGACTGCCGGGACGCCGGTCGTCTTCATGACGGCGAAGGTCCAGCCGCACGAGATTGCGCTGTACAAACACCTGGGCGTGCTGGATGTGCTCGCCAAGCCGTTCGACCCGATGCTGCTCTCGGCGACGATCCGGTCGATCTGGCAGCAGAGCCAGCCGCCGGACATGGCGTCCGATCTGCACGCACTGTCGGAGTCGTACGCCGCTCGCATTCCCGCGAAGCTGGTGGAGATCGAGCAGGCCTACGCGGCGGCGCACGAGTCGCGCAGCCAGGATGATCTGCAGACCCTCCATCGGCTCGCGCACAGCATGAACGGCAGCGGGGCGACGTTTGGCTTTCACCGGGTGAGCGAGGCCGCGCGCGCCCTGGAGCGCGCGATTGCGCCGCGAGGTGGCGGGCAGGCGCCAACCGCGCAGCAGTGGGCCGAGATCGCTTCCAAGATCGCGACTCTGAGGCAGGCGGCGCAGGCGCCCGCCGGCGAGCCGCCGGGCGATGCGATCGCGCTCGATATCTCGGTCGCGGCATTGCCCCGCCGCGCGGAAGCCGCCGGCCAGCCCGACAACCGGCTGATCTTTCTGGCCGATCTGGCGCCTGAGCTGGCGCTCGACCTCACGGCGCAGCTCGGGCACTTTGGCTACGCGGTCTCATCCTGGGCCTCGCTCGACGATCTTCGCCGGGCGGTCGAGTGTGGCTCGCCGGCGGCGATCATTGTCGGGTCGAGCGCGGGCGGCGACGATAGCGCGCTGTGTGACGCACTGTCCGCCATTCACGAGAGCACCCCTGCGCCGCCGGTGATCTTCCTCTCGGATCGGGCCGACATGGCCGCGCGGCTGCAGGCGGTGCGGCTAGGCGCAAACGCCCTTTTTGCCCTGCCGGTCAACATCATCGCGCTGATCGACAAGCTGGACACGCTGACGGCGCACCATGCCCGCGAGCCGTACCGCATTCTGATCGTGGACGACGAGGCCGAGCTGGCGGGCTACTACGCCGCCACGCTGCGCGAGGCCGGGATGCTGCCGGCCTTCGCCACCGACCCGATGCAGGCGGTGCAGCTGCTGGCCGAGTTCCGGCCCGACCTGATCCTGATGGACATGTACATGCCGGGATGCGACGGGCTCGACCTGGCGGCCGTCATTCGTCAGCAGGAAGACTACGTCAGCATTCCGATCGTGTTTCTCTCGGGCGAGACCAACCGCGACATGCAGCTAGAGGCGATGCGAATAGGCGGCGACGATTTCATGACCAAGCCGGTCAAGCCCGACCACCTGGTCATGGCGGTGACTAACCGGGTCGAGCGATCACGCGTGCTGCGCTCGTTCATGGTGCGCGATAGCCTGACCGGCCTGTTCAACCACACCGTGATCAAGGAGCGGCTGGAGGTTGAGCTGGCGCGCGCGCGGCGCAGCCAGACTCCGCTGGCCTTCGCGATCATCGACCTCGACCACTTCAAGCAGGTGAATGACACCTACGGGCATCCGACCGGCGACCGGGTGCTGAAGAGTCTGTCGCGGCTGCTGCAGCAGCGCCTGCGCCGCACCGATGTGATCGGCCGCTACGGCGGCGAGGAGTTCGCGGTGGTGCTCGCCGGCAGCGATGGGCCGGCCGCGACCCTGGTGATGGACGCGATCCGCGCCGACCTGATGCAGGTACGCCAGCAGGCCGGCGACCAGGAGTTTGCCGTGACGTTCAGCTGTGGGATTGCGAGCTTTCCGGGCTGCCAGGAGGGGCCGGCGCTGGCCGACCTGGCCGACCGGGCGCTCTACGAGGCCAAGCGCCGCGGCCGAAACCGAGTCGTGCTCGCGGATAAGGATGCGGCAGTGGCACGATAAATGCTTTACCAGGGGCCAGATATCGGCGCTTTCGGCGAGTGGTGTAGCTATGTCAAACATTCTGATTGTAGACGACGAACAGATTATTTTGCATATGGTTGCCTCGATTGTCGAGGATATGGGGCATCACGCGCTGCTCGCCGTCGATGGCCGCGCCGCGCTCGGCCTGCTCGAACGCGAGCCTGAGCCGCCCGCGCTGGTGATCTCGGACATTATGATGCCGAACCTCGGCGGGGTGGGGCTCACGCAGGCGCTGCGGGACAACCCGCGGTTTCGGCATGTGCCGATTGTGCTGATGAGCGCGTCGTGCAATGCGCACCACGCAAACCTGGCCGATCACTTTCTCCCCAAGCCGTTCGATCTCGAGACGATCGAGCAGTACATCGAGCGGTATGTCGAGCGGTGCGATCTCTACCTGGATATGGACCGGCTGCCCGATCTGACGCTGCCGAGCATGCGCGAGCGCCAGAGCGTGGCCGAGTACTGAGGTTTTCTCGCCCCCTCAATCGGGCGCGACCTTGAGCCCATCCTTCGCCAGGATGCGCCGCGCGTCCTTCCCCGCGACAAAGGTATAGAACTCGTGGATGGCGCGCGGCGCGCCGCGCTCGCGCGAGCGCAGCACGTGCCACTCCTGCTGCAAATTCACGCCCGCCAGGTCGATGATGCCGATATCGCGCGTGCGCGGCAGGCGCGTCTGCGGGACGAACGCCAGGCCGAGCCCGTTGCGCACCGACTGGATGGTCATCGCGACCGCGTCGCACTCGAGCGCCACCGTGATATCGGCCGCCCCGACACCGCGCCGCCGCAGCCCATCCTCGACGATCCGCCGCAGCGGCGTGCCGGCGCGCGGCAGGATCAGCGGCTGGTCGCGGATCATCCCGGCCGGCACCTGCTCCTGCTGGAGCAGCGCGTGACCGCGCGGGCCGATCAGCAGCAGCCGCTCGACGCCCAGCACCTGCGACTCCCAGCCGCGCCGGCGCTGCTGCTCTTCCAGGAGCAGGACGTGGGCCTGGTGCTCCGTCAGCCACTCCAGCAGCGTCTCGAGCGGCGCGATCGTCACCGTCACCGTGATGGCCGGAAAGCGAGTCCGAAATGCGGCCAGCAGCGGCGGCAGCAGCAGCTCGCCGCTCGATGGGGTGCACCCCACGATCACCCGGCCGCTGATCTGCCCGCGTAGCGCCCGGATGCTCTCCTCGGCGCGCGCCGACAGCGCCAGCATCTCGCGCGCCGACTCGACCAAGTCCTCGCCGGCGTGGGTCAGCAGCATCTGCTGGCCGACCCGCCGAAACAGCTTGACGTTGTCGAGGTGCGACTCGAGCGCGCGGATGTGCTGGCTGACGGCCGGCTGCGACATGTGGAGCCGCTCGGCCGCCGCGCTGTAGTTGCCGGACTCGACGACCGCCAGGAATGTTTGTAGGTGGATGGTGTTCAGCATAGCCGTGACAAGGTGACAAGGTGACAAGGTGACGAGCGTTGAATGTTGAACGTTGAACGTTGAATGCCGACCCCTGACCTCTGATGCCTGACGAAGGTGACAAGGTGACAAGGTGACAAGGTGACAAGGCGACAAGGTGACAAGGCGAAGTTCCGGTCACCCGGTCACCCGGTCACCCGGTCACCCGGTCACTAGGCGGGGGCGACCGTGCCGGTAAAGTAGAAGCCGAGCGCGACGATCACGTAGACCGCCAGCAGCTGCGCGCCCTCCAGCCAGTTGCTCTTCCCGTCGACCGAGACGAGCGTAGCGCTGAACACCGCCAGCGTCAGCGTCGCGACCTCGAACAGGCTGAAGTAGAGCGTCAGCTCCGGGCCGAACAGCAGGCTGATGAACACCAGCAGCGGCGCGACGAACAGCGCCACCTGCATGCTCGACCCGAGCGAGATCGACAGCGACAGGTCCATCTTGTTCTTGAGCGCGACCTGGACGCCGACGATATGCTCGGCCACGTTACCGACGATCGGGATGATGATCACGCCGAGGAACAGCTTGCTGATGCCCAGGCTCTCCACCACCGGCTCGACTGCGCCGACCAGGAACTCGCTCAAGAAGACGATCGCGACCGTGCTGGCCGCCAGCACGCCGACCGAGACCGGCACGCTCCACTTGGCTTTGTGGGCGCTCTCCTCCTCGCTGTGGTCGTCGGTGCCGGAATGCTCCTCGCGCTCGGGCGTCTGGAAGGTAAAGACCAGGCTGAGCACGTAGAGCAGGATCAGGAGTCCGGCGACCCAGATGCTCAGCTGATTGAGGGACGGGTCGTTGACGTTAGTGTTGAAGACGTCGACCCTGCCCATCTGGATCTCGTGCAGCAGCTCGAACAGCGTCGGGATGATCAGCCCGATGATCGCCAGCGTCATCATCGTGGCCGACACGCCAGTCATAGTGCGGTCGAAGCGCTGGGTGCCGTGCTTGAGGCCGCCGAGCAGCAGGCTGGCGCCCAGGATCAGCAGCAGGTTCCCCAGGATCGACCCGGTGATCGAGGCCTTGACCAGGTCGAACTCGCCCTGGCTCAGCGCGACGACCGTGATGATCAGCTCGGCCGCGTTGCCGAGCGTGGCGTTGAGCAGCCCGCCGACCTTGGGGCCGGTGTGGATCGCCAGCTCCTCGGTGGCCTCGCCGAGCAGGCCGGCCAGCGGGATCAGCGCGATGCACGAGCACGAAAAGATCAGCAGCGGGCTCCAGCCAAGCAATTCCGCCAGGACAGCGATCGGCACGAATGCCAGCAGGTAGCGCAGGTACTTCAAGGCGACTCCTTCCCTTCCTCCAAGCACAGTACGACATAGCTCGTGCGAGCGCTACAGCTCTGTGGGGGTCTATAGCAGTGGGCAGCCGGCAGGAGCCAGTCGGCAGAACGACGGATGGCATCACAACGGCATCTCGTTCTTGCGCATCGGCTCAATGCTTTTGCTCACAGCTGTAGAAGCAGAGCAACGCTCGCTCCCCGGAACCCCACCTCGGGCAGATGTGGAGAGGCCGCGATCCCCACAGCCCGCCAAGCTGTAACGCTGATTGCTGCCAGGCGACACCTTATCTCAATTCGATAACGTGGGCAACGTTGGGGCCGTGCTGGCGCTGGACAGGCGCTATCATACCATATTTTACCCTGGCTCAAGGCGCTTAAAGGGCGAGCGGCGCCAGGGCAGCACCCGCGCGATGCCGGCGAAGATGACAAAAAATGTGCTTGCAATTGAAATGATTTAGGAGTAGTATTGAATGTGAGCAAACTTCCCGGGCGAGGCCAGGCGCGCGTCGGGCGTGCCTCATCTCGATTGAACGAGAGCGGCGGTGTAGCCGGTTGATGGCTGCGTCGCGCGCTCTTTTTGCTGTCGAACTATTTCGTAGCTTTGCTCGATGCGATAGAAGGGAACCAACGATGCTGTCGGACAATGAGATCAGATCGGTGCTGCAGCGCGCGCGCACGATCGCGGTCGTCGGCCTGAGCGACCGCCCCGAGCGCGACTCGCACGCGGTCGCGGGCTTCTTGCAGCGCAACGGCTACCGGGTGATCCCGGTGAACCCGAACCTGCACGGCCCGGTGCTGGGCGAGCAGCCCTACGCCAGCCTGCGCGACATCAAGGAGCATGTGGATGTGGTGCAGATCTTCCGGCGGCCGGAGCACACGCCGGAGGTAGTCGAGGATGCGGTCGCGATCGGCGCCGATGTGGTGTGGATGCAGGTTGGCATCGAGAACCAGGCCGCCGCGCAGCGGGCTCGCCGGGCGGGCCTGGGCGTCGTGATGGATCGCTGTATGGCGATCGAGCATCGCCGGCTGATGCGCGAGGTCGAGAGCGTGCTGTACTGATTTTATGCTATTGCGACTGTGTCGCAGGCCCGCGCCCTCAGCCCCTCCCCCTGCCCCCTCCCCGCGCCGCGGGGAGGGGGTTGTTTGAATGGCGCCGTGGGTCGGCGCGCGCAGCGCGCCGACCCACGGCGCCAACACTATTCCCCCACTCCCCGGCGGGGCAAGAGTGCGCGTTTCATGGTTCGGCAGCGCGGTTGCGATGGAAGATGTATACCCATCACCCAGAGTTGCAGGATCACCCATCTATGTTGCTAGTCTACCACTGTAGCCAGGCGCAGACGCCCCTATAATCAGGGTACCTCAGCGCCGAGCCCCCATACACGGATTCAAGGTCGAGCCGTGCCGTTGCTCGCAGGCACTCCTTTCTGCGCCGCAGAGCTGCGCGGAGAGGATGCTGCGGCAAAGCTATGCTCGGGCGCATAGCTCTCCCTGTGCATCACACGAAGGGTATCGCAATGGTATTGGGAGGGTGGTACATATGGCAGACGTAGCGGAGTTCCTGAAGTACGAGCGGCAAGAGCTGCGCGGCCGCCCGGTCGCCGAGCGCCTGCGCGACTATCACGATGTCTACGAGCCGGTGACGGACCAGATTGTTATGCAGCAGGGCGCGCGCTGTCTATCCTGCGGCATCCCCTACTGCCACGTCGCCTGTCCGCTGGGCAACTTCATCCCCTGGTGGAACGACCTCGTCGCGCGGGGCGACTGGGAGCAAGCCTTCGACCAGCTGCACCGCGACAACAACTTTCCCGAGCTTACCGGCCACCTCTGCCCTGCGCTGTGCGAGGGTTCCTGCACCCTGGGGCTCAACTTTGCACCCATGAGCATCAAGATGATCGAGATGCGGATCATCGAAAAGGGCTTCGAGCAGGGCTGGGTGCGGCCTCAGCCACCTCAGCGGCTCAGCGGCAAGCGCGTCGCGATCGTCGGGTCGGGGCCGGCCGGGCTGGCCGCCGCGCAGCAGCTGCGCCGCATGGGCCACGCCGTGACGGTCTTCGAGCGAGACAGCCGGCCGGGGGGGCTGCTGCGCTACGGCATCCCGGATTTCAAGCTGGAGAAGTGGATCGTCGACCGGCGCCTGCGCCAGCTCGAAGAGGAGGGCGTCGTCTTTCGGACCAACGTCCACGTGGGCAGCACGCTCGCTGCCGACGATCTCCGCCGCGACTTCGACGCGGTGCTGCTGGCGGGCGGCGCGCAGCAGCCGCGCGACCTGGCCGTGGCGGGGCGCGAGCTGCGCGGGGTGCACTTTGCGATGGAGTTTCTGCACCAGCAGAACCGGCGCTGCGCGGGGGAGACCATCGATCCGGAGCGGGCGATCGACGCCAACGGCAAGGCGGTCGTCATCCTCGGCGGCGGCGACACCGGGGCCGACTGTGTCGGAACGGCGCTGCGCCAGGGCGCGGCCAGCGTGCTGTCGCTCGAGCTGCTCCCGCAGCCGCCGCTCGAGCGTGCCAGCGACAACCCCTGGCCCGAGTGGCCGGTCGTCTTCCGCTCGTCCTCATCGCACCAGGAGGGCGGCGAGCGGATCTACGGCGCGCTCACCAAGCGCCTGGTCGGCGACGAGCGCGGCCACGTCACGGCGCTCGATGGCGTGCGGGTCAGCTGGCAGCGCGACGAGAGCGGGCGGCCGCAGATGCGCGAGATCGCCGGCTCCGAGCTCTCGATCCCCTGCGACCTGGTGCTGCTGGCGATGGGCTTCGTGGGGCCGGTTCGCGGCGGCCTGCTCGATCAGCTCGGCGTCGAGCTGAGCCCGCGCGGCACAGTCGCGACGGACCAGCACAAGATGACCTCGCAGGCGGGCGTGTTCGCCGCCGGGGACATGAGCCGCGGCCAGTCGCTGGTGGTCTGGGCGATCGCCGAGGGGCGCGCGGCCGCCGAAGGGATCGACGCCTTCTTGAGGGAGCCGGCGAGCTGACAGTTGGCTGCTCGCCCTCACCACCTGCCTCTCACCAGGTAGGTAACCCTGGTGCCCCACCCCCTGCCCCCTCCCCGCGTGCGGGGAGGGGGTTCAAGCTATGGCGCTCGGGTGCGGCGCGCGGAGCGCGCCGCACCCGAGCGCCAATGGCATCCTTCGCTCGCCGCGGGGGAGCGGGGGATGCGGGCGGGGCGAACCAGCGAACGAATCAGTGCACCAGAAACGCCCCCCTCCCCGCGCGCGGGGAGGGGGGCGTTTCTGGCGCGCGGGGCTACTTCACGCGCGTGACCTTGTAGGAGGGGCTGCCGGACGTGAGCGCCTCGACCGACACCGGGCCGACGACGTGCGCGACCAGCGGCTGATTCGCGTTCTGCCAGGTGGCAGTGTACGACCACGGCCCGCCGCTGATATTTCCGCAGCCGGGGATCGGCAGGCTCGATAGCCCATCCGTGCCGCTGGCTACCGAGTTCGAGCTGAAGGTGCCGCTGGCGTAGAAGGCGCCGCTGAACGAGAAGTGGTTGCTGACGATCGGCTCCAGCGGCGTGTGGGTGATCTTGTAGTTGCCGCACCCGTTGACGCTGATATAGACGGCGAAGTTGTCCACGCTGGCCCCGTTGGTCGTGACGTAGAACTCATCGCCTGTATTGCTCTCCCAGAAGCCCGGCTTGGGGCCGTTTCCGGCCGATGGCGTCAACGTCGGGGTGGCCGTCGCCGGCGGCGGCTCCTGCTTGAGGATGTAGGGCACGTACACCTTCGGCTGATTTGCCGGCAGCGGCGTTGCAGTCGCCGTGCCCGTGGGCGTGGGTGTCCCGCCGGCGGCGCCGCAGGTGTAGATGCGGATGTCGTCGATCCACCAGCCTAGCTCATCGCCGGAGCTGTCGGTGCCGATCCGGAAGCGGAAGCGCACGTTCTGCCCCGCCAGCGACGCCAGACTCGCCCGGCTCGCCGTGTAGCCGAAGCTCGACCCCGTGAACGCCTGCCGCCCGCCCAGCGGGTTGCCGAACGAGTTCGACAGCGTCCCGTTGTAGCCGTTGTTGACGAACAGCCCGCCGGCATCGCTCCACGACCCGCCGTTGTTGGTGCTGTACTCGACCACCCCGCCGTCGTAGCGCGTGCTGGTGCCGTCAAACCGGTAGGTGTGCTTGAAGTGCAGGTAGGCCGTCCCGCTCGCCGGGAGCGCCACGTTCGACGTCATCCCGATATAGTAGTCGCTGACGCCTGGCCGGTCGTAGCCCCAGAAGTTGTACTGCCCGCTGGTCGGCTGCGCCGCGTCGTAGAAGCCAAACGGGTTGCTCAGCGGCGGGTAGTACCAGCCGTTGCTGCCCACCAGCGCGGCCGAGGCCCACTTGCCGCTGCCGGGGTTCTCCAGGTTGTCGAAGAACAGGTTGGTCGGCGTCTGCCCGGCCGCGCACACCGGCGCGTCCAGCGGCGCGGGCGCGTTCGTCGGCGGCGTCGCCATCTCGGTCGCAAGGACAGCCTTGGCGACCTGCGTGCAGTCTGATGCGGTGATGCCGGCCGTGCCGATCAGCGCGCTACAGGCGGCCGTCAGCGAGCTGCCCAGGTCCTGGTAGTCGGCCGCCTGCGTCAGGTAGGCCGTCTGCACCCGGTAGTAGATCTGCGCCGCCTTCGGGATGCCGATCCCGGCGATCGTCTGGCCGTTGAAGCTGCCGCCGTCGGCGATCAGGAACGCGGCCTTGTTGTTCACACCGCTGTTGGTGTGCACGCCGCCGTGGTCGCCATACCCCGTATCCGCGGTGTAGTTCGGGCTGCCGGTGCGGTCCGGGTCGCCGTAGGTCGGCGGGTTCGACATGCTGCGGATCGCGCCGATCGACAGGTCCTCGCCCATCTGCCACTTCACGCCGGCCGTGTCGTTGCCGACGCCGTCGGTCAGGTCGAGGTACTCGCCGAACACGTCCGACAGCGACTCGTTGATCGCGCCGGCCTGGTAGAAGTACAGCAGCCCCGAGGTGTGCTCGGTCACGCCGTGGGTCAGCTCGTGCCCGACCACGTCGTCGGCCGAGGCGTAGCCGTCGCCGTAGGTCATCTGGTAGCCATCCCAGAACGCATTCGCGTACGGGCAGCCGCCGCTCGAGTAGCAGCAGTACTTGACCAGCGAGATCAGCTGCATCCCGGCGCCGTCGATGCTGTCGCGGTTGAAGTTGTTCTTGTAGAAGTCGTAGGTCAGGCCGGAGTAGTCGTAGGCCCGGTCGACGTCGGTGTTGCCGGTGACCGCGCCGCCCTCGCTGCGCACATACTTGGCGGCGGTGCAGTCGTTATCGGGGTTGTCGTCGCCGTCGCGGACGTTGTTGTTGTTGCAGACGTGGCGGGTCTTGGCGTCGGCGATCTGGTTGAAGTGCAGCGCGATCGTGCCGAGCCGCGCGTCCACCAGCACCAGCTCGCGGATGACCTCGCTGGCCGAGACGCCGCGGACCTCCATGCGCCAGGTCAGCGCGTTGAACTGCGGGCCGGGGCCGCCGAGCAGCGCCTGGTTGAAGATCGACAGCTGCGGCGTACTGGCGCTCAGCTCGGCCGGGCGCAGGCTATAGAAGCGCGCGAGCGCGAGCAGGGCGTTGGTCTGGGCGGTGGCGGCGTCGATGCGGGGGTGACGTCGAGCTTGAGGCTGGGCAGCAGCCGCCGTTGGCGGAGAGAATGTTGCGCTGCTGATCGACGTGGACGATCAGCTCGCCGGCGAGGACCGGGACGCCCTGGTGGACCTGCTGGAAGCGCACGAACGAGTCGGCGGGGGCGGTCTCGGCGCGGGAGACGATCAGCTCGTGCGCCTGGTCGGTCAGGCCGAACAGCGGGCTATAGTCGCTGAGGAAGCGGCGGGCGGCCTGCTCGGGCGAGGCGCTGGCAGTCAGGCCGCTGGGGCGCGGGATCGGGTAGCCGCGCTCGGTATCGATGAATCGAACCGTACCGGTCTCGCCGTGGAAGGAGATGTGGGCGTGCCCGCCGGTCTGCGCCTGGATCGACGCCACCAGATCATTCGGCGCAGGGGGCGCCGATAGTGATCGAGAGATCGGGATCAGGGCTGTCAGGAGGAGGCAGGCAACCACAAGGGGGATGTACCGACGAGTGCTCATACGTGATCCTCTCTGCTATGCGGTCGTTGCGCGCAGCTCGTTGTTAGGAATCCGGGAGAGCGATCGTCTGAAGCGCTTGAGATAGACCGGCGAAGCCCTCGACTCCCATCCGCCGCCGAATCCTGTGGAGGAGAGGCGGATTCGCCGCCGATCTTAGGCGCTCCTCACCCTGTGAGGGTGCCGATCTTGCGAATGTGTGAGAGCTGCCGAACGACTCGATCATACAACGGTTTCACCGTGAGTGCAAGTGAACATTTGGTAAACACAGGGCTGGCGCAATGTCCGCGTGCTGTCGGTTTTGGCTGCAAAGCCGCCAAAAACCGACAACATAGCTTCTTCGGGGGCGGCGAAGCCGGCCCCGAACCCCTACCAGAGCTGACGTTGCATGAGCCCTGTTGGGGGTACTTGACCCCAGCCGCTCAGGCCCCGGCGATCTCGAGCAGCGCCGCCAGCAGCCGGTCGACCTCCGCGGCGGTGTTGTAGTGCACCAGCCCGATCCGCAGCATCCCGCCGTCGGCCTCCACGCCCAGGCGCTCGGTCAGGCTGAGCGCGTAGTAGTTGCCGTCCCACACGAAGATCCCCTGTTCGCCCAGCGCCTCGGCCAGCGCGCGCGGCGTGTGGCCGGCAACGCGCACCGAGACGGTCGGCGTGCGCTCCGCGAAGCGCGCCGGGTCGCCGATGCCGTAGAAGGTCAGGCCCGGCACCGTCAGCAGACCGGCGATCAGCCGCTCGGCCAAACCGCGCTCGTAGTCGCGGATGGCGGCCATGGCGGCGAGAAGGTCTGATCTGCGCTGTTGGGCATTGGCTTGTGAATTATGGATTGCCGACACTTCTGCATCTGTCGCCAATCGCCGATCGCCCGCCGTCTTCCGCCCCAGCTCGGCCAGGTAGTCGATCGCCGCGGCGACCCCCGCCAGCCCCTCGTGGTTCTTCGTGCCGGTCTCCCAGCGGTCAGGCGCCTGGTCGCCGGCCGGGCGCACCTTGTAGGGCCGCAGCCGCTCCATGTGCTCGCGCCTGCCGTACAGCGCGCCCATATGCGGCGCGAAGAACTTGTACGGCGAGCAGGCCAGGAAGTCGCAGCCGATCGCGCGCACGTCGATCGGGCCGTGCGGCGCGTAGTGCACCGCGTCGACGTATGAGAGCGCGCCGACCGCGTGGGCCATGCGCGTCACCGCGGCCACGTCGTTGATCGTGCCGACCGCATTCGAGGCGTAGCCGATCGCCACCAGCTTCGTGCGCGCGCCGATCTGGCGCGCCATGTCGTCCATGTCGAGCGTGCAGTCCTCGACGTCGATGTCGACCGCGCGCACCGTCACGCCGCGCTCCTCCAGCGCGCGCCACGGCGCGACGTTGGCGTCGTGGTCGAGCCGCGTGACGACGATCTCGTCGCCCGGCCCCAGCTCGCGCCCGATCGCGCGGCTGATCGCGAAGGTCAGCGTGGTCATGTTTGGACCGAAGACGACCTCATCCGAGTCGCAGCCCAGCAGATCGGCCATGGCCGCGTGAGCCGCCGCGATCGTCTCGTCGGTGCGCCGGCTGGTGGCGAACGCGCCGTGGGTGTTGGCGTTCGCGCGGATGAGGTAGTCGCCGATCGCGTCGATCACCCGCCGCGGTACCTGGGTGCCGCCGGGGCCGTCGAAGAAGACGGCCGGCTGGCCGCCGATCTCCTGGGCCAGGGCCGGGAACTGCGCGCGAATCCAGTCGAGGTCGAGCGGGGGCATATGGTTTCCTTTCGTTCGGCAAGCGCGTGAGGAGACATAGTATAGCAGCTCCCGCAGGGTGTGTGTTCGGGGGCTGCGCGCCCCCGTGCCCGCGCCCGGGGCTGCGCGCCCCCCGCACCCCCCGCGGGTATCGGTTACCCCAAGCTCTGCGGGGGCTGCGCGCCCCCGCACCCCGCGGGCGGGGGTGGGCCGCCACCCCCGCCACCCCCCGGCCGGGGCTGCGCCCCTGGACCCCAAAAAGAATGTCGTCTCGGTTTGCACCCCGGTGGTGCATGCCCGGCTGAATCCAGGCGCGGCGGGAGGCGCACAGGCCGTGCTCGGAATGGTATGCGGCATGCGCCACGATCATTGCAACTGATCCGGCATCATTTGCCGGAGGGGGGCCGGCGGGCGCATCAGGCGGGGGGGCGGGGGCGCCGCGCCCCGGAAGAAAAGCTGACCAGCTGACAAGGTGACAAGGTGACAAGCTGAGGGGGCGCAAGCCCCGAAAGACTTATTGCAATCAGGGATCGAAACGGGTGCGGGGGCGCACACCCCGTGCCGCCTGTCGCGCGCTCGCGGTACATACGGCAATGAAACGTACTAGCCACCGGCGCATGTCGGTGGCACACGGGCCGAACGGCCAGGAGAACGCCAATGAACCGCAACGGAAGGGCCCCGCAGGCCGGGAGTGTCGCGCCGCAGGCCGGGCAAGCCCCATCGCAGGCCGGGCAAGCCTCATCGCAGGCCGGGAGTGTCGCGCCGCAGGCCGGGAGTGTCGCGCCGCAGGCCGGGAGTGTCGCGCCGCAGGCCGGGAGTGTCGCGCCGCAGGCCAGGAAAGCCCCATCGCAGGCCAGGAAAGCCCCATCGCAGGCCAGGAAAGCCCCATCGCAGGCCAGGAAAGCCCCATCGCAGGCCGGGAAGGTCGCGCCGCAGGCCGGGAGAGCCACGCCGCAGCCACGGCGGCGGACGCTCGCGGCCTACCAGCCGAAAGCTGCCATGGCCCAGCGCCTGCTGGCCGCGCAGACCGCGCTCGACACGACGCTGCGCGACCCGGCGCTGCTGGAGCTGCTGGCGGCCCACGGCTACGACACGGCCAAGATCCTGGAGGGCCAGGCGCTGATCGCGGCGGCGCGCGCCCGCCACCAGCAGCAGCGCGACCACCGCGGCGATCGGATCGCCGCCACCGACACCCCTGGCCGCCAGCCACGCCGCGGCGCGCGCGATCTACCAGCGCCAGGTGGCGATCGCGCGAGTGGCGCTGCGCGACGACCGCAGCGCGGCGCAGAAGCTCGATCTGGCGGCGCGCCAGCGCCGGCTGGCCGGCTGGCTGCTGCAGGCGCAGCAGTTCTACGCCAACGCCCTGTGCAACGCCGCGATCGTCGAGGCGCTGGAGCGCTATGGCGTGACCCGGCCGCAGCTTGAGCACGGCCAGGCGCTCGTCGCGGAGGTCAGCGGACAGCCACGGCACGAAGCAGCAGCGCAACCTGGTGGTGGAGGCGTCGACCCAGGCGCGCGACGCGGCCTTCGCGGCGCTCGATCGCTGGATGTACGCCTTCAAGACGATCGCGCGGATCGCGCTGGCGAGCCAGCCGCCGATGATCGTGTAAGGGCTGCGCGCCCCTCCTCACCCCAAAAAGAATGTCGTCTCGGTTTGCACCCCGGTGGTGCATGCCCGGCGGAATCCAGGCGCGGCGGGAGGCGCACAGGCCGTGCTCGGAATGGTATGCGGCATGCGCCACGATCATTGCAACTGATCCGGCATCATTTGCCGGAGGGGGGCCGGGGGAACCGGCGTGGGTTCCCCCGGGCGGGGGGCCGGGGGCGCAGCGCCCCGGAAGAAAGGGCCGCTCGGCACGGGCGCATCAGGCGGGGGGGCGGGGGCGCAGCGCCCCGGAAAAAAGGGATCGTCTTAGCGCGGGGCGCCGACCACGTCGGCCACAGTCAGCCAGCCCGTGCCGGGGAACAGCTTGGCCACCTGGGATGAGAAGATCAGGCTGTCGGCCAGGATCTCGCGCACCGGCCCGTCGACGACTAGCTCGCCGTCGCCCATCAGCGCGACCCGGTCGGCGTGCGCCGCGACTAGCTCGACATCATGAGTTGACATAATTATCGTTCGGCCAGCGGCGGCCAGGTCGCGCAGCTGCCGGCCGAGCGCAGCCTTGGCCAGGTAGTCGAGCCCGCGCGTCGGCTCGTCGAGCAGCAGCACCTGCGGGTCGGCCACCAGCACCGCCGCGAGCGCCGCCCGCTGCGCCTCGCCGCCGCTCAGGTCGCGCGGGTACGCGCCGGCCAGGTGGCTCAGGCCGAGATCCTTCAAAGTCGCCTCAATCGCCGACGAAGGGTCAAGGGCCAAAGACGAGGCGCGGTTGTCTTCGCGATCGTTGGCCTTTCGCCTTTGGTCTTTCGTCTTCCGACCGCGGAGCGTAAACTCCAGCTCCTCGCGCACGGTGTCGTGGAACAGCAGCGCGCGCGGGTCCTGCGGCACGTAGCCCACGAACGCCGCCACGTCCTCGACCGCCATGCGCGCGACGTCGCGCCCCAGCACGCTCAGCGTGCCGCGCGACGGCTTCAGCAGGCCGACGATCAGCTTCAGCAGGGTGGTCTTGCCGCTGCCGTTGCGGCCCATCAGCGCCAGCACCTCGCCCGGCCGCGCGGTCAGGCTCAGGTCGTAGAGCGCCTCGTACTCGCCATACGAGAAGTGCGCCTTGTCCACGACGACCGTTGGAGCGCTGGAGCGCTGGAGCGCTGGAGCGCTGGAGCGCTGGAGCGCTGGAGCGCTGGAGCGGCTGGGCTCGGCGGCGACGATCTGGCGCGCCTCCTTGATCGTGAGCGGCAGCGGCGACCAGCCGCGCGCGCGGCCGAGCGTGACCAGCGGCGGGGCCAGGTCGATCTGGGCCAGCACCTCGCGAGGAGGACCAAGGACGAGGGACGAAGGACTAATGCTTGTCGACATGTCCTGATTGTCTAATAGTCGTCCTTGGTCTTCGGTCGTTCGTCTTTGATCCGGGCCAGGCAAATACAGCATCCGGTCGGCGTACTGCACCACCCGCTCCAGCCGGTGCTCCGAGAGCACGATCGTCAGCCCGAGGTCGGCGTTGAGCTTCTGGAGCGCGGTCAGCACCTCCTCGGCCGCGTGCGGGTCGAGCTGGCTGGTCGGCTCGTCGAGCACCAGGGCGCGCGGCTGCGCCGCCAGCACCGCCGCGATCGCCACGCGCTGCTGCTCGCCGCCCGACAGGCTCGACACCTGGCGGCGGCGCAGGTGCGCGATGCCGAGCTGGTCGAGCACCTCCTCGACGCGCCGCCGCATCAGGCGCGGCGACAGCCCCAGGTTCTCCATCGCAAAGACCAGCTCGTCCTCGACCACGTCGACGACAAACTGCGCCTCGGGGTCCTGGAACACAAAGCCGACCAGATCGGCCATATCGCGCGGCTCGTGGGTGCGGATGGAGCGGCCCCACACGCGCACATCGCCGCCGATCCGCCCGCCGTAGAAGTGCGGCACCAGCCCGTTCAGCAGCCGCAGCAGCGTCGACTTGCCGGCGCCGCTCGGGCCGCAGACCAGCAGGAACTCGCCCTCGCGGATCGTGAGCGAGAGGTCGTGCAGCGCCGGGCGCCGGGCGCCTGGGTAGGTGTAGCTCGCGCGGTCGATCTCGATCATGTCGTCAGTCGGCCGGATTCTCAGGGTTGGACGGGGGCGGCACTGGGACGCTGCTGAGGCCAGCGGCGCGCGCGGCCTCGAGCCGGCGTCGCAGATCCCACAGCCGCGGCAGCTCAGCCTCGATCTGGGCCAGCCGCGGGTGCTCCTCGGGCGTGACCTGCGAGTCCTGGTAGATCTCCTCGCGCTCCTGCTCCAGCCGCACGATCGTCGCGATGATGTCGTCCAGCTCCATCTATGCCTCCCTCGTTGTGTGAAGTCCGGAAAAAGCTGCTGATAGTATAGCCTAGGATCGGCTGCGCGCAAGCGATTGTTTCTTGCGGGGCGCTGCGCCCCCCCCGGCCGCCGCCTGACTGTCGCGGCGCGCGAGATTTCTCCGGGGCGCTGCGCCCCCGGCCCCCCGCCCGGGGGAACCCACGCCGGTTCAAGACGCTCCGCTGGCTGTTTTCCGGGGCGCTGCGCCCCCGGCCCCCGCCTGACTGTCGCGGCGCGCGAGATTTCTCCGGGGCGCTGCGCCCCCGGTCCCCCGCCCGGGGGAACCCACGCCGGTTCCCCCGGCCCCCCTCCGGCAAATCAGGCTGCCTCAGCTGCAATCGAAGTGGCACATGCCCAACAACATTCCTACCGGACGAGTTCCATCCCGCCACGCGTGGATTCAGCCAGGCATGCGCGCCAAGCACTGGAAATGAGGCGGCATTCTTTTGGGGTCCAGGGGCGCACGCCCCGGCCGGGGGGTGGCGGGGGTGGCGGCCCACCCCTGCCCGCAGGGGCACGGGGGGCGCGGAGCGCGCAGCCCCTTATAAACAGCGCCCGCCGGCACGAACGTGTGCGGCGGGCGCATATCGAGCGGGCGCTACGGCTTATGGTTCTGCTTCTCGCGCTGCTTGTGGAACTTATGTATGGAGCGGCCCCACTCCTTCGCCTGCTGGCGTCGGCTGTCCTTGGTCGTCTGAGTCTTGCCGGTCTGCTTCTTCAGCGGCTGGAACGCCGGCTCCTCCTGCTCGTCCCACTGATCGATGTCGTCGCTATTCCACTTGGTGCTCATCGCTGGGGTTGATCCTTTCAACGGGATGATGTCGATAGCCAGACCGAAGTTCGCGAACACACGGGCGCGCGGCCCGTCCGGCGGCGAGATCCGATAGTGCTGTGAATCGGTCCATAGCTATCCTCCGTTGAGTTCGATCGTCCACACCTGGTGCCGAGCAAAAGTATAGCAGAATTGCGCGGCTGGTCAATCGGTCGTGGGGCCGAGCATCAGGCGGGTCAGCATCTGCCAGTGCGGCGTGAGCCGGTCGCCGGCGCGGCGCAGCAGCGGCCGCCGCGAGGCGCGCAGCCCCCGCAGGCCGCGCCGCCCCAGCGCAGTGGCCTGGCGTACTAGCCGGTCGCGCGGGCCAAGCAGCCGCGCCGCCACCACCACGAACGGCAGGCCGGGGATGATCGGCAGGATGCAGCCGGCCAGGCCCAGCAGCAGGCAGATCATCGCGAGCGGGCGCCGGGCGGCCCGCGGAAGTGCCGGCGCGGCGAGCTTGCCATCTTTTCGCAGCTGTATCATCGTGCCTCTCGCTTCCAACAATTGCGATCTCATGGCTGTATCTTACCTGGCCGGCCCGCGTATCGGAAAAATAGCCGGGTGAGCGTCACCTGATAGCTGTATCAGATGGCTGATGTGCTGCGGCCTACAGACTGTTGATCGCCACGTGGGCCGCCGACGAGGCCAGCAGGTTGCGCGTGCGCTGGAACATCAGGCCGAAGCCCAGGCCCATGGTCGCCTGGATGACGATCGTCGCTGCGAGGCCGGCGACGATGTCCCCGTCCATCAGGCGGGCGTCCGCGCCGAGGTGCCACAGGCCGAAGACCAGCGCCTGCGCGACCAGCGCCCACTCGCGATCCCATAGCGCGCTCAGGCGCGTCTGCAGCGCGCCGCGGAAGAGGAACTCTTCGAAGAAGCCGTTCTGGAACGCGTTCGACAGCAGGCGCCGCCCGAGCCGGGCGGGCGTGAGCGCGCCGCTCGCGAGCCCAACGATCCAGACGGCCGCCGGTATCGCGCACCACAGCGCGATCACGCGCCAGGAGCGATGGCCGCGCGCAAACCCCAGGTCGCGCGGCCTGGCGCCGGCAAGCAGCAGCGCAAGCAGCGGCAGGATGAAGTACTTCAGCGGGTTGGCGACGACGTTGAACGGCGAGCCGACGACCTCAACCGGCAGGAAGCGCTCGCCAAGCCCGCCGAACCATTCGACCAGCGGCGTCCATAGAGGGATGGCCGCGGCCTGCGGGGCGATCAGGTTGTGAAACGCCAGCGCGGTGTAGCCCGTGATCGCTATGAACACGAGCGTGATCGCCACCTGCAGCCAGAGCGAGCGCCGCTCGACCGGCGCCGCGCGCTCGGCCGGCGGCTCGGTGACGAGCACCGTCAGCGCGGAGAACAGCAGGAACCCGACCAGCGAGGCTGAGCTGAGTACCACCTGCGTGCCGTGACCGATCGCGATCAGAACCAGCGCGGCCAGCAGCCATAGGCCGGCGAAGCACCAGGCTGCGCGGGAGGAGAGCGCCGGCGTGATGAGCGCGCGCCGCAGCTGCTGCAGGCGCGTCTCCTTCGCTACCGCCGGCGCGTCGAGCGTTGTATCGAGCATAGAGCACCTCTGAGGGATATACGATGGCTTTCTACTCTGTCATGACGTCGGGGCTGGCCGTATGGTAACAGATGCGTGCAGAGACGTGATAAGGCAGCTGTTTTCGTTCAATGCCCGGCGATGCCTCCCCGATTACCCCTTCCTTTACTCTGCTCGGCCAGAGGCAGGGCGGTGGTATTAGGGCGGTTGCGTGTCGCTGGGACACCTTACGCCCCACTTGAGAACTCCAAATGGCGGGCGGGCGTGTATTGCAGTCTAGTGAGAGAGCAGTGAAAAAGACGATCGATCAGGCCGCCAGCTTTATTCAATAAGTAGGCGTTGAGGGGGGTGCACAGCATCAGGACGCCGAGGAAAAGCTCAATCTCGCCGATCGCTCCAGAGCTTGTGGGGCCGAAATAAGCGCATGTGCGACGAAATAATTGTGGCGATGCGGAACCACTTGCAAAAAAAGAAATAATGCGCTATGATAAGAAATCATCCGTAGGTATACCAGAGCAGAGGTGTAGCGATGCCAAGTGTACGGAAACTGAACACAGACGAGGTACGCGCTCTTGAAAACAAGGGCAAGGGTCAGCGAAAGCTGATCGAGGAGCAGTACGACGCCATTCTAGGCGAGTACGACCGGGGCGAGTACGGCGAGGCATTATTAGAGCCAGATGAGAATCGTCTGACCGTGCGCAATCGGCTCAAGGCAGCCGCACGGCGGCGCGGCCTGTCGCTCGATTTCCGGCGCACAAAGGAAGATCTGCTGCGATTCCAGGTGGTTCAGACCGCAAAGTTGGTCGAGCCGCCGCCGCCGCCGCCGCCCGCGCCGAAGACCCGCGGCCGTAAAAAGAAAGTCTGATCTCGTCCTAACATCCTGTTAGTGGCGCGAATACCGCGAAGCGGCGTGATCATCGCCGTCTCTCGCGGTTTTTTTGTTATTTGAGTGTTGGAGTGTTGAACGTTCAACCTGCCAACGTGCAACAGCAATCGAATGCCGATATGGATACCAAGTGACCCACTAGCGGCAGCGCGTCGGGGCCTCGGCCTGCGCGTACACGCGATCGAACTCGTCGAGATAGGCGCGTGCCAGCGCCGGGTCGTCCACAATCACCAGGTTCTCGTCGTTGTCCTTCTCGGCGCTGCTGGTGAAGTTGTACGAGCCGGTGATCACAGTGCGCGTATCGATCACGATCACCTTATGGTGCAGGATGTAGCAGTTGCCGTCCTCCAGCACGTCCACCCCGCCCTGCCGGAGCCGGCCGAAATCGGCGCCGCTGCCGCTCGCGTTCTGCGTCTCGAACACGCCGCGCACCGCCAGCCCGGCCTTGGCCTTGGCGACCAGCGCGTCGGCGATCGCGTCTGATGTGAACGAGAAGGCCATGAAGTGGATGCTGGTCTTGGCTGCGCGCAGCCGCTCCAGCACGTGCCGCGCGACGCCATCCTCGGGCGAGAAGTAGACCTCGACGCGCGCCGGGCCGAGACGCACCTGCGGATACGGCGTGGCGCTGGTCTTGCCGGTGCCGAAGCGCCCGGCGACCAGCTGCTCGAACTCGCGGGTGTAGTCGGCGGCGATCTGCTTGCTCGCGAGGCGCAGCATGTTGTTGTTATTCCTGAAGGTGTCGTTGGTCGTGACGTTCCACGAGCCGGCCCAGGCGATCGCGCCGTCCACGACCACGAACTTGTCGTGCATGAACGGCTCGCGCCGGTCGAAGCGTACAGGGACGCCGGCGCGCTGCAGCCGGCCGGTCAGCTCGGCGACCTCGGGGGTGTCAAGGTTCTCGCTGTCCACGACCACGCGCACCGCCACGCCGCGCGCCTGCGCGCGCAGCAGCGCTTCGGCCACCTCGACGATGTCGAAGTCGAACGAGGCCAGGTCCACGCTCGCGCGGGCGGCGTCGATGTCCGCCACTACCGCCTGCAGCAGCGGCACGGTCGGTCGCTGCTGTGGCCGATCGGGGTAGACCAGGAAGGGCGTCGTGAAGAAGGCCTGGATGGCGCCGGCGGCGGCCTGGTCGGCGGCTGCCTGTGGGCCTGCCAGCCCGAGCTGGGCGCGCGCGCCGGCGGCGATTCGACCAAGCGCGCCCGACTGGTACAGGTAGGCTCCGGCCAGCAGCAGGAGCAGCAAGAGTGTGATCGCCGGCGCGCCCCCGCGGCGCGCGGCGGCTCGCCGGGGCCGCATCAGCGCTCTCCGCGCCCGCGCTTCAAGTAGGTCGCCAGGCGGCTGCGCTTGCGGCGCGCCTGTCCGTCGCCCGCGCCGGCAGGCCGCTGATCGCGCGATCGTGCGGGCGCTGGCTGCGTCGGCTGTGTCGGCGCGGCGGGAGGCGCGTCCGGCTGGACGACGATCGGGCCGTCGACCTCGCTCATGTGCAGCGCGGGCGCGTCGATCGGCGGCGGGGTCGGCTCGGGGGTCGCGGCGACGAGCGGCGCGGCGGCAGGAGCCGGCCCGCGGGGTGCAGCCTTGCCCAGCTCGGCCTCGGCCAGCGCGACCAGCCGCGCCGGGTCGTTCTCGCCCGAGCGCGCCGCCGCGCGGGCGGCCTGGCGCACCGCCTGGACCTCCGCCTCAACCGCCTCGTCGGAGCGGGCCGGGTCGGCGGCGGCGGCGCCCGCTCGCTCGCTGGCCCAGCTGATCAGCGCCGTCGCCGCCTCGTCCTCCAGGTCGCCGCGCAGGCGCTCGTCCTCCTGGATCCGCTCCATCATCCGCTGCTGGCGCTCGTTCTCTGTCATACCTCGCTCTCAGGCATCGGCTTGCGCCGGCGATTCGCCGCTGCGCGGCGATGATATCAGTATACCATAGGCGTCGCGCCCCCGACGCCGGTTGGGGGCGGCTCGCGAGCCGCCCTTACGCCGGGGCGCTGCGCCCGCGGCCCCCGCCTGCTGGTTCTGCTGACGGCAGCGATGACTCTTCCGGGGCGCTGCGCCCCTGGCCCCCCGCCCGGGGGAACCCGCGCCGGTTCAAGACGCTCCGCTAGCGGTCTTCCGGGGCGCTACGCCCCGGCCCCCCGCCTGCTGCGGGGGGCGCGGGCCCGCGCGCGGGCCGGGGCGGGGGGGGGCCCGCCGGGGGGCCGGCGGGCCGCGGGGGGGGGGGGGCCGGGCCGCCGCGGGGGCCCGCGCCGGCCGGGGGGTTCTGCTGACGGCAGCGATGACTCTTCCGGGGCGCTGCGCCCGCGGCCCCCGCCTTGTCAGCTTGTCAGCTTGTCAGCTTGTCAGCTTGTCTCCGGGGCGCTGCGCCCCCGGCCCCCCGCCCGGGGGAACCCGCGCCGGTTCCCCCGGCCCCCCTCCGGCAAATGATGCCTTCCCGGTTGCATTGCTGGTGGTCCATGCCTGGCACCATTCCGATCGGACGTGTTGTCTCTCGCCGCGCCTGGATTCAGCCAGGCATGCGCGCCAAGCGCTCAAACTGAGGCAAGATTATTTTGGGGCCTAGGGGCGAAGCCCCGGCCGTGGGGGCGCGCAGCGGCTTCGGCAAGGCCGAAACCGCTGCGCCCACCAAATAGCTGGTATAATGCCCGCGGCACCCGGCCCTCTTGGAGCGAAACGACGCAATGCTCTACTTTGTCGCCACCCCGATCGGCAACCTGGGCGATATCACGCTGCGCGCGCTGGAGGTGCTGCGCGAGGTCGACGTCGTCGCGAGCGAGGACACCCGCAAGACGGGCGTGCTGCTGCGGCACTTCGAGATCAAGAAGCCGCAGATCGCCTTCCACGAGCACAACGAGCGCCAGGTCGGCGAGCGGATCGTCGAGCTGCTGCGCCAGGGCAAGTCGGTCGCGGTCGTCAGCGACGCCGGCACGCCCGGCATCTCCGACCCCGGCTTCACGCTGGTGCGCCGCGCGGTCGACGAGGGGCTGGAGGTGACGATGGCGCCCGGCCCGGCCGGGCTCATCATGGCGCTGGTGCTGTCGGGACTGCCGGTGCACAGCTTCACCTTCCGCGGCTTCCCGCCGCGCAAGCCCGGCCCGCGCCGGCGCTTCCTCGAGGTCGACCTGCGCTCGCCGCACACGCTGATCTTCTACGAGAGCCCCTACCGGCTCGCGGCGTTCCTCAAGGACGCCCTGACTGTCTACGGCGACCGCGAGGCCGCGATCGCGAACGATCTGACCAAGCTGTTCGAGAGGGTCTTGCGCGGCCGGCTCTCGGATCTGCTGAACGAGGATCTGGTCCTGAAGCCCAAGGGCGAGTATATCGTCGTGATCGCGGGGGTCGATCGGAAGGCGCGCGATGCGCAGGGCGACGACGACGCCGATGACGATGAGTCCGAATGAAGCCAGCCGCTGAGGCCATAGGAGCAGCTATCTCGTGTTGAGGCTCATGCACGGCGACCTGGTGTTCCCGACGTTCCTGCCCGACGCGACGCTGGGCGTGGTGCGCTCGGTCGACGCGGCCGACCTCGCCGGCACAGGCGTCCAGGCGCTGGTAATGAACGTGTTCCACCTGATGCAGAAGCCCGGCTCCTCGACGATCCAGGGGCTGGGCGGGCTGCACGCGATGGCCGGCTGGCCGCGCCCGATCATGACCGACTCGGGCGGATTCCAGGCCTACTCGCTGATTCGCCAGAACCCGCGCGCCGGCAGCCTGACCGACCAGGGCATCCGCTTTCAGCCCGAGGGCGCCGAGCGGCCGTTCCAGCTGACGCCCGAGAAGTGCATCCAGCTCCAGCTGGCCTACGGCGCCGATATCGTGGTCTGCCTGGACGACTGCACGCACGTGGACGACTCGTTCGCCGAGCAGCAGGCCTCGGTGCTGCGCACGATCAAGTGGGCCAGGCGCTGCAAGGCCGAGATGGAGCTGCAGCTGCGCCAGCGCAAGCGGGCGGCGGGGCCGCCCCCGCTGCTGTTCGGCGTCGTGCAGGGCGGCGGGTCGGAGCAGCTGCGGCACGAGTGCGCCGAGGCGCTGCTGGAGATCGGCTTCGACGGCTACGGCTACGGCGGCTGGCCGCTCGATCGCAACAACGAGTTGCTGCGCGACATGCTGGGCTACACCCGTTCGCTCATCCCGCCGGAGCTCCCGATGCACGCGCTGGGCGTCGGCCACCCCGAGAGCGTGGCGGCCTGCGCGGCGCTGGGCTACCAGATGTTCGACAGCGCACTGCCGACCCGCGACGCGCGCGGCGGCCGGCTCTACACGTTCACCTCGGACCCGGCGCGCGCGGGGTTTCGGCTGCGCGGCAGCTGGTTCGCCTACCTGTACGTCGAGGATAAGAAGCACATCAAGGCCGGCGATCCGATCTCGCCGTTCTGCGACTGCCACACCTGCGCGACGTACTCGCTGGGCTACCTGCACCACCTGCACAAGATCGGCGATGTGCTGTTCCAGCGCCTGGCGACGATCCACAACCTGCGGTTCATGATGCGGCTTATGGATCTGATCCGCGCTGCGTCGTAGCGGTTTAGGATCCCTCCTCCCACTCCCGTCCCTGGCAGGGGCGGGGGTGAAACGGGCGGTGTGGCAGGTTTGGCGAAGCCAGACCTGCCACACCGCCCCAATGACAACATGAATGAAAGATGATACAAGCACGCCTACGGCGGGCCTGGACGAGCTGGTGCAGCTGGTGCGCGCCGGCAAGAAGTACGAGGCGATCAGCGAGGCTCTCATCCGCTCGGTCGGGCGGCGCGAGCTGGCGGCGCGGCGGAATCTCAAGGAGGCCGTCAAGGCGACCAGGAACAAGCTGCACCAGGTCGCCGGCGCCTACCTCGACGCGCGCCCGCCGTACGAGGCCTGGCTGGAGCTGCTCGCCGAGGCGGCGACGCCCGACGATCGAGGGCCGACGATCGACGACGAGCATGGAGTCAACCCGAAGCTCAAAACTCAAAACTCAAAACTGGCAGCGGTCTGCCGCGAGCTGATGCGCCACCACGCCTCGACGCGCGAGCGGCTGGCGATCCTCGGCTCGTTCTACGCGACCACGCTGGCGTCGATCCAGCCGGTGCGCTCGGTGCTGGACGTCGCGTGCGGCCTGAACCCGCTGGCGATCCCCTGGATGCCGCTCGCCGCCGGAGCGACCTACCACGCCTGCGACCTCTACGCCGACATGGCCGACTTTCTGAACCGCTTCCTGCGGCTCGCCGGCGTGCAGGGCGGGGCGCAGGTCTGCGATCTGCTCAGCGGCCCGCCGCGCGAGACCGTCGACCTGGCGCTGGTGCTGAAGGCGCTCCCGCCGCTGGACCAGCTGGAGAAGAACGCCGGGCGCGACCTGCTGCGCGCGCTCGACGCCCGGCACATGCTGGTCTCGTTCCCGGCGCGCAGCCTGGGCGGCCGATCTAAGGGCATGGTCGTGTACTACGAGGAGCGCTTCCGCGCGCTGGCGGACGCGGAGGGCTGGGCGATCGAGCGGTTCGAGTTTCCGACCGAGCTGGCCTTCCTGGTGCGGCGCGCGTAGCCTTGGGGGCGGGCGCTGCTTCCGGGGCGCTGCGCCCCCGACCCCGCTTGGGTCAGTTTCGACAGCGATTCCTTTTCCGGGGCGCTGCGCCCCCGGCCCCCCGCCCGGGGAACCCGCGCCGGTTCGTGTGGCCGCGGCCAGCTTTTTCCCGGGGCGCTGCGCCCCCGGCCCCCCGCCCGGGGGAACCCGCGCCGGTTCCCCCGGCCCCCCTCCGGCAAATGATGTCGAACCAGATGCAAGCATCGTGGTGGATGCCCAGCACCAGTTCTACCGGACGAGTTCCATCCCGGCGCGCGTGGATTCCGCCGGGCATGCGCGTCAAGCGCTGAACGTGAGGTTGCGTCATTTTGGGGTCCAGGGGCGCAAGCCCCGGCCGGGGGGCGGCGGGGGTGGCGGCCCACCCCCGCCCGCGGGGGCACGGGGGGCGCGCAGCCCCCCGCAAGCCGGCGGGGTGCCATAGCCACGGGGGCACGGGGGCGCGCAGCCCCTGCTGAGCTGCGCGCAGCCAAGCTTACGCCCCGACAACCGCCAGCGGAGCGGGCATAAACAGCAGCACGAACACCACCAGCCCGAAGATCGCCAGCGCGGCGTGCCGCCCGTCCAGCCGCGAGATATCGTTCAGCGGCGGCGGGTGGCGCGGCCCGATCAGGAAGGCCAGCAGCGCCCACAGCAGCCACGTGTTCGAGACCAGCAGCCCCAGCGCGACGCACGCCGCGATCAGCGCGTAGGCCAGGTAGTGCGCGCGCTCGCCCAGCAGCGCGTAGGCGACGTGGCCGCCGTCGAGCTGGCCGATCGGCAGCAGGTTCAGCATCGTCACCAGCAGGCCGATCCAGGCGCCCCATGCCACCGGGCCGAGCTGCACGTCGACGCCGCCGCTGGGCAGGAAGCGGCCGAACACCACCCACTTCGCCGCGATGTACAGCAGCGAGTTGCCCTCCTGGATGTAGCCGCCCGCCGTGGCCGGCGGCGGGCCGATCGTCGAGGCCGCCAGGCCGAAGATCAGCAGCGGGATGGCCACGGCCAGCCCGGCCAGCGGGCCGGCGATCCCGACCTCCAGCACGGTCCGGCGGTCCTCCATCGGCTCGCGCTGGACGATCACCGCGCCCATCGTGCCGGTGAAGCTCAGGAACGGCGGCAGCGGGATGAAGTAGGGCAGGCTGACGGGGGCGTGGCGCAGCCGGCCGACCACGTAGTGGCCCATCTCGTGCGTGAACAGGATGCCCAGCAGCGTCGCGGCGAACGGCACGCCGGCCAGGATGCTGATCGGGTTGGTCAGCGGGTTGGCGCCATTGTTCAGCGCGCCGGTCAGCAGCACCGTGAACACGGTGATCAGAAACAGCGCCACCGGCAGCGCCACGCGCGGCTTGCGGCGGTCGACCACCCCGGGCATCGCCACCAGCTCGTCGGCGTCGGCGTCGACGCCCTGGCGCAGGAACGGCGTGAAGCCGATCTCCTCGATCCGCGCGCGGATGGCCTGGTACAGAGTGTCGGATGGGCCGGACAGCCGGCCGCGCAGCGTCAGCGTGCCGCGATCGTCCCATTGGTAGCTGTCGACATCCATCAGCCCTTGCAGCGACGCGCGGACCCGGCCGGCGATCTCCAGCCGGTCGATGTTCTCCACAGAGGCGTAGTCCAAATGTTACCTCGATATCCTTTGAAGCGGGCGGGTGTTGCGCAGGCCCCAGCCCTCCCTTTGGTTGGTGTTGTCGGCTCTACTGCATCTTGTGTGCCAGTGTGCGCGCAGTAGTATACCACGCGCTTGACAGCTGGCCAGGCGTCGTTATACTATCCAGACCCCAATGGACGTGGTACAGATGCCCGACCCAAAGAAAGGAGCCATCGTATGGCACGATTCGTTTCGCCCGCCCGGCTGCTGGCCCTGTTCGCCGCGCTGTGCGTGCTGCTGGCGGCCTGCGGCGGCGCGGCGCCCGCGGCCCAGCCCACCGCAGCATCGGCTGAGCAGCCCACCGCAGCGCCGGCCGAGCAGCCCACCGCAGCGCCGGCCGAGCAGCCGACTGCCGCGCCGACCGGCGGCACGACCGCCAGCCCGCAGGAGACGCTGGTCTTTGCGGCGGATCTCTCCGACCAGATCTCGCTCGACCCGGCCGTGGCCTATGAGTTCGGCGGCATCCTGGTCGAGGGCCAGATCTACGAGACGCTGGTCACCTTCACGCCCGGCGAGGATGGCGTCAAGCCGCTGCTGGCGAAGAAGTGGGATGTCAAGGACAGCGGCGACACCTGGACGGTGACCTTCACCCTCGACGAGAAGGCCAAGTTCGCCAGCGGCAAGCCGGTCACGGCCGACGACGTGGTCTACTCCTGGGGCCGCGCGCTCGACCTGGACAAGTCGCCGGCGTTCCTGCTGAAGGACGTCTCGCAGCTCAAGAAAGACAGCTTCAAGGCCGTCGACGCGCAGACCTTTGAGGTTACGCTGCCGAAGGCCGTCAGCCCGCAGGTGTTCCTGTCGGTGATCACCTTCACCATTGCCGGGGTGGTCGAGAAGGCCGCCGTCGAGCCGAATGCCGGCAGCGACTTCGGGTCGACCTGGCTGAACGACCACTCGGCCGGCAGCGGCCCGTACCAGCTTGAGAGCTGGGAGCGCGGCTCGCAGAACGTGATCGTCGCCAGCCCGAACTACTGGGGCAGCGCGCCGGCGCTCAAGCGGATCATCTTCCGCAACATCACCGAGGGCTCGAACCTGCTCTCGGCCATCCAGACCGGCGACGCCGACATCGTGCAGGACCTCGGTCCCGAGCAGGCCCAGTCGCTCGAGGGCAGCGCCGACGTGGATCTCGTCAAGGCCAACTCGACGCTGGCGATCTACATGGGCATGAACGCCAAGGTCGCGCCGCTCGACAACGCCGACGTGCGCGAGGCGATCCGCTACGCGATCAACTACGACGAGATCGTCAACAACCTGCTGAACGGCAACGGCAAGCTGCTGCAGGAGATCATCCCCGACGGCTTCCTGGGCCACACCGGCGAGAGCCCCTTCAAGCAGGACATCGCCAAGGCCAAGGAGCTGATCGCCAAGGCCGGCGTCAAGGATGGCACCGAGATCGAGCTGCTGGTCACGGCCGGCGCGAACGCGCCGGGCGGCGTGCCGTGGGAGACGCTGGCGGCCAAGATCCAGAGCGACCTGGCGCTGATCGGTCTGAAGGTCAACATCAAGGCGATCCAGCAGTCCGAGCTGCTCAACATCTACCGCGCCCAGAAGGGTCAGATGACTCTGATCCTGTGGGGGCCGGACTTCCCCGATCCCGACGGCAACGTCACGCCGTTCACCAGCTACGACGCCAAGTCGATCGCCTACCGCAACGGCTGGGAGGCGCCCGACATCGCCAAGCTGGCCGCGCAGGCCGCCAGCGAGCAGGACACCGCCAAGCGCACCGAGCTGTACAAGCAGCTCACCGAGCGGGTGCTGCACGAAGGCCCGTACGCCATGCTGTACCAGCCCGTCCGCACCTACGGCGTCCGCAAGAACATCAAGGGCTTCACCTACGACGCCGCCGACACGCCGAACATCTCGCTGTGGCTGATTAGCAAGAGCTAGCCCTGACGGTGACCGGGTGACCAGGTGACCGGGTGACAGCTCACCCAGCAGCTTGTCACCTGGTCACCTGGTCACCTGGTCACCTTGTCATCTTGTCATCTCGGCAAATACTATGATTCGTTTCATCGTACGGCGCTTCGCCGGCCTGGTGCTCGTGCTGGTCGGCGTCTCGATCATCACGTTCGCGCTGACTCAGCTCGTGCCGGTCGACCCTGCGGCGGTGGCGCTCGGGTCGAACGCACGTGAGGAGCAGATCCAGGCCTACCGCAAGCAGCTCGGCCTGGACCAGCCGCCGGTGCTCCAGTATGTGAGCTACGCCGGGCGGCTGCTGCGCGGCGACCTGGGGATCTCGATCCGCACGCGCCGCCCGGTGGCGGATGACCTGCGCGACTTTCTGCCGGCGACGCTCGAGCTCTCGCTCGCGGCCATGGTCGTGACGCTCGTGCTCGGCATCAGCCTGGGCGTGCTGGCGGCGGTCCGGCGCGACGGCGTCGTCGACATGGCGGCGCGGGTGTTCGCGCTGGTCGGCGGCTCGCTGCCGATCTTCTTCCTGGGGCTGGTGCTGCTGGCGCTGTTCTACACCCGGCTGCGCTGGGTGCCGGGGCCGGGCCGGCTCGACGCGGTGCTGCCGCCGCCGCCGCGCGTCACCGGCATGTACACGATCGACAGCCTGCTGGCCGGCAACTGGCCGCTGTTCCGCAACGCCGCGGCCCACCTGGTGCTGCCGGCGATCACGCTGGGCTACTTCTCGACCGCGGTGGTGCTGCGGATGACCCGCTCGGCGATGCTGGAGGTGCTGCACCAGGACTATATCCGCACCGCGCGCGCCAAGGGCCTGCGCGAGGGCGCGGTGCTGGTGCGGCACGCGCTCAAGAACGCGATGATCCCCGTGCTGACGACGATCGGCGTCGTGTTCGGCAGCCTGCTCTCCGGCGCGGTGCTGACCGAGACGATCTTCTCATGGCCGGGGCTGGGCCGCTACGCGACCGCGTCGGCCACCAGCCTCGACTTCCCGGCCGTGATGGGCGTGACCCTGGTCGCGGCGGTGGTCTACCCGGTGGTGAACGCGCTGGTCGACGTCGGCTACCACCGGCTCGACCCGCGCATCAAGGTGAAGTAGATGGCCCTCGCCCTCGAGCAATCGCCGCTCGTCCAGCCGACCTCCCGCCGCCGCGCGATCCGGCGCGCCCTGCGCCAGCCGTCGGTCGCGATCGGGCTGCTGATCCTGCTGCTGTTTCTGTTCGCCGCGCTGTTCGCGCCGCTGCTCGCGCCGGCCGACCCGCTGGCGCAGAACGTGGTGGCCGGCCTGCACCCGCCCGCGCCCGATCACCTGCTCGGCACCGACAAGCTCGGCCGCGACATCTTCAGCCGCATGCTCTACGGCGCGCGGATCTCGCTGGCCGTCGGGGTCGCGGTGGTGGCGCTGGCCGGCGCGGTGGGGGTGCTGCTCGGCCTGCTGGCTGGCTTCGTCGGCGGCCTGCTCGACGAGGCGCTGATGCGGATCACCGACCTGTTCTTCGCCTTCCCGGCGCTGATCCTGGCAATGGCGATCGCCAGCGCGCTCGGCCCCAGCCTGGGCAACGCCCTGATCGCGATCAGCGCGGTCAGCTGGCCGGTCTACGCGCGGCTCATCCGCGGCCAGGTGCTGGCGCTCAAGGAGCAGGATTTCGTGCTGGCCGCGCGCGCGGTCGGCGTGCCCGAGCCGCAGATCGTCCTGCGGCACTTGCTGCCGAACACGCTGGCGCCGCTGCTGGTGCAGGCCAGCTTCGACATGGGCGCGGCGATCACCGCGGTGGCCGGGCTCTCGTTCATCGGCTTCGGGGCGCAGCCGCCCACGCCGGAGTGGGGCGTGATGATCAGCGAGGGTCGCAACTATATCGCGACGCAGTGGTGGCTGGGGACCGTGCCCGCCGTCGCGATCCTGCTGGTGGTCGGCGGCTTCAACCTGCTCGGCGACGGCCTGCGCGACCTGCTCGACCCGCGCCTGCGCGGGCGGTGAGCGCGCTGACGATAGACCAAGCCCTGACGATGGACGGAAGACAGGGGATAGGGGACAGGGGTCAGGGGTCAGGGGTCGGCATTCAACGTTCAACGTTCAACATTCAACGCTCGTCCCCTTGTCATCTTGTTACCTTGTCACTGCTCCAGCTCACAGCCCCAAGCCCCAAGCCCCAAGCCCCAAGCCCCGGGCATCAGGTCACCGCCGCCGCCGCAGCCCCTCGGCCAGCAGGTTGAACGCCAGGATCGCCAGGCTGAACGCCAGCAGCGGCTCCATCATCAGCCACGAGCCCAGGCCGCGCTCGCGGACGCCGACGGCGAGCATGCTGCCCCACTCGGCGAAGCGCGTGGTGCCGGCCGTGTCGGCGGGGGTCTCGCGGAAGGCCCCGCCCAGCACCACCGCCAGGAAGCCCATCTCGGCCACCAGCAGCAGCACCGACCCCATCGCGTAGGCCGCCTCGATCAGGATCAGGTCGCGCAGGTTCGGCAGGACGTGCCGCCACAGCACGCGCGGCCGCGACAGACCGATCGTGTAGGCCGCCTCGATGAACGGCTCGCGGCTCAGGCCGCGGACCGCCACCCGGCAGCGCACCGCCGTCTCGGCCCAGCCGGTCAGGCTGAGCGCGGCCACGAAGACGACCGTCTGGGTCGGCAGGCTGGTGCTGAAGCGGTTGACCAGCACGACCGGTATGATCGCCAGCACCAGGCTTGGCACGGCCGACCAGGCGCTCACGACCATGCCGAGCAGGCGGTCGGCGCGCCGGTACCAGCCCATCAGCATGCCGATCGTCACGCCGAGTGCGATGCGCCCAAGCGCCGAGACGCCGCAGAACAGCAGGGTGTAGCGGCTGCCGTAGATCAGCCGGCTCAGCATATCGCGGAACAGCGCGTCGCTGCCGAGCGGCATGCCGGGCGTGCCGGGCGGGTAGGGCGGCGGGATGAGCGTGTCTCCGCGGTAGCGGAACAGCGTCTTGAGGGGATCCTGGGGCGCGATCAGCGGCGAAGCGGCGGCGCAGATCGCCAGCAGCGCGACCAGCAGCAGGCCGATCGCCAGCGGGGCATTCAGCTGCGACGATGCGCGCCGCAGGCGGCGCAGCGCAGCTGCAGGGGAGGATGTCGCCATCAGTCGCTCGCGACCTCGCGCAGCCGCGGGTCGGCGCCACGCAGCGCCAGCCGGCCGAGCGCATCCACTATGACGAAGAACAGCACCAGCATCACCGCGGCGCCCGCGACCACCTGGGCCTCGCTCGGGCCGGTCGTGCTGTCGCGGATCCGCAGCATCAGGCGGCCCAGCCCGTTCCAGCCCGAGAGGTAGTCGACGATCACCAGCCCGCTGATCATCACGCGCAGCATGCCCAGGACAGCGCCAAGCAGCGGCAGCCGCAGCGCCGGCAGCACGTGGCGGCGCCACAGCCCCAGGCCGCCCAGCCCGCGCGCCCGCGCGGCGCGGATCCAGTCCTGCCGCAGGATCTCCTCCTGGGCCACCTGCAGCGAGCGCGCCAGCACCGCCGCGCCGCGCAGCGCCAGCACCCCCGCCGGCAGCACCAGGTGCAGGTCGAGCCCGTAGCCCTGCACGTACGCGATCCGCAGGCCCGTCCGCAGCGTGAAGTTGGCGACGCCCTCCATCGCCAGCAGCATCACCACGAACGACGGCAGCGAGACCGCCAGCGTACTGAGGCCGAACAGCAGCATGGCCGGCAGGCGCCGCCGCACATTCGCCAGCAGCGCGCTCCAGGCCAGGCCCAGCGGCAGCGCGACCGCGAAGCTGACCGCGAGCAGCTGCAGCGAGTGCTCGACGCCGACCATCAGGTCGCGGTAGATCGGGCGCTGGTTGGCGGTCTGGCCGAAATCGCCCGCGACCAGCCCGGCCAGGTACGCGCGGACGGCCGCGAGGTAGCCCTGCAGGTCGGCCGCCGTCGGCGCCGCGCCGCGCGCGAAGATCGTCGGCGTGAAGACCAGCAGCGTCACCAGGAGCACGCTGGCGGCCGCAGTCAGCAGCAGCGCCAGCCCTTCGTACAGCAGCGCGCCAATCTGGCGACCGGGCTCATGCGCCGCGCTGATTGTTTGTTGCGCCATAGATTCCTTTTGGCAGGAGCGGGGGACTCTTCGCTGGTGGCGTGGTTCCGGCTCTGCCGAAATTACGCCACCAGCTCGTATTCACCAGGGGGCGGGGTCATCACCAGAAGTGCACCAGCGGCACCTCGGCCATGCTGGCCAGGCCCGGCAGCGCGCGGATGACGCTCGGCACTGCGTTCACGACGATCGCGGCGGTGGCGATATCGCCGTGCAGCCCGCCCGTGATGGTCATGCGCACCGGCGGGTCGCCGTCGATCTCGACCGTGTCCTGCGGGTCGGGCGCGCCGACGTACATCCGCAGCTCCAGGCGCAGCACCTCGCGGTCGCCGACGAAGCCGGACGCGACCTGGCGCACGCCCGCGACCTGCCCGGCGGCGACCTGGACGACGTCGGTGGTGATCGACTGCTCGGCCAGAACCGCGCCGATCGAGTCGTCCATGCGATCGAGCCGCCAGCCCAGCCGGGTCGCCAGCATGTGCAGCGACTCGGGCAGGCCGACGTGCCGCACCGTCCCCTGCTTCACGCGCGCCTCGAACTCTTCGGGCGTCAGGCCGGCGCCGACCTTGCGCTGGAGTGGGCCGCGCCGCCGCGCCGCGTCGACGACGCGCAGCACCCGCACCGAGCGCACCGCCGCGCACGGGGCGGTGAGCGTCAGCGGCAGCGCGTCCATCGCGTAGCCGGGGTTGACCCCAGTGCCCAGCAGCGTCACGCCTGCCCGCCGCGCCTCGCCGTCCAGCTGCGCCGCGAGCTGCGGCTGCGCCGTCCACGGGTACGACAGCTCCTCGCAGGTCGAGACGACATGCGCGCCGGCCCTGGCGATCGCCGACAGCTGATCGGTGACTTTCACGAGCGACGACGAGGTGGCGTGCAGCACGACCTCGGGCCGGGCTGTGGCAAGCGTGGCCGCCGCATCGCCGCTGACCGCCACGCCGAGCGGGGCGGTGCCGAGCAGCTCGCCCAGGTCGCGCCCTATTTTCTGCGGGTCGACGTCGATCGCGCCGACGATCGTCAGACCGGGCCGTGCCGCCGCCATCCGTGCTATGCCCAGGCCAATCGGCCCCAACCCGTAACACACGACTCGTGTCGTCATGGTAGGTTTCTCCTTTGTTGTCACCCAAGGGCCGTGCTATAATAGCGCGCCGTTCGTGCTGTGTCAAAGGACAACCATGCCCAAGATCTTGCTGATAGATGACGACGTTTCATTGATGGAGCGCCTGGTCACCTTGCTGACCGAGGCCGGGTATACCGTGCTGCGCGCCAGCCGAATGCAGCACGCCGAGCTGCTGATCGCCGAGCAGCGGCCGGACCTGGTGGTGCTCGACCCCGACATCGGCCAGGGCGATGGCTGGCTGCTGCTCGGCCAATCGGCCCGGCAGCTCCCGATGATCATCGTCAGCGGCCAGGCGCTCGAGGAGGATATCGTTCGCGGCCTCGACGCTGGCGCCGTCGACTACCTGCCCAAGCCGTTCCGCACCGGCGAGCTGCTGGCCCGCATCCGCGCGCGCCTGCGCGAGCAGGCTGTGGCGCGCTCGGCCGGCGGCGCGCCCGACGAGCAGCCCGCGCCGCCGGCGACCGGGCAGACAGTGCGGCTCGATCCGCCGGTCGAGCGCCCGCCCGTGCGGGCCGGCCGCGACAGGCGCGGGGCGCTGGCGCCGGGCGACCAGGAGGAGCCGATCTTCATCTCGCACGGCGAGGAGAGCCGCCTGCTGCACGAGCCGGATCTGTCGGACCGCATCGAGCAGAGCGACATCGCCGCGATGCCGCTCGGCCAGCGGCTCCACGCCGCGCGCCAGCGCAAGCGGCTCAGCCTGGTCCAGGCCGAGCTGGAGACGCGGCCGTCGGTGCCGATGCACTACATCCAGGCGATGGAAGAAGAGAAGTTCTCGCTGCTCCCGCGCGGCGAGCTGGCCGAGGAGCTGCTGCGCACCTACGCGCGCTACCTTGGACTGGACGTGACGTCGGCCTCCGAAGAGTACCGCCGGCTGCACTACAACGCGCCGGTCGAGCCGCCGACCGCGCTGGGCGGCTCGCCGCTGCCGCGCCGCCTGCCGCGCTGGATCATCTGGCTGGCGGCGGTCGTGCTGGCGCTGGTCGTCGGTATCGGCGGAATCTGGCTGTACGACCCGCGCGGGATTGTCACCCTGGCCCAGCGCGCGCGCATCGGCGCCCCGCCGCCGACGGCCACGGCTACGCCTACGCTCCTGCCAACCGCGACGGCCACCCCGACCGCGACGGCCACACCCGAGCCGCCGACGGCCACGCCCACCGCGACAATCGTGCCGACGGCCACGCCCGAGCCGCCGACGGCTACCGTGACGCCGCGCCGGCGCTGAGCTGCGCTCCGTAGCTGCGGACCCATGCCACGGCCGCGCTCTCAAGCAATGGACAGACGCTCCAGGCGCGCCCGCCCTGATCGCCCGCGCTGATGCAGGCCAGGGCGAGCAGCGCCAGCGCGTAGGCCCTCAACCAGAACTGGAAGCCGAATGATCGACGAACCTCGCCCGGATGAGCCACCACGCGCCGACACGAGCGAGCCGGCGCCGTTCGACAAGGAGGCCGCGCGGCGACGCTATCGGAAGACGATGCGCGGCCCGTTCATGCGCTGGATGTACATTCTGCTCGCGATCGTGATGCTGGCCGCGTGGGGGCTGGGCATCGCCTCGGTCTTCGCGCGCGACGTCGAGCGCCTGGCGGATCACGATCTCACGGTGCCGCCGTCGCGCTGTGTGACGTGCCACACCCAGCGGACCGATAACGCGCCGGCGATACCGCACCTCGTGCTGCCGAGCTGCGGATTCTGCCACCGCCAGGGACCGCCGGTGCGCACCACCAGCAGTGTAGCGCCCGCAAGCGGGGTCGCCGGCCGGTAGTCGGCGGAGGTTCGAACTGGGTTTGCCTGACAGAAAACGGAGGACGGAAAATCAAGTCGTCCTCCGTCCTCTGTCTTTCGTCCAAAACCAGGCAGGTATGTCCGCCGAGCTGGCCTGGTCCGTGCGCGTCAGCCGAGCAGCTCGCCGACCGAGGGCAGGATCGCGTCGGCGTAGGGCGCGAGCACGGCGGCCGTGCCGACCCCCGAGAGCACGCCGACGGTCAGCCCGGCGCCGGCCGCGCGGCCCATCCGCAGGTCGGCCGCCGTGTCGCCGACCATGGCCGCCTGGGCCGGCGCGATGTCGAGCTCGCGGCAGAGCCGCAGGATGGCGTCGGGGGCCGGCTTGAGGGCGTGCCCATCGTCGCCGCAGGCCAGCGCGTCGACGTAGCGCGCGACGCCGAGCGCCGCGACGGTGGCCGCGGTTGGGGCGCGGTCGTCGGTCGTGGCGATCGCGATTCGCGATCCGCGCGCGCGCAGCTCGCCGAACAGCGCCGGCAGAGCCGCCAGCGGCCGCGCGAGCGCCACCGGGTCGGGCATCTGCCACGCATCCGCAGCGGCAGCATCGGCGCGCGCCTGCGGCAGCCCGGCGGCGCGCAGCACCTCGGCCGTCAGCGCCCGCAGGTCGGCCATCGCCGCGATCGCCAGCGGACCGCCTGGGTCGACCTTGCCGGTCGCGGCGTCGTAGCCGACGGTCGCAAACAGCCGCGCGGCCACCGGCTCGCCGGAGGCCTGCTCCAGGCGCCGCGCCAGCTCCACGATCCAGCCGCCCCACATCGCGTGGAAGTCGATCAGCGTGCCGTCCTTGTCGAAGATAATAAGTCTCCCTGATCGTTCTCCTCCGCTAAGGAAAGCCGAAATTCGTGGGTGTGCCATAGAACGTAGACCACCTTCTGGGGCTCGGCCCAATCCTTGGCTTCTCGAAACTCATCAGCCACCAGGGTGTTAGAGAATGACTAATATTGAACGATTCCATAGGCCCTCTTCTCTCGCAGCTCCTGTATCTATCGATATGTTGCAGAATTATACAATGATTCTGCACGATCATCCTATCACCTACCCTTCCGCATGCCTATAATGCCTGCAAGGCAGAGGGCAGAGCATCCCAAGAGCCTGCCCGATGCATGGCAACGATTCACGGTACACACAGCTACATTAGAAGAAGAGCAGATCGATGAGTCTCGAAAAACGAAAGCTCGGTCAACAGGGCCTGGAGGTCTCGGCGCTCGGCCTCGGTTGCATGGGCATGAGCGCGTCATATGGTACCTCCGAGGAGCGCGACGAGCGCGAGTCGATCGCCACCATCCACCGCGCGATCGAGCTCGGCTGCACGTTCCTCGACACGGCCGAGGTCTACGGCCCCTACACCAACGAGGAACTGCTGGGCCGAGCGCTCAAGGGGCGGCGCGACGAGGTGACCCTCGCCACGAAGTTCGGCTTCCGCATCGAGAGCGGGCCAGGCCTGGACAGCCGGCCGGAGCACATCCGCCAGGTGGTCGAGGCTTCCTTGCGGCGGCTCCAGACCGACTATATCGACCTGCTCTACCAGCACCGCGTCGACCCGGCGGTGCCGATCGAGGAGGTGGCGGGCACGGTGGGCGAGCTGGTGCAGGCGGGCAAGGTGCGCTTCTTCGGCCTCTCCGAGGCGGGCGTCGCCAACATCCGGCGCGCCCACGCGGTCCACCCGGTCTCGGCGCTCCAGAGCGAGTACTCGCTGTGGGAGCGCAACCTGGAGGCCGAGATCATCCCTGTGCTGCGCGAGCTTGGCATCGGCCGGGTGCCGTTCTCGCCGCTTGGCCGCGGCTTCCTGACCGGCGAGGTCAAGCGGGCGGAAGAGTACCCCGAGGGCGACTTCCGGCGCGGCGACCCGCGCTACCAGGGCGAGAACTTCGACGCCAACATGCGGGCGGCGGAGAAGCTGCGCGAGGTAGCGCGGTCGCTCGGCGTCAAGCCGGGACAGGTCGCGATCGCCTGGCTGCTCCACAAGGGGCCGGACATCGTGCCGATCCCGGGCACGAAGCGGGTGAAGTACCTGGAGGAGAACGTGGCCGCCGCTTCGGTCTCGCTCGACGCCGCGCAGATGAGCGCGCTCGACGAAGCGCTCGCACCGGGGCAGGTTGCCGGGCCGCGCTACAACCCGGCCACCATGGCCACGATCGATCGCTAAGGGACTCTTTAGGGGCCGGGGCGGCCCTCCAGACCTCCCCAGATGAAAAGCGATGAGGATCACATGGACTACACGAAGCTCGGAAACACCGGGATGGACGTGTCGCGAATCTGCCTCGGCTGTATGGGGTTCGGCGACGCCGGGCATTGGGTTCACAAATGGGTGCTCAACGAGGAGAACAGCCGGCCGATCATCAAGAAAGCCCTTGAGCTGGGGATCAATTTCTTCGATACCGCCAACGTCTATTCGATCGGGGCGAGTGAGGAGATCCTCGGGCGCGCGTTGAAGGACTTCGCGAATCGGGACGAGGTCGTCATCGCCACCAAGCTGCACGGCAAAATGCGTGAGGGACCGAATGGCGGCGGGCTGTCGCGCAAGGCGATCCTGAGCGAGATCGACCACAGCCTGCAGCGGCTCGGGACCGACTACGTCGACCTCTACCAGATCCACCGCTGGGATTATCAGACCCCAATCGAGGAGACGGTGGAGGCGCTGCACGATGTGGTGCGAGCCGGCAAGGCTCGCTACATCGGTGCCTCGGCTATGTGGGCGTGGCAGTTCCAGAAGGCACTCCACGTGGCCGAGACGCATGGCTGGACGCGGTTTGTCTCGATGCAGGATCACCTGAACCTAATCTACCGCGAAGAGGAGCGGGAGATGCTACCGCTCTGCCGCGCGGAAAAGATCGGGGTGATCCCGTACAGTCCACTCGCATCGGGGCGATTGACGCGCGACTGGTCGAAGGAAACCACCCTGCGCTCCGAAACCGACCAGATCGCGAAGGGCAAGTACGATGCGACCGCCGAAACCGATCGGCGTGTCGTGGAGCGGGTTGCGGAAATCGCGCAGAAGCATGCGGTTCCGCGCGTGCATATCGCGCTGGCCTGGCTGTTACAGAAGCAGCCGGTGACGGCGCCGATTATTGGGGCGACGAAGATTTCGCATCTAGAAGATGCCATAGGTGCGCTGTCCGTGAAACTAACCCAGGAAGAAGTCGCCTACCTGGAAGAGCCGTATGTGCCGCATCGCATCGTCGGTCATCAATAGAAGCCATACGTGATCTGTCACAGGCTTTCCAGCGTGGACGGACGTATCCTTCCCTACCGCTGCGCCCATAAAAGGAGGCACGCCAATGACTGTATGGACAAGCGACGAGCTTACGAGGATCGGCGGAACAGAGGAGCTGCAGTTGGCGTCCGGAGGCGGCACGCTGCGCCCTATGTGGGGCGTTCGGGCCGGCGACGATCTGTACGTCCGCTCGGCCTACGGGCCGACCAAGCGGTGATTCCGCCGCGCGAAGGCCAGCGGTGCCGGTCGCATCCGAGCCGGTGGTCTGGAGCGGGACGTGACCTTCGCCGAAGCTGCTCCGGACGTGCACACCGCCATCGACGCGGCCTACCACGCGAAGTACGACCGGTTCGGGCCGCGGATCGTGGGCAGCGTCGTTGGCGCTGCGGTCGAGGCCGTGACGATCAAACTTGTGCCGCGCTGAAGCAGCTATGACAAGATCGGCCCTGCGGCGATACGTGGGCAACATCAAGCAGGAAAGGGGCAACCAATGAGGATGAGCGAAACAGCGCGCAAGAATCACGACGAGCTTTTTCCCGGCCACGTCTCCACCCTGGCGGCGACCGATCCCGAGCTGGCTGAGGGGCTAGCCCCGCTACGAATCTGGCGGGCGGGGCCTGGAGGAGCCGAAGATTCCCCCCAGACCCCGCCAACATCACTATGGTGAGCCACTACGTTGTCGGCGTGACAAGGTATTCTTCGATCAACACCCACGGCCCTCCGTTGATCGACGCTTCGTTCAGCCAACGCAGCGCCTGGGGGTCGGCGGCATCCCATACAAGCCGGATGGTGGCTGCCTCCCCGGCGGCCTGCACCGCGGTGAGCGGGGTCATCGTGAACGTATCGCCCTGCATCTCGCCGCGCAGGATGCTCACGATGCCATTGCTATCGACGAGGACGGCCCGATACTCGCGGACCAGGACATCCCATCCGACGATCAGCTGGAGCTGCCAGGTGAGCAGCAGCTCGCCGGCGACAAACTGATCTTGGGCGCAGTCGCACGCGATCCACAGGCCATCCATGAGATCCCGGCAGGCCATGCGCCCGATTGCGTCCATCGCCGGCGACCCGGCGCCCATCCCATTGGCATGCACGACGCCGGTCCATGTGCAATTCATGAAGAAGCGCCGCAAGGCCGTCATCTCCTCACCGGCCGCGATACGGCGCGGCGCCCACGCGATAGTTGCCTGATCACTCATTTCAACGCCTCCATTCAAGCAGACGATTGCCGATTCACCGAGACGAGCACGAGATTCAAGTCGCGTATCTTGGCGAGCACGCCGTGCAGCGCCGCCTGGTCTACCAGCGCTCCGCAGAGCCGCGTTTCCCCGTTCGGTTCGCGGCCGATCGCCAGCCCTTCGAACCAGGCAGACCAGCGCTGGTCCAGCAGCCCTTCCACCCGAATCTCGTAGACGAAAACGTCATCCATCGCGTTCACTTGTGTTCGATACATTGGTCTTCGCCACCACTATATGCAAAACGACCCTGCCTGTCAGTGAGCCAAGGTCGACTATGTTCGACCAGAAATAAAAAACGAAGGTAGACCTTGGTCTACCTTCATTCTTGGGGCGGGGGGCAAACAACCTGTTCTAGCGGATCAAGGCCAGCTCGCGAGCGCGGACGATCGCCTGGGTGCGGCTGCTCACGCCCAGCTTGCCAAAGATGTTGCCGGTGTGTTTCTTGACGGCGCCGATCGTAATGACCAGCTTCTCGGCGATGGCTTGATTCGAGTCGCCCTCGCAGATCAGGCGCAGCACCTGGAGCTCGCGCGACGTCAGCGGCTCGGCGAGGCGCGTAGACGGCGCCGCAGCCCCCTGGGATTGCGGATTGTGAATTGGTGATTTGGAAGGGAGCTTCGCGAGCAGCTGCTCTGCATATGCAGCTAGCCGCGGCGCTGCGCCCGCAATCTGCAATCTGCAATCTGCGATCAACAATTGCAGTGGCTCGCCTTCGTCCAGGAATATCCGCTGGTATCCTTCCGGCTCCGCCAGCGCGAGGCAGCGCTCAAGCTCGTTGAGCGCTGGCGGGCGCCGGTCGAGCGCGTGCAGCGCGAGCGCGTTGAGGAGCGTGATCTCGATCTGCCTGCCGGCGCGCCCGCCTTGCTCTGCCGCCCGCTGCAGCCGGCTCAAGACGGCGTGTGCCTCGGACGCCTGGCCTTGCGCAAGCAGCACGCGCGCCCGTGTGATCTGGTCGCGCTCGTGCCGGTAGCCGGGCGGCGCATTCGAGTCGCGCTGCTTTGCCCACGCAGACGCGGCCGTCACATTTCCCTGCGCCAGCCACAGCCGCACCTGGAACCCCTGAAAATCGCTCAAGATGTCAGGGGAGATCGGGCCCTGCGTCATTCGGTCCACGTGCTGCAAGGCGTCTAGGGCGCCATCCAGGTTCGCCTGCGCAAGCAGCACGCGCGCCAGCAGGAAGTAGCCGATCGCCCGCGCCTCGAAGCTGGGCCAGGGCTCGTTCAGCTCGACGCCGTGCCGGATCTCGCGCTCCGCGCTCTCCAGTTGGTTCCACTCGCGCAGGACATCGCCGAGGACGAGATTGAGGCTGCCGCCGATGTAAAACAGCCGCTGCCCGCGCTCCTCGACCCGCCGCAGGTACTCGCGGCAGAGCGCCGCCGCATCGTGCAGCCGCCCCTGCACAATCCGGACTCGCCCCAGCCGCGAGATCGCAACCGGAATCGCGTTCGTCCCGTTCGCCGCCAGATCGCGCCGGACTGCGCCGAGAAGCAGCTCTTCCGCGCGGTCGAACTCGCCGCGGAAATGGAGCAGGAACGCATAGGTCGCGTCGGCGGTGTTGCGCATGGCGAGCCGATGCTCGGGCACATGCTCGAGCGACTGCGGGTCCGGCAGCTCGGCCGGCGCCGCCGTGCCCATCAGCTCGGCAATATACGCGAGGAGCACCGTGGCAAAGCTCGCAATCGCCTTGACCTCCGGGTTCGGCTCGGCGGGCAGGTGGGGCAGCATCCCGCGCAGCACCGTCTCCGCGGCGTGGTGCTGCCCAACGATGATCAGCGCGAACGCGTGATGGATCGCGAGGCTGGGCCTGGACTGCACCAGCTCGATCGGCAGCTTGCCGATCATGGAGAGGAAAGTCGCGTCGCCCAACGCCCAGCGCGAGGGGATGTGCCGCTCGATCAGGTCCGCCGCGCGGAGGTAGTCGCGCGCGGCGAAGGCGTGCTGGACCGCCTCGGGCGGGAAGCCGTGCTCGTCGAACCAGGCCGAGGCGCGCCGATGCAGCTCCGGGGTCACGCCTGGGTCCGATCGCTCCAGCCGGGCCCGCAGCAGATCGCGAAACAGGTGATGGTAGCGATACCAGCGCCGCTCGTCGTCCAGCGGGATGAGGAACAGGTTCGAGCGCTCCAGGTGCTCAAGGATGCGGGATGCGGGATGCGGGATAAGCGGCGCTCTGCTTTCGTCTTTCGTCGTTGGTCTTTCGTCAAGGAGGTGATCGCACAGCGGGCCGCAGAGCCGCTCCAGGATCGAAGTATGAGCCAAAAACCGCTGAACGGGCTCCGGCTGGCGGCGCAGCACTTCTTCCACGAGGTAGTCGAGCACGTAGTGGTGCTCGCCGGTAAAGGACTCGATGTACTCGCGCAGATTCGTCTGCCCTCGCAGGGACAGCGCCGCGAGCTGCAGCCCCGCCGCCCAGCCCTCCGTCCGCCCGACGAGGGCTTCGACCTCGCCTGGCTGCACGTTTAGCCCCATCGCCTGGGTGAGGAAAGCAAAGGCCTCTTCTGTGGTGAAGCGGAGATCGGCCGCGCGCAGCTCGACCATGGAGTCTCGGGCGCGCAGGCGCGCGAGCGGCAGCGGCGGGTCGGCGCGGGTCGCCACGACGAGATGCAGGCTCGGCGGCGCGTGGTCGAGCATAAAGGCCAACGACTCGTGAATGCCCGCCGCCGAGATGGCGTGATAGTCGTCGAGAACCAGGATCAGCGGGTCCGCAAGGTCCGCTATTTCGTTGAGGAGATCGGGCAGCAGCAGCAGAATTGGGGCGGGTTGGGCCGATTGGAGCGTCTGGCGGAGGGTCTGCCCGAGGCCCGCACGAACCGCCTGCAGCGCGGCGATCGCGTAGGTCCAGAAGCGCGCCGGGTCGTTATCGTCTTCGTCCAGCGAAAGCCATGCGAAGGATGGGGGATGAAGGATGAAGGACGAAGGTCCGGCTTCGGCGCTATTGATCCCTCCGCCTTCTGCCTTCGTCCTTTCGGCGAGCCACGCGGCGAGCAGCGTAGTCTTGCCCGACCCGGCAGGCGCGGAGATCAGGGTCAAGCGACGCCCTTGCTCGATGCCCTGGTCGAGTTTTGCGAAGAGGCGCGGACGTACGACGTCGTTCGAGCGGCGGGCGGGTTTGTACAGCTTGGTGTTCAAAATCCCGGTCGACACCGCACATACCCTCAGGGCTTCCTGGTGAAGCCTGCGCGCTCGCGATGGTGCCGGAGCAATGCGCCAGACGATAGGCCAGTGGTTGCAGGCGCCGCTATTGTAGCACGTTGTTGGCCGGCTGTTTCCTGATCGGGCGCAAGAAATCCGCGCAAGACAAAGGGCGATGGACGATGCTGTCATCGTCCATCGCCCCTAAAGTTCGGTCGGCTGCCGCTCCGGCGTCAGCCCTCCGTCGACAGGCGCGCGGGCTGCGGCTCCGCCGGGCGCGTGCGCGTCCAGATGCGGTAGATTGTGAGCGCCAGAACGCTTGCGCCGGTGCTGAGGTAGATCCAGATCGCCCATAGCGTGCCGCTGTCGGTGCCGCTGGCCAGCCCGTGAACGAGCGAGAGCGCGAAGACCGCGAAGCTCAGGTAGTGGATCGATCGCCAGGTGCGCGCGCCGATGCGCTGCCGCACGTAGAAGGTGAACGCTACCAGCGCCATCATATACAGGCCGACCTGCCCGAGCCCGACCCACAGCGTCGCATAGCTGCCGGCGAACGGGATGAGAATCTGCGGCAGCGTATAGCCGATGTACGAGTCGCCCAGCAGCACCAGCCCGTGCAGCAGCGCGAAGACGATCCCGAGCAGGCTGGCGTGCTCGTGCAGGTCGTTGGTGGTCGGGCCGCCCGGCCAGACCCGCGCCAGGCGATTGGTGAGCGACAGCCCGAGCACCATCGACCACCACAGCAGCAGGTAGGCCACGAACGCGCTGGCCCGCGAGAGATACCAGGCGCTGTGCTGCCCGAGCAGCGCGGCGCTGAGGGCGGTGAGCCCGCCGGACGGCCCGCCCAGAACAATTGCGACGGCGATGATGATGACCACGCCGACCAGCGCGCCAATCAGCGGCGGGAGCACCGCCGGCAGGGTATCGCTGGTGGCCTCCGGCTGGCGCCGCGCCGGCGACGCGGGCGACTGCTGCGCGTCGAGGCCCTGGCGCAGCTCGCTCGGCGGTTTCGATTTCACAGGATCCATTGCTGATTGCTCCCCAGAATGGCGCCGTGCCGGAAATGGTCGCGGCGCGCGTTGACATCTTCACGTGATCGCGATCCGGCCGGGCCGGATCGCCCCGGGTGCCTGCGCTCGCATCACGCTCAGCTCGACGAGCGCGTCGTCGTGACTGGGCTCCTGGTTGAGGTCGACGACGTGGACGTGCTGCCCACCGACGACTGCGCCGCCGATTGGGCCTGGGCGCTGCTCGACTCGGTCACGACGGCGCTGTCGGCGACCTGGGCGACGGCCTGGGTGGACGCGACGGCGGTCGTGGTGGCCTGCTGCGTGCCGAGCGCCGCCCATCCGCCGATGGTGCCGACGATCGCGGCGGTCGCGATGGCGGATTTCAGATTAGCCGACAGAAGCTGGCGCTTCGATGTATCATTGCGTGCCATTGGTGTAGCTCCTTTCAAGTTGCTCGTTGCCGTGTGTCTTGTTCGATGGCTGTATGATAGCAAGCGGATCTTCAGGGAGTATGAAGATGCTATGTGGAGACTGTTTGGTTCTGCGGCGCATGAGCCGGGGCGCGCGGCGCTCATGCTCGGTTCTTGGCTGTAACAGCCCTGAGCGCCCGCACGGAGAGCTTGCTATTGAGGCGGTATACGCTATAATAGCACGCTTGAGGTGTGACCGGCTGTGGTCTATCTTTTTTGCTGCAAGCGAAGCTATGAGCAACCATAACGGGACCGAGGAGGCCGACAAAGCCTACCCTCCGGAATATTTCGCCGCGCAGATCCGCAAGTCCGACGCCAAGATCGCCTGGCAGTACAGCCGCATCTTCGGGCTGGCCGGCGTGCGCGACGTCGCCGGGCTGCGAGTGGTCGACGTCGGCTGTGGCGCCGGGCCGGGGCTGCGCTACCTGGCGACGCGCGGCGCGACCGCGCTCGGGCTCGACCATAGCCGCTACGCGCTGGAGACGGCGCTGCAGCTCAGCCCCGGCGCGGGCGTGGCGCTGAACGACAGCACGCGCGGCCTGCCCTGCGGCTCGCAGAGCGCCGACCTGGTCCTGCTGAGCGAGCTGGTCGAGCACGTGGTCGACGCCGGCCCGCTGTTCGAGGAGTGCTACCGCGTGCTCAAGGTCGGCGGCCGGATCGTCGTGACGACCCCGAACCTGTGGGACGTCCGGCGGGCCCTGTCGCCGCTGGCCGGCCGGCCCTGGAGCGGCGACACCGATCCCACCCACGTCAACCTGTACACGCCGGCGCGGCTGGCGCGCGAGCTGCGGCGGGCCGGCTTCACCCAGGTGCGCTGGTCCACCGGCGTCAAGCCGGCGCGCTGGCTCTCCTCGCGCCGCCTGCGCCTGCGGCTCTCGATCCCCTACCCGCCCCTGATCGGCAACGGCCTGCTGGCGACCGGCCGGCGCGAGCATTAGCGCCGATGAACGTTCTGATCGTCGGCCTCGGCGGAGTGACGCAGTCGTTTCGCCACTGGCCCGAGCGGGTGCTGGCGCTGGCGCTGGCCCGGCGCGGCCACGCCGTCTGGGCGATCGGCACGCACGACCCGTCCCGGCCCGCGCTGGCCGCGCGCCGCGAGGTCGTCGAGGGCGTGCAGGTCGTCCGGGTGCGCTCGGGCTACTGGCCGAACCGCGAGCTGGCCCGGGCGCTGAGCGCCGGCCCGCGCCCGGATATCATCCACCTGATGCACCCGCGCAATGTGCTCGCCGCCCAGACGACCGCCTGGGCGCGGCGCCGGGGCATCCCGACCGTCTACACCTGGCTCGGGCCATTCCACGACCACTACCTCGCGCCCAACCGCGAGCGGCCGTTCGACGCGCAGCCGACCTACGAGCGCCTGATCTTCAGCCGCTGGAAGCTGCTGCGCCGCCTGCCGATCGAGCGCCGGCCGCGCGACCTGCTGCGCAACTACCGGCTGCACTGGCCGCTGCGCGCGGCCGCTGCGCTGGCGCCCTGCTCCGAGTTCGAGGCGACGATCATGCGCCGGCTAGGGATGACCCAGCCGCAGCGCGTCATCCCGCTGTGGATCGACGCCCCGGCGATCCGCGAGACGCCGCTGCGCCCGCCGCGGCTCGACCTGCCGCGCCCGTGGCTGCTGTTCGTCGGCCAGCTCACGCCGCGCAAGGGCTACGACCTGGCGGTGCGCGCGCTGCCCGAGATCATCGCCGCCCACCCGAACGCCTCGCTGCTGATCGTCTCGGGCATCAACCAGGCCCAGCGCGAGCAGCTGGTTGAGCTGGCTAGGTCCGCCGGCGTCGAGCGGCACGTGCACGTGCTCGGCAGCTACCTGCCCGACGACGAGCTGGTCAACCTGTACCGCGCCAGCGACGCGCTGCTGTTCCCGACCCGCTACGAGGGCTTCGGGCTGCCGCTGCTGGAGGCGATGGCCGCCGACTGCCCGCTCGTGACGACCGACATCCCGGTTGTGCGCGAGATCGTGCGCGACGGCGAGAACGGCCTGCTGGCGGCGCCCGACGACCCATCCGCCCTGGCGCGCGCCGCGCTGCGGCTGCTCGGCGACGGCGGGCTGCGCGAGCGGCTGATCGCCGGCGGGCGCGTCACCCTGCGCGAGCGCTACGCCGAGGAGGCGCTGGTCGGGCAGATCGAGGCGCTGTACCGCGACGTGCTGGAGCATCACGCGCCATGAAGACCGAAGCGACGGGCGAGACAACCGGGCTGCGCGGCCAGCTTTCGCGCGCGGTGGCGTGGAACGTCCTGTTCACGCCGATCAAGTTCGTCATCGACGTCGTCGCGAATATCATCAAGATCAACCTGCTGAGCAAGGCCGAGGTCGGCGCACTGTCGCTGTTCAGCTCGGCCACCAGCGCCGTCGGCATCTGGATCGACTTTGGGATCGACCAGGCGCTGCCGAAGGCCATCCCCGAGGTCGAGCGCGCCGGCGGGCATGGCGCGGTGCGCCGCTTCCTGAACACCGCGATCGTCGCCAAGATGCTGATCCTGGCGGTCGCGCTGCTGGCGATCCCCTGGTGGGGCGGCGGGCTGCTGGACTACATGGGCCAGCAGGTCGACGCGCTCGCGCAGCGCCGCGGCGTCGAGGTGTTCCAGCTCAAGGAGCAGCTCGTCAACTACCGCGGGCTGTTCCTGGCGGCCGTGATCGCGCTGCTGCTGCTCGGCTCGCTCGACGACACGCTCAAGGCCTACCTGATCAGCTTCTTCCGCCAGAAGGCCTGGAACATCATCACGGCGATCGGCGCGCTGCTGCTGCCGATCCTGAGCGCGATCGCGGTCTTGTCCGGCCTGGGCGTGCTCGGCGTGGTCGCGGCGATCGTGCTGACCACGCTGCTGAGCGTGCTGATCACCTGGGGCAACGTGCGCCGGGCGATGGCGCGCAGCCAGGGCGGCCGCGAGTCGGCGCCGATCCCGCCGGGGACCTGGCGGCGCTTCCTGCCGTACGCCGGCATGTCGTTTCTGCTCAGCACGACCGACCTGCTGACCAGCCAGTACTTCGGCGTCTACTGGCTGAACGGGCTGCAGGAGGTGGCGCTCTACTGGGTCGCCTACAGCGCGATCAAGCAGGTGCAGTCCTACGTCTACGCGCCGATGGGCGGGCTGCAGGTGCCGCTGTTCACGCAGGTGCGCGCCGACGGCGACGCGCGTCTGGCGCGCGTGTTCGGCACGGTCGCGCGGCTGTTCCTGGTGCTGTTCGTGCCCACCGGAATCCTGCTGGTGGTGTTCCTGCGCAACCTGGTGCTCATCCAGTTCCCGGGCTACGCCGCCGCGCTGCCGGCCGCGCTGATCTTGATCCCGTTCCTGTTCCTCGAGCCGTTCTGGGGGCTCGGCCACAACATCCTGATGGTCCACGAGCGCTACCGGCTGGTGGTTGTGTCGCGGCTGCTGACCCTGACGAGCATGCCGCTGCTGGTGCTGCTGGCGCCGCTGGGCGCGCCCGGCATCGCCGTCGCGCTCGGCAGCGGCCGCGCGCTGGGCGGCCTGCTGGTGCTGGTCGGCGCGATCCGCGGCTACCGGCTGGAGTTCCCCTGGCGCTTCGCCGGCAAGATCGCGCTGGCGAGCCTGCTGGCGGCGGCGCTGGCCGGCCCGCTGATGCTCTGGCTCGGGCAGATCCCGCCTGAGGCGCCGCTGGGCGTGCGGCTGGAGTACGCGCTGATCAGCCTGGCGCTGGGCTGCGTGGGCCTGGCGGTCCTGGCCGGCGCGCTGCGCTGGCTGCGCCCGCTGCACAGCGACGACCGCGCGCTGCTGGCCGAGCTGCGCAGCCCGCTGGCGCGCCGGCTGGGGCAGTGGCTGTCATGATTCGCACGATACAGCGCGATAGCGCGGGCGGCGGCGCGGCGGTGCGGCTGGGGGCCTGGCTCGACCGGCGCGCGCCGCTGCTGCTGGCCGCCACGATCGCCGCCTACATCGTCACCTTTGCGATCCTCTCCGGCCTGAAGCTGGCCTGGTTCCGGCAGGGCTTCGACATGGCCGGCAACGAGCAGGTGATCTGGAACACGCTGCACGGCCGGCCGTTTCGCACCTCGATCTTCGCGTTCATGCAGTACGACTTCGACGACGGGCCGGTGCTGCTTGAGCTGCCGCTGGCGCTGCTCTACGGCATCTACCCCTCGCCGTACACCCTGCTGGCGCTGCAGACGATCGCGCTCGGCCTGGCGGCCTGGCCGGTCTACCTGCTCGGGCGCGACCTGCTGCCGGCGCGCTGGCACGCGCTCGCGCTGGCGCTGATCTACCTGCTGCACCCGACCACCCAGCACATCAATATGTACGAGTTCCAGCTGCGCTCGTTCGCGATCCCGTTCGCGCTCGGCGCGCTGCTGTTCCTGCGCCGCGCGCGGCTGTGGCCGTACGCGCTGTGCCTGCTCCTGATGATGTGCACCAAGACCGAGGCCGGCTTCACGCTGGTCGCGTTTGGGATCTACGCGCTGCTGCTGCGCCGCCGCTGGCCGTTCGCCGCGATCCCGCTCGTGCTCGGCCCGCTGTGGGTCGCGGTCGCGCTCGGCGTGATCGTGCCGCGCTTCAGCCAGGGCGACTTCATCGGCTCGGTCTACAGCTACAACCAGATCCTCCCGCTGCTGACCGATCCCGTGGCGCTGATCCGGCTGATCGGCGCGCCGCGCAAGCTGACGTTCGTGGCGCAGCTGCTGGGGCTCCAGGCGTTCCTGGCGCTGCTCAGCCCGATCGCGATCCTGGCGCTGCCGATCCTGGCGCTGAGCCTGATCGCGCCCGACCGCAACGTGGTGCAGTTCAGCCTGTTCTACCAGTACCCGGCGCTGATCTACCCGTTCCTGCTGGTGGCGGCGGCCGACGGCCTGGCGCGTTTATCCGGCTGGCTGGGGCGGCCGCCGGCCGCGCGCGCGCGCTGGGCCTCGGCTGGGGTGGCGGCGCTGCTGGCGATCGCGGTCGTGGCCAACCTGCTGCTGGGCAATGTGGTGCGCGGCCTGGCCGGCAACCGCGAGACGCCCGAGCGCGCGGCCGACGCGCGCGCGATTATCGCGCAGGTGCCGCCTGGGGCCGCGCTGGGCGCGAGCACCTTCCTGGCGCCGCACCTGGCGCAGCGCGAGCAGCTCTACTTCTTCCCCGGCAACGGCTCGTACCCGCTCAGGTACGTGGAGGAGCGCGCCGACTACCTGGTGGCCGACCGGCGGCCGGGCGGCGCGCGCCCCAGCCCCGAGCAGATCCAGGAGCGCGACCTGCTGGAGCGCTTCATCCAGAGCGGCGGCTGGCGGCTGGTGCGCCAGGCGGGCGACTTCGTGCTGCTGCAGCGCCAGCGATGAGCCGGTACACGCTATGACATTCACCAAACGCTACTGGCCTGAGATCGCGCTCGTGAGCCTGGGCATGTTGCTGCGCCTGGCCTTCGCGTCGCTCCCGCTGCAGACGCTGCTGCTCCTGCTGGAGGACGACGCCTGGATGGTCACGGCGATCGCGCGGCACTGGGCGCTCGGGCACGGCATCACCGCCGACGGGCTGAACCCGACCAACGGCTTCCACCCGCTCTACCCGCTGACGCTCGGCGCGCTGCCGTACCTGCTGCGGCCCGACGACCTCGACTTCGGCTTCCGGGCCAACCTGCTGATCTGCGCGCTGCTGAACGGGCTGGCGCTGCTGCCGCTCTACGGCCTGGCGCGGCTGTTCGCCCGGCGCGGCGTCGCCCAGGCGGGCCTGGCGGTGCTGGCGCTCAACCCGCTGCTGGTCCGCTACAGCGTCAACGCGATGGAGACATCGCTGGCGCTGCTGCTGCTGCTGCTGCTCTGGTGGTACGCGCTGGCCCGCCGGCCCGCCGACCTGCGCGGCGCCGCGCTGCTGGGGCTGCTGGCTGCCCTGGCGATCCTGGCGCGGCTGGACAGCATGCTCGCGGCCGGGCTGCTCGGCCTGGCACTGCTCTGGCGCGAGCTGCGGGCGCGGCGCTGGCCGGCGCTCAGCGCGACCTACGCGCTGGTCACGGGCGCGCTGCTGCTGCCCTACTTCGCCCGCAACTGGCTGGTGTTCGGCGCGCTCTCGCCCAGCAGCGGCCGCGCGCTGGCGTACCTGCACAGCTTTCGCGGCGACTTCACCTTCACCAGCGGGCTCGGCCTGATCGCCTACCAGACCGCGCTCGACATGTCGTGGGCGCCGAGCTGGCTCTACGCGATCGTCCTGGCGCTGCTGCTGGCAATGTTCTGGACCTTGCCCGGCCCGCAGCGCACCCGCATGGCGCCGCTCGCGCTCTACGCGCTGGCGCTGACCCTGTACTACAGCTACCTCCAGCAGAACGGGCACGAGCGCTACTTCGTCGGCATCAGCGCGGTGGTGGTGCTACTTGTCTGCGCCTGGTTCGATCGACGGCTACAGCCCGAGCAGGCGCGGGATGTGCGGCGATCGTCGCTCGCCGCGGCCGGCCCCTGGCTCGTCGCGGCCGCGGCGGTCGCGCTCAACGGCGGGCTGTACCTGCGCTACCTGGGCGAGGCCGCGCGCGCGCCGTCGCTGGCGCAGCCGCAGATGTACCAGGCCGCGCGCTGGGTCGCCGCAAACCTGCCGCCGGACACGCGGCTGGCCTCGTCGAACTCCGGCATCTTCCAGTACTACAGCGGCCACGTGGTGCTGAACTTCGACGGCAAGCTGAACCACAAGATCATCCCTGTGCAGGAGCGCCGCGAGCTGGACGTCTACCTGCGCTCCGAGGGGGTCGGCTATATCGTCGACCTGCCCGACGTCGCCGAGAAGGTCGAGTTCTACAGCCGCGACCTGAGCGAGGCCAGGCCGCACGCCGAGCTCTCGTCGCTCGACAAGCTGATCGTCTACGCCCGGCTGGTCGCCAACAAGCTGCGGCTCGGGCCGCCGGTGCAGCTCGACCTGCGCGTTCCCGACCGGGTGCTGCGCCCGTTCAGCTCGGTGACGACGGTCGTGCAGCAGTTTCCGCTGCCGAACGACCCCACGCGCGCCGTGACGGTCTACCGGCTGAACAGCGATTTCGGCCGCGGCCAATGAGCGCGACCATGCTGTCGCGCCACGACGAGTGAACACCATGCGCGTACTCTACGCTATTCCTCGCTACGGCCAGCAGTTCATCAGCAATGAGACTCACGGCGAGGTCGTTCGTGAGCTGAACCGGCTCGATCTGAACGTCGACGTCTTGAGCTTCACCACGCGCAGTGGCGCGGGCGGGCCGGGCGGCTGGGGCGCCGGGTTCGGCTCGGAGCGAGTCTATCGCCACGTTCAGGGCGCGCGGCTGGCCGAGCGGCTGCTCGCCCCGGTGGCCCGGCGAAGCCTGCACTACGAATTCTTCTTCTCGCTGCTGGCGGGCTATCTCCAGATCGCTCGGCCCGGGCGGTACGACCTGGTGCACGTGGAGGGCAGCTTCCCGCTTGGCGCGATCGCCGCGCTCGCGTCGCGCTGGAGCCGGACGCCGTATGTCGTCACGACGACCGGCGGCGACCTGTTTCGGCTGCCGGATCAGGGCTACGGCTACGGCCACTATCGCCTGCCGCGCTACCTGATCGGCCTGGCGCTGCGGCGGGCGGCCTGGGTGCGCGCGAACTCCACGCTCAGCGCGCGCCTCGCGATCGGGTACGGCGCCAGCGCCAAGCGCACGACCGTGCTGCCGGTCAGCATCGCCGGCATCTCATACCCGCCGGGCGATCTACCGCTCGACGCCTATCGCGCCCGCTGCCGCGCCGCGCTCGGCCAGCGCTACGGCTGGGACGACACGCCGCTGATCGTCTGCGTCGGGCGGCTGATCGGGCTCAAGGCGCCGGAGCTGCTGATCGATGCGCTGCCGCAGATCTGCGCGGCGGTTGGCCCCGTGCGAATCTGCATCATCGGGCCGACCCGGCCCGACCCCGCGCGCGGCGACTACCTGACGTTCCTGCAGCGTCGGGCGGCCGAGCTCGGCGTGGAGCAGCTCTGCACCTTCACCGGCTACGTCCCGCTGGTGGAGATTCGCGACTACCTGGCCGCGGCCGACCTGCTGGCGGTGCCCTCGCTGCTGGAGGGGCTGAACCGCGTCGTGATCGAGGCCGCGGCCGTCGGCACGGCCTCGGTGATCAGCGACGGCGCCGGCGCGGCCGAGCTGGTCGGCCGCTACGGGTGCGGGCTGATCACCCCGGCCGGCGATGGCGCGGCGCTGGGGCAGGCCATCGGCCGGCTGCTGGCCTCGCGGCGGGCGCTGAGCGACTTCGGCGCCAATGCGCTGGCGCTCGCGCGCGACTGCTCGGCCGCGGCGGTGGCGCAAGGGCTCGCCCGAATCTACGCGGATGCTGCCCGGGGTTCAGCATAGCCGTTGCCGCAGGGGTCCGGGGCGGCAAAGCCCCTGAGCCGCACCCGGCAGGTGCAGTGCGGTGAGCCAGCAGTAAAACGACCCTACTGAATATCAGATGATTCTTAGCCAGCACTCAGGTTACATGCGGATGCGCATGGTATAATGGTAGTCCTTCAGAAGCAGAAGCTTTTTACATCGAATCCGCGTTGCAAACGGTCAAAGTTGACGGTTGGCACGTGCTATGTTATAAAGCGGTCGGTGTCGCTTGCGCCCTAGACATTGGCCCTTGAGACCAAGAGAGGAGCTTGCGAGCCGCGGTCAAGCGCCAAATCAGCGATCTGGCAAATAGATCTTGTACGACGGCATCGGCAGAATCGCTGTCGACATACTGATACCTGCCGCGATTATAATGTCGTTTGTCGCCCACCGAAATTCTCATAGGATTCCTATCGCACGGCTTCGCTCTCAACCACCCTTGCACTACATCCTTGCCGTGGGCCTTGTGATGCGCCTGGCCTGGCTTTGGTTCCAGGTCGACCGGGTGCTCTGGCTCGACGAGCCAGAATACCTACGAATCGCACAGGCGATTCGGGCGGGTAGCTACGTCGACGGCGGGCGATGGCTGCGACCGCCGCTCTTTCCACTCTGGCTGGCGATAACGCTTGGCCCCAGCAGCATTCTGCTCGCGAAGCTCGCTCAGACGGCGCTCGGCGCACTGCTGATCTATCTGCTCTACCGTGTCGCGCTGGCGGCGTGGGGCCAGCAGAACATCGCGCTCCTGTGCGCAGGCATAGCGGCGGTCTACCTGCCGCTGATCGCGTACTCCAGCTATCTCATGGCCGATACGCTGCTGCTGGTCGTGCTATGCGGCTTCCTGCTCGCCCTGATACGGCTGGCCCAGCGGCCAACGCTGCGAGCGGCGGCGCTGGCCGGCCTGCTGCTCGGGGTGGCGGCGCTGACAAAGCCGATCGCGCTGGCATGCGCGCCGGCCCTGCTCCTGGCGATCTGGTGGGGCGATCGAACCTGGCGCCGCGCGCTGGCGCACACGGCCCTGGCCCTGGGGTGTGGCGCGCTGCTGATCGCACCCTGGTCGATCCGCAACACGCTGGTGCACCACCGCTTCGTCCTGCTGGATACAACCGGCGGCTATAACGCCTGGCTCGGCAACCGGCCGATCGGCGGCGATCTGGCCTTCCAGCAGCAGCTCAACCAGACCTACGGCGACCCGGCCGACGTCGATGCCGCGCTGTCGGCGCGCGCGCTCGCCAACGCCGCGCGCGACCCGCTCTACACGATCACGCAGATCGGGGGCAAGCTTATCCGATTCTGGCGAACCGAGACCGATCTTATTTTCACGCACCAGTACGGCGAGCTCGCGCTGACGTGCCCGCGCCACAGCGTGCCAGTCCAGTACGACACGATCGACCCGCAGTCGGCCGAGAATGTGATCGCCGACGCGCGCCCCTGCGGCCAGCTACTGGTTAACACGGCCGCCGACCTGGTCTACTTGCCTGTGCTGGTGGGCGCCCTGGCTGCGATGCTCTGGCTGCCGCGCACGCCATTCAAGACGATCGCCTGGGGCTGGTTCCTGGCGATGTATGGGGTGATGGCGCTGACAATCGTGCAGCCGCGGCTGCGCCTCGCGACATTGCCGGTGCTGCTGCCGCTCGCCGCCGCCGGCCTGCTCTACCTCCGGGGCCGGATCACCTCGCAGCGGGCGATCTCGGCGGGCCGCGCGCGCTGGCTTTGGGCGCAGCTGCGGACATGGCGGGCGATCGCTGCGGTGCTCGCCGTGCTGGCGGGGCTGTGGCTGCTCAACATTGTGCCGCTGGCCGGCAGCCAGATCTGGCAGGTCTGGGGCGATCGGGCCTGGCGTGCCGGCGACATCGACCGGGCGCTCGCCGGCTATCGCGCCGCGGCAAGCTGGTACCCGACCCGCGTCAGCGCGCTGCTCTCGGCCGGGCAGGCCGCCGAGGCGGCCGGGCACGACGACCAGGCGCTGGAGTTCTACAACGCGGTCGTATCGGTGGTATCCTATGATCCGCAGGCGCATATTGGCGCGGCGCGCATCTGGTCGCGGCGCGGCGCATTCGACCGAGTCGCGTACGAGCTCGACCAGGACTCGCTGGCGCCAGCGCTGACCGAGGCGGTCGGCTTCGCAGCCGATCGCCTGCCCGCCCGATCGATCGTGGATATTGGCGGGCCGCCGGCCGAGGAGTACGGCTATACGCTGGGGCTCTACCCGAACCTGCCGGGCAGCGGCTCGACAGCCCGCTGGAGCGGCGCGCAGATGCAGCTACGCTTTGGGACACTGCCAACCCCATCCTCGATCGTGAGCATCCGCCTGAGCGGAGAGCGGCCCGAGGGTGTGCCGGCGCCAAAGCTCGACGTTCTGATCGACAGCCGGCTGATCGCCAGCACGATCGTCCCATCACACTGGCGCGTCTATCGCTTCGTCGTGCCACCCGCCGCCAGTGGAGTGCAGATCACGCTGCGCACCGACACATACATTCCCGCGCTGGCAGCCGCGCAGCTATCCGAACCATCCTTGCCAGCTCAGCCGGACCCACGACCTTTAGGCCTAGCGCTAGATTGGGCCGCTATGACACCACTACATCCAAAGGAGTAAGCATTTTGGCCAACAATGAACAGGGCTTCCCGCCACGCTCGGATCAATCTGAAAAGGACAGAGGAGTGATATGAAGCGACACAGCAGCGCACGACCCGTCATCCTGGGGCTTCTCGCGGTGGCCCTGCTGGCCGCGGGCATCGTGCTGGGCGGACGAGTGTTATCGCAGTCGGCGACCCCCGGGCCGGATCTGCCCGCGGCCGCAATCGCGACCCCCGCTCCTGGCACGAATGGCGAGGGCTTCGGGACTGTCGAGGTCGGCCCGGCCATGCCGGCGGCCCCGACCGCCAACCCGGAGACGCGGCCAGCCACTGTCGACATCCCAGCCGCGCCCGAGCTCGCGCCCGCATCGGCCGGCCTCTCGGTCAAGGCGGTCGAGTCGTTCGACAAGACCGACCTGAGCGGATGGACGTTCGGCCAGATCTACCAGGACCCGATCACCGCCGGCCAGTGGAGCATTCGCAAGGGCCAGATCGTCGCGCCCGATAACAGCGACTCGACCCAGGCGTTCAACGATACGATCGCCGCCGCGCCGGCCAGCTTGCAGAGCAATGGCAGCGTCGAGGCGAGCGTGTACGCGGGCACGGCCTCGAAGGTCGGCTTGATCGTCGGCTACCAGGACGACCAGAACTACACCGCGCTCGTCTTCCGCGCCAAGGAGGCGCCCGGCCGCTCCGGCCTGGAGATCGTACGTGTCTCGAAGGGCACGCCCAAGGTGCTCGCGAAGGATACGAGCACCGTCCTCGAGCACGGCCGCTGGTATCACCTGAGCATCAGTGTTGTCGGCCAGCAGATCGCGGCCGCAGTCGACGACGGCACCCCGCTGACCGCCCAGCTGCCGGAGTCGCCGATCGGGCAGCGCGCCGGGCTGTACGCCGGCAGCGAAGGTTTCGCGTTCTTCGATAACTTCCGCGTGCTAGGACAATAGGAGAATCATGATGCGCTCGGAGACTATTCCTCAATCTATGCAGCGCCCGTCTCATTCGGGGCGCAGAGTAGCCCTGCGTCTGATGATTCTCGTGGCGCTCTGCATTGGCACGGTTGGCACCGCCTTCGCTTGGGTTACGCCTGCCCCAAAGATGCCGGCGGGCCAGAAGGACGTGCTGTTCCCTGATGTCAGCGTCGATCAAAGCGGTAACGTGCATGCCGTCTGGATGCACTCCGACAACCAGGACTTCAACCAGGACCTGGTCTACTACATGCACGGCAAGATGAACAGCGCCGGCGACAGCGTGGCCTGGGATTCGCCCCAGCTGCTGTCGGGCGTCAAGGCCAAATACCCGCGCCCGCCGCGCGTTGTCGCCGATAACAGCGAGGTCGTTCACGTCACGTACGGCGGCGCGGATGGGCGCGTCTACTACCTGCGCAACAGCAACCACGGCGCGGCCGGCAGCTGGTCGACCGAAACCGTCGCCTCGGTGTCCGGCGAGTTCTTTCAGCCGGTGATCGCGGTCGATTCGGCCGGCACGCCCTACATCGCCTGGACTGAGGGCCTGGGCAACGGCCAATCGCACGCGGTGATGACCTACCGGCTCGGCAGCAACTCCTGGAAAGGGCGCATCACCATTAGCCCTAGCGTCTACCTGTCGCGCTATTCCGACATCGCCGTGACCGGCGCCGGCGACTCCGCAACGGTCCACGTCGTCTTCGAGTACAAAGAGAAACAGACAGACTCGACCTACCGGGCCGGCTATACCCGCGGCCTGCGCACGGGCGGCTTCATCAGCGCCAACTTCAGCCAGTCGTTCGGCTATAGCTCGGCGAGCAATCCCTCGATCGGCGTCGACCGCGCCTCCGGCCGGCTGTTCGCGGCGTTCGTGACCGGCAGCATCTCTAACGACTTCGTGCTCAAGCTGACGACCAGCACGTCGAACGGCTCAAGCTGGGCTGGGCCCGCCACCCTACAGGTCGGCCCGCGGATCTGGCCGGAAACAAGCTCGATCGATGTGGCGAAGGACGTGGCGCATATCGTCGCCGATGAGAAGTACTGGAGCGGAAGCTCGATCACCCAGGTGCTGGCCTACTACCAGTCGTTCGACGCAACGAATAGCAGCTACTCCGACCCCGTCCGGATCAGCAACGTTGAGATCAGCCGCGCGCCGCGCATCTCGGTGAACGGGCCGGGCAAAGTCGCGATCTGGACGACCAACAACACCGAGGCAATCCGGTATAACGTCGATCCGGGCGGCGGCGGCGGCGTTGGCATACAGGCCGACCCGCAGCTCGAGGGCGGCAAGGCGGTGACGAATAAGTCGCAGCTTGCCCTGACCTTCACCAACTTGGTCGGCTCGCCCGACAAGGTGCGCTACCGCTGGGACGCGCCGCCCACCGGCAACGAGACGCTTGTCTCGATCAACCCGGCGCCGATCCTCGTCAACGCGCCAATCAACGTCTCGACCGCAACCTGCAACACGCACACGCTGTACACGCTGGCCCACAACAGCGAGACCGGCCAGGACGCGGCTGCGGCCAAGGCGGCGACGATCACGTTCGACGGCCAGACCCAGGCCGCGGTTCAGATCAGCAACCCGAACCTCGTGTCGGTGCCGACCGCCTGGGCGACGTCCGAGCGCTACGACCCGACCAACCCGGGCCTCTACGGCGCGCGCGACGGCGACCCGCGCTACACGCGCGACGAGCAGTTCTTCCTCGGCATCTACGACCTGAACGATTGCACCGGACTGACGCGATTCTCGGTTCCGGGCAGCGCAGTGGCCATGCCGATCAGCAACGGCCGGTTTGAGGGCAAGGTCCACCTCGACGCGACCACCATCTCCAACCCTGGCACCAAGACGCGCGTCGACGTGCAGGTTGACGACGGTGTCACGCCAGTGCCCAACGTGCTGTTCAAGTCGCAGGATATGATCTACGACCCGGCCGACACCAACCCGGACCCCGCCGTCACGAACACGCTCGGCCTGCCGGTCTACAAGGCCGGCGCGGTGACGGTCGACAACAGCAACACCAAGTCGATCTTCCGCGATCTGACCTTTAGCGGGGTCAATGTCGACGACACGACCTACGGCTCGTTCGAGAGCCTCAGCGCCGGCAAGCAGTTCTGGGGCGTCTGGATCGCCAGCAGCCGCAACGTCGATGTCGGCCCCGACAACCCCAACCTGCAGTGGTTCCCGGTGCATGTCCCAACGCCGCAGGCCGGCTTCACGGTAAAGAAGTGGAACATCCTCACCGGGCTGGACGTCGACCCAAGCCGGCAGGGCGGCACGTACTACATCTACGTCCGCTTCCTGGACGGCGCCGGCAACGCCACCAGGGTCGGCATCAAGGCGACCAACGCGGCGACGCTGGGCGCGGGCTACGACCTGCCGACCAGGTACATCTCGCCGATCACGCGGTGAGCCCGGCGAACGCCGACTGAATCTATGCGAGCCTGATTGCCGGCGCCGGACGTGATGGTCCGGCGCCGGCACTATGTGTGAGTCGAAACGATGCGGATCGCCTACATTGCCTACCCGACCAGCCTGACGCTCCGGTCTGCCAATGCCATCCAGACCCACACGACCCTGCGCGAGCTGCGCGAGCGCGAGCCGGCGACGCTCGCGCTGGTGCCGCGCTGGCTGCGCGAGCCCTCGCGCTTTGGCGAGGTGGGCGCGCGCCACCTGCCGCGGCCGGCGATCGGCAAGCTCTCGCGCCTGTATCGCTCGACGCTGTGGTACTACGCCGAGCGCTCGGTCTTCGCGGCGATGACCGCCGCGGTGGTCGCCGGGCAGCGCCTGCGCGGCCGGCCGATCGAGGTCGTCTACGTGCGCGAGGCGCTCTGCGCGGGCTGGTGGGCCGCCGTGTGGGGCCCGCTGCTCGGCCTGCCGGTGATCTACGAGGCCCACGATCTGGAGAGCTGGAACCCCTCGCGCGCCAAGGAGCGCTGGGCCCAGCCGCTGCTCAACCTGCTCGACCGCGCCGCGCTGACGCGCAGCCAGGCGGTCGTCTCGCTCACCGAGGACTTCCGGCGGCTGCTGGCGCGCATGGGCTGGCGCTCGCCCGAGCAGGTCTCGGTCATCCCCGACGCCTTCGACCACCGGCAGATCGCCCCGGGCGAGCGCGGCGCGGCCCGCCGGATGCTGGCGCTGCCCGAGACAGCACCGCTGCTGGTCTACAGCGGCATGACCTTCGCCTACCGCAAGCTCGACCTGCTGATCGAAGCCTTCGCACGGGTGCGGGCGCAGCTGCCCGAGGCCCGGCTGGCGCTCGTCGGCGGGCGCCCGGCCGAGATCGACCAGCTGCGCGCCCAGGCCGACCGGCTGGGGCTGGGCGGCGCGGTCGTCTGGGCCGGCCAGCTGCCACAGGCGCAGGTGCTGCCCTACCTCCAGGCCGCCGACGCGCTGGTCATCCCCGACACCGTCACGGATGTGACCGCCTCGCCGCTGAAGCTGTTCGAGTACCTGGCCTGTGGCCGGGCGGTCGTGCTGCCCGACATCCCGGCGCTGGCCGAGGTGCTGCCGCACTCGGCGGGCTACTACTTCCGGCGCGGCGACGCCGGAGCGCTGGCGCGCGCGATCGTGCTGGCGCTGACCGACGAGCGGCGCGACCTGCGCGAGCAGGCCGGCCTCGCCGCCGTCGCCGAGCACACCTACGCCGCGCGGGCCGAGCGCATCCTGGCGCTGGCGGAGGAGGTTGCGCAGAAGTATGGTACTATAGCGCAGTAGTCATGAGGCAGAGGTCAGAAACGATGGCGCGCAACAGCCAGCGGCCAGGGACTGACGCGACACTGACCACTGACCACTGACTACTGGCTACTGACTACTGGCTACTGGCTACTGGCTACTGATTACTGGCTACTATGACAGCACGTGACATCGTCGAAGACTACGGGCGCGGCATCCCGCCCGACGGCAAGCCGGCCTACTTCCGGCTGCACCGCTACCGCTTCCGCAAGCTGCTGGCCGCGCTGCCGCCTGCGCCGGCACGCATCCTGGAGATCGGCACGACTCCCGGCCAGTTCACCGAGATCCTGCGCCGCGCCGGCTACGAGGTCGCCGGCGTCGACCTGTTCCCCGACCAGCGCGCCGAGCTGTGGCGCCGGATCGAGGTCGAGGTGCGCTACTGCAACATCGACGAGCAGCCGCTGCCCTACGCGGACGAATCGTTCGACGCGGTGGTGTTCTCGGAGGTGATCGAGCACCTGGTGTCGTCGCCGCTGCCGGCGCTGCGCGAGATGGCGCGCGTGCTGCGTCCGGGCGGCCGGCTGGTGATCACGACGCCGAACCAGCACTATCTCAAGAGCCGGCTGCGCACGCTGGCCGATATTCTGCTCGGGCGGCCATTCGAACCGTTCGGCGACTTCACGCGCGCGATGAGCCTGGCCGGACCGCAGCGCTACTACAACCACAGCCGGCTGTACACGCTGCAGGAGCTGCGCTGGCTGGTCGGGCAGAGCGGGCTGGAGGTTGCGCTGGCGCGCTATGCCGACGCCTGGGAGCAGGTCGGCGTCGAGGCCGGCCGGCTGCTGCGCCACCCACTGCGCGTCGCCGTGAAGGGCGGGCTGTGGCTGCTCACCGGCGCGTTCCCAACCTGGCGCTCGATGCTGCTGGTCGTGGGGCGAAAAAGCGCTGAACGATAACCGATGAACGATAAGAAGACTCTCGCGATGAGACCTCAGCGCTCAGCGTTCAGCGCTCAGCGTTTCGCAGCCTGGCTGGCCCGGAGCGATCGTGGGGCGCTTGCGATCGTCGCGATCTTCCTGCTGCTGCTGCCGATCAGCCTGCCGCGGATCTACGCCACCGACGAGGTGCAGTACTACGCCTACCTGCGCTCGGTCTACTTCGACGGCGACCTGGATTTCCGCAATGAGTACGAGCACTTTGCGCAGATCGGCCAGCAGCAGACGCCGCCGGACAGCTCGGTCTACAACGCGCTGCTGCGCGCCGACGCGCTGAACCCCAACCCGGTCACCGGCAAGCTGCGCAACGTCGCCCCGGTCGGCTCGGCGATCATGTGGTCGCCTGGCTTCGTGGCGGCCGACCTGCTCGTGCGCGCGGCAGATGCGCTCGGCGCCGGAATCCCGGCCGACGGCTACTCGCGCCCCTACATCTGGGCGGTCTGCTTCATGTCGGCGCTGTACGCCCTCGGCGGCCTGCTGCTGACCTACCGGCTGGCCCGCCGCTTCGCGGGCGCCTTCGCGGCGGCGCTGGCGGTCATCGCGATCTGGCTGGCGACCCCGCTGGTGATGTACACCTTCATCCTGATGCCGTGGTCGCACCCGGTCGGCTTCTTCCTGTTCGCGCTGTTCCTGACGATCTGGCTGCGCGGCGGGGGCGCGCTGGCGCCGCGCCGCGCAGCCAGATCGCCCGGCGATTGGGCGCTGCTCGGCCTGGTCGGCGGCATGATGACGATCACCCGCGAGCAGCTCGGGCTGCTGCTGCTGCTGCCCGCGGTCGAGGCTCTCGCTGCCTATGTGGCTCTTGCGCGCGAGCGCCGCTGGGACGAGGTTCGCCGGCTGCTTGGCGGGCACGCGCTGTTCGTGGCGGTGCTCGCGCTGGCGCTGCTGCCGCAGCTCGCCGCCTACCAGGTGCTGAACGGCAGGCCGCTGCCCTCCGCCACAGTCGGCGGCAAGCTGTTCTGGTGCAGCCCGCACCTGATCGACACGCTGATCGACTACGACCCGCGGCCCAGCGCGCTCTGCCCGGTTCCGCAAGACATCACGGCCGGCTTCCCGCCCTTCGCGCACGGCGCGTTCCTGTGGAGCCCGATCCTGGTGCCGGCGCTGCTCGGGCTGGCGCTGCTGTGGCGGCGCGACCGGCTGCTGGCGGCGCTGCTGCTGCTGGGATTCTTTGCGCAGACCTACATCAACGGCGCGTTCGGCACCACCTGGCACCTGACGCGCTCGTTCGGCTTCCGGCGGCTGATCGAGTGCACGCCGATCTTCGCGCTCGGCCTGGCCGCGCTGATCGAGCGGCTGCGCGCCCGGTCGGGGCGGACTCTGCCGGCGCTCGCGGCGGTCCTGCTGATCTACTGGAACATCGGCCTGATCGCGCAGTGGACGATCGTCCGGCCGCAGATCCGCGAGGGCCTGATCTGGGACGGCATGCTGCGCTACCAGGTCGTCGAGGTCCCGCGCGCCGTGATCGGCAAGGTCGACGACGTGCTGTTCCACCGCTGCCGCCTGGCGAACAACAAGACCTGTTGATTGCCGTTGGGCCTTACCCCCCCTGCCCCCTTTCGGGGTAGATGTTTCACTGATAGCGCAGTGATGTGCTCGATCACCCCACCCCCTGCCCCCGCCAGGGGCGGGGGTTCATTTGCGCCATCCGAGTGCGGTCGCGCAGCGACCGCACTCGGATGGCGCAAGCATACCCCCCTCTCCCGCCACCACGGGAGAGGGGGAGTGGGCTACGCGCACGAAGGCCGCCGCCACCGCCTGAGCAGCCCGCGCAGCGGGCTTCGTACCAGTAGCCGCGGGCTTCAGCCCGCTGGCGCGCGGTCGCACAAGAACATGGCGTCACCCCCGCCGCGCAGGGGCGCAAGCTGGCACCGCGCCTAGCGCATAATCACCCGATCGCCCTCGAGGCGCTCGACCTGCGCCAGCGCCACCACCGGGATGCCCAGCGCCTCGAGCCCGGCCCGCCCGTGCTGGAACAGCTTCTCGACCAGAAAGCCGGCCGCCACCACCGTCGCGCCCGCATCGCCGACGATCTCGGCCAGCGCCACCGCCGTCTTCCCGTTGGCCAGAAAATCGTCGACGATCGCGACGCGCATGCCCTTCGTCAGGTAGCGCCCCGACACGGCCAGCTTGGTCTCGCCGCCCTTGGTGGGCGAGGGGACCACGCGCGACAGCGCCGGCGTCTCGACCACCGGCGCGTACTTCTTCGCATAGACCAGCGGGAGATTGAGCGCCGTGGCGACCGCCAGCGCCGGCGCGATCCCGCTCGCCTCGGCCGTGAGCACGAGGTTCGGCTCGAACGGCCGCAGCCGCAGCGCCAGCGCGTCGCCCATCGCCGCCATGAACGCAGGCTCGATCCGGTGATTGAGGAAGTGGTCGATCTTCAGAATCCGGCCGTCCACGACTGTGGCCTCGTCGACAATACGCCGCACCAGCGGCTCGAATGGGGTGTTCACAGGGGCTCCTAGCTCTCGCATGATGCGCTTCCGGCAAACGTCCTCGCAGTGTGGGCGCGCCCCATGATACCGAAAACGCGCGATCCGCACAACTGCCGCGGGCGCGCGGCTGAACGCTGTATAAGATTTAACAAGGGCCTCATCTCTGCCTCATATTTAGCTGCTAGAGTAGGCCAGTGGGTCTCATTCGGTATACGCATCGCTCGTGTCGTGCGGCAGGTGATACGTCTAAGGCATGGTTCAATGCTAGGGATTTCGACTTGCCACTGTACGGGCGCGATATATCGCGCCCCCTGCCCCTTTGGGGCAATGAACTGTCACGCTCGATTGAAACATGCCTAAGCTTCACGCTTCATGCTTCACGCACCTGGCGACATGCAAAACAAGCGACCCGACAAGGCCTGGAGGTTATGTCACAGCGACGTGAAAGGAGCAGAGGAATGCTGGAGTACGCAATCAGCCGATTGCAGTGGCTCAGGGGCCAGCTCGCCGCGGGCTGGCGGCTCGAGGCGCCGGTGATCGAGCGGCCGATCTACCGGGGCGCGGTCGCGCAGACGAGCGCGTTCGAGTTCGTGCTGCGCGACGAGCGCGGCTGCCAGGCCGTGGCGGTCGTGGATTGCCCGGAGGTGCGGCTCTTTCTGAAGGAGCGCGGGCTGGAGAGCGTCAGCCTGTAGGGCTTTACGCCTGCACCGGGGCGGTGTCGAACACGTCGGCGAAGCGCAGGTGGCGATGCCGGCGGTAGTAGCGGACCTGGCGCGGCAGGTTCGAGTCGAGCAGGGTATCCTGGGTCGCCGCGACAATCTGCCGGGCGGCGCTGGCTTGGCAGGCGGCGATCTGCTCGGGCCGCGCGCCGTCGCAGCGCAGCCGCCGCAGCTCGGGCTCCCACGGCACGCTGCATGCGCCGCGCGCGACCACGCCGGTGATGTCCGGCAGCAGCTTGCTGTGGCGCAGCCAGTTCAGGCCCAGACAGAGCGTCATCGCCTCGCCGGGCGCGCGCTCGATCGCCAGCTTCAGCAGCTCGGCCTCGCGCCCGATCGCCAGCAGCATCAGCGGCAGATCGTCGGGCTGGATGTCGTCCGCGCAGCGCTGCGGCACATCCAGCAGCTCCGCCAGCGCCTCGGCCAACGGCACCGCCTGCCGGTCCAGCGCGACGACGCAGGAGAAGAACCAGCCAAGCCCCTCTTGGAGGGCTATGAAGCGCCGCAGCGTCGTGCCGATGTCGGGGTAGGTAAAGTGGTAATCCTGGAACTCGTCCAGCTGCAGCCCATCGTCCTGGGCCGACCCGAGGTAGACGACGCCGTGCTCGGCGTAGAGCCGGTCTTTGTGGCAGCGCGGCGGGCCCAGCTCGCGGTAGCGCTCGATCGTGCAGATCTGTTCGATCACCTCGGCCTGTGCCGAGGGGCGCGGCGCCAGGCGCAGCGCCGTGCCGAACGCCACCAGCGCCTCGTCGTAGGCGCCCAGCCGGAGCTGGCAGTTGCCAAGCAGGTAGTGGACCTCCCAGTCGTCGGGGTAGTGGCGCAGCGGCGACTGCAGCCGGGCCATCGCTGCCGGGTAGGCGCCCTGCAGGAAGTTGATGAATGCGATCTGGTAGTGGCTGGCCGGGTCGTCCGGCTCGATCGCCAGGCAGCGCTCGAACGTCTCCTGGGCCTCGTCGTGGCGGCTCAGCTCGAGCAGCACGCAGCCCAGGTTGAAGTACGAGAGGAAGTCGTTGTCCAGCGCGGCAACGACGCGGAACTCCTCGGCCGCCTTGGCGAGCAGCCCGTGGCGCTGGTAGTAGAAGCCGAGCGCGTCGTGGGCTTCGCGGAGGTGGGGGTAGTGGGCCAGCGCACGCCGGTACTCTTCGACGGCTTCACCGACGCGGTGGGCACGCTCCAAGTTCAGGCCGCGCTGAAAATGGATCAGCGCCTCTTCTCGTTGAAACTCATCGAGCATGGCCAGATCTCCGGGGCACAGACAGTCGGTAGTCGCCAGCGTAGCGTGTCCGGAAGGATGGATCGTGCCGACACAGCGCTGGCCACAGATGGCAGAGTATCGAAGAATGCTCCCGCGCGCCAACCTGACCGCGCATCAACCCGCACGATCTATTATAGCACATGCACCCCGGCGCCCGCCAAAACCTCGCGCTGCGCCGCCAGCAGGCGCTCGATCCCGCCGCCCGTCAGATCGAGCAGCGCGTGCAGCTCGGCGCGGGAGATCGCGCGCGCCTCGGCGGTGCACTGCACCTCGACGATCCCGCCCGCGCCGGTCTGCACCACGTTGCAGTCCAGGTCGGCCACGCTGTCCTCGCTGTAGTCGAGGTCCAGCAGCGCCGCGCCGCCGACGTAGCCGGCGCTGACCGCCGCGACCTCGGCCACCAGCGGGCTGCGCTCGACCGCGCGGCGCTCGACTAGCCGGTGAAGCGCCAGCGCCAGCGCGACGTAGCCGCCCGTGATCGAGGCAGTGCGCGTCCCGCCGTCGGCCTGCAGCACATCGCAGTCGACGGTGACGGTGCGCTCGCCCAGCAGCCGCATGTCGACCGCCACGCGCAGCGCCCGGCCGATCAGCCGCTGGATCTCTTGGGTGCGGCCGCCCGGCCCGTTGCGCTCGCGGCGCGTGCGCGTGCTGGTCGAGCGCGGCAGCAGGCTGTACTCGCCTGTGACCCAGCCCTGCTGGCGGCCGCGCAGCCACGACGGCACGCCATCCTCCACGCTGGCGGCGCACAGCACGCGCGTCCCGCCCATCTCGATCAGCGCGCTGCCCTCGGCAAACCCGAACGTATCGAGCGTGATCGTGAGCGGGCGCAGCTCATCCGGCGCGCGGCCATCGTTGCGCGTCATACCCTTCTCCTCCAGCTCTCCTCCAGCGGTTGTCTCGGCACTGGCGCGGCGCTCGCCGCCGCCCCAGCCGGGCAGGGGGATTATAGTGATAAGCAGGGGGCGCGTCAAGGGTGTCTGCTCAGCGCAACGCCTCAGCGGGGAGCCGGGGAAGCCGCACGGCGCCCTGGCGCGTCTCACCCGCACATCAGGAACAGCGCCGATCGCGCGTGCTATAATGCGTTCAAAGAGACGATTTCACCATTTCGCAACGTGGAGCGGTCGGGGCGGCGGCAGCGCTGGCACGTCGCTTGCCCTGAGGCTGGCAGAGCCTGTGCGGACAACGGCGCGAGCCCGTCCGGCCGGCGTCTGGCTGCGCCCCGCTGCGATCCCTCCGCTGCCCGCTCGGCATGTGTCGCGAGCGTGGCGGCCGGCGAGGCGCTGGTGAGTCATTTGCACGATGAGGTGGAGCTGTGCCGAAGTGGAGCGATTTCGGGAATATCTGGTCTACGCTGCGCGAGATCGACATGAGCGCCATTCGCGAGGAGGCCGAGCGCCCGGTGACGGTGCTGTGCGTCGGGCACGACGCCGCGCTCGATACGCTCGACCAGCTGCTGCACCAGGGCAACGAGCGCTACCCTGTGAGCGGGCCGAACCCACTCCAGATGATCTCGCTCGCGCGTGGGGTCGAGCGTACCCCTAGCCTGAGCGGCGCCGATATGATCTTGCTCGCCGTGGACGCGCGGGCGTCGCTCACGCCGCCCGAGGCCGCTTCGTTTGGCCGGCTCGAGACGCTGACGATCCCGTTCCTGGTCGTCCTGCTCAACGGCGACGAGCTGCCGGCCGGCGAGGCATTCCACTCGCCCCTGATCCGCTCGCGGATCGTGACGGTCGCCAACCCGGCGGCGCTCGACGCGTCCGACACCCTGGCGACAGCCATCCTCGGCCGGCTGCCGGGCGAGCTGCACCTCGCCGCCGCGCGGCGGCTGCCTGGCCTGCGCCCGATCTTCGCGCGCGAGCTGATCAACAGCGTCGCGTTCACCAACGCGACCTACGCGCTGGCGTCGGGGCTGCCCGAGCAGGTGCCGATCCTGAGCGTCCCATTTGTCGCGGCCGATATGCTGGTGCTGACGAAGAACCAGGCGGTGCTGGTCTACCGGCTGGCGCTGGCCTACGGCGCGCCGCCCGATTTCCAGGCGCGCATCCGCGAGGTGCTGCCGGTGATCGGCGGCGCGTTTTTGTGGCGCCAGGCCGCGCGCAGCCTGATCGGCCTCATCCCGATCTGGGGCCTGCTGCCGAAGATCGCCGTCGCGTACGCCGGCACCTACACCACCGGCATCGCGGCCTGGCGCTGGTACGAGAGCGGCGAGCTGGTCTCGACCGACCAGCTGCGGCGGATCTCGGCCGACGCGATCGCGATCGGGCGCACCCGCGCCGCAGAGCTGATCGAGCGCGCCCGCACCGCCCGAGACCAGGCCGTCGCGCGCACCCGCGCCGACGATAGCTGGTTTGGCCGGATGAAGCGGCGCCTCCCCTTTCGGCGCAAACCACATGAGCTCACACCACCCAAGCAGTAACCGAATGTCAAGTCTTGAGTTTTGAGTTGCGGGCGCCTCGCCCGGTTATTCAAAACTCAAAATTCAAGACTTGACGCTCCTCTAGAGGAGGCCTTGTGGAACGCTTCATCATCGAAGGCGGGCGACGGCTCTGCGGCACGATCACGCCCGCTGGCAACAAGAACGCCGCCCTGCCGCTGCTGGCGGCAACGCTGTTGACCGACCAGGAGATCGTCCTGCGCAATCTCCCGCAGATCGGCGACGTCATCACCAAGGCCGCGCTGCTGCGCACGCTGGGCGTGCAGATCGAGCAGCGCCGCGACGGGGCCTGGTCGGTCCGCGCGGCGCGCGTCGGCGACACCGAGCCGGACTCCGCGCTGGCGCGCAAGATCCGGACCTCGATCCTGCTGGCCGGCCCGCTCTTGGCGCGCCGCGGCCACGTGACCCTGCCGCGCCCGGGCGGCGACATGATCGGCCGGCGCCGGCTCGACACGCACTTCATGGCGCTGCGCGGGCTCGGCGCCTCGATCGAGGTCACGCCGACCGAGTACGTGCTGCGCGCCGACCGGCTGCGCGGCGCCGACCTGTTCCTCGACGAGATGAGCGTGACCGCGACCGAGCAGGCTGTGATGGGCGCCGTGCTGGCCGAGGGCGACACCACGATCTGCAACGCCGCGTCCGAGCCGCATATCCAGGATCTGTGCCACTTCCTCAACCGGCTCGGCGCCAAGATCGAAGGCATCGGCACCAACATGCTCACGATCAGCGGCGTCGCCCGGCTCAGCGGCGGCGAGTACACGATCGGGCCGGACTTCATGGAGGTCGCCTCGTTCATCGGCCTGGCCGCCGTGACCGGCAGCGCCATCCGGATCGCCGGGGCGCGCCCGCGCGAGCACCGCATGACCCGGATCGGCTTTGGGAAGCTCGGCGTGCGCTGGCACGACGACGGCGACGACATCCTCGTGCCGGAAAACCAGGAGCTGCGCGTCCAGGAGGACGCCCACAACGCCATCCCCAAGATCGACTCGTCGCCCTGGCCCGGCTTCAACCCCGACCTGATCAGCATCGCCCTGGTCGTCGCCACGCAGGCGCGCGGCACGGTGCTGATCCACGAGAAGATGTTCGAGAGCCGGCTGTTCTTCGTCGACCGGCTGATCGCCATGGGCGCCAAGATCGTGCTGTGCGACCCGCACCGCGCCGTGGTGGTCGGACCCAGCCAGCTCTACGGCGAGCCGGAGGGGCTGCCCAGCCCGGATATCCGCGCCGGCATGGCGCTGCTGATCGCCGCCCTGTGCGCGCAGGGCCGCAGCGTGATCCACAACATCGGCCAGATCGACCGCGGCTACGAGCGGATCGAGCAGCGGCTCAGGGCGCTTGGCGCAGAGATCGAGCGAGTGTGATACAATTCGGAAACGCACAAGCATCTGTAGATTTTGGAGGATATGCCATTCCAACATCCACGCCGGGGATCCAAAATCGCCGAGGGGAGGGGCGCGTGACGCCACGAAACGACGCTCAGGGGCGCATCTTGGTCGCCGACGACGAGGTCGCGACGATTGAGATGCTGTCCGATCTGCTCACCGGAGAAGGGTACGAGGTCAAGGGGGTCGAGAGCGGAACGGCGGTTCTCGAGCTCCTCAAGGCCGATCACGACTTCGGCCTGCTGCTGATGGATCTCCAGATGCCGGGGCTGAACGGCCTCGAGCTGATCGAGCGCCTTCGCAAAGACAGCAACGACATACCGATCATTCTGATCACCGCCCACGGCACCTCGTCGGTGGCCATCCGGGCGATGCAGATCGGCGCCTACGATTACCTCCAGAAGCCGTTCGATATCGACGAGGTTCTGGTGGTGGTCCGGCGCCTGTTCGAGCACCAGGCGCTTGCTTCGCGCGTCCGCTCGCTCGAAGAGCGCGCCGAGCTGCGCGAGCGCATGATTGGCCGCAGCCCGGCCATGAGCCAGATCTACAAGACGATCGGCCGGGTGGCCGCGTCGGAGGCGTCGGTGCTGATCACCGGCGAGACCGGCACCGGCAAGGAGCTGGCCGCCAACCTGATCCACCAGAACTCGGATCGCCGCTCCGGCCCGATGATCAAGGTCAACTGCGCGGCGCTGCCCGAGACGCTGATCGAGAGCGAGCTGTTCGGCCACGAGAAGGGCGCCTTCACGGGCGCGGTGGCCCAGCGCAAGGGCCGCTTCGAGCAGGCCCACAAGGGCACGATCTTCCTCGACGAGGTCGGCGAGATCACGCTGCCGGTGCAGAAGAAGCTGCTGCGCGTGCTCCAGGAGGGCGAGATCGAGCGCGTCGGCGGCACCGGCGTGATCAAGGTCGACGTGCGCGTGCTCGCGGCCACCAACCGCGATCTGCTTGAGGAGGTCCGCCAGAATAATTTCCGCGAGGATCTCTACTACCGGCTGAATGTGATCAACCTGCACATGCCGCCGCTGCGCGAGCGGCGCAGCGATATCCCGGTGCTGGTCGAGCATTTTTTGGATAAGTACCGCTACAAGCCGGCCGCCCCGCCGACCAAGATCTCCGAGGAGGCGCTGGAGCTGCTGGAGAAGTACGACTGGCCCGGCAACGTGCGCCAGCTCGAGAATGAGATCGAGCGCGCGGTGGTGCTCTCCCAGGGCAACGTGATCGTCAGTCACTACCTCAACCTGTCGCAGCACGGCATCCCGACCCAGATCGACCTGGCCACCCGCGTGCGCAACCGCGAGCCGCTGAGCAGCGTCCTGGCCGAAGTCGAGCGGGTGATGTTGTACGAGGCGCTGCGCCAGAGCGACGGTGACGAGGGCGATGCCGCGCAGCGGCTGGGGCTGCGGCACGAGGAGTTTCAGGAGCGCATGGCCGCGCGCAGCGCGGGCTGACCCGAAGCGCTGCGCGGTGATGCCAAGCGGTTCGCGCGCTGACTACCTCTCCCCGTACCCCCACCCCTGCTAGGGGCGGGGGTATTGCTTGTCGTGGAATAAGGGCGCGCAGTAGCAGAAGGCGTGCCGTCACACGCTGGCACGAGTCTTGCTTTCTACCTCAAGAGACGGTAAATAACTAGTGTTTTTGGGCCATTGTCGTCACGTAGCAGCACTTCGATCTGCTCGCGGTCGACCGCGCCGCGGCTCAGCGGGTCGAAGCCGCGCCGGCCCTCGATATAGTAGTAGTAGGTCTGGCCGTTCAGCGTGAAGCCGCGCAGGTTGCTCTCACGGACGGTGACGCCGGGCGCCGCTTCGATCAGCGGGTCCTCCACGACGCTGTTCATGCGCGACCAGATTGCCTCGCGCACGCGCGCGTAGTCGGCGCTTCGCGCAAGCGGCGCCCACGCCGGCATCAGCAGGTGGAGCAGCGCCAGCAGCACGGCGGCGACGAGCAGCCCTTCGACCGCAAACAGTGTCCAGAATGCGCGCGGGCCAATCCGCGACACGCGCGGGGCGGCCTGGCTGTGGGCTGTAGCTGCGGGGAAATGCAGGTTGATCATCGGGCGCCCTCCGCTACTATGGGGAACTGCACGCTCGCGCCTCGCACCCACGCCAGGTATCGATCTGTGTGCCGACGTGGTAGCAGGTTATATGCCAGCGATCGAAGTGTACGCGGGGCCGTCGTAGCAAACGATTGTACGCCACTGACACATTCGTGATAGTCTGCTGAATCAAAGGACGACCGATATGCCGTTGAGGTTTCATCTATGATGGATATGTCGATGGGAATGAATCTGCTGCCACAGCAGCAGATGAAGGCTTCACCGGCGCTGATCGCGCTGAACAATATGCTGGTGCTCTCGACGCTCGAGCTGCAGCAGCTGGTCCAGAACGAGCTAGAGGAGAACCCGGCGCTTGAGCAGATGGAGAGTGACGACGCGCTGTGCAGCCGCTGCGGCCGCCCGCTGAGCGGCGCGACCTGCATCTACTGCCTGCACGAGGATCTCAAGCTGGCCGAGGCCGAGCGCGACGACGCCAGCGCGCCGCCCTCCGACGACGATTTCGACCCCCTGCTCGCCGTCGCCGCGCCGACCACGCTGCGCGAGGCGCTGCAGCGCGACCTGCACATCAGCATGCCCGAGAGCGAGCACCTCATCGCCGACTACCTGATCGGCTCGCTCGATGAGCACGGCTTTCTCGACGGCTCGCTGGATGAGATCGCGGATGTCCTGCGCCTCGACCCGGCGCGCGTCGAGGCGGTGCTGCGCAAGCTGCAGGATCTGGGGCCGGCCGGCATCGGCGCGCGAAATGTCCAGGAGTGCCTGCTGATCCAGATCGGCCGCCTTGAGCGGCAGGGCGTCGTCAACCCGTACATTCGCACGATCGTCGCCGACTACTGGTTCGACCTGGGCGAGCATCGCTTCGGCTCAATCGCGCAGGCGATGGGCATCACCTACGACGACGTCGTGGCCGCGCGCGATTTCATGCGCCAGCACCTGCGCCCTTTCCCGCTTGAGCGGGTCGCCGACGGCGGGAGCTCGGCCGACACGTCGTACCTGATGCCGGATGTGATCATTCGTGAGGAGAACGAACAGCTGATCGCCGAGGTGGTCGAGTCGCGCCGCTTCTACCTGCGGCTCAGCCCGCTCTACCAGGAGCTTTCGCAGGCGATGGCGCGCGGCCGCCAGGAGATCTCGCAGGATGAGCGCGAGCACCTCAGCACGTTCGTCTCGCGTGCGCGCCTGTTTCTGACCAACCTGCGCCAGCGGCGCGAGACGATCCGGCGGATCGCCGAGTACCTGATCGAGCGCCAGGAGGGCTTCCTGCGCCACGGGGTGCGGCACCTGGAGGCGCTCACGCGCGCCGAGGTCGCCGCGGCGATCGGCGTCCACGAGTCGACCGTCAGCCGCGCCACGGCGAACAAGTACGTGCAGGTGCCGAGCAAGGAGATCGTTCCCTTCAGCCACTTTTTCACTGCCTCGCTCTCGGTCAAAGATGTCATCCAGGAGCTGATTGCGAACGAGACGACCCCGCTGACCGACCAGGACATCGTCGAGATCCTGCGCCAGCGCGGCTTCGACGTGGCCCGCCGCACTGTCACTAAGTACCGCGGGCAGCTGGGCATCCTTCCATCGACGCTGCGCTAGTGCCAGGCGTCAGAAGTCAGAGGACCTGATACAGCACGCTGGCTGTATTCTCACCATCAGCCCCCTCTCCCATTGCGGGAGAGGGGGCTTTTTTGGCACCTGCCAGTGTTCACCGACGCACCTGCTACGGGCTCGTACAACGTCGGCCCTTCCCCCCCTACCCCCCTCTCCCAGCGGGAGAGGGGGATTCGTGGTGGTGCCACCTGCCGCAGTACAATGCGCAAGAACAAAAATCTACCCCCACAAGGGCAAGGGAGTGGGGCAAAGACGTTGCATCAGGCCTACGCGGGGCGCGCAGCACCCTTCCATTTTGAGCGCGCCTATGGTATCCTAAGCGCGAAGCCCTAGGTGCGCGGGAAACTCGTGACTACGATAGTTACGAATGAGAGATAACGGTATCGGACCAGTGCCAAGGAGGGCTTCTGTGAACTACGTGCTCTGGTGCCTGGTGGGTGTGGTGATCGCGTTTGTGATCGGCGCGGGCCCGCGCCGGCAGGCGTACCGGCCCAACGTCAACACGTCCGTCTTCGCATCGGCGTTCGGGGCGGTGATCGGCGGCGTGATCGGCGATGGGGTTCCCCACGCGCTCGCCGGCCAGCTAACGGCGACAAGCCTGATTGGGGCGGCGGTTGGGGCTATGATCTTCTGCTGGGCGGTGCGCGAGCGCGCCGAGGACGCGGAGCCCTAGCCAGGCCAGCCGCGCGGGTAAGGGCGATAGGCAGTGTTGCCACGATACTATCGCCCTCTATGTGTTGTGTTTCATCCTGCCCTCCTCAGAGGACCTAATCCTCCAGCCGGTACGGCACGCTCGTGACGACCTTGCCCTTGCGGAACAGCAGGGCCGCCTTGATCAGCAGCGCAGTCTGGTTGTGCAGCAGGTTTTGCCACCACCGCGACGGCACGAACTCCGGCATAACGATCGTCAGCACGTCGTCGTCGTACATCCCGTCGACCTGATCGATGTACTCCATGAGCGGGCGCAGCAGCGACCGGTAGGGCGACGCGAGCACGACCAGCGGGATCCCGCTGCCCCACTGCTGCCACTTCTGCTTCATCTTCTCGGTCGCCTCGGTGTCCATATCCACGTACACCGCCGTCACATTATCGGGCGCGAGCGAGAGCGCGTACTGGATCGCCGGCACGACGCCGCGGTGCACGCCGCTGATCAGCACGAGCGCGGTGTGGCGGCGCACCGCCGTCGGGCGCGGCGCGTCGGCGAGCGAAAGCTGCCGGGCGACATCCACGTAGTGCTTGTGGATGCTGCGGAAGCCGACCACCATGATCGGGATCAGCAGCAGCACCGCCCAGGCGCCCTCCAGGAACTTAGTGCCCGCGATCACCAGCAGCACGATCCCCGTGACGCTCGCCCCGAGCATATTGATCGCCGCGTTGCGCTGCCAGCCTGGCGTCTTGAGCCGCCGCCAGCGCTGCACCATGCCAAACTGCGAGAGCGTGAAGGACATGAACACGCCGACCGCGTACAGGTGCAGCAGCGACTGCTCGCGCGCGCCAAAGCCGATCACAAGCAGCGACGCGAAGATGCCGAGCGCGACCACGCCGTTCGAGAAGACCAGCCGGTCGCCGCGCTGCGCAAACTGGCGCGGGAGAAACCGATCGCTCGCGAGAAAGTACGAGAGGCGCGGGAAGTCGGCGAAGGCGGTGTTCGACGCCAGCACCAGGATGAGCATCGTGGCGACCTGTAGGATGTAGTAGAACGGCGAGCCCGATCCGAAGATCACGCGCGCGAGCTGCGAGTTGGCCGTCTCCGGCTCCAGGCTGCCGTCCGGGATAATGTGATAGGCGTTGGCCAGGACGGTCGTGCCGAGGAACATCGTGCAGAGGATGACGGCCATGACCACCAGCGTGATCGCCGCGTTGCGCGACTCGGGCTTCTTGAACGCCGGCACCCCGTCGGCGATCGCCTCAATGCCGGTCAGCGCCGTGCAGCCCGCCGCGAACGCGCGCAGCAGCAAGAAGAACGAGAGCGCCTGCAGCTCCTCGGACAGGTACGGGATCTCGGGCGCCGGCGCGGGTGCTACGGCGCCGCCGCTGGAGAGCACCTGGAAGAGCCCCACGCCGATCAGCGACAGCATGCTTATGATGAATAGGTAGGTCGGCACCGCAAAGATCCGGCCGGACTCTTTGATGCCGCGCAGGTTCGCCAGCGTCACCAGCGCGATCAGACCGATCGCCAGCTCGACGCGGTAGGGCTCCAGCGGGCGAATGGCCGAGGTGATCGCGGCGACGGCGGCCGACATGCTGACGGCCACGGTCAGCACGTAGTCGATCAGCAGGGCCGACGCGGCCACCAGGGCGGGCACAATGCCGAGATTCTCGCGCGAGACGATGTAGGTGCCGCCGCCCTGCGGGTAGGCGATGATAGTCTGGCGATAGGAGAAGGCGACAGTGATCAGCAGCAGCGTAATGCCGATGGCAATCATTGGAGCGTAGCTGAGCGCCAGCTGCCCGGCCGCCATCAGGGCGATCAGAATCGCCTCGGTCGCGTACGCCACCGACGAGAGCGCGTCCGACGAGAAGACGGCCAGCGCGATACGCTTGCCCAGCCGCTCGTGGGCCAGCTGATCGGTCGCGAGCGGCCGCCCGACGAAAAGGCGCTTGAGTTCGGCAATCATCGTGGATTTCCTCGGCAATGCTGTAAATGTAATCGATCCGAGATCATGGCAGAATCGGCGCTACCGCATCAAACAAATCAGCTGGCGCTAAGCGCCGCGCCAGCGCCCCACGCACGCTCGAACAATCGCAGTCCAAAAAAAATACGCCGACTGGCAGTCGGCGCGGTGGTCGGCTGTCGCGAACAATGTCGGCACTGATGGCCCGGCGCGGCACCGCGCCTTTGAGCTGGTTGATGCATAGTAAAGGAGGGCCATGACCCGGATGATCATAGCACGAGCAATGCCTTCAGTCAAGGCAGCAGCTTTGGTCACAGGCGGCTGCGCCCCCGGCCCCCCGCCCGGGGGAACCCGCGCCGGTTCAGGCGGCCTCCGGCCAGGTGTTTTTTCCGGGGCGGCCCCGGTCACCTGGTCACCTGGTCACCTTGCTGGTCATCTTTTCTCCGGGGCGCTGCGCCCCCGGCCCCCGCCCGGGGGAACCCACGCCGGTTCCCCCGGCCCCCCTCCGGCAACTGATGCCGTCTCACGTTCGATCCTATGGCGCATGCCCATCCACATTCCGACCGGGCGGGCTGCAACGGGCAGCGTCACCTGTCCATCGTTCCAAGCCTGTTGGCACGTTGGCACGTTGTCACGTTGTCACCTTGTCACCTTGTCATCTTGGGGTCCAGGGGCGCAGCCCCCGGGCGCGCTTATGGGCGTGGCGCAGCCGCACCAATCTGGTATAATCCCCGGCTGTATGCTATCGATCCAGCTCCTTGGCTCGCCGCAGATCGTCCAGGACGGGCGCCCGCTCAACGTTGCGCGGCGGAAGAGCCGCGCCTTGCTCTACTATCTGGCCGCGCACGCCGCGCCGGTCACGCGCGAGCGTGCGCTGGCGCTGCTCTGGCCCGACCACGACCGGTCGGCCGCGCAGCAGGTGCTGCGCACGTCGCTGCATGGGCTGCGCAAGGCACTCGGGGCCGCGCTGCAGGTGTCGGATGACTCGCTGGCGCTTGCGCCCGACGTCGAGGTGGACGCGCGGACCTTCGGCGCGCAGCTCGCGTCGCCGCCGGCCGAGCTGGAGGCGCTCGCGGCGGCGCTGTCGCTCTACCGCGGCGAGTTTCTGGCCGGCTTCAGCGTGCCGGACTCGGAGGCGTTCGAGGAGTGGGCCGAGGCCGAGCGCGAGCGCTACCGCCAGACCGCGCTGCGCGGCCTGGCGGCGCTGGCTCGGCAGTACGAGGCCCGCCGCGACTACCCTGCAGCGCTTGAGACGGTGTCGCGCGCCCTGGCGCTCAACCCGCTGCAGGAGGATGTCCAGCGCGCGGCGATGCGCCTGCACTACCTGGCGGGCGACCGCGCCGGCGCCATCCGGCGCTACGAGCAGCTGCGCCGCCTGCTCGACGACGAGCTGGGCGTGCCGCCGATGGATGAGACGCGCGCGCTCTACGATGCGATCATCAAGGATGAAGGCGGAAGCGCGAAGGATGAATTGCCCGCGCTGGCCCAGCGTGATCCGGCGCGGCTTCATCCTTCATCCTTCATCGCTCATCCTGCCGCGCTCCCTTTCATCGGTCGAAGCGCCGAGCTGGCGCGGCTGGGCGAGCTGGCCGCGGCGCGCAAGCTGGCGCTGATCGAGGGCGAGCCCGGCATCGGCAAGACCCGCCTGGCCGAGACATTTCTGCAGAGCTTCGACGGGCTGGCGCTAGTCGGCGCCGCACGCGAGCTTGAGCACAGCCTGCCCTACCAGCCGATCATCGAGGCGCTGCGCGGGCTGTTCGCGCGCGCCGACTGGCCGGCCCTGCGCGGCGGCCTCAGCATCCCGCACGTCTGGCTGGCCGAGGCGGCCCGCTTGCTGCCCGAGCTGGCCGACGGCACCGGGGGGCGGGGCGACGCCATGGCCCCGCTGCCGGCCACCATGCGGCCGATGGACGAGTCGCGGCTGTGGGAGGGGATCGGCCAGCTGCTGCTGGCGCTCGGGCGCCGCCGGCCGCTCGCGCTGCTGCTGGACGACCTACACTGGGCCGACTCGTCGACGCTGGCGCTGCTGGGCTACCTGCTGCGCCAGTCGTCGCCCGGGCGCGCCGAGGCCGCTGTGCCGATCACCTACCTGGCGACGACGCGCCCGGTCGAGCCGCGCTCGCCGCTGGCCGCGCTGATCCAGACGCTCACGCGCGAGGGCCGCATCGGCCGGCTGCCGCTGGCGCGCCTCTCGCTCGCCGACACGGCCGCGCTGGCGCGCCGGCTCAGCCCGATCTACGCCTACCCGCTGAGCGACTGGCTCGCCCGCAACTCCGAGGGCAACCCCTACATCCTGGCCGAGCTGGTGCGCTTCGCCCGCGACCAGGAGCTGCTGAGCACCGACGGCGTGCTCAACCTGACCGCGCTGTCCGACTCGCCGGTGGTGCCCGGCACGGTCTACAGTCTGATCCAGTCGCGCCTGGTGCGCCTCTCGGATGACGCGCGTCGCGCGCTGGACGTTGCGGTGGCGGTCGGGCGCGAGTTCGAGCTGGGCGTGATCGCGCGCGCGGCCGGCCTGTCCGAGCTTGCCGCGCTCGACGCGCTTGACGAGCTGCGCGCGGCCGGGCTGGTGGCGCCGCTGGCGCCGGATTCAGGTGCGGCCGACGGGCTGCGCTACGCCTTCGACCACACGCTGACGATGGAGGTGGCCTACCGCGAGGCCGGCGAGGCGCGCCACCGGCTGGTCCACCGGCAGGTCGCCGAGGCGATCGAGGGGCTGCACGCCGGCGACCTCGACGCGGTGGCGGGGCTGCTGGCCTCTCACTTCGCCGAGGGCAACGCGCCCGACCGCGCCGCGCACTACGCCTTCCGCGCCGGCCAGCGCGCGGCCGACCTGGCTGCGTGGGCCGAGGCGATCGCCTTCTTCGAGCAGGCGCTCGCCGGCTCGCAGGATGGCCGGCGCGCGTCGATCTATATGGCCCTTGGCAACGCCTACTTCCAGTCGGGCGCGCCAGCCCAGGCGGCCGACGCCTACCGCGCCGCGCTCGAGCTGGCCGAGGCCGACGCCGACGACGACCAGGTCGCGCAGGCGCGCCTGACCCTCGGCCAGGCGCTGATCGGTCAGGCACGCTACGCCGAGGCGATCGCGATCGCCCGGCAGGTGCTGGCGGCCGGGCGGCCCGAGGATATCCTCAGCGCGCAGGTGCTGTGGGGCAGCGCGCTATCGGTCGAGGGCGTCGACCTGGCCGGCGCGGCCGAGCACCTGCAGATTGCCGCCGCGCTGAGCGCCGGGCAGTCCGACCCGCGCGCGCTGGCGCAGATCACGTTCGAGCTCGGCAGCATCTCGGCCCAGCGCGGCGACCTGCACGCGGCGATCGCGCTCTACCGCGAGGCGCTGAAGATCGCCGAGGCCCACCCGAGCGCGATGATCTACCGCATCCTGGCGAACAACAACCTGGCCTACCACCTGCTGCTGCTCGGCGACCCGGCCGCGCGCAAGCACGCCGAGGCCGGCCTGGCGTTCGCGCGCGAGAGCGGCGACCTGAGCTTCCTGCCGTTCCTGCTCTCGACGCTGGGCGAGATCGCGCTTGCGAGCGGCGACCTCGACGGCGCCGAGCGCACGTTCGCCGAGGGGCTGGATGTGGCCGAGCGACTGCCGGTGCCCGAGCGCATAGCCGGCCTGACCGCCAACCTGGGCTTGGTGGCGCTGCGGCGCGGCCAGACAGCGCTGGCGATCCACCGACTCTCCACCGCCCTGGCGCGCGCCGACGCGCTTGGGATTCGCCACCTGGCCGCCCAGATCCGCATCTGGCTGGCCCCGCTGCTCCCGCCCGCCGAGGCGCGATCCGCCCTGGCCGAGGCCCGCGCGCTGGCCGAGAGCGGCGGCCGCAAACGCCTGCTCGAAGAGATCGATCGTCTCGAGCGCTGAACGTTGAACGTTGAACGCTGAACGCTGCCCCTTGTCACCTTGTCACCCTGTCACCCTGTCTCCTTGTCTCCTTGTCTCCTTGCCCTCTTAACTTTTTGTTTACGCTGCTGTTTACGCTCGCGTCACGCCGGCCGAGTATAGTGAGTGCAGTCAGATGACACACGCAAGTGATTTTGAAGTAGAGGAGCACTCACAATGGCATGGCAGATTGACGCGTCGCATTCGCAGGTCCAGTTTTCGGTCAAGCACATGATGATCTCGACCGCCCGTGGCACGTTCGACCGCTTCACCGGCACAGTCGAGGCCGACGAGCAGAACCCGCTCGCGGCCAGGGTCGAGGTTCAGATCGAGACCGCCAGCATCAACACGCGCGACGAGCGGCGCGACGGCCACCTGCGCTCGCCCGACTTCTTCGACGCCGAGAACTTCCCGTACGCGACGTTCAAGAGCACCCGGGTCGAGCAGATCGACGACAGCACCGGCAAGCTGTACGGCGACCTGACCATCCGCGACATCACCAAGCCGGTCGTGCTGGACTTCGAGTACTCCGGGCAGGCCAAGAGCCCCTGGGGCACGACCAGCGCCGGCTTCAGCGCCCAGACCAAGATCAACCGCAAGGACTGGAACCTGAACTGGAACGTCGCGCTCGAGACCGGCGGCTGGCTGGTCAGCGACACGATCGCGATCAGCATCGAGCTGGAGCTGGTCAAGCAGGTCGAGCAGGTCGAGCAGCCGGCCGACGCCGTCGTAGCGTAGGTCCCGACCGTCGCCTTGGTCGGACTCTTGTGGGAGCGGCGCCGCCGCTCCCACTGTTGTTGGTAGATGCCTGTTTCAGTGATCTGAGAAGAAAAGAAAGAGCAATGACAACACCGATTCATGTGGTAGGCATTTCCGGCAGCCTGCGCGCAGTCTCGTGGAACACCGGCCTGCTTCGCGCGGCGGCCGAGCTGCTGCCGCAGGGGATGAGCCTGGAGATCATCGATCTGGCTCCCGTTCCTCTCTACAATCAGGATCTCGACAAGCCGGAGCTGCTGCCGGACGGCGTGCGCCAGCTGAGGGAGCGCATCCGCGCCGCCGACGCGCTGCTGATCGCCACGCCGGAGTACAACTATTCGATCCCCGGCGTGCTGAAGAATGCGATCGACTGGGCCTCGCGCCCGATCCAGGGCTCGCCGCTGTCTGGCAAGCCGATGGCGATGATGGGCGCCGGCGGCATGTACGGCACGGTGCGCGCGCAGCTGCACCTCCGCCAGATCGCGACATCCACCGACATGCTGCAGCTCAACCGGCCCGAGGTGCGGATCGGGCGCGCCTGGGAGAAGTTCGACACCGCCGGCAACCTGACCGACGAGCCGTCGCGGTTGGAGATCCGCGCGCTGCTCGAGGCGCTGGCCGTCTGGACCCGCCGGCTGCGCGGGGAGTAGTCACGAGCGCTGCCTCTCAGCCCTCAACCAGCTTTTTGATGCCGTCCAGCACCGTTTGCCAATTTTGTTCGGAGTGGGTGGCTTCCTCTTGCGAGGCGTTGTTGTCCTGCGTAATGGTCAGCTGTGTGCCGTCGCCTTGCGGGGAGAGCTCATAGCGAACGGTCTTGTAGTTTTCGGGGACATCGGGTAGGCCCGCCAAGGCGCTCCAGAAGGTAGAGGCCAGGCGCTTGCCCGGTTCGATTTCTAAGATCTTCCCTTTGTCCTCATACGTCTTCCCCTGCCACTCGCCTCTATAGGTGATCGGGCTGCCCACCTTCCAGTCGGTTGTCACCTCGGTGCCAAACAGATAGCGCTTGATAAGAGCTGGCTTCGTGAGCGCGTCCCACACTTTGGACGGGGGGGCGTTGATCGTGGTTGTCACTTTGGCGATCGGTGTTTTGCTCATGGTGCTCGATCCTCCTAACTGTGTTCATTCGCTGTATCCAGCATGAGCTGTGCCAAGAGCCGACCACTCTTCGTGGTGAAGCTTCCAAGCATTCGTATTTGGAACGTCTTCCGTCGGGCCACTGCCAAATGAACTCGCTACAACGTCCGCCGACCAGCACTCTAGCTGTGAGCAAAAGCATTGATCCACTACGCACGAACGAGATGTCGTTGTGATGCGATCCGTCTTACTGCCGACTGGGCTCTGCCGACTGCCCATCGCTATAGCCCTGCCACTCGAACGAGCGGACCGTTGTCAGCAGCTCAAAGCCGTGCGACGCGACGATCGGGCGGCTCATCGGGCCGGCGTCGATCGTCAGGTAGCGGTAGCCGCGCGCGATCGCTTCCTGGGCGCGGCGGGCCAGCACGGCCGTGTACAGCCCGCGGCCACGATGCTGCGGCAGCGTCGAGCCGCCGTACAGGCTGGCGAACTGGCTGCCGGGATGGAAGTAGACCCAGCCGGCGCAGGCCGGCCGCTCGTCGACATACGCCACGTAGATCGACAGGTACCCCGGAATGAGCAGGTGGTCGCCCATGCGCTGGGTGATCCAGCCGAACTGGCCGCCCCAGACCTGCTCCATCACGTCGAGCACCGCGCCAAGCTGGTCGCGCTCGACGATCGGCCGCAGCTCGGCGGAGGTCGGTGCGAGCAGGGTCGCTGGCGCGTGCCGCAGGTCGAGCGCCATCACCGCAGTCGGGTCGTCCGGCGCGAAGCCCGCCGCCACCAGCCGATCGGCCAGATCCGGCGGCTGGTCGTGCTCGTAGACCGACCACTCGAACGGCTGCCGCGCGGGCGCGAAGTAGGCGATCTGCTCCTGGATGGCCGCGTCGATCTGGGCCGGGTCGAGGCGGCTGTAGCGGATCGAGCTCATCCCCGGCGCCGGGCGGACGAGCCGCACCAGCTGCGGCAGCGCCTCCTTGCGCATCCCCGGAGGCTCGATCGCGACCCGCAGCTCGTGGTCGTACGCGGCCAGCAGCGCCTGTCGATCCATAGATGTACACCTCTCCGCTATGCTCGACGCCAACCGAGGATAGCAGAGATGCGCGCCTGTGTCATCGTTCGCGCGCCGGATTGCCCCCACTCGTGCGCTAGCCGGCACGACGCTACCGGGCGCCCTGGGCCTGTCACCGGCGTGCTCCTGGTCGAGGCGCGGCGCGGCAAGATCGTCTCGCAGCGCTCGTACTGAGGGGGCGATGCCAGCGCCGGCACCGGCCGACTGAGGGATGCCTGGCGGCGTTGGGGGCCAGCTGGCGCCGGGGTTTCGACTTCGCCGAAGCCGCGGCGCCAGCGATTTTCTCTGACTCCTGACCCCTGAACCCTACGTGTGCAGGTACTGCTTGAACCAGGCCAGGGTCTCGCCCCAGGCCGCCTGCGCGGCCTCGGCGCTGTAGCGCGTGCCAGTGTCGTTGTGGAACGCGTGGTCGACGCCGGGGTAGACGATCTTGCGGTAGGTCTTCCCATTCTCTTGCATCGTCTTCTCGACGTCCGCGGCGGTCTGGGTGATCCGGCTGTCGCGCTCGGCGTAGATCGCGAGCACCGCGGCGTTGATCTTCGACAGCTCGCTCGTGGGCGGCGGCGGCCCGTAGAATGGTACGGCCGCGCGCAGCTCGGGGATACCCACGGCGACGAGCCACGTCACGCCGCCGCCGAAGCAGAAGCCGACCATGCCGGCCCGATCGGGCTGCGCGAACTGCTGCGTCTTGACGTACGCCAGGCCGCTCTGGAAATCCTGCACGTGGCGCGCCGGCGGGGCGCCGCTCAGCAGCCCGGGGATGCTTTCGGGATCGCTGACCTTGGCGGTGCCGCCCTCGCGCGACAGCAGGTCGACGGCCAGGCCGACGTAGCCGGCCTTGGCTACGCGCCGCGCCACGTCTTCGATGTGCGGGGTGAGGCCGCGGTTCTCGTGGCACACCAGCACGATCGGGAAGCTGCCCTCGCCGGCCGGCCGCGCCAGGTAGCCCATCAGCTCGCCGTCGCCGCCGGGGAACTGGGCCATCGCCGCGACGATCGCCGTGTCGTCGGCGGCGACGCTGTTGGGCGCAGCGGCGCCTGCTGCAGTCGGCGCGGCTGCGGCGGTGGGCGCGGCTGCAGTAGGTACGGCCGCGGCGGTGGGCACGGCTGCGGTGGTGGGCGCGACTGCGGTGGTGGGCACGGCTGGCTGCTGGGTCTGGGATGCCTGGCCGCAGGCCGCCAGGATCTGGGCCGCCAGCGTCGCCCCGGTGATCCCGGCGATCAGCTTGAGCGCCTGCCGCCGTGAGATCCGCCCGTCCTGGTAATCCTCGACAAACTCGTCGACCAGGTAGCGCTGGAGATGGTTCATAAGCCCTCCTCTCGTATGCTCCACTCCATCAATGCGAAGCTCGGCGCACGCGCGCTCCCATGGACCGCGCGTGCGAGAGCGCGCACTAAAGCTTACGTCGGCGGGGCGCCGGACAATCTGTCCAAAACTTAGAGGAGGATGAGGATGAGCACCATTTCCCCGCCCGGGGCAGGGGCGGGGCAGGGGGTGGGGTGATCCGGCGCACGGTGACGCCATACACAAGAAAACCTACCCCCGAAAGGGGGGTGGGGGATGAGGGCGCGAGCCAGGCCTACTTCAGCTTGAGCAGGCCGGCGATCCGCTTCTCGTCCTCCTGGCTCAGCCGGAAGACGTACTCCTGCGCCCGGCTCAGAAGGTGCCCCTGCACGTAGCGAATCTTCAGCTCGTAGATCTGCGCGAGCGTGAACTTGCTCTGGTCGTCGAAACCCTCGACAATCATCTTCATCTTCCCAAGGCTCTCGCTGACCAGCCGCCTGGCGTAGTCCAGCGTGAAGCCGCCCAGGTGGTGCAGCAGCGCATCGCGGTCGATCTTGACGAACTCGGGCTCGATCCGCGAGAGGCGCGAGGTCGACGCGTAGCCGACACCAAAGTCGTCGATCGCGAAGCTCACGCCTTTGTCGGTGTAGTACATCAGCTGCTCGCGAAACCACTTGATGTCGTCTTCCAAGGGGTTGTAGATCTCGGGCTGCGGCAGCGGCGCCTTCTCGGATATCTCAAGCACCAGCTTGCCAATCGGAAAGCCCATCTCCTCCTCGATCTGGTCGATCGCCTCTTTGTAGGCGCGGCGGATGAGCGAGTCGGGGTAGACGTTCACGTGCAGCGGGGCAAGCTCGCCGCGCCGCGCCACCTGGTAGCGCGACCGCTCGGTCGCCCCCTGTGGAATCTGGCGAAACTTCTCCACCGCCGTCCGCAGAAAGTAGACGTCGAGCTCGAGCTGGAACTGGCGGCCCCAGAGCTTCGCCGTCTCGAACAGGTCTGCCGGAGCGACCTTCGGCTCGCTCGCGGGGTCGCGCGCGAGGGCTTCCCAGCGCCAGATATACGGGGATCGAGAAAGCTCGATGATCGGCTCGAAGTACACGGTCATGGTGTTGAGGCGCTCTTTGAAGAGCTTGAACTGCCGCTCGTACACCTGGTCGGAGACATAGCCAAAAGAGCGCCGCAGCGCGTTGTAGATCGTGCTCTCGACGAAGGTGGGCCGGATGGTGGCCGACAAGTTCTTTGTGACGCTCAAGAGCGTGTTGATGATTGTGGCAAAGGCCGAGTCGAGCTCGAGATCGGCGTTGATGTCGTAGAACGTCAAGATCTGCGACGGCACGGTGTGAGGGAGAACAACGAAGATGCACAGCTTGCTGTTTGTGTGGGCATCGGCAAAGAGCACATTCGTGTAGATCTGCGGGTTGACGATCTTCGTCTCTCGGTAGTACTTATTCGATTGATCCAGCAGCTTGCGCAGCTCCGCGCTCTTGAGGACGAGCTCATTCGCCCGGTGTATCGCATCGACATCCTTCGCGGCGGCACACTCCCACGAGCTGCCGGTGTGGCGTAGGATGAAGACGCCCTCGGCCTTCATCGCGTAGCCGAGGCTCGACAGGATGCTCTGTTTGAACGCGTGCTGGTCGTGCTCCCAGTTGATCTTGCGCTCGAACAGGCGCCGGAAGATCGGGTCGTATTTGGAGAGCGGCGAGGCGAGCGGCTGGATGCTGGGCTCGGCCGGCTGCTTCACGCTTGCCGAGAGCGCGATATTGCGCACCTCGATCTCGGAGATCTCCAGGAGCAGCTTGTCGATCTCAATGCGAATCCCCGGATCGGTCGCGCTGCCTTTGCCTGCCTCGAGGAGCTGCAGCTCGTATAGTCGGCGTTTTTTTACTTCGACGATCTGGCGGTTGCGCTCGATCTCTACGTCTGTCATCTAGGGCCAATACCTTTCAAATAGCCGCGGGGCGTCAAAGAATCGAAGGTATGAAGGCGCTCTGATGCCCCTTGAGTCTTCGAGACTTTGGGGCAAGCAGGCTGCTCGACCACTATCGGAACGACTGTGGTGGGCTACGCGACCGGATGGTTGAAATTCTACCATAAGATACGGGGGGCGTCACGGCAGGCGCCCAGGGTAGCCGATCGCGCCGAGCAGGACGCTTGAGCCACCGAGATCACAGAGCATAAAAGCGACCACCCGCTGTAGCGGCTGGCACGCTACCGGCCGCCGCCCACCCAGCCCTGGAACAGCGCCGCCAGGTCCTGCCCGCTGCTCTGCTCGAGCGCGCGGCGGACGTCGGCGGCGGTGGCGACACCGTAGCGATGCTCGGCGTAGTAGGACTGCAGGCCTCGGAAGAAGGCCTCGTCGCCGAGCTGCTCGCGCAGCGTGCGCAGGAACAGCGCGCCCTTGCCGTAGACGGTGCGGTAGTAGACGTTGAAGCTGGGGTAGTCGTCGATCGCCAGCCCAACCGGCAGGTCGCCGTCGCCGAGGGCGGCCTGGTAGCGCCGCGCTACCTCGCGCTCCCAGTCGGCCGCGGCGGCGGACGGGCCGGCGCTGTCCTGTTTGTACAGGATGCCGCTGTACTGCGCGAAGGCCTCGTCGAGCCACGGCTCGCGGTAGATGTCGTTGCCGACGACGCCGTACCACCACTGGTGCGCCACCTCGTGGGCGGCCACGTAGCGCGTGCCGTCGTCGATCGGGCCGTTGCTGAAGAGCAGGATCAGGCCGGGGTACTCATCCCCGCCGTCGTAGTCGCCGACGAGCAGGTGGATGTCCAGCTCGCGGTACGGGTAATCCCCGAAGCGCCGCTCGAAGTCCGCGAGCGCGCCGGCAGCCACCCGCGCGATCTCGCGCGCCTCGAGCGTGCTGCCGCGCGCGGTGTAGACGTTCACCGCGACCTCGCCGGCCGCCGCGCGCTCGACCTCGAAGTCGCCCACGGTGAGCGCAAACTCGCGCGCCGGTCCGCTGACCACCTGGAAGGTCGTGCGGCCGTCGCGGGTCGCACTCGCGATCGTGCTGCCCGACGCCGCCACCGTCAGGTTGGCCGGCACGTCGATCTCGGCATCGTAGAGCGCGCTCTCGGCGAACACCCGGTCGGCGAAGCGCGTCACGTCGAGCCGCCAACCGTCGCCGTCGCGCACGGCCAGCATCGGGTAGTACGAGGGCAGCGGCCAGCTGCCGTCCTCCCAGGCGCGGATCGTCGCGGTGAAGGTGACCTCGATCGTGGCGACGGCGCCGGGCGGCAGCGGCGGCACGAGCGGCAGCAGGGCGGCGGTTCGCTGCGCGGCGTAGGCGATCTCGACCGGCCGCCCGTCGACCGATGCGGCGCTCAACTGCATGCGCACGTCGCCGCCACGCCCGAGCGCGCCGCGCGGGAAGTTCGGGTAGAGCCGCAGCGCCACGTCGCCGAGCGGCGCGCCGGTGCGGTTCGGGAGCGCGATGCGCTCCGCGCCCGCCAGCGTGCCCTCGTCGGGGCTGATCCGCATGCGCAGGCGGTAGCGCGGCAGCCCGGCGCGGGCCGTGATGTCGCCAGCGAACTGCGGGCGCATCGCCAGGTCGTAGCGCGGCTCGTCGACCGCCGGGCTGGCCGGTGGGGTCGGGAGCGTCGCCGGGCTAGGGGTGACTGTCGGGCTGGCCGGCGTGGTCGGGAGCGTCGCCGGGCAGGGGTGGCGCGGCTGGCCGCCGCGGATGTTGGCGGCCGTCGCATGGGCGTCGCGGGCGGCGGAGCCGGGGCCTCGGCCGGGGCGCAGGCCACCAGCAGCGCCAGCAGAATTGGGAGGGCGCGTATGGTTCGGTGCATGGGGGTATTCTAGCATTCATCGGGCTGGCCGCAACTGTGTGGGCGCTGCGCGCCCCCACGCCCCCGCGGGCTCAGCCCACTGCCCGTGCCCTTGCGGTAGCGCTCCCCCACGTTTGTCGGGGGGCTGCGCGCCCCCCGTGCCCCTGCGGGTGTTGTTTACCCCAAGCTCTGCGGGGGGCTGCGCGCCCCCCGTGCCCCCGCGGGTGGGGGTGGGCCGCCACCCCCACCGCCCCCCGGCCGGGGCTTGCGCCCCTGGACCCCAAAATGATGCTGTCTCGTCTTCAGCGCTTGGCGCGCATGCCTCACTGATCCATACGCGGCGGGTGGCAACCCGCTTCGTAGGCAGGGTGATAGGCATAGGCCACCAACAATGTAGCTGATCCGGCATCATTTGCCGGAGGGGGGCCGGGGGCGCAGCGCCCCGGAGAAAACCTGAACGCCGGCGGTCGGCCTGGAGCCAGGGGCCGGGGGCGCAGCGCCCCGGAGGAACCTGAACGCCGTCGGCGCGACCCGCAGGCCGGGGGGCGTAGGGGGCGCGCAGCCTACACAAGTATTGACAGCCTGCCAGCCAAATGATACTATTGATGTTGCAGCATACGGTCTATGTTCCATATTATGCAACACCTTGACGAAAAGACGCCGGGCACGCTGATCCAGTCAGTGCGCCGGGCGGCGGCGCTGCTGAAGGCGTTCGACGGCGGCCCGGCCGAGCTTGGCGTCGGCGAGCTGAGCCGCAAGGTCCAGCTCCACAAGAGCACCGCGTCGCGGCTGCTCGCCACGCTCGAGCGCGAGGGGCTGCTGGAGCGCGTGCCCGGCACCGAGAAGTACCGCCTGGGCTTCCTGCTGGTGCGGCTGGCCGGCCAGGCGACCCACTTTGGTGACGTGCGCGCCGCCGCGCGGCCGGCGCTGGTCGAGCTGGCCGAGGCCTCGCGCGAGACGGTGCACCTGGCGGTGCTGGACGGCGACGAGGTGATCAACATCGAGCAGATCGTCGGCACGCATATCGTCCGCGAGGCCAACTGGGTCGGCCGGCGCACGCCGCTGCACTGTGTGGCGAACGGCAAGGCGCTGCTGGCGTTCCAGCCGGCCGAGCTGATCGAGCGGGTGCTGGCCGGCCTGCTGCCGCGCTACACCGAGCGGACGATCGCCGATCCGGAGCGGCTGCGCGCGGAGCTGGCCGGCGTGCGGCGGCTCGGCTATGCCACCGCGCTGGGCGAGATCGAGGAGGGCCTCAACGCCGTCGCCGCGCCGGTGCGCGATGCCAGCGGCCAGGTGGTCGCCGCGGTCAGCGTCTCGGGGCCGGCCTACCGCGTCAAGGCCAAGGATGTGGTCGATCTGGGCGCGCTCGCCGTCGGCGCGGCCGCTAAGATCTCGGCCCGGCTCGGCTGCTCGCCGCCAGTAGGCGGACGATAGACGGTGGACGATGGACGATGGGCCAAGGACCAAAGACGATAGACGATGGACCAAAGACCAGGGCCAATCTCATCTTGTCACCTTGTCACCTTGTCACCTTGTCATCTTGTCATCTTGTCACCTTGTCACCTTGTCACCTTGTCACCTTGTCACCGCTCAGGTGTAGGCTTCATCTGATCAAGCAAAGGAGCTTGTCGTGAAAACCAGCCTGCAGATCGCCTCGGAGGCGCGTGTCGAGCCAATCGGTGTCGTGGCGGAGCGGCTCGGCATCCCGGAGTCGTTTGTCGAGCACCACGGCCGCCACAAGGCCAAGATCAACCTGGACGTGCTCGAGGAGTCTCGCGCCCGCCCGCTGGGCAAGTATATCCTGGTCACCGCGATCACGCCGACGCCGCTGGGCGAGGGCAAGACCACCACGACGATCGGGCTGGGCATGGCGCTGAGCCGGCTGGGCAAGAACGCCGCGATCGCGATCCGCCAGAGCTCGCTCGGGCCGGTGTTCGGCATCAAGGGCGGCGGCGCCGGCGGCGGCTACTCGCAGGTCATCCCGCTCGAAGAGAGCATCCTGCACCTGAACGGCGACTTTCACGCGGTCGCGCAGGCGCACAACCAGATCGCCGCGCTGGCCGACAACTCCTGGTACCACGGCAACCCGCTGGCGATCGACCCCGAGCGCTTCCAGATCCGGCGCGTGCTGGACGTGAACGACCGCTTCCTGCGCTCGATCACGATCGGCCAGGGCGGCAAGGCCAACGGCGAGCCGCGCCAGGCCGGCTTCGACATCGTCGCGGCCAGCGAGCTGATGGCGATCCTGGCGCTGGCGACCGGGCGCAACGGCCTCGACGCGCTCAAGAACCTGCGCGCGCGGCTCGGGCGGATCGTGGTCGCGTTCGACCGCGCCGGGCGCCCGGTGACGGCGGACGACATCAAGGCCGCCGGGGCGGCCACCGTGCTCATGCGCGAGACGCTCAAGCCGAACCTGATGCAGACGATCGAGAACACGCCCGCGTTCATCCACGCCGGGCCGTTCGGCAATATCGCCCACGGCAACTCGTCGATTCTGGCCGACCAGATCGGGCTGCGCCTGGCGGACTACGTGGTGACCGAGGCCGGCTTCGGCGCGGACATGGGCGGCGAGAAGTTCTTCGACATCAAGTGCCGCGCCTCGGGGCTGTGGCCGGATGTTGCGGTGGTCGTCGCGACGGTGCGGGCGCTGAAAAGCCACACCGGCAAGTATAAGATCACGCCCGGCAAGCCGCTGCCACCCGAGCTGCTGGACGAAAACCCCGACGACGTGGAGGCCGGCGGCGCGAACCTGCGCAAGCAGATCGCCAACATCCGGCGCTTCGGCGTGCCGGTGGTGGTGGCGCTGAACGCCTTCCCCGAGGACAAGCAGTCGGAGATCGAGGTGGTGCGGCGGATCGCGCGCGAGTCGGGCGCCGACGACATGGCCGTCAGCACGGTCTTCGCCGAGGGCGGGCGCGGCGGCGCGGACCTGGCGCATAAGGTGATTGCCGCGGCCGAGGCGCACGGCGGCGAGCGCCCGCGCGAGTTCCTCTACCCGCTGGAGCTGCCGATCAAGGACAAGATCCGCACGCTGGCGACCGAGATCTACGGCGCGGCGGAGGTCAGCTTCAGCGAGGCGGCCGAGGGGCAGATCGCGGCCTTCGAGGCCAGCGGGTTCGGCAACCTGCCGATCTGTATGGCCAAGACGCACCTGAGCATCAGCCACGACGCCGCGCTCAAGGGCGCGCCGAGCGGCTACACCTTCCCGGTCCGCGAGGTGCGCGCCAGCGTCGGGGCCGGCTTCATCTACCCGCTGGCCGGCACGATGATGACCATGCCGGGCCTGGGCGCCGACGTCGCCGCGCAGCATATCGATATCGACGAGGATGGCAATACCGTGGGGCTGTTCTAGCCGGTGGATCCCCCTCACCCCCCCCGCCCCCCGGGGGGGGGGGGGGGGGGGGGGGGGGGGGGCGGGGGGGCACCTGACACCACACCTTCACCCCTTCCCCTCGCAGGGGAGGGGGCAGGGGGAGGGGTGACGGCACAACGCATAGGCTATGTCATTGCCGGTTGAAAAAGGAGTCACGCGATGAGCGACGCAACCGAACGACGGCGCCAGCGCCACGCTAAGCAGGCCGCGGCCTCGGCGGCGCAGCGCATGCGGCCGATCGCCTACGATCTGCCGGTCTACGAGCTGATGGGCGCCGAGGGGCTCGAGCGGCTGCACCAGGCCTCGATGCGGATCTTGTCGGAGTTCGGGATCGACTTCTACGACGAGGAGATCCGCGCGATCCTGAAGCAGCACGGCGCCGACGTGCGCGGCGACACGGTCTTCTTCGACGAGGCGCTGATCGAGCGGTACGTCGCGCTGGCGCCGCGCCAGTTCACGCAGCTGGCGCGCAACCCGGACAACAGCGTGCTGGTCGGCGGCAACCAGGTGATCTTCGCGCCGGTGTACGGCGCGCCGTTCGTGCAGGATATCGAGCGCGGCCGCCGCGAGGCCACGCTGGAGGACTTCCGCAGCTTCGTCAAGCTGGCCTACCTCAGCCCGTACATCCACCACTCCGGCGGCACGATCGTCGAGCCGACCGACGAGCCGGTGTTCACCCGCCACCTAGATATGGTCTTCAGCCACATCAAGTACAGCGACAAGGCCTTCATGGGCTCGGTCACCTCCGGCCCGAACGCGGCCGACAGCGTGGCGATGGCCGAGATCGTGTTCGGCGCCGACGCGATCCGCGAGCAGCCGGCGCTGCTCTCGCTGATCAACGTCAGCAGCCCGCGCCGCTACGACGAGCGCATGCTCGCGGCGATCAAGGTCTACGCGCGCGCGCGCCAGGCCATGATCATCACGCCGTTCATTCTGGCCGGCGCGATGGGCCCGACCACGATCGCCGGCACGCTGGCCCAGCAGAACGCCGAGGCGCTGGCCGGCATCGCCCTGTGCCAGATGATCGAGCCGGGCACGCCGGTGGTCTACGGCTCGTTCCTGACCAACATCGACCTGCAGAGCGGCTCGCCGGTGTTCGGCTCGCCCGAGAGCCAGGTCGGCCTGTACGCCAGCGCGCAGCTGGCGCGCCGCTACGGCCTGCCGTTCCGCGGCGGCGGGATGTTCTCGTCCTCCAAGCTGCCCGACGCGCAGGCCGGCTACGAGTCGGTCATGGTGATGCTGCCGACGATCATGGCGCGCACCAACTTCGTGCTGCACGCCGCCGGCTGGCTCGAGAACGGCCTGGTCTCGGGCTACGAGAAGTTCGTGCTCGACTGTGAGATCCTGGGCATGCTGCACGTCTGGGCCAAAGGGCTCGACCTGTCGGACGAGGCGCTGGCGCTCGACGCGATCGCCGAGGTGCCGCCCGGCGGCCACTACCTCGGCTCCGCGCACACCATGCGCCACTTCCGCGACGCGTTCTACCGCGCCGAGCTGTTCGACTACAACTCGGCCGAGCAGTGGGAGCTAAACGGCGCGCCGGACAGCTACGCCCGCGCAGGGCAGAAGGTCCGGCAGCTGCTGGCCGGCTACGAGCCGCCCGCGCTCGACCAGGGCGTCGAGCAGGCGCTGGCCGAGTTCATGCAGCGGCGCAAGCGGGAGATCGCGCTGGAGCCGCACGACTTTTAGATTGTCGATTGTCGATTGCAGATTGCAGATTACGAAAATCAATCTGCAATCTACGATCTACGATCTGCAATTCCGAGAGGGGCTACGATTGAGCACGCGCCCAAGAGAGGCCCGCCGCGCGCCGGGCAGCGAGTGGCTGAAGGATCACCCGCGGCTGCTGGAGCTGGCCTACGCGGTCTCGAAGCGGCTGCTGGCGTGGACCTACCCGCTCGTGAGGCGGCTCGGCCCGCGCCTGGCCGAGCGCGCGCTGGTGCGGAGCGAGCAGCTGCTCAAGGGCTACGCCTTCAACTGCCAGATGTGCGGCCAGTGCATCCTGCACAGCACCGGGATGACCTGCCCGATGACCTGCCCGAAGAACCTGCGCAACGGCCCGTGCGGCGGCGTGCGCCAGGACGGCGGCTGCGAGGTCTTCCCCGAGATGCCGTGCGTGTGGGTGCAGGCCTGGCAGCGCAGCCAGCGCATGCTGATCTACCCGGACGAGATCAGGATCGTGCAGCCGCCGCTCGACCGCTCGCTGCAGGGCAGCTCGGCCTGGGTCAACCTGCTCGAAAAGCGCGACATCCAAGTCCCCAAAGGCTGGGACAATAGCGTTAGCACGTTGGAACGTTAGCACGTTGGAACGTTAGCACGTTGGAACGTTAGCACGTTCCATACAGAGGGCGCGGCAGTGCAAACAAACGGCGCGATGACGGCGGGCAGCCGGCTGGAGCGAGTGCTGCGCTCGGGGCGCTTTGCCGTGACGGCCGAGCTGGACGCGCCCGACAGCGCCGACCCGGCCGACGTCTACAAGAACGCGCTGGTGCTGGCCGAGGTCTGCGACGCGATCAACGCGACCGACGGCGCGGGCGCGAACTGTCACATGAGCAGCATGGGCTGCTGCGCGCTGCTGACCCGCGCCGGCTACGAGGCGGTGCTGCAGGTCAGCTGCCGCGACCGCAACCGGATCGCCATCCAAGGCGACCTGCTCGGCGCGGCGGCGATGGGCGTGAAGAACGTGCTGTGCCTGACCGGCGACGACGTCTCGAACGGCGACCAGCCCGAGGCGCGGCGGGTGTTCGACCTGGACTCGATCCAGCTCATCCAGGTGGCGCGGACGATGCGCGACCAGGGCGTGTTCCTGAGCGGGCGCAAGATCGCCACGCCGCCGCGGCTGTTCCTGGGCGCGGTCGAGAACCCGTTCGCGCCGCCGCTGGACTGGCGGCCGCACCGGCTGGCCAAGAAGATTGCGGCCGGGGCGCAGTTCATCCAGACGCAGTACTGCTTCGACGTGCCGCGATTCGAGCGCTTCATGGCGCGCGTGCGCGACCTGGGCCTGCACGAAAAGGTCTACATCCTGGTCGGCGTCGGCCCGCTGCGCTCGCACAAGGCCGCCGAGTTCCTGCGCAGCCGCGTGCCGGGCGTGTGGATCCCGGACATTCTGATCGAGCGCATGGCCAAGACCCCGAAGAATCGCCAGGCCGAGGAGGGCAAGCAGATCTGCGTCGAGATCATCCGCCAGGTCCGCGCGATCGCGGGGGTGCACGGCGTGCACGTGATGGCCTACCGCCAGGAGGAGGCCGTCGCCGAGATCATCCAGCGCGCCGGGCTGTTCCCGCGCCAGGCCCGCGACTCGCTGTCCGCCGCGCCGCGAGGCGAGCCGCCGGCCGCGGACATGTTTTGAATTCGCGGATAATGCAGATAAACGCGGATTGGTATTTGAATTCGCGGATAACGTATATAAACGCGGATTGATATTTGAACTCGCGGATAACGTATATAAACGCGGATTGGTATTGGCAGAAGATCACCTCCATCTTATCCGCATTATCCGCGCTATCCGCGGATCGATACGCAGATAGAGGATTACCCCACCTTATCCGCGTAGATCCGTGCTATCTGCGGATCGATACAAGCAGCTCATGTGAGGAGAAAGCCGTGGAAACGATCCTGTCGTCGCCGACGCGGACAGTCGCCATCGGTCCAGGCCGGCCCTTCGTGATCATCGGCGAGCGGATCAACCCGACCGGGCGCAAGCTGCTCGCGGCCGAGCTGGCGGCCGGCAACTTCGACCGGGTGCGCGCCGACGCGCTGGCGCAGGTGGCGGCGGGCGCGCACGTGCTCGACGTCAACGCCGGCGTGCCGCTGGCCGACGAGCCGGCGCTGCTGGCCGAGGCGATCCGGATCGTCCAGGAGGTTGTCGACGTGCCGATCTGCATCGACTCCTCGGTGGTCGAGGCGCTGCGCGCGGGGCTGAAGGCCGTCCGGGGCAAGCCGCTGGTCAACTCGGTCACCGGCGAGGAGGAGCGGCTGGAGCTGGTGCTGCCGATGGTGGCCGAGCATGGCGCGGCGGTGGTCGGCGTGGCGAACGACGAGACCGGCATCTCGTACGACCCGCTCGAGCGCTTCAAGGTCGCCAAGAAGATCGTCGACCGCGCGGCGGCCTACGGCATCCCGCGCGAGGACGTGATCATCGACCCGCTGGCGATGCCGATCGGCGCGGTGCCGGCGGCGGCGGTGACGCTGTTCGCGCTGGTGCGGATGATCCGCGACGAGCTTGGCTGCAACGCGATCTGCGGCGCCAGCAACATCGCGTTCGGGCTGCCGAGCCGGCCGGCGCTCAACGCCGCGTTCCTGAGCATGGCGATCGGCGCGGGGATGACCTGCGCGATTACCAACCCGATCGAGCCGGAGGTGCGCCGCGCGATCATGGCCGCCAACCTGATGATGAGCCACGACGAGAACTGCGCGGCGTGGATCGCCGCGAACCGCGAGGCCGCCCCCGCCGGTGTGGGCGGGCAGCCGGGCGCCGACGAGGCCCGCGCCGCCCGCGAGGCCCGCCGCGCCGCGCGTAGGTCTGCTGGCGAGTGACTATCGGCAGGAGGCGTAACCCGAGATGAACACTTGCATACTATCGTCCATCGTCTATCGTCTATCGTCTACTTGATCGAACAATAGGGAGGCAACGCATATGGACTTTACCGATCTCTCCGACGACGATCTGTGGCTGCAGATGCAGGACGACCTGTACGACGGCCTCAAGGAGGAGATCGTCGCCGAGACCAACGAGGCGTTGCGGCGCGGCTATAGCGCCCCCGACGTGCTCGCCAAGGGGCTGGTGGCCGGCATGGATATCGTCGGCGTCGACTTCCGCGACGGCATTCTGTTCGTGCCCGAGGTGCTCATGGCGGCCAACGCGATGAAGGCCGGCATGGAGATCCTGCGGCCGCTGCTGGTCGAGACCGGCGCCGAGCGGATCGGCACGATGGTGATCGGCACCGTCAAGGGCGACATCCACGACATCGGCAAGAACCTGGTCTCCATGATGATGGAGGGCGCCGGCTTCGAGGTGATCAACCTGGGGATCAACAACGACGCCGAGAAGTTCCTCGCGGCGATCCGCGAGCACAAGCCCGATATCGTGGGCATGAGCGCGCTGCTGACCACCACGATGCCCTACATGAAGGTGGTCGTCCAGGCGCTCAAGGACGAGGGCGTGCGCGACGAGCTGTTCGTGATGGTCGGCGGCGCGCCGGTGACCGAGACCTTCGCGCGCGCGGTCGGCGCCGACGCCTATGGCCGCGACGCGGCGGTGGCGGTCGAGCTGGCCAAGCGCCACATGGCCGGCAAGCGCGGCGATGCCGCGCCTGCGGGTGCGTGACAAGGCGACAAGGCGACAAGGTGACAAGGTGACAAGGTGACAAGGTGACAAGGTGACAAGGTGAGTTTCATCTTTCGTCGGTCACCCCCTCACCCGGTCACGGGGTTGCCTACTCGCCAGGTCAGATTAAGAATATGCCCGAGTCACAACCAACACATCTCGTGGTGTTCCAGCCCTCTGGCAGGCAGGGCCGCGTGGCCGCGGGCACGACCCTGCTCGATGCGGCGCGCGGGCTCGGCGTCGACGTGGACAGCATCTGCGGCGGGCGGCAGACCTGCGGCAAGTGCAAGGTGCTGCTCGAGGCCGGCGCGTTCGCGAAGCACGCGATCGAATCGGCGCCCGACCACGTCACGCCCGCCGACGCGGCCGAGCTGGACTACTTCGCGCGGCACGGCGGCCAGCCCGAGCGCGCGCGGCTCGCCTGCGCCGCCTGTATCACGGGCGACGTGCTCGTCACCGTTCCGCCCGAGAGCCAGGCTCGCCGCTTAATCATCCGCAAGACCGCCTCCGAGCGCGTGATCGAGGTTGACCCTGTTCTGCGCCAGGTCTACGTCGAGGTCGAGGAGCACCGGCTCGGCGAGCGCCAGGGCGACTGGGAGCGCCTGCAGGCTGCGCTGCGTGAGGAGTGGGGCCTGACCGGGCTGCGGATCGACCTGCAGGCGCTGCGCCGGCTCGGCCCGGCGCTGAAGGAGGGCAAGCAGGGCGTGACGGCGGTGGTCTGGAGCGGCATCGAGGTGATCGACGTGCGGCCGGGCTACCACGAGGGCCTGTACGGCTTGGCCGTCGACGTCGGCTCGACGACGGTGGCCGCGCACCTGTGCGACCTGCACAGCGGCGCGGTGCTGGCGACCGAGTCGATGATGAACCCGCAGGTCACCTTCGGCGAAGACCTGATGAGCCGGGTCAGCTACGCGATGATGCACGACGACGGGCTGCAGAAGATGCACCAGGCGATCGTCGGCGGCCTGAATAAGCTGGCCGGGCTGGCGGCCCACGCCGCCGGGCTGCGCGCCCGCGACATCCACGAGATGGTGGTGGCCGGCAACACCGTGATGCACCACATCCTGCTCGGCCTCGACCCGACCGACCTGGGCGCCGCGCCGTTCACGCTGGCCACGCACGCGCCGCTTGACATAAAAGCACGTGAGCTGGGCCTGAAGCTGCACCCCGGCGCGAACGTCCACTTCATGGCCCTGGAGGCCGGCCACGTCGGCTCAGACAACGTGGGCGTGCTGGTGGCCGAGGCGCCCGACCAGCAGGACGCCATGATGCTGGTGATCGACGTCGGCACCAATGCCGAGATCCTGCTCGGCAACCGCGAGCTGCTCCTGAGCGCCAGCAGCCCGACCGGTCCGGCCTTCGAGGGCGCCCAGATCGCGCACGGCCAGCGCGCCGCCCCCGGCGCGATCGAGCGCGTGCGGATCGACCGCGCCACCGGCGAGCCGCGCTTCAAGGTGATCGGCAGGGACGCCTGGTCCGACGAGCTGCCGCCGGCCGAGATCGGCGCGACCGGCATCTGCGGCTCGGGCATCATCGAGGTCGTCGCCGAGCTGTTCACCGCAGGCATTCTAAGAGCGGACGGGCGCTTCGCGGAGGGACTAGGGATTAGGGACTTGGGACTTGGAGTTGGCGCCGAAACGCAAGCCCCAAGCCCCAAGCCCCAAGCCCCACGAGTCCGCTGGAACGGCCCCAAGGCCGAGTACGTGCTGGCGACCGCCGATCAGACCGCGACCGGGCGCGAGATCGTGGTGACTCAGGACGACGTGCGCAACATCCAGCTGGCCAAGGCCGCGCTGTACGCCGGCTGCAAGCTGCTCATGCGCCGCCGCGGCGTCGACAAGGTCGACAAGATCGTGCTGGCGGGCGCGTTCGGCAGCTACATCGACCCGCTGCGCGCGATGGTGCTCGGGCTGTACCCCGACTGCGAGCTGTCGAACGTCTACCCGGTCGGCAACGCCGCCGGCGACGGGGCGCGGATCGTCCTGCTGAGCAAGGCCCGCCGCGCCGAGGCCACGCTGGCCGCCCGGCGGGTCCAGTACATCGAGACCGCGATCGACCCGCACTTCCAGGATGAGTTCGTGGCGGCGATGCACCTGCCGAACAAGATCGACAGGTTTCCGCACCTGGAGGCGCTGGGCGCCCTGCCCGACCCGCCGCCCGCCGCCGAGGACGAGCGCGCGCGGCGCCGCAGGGAGCGCCGGGCCGGGCGCCCCGTGGCCGGCTAGGGCCGGATGGAGCAGCCAGGAGACCGGAAGCCTTGGGGCTTGGGCGATGACAAGGTGACAAGGTGACAAGGTGCGATGGGGCTAGGGGTTAGAGGTTAGGGGTTAGGGGCTGGGGGCTGGGGGCTTGGGTTCTGATCTTCGGCCGTTGGTCCATCGTCTTTGGTCTTTGGTCTATCGTCCTTGGTCTATCGTCTATCGAGCATTGGTGTTGCCATGAGCCGCCGCAGCGTGCTGATCGAGTCGCTCCAGGCCACGCCGCGCGACCTCGCGCGCCTGCTCCGGCCCGTCTCCAGCGCGGACGCGCTGTGGCGCCCGGCGCCGGGCGACTGGTGCATCGCCGACGTGGTGGCGCACCTGGGCGCGATCGAGCCGCGCTACCTCGCGCGCCTGCGCCGCGTCGCCGAGCAGGACAACCCGCGCGAGCCCTACCTGCACCCCGACGCCGCGCACGACCTGTCGCGCCCACTGGCCGAGCTGCTGGCGGCGTTCACGCAGGCGCGCGCCGAGACGGCCGCATTCCTGCAGGGGCTTGAGCAGCGCGACTGGGGTCGCCCGCTGGTGCACGAGACGGTTGGCCCGACCCGGCTGCGCGACCAGGTCCAGGCGCTCGTCGCGCACGACAACGATCACCTGGAGCAGATCGTCACGCTGCGCGAGCGGCTGGAAGCCCTGGGCCTGATGAGCTGACAGGGCACACCAGCGACGAGCGCGCTCCACAGGACAGCCAGGAGCCCCCCGCCGGTCGAGCATGGTGGGGACCCGCATGATCCTCGCGGAGATGCCACACATCGCCATTTCGCGCGATGTTGGTGATGATGTCTCCCCTGCAGCCTGGCCTGCGTGCGCGTATGTCCAGGCCACGCATCACACGTTCGCTATCATCCCGCTATCGTTTTGTGGTGTGCGCAGCGTAGCATGATGGCTATACTGTCCCCAAGTTCGTCCCTCATCCCATTTACCATTCCACTCAGAAGCAGCCCCCCACCTGGAAGTGCAAGGTTCGCAAGAACCTTTGCTTTGGATTTGCATCGTGAATCAAGTAACCTCGCCGCAGGCGATCTACGATTCCGCCGATCGGGGCGCCTGGCTGCTGCGCGAAGCGCGCGAGCTATTCGCCTACCGCACGCTCCTGCGTCTGCTGGTGATCAATCAGTTCAAGCAGCGCTACCGCCGCTCGCTGCTGGGCATGGGCTGGATGCTTGTCGGCCCGCTGCTGAATACCGCGGTTCTCTCAGTCGCGTTCAATGCCTTGTTCCGTAATAGCATTGCCCAGTACCCAGTGTACGTGATGGTCGGCTTGATCGCCTGGAACTTCTTCGCCCAGACGACCACCCTCGGCGTCGACGCGGCGATCTCCGGCAGCGGCCTGCTGCAGCGCGTGTATTTGCCGCGAAGCATGTTTGTGATCGCCACGCTCGGCGGCGCGGTGATCAATATGGGCATCGCGCTGATCGCGCTCCTGATCGTGCTCCTCACGAACAGCGCCCCGCTCTACGCCACCTGGCTGCTGCTGCCGCTGGCGATCGCGGTGTTGGCGCTGTTTACGCTCGGTGTTACCCTGCTGGTGGCGACGCTTGCGGTGTTTGTCGGCGACGTGGCGCATATGTATCAGCTGCTGGTCCAGGCGCTCTTTTTTCTGACGCCGATCGTCTACCCGGCCGAGATTGTGCCCAGCGAGCTGCGCTGGCTCGTGCAGCTGAATCCGATGAGCGTCTTGGTCGATCTCTTTCGCACACTCCTCTACCGCGGCCAGGTGCCCGATCTCAGCCAGTGGTTGAGCGCGGCGGGCCTGGCGCTCACGGCGCTCTGCATTGGTTGGGCGCTGTTCGCCTGGAAAGCTGACGAGTGTGTCTACTACCTCTAGCGCCAGCCCGCCGGCGCCAGTCGGCGCCGGCGCCTCGCTCGCGCTCGCGCTGGAGGCGGTGTCGATCCGCTACAAGCTCTACCAGGGGCGCCGGCCGCTGCTGCGGGATTATCTGGCGAGCATGCTCGCGCAGCGCCCGCTCCGCCGCGATGTGTGGGCGCTGCGCGATGTGACGTTCAGCGTGCAGCGTGGCGAGGTGTTTGGGCTGGTCGGCTCGAATGGCTCCGGCAAGAGCACCTTGCTCAAAGTGGTCGCCCGCATTCTACGGCCAACTGCCGGCAGGGTGGTTGTCTACGGAAATGTCGCCCCGCTGATCGAGCTGGGCGCCGGCTTCCAGCCCGACCTGACCGGCCGCGAGAATGCGGTGCTGAAGTCCGCGATCCTGGGCTACCCCGAGCGCGATACGCGCAAGCGCATCGGCCGGATCGTCGATTTCGCCGGCCTGCACGAGTTCATCGACGCGCCGCTGCACACCTACTCCAGCGGTATGGTCGCGCGGCTGGCCTTCGCCGTCGCCACCGACGTGCAGCCGGATATTCTGATCATCGACGAGGTGCTCGCCGTCGGCGACGCCGAATTTCGCGAGCGCTCGGAGCAGCGCATCGCCGACCTGCGCCGGGCTGGAACGACGATCTTGATCGTCTCGCACAACAGCTCGGCGCTGCGCCGGACCTGCGACCGGGTCGGCTGGCTGGCGTATGGCCGGCTGCAGATGCTCGGCGATGTTGCGGAGGTCGTCGGCGCCTACGAGGGCGGGCTGCGGGCGGAGGCTGATGCCAGCACGCCGGATAGCCCGGCGCGCAACCCGCGCCGCGCCGCCACGCTCGCGACTGACCTGCAGGCCGATCAGAAGCTCTTTGTGCTGGAGGCGCCGGGTGGGATCAGCCCAGCCTATGCGGCCGCAACCGAGTCGCAGTTCGACTCAGAGCATATCTGCCCATTCCGCGCCCGCGCTGAGCTGCCCCAAAAGGCGAGAATCGCGCTGGCCCACTATCGGATCGTGCGCGGGGCGTTTTTCTACGACCAGATGGCGCAGTTCTTTCACCAGACGCCGATCTGCGCCACGTTCCTGCCCGCGCCGGCAGCGCCGCGCCGGGCGAATGACCAATCCAGGCGCGACGAGCAGCCGTCGCTCGCCACGGTCGGCGACCCGATCACGCGCATGCTCGGGCAGCGCATTCCAAGCGATGGCGAGGTTCCGCCCGATCTGGCGTACCTATCGCGCCCGGTCGATCGCGGCGACTTCAGGCGCGCGTGCGCTGTGCTGGATTCGCTCGCGTTTGTCGGGCTGGTCGCGCGCCCGCGCGAGTCGCTGCTGCTGCTGTGGTACACGTTCGGCTGGCCGCCGGATCAAGCGCTGCTGCTGGCGCAGACCTCGCCAGGCAGCGACTCGGTCGATCCGCTGGCGCGGGCTGAGCCGGGGCAGCCGGATGGCTTTGACGCCGAGCTGTACGAGCGCGCGTGCCGGTTGTTCGATCAGCGCTTCGAGCTGATGACGTGTGACCTGATCGATCGCTACGCCCACGCAGTTGCCGAAGAGCTGGCGGCGCCGCTGCCGCTGGAGATGCAGGTCGGGCTGCTGGGGCAACATTACCAGCGGCGGCGCGCCGAGCGCGGTGCGCTGCGAGCGCTGCGCTTCACGTTCGACCGGCCGGTGCCGGGAACCGGCTGGTACGGCGTGGAATACAACCCCCAGCATGGCACGTTCCGCTGGACAGGGCCGGACCATCGATCGACGCTTCAGCTGCCGCTCGACCGCGAGCTTGCCGAGGCCGCGCTGTCGCTGCGCTGCCGCATTCTGCTTGCGAGCCGGCCGTCGGTGTTGAAGAGCCTGCACTTCTTCCTGAACGATCAGCTGATCCCAATGACCCAAACGCGGAGTTGGGACGGCTCCATCCTGTGCGAAGGCGCGATCCCGCCGATCGCGCTGCTCGGCAGCCCATTTGCCAGAATTGCGCTGGAAGTCGACAAGACCGTCATCCCGTCGCCAAACGAGCTCGCCTATCAGGAGTCGCGCCACCTGGGCGTTGCGCTGAGCTGGATCGAGCTTATGCCTGCCTGAACGCTCAAGGGGTCGATCGATGAACGCTACCATCTGCACCATTATCGCAAAAAACTATCTGGCGCAGGCCCGCTGCCTGGCCGAGTCGTTCTACGCCCAGCATCCCGACGGCCGGATGGTTGTGCTGCTGATCGATCAGCCGGATGACTGCTTCGATCCGCGCGATGAGCCGTTCACGATTGTGCTGATGTCCGAGCTGGCGATCCCCAGCGTTGCGCAGATGGCGTTTCGCTACACGGTGCTGGAGCTGAGCACAGCGGTTAAGCCCTTTTTCATCGAGTATCTGTTCGATCACGCTGATCTGGAGCACCTGATCTATCTCGACCCCGACATCTACTGCTATCGCCCGCTCACGCCGCTGCTCGAAGCGCTGCAGACGCACATGCTTGCGCTGACGCCGCATCTGCTCGAACCGCTCGACGACCAGTACCGGCCGAACGAGCTGGATATTCTGCGCGTAGGCGTGTATAACCTCGGCTGCATCGGGCTGGCGCGTAGCCCCGATCTGCGCACGTTCCTGCGCTGGTGGCAGCGCCGATTGGAGCGCGATTGCGTGGTCGACCTCAGCCGCGGGCTGTTTGTCGACCAGGGCTGGATCGATCTGGCGCCGTCGCTGTTCGGCGGCGTCGCGATCGTGCGCGACCCCGGCTGCAATGTGGCCTACTGGAATCTGGCGCAGCGCCACCTGACGGCGAGCGCTGGCGGCTGGCTGGTTAACGGCCGGCCGCTGCTGTTCTATCACTTCAGCGGGCTGTCGATCGAAGACATCGAGCAAATCTCCATTCACCAGAATCGCTACACGCTGGCGCAGCTGCCCGAGCTGCGCCCGCTGTTCAAGCACTATCACGGTCGGCTGAAGGCGCATGGGCACGCGGCGGCTCGGCGCTGGCCCTATAGCTTCAGCCAGTTCGACAACGGCGTGTCGATCCCCGACCTGGCGCGCCAGCTGTGGCGCGCCACCGACGGAGAGCGGCGCTGGGCCGCGCCATTCGAGGCCGCGGGGTCCGGCAGCTTCTTGGAGTGGCTCAACCAGGAGGCCGACCAATCCGCCGCCGACGGGCTGCTGCTGAGTAACCTGGCGATGGAAATCTACCGCCAGCGCGCCGATCTGCAGCAGGCGTTCCCCGATGTGCTGGGGGCGCATCGACGCCCGTTTATCGAATGGTTTCTTCACGAGGCCGCGCAGCAACATCAGATCGACCAGGCGTTGATACATCCGCTGCGCCGCGGCATCGCAAGCCCCGAAATCGCCCGCCCGGCGCCAACCAGAGCCGCACTGCTGGCCACAATCGCCGTGCGCTGGCCGCTGGCCGCAGCCCTCAGGCGCGGCCGGCATTCGCCGCTGCCGGAAGCGCCGCTGGTTGGCGCGCCATCGCTCTCGCGCCGCCTGTACTACAGCATCCGCAACCCGCTCCGGCGCCTGGGGCTCCATAAGCCGATCAAGCGCCTGATCGGCCGAAATACGGTGACGCGCATTCAATCAGCGATGGTGCTGCGGCCTGCGCAGGCGGCGCTGCCGACCCGCCTGATCCAATCGTGCACCCCGGTCTTCACCACGCTGCCCAGGCCGGCGCGCGGGCTGAACCTCGTCGGCTATCTGGAGCACGCGACAGGCGTGGGCGAGGTCGCGCGGGCGCTGCTGCGCGCGCTGGAGGTGGCCGGCTACCCAGTCGTCGGCATCGAGACGCCGGCTGACGACTCGTTGCGCCCAGGCGCCCAGGCCGGCCCATACACATGCAACCTGCTGTGCGTGAACGCCGACATGACCCCGCACGTGCAGCGCTCGCTTGGCACTGCCTTCTTTCAGCAGCGCTACACAATCAGCTTCTGGCACTGGGAATCTTCCAGCTTTCCGCAGGAGTGGCACGATCGTTTCGCGCTGCTCGACGAGCTGTGGGTCGCGAGCGATTTTGTACGCGACACGCTCGCGCCGCTCGTCTCCATCCCTGTCCGCAAGATGCGCATCCCGATCGCAATCGCCGCGCCGGCGGTCGTCTGTCGCGCCGATCTGGGCCTGCCCGACGATCGCTTCATATGGCTGTTTGCGTTCGATATGCACAGCTACGTTGCGCGAAAAAACCCGCACGCGGCGATCGAGGCATACCGCCGGGCCTTCGGGCCGCGCGCGCGCCGGACGCAGCTTGTGATCAAGGCGAGCCATCTGGAAGCATACCCCGATCAGGCGGCCCGGCTCAGCGCCGATCTCGAGTCGGTCGGCGGCGCGCTGATCGGCAGCACGATGGACCGCTCGAAGTTGAGTATGCTATTCGCCGCCTGCGATGGCTACCTGTCGCTCCACCGCTGCGAAGGCTTCGGGCTGACGATGGCCGAGGCAATGGCGCTAGGCAAGCCGGTGGTGGCGACCGGCTACTCGGGCAATATGGATTTTATGACGGCTGCCAACAGCTACCCGGTGCGCCATCGGCTGATCGAGCTGGATCGCAACCACGGGCCGTACCGGCGCGGCACCCACTGGGCCGATCCCGACCTCGACCACGCCGCCGAGCTGATGCGGCAGGTCTTCGAGCAGCGCGGCGCCGCGCGCCAAAAGGGCATCACGGCGGCGGCGGATATCGCGCGCTGGCACGGCAGCCTTTCGGCCGGCCAGGGCCTGATCGAGCGGCTGCAGAGCATCGAGAGTGGCATATGACAGGGATACCTTCGCCGCGGGGCGTCGTGTTTGGCTGCGTCGCCGAGCCGACGCCGCGCTTCTGCGATCAAGCGGCGCGCCTGCTGCGCTCCATCCGTTGGTTCGGCGGCTCGCTGGCGGACGCCGACGTGTTCATCTGCGTCGTCGGCGCGGTCGACACGGCGCGGCGGGTGGAGTTTGAGGCGCTGGGCGCGCAGGTGCGGGTGGTGCAGCCGTTCAACTCGCTCAATCGATTCTCGAACAAGATTCGGTTCCTGGAGCTGCCGGAGCTTGCGCACTACGAGACCGCCGTGCTGCTGGATTGCGACACGGCGCTGGTGCAGGACCCGGCCCCCTACGTTGTGCAACCGGCGCTGCAGCTCAAGATCGCCGATCTGCCGACCGTGACAAGCGAGCGGCTGGCGTGGCTGTGCGCCCACTTCGATCTCGCGGCGCCCGCGCCGATCTACCGGACGACCTGCTCGCAGGAGCCGACGATCTGGTACTGCAACACCGGCGTCATGATCCTGCCCACCGCTTGGATCGCGCGGATTCTGCCGGCCTGGCGCGATTTCATCCTGCGGCTGTGCGCCGAGCCGGCGCTGCTGGACCTATCCTATAATCACTGCAACCAGGCGGCTATGACGCTGGCCTATATCGCCGGCCCGCTGCCCTTCGCCGAGCTGCCGGTGGCGATGAACTTTCCGCTGCACCAGACCGGCCGGCTCCCGGCTGAGGCCTTGCTGCGCGAAGACCCGGTCATCTTACACTACCACGATCGGGTGGACGCCGATGGCCTGCTGCTCTCGGCGCCCTACCCGCTGGCCCAATCGCGCATCCAGCTGCTCAACGAGCGCCTGCGCGCGGATGGGCGTTCGCAGCCGGCGGCACCGGCTCAGCCGTGTGTCGACGGCCGGCCGCCGCCGAGCGACGAGTCTGGCCGCCAAAGCGACGACCAGCATGTACCGATGCCCTTCATCATCGGGGCCGACCGCAGCGGTGCCGCGCTGCTTGGCATGATGCTGGACAGCCATCCCGATCTCGCGATTCCTCCGGAGACCCACTTCATTCCGGAGATCGCGCAGGCTTGCCGGCGCGCAGCCGGCCCGGCCGAATGCTTTGTCGAACGCCTGACCCGGCACGCCCGCTGGCCGGATTTCCAGATCGACGCGGAGCACCTGCGCGCCGCAGTCATGGCGCTCGAACCGTTCACCGTCGGCGACGGGCTGCGCGCCTTCTACCGGCTCTATGCCGCGCGCTTCGGCAAGCCGCGCTATGGCGATAAGACCCCGCCTTACGGCCTCTGCGCCGCGCAGCTCCAGGCACTGCTGCCCGAGGCGCGCTTTGTCCAGCTCATCCGCGATGGTCGCGACGTGGCTCTCTCACAGCGGATGATGTGGGCCAACAGCCATCCCCTCGACGCGATCGCACGCGATTGGGCGGCGCGCACGCGCGCCGCCCGACGCCAGGCGCACGAGCTGCGGCACTACCTGGAGGTGCGCTACGAAGACATCGTGCTGGAGCCGGAGGTCACGCTACGGCGGATCTGCGGATTTCTCGACCTGTCGTGGGATCCCGCAATGCTGGCGTACCACGAGCACGCCAGCAGCCGGCTGGACGAGATCGGGCGGCTGCTCCGCGGCGCCCACGAGTCCGGCGCGCAGCGGCTTGCCATCCGTCAGCTGGTGAGCCGACCGCCTCAGCCGGAGCACGTCGGGGCCTGGCGACGCGAGCTGTCGCCGGCTGATCTGGCGGCGGTCGAGGCGGAGGCCGGCGATGTCTTGGAGCAGCTCGGCTACCCGCTCGCGAGCGGCCGTGCCGCCGAGACACCGCAGCGTATCGCCGTCTGCATCACCGGCATGCACCGCTCGGGAACCTCGCTGGTCGGGCAGATCCTCCATAGCTGCGGGCCATACCTTGGGCCATATCACCGGCTGGCCGCGCCGGCCGCCGACAACCTGGACGGCTACTGGGAGCACCCCGACTTTCACCAGCTGAATGACGACATTCTGGCGCACTTCGGCGGCGGCTGGGATCTCGCGCCCAACTTCCCGGCAGACTGGGCGGATCTGCCGGAGCTGGAGCTGCTGCGCGAGCGGGCGCGAGCGCTGATACGCCAGTTCGACCACCAGCGATTTTGGGGCTGGAAAGACCCGCGCAGCGCGCTGACCATGCCGTTCTGGCGCCGGCTGATCCCCGGCTTGAAGGTGGTGATCTGCGTGCGCAACCCGCTGGAGGTGGCCCAGTCGTTGAGCCGCCGCGGCATGTCGTCGCTCGCGTTTGGCCTGCGTCTCTGGCAGACCTACTATGAGCGGCTGCTGGCTATCGTTCCGTCGCAGGACCGGATCGTCACCCACTACGACAGCTACTTTGTCGACGCGCTCGCCGAGACAAAGCGCGTGCTGGACTGGCTGAACATGCCATCCTCGACGGAGATTATCCAGCGAGCGTGTAGTGTCGCATCCGATGATCTGCGCCACCACCGCGACACGTCAGCCGACTTGCTCGACATTGCGGTGCCGGCAGCTGTGTTGCAGCTCTACGGCCAGCTCTGCGCTGAGGCTGTCGCGCCGGACAGCGCTGCACTGGTCGACGCCGCGCCCGAGCTCGCCGCCGACACAGGTGATACTCACCCGGACGTATCGGCTGCGCGACTTGCCGGCGCGGTCGCACTGCTCCGAGCGCACCGGGCTGCGCTGGCGGAGCTGCGCCCGGCGCTCGTGGCGAGCCAGACCGAGCTTGCCGTTCTTCGGCCGGTGCTCGAGGCGCGTGAGGCCGAGCTGGCGGCTCTCCAGCCGACGCTGGCGGCGCGCGAGGCCGAGATCGCCGGCTTCGCCCGCGAGCTGGCATCGCTGCGCGAGCTAGTGGCGGCGCGCGAGGTCGAGATCGCCGGCTTCGCCCGCGAGCTGGCATCGCTGCGCGAGCTAGTGGCGGCGCGCGAGGCCGAGATCGCCGGCTTTGCCGTCTAGGGTGACTGATTACGCATCACGTCGGCGACAACGCGCTGATTGGGCCCAAGCGGCGACATCGTGCCGTAGCACGTCCAAGCCTGCGGAGGGTAGTCGTTCCGAACCTCGAAACGATCTACCGAGCTTGAGGCCAGCCTCTCAGAGTTCGATAGATCGTACAGCAATACTTCAGCCCGGTTGGAAGCGCTGTCAGCTTCCGGAGCGTGGAAGTCGTCGAGGCGCCGGCCGATCGTGTCGAGGTAGTCGGTGATCAGCCCCCGCTCGTCGAATTGAAACGCCCCGGATCTATGCGCCATGAGCACCCACAGCCGCGGCTTTCCTCGTTCGATGTCGACCTGGCGCAGGTAGTCGCGCGGGTCCGCTCAATTGCAGTCTCCGATGCGAATGTCGCCCTCGAGCGGAATGAGCCTGGCGTAGTACAGAAACGCCTGCCCGGCGCCGTAGTACACCCACAGCGCGTCCCCCGGCTTCCAGCGATCCGACACGTACTGCATGACCGGGCGAAGGTGCTCCGGCGCGCGCGGCGGCGGCTGCTGCGCGAGCGTGGCGAGCGCCAACGGGACGAGCAGCGCGGGGGCGTACTCGCCGAGTGGGCGTCGAACCACAAGCCTTCCGACACACTCGGCCCCAGCCACGACGAGCAGCAACAGTGACGGCAGGAGAAACAGGCTTACGCGCGTGCCAACGGGATAAGCCTGTGCCGCGGCCGCCGCCAGGGCCAGCACCACCGGGCCAGCAACCGCCACTCCGCGCGCGGGGGCGCGGCGGAGAATCGCAACGGCGCCGATCGCCAGCAGGGCGGCAAACAGGGCCGGCCACGGGTAGTGCAGCGATCCGTCGAACGCACCGAGCGCCGGCGGCGGCCCGGCGAAGACATTCTGCGCGGTGGCCCACAGCCACGCCAGCGATCCTTCGCGCGGCATGAACGCCTGTGCCCAGAAGCGATGCAGGTAGGCGTTATCTACCGCGGCCATCGTCCAGGAGCCGTACGTAGCTGCGGCGACGACGGCAGCGGCCCACGAGGCGACGAGGGCCAGCCGATTCAACCGGTCAGGCCGGGGCGTCAGCAGGGCGTCCGTAAGCACGACCGCGCCCGCGACGGTTATCGGAAACACCGCCGCCTGCGAGCAGAAGAGCAGCGGCAGCGAGACGAGCGCAAACCCACACGCCGAGCGACGCGATAGCGACTGGAGCGGGAGCCGAATCGCGATCGCGATGACCAGCAATGTCACGGCGATATCAGAGGAGTACTGCTTGAGGTTGGATGAAAAAAAGATCAGCGGAATAGCGGTGGAGAACATGAGCGTCGCGACGACGGCGCCGACCGGCCGCAGCACCGAGCGCGCAACTACGAAGAACAGCGCCGGGCTGGCGATGCCGGCCACAAACGGAACCAGCCGCAATGCGTATTCGGAGGGCCCCAGCAATGCGACCGACAGCTTGATCCCTAGCAGGAAGCCGGGCGGCGCCACTTGACCGAAGTCGAGCGAGCCGAAGAGCTGCCAAGGGCGTCGATCGAGCACATTCCGGGCAATCGCGGCCTCGTCGACCCAGATCGAGGGGTTCGCGGCGTACTGCCAGACGCGTAGCGCGACGCCCGCGAGGATGGCGGCCAGGGCCAGCCACCGCCACCGGAAACGCTCACGCTGCCGCGGGCCTGCTTCCCCAGCGGCGAGGTGGCTGGCTGCCGCCTTTAGCATATCTGCTCATCTGTCGCCACATCCACAAACCGTCGGTCGTACAGCTGCCGATACAGCCCGCCTTGCGCCACCAGGGTCTGGTGTTGCCCCCGCTCGACGATGCGCCCGGCGTGCACGACACAGATGAGATCGGCGTTGCGAATGGTGCTGAGCCGATGCGCGATCACGATCGCCGTGCGCCCCGCGAGCAAGCGCTGCAGCGCCTCTTGAATCAGCTGCTCGGTCAGCGTGTCCACGCTCGCGGTCGCCTCATCCAGAATCAGAATGTGCGGATCGGCCAGCACCGCCCGCGCCATGCAGATCAGCTGGCGCTGCCCAACTGAGAGGTTGACGCCGCCCTCCTGAATGTCGGTCGCGTACCCGTCGGGCAGCGTGGCGATGAACTCGTGCGCGTTCGCCAGGCGCGCGGCGTCTTCAACCTCGCGCGGGGTCGCGTCCAGATGGCCGAAGCAAATGTTGTCGGCGATCGTGCCTGAGAACAAAAACGGCTCCTGCGGCACGATGCCGGTCTGCCGCCGCAGCGAGCGCTGCGCGACCGCGCGCACGTCGGTGCCGTCGATCAGCACCGCGCCTTTCGTCGCATCGTACAGGCGGGCGATCAGGTTCGCGATCGACGTCTTGCCTGCGCCGGTCGGCCCGACCAGCGCGATGGTCTGCCCTGGCTCGATGATCAGATTCAGGTCGTGCAGCACATAGGCCTCGTCGCGGTACGCGAACGAGACGCCCGCAAGCTCGATCCGCCCGGCGATCGGCGGCATGTCCGGCGCATCGGGCGCGTCGCGCACAGCGGGCGGCGTGTCGAGCAGCTCCAGGACGCGCTCGCCGCCCGCCATCGCCGATTGCATCGTCGTGTAGAGCTGGCTTAGCTCCTGAATCGGGTCGAAAAAGCGCGTGACATACGCGAGAAATGCGACGACCACGCCGATCGTCAGCTGGCTGTCGATCACCGCGCGCCCGCCGAACCACAAGACAATCCCGGTCGCGAGCATGCCCAGAACTTCGACCGCCGGCAGGAACAGGAACGACAGCGTCATCGCGGCGACGTTCGCGTCACGGTTCGCGCCGTTCACTTCGTCGAAGCGCTCCTGCGACGGCTCTTCTTGCGCGAATGCCTGGATGACGCGAATCCCCGTGATGTTCTCCGCTAGGTTGCCGACCACCTCGGCGACCCGGTTGCGCGTCTGCCGAAATGCGACCTGGGCCTGGCGCGCGAACAGCCAGGTCGCGAGCAGCATCAGCGGCAGGACCGTGAACGTGATCAGCGCGAGGCGCAGGCTCAGCGAAAGCATCACCACAATGATGCCGATCAGCACGAATACATCTTCCACAAACGTGATCAGGCCCTGCGACAGCAAATCGTTGATCACCGCGACATCGTTGATCACGCGCGATATCGTCACGCCGACGATGTGCGTATCGTGATACCCGAGCGGAAGATCCTGCAAGTGGCGAAAGAGCTGGCCGCGCAGTGTCGCCAAGACCTGGTCGCCGATCCAGGATAGAACATATTGGAGCACGGCCGTCGTCGCATAGATCGCGACAAAGATCGCCATGAGCGCGAGCGCAAGCTGTGTTAACCCTGCAAGATCGCCGCTTGCGATCGACTGGTCGATCGCCACTTTGATCAGGTACGGCACGCTCAGCGTCAGCGCCGCCGATATGAGCACGAACGTGATCGCGATGGTCATACGCAGCCAGTACGGGCGCAAGTACGCCAAGAGCCGCACGACGATGCGCAGATCGAACGCTTTGCCCGCCTGCTGTTTGCCAAACTCCCGTATGGCGCCGCGCGGGCCCATGTTCGACCCCGAAGAGCCGATTGAGATGCTCATAAGACGCTTCCTCGATCAAGAAATCTTATAGCTGTGAGCAAAAGCATTGAGCCGCTACGCACGAACGAGCTGCCGTCGTGATGCGATGCGTCGTACTGCCGACTGGCTCCTGCCGACTGCCCGCTGGTATCATGTTCCGGCCCTGTCGCTCACTGCTGCTCCTGCCCGCGGAGCTGCTGGCGGTACACCTCGGCGTAGAGCGCGGAGGTGCGCAGCAGCTGCTCGTGCGCGCCGCGCGCCGCGATGCGCCCGTGCTCCAACACAAGCACCACATCCGCCATCCGCAGCGTCGAGAGCCGCTGCGCGATAATGAACGACGTGCGCCCGCGCATCAGGCGCTCCAGCGCCTGCTGAATCAGCTGCTCCGTCTCGGTGTCCACGCTCGCCGTCGCGTCGTCGAGGAGCAAAATGCGCGGGTCCTTCAGCAGCGCGCGCGCGATCGCGACGCGCTGGCGCTGCCCGCCTGAAAGCGTGACGCCGCGCTCGCCGACCAGCGTCTCGTAGCCATCCGGCAGCGCGGCGATGAAATCGTGGGCCTGCGCCGCGCGCGCGGCTTCGACGATCGCGTCCATGCCCGCGCCGGGGCGGCCAAACGCGATATTCTCGCGCATGGTCGTCGCGAACAGGAGCGTGTCCTGGAGCACGATGCCGATCTGATCGCGCAGCGAGCTGAGCGTGACGTCGCGAATATCGTGGCCGTCGATCGTGATGCGCCCGGCCGTCACATCATAAAAGCGCGGGATCAGGTTGATCACGGTCGACTTGCCGGCGCCGGTCATGCCGATCAGCGCGATCACCTGGCCCGGCTGGGCCTCGAACGAGATGTCGTTGAGCACGGACATGCGGCCGGCATAGGCGAACGAAACATGCTCGAAACGCACATCGCCGCGGATCGGCGGCAGGGAGACCGCGCCGGGCGCGTCGCGCACCTCCGACTGCGTGTCGAGGATCTCAAAGACGCGGGCGCCGGCCGCCGAGGCGACCGCCAGCGCCGGCACGATCTGCCCCAGCCGGCGCACCGGCGATGCCAGCTGCGCCAAGTAGGTCGTGAATGCGACCAGCTCGCCGAGCGTGAGCTGCCCTTGCACCACCAGCCGCCCGCCGTACCAGATAATGATCACCGTGCTGATGTTCGCGATGAAATCCATCAGCGGCGTGTTGATCGCTTCGAGTCGTGACGCGCGCACCGACAGATCGAACCAGCGATTGTTCTCCTGGTCGAAGCGCGCGATCTCGGCATCTTCTTGCGCAAACACTTTGACCACGCGCGCGCCGCGCAGATTCTGCTCGAGCCGCGTGGTGAGCACGGCGAGCTGCTGCTGCACCGCCAGCGAGATCGGGCGCAGCCGCCGCCCCAGGTACAGCGCGCGATGCCCGAGGAACGGCAGCATCGCGAGCGCGAGCAGCGCCAGGCGCGGATTCATCCAGATCAGGATCGCGGCCGAGCCCAGCATCAGGACGGTGCTGTCGACCAGGCGCAAGAAGGCGCGCCCGGTCACAAAGCGCACGCGCTCGACATCTTGCATCGTGCGCGACAAGAGCTGCCCCGTCCGCGTGCGATCGTGGTAGGCAAACGACAGCTCGGCAAACTTGCGATGCAGCGCGTTCCGCAAATCGTACGCGACGCTCTGCGACGCCTGCTCGGTCCAGCGCCCTTGCCAGAACGTCAGCGTGCCCTTCACAAGCGTCAACACCAGGAGCGCGATCACCGCTTCCAGCAGCAGAGCGGTATCCTTGCCGCCGATGCCGCGATCCACAATCCAGCGAATGAACTGCGGGATCGCGAGCGTGAGCGCGTTGATGCCGACGAGCGCAAGGTACGCGCCCAGCGTCATGCGCCAGTACGATCGCAGATAGGTCAGACAGCGCGCGAGCACCCGCGCCGAGCTGGCCCCAGGCAAGGGCAGCGGCGCCGGGATGTTGGGTGTATTCGTCCGCGGGATTCGCATGGAACGCTTCCTCGGCTGGCGTTGTGCGCGTGACGCCCCGCACTGTATCACCGATCGGCAAGCCTCAGTGCCCGGTCGTGTCGGAGTCGACGCCCAGCTCGGCGCCCGTGTCGAGCGCCGAGATCGAGGCGATCTCGGCGCTGGTAAGCGCGAAGTCGAAGATGTCGATATTCTGGGCGAGCCGGCCGGGATCGGCTGACTTCGGGATTGGCGCCAGACCAAGCTCGATGTGCCAGCGCAACACGATCTGCCCTGGCATCTTGCCGTGCTTCGCGGCGAGCGCCGCCACCGCGGGATCGTTCAGGAGATCGGTCCCGGGGCCTAGCGGCCCCCATGCGACCGTGACAATTTCCTGCGCGCTGTCGTAGGCGCGCTGTTCGGGCCGCGTGATGCGTGGGTTCAGCTGAATCTGGTTGACCGCGGGCCGGATGCTGGCTTCGGCCAGCAGGCGATCGATATGCGCGGGCTTGAAGTTGGAGACCCCGATCGATCGCGCCTTGCCGGCCGCGACCAGCTTTTCGAACGTCTTCCACGTGGAGACGTACTGGTCGCGCTGGGGTAAGGGCCAGTGGATGAGCAGCAGATCGACGTAGTCCAGGCCAAGCCGCTGCAGGGATTCGTCCAAGCCCGCGATCGCGCGGTCGCCGCCTTGAAACGCGCCGTCCAGCTTGGTGGTGATGAAGAGGTCTTCGCGGCGCAGGCCGCTGTCGCGGATGCCCTGGCCGACGCCGCGCTCGTTGCCGTAGCGGTAGGCGGTGTCGATGTGCCGGTACCCGGCCTGCACCGCCGTGACGATCACCGGAGCTACCTCTGCATCGCTGAGCGGCCAGGTGCCAAGGCCGATCTGCGGCATGCGGTTGCCGTCGTTGAGCAGGAGTGTCGGTGCGGTCATGGTTTGAACCTTTCGTTTGCGACTCGGATCTTGCCAGAGCTTCAGACGGGCGCTGAGCACAATCATAGCACGCCCTGGCGTCGTGCGCCGCGCGGGGGTGTGCGATGAGCGAATCGGCGGAACACCCAAAAGGACGCGCGCGGGAACGCCCGCGGGGACGTTCAGGGAATGCCTCTCCGCTAAACTAGCTGCGAGTGCGTAGGAGTGCGCCGGCTCGGGCCAGGCCATTCGGCCGGCCCCGCCGGGCTTCCATCGCAAGACATAGTTCTTGCGAGCTTTACAGCTAGGTGGGGTGTGGGGGCGGCGAAGCCGCCCCCACCTGAGAGGTTTGGAGGGGTCGGAGGCCCCTCCAAACTCCCCGACGGCGACGGCGCGACCGCCGAGATCGCGCTCGTGGTGCGCGACGACGCTCAGGGGCAGGGCATCGGCGGACTGCTGCTCAGGCGGCTAGTGCAGATCGCCCAGGCGATCGGCGTCACCCGGCTGCGCGGCGACCTGTTGGCGGAGAACCACACCATGGTGCGACTGCTGCGCAGCCTCGGCCTGCCCTACGTGGCCACGACGCACTCGGGCACGATGCAGGTGACCGTGCGCGTCTCGCGGGGCGAGGAGCTGCTCGGCCGCGCCATGCAGCGCCGCGTGCCGCGCGCCAATCTCGTGACAATAGCATAGGGGGCTCATCATGCGATATAGCCAGCTCACCCTCGTCTTCGTCTGCAACCTGGTCCCGCTGTTCATCGGCATGGGGCTGTTCCCGCTCCTGCCGCTCTACGCCGCGCAGTTCGGCGCGACCCACACGCTGGTCGGGCTCTACTACGCCGCGGTCTACCTGGCGAGCATGGCCGGCGTGTTTCTCGCCGGCTGGCTGGCCGCCCGGCTCTCGCCGCGGGTCGTCTTCGTCGCCGCCAGCAGCCTGGGCATCCCGGCGCTGGCGCTGCTCGGGCTGGCGACCGCGCTCTGGCAGGTCGTGCTGCTGACCGCCACGGTCTGGCTCTGTGGCTCGATCACCCTGACGCTGCTGAGCGTGTTCATCGGGCTGATCTCCGGCGACGGCCGCCGCGGCAGGGCGTTCAGCCTGATGTTCCTGGCCTACCCGCTCGGCGCCGTCCTGGGCGGCGCCGCCGTCGGCCAGCTCGTGGCCGGGCGCGGCTACACGACGATGTTCGCCGCGCTGGCGGCGATCTGGACCATCCAGCCGCTGGCCGGGCTGCCGCTGCTGCGCGACCGGCGCTTCGCCGGGGTTGCGACACGTGCGGCGGCCATGGGCGCCCAGGCGCCGCTCGGGCGCTCGTTCGCGCTGCTGCTGCTCTCGTCGCTGCTGGGGCTGGCCGCCATCAGCGTCGGGCGGCTCGGCTCGGCGCTGTCGATGCAGGCGGTCGCCTTCGCGCCCGGCGCGATCGCCAGCACCGCGACCGTGAGCGGGCTGGCGACCATCCCGGCGGCGCTGCTGCTCGGCGCGCTGTCCGACCGGATCGGGCGCGGTCGTAGCCTGCTGCTGTGCTACCTGCTGGGGGCCGGCGGCGTCGGCGTCCTGCTGCTGGCGACCCAGCTGTGGCACTTCTGGCTGGCCACGACGCTGCTGTTCGTCGCCTGGAGCGCCAGCCGGTCGGTGGCGTCGGCTATGGCGGCCGATGTGCTGCCGGCCTCGGCGCTGGCGCGCGGCCTGCCGAGGCTCGGTGCGATGGACTCGCTGGCGAGCATCGTCGGCTTTGCCAGCGCCGGCTACGCGATGGACACGCTGGGGGCGACCGGCCTGTACGTGATCGCGCTCGTCCTGCTGGGCGCCGCGGCGCAGCTGCTGAGGGCGTTCCGCCGGGGCCTAGTCGTGGCGCCCCGCCCGGCAGCGCCTTCCGCGCAGGCCGAGGCAGCTGACGGTGACGCGCACGACGCGCGGAACGAGCGGCGCCCGGTGCTGCACGCGGGCGGCGATTGAGCGCTATCGGACGACCATCATCGCCCTGCCCCCCGCTCCCGCAAACGGAGGAGCGGGGATGTCGCCGGCGCCGGCAGGCTGTTGGCTGTGGACGGGCTCGCGGCGACCTCGGGCGGCGGGATGAGCTGCGCTAGCTCGCCGGTCAGCTCGTCGATCGTCTGCCAGAAATCGCGCGCGCGGCCACGCGCCTCTGCTTGCGCCCGTCGCTCGGCCGTCAGTGTGGCGGCGGCAGACGCGAGCACGGCCGCGGCCTGGGCCTTCGTCTCGTGCCAGGTGGCGGGATGCTCGGCCACGAGCGCCGCGAGCTCGACAGCCTGCTCGTGCTGGCCAAGCGCCGCGCGCAGGCCGGCGATGCCCGAGAGCACGACCAGCGCAATGCCGGCGTCGACGTTCTTCCTGGCCTTGGCCAGCGCCTCAGCCAGGGCCGGCTGCGCCGGCGCCGCCTCCCCTTGCGCCAGCGCCACGCGCGCGAGCCCGGCCAGCGCATACGCCGCGGCCCAGTCGTGCGCGCCCTCGCGGATCTGCGCCGCGCTGTCGGCGAACCGCCGGCGCGCCTCGGCGAAGTCGCCGGCGGCGTGCGCCAGGTCGGCCAGGCCGCGCTGGTAGAACAGCGGGCCGAAGGGGTCCCGGACGCGCTCGAACAGCGCGCCCGCCCGCTCGTACCACTCACGCGCAGCCGCCGCGTCGCCGGCCACGCGCTCCAGCTCGCCCATCTCCCAGCTCGACCACGCCTCCGCGATCGCGTCGCCGGTCTGCCGCGCCAGGGCCAGGCAGCGCTCGCGCGTCGCGCGGGCGTGCTCGATCGTGCTGTAGCGCACGGCCTCGTAGCTTTCGCGCGAGAGGGCATTGATGGCGGCCGTCTGGTGCCCGCGCGCGGCGTAGGCCTCGCTCATGCGGCGCAGCGCCTCGAAGGCGGCGCGCGTCTCGCCGAGCAGGAAGTGAACGTCGGCCAGCTGCCAGCTCACGTTCGCGGCGTTGGCCCAGTCGCTGATTCCCTCCAGCCTGGCCTGGGCGGCCTGCAGGTCGGCGCTGGCGTCCGGCAGCCGACGCTGGAGCAAGCGCACCACGCCGCGCAGGCGCAGGCTGTTGCCGCTCTCGCGCTCGTCGCCGCAGGATTCGAAGATCGCCAGCGCCTCGCTGAGATGCCGATCGGCCTCGGCGAGCACCGCGTCTGGCGCTTCATCCGGCAGGCGCATGTAGAGCAGCCGCCCGAGCAGCTGCAGGGCGAATCCCAGCGTCCATGGCTGGCGCTGCTCGCGCAGGTGCGGTATGAGCTGGCGCAGCTCGTGGATGCCTGCTTGCCCCTCGATCGTCCAGCCATAGACGGCCGCCAGCAGGACGCCCCACACGTCGATCGCGCGCAGCTGGTCCGGCGTGCCCGCGAGCGCCCAGGCCCGGCGGATCGCGTCCTCGTAGGCCGGGCCGATGTCGAGGCCCTGGGTGCGCAGCGGCGTGCCGGTGCGCAGGAACGCGCCCTGCACGGTCAGCAGGATCGCCAGCTGCTGGCGGTCATCCGCGCGATTGTCGCCCGCCAGCGCGGCTTGCGCCGCCTCCAGCAGCGGCAGCAGCGCGAACGCCCTGAACTGCGCCTCGCAGGCGTGGAACATCGCCGGCAGCATCTGGCGGATGGCCGCCTCGGACTGACCCTGAGCGACCAGCCAGTGCCAGGCCGCGCGCAGGTTGTCGACTTCTCGCATGATGGCCGCGCACGCCTCTTCCGGCCGCGGGCCCTTCAGGTGCTGCTCGTGCCGGGCCAGCCACTCCGCGAAGTACGCGCCGTGTCGCTGCCGGCAGCGCTCCCAGGCGGCCGGGTCCGCCTGGATCTTCTCGCCGGCGTACTGCCGCAGCAGCTCGTGGATCTTGAAGCGCCCGTCGTCGTCGCGCTGGAGCCAAGATGCGTGCGTCAGCGCCCGCAGCATCTTCGGCGGCACGTCGGCCACCGCCTCGGCCGCGTCGCGCGTGAAGGAGCCTTGGAATACCGTCAGGGCGCCGAGGGCCGCGCGCTGCTGCTCGGTCAGCAGCTGCCACGAGGCGTCGAACACGGCGCGCAGGCTCTGGTGCCGCTCGGGCGCGTCGCGCCACTCGGCCTCCAGGAAGTCGATGCTCTGCTCGATCTCGGCGGCGATCTCGGCCGGCGACAGCACGCCCAGCCAGGCCGCGGCCAGCTCGATGCCGAGCGGCATCCCCTGCACCAGCCGGCAGATTCGAAACACGCTCGCCTGATTCGCGGGGGAGAGCACGAAGTCGGGGCGCACCCGCCGCGCGCGCTCGACGAACAGCCGGACGGCGTCGTCGGCCGACTCGGCGCTGTCCCCGGCGTCCGGCTGGCTATCCGGCGCCGGCAGCCCTTCCAGGAGGATCGCGTGCTCGCCCTGGATGTTGAGCATGACTCGCGATGTGGCGAGCAGCTTCACGCCGGGCGCAGCCTCCAGCAGCCCCACGCTCAGGCGCGCGCTCTCGCTCCCGAGCAGGTGCTCGAAGTTGTCGAGGACGATCAGCATGCGCTTCTGGCGCAGGTAGTCGTTCAGCTGCTGGAGCGGCGGCTGCTCGGTGTAGAACGCGAAGCCGATCGCGGTCGCGATCGCGAGAACGATCTCGGCCGCGGCGCTGAGCGGGGCCAGCTCGACGAAGAACACGCCGTCGACGAATGGCGAGTCGCCGCGCAGCTGCGCGCCGGCCGCGGCCAGCGCCAGGCGGGTCTTGCCCATACCGCCCGGCCCGCACAGCGTCAGCAGGCGGCAGTCCGGGTCGCGCAGGCGGCGGGCCAGGTCGGCCAGCTCGCGCTCGCGGCCGACGAAGGATGTCGCCTGGGCGGGCAGGTTGTGCGGGGGCCGCAGCTCGGCGGCGCGCGCCGGCTCCGCCTTCGGCGCGGGGAGCCCGTGCCTGGCGTCCGGCTCGCTCTCCAGAAAGCGCCGTACTTCGCTGAGGAACTGCCCCCAGGCCGGCTCGTGCTCGAGCAGAATGTGATTCCGGCTGTCCAGCGAAACGAAGCGAGCGCCGGGAATCAGCGCGGCCAGCTGGCGCCCCGTGTCGAATGGTACCCGCGCGTCCGCGCGCGCGTGCAGCACCAACGTCGGCGCCGTGACCTGGCGCGCCAAGTCGCTCACGTCGATCTGGTAGAACGCCTGCAGGAACCTGACGGCGTTCTCGGGCGAGGTCGAGACGCGCTGGAGATCGTCGAACCACTGCATCTGCTCGGCAGTGCCTTCGGGAATAAACGTAGCCGCGAACACCTTGCGGAACGCGGCCACCTCCTTGCCCCAGCCCAGCCCAGCTAGCTTCAGGTACAGCTCGGCCTCTTCGCGCTCGCTCGGGGTGCGCTTCATGCGACCTTGCACGTAGCTGCCATACAGTATCAGATGGCTGACGCGCTCGGGATGCCGCACCGCGTAGGCGATCGCCACCGGCCCGCCCTGCGACATGCCAAGCAGCGGAAATCGCTCCAGGCCCAGCGAGTCCACCACCAGCTCCAGGTCGCGCACCCAGGCGTCCAGCGAGAAGTCGTCGACATTCCAATCCGACAGCCCGCCGCCGCGCTCGTCATAGCGGACAAGCGTGTTTCGCTCGGCGAGCCCGGCGAGCCAGTGCTGCCATACCGGACTCTGCCAGTCGAACTCCAGGTGGCTCAGCCAGTTCGCCGCCTTGACCAGCGCCGGGCCTGCCCCGGCGACAGCGTAGGCAATCCGCACGCCGTCGGGGGTGGCGCAGAAGTGGATGCGCTGCTCTCGCTCGCGCGTCTCGCCCTCGCCTGGCTCCCAGGCTGCCGCCTGCGCGGGGCCTGCTCTGCCCTCGCCGGCAAAGCGGTCGCGGCCGGGGCCCGCCTTCTCCTGCACGCCCGTCGCCGGAACTTCGGCGAGGTCGCGCTGCTGGGGCCGCGGCTCTGCGGCGAAGGGCCGCGCGAGCTGGCGCGTCCGGATGGCTTGGTAGAGCGCGGTGGTCTCCTCCTCGGGCTCGACCCCCAGCTCATCCGCGAGGATGCGCGCGCACTCCTGGTACTGGCGCGCCGCCGCCGCGGCCTGCCCGGCCCAGGCGTACAGCCGCATGAGCGTGCGGTGCGCGGGCTCGTGCAGCGGATCGAGCGCAACCCAGCGGCGCGCGTAGAGGATGGCCTGGTCCCAGGCGCTCTGGGAGCGGTAGGCCGCCACGAGCTGCTCCAGCACCTGGCCATAGAGCTGGCGCAGGCTCTCGCGCTGGAAGAACTGCCACTCGTCGAAGGCCGGGCTGTCCGGCAGCGTGAAGCCGCTCAGGAAGTCGTCCGCGTACAGCGCGACTGCGTCGGCCAGGTGCGCGACGCGCTCGGGCGCCAAGGCGGCATCTGGCGCGGCGGGTAGCCCGGCCGTGACGTGCCGCCTGAATGCCGCGCTGTCGATCCACAGGTCGGCGTCCGGATGCAGGCGAATGCTGTCGCCGCTGGCGTCGAGGATCGTTTCGCCAAGCGCCAGGTTGAGGCGGTGCAGGGTGCGGCGCAGGCGCGCGCGGCCCTCGCTCTGGTCGCCCTCGGGCCACAGCAGTGTCGCCAGCGCGTCGCGGCTATGCGGCTGCCCGGTCGCGGCCAGGTAGACCAGCAGCGCGAGCGCCTTGCGGAGGTTGAGCTCGATCGGCTGGCTATCGTGCTCGAGCCGGGGCGTGCCGAAGACGTACAGCTTCAGTCGTGCCATCACGCCCTCTTTGATCTACCTGCAACCTGCAGTTGCACTATAGCTGTGAGCAAAACCATTGAGCTACTATGCACGAACGAAATGCCGTTGTGATGCCATCCGTCGTACTGCCAACTGGCTCCTGCCGACTGCCCACTGCTCTAGGCAGGCGAACTTGAACGGTATTGCCCCATTGGTCGCTGGCCCGCGGAGTCACTTTGAAGGACGCCCCGAGGCGGGTCGAGGTTACAGCGTGCTGCTCGAAGAGACTCTAGGAGAGACGCCCGAGAGGACGGCCGCGGTGACGCAGCGTGGACGCCGCACCTCTACACTGGCATCACGACGGCGGGGCAATCGAACATCCTCGCCGGTGTAGCTGAATAAAAAGGGAGAACACCTGCCATGAGTGCCACCATACTGATCATTCGCATCCGTACCGCCATCGCCGCCCTGCTGATCGCCACGCTGCTCGCGCCCCTCGCCGGGTGCGGCACGCCAGCCGTCGCCGCCGCGCCGACGCACCTGCATAGCCCGACCTTCGCATTTCTCTCCAACGCGGCCACGCTGGAGCGCGGCGCCAGCGCCAGCGCCGAGACGGCGGTCGACAGCCTGGCCCGCGCGCTGAGCCGCCAGCAAGGCTACCAGCCGAGCAGCTTCGCCGTGGAGCTCTACAGCGTGCCGGCCGAGGGTGAGTCCCAGATCGAGGCCAACCTCGCGGCTACGATCGCCAACGAGCGCTGGGCGCCCGCCCCCGATCTGGCGACGACCGGCAGCGCGTTCCGGGCGATCGGCTGGACGCGCGATGGGCAGGCGATTGTCGCCGGCTATGGGAAGGACGCCGCGAGCGGGCGGATCTTCGTCGCCATCCTCCGGGCGGCGCGCTGACCACTCATCTTGTGCGCAGTGGCGGCGGGCGCTTCAGGGCGATGCCCAGGCGCGCAGCGAGCTGCTGCGGCGAAGCATGCCGGCCCGCAGCAGCCGGGTAGCCGCCCCGCGCGGCGCCAAGTAGGAGGCCGCGACGACGACCGTTTCATCACGCAAAGCCGCAAAGCCGCAGAAAAGGTTGGCGTTCTGATAGCTTTGCGAACTCATTTGAGATTGTTTGCCCTCGCAGAGCGCAAACAATCTCAAATGAGAACTGAATACCTCGCTGCCGCGGGCTCGCGGCAATGTCGACCTCATCGGCCCAGGAGTCTCGTGTACTAGCACAAGCAGGAGGACAGACAATGACCACATTTACCCCGGACCGCACCTTCTACCCCACGCCCAAGATGGCGATGGCGGCTCCGCGCGAGGAGCTGGCGTACGTCGCGGTGATCGACCCGGACTTCAGCGGCAACGGCAGTCGCCGCCCCGACGCCCTGGCGGTGATGGACGTCAACCCGCAGTCGGCCAGCTACGGCCAGGTCGTCGGCCGGCTCGACTTCCCCTACGTCGGCGACGAGCTGCACCACTTCGGCTGGAACGCCTGCAGCGCCGCGCTCTGCCCGACCATGCCGCACCCGCACCTCGAGCGCCGCTACCTGCTCGTCCCCGGCCTGCGCTCCTCGCGCATCTACGTCGTCGACACCAAGCCCGACCCGCGCAACCCGCGCCTGGTCAAGACCATCCAGCCCGAGGAGATCGCCGCCAAGACCGGCTACAGCCGCGCCCACACCGTCCACTGCGGCCCCGACGCGATCTACGTCAACGCGATCGGCGCGCCCGACGGCGGCGGGCCGGGCGGCGTCTTCATGCTCGACCACACCACCTTCGACGTCAAGGGCGCCTGGGAGGCCGATCGCGGCCCGCAGCGCCTGGCCTACGACTTCTGGTGGCACCTCAACCACGACACCATGATCACCAGCGAGTGGGGCACGCCCAACATGGTGGAGAATGGCATCAACCCCGAGATCCTGCTGAGTGGCGGCTACGGCCACCAGCTGCACATCTGGGATCTGCGCACGCGCAAGCACGTCCAGGCGCTCGACCTGGGCCAGGAGCACCAGATGGTGCTGGAGCTGCGCCCGGCCCACGACCCGAAGAAGGACTACGGCTTCGTCGGCGTCGTCACCAGCCTGAAGGATCTCTCGGCCTCGATCTGGATGTGGTACCGCGACAAGAATCGCTGGGCCATCCGCAAGGTGATCGAGATCCCGGCCGAGCCGGCCGACCCGGCGCTGCTGCCGCCGGCGATCCAGGCGTTCGGCGCGGTGCCGCCGCTGCTGACCGACATCAACCTGTCGCTAGACGACCGGTTCCTGTACGCCTCGTGCTGGGGCACCGGCGAGCTGATCCAGTACGACGTCTCCGACCCGTTCAACCCGAAGAAGACCGGCTCGGTCCACATCGGCGGGATCGTCCGCAAGGCCAGCCACCCGAAGTCCGCGGCGCCGCTGAACGGCGGGCCGCAGATGGTCGAGATCAGCCGCGACGGCCGGCGGGTCTACTTCACTAACTCGCTGTACGCCTCCTGGGACGCGCAGTTCTACCCCGAGGGCATCCGCGGCTGGGCGGCCATGCTCGACGTCGGCCCGAACGGCGGGATCACGTTCGACCCGAACTTCTTCGTGGACTTCGGGGCCGAGCGCCCGCACCAGGTGCGGCTGCAGGGCGGCGACGCCTCGTCGGACTCGTTCTGCTATGCGGACGCGTGACGCGATGGCCGGGTGACCAGGTGACAGGGGCTAGGGGCTAGGGGCTGGGGTTTGCTGTCCCAAGCCCTTAGTCCCAAGTCCCAAGCCCCAAGTCTCGCTTACAAAAATGAGGTATCCCCATGAAAGAGATCTGGCCCTGGCTCACGCTCGCCCTGCTGGGCGCCTACCACGGGATCAACCCGGCGATGGGCTGGCTGTTCGCGGTCGCGCTGGGGCTGCAGGAGCGCAGCCGCGCGGCGGTGCTGCGGGCGTTCGCCCCGATCGCGCTGGGGCACGCCGCGTCGGTGGCGCTGGTGGTCGCGCTGGTGGTCGCCGCGCAGTCGTTCGTCGCGCCCGAGGCGCTGCGGCTCGCCGGCGCGGGCGCGCTGGTGGCGTTCGGGATCTACAAGCTGCTGGCCGGCAAGCACCCGCGCTGGGTCGGGATGCGGGTCAATTTCCGCGACTTGACCGCCTGGTCGTTCCTGATGTCGACCGCGCACGGCGCCGGGCTGATGCTGGTGCCGGTGCTGCTCAGCCTGGCGTCGGCCACGCCGGACCCAGGCCATATGGGCCACGCTGGCCACGCGGAGCACATGCAGCTGGCCGGCGCGGCCTCCGGGCTGCCGGGGGCCGGCCTGGCCGCGGTGGGGCTGCACACCGCCGCGATGTTCCTGGTGATGGCCGCGATCGCCGTGCTGGTCTACGAGAAGGTCGGGCTGGCGATCCTGCGGCGGGCCTGGTTCAACCTCGATCGCGTCTGGGCCGCGGCGTTCATCGCAGCCGGCGTGCTGTCGGTCGCCCTCTGAGGCGCGGCCGCGCCGCAATCGCGCCAGCTGTGGTAGCATGTCGGCACGCGCGCCCGGCCGGCGACGTGATCGCCGGGCGCGCTGCTGAACCTTGAGCGGCGGCAGCGCCACGTGGGCGAACAGGAGCCGACATGCCCGACCGACCGATCGACCCGCGGCAGCGCCGCAGCCCGCCGCTGATCCGACGACCGCGGGTCCCGGCCGGCCAGCGGCTGGTGCGCGACCGCGGCTGGCTGACCACCGACCACTCGGAGTCCTGGTGGTACCGCGTGGTCGGGCACAGCCCCGACTGGCGCCACGTCCAGCTGCAGGTCGCCGCGCAGCCCGATCCCACCGCGCCCAGGATCGACGTCGTCGTCCAGCCGAATGGCTTCGTGGTGCCCCAGGGCAGCGCCGCGCCGCCCGGCACGGAGGCGATCCGCATCATCGCGACAGCGATCCGGGCCGGGCAGCGCAGCGACGACGGCTGACGCCAGCAAGAGCCCCCCTCTCCCATCGCGGCGGGAGAGGGGGGGCTGTGGCGCATCAGAACGCGATCAAAAGGAGCGGGCAGGGAGGTGGATGCCGCAGACGCAGCGGGCCGAGCTTACAGTGGCGCGATCCGGCCCACGCGCGTCGCGCCGGCGTGCAGGTGGCTGCCGGCCAGCGGCAAGCCCTCGACCACATCGCGCGGCAGCAGCAGGTCGACGCGGGCGCCGAAGCGCATCGTGCCGAGCCGCGTGCCGGCCTCGACGCGCTCGCCGCGGCTGACGCGGCAGGTCATGCGGCGCGCCAGCGGCCCGCCGATGAGCACCAGCAGCATGGGGCCCCAGTCGGCCTTGATGCCGATGTACTGGCGCTCGTTCTGCTCGGCGGCGCGCAGATCCCAGATCGGCCGGTACTCGCCGGGGATGTGCTCGAGGTAGGCGATCGTCCCGGCTGCGGGGCTGCGCTGCACCGGCACGTCGAGCGGCGAGGTGGCGATCGCGAGCCGCACCGCGTCGGTGTGCAGGAAGCGGTGCTCGTACAGCTCCTCGACGCCAATCACCGCCCCGTCGGCCGGCGCGAAGATCGTCTCGGGCTCGTCGGGCGTGGTGCGGTCGGGGTCGCGGTACAGCAGCGCGGCCAGCGCCGTCAGCGCCAGCGGCCAGGCGGCCAGGCGCGGCCTGATGCCGAGCAGCAGCCCGGTCAGCCCCAGCCCGACACCCAGCACGGGGGTGGCCTCTGAATCGAAACCGGGCAGCTTGGTCTTGCGGGCTGTAGAAGCGGTTTGTTGAGGCATGGATGCTCTTCTCGTGCGCTCTGCCCAGATGTCGATGGGTTGGAGCGTGTGTGGGTCAAGCCCGTGCGAGTGGATCGGGGCGAGCGGCGCCCTCGCTCGATTCTAGCATGGGCAAGGCTAAAAAGCAACACGCCGCGCCCGAGCGCGCTTCGCGGCGCCGCGCCCCGGGGCCCGATCTCGCTTGGGTGCAGCTCTCTCCGGCGCGCGCCCTGGTCTGCCGCAGACTCTCACACCTACGCGCGAAAAGTCGGCATTGCCCGCCGGGCCAAAAACAGCGGCGCTGCCGTGCAGATGCACGCCAGCGCCAACCGACCGCAGGGGCGGGGGCAAAACTAGGCCGGCTCGCCGCCCTCGAGCAGCCCGGGGATGACATGCACGACCACGCGCCGGCCGGCCAGGTCGAGCTCCTGCACGACATCGTGGATCATCGGGATCAGCCCGTCGGACAGGCCGGGCCGGCTGACCACCAGCACCTCGTTGGCGCCGGTCTCGATCACCTCGCGCACCGTGCCGATCGTCTCGCCCGCGTCGGACACGACCGCCAGGCCGTACAGCTCGTGGATGAAGTACTCGCCCTCCTCCAGCGGCGCCGCCTCGCGCTCGAGGATCGCGACCTCCTGGCCGCGCAGCCCCTCGGCCGCCTCGCGCGTCGTCACGCCGCCGAGCGTCAGGATCAGCAGGCCGGGCTTGTGCTCGATCAGGCTGCTCAGCGTGTATGGCTGCTGCTTCGGCCCGAGGTAGAGCGTGCGGATGCGCCGGCGCAGGTGCTCGACATGCTCGGTAAACGACTTCATCTTGACCTGGCCGCGCACGCCGAACGCCGCGACGATCTGGCCGATCAGGAGCGTCTCTTCTGGGGATGGGGGTTGTGTCATGGTAGATGTGAGATTTTGGATTTTGATCTTGGCAATCCAAAATCGGCTATTGGCTCGCCAGAATGATTGATTCCAATGCGTGGGGGTGTGAGGGCGGCATCGCCGCCCTCACACCCCCACCTGGCGGTTTGGAGGGGCCTTGCCCCTTCAAACCTGCCCATCAAAAACATTGTGGTGGACCGCTATTCGATATCGATGTGGACGCGCTTGTTCTGCCGCGCCGCCGCCACGCTCATGAGATCGCGGATCGACTTCGCGACCCGCCCGCTGCGCCCGATCACCTTGCCGGTCTCATCCGGCGCGACCGTCAGCTCGTACGTGACGGTGTAGCGCCCGACCCGCTCCTTGATCTGCACGGCCTCGGGGTTATCCACCAGGTTGCGAGCCATGTACTCGAGTAGTTCTTTCATAGACCCTCGAAGGAAGGATGGGGATGCAGGATGAAGGATGAGTCAACGGTTCTCATCCTTACATCGCTCATCCTTCATCCCTCGGCGTTCTCGGTTGCCGGCATCACTTTGCCGCTCGCGTCCAGCACGCCCGTCTGCTTGAGCAGGTATGCGACCGTATCGGAGGGCTGGGCGCCGACGCCGAGCCAGTAGCGCGCGCGCTCCTGCTTGACGACCAGCTCCTTGGGCTTGCGGATCGGGTTGTAGTGGCCGATAATCTCGATGAACTTGCCGTCGCGCGGGGAGCGCTTGTCCGTCACCACCAGACGATAGCTGGGCTGCTTGGTTTTGCCAGTGCGCCGTAGACGAATAACTACCATATCCTCTAAATGCCTCCAGTGAATGATATAAACGAACAGTGTCAGCTATACTGCGCAGCGTCGGAACTCGCCGCCGCGCGCCTGCGTTTCATTACCTGAGCCTGCGCATCAGTTCCTTCGGGTCCATGCCCTTGCCGCCGCCGCCCATCTTCTTCATCATCCGCTGCATCTGCTTGAACTGGCCGACCAGCGCGGTGACGTCTTGGAGCTGGGTGCCGCTGCCCTTGGCGATCCGCTCCTTGCGCCGGCCCTTGATGATGTCGGGGTTGCGGCGCTCCTGCTTGGTCATCGAGAAGATGATCGCCTCGATCCGCTTGAGATCCTTCTCGCTGACCAGCTCCTCGTCACGCGCCATCTGGCCCATGCCGGGGATCATCGCCAGGATCTGCTGCAGCGGGCCGAGCTTGCGCATCTGCTGCATGGCGTTGAGGAAGTCCTCGAAGTCGAAGGAGCCCTTGACGAGCTTCTTCTGCATCTTCTTGGCCTGCGCCTCGTCGTACACCTGCTCGGCGCGCTCGATCAGCGATAGCATATCGCCCATCCCGAGGATGCGCGAGGCCAGCCGGTCGGGGTAGAACGGCTCGAGCGTGTTGGAGTCGACTTTCTCGCCGGTGCCGAGGAATTTGATCGGCACGCCGGTGACCGCGCGCACCGACAGGGCCGCCCCGCCGCGCGCGTCGCCGTCGATCTTGGTCATCACCACGCCGGTCAGCGCGACGCGCCGGTTGAACTCGTCGGCAACCTTGACCGCCTCCTGGCCGATCATGGCGTCGACCACCAGCAGCTTCTCGGTCGGGTGGACCGCCGCGACGATCTGCTCGAGCTCTTCCATCAGCCGATCGTCGATCTGGAGCCGGCCGGCGGTGTCGACGATCACGTAGTTCAGCCCCTCGAGCCGCGCCCGCTGCAGCGCGTTGCGCGCGATATCGGGCGGGCTGGCCGCGGTGCCCTCGGAGTGCACCGGGATGCCGAGCTGCTTGCCGAGCGACTCGAGCTGCGCGATCGCGGCCGGCCGGTAGATGTCGGCTGCGACCAGCAGCGGGCGCTTGCCCTTCTTGCGCAGGTGCAGCGCCAGCTTGGCCGAGAGCGTCGTCTTCCCCGAGCCCTGCAGGCCAACCATCATGAGCACGGTCGGGCCGGGCTTGGCCTCCAGCAGCGGCGCGTTGGCGGTGCCCAGCAGCTCGATCAGCTCGCCGTGCACGATCTTGACGACCTGCTGCGCCGGCGTCAGGCTCTTCATGACCTCTTCGCCGATCGCCTTCTCGGTGACCTTGGCGACGAACTCTTTGACGACCTTGAAGTTGACGTCGGCCTCGAGCAGCGCCAGGCGCACCTGCTTCATGCCCTCGCGGACGTCGTCCTCGGTCAGCTTGCCTTTGCCGCCTAGCTTCTGGAAGACCGCCTGCAGGCGATCGGAGAGACTTTCAAACATGCCTAAACTCTGTGCTTGACGCAAAAAAATAGCGATTGGCTCGCTCGAACAGGCGTATTGTAGCGTCAAATAGGGCTTGCGTCAAATCCGCTCAGATCAGCAACACGCCGCACGGCGTGCTACAATGGCGCCGGGCCGTCGTTGTGGGTAGAAACGGTATGCCTCAGCTCTCGACGCCCGAGATCGGGCTGCTCGTCATCGTCGGGCTCGCGCTCGCGCTGATCATCAGCAACCGCGTGCGCGCCGATCTGGCGGCGCTGCTGGTGCTGCTGTCGCTCGGCCTGAGCCGCATTCTGCGGCCCGACCAGGCGCTGGCCGGCTTTAGCGCCCCGGCGGTCCTGACGATCGTCGGGCTGTTCGTGATCACCGCCACGCTCGAGCACACCGGCGTGGTCCAGTGGCTGGCCGACCGGCTGGCCCAGCTGAGCGGCAGCGACGAGCGGCGCATGGTCGCTGTCTTTATGCTGGCGGGCGCGCTGCTCTCGCTGGTCATGAACAACATCGCCGCTGGCGCCGTGCTGCTGCCGGCCGCCGTCAGCGTCGCGCGCCGCGCGCAGGTGCACGCCTCGCGCGTGCTCATGCCGCTGGCCTTCGGGACGCTGCTGGGCGGCATGGCCACGCTGTTCACCACCGCCAACATTATCGTGAGCGGCAGCCTGCAGGCCCAGGGCCAGCGCGCGCTGACGCTGCTCGACTTTCTGCCGGTGGGCGGCGCGCTGGTCGCGGCCGGCACGCTCTACATGCTGCTGGTCGGCCGGCGGCTGCTGCCGCGCCGCGACTCGGTCGGGCGCGCGGCCCTGCCGACCCCCGACCTGGCCGCGACCTACCAGCTGGCCGAGCGGCTCTGGGAGGTGCAGGTCCTGCCTGGATCGCCGCTGGTGCACCAGCGCCTGGCCGACAGCGTGATCGGCGCGCGGCTGGGCGCCACGGTGATGGCGATCTGGCACGACCGCGAGGCGCGCATCCCGCCCGAGCCGACCGATACGATCGCGGCGAACGACATTCTGCTGGTGCTTGGCCGCGAGGAGCGCGTCCGCCAGCTCGAGGCTCAGGGCGCCACGATCGGCCGCGACGGCAGCGTGGGCGCGGCCGCGCGTGGCCTGCCAGTGCGGCTGACCGAGGTTGTGATCGGGCCACGCTCGCCGGCGATCGGCCAGACGCTCAAGGCGCTGCGCTTCCGCAGTAAGTTTGGCCTGACCACCGTGGCGATCTGGCGCGAGGGGCGCAGCTACCGCACCGACGTTGGCGACTTCGTGCTGCAGCCGGGCGATGCGCTGCTGATGGTCGGCGCGCCTGCGGCGATCCGCTCGCTGGCCGAGGAGCCCGGCTTCATCGTGCTCGACCAGGGCGCGGCCGCGTCGCACCACACCACCGCCAAGGCGCCCTGGGCCGTGCTGATCACCGTCGCGGTGCTGCTGCTGTCGGCGCTGGGGCTTGCTCCCACCGCCGAGGCGATGCTGGCCGGGGCGGCGCTGCTGGTCCTGACCGGCTGCGTCAGCATGGAGGATGCCTACCGCGCGATCGAGTGGCGCGTGGTCACGCTGATCGCCGGCATGCTGCCGATCGGCGCCGCCCTGACGACGACCGGGCTGGCCGATCGGACCGGCGCGCTGTTCACCGGCGCGCTGGCCTCGGCCGGCCCGCTGGCGCTGATCGCCGCGCTCTACCTGTTTACGGTCGCGCTGACCCAGCTGGTCGGCGGGCAGGTCGCCGCGCTGATCGCCGGCCCGATCGCGGTGAGCGCGGCCGTGCACCTGGGCGTGAACCCGCCGGCCGTCGGCGTGGCGGTGGCGATCGCCTGCTCGACCGCCTTTCTCACCCCGCTCGCCCACCCGGTCAACGTGCTGATGATGGGCCCGGGCGGCTACGAGTTCAAGGACTTCCTGCGCGTCGGGCTCGGGCTGACGCTGGTCTGCCTGCTGACGCTACTTGCCGGGATGGTATTGGTTTGGGGGCTGTGAAAACGTTAGAGCGTTGGGGCGTTCCAACGCTTTTAGGAGAGCGGCACGCGCAGCTCGACGGTGGTGCCCTCGCCCTCGGCCGAGCGGATGCGGCACTCGCCGCCGATCAGATCGGCGCGCTCGCGCATGTTCAGCAGGCCGAGCGATCCGCGCGTGTTGTAGGTCGAGTCGACAGCCGCGACATTGAAGCCGCGGCCGCGATCGCGCACGCTGGCGACCAGCTGGCCCTCCTCGACATACAGGTAGATCACCACCTCGGGCGAGTTCGCGTGCTTGCGGGCGTTGTTGACCGCCTCCTGCAGGATGATGAAGATCGCCGCCTCGATTTCGATCGGCAGGCGCGGGATGCTGGCCGGCGCCTCGAGCCGCAGCCGCAGCGACCCGCTCGGGTCGCGGAAGCGGCCGACGTACTGGTGCAGCGTGGACAGTAGCCCTTGGGTCTCGAGGCCCAGCGGTCGCAGCTCGAACAGCAGCGTGCGGATATCCTGGGCGGTCTTCTGGACCAGCTCGGACAGCACGTTCAGCTCGCTCTCGACCCGCTCGGGCATGGCGCGCATCAGCTTCTTGACGAACTCGATGTTCATCGCGATCGCCGCGACGCTCTGGGTCGGCCCGTCGTGCAGGTCGCGCGCGATCGCGGCGCGCACCTCGGCCTCCTTAGCCAGCAGGCGGTCGCGCTCGGCCTGCAGGCTGCGCACCAGCCGGGCGTTCTCGACCGCGATCGCCGCCTGGGTGGCCAGGGTGGTCAGCAGCTGCAGGTCCTGCTCGGTGAACGGCTCGCCGGTGCGCTTGTTCAGCACCTGCATCACGCCGACGATCCGCTCGCCGCGGCGCATCGGCGCGCACAAGATCGAGCGGGTGACGAAATCGATATCGCGCGCGACGCCGTCGAACCAGCGCGAGTCCTGCTCGACGTCGTTGACGATCTGGCCGATGCCGTTGGTCGCGACCCAGCCGGCGATGCCGCGGTCCGTCGGGATGCGAAACTCCTTGGCCTCGCCGGTGTGTGTGTCGGTGGTGTGCAGCAGCAGCTCGCGCGCCGCGTCGTCGAGCAGCATGATCGAGCAGCGCTCGGCGCCCATGACCTCGGGCACGTGCTTGCGAATATCGTCCAGCAGGCTCGGCAGGTCGAGGTTGGTCGCCAGCGCCTGGCCGACCTCGTAGAGCAGGTGCAGCTCGCGCAGGTCGTGCTCGGCGTGGCGCAGCATGGCCAGCTTGTCGGCCTCGCCGCCGAGCGCGCGCACCAGCAGCACCACCACGTCCTCGCCCGCGCGGGCGGCCTCGGATCGCTCGACGTCGCTCTCGCGCACGACCAGGTGCAGCAGGCCGACGGTCTGGTCGCCGCTGCGCAGCGGCAGCTCCATGAGCTGGCGGTCGTCGTCGAGCGCGTAGTAGCCGATCGCCGGCTCGGCGCCCTCGTCGCGCCGTGCGAAGGCCTCGCGGGCCTCGTCGATCATGCGCGCGGCCTCCGCGTCGAGCGGGCCGTGCTCGAAGGCGAGCAGCTCGCCGTGTGGCGACTGGTAGATCAGCGCGCCGGACTGGGCTGGCCAGAAGGCGACCAGGCGATCGAGCGAAGCGCGCAGCATACCTGGCACATCCTGGTGGCCGCCAGCCGAGAGCAGCTGGCCGATCGTCTCGAGCTGGCGCTCGTCGAGAGTCGTGGACGGCATTGCGAACCTCACTAATTTCCGCTGGGTGGGGGTGCGGGGTGGCTTTGCCGCCCCCGCAGCCCCCTTGGGGAGGTTTGGAGGAGCTTCGCCCCTCCAAACCTCCCAGCAAAATCACTGGTGTGGGCCAGTTGTCGGCAGGCAGTAGACAGCCTGACGGCCGATTACGGAGTACGCGAAGGCTAACTGTACCGCATTGGCGTGCCACTGTCAACGGCCCGGCGTTAATCTTCGGTCCAGCTTTCTTAACTTGACGGGCACGTTTAACCCAGGTATAATAATATGCAAAGAGTTGGGCCGGCTGGTCCACTTCTTCGGCTCGGATGGCAAGGACACACGGCTATGCGAACGGTAACGCCAGCAGAATATCTGCCAACCTAGGGCGGCGCGGGATACTGCATCCTGCTGCCGCCCTTGTTGTTTGGGTGTGGCCGCCACGCCGCCGCCAGGCCGCTCGTCCAGGTCGGGCGGCGAGCAATGGCGGATGAGGCCAGCCGAGCGAGGATGAGTACATTCGAGCGGTTGCACGGCGGTGAGGCCCGAGCGAAATGGTCGCATCACCTTACCCGCCAGTACATGAGGAGGCGCTTATGCACTCGGATCTGATTGGCAAGATCGAGAAGTCGCGGCGCTACGCGCAAGAGCCTGAGCGGATCAGAATCGGCGAGATGAAGGCCACGTTCCACGGCGGTAACAACGACCACGTTATAACGCTTCACGACGGCCAGTGGGCCTGCGATTGCAGCTTCTTTCACATGTGGCAGACATGCGCGCATGTCATGGCGCTCCAGAAGATCCTTGACCCCATGCTCTCCTCCGAGGCTCGCCAGATCGGCGGCCCGAACCCGGTTGACGAGGAGATCGCCAACGCGCTGAGCTAGGCGTACCTAACTGCGAATACTAAGCCCCCTTCATTCGAAGGGGGCTTTTTAATGGCAGGGCTTATACCAGCTTCGCTGGATCGCGCATGTTTTTGGGGGCGGCGTAGCCGCCCCCGAACTCCCACCATAACAGCGGGATCTGCCCAGCCACAGCTCGAGAAAGAGACTATCGATGACCCTAGTGATCGCCCACCGCGGCGCGTCGGCCTATGCGCCCGAGAACACGATGCCCGCGTTCGAGCTGGCCGTCCGCCAGGGCGCCGACATGCTCGAGCTAGATGTGCAGCGCAGCGCCGACGGCGTGCTGGTGATCTTCCACGACGACACGACCGAGCGCTGGGATGGCCGGCGGCGCCTGGCGTCCAGCTGCACGCTGGCCGAGCTGCTGGCGCTCGACATCGGCGGCGCGCAGGTCACCACGCTGGCCGAGGTCTGCGCGTTCGCCCGCGAGCGCGGCGTGCGCCTCAACGTCGAGCTGAAGGCCGCCGGGTTCGGGCTGAGCGTCGCGCGCATGCTGCGCGACGCCCAGATCGAGGAGCTAGTGCTGATCTCGTCGTTCGTCGAGACCGCGCTGCTCGAGTTCGCCGCGGCCAGCCCGCACATCCCGCGCGCCTACCTGATGGGCACCGAGAGCTACCGACCCGACGTGCGGCTGCGCGAGGCCTGGCCGTTCGGCGCGCTGCGCCGCACCGGCGCGCGCGCGTGGCACCCGGCGGCCCAGCTCCCGCTGCTCGACTGGCTGGTCCCGCGCGTCCGCCGCGCCGGCTACCAGATCAACGTCTGGACCGTCGACGATCTGCCGGGGATGCGGCGGCTGCTCGCGCTGGGGGTGGACGGGATCATCACCGACGTGCCGGACCTGCTGCGGGATGTGCTGCGCGAGCCGCTTGGGCGCTCGAACGTTTGAACCTTGCGGATCACGCGCGGCCCTCGCGCATGTGCAGGAACAGCGCCACCGCGCCCAGGATGCCGGCGCGGTCGCCCAGCGCCGCCAGCTGCACCGGCACGTCGTAGTAGATTGGGAAGGCCCGCTCGCGGATGATCGCGTACGCCCGGTCGATCAGCCAGGGGTTGTGCACGATCACGCTGCCGCCCATCAGGATCATCTCGGGCGCGAACAAGTGCAGTATATTCACTAGCCCGACGCCGAGCAGATCGCCCTCGCGATCCATCAGCCGCTGCGCCAGCTCGTCGCCGGCCGCCGCGGCGCGCGCGACGTCGGCGGCGACCACGGTCTTGGGCGAGGCCAGGCTGTGCAGCATGCTGCGCGGGTCGGCGGGCATCGCGAGGGCGGCCGCGTGCGCCAGGCCGGTGCCCGAGGCCATATCCTCCCAGTAGGCGCGGGTCGTGTAGTCGACGATCTGGTTGCCGACCTCGGCGGCCGAGCCGAGGTAGCCCAGCAGCAGACGGCCGTCCGAGATCACCCCGCCACCGATGCCGGTGCTGACCGTGATGTAGACCAGGTTGCGCCGCCCCTGCCCGGCGCCGAACATCCACTCGCCGAGCGCGGCGGCGTTCGCGTCGTTGCCAAGCTCGATCGGCAGCCCCGTGCGCTCGGCCAGGATGTCGCGCAGCGGCAGGTTGTCCCAGCCTGGCAGGTGCGGCGGCGAGAACACCAGCCCGCGGTACGGGTCGAGCGGGCCGGGCGCGCCGACGCCGATCCCGGCCAGCTCGCCGCCGGGCGGCAGCGCCACGCGCACCCGCTCGATGCAAGCGACGATCCGGTCGATCACGGCCGCCACGCCCTCGCCTGCGGCCGTCAGCACCCGGACCTCATCGTACAAGCGCCCGTGCTCGTCGGCCAGCGCCGCGCGCAGCTGGGTGCCGCCCACGTCGACGCCAATGATATAGCGCATAGGGTTGAGCTTTCTGTGATTTGGTGGCTCTGTGGCTATTATACACCGTGCCGGGCCGGCAGATTTTGGCGGGGCGCTGCGCCCCCGGCCCCCCGCCTGAGGGGGAACCCACGCCGGTTCAAGACGCTCCGCCGCTTGCTTTTTCCGGGGCGCTGCGCCCCGGCCCCCCGCCCGGGGGAACCCACGCCGGTTCAAGACGCTCCGCCGCTTGCTTTTTCCGGGGCGCTGCGCCCCCGGCCCCCCGCCCGGGGGAACCCACGCCGGTTCCCCCGGCCCCCCTCCGGCAAATCAGCTTGTCTCAGCCGCAATGATCGTGGCCTATGCCCAGCACCATTGCTACCGGACGAGTTCCATCCCGCCGCGTCTGGATTCTGCTGGGCATGCACCACCAGCACTGCGGGCGAGGCGGCGCTCTTTTTGGGGTCCAGGGGCGCAGCCCCCCGAAGCATCCGCCTTGTCACCTTGACCCGATGGTGCTATACTTGCCGCTCAGCAAGCCAACCATGCTGTTCGGGGGTCCCGCATGAAGCTGCGTCACAGCGCTCGTACGGATGTCGGCAAGACGCGCGACCACAACGAGGATAGCTACGGGGTCGGTGAGGGCGAACAGGTTGAGCAGATGGGACAGCTGCTGGTCGTCTGCGACGGCATGGGCGGCCATGCTGCCGGCGAGGTCGCCAGCCAGCTCGCCGTCGCTACCATCCTGTCCAGCTACTACGGCGACGACTCTGACGATCGGCCCCAGTCGCTCGAGCAGGCGTTCGAGCAGGCCAACGCGCTGGTCTATGCCCAGGGCCGCGGCAGCATGGGCACGACCGGCGTCGCCGCGCTGATCCACCACGACGCGCTCCACGTGGCCAACGTCGGGGATAGCCGCGCCTACCTCATCCGCGACGGCGAGATCCGCCAGATCTCGCGCGACCACTCGTTCGTCGGCGACCAGGTCGCCGCCGGGCTGATCACGGCCGAACAGGCGCGCCTCTCGCCGCACCGCAACGTGATCACCCGCGCGCTCGGCTACCAGGCCGATGTGACGATCGACCTCTTCCGCATGCCGCTGCAGATCGGCGACCTGATCCTGCTGTCCTCCGATGGGATGCACGGGCTGATCACCGACGCGGAGATCCTCGAGATTGTCGGCAGCATGCCGCCCGACCAGGCGAGCCAGCGGCTGATCGACCTGGCCAACCGTCGCGGCGGCACCGACAATATCACTGTGCTGATCGCTCGTGTCGACGCGCTGGACTGGTACGACGATACGTCTGTCGACCTGGCGAACAGCGACCTGCACGAGCGCGTGACGGTCGAGCTGCCGACGAGCGAGGTGGCGATCATCGAGCCGCCCGAGCCGGTGCCCGCGCACACGGTCGCGACGGTCGCGCCGCCCGCGCCGATCGAGGCGGCTCAGCCGGCTCACGCGCCGGCCACCCCGGCGCTTCCGCAGAGCGAGCGTCACCTGAACTGGCTTGGCGGGCTGCTGGCGCTGCTGCTGGTCGGTGCGCTGGCCGGGATCATCGCCTTCGCGCTGATGCCCACGGCGGCGCTTGCACCGGGGACTGACGGGACCCCGGCAGGCTCGCCCGCGCCCACGGCCGAGACTACGCCGGCAGGCTCGCCTGCGCCGACGCTCCAAACCACGCCGGTAGCCTCGCCCGCGCCCGCCCCGACTGCGCCAGCCCCGACCGCCCGGCCGACTGCGACGTCGGCTGCTCGGCCGACGGCGACCGTCGGGCCGACCGCGACGTCGACCGCCCGGCCCACCAGCGCGCCGGTCGCTCGGCCCACCAGCCCTGCCTGATCCCGCCCCCGTGGACTCCGTGCGATGATTGCCCTCGACCCCTGCGGGCTATTGGCGATCCCCTGCTTCCCTTTCCCAAGATGGGCGAGGGGGAGGGGGATGCGTATCCGGCGAACTCATCGCGCCATAGGAAAGCCCTGCACTTGAAAGGCGCAGGGGATGGTGTTGGCGGTGGAGGGCGGCGCGCCCCGGGACACGGCCATTGCAGCCAAGGCGCGAGCCGTGGTACAATACATGCTCACACATCCGTTCGTATTCGATCCTGGAAGGGGACTCTATGCCGATTCGGGTGCTGGAGCCAACCGTCGCCGCACAGATCGCCGCCGGCGAGGTGGTCGAGCGGCCGGCCTCGGTCGCCAAGGAGCTGATCGAGAACGCGATCGACGCGGGCGCTAGCCGGATCAGCGTCGAGGTGCGCGGCGGCGGCCTGCACGAGCTCAGGATCCAGGACAACGGCGGCGGCATCGCCGCCGACGAGGTCGAGCTGGCGTTCGAGCGTCACGCCACCTCCAAGCTGCGCGCGGCCGACGACCTGTGGGCGATCGCCACGCTCGGCTTCCGCGGCGAGGCGCTGCCGTCGATCGCCTCGGTCGCCCAGCTGATCTGCGTGACTCGCTCGGCCGCCGAGGAGGTCGGCACCGAGCTGCGGATCGCCGGCGGCGAGCTGCAGGCGCGTAGCGCGCGCGGCTGCACGCCGGGCACGACGATCAGCGTCCGCAACCTGTTCTACAACGCGCCGGTGCGCCGCGAGTTCCTGCGCTCGGAGGCGACCGAGGCCAGCGCGATCAGCGCGGTCGTCACCCAGTACGCGCTGGCCTACCCCGAGGTGCGCTTCTCCATGCTGCTCGACGGGCGCCTGGCGATGCAGACCAGCGGCAGCGGCGATCTGCGCGAGGCGCTGATCGACCTGTACGGCCTGGACGTGGCGCGCCAGCTGCTGCCGGTCGCGGCCGACCACGGCGAGGGCCGCGACGCCGTGCGCGTGCGCGGGCTGGTCTCGCCGCCCGGGCTGACGCGCAGCTCGCGCGGGTACCTGCACCTGTTCGTCAACCGGCGCGCGATCGCCGCGCGCGGCCCGATCGCGATCGTGATCGAGGAGGCCTACCACACCTTGCTGATGAAGGGCCGCCATCCTCTGGCGGTGCTCGACATCCAGGTGCACCCCTCCTCGGTCGACGTCAATGTTCACCCGACCAAGAGCGAGGTCAAATTCCGCGATACGCCGCGGGTCTTCAGCGTGCTCGGCCGCGCCGTGCGCGACGCGCTGGTCGAGAGCGGCGTGCGCCCGTGGGATGACCCATCCGCGCCGATGCCGGGCGAGGTCGCGCAGCGGCGCTTCGAGCTGCGGCGGCTGGGCGATCGCTGGGAACACCCCGAGACGGGCAGACCAGGAGACAAGGAGCCGGGAGGCTTGCGGGGCGAGACAGAGCTATGGGGCGAGGCCGGAGGGCGCTGGCCTGAGGCTGACATCGAGCTGGAGACTCGGAGCGTTGGTGGCGCCTCGCCGTCGTCGGATAGTCTCCTTGCCCCCCCCGCTGCTGGTCTCCCGGCCTCGAAGCTGCCGCCGCTGCGCGTGATCGGACAGGTGGCCCAGACCTACATCGTCGCCGAGTCGCCCGACGGCATGTACCTGGTGGATCAGCACGCCGCGCACGAGCGCGTGACCTACGAGCGGCTGATGGCCGAGCGCGGCGCTGGCGGGTTCGATCAGCAGAACATCCTGATCCCGCCGGCGATCGAATTGCCGCCGGCCGCGCACGCGCTGCTGATCGGCAACGCCGACCTGCTGGCCGAGTGGGGCTTCGCGATCGAGGAGTTCGGTCGCAGCCTGCGGGTGCGCGCGGCTCCGGCCGGGCTGCGCGAGAGCACGCTGGGCGGCGCGCTGCTGGAGATCGCCGACCACCTGGGCGGCCGGGGCGGCAGCACGCCGGACGACTGGCGCGCGGCGATGCTGACCACGCTGGCCTGCCACAGCTCGGTGCGCGCCGGCCAGCCGCTCTCACTCGAGGAGATGCGCCAGCTGATCGGGCAGCTTGAGCACTGCCAGGCGCCGCGCACCTGCCCGCACGGCCGGCCGACCATGATCTTGCTGAGCGCAACACAGCTGGAGCGCCAGTTCGGCCGGATCAAGTAGCCACAGCGTTTGGGCTGTACCCTGTCTCCTTGTCTTCCCAAAACCCCAAATCCCCAGCCCCTCGGGATCTTGTCACCGTGTCAGGCCAGCTCGCCCCACAGCGACCCGGCGATCTGCGGAGCGAGCGCGATCGTCTGCCCGTCGCGCCGCAGCGTCACCCCGTAGGGTGAGTGATCGGCGACCTCGAAGCTCGCGCCGGGCGTCAGCCCGTTGACCTGCAGGTAGCGCATCAGCTCCGAATCCTCCTCGGCCTCCTCGACGATCCGCCGCAGCACCAGCCGCGCACCCACCTCGGCCTGATCCAACCGCACGTCGCCGGCGTAGCCGACCCCGCTGCCGGGGATCGGGTTGCCGTGCGGGCAGGTGGTCGATTGGCCCACCAGCGCGACGATGCGCTCCTCCATCAGCGGCGACAGGTTGTGCTCGAGGCGCACCGCCTCCTCGTGGATCATGTGCCAGGGGATGCCCATCACGTCGACCAGGAAGCGCTCGAGGATGCGGTGGCGCTTGACCATCGCCTCGGCCAGCGTGAACCCCTCCTCGGTCAGGCTGATCTCGCCGCGGCCGTCGCGCGTGATGTAGCCCTGCTCCTCCATGCGCTGCACAATGTTCGTCACCGTGGGCGGCGTGACGTTCATCCACTCTGCCAGGCGCGCCGAGATCACCGGCTCGCGGCGGGCCGAAAGGTAGTAGATGACCTCTAGATACTCACGCATTTTCTCGGTCGGGCCGGCCTGCCCGTGGCGCCGCCGTACGGCGGAATGCTTCTGTATTTCGGCCATTGTGTCTCTCCAGCTACAAGGCTTCGTGCTGCGGCGATCTGCTCTCCAGGTGGGGAGCTGTGCCGTGGCGCTGCCCCCATCGGGACCCTTTGGGAGATTGTCTGAAAAGTGTGGCGTGGAGGAGCTTCGTCCCTCCAAGGATCTTCTTTCTGGCCGGTCGCGGCTGTCGGAGATGGGCAGCGCGAGGGGCTGCGCCCCTCGCGCTGCCAGTTTTTCAAACAGCCTCTGGCCGCCTGCCAGTCCTGTGGAGTTTTATAAGTATATGGTTGACAAATTGTCTATATTAGAGTAACCTAACCTGGCTCGAACGAGTATACGAAACACGATCCTTTGAAGATACGAACATTTGTGGCGGTGCGACGCTATTATAGCCGAGGGCTAGAGCGTTCGCAAGCATTGCGTTACCCGCAATTCCCGCCTTGCCGTACGCGTTGCCAGCTGAGCCGCATCGCGATATAGCGCTCCCGCGACGCTGAAGAAGAAAGGGACACCCATGGGCCCGGCACGCCGTTCGATCGCACTGCTGTTTCTGGCAGCGCTCTCGCTGACCTTGACTGTCATGATGTTCGCCGGCGCCACGCCGGCGCGCGCCCAAGAGTCTTCGCTGGCCGAGCAGGTTCGCGCGCTGGCGCAGCGCGCCGAGCAAGGGATCGCGGACGCGGCGGCGGGCCAGCCCGCGCGCGCGCAGGCGACCTACGACGACCTCCACGCGATCTGGGCCGCGATCGAGGATCGCGTTCGCGCGCAAGATCCGCACGGCTACGCCGAGATTGAGTCCGCGCTCGACCAGGTTAAGCGTGCGCTCGCCGCGCAGCCGCCCGCCGCAGCCGCGATCGGCGCCGGCTACACCACCCTGCGCAACGAGCTGGGCGAGGCCGCCGAGCGGCTTGGCGCCGCGGCTGGCCTGGGGGCGCAGGTGCGCGGGCTGACGGTGCACGCCCGCGAGGGCATCGCGGCGGCCGAGCAGGGCCAGCCCGCGATCATGCGCGCCGAGTACGAGGAGATCCACACGATCTGGGCCGCGTTCGAGGATCGCGTCGCCGCGCAGGACGCGGCCGGCTACGTCGAGATCGAGTCGGTGCTGGCCGCGATCAAGCAGGCCGTGACGGCCCAGCCGATCGACACGGCCGCCGTGAAAGCGGCCTTCGCGAAGTTTGAGACGACGGTTGACCAGGTCGCCGATCGGGTGGCCGGCGCAGCGGCCGTGCCGATTGTGGCGCCCGCCGGCAGCCTGCCCGACGCGCTGAAGAGCCTGGATGCCGCCTACGCGGCGATCGAGCGCGGCGACGTCGCTGGCGCGCAGGCTCAGCTCGACGGCTTCATCCGCACGTGGCCGTCGATCGAGGGGCCAATCGCCGCCAAATCGCAGGACGCCTACGGCGCGGTCGAGACCGAGATGGGCGTCGCGCGCGCGGCGCTCGAAGAGCAACCGGCCCGGCTGGCCGCCGCCGAGGACGCGGTCGAGCGCATGCGCTCTGCGCTGGCGCCGTTCGCGGCCGAGCGGCAGACCTACACGGCCTTCGACGCCGGCCTGATCATCCTGCGCGAGGGGCTTGAGGCACTGCTGGTGATCGTGGCGCTGCTGGCGTTCCTGCGCCGCTCCGGCAACGCCGACAAGCGCGGCTGGATCTGGACCGGCGGCGCGCTGGGCGTGCTGGCGAGCGTCGTCGTGGCGGTGATCCTGCAGACGATCTTCAGCAGCGTCACCGCTGGGGTGAACCGTGAGGTGCTTGAAGGCGTGACCGGCCTGGTCGCCGCCACGCTGCTGTTCTACGTCTCGTACTGGCTGCACAGCAAGGCCAGCCTGAGCGCATGGAAGAAGTACATCGACCAGCGCACGACCCAGGCGCTGGCGCGCGGCAGCATGGTTGGGCTTGCGCTGCTTGCCTTCCTGGCGGTGTTTCGCGAGGGCGCCGAGACAGCGGTGTTCTACCTGGGCATGGCGCCGGCGATCGAGCTGCGCGACCTGCTGCTGGGCATGGGGGCCGGCGTGGCCATTCTGGCTGTGATCGCCGTGCTTATGCTGGTCGTCGGCGTGCGGCTGCCGCTGCGGCCGTTCTTCCGCGTGGCCGGGCTGCTGGTCTACTACCTGGGCTTCAAGTTCGTCGGCACCGGCCTGCACGCGCTCCAGGTCGCCGGCGCGCTCCCGACCACCCCGGCGCCGGTCTTGTCGTCGCATCCGGTGTTCGAGTTCTTCGGGATCTACCCGACCTGGCAGACGCTGCTGCCGCAGATTGTGCTGCTGATCGGCGCCCTGGCCGTCTGGTTCTACCTGCGCGCGCAGGATCGCCGCGCCCGCTCGCTCGGCACGGCCGCCCCGGCCTAGACAACCCGCCAACGACAAGAGCGGGCCTCGCCATTCGGCGAGGCCCGCTCTGATTCTGGAAGGAGACCGGCGCTCTAGCTCAGGCCACTGTTGATCGAGCTGAAGACCGTGCTGACCTTACCGCCCAGCAGGGTCAGAATACCGATAACAACAATAGCGATCAGCACCAGAATAAGTGCGTACTCAACCAGACCCTGGCCGTCTTCCTTGGTGAAGAAGCTGCGAACCATTGTACATTCACCTCCTCTCGTAAGTAGTTCTTGAAGCTCCACAAGTATAGTCGCTCCACACGCTCTAGCTCAATAGTCATATGGTCCTATACTTGCCGGTACCGTAGTTCACAGATTTGTCATATTGAAGCGGTATACGGCGTTCATACGCCCTTTCCTTGCAGTTTTGTCATCTAGAGAGCAAAGTAGCGCGATTGATCAGTTTGAATGCAGTGCGACTTCAGGCAGAGCGGTTCGCTTGTGGGGGAATTCTTGGCCTCGGGGTGCGATCGCTACGCGACCGCACCCCGAGGCCTGAAAAGATGCCCCCTCCCCGCGTTTGGGAGGGCGGGCAGCCTGCAATCTGCAGTTGCATTAGGGCGCCGGGACGACCGCGGCCACGCGCGTGCCGCGGCCCACGGCGCTTTCGATCCCGAACTCGCCGCGCAGCAGCGCCTCGGCCTGCTGGCGCAGCGTCTCGATGCCCAGGTTGCGCCGGCCGCTCTCCTCGGAGAGCACCTCGTTGACGTGGAAGCCAGCGCCGTCGTCCTCGACCGAGACGTGGATGCTGCCGCCGCTGTTGTCGAGCAGCACGCGCGCCTGGCTCGCGTTGGCGTGCCGCACGACGTTGTTGAGCGCCTCCTGGATGAAGCGAAACAGCGCGACCTCGTAGTGGCTCGGCAGCCGGGCATCCATATTCTGGACCGTCAGGTTGACCTCGAGCTTGTTCTTGTCGCCGAACTGCTGGACATAGCGCCGCAGTGTTGGGACCAGGCCGAGATCGTCGAGGATCATCGGCCGCAGGTCGAAGATAAAGCGGCGGGTATCCTGCAGCGACGTATTGATCGCGCTCTTGAGCGCGCTCAGCTCGGCGCGGGCCTGCTCGATATCGCGGTCGAGCAGGCGCTGGCAGATCTCCGCGCGCAGCACCAGGTTGCTCATCGACTGGGCCGGCCCGTCGTGCATCTGCAGCGAGATGCGCAGGCGCTCCTTCTCCTGCGCCTCGATGATGCTGGCGATCCGATCGCCGCCCTCGTCGAGCGCGCGGCGCGCCCCACCAGTGTCGAACGCCATCAGCGGCTCCAGCGCGCCGGCGATCTCGAACAGCTGGCTCTGGCGGGCCTTGAGCGCCTGTTGGCGGAACTGCAGCTGCTCGAGCTGGCTGCGCATCATCAGCAGGCGCATCTGCACCTCCTGCGCCGATGTGTAGAAGTTCTTGATATCGGCCTTGCTGTACTTCTCGAGGTTGACCTCGAGGTCGCGCAGCCGGTTCGCGACGGTCATCTCGCGCTGGGCCAGCTTCTCGACCTCGGTGCTGGTCTGCCGCAGCAGCGTCTCCAGCTCGCTGAGATCCCGGCGCGTCTTCTCGAGGTCGGCGTTGATCGAGCCGTGAAGTTCTTCCAGTTTCTGTTGCGCTTCGCTCGCTGCCACGGCGGATCTCCCTTACTGCATAGCTACAATTGGCATGCAAATTATAGCATACCTGCTGTGCGGCGTACCTTCAGACCCTTCCCCTGCCAGGGGAAGAAAAGGAATCTAGCGTGGTGGTGCGGTCGCCGGGTGCCCTCTGGGCGTGACCGCACCACCACGCCGACAAGAATCCCCTCTCTCCCAATGGCTTTTGGGGGTAGGTTTTTTCTGCAGCGCATGCTGATGCCCCGCAGGCCCTCACCCCCTGCCCCCTCTCCCGCCGGGAGAGGGGGAATTATTGGCTCGGCACGGAGTTTCGGCGGAGCCGAAACTCCGTGCCGAGCTACCATTTCCCCGCCCCTGGCAGGGGCAGGGGGTGGGGTGATCGGGCGCACGGTGACGCCATACACAAGAAAACCTACCCCGAAAGTCTCCCAATGGGAGAGGGGGGTAGGCGGGTCAGGGCAAACAGCCCGCTCCTCACGCAAAAATGGATTGCACCCGCGCCATGCGCATGTTATAATCGGCGCAACGACAGCGAGGGAGACGAAGGCCGAGGCCAGCTTCCAGAGAGCCGCCGGTCGCTGCGAGGCGGCAGCCGGGCGCGCGCCTGTTCCACTCCTGAGTCGCCGGGGAAACTGCCTCAGAACAAAGAATTAAGAGCAGCACAAGCGGATAGCCAGTCTTCTTGTTCGTTGTTCCCAGCTCTTTGCTCGGCAGCCCAACCCACGCCGGGCGCGCCCGTTACAGCGCATCCGCGCAAGTGTCACCCGCCGCCGCTTCGATACGTGGCGGGCCTGATGCCAGCGCGATCGAGGCCGCACAATACACGTCGCGGCGAACGAAGGTGGCACCACGGGAAGCAGCAGCCTCTCGTCCTTCATGAAGTGAAGAGCAGCCAGTGAAGAGTGAAGAGTTGCAGGATATGCCAACTCGTAGCTCGTAGCTCGCAGCTCGTCGCTCCGGAGGGCGGGGGGTGTTTTGATTCCTTGGCTTGGACGGGAGCGCTGATGAGCATTCTACGAATCGTCGAGCAGGCGACGCTCAGCCCGCTCTACGCGCTGACGATGCAGCTGCGCGCGCTTGCCTGGGCGCTGCGGCGGCCGATGCTGGTAGGAGTGCGCGCGCTGATCGTCCGCGATGGGGCTGCGCTGCTGATCCGCCACCGCTGGGGGCAGACCCCCTGGGCGCTGCCGGGCGGCGGCGTCGAGCGCTTCGAGCGGCTCGACGAGGCCGCCCGCCGCGAGGCCGCCGAGGAGACCGGGGCGCCCGTGCGGGTCGAGCACCTGCTGGGCGTCTACGACCGCTTCGGAGGCGGCGTCAGCAACTACATCGCGGTGTTCGTCTGCACGCCGCTGGGCGAGCCGCGGCCGCCGCGCTCGCTGGAGATCGCCGAGGCGCGCTTCTTCCCGCTCGGCCAGCTGCCGGCCGGCCTGGACGACGGCACGCGCCGGCGCGTCGCCGAGCACCTGGCGGGCGAGCGCGGCCTGTCGAGACTTTGGTAATTAAGTTTTGAGTTCTGAGTTCTGAGTTCTGAGTTTGCTTCAACTCAAAACTCAGAACTCAGAACTCCGAGGAGACGTTGATGGGAGTCTACACCCCCATCCTGGCGACGCTCGGCTACGTGATGTCGCCCGACGGGCAGAGCGTGCTGATGATCCACCGCAACACGCGGCCGGACGACCAGCACTACGGCAAGTTCAACGGCCTGGGCGGCAAGCTCGACAGCGACGAGGACGTGGCCGCCGGCATGCGGCGCGAGATCCGCGAGGAGGCCGGGATCGAGTCGGACGAGCTGGTGCTGCGCGGGACGGTCAGCTGGCCCGGCTTTGGCAAGAACGAGGAGGACTGGTTTGCCTTCGTCTTCCGGATCGACCGCTGGAGCGGCACGCCGCTGGAGCGCAACCACGAGGGCACGCTCGAGTGGGTGCCGCTTGGCCGGCTGCACGAGCTGAATCTGTGGGATAGCGATCGCATGTGGATTGACATGGTGTTCGAGCGCACGCCAAAGATGTTCCACGGCATCGCGCCGTACAAGAACGGCACGCTGGTGTCGTGGGCGTATACGCTGCTATGACGATGGATACGACAACTCTGATCATCGTGGGGGTGCTGGCGATCGTCGTGGTCGCGGCGGCGCTGTATGCCCTGAACCGCAGCTGGGGCGATTTCCCCAGTCGGCTGGGGCCGCGCGCGCCGCTCGGCTCGTCGGCGCCGGGGATGTCCGCTGCGCCGGCCGCACCCTGGAACACCGCGCCGGAGCAAGCGCCTGGCCCGCCGGTCGACGAGCCGGGCGAGCCGGACGAGTGGAGCGACGGGGGCGAGCCGGTCGGCCGGGTGCCGATCACGCACGACCTGGTGCGGCGCTCCGCCGCCGAGGCGCTACGGCGCGGCGGGCCGGCCACGCGCTATATCGTCCGCGACGGCGACCAGCTGTACTTCGACTTCAGCCAGATCGACGACCCGGCGCGGCGCCGGCGGGCCTACACGCTGATGCGGCGCTTCAACGCCGGCGAGGACGTCGATCTGCGGGAGATGATGCGGCTGATGCGCGAGCTGTTTAGCGCGTGAGCCGCTCGCACGTTTGCAGATTCGCACATTTCAACGTTCGCACGTTCCAACGTTTCAACAAGGGAGACGCATATGCTTGACATCAAACTTATCCGCGAGCAGCCCGACTTCGTCAAGGCCCAGCTCGCCCGCGCCGGCGTCGCGCCGGACCAGATCGACGCAGTGCTGGCGTTCGACGAGCAGCGGCGCGCGCTGCTGCGGGAGGTCGAGGCGCTCAAGGCGACCCGCAACGCCGTCTCGAAGGAGATCGGCAAGATGAAGGACGCCGCCGATCGTGACGCCAAGATTGCCGAGATGCGCGGCGTCGGCGACCGGATCGCCGAGATGGATCGCGCGGTGGCCGAGGTCGAGGAGCGCCAGCGCGCCGCGCTGCTCGAGCTGCGCAACCTGCCGCAGCCGGAGGTGCCGGAGGGCGAGGACGAGAACGGCAACGTGGTGATCGCTCAGGAGGGCGAGCCGCGCCAGTTCGACTTCGAGCCGCGGCCGCACTGGGAGCTGGGCGAGATGCTCGACATCATCGACTTCGAGCGCGGCGTCAAGCTCTCGGGGTCGCGCTTCTACGTACTCAAGGGCGCTGGCGCCAAACTGCAGCGCTCGCTGATCCAGTGGCTGCTCGACCTGCACGTCGAGCAGGGCTACCAGGAGGTCTACACGCCATTCGTCGTCAAAGAGGAGACGGTCTGGGCCTCGGGCCAGCTGCCCAAGTTCCGCGACAATCTCTACCGCGACGTCGAGGACGACCTGTGGCTGGTGCCGACCGCCGAGGTGCCGGTGACCAGCCTGCACCGCGACGAGATTCTGGAGGCGGCGCAGCTGCCGATCCACTACTGCGCCTATACGCCCTGCTTCCGGCGCGAGAAGATGAGCGCTGGGCGCGACGTGCGCGGGATCAAGCGCGGCCACCAGTTCGACAAGGTCGAGATGTACAAGTTCGTGCGGCCCGAGACCAGCTACGACGAGCTGGAGCGGCTGCGCGGCGACGCCGAGGAGACCTGCCGGCGGCTCGGCATCCCGTTCCGCACCAAGGTGCTCTGCACCGGCGACCTGGGCTTCGCCGCGACCAAGACCTACGACATCGAGCTGTGGGCGCCGGGCCAGGGCGAGTGGCTGGAGGTAAGCTCGTGCTCGAACGTCGAGGCGTTCCAGGCCCGGCGCGCCAACGTGCGCTACCGGCCCGAGCCGGGCGCCAAGCCCGAGTACGTCCACACGCTCAACGGCTCGGGGCTGGGCATGCCGCGCACGATGATCGCGATCATAGAGAACTACCAGCAGGCCGATGGCAGCATCGTCGTGCCCGAGGTGCTGCGGCCGTATATGGGCGGCGTCGAGGTCATTCGGTGAGTGGGTGACAAGGTGATATTCTAGTACAAGGTCCCGGACGTTCGTGTCGGGTTTGGGCTGCTACGATCGGTTCCGCGGTTCCGTGGCCACAGAACCACAGAACCGCAGAACCAACGGGCCACAACCAGCAACGAACTTCTGGAAAGCGGTACTAGTCCGATACTGTCACCTGGTCACCTGGTCAGGGAGGGGCGGGAATGGGCGCGATCGACGATCGGCTTGAGCGCGGCGTGGCGATCTTTCGGCGCGCCGGCGACGACGCGGCGCTGCTCGGGGCGGCGCTGCTGGCGTTCCACGGCGCGCTCGAGAGCTACCTCGACGGCGAGCTGGATGGCCAGGCCAATCTTGGCCCGCAGGAGCGCGAGCTGCTCGGCCGCGGGCGGCTGGGCTGGCCCGCGCGCGCCCAGCTGGCCGGGCGCTCTGGCCTGCTCGACCAGCGGCAGTGCGAGCTGGCGCTGGCGGCCACGCGCGAGCGGCTGGCGATCGGGCGCGGCGACGTGTGCTCCTGGGCCGCCCCGGAGGTCCAGACCTACGGACGGCTGGTGGCCTCGGTCTGCGGCCGCCGGGAGCTGCACGGTCGGATCGACCAGCGCTCCGAGCGGGCCAGGGTGACGGTGGCGCGACCGGCGATGGCGGCGGCCGCGACGCCGGAGAGCCGGCGCCGCTCGCTCATCCGCTTCGGCGCCGCAACGCTGTTCCTGGCGGCGCTGTGCGCGATCGTCTGGACGCTGTACACCCAGCTCGACGGCCCGCGCCTGCTGCGCTCCGTCGGCGTGCTGCCCGCGCCGACGGCCCTGGCCGCGACCGCGGCGCCCGCCGCAACACCAACGCCGCCGCCGCGGCTCGGCAAGGTGGTCAGGCTGAACGGCGGACCGGGCTGGCTGCATGTCACCCCTTCGTTCGACAGCCCGACGCGCGCGATCCGCCTGGCCGAGGGGATGCAGGTCACGCTGCTCGACCAGTCCCAGGTCGACGCCGGCGGCGTGAGCTGGCAGCTGGTCGCGGCGGGCGGCTACGAGGGCTGGAGCCCGACCAACAATATCGAGCCGTGCTGCCAGACCACCCCGTAGGTGCTCGCGCAGCGATAACTGTTCCACCCCTGCTCCCCTCTCCCTTTATGGGAGAGGGGTTCTTGCAGGTAGGAGGGTGCGGCCCTTCCAATCACCCCGGATTTTGCCTCTGTTTCGATCCCGATTCGTTGCTGGCAGGGTAGCTGATGCCTGCTATCCTAATACAGGATGTAATAATATATTAGGAATTAAGTATGCCCTTCACACCCTCGTTTTCTCATACGCTTGGGCCGCTGGAGCTGGAGGTGATGCGGATCGTCTGGGCGCACGACGGGCCGATCACCATCCGCACCGTCGAGCGCGCGATCAACGACGCCCGCCCATCCGACGCACGGCTCGCCTACACGACGATCATGACCACCGTGCACCGGCTGGCTGAGGCCGACAAGAGCATGCTGCGGTCGGTGGAGCAGCGTATGCATGGCCGGGCCACCAGCTACGTCGTGCAGATCGACCGCACGACCTTCTTCACGCGCCTGATCGACCAGATCGCGCGCGAGCTCGGCGCGACGGACGCCGATCGGGAGGATGCCTGCGCGGCGCTGGCCCAGCCGAGCGAGCCGGCGATCGAGCGGTAGCGGTCTTGTTCGGTTTTCCCTTTCCTCCGGGGCGCTGTGCCCCCGGCCTCCCGCTGGCTGCAGGGCATTGTGCGTCAAGTATTCCAACTCTCCGCGCGCAAACAATCCAGGGCTCGTGCAGCGTTGGCCCTCACCCCCCGCCCCCCTCTCCCGCGCGCGGGAGAGGGGGGATTCTTGTCGGCGTGGTAGTACGGTCGCGTCGCGACCGTACTACCACGCCCGATTGTTTTCCCCGCCCCTGGCAGGGGAGGGGCAGGGGGCTGTCGATCGCCGGCGCCAACCGCGTGATCTCGCCCTACATCCTGGGCGGGCGCAGTATGGCCGGCCACGCGCTCCGCCCGGCGGTGATGGACTTTCTCGACGTGCTGACCCACAGCGATGATCTGGAGATGTGGCTGGAGGATGGCGATACGCTGATCGTGCTGGGGGCGTGCTCCGAGCTCGAGCGGATCGGGCAGTAGCTAGTACAAGGTTCCGGAAGTTCGTATCGGGTTTGGGCTGCCACGATCGGTCGAACCGCAGAACCGCAGAACCACAGAACCGCAGAACCGCAGAACTGCAGAACCAACTTGCGACAACCGGCACGCTTTTCTGGATGGCTGTACTAGTCTAGCGCGGGGACAGAGCCGCCTAGCTCCAATGCCATCCGCATTTGAGATGCCTGGTGGTCGCGCGCGTCAGGTGCCGGAGTCGCTGAAGGAGTCGCTGAAATCGAGCTCGGCGAAGATCCGCGCGGCCTCCTCGGCCTGGGCGGCCGGCACGAAGACGCGCACCTCGCCGAGCGGGCCGCTGGCGAAGCCGTAGACATTGGCGATCGGCTCGCCCTGCAGATAGACGGTGATGCCGGCCTGCTCGAGGTAGGTGCGCGCGATCTCGGCCCGCAGCGGTCCCTCGACCACGCCGATGCAGACCGGACCGACGCCCTCTCCCTGCCCGCCGCCAGTCGTCGCGCGCGACTCCTGATCCCCGCCGTGGGCTTCCTCAGGCCCGCCCAGTCGTCCGATCCAGCGCAGTGCTCGCTCGGCCATTGTGTCTCCCTCACGTAGTACAGAGAACGCCGACGGTTGAGGGTGGGAGCCGGAGGTAGGCATCGCCCGCCCTCAGACTCCCACCCTCAACTGCGCCGAAATCTGCAATCTGCAATTGCACTAGGCGGTGGCCGGCTCGTCGCGGCGGCCGAACCAGCGTCGCCACTCCTGGTTCTCCCAGATCACCAGCAGCTGCGCGGCGTTGAAGATCGACGAGTAGGTCCCGCTGATCAGCCCGATCAGCAGCACCAGCACGAAGTTGAAGATGCTGGTGCCGCCGAACAGCAGCAGCGCCGTCAGGGTGAAGAACGACGTGAGCTGCGTGTTGATCGAGCGCGGCAGCGTCTGCACAATGCTGTGGTTGACGATGTCCTCGAATGCCTCGCCCGAGCGCCGCGCGATCAGGTTCTCGCGAATGCGATCGAACACGACGATCGTGTCGTGGACCGAGAAGCTGATCACGGTCAGCAGCGCGGTGAGGAACAGCGCGTCGACCTCCAGGCCGATCATGTAGCCCAGGATGGAGGCTAGGCCCAGCACCACAAGCACGTCGTGGAGCATCGCGAGGATCGCGCAGACGCCGTAGCGCACCGGGTGCGGCGCCTTGCGGAAGGCCAGCGTCAGGTAGATCAGGATCGCGGCGCTGGCGCCCAGCACGGCGATCACGGCGCTGCGGGTCGACTCCTGGCTGACGGTCGCGCCGACCGTCTGGATCGACTCGCGGCGGGTGTTCGGGCCATACCTGGCCTGCAGCGCCGCCACCAGGGTGCGCACCTGCTGCTCGCCGGTATTCGGGTCGAGCGCCTTGGTGCGCACCAGCGAGGCCGGGATCGTCGCGCCCTGGATCGTGACGTTGCTAAGCTGGACTTGCGCGCCCTCGAAGCCTTGCGCCGTGAAGATGCTCCTGATCTCCTCGGTGTTCAGCTCGGCGAGCTGCCGGTCGGGGTAGTGGATATCCCACAGCGCGCCACCGCTAAAGTCGATGCTCGGGCGCAGCCCGTAGAGGATCAGCGAGACCAGCCCAGGGATGATGATCAGCAGCGACAGCAGCAGCCAGAGGTAGCGGCGACGGACGATGTTCTCCATTGGAAGCGAACTCCTATCGGGTAGTCAGTAGTCAGTAGTCAATAGTCAGTAGTCAGTCGTCAGCCGTCATCGGTAACCATTGGACACGTAGATGGTCGCGTGGCTCAATGGTACCAACTACTGATATCTGACTACTAACTACCGGTGCTAGGCCAGCGCCTCGCGGTCGCGCTCCAGGGCCGGCGCCGACTCGAGCTCGTACATCCAGGGGTTCTGGGCGAACGACTGCGGGACGATCAGCCGCAGGAACGTGCGCGTCACCACGATCGCGGTGAACATGCTCACGAGGATGCCGAGGCCGAGCGTCAGCGCGAAGCCCTTGATGATGCTGACGCCGAAGCTGTTGCCGAACACGAACAGGATGATGCTGGTGATCAGCGTCGAGGCGTTCGAGTCGCGGATCGCCGGCCAGGCCTCGTTGAAGCCGGCCTCGACCGCGGCGCGCAGCGTCTTGCCGTGGCGCAGCTCCTCCTTCAGGCGCGCGAAGATCAGCACGTTTGCGTCGACCGCCAGGCCGATCGAGAGGATGAAGCCGGCGATGCCCGCCAGCGTCAGCGTGATCGGGATGAGCCGGTAGAGCGCGAAGCTCATACCAGTGTAGATCAGCAGCGCCACGGTGGCCAGCACGCCAGGCAGGCGGTAGAACAAGATCATAAACAGCGCGACCACCACCAGGCCGACGATGCCGGCGAGCACGCTGGCCTGCACCGAGTTCTGGCCGAGCGTGGCCGTCACGGTGCGGGCCGACTCGATCTGCAGCGACACCGGCAGCGCGCCGTACTTGAGCTGTGTCAGCAATCGCTCGGCGTCAGCTTGGGTCGAGACGGTGATCTCGCCGCTGCCGCCGACCAGCGCGTTCTGGATCGTCGGGCAGCTGACCACCTGGTTATCCAGCACGATACACATCTGATTGTTGACGTTCTGGCTGGTGAACCGCTCAAGGCTGGTGGCCGAGGTGCCCGTGAACTGGAACGTCACCGCGTACGGGCTGCGGCCGGGCGTCGTGCTGCCGACGCGCAGCTGGACCGTGCTAGCGTTGAGGTCCTTGCCGTCGGTGATACTCTGGTAGATCGGGCCGGACACCGGGGTCGTCGCGGTGGTCGAGAGCGGCTGGGTCTCGCTGAGCCCGTTCGTGCTGGTCAGCGTGGTCGTGTTAGTGGTCGGCGTGGTCGACTGCACGCGCGGGTTCGGGCTGCCGCTCGTGCGGATCGTCGTCCCGTCGGGCGGGTACTGCCCGCCGGTAAAGCCGCTGCCGTCGGCGTTGGCCACGAACTCCAGCTTGCCGGTGCCGCGCAGCGTCTCGCTGACCTCTTCGGGGTTCGTGACGCCGGGCAGCTCGACGATGATCCGGTCGTTTCCGGAGAGCTGTACGATCGCCTCGCTGACGCCCAGGCCATTGACGCGCCGATCGATCACCTGCTGGGCCGTCTGCATCACATCGCGTGCGACTCCGGCGTCTTGAGCCTTCAGCAGCACCTGCGTGCCGCCCTGCAGATCGAGCCCCAGGCGGGTGTGGACGTCGCGGCCCAGCCAGCGATTGTCGGGCGCGAAATCGATCCAGAGCGCCAGGGCGCTCACAAACAGGATGAGGATGAGGGAGATGGTTTCTCGATTACGCACAGCTCATTTGCCTCCATAGCAACCGTGGAAGTGGGTGAGATAACCGGTGCATTATAGAGCCAGCGGCAGGGGCTGTCAAAAGGCTGCGTGGGAAGCTGGTGGGGCCGAGCTGCAGCTCGGCCCCACCAGCTTCCCTGCCCTTGCCCAGGGTCTTACCGAGGTGAGGGGCACACAGGGTCGCGCAGCGGCTACTTCTTGGCCGCGAGCGCGGCCTCGATCCCCCCGCGAAGATCGTTGAAACTGAACCGCTTGCCGTCGATCACAAAGGTCGGCGTCTCGTTGATGCCGGCGCTCGACGCGGCCTGCCCGGCCTGCTGGACGGCCGCGCGATACTTGTGGCTGTTCTGGCACTGCTCGAAGGCGCTGCGGTCGAGCTTGAGCTGCTCGGCGTAGCCGGCAAACATCGAGACCGCCTGGGTGCTGTCGGACCACTCACTCTGGCGGTTGTAGATCAGGTCGTGCATCGGCCAGAACGCGTTCTGATCGGCGGCGCAGCGCGCGGCCTCGGCGGCGGGCACGGCGTTGGGGTGCTGCGACAGCGGGAAGTCGTGGAAGATCTGCTTGACCTTGCCCGTATCGATATAATCCTTGACGAAGGCCGGCTCCAGGGTGGTGGCGAAATACCCGCACGCCGGGCACTGGAAGTCGCCGTACTCGATCACGGTGACCGGGGCGCCGGCCTGCCCGCGCGACGGGAAGCTGTCGAGCGTGGGCGCGGCCGTACTGGCCTGGCCGGTGGTGCTGCCGCCGCGGCCGCCCAGCAGTGCGACGCCGCCCAGGGCGATCCCGACGATCACGATAATCGCGAGGATCCCGTAGATCAGGCCGCGAGAGTTGCCACGCCGGGGCTGGGCCGCGCGGCCGCGCTGCGAGCGCGTGCTGGTTGTTCGTTTGTCGCTCATTCTCAATTGCTCGTTTCTGCTCGCTCGTGCGCGGGCGGCTCGTCGGTTGGCATCGCACAGCTCAGCGGCAGCTCACTTCGCCAGAGGCTCTGCGGCGCGGCCGAGAAACCTAACGCTTCGTATACTCGCCGGGCCGCCTTGTCCTCGGGCCGCGCCAGCGTCTGGATGAACTTGCTGCCGCGCGCCTCGGCGCGGGCGCAGGCGTAGTCGAGCATGCGGATGCCGGCGCCGCGGCCGCGCAGCTCGGGCGCGAGATAGAAATCTTCGATCGCCGCGTACGGCGCGACCTCCCAGGTCGAGAGCCGGTAGTTGATCTGCATGACCCCGAGCGGGCGATCGTTCAGCTCGGCCAGCAGGAAGTCGCTGAACTGGGTGGCGAGCAGCGCGTGGACAAGATCGGCCAGCGCGTCCGGGTCGGGCGCCTCGCGGCCCGAGGCGGCGACCTGGGCCTGGAGCATCGGCACGATCTTGGGTGTGTCGTCGGGCTCGCAGAGGCGAATGACTAGCGAGTACTCACTCATTACGTTCGTCCAATCTTGCCATGTGGCGAATGGTAAGTATTATACCGGCGCTGTGGAAGGCCGTCAAAAATACTTTGTGTCACCGCTCACGAAGCCTGCCATCCGCCACGTGGTATGGTATGATAGGCTGGCCGGGGCCGCACATTATCATTGGGGGCGGCGCCTTCGGCCCCGGCGCACCTGCCCAAACTGCAAGGCCGATCGCCGCCGGGCGAAACGCTGTTTTACGAGAAAGAAAGCAATGAATCGGATCTACCTGGTCAGGCACGGTGAGAATACGGCCAACCTCACGAAACAATTTTCCCATCGCCTGGTCGACTACTCGCTGACGCCGAAAGGGGTGCTGCAGGCGCAGCAGACGGCCGAGCTCTTCAAGGGCAAGCAGATCGACGCGATCTACTCGTCGCCGCTGAAGCGCGCGGCCGAGACGGCCGCGATCATCGGGCAGTCGCTCGGGATTGCGCCGGTTATTCTGGAACAGTTCCGCGAGGTCAACGTCGGCCAGCTCGAGACCTGGCCGCCGACCGCCGAGAGCTGGGCCGAGCACGACCGGATCGTCCGCTCGTGGTTCGACGGGCACCCGGAGCTGATGTTCCCCGAGGGCGAGAACTACCATGCGCTGCTGGCGCGCATGCGCGCGGGCCTCCAGATCGCGCTGGGCGGCCGGCAGGACAGCAATGTCGTGATCGTCGGCCACGGCGGCATCTTCACGTTCACGCTCAAGGATATCTGCCGCGAGATCGACCTGTTCTGGCTGATCCGGCAGCCGAGCCACAACTGCTCGGTGACCGAGATCGAGATGGCGGAGACGAGCGGCGAGTTCGAGGGCGTGCTGCGGGGCTGGGCTTCGCACGAGCACCTCTCGGGCGAGGCGGCGGCCTTCGTCGCCGGCCACCCGGCCTTCGAGCCCGAGCTGGAGTAGCTGCTCTACATGCCCTCACCCCCTGCCCCCCTCTCCCAGCCTGGGAGAGGGGGAATTCGCGGCTGGTGGGGGTGAAACGATCTAGATCTCCAGCAGGTTGGTCTCGACCACCGGCCGCGCCGGGTCGCGCGGCACGCGGAAGGTTTTGATCTCGCACGGGCCGAAGTCGGCCGCGATCGCGCGCCCCCACTTCGGCAGGCTGATCGTCGCGCGCGTGGCGGCCCGGTCGGTCTCGTAGGCGCGGACGACCAGGTCGTCGCCGTCCTCGGCGCGCTTGACCGCGCTGACAACGATGTTCGGCTGGTCGACGGCCATGAACGAGTCGCGCTGCGGCAGCCGGCCGGCGTGGCCGCTCTCGACCAGCGCCACCGGCCGGCGGTTCAGCTCGGCCGCGCGGCGCGTCGTGCCGGCCTGCTCCCAGCCGGCGGCGTGCGGCAGCAGCGCGTAGGTGAAGCGCTGCACGCCCTGGTCCATGAAGCTGTATGGCTCGCCCGGCGCCGGCTCGGTCGGGTGGTGGTGCGCGTAGATCGGGCTGCGCAGTACGGTCAGGCTGAGCAGCCGGCCGCTGACGTCGAAGCTGTGCTTGCCGTCGTTCAGCAGGCTGAGGCCGTACAGCACGTCCGAGCCGCGCGCGCTGCCCGACAGGTCGACCCAGCTCTGGCCCGGCTCCTCCATGCCGCCGGTCGGCCGCTCGATCTGGCCGAAGGGGATCTCGTAGGTCGCGCGGATGAAGTTCAGGTTCAGCGGGAAGCCCAGCTTGAGCGCCTTGTGGCGCTCGCGCCAGTCGACCGTCACGCGCACCTCGACCAAGTCGAGGTCGCGGTACAGGCTGATCTCCTGGGCCAGCGTCGACTGGCCGTACGCGCTCTCGACCCGCACAGTCGCGCGGACCGGGCCGGACTCGGCCAGCCAGACCCGGCTCGGCGCGAAGGTGCCGACGACGTCGTGGAACCGGTACACGCCGTGGCCCCAGGTGTCGCTCGGGTCGTCGATCGCCGTCGGCACGGCCGCCGCGCCCAGGAAGACCTCGACCTGGTGGCGCTTGTCGTACAGGCCAGCGATCGTTCCGGTCGCCGCGTCGATCCTCAGCCGGAAGCGCGCGCTCTCCAGCGCCAATCCGTCCTCGGACACGGACACTGGGAGGCCGAGTGGCCGGGAGACCGGGAGACCGGGTGTCACGCGCGATACATCCTCTGCTCTCCTGGTCTCCTGGTCTCCTGGTCTCCTGGTCTCCTGGTCTCCTGGTCTCCTGGTCTCGCTCCCATCGGCGACGTGATACACCCGGTAGCCCAGCGCGGGCAGCTCGGCCACGAAGCAGAGCCGCCGCCGCCAGCCGCTGACGATCGCGGGCGGGCGCAGTAGCTGGAGCGGCACCTGGCGGCCGTCGTCGTCCAGCAGCACGTCGGTCTCGCGCACGCCGCTGGCGTCGACTTCGACCGGCGCGGCGCTAGGCCAGGCGTGCGGGTTGAACACGACGATCGGCAGCGCGCCGGCCTGGTCGGGCAGATCGATCTGCCATGCCAGCGACTGAGTCGCGTCGTTGAGCGCGCGTCCCGCTATCGCCATCGCCTCGCCGTACAGGTCACGCGCGTCGTCGTAGGCCGCCTCCAGGCTGGTGCCGGCCAGGATGTCGTGGAACTGGTTGAACAGCACGCTCTTCCAGGCCCGGCTGAGATCGGGGTACGGCAGGCCAGTGACCCGCTCGGCGATCGCGGACCATGCCTCGGCCGCAAGCAGCAGATTCTCGGCCTGGCGGTTCCAGCGCTTGATGCCTGAGTGCGCCGCATAGCAGCCGCTGGCGTGGTGCTGCAGCTCGTCGTGGACGACCGGGAATGGCAGGTCTTTCGCGAGCGCGCCGGCGAAGAAGCGGCCCGGCGTGCTGAAGACCAGCGCGGGCAGGTCGGGCTGGGCGGCCATGCGCCTGATGCTCTCGATGTTCTCGCGGGTCGGGCCGCCGCCGTGGTTGCCGACCCCGTAGAAGCACATCAGCTCGTCGTACGGCGGCTTCAGCTCGCCCACGCAGCGCCGCACGTAGCGCTCGAGGTCCTTGCCCCAGGTCGAGTACTCGTAGGGGATTCGGTAGGTCAGCACGCGCGAGCCGTCGTCGGACTCCCACCAGAACAGCCGGCCCGGCAGGCCCTTTTCGTGCGGCTCTGGGCGCGTAATGACATAACTATCCATGCCACTCTTGCGCAGGATCTGCGGAAGCATCGCGTGGTGGCCGAAGCTGTCGACGTTGTAGCCGAATGTGGACATAACGCCAAATTTCTGCTGGAAGTAGCGCTGGCCGTACAGCGCCTGCCGGACGAACGACTCGCCGCAGGGGATGTTGCAGTCGGGCTGGACCCAGCTGCCGCCGGCCAGCTCCCAGCGCCCCTCGGCGACGCGCGCGCGAATCTCCTCGAACATGGGCGGGTCGTTGTGCTCGATCCACTCGTAGATCGCGGCCGAGCTGGAGGTGAACAGGAACTCGTCGTACTCGCGCATGCGGTCGAGCGCCGAGCGGAAGGTGGCCTTGGCGGCCTGGAAGCCCTCCTGCCAGCGCCAGAGCCAGACCGGGTCGAGGTGGGCGTTGCCGATCATGTGCAGGGTCTTACCTGCCATTGTCGACTCCTCCTTCGTCGCTAAAACGGATCGCCACCGTCACGATCTTGGCCGGGCCGGCCCGCAGCACAAAGCTGCCGTCGTCGGCCAGCGCGAGCGCGCCGCCCGCGACTGGCCGCTCCTTCAGGTCGACCAGCCGCGCCGAGGTGGGCGAGCCGCCGAGGTGGACGCGCGCCTCGGTCGCTGTGCCGGCCACGTTCCAGAAGCGCAGGATCAGCGCGTCCGAGCGCTCGGCCTTCTTGCAGGCGCTCAACAGCAGCGTGTGCTCGCCGTCGATCTCGATTAGGCCGGCGCGCCTGGGCAGGCTTCCGGCGTGCCTATCGGCGACCGAGCCGTACAGCGGGGCGAGGTACTCGTGGGCAGTCTGGTACGCGCGCGCCGCGAGCCAGCCCGCGCCATGCGGGATGATCGCGTACTCGGCGCGCTGCCGCCCCAGGCACTGCGCCTCGGGCGTCGGGATCTCCGGGCCGGCCCCGCCCACCCGCGCGAGCAGGTCCTCGCGCGAGAGCCAGCCGACCGCGCGCAGCAGCGTGAGCGCGACCGTGCCGTCGGCCGTGGCCTCGAACTCGGGCAGCCCGCGGTTTACCACGGTCAGCCCGCGCCCGCCGCCGCCGACGCTCACGTAGCCCTGCTGTGGCAGCGTCGGCGCGTATGGCTCGGCCCAGCCGTTGCCCGCGCCTGCCAGGCTGACCGGCCGCTCGACCACCTCGAACTGCCCCTCGGCGTGCGAGACGGCGATCGGCGCGCCGAGCGGGAACAGCGCCCGCAGCCGGTGGTCGGACGAGCGGTTCTCCCACTCGGTCGCGATCTCGACCAGGCGCGCGCCGGCGCTCAGCGTGACGAAGGTCGTGATCCGGTGTTCGACATAATCAGCCTGCCGGCTCAGCCGGTCGGCCGAGAGCGCGGCGGGCAGCGACCAGTCCAGGTCGATCCGCAGCGTCGCGGAGGCATGGCCGGCCTCGGCGACCGTGACGTGCGCGCGCGTCCCCTGGTCGGAGCGCAGGCGCGTGTCGCTCAGCGGGGCGGCGTAGGTGTACTCGTCGCCGGCGTCGCCGCCGTCCTCGAACACGTTCAGCCCGGCATAGCTTGCGCCCGAGCGCTTGTCGATCACGCGCAGCGAGCCGTCGCGCGGGCTGGCCTCGACGCGCAGCCAGTGGTTCTCGAGCACGCCGTCGCCGACCCGCAGGTCGCCGACCGGCGCGCTGCCCTTCAGGCGCGCGGCCGGCTGCGCGCTGCTAAAGTAGCGCTGGCGCTGGTCGTGCGGCTCCGCGCGCCGGCTGAGCGTGTAGGTAGCGTAGCCCAGCGCCGGCACGTCCGCCACGAAGCGGATCTCGCTGAAGCGCCAGCGGTCGCCCATCGGCCTGAGCCGGTCGACGTCCTTGACCTGGAACGGCAGCTCGCGCCCCTCGTGGTCGTGCAGCGCGTGCGTGCGCGGGCCGACGCCGAGGTCGCGCTCGACCAGCACGGCGGCCGGGCCGCAGCGGCGCCAGCTGAGCGGGTTGTGCGCCACCAGCGCGAGCGCGCCGTCGGGCAGGTCGGCGGTGTCGATCCGGGCGTCGATGTGGCGGGCGCTCTTCTCGGCCACGATCTCGGCGATCTGGCGCGACTGGTCGAAGCGCGCGATCATCTCGCGGTGCACCTGGTCGACGCTGCAGCCGCAGATGCTGTCGTGCGGGTGGTTCTGGACCAGCAGCTCCCAGGCGGCCCACAGCAGGCCGGCGTCGTAGGGGCGGCCGCGCAGCCAGGCCAGCGCCGCCATCGGCTCGGCGTAGCGCTCCAGCCAGGTCTGGCCGGCGGCGTTCAGCTGCTTGAGGTACAGGCGGGTCGAGAGCACGCCCGGCAGCAGGTGCGGCAGGCCGGCGCCGAAGCCGCGAAACTCGCCCTTGCGCACCTCCAGGTCGGGGCCGCGCGCACGGATCGCCTCGATGAACTCCTGGGTGGTGGACCAGTGGAACTCGTATGCTGGGGCTTGGGGCTTGGGGCTTGGGGCTTGGGGTTTGGGGTTTGGGACTTGGGGCTTGGGGCTTGGGGCTTGGGACTCCTCTTTCCCAGGTCCCAAGTCCCTAATCCCTAGTCCCGCGGCAACGGCAAACGCCTCATTGGCCTCGCGCAGCAGCCGCGGCAGCCGCCGGTCGATCGGCTGGTGGTCGCCGCCGTAGGGCAGCAGGATGCAGTCGGTGGTCGCGTGGGCCGCGAACTGCTCGACCAGCCGGCGCACCCGGCCGAGCTTGTCCGAGTCGGGCCGCAGCGGGTTGTCGAAGTGCAGGAACGGCATCTGGTAGTAGCCGTCGGGGAACCAGTAGGCCAGCACCCGGCTGTCGTCGGCGGCCTCCCATGTGAACTCTTGCTTGAACTGCTCGGGCGCGCCGCCGAGGCCGCGCCAGATCATCGCGCTGTCGATCCCGAAGCCGCGCAGGATCTGCGGCATCTGGCCGATGTGGCCGAAGGTGTCGGGCAGGTAGCCGACGTCGAGGTTGCGGTAGCCGAGCCGCTCGGCCATGCGCTCGCCGAGCCAGAGGTTGCGGACGTGCGCCTCGCCGCTGACCAGGAACTCATCCGGCAGGACATACCAAGGCCCACACTGGATGCGATAGTCGTTGATGTAGGCGACCAGCCGCGCGCGGTTCTCGGGCCGGATCTCCAGGTAGTCCTTCAGCACGATCGCCTGGCCGTCCAGCAGGAAGCAGCGAAACTCCGGGTCGCTGTCGAGCGCGTCGAGCAGGTCGTCGACCAGCTCGACCAGCCGGATGCGGAAATCCTGCAGCGGCGCCCACCACTCGCGATCCCAGTGGGTGTGGTGGTAGACGAACACGCGGTAGGTGGTCGTCGGCTCGACGCGCGGTCGCGCCGGCTGAATCTGGAGCATGGACGTGCCTCCTTGCGGCAGTAGTGAGACGCCGGTCGCGCTTCGGGGGAGCGGTCGAGCGCCAGAGGATTGTCTGATCGTTGGCGAACTCGGCGTGGACTGCCGGCCGAGTCTACCGCGTGATCGCCCGCGCATGCCCGTCGATTTGTGAGCGATCGGTGGGCAGTTTGGTTGTTGTGCCCTCGCCCCCCCTACCCCCCGCTCCCGCCGGGAGCGGGGGATTCTTCACCGGTGGCGGGGTTTCGGCTACGCCGAAACCCCGCCACCGGTCAGTATTTACCCCCGCCCCTGGAAGGGGCGGGGGCAGGGGGTGTGGTGGACACACGATAATTTGTGGTATGATCGCCTGCCGCCGCGCGAGCGGCGCCGATTGGGAGGCAGCCAAGCACACAGGAGGACCAGATGCGCGTGTATATTTCGGCCGACATGGAGGGGATCTCCGGCGTAGTCCACGGCGACCAGACCGAGCCGGGCGCGCGCGAGTACGATCGCGCCTGCGCGCTGATGCTCGGCGAGGTCAACGCCGCCGTCGAGGGCGCGCTGGCCGCCGGCGCGACGACGGTGCTGGTCAACGACTCGCACTGGAATATGCGCAACCTGCGCCTGGAGGATCTGCACCCCGCCGCCGAGCTGATCTCGGGCTCGCCCAAGCCGTTCTCGATGGTCCAGGGCCTCGACGACTCGTTCGACGCGGCGCTGTTCGTCGGCTACCACGCGATGAGCGGCAGCTCGCCGGCCTCGATCGACCACACCTACACCGACGCGATCCACCACGTCTGGGTCAACGGCCGCGAGGTCGGCGAGATCGGGATCAACGCGCTGTTCGCCGGCCACCACGGCGTGCCGGTCGCGCTGGTGACCGGCGACCAGATGGCGACGGCCGAGGCGCGCGAGCTGCTGGGCGAGGTCACGACGGTGCAGGTCAAGCAGGCCTACAGCCGCAGCGCGGCGCGCTGCCTGCCGGTCGGCGAGGCGCGTCGGCTGATCCGCGAGGGCGCGCAGGCGGCGCTGGCGCGGCCGGGCCAGCCGCTGCGCCCCGAGTCGCCGGTCGCGCTGGCGGTGGAGTTCGTCAAGAGCAGCCAGGCCGAGATGGCCGCGCTGATGCCCGGCAGCGAGCGCGCGGGACCGCGAACCGTCCAGTTCACTCACGCGAGCTACGTCGAGGTCTACCGGGCCTGGCGGGTGTTCTACAACCTGGCCGGCGCGGCGTGAGCGGGCGAGGGGGAGACAAGGAGACAAGGAGACAAGGAGACAAGGAGACAAGGAGACAAGGAGACAAGGAGACAAGGAGACAAGGAGACAAGGAGACAAGGAGACAAGGAGACAAGGAGACAAGGAGACAAGGAGACAAGGAGACAAGGAGACAAGGAGACAAGGAGACAAGGAGACAAGGAGATGTCCCAAGTCCCAAGCCCCAAGCCCCAAGCCCCAAGCCCCAAGCCCCAAGCCCCAAGCCCCAAGTCCCAAGCCCCAAGCCCCAAGTCCCAAGCCCCAAGCCCCAAGCCCCAAGCCCCAAGCCCCAAGCCCCAAGCCCCAAGCCCCAAGCCCCAAGTCCCAAGTCCCAAGTCCCAAGTCCCAAGCCCCAAGTCCCAAGCCCCAAGCCCAAGCCCCACGGGCATGCAAAAGGGGTGTGAACTGACCCGTCCACACCCCTTTGAGAAAAGCAGCCGCGAGGCTAGGTCCCCAGCGGCTCGGCCGGCTTCTTGTGGCCCAGCTCGAGCAGCTCGCGCTTGCCGAAGGTCAGCTCGCGGCCGGCCACGTCGACGACGATCGTGTCGCCGGCCTTGAACTCGCCCTTGAGCATATCGCGCGACAGCCGGGTCTCGACCAGGCGCTGGATCGTGCGGCGCAGCGGGCGGGCGCCGTAGGCCGGGTTGTAGCCCTCGCGCACCAGCAGCGTCTTGGCCGCCTGCGTCAGCTCGAGAGTCATGCCCTGCTCGCGCATGCGGTCGGCCACCTCGGCCAGCAGCAGCTCGACGATCTGCGTCAGCTCGGCCTCGGTGAGCGTGAGGAAGACCACGATCTCGTCGATCCGGTTCAGGAACTCGGGCCGGAAGGCCTGGCGCAGCGCGTCGTTGACGCGCTCCTTGGCGGCCTCCTCGGCGTTGCGGTCGTGCGCGCGCACCAGGCCGATGCTCTGCTGGCGCACGTGCTCGGTGCCGACGTTCGAGGTCATGATCACCACGGTGTTGCGGAAGTCGATCGTGTGGCCCTGCCCGTCGGTGAGCCGCCCGTCGTCGAGCACCTGCAGCAGCGTATTGAACACGTCCGGGTGGGCCTTCTCGATCTCGTCGAACAGCACCACCTGGTAGGGCCGCCGCCGCACGCTCTCGGTCAGCTGCCCGGCGTCGTCGTAGCCGACGTATCCGGGCGGCGCGCCGATCAGGCGCGAGACGGTGTGGCGCTCCTGGAACTCGCTCATGTCGACGCGCGTCATAGCGTCTTCGCTGTCGAACAGGAACTCGGCCAGCGCCTTGGCCAGCTCGGTCTTGCCGACGCCGGTCGGGCCGACGAAGATGAAGCTGCCGATCGGGCGGCTGGGGTCCTTCAGGCCGCTGCGCGCGCGTCGGATCGCGTCCGACAGCGCCACGATCGCCTCGTGCTGGCCGATCACCCGCTCGTGCAGGCGCGCCTCCATCTCGACCAGCTTCTCGCGCTCGGTCTCCAGCATGCGGCTGACCGGCACGCCGGTCCAGTTCGAGACGATCGCCGCGACGTCCTCCTCGTCGACGACCTCGTCGAGGTTCGAGCTCTTGAGCCAGATATCGCGGGCCTCGTTGAACTCGGTCTCGAGCGCCAGGAAGCGGGCGCGCAGCGTCGCGGCGCGCTCGTAGTCGCGGCGGGCGCCGGACTCCTCCTCCTCCTGGCGCAGCCGGTTCAGCTCGTTCTCCTGGTCGCGCAGGACCGGCGGCATCGAGTAGATATCGATCCGCAGCTTGGCCGAGGCCTCGTCGATCAGGTCGATCGCCTTATCGGGCAGGAAGCGGTCGGCGATATAGCGGCTGGAGAGGCGCGCGGCGGCCTGGATCGCCTCGTCGGAGATCGTCAGCTCGTGGTGCTCCTCGTAGCGCTTGCGCAGGCCGCGCAGCATCTCGATCGTCGTCTCGACGTCGGGCTCCTCGACGAAGACCGGGCTGAAGCGCCGCTCGAGCGCGGCGTCCTTCTCGATGTGCTTGCGGTACTCGTCGATCGTCGTCGCGCCGACCACCTGCATCTCGCCGCGCGAGAGGCCGGGCTTGAGCATGTTCGAGGCGTCGATCGAGCCGGCCGCCGCGCCGGCGCCGACGACCGTGTGCAGCTCGTCGATGAACAGGATGACCTGGCCCTGCGCCGCGCGGACCTCGTCCATCACGGCCTTGAGGCGCTCCTCGAACTCGCCGCGGAACTTCGAGCCGGCGACCATGCCGGCCAGGTCGAGCGCCAGCAGCTTGCGGTTCTTGAGCGGCAGCGGCACGTCGCCGGAGATGATCCGCTGGGCCAAACCCTCGGCGATCGCCGTCTTGCCGACGCCCGTCTCGCCGACGAGCACCGGGTTGTTCTTGGTGCGGCGGCACAGCACGCGGATCACGCGCGTGATCTCGGCGTCGCGGCCGATCACCGGGTCGAGCTTGCCGATGCGGGCCAGCTCGGTCAGATCGGTGCTGTACTTGCCGAGAATCTCGTAGCGGCCCTCGGCGCCGGGGTTATCGGCGCGCTGGTTGCCGCGAATATCCATCAGCGCCTGGTAGATCCGCTCCTGGTCGATCCCGAAGCTGTTCAGGATGCGCGACGAGGCGCCCTCGCGCTCGCCGCTGATCGCGATCAGCAGGTGCTCGATCCCGACATACTGGTCGTTCAGGCGGGTCGCCTCTTCCTCGGCGCGCTTGACCAGCCGCTGGGTGCGCGGGGTGATATAGACCTGGTTGCCGTAGCCGTACTGGCCGTACACCTTGGGCGACTTCTCCAGCTCGCGCTCGACCCGCTGCGAGATCGTCTCGGGATCGACGCCCAGCCGCTCGAGCGCGCGGGTGGTCAGGCCCTCGCGCTGGCGCAGCATGGCCAGGAAAATGTGCTCCACATCCAGCTGGGTGTGGTGCTGCTCGTGCATGATCTCCTGGGCTTCCTGGAATGCCTCTTGCGCCTTATCGGTAAACCGTTCTAATCTCATCTGTATGACCCCCATGGGTGACACGCCACACGCCTGTGACGTGTAAAAACAGTATAACATAAAGTGTGTTAGATCCATATTAGAATGCGGGGGCGCGAGGCCTGTTGTGTCTGGCGCACTGATAGCTTTCGCGGGGGCTGTGCGCCCCCGTGCGCCCGCAGGTGTTGGGCGCATTCCCCACGTTTGTCGGGGGCTGCGCGCCCCCCGTGCCCCCGCGGGCGGGGGTGGGCCGCCACCCCCGCCGCCCCCCTCCCGGGGCCTTGCCCCCGGACCCCAAAATGATGCCGCCTCGTTTGCGATGTTTGGCGCGCATGCCCGGCTGAATCCAGGCGCGGCGGGATGGAACTCGTCCGGTAGCAATAGTGTTGGGCAGGGGCCACGATCATTGCGGCTGAGATGAGCTGATTTGCCGGGGGGGCCGGGGGCTCAGCGCCCCGGAAAACCTGTGCAAAGACAGATTTGAGACGAATCTCAAAACTGCCTATCAATACGACATCCACTCCGCTCTTCTGCCCGTAGAATAGACTAAGCGGTGCAAAGGAGATGCACAGTATGGACTGGCAAGCGCCGCGAGAGACGAATGGATAGAGGAGGGAAGCCATGCGAAATCGGAAGTCGTGGATCAAGGTCCTGCTTGGGGCGCTGCTGGCGCTGTCGCTGATGCCGGCCGCTTTCGCCCAGTCGGGCACGGCCAAGGTACGGGTCGTGCACGCGTCGCCGGATGCGCCGGCGGTGGACGTGTACGTCGACGGCGCTAAGGTGCTGACGAATGTGCCGTTCTTCACGGCGAGCGACTACCTGGACGTGCCGGCGGGCGAGCACCGCTTCCAGGTCACGCCGACCGGCCAGCCGGCCGACAGCGCGGTGATCGACGCGAAGGCCACCGTCGAGGCCGGCAAGGCCTACACCGTCGCAGCGACGGGCAAGGTCGCCGACATCAAGCCGACCATCCTGGCCGACAACCTGGCCGCCCCGGCGGCCGGCAAGGCGCACATCCGCGTGATCCACTTCTCGCCGGACGCCCCGGCGGTGGACATCAAGGTCAAGGGCGGGCCGACCCTGATCGCGGGCCTGGCCTTCCCGAAGGACAGCGGCTACGCGCCGGTCGACGCCGGCTCGTACGACCTCGTCGTGACGCCGGCCGGAACCGACACGGTCGCGCTCGACCTGCCGGGCACCACGTTCGAGGCCGGCAAGATCTACGACATCTTCGCGGTTGGCCTGCTGGGCGGCGAGCCCAAGCTGACGGTCAAGGTCGCGACGCCGGCCCCGGCCGCGGCCGCCGCGCCGGCCACGCTGCCGCGGACCAGCGGCGAGACTCTGCCGCTGGCGCTGTTCGTCCTCATGGGCGCGCTGCTGCTCGGCGGCGGCATGCTCGTGCGGCGCTGGTCGCGCTAGGGCCAGCTTCTGAGAGAGAGGAGCGGCGAGGCCTCGTAGGAGAGCGAGGCTTCGGAGCGGGAGCGGGGCTCCAGAGGAGAGACGGGAGGGGCCGCGGGGGCCAGGGCGTACGCCCTGGCCCCCGCGGTTTGTGTGTGCCGACAGCGCTTCCTTTTTCCGGGCGCAGCGCCCCCGGGGGGCCTAGCTCAAATCGCCTCCTTGCGAAACACCAGAATGAACTGGTGCACCTGGTTCGAGACGAAGGTGAACGGGTAGCCGAACGGGTAGAGGTTCTGGCTCTGGTCGTGCCAGATCCGGTAGCCTCTGAACGAGAGATCGGGCAGCCCGAGCAGCGCGGCGACGATGTCGGCGTGGAGCATGTTGTGGTGCTCGCGGGTCGGCTGCAGATCCTTGGCGAACACGACCATGTAGCCGCGCGGCTTCAGCTGGGCCAGCGAGGCGGCCAGCACATCGCGCAGCGCCGCCAGGAACTCGTGGTAGTCGAGGTTGCCCAGGTCGGCCGGGTCGATCGTAAACGGCGTCGCGTCGCCGCGGCCCTGCTTCTTGCGCTCGCCGGTCTTCGGCTTCGCCATCATCTGCGCGTAGGGCGGGTCGGTCAGCACCAGGTCGAACGGCTCGCCCGCCAGCTCGGGGTACTCGGCCAGCCGGCGCGCGTCGCCGGTCACGAGCGTCTGCGGCGCCAGGCCCAGCTCGCGGCAGACCTGCGCGTAGATCGCGGCGTACTCCGGCGAGAGCTCGACGCCGACGCCCCGGCGGCGCTCGATCGCGCAGGCCAGCAGCGTGCCGCCCACGCCGGCGAACGGGTCGAGCACCCGGCCGCCGCGCTTGGTGAAGAAGCGGATCAGCTCGGCCATCAGCTGCGGCGGCTTGGGCGAGGGGTGCGCGCGGCGCAGCGCGTGGGCGTAGCCATCGGGCCCATTGGTCGGGTAGCGCGTGGCGAGCACCGAGCGCAGCGCGTAGGTCCACTCGCGGCCGGTCAGATCGTTCAGCGCGTTGCGCGGGTCGATCGCGCCTTCGCCGTCTTCGGTTGCCGGGTCGTCTGTCATCCGAATCGTTTCCTGCGTAGAATGACTGCGTCGCCCATCCTCAAGCGGGCAGCTAGCACAAGGTTCCGGATGTTCGTGTCGGGTTTGGGCCGCCACGATCGGTTCTGCGGCTCTGCAGTTCCGTGGCCACAGAACCACAGAACCGCAGAACCAACTGGCGACAGCCGGCACGCTTTTCTGGAAGGCTGTACTAGCGGTGGTCGCCCTCGCCGCGGATCTGGCCGCGCTCGAGGCGCGAGCGCAGCTTCTCGACGTTCGCCGCGGCGACCTCCTCGAGCGTCAGGCCCAGCTCGGTGCAGATCTGCGTGAGGTACCACAGCACGTCGCCAAGCTCGTACTTGAGCGCCTGGCGCGCGTCCTCGTCGATCACGCCGCCCTTGTCGCGAAAGATCTTCTTGATCTTGCCGGCCACCTCGCCGGCCTCGTTCGCCAGGCCCAGCGTCGGGTAGACGATCGGGTGGTCGACCGGGATCACGCTCCAGGTCTTGCGCGACTCGCGCTGGTAGGTCTCGAAGTCGGGGGTCTGCATGAAATGTCGCCTTCTCTCCGGCGACGAGCGACCGCCGGCGAAGGGCCAGCCTTCTCGATCGCGCGCCGCGCTGATGTTCATCGGTGGTGATGGGCGCCGGCTGCGCCGCCCGCGTCGCGCTCACAGGCGGTACAGCAGGTCCGCCGGCGTGATGATGCCGACCGGCGCCTGGTCGGCCGAGCCGCTGGGCGTGACCAGGCAGGCCACGATGCCGGCGCGGCGCAGCAGGTCGGTCACGGCCTCGCGCGTCGTGCCGGGCGAGACCATGACGATCCGCTCGGCCGCGTCGTCCGGCAGCGCGTCGGCGACCGTCAGCGCCGCCAGCGGCCGCTTCGACTGCTCGGCCAGCACCTGGGCCGCGACCACATCGCGCTCGATCAGCAGCCCGACGATCTTGCCGTCGTGGAGCACCGGCAGCCGCCCGTAGCCGTGCGAGAGCATCAGGTCGCGCACGCCCGGCAGCCGGTCCGCCGCGCCCACCGTCTGGACGTCGCGGGTCATCAGCTCGGCCGCGGTCGTGGCCTCCTGCTTGAGCAGCCGCTCGGCGAAGTCGAGCAGCTCGGCCGCGAGCGCCGGGCTGGCCTGCAGCCCGTAGGTGTGCGCCAGGCAGTTGCGCACCTGAGTGTAGCTGTCCAGGCGGTCGAGCATGTCGGCGGGCAGGCCGTCGCGGCCGCGCAGGAACATCGCGTAGCGGCCCAGGCTGCCCTCGCCGCGGTAGCCGTAGCCGTGCGCCAGGCTCTCCAGGTACTCCTCGAGCAGCTTGAGCGCCTGGTCGCCCACCGCCGCCGGGTCGCTGTCCAGCAGCGTGTGCAGCGCGACGAGCCGGCGGCTGAACTGCTGCACGGGGCCCTGCGGGTGCTTCGACCGTTTTCGTGATGCCATTCGTGTGGCTCCTGGGCGCGCTGCTGGAAACGCTGCGCCTATTCTAGCATACCTTGCCGCAGGCTCTCACCCCCTGGCCTCTTTCGGGGGTAGGTTTTTGTTTGTGGTGTGGCGCTGCGCCGGATCACCCCACCCCCTGTCCCCCGCCCCTGGCAGGGGCGGGGGAAACAACCAACAATCCCCCCTCTCCCGGCTGGGAGCGGGGGGCAGGGGGGTGAGGGCGGCAAGAATCTCAGCGATAGCGACCCTCAATCTATGGTATGCTAGCGCGCGTAGCGACGCTCAGCCACCAAAGAACGACATGCATATTCTGCAGCTCTACAAAGACTACTTCCCAGTCCTCGGCGGCATCGAGAACCACGTGCGCGACCTGAGCGAGGGGCTGGCGGCGCGCGGCCACCAGGTCACCGTGCTGGTGACCAGCCTGGACGGCCGGACCTCGGTGGAGCAGCCGCAGGCGGGGCTGACGGTGATCAGGGCGGCGCGCGCGCTGCACCTGGCCTCGACGCCGCTGAGCCTGGCGATGCTGCGACAGGCCCGGCTGCAGCGCCCCGACGTGGTGCACCTGCACTTTCCCTACCCGCCCGGCGACCTGGCCTACCAGGCGGTGCCCGCGCGCGCGCCGCTGGTGGTGACCTACCACAGCGATATCGTGCGCCAGCGCACGCTGCTGCGCCTGTACCGGCCGCTGCTCGAGCTGACGCTGCGGCGCGCGGCCCGCATTCTGGCGACGAGCCCGAGCTACGTCGCCTCGTCGCCGTTTCTGCGCCGCCACGCCGCGCGCTGCAGCGTCGTCCCGCTCGGGATCGACGCCGGGCGCTTCGCGGTCGCCGACGGCCGGCGGGTCGCGGCGGTCCGCGCGCGCTACGACGCGCCGCTGCTGCTGTTCGTCGGCCGGCTGCGCTACTACAAGGGGCTGCACTACCTGATCGAGGCGATGCCCTCGGTGCAGGCCGACCTGCTGATCGCCGGCAGCGGGCCGGAGCGCGACGCGCTGGCGACCCTGGCCGCGCGCCTCGGGGTGGAGCGGCGGGTCCACTTTCTCGGCGATGTCTCCGACGAGGATCTGCCGGTGCTGCTGCACGCCGCCGACGTGTTCGTGCTGCCGGCGCATCTGCGCGCCGAGGCGCTCGGGCTCGCGCAGATCGAGGCGCTGGCGAGCGGTCTGCCGTGCATCAGCACCGAGCTGGGCACCGGCACCAGCTTCGCCAACCGCCACGGCGAGACCGGCCTGGTGGTCCCGCCCGGCGACTCGGCCGCGCTGGCCGGGGCGATCGATACGCTGCTGGCCGACAGGGATCTGCGCGAGCGGATGGGCGCGGCCGGCCGGCGGCGGGTCGCGGCGCTGTTCACGCGCGAGCGCATGCTCGACGGGGTCGAGGCTGTCTACCGGGAGGTGCTGACCGCGCGGGCCGCACGGCCGGCCGGCTGATGGGCGCAGGGGCGCGCCTCGGCAGACGTACTGATTTCGACAAGAAACCGAAGCCGATACGTACCGGCTGGCCTGCTATACTGGGGCCGAGATCGAGAATCGCAGAAGTGTCTGATCGGAGCCTCATCATGCAACGACTCGCCGTCTCGCTGAGCGCCCTCGCCCTGATCGTCGTGATGGTGGTGAACGTCGCGCTCTTCGCCCAGAACATCCAGCTGCGCGGGCAGGTCGCCGCCCAGCCGCAGCCGGGGCAGGCTGACCTCAACCCGACCCAGGCTGCCCAGATCGCCGATTTGCAGCGGCAGCTCGACCGCTCGGAGCAGGACCGCGTCAAGGCGACGCGCGACGCGGCGGCGCTGCGCGGCCAGATCGGCCCGCTCCAGCAGTCCGCTCGCGAGAGCGATGCGCTCAAGGGGCAGGTCCAATCGCTCCAGCAAGAGAACCAGCGGCTGCGCGGCGAGGTCGGCAACCTGCAGACCATGAACACGATCGGCGGGCAGGTGGTTCCGCTGCGCGGGCTGGCGCCGCTTGCCCAGGTGCCGCGGACCTTTATGAACCACGAGCAGCTGCGGGCCTACTTCACAGCCGAGCTGGCGCAGCAGTGGCCGCCCGAGGCCGAGCAGCGCGACCGCGCGGTGCTGCGCGCGCTCGACATGGACCCCGGCGCGGCGGACATGCGCGGCGCCCAGATCGACAGCATGGTCAAGAGCGTCCTCGGCTTCTACGACCACGCCACCAAGCAGCTCGTCGTGGTGACCGACCGCGCGCAGATGGGCGTGCGCGACCGGGTGACCTACGCGCACGAGTTCACCCACAGCCTGCAGGACCAGCACTACGACCTGGCGAAGCTGTTTGCGCGCGTCGAGGGGAACGCGGACGCGCAGATGGCGCTGAAGGGGCTGGTCGAGGGCGATGCGACGCTGACGATGGCAATCTACGCGCGCGCGCACTTCAGCGCGGCGGACATCGCCAGCTACCAGCTCGAGCAATTTCAGAGCCTGGACCTCTCCGGCCTGTGGCTCGGCGGCGGCCCGCTGGTCGAGTCGGCCGCGGCGTTCCCGTACCGCGAGGGCGCCTCGTTCGTCGCCACGCTCTACCAGCTGGGCGGCTGGAAGGCGGTCGAGCAGGCCTTCGCGAGGCCGCCGCGATCGACCGAGCAGGTGCTGCACCCCGAGCGCTACCTCGCCGGCGAGCCGCCGGTCGACGTGCGGCTGCCGGCGCTGCGGCTCGCCGGCTGGCGCGTGCTGGCCGAGGACACGCTGGGCGAGCTGTACCTGCGGATCTACCTCGAGCATCAGATCGCGCCCGACCAGGCGGCGGCCGCCTGCCTGGGCTGGGGCGGCGATCGCTACCAGGTGCTCTCCGACGACCAGGGCCGCCTGGCGCTCGCGCTGTGGACCGCCTGGGACGACCAGGCCGCCGCGGGGCGCTTCTTCGACGCCGCCAGCTCGTATGTCGCCGCCGGCACGAGCAGCCTTGCGCTGATCGCGGCCGACCAGAACCAACTGCGCTGGCAGCTGGAAGGCCGGCAGTTCTACCTCAGCCGCGCCGGCGACCGGGTGCTGCTGCTCCACGCCCCCGACGGCCCGACCCTGGATGCGCTGATCGGGCAGCTCAAGGCGTTTGGATGAGGAGTCAGGATAGAGCTCGCCTTATTCTGAGTCCTGATGCCTGACTTCTGTGATCGCTTGAGCGACTGATGTTCAATCGACGCTGAAAAGCGCACAACGCCGTTGACGAACGACCAAAGGAGCTGCGCCGACGCGCTTCGCCCTTGGTCGTTCGTCTTTGGTCATATGCGGTTGACGTTTCAGCCAGGCGTTCAAAACAGCACATTCGCCAGCTTGCGGCGGCCCGGCCCCACCAGCGGGTCGCCGTCGCCGAGCGCGTCGAACAGGGCCAGCAGCGTCTTGCGCGCGCCGTCGTCGTGGAACGCGCGGCTGCGCTCGACGATCGCGATCAGCTGGCCGATCGCATCGGCGTAGTGCCGCTCGCGCACCAGCTGCGCCGCCAGGCGGTAGCGCGCCGCCAGGTCGCCCGGGTTGCCGGCGACCTGCTCGGCCAGCCAGGTCGGGGCGCTGTCGCCGGCCTCCCTGAAGAAATCGGCCAGCCTGATCCACGCCTGCGCCTGCTGGTACTGCGGCGCGTCGGCCGGCACCTCGCGCAGCGTCTCGACACCCTCCGGGTCGCCGTGCAGCACCAGCAGCCGGCCCAGCCCGAGCAGCGCGACGGCATTGGAGGGGTCGCTGCCCAGCGCGACGCGGTAGCGCGCGGCGGCCTCGTCGGGCTGGCGCAGCTCGAGCGCGGCGGCGGCCTCGACCAGGCTATCGGATGGCGCGGGGACCAGCCGCTTGAGCCAGGCGCGCACCTGCGACTCGGGGATCGCGCCGGTGAACTCGTCGACCACCTGGCCGTCGCGGAAGGCCTTGACCGCCGGGATGCCCTGCACGCGGAACCCCTGCGACAGGCGCTGGTTGTTGTCCACGTTGAGCTTGGCCAGCACCCAGGCGCCCTTAGCCTCGGCGGCCAGCCGCTCGAGGATCGGCCCGAGCGTGCGGCAGGGGCCGCACCAAGGCGCCCAGAAATCGACCACGACCGGCGTCGCGCGCGAGCGCTCGATCACTTGCTCTTTGAACGTGGCCTCGCTGACCTCGATCACGGCGCCGCCCCCGGCATTTCTCGCCTGAACATGGGTTGTCATAACCGTTTCCTCGTCGTCTGTGAAGGATTACCATTGTCCAGCGCCGATTCGATGCGAAACGACCGGCGCACGTTTCATACAGTTCATATTCCGTCGAACGGCAGGATCGCCAGGATGCGCGGCCGCAGCGCCTCCTCCAGCGCCGGCCAGAGGTCGAGCAGCGTATTCGCCGGGAACGGCTGCGGCGGGATCTCGCCCCGCCCGCCGCGCGCGACCAGCAGCGGCGCCGCCCGGTCTTGCGGCAGCCCGGCCAGCTCCTGCGCGCGCAGCACCGCCTCGGGCAGCCCGCCCAGCCGGTCCACCAGCCCCAGCTCGAGCGCCTCGCTGCCCGTCCAGACGCGGCCGCCGGCGATCGGCTCGAGCTGCTGCTCGGTCATGTCGCGGCCCTCGCGCACGCGCCGCAGGAAATCGTGGTAGCTGGCGAAGATCAGGTCGCGCAGCGACTGGCGCTCGCCCTCGCTGGGGGCCTGGACGATCGAGAGCAGCCCGCTGTGCGCGCCGCGGCTCAGCACCACCGTGTTCACGCCGGCGCGATCGAGCAGCCCCGACACGATCGGCCGCAGCGAGACGACGCCGATGCTGCCGGTCAGCGTGCCCGGCTGCGCCACGATCTCGCTGGCCGGCGCGGCGATGTAGTAGCCGCCCGAGGCCGCCACGTCGCCCATCGCCACCACGACCGGCTTGGAGCGGCGGACGCGCAGCACCTCGCGCCAGATCAGGTCGGAGGCGAACGCGTCGCCGCCGCGCGAGTTGACGTAGAGCACCACGGCGGACACCCGGCGGTTGCGCTCGACCTGGCGCAGCGCCTGGGCCACGCTGTCGGAGCCGGCCTGCTGCCCGCCGATCAGCGGGATCGGCGCCGGCAGAGTGCGGCTGCCGCCCGTCGCAATCGTGCCCTCCACCGGGACGACCGCGACCAGCTTGCGGTGGCGGCGCGCCGGCTGCAGGCGCAGCGCCTTCTGCGCCGCGTCCCAGTCGAGGACGATCGGCCCTTTGCCGCTTTTCTTTGCCGCAGGGGACCCAGAGCTTTCAGAAGGGCGATCGTCGATTTGCGGCTGCCCACCGCTCTCTGCTGTGCTCTCTGCTGCCGCGCGGCCGAGATATGCCTCCAGCTCGTCCTCGTAGCACAGGCCATCCACCAGCCCGCGCTCGAGCGCGGCCGGCCCGCTCAGCGGCGCGGCGTCGATCGCCGCGCGCACCTGCTGCTCGCCCTGGCCGCGCGCCGCGCCGATCGCCCGGACCACCTCGGCGAAGCGCTGGTCGAGCAGCCGCTCGAGCTGCTCGCGGTTCTCGGGCGAGATGTCGGAGCGCACGAAGGTCTCGCCGGCCGACTTGTACGGCGACACCGCCTCGACCTCAGCCGTCACCCCGACCTTCGCCAGCGCGTCGCGCAGGAACTGCACCTCCGAGCGCAGCCCGACGATCGTGAGGAACGCGGTCGGCGGCACCAGGATCGCGTCGGCGGCGCAGGCGGCGTAGTAGCCGGCCATGTCGGGCGTCACGAGGTAGGCGACCACACGCTTGCCGCTCCGGCGCAGCCGGCCGATCTCGTCGCGCAGGCTCTGCAGCGTGGCCCAGCCGGCCGCGAGGCCGTTGATCCTGAGCAGCACCCCGCTGACCTGCGGGTCGGCGGCGACGCGCTCGAGCTTGCGGCGCAGGCCCTGCAGGCTGGACGGCTCGCGCATCCCCAGGAAGCGGCGCTGCCACCAGCGCGGCGCGGACGCGAACTCGGGCAGCCCGCCGCTAAGCTCCAGCCGCACGTAGTCGACCCGTCGGCGCAGCAGCAGCCGCCAGGCGTTGCGGATGGCGCGGGCGAGGTTGACGAAGAAGACGATGATGATGCTCATGGCTGATCTGTGGTGCCCCTCACCCCTGCCCCCCGCTCCCAGCGGGGGAATTTGGCGGCGGTATGGCGGTTTCGGCAAAGCCGAAACCGCCATACCGCCCATCTACACCCCCTCCCCTATCAGGGGAGGGGGCAGGGGGAGGGGTTCGGCACGCCGACCGTGTTAAGCCCTGCTACTGATTCTTACTAAAATCCACGAACCGATACCCCACCCCGCGCTCGGTCAGGATGTACTTCGGGGTGGCGGGGTCCTCCTCGATCTTCTGGCGCAGGTAGGTGATGTAGAGCCGCAGGTAGTGCGTCTCGTCGTGGTACTCCGGGCCCCAGACGCGCGTCAGCAGCATCTCGTGGGTCATCACGTAGCCGGCGTTCTGCACCAGGTGGTACAGCAGGCGATACTCAGTCGGCCGCAGGTTGACGCGCTCGCCGTTGACCAGCACCTCGCGCCGGGCGAAGTCGATCGTCAGGCGATCGTCGACCTTGACGGTGGTCTGCGGGGTTGGCGGCGGGGCGTAGTGGCGGCGCAGCACCGCGCGGATGCGGCTGACCAGCTCGCGGTGGCTGAACGGCTTGCCGATGTAGTCGTCGGCGCCAAGCTCCAGCCCCTTGATGCGGTCCTCCTCGTCGTCCTTGGCCGTCAGGATCAGCACCGGCACCTGCGAGAACAGCCGCAGCCGCCGCAGCGTCTCGAAGCCGTCCATGCCCGGCATCATGATGTCGAGCAGCACGACGTCGGGCATCTCCTCGCGGGCCTTGTCGAGCGCCTCGCGCCCGCCCGGCGCGCTGATCACCCGGCAGCCCTCCAGCTCGAGGTTCATGCGCATGAAGTTGACCATGCGCGTTTCGTCGTCGACGACGAGGATGAGCTTATCTTTGAGTTCGGACATATGGTTTTCCAGTGGTCAGTAATCAGTAGTCAGTAGTCGGTAGACCAAGGACGATGGACGATGGACGATGGACGATGGACCAAGGACGAAAGACCAAGCCCCAAGCCCCAAGCCCCAAGCCCCAAGCCCCAAGCCCCAAGCCCCAAGCCCCAAGCCCCAAGCCCCAAGCCTCAAGCCCCAAGCCCCAAGCCCCTTGTCACCTTGTCACCTTGTCATCAATCCGCCTGGTCGCCCTGCCACCGTACCACCTGGTCGCCTTGCGGTTCGCCCTCGGCCGTATCGCCTTCCGAGTCGACCAGCTGCGGCGTGGCCAGCGGCAGCGTGAACGAGAAGCGCGAGCCGCGGCCGGGCTGGCTCTCGACCCAGATCCGGCCGCCCTGCGCCTCGACGATCGCGCGCGCCAGGAACAGCCCCAGCCCGACGCCCTGGGTCTCGCGGCGCAGCCGGTTGTCGACGCGGTAGAAGCGGCGGAACAGCTTGCCCTGCTCCTCCGGCGCGATGCCGATGCCCTGGTCGCTGATCGAGATCAGCGCGTGGTCGTCGGCGGCGCGGCCCGTGATGCGGATGGCGCCGCCATCGGGGCTGTACTTGACAGCGTTCGAGACCAGGTTCTCCAGCACCTGGCGGGTGCGCTCGTAGTCGGCGTGGACGGGCGGGAAGTCCTCGGCGAAGCGCAGCTCGAAGGTGTAGCGGTCGCCGGCCTGCGCGGCGAAGCGCTGGGCCACCTGCCCGGCCAGCGGCGGCAGCGGCCAGTCGCTCAGCTCCAGGCGCAGCCCGCCGGCCTGCAGCCGCGAGACCTCCAGCAGCCCGCCGATCTGCCTGGCCAGCCGGTCGGCCTCCTCGCCGATCACCTGCAGCCCCTCGCTGAGCGTGGCGCGATCCCAGTCGGCGTCCTCGCGCGCGAGCGTCTCGGCGTAGCCCTTGATGATGCTGACCGGCGTCTTGAGCTCGTGCGAGATCACCGAGATGAAGGTGTTCTGCATCTCGGCCTCGATCTTCTGGTCGGTCACGTCGCGCACGTTGGCGATCGCCCCGAGGAACTCGCCGGCCGGCCCGCGCTGGACGGCGTAGTTGCTGCGGACGTACAGCCGCCGGCCGTCGCGCGCGGTCGTCCAGCCCTCGGCGGTCGGGTTGGGCTCGGGCGGGCGGCGCTGCAGCGGGCAGTCGACCAGGCAGATATTGTAGCCCTGCGCGCTCTGGATCGCCAGCACCTCGGCGCACGGCCGGCCGATCGCCTCCTCGCGCGGCCAGCCGGTGAGCTGCTCCATCGCGCGGTTGAAGGTCGTGATCCGCCAGCGCCCGTCGAGGATCATCACGCCGTCGGCGCTCTGCTCGATGATCGCGTCGAGCTGCTGCTTCTCGTGCAGCACGCTCTGGTACAGCCGCGCGTTGCTGACCGCGATGGCGGCCTGGTCGGCGAAGGCCATCAGCAGATCCTGCTCCTCGATCGTGAACGCCACGTTCAGCGCGGCGCGGAACACGTAGATCACCCCGACGCGCGTCTGCCGGAAGACCAGCGGCAGCGCGACCACCTGGCGCAGCGGCAGGCGCGTGTTGGCCGCGATCTCCTGGAGCCGCAGCGACAGCGCGCGCCGATCCTCCAGCGGCGTGGTCAGCAGCGCGTTGAAGGCCGGCCACAGCTCGCGCGGCAGCCCCGGCGCCGACCCGACCCGCAGCGTGCCGTCGTCGTCGCGCAGCGCGATCAGCCCCGAGGTGCCGGCCAGCAGATCGACCGCGACCTCGATCACGAGGTCGAGCACGCTGGTCAGGTCGAGCTGGGCGGTGATCGCGCGGCTGACGCGCAGCAGCAGCTCGCGCTGGCGCAGGCGCTGGTCGGTCGTCTCTAGCAAGGTCTCTGACTCTAACATCATTCTAACGCTCTGTAGACGTCATTCTAACACACGCGCGATATACTCTACAACCGTAAGGCGCGACACGAGCCGTGCCAAAAGATGTGAGTAGAGAACAGCCATATTGAGGAGGAAACCCATGTCGAACGTGACTCGCTGGGACCCGTTCCAGGACATGCTGTCGCTGCGCGAGGCGATGAACCAGCTGCTGGAGGACAGCGTCGTGCGGCCGGTGGGCGCGCGCGCCGGCCAGAGCTTCGTGCCCGCGCTGGACGTGAGCGAGACCGATGACGGCTACCTGGTCGAGGCGTCGGTGCCGGGGCTGAAGCCGGAGAACCTGGAGATTATGGTCGAGAACAACGTCCTGACGATCAAGGGCGAGACTCGCCAGGCGGCCGAGGACAAGAAGCGCAACTACCACCGGATCGAGCGGCGCTTCGGCTCGTTCCAGCGCACGATCGCCCTGCCGACCACCGTCAAGGCGGATGCGATCCAGGCCTCGCTGACCGACGGCATCCTGCGGCTGGAGATCCCGAAGGCCGAGGAGGTCAAGCCGCGCAAGATCAACGTCAGCGTCGGCGCCAGCGGCAAGCAGATCGAGATCGCCAAGAACAACTAGGGCAGTCGCCCTCACCCCCCCTGCCCCCCGCTCCCAGCCGGGAGCGGGGGGTATTTTCTTTGCACTGTGATGCGGCGGCGCTGCTGGCCCTCACCCCCCTGCCCCCCTCTCCCAGCCGGGAGCGGGGGTATTTTGTTGGCACTGTGATGCGGCGGCGCTGCTGGCCCTCACCCCCCTGCCCCCCTCTCCCAGCCGGGAGCGGGGGTATTTTGTTGGCACTGTGATGCGGCGGCAAAGCCGCCGCATCACAGTGCCATTTTATTTCCCCCGCCCCTGGCAGGGGCGGGGGCAGGGGGTGGGGTGATCCGGGCGACGCTGTGCCATTTATGGGCGGTGCGCGACGCATCGCGCACCGCCCAGTAGATCGCCTTGGGCGTGCCGTCGGGCGCGACGAACGACCAGCTGTCCTGGTAGGTGTGGGTCGCCCAGGGGGTGGCGAACTGCCACAGGCACATGGCCGCCAGCCAGTCCCACTCGCGCGCCAGCTCGTAGGCCGCGACGGTCCAGCGCAGCCGCTGCGAGGGCAGCACGGCGTTGATCCAGCGCGGGCTGTCGTTCCAGCCGCCCTCGGTGACGATCAGCGGCTTGGCGGCGTCGCCGTGCTCAGCCATCACCCGGCGCAGCAGCTCGACCCGCCGGAAGCTGATCGCGGCCGGGTCGGGCGGCGCGTCGGGCGGCAGCTTCATGCCGTAGCTGTGCGCCGCCAGCATGTCGAAGGCCGGCGCCGCGCCGGACCGGTAGAGCGCCGCCAGGTACTCCAGGTCGCTCATGGCGTTCGCGCCGTCGCCCGGGTCGGGCACCGGCGCCAGTCCGGCGGCGATCACCACCGCGTCGGGCGCGGCGGCCTTGGCGCGCGGGTAGACCGCCTTCAGCAGCGCGGCGTAGGCGGCCGGGTCGGGCCGCCGCCGGCCCCACTCGAACGACAGGTTCGGCTCGTTCCAGATGATCACGTGGCGCACGCCGTGCGGCCGGTAGCGCCGCAGGAACGCTTCGACGTAGCTCGCGTAGTCGACATAGTGATCCTGGTCGAGGTAGCGGTCGCCGCTGCCGGGCGGGTGGGCCCAGTCGGGCACCAGGTCGAGCCGCGCGACGACGGTGAGGCCCTGGCGCTCGGCGTGCTGGACGATCATGTCGAAGCCGGCCCAGTCGTAGCCGTAGCGCGAGCGCGGCTGGGCGTAGGCCCACGGGAACAGCTCGACGATCCAGCTCGCGCCCATCTCGCGCACCTGCTGGAGCGCGCGCGCGACGTAGGCCTCGTCGCCGACGCCGGCCAGGCGCGTGTGCACGCCGATCTTGGGGTTGCTGGTCTCGACGCGCTGCTGCTCGGGCAGGTGCAGCGGGCGCGGCGCGCGCAGCGACCAGAACTGCAGCGCCAGGATGGCGGCGCAGAGCAGCGCGGTGGCGGCGCGTGCGGCCGGGGAGATGAAGCGGTGCATGCGGCCATTATACCCAACGCCGGCCAGGCGTAAAGCAAACGGGCCTGGGATGATCTCCCAGGCCCGCTCGTCCGATCGCGCGAGGTTACTTCGTGACAGTCACGGTCACGGTCGCGGTGGCCAACCCACCGTTGCCGTCGCTGATGGTGTAGGTGAAGCTGTCCGAGCCGGTGTAGCCATTCTGCGGCGTGTACTTGATCGTGCCGTTCGCGTTGCGCACGACTGATCCGTGGGCCGGCGCCGAGGCGGCGGTCACGCTGAGCGAGTTACCGTCCACGTCGAAGTCATTCGCCAGCACGCTAATCGTGACGGTCTTGTTCTTCTTGACGGTGGCGCTGTCGTTCACGGCCGTCGGCGCGTCGTTCACGGGGGTGATGGTGACGCTAACCGTCGCGGTCGCGGTGCCGCCGTGGCCGTCCGCGATGGTGTAGCTGAAGCTGTCGGTGTCGTTGGCGTTGGCGTTGGGTGTGTACTTGACGACGCCGGCGGCGAGTGTGACCGCGCCCTTGGCGCCCTGCGTCACGCTCGTGACGGCCAGGCTGTCGCCGTCCACGTCGGTGTCGTTTGCCAGCACGTTCACAGTCGTGGCGGAGGCGTCCTCAAGGACGGTGAGCGTGTCGGCGTTCGCGACCGGCGCGTCGTTGACGGGGGTGATCGTGACGCTGACGGTGCCGGTGGCCGAGCCGCCGTGGCCGTCCGCGATGGTGTAGCTGAAGCTGTCGGCGCCGCTGGCGTTGGCGTTGGGCGTGTACTTGACGACGCCGCCCGCGAGCGTGACTACACCCTTGGCGCCCTGAGTCACGCTCGTGACGGTCAGGCTGTCGCCGTCCACGTCGGTGTCGTTCGCCAGCACGTTCACGGTCGTGGCGGAGGCGTCCTCAAGGAGGGTGAGCGTGTCGGCGTTCGCGACCGGCGCGTCGTTGACGGGGGTGATGGTGACGCTGACGGTGCCGGTATCCGAGCCGCCGCGGCCGTCCGAGATGGTGTAGCTGAAGCTGTCGGCGCCGTTGGCGTCGGCGCTGGGCGTGTACTTGACGACGCCGCCCGCGAGCGTAACCGCGCCCTTGGCGCCCTGGGTCACGCTCGTGACGGTCAGGCTGTCGCCGTTTGCGTCGGTGTCGTTCGCGAGAACGTTGACGGTCGTCGCCGAGGCGTCCTCGGCCACGGTGAGCGTGTCGTCGTTCGCGACCGGCGCGGCGTTCAGGCTCAGGCCGACGATCACCGAGTCGTGATCCGACACGCGGAACTGATCGGGCGCGTAGAGCGTGCTCTGCAGATTGGCAGTCTTGAAGTCGGTGTTGTAGTCGAGCACGCTCGGCTCGTCGGCGTTGATATGGTAGTCGCCCACGCCGCTCACCTGGCCGACCATGCTGGCCGAGCCGAGCGCGTGGTCGAGGTAGCCCCACTGGCCGTCGAACACGTACGAGTAGGCGTCCGCGCCGAGGAACGAGTCGATCAGGTTGGTGAAGCCGGCGCTCTTGATGATGCTAATCGGCTCTTCCTTGGCGTACGAGTTGTAGTCGCCGATCAGCAGGATATCCGGATCGCCGGTGCCGGTCGGGTCGGATGCCAGCCAGCTTACCAGCGCGGTGGCGGCGTTCTTTCGCACGGTGTTGCAGTTGCCCTGGCCGTCGCCGGCGTCGGGCGCGTCACAGGCGCTGCCCTTGGACTTGAGGTGGTTGGCGTCGACGATGAAGCGCGCGCCGGTGGCGTTCTCCTGGAACGCCTGGGCCAGCGAGGGCCGGCTGCGCGGCGCGCCGTCGCCGCCGTTTACGAACGCGGTCGAGTTCAGCGCGGCGGTCGTGCCGACCGGCGTGACCCTGGCCGGCTTGTAGATCATGCCGACCTTGATCGCGTCGGTGCCGAGCGCGTTGACCTGGCCGGTGTTCGCGTCTACGTCGATAAACGCGTAGGTGCCCGGCGCGGTCGCCGCGTTCAGCTTGTCGACCAGGAACTGGATGGCGCTGGTCGGGCCGTAGCCGTCGTTCTCGATCTCGTTCACGCCGATCACATCCGGGTTCATCGCCTGGATTGCGGCCACCGTCTTCGGCCACTGGCGGTCGAACTCGGCCTGCGTGTCGGCGCCGCGGCAGTCGGTGGCCGCGCCGCCCACGCCGTTGGTGCAGTTGTCGACGTTGTCGGGCAGGCCGTCGAAGGTGTTGAAGAAGTTGAGCAGGTTCATGCCGACCACGCGCAGGCTCCCGCCGACGCTCGGCGCCGACGCCGGGCGCGGGTTGGCCGGCTGGAAGTTCGGCACGCCGCCGCCCAGCGCACCGACCGGCCGCAGCCGGTAGGCGTTGCCGCTGGCGGCGTTGCCGGCCCAGGTGTAGGTCATCACGCCGACCATGTTGTCCACGGTGTCGCCGCCGCGCAGCGTGTTGGATGCGCTCAGCGGGCTGCCGCCGCGCCCAAACTTGATCGGGTCAGGGTTCTGCGCCTGCGTATCGTCGTCGACGATCAGGCGGTTCAGGTCGTTCTGCGCCTGCAGCGCGATGGCCGGCGCACCCGGATCGACCACGTTGGTCGGCTGGCGCAGCCGGTCGCCGGAGGAGAGTACGACCTGGCCGAAGCGGCCGAGCTGGAAGTGCTCGGTCACGTACAGCGTCTGGTTGAAGCGCACCAGCATGCCTTCGTATGCTTCGAGCGCGGTGGCGCTGGCCACCGGCAGCGTGACATCGGCCGGCGTAACCGTGGCGGTCGCGCCGCACTGCTCGATTGTGGGCACACCGGTAACAGCAGTGCTGGTGCCAAGCTGGGTCTGGCCCTGGTTCTCATTCGCGATACCGGTGACCTGCACCACCTGGCCGGCGCTGACGCGATTGGCGTTGTCGTTCTCGAACACGAAGATGCCGTCCGAGGTGGCCGGGTTGCCGTCGCCGGCGTCCTGCAGGTAGAAGCCGCGCAGCGCGGGCGAGGCGCCCTCGTAGTCGAGCACCACCACGCCCTGTACGGTGACAGACTGCCCATTGACGGGCGTGGTGTCGCCGGTGCCCTCGACGCTGCCGATTGTGACGTCGGGCGCCGAGCAGGGCGCTTGCACAGTGATCGTGGCGGTGTTGCTGTCGGCCGAGCCGGCGCTGTTGGAGACGCGCACCCAGTAGCTGGCGGTGGCGCTCAGCGGCGGCGTGCTGAAGCTGCTGCCGGTCGCGCCGCTGACGGGGCTGGCGGTATTGCCGCTGGCACCCTCATACCACTGGTAGGTCAGCGGCGCGGTGCCGCTCGCCACCACGCTCAGGCTGGCCGACACGCCGGCCGCGACCGTCTGGCTCTGCGGCTGGGTCGTGATGCTGGGGGCGACGACCGCTGGCGTGACGGTAATCGTGGCGGTGTTGCTGTCGGCCGAGCCGGCGCTGTTGGAGACGCGCACCCAGTAGCTGGCGGTGGCGCTCAGCGGCGGCGTGCTGAAGCTGCTGCCGGTCGCGCCGCTGACGGGGCTGGCGGTATCGCCGCTGGCGCCCTCATACCACTGGTAGCTCAGCGGCGCGGTGCCGCTCGCCACCACGCTCAGGCTGGCCGACACGCCGGCCGCGATCGTCTGGCTCTGCGGCTGGGTCGTGATGCTCGGCGCGACGACCACGCCGAACTGGCTGTTGCGTGGGTTGGGCGCGCCGGTCGCGAAGTCGGCGGCGTTGTCGTTGGTGTCCTGCGCGCCGTTCGACTTGCGCAGCGCGGCGGTGGTCGTGCTCGGAGCTGGAGCAGGGCCAGTGCCTTCATAGAAATTGGCTGTACTGCCGTAGCCGACGAGATCGAAGATCTGGGCCAGCTGGGCAGCGGAGCAAGGGGTCGATCCACCGTTGCAGGCTAGGCCGGTGGTGGTATTCGCCAAGACGACCTTACCGGCAGTTGCCGAGAGATTGGTGGTGCCAGAGGCATCAGGTGTCGGCAGCGCCGCTCCAGCGCTACCGGCTGCCATCTGCACTAGGTAGTATTGACCGGGCTGCAGTGTTCCTGAGAGTAGCGCGACGCCATTCGCGCTGAAATTCCCGGTGCCAGAGGCTGACGCATATTGGACAGACCAGCCGTTAAGACTGGCTGCTGCGCTACTCCGGTTGTATAGTTCAACGTAGTCGTTAAGGTAGGTATTGCCGCCGCCGCCGTAGACCTGGCTGATCACCACGTTGGCGCCAGCCGCCGGCGTGACGGTGATTGTCGCCGTATCACTATCGGCGTGGCCGGCGCTGTTGGAGACGCGCACCCAGTAGCTGGCGCTGGCGCTCAGCGGCGGCGTGCTGAAGCTGCTGCCGGTCGCGCCGCTGACGGGGCTGGCGGTATTGCCGCTGGCGCCCTCATACCACTGGTAGCTCAGCGGCGCGGTGCCGCTCGCCACCACGCTCAGGCTGGCCGACACGCCGGCCGCGACCGTCTGGCTCTGCGGCTGGGTCGTGATGCTCGGCGCCGTCGCGGCCTGCTGTACGGTGATCGTGGCGGTGCTGCTGTCGGCCGAGCCGGCGCTGTTGGAGACGCGCACCCAGTAGCTGGTGGTGGCGCTCAGCGGCGGCGTGCTGAAGCTGCTGCCGGTCGCGCCGCTGATGGGGCTGGCAGTATCGCCGCTGGCGCCCTCATACCACTGGTAGCTCAGCGGCGCGGTGCCGCTCGCCACCACGCTCAGGCTGGCCGACACGCCGGCCGCGACCGTCTGGCTCTGCGGCTGGGTCGTGATGCTCGGCGCCGTCGCGGCCGGGACGGTCAGGCTCAGCCCGACGATCACCGGGTCGTGGTCGGAGACGCGGTACTGGTCGGCGGCGTACAGGCTGGCGATCTGCCCGGCGCTCTTGAAGTCGGTGTTGTAGTCGAGCACGCTGGGCTCGTCGGCGTTGATGTGCCACTCGGTAATGCCGGCGACCTGGCCGGCCAGGCTGCCCGAGGCCAGCGCGTGGTCGAGGTAGCCCCACTGGCCGTCGAAGGCGTAGGAGTACCCGTCCGGGCCGATCAGCGACTCGATCAGGTTGGTGAAGCCGGCGCTCTTGATCGCGGCGATCGGGTCTTCCTTGGCGTACGAGTTCAGGTCGCCGACGATCAGCACGTCCGGGTCGCCGGTGCCGGTCGGGTTGGACGCGAGCCAGGCCGTTAGCTCGTTCGCCGCGTTGGTGCGCACGGCGTTGCAGTTGCCCTGGCCGTCGCCGGCGTCGGGCGCGTCGCAGGCGCTGCCCTTGGACTTGAGGTGGTTGACGTCGAGGATGAAGCGCGCGCCGGTGGCGTTCTCCTGGAACGCCTGGGCCAGCGAGGGCCGGTTGCGCGCCGCGCCGTCGCCGCCGTTCACAAATGTGGTCGAGTTCAGCGCGGCGGTCGTGCCGACCGGCGTGACCTTGGCCGGCTTGTAGATGATCGCGACCTTGATCGCGTCGGTGCCGAGCGCGTTGGTCTGGCCGGTGGCCTGGTCCGCGTCGATAAACGCGTAGGTGCCCGCACCGGCGGCGGTGTTCAGCTTGCCGACCAGGTCCTGGATGGCGCTGGTCGGGCCGTAGCCGTCGTTCTCCAGCTCCATCACGCCGATCACGTCCGCGCCGCCGCCGACCAGCGCCGCGACAGTCTTGGGCCACTGGCGGTCAAACTCGGTGGCATTATCGGCGCCGCGGCAGTCGGTGGCGGCGCCGCCCACGCCGTTGGTGCAGGCGTTCGTGCCAAACGTGTTGAAGTAGTTCAGCAGGTTGGCGGCCGAGGCCTTGAGCGTGCCGCCGACCGGCGCTGGCGTGGTCGGGCGCGCGTTGTCCGGCTGGAAGCTCGGCACGCCGCCGCCCAGCGCGCCGATCGGCCGCAGCCGGTAGGCGTTGCCGCTGGCCGAATTGCCGCTCCAGGTGTAGGTCATCACGCCGACCATGCCGGTGGCGCTGTCGGCGCCGCGCAGCGTGTTGCTCGCGCTGAGCGGGCTGCCGCCGCGGCCGAACTGGATCGGGTCAGGGTTCGAGACCTGGCTGTCGTCGTCGACGATGATCTGGTTCAGGTCGTTCTGGGCCTGCAGCGCAAGGGCGAGCGCGCCCGGCGTGGTCACGTTGGTCGGCTGGCGCAGCCGGTCGCTGGAAGACATCAGCACCTGGCCGAAGCGGCCGAGCTGGAAGTGCTCGGTCACGTACAGCGTCTGCGGGAAGCGCACCAGCATGCCCTCGTAGGCCTCGGCGGCGCTCGCGCTGGCGAAGGGCAGCGCGACGTCGGTTGGCGTGACGCTGCCGGTGCTGCCGCACAGCTCGACGCCGGTGGTGCTGCTGAGCTGGCTCTGGCCCTGGTTCTCGCTGGAAGGGCCGGTAACCTGGACGACCTGGCCGACGCTCACGCGGTTCAGGTTGTCGCCCTCGAACACGAAGATGCCGTCCGAGGTGGCCGGGTTGCCGTCGCCTGCATCCTGCAGGTAGAAGCCGCGCAGCGCGGGCGAGGCGCCCTCGTAGTCGCCGACCACCACGCCCTGCACGGTGAAGGTGCCCGAGGCCGCGGTGTCGCCGGTGCCCTGGACGCTGCCGATCGTCACGTCGGGCGCCGAGCAGGGCACCAGCGCCGTCACAGTCAGCGCGATCGTGCCGCTGCCGCTGCGGGACTGCGCGTCGCCCACCGTGAACGGCAGGCTCTTAGCGCCGCTGCCGGTGCCGGCGTCGACCGTGGCGCTGTACGAGAAGGTGTTGTCGCCGGCGGTGACGTCGCCGTTCGAGCCGTCGTCGAAGAGCGACTGCGCGGCCGAGCCGCCGATCGCGGTCAGATTGCCGATGACGGTCAGGCCGGTGCTGGCCGGGCCTGTGCCGGGCGTGACGGCGACCGTCAGCAGCGTCGTGCCGCCGGCCGCAACGCTGGCGGGGCTGGCCACGCCCGTGCCGGCCGGGTTGGTCGAGCTGCTGCAAGGGCTCAGTGGCGAAGAAGTATTACGCGGGTTAGGGGTGGCTGCCGTGAAGTCTCCGGAGTTGGCATCGGACTCGGTGCAGCCAGCGCTGCTGCGGACGTCAGCCGTGGTAGTGCTGGGCGCGGGCGCGGGCCCAGCACCTTCGTAGCAGCTGGCTGTAGAGCCGAACCCTACAAGGTCGACAATGCTAGACCCAGTCGGACAAGCTCCGCTCAAGGCGGTCGTGGCGTTGACCAGCGCAACCTTGCCCGCGGTAGCACTCATGGCGATCGATCCGGTGGTGTCTGGAGTGGGCAGTACGCTTACTCCATTGGCGCCGGAGCCTTCGGCAATCAGGTAATACTGGCCTGGCGCCAATGATACATTCGCCAGCGGAGTAGCGCTCCAGGATGTTCCCGTCGCACTCGCATATTGGACTGACCAGCCATTGAGTGATTGTGAACTTGTTCCGCGGTTGAATAGCTCAATATAGTCATTCTTGTAGGTAGAACAGCCGGCTGTGCTACATCCAGCTCCACCATACACCTGACTAATCACCACGGTCGTCGACACCGCCATCGCCGGCTGGGCGGTGCCGGCGAGCTGCGTGAACAGGAGCGCAAGGGCCGCGAGCGCGCGGAGCCAGCGCCAACGTGCTGGGGGGATCGAGCTGGGCATGGGTATTCCCTCCTTCTGAATCGATCTGGATGCGCCGCCCTCCGAGCATGGGCAGACCACCGCGTGCGGCGGAATCGGCGTGCGGCTAGTGCTATCGGACGTGCTTCATTGCGCTCCGTAGTATTCGGCTGATGATTGTCGGGATAAGGCTATCCTAGCAGCTACCCTGGCCTTTGTCAACGCTATAGGCGATAGGCGAACGATATAGGCTCCGCGTTAAGTGTTCATCAAGCCCGGCTGAAGCGAGCGTTATGCTTGCGGCGGACGCAGCCCGGCGAGCCATCGCCCGCGGCCGGACGCAAGCCTGGGCACAGTACGCTTCAAATACGGACGTGGGAAGATTGGTTGAAGTGCTGGTGATACCGGCGGAATAATAACATAACCACGCGAATGACAGAAGCCCACAACTGCGGCTTCTTCCAAAAATGCGCACGGGGAAGCGGCCCAGAACGCGGATCTTTTGATCCACGTCCTGGTCCCTCTCCGCATCCCCCGCGCAGCCTATGGTCCCGTTTCGGCAGATATTTATAAGAGGGCGAGCCATGGCAAAAAATACACTCCGAGGATGACAATATTGTCATCCTCGCTGGTAGCGCCTCTCTACAGCAGCCGGCAGCCGGCAGGAGCCAGTCGGCAGTACGACGGACGGTATCACAACGGCATCTCGTTCGTGCAGAGTGGCGCAATGGTTTTGCTCACGGCGCTTTCTGACAATTTTGTCATCTTTGTACGAATCGGCTGCGCGGAGGCTCTTGTTTGTATATACTCCGCCTGTTTCCCCAATGTGTGCTATCAAGCACTGAAGCGAAAGGTAGACTATGCGTCGCTCACTTATGAGTCTGGTGGTCCTTGCCCTCCTGGCAATCGCGGCCCTGCCCGTCGCCGCTGCGCCATCCGGCACGGTGAATGTCCAACTCCTGGCGGTGAACGATTTTCACGGCAACCTCGAGCCGCCGGCCGGCTCATCCGGCCGCATCGCGACGCCGTCCGGCAACGTGGACGCCGGCGGCGCCGAGTACCTGGCGTCCCACATCCGCACGCTCAAGGCCCAGAACCCGAACACCGTGGTCGTCTCGGCCGGCGACCTGATCGGCGCCAGCCCGCTCCTGTCGGCGCTGTTCCACGACGAGCCGACGATCGAGGCGTTCAACCAGATCGGCCTGGACTTCAACGCCGTCGGCAACCACGAGTTCGACGAGGGCGCGGCCGAGCTGCTGCGCATGCAGAACGGCGGCTGCCACCCGGTCGACGGCTGCCAGGACGGCGACCCGTTCTACGGCGCGAACTTTCAGTTCCTGGCCGCCAACGTGGTTCGCCAGAGCAACGGCAAGACGCTGTTCCCGCCCTACAAGATCCGCAGCTTCGGCGCGGCGAAGATCGCCTTCATCGGCATGACGCTCAAGGGCACGCCGACGATCGTGACGCCGGCGGGCGTCGCCGGGCTGACATTCCTCGACGAGGCCGCCACCGTCAACGCGCTGGTGCCCGAGCTGAAGGCCAAGGGCGTCAAGACGATCGTCGTGCTGCTGCACGAGGGCGGCGCGCAGGCCGCCCCGGCGCCGTATAACGGCTGCGTGGGCATGTCCGGCGCGATCGTGGACATCGTGAGTCACCTGGACCCCGAGGTGGACGCGGTGATCAGCGGCCACACCCACAACGCCTACAACTGCTCGTTCGACCGGAACAGCGATGGCAAGACCGATCTGCTGCTGACGAGCGCCGCGTCGTTCGGCCGGCTGGTGACCAAGGTCGACCTCACGATCGATCGCACGACCGGGCAGGTCGTCTCGGAGCAGGCCGAGAATAAGATCGTCACCCGCACGGTCGACAAGGCGGCCGACCTGACGGCGCTGATCGCCAAGTACAAGACCCTGTCGGCGCCGCTGGCCAACCGCGTGATCGGCTCGATCACCGCCGACATTACGACGGTCGCGAATGCTGCCGGCGAGTCGGCCCTTGGCGACGTGATCGCCGACGCGCAGCTCGCGGCCACGGCGCCGGCGAACCTCGGCGGCGCAGTGGTGGCCTTCATGAACCCAGGCGGCATTCGCGCCAACCTGACCTATGCGCAGATCAGCGGCGGCGAGCAGCCCGGCGAGGTGACCTACGCCGAGGCCTTCACCGTCCAGCCGTTCGGCAACAGCCTGGTGACGAAGACCATGACCGGCGATCAGATCCGGCTGCTGCTCGAGCAGCAGTTCAACAACCCGGCCGCCGGCCAGAACCGTTTCCTGCAGGTCTCGCAGGGCTTCAGCTACACCTGGAGTCTCTCGGCGCCGGTAGGCAGCAAGGTCTCGAATATCACGATCGACGGCACGCCCGTCAACCCGAGCGCCAGCTACCGCGTCACGATGAACAGCTTCCTCGCGACCGGCGGCGACAACTTCACCGTCTTCAACCAGGGCACGAGCGACCTGGGCGGCGCGGTCGACACCGACGCGCTGTCGGACTACTTCGCCGGCAACTCGCCGGTGCCGCCGGGCGCCCAGAATCGCTTCACCGTCATTCCATAAGAACCAGCGACAGGACGCGCGGGGATGGGCATAGCCCATCCCCGCCAACAAGAATCCCCCTCTCCCAACGGGAGAGGGGGGCAGGGGGTGCGGGCAACAGGGATTATGATCCCAGGTTCTGGATCATCTGGCCGGACTGGCTTCGGCGCCGAAGCCAGCTCGCAACCGCGCGCTCGTAGCCATCGCCGACCAGCGCGCTGATCACTGCGCCGCTGACGAAGGCGTAGAGCGTGCGCGGCTTGCCGGCCAGCAGCGCCAGCAGCAGCGCCGGCACGAAGTTCGTCAGCGCGATATTGAGCCCGAGCACCGTGCCGCCCTCCGCCGAGGTATGGACCAGGCCCAGCTGGTGCGCCGACTCGCCGGTCGTCGTGGCGCGGAGCATATCGCCAAGCCAGTTCCCCCCCAGCGCCGCGCCGGCGATCAGCACGGCCCCGCCGGCTTTTCGTAGCAGACCCATGGCTCTCCTCCAGGTTCCAATGTGCAAGTTCTGTAGGCCTGTGAGCAAGAGTTGGGCCATGCCCGACGAGGGGACAGGGGACAGGGGATAGGGGACAGGGGACAGGGGATAGGGGACAAGGGGACCGTTCAGCGTTCAGCGTTCAGCGTTCAGCGTTCAGCGTTCAGCGTTCAGCGTTCAGCGTTCAGCGTTCAGCGTTCAGCGTTCAGCGTTCAGCGTTCAGCGTTCAGCGTTCAGCGTTCAGCGTTCAGCGTTCAGCGTTCAGCGTTCAGCGTTCAGCGTTCAGCGTTCAGCGTTCAGCGTTCAGCGTTCAGCGTTCATCCCTCATCCTTCCGCGAAGAGCCCCATCTGGCGCAGCAGCCGGTCGCTATCCCAGGTGAGCGGGGCGTAGCGCGGCAGCGCGTGGAGGTCGATGCAGGCGACCTCGGCCAGCGCGAGCACGCTGCCGACGATGTCGAGCGCGATCTTGGGCGAGTTGGCGCGCTCCGAGAGGTGCGCCAGCCAGGCGGTGCGCTGGCGGCCGTCGGCGCCGAGGCGCGCCAGCAGCCCGCCGGCATCCATGTTGTCGAGGTGGCCGAGCGGGCTGTAGATCCGCTGCTTCACCTGCCAGGCGTACGGGGCGGCCCGCAGCCGCTCGCGGTCGTGGTTGGCCTCGATCACCACCAGGTCGGCCGCGCGCAGCCCGTCCAGCACGCCGTCGTTCCAGGAGCCCAGGTCGATCGCCACGCCGACGCACCAGCCGCGCGCCTGGATCGTATAGCCGACCGGCGCGGCCGCGTCGTGCGGCACGGCGAAGCTGCGTACGACGAACGGGCCGATCGTCGTCGCGCCGCCCACCGGCAGCTCGCGCAGCGTCACGCCGGCGATCGACTCGCCGAGGGCGGCGGCGGTGGGCCGGTTGGCCACGATCGGGATGCTGTGGCGGCGCGCCAGCGGCCCGGCGCTGAGCGTGTGGTCGCCGTGCTCGTGGGTGAGCAGCACGGCGGCCAGGTCGGCCGTGCTGAGGCCGGCCCGGCGCATGTGGCGCTCGATCGTGCGCTGCGGCAGCCCGCAGTCGACCAGCAGCGCGGCGCCGTCGGCCTGGATCAGCAGCGCGTTGCCGCTGCTGCCGGACGCCAGCGAGGTGACGCGGAGAGTCATGCTCTACACCCAATACGCTTCAAATATCGCCCCACCAGATGTTTACCACAAAGGCACGAAGGCTCGAAGATGACGAGTATGTTCAATAACCTTCGTGTCTTTGTGTCTTCGTGGCTATTGCTTGAACAGTACCGGCTTTAGGCATGGTTCAATCGAGCTTGACAGTTCATTGCCCCACCGGCGCAGGGGCGCGATCGATCGCGCCCGTACATGGTCAAACATTCATTGCCCCAAAGGCGCAGGGGCGCGATATATCGCGCCGGTACATGGTCAAACAGTTCATTGCCCCAAAGGCGCAGGGGCGCGATATATCGCGCCGGTACATGGTCAAACAGTTCATTGCCCCAAAGGCGCAGGGGCGCGATATATCGCGCCGGTACATGGTCAAACAGTTCATTGCCCCAAAGGCGCAGGGGCGCGATATATCGCGCCGGTACATGGTCAAACAGTTCATTGCCCCAAAGGCGCAGGGGCGCGATATATCGCGCCGGTACATGGTCAAACAGTTCATTGCCCCAAAGGCGCAGGGGCGCGATATATCGCGCCGGTACATGGTCAAACAGTTCATTGCCCCAAAGGCGCAGGGGCGCGATATATCGCGCCGGTACATGGTCAAACAGTTCATTGCCCCAAAGGCGCAGGGGCGCGATATATCGCGCCCGTATATGGTCAAGGCGAAATCCCTGGAATTGAAACATGCCTTAGCTCCGCACCACGCCAAGAGCCCCGCGCAGATCCTCGATGATATCGTCGACCTCCTCGATCCCGATCGAGAGCCGCACCATCCCGTCGCCGATCCCGCGCTCGGCGCGCTGCTCGGGCGTCAGGTCGCGGTGCGACGACATGATCGGCACGCTGACCAGGGTGTAGATATCGCCCAGGCTGGTCGCCGGCAGGATGAGCCGCAGCGCGTCGACGAAGCGGAACAGCCGCTCGCGCCCGCTGTCGCGCAGGTCGAACGAGACCATCGCGCCGAACAGGCCGCCGAAGTCGCGCGCCGCAAGCTCGTGCTGCGGGTGCGCGGGCAGGCCGGGGTAGTAGACCCGCGCGACCTGGGGCTGCTCGGCCAGCCAGGCGGCCACGGCCGCGGCGCTGCCGCACTGCTGGCGCACGCGCAGCGCCAGCGTCTTGACCCCGCGCGCGATCAGCTGGGCCTCGAACGGGCCGAGCACGCTGCCGAGCAGCTTCGAGTAGCGCCGCAGCGTGTCGCGCACCAGCGAGGCGCGCGCGACCACGACCCCGCCGGTCGCGTCGGCGTGCCCGCCCAGGTACTTGGTCGCGCTGTGCACCACCAGGTCGGCCCCCAGCGTGAGCGGCCGCTGGACGATCGGCGTGGTCATCGTGCTGTCGACCACCAGCCGCGCGCCGGCGGCCCTGGCGCGCTGCGCCAGCGCGGCCACGTCCACGACCTTGAGCAGCGGGTTGGAGATCTGCTCGACCAGCAGCACGTCCGGCCGCGCCGCCTCGATCGCCGCGTCGACCGCCGCCAGGTCGCACATGTCGCACAGCGTGACCGGGATGCCCTGCGCCGCGAAGAACTCCTGTAGCAGGTTGGTGGTGGCGCCGTAGAGATCGCGCGCCGCCAGGATGCCGCGCACGCGCGGGTGGGTGCTGCCGCGCGGCGTGCCGGCCGCCAGGATCGCGGCGTGCAGCGCGGCCATGCCCGAGGAGAACGCCACCGCGCCGACCCCGCCCTCGGCGACGGCCAGCACCTGCTCGAGCGCGGCCAGGGTCGGGTTGCCGTAGCGCGCGTAGACGTAGCCCTCGCCGGTGGCAAAGGCCTGGTCGAGCGCGGCGGCGCTGTCGTAGACGTAGGTCGCGGCGGTGTAGATCGGCGTGGCGGTCGGCCGCCCCTCCGGCGGCCGGGCGAGCTCGCCCTCGTGGATCAGGCGGGTCAGCAGGCTCCAGTTCGGGGTTGGCTGGTCGGGCATCGTCGGTTGCTCCTCGCGGCGGCTGTGGCTTGTCCTTGGGAATGCCGCAGAGTATAGCACACCTTTGCGGGGGCGGCGCGCCGCCCGTACCCCCGCGGGCGTGACGTATTCTTTTTGCGCAGTGCCCCAACCGCTGGCCCGCCCGGCCCGCGAACGGGCGGGCTACCGCGCCGAACGATCTGTTCCTGCAGAGGAGGCTGGCGCCACCCGCAGCCGCCGACACCTCCGCTTGGCTCTTTGGCGCGTATCGGTTCCTGACCTATCATAGCTGTGAGCAAAAGCGTTGAGCCACTCTGCAAGAGCGAGATACCGTTGTGTGGCGATCCGTCTTACTGCCGACTGGCTCCTGCCGACTGCATGCCGATATAAGCGACGAGGCGGAGCTGGCCGTATGGCTGTCGGCACGAACGAGACCGGCCAGCATATGGCTGCGCCAGGCGCGCAGGGTATCCGGGATATGCGCGCGCGAGCTGCCGGTGCGCTGATCGGGTGCGGCCGGCGCTTCGCACGGCCAGCACTCCAGACACGCCAGGCGTCTCGCCCTACAGCAAGGCAAGGACAATACACCCTTCGGCAGGCGTCGTTAGGCGGGCGCGACGTACTGCGCTGGCTGGGCCAGGAACAGGTCGCGGCAGGCCGGCGAGCAGAAGCGGTACAGCTTGCCGCCGTGCTCGGCGCCGATTGCGCCCGGCCCAACCGCCATCCCGCAGACCGGGTCGCGCCCGTCCTCGCCCGGGTACGGGATGCACAGCTGAAGCCGCGTCCCACGCCCTGGCTCGCCGGCGACGTCGAAGGTGCCGCCGGTCAGATCGGCGCGCTCGCGCATCCCGCGCAGCCCCCAGTGGCCGTCGGGCGCGACCACTTCTGCCGGCGGCACGAAGCCCACGCCGTCGTCGGTGATGGTCACGCGCAGGCCGTCGTGCGCATACGCAAAGGTGAAATCCGCCCGGCGCGCCTGGGCGTGGCGTTGGATGTTGCTCCAGGCTTCCTGGACGATCCGAAACAGCGCCAGCTCGCTCTGCGGCGCCAGCCGCCGCTCGTCACCCTGCACGACCAGGGTGACCTCAGGTCCATCCGCGCCGCTGCGATCGAGCAGGAGCTCGACCGCCGGCAGCAGGCCCAGCTCGGCCAGCGCGGGTGGGCGCAGGTCGCCGATCAGCGCGCGCAGCTCGTCGACCAGCGCCGTGATGCTCGTCCGCATGGCCTGCAGCCGCTCGGTCGCCTGGGCCGGATCGCGATCGACCAGCCGCCGCACCCGATCCACCGCGTGGCCGAGCGCGATCAGCTGCTGGACGATCTCGTCGTGCAGCTCGCGCGCCAGCCGGGCGCGCTCGGCCTCCTGGGCGGTGCTGAGCGCGGCGATGTAGGCGTGCTGGCTGCGCAGCCCCTGCTCGGCGTGGGTGCCCAGCACGTCGATCGCGCGCCGCAGATCCTCGATCGCCGGAACATCGCTGGCGGGCTGGCCGAGGCTGCTGAGGTCGCCGCGCGCCATCGCCTCGGCGCGGCGCTGCAAGGCGCGCAGGATGTCGACATCCACCGGTATCTGATCCATGGCCCCTCGGCTACGCGCTCAGCGCGATCAGCTGGCGCTGCAGTGCGGCCGTCACCGCTTCGGTGCGCGAGGCGACGCCGAGCTTGGCGTAGATGTTCGCCAGGTGGTTCTGCACCGTGCGGTCGCTGATCGCCAGATCCGCCCCGATCTGCTTGTTGGTCAGGCCGCGCGCCGCGCGCCGCAGCACATCCAGCTCGCGCTCGGTCAGCGTATCGCCGCCGGCCGGCGGATGGGTCAGCCGCGCGATCAGCCGTGGGGCCACCGCCGGGTCGATCGCCGACTGGCCGGCCGCGGTGGCGCGCACCGCCCGCGCGATCTCGCGGCTCTCGGCGGTCTTGAGGATGTAGCCGCTCGCGCCGGCGTCGAGCAGGCCGTAGATATAGGGATCATCGTCGTAGGCGGTCAGCACCAGCACGCGCACGGCGGGCGCCTGCGCGCGCAGCTGCCGGGTCGCCTCGACGCCCGAAAGCTCGGGCATGGCGATGTCCATCACGACTACGTCGGGCAGGAGCGCGGTCGCCAGGTCGACGGCCTCGTGCCCGTTGCGGGCCTCGCCGACGACGACGATATCGTCTTCGTCCGACAGCAGATCGCGTATCCCTTTACGGACGACCGTGTGGTCGTCGGCAATCACCACGCGTATCGCCATATGTTCCTGCCCACGCTCGCTGATTGTGCTGCCACGGCATGATAGCACGTTTGTGGCTGCAGTCGGCGGCCGTCACAGCCGGCCGCCCTGCGGCGGCCGGCTGCCCCCGCCCGTCGCGTGCCGCGCCAGCGCGTAGCGCAGCCCTGCCTGCAAGTTGGCCCGCGTGACCAACTGCTGCATATCCGCCCCCAGGTGCACGATCGTCTGGGCGATCTCGGCGCTGATGCCCGTCAGCACCACCTGCGCGCCAGGCTCCGGTGGTTTTGAGCGCCTCGGCCATCGCCAGCATCTGCCCGTCGACATCCCCCACGACCAGATCGACAATCTTGCGCCCGACGAGAGCCTCGCCATACCCGGTCATCGCCTTGAGCGCGCGATTGGCGTAGATGATGCGCTGGTCCATCCCCGCGAGCACGAAGCCGTCAGGAGCGTTCTCGGCCAGCGCGTAGAACGGCTGGAACTCGCGGGCGCGGCGGGCCAGCTCGTCGGTGAGGCGGGTGCGCTCGGCCTCGGCGCGCACCTGCGCGGTGACGTCCTGGTAGACGGCGCCGATCCAGGCGACCGTGCCATCGGCGGCTGCGAACGGGAACAAGGTGGCCGTGAACCAGATTGGCTCACCCGGTATGCCCAGCTGGGTCGGGTCGAAGTGGTTGGGCGGGACAGCGGCGGTCTCGCCCAACCGGGCGCGCTCGAAGGCGGCGCGGAAGCCATTCGCCGCAGTGGTCGGGTCGTCGTAGAGATTGTAGGTGTTGATGATGCGGTGGTGCGGGTAGGCGAAGAGCCGCTCGACGCCGGCGTTGCTGGCGACGATCAGCCCGTCGGGGCGGTAGAGGTTCATCGGAAAGGGCATGCTTTCCAGCGCGAGATCCGAGAGCGGGAGCGCGTGGTCGGCAGGACGGGACGGTTGGTCACTCATGGCATCGGGTCCTCTCCTTCGGCGATCGTCCCCGTCAGCATGGGAACAGCTGCTGCCGGCACGCCCGCGACGTGAACGATGAGGCCCGGCGCGACGCCCTCCCTGGGGCGAGCTATGGGTAGTATACCAGCAGAAGGATACATGTGGCGGCTGCGCGCCACATGTATCCTTCTGCCCGCTCTCCCCGCCGGGAGAAGGAAGCCGGGGAGCCTGGCACAACCTTACTCAGCTCGATTGAAGACGCTGCGGACGATCGTCACGAGCCCCAGGCCGATCAGCAGAAAGGCGCCGAGCCAGCCCCAGGGGATGTCGATCGCGTCCACCAGGGCAATGCCTAGCGGGATGCCGGCGAAGAGCGCGAAGGTGCCCAGGGCCGGGAGCAGCTTTCCGCGCAGGAACAGCTCGGACGCCCCCGCTTTACAGTTTAGCGCGTCTGCGGAAGGGAACAACTGCATACCACCGCCACAATGCCGCATTGAAAACTGTAAAGCTTGATTGAACCATGCCTTAGGGGCATGGTTCACTTCCAGGGATTTCGCCTTGCCAGTGTACGGGCGCGATAGATCGCGCCCCTGCGCCTTTCCAGGGATTTCGCCTTGCCAAGGAGGGCAGCTATGCTTTCGCAACCACCTGCTTGTGCGCCTGGACCATCTGCTCCTTGAGCATCTTGTCGACCTTCTTCCGGATGGGCGGCAGATTGAAAATCGGCGTGACATTGGGACCTGCTGCTCGATCACCTCCAGGAGCTGCTGGCCGAACTGGGCGAGCTGCTGCCGGCCTTCTTCTTTCAGCAGGTCGTGCATGTCCTGAGAGAACGAGTCGACAAAGCGCATCTCCAGGTCATCGCAGATGGCGTGGATGTAGTTGTGGGCGGTGTGATCGAAGAAGTGGATGGAGGTCGAGAGCGCAGCGGTGTACTTTCCGGCAAAGGCCGCTTGCGCGCCACGCTCGAAGATGAGCTCGATAAAGCGTTTGTAGTGCGCGTGGACGATCAGGATATACAGGGAAAAGCCCCAGAGCACGGCATCCGATTCGCGGATCTGGTCGATGACCTTGTCGAAGGCGGCGCGGTCGTTTTCGAGCCGCTTGAGCCGCTGCGCAATATGGAGCACGTTGAACTCATGCTGGGGGTAGAGCTTGGCCAGGTAGGCCACAGACTGCATCGTCACGCTCAGATCGCCCTTCGGGCTGCCGTTGAGGACTGTGATTTTCATGCGGGTTCCTCCTGTTCATCCGTTCGTTTCATGATTGGCTCCCCGGCTCATCGTGCCGCTCGATGCTGATATCGCCCCCATCTGAGGGGCGCATACGCTCTCCTTGTTTGCACGTATCGCTGCTGCCCTCAGGGCGCTAAGCTCACCGACGCGCCCGAGTCGTATTGCACGCCAACCGCAGGTGCCTGCCGAAACTTCTTCCGATCTACCAGGATGATCGCGAGCGCCCCGAGCCCATAGACAGCGATGTACCCCCAGAAGAGGTTTTGCATCGAGACCAGGCCCAGCCCATTGAGCCACTCTGCACGAACGAGATGTCGTGGTGCTGCCGACTGGCTTCTGCCGACTTTTCACTGCTATAGAGCGTTTCCCGGCATACTTCTTGGTGGCAGACCACGATAGTCAGCTTGTCGGCTATATCCACGGCGCCATCCAGCGCACCCGTAGAGGTCATTTCTGCGCAGGAGCCATATGCGAGATCCGGCTATGTGCATCCGGACTTCCGCAGCCGAGAGATTGGCGGCGCGCTGCTCGAACGGCTCTTCGAGATTGCAAGAGTAGTCTATTCGCTTCTTCAGGCGAGCCTCATGGACGACCGATCACCATTAGCGCGGCCGCCCGACACCTGGACCAGTGGCGCTGCCTACGAGCGCTACGTGGGGCGCTGGAGTCGGCTGGTCGCGCGCGAGTTCCTGAGCTGGCTCGGCGTCGTGCCTGGAAGCCGCTGGCTCGATGTCGGCTGCGGGACAGGGGCGCTCAGCCAGGCCATCCTGGAGGTCGCTGCGCCCGCGCATGTCAGGGGCGTCGACCGCTCAGACGGGTATATCGGCTATGCCCAGGCCCATGTGCGGGATCAGCGTGCGCGCTTTGATGTCGGGGATGCGCTGGCCCTGCCCGGCCAGCCGGCAAGCTATGATGCGGCGATCTCGGGGCTCATGCTGAATTTCCTCCCGCAGCCGGAGCCGGCGGTGCGCGAGATGGCGCGGGTATCACGGTCGGGCGGTGTCGTCGCCGCCTATGTCTGGGATTATGCCGGGCAGATGCAGCTCATGCGCCACTTCTGGAATGCGGCAGCGGCGCTTGACCCGCACGCGTTCGAGCTGGATGAAGGGCAGCGCTTTCCGCTGTGCCAGCCAGCGCCGCTGGTCGGGCTTTTCCAACAGGCCGGCCTCACCCAGGTCGAGCTGCGCGCTATCGACATCGCGACAGACTTCCAGGATTTTGATGATTACTGGTCGCCGTTTCTCGGTGGCCAGGGGCCCGCACCCAGCTATGTGACGGCGCTGAGCGATGAGCGACGCGCCGCCCTGCGCGAGCACATCCGCGCGGGATTACCCTTCGCCCTCGACGGCTCGATTCCGCTCGTGGCGCGCGCCTGGGCGGTGCGCGGGCAATGCCCGTAGCCGGCTGATCTCCATACCAGTGAGCAGTCGGCAGGAAGACGGATCGCATCACAACGGCATCTCGTTCTTGCGCATTGGCTCAACGCTTTTGCTCACAGCTATAATGGGTGCGCGATGAGCCCCTGGAGCGAGCGATCTCCAATCGCGATGCCGCATTTTTTGGCAAAGGAGATAGTCGTGACGTCGAAGACGGTTCCCTTCCAGATGCGCCGCCTCGGTGTGATCATGCGCGGCGACCCCGACAATCCAGATGAGGTGCTGGGCGTCCTGAACCCCGCGGCGGCCCGCGCGCCGGACGGCAAGCTGCTCCTGTTCCCGCGCGTCGTGGCGGCCGCCAACTACTCGCGCGTCGGCATCGCCGAAGTCGTCTTCGACGCGAATGGCGACGCGACCGGCGTGGCGCGGCGCGGCTATGCGCTGGAGCCGGCCGATTCCTACGAGCGGAATGCCCGCACCGCCGGCTGCGAGGACGCGCGCGTCACCTACGTCGAGCCGCTGCGCCGCTACCTGATGACCTACACCGCCTACAGCCCGCTCGGCCCGCGGATCGCCCTGGCCGAGTCGTCAGACCTCCTGAGCTGGCGGCGGCTCGGCCCGGTCAAGTTTGCGTTCGACCCGTCGCTGCGGGTGGACTTCGACCTGTACGACAACAAGGACGCGGTGCTGTTCCCCGAGCCGGTGCGCGATCCGCACGGTCGCCTGGCGCTGGCGCTCATTCACCGGCCCGCCCACACCCAAGGCGGCATGGCGGTGCTCCCTGCTGGCGTGACGGAGCAGCGCGCCAGCATCTGGATCTCCTACTGCGACGCCGAGCGGGCCGCGCTCGACCCGAGCGCGCTGCTGATCTGGCGCGACCACCATCTCCTGGCGGCGCCCGAGCGGCCCTGGGAGGAGACCAAGATCGGCGGGGGGACGCCGCCCATTCGGACGCCGCTCGGCTGGCTGATGATCTATCACGGTGTTGCCGGCGAGATCCTGGAGGGCGTGGACCACCAGCCATACGTCCACTACAGCGCCGGCGCGATGGTGCTCGACCTGGACGATCCGCGCAAAATCCTGTATCGCTCGCCCGAGCCGATCTTGGCGCCCGAGACCGCCGAGGAGCGCGCGGGCGTTGTGGCGAACGTGGTCTTCCCGACCGGCATCGACCCGCGCGCGAACGGCCGCGTCGATGTCTACTATGGCATGGCCGACTCGGCGATCGGGGTCGCCCGCCTCGATCTTCCGGACCAGCTCCAGCGGATCTGAACGTCTTGCGCCTTGTCGCGTCATCCCCCACACCCCCCGCTCCCCCGCCGGGAGCGGGGGCGATCGTTCGTGGGTGTGGCGCCACACCCACGAAAAAGCAACCCCCGCCCCTGGCAGGGAGCGTGCGCCAGGGCGGGAGAAAAGCGCCGGTGAGATAACCAGGGCGATCTGCCGATTGCAAATGCGAGCGGCGCATGTTACTATCAGCGAAGCCACCAATTGTCCCGAGAATACATCGATCCATGCGCTCTGCGCCGAGGAGTCGAAACGATGACTACGCTCGAAGTCGTCCGCCCCCCTTTGCGCCCGCGGGCGCGGCTGGCGCTGATAGTGCTGCTCCTCGCGCAGTACGTCGGCGTGGGCGTGCTCTTCCCGCTGCACGCGTTCACCTCGCCGCTTGGCGGCCCCGGCCTGCAGGCGTTTGCCCTCGCGCTCGCGCTTGGCGGCCTGCTGGCGATCTACGGCGTCTGGCGCGGGCACGGCTGGGGGGTGTGGCTCGCGCTGGCCGTGCTCTCGCTCAAGCTGACGGTGGACCTCTACAACTGGTCGCTGGCGCTGGACCGGGCGCTGCTGCCGCTCAGCGAGCTGATCAACGGCGGCATCGCGCTCCTGCTGTTCCTGATCCCGGCGCCCGCATCCGAGCGCATCACGCGGCCCCAGAAGATCTTCTTTGCCGCGGTGCTCGCGCTGGCCGCCAATGTCGGCGTGATCGGCATGTTCAACCCCGGCCATATCGGCGCGACGCTCCCCTTCGTCGTCCCGCCGCTGCACGCGCGCTTCCTCGGCGCGATGTACCTCTCCGGCGCCACGTTCATGGCGCTCGCCATCCTGGCGCAGCGCTGGCACGCAATCCGCGTCGTCGTGCCAATGATCGCGATCTGGACCGGGATGCTCGGCCTGGTGTCGCTGTTCCACCTCGAAGTCTTCGACTGGGCAACCCCGCAGGTCTGGGTCTGGTTCGTCGCCTACATCGGCTTCCCGCTGATCGCCGCCTGGATCGCCTGGCAGCAGCGCGCGGTCCAGGACCACGCCGCCGACGCGCCGATCGCGCCGGCGCTGCGGGCCTACTTCGCCACCCAGGGTGTGATCGTGACGCTGCTGGCCGTCGCGCTGTTCGTCGCCCCGGCCGCGCTGGCCAGCCGCTGGCCCTGGCCGATCACGCCGCTGCTGGCGCAGGTCTACAGCGCGCCGTTTCTCTCCTATGGGCTCGGCAGCCTGATGGCCGCCCGACGGCACGATTGGTCCGAAGTGCGGATCGCGGTCTACGCGACGCTGGTGTTCACGCTCGGGGTGCTTGTCGCATCGCTCATCCACGCGGCGCTGTTCGACGCCCGCGCGCCGGTGACGTGGCTCTGGTTCGGCGGGTTCGCGCTCGCGAGCGCCGCGCTTGTTGCATTCGCGCTCGCGCCCAAGCTGCGCACGCGGCGCGCTCAGAAGGAGATCGTATGACGACGCTGACCTCCGCGGCGCCGAAGGCGCACGATGGGAGCCTTGCGACCCGTGTCCGCTGGCCGCTGCGCGCCTGGATGGCCGTCGAGGTGGTCTTCGGCCTGCTCTCGATCGGCTCGGTCTTCCTCAACCCCGGCAATACCGCGCAGGACTTCGCCTGGCCGATCAAGCCGGTGGTGATGGCGGCGCTGCTCGGCGCCTACTATTTCTCGGCCGCGCTGATCTTCGTGCTGCCGCTGTTCGCCCGCACCTGGCAGCAGGTTCGCCCGATGATCATTCCCACGGCGGTGTTCAGCCTGGCGATGGATCTGGCGACCGTGCTGCACTGGGACAAGTTCTCGGTCGGCGCGCTGCCGTTCTACGTGTGGCTCGCGAGCTACGTGCTGCCGCCGCCGATCTTTGGCGCGCTCTACTGGTGGCACCAGCGCGACGCCGCGCCGGTGGGGGCGCCGGGCGAGCACCCGCTGCCGGGCTGGGCGCGCACCTTCCTGCGGGTCAACGGCCTGGCCCAGACGGCGATCGCGGCGCTGTTCTTCGCCGTGCCGTCGCTGCTGCAGCAGATTGGCCCGTGGGCCTTTACGCCGCTCACCGCCCGCACCCTCAGCGGTTGGATGCTGGGCGCTGGCCTGCTGCAGCTCTGGATGAGCTGGGAGGGCGACTGGCATCACATCCGGCTGGCCACGACGATGCTGCTCGTGCTGCCCTGCGCGATCGTGTTCCAGCTCGTCCGGTTCGGCGGGGGGGATGTGAGCTGGTCCAACCTCGCGCTGTGGGTGTTGATCCTCGACTCCAGCGCCGTGGCGCTGGCGCTGGGCTATCTGTGGCTCACGGCAGGCGGCCGGGCGCGCGCCTCGTGAGTCGCCACCCTGCGCGCGCGATCATGCTTGGCGGCCTGCTGCCGCCGCCCTCAGTTGAGCAAAAAGCGATCTGTGCTGGGATGGTGTCGATCTCCGACGTGGCCGAACGACTATCTGGTGCCAGCTATTCGTTCCCTGGGGACGAGCGCTGGGAGCGAGGGCGCTTTCGAATGGCGCCGCACGTGGAGCCGCACTCGGCAAGGAGATGACCATGCGCAAGATTGTGGTGGCAGAGTTTGTCTCGTTGGACGGCGTCATGCAAGCGCCGGGTGGCGCCGACGAAGACAGAGAGGGCGGCTTCGCCCACGGCGGATGGACGCATCAGTACTGGCACGACGACATCGGCGCGCACTTCTTTGGGGCTATGAGCGAGACCGGCGCGCTGCTCTTGGGGCGCAAGACCTGGCAGGGGCACGCCGGCGCCTTTGAGCCGATGGCTGAGGGCGACCCATTTGGCGATGTGATGAACACGATGCCGAAGTACGTTGTCTCCACGACCTTGACCGGCGCCTCAGCCTGGCGAAACTCAACCCTGATCAAGAGCAACGTGGTTGAGGAAGTCCGCGCGCTGAAAGCGCAAGATGGCAAGAATATCGCCATCGATGGCAGCAGCGTGCTGGTGCACACATTAGCGCAGCACGATCTGGTCGATGAATACAGCCTGCTGGTCTACCCTCTCGTGCTGGGCAGCGGCAAGAAGCTGTTTGCCGAGGGAGCGCGGGCCAACTTGCGCCTGATCGAGTCCCGAGCGTTTCCTTCTGGCGTAGTGCTGATGCGCTACGCAGTAGAGCGACCGGCATAGCGAATGCGCCCGCGGAAGATCGGGCTGCATACATTGGCTAGAGCAGTCGGCAGTCGGCAGGCGCCAGGCGCCAGTACGACGGCTCGCAGCACAACGGCAGCTCGTTCGTGCGTAGAGGAAGGGAAGCCATGTATCAGACCGACATGCACGAAGGCATGCTCGCGGAAACCATCGCCGTCCCTGGGCTTCAGGGCGATCTGATCAATGCCTATTTCGCGCGCCCGCTTGGCCCTGGGCCGTTCCCCGGCATCGTCGTGATCCACCACATGCCCGGCTGGGACGAGTGGTACCGCGAGGCCACCCGCAAATTTGCCCATCACGGCTACGCTGCTCTCTCGCCCAATCTCTACTTTCGCGCCGGGCATGGGACGCCGGAGGATGTGGCCGCCAAGGTGCGCGCGGCCGGCGGCGTGCCGGACGATCAGGTCGTGGGCGATCTTGCCGGTGCGCTGCAGTATCTGCGCGCGCTTCCGTTTAGCAATGGCAAGATCGGCGTGTTCGGCACCTGCTCGGGTGGCCGGCACGCCTTCCTGGCAGCGTGCCGGGTGCCCGGGTTTGACGCAGCGGTGGACTGCTGGGGCGGGCGAGTGGTGATGGCGCCCGACGAGCTGACGCCCAAGCAGCCGGTCGCCCCAATCGACTACACCAAGGACCTGTCCTGCCCGCTGCTCGGCCTGTTTGGCGAGGAGGACCAGAATCCCACGCCCGCGCAGGTGGCGCGGCTCGAGCAGGAACTCAACCGGCACGGCAAGACCTATGAATTCCACATGTATCCGAAAGCCGGCCACGGCTTCTTCTACCACGATCGGCCCAATTATCGACAGGAGCAAGCGGTCGATGGCTGGAAGAAGCTGTTCGCGTTCCTTGAGACCTACCTTCGGAGGCCGGCTCCCTCGGCAGTGTGAACAGCGTAAGGAGTACGAGCATGTGCACCATGATCGTCACACAGGTGAACATCGAGGGGAGCGGCAAGGGAGCGAGCGGGTGGTTCAAGCTGCGCGAGGCAAACGTATCGTATGACCACCCGTTCGATGCGCCGCTGGAACATGCGCTGAATATCGACTTCGTGAACGAGGCGCTCGGCCCGGGAGCGCGCGTGGCGGTGGAGCTCAGCGTGGAGGCGGCGCGCGCGCTCGTGGAGGCGATCGGCGCGGTGCTTGAGCGCGCCGAGGCAGGCGGATATCTGGAGCAGCCGGCGCTGATCGCGCAGGATACGTGACCAACCAGGCATCAGAGATACCGCTTGATGACGGTCGGGGATCGTTCATAGTCGCCCGGATCGGCAGCCGGTGCGCTGGACTGAGGTAGTTTGAATGTTGGGGTGTGTACTATAATTGATCTATGCCTATACCAATTTTAGCCACGAAGCTGTTTATCCCCCCACCTCGGGCGAACATGGTCCGCCGCCCCCGCCTAATCGAGCGGCTGAACGCGGGCCTCGCTTCGGGCCGCCGACTGACCCTCATCTCGGCTGCCGCCGGCTGTGGGAAAACCACGCTCCTCAGCGAATGGGTCGCGGAACGGATGACGGATGACGGCGGACGGATGAACGCAGACGGCCCGCTTCATCCTTCGTCGTTCATCCGTTATCCTTCCAAAGTGGCCTGGCTGTCGCTGGACGAAGGGGATAACGACCCCACGCGCTTTCTGACCTACCTTGTCGCGGCGCTGCAGACGGTTGCGGTGCATATTGGCGCAGGGCTGGCGGGTCTGCTCCAATCCCCGCAGCCGCCGCCAGCCGATGCCATTCTGACCACCCTGCTCAATGAAATCACCACCGCCCAAGACCATTTCGTCCTTGTCCTGGACGACTACCATGTGATTGATACCAAATCGATTGACGAAGCCCTCGCCTTTCTGATCGCGCACCTGCCGCCGCAGCTGCACTTGGTCATCGCCACCCGCGAGGACCCCCACCTCCCGCTGGCCCGCCTGCGCGCCCGCGACCAGTTGACCGAGCTGCGCGCCGCCGACCTGCGCTTCACGCCTGCCGAAGCCGCCGCCTTTCTCAACCAGGTGATGGGCCTGAGCCTCTCGGCGGAAGACATCGCCGCGCTGGAGACCCGCACCGAAGGCTGGATCGCCGGGCTGCAACTGGCCGCGATCTCAATGCAGGGGCATCAAGACGCCGCCGGCTTTATCACATCGTTCACCGGCAGCCACCATTTCGTGCTCGACTACCTGGTGGAAGAAGTCCTGCGCCAGCAGCCCGAAAGCGTCCAGACGTTCTTGCTGCGCACATCCATCCTCGACCGCATGTGCGGGCCGCTGTGCGATGCGGTTGTGAAGGCGGAAGGCGGAAGGCGGAAAGATGAAGACCTCAGCCCGGGCTTCAGCCTGCATCCTTCATCCCGCATCCTTGCGCAGCTTGAGCGCGCCAACCTGTTCGTCGTCCCGCTGGACAACGAGCGGCATTGGTACCGCTATCACCATCTCTTTGGCGATTTGCTGCGCCAGCGGCTCGGGCAGAGCCTGACACGCGGAGAGATCGCCGAACATCACATCCGCGCCAGCCAGTGGTATGAAGAGAACGGGCTGCTGTTTGAAGCCTTTCGCCATGCAACTGCCGCCAATGATATCGAGCGCGCGGAGCGCCTGATTGGAAGCAGGGAGATGGGCCTGCATCTCCACAGTGTCGTCATGCCCATTCTGGACTGGCTGGACTCTTTGCCGAAAACGGTGCTGGATGCCAGCCCCCGATTGTGGGTGCGCTCGGCCACGCTGGCGCTGATGGGTGGGCAATCAACGGGTGTGGAAGAAAAATTGCAAGCGGCTGAAAAAGCCTTGCACAACGTCGATCTTGACGACAAAACCCGCGACCTGATCGGGCAAATGGCCTGTGCCCGCGCCACGCTGGCGCTCACCCACTACGACCCCGAAGCCATGATAACCCAGGCGCACCGCGCCCTGGAATATCTCCACCCCGACAACCTGGCTTTCCGCTTTACGGCAAGCTGGGCGCTGACCATGGCCTTGAAGTTCAAAGGCGACCGCGCTGCTGCCGCGCGAGCCTGCCAGGAAAGCATCGCGATCAGCCAGAGATCAGGGGATATGTTTTCCAAAATTCTGGCTACCTATACGCTGGGTGATTTACAAGAACATGACAACCAGCTGCATCAGGCGGCCGAGACCTATCGTCTCATGCTCCGGCTCTCCGGCGATCATCCGCAGCCGAATGCCGGAGAAATGTATCTTGGCCTGGCCCGTATCTACTACCAATGGAACGACCTGGATGCTGCCGAGCAGCACGGGCGGCAAAGCCTGCAGCTGACGCGTCAGTATGACCGCGTGATCGACCGTTTCATCGTCACAGAAGTGTTCATGGCCCGCCTGAAACTGGCTCAGGGCGATGTGGGCGGCGCGTCGGCAATGCTGGCCCAGACTGAACAAACGGCGCGTCAGAAGAACTTCACCCTGCGCCTGCCGGAGATTGCCGCGGTCCAGGTCTCGACCCTGATTCGACAAGGCCAGGTAGCCGCAGCCGCCGAGCTGGCTCAACAGTACGAGCTTCCGCTGAGCCGAGCCCGCGTACTCCTGTCCCAAGGAAATCCATCCGCAACGCTGGCGGTGCTGGAGCCATTGCGTCAGCAGATGGAAGCCCGGGGCTGGGCCGATGAGCGCCTTCAGGCGATGGTGCTACAGGTGGTGGCGCTGGGCGCACATGGCGAAAAGGACGAGGCCGTGCACCTGCTGGGCGAGGCGCTGGCGCTGGCGCAGCCGGGCGGCTTCATTCGCATCTTCGTGGACGAAGGCCCAGCTATGGCGGCCCTCCTGGCAAGGATGCAGGATGAGGGGGGGAGGATGAAGGCGTATCTTCACACATTGCTGGCCGCCTTTGGCAATCAAGACGATCTTCATCCTTCATCCTTCATCCCTCATCCTTTGGTTGAGCCGCTGAGCGAGCGCGAGCTGGAAGTCCTGCGCTTGATCGCCCAGGGCCTCTCGAATCAGGAGATCGGCGCGCGGCTGTTTCTGGCTCTGGATACCGTCAAAGGCCACAACCGCCGGATCTTCGACAAACTCCAGGTGCAGCGGCGCACCGAAGCTATCGCTCGCGCCCGCGAGCTGGGCTTGTTGTAAGCGCGCGTGTAGATTTCCCTCAACCTTCTCCCCCCTCTCCACGACTATTAGTCGCACTCAATTCAAAACAACACTCCGACCCACACCAACGTGTCTATCGGCGACACGCTGGCGCAGATATAGTACATGTGCATTGAGCGTGTGGCACGGACGGGAATGACCGGCCACAACAGGCACAAGGAGCATAAAAATGAATACGTACAGAATGAATGCAGTCATGGCAGGCGCCCTCTACTTCCTGGGGACGGTCTTTGGGGTCTTGGGCGGAGTCATTGGCGGCGAAGTGCTTACCTCGCTCATTACCAGCAAACCGCTTGTCGGCGTGGATATGCTGGGCCTCGTTGCCGCCAATTCGTCCCGGCTTACCGGGGGCGCATTTTTTACCATCTTGATGGGGGTTTCGCTGGTGGCGATGACGGTTTTCCTCTACCCGATCTTTAGAAAAGATAGCGAAGAGCTCGCGATGGGGATGGTGCTCTTCCGCGGGGCGCTGGAGGGAACCTGCTATTTTGTTACGACCCTCGGTATTTTGACACTAATCGCGCTTGGCAACGAATACACTCCCGCCGGGGCTAATTCGGCTGCTTTGCAGTCCATGGGCAATGTCTTGTATCAGTTCCTAGACCGCTTCGCCCCGGTCAGCTCCATCATTTTTCTGATTGGGGCTACGTGTTTATACCTCTCCTTCTACCGCACCCGGCTGATCCCGCGCTGGTTGTCCGTCTGGGGCTTGATCGGCGTGGCTTTCTCGATGGCTTCCGCCCTGTTGCATTTCTTTCACATGGATACCGGCTATGAGTTTTATTTAGAAATGGTGTTGGCGCCACAGGAAATAGTAATGGCGGTCTGGCTTATCGCCAAAGGATTCAACCCATCTGCGATCGCTGCCCTGCCTGCGAAAACAGCGACGAACGAGCTTTTGAGCGCGTCATAGATTTGCTTATATAGGGGAGAGGGAGGGTCTTCAGCCCTCCCTACAACCCTCCACGCTCAACTCCCTGTACATGCTCGTGGAATGGCTATCTCTACGATAGGCTCAACTATGTGTGTTGGCCGCAGGAGGCTCTGCTCGCCACCCGGCCGGCGAACCTCACCCACGCGGAGGCGGCCGCGATCCCCTACGGCGGACTGCTCGCGCCAAGGTTGCGGCCGGGCAGCCCATCCTGATCGACGGGGCCTCGGGCGCGGTCGGGAAGCGCAAGAGCGCGAGCGCGCTGCGCAAGGCCAGCCGCGTGCTTGCGCCGGGCGGGCGCCGCATCACGGTCGACGACGGCACGCCGAAGCTCGGGTGCGACCGGGTCTATCCGCTCGAAGACATCGTGGAGGCGCATCGCTATGTCAGCGGCGGTCACAAGCGAGGCAACGTGATCGTCACGCTTGACTGAAGGGTCACGTGGAATCCAGGACGCGCTGGAGGCCGTCGAGGATGAGGTTCAAGCCGAACGCGAAGTCCGCAGCCTCATCGTAGCCGGGCATCGCGGCGTACGTGGCCGCCATTTCGGCGAGATAGGGGAATTCCTCCGCGGGGAGGGCCTGGAGGAAGGCTTCGGCTGCCGGCACGCCCCCGCCATCGCCGGAAGCAATGTTGAGGCTCTGGCGGCCGAAGCCGTAGATGTAGCTATCGATGAGCGAGAACGCTCGCGCGGCAAGCTCGAGCGTGAACCCGGCCCGCCGCAGCACCCCAATCACGGCGTCAAAATAGCGCAGGCGCCCCGGGCCGCCGCTGACGCGCGAATCGATCAGCCGAGCGGCCCAGGGATGCCGCGTGAACGCCGCGCGGGCGGACAATGCGCGTGCCCGCATGGCATCCCGCCAGTCCGCGCCCGACGTCGGTAGCTCGATCTCGCCAATCACCATGTCCACCATGCCGTCCAGGAGGTCGTCCTTATTGGCGACATGGTTATACAGCGACATCGCCTCGATACCGATCTGCCGCCCCAGCGTACGCATGGACAGTGCCTCAATACCGCTTGCGTCGGCCAGGCTGACCGCGACGCGGAGCACCTTTTCCCGCGTCAACGGGGTATCCGCTTTTGCTTTCCTCGGCACGTCATCCATCTTTTGACTGATTGACATACTTACACCGTAAGCTATATACTTACGGTGTAAGTGTAGCATACTCTCGGCGGCGCCGCAAGCAGGCGGCGCCCGAACAAGAAAGGCATGCGCGATGGAACGCACACACGGACGGCTGCTGGATCACCAGCATATGGAACGCACACACGGACGGCTGCTGGATCACCAGCACGTGGGCGGCATGGCCGCGCTCTATCTGGCGGTCACATACCTGGCGACAATCCCCTATTTTCTTGTCGTCCTTGATTACCAGAGTGTGGTTGACCCCGCCGCGAAACTCGCGCTTCTCGTCGCTCACCAGGGCAGCCTGTACGCCTTCAATATCCTTGCGTATGTGGTCTTCGGACTCGTGCTCGCGGTTCTGGCCCTCGCCCTCTACGATCGGCTCAAGGGCGAAACTCTTGCGATAGCGCGAGTGATCGCCGGGTGGGGCATCATCTGGTCCTGCCTCCTGATCGCCAGCGGGACGATCTCCAACATGGGCATGGAGTACGTCGTCAACCTGCATGTGCAGGACGCGACCGGCGCGGCTACTGCGTGGCAGGTGATCGAGTCGATCGTGGATGGGCTGGGCGGCGGGGGCGGTGAGGCGCTCGGTGGGCCCTGGGTGCTGCTGGTGAGCATGGCCGGTCTGCGCTCGAAGCGCCTGCCAAGGGCGCTGAGCTGGCTCGGATTGGCGACCGGGATCATGGGGCTCGCCTCAAACCTTCCGCCGCTCCGTGAAAGCGCGGTCGTGTTCGGACTCCTGCAAATCCTGTGGTTCGTCTGGCTGGGAATCGTGTTGCTTCGCACAAGGCAGGAGCTGGAACCGGCATAGCGTGGCGGAGGCGCCCACACGGGGAGGCTATCGTTCGAAGGATGAAGGGAGAAGGATGAAGGGAGAAGCCCTGGCCGCTGGCAGCGATCACGCCGAGACATGCATCCTTCATCCTTAATATAGCGCGCTGCGCTGAAATCTAAACGTGGGTGTGGTTTTTGGGGAGGGCTGCGCCCTCCCCAAGCCCCCCCCCCCCGCCGCCGCGGGGGGGGCGGGCGGCGGGCCGGCCCGCCCCCCGGGGGGGGGGGGGGCCCCCGGCCGGGGGCGGGGGGGGGGGGGGGGGGGCGCCGCCGGGGCGGGGGGGGGGGGGGGCCCCCGCCCCCCCCCCCCCCCCGGGGGGGGGGGGGGCCCCCCCCCCCCCCCGCGCGCCCCCCCCCCGGGCCCCCCCCGCCCCCCCCCCCCGCCCCCCGCTCCCGTTCAGCAAGTCAAAACAACACTCCGGCCCACACCAACGTGTCTATCGGCGACGCGCCGGCGCGGGTATAGTACAGGTGCATTGAGCAGGTGGCACGGATGGGAATGGCCGGCCACAACAGGTACACGGTGATGTCAAACGAACTTGAGCCACAACCTGATCCGGCTCGGCCTATGGTCTATCAGATCAGGCTCAAGGGCCAGCTGGGGAGCCAGTGGGCAGACTGGTTTGACGGCCTGGCCATCACGCTGGAAGCCGACGGCGACACGCTGCTCACCGGCCCGGTCGTTGACCAGGCCGCCCTGCATGGCCTGCTCAAAAAAGTGCGTGATTTGGGAATGACCCTTATTTCGGTCAACCGGGTTCATCTGTCTTCCGGGAAGGCTAAAGAGGATCAACCATGAATACCACCACAGAAAGCCCCCAAGGGACAAGCCGAGCGAGCGCCGCAATCGTCGGGGCGCTGTTTATCATCGGCACGGCGACCGGGGTCATCGCCGCCATCCTTAGCAGTCCCATCCTGGATGCGCCCGGGCTACCTGAGCAAGATCGCCGCCCATGAAGGCACGATTCTCGGCGCGGCGTTTCTCACCTTCCTGATGGGTGTCGCCTGCGCCGGAGTTGGCATGGGGCTGTATCCGATCATGCGCAAGTACAGCATCGGGCTGGCAATCGGCGTGGTCGGCTTTCGGCTAATCGAGGGCATGTGCGATGTTTTAGGCGGCCTCAGCTTGATTGCCCTGCTGGCTGTAAGCCGGGAGTTTGCGAGCGCCGGCGCGCCGGATGCCGCCTACTTCCAGACCATCGGCGCGATCATCAACTAACGCGGTTATTGGTAGACGGATATCCGTCTACTTCTCGTCCGCACCACGAGGAAGAGGTTCGATACTATGCGCGACGTCATCGCGACCACCGTCTACTACATCATCAGCATCCTTCTGTTCCCGGTCTCGCTGCTCGGCTACGCGATCTGGGTTGGCAAGGGTTTCCTTATGGGGAATCCGTCGGGCGTATCCGTGACCGCCCAGGGTCCGCTCTCGGCACGGTGGGCGATGCACAACCTCGGCACCAGACAGGACGAGCCGGCCAATCGCCTGATGCCGCTGCTGCCGGGCGTTCCTCCGGTTGCCAGTCGCATGGTGAGCTTCCCCACGCTGCTGGCGCACCGCGTGACCGGCTACGTCCCCAAGGCCTTCAGGTATCCCTTCGAGGGCGATGTTCCCAAGCAGTACGAGGCCTCAGCCCGCGTGACCTTCTTCGACGAGGCCGTGGATCGCTACCTCGCCGAGATCAACCAGTTCGTCATCCTCGGCGCGGGGTTCGACACGCGCCCGTACCGATTCCCGAAGGACAGGCGGGTCAGGTCCTTCGAGGTCGACGCGCCGAAGACGCAGGCGGTCAAGCGCGCGATGCTCGCGAAGGCTGGCATCGACTCGTCTGCGGTCACGTTCGTGGCCGCCGACTTCGAGCAGGAGGACTGGCTGGCGCGGCTCGTGGATTCGGGTTTTGACCTCGCGAAGCCAGCCCTCTTCCTCTGGGAGGGCGTGATGGTGTACCTGGAGCGGGAAGCCGTCGAGGACACCCTGCGCAAGATCGCCAGCACCGCCAAGAGTAGCGTCGTCGCATTCGACTACTTCACGACCGAGCCCGCCGAGTCGAACGCGCTCTATTGGCGCTACGGGAGAGCGGCGACGCGCGCGGCCGGTGAACCGTTCAAGTTCGGGATCGACAGCACGCCGCCGACGCGCGAGCGTGTGTCCGAGCTCCTCCAGTCGTGCGGACTGACGCTGCGCGAGCAGCGCACGCTCGGGCGAGAGACTGAGAACGAGCGCGCATGGGGTGGTTTCGCCGTTGCGAGTGTGGGGTAGGACGACCCACGCCACCCAGGCGAAGCCGCACATGCAGGGCTTCCTTGAGGGCACGCGCGGACAGCCCCATACGATTCGGTAATCGTCCCCACATCGATCATTCGCCATCCGCGCGCCAGCGCTTGCGAAGCGGGCTGCCGCCGTCGTAGATCGTCGAGCTGGCGTGTTCAAGGTTCAACTCGAAGAGAATATAGCGATCGGCCGGGGTGAAACTTGATGCTTTCGCCGCGATCTGACGCAACGCCGGGTCTTCCACCAGCCGGGCGCGCCCGGCGATGAAGAACTCGCCGCCGCCGCCGCTCGAATTCTCCACCGAACAATGCAGGGCATAGCGGTCATCGCGCTGGAGATCATGACCCTTGGGCGAGGTTGGTTCCATGAACAGGAACAGGCGCCCTTCCCCTATAATCGGCGTGACCGGGTAGACGCGCGGCGCGCCATCGCCGCGAACCGTCGCAAGATAGGCGACGCCGGTGCTCACAAAGCGTTCGGCGCCGAATGCAGCCAGTTCGGGATCGGCGGCTGCCAGTTTGTTCCAGCTCATTGTGTTCACCTCTACGTGTCTTTAATGCCCTTGCGGCATCGGCTCGCCGGCCTCCAGCAGCGTCTTCATGTTGCTGAGGACGCTCGCACTCTGTCGCCAATTAGGGCAGCTGCTCGTCGGGACTGCGGTGCGGCTGGCGTGCTGCGTCAAGCTCAGCCGGCAAGCCCTTGGGGGCGATCGCCCGATAACTCCGCACCGCAAAGTATAGCACACACGTTCATGGTCGGCGGCCTGCATAGATCATTCACGAAGGCAGACGGATACCAATCGGTGATGCCGAGGGTTATCCTGGTGTGCTCTTCAACCCGCGCGAGCAGCTCGTGAACACTGTGATCGGTCATTCGTCACTCCTATGGCTCGGCAATCGCGTATCGAGCCGCAGCCTCGGCCAGGAGGGCGGTCGGGTTGAGGAGATCCGGGGCATCGAGATCGGCGTGCAGCAGCAGCGGGATCTCCGTACATCCCAGGATGATGCCGTCCACCTGCCGCTCGCGGAGCGCCATGACCGCGCGCCGGGCCTGCTCCGCCGACTGTGTGTCGTCCCGCCCTTCCATGACTGCCATAATTGCCGCGTCGAGCGGTGTCTGCAGCGCGGCGTCGATACCCTCCCACTGTAGCCCACGCCGCTCCAAGGCCTGCGCATAGACCAGCGAGGTCTGAAAGGCCAGGACACCGACACGCTGCCAGCCCCGGCGGGACACTTCGGCCAGGGTCGCCTCGATCATGCTGAGAATTGGGCGCGCGGCGGCCTCTTCGAGGGCCGGCTGCATCGCATGCACGCCGTTCGAGGTGATCACGAGAAAATCTGCCAACTGGCCCAACGTGCGGGCCGCCGCAAGCAGTCGCGGGTCGGGCCGAATCGGCCGCTGCGTGCGGCCGGCCGCGTCGAGCAGCACCGGGGGATGCCGGCAGTAATACACTATCATTGGCGGGTAGCCGCTGTTACCGTTGGGTGGGAGCAGCTGATGGGCTGCGCGATGTACCCGCTGCTCGAAATCCATTGTGGCCTGCGGCCCAAAGCCGCCCAGAACTCCAATTGTCTTCATAGGGTTTCCCTTCCAATGCGGCGCGATTCCCTTCCAATGCGGCGCGATTCCCTTCCAATGCGGCGCGATTCCCTTCCAATGCGGCGCGATTCCCTTCCAATGCGGCGCGATTCCCTTCCAATGCGGCGCGATTCCCTTCCAATCTTTCCCGCCTGCCTTCCAATGCGGCGCGATTCCCTTCCAATGCGGCGCGATTCCCTTCCAATGCGGCGCGATTCCCTTCCAATGCGGCGCGATTCCCTTCCAATGCGGCGCGATTCCCTTCCAATGCGGCGCGATTCCCTTCCAATCTTTCCCGCCTGCCTTCCAAGTCGCCGCGTCGATCGCCCAATCGGCCTCAACGATCCTATCGATACGAGTCCAGCTCGGCGGAACTGCCTGCCTGGTTCTGGACGGGAGGGGAGCGCTACACATACGATTGCAGTCGTTTGATGGCGGGCATTCTTGAATCGCCGTCGCTCGGTCGCGCCCCACCGACGCCACGTCCCCAATCGCCGTCGCCTGACCGTCTCCGATACGCGGTACGATAGCTGTACCACCAACCACCCCGTATCGGAGACGATCCTATGCTCCTCGATGTTGTGGCGTCGTTCAACCGGCTGCGCGCCGCCCTCCGGCACGCGCCAGGCTGTCCGCCCGCCCCACCCGACGTGCCCTGTCCGCTCGCCGGCTGCGCCGCTGCCTGCCTGGTCGCCGCCGACCCGCTCGTCCGCACGTACCGCGCCCTGCTTGGCGAGCTGCCCTGGTCCGCAGCCGCAGCCGCGCGCGCCCTTGGTCGCCGCCTATCTCGTCAAGCTCCACGAGGGCAAGCGCTCCATTGGCTCGGCTTCGACCGCGTGCCCGATCCGACTGCGCCGCACGGCTTCGACGTCGCCGCCAGCGTCCCCAAACGCCGCCACTGCAGCACCGTCCTGCGCGACCGACCTGCCCAATCCGGCGCTGCAGTTCCTGCTCGACGCCAGTGTCCAGCTGCTGCGCGCGACCCTGCCCCTGGACCAGCAGGCCACCTTCGGCGACACCATCGCCGGCGACACCCAGGCCATTCTCGCCTGGGTGCGCGAAAACAACCCGAAGGAGCCCTCCATGCACTGTGCGCACAGCGCGAGCATGAAAATCAGCTATCATTATCGCACACAGCGGCTGGCACCAAGGTCGATCTATTCGTAGTGCCGCGAGTCTGACGTTGAGTCTGACCTGGATGCTGCACGGCACATCACTTTGGGATACCGGCATCGCCTATGAACGACAGTCCGCTCATACGCAAAACCAGCTATTTGGAGAACAACGTTTGCCAGATTGAGTTCACCGTAGAAGTTGCTGGTGAAGCTGTTCCTTGTGTGATTTGGAAGCCTAGCACACCTCTCGAGCCTCGAACATTGATTGCACTGGGACATGGCGGCTCACAGCACAAGATGACGCGGGACATTCGTGACCGGGCGATCCGGTATGCAACGCGTTTTGGCTGGACCAGCCTTGCAATTGATGCTCCCAAGCATGGCGAGCGGATCTCCCGCGAGGAGGCCGAAGCAGAACGCCTGAAAACGGAACGTCGGCTACAGGGTGATGTGAGCGCGCCATCGTTACGTTCTGCAGAAAAGATCGCGTTTCTGGACACGCTCGCCGCCCAAGCGGTACCGGAGTGGCAAGTCGCCCTTGATACGACACTTGCCTGTTTTGCGCCAGCCGTTGATGCGGTCGGGTATTGGGGCATTTCGCAAGGGACGTGGATTGGCGTGCCGCTGCTGGCCGAGGAGAAGCGCTTTACGTGCGCGGTGCTTGGCCTCGCTCACTTGCATCCTGATCACGTCACACTTCGGCGCGCTGCACAGCGGATTACCGTACCGCTCCGTTTCGCCTTTCAATGGGACGACCCGATTCGCAGCCGAGACTATGGCATTGCGCTGTTCACCGCATTTGGCAGTTCCGATAAGTCGATGCATATCAACCCAGGAGGCCACACGGCAATCCCAACCGCCGAAGTCGAATCGTGGGATGCATTCTTTCAGCGGCACCTGAGGTAAGCAAGCGGCATCGCCGTGGCGACTGTAACTGTGAAGTAGCCCTCGTCGGTATCCGTCGCGAAGGCTCGCTATTCCGTGAGAACGCTGCCGCGGCGGCCGGTCTATACAACGACCGCAGGATCTCGAAATCGCCGCTTGTGAGCTCAACTCAATCACGCGGCAGCCGGCCGACAGCGCCCATCCACGCCGTTTCCTACGAGAGCCATTGAGATCCGTCGGGCATTGCCCGTAGCACGTTGCTCGCAAACTCAGCATGGATGTTATATTGGATCGCAAGGTGCAACAATGGCACGACGATCGGTGGTCCGGTCAAGATGATGAGGCCTGGCGTGTTCGCCTGTGCATGCCCGCCAAGCACATCGTCAAGCACCGCAAGAGCGTCCGCCGTGCGATCCGTCTGGTGATAGACCAAGGCCAGCAGCAGCCCGGCGTCTGCGAAGACGACGCTGTCACGGAATCGCCGCTGCTCGCTTCGGACCGCGCCTAAGAGAGTCTCGGCAGCGCCGTAGTCGCCAGCCGCCACCAGAATCAAGCATCGCAGCAGCTGCCGGACCGTCTTGACCGGCGGCCACTCCTGATCGGTCGCCCCCGTCTCGACGTCGTCGAGGACGTGCCGGGCGCGGTCGTACCGCTGCTCGAGCCAGTACAGCCAGCCATAAGCGCTGAGATAGTACCCGCCCCAAGCCTGCCGGAACGCGGTCAGCGTCGGCTCCCGCAGCAGCATGACGATCTGGTCCGCATGCTGCTGCGCCGTGTCAAAAGCGCCGAAGAGCGCCGTGCTGCGCAGCAGGTACAGCGCGACATCCAAGCTCAGCTGGGAATAGGCGCCAAGCTGCTGGCTCAGTCGCAGGACCTGTTCGAACGCCCCACGCGCAGCGGCGATCTCACCGCGCACTAGCATGATGAACCCCTGTAGGAAATGGTCGACCGCAGCCAGCGCACTCAGCGGCGCGATTGATCCTTGATGCAGGAGGCGGCGAACTCGCTCGGCGCGATCGACCGCCCCTGGCAGCGCCAGAAACAACGAGCGCAGGTTCACCGCCAGCTCGAAGAGGGCCTGCCGGTCCCCGGATCGCTCCAAGAGATCGAGAGTCTCGTCAAGATATGCCATGGCCTGCTGCCAGTCGCCGCTCAGACCAGCCTGGTAGGCGCGACTCCGCAGGGCGATCGCGCGACGTCCGGGGGGGAGCGGCCCGGCGAGCGCCTGATCGAGCGACGCGCGAGCTTCGTCATACGCGCCGAGCATGCGCAGGCAATCGGCCAGGTACACCAGGCTTTCACTTCGCCCCATCGCGTCGCCCGCCGCGGCAAAGGCCTCCGACGCCTGCTGGAAGAGCCTGCGCGACCAGTCGAGGTCCCATCGCTGACGCGCGCACAGCCCAAACAGGTATAGCAGCCGCGGGTGTTCCGAACGCACGCCGCTGGGGATTGTCGCGATCATCTGCTGAAGGGCGTCGATCGCGCCTTCCCCCACGAGGCGATCGCCAATCTGCTCGATCAGTCGAGCCGCATCGCGCCAGTGCCCTCCTTGCAGCGCGTGATCGATCGCTTCGCGAGGCTGGCGCTGCTCGGCAAACCAGTGGGACGCGCGCTGGTGGAGCGCCGAGATCATCGCGGGGGCGGCGCCGCGGTGGAGCCGCTCGCGGAGCGCCGCGCCGAAGAGGTGGTGGTAGCGGTACCAGCGGCGCTCGTCGTCCAGTGGCGTCAGAAAGAGGTTCGCACGCTCCAGCTCCTGCAGCATGATCTGGCTGTATGCTGGCGAAGCGTGGTATGCTGGCGCGTCCGCACCCCGCGGGTCCGCGGATTCAAGCCCCAGGAGCGCATCGCACAGCGGGCCGCAGAGCCGATCGAGGATCGAGGTGGAGAGCAGAAAGGTGCGGAGATGGTCGGGGAGACCGCTCAACACCTCCTCCACCAGGTAGTCGAGCACGAGGCGGTGGCTGCCGGTGAACGAGCGCAGAAAGTCGCGACGGTCGGCGCGGTCGCGGAGCGCAAGGGCCGCGAACTGCAATCCGGCGACCCAGCCCTCCGTACGCTGCTCCAGCGCGGCAACCTCCGCCGCATCTAGGGTCAGGCGCATGCTCTCCGTGAAAAAGGCCGCGGCCTCGTCGCGCGTGAAGCGCAAGTCCGCGGCGCGTATTTCGTGAACCTGCTGGCGAGCGCGCAGGCGCGCGAGGGGCAGCGGCGGGTCTTCACGCGCGACGATCGTCAGGTGCAGCTGCGGTGGCAGATGATCGATGAGAAAGCGGAACACCTGGTGGATCGCCGGCGCGCGGACGAGATGGAAGTCCTCCAGGACCAGATGGAGCACGCGCTCCAGCCGCGTCAGATCGTTGATGAGCACACTCAGCACGGACTCGATCGGCGGCTGCGGCGTATCCAGAAGCTGCAGCGCCATCCCGCCGAGCGTGGGGTGGCAGCGCTGCAGCGCGGCGATCAAGTAGCGGATCAACTGGACGACGTCGTTATCGCCTGCCTCCAGCGACAGCCATGCGACCAATCCGCCTTGCTGCTGGGGCGGGCCTGCGATCCACGACGTAAGGAGCGTCGTCTTGCCAAATCCTGCAGGAGCGACGACCAGAGTCAAGCTGCCGCCCCGCTCCGCGTTGAGTATGTCCGTAAGGCGCTGGCGCGGCACGGCCCGTCGACGCTGCGGGGGCGGCAGGATCTTGGTCAGAACGAGCGGCCTCGCCGATCGCGAATCCGGCCAGTGTGCAGACGGCGGCGTGTCAGTGGCGAGCGGCGCTTCCGCCGTGCGGTCTCCGGGCACAGCTGTCCGTGCTGGCACTGAGTCAGCGGCGGATAGCGGGGGTGAAACGGGTCGGCGCGCAAGCCGAAGCCGTGGGGCGCGCTCGGATGGCGGCACGTTCAGTACGTCAAGCAGGCGCTCGGCCATGGCGCGCGAGGGGCGCCGGACGCCCTGCTCAATCTTCTGGAGCGTCGAGGGCGCGCAGCCCACGCGTTCGGCCAGCGCTTCCCGCGTCAGATCCAGCGCTTGTCGCTGGCGCTTGAGCCATTGGCCAAACGCCGTATCGTCATCCAGTGCGGTCATACTGGCGGCGTGTCATCTATCAACGCGAGCGAGTGTAGAACTGTCGCAGTGTACCACATCTTGTGTGTGATTTTGTCTCCGGTGTCGCTTCGCCCGTCGAGGATTGTGTGATGTACTTACAGGTGTCGATTGGTCGGGCGACATCGAAATGCAACGATGGCGCCGTTTTATCTCGCGGGGGAGCACCATGAGCAACATAGGGAAGCAGACCATTCTTGTAATTGGCGCGACCGGAGCGCAGGGCGGCAGCGTCGCCCGCCACCTGCTGGCGCGCAATCAGTTCGCCGTTCGCGCCCTCACGCGTCATCCGGACTCTCAGAACGGGCGCCAGCTCCGCCGGGCTGGCGTGGAGGTGGTCTATGGCGATCTGGATGATCGGGAGAGCCTGCGGGCGGCGCTAGGGGGGTGCTATGGCTGCTACGGCGTGACCAACTACTACGAACACTTCGGGCACGAGTACGACCAGGGGAAGAGCTTGATCGACACGGTTGCAGCCGCGGGCGTTCAGCACTTCGTGTTCAGCGCCCTGCCCCCTGTGAAACAGGCCACGGGCGGTGAGCTGGCGGTGCCTCACTTCGATATCAAGGCGCGGCTTGAGGACGAGGCGCGCGCACGGGCGCTTCCGGCCACCTATGTCCACCCGGCATTTTACTTCGACAATTTCATCACGTACTTCCCGCCCCGTGCGCAAGCGGACGGCAGGCTGGCCATCGGCTTCCCACAGGGTGACACGCCGCTCGCGGGAGTCGCGAGCGAGGATATCGGAGGCGTTGTGGCCGCCATCTTCGAGCGGCGCGAGGCGTTTCTCGGCGCAGCAGTCGACATTGTCGGAGACTATCGTCGTCCTCAAGCATACGCGGAGATCATGTCTCGCGTCCTCGGCGCGCAGGTCGTCTACAACCATATCCCGCGCGACGTCTTCGCGTCGTTGGGTTTCCCGGGGGCCGAAGAGACGGCCAACATGTTTGAGTTCTACCGCACGCGTGTTCCCGATCAACGCGTTGCGATCGAACGCAGCCGCGCCCTCTATCCGGACATGCAGAGCTTCGAATCATGGCTGGAGCGCCATGCAGAGCAATTTGTATCGTTGGTTCAGCCGCGAGCAGGAGGGAGCGATGCTGCTTGATACCGCAACTTCGTCCTGCGCTTGCCTGCTCCGGGCGTTGCAGCCACCGCCATCCGCTGTTGTGATTGGTCTGTAGCAAGCAGCATATACGCCATCGCGACGAGCGATGCGCAAGGGAGGTAGATCATGCACACGGTAGATCTGAACAAGCTGGATATGCGCGAACTCTCGTACGCGGATGACGCGGCGATGCAGATCACGGCCAATTTCCCTTTCTACGCGGCCACGGGCAACCAAAGCTCTGCGGTCGTATACTTCGAGATCGCGCCGGGCCGCTCCCTCGGCCGCCATACTGACAGCGCTGAGGAGATCGTGCTTATCCTGTCCGGCGTGGTCGAGGCGAGTCTGGGGGATGAAACGGGACAGTTGTCGGCCGGGCAGGCGGTCTTGATCCCGGCCATGGCCCCGCATGGGGTGCGGAACATCGGTGACGAAACGGCGCGCTGTATCGGCTTCTTCGCAGCCGCCATCGTGAGCTCGACGTTCGACCAGCCGGTGCTGCCGTTTGGCACGCAGCACATCGGCACGCCGACCGCGTAGCGGCACCGAGTGGGCCTGCGCCCAAGCAGCGTCGTAGATGCGCCTCTCCGCATCGCGGTGGCGCAGAGAGGCGCATCTACCGTGCGCCAACCATGTCTGGACTGCCAGTCCACGAACGGGTGGATCCCCCGCACTGGTGCGCCACGTACACGCGCACCAGTGCGGGGGGCAAATTGTGAGGACACGCGTGCGGAGCAGCAAGCGGACCAGTAAGAGCCGCCGCCGGAAGGTGAGCCAGGAGCTGCGCTTGGTGCCGCCACGGTGCGGAGTCATAGGTGCTCGCTTCGATTACGCAGATGTCGCATCCATAACACCGCACGAGCGGTCGTCGCGCTATCGGTCTGGACAAGATCTGTCGACGCGGCAAGGATGAGTGCCTCCAGATCCGCTGAAGCGTACCCCCATACCAGGTCCTGGTTGATCTGCTGTGCGAGCGGCAGCCAGCACTCCAGCAGGCGCAGGCGGGTCGTCGCATCGATTGATTGCTCGGTCATATGCGAAACCATCCCGATCGGAATGTTCGCCATGTTCGACGGAGGATGGAGGACAGAAGACGTGGGTATTCGTCTCCCGTCCCCCGTCTTCCGTCTAGCGGGCGTGTCGAATGGTCAGGTGAAATTGGTGCTACTGGCTCTTCAGCCCCAGGTCGATCAGCGCGCTCGTATTGCCGAGCAGCTTGAGATCGCCGGCCTGCGCCTTGAGGCCGGCCGCATTCGCCGGCACCTCATAGATCGCCGTGCAGCTCTTCGCGACGTTCGGGTTCAGGTTCTCCAGCACGCAGGCCTCCTCGGTCGGGATGAACTGGAAGGCGTCGCTGGACGGCTTGAACGTGCGCGCCTGATCGTCCACCAGGTCGAGCCCGGCAAAGGTCAGCATGTCTTTGCTCAGGTTCTCCAGCTCGAAGCGCACCCGCACGAAGCGCCCGGCGGTCGCCTTGTCCTTGACGAACTGGTTGTCGCTCTTGAGCGTTTTGCCCAGATCGGTCGCCTCCACAATTTTCCAGCGCACCTCGTCGACCTGGACATCCTCGCCGACCCGATAGGCCGCGGGGGCGGCGGTGGCTTCCGGAAGCGCCGTTGCCGCGCTTTCGGCCGGGGGCGCGACCGCGCTGCTGGCCGGCGCGGCGACACTACTGCGCGGCGCTACCGTGGGTTGTGCGGCTGCTTCGCCGCTCGAACGGCCGCGCCCGCCCAAGGCCACGCCAATAATCCCCAGGACCAGCACGACCCCGACGACGATCAGGCATCCTTTCCCAAGCTTCTTCATGATTCGGCTCCTTTGTGCCTTACGCTGTTCCGATGAGCCTGTGTGCTCGACCGCTCACATGACCGCGGCTGCTCATCTGGCTTGAGTATAGGCATCCGGTCGTCCACAAATGCGACCTTCGGCGGTCCAGTTTCCTGGTTGCCGGAGGGCCTCTACCTTGCGGTTTAGTTGCGATTTTGCAACCGCTGGCCACCTACCGATTTAGACCGTATCCCGATTGCGACGCGCAGCGTTCTTCTATTGGGACGACCTGCGGGTGCTTGGGACTGTTGAGAATGACTTGACACAAGCAGTATGCTTTTGGCAGGGTTTGTAGCCTTGCGGTAGAGGTGGGTCAGATGCGGCTTCCCGATTACGTGCAGATCAAAGAGGCGGCGGCGCTGCTGGGTGTCGCGGAAAATACGCTTCGCAACTGGGAGCGCAGCGGGAAGATCCGTGTGTATCGCCACCCGGTCAACAACTACCGCCTCTACAAGCGTGCCGATATCGTGGCCCTACTTGCAGCCATCGAGCCACGTGTCGATCCAGCGAACGAGGCTAATTCGTAGAAAATCACCACAGTTGTGGACGAAATCATCGTGTGTTGTCATCGGTATCCATATCAGGAGTTTTCGCCGACCAGACCGATGAGGTAACTCTGTGGACGTCTTCAAGCTCCGCCAGCACGTTATCGACGAATATGCTGAGTACACCAAGAGCTTTCTCACTATTCTCGACCCCGCTATTCACCAGTACGTGCACCACGAACTTGATCGTGGCAAACTCTGGCCCGATGCACTGATTCAGCTCTCGCCAGCCTACGATCAGGCCAGCACTGTCGCAGATCTGGTCCAGCATCACGTGCTCCATCCGCGCTGTGCAGATATCTTTCAAGCGCCGGACCGCGATGGCACGCTGCGCTCGCTGCGCCTCTACTATCACCAGCGCCAGGCGATCGATCTCGCGCAGGCCCACAAGCACTTTGTCGTGACAACCGGCACCGGTTCCGGCAAAAGCCTGACCTATATCATCCCGATCATCAACCACGTGCTCCGCAACAACCCTGCGGCCGGCAAGGTGCGCGCGATCATCGTCTACCCGATGAATGCGCTCATCAACTCACAAGCCAAGGCGATCAAGCGCTTCCTCGAGAATCTGCCGGAGGGGCAGCGCTCGGTGACCTACGCGCGCTATACCGGTCAGGAGGGCGAGGCGCGCAAGAAGGAAATCCAGCAAAATCCGCCCCACATCCTCCTCACCAATTACGTCATGCTCGAGTTGATGCTCACCCGGCCGGAGGAATTTACTTTTGTCGATAGCAGCACGTCCGCACTCCAATTCGTCGTGCTGGATGAGTTGCATACCTACCGAGGACGGCAGGGCGCCGACGTTGCGCTGCTGATGCGACGCCTACGCGACCGCTCGGGCAATCCTAATCTGCTGTGTATTGGCACCAGCGCGACCATGGCCAGCGGCGATTCGTCGGATGACCGGCGAGCAGCCGTGGCGGCCGTGGCCGGCAAGATCTTTGGCGTCGATCTCCCGCCAGATCAGGTAATCGAGGAGACGCTGACGTATGCGGTGCCCCAATTCAATCAGCCGACGGATGCGCAGCTGCGCGCGGCACTCCTCAGCCCGATTCCCGAGACACTCGAGTGGTCACGCTTCCAGCAGCATCCCTTAGCGGCCTGGATCGAGGCGACCTTCAGCCTCCGAAAAGACGCTACCGGCGCACTGCGGCGGGCCGAGCCGCGCACGCTCCAAGCCGGCGCTGAGGTATTGGCCAAGCGGACCGGCGTCGCTGTCGATACCTGCCTCACGCAGCTCCGGCACTTCTTCCAGATCGGTAGTGGCGTGCGCGACCCTGAGGGCAAGCCTGGGTTTGCCTTCAAGCTGCACCAGTTCATTTCTCAAGGTAGTGCCGTCTACAGCACGCTCCACGATGACCCAGAGCAGCGTGTGCTCACCCTGGAGGGACAACGCTATATTGCCGGCGACGACGGCGACCAGCTGCTCTTTCCGCTGGTATTCTGCCGGGAATGCGGTCAGCACTATGCGCTGGCGGCTTACAATCGGTCAGGCCATTTCGTCGAACCACGTCAGCCGATGTCCCGTGGCGAGGATGTGGGAGAGGATGCACGATCCGGCTATCTGTTGATTGGAAACGATGCTTGGCGTGAGGGCGACGAAGAGCTCTTGCCCGATAGCTGGTTTACGATTACCCGACGTGGCCGTTCGATTACCAAAACGTTCAAAGAGTTTGTTCCGCAGCGCCTGTATGTGCGGCCGGATGGTGCGGTGCTGAGCGCGGGCGACTCCACGACGACGCCCTGCTGGTTTCTCCCATCGCCGTTCTTGACATGTCTGCGCTGTGGCGTGGTGTACACCCGGCGCGACCGTGATGATTTCCGTAAGCTGGCACGTTTGAGCAGTGAGGGCCGGAGCACCGCGACCACACTGGTCTCAGTGAGCGCGATCGACGAAATGCGACGCTCGACGCTCGCGCCCGCCGCCCAGAAGCTGCTGAGCTTCACCGATAACCGGCAGGACGCATCACTGCAGGCCGGCCATTTCAACGACTTTGCCAGCGTGGCCTTGCTGCGCTCGGCGATCGCGCGTGCGCTGGAGGAACAGCCTGAAACTGACCCGCTCACGCATCTCAACGTGGCACCCAAGGTCTGTCGTGCTCTTGATCTGCCCCAAGAGGCTTACGCCAAGGACGTCGGGACGTACGCCGGCGCGCGCCGGCGCAATGAGGAAGCGCTAACGGCACTGCTGGAGTACCGGATCTATGAGGATCTCCGACGCAGCTGGCGCGTGACGCAGCCGAACCTGGAGCAATGTGGCCTGTTGCACATCGACTACCTCGATCTGCATGAGCTGTGCCAGGACGATACGCCCTGGCGGAAACATACGGTGCTCGAGCAATGCACGGCTGAGCAGCGCGAGACGACCATTCGCGCGCTCTTGGAGTATATGCGCCGTGAGCTCGCGGTTGATGCGCCGTGTCTCGATCCTGATCGGCAGAGCGAGCTGGTGCGCAAGGTCAACGCGGCGCTGAACGAACCATGGGCGCTGGCCGAGGAGGAAAGCCGCGACCTGCGCAAGGCGACCAGCTTCGTGGTGCCGAACGATGAGCCGCTCCCGGCATTCGGGCGCAGCCTGTCGGTCCGTAGCACGCTCGGTCGCTACCTGCGGTCGCCACAGGCCTGGCCGTGCCTCGCCGATAAACTCGACGATGACGCATATGAGCACTTGCTGGCGGTGCTCCTCGACATCCTGGTGGGCGCGAACATTCTCACCGACGTGGCCGACCGCGGGCCGCGTGCGGTGCAGATTCGGCGTGATGCGCTGCTCTGGCGGCGTGGGGACAACACGGTCCCGGGGCTGGACCCGATCCGCTCGCGCCGGATGGAAGGATTGGCACATGCCCAGCGCAAAGCGAACGCCTTCTTTCGACGATTCTACGCGCAGCCAGTTGCCAGCTTGCGTACTATTGAGGGCCGCGAGCATACCGGGCAGGTTCCACAGCAGCAGCGCGAAGTGCGCGAGGATCTCTTCCGCGATGGCAAGCTGCCGGTGCTCTTTTGTTCACCCACCATGGAGCTGGGGATCGACATCGCCGATCTCAATGTGGTCCATATGCGGAATGTTCCGCCGACGCCGGCAAACTATGCCCAGCGCAGCGGGCGCGCCGGCCGCAGCGGCCAACCCGCGCTCGTGATGACCTATTGTTCGACCGGCAGCGGTCACGATCAATATTTCTTCCAACGCCCGCTGCAGATGGTCGCTGGCGCCGTCGCGCCGCCCCAGATCGATCTGGCAAACGAAGATCTCGTGCGGGCGCATGTGCATGCCATTTGGCTTGGATTCACGGGCCTTGACCTGACCCGCACCATCCTCAATCTTGTCAACACCGTAGCGCCGAAGTTTCCCCTGCGCGATGAAACGCAGGCCCAGCTCCAGCTCGCGCCCGCGCATGCAGCCGCATGCCTGGCCGCTTCCCGGCGCATCCTAGCCGCCTGTCAGCCGGATCTTCAGACCACAACCTGGTTCGACGACGACTGGCTGACCAAGACTCTCGACGACGCTGCGGCGGCGTTCGAGCGGGCATTTGAGCGCTGGCGCGAGCTGTACCAATCCGCCGACGCCCAGCTGCTCGACGCGCGGCAAACGATCGATATCTCGCATCAAAAACAGCTCTCACGCGACGAGGTCGAGGAGGCGCGCCGGCGCCAGGATGAGGCGCTGCGCCAGAAGGATCTGTTGTGTAACAACACGACCCGCAGCCAAGGCGACTCCGATTTCTATCCCTACCGCTATCTCGCGAGTGAAGGCTTTCTGCCCGGCTACAATTTCCCGCGGCTGCCCGTGCGCGCCTTCCTGCCAACCGAGCGCGGCGAGGGCACCTTCCTGGCACGGCCACGCTTCCTGGCAATCACCGAGTTCGGGCCGCAGAATATTGTCTACCACGAGGGGCGCAAGTACCGCATTGTGCGGACCATGCTGCCGGCCGGTGATGCCCAGGCCCGCCTCCTGCGCGCCAAGATCTGCCGGGCGTGCGGGTATTTTCATGAAGGGACCAGCACCGATGTGTGCGAGCAATGCCACGCCGTGCTCGATACCCGCGCCGCGCAAACGCTCCAGAACCTGTTCGAGATGACGACAGTGACCGCCCAGCGGGTCGACCGGATTACCTGCGAAGAGGAAGAGCGTGTGCGCGAGGGTTTTACGGTCAAGACCCACTACCAGTTTTCGCGCGACCAAGCTGGCCTGCGCCGAGTTGACGCCGAAACGAGCGGCGACGGCACGCCGATACAGATCTGCTACGGCCCAGCCGCAACCATTTGGCGCCTCAATCATGGCTGGCGACGGGCCAAGCAGGAAGGCTTCTCGCTCGACCTCCGGCGGGGCGTGTGGGGCCGCCAGCCCGACGTCGAAGAGCCCGGTGAACCAGAGCCTGGCAGCTCGAATAGCGTGCGTCAGGGTATCCGGCTGGTCGTCCGCGACACGCGCAACCTACTGATTGTCTTGCCACCACCCGAGGTGAGCGCAAACGCCGAGGTGATGGCGAGCCTCCAGTATGCGCTGCAGCGTGGGATCGAGGCGGTCTTCCAGCTGGAAGAGCAAGAGCTGAGCTCCGAGCGGCTTGGCGAGGGCGCGCGTTGCCGGATTATCTATTGGGAGCCGTCGGAAGGCGGTGCGGGCGTGCTGCGGCGGCTGGTCGAAGAGCCGGACGCGCTGGCCCGTGTCGCGCGCGAAGCGCTGGCCATCTGCCATTTCAATCCCGATACCGGCGCTGAGGCGCCCGATAAGGTTGGCGAGTGCGCGCGCGCGTGCTACCGCTGTCTGCTTTCGTACAGCAATCAGCCCGACCATAGCGTGCTGAACCGGCGCGCCGTACGCGATCTGCTGGTCGAGCTGGCACAGGTACGTGTTCGCCATACGGGCGGAAACGGGTCGACCAGCGCTGCAGGGTTCGATCAGGATATTCCGCCAGCGGTGCGGCAGGTTCTTGCGTATATCACTGCCCAAGGCGGGCGCGAACCCGATGCAATACTCCCTGAGAAAGCAGGACACCAGCCGCATTTGTTTTACGCCCCAGCGACCTGTGTCCTGTGCGCCGCACCAGAGGAACGCCTCGACACCATGCGGAGCGACCTTGAGGACGCCGGATATGTCGTGGTGACGGTGGATGCCGATCATGATTTGGAGTCACAGCTTGCGCAGTTTCATTTCTGGAAGAGAACGTAATGTCGAACTATGAAATCGGCTCCCTTGTTCGCTGTCGCGAGCGCGAGTGGATCGTGCTCCCCTCCGAGCGGGACGATGTGCTCATGCTGCGCCCGATCGGCGGCACGGAGGCCGAGGTATGCGGCATCTATCTGCCGATTGAGGGCAGCAGCGTTACACCGGCGCAGTTCGCGCCGCCGGTGCCACAAGCGGCGGCCGACTTTGTCTCCGGCCAGCTCCTGCGAGATGCTGCGCGCCTGAGCCTGCGCAGCGGCGCCGGTCCGTTCCGCTCGCTGGGGCGCCTGGGCGTGCGGCCGCGCCCCTACCAGCTGGTGCCGCTGATCATGGCCCTGCGGCTCGATCCGATCAGGCTGCTGATCGCCGACGATGTTGGGATTGGCAAGACGATCGAGGCGGCCCTGATCGCGCGTGAACTGCTCGACCGTGGCGAAGTTCGCCGCCTCACGGTGCTCTGCCCGCCCCACCTGTGCGATCAATGGCAGCGCGAGCTGGCGGAGAAATTCGCGATCGACGCGGTGGTGGTCCGCTCCAGCACAGCGGCTGGCCTGGAGCGCGTGCTGCCGCGCGGCGACGTGAGCATCTTCGAATACTTCCCATTTACGATCGCGAGCATCGACTATGTAAAGAGTGACCGGCGACGGGATAGCTTCCTGCGGACCTGCCCCGAGCTGGTAATCGTCGACGAGGCCCACACCGCCACGCAATCCAGCAGCCGTGGCGCGGCCCAGCAGCAGCGCTATGAGCTGGTGCGCGATCTGGCAGCGAAAGCCGATCGACATGTGCTGCTCCTGACGGCGACTCCACACAGTGGCATCGAGGACGCGTTCCGCTCGCTGCTCGGGCTTCTCGCGCCGCGCTTCACGCGCGTGGATGTGAATCATCTCGGCGAGAGCGAGCGCGACGAGCTGGCGCGCCATTTCGTACAGCGCCGCCGCGCCGACGTGCAGCACTGGATCGGCGAGGATGATGTGACGCCATTCCCCGCGCGCGAATCGGCGGAAGTGACTTATACGCTAACCCGCTCAGCGCAGTACCGCAAACTGTTCGATGATGTCTACGCCTTCGCACGAGAAATGGTGCGCGACACCGAGAGTGCAGCCGCGCGCACGCCCTGGCGCGCGCGCGTGCGCTACTGGGCCGCGCTCGCCTTATTGCGCTGCGTGATGAGCAGCCCAGCCGCGGCTGAGACGGCGCTGCTCGCGCGGCTGGGCGATCGGCAGGCGGCTGGTAATGTTACCAGCTCGGACGAGGGCTTGTTGACTGACGAGCTGTTTAGCAGCTATGTCTATGATGTGACCGAACACGAATCTGCGCACGATCTTGAGCCGACACAGGTGGTCGAGGCGGGCAGCGACGCGAACGAGCGCGCCCGGCTGCGCCGATTTGCGGCCCGGGCCGCTGAGCTGCGTGGCGCGAACGACCCCAAGCTGATCGAGCTGCAGGAGTTGGTCGAGGGTCTGCTGCGCGACGGGTTCAATCCAATCGTCTACTGCCGGTATATCGCAACCGCCAACTACGTCGCCCAGGAGCTGGCCGGCCGGGTGAAAGGCTACGGCGAGGATTTGCGCGTGCTGGCGGTGACCGGCGAGCGGTCGGAAGAGGAGCGCGAGGCGCTGATTGCCGAGCTGAGCCGCAGCCCACGCCGGGTGCTGGTCGCAACCGACTGCCTCAGCGAGGGCATTAACCTGCAGGAGCCGTTTGACGCGGTCGTCCACTACGATTTGCCCTGGAACCCGAATCGCCTGGAGCAGCGCGAGGGGCGCGTTGACCGCTACGGTCAGCGCGCGCCGCGGGTGCGCACGGCGTTACTGTATGGCCGCGACAACCCGATGGACGAGGCGGTCATGCAGGTGCTGCTGCGCAAGGCGGTCAGCATCCATCGTACGCTGGGCATTAGCGTGCCGTTGCCGGTCGACGGCGGCACGCTCGTTGAGGCGCTGGTAACCACGCTGTTCCAGCGTGGGCCGGAGCAGCTCTCGCTGTTCGACACCGAGCAGCAGACCGCGCTCCTGGCGTCGGAAAACGAGATCCAACGCGTCGAGCGCGCCTGGGACGCGGCGACCGAGCGTGAAAAGGAAAGCCGCACGCGCTTCGCACAGCGCCGGATCAAGCCCACCGAGGTCGCGCGCGAGCTGGAAGAGAGCGACGCGGTGCTGGGCGATGCCGCCACCGTCGAGCGCTTTGTCCGCTCGGCGATCGAGCGCCTTGGGGCGCCTCTCATTTCTATTCGCCCCGCCAGTACTGATCGACGAACGGCGGCGGTGTGGCAGGCTGACCTAGGCCCGCTCCCGGCCGCCATACGCGAGCGAGTCGATGGCACGCCCGGCGGGCTGCTCGCGCCGCCGCGCCGGCGCGGCCAGCGCGAGGCTGGCGGGCCGCTGATTGCGTTTGATACCCCCACGCCGGAGGGCGTTACCAGTATCGGGCGGAACCACCCGCTGACGGCCGCGCTGGCCGACTACCTGCTGGAGACCGCGCTTGCGCCGGATGATGGCGTGCCGGCCGCGGCCCGCTGCGGGCTGATCCGTACCAAGGCGATCGACAAGCGCACGACGCTGCTCTTGCTGCGCGTGCGGATGTTGATCGAGACCGTAAAACGCCGCGCGGACGAGCCTGGCGCCAATCCTCCCCTGTTCGCTGAGGAGTTGGTGGTCTGCGGCTATGCTGGCCGCGCCGGCGCGCTGCACTGGCTCGACGAGCGTCAGGCGCTCGATCTCTTGGAGCAAGCCCAGCCGGGCGCGAATGTGACCGCCGAAGAGCGCACGCTGGGTATTCAGAGTGTGCTCGATCAGCTTGGGACGATCGGGGACGAGCTGAACGCCATGGCTGAGCGACGCGCCGAGCGTCTGAAAGAGGCGCACCAGCGCGTGCGCAGCGCCACCAGCGGCAGGCGTGTGACGGTCCGGCCGCACCTGCCGCCGGACCTGCTAGGCGTGTATGTGCTGCTACCGGTAATCCAGGGATAATAGAACGAGACACTTATGCCCTACACCACTATCACAACCGAGGGCGGGCTGCTGCCCATCGATATATTGGACGCCATCGCCAGCGAGGAACTGCCCGGCCAGCGCGCCGAGGACTTCGGCCTGGAGAAGAGCCGGCGCCTGGGCGACGAGATCGCCGCGGCCTGGGGCGATATGCGCGTCTTCTGGGATGCCTTTCAGCGCGGCCTGCGGCGCCTGCGCGAGAGCGACCCGGCGACGTCGATCACGCGCGAGCAGTGGATGATCCCGTTTCTGCGCGCGCTCGGCTATGAGCTGAAGTACCTGCCATCCGCCGCGGTGGTCGAGGGCCGCACCTACGCGATCTCGCACCGCGCCGGCCAGCACGACGATGCGCCGCCCGTGCACATCGAGGGCATCCGCACCAGCCTGGACGCTCGCCCTCCCACCGGCCGGCCGCGGCTTTCGCCGCACGCGCTGGTGCAGGAGTACCTCAACAGCACCGAGCATGTCTGGGGCATTGTGACCAACGGCGAGCGGCTGCGCCTGCTGCGCGACTCGTCGCGGATGACTCGCCCGGCCTACGTCGAGTTCGACCTGCGCGCGATGCTGGAGGGCGAGAAGTTCAGCGAGTTCGCGCTGCTGTACCGGCTGCTGCACCGCTCGCGCCTGCCGCACAGCCTGGAGGATGCGACCACATGCCTGCTGGAGCGCTACCACCAGCAGGCGGTCGAGGCTGGCGGGCGCGTGCGCGAGAAGCTGCGCGACGGCGTCGAGCAGGCGCTCCGGCTGCTGGGCAATGGCCTCCTCCAACATCCCACGAACACCGCCTTACGCGCGAAGCTGGCTGCCGGCGCGATCACGCCGCTTGACTTCTACCGCCAGCTGCTGCGGCTGGTCTATCGCCTGCTGTTCCTGATGGTCGCCGAGGAGCGCAACCTGATCGCCGCCGAAGATCATGCGTCCGACCTGCTGTCGCCGCTGAGCTACCGCCCCTCGGCCAACGATCGGCTGGAGATCTACCGGCAGCACTACAGTATCGGGCGCTTGCGCCGGATGGCCGAGCAGCGGGGCGTCGGGCGCGGCCCCTACGACGACCTGTGGCTCGGGTTGATGCAGACCTTCCAGCTCCTCGAAGGCAGCGACGAACAGCGCCCGCGCACGCTGGGCCTGGCGCCGCTTGACGGCGATCTGTTCAGCCAGGCTGCCTGCGAGCACCTGACCGAAGGCACGCGCATGCGCAATGCCGACCTGCTCCAGGCGATCGGCAAGCTCTCGCTCTACCACGAGAAGGCGAGCCGCACGCTGCGCCGCGTCAACTATGCCGCGCTCGACGTCGAGGAGCTGGGCAGCGTCTACGAGAGCCTGCTCGACTTCCGCCCGCTGGTTCGCGTTGAAACGTCTGAACGTTCGAACGCTTCAACGTTTGAGCTTGTGACCGGCACCGAGCGCAAGACCACCGGCAGCTACTACACCCGCCCCGAGCTGGTCCACGAGCTGATCAAGAGCGCGCTGGAGCCGGTGATCGAGGAGCGGCTGCGAACGCCGACAAGGTGACAAGGCGACAAGGTGACAAGGTGACAGGTTCGATCGGCACGAGCGTCACCCCCTCACCGCAAGAGCAGGCACTGCTTTCCATCCGAGTCGTCGACCCCGCCGCCGGCTCGGGCCACTTCCTGCTGGCCGCCGCCCGGCGGATCGGCCGCGCGCTGGCGAAGGCGCGCAGCGGCGAAGAGCAGCCCACGCCGAGCGAGTTCCGCCGCGCCGTGCGCGATGTCATCCAGCACTGCATCTACGGCGTGGACCTCAACCCGCTGGCGGTGGATCTGTGCAAGCTGGCGCTGTGGATCGAGGGCCACAACGCCGGCATGCCGCTCTCGTTCCTCGACCACCACGTCAAGCAGGGCAACAGCCTGATCGGCGCGACGCGGGCGCTGGTGGCGCAGGGCATCCCCGACGACGCCTACAAGGCCGTGACCGGCGACGACAAGAAGGTCGCGTCTGAGATCAAGAAGCGCAACAAGGCCGAGCGCGAGCGCTACCTGCTTGGCTACGACCAGCGCAGCCTGTTCGAAGCGCCGACCAACGACGGCGGCGCGGCCCTGGCCGATGCCTTGCGGCAGCTCGACGACATGAGCGCTGTTACTGTGGCCGAGGTGCGCGCCAAAGCCGCCCGCTACCGGCAGGTGCGGACTGATGCCGGGGTCGAGTTCACCCATTTCAACCTGTGGACGGCCGCCTTCTTCCAGCCGCTCACATCGGGGAGCGCGCCGCACATCCCGACGACGCAGACGCTGGCCGACCACGAGCGCAACCCGCGCGCCGTCCGCGCCGACGTCATCGGCGCCGCCAACGGCCTCGCCGCCGAAGCGGGCTTCTTCCACTGGGAGCTGGAGTTTCCTCAAGTGTTCGAACGTTCGAACGTTCGAACGTTCAAGCGTTCAAACGGCGCCGCCGGCTTCGACGTTGTGCTGGGCAACCCGCCCTGGGAGCGGATCAAGCTGCAGGAGCAGGAGCACTGGGTCGACGTGCCCGAGGTGCGCGACGCGGCGAACAAGGCCGCGCGCGAGAAGGTGATCCAGTCCTGGCGCGCGAGCGACGACCCAGCGAAGCGCAAACGCGTGGCACAGTTCGACGCGGCGAAGTACCAGGCCGAGGCCGAAAGCCGCTTCGTGCGCGCCTCCGGCCGCTTCCCGCTCACGGCGGTCGGCGACGTGAACACCTACGCGCTGTTCGCCGAGCACGCCCGCGACCTGCTCGCGCCGACCGGTCGGGCGGGCATCATTGTGCCGACGGGAATCGCGACGGATGATACGACGAAGGATTTCTTTGGTGATTTGGTGGATAACCAGAGCTTGGTCAAGCTATTGGGTTTTATCAACGAAGAGGGTTTATTTCCTGGAGTTCATCATAACTTCAAGTTCTGTACTGTAGTTATGGCAGGGGAAGGATCGAAAATTAACCAAGCAGATTTCGCGTTCTTATGCTTCAATTTCTTGCAAACCGAGCAAAAGGAGCGTCATTTTGAGCTATCTCGGGATGACTTTATTTTACTAAATCCAAATACTGGAACATGCCCGGTATTTCGGACATATAAAGATGCTGAGCTGACACGAAAAATCTATAGACATAATCCTGTGCTACTAAACGAGCGATCGAAACAAGCATCATGGAGTGTGAAGTTCTTTACTTTGTTCCATATGTCGGGCGATAGTGAGTTGTTTCTGCCTGAACCGCATGCCTCATGTGTTCCACTTTATGAAGGTAAAATGGTTTATCAATTTGATCATAGATTTGCTTCCTATGAGGCATTAGAGGGTCGATCGCACATGCTTCCTGAAGTTCCAATTGAGAAGCACCTCGATCCTAATTACCGTGTACATCCTTCTTACTATATATTCCATGAGAAAGTCGTCAAAAGATTATCTGATTTGGCTTCTAGGAATTGGTTTATCGGTTTTAGAGATGTAACTAGCAGCGGTCTCTCTAGGACTGCAATATTTTCGGTATTGCCATACTGTGGCGTTGGCCACACTATGCCCTTAGTATTTCTTGAAGACCATAATACATCACTGACTACCTGCTTTGTCGCACTAATGAATAGTTTGATTTTTGATTACCTAGTCAAACAGAAAATAGGTGGCACCCATTTAACATACGGAATCCTCAACCAACTCCCCGTCCTCCCGCCCGACGCGTTCAGCGCGGCCGACATCGCCTTCATCGTACCGCGGGTGCTGGAGCTGGTGTACACCGCGTGGGACATGCGGCCGTTCGCGGAGGATGTGTGGGCGGAGAGTAGTCAGAAGTCAGCAGTCGGCAGTCAGAACATCGTGGATGGCGTGGTTGGCGGCGACCACAGCGCCCCCGACGAAAACGACGACGTAGGGGCGAATGCTTCGCCCCTATCCATGGATGGCGGCTTTGGGCTAGGCGCGAATGCTTCGTCCTACCGCGACACGCCGGGATCGTTGCCCCACCGCGATACGCCGGGCGCGTTGACTCTGCTGCAGGCGGAGATCATGCGCCGCAACGCCGAGTGCAACCGCGACGCGCCGGTGGACCTCTTTGCCCCGCGCGACGGCTTCCCGCTGCCGCCGTTCCGCTGGAGCGACGAGCGCCGCGCCCTGATCCGCGCCGAGCTGGACGCCCGCATCGCTCGGCTCTACGGCCTGACGCGCGACGAGCTGCGCTACATCCTCGACCCGGCGGATGTGTACGGGCCGGACTTCCCCGGCGAGACGTTTCGCGTGCTCAAGGAGAAGGAGACCAGGCTGTACGGCGAGTACCGCACGCGGCGGCTGGTGCTGGAGGCGTGGGATCGGGAGGAGGCGGGGTATTAAGCCGGCCGCATTTCTGCGCTAATCTATCGGGTTTATCAATTCAAGAGGAACACTGAGCAACACTATGGATAAGCAACCTGGAACGACCAATGAGATTGTGTATGGAGCGCCCTTCGACGATCTCATCTTCATACCACGCGAGCGTGCGCAGCATCTCGCCGCGATTCACCATGCCCTCAGCAGTGCGTCGACATGGCGCGAATTCTTTCACTTGCTGCCCCAGGAAGCTCGCGCCGAGGTGGAGCGGTGGTTCACGGAGGACGAGCTGGAGCGGCCCGCCGATGATCAGCCGTTTGACCGTGACGACGTGCCTGGCGTAGCCGATGGCGACTGGCCGGGCTGGCCGGCACAAGAGATGTTATCTTGGGTTCCAGACGACATCCAGCAGCAGTACGGGCGCGTTGCGGCATCCGCGATTAGCGGAGATTCTCTGGCCATGGAGGCATCCCAAATGAATGCGATCATCGGCGCGCTAGAGGCGCAGGGCTTCGCTTGTACGTGGGACGATGACCTGGTGCGGCGCGCCGCAGGATATGCTTAGGCTTCTTACAACGAGACACGAGGCATTTCAATGGCAAATTCCGATCTATTCCTAGATCAGTTCAACGCAATCGAGCGGCGGCTGCGTGAGATGACGCGGCTTGGCCGCGACAGCAGATTTTTCGCACTGGTGGATACCGCTGCACGGAATGATCAACTGGTGCGGCGTTTCCAAGACGATCTGCGCAAGTTCGGCGATCTCCGCAACGCGATCGTGCACGAGCGGGCTGGCAATCGCGTCATCGCCGAGCCAAACGATTGGGCGGTGCAGCGCATCGAGGCGATCGCCAAGCAGATCCTGCAACCGCCACGCGTAACACCACACTTTCAGCATGACGTTTTCATCCTGTCGGATCGCGCTCCAATCGCCGAAGCAGTCACAGCGATGCACACCAATGCATTCTCACAAGTGCCGGTATATCGAGACGACACGTTCCTGGGCCTGCTCACGGCGAATACAATCACGCGCTGGTTGGGCGCGAATGTCGGCGAGGATCTGGTCAGCCTGAGCGAGACGACGATTGGGCAGGTGTTGGCGCATACCGAGGACAGCAAACACGTGGACTTTATGGCGCGGGATACAACCCTCGTCGATGTGCTGGAGCGATTTCTCGCTCGCGAAGTACTCGGCAAGCGCCTCGAGGCGATCGTTATAACGCATGATAGCCGTCCGAACACAAAGCCGCTAGGCATCGTCGTCGCATACGACCTTGCCAAGATCAACCGCCTGCTTGATGCGTAAGGAGTCCAACTGTGCCAACCTGCGGGTATGATGCATTCTTTCCCGAGCCTGGCGCCTATGAGCAGATGACTTGCCGGGTGTGTGAGGCACGCTGCCGGGTCGAACGCTCGCGGATCGGGCCGACTGGGTTCACTGAGGCGGTGTCTGGGCGTGAGCGCCCGCATGATCGATTTGTCTGCCCGCATGCCGACGAGCCATGGCACAATCAGGCATTGGGGTTTCTGAGGGAAGCCGAAGCAGAAACAGATCCATTACTGGCGCACGCATTACGCATTCGACTGCGACGCCTATTGGCTGCTCGCGGCATGTCCGGCGAAGGGGAGCGAAAGGGCAAAACATGAATGGGCGCGATTTTCTAGCAAGCCTGGCGCATGCGCTGCCCGAAAGATGGCCTCCCAACGCACCGCAGACCTGGTCGCAGTGGAGCACGCATATGGTCGACCAACTGCATGCCGTGGCTGCTGGCGCGAACCTGAGCTGCGTGTGCCAGTACAAGCACCCATCAACACCCGGCCGGCCGGAACAGATGCGCGAAGTGCTGTACGACATGTGCTGGTTCGACGACCAGGCTGAATACGCCCTGCCAGTGGTGCTCATCGAGCACGAAAACAGTTCCGCCGAATCCGCCTTACTGTTCGACATGTGGAAATTAATGTTCGCCCAGGCTCGGCTGCGCGTGATGATCGGCTATGCCTCATCGGATACCTACCGCGATGTCTACGGCGCATTGATCGATCGCACCGCCGCCGCTTCTCGCTGGAACTACCCGGCCGGTAGCGAAGATATCGTTCTAGTTGGCACGAAGACCATGCCGACGCCGCACGCATTCGCGGTATTCGCGCGAGAAGCCGGCGCAGCGACATTTCAACCGTTGGGTATGCTCGTGTAAACGCGGCGCGATTTGACATTCTCATATGGAGCAGCACCGCTCAATGAAGAGGAGTATCTGTGGGAACTGTTATTCAGCATTTGGAAGCAATCGAGCACCGCGAACTGGTGCTACCGGAATTTCAGCGCGAGTATGTTTGGAACCTTGAGCAAGCTAAGCAGCTGATGGTATCGTTGTATCGCAACTACCCAACCGGCAGCCTGCTGTTTTGGGAAACTGCCACCCCACCTGAAATCAAAAACAACGCGATTCCCAAGAACTATATCGGGCGCATCCGCGTGTTGCTTGACGGCCAGCAGCGCCTCACGACCCTATATCTACTGATCAAGGGCGAAATCCCACCCTATTACACACCACAGGATATCCAGCACGATCCGCGCGGTCTACAGTTCCACCTGCTCCGAGGCGAATTTGAGTATCCCACCAAGGAGCGTAGCGATCCGCTCTGGATACAGGTAACTGACTTCTTCGCAGGCAAGCGGCCGAGTATCTTCAGACTAGCGCAAGAACACAGCCGAGGCGTTGATCCAATGCAGTTTGCAGAGCAGCTGAATGCCAATGTCATGACACTGGAAAGTATTAAGAATCGTGATTATCCGTTCCAAACCGTGCCAACCAACGCCGGTATCGAAGATGCGATCGACGTGTTCGACCGCGTCAACTCGCTAGGAACCAGCCTGACCAAAGCCGAGTTGGCGCTTACACATATGTCCGGCAAGTGGCCCGATATCCGCCGCGTATTCAAAAAGAAGCTCGATAACCTCGGACAGCAGGGTTTCAAGTTCAACCTAGATTTTCTAGTGCGCTGCATCACCGGCATTGTCACCGACGGCGCGCTATACGAGCGCACGCACAAAGTTGATCGCGCCGCGCTAGAGGCCGGTTGGAAGACGCTCGACAAGGTGATCGACACGCTGATCGGCATCTTGCGCGGGCGCGCCTATATTCATAGCACCGATGATCTGAGCACCGCCAACGTTCTGGTGCCGATGATTGTGTATCTGGCACGCCATAACGGCAAATTCAAGAGCGACAAGCAAGCCCGCCGGTTCCTCTACTGGATGTACCAGGCGCTGCTGTGGGCGCGGTATAGCGGCCGTACCGACGAGACGCTCGAACGCGACATCAATCACATCGTACGCGAAGACGACCCAATCGACGCCATGCTCAATGAAATCATTGATGCGCGCGGCCGCCTCGATCTACGACCTGCCGATCTCGAAGGCCGTGGGATCGACCACCCGGCCTTTCGAATCATGCACATCGTCGCAAAATCGCAGGGTGCAGTTGATTGGTTCAATGGCGATCCACTTGCCGGTAACAGCTCGCTTGCCAATGGCGAAACATATCATATATTTCCACGCGATGTGCTGTACGCTTCTGGTAAGTTTAGTGCCGATAACCAAATGCACCGCAAGTGGGTCAACGAGATTGCCAACCGCATCGTGCTGGCAAAATGGGTTTCCTCAACCCAGCCGCCCGAGAAGATCCTGCCCGATGTCGTCGAGCGCTATCCAGCCGCGCTGGCGCAGCAGTTTGTGCCAACCGACCCTCAGCTTTGGAAAATTGACGAATTCAACAACTTCGTGGCCCTACGGCGCGAAATGATCGCCAATGGGATCAATGGTTACCTGGCCAGCCTGCTGGACGAGCGCATCCCGGTCAAAGTCTTCCCGCAGATCGCCAAGCTAAAGGATGTAAAGAAGATCGCACATGCGCGTGAGGCGGTATCGCTCCTTACGCTTGAGCGAGCGCATTTTGGCTTACTTCAGCTTGGAAAATTATTTGAAGGTGTGCTCAAAGAGTATGCGCTCACTGTTGAGCAAACCAACGCCTACCCAATTACTCCAGGCAACTACAGCAATCTCAATAATATGATCAACTGGGTTGCTTCTCAAGGTATTGTTACCGATTCTGCGGTGTTGCATGTGCTGCGCCAAGTGCGCAATGAACAAGCACATCCTGGTGAAGACAAGCGTACGACTCTGAATACCGCAGCATCGATTGCTGGTATCTATCTCGACTATATTCTATTCTTCTGTGAGCAGCGCGAGCAATTGCTCCCAGTGTAATGGGATCTGCGAAGCGCTCTGAGCAGCTACACTGCGCCGGGATGCCCGGGACAGCGGCCCTAACCAAACAACATACCAACCATCATCAAAGAAGGTGAGGCGTCCATGTCCGAACCAACCATCAATGCCTTTTATCGTGAATACAACCTAACCACAGCTCGTGCGCATCAAAACGGCAGCTCCGTGCGCCAGCCGGCTGGGCACCAGCGCGCAGCGCTCACAAACATGCACCGTTGGTTCGATGGCCCAGTGCCCACACCGACCGGTGGAATGCTCGTCTTGCCTACCGGCGGCGGCAAAACCTTCACCGCGCTGCGCTTCCTGTGTGCCGGCCCGCTTTCCCAGGGCTATAAAGTCCTCTGGCTGGCGCACACGCATCACTTGCTGGAGCAAGCGTTGGAAAGCCTGGAGCATGAGATTGGGCAGATCGGCGAGCCGAAATCCGACTTGTACGTGCGGATCGTCTCGGGCACACCCGGCCATTGTCGCGTCCACGAGATCAAACCCACTGACGATATCGTGATCTGCACTCTTCAAACGCTCACCCAAGCACATCGCATCCAACATCCACAGCTGATGGCCTTTCTCCGCGAGGCCGGTGATAAGCTCTTCGTGGTCTTCGACGAGGCCCACCACGCGCCGGCGCATAGCTATCGCACGCTGATCACGGGCCTGCGAGATCGTCGTCCAGGCATGTCGCTGCTGGGATTGACCGCAACACCGCTCTACAACGACGAGCAAAAGAATGGCTGGCTACGGAAGATTTTCCCCCAAGAGATTATCTATCAGGTCACACCCACTGAGCTCATGGCTGCCGGTATCCTCGCCAAGCCGATCTTTGAAGATCATCGTACCGAATTCTCCACCGATTTCAGCGAGCGCGAGTACGAAAAATGGCGTGGCACCTATCGCGACCTGCCCGAGGATATGATCACCCGGCTGGCCGAGAGTCGCGAGCGCAATCTCTTCATTGCCCAGACGTATGTCGAAAATCAAGCCCGCTATGGCAAAACGATCATCTTCGCCGATCGCTGGTTCCAGTGCGAGCAGCTACGCGAGTTCTTAGCGCAACGCGGCGTCCGTGTTGGCACGGTCTACACCCGCGTGGACGCCAGCCCCAGCACCGTCGAGGCCAGAAATCGGCGCGACCCGAACGCGAATAAGCTAACGCTGGAGCAGTTCAAGCGTGGCGACTTGCAGGTACTGATCAATGTGCGCATGCTCACCGAAGGCACCGACGTCCCCGATATCCAGACCGTCTTTCTCACGCGTCAGACCACCAGCACAATCCTGCTCACCCAGATGATCGGGCGCGCGTTACGGGGAGGGAAGTTTGGCGGCACCGATCACGCCTATATCGTCTCGTTTATCGACAACTGGAAGCATCTGATCAACTGGGCCGACTACAGCCAGCTCGGCACAGGCCCACTCGGAGAAGAATCTCCATCACCTACCAAGCGTCCGCCGGTTCACCTGGTCTCGATCGATTTGGTTCGCCGATTGGCACGTCACATGGATACCGGCATCGTTCCAGTTGAGCCATTTTTGACGCTGTTGCCGGAGGGATGGTATCGCGTCGAATTCTTTTCGGTGGTGGAAGGCAGCGACGACCTCGCAACCATCCAGCAAATGATCATGGTCTACGATAATGAGATCGATGCCTATCGCCAGTTTATCGAAGCGCTGCAGCTTGCGGATCTTGGCGCGTTCGGCGACGAGAATGTTGACATTGAGACGCAGCAGGAGCAACTGCTCGCTTGGCAGCGCGCATTCTTCGCGGGTGTGGACGAGCGAATCGGCGGGGATCTGCTGCGCAATCTCTTCCATATCGCCCGGCATATCGCGCAAAATGATAACGTCGCGCCGATCTTCTTCCCGTTTGAGGAGCGCAAGAATCACGATCTGGACGCTGTCGCACTGCAATTTATGGACACCAATCTATCGCGCCGCGAGGAACACGAAGCACTGCTTGTGGAATATCGCCGAGCGGATCGCTATTGGTCGATTCTCTACCCGAACCTCGGGCTATTTAAGGCCCAGTACAACGCCTGCTGCGAGGGAGTGTTCGCCCGATTCAACGCTATCCCGGACAAGGATGGAGGTGGGAAAATAATCGAGCCAATGCCGTATCGTGAGCCATCGCAGCAAGTGAAAGATCAGGTCAAAGGCCGCGATAATTACTGCTGTTTATCGTGTGGGGAAAATATGACGCGGCTTCTGCAAATCGATCACGTCGCGCCCAGCTACCTGGGTGGCTCGAATGCGCCGGACAATCTGCAGACACTCTGCCGAATCTGCAATAACCACAAAGGCGGCATCAATACGATCAATTTCCGGAATCACCGAACGCTGTTGGCAGGTCCGCCCGTCGGCTTTCCCACGTTTGAGATGCCGTGGCTTGCGAACGCGGGCGATCCATTCGAGTGGGAAAAGTATTTGCGCCGCAGCATCAACTTCTTCTATCGCTGCGCCGCTGTCGATTCGATCACCATTCGGCAGCGTGGCCAGTACTTCTACAACTGGGAGGTTTACTTGCACGCCGGCAATGACCCCGAATGGATGCGGGCGCATCTTGCAATACTGCTTCAACGAATTAGGGAGCGGCGTGGCGCGGCCGGTCGGCAGGGACCGCAGCGAATCACCATAGCGGCGCCTGATGTGTTAGCCATTACGCATGCGGTTGAGCAGCCGTAATTTGTGAACCCGATCATCATCTCGGCAAGCGCCTCGAAAGACGATTTCGAGGTCATGGACGCTCTGACTGTCGAGCGTCCAAAGGCAGCAGTATGGAAAATGGAAGACCCTCCTGATCGGATCGAGCGAATCATCCAGGAGGAGCGAGTGCGCTCTCCCGAAACGGTCAATCAGATTGTCGATCTCCTCAGCCGCAGCGCTGCCGAGTCACGACGTGCAGAGCTTTTGTCCAAACAAACATCGACTAGAAAAGAAATTCGGCATATGAGCGTCTCGCCTCCCAACACGCAGCACTGCCCGGCCTGCGGAAAGGAACAGCCCCGCACATACCGCTTCTGCGAACAGTGCGGCGCGCAGCTGCTCTTGCCCACGACGGCGTCAGATTCTACTAGCGATGCTGTGGACTCGCGGCAGACCATGCTCGACCAGATCCGCGCGGAGATTGAGGATCTGAAGTCCATGGCGGCAGCCTTTGGCGTCGAGCGTATCCGCGACGGCAGCTGGTTCAACGAGTTCATCCATGCCATGCTCGCGAGCAACCATGCCGTTTACATTCTGATTGCCGACCAGGTGTATCTGCCACCGATGATACGATCGTAGCTCATTCTATTCGACGACGCCAATAGCGCAAGGATATTCCGCCATGGCACGAGTGAAACAGGCAACCAGCGCTCAATTCTACGCGACGGCGCAGCGCTTCGTGGACGCCGCGCTACGCGCCGACGACTCGCTGTTCACGCCCGGCAGGCCAATCTGGTCGCCTCCCGTCATCGCCGACCTGTACAGCCGCTTCGTCGACCACCCCGATTGGGCGGCGGATACCTTCGAGACCAAGTTCCGTCGCCAGCTCCACGGGGATGCCCTGACACCATCGCAAGATGCAGCGCCAGCTACCTACCAGCTCGCCGGCGAGCTCCTCTTTGTTCACTTGCTTCCCGCGAACGGTATCGGCGGGGCGACCAAGCGCCGCATTGTCAACAACATTCTTGGCTGGTCGCCTGAGCCTGAAGCGATTCCGGGTGACCTTGAAGACGTACTGGACGAAGGAATCGCCCGCGCCGGACAGTTCTTCCTGTCCGGCCGGAACTACCAGATCCAGTACCTGCTTGAATTTGTCCGGCATTGGAAAGATCTCCCTGAATCAGAGCGTGAGCGCAACCTGGCCGACCCCTGGGCCTTCAAAGCGTTCGCGTTTAGCGTGCCCATCAGCTACGCCTATGCGCAGCGCGAGATGTTGCTGCACCTGGCCTTCCCCGACACGTTCGAGCCGATCATGTCACGCGATCACAAACAGCAAATTGCTACGACATTCCATGGCCTGGTCGATCCAAACATCACCGATGTGGACCAGCAACTTGCACAGATCCGGGCAGTGCTTACACCGCAGCACGGCGAGGGGTTCAGCTACTACAGTGAATCAATCAAGCCCCAGTGGCAAACCGGGGATGAGGAGGCAGAGGAACCTAACGAGGACGAACTGCGCCAGATCGAGACCTCTGCTGATGAGTCGGCCAGCAGCATTGATGCTCTCGTAGCCTGGCAGCATGCACTTGTTACCGACAATCCAATTAATCGCATCGTCGGCGAAGAATACCCACGCTGGCTCAGAGTGCGCTTCGGCGAACGAGTCAAAATAGCGGTGGTTGGCGCGTACCATCTGCGCATCATTATCGATGACAAGATTGCGCAAGCGCTGTACTTCAATGTCAAATATGGCCCATTTGTCGTGTTGCGCGATGGTTGGGAATGGAATCTGTTACCACTACAGACCGGGCTTCGGAATCCTCGATCGCTCAAGCGACGTGGCTCTGAGGGTTGGCGCTTTTTCATTAGTGCCGAGAACGACCTGCAGCTTTTGAAACAGGTCACGGAAACGACGCTGCTTATCGCTCCGCCAACGCCCGGTATGCTACCGCGGACACTTGGCGATCAGCTGAGGCCATATGTTCAGCTGGTGACTCATCTCACGCGTGACGCCTACACGGCTCGAGAGATCGTCGATACGCTCACGTCGGTCGCGCCAGCGATCGTCGCGCTCGCTGCGCCACCCAATCCGACACAGCTGGTGGATGATCTGATGCGCCTGCGCCTGCTAGAGCCGCTCGACGACGGACACTACCGGCGCTGGGCGCATCTCGGCGATGGCAGCATGACACTGCTGCTGCGCTACGCGGCGCTGACCCTGCTGGTGCGCCAGGGCGAAGAGTACATGCTCCCGGCGCTGGCGGCACCGCTCGACGGACTCGCGTACCCGCCGAGCTCGTGGCCGCTTGGCGAGCCGCTGCTCAATTGGTACGCCGAGGCTGGTCTCGCGCAGCGCAACGACGACGGCACCTGGCAAGCGACACCCGGCGCGCTCGACCCGCTCGATGACGAGCGCACGACGGCACAGACGATCAATACCTTTCTCGCAAACCTGCGCCGCGCGCGCACGAGCCCGAGCCAGCTGCCGGCGCTGGGCGACAATGCATTGCCGACCCTGCCGCCAGAGCTGCTCAAGGAGCGCATCGCCGAGATCCAGCGAGAGCTCTTGATTGACCACGAGATCATTCTGCGGATCTACCGCTCGCTGGTCGCCGGTCAGCACATCATCCTGACCGGCCCGCCCGGCACCGGCAAGACCCATCTCGCGAAGCTGCTGCCGCGCGTTCTCTGGCGCGATTTCACGGAGACCGTGCGGATCACCTTACCCAACGATCCAAGTCTCCCACCCACCGCCTCGCCGATTGAGGAGCCGATGCGCCGCGAGGGCTACCTGACCGAAGTCGTCACGGCGACCGAAGACTGGGGCGTGCGCCATGTCATTGGCGGCATTATCCCAAAACTTCAGCGCAATGGCGACGATGCCACCCTTGTCTATAGCATCGGCTACGGCTGCTTGACTCGCGCGGTGCTCGCCAACTACGCCGGCTTCGATGATGGTCAGCTTCCGCAAGACGATCGACCGGCACGACGCGAGGCGGCCGACCATGAAGGCAACCACTACCGGGGCACCTGGCTGGTGATCGACGAGTTCACCCGCGCGCAGATCGACGCCGCCTTCGGGAGCTTGCTGACCACGCTCGGCGGGCAGCGCAACCCGGTCCTGCCAATACCGACCGACGATGGCGAGCGCGCGCTGCGCCTGCCGCGCGACTTCCGGCTGATCGGCACGCTCAACAGTTTCGATCGCCACTTTCTGAACCAGATTAGCGAGGCGATGAAGCGGCGTTTCGCCTTTATCGATGTGCTGCCACCTGAGCGAGAGCGCGCCGCCGAAGAGCGCGCGATGGCGATTTTCAACGCGCTGTGTCGTTTGAGCGAGTATGGAGTTGAGGGTTTCAGCGCCGACCGCGATCTTGGGCGAGCCGCCTGGGCCGGCACACTCAGCGTCCGTCGCATGGCGGTATCCGGTGAGGGCGCGGCGCTCGTGCGCTACGAAGTCGAGGTGAGCGACGACATGGCTGGCCTGGTCCTAACGAGCTTGTGGCGCGTCTTCGAGGCGGCGCGCATCTACCGCCAGCTTGGCACCGCGCAAGCCGAGGCGACCTATGCCGCGCTCTTCGCCGGGCACGCCGTGGGGATGACCTGGCCGCGGGCGCTCGACGCGGCGCTGGCCGACACATTGGCGGATCAGCTGCAGGTGCTGGCGCGGGATGAGCAGCGCGTCCTGCTCGCGTTTCTGGAGCATTCGGATAACGCGGAGCAGTTCGCAGTGAACGTGCACAAGATCCTGGAAAAGATGCCCGGTCAGCGCCAGATGGCGCACCTGTCGCAGTTCAGGCAGGCTGAGCGAGGCGACGCTTCAATCGACGACACCGAGCTGCCCAAGCTGACCACGTCACAGCTTGCGCGCATCTTTGACCTGACCGAACTATTGGCGATCGATGGCCGTGGGCTGTTCGCCCGGCGCCTGCGCGCATTCGTCAACGAGCGTGGGTTGTAGCTTATGAATCGCTACGGAGCCCACGCCCTGCGTCGGCGCTCCTCAAACGAATGATCGTGGAATATGACGACTTTCACACCGATCGAGCGAGCTGCCTACGCCACCATGCAGGCGCGCCTGATTGTGCTGCTGCTACGCCACGATGAGGATGGCTTCCGGCGCTTCATCGACGCACGACCAGGGTTTACACCCGATGCGGAAGACGCCGTGCCGAGACGCTATCGCGAGCTGGGCGTGCTCTTCTTTCTGCGCGATGAGCTCTTCGAGCATATCTTGCCGCGGATCGTGCGCCGGCTGAGCTTCGAGTCGCCGCGCAGCACCATCATCGAGGAGCCGCCTGCGCGCGGCCGGATCGATTGGGCGCGTACGCTTGATGCCACGTGGGCCGAGCGACCCGGCGAGCCTCCCCTCGTGCTCCACACCCGGCAGCGTCGGCGTGACTTTGCTACGCCGGAGAATGTGCTTACCGTCGCCACGCTCCTGGAATATCGCGCCGACGTACAGCGTGTCCTCTGGAGCGAGCGGGGATTGATCGGCAACGAGGCACTGCGCCACCCGCTGAACGAGATTGTCGAGCAGTGCGATCGCGAGCTGGCTTTCCCGCAGTTCGCCGGGCTGCGCCGTGCCGCGCAGCAGATCATCGAGAGCGACGACACCGAGACGCTGGAGGCGCAGGTCCACGAGCGACTCATTCCAGGCGGCAACAGTGCCTATGAGGATCTGCTCACGTGGCGCGCGCGGCGTCGGAGCTTGCGCTTGCTCCGGCGCGACCAGATAGCAGTTGCAGAGGACGTGCTCGGCGCCGATCCCGACGAAGACGACTACCTCTACCAGCTCTGGCTGTTCTACGAGCTCGTGGATCTGCTGCAGCGCCATGGATGTCTGCTGAGTTGGAGCTCGGTCCAAGCGGAACTCACCTACGTGTGGGGCACGGGGGACGATCGCCGCCAATACCGGCTTCGGCACGACCGCGCCATTCGGAAGCACTGGCGCAACGCGCCCGGCGTGCGGCCCGACCTTTACATTGCCCACGTCGAACGAAATGAGGTGTGGGCTGGCGCTGATCTGAGCTGGCACGAGCCCGGGTTTGTCCTCGATGCGAAATACTACAAGCCGCGCGACTCGTCGCGGGCACCGGCCAGTACCATCAAGCGGATGATCGCGGATCTGCGCCTGACGGGCGAGCAGCATGGAGCGCTGCTCTTCGCGTTTCAACGCGATACTCGTGTTTCGAATATGTCGAATGGCGAGTCGATCGACGCGAGTGAATACGAGCCGGATACGGCGATTGCACCTGCCACGCCGACCCTCCCGCTCTATCGCGTGACGCCAGAGGGAACCGCGGCACAGCGCGGCGCGCCCGACGAAGCCGTGGCGGTCTGGCGGGTTTGGCCGCGGCTCGGCAGCGAGCGCGCGACGGAACAGATCCTGTCGGCCATTCTCGATGAAGCGCACGCGACACTGCGTGAACGCCGTGTCCCACGTTGTCAGGGCGTGTTCTTGGATTCGCTGAGCGCAGCGGCTGGCGATGCCCTCCACGATCGCTGGGGCAAACCCTTGGAGGCGTCGTCGCGCGACCTGCTGGTTTGCCCAAAGCCGCATATTGGCGCCTGGCGAGTCGACATCGTGAGTCGCACCATCCACTGCTGTGCCGATGCTCGTCTGTGTCACATCATGGGGCAGCCGGGCGCGCAGAAGCCGATACGTCCACCCCGTGACGTCAATGACCTCTTGACGGAGCTTGAGCACATGCTCGGCGAATCTGGCCAGGCTGAGCTGGATGCGCAGGGCGAAGCGGCCGCCGCGATCGCCGAGCGGGTGCAGCGGCTGACGCGCACGTATGCAGAGTTTGCCAACGTCGACTTCGATTTCTACTACAACCGCCTGCGCGATCTGGGCATGGCGCAGACACTTGACATGCTGGGACCGGTCGAGCGCGAGTCGCTGGCGCTCTCCGAATTTCTCAAGGATCAGCTGGACCGCATCAAGGCCAGCGACTTTTCGGCGCCGGCGATTCACATTTCAAGCGTGATGGAGGTCGAGATTCGGCGACGGGTCTACCAGTGCCCCGATATTGTCGGCGACCTAGCCAATCCGAAGAAGCAGACGCTCGGCGTGCTACCATACCTGCGGCGCAGCGACGACCCGGACGGCAACTGGCAGCGGATCCAGAGCTACGTGGCGGCCCACTGGAATGAGCATCCCGACCCTGACGATCCCGACCGCTGCGTGCGGTTCGACGACCTGATCGCGAAAGCGATCAACCGGATCGCGCAGCTGCGCAATACCGCGGCGCACACCAACCCCTTGCCGCGCCAGGAGTACACCGACCTGCAGAAGCTGATCTTCCAGGGCGGCAAGCTGGGGTACAGCGCCCTAAACGCGTTGCTCTTGGGCTGGCGTCATGCCAGATAGAGCGATCGCAAACCACAGAACGGGCAGCAGCTGTCCATGTTTCTCCAAGACAAAACGGCGATTTCACTGCGGTGCAGCGCCACAGCATGTGTATCGAGGCCGTCACTCCAGCGCCACGCCTCCGAGACCATGCATCCTATACAGCCAGCAACCGTGCCACCGAACCTACTCACACCGCGCGCGTGATCCTCGATTGTGCTCAGCCGGTCAAGACCCTGCCGGCGAGACGCTGCGCGTATCTTGACCGGCTCATTGTCTCCCGTGGCATCCACGCGCGCACTGGGCGCCGTGCTGTACCACTGGAGGCCGATCATGACCATCCCCAAAACCCCCAAACGCCGTTCGCGCCGGACGTCCACCCCGCCCGCCGACACCGCTTTGCGCGCGGCAATCGCTCCCTACCTGGCCATCCCGCGCCTGCGCCGCCTGATCGCCGAGCAGGGCGATCTCTATGGGGCCCTCCGCCGTCCCGATCCACCACCCGACGTGCTGGCGCTGCTCGACCTGCTGCGGGCGCTGCTCTCCCCCGCCCCGCGCGACCAGATCAAGAGCCCCAGCGACGCCGCCGGCCTGCTGCTGGTCGACATGAGCGCGCTCGACCACGAGCAGCTGCGCACCGTGCTGCTCGACACCAAGAACAGAGTGCAGGCGATCTGCACCGTCTACGTCGGCTCGCTCAATACCTCCATGATTCGCGTGGGCGAACTCTTCAAAGAGGCGCTCAAGTGGAACAGCGCCGCGCTGATCGTCGCGCACAATCACCCCTCGGGCGAACCCTCGCCCAGCCCCGAGGACATTCTCATTACGCGCCAGATCGTCGACGCCGGAAACTTACTTGACGTCGATGTGCTCGACCATCTGCTGATTGGCCGTGGTCGGTTTGTCTCAATGCGTGAACGCGGCCTGGGTTTCGTGAAGTAGGGCGTCACAGCGCGTATCAAACGTATGAACAAGAGGAGCGAGAACATGGAACCGTCGATCAACCGTGTCGAACTGCTGGGTCGCACCGGCAACCATCCCACGCTGCGCCACACCCCCAATGGCACGCCGGTCACGCAGTTCAGCCTGTATACCCACCAGCTCTGGCGCAACGCCGCCGACCAGCTCTGCGAAGCTGCCGAGCGCCACACGATCACGGCGTGGGGCCAGCTGGCCGTGCAATGCGTCAACCACCTCCACAAAGGGAGCCGGGTCTACGTAACGGGTCGCTTGCAAACCCACCGTTGGGATGACGCAGACACCGGCGAGGTGCGCTTGCGTACCGAGATCGTCGCCGCCGAGGTGATCTTTCTGAACGGCATTCAGCAGAGTCGCCTGCCACCCGACTATAGCATCCCCGAGCCAAACGTCGCGGGCGAGACCGACGACGCCGGCGATCCTGGCGAAGAATCACCGGCAAGCGCCGCGTAAGCCGGAGCGGAATGAACACACACCGGAGGCGTCACGGCGACGCCTCCGGTTTTTTGTGCGCGATGGAAACGCACGTGTATGCGCCCCTGTCAAGCACGCTTCCAGGCGTTACACAAACGGCTGCCCAAATCGCTCCCGGTGCGCCACCTCCTCCAGCGGCTTGCGCTCTTTCTTCCCTTGACCAATCGCTTTCGCAGGATAGCCAAACGACAGCACCGCCAGCACATCCAGCGTCTCGGGAATGCTTAGGAGCGTCTTGACCCCAGTCATGCCCCGGAACCCTACCCAGTTCGAGCCAACCCCTTCCGACCAGGCCGTCAAGATCATCGATTGGATCGCGCGGCTCCCATCCGAAACGGCGTACGCCGTTGGCTCGATCGCGACGATGATCGCCAGCGGCGCCTGCGCGACATACGGGCCGGTACGCGCGATCGCGCCGAGCTGGCGCAATGTTTCCGGGTTTTCAACCACCACGAACTGCCAGGGCTGTCCATTCTTACTGCTGCCAGTCAGCCGCCCGGCCTCGACGATCCGTTCGACCACGTCGGCTGGCACGGGGGTCTCCTGGTAGGCACGCACCGCCAGCACCGTGCGTACGGCTTCAAAGACGTCCATACTCGCTTCCTTTCCGCAGAACGCGCGCTCGCGCGACGCCATCTGCATGAGCTACGGCACTCGCTTCCCGTCGGCACGATGGAAGCCAGCGCCATGTCGAGAAACACACTCCAACGCGTGAAGTCCGACCGCACGCCGGCCACTGGCGGTAGGAACCGATCACTTGACGCACCAAGCCAGTCCAGGTGGCGAAACAGCGATGGTTGGGCGCGGCTTGGTGCGGGCATCGTTCCGCGAACCAGCGCAGCGCGAACCGACCCTGATCGTCTGCAAAGCGTACGAAGTGCGCGTCGCTGCGGATCTGTGACGCGCACGACCAGCGACGCGCCAGGAACGAGGAAGCGCACACCGGCGCGGCATACGCCACCGCTGAATCCACACGTCTGGGGTGCACCACGACGCTCCTGGGCCGTTGGTCCGTAGGCAGAACCCGCCGTCCCGGCAGCCGGCGCCGCCGGCCCGTCCGCATCCGTATCTTCCTGGACGAAGGCTGAGTACTTGATCGAAGAGACCAAGGACGAAAGACCAATGACCAAAAGTCCGCACTGCGCCGCTTTGGCCCTTGGTCCTTCGTCTTTGGTCCTTGGTCTTTGGTCAGGAGATACACCCTTCGGACTGCCCTCCCAGACCTGTTCACATGCGCGCGTGTGGAGCGATTGTGCGCCGCCTGCGCTGGCAGCAGGTGCATCCGGCCTATGCCGCGATCGTCGCGCAGGCGTACGCGCTGGACCTGCCGCACCGGCACGCCTGCGATATCACGATCTACGACCAGGTGCTGATCGCGCGCCTGCGGCCGAGCCAGTTCGCCTCGCTGCTGCACGAGAGCGGCAGCTTGCTGAGCATCCCCGAGCCGAACACCCGCCCGCTCGACTACCTCTTCGCCGCCAGGCGCACCCACAGCTATGCCATCCCGTTCTGGTGGGACGGCAACGCCCTCCGCCGCGTCGAGCGCATCGACGACCTGATCGGACGCATGGACGCTGTCTGCGCCGCGTTGCGGCGGCATACACGAGTGTCGAGCAGCGCATGGCGCACCGCCAGGGCCGGCGCGGCGAGCCGGACGAGGCGCTCCTCGCCCAGGCGAACGAAGCCCGGCGCCGGCCGCGACCCGGCAATGAACTGGACGGTGCCAGCAGCCGGCTGCTCGCGGCGGCCATCCGCCAGCTTCAGCTTACGACCGAGCGGGTCGCGCGCGTGCTGGCAGTTGCCCGGAGTGTGGCGCAACTGGCTAGCGTGACGGCGATCGGGCCGGTTCACCTGGCGGAAGCGGTGCAGTACCGAGCGCGAATCGCCGCGATACCCGAGGTGCTGGAGCCGGAGCCGCCATCCGACGCGCCGCCAATCTGAACGCTGGCAGGCGGAGCCTGGCGTGTGTCGTTTCGCTGCTTAGCATCAGCTCACCACGGTCTTCGATACACGCCAGGCTCGACCCCAGGGCCGCGAGCCGTCGCCGGCGCGGCGCTGGGAATCCGGAAATATCCCCATTTACCCCCCAAAGTATCCCCCCGCGGGGGGCTGTACAGCGGGGCGCGGATCGGCCAGGATGGATACGGCGCCTGGAACGCACCCGCGTTTCAGGAGGGCTGGAGTAACAGCGTTGAAATGACGGTACGGAATGTACGCGCAGTGCTGCGCGCCGCCCTGAACCAGGCCGTCAAACGGCGGCGCATCCCCTACAACGTGGCCACGCTCGTCGAGATCCCCCGCGCCGAGAAACCGCGGATCGCGCCGCTGACGCCCGGGCAGGCCCGTGCCCTGCTCGGGGCAGTGCAGGGCGACCCGCTGGAGGCTCTGTATCGCGTGGCGCTCTCGCTGGGGCTGCGCCGCGGCGAAGTGCTGGCGCTGCGCTGGGAAGATGTCGACTTCACCTGCCAGGAGTTGCGCGTGACGGGTTCGGCCCGCCGCACCAACCGCGTCTTGCAGCGCCGCACCACCAAGACCGATTCGAGCATCCGCACCCTACCCCTGCCGGAGCAGCTGATCCAGGTTCTACGCCAGCACCGCGTCCAGCAGGACCAGGCCCGCGCGCGGCCGGACTGGCACGAGCACGACCTGGTCTTTCCATCGAGGGTCGGAACGCTGATGGAGCCGGGCAACCTGTACCGGCAATTCAAAGCCGTGCTCAAGCGCGCCGGCCTGCCGGCCGGCACCCGTTTCCATGACCTGCGGCATAGCTGCGCGACACTGCTGCTGGCGCAGGGCGTGCCGCTGGTGGTCGTGCGCGACATGCTCGGGCACACCCAGATCAGCACCACCGCCGACATCTACGGCCATGTGCTCCCCGAGACGCACCGAAACGCCGTCGAAGGTCTCGACCGTCTCCTCACCCCCAAACCCGCCAGCCCCGACCCACAGGAGCCAGGCGCGGAGGACGGTGACGGCGCGGATGGCGACGTAGACTGACAAACCGGGACGTTTGGCTACATGATTGGCTACATGAAACGCGAAGCGCGGTACCATCGGTACCGCGCTTCGCGTTCTGATGCTCTAAACAGTGGTGACCCAGGAGGGACTCGAACCCCCAACACCCAGTTCCGAAGACTGGTGCTCTATCCATTGAGCTACTGGGCCGTATGCGCTCCTATGGCTGTGAGCAAAACCATTGAGCCACTATGTGCAAGAACTTTGTGATGCCATCCGTCTTACTGCCCACTGCTGCGGGGCCAAGGTGCCCGCTCCGCTTGACGGCAGCGTCGTCGCGGCGTGCCGCAGGTCGCGGAACCCCATTGTATCCGGCAAGCCGCCTTTCGTCAACAGCTCAAAGAGCTGTCGCACCAGATTGCGCGGCAGAGACGCAGCCGCACGACCTCCCACTGCTGCCTCGTCCGCTGCCAGGGGCGCGCACACCCATGCGTCGCACCCGCAATCGTCAAATCGACGTAAATTGTCACAAACATATCATTCCTTCGCCCCTTGACGTTATGGGCTTTGCGGCTATGATCAGGCCAGCCGGCCGCGCGCTCGCAGCCGTCTCAATCGGATCGATTCTCTGAGGCTGGCATGAACCTACCTATCCGCGCCCGCGCGAAGACGCAATCACGGCCGGGCGCCGCCGCGCCCGCGCTTGGCGAGCCGCTCTCGCCGAGCGCGGTGCAGCGCGGCCTGCGCCTGTCGATCGTCGAGGGCGCGCTGTCGAACATCCACATCACCGTCACCGCCGGCGCGTTCCTGACCGGCTTCGCGCTGCTGCTCGGCGCGGGCGACTTCGAGCTGGGCCTGCTCGCGGCGCTGCCGTTCGTCGGCCAGCTCTCGCAGTTCGTCGGAGCCTACCTTGAGGAGAAGCTTGGCGAGCGCCGCCGGCTCACCGTGCTGACCGCCGGCGTCAGCCGGTCGCTCTGGGCGATTATGGCCGCTCTGCCGTTCCTGGTCGTGCTCGGCCCGGCCCGGCTGCCGCTCTTTCTGCTGATCCTGGCGGTTGCCCAGGCGCTGATCGGCGTCGCCGCGAATGCCTGGACCAGCTGGATGAGCGACCTGGTGCCGCCGCGCCAGCGCGGGCGCTACTTCGGCAGCCGCAATACTATTCTCAGCCTGACTGCCATGGCGGCCTCGTGGCTGGCCGGCCGCGCGCTCGACTACTACCGCGGCGCCGGGGCCGAGCGCGTCGGCTACGCGCTGATCTTCGGCGTCGCCAGCCTGTCCGCCGTCGCCGGGGTGCTGGTGCTGCGCTACCAGCCCGAGCCGCCCAAGCGCCGCGTCGAGCGGGTCACGATGGCGCAGCTGTTCAGCGCGCCGCTGCGCCACCGGCCCTTCCGCGCCCTGAGCCTGACCGCCGCCGGCTGGGCGCTGGTGATCGGCGTGGCCGCGCCCTTCTTCAACGCCTACGGCATCCAGAACCTCAAGCTCTCGTTCGCCGCGCTGGCGATCTTCGCGATCGTCACCAGCGCGGTCTCGCTCGTGACTCAGCCGCTGATCGGGCGGCTGCAAGATCGCTACGGCGACAAGCGCGTGCTGATCGGCTCGATCATAGGCGCGGTGTTTCTGCCGTGGGGCTGGGTCGTCGCCACGCCGACCTTCCTGCTGCCGCTCTGGCTGAACGCGATCGGCTCGGGCATCTTCTGGCCGGGCATCACCCAGGGCCTGCTCAACCTGCTGATGGACCGCGCGCCGGCCGAGGGCCGCGGCGCCTATGTGGCCGCCTATGGGGCGATCACCGGCGTCGGCACGTTTGTCGCAAGCCTGCTCGGCGGAACGATCGCAGTTGGGCTGGCCGGCACGGTCGTGCACGTTGGCCCGCTCGCGCTCGACCACTACGCGATCTTGTTCGCGATGACGAGCCTCGGCCGCGCGGCGATGCTGGTGATGTTCGCGCGCCGCCTGTGACCGCTCCCCGTACGTGGTCGCGCTCAAATGTTAATGCAATACCAATGCACACGGCGCCCAGAACCGGGGTGACTGTGTTACAATGCAGCGAATAGCCTGAGCCTGGAATGCGGAGGAACTATGCGGCGGAACATTGGCCACGTTGCTGAAGAGGTGGGCCCGTGGGGCCAGCTTGCGACGGCGCGCGACCCGATCGGCTACGTGCGTGGGAGTGTCATCTACACGCCTGAGCAGCCGGCCGGCGATCTGCTGCTGCTCGGCAGCGGCCAGGTTGCGCTGCACCTGATGTCGGACGAGGGGCGCGCCCTGACGCTGCGGGTGGTCGAGCCGGGCCAGCTGCTGGGCCAGATCGCGCTGGCGTCGAGCGGCAGCTACGATACGTTCGCCGAGGCGCTCACGCCGGTCACGCTCTACCGCATCCCGCGCCGTGAGGTGCTGGCGCTGATCGAGCGCGACCCTGCGCTTGGGCTGGCGCTGATCGAGGATCTCGGCAACCACCGCCAGTCCGTCAGCCACCTGTTCGACGAGGTGGCGTTCAAGTCGGTGCCGGCGCGCCTCGCGACGCTGCTGCTGGGCATGGCCCAGAGCGACGGCGACGCGCTGCCCTCGCGCGTCCCCCGCCGCAGCCACCGCCAGCTCGCCGAGCGGATCAACGCCTACCGCGAGACGGTCACCAAGGTGATCAATCAGTTCCGCGCCGCACGGCTGCTCGAGATCGATCGCTCGTTCATCACGCTGCTCAACCCGCGCGGGCTCGAGGATCTGGCCCAGGGCTAGCTCGACACGGATACACAGATACACGGATGCACTGATTGTATCCGTGTATCTGCGCGATCATTCGACCAGCGCGACGGCCACGCGCCGCCCGTTGCTCGTCGCGCCACCGCGCCACAGCACCAGCTTGGCGATCTCCACCACGATCAGCACGCTCGATGCCACCGCTAGGGCCACCAGCCAGTCCAGCAGACTCAGCGCTGTGGTCTGGAAGGCCCGCTGCAGCGGCGGCACATACACCACCGCGACCTGCAGCAGCACCGATAGGATGACCGCCGCCCACAGCAGCGGGTTGAAGTACGCGCGCGTGAACGCCGTCCGCGTCGGGCTGCGGTTGTTGAAGACATTGAACATCTGGAACAGCACCAGCGTCGTGAACGCGGCCGTGCGCGCGTGCCGCTCGGCCAGCTCCAGGTCGTTCGGGTAGCGCACGAATATGTCGAACAGCCCGCCGGGGTAGTAGGCGTCCAGCACGAACAGCGTGCCCAGCATCAGGATCACCCCAACGCCGACGATCATCAGCCAGCCGCCGGCGGTGATGATCCCGCCCCCCTGCCGGCGCGGCGGCCGCTCCATAATGTCGGGGTCCTTGGGGTCGAGCCCGAGCGCCAGCGCCGGCGGCCCGTCGGTGATCAGGTTGATCCAGAGCAGCTGCGAGGCCAGCAGCGGCAGCAGAAACTCGGCGTCTTTCACGCCGACGATGCCGAGCGCGCCGGCCAGCATCACGCCGACGAACATCGTCAGCAGCTCGCCGGCGTTGCACGAGAGCAGGTAGTACAGGTACTTGCGGATATTGTCGAAGATGCCGCGCCCCTCCTCGACCGCCCGAACGATGCTGGCAAAGTTGTCGTCGGTCAGCACCATGTCGGCGGCCTCTTTCGAGACGTCGGTGCCGGTGATGCCCATGGCGATGCCGATGTTGGCGGTCCTGAGCGCCGGCGCGTCGTTGATCCCGTCGCCGGTCATGGCCACGACGTGCCCGCGGCGCTGCCAGCTCTCGACGATCCGCAGCTTGTGCTCCGGGTCGACCCGCGCGTAGACCTCGACCTGCTCGACGATCCGATCGAGCTCGGCGTCGCTCATCGCCGCAAGGTCGGCGCCGCGCAGCGTGCGGCCGCCCTCGCTCAGGATTCCCAGCTCGCGCGCGATCGCCGCTGCCGTGCCGGGGTGGTCGCCGGTGATCATCACGGTGCGAATGCCGGCCTGCCGCGCGGTCGCCACCGCGGCCTGCGCCTCGGGTCGCGGCGGGTCGATCATGCCCGCGATCCCGAGGAACACCAGGTCGCGCTCGACCTCCGCCTCATTGAAATTGGGGCTTGCAGGCCGATCGCTTTCTATCCCAAGTCCCAAGTCCCTAGCCCCTAGAATTCGCTCGGCCATCGCCAGCGTCCGAAGCTCCTTGATCGCCAGCTCCTCGTTGCGGCGCAGGATCTCGGCCCGCCGCTCGTCGGTCAGCGCGACAATCCGATCGCCAGAGCGGATCGAGGCGCACAGCTTCAGGATGACATCCGGCGCGCCTTTGACGAACACCCGCAGCTGGTCGGGGTGCTGCTGGTCGGCGTGTACGGTCGTGTGCCGCTTGCGCTCCGAGGTGAACGGTATCTCGCCGACGCGCGGGAAGCGCTCCCGCATCGGATTGTAGAGCGTCGATGGTCGATGGTCGATTGAGCCTGTGTCGGGCTCAACCTGCAAACTGGAATCCGCAATCTGCCATTTCGCGGCGGCGACGATCAGCGCGCCCTCGGTCGGGTCGCCCTGGATCGCCCAGCGGCCGTCCTTCTGCACCAGGTCGGCGTCGTTGGCCAGCGCCGCCGCCCGCAGCGTCCGCTCGACGTCGCCGCGCACCTCGGGCGGGAGCTGCCCGAGCGGCTGGCCCGCGGCGCTGAGGCGGCCGACCGGCTCGTAGCCGCTGCCCTCGACGTCGACCATCAGGTCGGCGGTGAAGATCTTGCGCACGGTCATCTCGTTGCGCGTGAGCGTGCCGGTCTTGTCGGTGCAGATCACCGTGGCCGCGCCGAGCGTCTCGACCGCCGGCAGCTTGCGGATGATCGCGTGCGCCGCCGCCATCCGACGCACGCCCATAGCCAGCCCGGCCGTCACGATCGCCGGCAGCGCCTCGGGGATGGCCGCGACCGCCAGGGCCACCGCGAACAGGAACAGGCGCAAGATCCCGCCCAGCTCGGTCACACCGTTGACGAAGATGCCGGTCAGGAACACGATCGCGCAGATCGCCAGCATGATCACGCTGAGCCGCTTGCCGGTGCGGTCCAGCTCCTGCTGGAGCGGCGTCTGCTCCTTCACGGCCGTCTCGAGCAGGCCGGCGATCCGGCCGACCTCGCTGCTCATGCCGGTGCCCACCACCAGCGCCCGCCCGCGCCCGAAGGTGACGGTCGTCGCGGCGAACAGCATGTTGATGCGGTCGCCCAGACCGGCCTCGCCCTCGATCCGCGCGGCGCGCTTGCTCACCGGCAGGCTCTCGCCGGTCAGCGCGGCCTCGTCGACCTTGAGGTTGGCCGCCTCGATCAGCCGCGCGTCGGCCGGCACGCGGTCGCCGCTCTCGATCAGGATCAGATCGCCCGGCACCAGCTCGCGCGCCGGCACGCGCTGGCGCAGCCCGTCGCGCAGCACGGTCGACTCGGGCGCGGCCAGGCTCTTGAGCGCCTGGACGGCCTCCTCGGCGCGCGACTCCTGGAAGAAGCCGAGCAGCGCGTTCAGGATGACGATCGCCAGGATGACGATGCCCTCGTAGGGCAGCGGCGTCTCGCGCGGGCTCTGCAGCCACCACTCGACGAACGAGATCAGCGTGGCGATCAGCAGGATGATCACCAGCGTGTCTTCGAACTGCTCGATCAGCCGGCGCCACCACGGCTCGGCCGCGGCCGCCTGAAGCTCGTTCGGCCCGTAGCGCGCCAGGCGCTCGCGCGCCGCGTCGCCGCTCAGGCCACGCGCCGCGTCGCTGCCGAGCGCCTCGACCAGCGCCAGCGCCTCTTGCTGGTAAGGAAGTTCGATGCCTTTGTGTGCTGATGTGTTGATAGTCATTTACTGCTCGTCGGCGCGATCGGGCGGCGTGCGCGGCCCCTCGATCCGCCGGACCTCGGCCTGGCGGTCGCGCCGCTCGCCGATGCGACGCAGCAGGTCGCCGCCGTAGCGCTCGCGGCGCGGCGGCAGCAGGCTGCGCGTGGGCGCCCGCCCGGGCGTCCGGCCGCGCTCTCGCGCGCTCTGCCCGCGGCGCACCATGATATTCCAGGCGTCGTCGTCGCTCATCGGCCTGGTCAGCTGCTCGTCGCTCAGCCGGTTGGCCTGCCGCTCGTTCAGCGCGGCCACGCGCTCGTCGAACTCTTCCTCCTCCGGCGTCACGCGCGCGAGCGTGCCCCAGTAGCGCCAGACCGCGTACAGCGCGACGGCGATCAGCGCCAGGAAGATCAGAAACAGCAGGGTTGGCGACACGGCGGCTTGCCTCACACTACCACGGCTTCCGGTGCATTATAGCACGCGGCTGGGGCGCGGCGTTGCGACGCCGCGCCCCAGCCGGGGGGGGGGGGCCGGGGGGGGGGGGGGGGGGGGGGGGGGGGGGGGGGGGGGGGGGGGGGGGGGGGGGGGGGGGCGGGGGGGGGGGGGGGGCCGGGGGGGGGGGGGGCGGGGGGGGGGGGGGGGGGGGGGGGGGCGTCGTTTCTTCCGGGGCGCGGCGCCCCCGGCCCCCCGCCCGGGGGAACCCGCGTCGGTTCCCCCGGCCCCCCTCCGGCAATTGAGTCCTTCTCAGTTTCATACATCGTGGCGCCTCGCATCATTTCGATCCGGATGTGTTGTTTTCCATCGCGTCCTGGATTCAGCCAGGCATGCGCGCCAGAGGCTGAACGTGAGACGGGATGCTTTTGGGGTCCAGGGGCGCAAGCCCCCTGGCCGGGGGCGGCGGGGTGGCGGCCGCCCCCGGGGGGGGGGGGGGGGGGGGGGGGGCCGGGGGGCGGGGGGGCGCAGCCCCGTGCACCCACCCGGGGGGCACGGGGGGCGCGCAGCCCCCCGAGAGCGGTGTGCGCCCCTGGCGCGCTGGTATGGTATCATGCGGCGCGTGGGCGAGCGACGGCTGCCGCCCCGATCGAAAGCAACGCACATGCACACGCGCGAAGACATCACCCGGCTGACCGAGCTGGCCTCCTGCGCCGGCTGAGCCGCCAAGATGGGCCCCGCGGCCCTGGCGCAGGTTCTGCGCTCGCTCACACTGCCACAGCGGCCGGAGCTGCTGATCGGCCTCGACGTCAAGGACGACGCGGCGGTCTACCGGCTGTCCGACGACCTGGCGCTGGTCCAGACGGTCGACTTCTTCCCGCCGATCGTGGACGACCCGTACACCTTCGGGGCGATCGCTGCTGCCAACGCGCTCAGCGACGTGTACGCGATGGGCGGGCGGCCGATCCTCGCGCTGGCGATCGCCGGCTTCCCCGAGGACCTCGCGCCGGCCGTGATCGCCGCGATCCTGCAGGGCGGCGCCGATAAGGTCGCCGAGGCCGGCGCGGTGGTGGCCGGCGGCCATACCGTGCTGGACAAGGAGCCGAAGTACGGCCTGTGCGTGACCGGGCTGGTCCACCCCGACCGCGTGACCGCCAAGGCGCACGCGCGGCCGGGCGACGCGCTGCTGCTGACGAAGCCGATCGGCACCGGCGTGGTGACGACGGCGCACAAGCGCGGCGTGGTGGACGAGGGGCACCTGCGCGCGGCGATCGAGAGCATGACCCGGCTCAACCGCCGCGCGGCCGAGCTGGCGGCCACGGCCGGGCTGCACAGCGCCACCGATATCACCGGCTACGGGCTGCTCGGCCACGCCGAGGAGCTGGCGCGCAACAGCGGCGTCGGGCTGCGGATCGGCCTGGGCGGCGTGCCGCTGCTGCCCGGCGCGCTCGACTACGCCCGGCGGGGGATCGTGCCGGGCGGGCTGGGGCGCAACCGCGACTATCTGGTTGGCGAGGGGCGCGTGCGGCTGGCGGCGGGGCTGGACGAGGCGCGCGCCCAGCTGCTGTTCGACCCGCAGACATCGGGCGGGCTGCTGTTCGCGCTGCCGGAGGACGCGGCCGGCGAGCTGATCGGGCGGTTCGCGGCCGCAGGTGAGCCGGTGTGGCGGGTTGGGGGCGTGGTCGCGGGCGAGGGGATCGACGTGACCGCGTGAGGGGGTGACAAGGTGAAGGGGTGACAGGGGCGAGACATCACCTTGTCACCCGGTCATCTTGTCATCTTGTCAGGTCGTGGCGGCGGCGAAGCCCCTGATCGCCTCTTCCTCGTCCTGGTAGATATCGGCGTACTGTGCGAGCCCGACCATGCGGAAGATCTTCTGGAAGTGCTGAGAGAGACCGCTAACCGCCAGCTTCTGGCTGTTGCGATTGACCTCGGTGACGATGCCGATCAGGATCGCGATCCCGGCGCTGTTGATGTAGTCGTTCTGGCGAAAGTTCAGCAGCACATTCTTCGCGCCCTGGCCGGTGACCTGCGAGTAGGCGCTATTGATCTTCTCTTCGGCAAAGGTCGTCACATCACCCACAAGATCAATAATCGCGACGCCATCACGCTCGCGCGTACTGACGCTCAACTCATCTTCCAACATCGTGGCTACTCCTCATTCTATCAACGAATGCGGCCCTATACTTTGCGATAATAGAGCACCAGCCGGAAGCGATTGCCGCCGTCCTGGCTCTCGTCGAAGCCGGCCTCGTCCACGAGCTGGGCGATCATCATCAGCCCCATGCCGCGGCGTGGCGCAAGGCCCTTCAGCTTCAGATCGATGCTGGCGGTCGAGCCACCGCCCTGATAGCGCTTCAGCCCGCGATCGCAGACCTCGACCGTCAGCCGATCGTCGGTGCTGATGCAGCTGACGTCTACCCGCAAGCCAGGCGCCCGCCCATTCCCATGCTCGATCGCGTTGATGCAGGCCTCGCCGAGCGCGGTCTTCAGATCCTCTACGCGCTCGCGATCACAGCCAAGCCGCCTGGCGAACGCAGCCACCGCCTCGCGTGCAATCTTCTCAAAGCCTAGCTCGCTGGGAAAGGAAAGCTCCATAGAAGGGTGGAACGTAGTCGGCTGCATTGATGTGTTCATCAGACCTAAACTCTATCTTTCGAGATGGATCACCATGCGCACCTGGTTGCCCCCGCTCGGCGCAGTGGTGAACTCAACCTCGTCCATCAGCTCACGGATCAGCCAGATGCCCCAGCCGCCCTTATCCTGGCGCTCAAACGCATCCTCAATGCGCGGGGTCGGCGTCGTCTGGTCCTGGTCGAGCTGCTTGCGGCCCTGGTCGGCCACGCTCACCACCAGCTCGTCCGGCCGCGCGGTCAGCATCACCAGCACGCGCATGCCCGAGTCCTGGGCGTTGCCGTGCTCGATCGCATTCGTCACCGCCTCGGCGATCGCCGTCCGCAGCGCCTCGACCCGCTCGCCGGTAAAGCCCATCCGGCGCGCCAGAGACGAGGCCGTGTCCATCGCGACCTTCTCATAGCCGAGCCGGCTCGGCAGCCGCAGCTCGATCATGCGCTCGACCGGCTCGTTGTCGCTGTTCGGACTGGTCATGCTTGTGCCACCACTTATGGGCCCTCGACGCGATCACGGATCGTATGGACACTGCCCGCAGCCCGCATTTTATCTTAACACAATTCGCGAAGACCGCGCAATAGGTATTGAGATTGAGATTCAGTGACAAAGCCGCCCTGGCGACAAGCTGGCCCGGTGACAAGGTGACAAGGTGACAAGGTGACGTTCGATATGCTAAAGTTCACCCTGTCACCCCTCACCTTGTCACTCGCTTAGAGCGGGATATTGCCGTGCTTGCGGGCCGGCAGGCTCTGGCGCTTGCTGCGCGCCAGCCGGAGCGCCCGGATGAGCGCCGGGCGGGTCTCCTTCGGCTCGATCACGTCGTCGACGTAGCCGCGCTCGGCCGCGACGTAGGGGTTGGCAAAGCGGCTCTGGTAGTCTTCGACCAGCTCGGCCTGCCGCGCGGCCGAGTTCTTGGCCTCGTTCAGCTCGCGCCGGAAGATGATCTTCACGGCCGCGTCGACGCCCATCACGGCGATCTCGGCGGTCGGCCAGGCGAAGTTGAAGTCGGCGCGGATGTGCTTGCTCGACATAACATCATAGGCGCCGCCGTAGGCCTTGCGGGTGATCACCGTCAGCTTCGGCACGGTCGCCTCGCAGTAGGCGTACAGCAGCTTGGCGCCGTGGCGGATGATCCCGCCGTACTCCTGCTGGGTGCCGGGCAGGAAGCCGGGCACGTCCACAAACGTGACCAGCGGGATATTGAACGCGTCGCAGAAGCGCACGAAGCGCGCCGCCTTGACCGACGAGTCGATGTCGAGCACGCCGGCGAGGTAGGCCGGCTGGTTGGCCACCACGCCGATCGGGTGGCCGTCGAGCCGCGCGAACCCGATCACGATATTGCGGGCCCAGAACGGCTGCACCTCGAAGAAGAACCCATCGTCGACGACCGCGTCGATCACCTGCTTGATATCGTAGGGCTTGCGCGTGTTGTCGGGGATGATCGTCTGCAGCGACTCGTCCATGCGCTCGGGGTCGTCGGTCGGCGCGATGTAGGGCGGGTCCTCCAGGTTGTTCGAGGGCATGAACGAGAGCAGCGTGCGCAGCTGCTCGAACACCTCCACCTCGCTGTCGGCGGCGAGGTGGGCGACGCCGCTGCGGGTGTTGTGGGTCATCGCGCCGCCCAGCTCCTCGAACCCGACATCCTCGTTGGTCACGGTCTTGATCACGTCCGGCCCGGTGATGAACATCTGCGAGGTGCCCTTGACCATGAGGATGAAGTCGGTCATCGCGGGCGAGTAGACCGCGCCGCCGGCGCATGGGCCGGCGATCAGGGAGATCTGCGGGATGACGCCAGATGACATAACGTTGCGGTAGAAGATCTCGGCATAGCCGCCCAGGCTGACGACGCCCTCCTGGATGCGCGCGCCGCCGGAGTCGTTCAGGCCGATGCAGGGCGCGCCCATGCGCAGCGCCAGGTCCATCACCTTGCAGATCTTTTCGGCGAACACCTCGCCGAGCGACCCGCCGAACACGGTGAAATCCTGGGCGAACAGGCAGACCGCGCGGCCGTCGATCGTGCCGTGGCCGGTGATCACGCCGTCGCCGAGCGGCCTGCGCTTGTCCATGCCGAACGCGCTGGTGCGGTGGACCGCGAAGGCGTCGAGCTCGACGAACGAGCCGGGGTCAAGCAGCGCCTCGATCCGCTCGCGTGCGGTCAGCTTGCCGCGGGCGTGCTGCTTCTCAGCCGCCTGCGGGTCGGTGGTGCGCGCCAGCTCGCGGCGGCGGCGCAGTTCTTCGATACGCTGTTGAGTGGTTTTCACGTCGTACCTAACATACTTGACGAATACGAATCTCCTGCCGGAGATGGTCGGAGGCTGGGCCTATCATACCATACTGCCGATCTAGCACAGTTACACTGCGCTGGTGGCCCTCAGCTCCCTGCCTCTCCCCCGGCCCCCCTTGGTGGGTTTTTCCGCCAGCGCATACTGCTGCGGCCGGCCCTCACCCCCTGGACCCCGCCCCTGGAAGGGGAGGGGGTGTGTCCTGTGGTGCTGCGGTGCGCTGCTCTGCAGCGCACCGCAGCACCACCACGAATCCCCCCTCTCCCGGCGGGAGAGGGGGGTAGGGGGGTGAGGGTAATGGCGCCCAGATGCCATCTGGAGAAAACCTACCCCCAAAAGAGGGGACGGGGGGGTTGAGGCCCAACCGGCCTGAGGCTATAATGCGCGGGCGCGCGATTGTGATAGAAGAGGGTGATCGCCACTATGACACAGCTGATTCTGCGGGCGGTGCTGTTCGTCGCCGGCTTCGCGATCGTGGCCGGCACGCTGATCTCGGCGGTGCGGACGTTCGTGCTGCCGCGCAGCGCCCCCGACCAGCTCACGCGGGTCGTGTTCGTCTTGGTGCGGCGGTTCTTCGACCTGCTGAACCGCCGCTCGCGCAGCTACGAGGAGCGCGACCGGGTTATGGCGCTGTACGCGCCGATCGCGCTGCTGACCATCCCGCCGACCTGGCTGGTCGCGGTGCTGTTCGGGTACATGCTGATGTTCTGGGCGCTGGGCGCCCCGTCGTTCCGCGAGGCCTTCCGGGCCAGCGGCTCGTCGCTGCTCACGCTCGGCTTCGCGCCGCTCGAGAGCCTGCCTGCGACGATGCTGGCCTACACCGAGGCGACGATCGGCCTGATCCTGGTGGCGCTGCTGATCGCCTACCTGCCGACGATCTACGGCGCGTTTCAGAAGCGCGAGACGGCGGTGACGCTGCTCGAGATCCGCGCGGGCTCGCCGCCCTCGGCGATCGAGATGTTCAAGCGCTTCCACCGCCTCAGCCGCATGGAGAAGCTCGGCGAGCTGTGGGTCAGCTGGGAGATCTGGTTCGCCGAGCTTGAGGAGAGCCATACCTCGCTGCCCGCGCTGGCGTTCTTCCGCTCGCCGCAGCCCGATCACTGCTGGGTGACCGCCGCCGGCGCGGTGCTGGACGCGGCGGCGCTGGCGGCCTCGACCCTCGACATCCCGCACGACGTCCAGGCCGACCTGTGCATCCGGGCCGGCTACCTGGCGCTGCGGCGGATCGCCGACTTCTTCCAGATCCCGTACAGCGCGCACCCGCAGCCGGGCGACCCGATCAGCGTGACGCGATCCGAGTTCGACGCGGCCTGCGACGAGCTGCTGGCCGATGGCGTCGCGCTCAAGCCGGATCGCGATCAGTGCTGGCGCGACTTTGCCGGCTGGCGGGTCAACTACGACTCGGTGCTGCTGGTGCTGGCGAGCCTGGTCATGGCCCCCAGCGCGCCCTGGTCGTCCGACCGCGCGCCGCGGCTGGCGCGGGTGAGCCTGTTCCAGCCGAAGCGGCGCTAGCCGGTTGGAACGTTGGAACGTTAGAACGTTCAAACGTTGGTACGTTCCAACACCTCGCGGAACGGCTCGCCCAGCAGCTGCTCGATGTAGGGGGTGACGCCCCACAGCTGCTTGAGGTCCACGTACTCGCGCACGAACTGCGGCTCGCCCGGCGCGGCCGACCTGACCGCGCGGATCATCAGGTTCTTGGCGGTGTGCTCGGCGGCGACGAACTCGATCACGTCGGTGCGGTAGCCCATGATCCTGAGCGCGAGCGCGCGAAACGAGTCGGTCAGGATGTCGGCCAGGCGCTCGCGCAGGATGCCGTGGCGCAGGACCGGCCGGAACGCCGCGGCGCTGTCCAGGCCGAGCTGCTCGTTCAGGTGGTGGTGGCAGCACGGCGCGCAGACGAGCATGCGCGCGCCCCAGCGGACGGCCTGGGCGATCGCCTCGTCGGTGGCGGTGTCGCAGGCGTGCAGCGCGACGACCAGGTCGGGCGGGCGCTCGGGCACGAAGTCGACGATCGGCGAGCGCCGGAAGCAGATCTCGCCGAGCTGCAGCTGCGCGGCCTGCTCGGCGCACTTCTCGATCAGCGCGTCGTTGACGTCGACGCCGACCAGCCGGGCCGGGATGCCGCGGATGTCGTTCAGGTAGTGGTAGAGCGCGAAGGTCAGGTAGGACGAGCCGCAGCCGGCGTCGAGCACCTCGATCGGCGAGCGCTCGAACGACTCAAGCTCGCCGGTGGCATCGAGCAGCTTGAGGAACTCGTTGACCTGGGCCAGCTTGTCGTGCATCTGCGGCCGCACCTGGCCCTGCGGGCTCATGATGCCGATCGCCTGCAGGAACGGGTCGGGCCGGTCGGCCGGCAGCGGCAGCGCCTTGGCGCGGTTGTGGGCCAGGTCGGGCGCGGCGGGCTGGCCGGCGGCGAGGCGGTGACGGTGGACGATCGCTTTGCCTTTCTTGGTGAGCTGGATCTGCAGATTCTGCTCGGCCGTCTGCACGACGATCGCGCTGTATGGGATCGCCAGCGCCTGTTCGAGCTGATCGGCCGCCTCCTGGCCGTGGTAGTTCTTGGAGATGTCCTTCTTCTCGTCGAAGTACGAGAACTGGAGCTGGCGCCGCCCGCGCAGCTCGACCGGGCGCACCACGATGCGCTGCCACTGCGCCGCCGGCCCGCGCACGATCCCGCTCATCGTCAGCCGGACGAAGCCGGGGTCGCCCAGCACTGCCTGCCGGATCAGCTCTTTGTAGTCTTCACTCATTCTGCGTATCCTCATACAAGAATCGCCCCACCCCTTCACTATCCCCTCTCTCCCAGAGCGTGCGAGGGGGCAGGCGGTGAGGGCCAGTTGGAGCTCTTTCATAGCCCGCCGCGGGCGTGGCGCGCGACCCAGGCCAGCGCCTGGTCGAGCGTGGCGAACTTGCCATCGATCTGGGCCTGGTAGGCGCGCTGCAAGATCTGGCCGAGCCGCGGGCCGGGCGCCATGCCTGCCTCGACCAGGTGGCGCCCCTGCAGAATCGCGGCCGGCTTGCCGTCGGCCGCGCCAAGCTGGCGCGCCAGATCGACGAACGGCCGGCCGGGCGTCTTCGGCGGCAGGGGCGGCCTGCCCGCATAGTCGGCCTCGATCAGCCGATCCCACTCGACGATCGTGGCGGGCTCGAGCCGCACCGCCAGCCGCCGCACCGCGCGCGGCGTCGGGCGCGCGGCCAGGTGGGCCATGTGCTCGCGCACCAGCCGCGCGGCCCGCTCGACGACCCGGCGCGGGCAGCCGATCCGGCGCAGCAGCGCCTCGGTCGGCGCCACTCCGGCGGCGTCGTGGCCGCGGCTGCGAATGCGCCCGTCCGCCTCGAATGTGGTCGTGGCCGGCTTGCCCAGGTCGTGGCACAGCCCGGCGAAGACCAGCGCCAGCCGATCGTCGCCCGCCAGCCCATCGCGCTCGGCGACCGCCGCCGCCGCGTCGCAGACGAGCGACGTGTGGGTCCAGACATCGCCCTCGGGGTGCCAGGTCGCATCCTGCGGGCAGCCGACCAGCGCCCCCAGCTCCGGGCACAGGGCGACCCAGCCGGTCTCGCGCAGCACGCGCAGCCCGGCCGAGGGCCGACGCCCCTTGAGCGCCCACTTCTGCCACTCGCCCCAGACGCGCTCGATCGCCAGGGCGGGCGCCTCGGGCAGCAGCGCGCGGCACAGCGCGGCCGTCTCGGGGGCCAGGCGCATGTCGAGCCGGGCGGCGAACTGCATGGCTCGCAGCACGCGCAGGGGGTCCTCGACGAACGCGGCGCTGGTGTGCCGGATAATGCCGGCGCGCAGGTCCTCGCGGCCGCCGAAGAAGTCGAGCAGCTCGCCCTCGGGCGTGAGCGCGAGCGCGTTCCAGGTGAAGTCGCGCCGCGCGGCCGCCTCGCGCGGCGTCATGGCCGGGTCGGGCTCGGCCAGGAAGCCGCGGTGGCCGGCGCCGACCTTGCTCTCGCGGCGCGGCAGCGCGACATCGAGCTCGCGACCGCCGGGCAGGCGCAGCTTCAGGACGCCGAACGATCGGCCGACCGCGTCGACGCGGCCGAAGCCGGACAGCAGCTCGACCAGCCGGTCGATCGGCAGGCCGTAGACCTCGACGTCGTACTCCTCGGGCTCGCGGCCGAGCAGCCAGTCGCGCACGGTCCCGCCGACGATCAGCGGCCGCCCGCCGGCGGCCTCGATCGCCGCGAGCACGGGCTGGATGTGCGTGTTCGCGATCGTCGTCATATGGCGAGAGTATAAGGGATGTGGTGCTATCGCGCGACTCGTTTGTCTTGCGGGGGGCTGCGCGCCCCGGGGGGCTGCGCGCCCCTCGGGGCTGCGCGCCCCCCGTGCCCCCCCGTTAGCTGCCGCACCAACCAGTTCGCCTGCGCGGCGCGCGGGCGGGGGTGGGCCGCCACCCCCGCCGCCCCCCGGCCGGGGCTTCGCCCCTGGACCCCAAAAGCATCCCGTCTCACGTTCAGCCTCTGGCGCGCATGCCTGGCTGAATCCAGACGCGATGGAAAACAACACATCCGATCGAAATGATGCGAGGCATGCGCCACGATGTATGAAACTGAGAAGGACTCAATTGCCGGAGGGGGGCCGGGGGCGCAGCGCCCCGCCCAAGCGAGCTGTGCTATACTAACCGCGCGAGCCACACCAACCAGCGGAGGCGCCATGAGCAGCACCAGGGTGATCGACAACCTGCGGCGGGTCGAGATCTTCGGCGGGCTGACCGACGATGAGCTGATCCAGATCGCCGAGCTGTGCACCGCCGTGCGGGCGCCGGCCGGCAGGACGCTGTTCAGCGAGGGCGACCCCGGCGACGAGATGTACATCATCCACGAGGGCAGCGTGCGCGTGATGATCAACACGCGCGCCCCCGACGGCACGGTCGGCCCCTCGACGATCAATATGCTCTACGGCGGCCAGTGCTTTGGCGAGATGATCCTGCTCGACAACGCCGCCCGCTCGGCCACGGTCGTCACCGCCGACCCGTCGACGCTGATCGTGATCCGCGAGGCGCAGTTCCGCAGCCTGTGCGAGGCCAACCCGCGGATCGGCTACGTCGTCATCCGCAACCTGGCCCATGACCTGGCCTACAAGCTGCGCTCCTCGAACCTCTTGCTGCGCGGCAATATCCGCTGGCAGCACGGCGAGCTGGGCAAGGTGAACGATGAGCGATGAAGGATGAAGGATGAACGATGAACGATGAATGCTGAACGCTGAATGCTGAGCGCTGAAACCGTCACCTTGTCACCTTGTCTCCTTGTCTCCTTGTCTCCTTGTCTCCTTGTCTCCTTGTCTCCTTGCCACGCCCAGCCCCCGCGATACGTCACGCGCTCAGGCGGCCGGCTCGGCGATCGTGATCAGACGGTGGCTCTCGTCCACGACCTCGCCGTTCGAGATGACCTTGTCGCCGATGCAGGAGACCATGGTCACCAGCTCTCGCCCCTGCGGCAGAATGTACTCGACCTGATCCGGGGTGGCCCAGACCTGCTGCTTGATCACGTAGCTGTGCGCGGTGCCCGCGCGGTCGTACAGCACGATCGCCGCGCCCGGCTGCAGCTCCTTGAGCCGCGCGAACGGCGCGGGGATCTTCGGCGCGTTGCGGAAGCGCAGCACGTGACCCCACAGCACGATATTCTCGCCCTCGCCCGGCCCCGCGCTATACTTGTACCAGCCGACGTCGTGCTCCGGCACGACCGGCACGCGGTTCTTGTCGAGCCCGACCGTGACCGGCCGGTAGTCGACGCCGATATCCTCGATGACCAGCCGGGCCGGCGCGCTCGCGGGCTTTGGCGCTGGCCTGGGCGTTGCCGGCTGGGCGGCGACCGGGCTGGGAGCCTGCACGCCCTCCGCCGGCTTCTGGGTCGGCGGGAGGATCAGCGGCTCGGTTGGCGCGGCAGTCGCGGCCGGCGCGCTCGTCGGCTCGCTCGTCGGGGCGGCCGCAGGGGCCGTGGTAGCTGCCGGCGCGACAGTCGCGGCCGGGGCGGCTGCCGTCGGCGCGACGGCCTGCTGCGCCGGCTGGGTGGCGCCGCCGCATGCCGCAAGCAGCAGCGCCGCCAGGGCGATCGTCCAGCGATAGTGTGACATCTCGTCTCTCCGATGGCTTTCAAGCTTGACGTCGGGCCGCGCCATCCGCCAGCTCCTGTTCTCCTCACAGCGTTCGCGGCGCTGGGGGATTATACTATACCATGGGGCTGTTGTGCGGCCGCCCAGCAGCATAGCACGGATACAGCTGATAACGAGGCTGCGGCAAGCAGAGCCTACCCGCACTATCTGCGCTATCACTGGATCGCACCTCACGTACGGCCATCCTATCAGGAAGGGGGCGGATCTCATGCAAGCGGAAGTCACCTTCGCGCCGGCCTCGTCGCTCTCGCTCGACGCGCTGGGCGACATCTTCACGCGCTCGTTCGAGGGCTACTTCTACCCCGGCACGACCACCGCGGCGGTGCTCGCGGCGCGCGCGCGGATCGAGAGCCTCGACCTGCACCACTCGCTGGTCATGCTGGCCGGCGGCGAGCCGGCCGGCGTCGCGCTGCTGGGGCTGCGCGGCGACCGCGCGTGGTGCGGCGGGTTCGGCGTCACGCCGCCGTTTCGCGGGCGCGGCCTGGCGCACCGGCTCGCCGCGGCGCTGCTCGACCGGGCGCGCGAGGTGCGGGCGCGGCGGCTCACCCTCGAGGTGCTGACGCGCAACGCCCCGGCGATCAAGGCCTACGCGCGGGCCGGGCTCGCGATCGCGCGCGACCTGCGGATCATGGAGTGGCGCGGGCCGGATGCGCCCGCCGGCGGGGAGATCGACCAGCCCGCAGCCGCGGCTCGTGCGGACACACCCGGCCGGCTGCTGGAGCACTTCGCGGCGCTGCACCCGGCGCCGGCGGCCTGGCAGCGCGACCTGCCGTCGCTGCTGGTGCGCGGCAAGCTCGATGGCCTGGCGCTCGACCGGGCCGGCCGCCCGGCCGCCTACGCGCTGCTCGCCACGGCGGGCGACGGCGGCCTGCGGATCGAGGATCTCGGGGCGGAGCGGGCCGAGGATGCCGCGGCGCTGCTCGGCGCGCTGCAGCGGCGGGCCGCGCGAATCATCAGCGTCAACGAGCCGGCCGATAGCCCGCTCATGCCGGCGTTCGAGACGGCCGGCTTCGCCGAGATCGACCGGCAGCACGAGATGGTGGTTGATCTGTAGCGACTGGGGGCTGCGCGCCCCCCGTGCCCCCGCGCCGAGTCGCACGAGCAGTGTGCGTGTGTTCGTGGGCGGGCTCTGCCCCCCACACCCCCCGCTGGGGGCGGAGCCCGCCCCCAGACCCCCTGCAAGAAATGCCACCTCAGCGACACCAATAGTGGCGCATGCCTGGCGGAATCACGGCGCGGCGGGGCGCAACTTGCCCATTTGGAATACTGATAGGCATGCGCCACTGGCAATGCAACAGAGACGATGTTCTTTGCCGGAGGGGGGCCGGGGGAACCGGCGTGGGTTCCCCCGGGCGGGGGGCCGGGGGCGCAGCGCCCCGGAAGAAACACCTGGCGCAGCCGCCTGAACCGGCGTGGGTTCCCCCGGGCGGGGGGCCGGGGGCGCAGCGCCCCGGAAGAAACACCTAGCGGAGCCGCCTGAACCGGCGTGGGTTCCCCCGGGCGGGGGGCCGGGGGCGCAGCGCCCCGGAGAAAAGCTGACAAGGTGACAAGGTGACCAGATGACAAGGTGACCAGATGACAAGCTGACAAGCTGACCAGATGACAAGCTGACAAGCTGACAAGCTGACAAGCTGACAAGCTGACAAGGCGGGGGCCGGGGGCGCAGCGCCCCCCGAAAGGCAGGGCGCCCAGCCCCCACAACCCATGCTATACTAATGGCCGACGCGATCCGGAATAAGCAGGAGGATCTGTGTGATGAACACCGCTACGGTCAACGGCATCGAGATCGCCTACCACGACGAGGGCGCCGGCCTGCCGATGCTGCTGGTGCACGCGTTTCCGCTGAGCAGCGCGATGTGGGTGCGGCAGATCGCCGGGCTCGGGCCGCGCTGCCGCGTGATCGCGCCCGACCTGCGCGGCTTCGGCGAGACGGCGCGCGGCAGCGGGGCCGACAGCCTCGACCAGATGGCCGACGACCTGGCCGGCCTGCTCGACCACCTCAAGATCGAGCGGGCGACCGTGGCGGGCCTGTCGATGGGCGGCTACATCACCTTCGCGCTGTGGCGGCGCCACCGCGAGCGCATCGCCGGGCTGATCCTGGCCGACACGCGCGCCGACGCGGACACCGAGGAGGGCCGGCAGACCCGCGAGCAGAACGCGCGCCTGGTCGAGTCGCAGGGCGCGGGCGCGCTGGCCGACCAGCTGCTGCCCAAGATGCTGGCGCCCTTCGCCACCACGCCCGTGCGCGACGAGGCCCGCGCGCTGATCGTGATCAACGACCGCGCAGGGCTCGCCGCGGCGCTGCGGGCCATGGCCGCGCGCCCCGACTCGACGCCGCTGCTGTCGACGATCGACGTGCCCACGCTGATCGTGTACGGGTGCGAGGACGCGATCACCCCGCCGAGCGTGTCCCGGACGCTGCACGACGCGATCGCCGGCAGCCGCCTGGCCGAGATCCCCGGCGCGGGCCACCTCTCGAACCTGGAGAACCCCGAGGCCTTCAACGCCGCCGTCGAGGAGTTCATCACGCCGTAGTATGCCTTCGCCGCACGCGCGGCCCCGACGGGTGGAGACAAGGAGACAAGGAGACAAGGGATTCGCCCTGTGTCACCTTGTCTCCCCCTCACCCCCTCACCTTGTCTCCCCCTCACCGCTTCGGCTTGGCCACGCTCGGCGCGATCTTGCGGCCGCGGATGGTCGTGCGCTTGAGCGCCCGCAGGACCTTCTCCGACTGGGTGCCCGGCACCTCGACCAGCGAGAAGTGGTCGAACAGCTCGATCGCGCCGATCGCGCGGCCGGGGATGCCCGCCTCGTTTGCGATCGCCCCGACGATGTCGGCCGGCCGCACGCCGTCCTCGCGCCCGACGTCGATGTACAGCCGAATCATGCCCTGGCCGGGCCCGAAGTCGCGGTCGGGCCGCCGCCGCGCCCGGCCATCGCGCTCGTCCTCGATGCGCTCCTCCTGCACCGCCAGCGTGTCCTCGGTCTCCGTCAGCGACTGGTCGAGCAGCATCTTGAACGCGGCGGCCGCCAGGTCGGTCGGGCTGAACTCCTCGCCCAGCTGCTCGGCCATGATCTGGTAGGATTCCAGCCCGCCGGCCGCGATCGTCTCGCGCAGCGTCTCCTTGAACGACTCGCGCCGGCGCGCGATCACGTCGGCGATCGTCGGCAGCTGCACGCGGCGGATGCCGACATTGATCGTGCGCTCGATCGTGCGCAGCAGCCGGCGCTCGCGCGGCGTCACCAGCGTGATCGCGCAGCCGGCCCGCCCGGCGCGCCCGGTCCGCCCGATCCGGTGGACGTAGATCTCGGGGTCGAGCGGGATGTCGTAGTTGATCACGTGCGAGATATGCTCGATGTCCAGCCCGCGCGCGGCCACGTCGGTGGCGACCAGCAGCTCGACCTGGCCGGTGCGGAAGCGGCCCATCACGCGGTCGCGCTGGATCTGGCTGAGGTCGCCGTGCAGCGTCTCGGCCGGGAACGCGCGCGCGATCAGCCGCTCGCCCAGCGAGTCGACCTCGCTCTTGGTGCGGCAGAAGATGATCGCCGAGGTGGGCATCTCGAAGTCGAGCACGCGCGCCAGCACCTCGAACTTGTCGCGCCCGCCGACCTCGTAGTAGGTCTGGCGAACCTGCGGCACGGTCATCTGGGCCGACTGGACGGTGATCCGCTGCGGGTCGCGCATGTAGCGCTTGGCCAGGTCGGCGATCGGCCCCGGCATCGTTGCGGAGAAGAGCGCGGTCTGGCGCGTCTCGGGCGTCTCCTTCAGGATCGTCTCGATATCCTCGATGAAGCCCATGTCGAGCATCTCGTCGGCCTCGTCGAGCACGACCGTGCGGACCTTGTCGAGCTTGAGCGTGCCGCGCTGGATGTGGTCGAGCAGCCGGCCGGGCGTGCCGACGACAATATGGACGCCGCGGCTGAGCGCGCGGAGCTGGCGATCGATCGGCTGGCCGCCGTAGACCGGCAGCACCAGGATGTCGTGGTGCTTGCCGTAGGCGTGGAACGCCTCGGCGACCTGCACGGCCAGCTCGCGGGTCGGCGTCATCACCAGCGCCTGGGGGGTCAGCAGCGAGCGGTCGAGCTGCTCGATGATCGGCATGGCGAAGGCGGCGGTCTTGCCGGTGCCGGTCTGGGCCTGGGCGATCACGTCGGCGCCGGCCAGCATCTGGCTGATCGTGCGCGCCTGGATCGGCGTGGGCTCCTCGTAGCCTAGCTCGGCGATCGCGCGGAGCGTGGGCTCGCTGAGCCCAAGCGACTCAAAGCTTGTGATTGGGGTAGTTGTCACGCGTTCTTTTCCTCTGTGGCAGCAGTCAGTAACAATTGACAATAAAGAAGCGCAAGATTGACTCTTGCGCTACAACGAAGTCATATCGATGCCGGTCGGCGGCTCGCAAGATCTGGCATAACGTGGCAGTCACCTGCCGTTGCTACTCGTTCGACTAGCAAGATCGGTCTCAGCAGGCCGTATTATACCGCATCTTGGCGCTTTTTGCACAGTTCCTTCTTTCTTTTTGTGAGTGCGGGGCTGCGCGCCCCCTGCGCCCCCATTCGGCTTGTACGGGGGGCTGCGCGCCCCCCGCACCCCCGCGGGCGGGGGTGGGCCGCCACCCCCGCCGCCCCCCGGCCGGGGCTTCGCCCCTGGACCCCAAAAAAGGCGCCGCCTCATTTCCAGCGTCGGTGGCGCATGCCTGGCTGAATCCACGCGCGGTGGGAGGCAACCCACTCCCTCTGAATGTTGATAGGCATGCGCCACGATGGGTGGCGCGGGGCCGGAAGAGAGAGATATCCCATGGTATAATCCCACAGCGAAGCGCTCTATAACAACGAAGCGAGGAACGGATGAAGCTCCAGGGGCGTGTGGCCATCATCACCGGCGCGTCGAGCGGCGTGGGCTACGAGGCGGCGCGGCTGCTGGCGCGGGAGGGCGCGGTGGTTGCCGCCGCCGCGCGCCGCCGCGATAAGCTCGAGTGGCTGGTCGGTGAGATCGCCGCCGAGGGCGGCCAGGCTCTGGCGCTGCCGACCGACGTCACCGACTCGGCCCAGGTCACGCGGCTGGTCGAGAGCGCCTACAATCTGTTCGGCCGGATCGATATCCTGGTCAACGGCGCCGGCGTGATGCTGAAGATCGCGCCGGTCGAGCAGTACGGCGACGCCGAGTTCCGCGCGATCATCGAGACGAATGTGCACGGCGCGTTCTACGCCGCGCGCGCCGCGATCCCGCATATGAAGCGCCAGCGCAGCGGCACGATCGTCAATATCAGCTCGCGCGTCGGCCGGGTCGGCGTGGCGAATATCGCGCCGTTCTGCGCCGCGAAGTTCGCGCTCTCCGGCCTCGCCCAGGCGATCGGCCACGAGCTGCGCCCCTACAATGTCTATGTTACGACGGTCTTCCCCGGCATGATCAACACTGATATGCACCCGCTCAACCCCAACGAGGAGTTCCGGCGCCAGCTGATGACCGCCCGCGATGTGGCCGACGCGGTGCTGTGGACCTGCACGCTGCCGCCGTCGCTGCGCGTCGATGAGCTGCCGCTGATGCCGCGCCACGTCGATATGTGAATGTGCCCTCACCCCCCCTGCCCCCCTCTCCCGCCGGGAGAGGGGGTATTTTTTGGCATCCAGGTGCGGTCGCTCCGCGACCGCACCTGGATGCCGAGAATATGGACCCCCGGCCAGGGGAGGGGGAGGGATGATCCGGCGCGTCGGCGCACCCGGCGGCGAGTCAGCGCGCCGCCTGCGGCAGCTCGTACCAATCGTCGGCGCACCCGGCGGCGAGTCAGCGCGCCGCCTGCGGCAGCTCGTACCGATGTCGGCGCCGATCGTCGGTGCACCCGGCGCGAGTCAGCGCGCCGCCTGCGGCAGCTCGTACAGATCGTAGCCGCCGATCGTCGCGCTCAGCTCGTAGGCATAGTCGAACATGAACGGGTGGAAGCCGAGCGGCCGCACGTCGTGGTAGGTGATGATCAGCGGCGGCGGCGCGGCGCGCAGCGCGCCCAGCGCCTGCTCGCGCGCGCCGGGCAGCCGGTCGAGCGGGTAGTCGTAGACGAAGCGCGTGGCCGGCCGGCGCTGCGCCAGGTAGTAGATCTCCGGCTCGGCCGCCCATACGAAGATCGGCTGGCCCGGCGGGACCCGCCGCGCGACGTAGCCGGCCACCTCGGCGGCCGGGCCGAAGTACTTGTCGCCGTCGGGGCCATAGAGCGCGCCGATCTGCTGCTCGGGCGACTGCGCGCGCAGCGGCCAGATCTCGCGCAGCGGCGGCGCCAGCAGCGCGGCCAGCAGCGCCAGCCCGAGCGGCAGCGCAAGCGGGCGCAGCCGCGCGCCCCCGATCAGCCGGCCCGCCGCCGCGAGGCCCGCGCCGGCCCACAGGCTGAGCAGCGGGACCGCGGCCAGGTAGTAGTGCGGGTACGAGCGCAGGCTCAGCAGCGCGGTCGCCAGCAGCATCAGCCCCCACAGCGCGGCGATGCCGTGCGCGGGCGTGCGCCACTCGCGCCACCCGGCAGCCGCGGCCAGCCCGGCCAGCCCCGGCAGCCCCAGCGCGAGCATCGGCGCCCAGATGCGCCACAGCCACAGCGGGTCCCAGCCCTGCGCGAGGCTCTCGGCGGCGTACAGCCGGTTGTAGCTGACCAGCGCCTCGTAGGCCGCGGCGAGCGCGCCCTGCCGCCAGAGCAGCAGCCCGAGGCCGAGCAGCGGCAGCGCGGCGCCGCCGAGCGCCAGCCCCGCGCCAGCCCAGCGCCGCCACGGCGGCCAGCCGAGCAGCAGCGGGGCCAGCAGCAGCGGGGCCAGCAGGCTCGCGCCGACCGGCTTGGCGGCGATCGCCAGGCCGACGCAGACGCCGGCCAGGGCGAGCAGCGACGCGCGGCGCGCCCGCATCGCGCTGGTCGCCAGCAGGCAGCCCAGCGTGGCCGGCAGCGCCAGCACCGCCTCGCTGTTGAAGGTCAGCCCCTGGAAGCGCAGGCTGCTCGCGTAGGCCAGGAACACCGGCAGCGCCGCCAGCGCGGCCCAGCGCCCGTACAGGCGCCATGCAAGCGCGAACAGCGCGCTCGCGCCGGCCAGCAGGTACAGCGTCGCAAGCGTGCGGATCGCGCGCACGGGCTCGTCGCCCAGCAGCCGCGCCATCCCAAAGACCATGTAGACCAGCGGCGGCTTGTGGTCGAACAGGTCGCGGTAGAGCGCGTCGCCGGCCAGCCAGCGCGCGGCGATCGTGGCGTAGGCGCCCTCGTCGCGCTCGAGCGGCAGGTCGTGCAGGGGGCTGCGCAGCCACCAGGCCAGCGCGAGGATCGGCAGCGCCGCCGCGATCGTTAGGCCGCCCCGCCAGCGCTCGTGGGCGGAGCGAGCCGCCCGCTCGTCGTGTGCCATGAGTCTCCTGCCAGCAACCGCCGCTACGACCAGCCGATCATAGCGTGCCGGCGGGCATTTGGCAAGGTGGGGCGGTGCAACACTTTCGGGGGCGCTAGGCGCGCTCGCGCTCGCGCTCCAGCGCGACCCTGACGCGCCGCAGCTCGGCCTCGATCGGCACGATGCTCTCGCGCCAGCCGGCCCCCGGCTCGCCGGCGCGCTGCTCGATCTCGTCGCACAGCTGCGCCAGGGTCGGCGCGGCGACGACGATGCTGCTCGATTTCAGCTTGTGCGCCGCCTTGCGCAGTCGCGTCGCGTCGCTCTGGCCGGCCGCCGCCCGCATGGTCTCCAGCACCGCCGCGCTGTCGGCCAGGTAGAGGTCGATCAGCTCGTTCAGCAGCGCCCCCGACGGCTCGCCCAGCAGGGCGCGGGTCTCCCGCAGCGCGGCGAGGTCGATCGGCCCGGCCGGCGGGGCGGCGCGGCGCCCGCTCGGCGCGGGCTGCCCGAGCGCCCGCCCGCGCGCCGGCCGGTGTGTCTCGCGCCTCGCGATCGCGGCGCTCAGTAGCTCCACCTTGATCGGCTTGGCGATATAGTCGTCCATGCCGGCGGCGAGGCAGCGCCGGCGCGCCCGGGCTGAGGCGTTCGCGGTGAGGGCGATCAGCTGTGGCTGGCGGCCCGCCGCCGCGCGCCGGCGAATGGCGCGCGCGACCGCGAGCCCATCCATGCCTGGCAGCTCCAGGTCGATCAGGACGACGTCGTACGCCGCGCGCTCCAGCTGATCGAGCGCGGCCTCGCCGCTGCCCGCGATGGCCACGTCGTGGCCCATGCGGCGCGCGAGGTGCTGCGCCAGCCGCTGGGTCACGGCGTCGTCCTCGACGACCAGGACCCGCAGCGGCGCCGGCTGGCTGGTCGCCGCCTGCGCCGGCGCGACCGGCGCGGGGGCCGGCTGCCCAAGCGCCTCGGCCAGCAGCGCCGGGACGCGCGAGAGCTTGATCGGCTTGTGCAGGCACGCCTGGTACTCGCGCGCGCTCGCGAGCTCCTCGACGTGCTCGGTCAGCGGCGCCATCAAGATCAGCGGCGTCTGCGGCCCTTGCGCGCGCCGGATGGCGGCCTCGAGCGCGCCGCCGTCGATCCCGGCGCTGCGCCAGTCCACCAGGGCGACGTCGAACGAGGCGCCCTGGCGCAGCCACTCGATCGCCTCGCGCGCCGAGCCGGCCGCCTGCGCTACGACCCCCCACGACTGCGCGCCCAGGCTGAGCGCCTGGCGGCTCAGGTCGTGCTCGTCGACGATCAGCAGGCGCCTGCCTGCGATCCGCGGGAGCGGGGCGGGCCGCGCGCCGGCAGCCTCCGCCGCAATCGTGAAGTGGAAGGTCGAGCCGCCGCCCTCCGCGCTCTCCAGCCACATCCGGCCGCCCATCAGCTCGCTCAGGCGCTTGCTGATCGCCAGCCCGAGGCCGGTGCCGCGCGAGCGGCGGTCCGCGCGGCCGCCGATCTGGGCGAACGATACGAACAGGTCGCTCTGCCGCTCGATCGGTATGCCGATCCCCGTATCGCGGACGGCGAAGTGCACGCTAACGCGCCGATCGTCGAGCGGCTGCGCCGCGACCGAGACGGCGATGCCGCCCGAGTCGGTGAACTTGACCGCGTTGCTGAGCAGGTTGGCCAGGATCTGCCGCAGGCGCGCCATGTCTCCGACCAGCGCCTGCGGTGTCAGCGGGTCGATCGATGCGGCCAGGTCGAGATCTTTCTCGGCGGCCCGGATCGCCACCAGCTCGATCGCTTCCTCGACGCACGCCTGCAGGTCGAACGGGGCCAGCTCCAACTCGCACCGGCCGGACTCGATCTTCGAGAAGTCCAGCGTGTTGTCGACCACCGCCAGCAGCGCCTCGCCGCCGGTGTGGATCATCTCGGCGAACTCGCGCTGCTCGGCGTCCAGGGCAGTCGTGCGCAGCAGATGGGTCGCGCCGATCACTCCGTTGAGCGGCGTTCGGATCTCGTGGCTCATGTGCGCGAGGAACTCGGACTTCGCGTGGGTGGCCGCCTCGGCCGCCTCTTTCGCGGCGCGCAGCTCGGCCTGGGTCTGCCGCAGCGCCTCCTCGGTGCGCCGCCGCTCGTCGAGCTCCTGCTGGGCCGCGCTGTAGAGGCGCGCGTTCTCGAGCGCGAGCGATGCCAGCTGGGCGAAGCGCCGCAGCAGCGCGATCTCGGCCTCGCCGAAGACCCGGCGCTCCTCCAGGTAGGCCAGCCCCAGCACGCCGACGAACTGGCTGCCGGATCGGATCGGCACCCCCGCGACGGCGTGGAGCTGCAGGCCGTCGAGGTGGCGCAGGCGCGCGTCCCACGCCGCGTAGCGATCGACCGCCATCGCCTCGCCGGTCTCCCAGACGTGCCCGGCCAGGCCGTGGCCGCGCAGCACCCGGCTGCCCAGGTAGTCGACGAAGATGCCGGTGGCGACGCGCACCGCCAGCCCGTCCCCCGGCGGGTCGACGACGTACAGGTAGCCGTGGGCGGTCCCGAGCAGCGCTCCGGCGCGGATGACGATCGCCTCGAGCAGGCTGGAGACGTCCAGCCGGTCGATCAGGCCGAGCGTGGTCGTGTGCAGGGCGGCCAGCTCTTCGTTCTGGCGGCGCAGCTGCTCCTCGGCGCGCTTGCGGTCGGTGACGTCGCGCAGGATGACGACGAAGACCTGGCCGCGCTGCTCGCCGAATGTGCCGATCGAGGCCTCGACGATGCAGTCGGCCCGCTCGTCGCTCCGCACTCTGAACAGGCGCCCGCTGTGGCGCTGCAGCGCCTGCATCGGCGGCAGGCCGGCCGTGTCAGCCTGGCCCAGGATGTCCGGCAGCCGGCGGCCGATCAGCTGGTCGCCCGGGGCGCTCAGCAGGGCGCCGGCCCGCCGGTTGGCCTCCAGGATGACGCCCGCGCTATCGGCCAGCACGATGCCGTCGGCCGCCTGCGCCACCAGCGCGCGGTAGCGCTGCTCGGACGACCGCAGGCCGGCGAGCAGCCGCGCGCTGTCGAGTGCCGCGCCCGCCTGGTCGGCCAGCAGCGCGATCAGCGCGAGGTCGTCTTCGGCCAGCTGCCCGCCGGCCGACCCGATCAGCAGCACGCCGATCGCCGCGCCGCCGCTGCCCTTGAGCGGGGCGACGATCGCCTGGCGCGCGCCGGGCAGCAGGGCCTGCAAGGCGGGTTCGAGCGCGGCGTCGTGCACGAAGGCGGCCTGGCCGGTACGCACGACGCGCTCGCACACGCCCTGGTCGAGGCGGATGCCCGGCATCGGCTCGTCGTAGCCGACGCCGGCCTGCGGCGCGAGCCGGTCGCCGACGCGCAGGTAGATGCCGACCGTCTGGTAGCCGAAGGCGGCGCTGATCTGCGCCACCGCGGTCTGGAAGATCGCGTCGAGCTGGGGGGTGGAGCCGATCGCCTGCGCGACACGCTGGACGGCGGCGACCTCGGCGAGGCGGCGCTGCGCCTCGCGGCGGAGCCGGGCGTTGTCGACCGCCAGCGCGACGCGGTAGGCCAGGTCTTCGGCCAGCGCCAGGTCGGCCGCGCGCAGGCGGCGGCCCGGCCGGAGCGTCGCGAGCGTGATCGCGCCGAGCACTCTGCCGCAGGCGATCAGCGGGACGCTGATCGTCGACTGGAGCTCGAGCGCGCGCAGGATCTCGATCTCGCGCGCATCCCGCGCGGCCGCGGCCAGCCGGTCGTCGGTCAGATCGGCCAGCAGCTCCGGGCGCCCGCTGCGGATCGCGTGCAGGTGGCAGCACGGCGCGCCATCGCGATCGAGCTGCTCGATCAGCGCCTGCCTCGATCGGTCCGCACAGGCCAGCGCTACCCGGCGGGTGGAGCGATCGGGCTCGATCAGGTGAATCGCGCACCAGTCGGCCAGGCTCGGCACCGCCAGGCGCGCGATCGTCGCGAGCGTAGTCTCGTGGTCGAGCGACGAGGCGATCAGCGCGCTGGCCTCGGCCAGGAATCGACGCCGCTGGCTGGCCGGTGTGTGCAATGGCATATTGTTGACTAGCCTAGGGCGCGGGGGCGGCTTCGCCGCCCCCGCGCTCCCATTATGGGGCACCTCTAGCGAGCCTTCGGCCGCGCCAGATGTCCCAGACGTATGGTCGATCGCCCAGCTGACGAATCAGTTGGAATTGCCATATTGTCTGCTGACATGTTTATGCTATCATCCCGATAGCATGTGGTGAGGGGTTCCACCACGTGTGTCATGTCAACTGAAAGAATCCTGTCGTATATGTACCATATAGAATAAACGTTACATTGCAATGAATAAACCCATTCGGCCGAGTCATCGCCTATACATCTAAGGCACCACACCAATGGAACTGCAGCCACAACGACCGATTCGCATCGTGCTGATCGACGACCACGCGGTTCTGCGCGCGGGCCTGCGCATGATCATCGATCATCAGCCGGGGCTGGCGGTTGTCGGCGAGGCGGCGACACGCGCCGAGGCGCTCGAGGCGGCGCTCTGCTCGCCCGACATCATCCTGCTCGACCTCGACCTCGGCGACGAGAGCGGCGTGGACCTGCTGCCCGAGCTGCTGGACGCGGCGCCGCGCGCGCGGGTGATCCTGCTGACCGGGCTGCGCGACCCGGAGATCCACCGCCGCGCGGTGGCGCTGGGCGCGATGGGGCTGGTCCTCAAAGAGAAGGCGATCGAGACGGTGCTGAAGGCGATCGAGAAGGTCCACGCCGGCGAGGTCTGGCTCGATCGGTCGATGATCGCCCGGATCTTCCAGGAGCAGCGCCAGCTGGGCGCGGCGCAGGCGCCGGACGTCGAGACAGTGCGGGTGGCGCTGCTCACCCCGCGCGAGCACACGGTGATCGCGCTCGTGTGCGAGGGGCTGCAGAACAAGCAGATCGCCGAGCGCCTGGCGATCAGCGAGAAGACCGTGCAGCACCACCTCACCTCGATCTTCGCCAAGCTCGACATCGCCAACCGGCTCGAGCTGGTGATCTACGCCTACCGGCACGGACTGGCGGCGCTGCCGCACTAGCCGATGACCCTCACCCCCCTGCCCCCCTCTCCCAGCCGGGCGAGGGGGGTATTCTTTCGGTATGAGTCACCCCGTATGGTACAAACCCCACCCCTGCCCCCGCCCCTGCCAGGGGCGGGGGTTTCTTTTTCGTGGGTGTGGCGCGGCGGCAAAGCCGCCGCGCCACCCGGGGGAGGGGCGGGGGGTGTGGGGGATGGCACGCCACCGCGAGACGTCCGAATTGGAGCATGTGGGATGAATCATGACAGCCCGATAGGCAAAACTGCCTATATCCACTCCGCGCCGGGTAGGCGATTCATCGTAGCGAAGATGGTCGATATTCCCGATGTGCGGCACGCAGATGTCCGCTAACATAGGCCGTACGCAGGATTGATGAATTGGCGCTGGGACCCCTGTCAGGGAGATTCGGAGTGGCGTAGCCGCTCCGAATATCCCTGTTTCTTACCATGCCAATGACAAAAAAGTCACCTTTGAGTCGGCGGCCATTGCGTATCCTCTTCAGCGCCGCGCTCGTTTGTCCAGTAGCAAGGTGTGGCTAGACTCATCTCTATTCAGGACTCGTCGATGCCGTACAGCTGGTATGTCCTGCGCAGCAAGCCCCGCAAAGAAGAGGCGCTGTGGCGGCAGGCGCAAAGCCTGGGATGCGAGGTCTTCTACCCGTGCATCCCCGTACAGACCGTCAACCCGCGGGCGCGCAAGATCGCCCCCTACTTTCCGGGCTACCTGTTCGTCCACGTCGACCTGGCGGAGGTCGCGCTGTCGACCTTCCAGTGGATGCCGTACGCGCACGGGCTGATCTGCTTCGACGACGCGCCGGCCGCGGTCCCGGCTGATCTGGTCGAGGCGATCCGCCGGCGCGCCGCGGCGATCGCCAGCGCCGGGGGCGAGCTGTTCTACGGGCTGAAGCCCGGCGACGCGGTGGTGGTGCGATCGGGGCCGTTCGCCGGCTACGAGGCGATCTTCGACACGCGCCTCAGCGGCGGCGAGCGGGTGCGCGTGCTGCTCAAGATGCTCAACGATCGACACGTGCCGCTCGAGCTGGCCGAGTCGCAGCTGGCGCGGCCGTGACGGGGTGCCTTTGGGGCTAGGGGCTAGGGGCTAGGGGGGGGCTTGGGGCTTGGGGCTTGGGGCTTGGGGCTAGGGGCTAGGGGCTAGGGGCTAGGGGCTTGGTCTTCCGTCCATCGTCCATCGTCCATCGTCGTTCTCGACTCGATGTCTCGGCGAGATGTCGAAATGGCGGAGCGTGCCATTGTCTACCATCGATCGCACAAGCGGCGCGGGCGCGCGGCCCCGGGGCAGTCTGCTGCGCCGGGGGGGCCTGCTGATCGCGCTGGTCGTGGTGGTGGCGCTGGCGGGCCTGGCGGTCAAGGGCTGGCGGATCTACGGCCGCGCCCAGGCGCTGCGCGGGGATGTGCGCGCGCTCGAGTCGCTGGCGCGCGGCGCGCCCGATCGGGCCGCGCTGACCGCGCTCGGCCCGCAGCTGGCGACGACGCGCGCCGACGCGGCCGCGCTGCGCGCCGAGGCCGCGCCGCTGCTGCCGCTCACGCGCTACCTCGGCTGGCTGCCGCGCTACGGCGGCGATGTCGCGGCCGCGCAGCCGCTGCTCGACGCGGCGGCCGGCGCCAGCGCCGCCGCCGACGATGCGTTCGCCGCGCTGGCGCCGCTGCTGGCCGCCGACTCCGCGCCGGACGGCGCGCAGCTCGCGCGGCAAATCCTGGCCGCGCGCCCGCAGATCGAGTCGGCCAACGCGGCGATCGGCCGCGCGGTCACGGCCTGGGATCATGTGCCGATCGACATGCTGTCGCCGTCGCTGCAGGGCCAGGTCCGCCGCGCCGGCGAGCTGCTGCCGCTGATGCGCGATGGGCTGGCGCTCGCGCTGGTCGCGCCGAATGTGCTCGACGATCTGCGCGCGCTCGATCCGTACAGCCGCGCGCTGCCCAGCCGGGACGCGCTCGCCACGCTCGGCCCGCTGCTCGGCAAGACGCGCGTCGACCTGGTGGCGCTCGAGCGGGCCGCCGCGCCGCTGCTGCCGCTCACGCGCCAGCTCGGCGCCAGCTCGGCCTACGGCGCCGACCTCAGCGCGGCGGGGACATTGCTCGACCTGGCGGTGAACCTGAGCGTCGCCGCCGACGAGACGGTCCAGGCGCTCGTCCCGCTGCTCGCGCCGGCCGACGACGCGCAGCCGATCAATCAGAGCCTGGCCGTGCGCCTGGCGATCGGCCGGCCCAACCTGCAGCGCGCCGAAGCCGCGCTCGCCCGCGTGTCCGACGACTGGCGGCGCCTGCCGATCGAGCAGCTCTCGCCGCCGCTGCGCGCCGGCCTGCGGCGCGTCGAGGCGCTGCTGCCGGCCGCGAACGACGGCGTGTCGATCGGCCTGGCGCTGCCGGGCCTGCTCGGCGCGGACGGCCGGCGCGACTACCTGCTGATCGCGCAGAACAGCGACGAGCTGCGCGCCACCGGCGGGTTCATCAGCGGCGCGGGCGTCGTCTCGCTCGATCAGGGCCGGCTGGTCGACTTCGCGATCGGCGACTCGAGCGCGGTCGACAACCTGGCGGCCAACCCGTACCCCGACCCGCCCGCGCCGCTGCTGCGCTACATGAACAGCGAGCTGTGGCTGTTCCGCGACACCAACTGGTCGCCCGACTTCCCGACCTCGGCGCGCGCGGCGCTCGACCTGTACCGGCTCGGCCAGGGCCGCGCGCTGCAGAATGTCGTCGCGATCGACCAGTCGCTCATCCGCGCGCTGCTCGGCCTGACCGGCCCGCTCGACGTCGAGGGGATGCCCTACCCGGTGTCGGCCGATAACGTGCTGCAGGAGCTGCGCACGCCCTACGGCCTGCCGTTCGATACCGGCCGCGAGGAGTTCAAGCGCCGGCTGTTCCGCGCGCTGCTGGCGAAGCTCGAGACCGGCGGCGCGAAGATCGATCTGCTCGCGCTGCTGCGCACGCTGCGCCGCAGCCTGGACGAGCGCCACCTGCAGCTCTACGTCCAGGACCCGGCCGCGCAGGCGCTGTTCGCCAGGCACGGCTGGGACGGCGCGGTCCAGCCCGGCGACGCCGACTTCCTGATGGTGGTCGACTCGAACGTGGGCTACAACAAGGCCAACCCGAACGTCCGCGAGCAGATCACCTACACGCTCGACCTGGCCGACCCGAGCGCGCCGGCCGCGACGCTGGCGGTCGGGTATCGCCACAGCGTGCAGCGCAGCGACGCCTGCATTCAGTGGGATACGGGGCAGGGAGTCCACGAGAGCACTGTTGCGTACGACGAGTGGCTGGCGCGCTGCTACTACGACTACCTGCGCGTGCTGGTGCCGCGCGGGACTGAGCTGACCGACGCGGCGCCCCAGCGCGTGCCCGGCGAGTGGATGGACTCGGGCGTCGGCGACGACGGCACGGTCGAGCTGAGCGAGGGCGACGCCGGCACGAGCGCGATCGCCACCTTCCTGGTGGTGCCGCACGGCGAGAGCCGCGAGACGTCGTTCGAGTACAAGCTGCCCGCGGCAGTGCTGGCGCGCGGCGAGCGCGGCTGGCGCTACCGGCTGAAGATCCAGAAGCAGGCCGGCACGGACGCCATCCCATTCACTATCAACCTGCGGCTGCCGCCCGGCGCGGCGCTGGTCGCGGCCGACCCGGCGCCCGACCAGCGCGACGGCGACATGCTCAGCTTCAGCGGCGCGCTGGAGGCCGACTCTATGCTCGATGTTACGTTCCGTAGCAGCCCGTGAGCCCGGATGACAGTATTCTTATGTTTCTGACGCTACAATCCAGCTAATTCAGACGGTCTAGTCGTTGATGTCTGTGGTTAACAAGGTTTCGCTTGAGAGCGAATTGTTTGGAATGGAAGCGGCGTGCAGAAACGGTACCCAATGAACCATACAACGACACCCGTGCCACCTTCTGTGGATATCACCCGGCATCGCAGGCGCATCGCGGAGCTCGGCCAGGGCATCCGCGACCTGAAAGAGGTTCTCTCGCGGATGCGCGAGGAGGATCAGGAGCTGTACGGCGCGCGGCCTGGCGTAGCCCCGGCCGAGGACGAGCCGCAGGTCGACGACAGCGTCGCGCGGGCGGTCGACATCCTGGCGAGCGCGCCGGCGATCTCGCGCGAGACACAGCCGCTGCCCCTGGCCGAGCAGCTCGAGATCGCGGACGATATGGCGCTGCCGGCGTGGCTGGAGTCGGCCGATCTCCTGAACGGTATCGACGGCGTCGATGCGCCGGCGGCCACACGCCCGGCGGCGCGCGAGACGCGGCCGCTGGCCGCGACCGAGCCGATCGCGATCGTGGATGACGGCGCCCTCGACCGGCCGGCATCCAATCAGGCGGCCGATACCGCTGATATCCCACAGATGGCGGTGGTCCTGCCGCCGGAGACCCGCAGCGACGATCCGCCGGCGCAGGAGCTGCTTGCCTCGCACGCAGCGGCGGCGCGCGAGACGCCGGATGCGCCGAGCGAAGCCCGCGCCGGCATAGCGGCGAGCGGGACGACGGCCCAGCCAGGCGCGCCGCTGGCGCCGGCACTCGACCGGCACCGGCCGGCGGCGGATGTAGCGGCGGACGCTCACCGCATCCTGGAGCAGGCGCTGAGCATCCCGCCTGAGCGCGCGGCGACCCACACCTATACAGCGGCGCCAATCGCGGCGCCCCAACCAAAGCCTGGTACTACCACCGCCGGTCAGCAACAACACCGCACAGCACTGCAGCGAGCGATCGAGCGACTGAGAGGCCGGACCAATACAGAGCGAGCCAGCGCCGCGGGCGGCTCGCGCGTAGGAGGCCCCATGGAATTGCTGGCCTACTGGAAGATTATCTGGAAGCGGCTGTGGCTGCTGGTGCTGCTCATGGTGATTGGCAGCTCCAGCACAGCCTACTACATGTATCAGCAGCCGCCACGCTACAGCTCGACCACCACGCTGTACCTGAACCCGGCCGCCGCCAGCGCCTTGATGAGCTACTCGTACGACGGCCTGCAGGCGATGGCCCGCACGTACACCGAGTTCATGAAGACGCGCTCGTTCGCCGGCCAGGTATCCCAGGAGCTGAACGCCCCGCTCGCCGAGGCGACGATCATCGGAGCGCTGTCGACCACGTATGTGGCCGATACGCAGTTCTTCCGCATCAGCGCGACGTACACCGACCCGAAAGTAGCGCAGAGTCTTGCGAGCACTGCTGCAAAGGTGCTGATCGACCAGAATATCGCGCGCCAGCAGGCCCAGCAGGAGCAGATCCAGACCCAGAGCAAGTCCGACCCCGAGCGCGACCGGCTGGTCGAGGTACGAGCGACGCTGCAGCAGGAGCTGGATCTATATAACAAGCAGATCGAAAATACACAGGCGAAGCTCAACGATCTGCTGGGCCGGCCGACCTCGGACGAGAACGAGAAGCAGATCCTGGCAGTGCAGACCCAGCTGGTCAACATGCAATCGGCGCGCCTGAGCGCGATCAACGGCCTGGCCGACACTCAGGCCGCGCTTACCACCAGCTCCAATGTGACGCCGAATGTTGACACGGCCGTGGTGGTGGACGAGGCACCACTCCCGCTTGCGCCGCTGCCCAACCAGACGATTCAGTACACACTGATCGCGCTGCTGGCCTCGCTGACCCTGGGGGCGGCGATCGCGTTCCTGCTCGAGTACGTGGACTACACCATCAAAGACCCCGAGACGCTCGAGCGGATCTATGGCTCCGCCCCGCAGGGCGTGATCGGGATGCTGGCCGGCAAGCGCCTGAAGGGCCGCAGCCGCGCGCAGCTCGTCACCTTGATCGACCCGCACTCGCCGATCGCCGAGTCGTTCCGCGCGCTGCGCACCGGCGTCGGCGTGGCCGGGCTGGTCTCGCCGCTGCGCAGCGTGCTGGTGACCAGCGCGCAGCCCGGCGAGGGCAAGAGCTTCGTCGCCGCCAACCTGGCGATCTCGCTGGCGCAGAACGGCCACCGCGTGATCCTGGTCGACGCCGACCTGCGCAAGCCCAGCCTGCACTATACGTTCAACCTGCCGCTCGAGCCGGGCTTCAGCAATCTGGTCGTCGGCGCCCAGAGCGCGATCGACGACGTGCTGCAGCCGACCGAGGTCGAGAACCTGCGCGTGCTGACCTGCGGGATCGTGCCGCCCAACCCGGCCGAGCTGCTCGGCTCGCCGCGGGCCGTGCTCATGATGGAGCAGCTCGCGCGGCACGCCGACGTCGTCGTGTACGACTCGCCGCCGGCTGCGACGGTGATCGACGCGGTGGTGCTCGGGCCGCGCGTCGACGCGGTGCTGCACGTGATTCACGCCGGCAAGACGCGGATCGACCTGGTGCGGCGCTGCCGGGCTATGCTCGAGCGCGGCGGCGCGCACGTGCTCGGCGCGGTGCTCAACCAGGTTCGCATGCCCGAGCTGCAGTCGTACGCCTACTACTACTCGTACACCTACGCCGAGAACGGCAAGTCCCACAAGAATGGCAAGCACCATGGCAAAAGCGTCCGCCGCGAGACGGCGCTGCTCGCCCCCGCGAACGGCGCGAAGCCGCACACGAATGGCACGACCGTCGTGCTGAACGGCAGCGATGACGCCGTCACACAGTGACAGCCGTGGGGCTAGGGACTTGGGGCTTGGGGCGACGTCGTCGGGCGATGTCGGAGTGGCGGAGCGTGCCTGGGCGGAGACAAGGTGACAAGGTGACAAGGTGACAAGGTGACAAGGTGACAAGGTGAATTTCTCAGCGTTCAGCGTTCAGCGTTCAGCGTTCAGCGTTCAGCGTTCAGCGTTCAGCGTTCAGCGTTCAGCGTTCAGTCTTGGTCCTACCGACTACTGACTACCGACTACCGACTACCGACTACTGACTACCGACTACCAACATGACTACACAGGAACAGACAATCGAAGACATCGCGCCGGTGCCGGCCGCGCAGGTTGCGCCGGCGGCCGATCAGCACTATATCCGCATCCAGGCGTCGAAGGGCTGGGTCGCGCTGAAGCTGCGCGAGCTGTGGGAGTACCGCGAGCTGCTGTACTTCCTGACCTGGCGCGACGTGAAGGTGCGCTACAAGCAGACCGCGCTGGGGGCGGCCTGGGCGATCATCCAGCCGTTCTTCACGATGGTGGTGTTCAGCCTGTTCTTCGGCAGCCTGGCCAAGATCCCATCCGACGGCATCCCGTACCCGATCTTCAGCTACGCCGCGCTGGTGCCGTGGACCTTCTTCGCCAACGGGCTGGGCCAGGCCTCGAACAGCCTGGTCGGCAACGCCAACCTGATCAAGAAGGTCTACTTCCCGCGGCTGGCGGTGCCGATCGCGACGATCTTCTCGGGCGTGATCGACTTCGCGCTGGCGTTCGTGGTGCTGCTGGCGATGATGCTGTACTACGGGATCGTGCCGACGGCGAACGTGATCTGGCTGCCGCTGTTCCTGCTGCTGGCGCTGGTGACCTCGCTGGGCGTCGGGCTGTGGCTGTCGGCGATGAACGTGCAGTTCCGCGACGTGCGCTACGTGGTGCCGTTCCTGACGCAGTTCTGGATGTTCGCGACGCCGATCGCCTACCCGAGCAGCCTGCTGGCCGAGCCGTGGCGCACGCTCTACGGCCTGAACCCGATGGTCGGCGTGGTCGAGGGCTTCCGCTGGGCGCTGCTCGGCACCAGCGGCGCGCCCGGCCCGATCGTCGCGGTCTCCACGCTGGCGGCGCTGGCGATCCTCGTCGGCGGCACGTTCTACTTCCGGCGGATGGAGCAGACCTTTGCGGATGTCGTTTGAACGTTTGCACGTTGGCACGTTGGCACGTTGGCACGTTGGCACGTTGTTGGCACGTTGGCGCGTTGGCGCGTTGGCACGTTGGCGCGTTGGCACGTTGGCACGTTGGCGCGTTGGCACGTTGGCACGTTGAGCGTGCAACGAACGGGGGGCTTGTGGGGACGATTACGCGCTTTGAGGATATTGGGGCATGGCAGACGGCCCGTGAGCTAACTCGCCTGGTGTATCGATTGTCCAACCAGGGATCGTTTGCGCGCGACTTTGGGCTGCGCGATCAGATCCGTAGGGCCGCCGTCTCGGCAATGTCGAACATCGCCGAGGGGTTCGAGAGCCGGACGCTGCCGCTGTTCGTCGACTTTCTCGGGCGCGCGAAGGGCTCGGCGGGCGAGGTGCGATCTCAGGCATATGTTGCTCTCGACGCAGAGTACATCGACCAGGGGCAGTTTGAACAGCTCTTCGATATGGCGGACAAGTGTAGCCGCCAGATCAGCCGCTTTATAGACTATCTGAACTCCAAACCCGACAGCCGTCGCGTCCACGAAGATCGCATTGAGTACGACGTTGACTCGTTGACGCGGTAGGACGTTCCAACGTTCGAACGTTTCAACGTGAAAACGCCCGAAAGATCACACTGAGTACGACGTTGACTCGTTGACGCGGTAGGACGTTCCAACGTTCGAACGTTTCAACGTGAAAACGCTAGAGATATCGTTATGACAGATGTTGCTATCCGAGTCGAAAACCTCTCCAAGCTCTACCGCATCGGCGCGCGCCAGGAGTCCTACCGCACGCTGCGCGACACGCTGGCCGGCGCGGCGTCGGCGCCCTTCCGCCGTATCAAATCGACGTTTCAACGCTCCAGCGTTCCAGCATCCGAACGTTCGGACGAGTTCTGGGCGCTCAAGGACGTGTCGTTCGAGGTCAAGCGCGGCGAGGTTGTAGGCGTGATCGGGCGCAACGGCGCGGGCAAGAGCACGCTGCTCAAGATCCTCTCGCGCATCACCGAGCCGACCAGCGGCTACGCCGATATCTACGGGCGGGTGGGGTCGCTGCTGGAGGTCGGCACCGGGTTCCACCCCGAGCTGACCGGCCGCGAGAACATCTACCTGAACGGCGCGATCCTGGGCATGCAGCGCGAGGAGATCAGCCGCCAGTTCGACGCGATCGTGGCGTTCGCCGAGGTCGAGCAGTTCGTCGACACGGCGGTCAAGCACTACTCCAGCGGCATGTACCTGCGGCTGGCCTTCGCGGTGGCCGCGCACCTCGAGCCGGAGATCCTGCTGGTCGACGAGGTATTGGCCGTCGGCGACGCGCAGTTCCAGAAGAAGTGCCTGGGCAAGATGAGCGAGGTGGCGAAAGAGGGGCGAACGGTCTTGTTCGTGAGCCACGATCTCACGAATATCTCCGTGCTCTGCCGCTCGACCGTATTACTCACAACCGGGATGATTGCTCGTCTGGGCGCACCAGCCGACGTGATTGACTTCTACCTCAATCAGCAACAGCAGAGCCGTCGCAGCGCTTTCTGGGATCTATCCGAGGCACCTGGCGATGCTGTCGCGAAGATCACCAGCCTGTGCGCGTGCCGCGAGGATCAAAGCCTGCCGGACTCTTTTGCGCTCAGCGAGCCGATCGTTTTGGGTGTGGAGTACGTGGTTTTGCAAGATCGCCCGCGCATCAACCCTGTCTTTGTCGTCAAGAATGCGCTGGGTCTGGCCGTCTTCTCTACCTCGAACTTCGAAGACCGCGAGTGGGGTTCGCGCAGCTACGCACCTGGTCGCTACTACGCCGAATGCCAGGTGCCGGCGCACTTGCTCAACGAGGGACGCTACAGTATTCATGCCATGCTGGTTCAGGAGACACGGTCCGTCAACGCCTCAGTCGAGGGCATGGTCACATTCTCGGTCTACGACGATGGAATAACGCGCGGCGACTATGTCGGCGACTGGGTTGGAGTGGTGCGCCCGCGCTGTGTTTGGAGAACGGAAGAGCGATGATAGCACTATCTCACCGCGATGAATCTATTCCGGAGCGGCTCGTGCCGGGGACACTGGCGTGGAATATGTACGAGTATGAGCACAAGCAGCGCTATGAGTTTTTTGCGCCGCTCTGCCGGAGCCTTGCCGTTCTCGACGCGGCTTGCGGCGTCGGCTATGGCTCGTCGATACTTGCGAAGTTCGGGGCGGCATCGGTTGTAGGTGCCGATATCTCGAAAGAGGCGGTAGGTTACGCCCGACGGCATTTTGCGCGGCCAGGAGTGCAGTTTGTTCATTGCGACGTCGAGCGGCTGTCGATACCGCCACACTCGGTCGACGTCGTGATCAGCTTTGAGACGATCGAGCATCTTGAGCACCCGCGTATCTTCATGGAGCAGGTTCGCTCGGTGCTGCGCCCGAACGGGCTGTTTGTATGCAGCACGCCGAATCGCGACTTTTTCGATCGCGCGGCTGAACCGAACCCACACCACCTTCACGAGATGAGCTTTGACGAGTTTACGGATGTGTTTGGGCAATATTTCGACATCGAGGAGCGCTACTACCAGACACATTCCGATGCATATCGTCGCCATATTCAGCTACTCCGCGAGCTTGGCTACCTGACCAAGCCCGTGCGCTTCAGCAAGTTTCTACGATTCGAGAACTTCATGCGGCGATCGGCCAGGCAAGACTCCTGGTCGGCAGCGCCGCTCTCATCCGAGCTCGCGCGGGCCGTCGCCGGCGACTATGTGATCGAGCCGCTCGATCGACCACTCGACAGTCAGCTGACGTTCATATTTGTCGGGCGTGCCAGATCCAATGCGTAAGAGCACACAGCCGCTGCACATCTGCTTCATCTCGCAAGAGTACCCTCCGGATACCGGTTGGGGCGGCATTGGATCGTACACCTATGAGATGGCGCACGGCCTGGTTCAGGCCGGCCATCGTGCGACAGTCATTGCACGGGCCGTCGGCCAGGAGCGAGTGCTGAACGACGCCGGCGTCGAAGTGCATCGCCTCTTGCCGGCACCGGACTGGAATCGTCTACGCGGCGCGTGGCGAATGAACAAGATCTGGCCGGGATTCGCGTGGGCCGCCATGCGTCGCGTGCGCCAGATTCACGCGCGCACGCCGGTCGATGTGGTCGAGGCAGCCGAGTGCCGCGGCGACGGTGTGTTCCTGCCCTGGATTCGTCGGCATCCGGCATTGATTACACGACTTCACACAGCCTGGATCTTTGTCGACCGCATGAATTTGATTCAGCCAGATCGCAAGAAACGACTTACGTACTATCTGGAGCGGCAGGCGATCGAGCATGCGACCGCTATCACGTCGCCAAGTCAGGCGATGGTCGAGCTGACAAACACCTGGCTCTCGCTCGGCGAGAAGGATATCAACATTGTTCCGAATCCCGTAAATTGTGGAACGTTCTCACCTGGGAGCGCGCCTCGAAAGCAAGAAGTACTGTTCGTAGGCCGTCTGGAACGTCGCAAAGGCGTCGAGATGCTCGTGCGTGCGCTTCCGCACGTGCTATCGCGCTGTCCTGAGGCAACCTTTCGCTTCATTGGCAGCGATGGCCCCGATCCGTATGGACGATCCTGGCGAGAGCGCTTAGTTAGTGGATTGACATCTGCCGAGCGCGCACAGGTCTATTTTGAGCAAGTCCCGCGGGATGCGCTGATCGATCGGTATCGCCGGGCAGCCATTTGCGTCATGCCTTCTGGCTGGGAAAACTTTCCGTACGGCCTGCTCGAGGCTATGTCATGTGGCACGCCAGTCGTTGCTACACGTGCAGGAGGGCTGCCTGAGCTGGTCGAACATGGCGTTACCGGCCTTCTGGTCGAACCTGGCGACTCGCTTGGTCTTGCCGATGCGCTCTGTGATCTGCTGGAGCATGCCGGACGGCGCGAGGAGCTCGGCCGTAATGCTCGCACGCAGGTTGAAGCCAGCTTGAGTGTCGAACGAGTTGTACCGCGAATGATCGATGTCTATCAAGCGGCTCTTGCGCTGCATTAACAGGGCATGTCAATGAGACGCGTCTCCGCCATTATCTGCACCCATAACCGGGCTGACTTCCTCGGCAAAGCACTGGAAAGTCTGACGAAACAGACCATGAGGTCTGACGATTACGAAGTCATCGTCGTCGACAATGCGTCGACCGATCAGACAGCGAGTGTCGTCGGCGCATTTCGTACAACACTGCCTGGTCTGCGCTACGTTCGCGAAGAGCGCCTGGGCCTTTCCTGGGCCAGGAATACGGGAGCCCAGATCGCGACCGCGCCATATGTAGCCTACTTGGACGACGATGCGCACGCGGAGCCTGAATGGCTGGAGCGTATCGTACAGGCCTTTGAGTTGTCGAGTCCTGCGCCCGCGGCCGTAGGCGGGCGCGTCTGGCTGGATTGGGCGCGCGGTGTGCCCGCCTGGCTGCCGCGCAGATATTGGTCGCTCTATACCTACCTCGATCATGGCGACGAAGCCCGCTATCTTCTGCCAAACGAACACCTCGTCGGCGCAAACATGGCATTTCGGCGGGATGTCTTGCTCGCAAGCGGAGGCTTTGACTCTCGTCTGGGGCGCCGTGGAACGACCCTGCTTTCCGGCGAGGAGGCAGCCGTCATTCAAACGCTGCGTGATGCACAGATGCCGATCTACTATGAGCCGCAGGCGGCAGTCTGGCATGCCGTGCCCGAAGCGCGCCGCCGCCGGCGCTGGCTATGGATGCGCCTCTTCTGGGATGGTGCATCGCAGCCGCTGCTCGACCGCGCTGCTCACCCACGGCAGTTTTATGTCAGCCAGGCATATCAAGATATGCGAAGGAGCGGCTTCTTCGTGGTGCAATGGCTGCGCGCCCTGAGGCGTGGCGAGCGCGCCCTGCGGGTCGACAGCGCGCTTGCGCTTATTCAGCGCCTGGGCCGATTACGCACACACTGCCTGCTGGTCTGGAGAGTGCCACAGTGATTATAAGAGCAGAGCAGAGATACAGCAGGGCGCGCGTCGTCATTTCGAACAGCCCGTGGATGTGGCCAATCGCCTGGGCGCTATTTGGATTTGGAGTGACGCTGGTCTTTATGCGCCCGGCACTCGCCCTGAAATATATAGACGCGTTCGAATACCTCAGTGCGGCCACAGCTCTATTCGACGGGCGGGGCCTGCTTGCGCTGAGCGGTCAAGCTCAAACGATCTTTCCGCCTGGCTATCCGCTGGCGATTGTAGCCAGCATGCTTGTCGTCCGTGACCCGGTTAAGGCGGCGGTGTTTGTGTCATTGCTATCGTCGTCGCTCAGCCTTGCTCTAACCTTCTCGCTGCTGCGCCGCTGGCAGGGCGCGCTCATCGCGAGCATTGCGACGGCTCTATTTGCGCTGATGCCTTTGCGCGTGTGGATGGCACAATCCGCGCTGAGCGAGTCTTTGACGCTCGCTTCGCTGCTGCTGGCGGTATGGGCCTATACCCGGCAACAGTGGTCGCCAGGAATCCGAGGGATAGTCGTAGGTCTTGCGCTGGGATGGGCCTACCTCACGCGCCCCGAGGCACTGCTGATTGCCGCCGGCATGCTCGTACTGGCCACCATCCAGGCCCGCCGAGGCAAACAAGCATGGACATTCATTATTGTGACGGCGGCGGTGCTCTGCTGCATCGTGATGCCCTACGTTGTCTGGCTGCATGCGCAAACCGGGGCTTGGACGCTCAGCGGGAAGACCGGTAATTTTGCGATTGCAGCGGTGCGCGCACATGCCAGCCAGGATGTCGAGTGGCGCCGGCTGAACGGCGACCGCTCTGCGATCGTCGCAGCCGCCCCCATGCTGACGCTGCGCGACATGGCTGCTCACTATCTGTCCAACCTTCGGATTGAAAGAGATCGCATCCTGGCCAATATTGGGGTCGAGCCATTTGCCGGCATGCTGCTTGTCTGGGGGCTGCTAGGCGTGCTGCGCAGAGCCGCCCAGCGGCGTGATGGGGAGCAGGTCGCGCTGCTGCTCATTCTCCTGGCGCCGCTTGCCGTCTTTCCGCTGCTGTGGATTGAGGATCGCTTCCTCATCCAGGCGGCCCCGATTCTCACACTTGGAGTAGCCACGGGGGTGGCCGAGTGCGTGGCCTGGCTTCAGCACGCCTGGAAAGACACGTGGCGGCGAGCGCATTTCTGGTCTGCTTTTATCGGGGTCGCTTGCATTACGGCGATTGGCAGCTCGTACATCCTACGCTCGTACACAACGACCTTCTCGGAAGACGCCACACGTGCGTCGCGTGAGATTGCCGCGCTGATCAGCGCACAGGCACCTGGCCGATCGAGCGAGGCAGTGATCGGGGAATACCCTGGTGTCGCATACTTTGCCGGCCTGCGGCAGGAGTGGTTGCCGTCGGACGATCTCAGCGCAGTGCGCCAGTACGCGACGCAGAAACACGTGCGTTTCCTGGTATGCTCGCCGCAAGATGTTCAAACACCTGCGACCGCGCGCCTGCTCGCCGGTGATTTCTCTACGAAAGAAGCTCGACTCATTGGCAGCGTTCGCGCCGGCGAGATCGAACTGCTGGTGTATCAGCTTGTGCCGTGGGCAGAGTAGCGTCGAATGCATATCTGTTTTGTTTCATTGGATTACCCTTCCCAGACTGGTGGCGGCGGCGTTGGTAGCCAAGTGCAGACTCTGGCGCAGAGCCTTGCGCGTGCTGGGCACAGAGTGACAGTCATAGCCTTTTCCGAAACAGGGTTACCGCAGCACACTCAGGACGGCGGAGTCAACATTTACCGTGTTCCAAAGCGAAATCTACACTGGTATCTCTCGAAGGTGTCCGGGATAGGCAAACACCTCGCGCTGCCTGTGCGAGAGCTGGAGTATGGATGGTCTGCTTACGATTTGGTGCGACGGCTACACCGTTCCGAGCAGATTGACATTATCGAAGGCACAGAAACAGGCGCCTTCTGGCTGGCCGCCTGTTTTCACAAAGTCCCGCTTGTCATTCGCCTGCATGGCGAAGTCTATACGTTTCAGAAATATACTCCCGGTATATCGCTATCACCAGCGATCCTAATGAGTCGAATGATACAACGATTTGCGCTACGAAAATCTCGTTTGCTCATTTCGCCGAGCTACGCACATGCCCGTGAGATATCCGGCGAACTTGGGGCTAAAAGACCGCCCATTGAAGTCATTCCGAATACAATAGTATTACCGGAAATAGATGAAGATCCCAAATCGATCGAGAGTGTATATTTGAGCCGGCAATATGTCCTGTATATCGGGCGAATCGAACGCCTCAAGGGGATAACGGTATTGCTTGAGGCGGCTAGCTCTGTAATTAACATCTTTCCCGATATTCATTTTGTTTTAGCCGGTGGCAAACATCCGTCTCTTCCCACAGCAGAGCTATCGGAGCAAGTCCGCCAGCTGGATCTGGCAGAGAACGTACACTTTTTAGGGCATGTCCCTCATGAGCAGCTGCCCTCCTGGTATCAGCATGCCATGATCGCAGTGCTTCCATCGTATTACGAGACCTTTGGCTTGGCTGCGTTGGAGCCGATGGCATTCGGTGTTCCAGTGGTGACGACGGCCGCTGGAGGCCTACCCGAGGTCGTAGAGCATGGTATCAGCGGCATTTTGGTACCACCGGGCGATGCTCAAGCTCTGGCTGAAGCGATCGTTGATCTGGTTCGATATCCGGATACACGGGCCCGTCTCGGTCAGGCTGCGCGTGAGCGCGCCCGTGCAAGTTTTGACATAGAACAGCATATTCAGAGAAATATCGATACCTACTACAGGTCTGCAGGCAATGACTTGCAGCGATTAGATACTTGTGAGCATGTCTTTTTTTCGCCGCATTGTGATGATATCGTCCTCTCATGCGGAGGCCTCATCAACTCTCTTGTGAATCGAGGCTCTAAGACCAGGTCTATCACTGTATTTGCAGGCCAGGTCAGTCCTATCGATTACTCGGCGTACGCGCGTCACCTTCATGCGAAATGGGCCTTTCGAGAAGAGCCGCATCGACAGCGCCTTCAAGAGGATCGTCTCGCCTTGGCCGATCTAGGTGTTCCCAACATTGAGCAGTGGGCATTTGGCGAGGCTCCGTATCGTCATGATGCAAACGGACGTCCTCTCTATGCTTCTTACCGTGAGTTGCGGGGAGTACTGCAGCCTGAAGATCGATCGCTCTATGTATCGTTACTGAATCAAATTATTAAGCGATTGGGAGAATTAAAGGCGCCATTGGTGTTGTATTTCCCACTTTCTCTAGGCGATCACGTCGATCACCAGATTCTATTTCGAATAGGCATACAATTGCGCGCTCTTGGGTATGATGTGGAATTCTATGAGGAGTGGCCATACGCAGAATTATACTCGGCCGCTCCTTATAGGAACGGATGGTCCTATCGGCAATATGATATTGCCATAGAGTCTAAGGGCCGCGCGGCCTCGCGATACGTGTCGCAGATACCGGGGCTGGGCGGATCGACGAACGTACTAGTCAATAGATTGGCGAGATTTGCAGATGAAGTCGGCCATGGCCGCCCACAAGAGCGCTACTGGCTGTTATCTTATCAGATGGCGGCAGACATGATCGAGCTGCAGGCACAATCTACACCTCCCTTTGCACCAGCCGATCGGCACTCGTCGATTCGGGACTTTGGTAAATTCCTCAGAACGCTGCGCTGGCAGGAGCTCGCTGAAATTCTCCCGGTTGGCTCTGGATATTGCCTGGACATCGGCTGTGGCGACGGTCGCCAACGTTCGACTATCGAGCAGCACGGCTATACCTGGGCTGGCTTGGATCGAGCTTTGAAAACAAATGATGCGCTTACATCGAAGGCAGACGCACAAAACCTTCCGTATTGCAGCGGACAGATGGCAGCAGTTGTAGCGTGGCAGGTCATGGAGTATGTAGGGCAGCCCGACAAAGTGATTGCCGAGGCGGAACGGGTGCTGGAACCCGGCGGCGTATTCTGTGGCAGCGTTTCGTTTCTTGAGCCAGTACACGGAAAAACGCTCTATAACATCAGCCCTCTGCTTCTGAAGATGCTTCTGGAGCAGCGCGGTTTCACCGACATTCAGATCTATCCTGGTTTGTCTAGCTTTGCATTGATCTTATGGACATTTCTTCGTCGTTGGGGGAAACCATCCTGGGGGCGCTACGCCATGACTCTGACGGCGCTATGGCTTGTCCCGGTCATGATGGTGCGCTTTATTTTCAGCTGGCTGTCTTGGCAGCTCGGCCACGGCACAGGTTACGGCATGCGCTGGGTTATTGACGAGGCGCCGCTGGACTTTGCCGGCCAGGTAACGTTCGTTGCACGGAAGCCGGGGCGTGACACAACATGCACATCGGATTCGTAACTCTCGAATCTCCATATGATGTCGAGCGAGGGGTGGCATTGCCGCGTACCTTCGACCAATCATCCCCGAGCTGCTGCGCGCCGGGCATCGCGTGACGGTGATGGCGAATAGTGCCGTGAGGGATGTCCGGCATCCCTATGGCAATCGCCTGCGAGTTGTACATGTTCGATTGCCCAGCCTGCACTGGTATCTGAGCAAGATCCCCGGGGCCTCTCGCACATTCGTCCTGCCGCTGCGCCAGTTTGAATGGTCTGCTCAATTCTATAAGGTGGCGCGAGAGGTTTTTCGCAGCGATCCGGTAGATATCGTCGAAATCACGGAGCAGGGCTCACTTTTCTTGGCGCGTGGCGCCCTGGGCTCGTCGGTTATCCGCCTGCACGGAAGCGACTACATGTTCCGCAAGCATACGGGAGATGTGCTTCATAGCGCGGCGCGCTGGAACCATCGCCTGGAGCTGGCCGCACTGCGCCGGGCCCGGGCCGTCACCTCACCGAGCGCCTACCAGGCCAGCCAGGTGGGCGACGAGCTGGGGTGGCCGGAACAACGGATACACGTCATCCCTAATCCGATCGCTTCAGACATGCTCGTGGAAGCCTTGCGCGCTCGTGCACCCCTCGATCAGGGCGTACAATCGCAGATTGTTCTGTACACCGGACGCCTCGCACAGGTCAAGGGAACGCGACGATTACTCGACGCGATGCAGGATGTATACAGAACATACCCAAGCGCTTCCCTGATCCTAGCCGGCCCCTGGCAACTACCCGAGGCGCCCGACCGGTTGGGCCTGCAAGAGCAGAGCCGCGCAGGCGGACAACGCACCGTGTGGATGGGGCACGTTCCCTGGCGGAATCTTATGGATGTGTATCGTCGAGCGAGCGTGTTCGTGATGCCATCCTACTACGAGAGCTTCGGCATTTCCTGCCTGGAAGCGATGGCGTGTGGCCTCCCGGTGGTCGCGACAACGGCCGGCGGCCTGCCGGAGGTTGTCGAGGACGGTGTGACCGGCATCCTCGTACCGCCTGGTGACTCGACTGCACTTGCCGAGGCCATCAATCTACTCCTGAGCGATGCCGAACTACGGCAGCGCCTGGGGCATGCTGGCCGCGAACGGGTCCTGGCGACATTTACTCCCGACCGGGTAGCTGAGCAGACGCTGAGTGCCTATCGTAGCATCATTGGGATGTCATAAGATGCGGATTCTCATAGTGACAGCTTCCTACCCCCCGGTTCTTGGCGGCCTGCAAACAGCTACGCACACGCTGGCACGCTTTCTTGCTCAACAACATGAGGTGCGCGTGATCGCACAGCAGTACCCGCGCTCATTGCCAGCTACGGAGCTTTTAGATGACGTACCAGTTCAGCGCATGCTCTTCCTGCGGCCCGAGCTCGGCTATTTGTCGCGCGGGCGGCTCGATCTGGCCATTGCATCGTTGTACTTCTATCCGTCTACGCTCATTCGCCTGGCACGCCTGGTACGAACATTCCGGCCGGATGTCGTCAATGTCCACTTCCCCGACAGCCAGATACCGTTTGTGCTCTGGCTGCGGCGCCGCTTCGGATTTCGCCTGGTCGTGTCGCTCCATGGAAACGAGATCGAGCGCTGGTTCAAAGCGGAAACGGGATTGCCAGCGCAGCAGCCGGCTGCGATCAATCGCGAGCAGGAACCAGGAATCAGGCAGCTGCGCGCGCTGCTCCAGCAAGCCGATACAGTGACTGCCTGCTCGTATTACCTCCTGGACAAGGCGGCGCGGCTAGAGCCTTCAGTGGCCTCAAAAGCGCGTGTCATCTATAACGGGATCGAGCCTGGCCGGTTTCGCGATACAACGCCGTATCGTCATCCCAGGCCGTATATCCTGGCCGTCGGCCGGCTTACCTACAAAAAAGGCTTTGACATGTTGCTCGAAGCCTTTCGAGCCTGCGCATCGCCCTGCGATGAGGTCGACCTCATTTTGGCCGGGGAGGGCGAAGAGCGGCCCGCTCTGCAAAAGCAGATACAGCGCTTGGGCCTGGAAGCCCGTGTTCATCTCATTGGCCGAGTATCGCCGGAGGAGCTTGTCAAACTGCTGAATGGCTGTTTGTTTGTTGCCGTGCCCTCGCGCGAGGAGCCTTTTGGCATTGTAGCGCTTGAGGCGCTCGTGGCCGGCAGGCCGATCCTCGCGACGCGTGTGGGTGGGCTCGTCGAGTTTGTCAGCGGCCCTGGGACCTGGCTGGTCGATCCAGGCGTATCGGCTATTCAGCAGGGGCTGATTCACCTGCTTGAGCAGGCTCCTATACAGGTAGAGTCGCTCTCAGACCGTGCCGTTGATCGGTTTTCCTGGCGGCGATCTATCGCCCAGTTCGAACGTGCCTATTGTGGGGAGGCAACCGAGTGAGTAATCAAGCAGCTCTCTATCCATATGAAACTCAGCCGCTGAGCGAAGACCCCTCGTTTAATCGCGCCGCTTTTGTGTTCTTAGTACTATCTGGGGGGTGAGTGGTATCGGTGTCACAATGCCGTTTGCCGATAGCATCGTAGCGAAGCTCCTGTTGCTTACTCCTCCCGTGATTGTCTCCATGCTCTTGACGCTGCTCAACGCTCGTGATGGATATGCGCTCTGGAGTATAAGCCTGGGATTCCTCGTGACACAGACCGGCTATCAGCTTGACATTGGAAAGATTCGGATCAGCGCACTTGAAATACTCCTGGTTGTTCTCTTGCCAATTCTGTGGTGGCAGAGCAACCGATCGATCAAGATTAATTTTAGGTTGAGGAGATCGGCTTATATCTGTTTGATATTGTTTTTTGCTTACTCTATCATCATGTTTGCGATAAGTATGATAAACCACATTGAGTTAGATTTTATTGTCAATGAATTCAAGGGGTTCCTGCTCTACCCCTTAATGGCTTATGTTGTGGCAGCCGGCTTACAGAAATACGAACACTTGCGGTTGTCGATCATTACTGTCGTATTCATGTATGTCTTGGTGGCAACCCGGGGAATATTAGATTTCGCTCGTCATATGGGTGGAGGCGCCTGGTACGATGTGTACCGCACGTCTGGCGGCTATGCTCCGATCAATACCTATGGCATTACTATGTTGACGATCTGCATGCTTACCCTTGGCATCGGGCTATCCCTGCACGATCGACGTCTGAAACTGTTGCTCCTGATGATATCGGCCTGGCTGTTCCTGGGGGCAGTTGTATCTGTGTCGAGAACCGTGTGGATTGCAGGTATCGGCGGCATTATCGCTCTCGTCATAAGCGGGCGCCGTGGTAAATATGCAATAGGTTTACTGCTGGTCGCATTGATTCTGTTTCTTACACTGCCCGATCAAGTGGCAGGAAGAATCGATCAGATCTCGGATAGCTCGTCTGATAAGCGGTCATTCTATCTCGAGTCCGGGATACAGACATGGAAGGCACGCTGGCTGACCGGCTGGGGATGGGGGGTCGCGTACTGGTACCAGCCGACTATTGGTCTCGTGCCTGCGGAAGATATGCCTTGGTATCACAACGATTATCTGAACCTTGCGGTGCAGGTCGGCGCGATCGGGCTGATGCTCTACCTGGGCTACTGGCTGCAAGTGCTACACACGGCCCATCAATGGTTGAGAAAGCACGCTCGGTCGCGAGCATTCGGCATCCTGCTTGGCGGCCAGATGGCGCTGGTTGCACTGCTGGTCTCGGCCGGGTTCGAGCACGTGCTGTGGAAGCCGGATATCGCCGGGCTGGTCGGCTGGGTGTGCGGGCTCATGCTTGCCTGCATGAGACTGCACGACGACGAAGCCTTGCAGCCGAGAGCAGCGTGATGCGACGAGCTGTGTTCGTGGACGAGACGGCCGAGATCGGCGGCGCGGAGATCAATCTGCTCATGGTCACGCCGCGCCTGAACGAGTACGGCTGGGAGCCAATCGTGGCGCTGCCGCGGCGCGGCCGGCTCGCGGAGCGGCTGCGCGAGCGCGGCGTGGCGGTCGAGCTGGTCGCGCGGCCGGTGCTGCTGTCGTCGTCGTTCTATGTCGCACATCGCCACAAGCTGCCCAACCCGCTGGCGCTGCCGCTCAATGCGCTGCTTGGCCTGATCTGGATGCTCCAGCTGGCCCGTTTCTTCCGGCGCGCGCGGCCCGATGTCGTTCAGACCGTCAGCATGTGGGCGCACGCCTTCGCCGCGCCGGCGGCGCGCATGGCCGGGTGCGCGGTGGTGTGGCACTTCCAGGGCATCGTGAGCCCGCGCGCCGGCTTTGGCCTGTACCGCGCGCTGGTGCTGGCGTGGGCCAGGCTCGTGCCGGATCGGATCATCTGTATCTCCGAGGTCGTCGCCGACCAGTTCCGCGACGACCCGCGCGTGGCGAGCAAGCTATGCGTGCTCTGGAACACGGTCGATATCGTCGAAAACCACCCCGCCGGCCAGGCGAGCGCCGCCGCTGCGGCCCGCCCATTCACGATCGGCACCGCCGCGCGGCTGACGCCCTGGAAGGGGCAGGAAATTGCTCTGCGCGCGGCGCGCGAGCTGAAGCGCCGGGGCGTGCCGTTCCGCTGGCGCTTCGCCGGCGAGGAGGCGCTGGGCGCATCCGGCTACCGCCGCCATTTGCTCGACCTGATCCGCGACTGGGATCTGGCGCCGGAGGTCGATCTGGCCGGCTGGGTCGCCGACATGCCGGCGTTCTACCAATCGCTCGACGCGCTCGCCCACGTGCCGACCGAGCCGGAGCCGTTCGGCCTGGTGCTGGCCGAGGCGCTGGCCGCCGGCCTGCCGGTGATCGCCACGCCGGGCGGCGCCGACCGCGTGGTCGAGGCCGGCGGCGGCGTGCTCGTCCCACCAGGCGACGCGCATGCGCTGGCGGCGGCGCTGGCCGCGCTGCACGCGCAGCCTGCAGCGCTGGCGGCGCGCCGCTCGCAGGCCCGCCGCGCGGCCGAGCAGCTCTTCGACACGCGGCGCTACGCCGCGCAGCTCGCCGCGATCTTCGAGGCGCTGGCGCGTCCAGAAGGCAGAGGGCAGAGGGCAGAGGGCAGAAGGATGAATGCTGAACGCTGAATGCTGAACGCTGAACGCTGAACGCTGAACGCTGAACGCTGAACGCTGAATGCTGAACGCTGAACGCTGAACGCTGAATGCCGAACGCTGAATGCCGAACGCTGAACGCTGAACGCTGAACGCTGAACGCTGAATGCTGAATGCTGAATGCTGAATGCTGAACGCTGAACGCTGACTGCTGAATGCTGAATGCTGAATGCTGAATGCTGAACGCCGAACGCTGAATGCCGAACGCTGAGGGCTGAGGGCTGAGGGCTGAGGGCTGAGGGCTGAGGGCTGAGGGCTGAGGGCTGCACCTTGTCACCCGGTCACCCGGTCACCTTGTCTACGCATGAGGATTGATTGATGGCAACCCGTCCCCCGCTCTCGGTGATCGTGCCGACCGGCAGCCGCGATGACGTGATCGAGGACTGCCTCAAGAGCGTGCGCTGGGCCGACGAGGTGATCGTCGTCGACTCGTACAGCGCCGACCGCACGCTCGAGATCGCGCGGCGCTACGCCGACCGGGTGCTCCAGCACGAGTACGGCTTCTCGGCGCTGCAGAAGAACTGGGCCATCCCGCAGGCCAGCCACGCCTGGGTGCTGATCGTCGACACCGACGAGCGCGTGACGCCCGAGCTGCGCGCCGAGATCGAGCGCATCCTGGCGAGCGACCCCGCGCACGCCGGCTACCGCGTGCCGCGCGCCAACGTCGTGCTCGGCCGCGAGCTGCGCGGCGGCGGGTACGCCCCCGACTACCAGGTGCGCCTGTTCCGGCGCGACGCCGGGCGCTACGACCTGCGGCGGGTGCACGCGCACATGCAGCTCGACGGCTCGTGCGGGACGCTTGCCGCGCCGCTGCTGCACTACTCCGGCCGCTCGCTCGACCAGATGACCCGCAACCTGCTGGTGCAGATGACCACCTGGGAGGCCGAGCAGCGCGCGCAGGCCGAGCGGAGCGGCGGCCGCAAGCCCACGCGCCGGCTGTGGGCCAACCTGCTGCTCCGCCCGGTCGCGGCCTTCGGGCTGCGCTACTTCCGCCAGGGCGGCTGGCGCGACGGCTACCACGGCCTGGCGGTCAGCCTGATCTGGGCGATCTACGTGGCGCTCACCTACATGAAGATCTGGGAGCAGGGCCTGGAGCTGCCCGAGCAGTGGTGGCGCGAAGACTGGGAGACGAGGAGACGAGCGTTGAACGTTGAACGTTGAATGTTGAATGCCGACCCCTGATCCCTGACGAAGGTGACCGGGTGACAAGGTGACAAGGTGCGATGGGGCTAGGGGCTAGGGGCTAGGGACTTGGTCCATCGTCTATCGTCCACCGGCCATCGTCCCCTTGGTCCTTCATCGTTCACCGTTCATCGTTCATCGTTCATCCTTCATCCTTCGTCTCGTCCAACGCACAATGACACAACATCCCGCCATCCTATTCGTCCATAACGACCTGGCCAGCTTCGTGCGGGCGGATCTCGATCTGCTGCGCGAGCGCTACCGGGTGACCGACCTGTACCTGCCGTCGCGGCGGTTCGACCCGCGCGCGGTTCTGGCAGCGGTCGGCCGGCACGACCTGGTGTTCGGCTGGTTCGCGTCCTGGCACACCTTCCTGCCGGTGCTGTTCGCGCGGCTGCTCGGCAAGCCGTCGCTGCTGGTCGTCGGCGGCTACGACCTGGCGAACATGCCCGAGATCGGCTACGGCCACCAGCGCGGCGGGCTCAAGAAGTGGGTCAGCCGCCGGACGATGGGCATGGCGACGCAGCTGGTGACCAACGCGCGCTACAGCCAGGCCGAGGCCGCGCGGAACGCGGGCCTGCGCGCGGAGCGGCTGCGGGTCGTCTACCACGGCGTCGCCGACCCATTTGGCGCGCTGCCGGCCGGGCCGCGGCGGCGCGTGGCGCTCACGGTCGGCAACGTCGACCGGGGCAACCTGTACCGCAAGGGCCACGAGCCGTTCGTGCGCGCGGCGGCGCTGCTGCCCGACGTCCGGTTCATCCTAGTCGGGGCGTGGAAGGACGACGCGATCGATCACCTGCGCGCGATCGCCACGCCGAACGTCCAGTTCGCCGGGCGGATCGACGACGCGGCGCTGCTGGCGCACTATCGCGCGGCGTCGGTCTACGTGCAGGCCTCGGCGCACGAGGGGTTCGGGCTGAGCCTGGCCGAGGGCATGCTGGCCGGCTGCGTCCCGGTCGTGTCGCGCGCCGGCGCTATCCCCGAGGTGGTGGCCGATGCCGGGATCTACATCGAGGGCAGCTCTACCGAAGCGCTCGCCGCGGGTATCGCGGCTGGGCTGCAGGCCGAACAGGCACTGCGCCATACGGCGCGCGAGCGCATCCTGCAGTCGTTCCCGATGGCCGAGCGCGGTCGTATCCTTTGGAGCCTGGTCGACGATCTCATGGTGAAATGATGACTAAACTGATGAGCGACAAGCTGGTGTCGGACGTTGTGCTGGGGACGCAGGCGCGCAATGGCCTGCCCCTGGTGACGGTGATCATGCCAATTCGCAACGAGGCGCGCTACATCGAGCGCAGCCTCGGCTCGGTGCTGTCGCAGGACTACCCGGCCGGCCGAATTGAGGTGCTGGTCGTCGACGGCATGTCCGACGACGACACGCGGCGGATGGTACAGCGGATCGTCGAGGAGCGGCGGCGACGCGGCGGCGCGGAGGCCGCGCGGGTCGCCGTGATCGACAACCCCGCTCGCACGGCCCCGGCGGCGCTCAACATTGGCCTGCAGCAGGCGCGCGGCGACGTCATCATTCGCGTCGATGGCCACTGTGAGATACCGCCGGAGTACGTGCGCCTGTGCATCGACGCGCTCGACCGGACCGGCGCGGATTGCGCCGGCGGGGCGCTGGTCACGCTCGGCGAGACGCAGCTCGCACGTGCGATTGCCGCCGCGCAGAGCTCGCGCTTTGGCGTCGGCGGAGTGGCCTTTCGCACAGGCCGAGCTCAGGGTGAATATGTCGACACGGTGGCGTTCGGCGCGTATCACCGCGAGGTCTTCGAGCGGATCGGCGGCTTCGACGAGGAGCTGGTGCGCAACCAGGACGACGAGCTCAACTTCAGGCTGACGCAGTCGGGCGGCAAGATCTGGCTCGATCCGGCCATCAGCTCGGTCTACTACAGCCGCGCCAGCCTGGGCAAGCTCTGGCGCCAGTACTTCGAGTATGGCTTCTACAAGGTGCGCGTCATCCAGAAGCGGGGGGCCGTGGCCTCCTGGCGCCATTTGGCGCCCGGCGCGTTCGTCCTAAGCCTGCTCGCCAGCCTGCTGCTGGCCTTGCTGACGCGCCAGCCGCGCTGGGCATTAATTGTCATCGGGCCTTACGCGATCGCGAATGGCGCGGCCAGCCTGGCGACGTCGCGGAATGATCTGCGGGCGCTGCCGCTGATGCCGCTTGTGTTCGGCACGCTCCACGTGGCGTATGGCGCCGGCTTCCTGTGGGGGATTTACAAGTGGAACAGTCGCTAGATATATCGAGTCAGCAGGCACGGCTGGACAAAGGCGTGGCTCTGATCCAGTGGATCAAGTCGCATAAGCTCGCTCTTTGTCTCGTGTTTATCGGGCTCCTGATACGGGTCTATGGACTCACGCTGTATCCTTTCAACGGGGACGAGTACAACACGATCGCCGAGTCAAAGAAGCTGGGTCTGAACTGGACATCCTGGCTCTACTACGTGTTCATGCACGCCTGGATTAACCTCGGCGTAAATGATGTGGTCATGCGCCTGCCATCACTACTGATCGATGTCATTACAGTTCTGATTCTATCCTCTTTTGCAAAGCAGTTTGCCGGTCAGCGCGCGGCGGTTGCAATTGGCTTACTCGCAGCTACATCGCCTTTCCTGATTTACCACGCTCAAGAGGCTCGGTTTTACTCCCTGTTCATTTTCACAACGGCCCTCTTCATGTTTCTAACCGTCCGCCTGACCGGCCAATTGCATCGCAGATCAGCTAGAGCGGCCATCCTGGCGGGCGGTATAGCTTTATCGTTTTCGCACTTTCTGGGGCTCCTGGCTGTTGCAGCTCAGGGACTGGCAATGTTTACCGTCGTAGATCTGCCCTGGTCACGACGGAAACGCATGAGCGCAGTCACTTTTCTCTTTTCCAGCTCGTTCGTGATATTACTCCTACCGCCGGTTCAGCGCCTTATCTGGTCTTTCTACCAGAGCGTTGTTTACACTACATCGGGGTCTGATCCGGTTCTCGTTTCGATATCCGCCACAAGTCTGGCCAAGATCGCGGTCGCACTCTATGTTTTTACATTTGGATATCACGTCTATCCGCTCTGGTGGATCGTCGTCGTACCCGGGATTGTGCTGACGGGTTTGCTGCTGCTGGTCGGCTCTACCCATATAGCCAGGCACACTCGCTGGGGGATGCTGCCGATTCTATTCGGCCTTGCGCTCGTTGGCGCCTACACGGCACTCGATTCAGTGGGTGGCCGTTTAGCCTCCGGGATCTCGCCACGCCACGTTGCCTTTGTCTGGCCTGTCTATATTCTGCTAATAGCCATAGGTCTGTCGAGGCTTCCATACCGCGTATCGTACGCCGTGCTCGGCGTGCTCGTCGCGCTGAACATCGCCTCGCTGTATCCTCGATGGGCGCAAGAGTGGTCGTATACCGGGTTGACCGATTATCGTGCAGCGGCGGTTTTCGCGAGTGAGCACTTGAGGGACAAAACGCTCATCCTGCATGATGGTCGCGCGCAGTGGCCCATCAGCGTCTATTTCTCGGCCGCCGTTCCGCACAAAAACTATGGATCTTACCTGCAGGGTGCGAATCTGGACGAGTTGCTCGGCTACGACCGAATCATCCTGGTGACGGATGACTACCAACCCGTGCGTCGAAGGGATGCCGATTGGCTGCTGGCTCGGCTGTCGGAGCGGTTCACGGTGACGGCGGGTCGGGTCGATTATCCGCTCTTCGAGTACGTGCTCGACCGCAAGCCAGTCGGTGCAGGCGGATTCTTCGTCGATCCGGCAACAGGGCAGGTGCAGCAACCGGTTGGCATCTATGGGCTGGAGCTTCAAGATCTGCGGTTGCCGGTACAGGTAGAAACGCAGGGCCACACATTGAACGTCGTAGGCGGCGCGACCGTATCGAGCGAAGAAGCGCGGCGTGAGATGTCTATGCCGTTGATTGGCGATCCAGCGGCCAATCGCATTACACTGGTCAGTACACTGCTTGGCGGCGATAGCCTGGCCCAAGGGCAGCAGATCGCGGAGCTAGAGGTGGCAGGCGTGGATGGATCGGTGCGCGTTTTCCCGCTACGATACGGCATCGAAGTACAGGATTGGTCACAGACTTGCTCGGATCAGTCTGCGTGCCAGACGATCTACCGCTGGCACAAACGCGTCGCCTTTGTTGGCCAGCAGAGCTACCCTGGCGCGTGGCGCGATTTTGAGGCAGGCATGCACTCAAGCACAATCGCACTCCCGCAAAGAACACGCGTGAGCTTGCTGAGCATTCGCTATACCGCTCAGTCGGGGCGTCTCTACATTTGGGGGCTGGCTGCTCCGCGTTGAGCAGCTAGCGAGGGATATCCATGAGATGAGTCGAATGCCTGGAAATAAGAAGCCATATATTATGAATGATACAACACAAACTGCGCGGGAAGTCGCGCGCCTCATTAAGGTTTATCAAACATATCACGGCAGCCAGACCGCTCAGGCGCAGTGGTCGCGCCACAATCCTGCTGATCAAGCGAGCGGCCGATGAGTGAGGCATTGCGCCCGCGGCGAGCGCAGCTGCTCGGCATCATCATCGCGCAGGCCACCGCGATCATCATGATCTGGATCATCGTCGGCCTGTGGCTCCCGGCGATCGGCGGCTGGCTAGCGATTCCGGCGACACCCGAGCTGCACCGCGCCGACGCGATCTTTGTCCACGGCGGCAACCCGGCGCGCACGCAGTACGGCGTCGTGCTCTACCGGCAGGGCCTGGCGCCCGAGATGTCGCTGACCGGCTACGCTGATTTTGAGACTGACATAACAAGGAGGGTCGAGCACGACCTTGGCATGCCAGCCCAATCATTTCGCTACCTTGTCACCACCAGCACCTGGTCGGACGGCCACGAGATCGCGGCGGCGATCCGCGCGCACAAGCTGCACAGCGTCATCATCGTGACCGACTGGTGGCACAGCCGGCGCGCGCTCTGCGCGACCGAGCAGCAGCTCGGCGGCTACGACGTGGCGATCGAGCTCGCGCCCTCCCCGTCGCCCGCCGGCCCGGCCGACTGGTGGCGCAACGCCGAGATCCGGCACGACGTGCTGAGCGAGCTGGTCAAGTTCGGCTACTACGCCGTGCGCTACGGGATGAACCCGTGGGGCTGCTAGCGGATTGTAGATTGTAGATTGTAGATTGCAGATTGAGCTGACGGTGTCATGTGGGGACGAGGGGCTTGGGGTTTGGGGCTTGGGGCCAGGCACGCCACAGCGCGTTGTATCCTGCCCCTTCGGAATATAGACGGGCATGCGCCACTATGATTGCAGCTGAGGCAGCATCATTTGCCGGAGGGGGGTTGGGGGAACCGGCGAGGGTTCCCCCAAGCGGGGGGCCGGGGGCGCAGCGCCCCGGAGACAAGCCGCGCGCCGCGCGTGACAAGCGGGGGGCCGGGGGCGCAGCGCCCCGGAGACAAGCCGCGCGCCGCGCGTGACAGGCGGGGGGCCGGGGGCGCAGCGCCCCGGAGACAAGCCGCGCGCCGCGCGTGACAGGCGGGGGGCCGGGGGCGCAGCGCCCCGGATCAAGACGATAAAAGAATACCCTCCCCAGGCCACGGAGGTGGCCTTCGTACCAGTAGCCGAGGGCTTTAGCCCGACGGCGGTGCCTGGGGAAGGTATGCTTGTATGAACCCTAAGACGGAGTCGTGGCCGGCGGGCGGCGGACCGGGCGCTTGCGATCGGACTTCTTCTTGAGCCCGAGCGCCTGCACCGCCAGCGAGTTGCTGCCGAACTGGGCGGTGACCTGCGCCTTCACGCCGAGCATCGCGTTGTGGAACTCCCAGCCGAACTCGATCAGCGCTTCGCGCGCGGCGACCTGCGCCTTCTGCACGCGCAGATCGGCCTCCTCGGCCAGGCGCAGCTTCTCGGAGAGCGCGGTCAGCGCCTCGACGCTGTGGGCCGGGTTGACCGGCTGGTAGTCGGCCAGGTCCTTCAGCGCCAGCAGCGCTTCGCGGTCGGCGTCGATGACCGCTGCCTGGAGGCGGTAGTTTTGGTTCGGAGACAAAATTGGACCTCCTTTTGTGTGGGGCCGGGCTGCTGCACACGGCCAGTTAATACATTGGAAGTACTATAGGGGATGGTAGGTCGATTGCATATATATCATTGGTCTGACCTGCAAAGGTACTTCACGGCTATCGCCAAGTAAGACCATTGGCCTATGCTGTAGGCCTTGAGGCTCGAGGCCGCGGGCCTGGCACGTGGGGCTCGGATGTGGCTGCTTTTAACCAACGGTGGCCCAGATCGAACGCGAGCGGCGCGCGTCGAATAACGAGCGGCGCAGATCGAACGCGAGCGGCGCGCGTCGAATAACGAGCGGCGCAGATCGAACGCGAGCGGCGCGCGTCGAATAACGAGCGGCGCAGATCGAACGCGAGCGGCGCGCGTCGAATAACGAGCGGCGCAGATCGAACGCGAGCGGCGCGCGTCGAATAACGAGCGGCGCGCGTTGAATAACGGCACGTCTAGGCGGGAAAAGGTGACGTGGGGCGTGGGGCGTGGGATTTGGGGCTTGGGGCTTGGGGCTAGGGGCTAGGGGCTAGGGGCTTGGGGTTTGGGGCTAGGGGCTAGGGGCTTGGGGCTAGGGGCTAGGGGCTTGGGGCTTGGGGCTAGGGGCTTGGGGTTTGGGGCTAGGGGTTTGGGGGCTAGGGGCTAGGGGCTTGGGGTTTGGGGCTTGGGGCGATGAACTCGGTGACGGGATGGGGTGCAGCACGCCGCTTCGGAATATAGACGGGCATGCGCCACTATGATTGCAGCTGAGGCAGCATCATTTGCCGGAGGGGGGTTGGGGGAACCGGCGAGGGTTCCCCCAAGCGGGGGGCCGGGGGCGCAGCGCCCCGGAGAAAAGCTGACAAGCTGACAATTCTGCCGCGCGCCGCGCGTGACAAGGCGGGGGGCCGGGGGCGCAGCGCCCCGGAGACAAGCCGCGCGCCGCGCGTGACAGGCGGGGGGCCGGGGGCGCAGCGCCCCGGAACAAAGAAATCTCTCGTTCATAAGAGTCAACCAATAATAAAGGGATCATATGCGCAACACATTCCTGCCTTTCGCCCTGCCCGATATCGACGGCGACGAGCTCGCCGAGATCAAGGAGTCGCTCGAGTCCGGCTGGGTCACCACCGGGCCGAAGACGCGCCGGTTCGAGGCCGAGTTCGCCGCGGCGGTCGGCGCCAAGCACGCGGTCGCGGTCAACTCCTGCACCGCCGCGATGCACCTGGCGCTCGAGGCTGCCGGCCTGCGGCGCGGCGACGAGGTGCTCACCACGCCGTACACCTTCGCCGCCACCGCCGAGGTCGTCCGCTACTTCGACGCGCGCCCGGTCTTCGTCGACGTCGAGCCGCTCAGCCTGAACATGCGCGCCGATCTGCTCGCGGCGGCGATCACGCCGCGCACCCGCGCGATCGTCCCGGTCCATATCGCCGGGCTGCCGGCCGACATGGACGCGATCCGCGCCGTCGCGCGCGCGCACGACCTGCCGGTGATCGAGGACGCCGCGCACGCCTTCCCGGCCGCGTACCGCGGACGGCCGATCGGCGGCCTGAGCGAGTTCACCTGCTTCAGCTTCTACGCGACCAAGACGATCACCACCGGCGAGGGCGGCATGATCTGCACCGAGGACGATGCGCTGGCCGAGCGCTGCCGGATCATGGCGCTGCATGGGATCAGCAAGGACGCCTGGAAGCGCTACACCGCCGAGGGCTCGTGGTACTACGAGATCGTCGCGCCGGGCTACAAGTACAACCTGACCGACATCGCCTCGGGTATGGGCCTGGCCCAGCTGCGCAAGGCCGAGCGCATGCGCGGCCGGCGCGCCGAGATCGCCCGGCGCTACGACGCGGCCTTCGCCGATCGGCCCGAGCTGCAGATCCCGCACGACCAGCCCGACCGCGAGCACTCCTGGCACCTGTACATGCTGCGGCTGAACCTCGATCGCCTGTGGATCGACCGGGCGCAGTTCGCCGAGGAGCTGAAGCGCCGCAACATCGGCATCAGCGTGCACTTCATCCCGCTGCACCTGCACCCGTACTACCGCGAGACCTACGGCTACCAGCCGGAGGACTTCCCGGTGGCCTACGGCGAGTACATGCGCGAGATCTCGCTGCCGATCTACTCGAAGATGAGCGACCAGGACGTGCAGGACGCGATCGACGCGGTGCTCGAGGTCGTCGAGCAGAACCGCCAGCGCGACCGCTCCGTCGCGTCCCCCCCGGCGCTGTAGCAGCCCTCTCTCCCCTCCTCGCCTCTCTTGCTGGAAGAGGGGGATTCGGGGTGGATCATCTCGCGTTACGGAAACGCGCGCATCGACATACCCGCCCACAATAGTGGGCGGATCGACGTATCCGCCTAGATTGCATTTCCGTCACATCGACCGACTACGCGATATCGTTTGGGGCCTCCACAGCGTTTTCCTTTCGAATCCAGATTTTCGCCAATACGCCGCTGTATTGTGCATGAGTTGCGGCCGCCCGGCCCTGGCGCGGCTGTGCTCGTCGTGTCCCGGCGCGCCTGAGCGCTCAGCGGCGCGGGTACGGGCAAGCAGGGAACGACGGCTCGTTCGCGCGTCGCGGCGGGGGGGCCGGGGGGCGGGCGCTCTCATCATGGCACCATGTTACGCGGAGGAACCAGCATGGCCACCAAACGTCTTTTTGATGTCATTGTCGCACTTGTCGGTCTCACGCTGCTTATTCCTGCCTTCCTGATTATCGCCATCGCGATCAAGCTCGACGCGCGCGGCCCGGTGTTCTACCGCGCGCGCCGGATCGGCCGGGGCGGCCGGCCGTTCGGCATGTACAAGTTCCGCACCATGGTCACCGGCGCCGATCGGGCCGGCCCGGCGCTGACCTACCGCGACGACCCGCGCGTCACCAGGGTCGGGCGGCTGCTGCGCGACGTGCGGCTCGACGAGCTGCCGCAGCTGATCAACGTGCTGACCGGCGAGATGAGCTTGGTCGGCCCGCGCCCCGAGGCGCCCGCGTACGTGCGGCTCGATCAGCCGATCTGGCGCGAGGTGCTGGCGGTGCGCCCGGGGATCTGCGGCCTGGCCCAGCTGGACTACGCCGTCGACGAGGCCAGCATTCTGACCAGCGGCGCGACCGTGGAGGAAGACTACATCACGCGCATCCTGCCGGGCAAGCTGGCGATCGACCGGCGCTACATCGCGACCCGCTCGCTGCTGTTCGACCTGAAGATCCTGTGGCAGACGCTGCTGGTGCTGTTCTGGCCGGTCCGCCAGGCGCCGGCCGACGGCTACGGCGCCGAGATGCCGTCCGGCGGGCGCGGCGGCCAGCTCGCCCGGCGCGCGCTGGCCCGGTTCACCCTGCCGCTGATGGCGCTCGACGTCGCGTCGGTGCTGGTGTCGTTCTGGCTGGCGATGGAGTTTCGCTTCGACGGCTGGATCCCGGCGTCCGAGCTGCGGATCTTGCTCCAGGCATTCCCGTTCATCGTGCTGATCTTCATCTCCAGCAACCTGTTCTTCAGCCTGTACCGCTACGTCTGGCGCTACACCAGCGCCGGCGCGATCCGGCTGATCGTCATGGCCTCGGCGCTGAGCACCACCGTGCTGCTGTGGGGTGTCGCGCAGTGGCCAGCCGCGCGCCCGGTGCCGCTCAGCGTCGCCTTGCTGGGGGGCATCTTCGCCTGCGGTATGTTCGTCACGGTGCGCTACCGCGAGCGGCTGCTGACCGGCTCGATGGGCCGCCTGCAGCTGCTGGTCGGCAGCCCGGATCGCCAGCGCGTGCTGATCGTCGGCGCGGGCGCGGCCGGCCACATGCTGGCGCGGCAGATCCAGTCCGAGGAGGGCCGCCGCCGCTACGAGCTGGCCGGCTTCGTCGACGACGACCCCGGCAAGCGCTACAAGGACACCCACACCGGGCGCGTGCTGGGCGATCGCAGCGCCATCCCGCGGCTGGTCGCCGAGCGCAACGTGAGCCTGATCATGATCGCCATCCACAAGATCTCCGGCGCCGACCTGCGCGACATCCTGACGATCTGCCTGCGGACGCCCGCGCGGGTCAAGCTGCTGCCCGACTTCCTGGGCGCGCTCGATCGGCCCGCCGGGGCGCTGCCGCTGCGCGACATCGGCGCCGAGGACCTGCTCGGCCGCGAGCTGTGCGAGGTCGACCAGGAGGCCTGCCGCGAGCTGGTGGCCGGCAAGGTCGTGCTGGTCACCGGCGCGGCCGGCTCGATCGGCTCGGAGCTGTGCCGGCAGGTGCTGGCGCTCAATCCGCGCCGGCTGCTGCTGGTCGACAACAACGAGACCGGCCTGCACGACCTGGCGATCGCGCTGCGCGACTCGCGGCCCGGCCAGGTCGAGCCGCTGGTGGCCGACGTGACCAACCAGGCCCGGCTGGAGAGCATCTTCGCGCTGCACCATCCGCAGGTGGTGTTCCACGCCGCCGCCTACAAGCACGTGCCGATGATGGAGCTGCACCCCGACGAGGCCGTGCGCGTCAACGTGCTGGGCACGGCGGTCGTGTCGGACCTGGCGGCGCGGCACGCGGTCGAGCGGTTCGTGTTTATCTCGACCGACAAGGCCGTGAACCCGGCCTCGGTGATGGGCGCTTCCAAGCGGGTCGGCGAGCTGCTGATGGTCAGCCGGGCCGAGCAGGCCGCCGAGGAGGGCCGCCCGACAAAGTTCACCGCGGTGCGCTTCGGCAACGTGCTGGGCAGCCGCGGCAGCGTCGCGCCGACGTTCAGCCGCCAGATCGAGCAGGGCGGCCCGGTGACCGTCACGCACCCGGCGATGACGCGCTTCTTCATCAGCATCACCGAGGCGGTCAGCCTGGTGATCCAGGCGGCCACGCAGACGGCCGGCGGCGACATCTTCATGCTCGACATGGGCCAGCCCATCCGGATCGAGGACCTGGCGCACAAGATGATTCGCCTGCGCGGGCTGCGGCCGGGCGCGGACATCCCGATCGCCTACACGGGGGTGCGCCCGGGCGAGAAGCTGCACGAGGAGCTGCACACCGCCGAGGAGCGCCAGCTGGCGACCGCGCACGCCAAGATCTTCCGCATCCTCGGCGCGCGCGCGCTCGACGGCGCCGAGCTGACGCTGCGGGTGACGCAGCTGATCGAGCTGGCCTACGCGCAGCGCACCGGCGAGCTGGTCGCCGACCTGTGGGCGCTGGTCAGGCCCGGCCTGGGCGCGCCGCAGCCGCTGCACGCCGAGCTGCTCGACATGACCCGCCCCGAGCCGCGCCGGCCGGTCGAGCTGGCGCGCGAGCTGGGGAGCGTGGTGAGGTGACGAGCGTTGAACGTTGAACGTTGAACGTTGAATGCCGACCCCTGACCTGCCCTGGCGAAGGAGACAAGGGGCTTGGGGCTTGGGGCTTGGGGCTTGGGGCTTGGGATGCGTGACCGGGTGACCGGGTGACAAGGTGACGGGTGACGTGGGGCTTGGGGCTTGGGGCTTGGGGCTTGGGGCTTGGGATGCGTGACCGGGTGACCGGGTGACCGGGTGACAAGGTGACGGGTGACGTGGGGCTTGGGGCTTGGGGCTTGGGGCTCGGACAATTAACCAGGTGACGCAGCGCGTTGTAGCTCGCCCGGTCGGAATAGTGCTGGGCATGCGCCACGATGCGTGCAGCTGGTACGGCATCTATTGCCGGAGGGGGGCCGGGGGAACCGGCGTGGGTTCCCCCGGGCGGGGGGCCGGGGCGCAGCGCCCGAGGAGGCAAAATGACAAGATGACAAGATGACAAGATGACAAGACGACAGGGCGGGGGGCCGGGGGCGCAGCGCCCCGGAGGCAGTGCGCCAGGGCAAGAGAAGTTAACAGTAATGTCATCCAAATGGCGGCATCGCCATGCTATGATAGGGGCGCTGCACTCCCTATGAATATGGAGCTAAGACCGATGCTCTCGAACGACTCGATCGTAGTCGTCTCGCCCGACCAGGTCTCGTCCGACCTGGCCGGCGAGGTTGTGATGCTCAACCTCAAGAATGGCACCTACTATGGGCTAGACGAGGTCGGCGCGCACGTGTGGGCGCTGATACAGGAGCCGCGCGCGGTCGCCGCGATCCGCGACTCGATTCTGGCGGAGTACGACGTCGAGCCGGAGCGCTGCGAGCAGGATCTGCTGGCGCTGCTGGGCGATCTGGCCGACAACGGGCTGATCGAGGTGCGCGATGAGTGGAGCGCGTAAGTTTCTGAATCTCCCAGCGGACGACAAGCTGCTGCTGGTCGAGGCGGGGCTCCTGGTCGTCTTTGTCAGGCTGGGCCTGTGGCTGCTGCCGTTCCGCGTGATGCGCCGGGTGAGCCAGGGACTTGGGACTTGGGGTTTGGGGCTTGGGGCGCGGGGGGCGAAGAGCGGGGCGGCGAGGCGGCCTGTGCTTGCGCCCGAGCGTATCGCATGGGCCGTCTCCGTGGTTAGCCACTATATACCGTGCGCCACCTGCCTCACGCAGGCGCTCGCCTGCCAGGCGCTGCTCGGGCGGCGCGGCTACCCCGCGCAGCTGCGCATCGGCGTCGCCAGGTGCGCGCACGGCCGGATGCAGGCGCACGCGTGGGTGGAGGTCGACGGCAGGGCGATCATTGGCGACGACCAGAATCTTGCGCGCTATGCGGTCCTGCCGCCGATCGATCGCGCGCGCCGGGTCGAGGCGGGCAAGTGAGCGCGATTGCGCTGTTTGTCCACTGGGATGGTCGGCCGGTCGAGCGGCCGGTGCTGGACGCGGCCAACGCCTGCGTCCGCCACCGCTGCCCCGACGGCGCGTGGGCCTGGGCCGAAGGCCCGGTGGGTATGGCGCAGGCCGACCTTGCGACGCTGCCCGAGGACGAGCCCGGCGTGCCGGTGGTGGCCGGGCGGCTGCGGATCGCCGCGAGCTGCCGGATCGACAACCGCGATGACATCCTGCGCGCTGCCGCGCGACTGTATGCCGCGCAGCAACACCGACTCGGCGGTCATTCTTGCGGCCTACCTGGCCTGGGGCGAGGCGTGCGTCGAGCGTCTGATCGGCGATTTCGCGTTCGTGATCTGGGATGGCGATCGCAGGCGCGTCTTCGCGGCGCGCGACATCTCCGGCGCGCGCCAGCTGTTCTACTACCGCGATCGCGAGCGCCTGCTGATCGCCTCGGACCGCACGCAGCTGTTTCAAGACCCCTCGATCCCTTTCGAGGTCGACGAGGATCAGCTGGTCGAGTTCCTGACGCCGGCGTACCAGTGGACCAGCGGCTGGGATCAGGGAATCTTTCAAAATGTCTACGTGCTCGACGCGGGCTGCACGCTGCGCGCCGAGCGCGGCGCGGTGGTCGCCCGGCGCTTCTGGGAGTGGCGCGACCGCGAGCCCGATCGCCGGCCGGCCGGCGAGGTGATCGAGCAGTACCTGCACACGCTTGAAGAGGCGGTGCGCTGCCGGCTGCGCAGCCGCGCGCCGCGGGTAGCAGTTGAGCTGAGCGGCGGGCTGGACTCGCCCGCGATCGCGGCGCTGGCGGCGCGCCTCTCTGGTGGCTCTGCCCCTGAATTGCACGCGCTGTCGATGATCTTCGACCAGTTTCCCGAGGTCGACGAGCGGCAGCGCATGCAGGCGGTGCTGGATCGCTACCCGCTGGTGCCGCACTTTTTGGTGGCCGATGAGCTGTACCGACCGATATACTTCGAGCCCGATTGGGCGCCGCGCAGCCTGCTGGCGCCGCATGAGATCACCGGCGTGCTCGCGGGCCTGGCCATGGAACAGATGGCAGCACAGCTTGGCTGCGGGGTGGTGCTCACCGGGCAGATGGGCGACTCGGTGAATGGCGGCTCGGCGTGGGTGTACTTCGGTCTGCTGCGCCGGGGAGACATTCGGGAGCTGTGGCGCCGGCTGCGGATCGACTGGGGGCGCTCGCGGCGCAGGACGGCGCTTGGCCTGCTGCTCCACGGCCTGCTGCCGCTGGGGCCGCTGCCGGTGCTACGGCTCGGCCTGCTGGCGCAGGAGTACCGGAACGGGATGTATACCACGCTGCCGGAATTTCTTTCCGGCAATCTGCGGGATCGCATTCGCGACATAGACCGCGCGATCAGGATACGTCGAGTCGGGAATGTGCAGTCGCGCTGCCCAGCCGTTCGGACGACCCTGGCCGAGATTATACTGCCAATGGGTGCTTGCACGGTGCCAAGCTCGCTGCCGCTGGACTACCGGCACCCGTATACCGATCGCCGGCTGGTCGAGATGGTCCTCGCGATGCCCCAGGAGCTCAAGCGCGAGGCCGAGGAGCCTAACGCTTGGAAGGCCGGGCGCCTGCACCATCGCCAGGCGATGGAGGGCATAGTGCCCGAGGCAGTTCGCGTGGCCAATCCTGGGGTTGATTTCACGCCGGCTGTCCGCAGGAACCTCTCGCCGGCGGCGATGCGCGAGTGGCTGCTGTCCGAATCCAGGATTCACATCTTCGAGCGCGGCTACGTGCTGCCCGACCGGTTCGTCAATGCGATTGCACAATCGGCGACCAGCCAGTACTACGTCAGCATTATGGTGTGTGTTGAAGCTTGGCTGCGCGCGCTCGCGCCCGGCGGCCGGATGCACGAGCTTATACCCGCGCGCCGCAGGCCGACGGATGGGCCTGCCGCCGCGCTTTATTCAGCGGTAGCACCTATCTGATACGTGTCTAGGTAGCTCAATCTATAAGGAGGTGGGATCGTGAAAGCCAAAAAAGTCTACCAGAAGCCTCGGCTGCTGCGCCACGGAAGCGTCGAGCGGGTCACGCTCTCGATGGGTGGTTCTGGGCTCGACGGTGGAACTATGGTAGGCCAAATGAGGCCGTAAGTATGTATGTGGCACGTACGTCGCTTTCCAAGGGACTAGAGCTTTGAATAAAAGCCGTGATTGTCCCATAGCGGTCACTGCCCAACGAGCGTGGGCTGGGGCTTGGAACATGTTTCCAGTCTTCAGCCTGCGCTCCAGTAACCCGTTTTGGGCTGTGTCATTCAGAGCCGCTCGGCAGCGAAGAATCTCGACTTCATATGAGAGATGCTTCGCTTCGCTCAGCATGACAATCCAGCGCGAATTTACGTGATTAGCTGTCACAGGCATCGAGTTCATCCAATGACAGGGCTGTAATCACCGGTTGTTCCGATCGCCCCGGCAGGAGCTCAATGATTATGCGGTCCTATGTCGTATATGGCTTGAACGTGCGATCCGAGCTTGCGCTGCCCGAGCTGGTCGGCGCCGAAGATGGCCCGGCGGCGGATGTGGTCGTACGCTTGGGACGCGTGCGGCCGAGCGTGCCGGACGGCGACTGGACCGAGGGGGTATGTCTATGGCGATACCACGGAAGCGTACATCTTCGTGGAGGGGCGTCGGCTCGCTCCTGGTGCGCGGCGGGCGCGAGATCGTCGTCGACCCGGCCTGCGGCGTAGAGGAGCGCGTGCTGCGGCTGTTCCTGCTGGGGGGGGCGCTCGGACTGCTGCTGCACCAGCGCGGGCTGCTCACCCTACACGCCAGCTCGGTCGCAGTGCGCGGCGCTGCTGTCGTGTTTCTGGGCGAGTCGGGCGAGGGGAAGTCGACCATGGCCGCAGCCATGCATGCGCGCGGGCACGCCGTCGTGGTCGACGACGTGGTGGCGATCGACCTGAGCGGCGCGGGCGCGCCGCTGGTGCTGCCGGCGTTTCCGCAGCTCAAGCTCTGGCCCGAGGCAACGAGCCTGCTTGGCGATCGTCCCGAGGCGCTGGCGCTGCTGCACCCCGAGATGGAGAAGCGCGCCCGCCCGGCTCGGAATGGCTTTCTGCGGCAGCCGCTGCCGCTCGCAGCGATCTACGTGCTAGCCGAGGGACCGTGCCCGGAGATCGAGCCGCTGCGACCCCAGGCAGCATTCGCGGAATTGCTCCGCTTCTCGTACGCTGTCGGCCTGCTGGGCTCGACGGCTTCCACGCCGGCGCACTTTCGCCAGTGCGTCGAGCTGGCCGGCCGTGCGCCGATCTTCCGCCTTAGGCGGCAGCGCTCTCTGCTCGCGCTGCCCAAGATCGCGCAGCTGGTCGAGCAGCACCTCGGCGGCAACCCGGAGACGTTTGATGCAATAGCTGCCACGGAGACCTATTGATGGACCTGTCGCCGGATACGATACTTCAGCGCATACCCGACCTGAAGATCAAGATCGACTCGGACAACCGGCTCGCGATCACAACAGCGGACGGCGTGCTCGAGTGCGGGCCGCACGGCCTGGCGATCCTCGACGCCTTCTACGAGCCGCAGCCGGTCGCCGGCGCGCTTGGCAAGCTGCGTGCGCGGGTCGTGGGAGCGCAAGACTGGATCGACCTGACCAGCACGATCGCGCAGCTCTACCAAGCGGGTGTCTTGTACGACGTACAGCAGAGCCGCTCGGTGCTCAACGCTTCCGACAGCTCGTATGACGCGGCTGAGATCCACGTGCGCATGCTGGACGACCGGGTGCGGACCTCGGCCTTTCTCAAGGGTATCCGCGAAGTCGTGCGCCCGAGCGACGTCGTGGTCGACATTGGGACGGGCACGGGCGTGTTCGCGATCGCCGCGGCGCAGGCGGGCGCGCGGCACGTCTACGCGGTCGAGGCCAGCGGCATCGCAAACCTGGCCCGCGCGGCCTTCGAGGCCAACGGGCTGGCCGACCGAATCACCCTGATCCAGGGCTGGTCTAGCCAGATAAGCCTGCCCGAGCGCGCCGACGTGCTGATCAGCGAGATGGTCGGCACCGATCCGATGGGCGATTATGTTCTGGAAGTGATGCTGGACGCCCGCAAGCGGCTGCTCAAGCCGGACGCTCGCATGGTGCCGGGCCGGGTCAAGGTCTTCGGGCTCCCGGTCGCCATCCCGCGCGCCGAGCTGGCCAGGCACACCTTCATCGACGAGGCTGCGCAGAATTGGCGAAGCTGGTATGGCATCGACTTCAGCCCGTTCGTCGAGGCGGCCGAGCGATCGGAACAGTTCTTTTCGATCAAGCCGCAGCTGGCGCGCGAGTGGCAGACCTTCGGCGAGCCGGTGCTGCTCGACGATATCGATCTCATGGCGATCAAGCAGCTGCAGCTGGAGCGGACGAGCACCGCCACCGCCACGGCCACCGGCGAGCTGAACGGCCTGCTGGTGTACTTTGAGACCGAGTTCGGCCCCTTGACCAGGTTCTCGGTTCACCCGGCCGAGGTCGGCGACGATAGCTTCAGGTATAACGCGGTCTGGATTCTCCAGGAGCCGCTGTCGCTGCGGGCCGGCGATCGATTCGCCGTGACCTTCAGGTATCGCGTGCCCGGCGTTGCGAGCAGGGTCCACGTTGCGCGCCTTTAAGCTCTATGGGAACACTTCATAGCACACTTATGCTCCTACGGCACCTATCCAGAGCGCTGCGGCTGGTCTGGAGCACGGCGCGGACGTGGACCACCGCCTGGATCGCGCTGCTGGTCGCGCAGGGGCTGCTGCCGGTGGCGACGGTCTACCTGAGCAAGAGCCTGGTCGACAGCCTGACGGCGGCGGTTGGCGCGCGCGGCGACTGGCCGGCGGTCCGGCCGACGCTCATTCTGGCTGGCCTGATGGTCGGCGTGATGGTGCTGGCGGAGGTGCTGCAGGCCGCGACGGAGTGGGTGCGCACGGCGCAGTCCGAGCTGGTGCAGGACCACATCAGCGCGCTGATCCACGCCAAGTCGGCCGCGGTCGACCTGGCGTTCTACGAGACGCCCGAGTACCACGATCACCTGTACCAGGCGCGCGACGAGGCCGGCACGCGCCCGCTGGCGCTGGTCGAGAGCCTGGGCAGCCTGCTGCAGAACGGCATCACGCTGGTGGCCATGGCCGGCGTGCTGCTGCCGTACGCCGGGTGGCTGCCGCTGGCGCTGCTCGCCAGCACGCTGCCCGCGCTCGCGGTGGTCGCGCGCCACACCCTGCGCAGCCACCAGTGGTCCAGGCGCACCACCGCCGACCGCCGCCGCGGCTGGTACTACGACTGGGTGCTGACCGGCAGCGAGAACGCGGCCGAGCTGCGGCTGTTCGGCCTGGGCGCGCACTTCGCGGGCGAGTACCAGGCGCTGCGCCGCCGGCTGCGCGCCGAGAGCCTGCGCCTGATCCGCGATCGCGGCGTCGCCACGCTGGGCGCCGGCATCGTCGCCCTGCTGATCTCGGGCGCCGCGCTGGCATGGATGGTCTGGCGCGCGCTGCTGGGGTTGGTCACGCTGGGCGACCTGGCGCTGTTCTACCAGGCCTTCAGCCGCGGCCAGGGCCTCATGCGCGGCCTGCTGATGGACGTGGGGCACATCTACGGCAACAGCCTGTTCCTGGGCAACCTGTTCGAGTTCCTGGGGCTCGAGTCGCGCGTGACCGACCCGCCCGATCCCAGGCCGGCGCCGGCCGCGCTGGCAAGCGGCATCCGCTTTCGCGATGTCACCTTTCGCTACCCCGGCGGCGAGCGCACCGCGCTGCAGGGCTTCGACCTGCTCGTGCCGGCCGGCCAGACCGTCGCGATCGTCGGGGCCAACGGCGCCGGCAAGACCACGCTGGTCAAGCTGCTGTGCCGCTTCTACGACCCGGAGCAGGGCCGGGTCGAGCTGGACGGCGTGGACATCCGCGACCTGGCGCTCGACGAGCTGCGCCGGCTGGTGACGGTGCTGTTCCAGCAGCCGGTGCAGTACCAGGCGACCGCGGCCGAGAACATCGCGCTGGGCGACCTGGCCGCCGCCGACCGGGCGGACGTCGAGGCGGCGGCGCGCGGCGCGGGCGCGCACGAGCTGATCGCGCGGCTGCCGCGCGGCTACGACACCCAGCTCGGCAAGTGGTTCGCCGACGGCAGCGAGCTGAGCGGCGGCGAGTGGCAGCGCGTCGCCCTGGCGCGCGCGTTCCTGCGCCAGGCGCCGATCATCATGCTCGACGAGCCGACCAGCTTCATGGACTCGTGGGCCGAGGCCGACTGGTTCGACCGGCTGCGCCGGCTGGCGGCCGGCCGTACGGCGATCATCATCACCCACCGCTTCACGATCGCCATGCGCGCCGACGTCATCCACGTCATGGACGCCGGACGGATCGTCGAGTCGGGCAGCCACGCCGAGCTGCTGGAGCGCGACGGCCTGTACGCCCAGTCGTGGGCGGCCCAGATGCGCGCCGCGCCAGAGCTGTGGGCGTGACGCGTGTGGGGGCGATGGACGATGGACCAAGGACCAAGGACCAAGGACCAAGGACCAAGGACCCGGGCAGCCCGCTTCAGCGGGCTTGGTAGAGCTAGCGCAGGGCTTGAGCCCGGCGCGTGCGGGTTTCGCCCGGCGCGTGCGGGCTCAATCGAGGCACACAATGGATAGCCGCATGACGATACTCCGCGACGCGCGCCCCGAGGACGAGCTGCTGCTGGCGTGCGCGCGCACGGCGGCCGACGCGGAGACGGCCGGCCGCATAGGCGCGCTCCTGCGGCAGCGCCTGGACTGGAGCTACGTCCTGCGCATGGCGCAGCGCCACGCCGTCGTTGCGCTGCTGTACGGGCAGCTCCACGGCGCCGAGGCAGGGCTGGTGCCCGCGGACGTGCTGCTCGCGATCAAAGAGGCGTACCGCGCGGGGGCGCAGCAGAGCCTGGGGCTCACCGGCGAGCTGCTGCGGCTGCTCGACCTGTTCGCGGACCACGGGGTCGGCGCGATCCCGCTGAAGGGGCCGGCGGTGGCCGCCATGGCCTACGGCAGCCCGGGGCTGCGCCGCTTCGTCGATCTCGACATCCTGGTGCGCCGGGAGGACGTGCTGCGCGCCAAGGCGCTGCTGCTGGCCCACGGCTACCGCTCGGATCTGCCGGTCGCCGAGCGGCACGAGCAGATCTACCTGCGGACCCACTACGTGTACGAGTTCGAGCGCGACGACGGCACGGTTCGACTCGAGCTGCACTACCGGCTGCGCCCGCGCTACTTTGCCTTCGGGCTCGACGCGGCCCAGCTCTGGGATCGCCTCGAGCCGATCGCAATCGCCGGAAGGGAGGTGCGCGGTCTCTCGGCGGAAGATACGCTGCTGTTTCTGTGCGCGCACGGCGCGAACCACTGGTGGGAGCGGCTGTCCTGGATCTGCGACCTGGCCGAGCTGATCCGACGGCGGCCGCAGCTGGACTGGGAAACCGTGCAGCGGCGCGCCCAGGCGCTCGGCGGCGAGCGCATGCTGCTCCTCGGTCTCTTGCTGGCGCGCGATCTGCTCGGCGCGCCGATCCCGGCGACGATCGGGCTGCGCGTGCGGGCCGATCGCGTGATTGTATCGCTGGCGCGCCAGGTCCGCGCGCGCCTGTTCCTAGAGCCCGAGCACGGGCCGGGGCTGTTCGCGGGCGCGCTGTTCCACCTGCGGGCGCGCGAGCGCCGGCGCGACCGCCTGCGCTACTGCCTGCGCCTGGCGACGGTCACGACCGCCGAGGACTGGGCGCTGCTCCCGCTGCCCGCGTCGCTGTCGTTTGTGTATAGCGTGATCCGGCCGTTTCGCCTGGTTGGAGCCTACGGGCTCCGCCCGCTCAGGCGATCGCACGCCCGCGCGGCCGGCAACCAGACCTAGTGCGCTTTCAGAGCAGGGGTTTGGGGCTTGGGGCTTGGCATTCTAGCGCACAATCCGCGTATCGCAAGCCCGAACAGCTCGCTTGGAGCTGCACTAGCGGCGAGCCACAAGCGCAATTGCAGATTGCGGCCAGCTCATTCTGAAGCCATGGGTGTTACAAACGACACCCAACGGCTTACCTGATCGCGCCCTGGAGCTTCTCTTGGCACACCCGCCCCCTCGAAAGAGGGGGCGGCCGGATCGTGGCATCGGGCCGCGCCCGTGGCCTGGTATAAAAACCGGCGCGCTGCGCCATCGACTATCGGCGAACAACTGTCACACAAGGAGGCCACCGCGATGAAACCATCCACCCTCGTAGCGCGGCTCGTCGTCTCGAGCATGCTGGTAGCGGTGATCGTGCTGCTGGGCATGAGCGCGTCGGCGTGGGCCACGCCCGTGCAAGTCCCCAGCGGCCACTCAACCGTGCCGACCAAGACCCCCAAGCCCACCGCGACCCCCAAGGCCACCGCGACCCCGAAGCCGATTGAGCCGCAGCTGAACATCAGCTCGGTCACGTGCAGCGACGGCAAGATCGAGATCCACTTCGTGGTCGTGCATGTGCCGAAAGACGTGAAGAGCTACGGCAAGGTCAAGTACGTCCTCAACGGCACGACGCGCTACGCCTCGTTCACCAAGCTCAGCGGCGACACGGCGCACTACGTCGAGCGGATCTCGCCGATCAGCAGCAACACCTACAAGATCACCTCGGCAACCGTGACGATCACAACCAAGACGAAGACCTACGTGATCAGCCTGCACAACCCCGGCAAGTACACGGTCGGCTGCAAGAGGCGGTAAGTTCCATCGCTCTGTGCCACCCGCTCCCGACGGGAGCGGGTGGTAGTGGCCATGAGTCATCCCGTATGGTACAAACCCCACCCCCTGCCCCTCCCCTGCCAGGGGAGGGGGTTTCTTTTTCGTAGGTGTGGCGCGGCGGCAAAGCCGCCGCGCCACACCTACGAACGATCGCCCCCGATCCCCGCGGGGGCGCGGGGATCGGGGACAGGGGCGAAAGCCACCCAATTGCCACTGCAACCAACCTGTAATATAGGCCAATTGACGTAGGCTAGGTGGCAAGGTACGCTATGGATAGCCCGCACTGGCTCAATCGCACTATTCCATTCAGAGAGGGCATCCACATGCGCACCCCACCCCCATCCGTCCTGCTCCGGCCTGTCCTGCTGCTCGTGCTGCTGCTCGGCATCCTGGCCCTCGGCGCCCAGCCGTCGGCCTGGGCGACGCCGAGCCAGTCCCCGCCGGCCGGCACGGTCCCGACCAGGACGCCCAACCCAGGGCCGCGGCTGAACCTGAGCGAGGTCAAGTGCTCCAACCAGAGCATCAGCATCGAGTTTGTCGCCGTCCAGCTGCCGGACAGCGTGACCGACTACGGCACGGTCACATATGTGGTCAACGGCCAGAGCGGCACGGCCGCCTTCAGCAAGCGCACCGGCGGCGTCGCGCACTACCTCGGCACGATCGCGACACCCGCGCCGGACGACCGCTACAGCGTGACGTCGGCCAGCGTCACGCTCGCGACCAGCGGCGGCCCGATCACGCTGTCGCTGAGCAACCCCGGCACGTTTACTGTCAAGAACTGCAAAAAGACCGCGACGGTCGTCGGGCGCTGCGACGAGCCGCTCCGCCATACGCTCACGCCGGGCAGCGCGGTGCAGCTGATCGCCTGCCAGTGGTCGGTCGCCCTCGGCCCGGGCGGGCTGAAAGCCGCCGGGATGCTCGAGATCAAGCTGATCTCGCCGGCGGTCTCGCGCCCGCCGAACGCCGGCGACTCGTTCTTCGGGCAGCACGTCGAGGTGACGCTGTTCGACAGCCAGGGCAACGCCGTGCCCCACCCGACGCTCGACACCCCGATCGTGCTCTGCGCGCTCTACACGGCCGACGACCTGGCGCGGGTGAAGAGCGCAGCCAGCTTCGCGATCCAGACCTTCGACGTCGCCACCGCGACGTGGGTCGCGCTGCCGACGACGCTGGATGCCGCGAGCAACCAGGCCTGCACGACGCTGCCGCACCTGAGCCTGTTCGCGCTGTCCGCGCCGCGATCCGCGCTCGTCGGCGCGGCGCCGAGCGCCGGCGTGGTGCCGGCCAGCCTGCCGCACACGGGCGGCCAGGTCGAGTGGGCGATCCCGGCCTGGATGTGGCTGGCGATCGGGCTGCTGCTGGGCGCCGGCGCGGCGCTGGCTGCGCGTCGCCAGCTCAGCGCCTGAGGAGCTACGCCTGCGTTGGGGGCGGAGGCCCGCCCCCAGTCCCCCCTCACGCCACTTGCGGGGGGCTGCGCGCCCCCCGTGCCCCCGCGGGTGGCCCTCACGCCACTTGCGGGGGGCTGCGCGCCCCCCGTGCCCCCGCGGGCGGGGGTGGGCCGCCACCCCCGCCGCCCCCCGGCCGGGGCTTCGCCCCTGGACCCCAAAATAATGTCGTCTCGGTTGCAATGCTTGACGCGTATGCCCGGCCGAATCCAGACGCAGCGGGTGACAACCCGCCATGCTGCTGGGAATGTTGATGGGCATGTGCCACAATGCTTGCAGCTAGTCAGGCGTTTTTTGCCGGAGGGGGCCGGGGGCGCAGCGCCCCGGGGGGCGGGGGGGGGGGGGGGGGGGGGGGGGGGGGCGGGGGCGGCGGGGGGGGGGGGGGGGTGGGGAGGGTGGCCGCTGCGGGGGGCGGGGGGGCGGGTTCCCCCGGGCGGGGGGCCGGGGGCGCAGCGCCCCGGAAGAACGACCTGGCGCAGCCGCCTGAACCGGCGTGGGTTCCCCCGGGCGGGGGTGCGGGGGGCGCGCAGCCCCCCGGACACACTTGTGGGCGCGAGACACCCGCGGGGGTGCGGGGGGCGCAGCACCCCGCAGCGCAGCGCTTGACAGACGGCCCGAAGCGGCCGATAGTATGAGTCGATTGGCTCGACGAGAAGGGGATCTGTGGCGCACGCCGACGACAACCTGCGCGACGGGGCGGGCCTGGCGCTCACGCTGGGGGTGCTCGGCGCCGCCTACGCGCGCACGCTGGCGCCGGGCGTCACCTGGGCCAACGACGGCGCCGACAGCGGCGACCTGGTCACGGCGGCGGCGACGCTCGGCGTGGCCCACCCGACCGGCTACCCGACCTACGTGCTGCTGGCGCGCCTGTTCCAGGCGATCCCGCTGGGCGACCTGGCGTTTCGGACCAACCTGCTCTCGGCCGCGGCGGCGCTCGGCGCGGCGCTGCTGGTGTTCCTGATCGTCCGGCGCCTGCTCGATGGCTCGCGCTGGCGCGCGACGGTCGCCGCGACGGTCGCGGCGATCGCGCTCGGCCTCTCGCCGGTGTTCTGGTCGCAGGCGGTGATCGCGGAGGTCTACAGCCTGAACGCGCTGTTCGTCGCCGCGATCGTGCTGTTCGCGCTGCAGGAGCTCGAGCGCCCCGGCGCGTCGGCGGGCCGGGCTGGCGCGGCGAAGGGGCTGCTGGCCGGCCTCGCGCTGGGCAACCACGTCACCGTCGCGCTGCCGGCGCTGCTGTGGCTCGGCGCGGCGGGGCTGCGCGGCGGGCCGGATGGGCCGCGCGCGCGGCTGGCGCGGCTGCTGTGGCCGCTCGCCGGGATCGGCGCCGGCCTGCTGGTCTACCTGTACCTGCCGCTGCGCGCGCGCGCCCACCCGCCGGTCAACTGGGGCGATCCGCAGGGCTGGGATGGCCTGTGGTGGGTGGTCTCGGGCCGGCTGTACCGCGGCCTGGCCTTCGGCGTGCCGGCGGCCTTCGTGGGCGGGCGGGTGGAGGCGTGGGCGTCGCTGCTCGCCCGGCAGTTTGGCCTGGCGGGCCTGATCGCCGGCTGCGCCGGGCTGGTCTACGGGGCGGCGCGCGCGCGGCCGTTCGTCTGGCTGACGCTCGGCATCGCGGCGGCGACCTCGGCCTTCGCGATCGGGTACGACACGGCCGACTCGTACGCCTACCTGATCCCGCTCTACCTGATCTTCGCGATCTGGGTCGGCCTGGGGGTCGAGCGGCTGCTGGCCCTGGCCGGGCGCTGGGGCGCATACGGCCCCGCGGTCGTCGCGGTCGGGCTGGCCGGGCTGCTGGCCTGGCGCGGCGTCGGCGCGCTGCCCGGCGCCGACGCCAGCCAGGACCGGGATGCGATCGTGTTTGCCGAGCGCGCGCTCGCTGCCGCGCCGCCGGGAGCGATCGTGCTCACGACCGAGGACCGCGACAGCTTCGCGCTGAGCTACTACCGCTACGCGCTGGGCGCGCGGCCCGACGTCGTGGTGGTGATCGAGCCGCTGCTGCAGTTCGAGTGGTACCGGCGCAACCTGCGCGCCGTCGCGCCGTCGCTGCGGGTGCCGGAGCAGCCGGGCGCGACCTGGCAGGCGGCGCTGGCCGAGGCGAACGGCGGCGCTGGCCGGGTCTGCCGCAGCGACCCGGCGGCAGCCGCCCCGCTCACGTGCGATTGATCCCTCTGGGGCGCAGCGCCCCGCAAGAGACGGATCGCCCGCCGTGATTGTGGTAGAATGACAGCTGGCTTCGGCCTGCTAGTTCCGGCCCCCGCTGGATAGACACCGACCAGGCGGCAGGCGAAGGAGTGCGTTTCATGTCATCCTTCACGACGAGCCGCGACCAAGAGACCTTCACCGTCCACGCTCCCGAGGTCACGCTCGCCTTCTCGCTCGACGACGGTGGCCTGCGCCTGCTGCAGCGAGCCGGCGGGCCGAACGTGCTCGGCTATGGCGCGCCCATGCCGTCGATCGACATCCAGATCGACGAGCGCGGCTGGCTGGCCGAGCGCACCTTCGTCCGCTACCTGAGCCACACGGTCGACGAGCGCGATGGCGCGGTCGAGCTGGTGATTGTGATCGGGGTCGGCCCGCTGATGGTGTACGATCGCTACCGCATCACCGGCACGCTGATCGCGCGGCGCGCGAGCGTCGAGAACGCCGGCGATGACGATCTGCAGCTGCGCGGGCTGCGCCTCTCGCTGCCGTGGGCGCGCGTCGGCGCGCTGGAGAGCTGCCGCTTCGACGCGCCCGGCAATAGCGTGCGCCCGCACGTGCCGCTCTCGGTCGCCGCCGCCCAGCGGCGCGATGTGCTGCCGCGGCGCTTCTTCGCGCCGGGCCTGCGCGGCGGGCTGGCGCTGGAGCGCGCGCCGACCCAGGGGCCCGGCCTGCTGGCCCTGCACGACTCCGCCACCGAGGAGGCGCTGCTGTGCTGGTACTACAGCAGCGCCGAGTCGGCGCTGCCCCAGATCCACGGCAACGACGAGGCGCTGACCCTCGCGCACGAGATCAGCGCCGCCGACTGGCTGCGCTCGGAGGTCGGCCTGATCGCCGGGACGCAGTACATCATGCTGCTGCACGAGCCGTGGCCGGCTGCGCTGGCCGCGCTCCGGCGCACCTGGCCCGTCTGCGGCCTGCGCACGCTCGACCACCCGGCGCCCTGGGTGCGTGACGCCGCGATCTACGAGGTGCACCCCGCCGAGCTTGGCGGCTTTGCCGGCCTGGCCGCCGCGCTGCCCGACCTGCGCTCGCTTGGCCTGAATACGCTGTGCGTCATGCCGATCTGGTCCTTCGCGAACCGCAAGGGCCGGCTGTGGGACGGCAACTGGGAGTCGTCCGGGAATATCTACGCCATCCACGACCACGAGGCGATCGACCCGACGCTCGGCACGCCCGAGGATCTGCGCGCGCTGATCGACGCGGCGCACCAGCAGGGGCTGCGCGTGCTGCTCGACCTGCCGCTCGAAGGCTGCGCCGCCGACGGCCGGCTGGTCGACGAGCACCCGGACTGGTTCTGCTACGACGAGCGCGGGCGGCTCGCGCACGTGCCGCAGCAGGAGCCGATGGCGGCCTTCGACTGGTCCAATTCGCAGCTGCGCGACTATATGCTCAGCTGGGCGCTGGCGCAGGCGCGCGCCTACGATCTGGACGGCTACCGCGTCGTCGTGCCGCGCGCGGAGGTGCCCAACTGGGCGCGCGGCCGGCGCGGCCATGTCAGCGCCGGCGGCATGGGCGTGCTCGAGGCGATCGAGCGGCTGCAGCGCGAGCTGAAGCGGATCAAGCCCGACGCGGTGCTGCTCGGCGAGCAGAGCGGGCCGGTCTACGCCGCCTGCCACGACGGCACGCTCGACGATCTGCCGCACCACATGTTCGTGCACCTCGCGCTCGGGCGGGTCTCGCCGGCCGAGCTGGGCGACTGGCTGGAGGATTACGGGCGCGTGCTGCCGCACGCGCCGGCGCGGGTCTGCTACACCGAAAACTACCGCACGCGCCTCACCAACCCGCTCGCGGAAGGGCTGCGCGGCTCGCGGATCAGCCGGATGCTGCTGGCCGGCATTGTACTGTGCGGCTTCGTGCCGCTGATTCGGGCGGGCCAGGAGCTCGAAGAGGCCGCGTTCGTCGGCCAGATGCTGCAGGCGCGCGCCGACTACCCGGCCCTGCGCTACGGGCGCGTGCAGTACAACGCGCTGCCGTGCTCCAGCGCGCAGATCTTCGGCGTGCTGCGCGAGCACGAGGGCGAGCGCGTCCTGGGCCTGCTGAATGTCAGCCCGCACAAGCAGACCGTCGTCGTCAGCCTGCCGGTCGATCGCATGGGCTTGCCGGAGGGCGACTACGAGCTGTACAGCGTGATCGACCAGGCGATCTGGGCCGAGGACGAGCAGCAGAGCTGGCGCCGCGACGAGCTGCTGTCGATGCGACTCACGCTCGATCCGTTCGCGGCCTACTGCTTTGTCGTGCGGCCGGCCGTGCCGGCGCAGCCCGGCGGCGAGCCGAGCCTGCTCGCGCACAGGAGCGCGAGCGTCGCCGCACCGTTCCCCGCGGTCGTGGCGTACGGCGAGCCGGTGTCCGCCGCCGGGGATAGCCGCCGCCAGGGCCGGCGCAAGCGCGCATAAGCCAGGGCAGCTGCCGGCCGCCTTGACGCCGCCGCACTGGTCAGGTATAGTACGCCTGTACGGCATTAGGAACGCCAAATACTCGATATTGTTTACTCGAAAGTGACGGTGCCTATGAACCCCGTAGGCGACACCGGCGACCCAAAAGAGCGTATCTCCCCCGCGATCGAGGACTACCTCAAGGCCATCTACACGCTCGGGCGCTCGCAGCCCCAGGTGACCACCTCGCTGCTGGCCGATCACCTGGGCTTCAAGCCGGCCTCGGTCACGGGGATGCTCAAGACAATGGCCGACCTGCAGCTGGTGCGCTACACGCCGTATCACGGGGTCGAGCTGACGCATGCCGGCGAGCGGATCGCGCTTGAGGTCGTGCGCCACCACCGGCTGCTCGAGCTGTACCTGGTCGAGGCGCTCGGCTACGGCTGGGACGAGGTCCACGACGAGGCCGAGCGGCTCGAGCACCATATCAGCGAGAAGCTGGAGGCGCGGATCGCCGCGCGGCTGGGCCAGCCGGACTTCGACCCGCACGGCGACCCGATCCCGTCGGTCGAGGGCCGGCTGCCGGCCGACGCCGACGCGCGCCTGTCGGAGCTCGGCGTCGGCGACCGCGGCTCGATCGCGCGCGTGCGCGACCAGCAGCCCGAGCGGCTGCGCTACCTGGCCGACCTCGGGCTGGTGCCCGGCGCGAGCCTGGAGGTCGTGGCGAGCGCGCCGTTCGACGGCCCGCTCTCGGTGCAGATCGGCGGCGCCGTCCACCCGCTCGACCGCCGGATCGCCCGCGAGATCTACATCAAGCGCGAGAGATAAGGAGCCGAGTATGCAGATTTCGGGGAGCGGCGCGCTCGTGACGGGCGGCGCGTCGGGGCTGGGCGCGGCGACCGTGCGGCGGCTGGCCGGGCTGGGCGCGCGCGTCGTGGTGGCCGATCTCAACCGCGAGGCCGGGGCCGCGCTCGAGCGCGAGCTGGGCGAGCGCGCGCGCTTCGTCGAGACCGACGTGGCCGACGAGGCCGCGATGGCGCAGGCGGTCGCGGCCCAGGATGGCCTGCGGATTCTGGTCTGCTGCGCCGGCATCGCGACAGCCGAGCGCGTGCTGGGCAAAGAGGGCCCGCTGGATCTGAAGCGGTTCGCCCGCGTGGTGCAGGTCAACCTGGTCGGCGCGTTCAACGCCATCCGGCTGGCGGCGGAGCGCATGGCCGCCAACGAGCCGGGCGACGACGGCGAGCGCGGCGTGATCGTGACGACCGCCTCGATCGCGGCGTTCGACGGGCAGATCGGCCAGGCGGCCTACGCGGCGTCGAAGGCCGGCCTGGCCGGCATGACCCTGCCGATCGCGCGCGAGCTGGCGCGCTACGGCATCCGGGTGGTCTGCATCGCGCCGGGGCTGTTCGACACGCCGCTGATGGCCGGGCTGCCGGAGCAGGCGCGCGCCTCGCTCGGCCAGCAGGTGCCGTTCCCCTCGCGGCTGGGCCGACCGGACGAGTACGCCGCGCTGGTCCAGCACATCGTCGAGAACGTGATGCTCAACGGCGAGACGATCCGGCTCGACGGTGCGATGCGGATGGCGCCGCGCTGAGGGAGCAGACATGCGATCACGCCGCCAGTTCGTCCGCCTCTCACTGCTCGCGCTGGTCGCGCCCGCCGCGGCGCCACCCACCCAGGGGCAGCCATCCCCGCAGGTGATGCTCCCGCTGGTGCTTGGCAGCGCGCCGGCGCCGCCGGCCGATATGCCGCTGCTCGGGCCGGCCTCGGGCGGCGCCAGCGCGGCGGCAAGCTGGTTCGCGAAGCGCTGCGCAGCCGAGTACAGCGCCTACGACGTCGGCGCGATCGTCGCGGCCTACCAGCGCCACGGCGAATCGGTCGGGCTCGACTGGTTTCTGGCGCTGGCGCAGATGGCCCACGAGACCGGCAGCCTCAGCTCGTGGTGGTCGGGCCGGCCGCGCCGCAACCCGGCCGGGATCGGCGTGACCGGCGAGACGCGCGACGGGCTGCAGGACGGCAGCGCCGGGCCCGCGCCCGGGCGGGACTGGGCCTGGGACGACTTGTGGAAGAAGTGGCGCGCCGGGGTGAGCTTCCCGACATGGGCCGACCACGCCGTGCCGGCGCACCTGGGCCGGCTGCTGGCCTACGCCCTGCGCGACGAGGACGCGAGCGATCTGCAGCGCCAGATGATCGCCTACGCGCTGTCCTACCGGTCGCTGCCGTCGGCCTACCGCGGCGCGGCCCCGACGATCCTCGGGCTGAATGGGCGCTGGGCTGTGCCCGGCACCGACTACGGCCAGCGGATCATCGCGCTCGCGCTGCAGATGCGGCAGGCTTGATGTTTATCGGCCCCACCCCCTGCCCGCGGCAGGGGCGGGGGTTTCTTTTTCGTGGGTGTGGCGCGGCGGCAAAGCCGCCGCGCCACACCCACGCTCCTCACACGGTCTCAATCGCCAGCGCGACCGCCTCGCCGCCGCCCAGGCAGAGCGAGGCCAGCCCGCGCCCGCCGCCGCGCCGCCGCAGCGCGTGGAGCAGCGTGACCAGCACGCGCGCGCCGCTGGCGCCGATCGGGTGGCCGAGCGCGATCGCGCCGCCGTGCACGTTCAGGCGATCCCAGTCGATGCCAAGCTCGCGCCCGTTCGCCACAACCTGGGCGGCGAAGGCCTCGTTGATCTCGAACAGGTCGTAGCTGTCCATCGTCGTGTCGGTGCGCTCCATCAGCCGGCGCACCGCGAAGACCGGCGCGGTGAACAGCTCGATCGGCCTGACCGCCGCCTGGGCCGCGCCGACGATCCGCGCCAGCGGCCGCAGCCCCAGCTCGCGCGCCGTGCCCGCGCTGGTCACCACCAGCGCCGCGGCGCCGTCGGTGATCCCCGGCGCGTTGCCGGCCGTGACCGTGCCGTCCTTGGCGAAGGCCGGCCGCAGCCCGGCCAGCACCTTGGCGTCGCTGTCGCGGCGCGGCGGCTCGTCGGCGCTGATCGTGGTCGTCTTGCCGCGGCCGGCCGGCACCTCGACCGGCGCGATCTCCTCGGCGAAGGCGCCCGCGTCCTGCGCGGCGATCGCCTGGGCGTGCGAGCGGGCCGCCAGCGCGTCCTGCGCCTCGCGCTCGACGCCGAAGCGGCGGGCGATCCACTCGGCCGAGTTGCCCATGTGGTGGTGCTCGAACGCGCACCACAGCCCGTCGTGGACCACCGAGTCGACCAGCTCGCCGTTGCCGAGGCGGTAGCCGGCGCGCGCCTGGGGCAGCAGGTAGGGCGCGCGGGTCATGTTCTCCATGCCGCCGGCGACGATCAGGCGCGCCTCGCCGCTGCGGATCAGCGCGGCGGCCAGCATCACCGCCTTCAGCCCGCTGCCGCAGACCTTGTTGATCGTCAGCGCGCCGACCGAATCGGGCAGGCCGCCGCCCAGCGCGGCCTGGCGGGCGGGCGCCTGGCCCAGCCCCGCGCCGACCACGTTGCCCATGATGCACTCGTCCACCAGCGCGCCATCGGCGCCGGCGCGCGCCAGCGCGGCGCGCACCGCCGCGGCGCCCAGCTCGGTGGCCGGCGTATCCTTGTAGGCGCCCTGGAACTTGCCGATCGGCGTCCGCGCGCCGCTGACGATCACGATATCCTGGTCCGCCATAGCGACCTCCGCAGGCACGGCGCCGGCGGCAGCTGGAGCTGCTCCATGGCCTCGTGCGAATTTGTGGCATAAAAAAGCCCGGCGTGCCTGGCACCCGGGTCTGCGACATGGCAGTCACGCCCGCGTGCGCTACCGTGCTGGATTGACGCGGCGTATCATACCAGAAAAGGTAGTTTGGAGCAACCTTCCTTTGGCGCCTCACCCCCTTGCCCCCCGCTCCCGCGCGGGAGCGGGGGGATTCTTGTCGGCGTCGTGGTGCGGCCGCTCCGCGGCCGCACCACGACGCCAGGCTATTTCCCCCGCCCCTGCAGGGGAGGGGGTGGGGTCAAAGATATTGCATCAGCCCTGATTGCTCGGGTTGGGGCCAAGCAGCGTGCCGCCAAACGTCAGCTCGACGCTCGTCACCTGCGCGATATCGAGCCAGCTGTTGGTGCTGAGGCTGAAGTCGATCGTCCAAGTGGCGAACGGGCTTAGGCCGGTGAAGCCCTGCGCGGGGTCGCCGATCGCGCCCGGGACGGTCGCCTTGCCGAGCGCATAGTTGTACTCGTAGAATATCGGGCGCGGCGTGTGTGTGAAGCTCATCGTCGTGCCATCCGGCGCCTGGCGGGTGTCGGGGCCTTGCTGGATCAGGTTCAGCTGGAGCAGGGTCGGGTTTTCAAGCGTGCCGGGCGCGGGCGCCGGCACGCCCGGCAGGCTTACCGTCAGCGTTTCGACGGTGACGATGTAGTTGTTTACGAAGGGGTTGGGCGACATATCCAGCGCGAGCTGCACCGTGAGCTGCCTGGTCGCGGCCAGCCGCGCAAACGCCGCGGGGTAGCTGGCCTGATCGATGAAGACCGAGATATCGCTGAACGAGCTGAACGGCCGGCCGGTCGTATTCTCAAGGTACGACTGCACGTCCTGCTCCAGCGGCTCGGCCACGCCCGACAGCGTGGCGATGTCGAGGCTGGCGATCGACAGCGGCTGCGACACAACCGCCCAGTACTGAAACGCCTGGTTCTCCAGGTACAGGTTGTCGGCGATATCGTTGCCGATCTCGACCAGCGCGGTCTGGAGAAACGCCATGTAGTCGGGCAGCTGCGGCTGCTGTGCCGCCGCCAGCTGCGCGGCGACATGCTCGAGCTCGGCCTGCTTCTGCGCGGCCTGCGCGGCGAGCTGCCGCTGCTTCGCGTACAGCGACGTGTAGTTGAGCTGGATCTGGTTGCGCGTCTGCACCAGCGCGATCAGCTCGTCGACGTCGCCCTCGACGGCGCTGGCCTCCGGCAGGCCGCTGAAGTACTGATTCAGCAGCGTGTCGAACTGGTCGTCGGCCACGGTGATCAGCGCCGAATTCGAGCCGTAGGTGCTGAGCGTGCTTTGCAGCGACTGCCAGGCGGCCGACAGCGCCGTATAGGAGGCGTCGGAGGGAATGAGCTTTTGCACCAGGTTGGCGACGCTTCCAATCATGCCCGCGCCGGCGCTCTCGAAGCCCAGCGCGGTGGTCAGGTCATCCACTTTGCCCAATTCGTCCGATAATTTCAGCTGAGTGATCGAGCTCAGCGCGCTCAGCACATCGCTGAAGCTGCAGCTGGTCTGCTGTGCGGTGTACTCCTGCTGGAGCACGCTGAAATCCTGGTTGATGCGCGCGATCTGCAGATCGATCTGCTGCCCGAGCTGTGCGATCTGTCCGTCGAGCGCGTCGATCTGGCTCTGGAGGGCGGTGGCGCTGTTTTGCAGGTTGGAGAGATCGCCCTGGATCGAGGCGGCGGCGCTCTGTGCGGCGGCGGCCTGCTGCGAGGGCTGGCTGACGCTGTTATACTGGTCGAGCACGGCGCTGCCGAGCGCGAGCTGCTGGGTGACGCGGCCGTCGAGCCAGGCCCAGGTCAGCACCGGCACCCAGCTCAGCGGGTTGCCGTAGTAGTCGAGCCCGGCGTTGAGGCGCGCCAGCTCGACCTCGGCGGCCTGGCACAGCGCGGCGCGCGTGGCGACATCGGTGGGCAGCAGGCCGGTATCGGTGGGCGGCGGCGTCGCGTCAAACAGCGCCGTGACATTCCGCAGCCACACAAACAGCGCGATCGCGGCCTCGTAGTCGGCGACGCTCTGGGCGTTCAGGTAGGCCAGCTTGGCGGCGCGCTGGGTGAAGATCAGCTGGTACAGCGCGAGCGCCGGCGCGATCTGGCTGTACGTGTACGCCCCGGGCTGGCCGAGCGCGCCGCCGTTGAGCGCCGCAGCTCCGCCCGGCCCGAGCGCGCCGAACGCCCCTCCAAACCCGGCCGGCGCGCCGGGCGCGCCATCGGACCCTTTTGGCGCGGTCGCCTGCTGAGACGGGCCGTCGAGGAGGCCGACGTAGTATGTGCCGCCCTGCCCGCCTGCCCCGCCTGCGCCCGGCGCGCCAGCGCTTGCCGCCGCGCCGCCGGCGCCGCCGGCCGCCGCAGCGCCAATGCCTATGGCAGGCGCGCTAATCACATTCAGTGCGACTGTGCCGCCCTGGCCGCCCGAGCCCGAATGGCCGGCGTCGCCGCCCTGGCCGCCGGCCTGGCCCGCGCCGCCAACAGCCTCGGGCGGCGGCGGCGCGAGCGGGGCGACGCGGTCGGTGGTATCCTGGCCGGGCGTGCCCGGCGCGCCGCCGATGCCGGCGTGGCCGTCCTGGCCGCGCCCGCCCGGCCCGCCCTGCGCCAGCAGCGCCAGCGCGACACTCGCCCCAGTGCTCGTGGGTAGAAACGCGCCGGCCAGCGCGCCGGCAAAGCCGGCGGCGGCCGGCGCGAGCGCCTGGTCCAAGGTCGCCGACAGGCTGGCGGTGAGCAAGGGCGTGATCGTCGTGCTGAGCAGCGGGTCGATAATGCTGCTGAGCCAGCTGCCGCTCAGGTCGAGCGTAAGCTCCAGGTTGCCGATCGCAAAGCTATTGCCGCCCGGCGCAATTGTGGCGGCGGTTGGCCCGGCGGCGAAGGTCATCGTCAGCAGCAGATCGAAGCTGCAGCTGAATGTGACCGGCCACGAGAGCTGCGGGCTCGCAAGGCTGAGGGTGAACGATGTGGCCTGGAGGCTCAGCGGGCCAAGCGTGGCCACGACGCTGATGGCGCTGCCGGCCGGGTCGTAGGTGCTGGCGAGCGACTGCACCAGCTGCGCGCCGGTGATGCTGATGCCGGTGACGTCGATCGTTCCGGAAAAATCGCCGGCCTGCCATGGCTGGTCGATGTCGGGCACCGCGATCGGGCTGAGGTTTGGCGCGCCCAGGTAGGCCGGCAGCGCCGCTGCGGCGGCGCACTCCAGCGTGCGCTGCAGGCAGATCGCTCGCCCGGGCGTGCCCGCGCCGGTGTCGGCGCCCTGCGACACAATGCTCTCGGCCGTGATCTGAATCGTGCCGCCCGACGCGCCGCTCGATCCGGTCGCGCCGGCGGCGCCGGGCGCCCCGCCGCTGAAGTCGGTCTGCTCCGCGGGAGCGCCCGGCGGGTAGGTTGTGGCCGGGTCGGCGCCGGCAACGCTGATGAAGGTGGTGGCCCCGACGATCACCTGGCGCGCGTAGATCGCGATCGACCGGCCGGGGTTCAGCAGGTCGCCGGTGATCGTCACCGTGTCGCCGTACACCACCAGGTCGGTGGAGCCGGCCGGCAGCGGCGCGCCCTGCGCCGGCAGCAGAAACGGAACCTCGGCCTGCGACAGCTCAACCGCGTAGCCGACGATCGAAAGCGTCTCGCCAACCGTCTGGGTCACCTGGAGGTCGCTGCCCGGCGCGATTGGGGCCATAGATGTTTCTCCTACAGCAAGGTGCAGAATAGCCGAGCGGCAGCGATCGCAGAGCGATCAGCGGTTGGGTATTCTCTGCGATCGCTGGGTCCGATCTGGCTCAAGCGGTTTGCTCGCCGACAGAGACCGTGTCGAGCGCGGCGAGCGCGCCGTCGAGCAGGCGCGGCACCAGGTGCCACTCCTTGGCCGTCAGGCTGCGGTAGCGGCGGCCGGCGATCTTGAGCATCGAGTCGGCGGTGTAGAGCATCAGCCAGCGCTGGTCGATCGCGCGGCCGGCGGCCTGGTAGCCGTCGAGGAACACCTGCCCGACGCGCTCGATGAAGTCGGCGTCCTTCGGCTTGCGGATGGCCTTCCAGCGCAGGTAGGCCAGGAAGTTGCCCAGGTCGCGGGCCGGGTTGGCCCAGCAGAAGCCGTCCAGGTCGATCATCACCAGCTCGCCGTCCTCGATCATGAACTGGTCGGTGCGGAACGCGCCGTGGCTGGCCACCGGCGCCGGCTCGCCGCGCGGGGCCGCCTGCGCGGCGATGCGCTCGACGGTCTGCTGGTACTGCTGGGCCAGCGCGGGGCTGACCGCGGCCATCGGCGCGATGTACTCGCGCAGCTCGTCGAGGTCGTCGGCGATCGTGCGCGGCGGCCCGGCGACGCTGTCGCAGCCGTGCAGCCCGGCCAGCCGCGCGCCGGCGTCGCGCAGCCAGCGCTCGCGCGTGGCCGCGTCCACGGCCGGGTCGAAGGCCAGGTCGTTCAGCTCGGCGCCGCCGGTCACCGCCGGCTGGATCAGCATCTGGAGGTCGGCCCAGCACTCCAGCGGCGGCAGGACCCGCGGCATGCCGGGGTTGCTCCGGCGGGCGCGATCGAGCGCGGCGATCGTCGACATCGACTGCTCGGCGCCCTCGCCGAACAGCTTGCCGAAGAACGTCTGCGCCCCGGCCGGCGTCCGCAGGTCGTAGCGGAACACGCAGCGCACGCCGGGGCGGTAGCGCACCGGCGCGATCGCGCACGACTCGACCGCCGTCTCCGGCAGCAGCGCGGCGAAGCGCTCGCGCATGGCGGCTGGGTCGGTCGCCTGGGCCAGATTAGGCAGCCGCGGGTCGTCGTCGTAGAGCCGGTGCGCCGCGCCGGCGGGGGTGATCTCGAGCACGCCGATCGTCGGCTCGGGCGGCGCGCCCGGCCGCTCGACCGTGAGGGCGTAGGTGGTGGCGCAGCGCAGCGCCGGCGTGTACTTGGTGTCCTGCAGCTTGCACTTGCCGATCGCCGCGGGCGGCTCGCCGCCGGCGCGCGGCCACTGCTCGACAAACAGCCGCGCCACCGCCGCGAGGTCGAACGCGAGCGGCAGCGCGGGCAGCTGTGAGTCGAAGTCGAACGCGTAGTCCATCCCACCTCCTTTAAACTGGGGCGCGGGCTAGTACAGCCTTCCAGAAAAGCGTGATGGTTGTCGCCAGTTGGTTCTGTGGCGCTGTGGCCGCGGAACTGCAGAACCGCGGAACTGCAGAACCGCGGAACTGCAGAACCACAGAACCGAACAACCTGTGCCAGGTCTAATAGGATCAGGCCCCAAGCCCCAAACCTCAAGCCGCCAGGTCGGCCTACGCCGCCACCGCCAGCGCCGGCAAGAGCGGCTCGAGGAACAGCGGCTCGCGCGGCTCCTCCACCGGCTCCGGCGCGTCGATCATGTCGAGCAGCATATCGGCCGCCGCGGTCAGGCCGCGCACGTCCGGCCGCGCCTCCGGGCTGATCTTCGGCCCGCGCGAGAGGGCGCCCGCGACATGGGCGGCCACGATGTCAGGGCTCAGGTCGTCGGGGTCGATCATCTCGACCCAGCCGCGCGCGGCGAACAGCTGCGCGCGCATGCGCTGCTCGGCGCTGGGGCCGCGGCGCGGGATCAAGATCGCCCGCTTGCCCGATCGCAGGATCTCCATCGTCGTATTATACCCCGCCATCGCGATCGTGAGATCGGCCGCCTCGATGTAGCTGATCGTATCGCTGACCGACATCGACACCCGCGCGGGCAGGCCCTTCGCGCGCAGCTCCAGGTCGCGGCGCAGCTCGGGCGGCATGAACGGGCCGGTGATCACCGCCAGAAAGACGCGCTGGCGCGCGCTGATCGTGGGCAGCGCGTCGAGCAGCGCGCGCATCATCGGGTAGGCGTCGGCGCCGCCGCCGGCCATCGCGACGATCAGCTTCGTCTCGCTGTCGGAGCTGCTGATGTACTTGGCCCGGGCCCGCGCGGTGTAGCGCGCCGTCTGCGGCGTGCAGACATAGCCGGTGTAGCGCATGCGGTCGCGCACGCTGGGCGAGAAGCCGTACTGCTCGGCCAGGTCGAAGACCTCGCGCTTGCCGTAGACCAGCACGGTGTCGTAGTAGCGCTCGATCGCCTCGTAGGCGCCCTCGACCTCCCAGCGGCGCCGCACGACCTCGGGCGAGTCCAGGATGTCGCGCAGGCCGAGGACGATCCGCGTGTTCGCGCCGGTCACCCGCAGCGCCTCGAGCGTCGGCAGCAGCTCGCCCATCGCGCCGTGCGGCATGTGGTCGACCAGCAGCACGTGCGGCTGGTAGCTCATCACGGCGCTGCGGATCAGCTCGCGCCGCATCGTGGAGACGTGATCGAACGGCAGCGGCAGGCTGACGGCGCGCCAGTCGCCGGGGCCGGCCTTCAGAATGGAGGGAAGCTTCAGATAGTCGCTATTCTGGCTGGTCTCGAAGAACTGCCCAAGCCGCGAGTCCGCCATGGTCAGGATCGCGGCGCCCGAGCGCAGCCTGACGATCTGGTTGGCGATCGATGTCGTGCGGCGCATATGCCCAAGCCCAAGGCCATCCTGCGAATACATCATCATTCGCGGCTGGATCATCTGGCTGTTTGCTGTGCTCATCGTTGCCTCCCTCACCGTAGTAATGAAACCTTGTGCCGGTAGGATATCCCACATCCGGCTGAACTCCAATGAGATTTTTCACAGTGTGTGATCGTTTTGTTAACTAGTGCAGTCTTCCGGAAAAGCGCGCCGGTTGCCGCCCGTTGGTTCTGCGGTGCTGTGGCCACCGAACCGCCGAACCGCCGAACCGCCGAACCGCCGAACCGCCGAACCGCCGAACCGCCGAACTGCAGGACCGCCGAACCGCCGAACCGCCGAACCGCCGAACCGCCGAACCGCCGAACCGCCGAACCGCCGAACCGCCGAACCGCAGGACCGCCGAACCGCCGAACCGCCGAACCGCCGAACCGCAGGACCGCCGAACCGCCGAACCGCCGAACCGCCGAACCGCCGAACCGCCGAACCGCCGAACCGCCGAACCGCCGAACCGCCGAACCGCCGAACCGCCGAACCGCCGAACCGCAGGAACCGCACCGGAACCGCAGGACCGCAGGACCGCCGAACCGCCGAACCGCCGAACCGCCGAACCGCCGAACCGCCGAACCGCCGAACCGCCGAACTGCAGGACCGCAGGACCGAAGCTGTGAGCAAACCCATTGAGCCACTCTGCACGAACGAGCTGCCGCTGTGCTGCGATCCGTCGTACTGCCGGCTGGCCCCTGCCGACGGCCCACTGCTATAGGCTTCGGCCGGCGGCGGCCCGCGCTCCCGCCGGGGCAGGGGGCGGGGCGACCGGGCACCTCGCCGCAACCATGCTCCACCGGCATACGTCTAATGATAGACGTATGAGCGCCGGCGAACGTGGCATAGCCGGCCTGCGGCACTGAATCAAGGCTGCTGGAACAGCACTGAAGGAGGCACTATGGGGTCGAACTACACCGAGCAGAATACAGAGCAGGCACGGCAGGCCGAGCGCTCGTCGGCCGGGCTGTTGACCCAGCAGCTCCCGCTGCCCGCGCCGATGGGCGCGGCCGGGCGCAACAACATCGCCGCGCTGCTGCTGATCGCGATCGGCGCGGTGCTGTTCCTGGGCCGGCTGCTGCCGGATCGGAGCGCGATCACGGGCGGGATGATTTTGCTGACGATCGCGAGCTGCTTCTTCTTCTTCTCGTTCTGGCGGCGGATCTACGGCCTGATGATCCCGGCCAGCATCCTGGCCGGCCTGAGCCTGGGCGTCACGTTTGCGAGCGTGACCGGCGGCGTCTCGGTGCTGTGGGGCCTGGCGCTGGGCTTCCTGGGCATCCTGCTGCTGGGCCGCGCGCTGTTCAACGTCCGCAGCAGCTGGCCGATCTTCCCGGCGGTGCCGCTGTTCGCGGTCGGCACGATCGTCGCGGCCGCGCAGCTGCCCGGCCTGTTCGCCGGCAGCCTGATCTGGCTGCCGCTGCTGCTGATCGGCGCGGGGCTGTACCTTGGGTGGGGGCGGCTGCGCGCCTAATACTCTTTCCGGGGCGCTGCGCCCCCGGCCCCCCCGCCTTCTCGTCTGTCGCTTGTCGCTTCTCCGGGGGCGGCGCCCCGGCCCGCCGGGGGAACCCTCGCCGGTTCCCCCGGCCCCCCTCCGGCAAATGATGCCATCTCAGATGCACAGTTTGTGGCGGATGCCCAGCAACATTCCTGCAGAGCGAGTTGCAACCCGCCGCGCCTGGATTCAGCCGGGCATGCACATCAAGTATCGCAGGGGGGCGCTGCGCCCCCGCCTGCCACACAATCCTCAGAACGTACTATACTGATGCACGTCACGCACAGCACTGAGGAGGCGACGATGGCCGAGATACGCCAGTTTGGCACCGAGATGAGCCGGCCCATCCCGGCCGAGGGTGTGGTGGGCGTCCAGGCGACTGTGATCCAGCTGCCCGCGCAGGTCGCCGGGCTGCTGAGCCGCGAGGAGCTGGCCGAGCGCTACCAGGGGCTGCCGATCATCCTCGACGAGCCGGTCGGGGTGTTCGGGCTGTTCTTCGACGCGCACGCCCACATCCAGGAGCACGCGGCCGAGCACCCGATCTTGTTTCTGGTGATCGGGGGCAGCGGCTACGTGCGCGTCGGCGGCGCAGACGCGCCGGCCGAGCGCGTCCACGCCGGCTACGCGGTGCTCTGGCCTGCCGGCGAGCTGCACAACGCCTGGACCGAGGGCGAGCCGATGCAGGCGATCACGGTCGAGCTGCTGCACGGCGCGTCCGAATAGCCGGCCAATCGCGCCATCGCGCGCCGGCCCATGTTACAATAGCACGTAATTCCAGTGGTCTTCTCCGTATATCGCTACAGCTTGAACAGAAGATCGGAGTTACTATGCGCTCGACCCCTCTGATCCACCGGCTTGGCTTGGCTCTCGCGCTGGCGCTGGCGCTCGCCGGCGCGCTCGCGGCGCGCGCGGCCACGAAAACCTTCGAGGTCAACACGACCAACGACACCTCCGACGGCGTCTGCGCGCCGATCGACTGCTCGCTGCGCGACGCGATCATCGAGGCCAACGCCAGCCCCGGCGCCGATACGATCACGCTGCCGGCCGGCACCTACAAGCTGGTCCTCGCCGGCCCGGACGAGAACCAGAGCGCGACCGGCGACCTGGACATCCTCGAGAGCGTGACGATCAACGGCGCCGGCCAGACGATCATCCAGGGCGACACCGGCTGGGCCGACCGGATTCTGCAGGTGGTCGTGCCTGGCGCCGTCGTGGCGATCAAGGACGTGACGATCGAGGCGGGCAAATCCGGCGCCGCGCGCGGCGGCGGCGTCTATAACCAGGGCACGCTGACGCTGGTCAATAGCGTTGTGCGCGGCAACACCACCGCCGCGGACGGCGGGGGGCTGGCCAGCGACGGCGCGCTGACGCTGGTCGACAGCACGGTGAGCGGCAACACGGCCGGCGGCAGCGGCGGCGGGATCGACAGCCAGGGCGCGCTGACGCTCGACCGCAGCACGGTGAGCGGCAACACGGCCGGCGGCAGCGGCGGCGGGATCGACAGCCAGGGCGCGCTGACGCTGGCGAACAGCACGCTGAGCGGCAACACGGCCAGCGCGGGCGGCGGCCTGGCGAACGGCGGCACCACGACGCTCAACGGCGTCACGGTCAGCCGCAACAGCGCCAGCGGCGGCAGCGGCGGCGGGCTGCTCAACCCTGCGGGCAAGTCGATCAGCCTCAGGAACAGCCTGGTCGCCGGCAACAGCGGCGCGGCGGCGCCCGACTGCGCCGGGTCGCTCACGTCGCAGGGGCACAACCTGATCGGCAAGACCGTCGGCTGCGTGCTCAGCGCTGCATCCGGCGATCTGAAGAACAAGAACCCGCGGCTCGGGCCGCTGCGCGACAACGGCGGCGCGACCCTCACGCACGAGCTGCTGCCCGGCTCGCCCGCGCTCGACGCCGGCGACCCGGCCATTCCCGGCAGCGGCGGCGCCTCCTGCCCTACCGTCGACCAGCGCGGCATCGGGCGCCCGCAGACCGGGCGCTGCGACATCGGCGCGTTCGAGGGGGTCGGCATCTCGATCGTCGACTTCGCGTTCCAGCCGTTTAGCCTGGTCGTTCGGGCGGGCACGATCGTGCGCTGGAAGAACCTCGGGGCGGCGACGCACACCACCCGCAGCGAACAGTTTGTCGCCGAGCCGTGGACCTCGTGGGATCTGGCGCCGGGCGACACGTTCGCCTATCGCTTCTTGAACCCGACCAGCCCCGGCACGAGCTACGCCTACCGCTGCTCCATCCACACGAACATGACCGGCACGATCTTCGTGACCGGTGAGGCAGTGAGCGCCGAGCTGCTGATCACGCGCCTGACGCCCGACACCGCGCCGGCCGGCAGCGGGGTGCTGACAGTGTCGATCGACGGCATGTACATCGCCGACGGCGCGACAGTGCGCTGGAACGGCGTCGAGCTGACGCCCTCGGCCATAAGCCCGCCCGACCAGGTCCAGGTGCAGGTCCCGGCGAATCTGCTGGCCACGCCCGGTGATGTAGACGTCACGGTCGTCAACCCCGGCAATGTCGAGTCGAACGTGCTGACCTTTACGATCGTGGGGACGCAGCAGGCGGTGTTCGTGCCGCTGGTGCTGCGG
>JADKFS010000004.1 GCA_016717335.1 Candidatus Ribeiella danica
CAGGACTTCCACGCTCAGTTCGAGCACCTGGCAGAGTCCGACTCGCGGCAGTATATCAAGGCAGGCGTAGATCGATCGTGAGCCACGTCGAATTTTGCCGGCCTGCTCTTCACGCTGCGCGCTGGAACTGGGGACCAGATCGTTTCTGGGAGGTGATCAAGGACGTTGCTCACCGGCACGCTTTAAACATTCGGTCAACACAGCGGCAACTTCCGGGGCGAGCGATCCCAGGAGAGGTGCAGCAGGTAGCGACCGGAGCAGATACACCGAGCGCTCTGTCCGGCGCTGAACGGGCAAGCGCATCAGCCCCGACGGAAGTTACGTGATGGTTGCATCACTCTTCGACGGCTATGAGCCGCGTCCATGTGCATAACGCATCATGGGCAATGCGCGTGCGGGCTTCGAGGAACGTATACGTGATCATTTGCTGGCGCACGCACTCCGGCAAGGGCGTGAACTCGTTTCGCGCCATTGACTCAATTCCGAGAACGTACTCAAGCTCAAGAACGCACATTATTATTCGTGACGATCACGCGACGCTTGACGCGCACCACGCCATCGGGCGAATCACTCCACCGCCATCCATGCGAAGCGTCCACCTCCCAAACTGTCGCGTCGTTGCCTTCGCCACGGCCATCAATGCGCGCGGGGCAGGATGTGCCGCTGCGCACGCGCCGCGCAGGTCTCCACCGCGATCGCCCGGCCATCAGCACGCGCCGCTGCCCGCGCCGCGGTTGAACACCGCGCGTGCGCTGACCGCGCCGCCGTTCCTGGCGACGCGATCAGCCCGCTGCACTGGACGTGCGTCAACGACGGGCCACTGCCACCTGGCCTGCTTCCCGGTCGCGCCCGGCCTGATCCGTATCCGCGCGCGGCTCGCCAGCGCTGCGGTTCCCTCCGGCGCAGCAGGCCACGCTGTGCTGTGCATAATCGCGCTGAACATTCGTCCGATTGGTGGTCGTCGATCGCGCTGGCACCTGCCGCAGCCTCTGGGTCTGCTGATCCGTTCCACGTTCGCGCCGCTGGTTTGAGCTGTCGCCACAGGTTGCCAGACGGCCCGGCCGCCGTCAAAATGAATCACTTTGCCCGGCGCGCGTGGCGCGCTGCCCTTCGGCGGCCGAAATTGACACGTTTTGACTGCGACCTTTCCGCCGTCTGGCGCGTGCGCGCCATCAGCAATCCGCAGTCGCCGCAACGGCAGTCGGCGAAAAGGCACGCAGACCATGAAGACCAATCAGTTCGAGCTCAGCGGCTTCGTCGGCAACCCACCGGACGCGCAGTTCACCCCAGATGGAAGACTGGTCGTGACGTTCAACCTGTACCAGGGGGGCGCTGGAGCGACAGGAGCGGCGCGGCGCGCGAGAAGACCCAAGGCAGATCACCGCCTGGGGCGCGCAGGCCAGGTCGCCCAGCAGCGGCTCGCGAAGGGCACGCGCGTCCGGGTGATCAGGCGGATCGACCAGCAGGCCTGAGGGCGCGGGCGCGCAGCGGAGTACAGGACCGTGCTGGTGGCGACCGGGGATCGTGCTGGTCAGCTCCGCCGCCCGGGAGGCACCCGCCGAGGCGTCGCTTGCCGACGTGTGGACGCCGAGCAGGCCGCGGCGACCGAGCCGAGCGCCGGAGCCGGGAGTCGAGATCGGCGCCCAAGCGCCCGCCGCACAAGCGCGCCGCGTAGAGCGCTCACCACCGAGGCGGCGTGCGGCACGCCGCAGCCCGACCACCGCTGCCGCACTGCGCACCGAGTTGACGCGGCGCGGCGTGGACCAACCTCGGCAACGGCCCACCGTCCCCACCCGTTCATCTGCGGTGCTGGGCGGCCCCGGCCAGCGGCGGCGCAGGCACGCCGGCAGGAGCGGCCTGCCGCATCACCGTGGCCGTGTGGCGCCGCACCACCTGGCTCCGCCGAGGCCATCACCGACTGCCGCGACGACAGGCGCACGATCGATCGCACCGCCTGTGCCGCCGGATGCGCCGGGCCAGTGTGTTGGTTCCGGGGGCTTGGGCAGCGGCGCCGACCGCCAGCGGACTCCGGTTCCGGAGCGGCTGGTGCGATCGGCACCGGCTCCACCGAAATGGTCCGGCGCTGCGCCAGGGCACCCTCGGTTGGCCGCTGTCCGCGCTGTTGGCCTGCGTGCTGGCGCACCCTACGGTCAGGCCAACGCGCACCTGGGGGTGATTCCCCCTCCTCCTGCCGGCCAAGATAGGATCATGGTCCTGGTGCCAGTGACCCAAACGGGCCTGCTGTGCTATCATGCGCGTTACTACAACCCGGCGATTGGGCGGTTCGTGAGTGCGGATAGCTTATTTCTGGACCGAGTGATGCAGTAGGAACAGGGAAACCTCAGAAACTAGATTGGCACTAGTATTACAACGCGGAGTCCAAGACGTGATCTGGTAACTTGACCATAATGGAGTGCATGGTATCCTGTCCTCAAACCGATCTCACCTGGATTGAGGAAGGACACCATGCACCGTACCATTGTAGCACTGACCTGTCCCGTGCCAGCGTGCACCTTGACCGTGATCGATATCGAAGCCTTGCTGCCTGCCTTGGAGCGCTATGGTGAACACTTCAAGCGCACCTTTGCCCGTCGTGACCAGCACGTCTGGGCCTCTCGCTACCTCCAGGGCTTGCTTGCTACCCTCCCGCGCAAATCCTGCGAACCGATCGCGCTCGCCTTGGGCGTCTCGGTGCGTGCTCTGCAAGCCTTTATCGCTGAGAGCACCTGGTCCAGTCTTCCCGTGCTCGTTCAGCACGAGCGCCTGATCGCTCGCTCGCTTGGTGACGCCGCCGATGGCGTCTTCCTCGTCGACGAAGCCGGCATGCCCAAACAAGGTCATCACTCCGCTGGTGTGGCCCATCAGTACTGTGGTGCGCTCGGTAACGTCTGTTCGTGTCACGTTGGTGTCTTTGTCGGCTATGCCTCCCGCACAGGCTACACGCTTGTCGGCGGTCAGTTGTTCGTTCCTCAAGACTGGTTTGGTGAGCAGCTGGCGGCGCTGCGCCAGGAAGTCGGTTTGCCCACCGAGCTCACCTTCCGCACCAAACCGCAACTCGCGGTCGACCTGCTCCAAGCCATCGCCGCTCGTGGCATCTTATTGGGGCGCTGGGTGGCTGCTGATGCGCTCTACGGCAACGCGCCTGCCTTTCGTGATGCGGTGGCGGCGTTGGGGAAATGGTACGTTACCGAAGTCTCGTCCGATCAGCTGATGTGGCGGCGTACCCCTGCGCTGATCATTCCAGCCTGGTCAGGCAAAGGACGCAAACCGACCAAGCAACGACTGAAAACGCCCGCGAATGCGTCCTATCGCGTCGATGCACTGGTGAGGCGACTGCCGAAAACGGCCTGGACACGCACCACCATTAAAGAAGGCAGTAAGGGACCGATCGTCTGTGATCTTGCCTTTGTGCGGGTGAATGAAGCGCGTGATGGGCTACCAGGACCGCGGCAGTGGTTGATCATTCGACGGAATGTGGGCAACCCGACGGTGGTGAAGTTCTACCTGAGCAACGCGCCCGAAACGCTCGAGACCGTCTGTCTCGCGCGGATGTGCGGAATGCGCTGGCCAATCGAGCTGACGTTTGAGGTCGGCAAGGACGAACTGGGCATGGACCAGTACGAAACACGCTCGTGGCAGGGTTGGCATCATCATATGGTATTGGTCATGCTGGCACATCATTTTTTTGTGTGGGTTCGCCAGCAGCTCGAGGAAAAGGCGCCGGCGTTGACGCTGTGCCAGGTGCGCTTGCTGATCACGAGTGTCATCCGCAAGCCAATCGTGGATGCTGCTCGTGCGTTGGTGCTGGTCGTCTACTATCAGCGTCGCAACCACGCCGCCTACCGCTCGCATCGCAAACGCAAGCTCGCCCAGTTAGCTGCTTTCGACTCCGCGTTGTAATACTTGTATGTACCCCAAATAATCCGATACGCAACACCAGCCTAGGATTTGGATTTTCCCACAGGTATTATGGTTTTGGGGTTTGTGGATGGATATATTAGAATTTCTAATTCTGATCCTTTGTTAATATCTTTAATCCAAGGTCCCTGGGCTATAATCCTTCTGCGAGTAATAACGCCATTTATGACAATGTCTATATATCCAGTCATCATGTGAATACCGTTACTCTTCTGTACCTTTTTTTCTACCTCTACCAGTGTAACTGTGATAATTTCTCCTTTCGATATAGATTGCTTCAAATATAAGGTGACCATAGAAGAAAAATTACAATAGTAAGACAAAATGTAACACCAAAAATCGATCTCACGAACCAAACCGATGAGAAATTCGCCCTATTTGACAATATATATATATTTAGAATTAAACCAAAAAAGCCAATTATTCCAAAAATATTGATATTTTGTTGTATATTAAACGGGCGATTTGGAAGGTGGTTAGATGGCTTGGTTTTATTTGTTGCTGTCTTACAATATACGCGGCCATTTCATAAATATTTGCAAACATATAACAATCCATTCCATATATGAGTGAATGAAAGATAGTGTCATCCAGTTTTCGCACTCGCTCGAACGTTTGAGCGAGATGTTCAGTCACTTTCCACAACACCCTATACAGAAACCTTAAAGCACGACCTATATCGTGTAAGTAAGGAGGTGTTCTGTCTCGTTTGGAGCTACTGTGAAAACCAGATGACACAACCCAATGATCGCTCCAAGTGGGGATTTCTATTCATTGATTGCGATTTTGCAAATGATACTTACCTACATCATATAATGCACCAATCGCTATGCCTCCAATGGCCGACATTGTCCAATTGACCTTTGCTGCAGACATTGCAAAACTGTGCTCAGCAAAGGCTCGCGTAACAGCCTGGCTACCACGTTGAACTACAGGTTGCATGAGACGATTAACATCTCCCACGCTGTCCGTACCTGCTTGTACTGATAGTTTACTTACCACGCCTGTATCCATTACACTTGTTACTGCTGTCCTTTGATAATCTCCAGAGCTAGGTGCCCCATCGATTTTCTCTTTGGCAGTTGCTCCAACAAAACTTCCCACTTCATTGCCTATAATATTGAGTGTGCCTTCGGCTACAGTCTGTAGTACGGTTGTTTCGACTCTACTTGCGATAGCAACTCCAACTTCACTTGACACCAATGATCCTGCTAGTGGACCAGCAGCAGCTGTAACGGCACCTCCAATTGCACCACTTAGTGCAGCTTCTCCAACTCCGCCCCAAGTCATTTCATTTCCATTCAATTTCTGTGTTACAGCGTATGCTGTAACATTTATTGCCATTCCAATAACTGCCCCAGCAATAATCCAAGCGAAGTGACCTGTCGGATCAGTTTTTTTAACTGGATTGTTGGTCACATAACTATAGCGATTGAGTTGCTGTGGATCATCTGGGCCGTTACTTGATTTACTTGGCCCCAGTGTAAGTGCGTCGGCTCCTGGTACCACGCTATCCGCACTCACAAACCGCGCGATCGCCGGGTTGTAGTAACGCGCATGATAATACAGCAGCCCCGCTCCGTCCAGTCGCTGGCCGGTGTAGTTCAGGTTCGTCTGGAGCACACCGCCGCTGCGCACCGCGCCCCACGGGTCGAAGTCCTGCCGGCTCACGACCGCGCCCGCGCTGTCCGTCGCCAAGCTGACGCTGCCCAGGTGATCGCCGTGCAGGTAGGTCACGCCCGCGCTGGTGCGCATGGCGACGACCTGCCCGTTGAAGGTGTAGTACAGCGTCCGCGCGCCGCTGGTGGTCTGCTCCCACAGCCCCTGGAAGGAGACGGTTGTCGTCGTCGTGGTGCCGACGGTGACGGTCTTGGCCACGCGCTCGCCATCCGCGTCGTACAGATAGGTCTCTGCCCCGCCCGCGTAGGTCACGCTTGCCGGCCGGTTGTCGGCGGTCCAGGTGTACGTGCGCCCGCCGCCGCTGACCAGGTTGCCGTTCGCGTCATAGCAGTAGCCAGCCGCGCCGACCCGCACCACGGCATGGGCTTTGGCGAGCGCGCCGTCCGCGCAGCTGGCGCTCTGCGCGCCGTAGCTATAGGTCACGCCGGCCTTGCTGGTGAGGTTGCCGAGCGGGTCGTAGGTGGAGATCTCGTCGTAGGATGCGGGCGCACTGATCGGCGTGCTGGTCGGGGTGGCGGTGGCCGTGGCGGTTGCGCCACCCGGTGTGCTGCTCGGGCTGCTGGTCGGCGTCCGCGTCGCCGTGCGGGTCGGCGTGGCGGTCGGCCCTCCCGGCGTGCTGGTCGGCGTTTGCGTCGGCGTGCTGGTCGGCCCGGCCGGCGTGTTGGTCGGGGTCGCGGTGGGCGTGCCGCCGCCCGAGGGGTCGGGCATCGCCGCGCTGTCCAGCCGGAGGTCGTCGAACGTCGCGGCCACCGCGTTCCCGTTGGTCGCGCCCAGCACCAGCTTGGTCGCCTGGCTGGTGAAGCTCTGGCTGGAACTACCGGCGAACGCCGCCCCGAACGCCGCGTCGCCACTCGCCAGGTAGGCCTCCAGCACCGCATTGCTGCCCGTGCCCTGCTGCGGAATGTGTCAAGAGCCTTTGGACAGGATTCTGGGCGAATTATGGTGCGTTGCTGCCGCCCACGCCCGACCCCGCCGGCGCAGGCTGGCCGACGGCGCCCCCCGCGTCAAGGGGCCGCTCCGCGGCTGATTCCCTTGACATGGAGCATCGACTGAAACGAATTGGAACAATCGCCACCAGCGAGGGCAGCACCTCGTCGGGCTCGATTGCCGCCCGCAGCCGCTGCCCCAGGCGAGTCAGCACCGCGTAGGGATCGTCGCGCTCGCCGGCAGCCGGTTGACGCCGCGCTGCAGCCGGTCGCGCAGCGGCTGGAACAGCACCGCCACCAAGCCGGCTGCCAGAATCGAGATCAGCGTCGTGTCGCGCGCCGCAGCAGCGGGTAGAGCCCGCCGAAGAACAGCGCCAGGGGAGCGAGCTGGGTCATGATCAGCAGACGCGTGAGCGCGTAGATCGGGCTGGCGGCCATTGCCGCGTAGAAGGCCGCGCGCTCGGATGCCCGCATCTACCGGCGGTATGTGCGGCGCCACAGCGCCTATAAACAGGCCAATCGATGCGATGAACATCGCTCCGCCCACGATGCCGCCGGCGAGCATCGGGTGCTCCCACTTCGACGGCCGATCGCGCGTGATCAGCGTAGAAGAAGCCACGGTTCCATCTTCTGTCGCGGGCCTGCCGCCGCGCCGCGGACCGCGGTCAGCCGGCTGGCAGGGCACTTATGGCGCTCGTCGCTCCACGTGACGAAAAGGATACCCCGGCGGCTTTCCCGGGCGCAAGGTGCAGCGCTTCCCAAAAAAGCGGGAATATCAGGAGTGGATACATGGGCAGCGCGAGAGACCAGGCTCCCGTGCGCTCGGGCGCACGGGAGCCTGGTCTGCCATTCACTGCCTGCGTTGGTGGGGCCATGCGACGTTACGTTCGCTCGACCGAACCCTTGGTGTCACCCTGGGCTGGCGTGTAGTCGGTGGCGGTGTCGGTGCCGGGCCCGCCGCTGAACTGATCGGCGTTGGCGCCGCCGGTCAGCAGGTCGTTGCCGTTGCCGCCTTCGAGGCGATCCTTGCCGTTCCCGCCGTACAGGGCGTCGTCGCTATCGTTGCCCTGCACGGTGTCATCGCCGTTCCCGCCGTACAGCGTGTCGGTGTCGTTGCCGCCGTCGACCTTTGTCGTTGCCCCTCGCCGCCGTCGATGTAGTCGGCGCCGTTGTTGCCGCGCAGTGTGTCGTTGCCCCCAGGCCGCAGATCACGTCGTTGCCGTTGTCGGCCTCGACCGTGTCGTTGCCCTCGGTGCCGAGGATCACATCGTTGCCCTTGGTGCCGTTCAGCTTGCCCTGGCAGATCTTGCCGTTGTCCGGCCCGCCGACGATCCGGCCCTGCGCGCTCACGTAGATTGTGGCGGCCTTTGCTATTGCAGGCCCGCCCCGGAGATCGGCGTGCTGGTGGGCGTTGCCGTGGCCGTGCTCGTCGGCGGTGTTGGTGGGTAATATGGGCGTATTCGTCGGCGTGTTGGTTGGTACGTTCGTCGGCGTTTCCGTCGGCGTGCTGGTCGGCGTTTCCGTCGGCGTGCTGGTGGGGGTGCTGGTCGGCGCGCAGAGATCCTGTGGGGGATTGCCTGTGACAGTTCCAGAACCTGTCAGCGATCCCGCACAGGTTATTTGAATCGTGCCGGTGTTGTTGATGGTGCCGTAGTTAGACAGCTCAGCATTGATGATCAGGGTGCCGGCGTTGTCGATCGTATTAAAATTGGCAGAGAGCCCATTGATCGTCAGCGTTCCTTGGTTATCCACCCTCCCTGCCACCATACAGCGACCAGTCGCCAGGATTACTATTAATAGTAACGCCGCCCTGGTTGGTGAATACAACAGCAGCAGGATCGCTGACGTATTGAGGGCGGAGGATAAAATTGCCAACCGTCAGGCTATCGCCCGCGCTGAGCGTACCACTATTGATAAAGCACACAGAAGAGGTGCTGCTCCCACCAGCGCCAATTGCGCTGAGAAACGCGCTACAGCTCGCCTGATTGGAGACGGTGTATCCGGCGGCTTGCGCCGGCGTTGATGGACCGTCCAGATCAGAACGAGGATTGCGATCAGACTGGCCGCCATTCCTGCACGCCTGCCACGTTTTGAGCCATGGAAGCACCTCCGCTGTGAGCAATAATGTATGTATTGTGATGGATCCCTTGTTCATGCTTCCCGATCGAGATCGACCCACCCACGTCGCAGGGCGTAGAGCACGGCCTGGGTGCGATTGTTGACCTGGAGCTTCTGGTAGATCACCCGCAGGCGGTTGGCGACGGTCTGGGCCGAGAGATTGAGCTGCTGGGCGATCTCCTGGTTGTCCGCCCCTTCCGCGACCAGCCGCAGCACGTCCATCTCGCCGTCGGTCAGCTGCTCCAGGTTCACGCTCTGGTCAGCGGTCTGGCTGAGGCGGCGGAACTCATCCAGCAGCCGGGCCGCCAGGTGCGAATCGATCAGCGCTTCGCCCCGGTGTACGTGCCGTACCCCTCAATCAGCTCCTGCGCATCGGCGTTCTTCAGCAGGTACCTCTGGCGCCGGCCCTGATCGCGTCGAAGATGTACTGATCCTGGCGATAAGATGGTCAATACGATCACCCGCGCGTCGGGATTGGCCTCGACGATCCGCGCGGTGGCCTGGATGCCGTTCAAGCGCGGCATGTTGATATCGATCAGGATCACATCAGGCTTAAGCTCTTTGGCCAGGTGCACGGCCACCTCGCCGTCGGCTGCCTCGCCCACGACGAGAAAGTCACCCGTGATCTCACAGATCTGGCGCAAGCCCTGGCGGAATAAGGTGTGATCGTCGGCCAAAAGCACCCGAATGGCTGGCATGGCTGCTCCTTGAGCATTCAAGATGGCTGTGGGGAGCCCAGCGTCGGTCGAGTATAGCCTGAAGGGCCCTTTGCCAGGACGTAAATCTACTCTGTTTGGTACAAAAAGTACTCTGTGTGGTTATATGCTTTCTTGCTGAAAGCAGGGCATAGGTATGTTCTTGGAGGGGGCTGCCGCCCTCCAAACCTCCCTGCTATGCACTGCGTTCCGCCAGCGGCAGCCAAATTTGGAGCTGCGTGCCCTGGCCCGGCTGGCTGAACACTGTGAGTGTGCCGCCGGCCTTCTCAATGCGCTCGTGCATCTGTTTCAGCCCAAAGTGGCCCGATCGGCCGGCCGCGGCCAGGGTCGCCACGTCAAAGCCCTGCCCGTTGTCGCGGATCGTCAGGTGCGCCGCATCGCCGCTGCTGGTGTCCAGGCGTACCCAGGCCAGGCTGGCCTCGGCGTGCTGGGCGATGTTGTTGAGCGCCTCCTGGGTCGCGCGAAAGAGCGGCAATTCCAGGTCGATCGGCGCCTGCGCCCTGCGGGACGTTGATCTGGAGATCGACATAGAGCTTGTGCTCCTCGTTGAAACCGGCGACATAGCGCCGCAGCGCGATCAGCAGGCCGACCTCGTCCAACGCCACCGGGCGCAGGGCAGATCGAACGGCAGATCTCGTCGATGGCTGCGTCGAGACAATGCGGGTCTGATCCAGCTCACCCTGCATCCGATCGGGGTCGCGTGCGATCCAGTCGCGCCACAACGAGAGCTTCAGGCGCAACGAGGTATGTCCTGGGCCACGCCGTCGTGGACCTCCTGGAGCGATGCGCCGGCGCTCCTCGTCGATGGCCTCCAGCCTCCGAGCGGCGCTGCCGCTGCGCGGTGATGTCCTCCACCGCCACAATCGCGCAGGCCGCGCTGAGCCCTGGCCGGCGTGGCGATGATGCGCACAGGAAAGAGCGTGCCGTCCCGGCGCCGGTTGGTCGTTTCCGAGCTGGGCGGTCTTGCCGGACCGCACACTCGACCATGCGCTGGATCTGGTCGCGGCTCGTCGGGGATCAGCTGCGCCGCATCCAGGCTGGCGAGCTCGTCGGATGACCAGCCGTAGGTCGCTTCGGCCCGCCGGTTGGCCGCGCGGATTCTGGGAACAGCATCCGAGATATCAATCTCGAAGATGCCCAGGGAGCATGCTCAAACAGCAGGCGGAAGCGCTGCTCGCTGGCCTGGACGCTGTCCTGAGCCTCTTGCAGCCCGGCTACCAGGCTGGCGTTCTGCAAGGCGATCGCGGCCTGAGTAGCCAGCATCGTTAAGAGCTCCAGCCGCTCCGGCGGAAAGGGCGTGGCTGGTCAGCCGGTGTTCCACGAACACTCCCACGAGCTCCCCCTGTGAAGCAAAGGCAGACACAGGATCGATCGGGGTTGAGCGGCCGACAGATGCGGGTCCTGCGCGTAAAGAGCAGCGGTGGCGACATTGTTCAGCAGGAGCGTTTCGCGGGTGCGCGCGACCTGCCGAACGATGCTCATCGCCACCGGAGGCTGATCCGGCGCGCCGGATCGTGCCGTGTCGCCGGCTGCTGCGGCGGGTTCCCCGCCCGCCACCCGCCAGTGGCGCCCTTCAGGAAGCAAGAGGCAGCCGTACTGGGCGCCGGCGTTTTCGATCAGGATGCTCGTCAGCTTGTCCATCAGCCGGGGCAGCGCCGTCTCGCTCGACAAGACCTGCGCGGCTCGCAGGACGCTGGTCACGTCCAGATACGCGGACAGGTCGGCGAAACCGAGGCTGTCACCGGGAAGAGCTGGGGATAGCGGGTCTCGATCTGTCGCGCCTTGCCGAGCGCACCCCATGTCTGGTAGGTTCTGTGCGCCGCGCGCAGATGCTCGCCAGCATAGGCTGGCTGACCAAGCGATAGGTAGAACCTGGCAGCCGCCTCGTGGGCCACGGACAGCTCCGGCAGGCACTCATGCTCCTGGGCCTGTTTGACGGCCGCGTCATAGAGCTCTCTGGCCTTGCCATTCTCTCCCAGGGGCGCGCGCCAGCTCGGCCTCGACCAGGCTATGTCGATGCGCGCGCAGTTGGCCGGCCCATAGCGCGCCTGCGCGCAGCTTGCGCTGATTGGCAGCCACAGCCTTCAGAATCCGCCTGGCCTCGGCTCTGGCAACCGCCGGGGTAACGGGCGAGATGAGCGAGTGAAGTCGTGAAGTAGAGCACCGGCACGAGCGGTGTGCCGATGCCGCCGTCGCTGTATTGCCGGGCCAGTTGGGCCGCAGCCTCAGCCTCGACGTAGTTCTCGTACAAATAACACAGAACCAGCTTGTGGCAGGCCAGGTAGAAGATCGTGGCGCGGTCGTTATCCTGGAGGTGGATTGGCAGCTGGGCGCGCTCGTCGTAGGCTTTCCCAACCAGCTGACTGGCGTTGTCGGACCAACCGAGCAGGTTCTGGTAATACTGGTAGCCCAGCCGGTCGATAGAACACGGGCGTGCCTTTGAAAGGCTCGAGCAAATATCGTTTTCGGTAAAGGCTCTTTCGTTCGTGCCGATGTCCAGGCCGCTGATGAACCAGGTGAAATAGGGTACGACTCCGGCGGCCACAACCAGATACTCGAACTCGCCCGTGGAGGTGAGATCGCGCAAGGGCTGGAGGTGGCCTGGATATGCTCTTTCCAATGATTGATGTGGGCATAGACGAAATATTGACGAAGACACGGTATTCCTTGTTCCTGATCTGTGGCGCCAGACGCATGGCGAGCTGCCCAAACGCATAGCCGCGGTCAATCTGTCCGCCGACGCCGCAGAGCAGCAACCCGTAGAGGCGTAGCCCATGGCCGACAGAGGATGCGAGCCGTGTTTCCAGTGTCTGCCTGACGATCCGAGCCCGATCAGCGCGAGCAGCCGCGGATTTACCGAGCCGGCCGAGATGCTGGCCGATGCCATGATCTCCATCGCCATGATGCTGCGCTCGTCGGTCATCGGCGGCAGCGTATCGAGCGTCTCGCCCGCTTCCCCAGCAGAGCCAAGCGCGTGCGCGCCACGGCCACCAGCACCTGTCGATTACCCGCGTGCTGGGGCAGGCGCACGCCGAGCTGGCGCAACGCATGTACGGCCGCGACGACTGCCTCGGCATGCTTGCCCTGGAGAAAGAGGCCGAACATCCGCACCTGGGCGGCCGCCGCGTGGTCGAGCGCCGAGGTCGAGCGCTCGGCGATCGCGCCAAGCAGGCGCTCAGACTGCTCGAACTGGCCGCCACGCGACGCCGCCTGGGCAGCGGTCAGGTGGAGATCGCGCATCAGGATAGATGCGTCCCGCCAGGCATCGCCCGGCGGATCGTCCTCTAGGATGGCTATCGCCCCGGTGGCGAGCGAGTAGGCGTTGTCAAAAGCCACCAGGGCCAGCGCCCGGCGGCCGGCCTGAAGATTGAGTCCCGCCAATTCGACGCGCTCGAACCAATCGGCCGGCAAGGTAGACGCCTGATTGAGGTGTCTGACCAACAAGAAGATATGCTCTTCCCGTTGCGCCGGCGTCATGCTTTGCAGGAGCCCCCGCCCGATCTGGCGGTGGATGGCTTCCTCGGCCAGGGCGGGCAGCAGCAGCGTGGCCGCTTCGCGGATCTGCGCGTGAGCGAACTCGTATGTATCCTGCAAGCCGGCGCTCAGGGCCGGCATGTCTCTGCGCTCGGCTTCCTGTGGCCGGTGGATACCGGGAAACGGGGCGACCTGATCTCGATTGGTGGCAGAGAGGAACTCGGCGGCCAAGTATTCCATGGCCGCACGTCTTGGCTCGGATGGTTGGTCGGCGCGGGTTAACCGATAGATGTTCCAGGCAAGCGGCACGACAGCATCGAGCTCCAGGGCCAATTGCACATCTTTGGAAATCGCCTCCGATGTCTGCTGGCTCGCGGCCGCCAGCTGGCCTATCTCGAACCGGCTTCCCATGATTGCTGCTATTTTCAGCGTCTTTTGAGCCTGCGCCGGCAGCTGCTGCAGCCGGCCGCGCACTAGTTCCACCACGTTGTCGGTGATGGGAGCTGCCCGGATCTGGGCCAGGTTCCACTGCCAGGCGCGGCGCTCGGGATCGAAAGAGACCAGGCTGCGGTCGTGAAGAGAGCGCAGAAACTCGCGTAGGAAAAAGGCGTTGCCATTGGTTTTTGCGTGCATCAACGCGGCCAGCTCACGAACCTGCTCCGGCGCGGCGTGTAGCGCATCGGCCAGAAAACGGCCGGTGTCGGCCAGATCCAGTGGCGCCAGGGCCAGATGCTGGCTGCCGCGGACGGATGACAAGATGCCCTGCAGGCGATCGTTTGCAGCGTCATCTTCGCGATAGGCGCAAATCACGAGGAGACAGAGATCGCTGTCGTTCGTCAACTGCTGAACCAGCTGCCAGGACTCTGCGTCGGCCCACTGCGCGTCGTCCAAGAACACGACCAGCGGATGATCCGGTTCGGCGATAGCCCGCAAGAAGCCTTGCAGCGCCAGGGCGAGCAGGACCTTGGGGTCGCTGGCTTCAGAGGCAACGTCAGACGGCGCCTCGATGATTTGAGCCAGATCCGGGATGCTTCTGATCAGCTGTGCCGTGTTGCCCGATAGGGCCAGCGCCAGCTTGTTCCTCCAGGCTGTCATCTGGCCGGAGTCCCTGGCCAACAACTGGTGGACGAAATCTTCTAAGGCGCCGATCACAGCGCCATAGGAAATACTTTGGCGATGACCTTCTTCGGCCTTACTGGAGATGAACGTCGCGCCTCTTGCCGTAACAGGTTCAACCAGCTTACCCACCAGGGAGGTTTTGCCGATGCCGGAGGCGCCCGAGATGAGCAGAAGTTGAGCGACACCGCTGCAGGCCGTATCGAAGGCACGCAACAGCCGGTCGACGTCGTCCTCTCGGCCGTAGAGCGTCTGTGGCAGCAACAGGCGGTCAGACACGTCGGTCTGGCCCAGCGGAAAAGGCTCTATGCGCCCGGTGGACTGCCAGCTCGCGCGGCAGATTTCCAGATCCTCCGCGAGGCCATCGGCCGACTGATACCGGTCGCGGGGGTCTTTCGCCAGCAGCTTGACCACGATGTCCGAGAGCGGCAGCGGCAGGTCTGGGCGAATGTGAGCAGGTGGCGTGGGTATCGCGGCAATATGGGCATGCACCAGGGAGAGCAGATCATTGGCCGCGAAGGGCAATTGTCCAGTCAGGAGCCTGTAGAAGACCACTCCCAGCGAATAGAGATCCGTTCGGTGGTCGACGACCCAGTTCAGGCGCCCGGTCTGTTCTGGTGAGATATAGGCGAGACGCCCACCCGGCTCCCGTGGGCTTGCTTTGGCGGCCAGATCGAGGGCAAGAATGCGCACCAGGGTAGGATCGGCAGCTCCGCTCGGCTCAGCTTCGAGCAGGATGCTGGCCGGGTTGATAGCGCTATGGATGATTCTCCGCTGGTGGATCTCGCGCGTGGCAGCTGCCAGGCCGATGGCGAGCGCGAGGAAATTCCTGATTCTACGGGCAAGCACACCTGACTGATCTGATGGATCGGCATGTTCCGCTATCCCGGCTGAGCCGGTCGCCAGCACCTGATCCAATGAGACAGCGCCTGTATCGAGCCAGGTCAAGTGTCCCCCCTGTTTTATTCATCGCTCAGCAGCGCGGCGGCTGTTACGGCTGCAGCAGAAAGTACAGCACAAACGCTGCCGCCAGCAGCCACAAGAGCACCGGCACCGCGCGCGCCCGCCCACCCATCGCGCTCAAAAGGACATACACGATCACGCCGACCCCGATGCCGTTGGTGATCGAGCAGGTCAGCGGGATCAGCACCAGCGTGAGCAGCGCCGAAAAACCATCGCCGAGGCTTCCGAAGTCGATCTCGCGCACCGTTTGAAACATCAAGAAGCCGACGATGATCAGTGCCGGTGCGGTGGCCTCGGGCGGGATGAGCCCGACAAACGGCGTGACACCCAACGCCAGCAAAAAGCACAGCCCCGTCACGATCGACGCCAGGCCGATCCGCGCTCCTGCCGCCACCCCGGCCGCCGACTCGATATAGGTCGTGAGCGCCGAGATCCCGAACAGTCCGCCCACCGCCGTCGCCAGCGAGTCGATCACCAGCACCCGCCGCGCTTTGGGCAGCTCGCCCTGCCGATCGACCAGGCCGGCTTGTTCGCCGACGCCGACGATCGTGCCCATCGTATCGAGAAAGCTCGACAGCATCAGCGTCACCATCACCAGCAGCGCGGCGCCCATCCCTAGCCCGCGAACCACCGCCATCGGGCTATGAAACGCGGCGAGGTTGAGCCCCGGCCCAATTGTACTAGTATCCAGCGGCAGCGCCACAAAGTGCCGCAGGTCGGCCACCCCGCTGGCCTGCGAGACGGTGAGGCCCGGCACGAGCCACTTGGCGCTCACGGCGACCGCCGTGGTGGCCATGATACCGTAGAGCAGGGCCACCTTGTGTCCGCGCAGCATCAGCCCAAGAGTCACCAGCAGGCCAAGCAGGGCCAGGGCGGTCGGCGGATGAGTGACCGAGCCCAAGCTCACGGGGATGCGTGTCGTGCCCAGCTGCTCGGGCTGCACTCGCACGATGCCGGCATTGAGCAGCCCGATATTGAGCAGCAGCAGGCCGATGCCCACGCCAACCGCGCGCTTGAGCGGGAGCGGGATAGCCCGAACCAGCGCATCGCCCAAGCCGAGGACCACCAGCGCCATGACGAGCAGCCCGCCCACGACGAGCAGCCCCATCGCGGCCTGCCACGACAGCGCGCCACTCGCGATCAGATCTGCCGCGAGGACCGTCGAAATCCCCAAGCTGGGCGCGAGCGCAAACGGGTGGTTGGCGTACCAGCCCATGGCGATCGTCATCAAGGCCGCCGCCAGGCAGGTGGCCGTCGCGATGCCGGCGAATGAGGCGACCTGCGGCGCCTGACCCATGCCGTTCAAGGTCAAGAGAAACGGATTGAGGAAGATGATATAGGCCATCACGGCGAAGGTCGTGACTCCGCCCACGACTTCTGCCCGTACGGTGCTGCGGCGCTCCGCCACCTGGAAGCGCTGCGAAAGCCGCGCCGTGATCGAGCCGTGGGCCGTGCGCATCGCTCCATTAATCGTGATCATCGATTGCTCCTTCCAGGCGTGCAACGAGCTCGGCTCGCTGATAAGGGCGGTGCCACGCGTTCAGGTAGACTGCCTGCGGGATGACCAGTAGCGAAAGGTTACGGGTGGCGTAGATCGTGGCGTTGCGCTGCGCGCCGCGGATGACGCCAGTGCTGCCAAGCAGAAGCCAGGCTGGCGCGGCGAATGGCGGATATCCGCCGAGCGGCACGACCATGAGCCCTTCGTCGAGCGGGACGTAGACAAAGCGTGCCGCGGCGCCCGCTTCCACCAGGGTTTCGCCGGCTTGGAGGCGGATCAGCCGGACCTGCTCGAAGGCGGTGTCGAGCTCAACCGCCGCCATGGTATGGCCGCCGCGCGCGAGCCGGGCCGCTACGACGCGCTGCTCGGCGCGGCTCCAGGTGAGGCTGGATGCCGCCGCGTAGCGGGCCTCCTCGAAGGTCGGCTCGGCGGCCGGCTGGCTGGGCCGGGTTCGAGGAACGACGTGCACCAGCCACGCAGCTGCGGGCTCAGTGTGTAGATCTGCTCGCGCACCAGGCTTGCGAAGGTGGGGTTGTCGTCGGCCTCCTCCAGCATAATCTGTAAGGTGTAGGCGGGATGCGCCGGCCGTGCTCCGTTCAGCTCATTGGCGTCCAGCTGTTGAAAACTGCCGATCACGTCGGCTTGGATATCGTGCACCGCGCAGGCGGCGTTGGCCGCCGCGCGCTGCACCGCCTGCGGATGCGTGAAGGCGCCGCGGTGAAAGGCGATGCGCAGGTTGCCGTCGTCGTCGAGGGTGCTGCTGGCCACATTCGACTCGCCCGCCGCAATCGGAACATCCAGGGCCGTGAGCAGCAGCTGCTCGGCGCCGCGGCGGAGGGCGAACAGCACATCGGCCGAGGTTTGGTCGAGGAAGATCTCATATCCGCCGGAGGTTTTCAGGACCGAGCCGCGCTGGCGGAGCGCGTCGGCACAGCGCAGGACGCGCAGTGTGTCGACCACGTCGACCGCGAGCGCGCGCGCGCCGGCGTCCTCGGCCACCAGCCACTGGAACGCGTCGCGCTCGAAGTCGGCGTAGTGGCGGCTGAGGCTGGCGCGGCGGGCGGCGGCCAGCGCGCCGGCCGGGTCGGTATTTGCCTGGGCCGCCTCGGCGCGGCGCAGCGCGCACAGCAGCTCGGCTATCTCAGCAGGGGGCCGCTCAGCTTGCCGCGCGCGGGCGAGCGCCGCGCGCGCACGCTCAACCTGGTAGCGCTGATACAGCACCTGCAAGTCCTCGGCGATGATCTGCCGCATGTGCACTCGCAGCCGGTGATGATCGTTCAATATCGCCACGGGCAGCTTGCTCTTGCTGTGGCAATTCGCCATCGCCAGGAGCTCCCGGAGCACCAGGCGCGGATCTTGGCCAGGGCGCCCGCGCCAGCCAGAGCGCGCAGGCGCGATGCAATGCCACCACAGTCACTCTGCCAGATGCTGTCTACGACGTAGTCGAAGGCTGGGTCAAACACCGCCTGGCTGGCGAACTCGGGGTGCATCGCGCGGCCAAACGGGCGAAAGTCGATCATGCCGATGTCGTGCAGATAAGCGACCAAGACTCCATAGCTTTTCATGAAGCCATGGAGCCGCTCCGGCTGGCGTCGCGCGATCAAGCCGCCGTGGATGTGGTCGAGCAGCCGGAGAACCTGCTGCGCGACATCACGAACATGGACGATGCCGTGGTCGTTGAACAGCGCAAGGTGAGCGGCCGGATCGCAGTAGAACGCTGGGTCGGCCAGGGCGGCTTCGAGCCGGGCCTGGTCATTGATTTGCGCGTAGTAGGTTTGTTCAATCCACTCACGGACGGGTGCGGGCATATAACGGTCAAGCTGCTCGGCCTGCTGCATCGATATGCTCCTGGTTCAAGCGGTCGGTCTTGCGCCAGTCTAGCAGCCTGCCATTAGCCCATCATTTGCTGATCATTAGTCGGGCGCCGTGTCGTGAGTCGTCCCGTCTTTAACGAGCCCCACCCCCTGCCCCCTCCCCTGCCAGGGGAGGGGTTTCTTTTTCGTGGTTGTGGTACGGCGGCTTTGCCGCCGTACCACAACCACGAACGCTCGCCCCCGCTCCCCGCGGGGGAGCAATGACGCCTACTTGCGCTTGGCGCCGCGCAGCTTCACCGTCTGCGTGAGCTCATAGCTGATGCCAAAGTCATCGGTGAATGCCACCCCGAAGGCGCTCGTCTGCAGCTTCCCGCCGGCGAACTTGCCGTTGTCCGGCGTGACGACGGCGGTCCGGGCGATGGCTGGCATCATCACACAGACCTTCAAAGAAGCCGGAGCCCGTCACGCTCGCCCGGCCAACCTTCTGGCTGGCATCGACGAAGATGTCGAACTCGGCTCCGGCGGAGCAGGTGTAGCTGCCCGAAACCGTGGCGGTACCGCTGCGCGGGTCGAACGTGCCGTACCGATTCACGCTGAAGTCGACGTCCGGCACGAAGGCATGCTGGATCTGGATGTCCAACGCCCCGCCGTTGCCGCTGCCGTCGCCCTGGTCGTCGAAGGCCAGCACGTAGTAGCGCGTGCCCGCCTCGGTTTTGAATACCGCGAATGACGGCCCGCAGGTGAGCGTCGTAAGGTTTCCGGCCGTGCCGGTGGCGACGATCACGCCGGCGGAGTAGGTGGAGGCGCCGACGTCGATCTTCACGCCGCCCCCATCGCCGTCGATCGCGTACCACACGCTTGCGTCGGTTGCGGGCGCGCCGCAGGTTTGGTTCACCTGCGCGTCGTCGCTGTCGGTCGTGGCCTGCGTTGTGTCGAGCGTCTCGCTGAAGTCGAGCGCGACGACTTTAGCGCTGGCGAACGTGTCGTTGTTCGGCGCGGCGGCCAGCGCCGGCGCCGCGAAGGCGGCCAGGGCGACGAGTACGAGCGCCAGCCGAGCGAGCAGTTTGGTGATCGAGCGCATTGGTTCCCTCCTTTTCAACGGGTTTCCGATGGAGTACAATACGGCGTATTCCAATCATCGTGTAGGTTTGGCTCTTCATCTGCCTGTGCGCGCAGAAAGGCGCATAGGGCCTCCACGTCCGCGAAGTGCTGCTGCACCTTGGGGTTGGCCACGAGAACCAGCGTGGCGCGGAGCGGCGCCGCGGGGTGCTCGCGCCACAGGCGCAGCAGGTAGGATTGGGATGGTGGGCGGGCCATCGGTATGCTCCTGGCTCAACTGATCGTTCTTGCGCCAGCCTAGCAGGCTCCCATTAGTCCACCATTTGCTGATCATTAGTTGGGCGCGATTTGGAAACGGATCAGGCAGAGACTCAAGCTAATGCCTCTCCTCACCATCGAACTGCTCGGACCCCCGCGGATCAGCCTCGCCGGCCGGCCGCTCGACGTGCGCGTGCGCAAGGAGCTGGCGCTGCTGGCCTACCTGGCCGTCGAGCGGGGGCACCAGCATAGCCGCGAAAGCATCCTTGGCATGCTCTGGCCCGACGCGCCGGATGAGGCCGCGCGCAACAACCTGCGCGTGGTGCTGGCCGGTCTGCGCCGCCTGCTTGGCGCGCCAGGCGATGTCTTTCTACACGCCGAGCGCCAGCATGTGCAATTTCTGCCGGGCAGCGATCACGCCCTGGATGTGATCGCCTTTCGCCGGCAGCTGGCCGACGCCCACGCTCACGCCCACGCCACCCCTGGAGCAATGCGATGCCTGCCTGGCCCGGCTGGCCGAAGCAGTCGCGCTGTACCGGGGCGATTTTCTTGCCGGCTTCAGCCTGCCCGACAGCGCGGCGTTCGAGGAGTGGGCGACCATCCAGCGCGAGCAGCTGCACCAGCAGCAGCTCGATGCGCTCGACACGCTGACGATCGCCCACGAGCTGCACGGCGACTACGTGGCCCAGTGCCGCTATGCGCGCCGCCAGATCGAGCTGGAGCCCTGGCGCGAGCCGGCCCACGCCCAGCTGATGCGCGGGCTGTGGGCCAGCGGGCAGCGCGGCGCCGCTTTGAGCAATACGATGCCTGCCGGCGCATCCTCGAAGCCGAGCTGGGTTGGAGCCGTCGCCGGAGCTGACCGCGCTGTACGAGCAGCTGCGGGCTGGTGAAAGTTCTGCGTCCTCAGTTTTGAGCGCTGAGTTGCTTGCGCCAGACCCTGAAACTCAAAACTCGAAACTCAGAACTCAGAACTCACACAACCTGCCGCCCCAGGTGACCAGCTTTATCGGGCGCGAGGAACAGCTGGCCGGCCTTCGGCAGGCCCTCGGGCGCACCCGGATGATCACGCTCACCGGCGCTGGCGGATGCGGCAAAACCCGCCTGGCGCTGGAGCTGGCCGCCACCAGCCTGCCCGCCTACCCCGACGGCGTGTGGTTCGTCGCGCTCGGGCCGCTGCGCGACCCGGCCTTGGCGACCCAGGCCGTGGCCGAGACGCTTGGGCTGCAGACCGCCTCCGAGCAGCCGGCCAGCCAGCTCCTTGGCGCGGCACTGCGGCCAAAACAGCTGCTGCTGGTGCTCGACAACTGCGAGCACCTGGTCGCCGCCTGCCACCAGCTGGCCGAACAGCTCCTGCGCGACTGCCCCCGGCTCGCCATTCTCGCGACCAGCCGCGAGATGCTGCGGGTTACCGGCGAAGTTGTGTGGCAGGTGCCGCCACTATCCGCGCCGGACGACGCGAGCGCCGCGCCCGAGCAGCTGCTGAGCTACGAGGGCATCCGGCTGTTTGTCGAGCGCGCCGGCACCGCCAGCGCCGGGTTCGCGCTCACCGCGCGCAATGCCCCCGCGGTGGCGGCGATCTGCCGGCAGCTCGACAGCCTGCCGCTGGCGCTTGAGCTGGCGGCGGCGCGTGTCCGGCACATGGATGTGGCGACGATCGCGGCGCGGCTCGACGACCGCTTTAGCCTGCTGTCGGGCGGCAGCTCCCTTGCGCCGCGCCAGCAGCGCCTGCGCGAGGCGATCGATTGGAGCCACACGCTGCTCGGTGAGCCGGAGCGGGTATGCTTCCGGCGGCTGGCGGTGTTTGCGGGCAGCTTCACGCTTGGGGCTGCCGAGGAGGTGGCCTGCGAGCCGGGCGAGCAGCCCGACGGTGCCGCCAGCACGGTCGAGCTGCTCGCCCGGCTGATCGACAAATCGCTGCTGGTCGCCGAGCAGCGCCCCGAGGGCATGCGCTACCGGCTGCTCGAGACGATGCGGGCCTACGCGCGCGACCAGCTCTTCCAGTCCGGCGAGTCCGAGGCGGTCGGCGCCCGCCACGCGGCGCATTTTCTGCGGCTGGCCGAGCAAGCCGAAGTGCAGCTGGTTGGCGACGACCAGATCGCCTGGCTCGACCGACTGGCGGCCGAGCACCAACCTGCGCGCGGCGGTGGATTGGGCGACCGAGCGGAGCGGCGGCGTGGCCGCGCTGCGGTTGGTCACCGCGCTGCGCTACTTCTGGCGCGTGCGCGGCTACTACGCCGAGGGGATCGAGCTGCTGCGCGGCCTGCTGGCGCATCCCACGGTGGCCGGGGGCACGACGGTGCGGGCCAGGGCGCTCAATGCGGCGGGCTATCTCGAGTTCGTGCGCGGCCAGCAGGCCAGGGCCGGCGAGCTGCTCGAAGAAGCCTTGTCGATCGGCCGGTCGCTCGGCGAAGGGCCGGTGACGGCGTTTGCGCTGCGCTACCTTTGCGCGCTGGCCAACGCCCGGCATGCCTACGCCGAGGCGCGGGCCTACGGCGAGGAGAGCCTGGCGATCTACCGCTCGCTGGGCGCGACCACCGACATCGCCGGATCGTCGATGTACCTGGGCGACATCGCCCTGGCGCAGGGCGACGACGACCGCGCCGAGGCGCTGTACGCGGAAAGCGCGGCGATCCTGCGCTTGCGACGCAACAGCATCGCGCTGCCATACCCGCTGCGCCACCTGGGCTACCTGGCGCTGCGGCGCGGCCAGCCTGAGCGGGCGGCAGCGCTGTGCGCGGAAAGCTTGCAGCTCAACCTGGCGGTGAGCGACCAGCAGGGCGTGGCGGCCTGCCTGGTGGGGCTGGCGGCGAGCGCGGCGGCGCTGGAGCGATTCGAGCAAGCGGCGCGGCTGCTCGGCCAGGCCGAGGCGCGGCTGGAGGCGTTGCACAGCCGACTTCTGCCGTTCGATCGCATGCAGCACGAGCGAGCGCGGCACGCGGTGAGCGAGCGGCTGGACGAGGCCGCGCTTGCGGCAGCCAGCGCGGCCGGGCGCGCGATGACGATCGAGCAGCTGCTGGCCGAGGCAGTGCCCGATCAAGCGGCCGAACCACGCGCGGCGAACCGGCCGCCCGACTCGCTCACGCCGCCGATCGGCCGCGAGCGCGAGGTGGGCAGCCCCACCGTCCAGCAGCGCGCTGTCGAGGCCGCCCCGCCCACCCGCCCCACGCCGCCGCACAACCTGCCGTCGCCGCTCACCTCATTCGTCGGGCGGGCGGACGAGCTGTCGAGGCTCACCGCGCTACTGGCGAGCGACACTCGGCTCGTGACGCTGGTTGGGTCAGGCGGCGCGGGCAAAACGCGCCTGGCCCTCGCAATCGCCTGGCAGCTGCTCCCGCACTTCGCCGAGGGGGTCTGGTGGGTCGCCCTGGCCGGTGTGCAGCCCACGAACGACCCGGCGCTGGGGCGCGGCACGCTGGCGAGCGCTGTCGCGACGGCGCTCGGGCGCACGCTCAGCGGCCGGCGCGACCCACTCGACGAGCTGGCTGACACGCTCCAGGGCCGGGCGTTGCTGCTCGTGCTCGACAACTGCGAGCATCTGCCGGAGATAGCCGCCGTGGCTGCGCGCTGCTCGAGGCCGCGCCAAAGGTGCGCGTCGTCGCCACTTCGCGCGAGCCGCTCGGCCTGGGCGGCGAAGCGCTGGTGCGGCTGGAGGGGCCTGCCGGTGCCACTGCCGGGCGCGGGCGACCCGGCCAGCTATCCGGGCGTCCAGCTCTTCGTGGAGCGGGCGTCACGGCACGCGCCCGGCTGGGGTGAGGCCATGGCTGGCGACGCGGTGGCGCGCCTTTGCCGGATGCTGGATGGGCTGCCGCTGGCGATCGAGCTGGCGGCCCACTGGGTCGGGCACTACACCCCCGACGAGATCGTGGAGGCGATCCAGGCCGACCTCGACTTCCTCGCCGCACGGACGCGCGATATCCCCGATCGCCACCGCAGCCTGCGGGCCGTGTTCGACTACGCCTGGCGCTCACTGAACCCGGCTGAGCAGCAGTCGCTGATGCGCACCTCGGTCTTTCACGGCAGCTTCGACCGTGCGGCGGCGCAGGCCGTGGCCCATGTGCGCGCCACCACACTGGTCACGCTGGCCGACAAGTCGCTCCTGCAGCAGGCAGCGATCGGCCGCTACTCGCTCCACGAGCTGCTGCGCCAGTTCGCCGCCGAGCGGCTGGACGACAGGGGAGGCCACGGCGATGCGCGCCCAGCATGCCGCATACTACCTGGCGCTGGCGGAGCAGGCGGCGCCCGAGCTGGCCCGGCCGGACCAGGCGGCCGCGCTGGAGCGCCTGGATCGCGCGCTCGACAACCTGCGCGCGGCGCTCAGCTGGGTGTGGGAGCAGGGTCAAATCGATCTGGGGCTGCGCCTGGCCGGCGCGCTGGGCGCTTCTGGTTCACGCGCGGATATCTCGGCGAAGGGCAGGAGTGGATCGAGCGCTTCCTCCCTGACGGCCGATTCGGCCGCGGTGTCGCCGGCGGTGCGCGCACAAGGCATACTCTGCGGCGGGCTTGCTCGCAAATACGCAGGGCGATCATCTCCAGGCGACGCGCTGGCTGGAGCTAGGCCTCGCCAGCTACCGCGCAGCCGACGATCTCGCCGGGGCCGTGCGTGTCCTCACGACGCTGGGCGGGGTGGCGTACGATCAGGCGACCTGCGCGGGGCGCTGGAGCGCTGGGAGCAGAGCCTGGCGCAGGCGCGTGCGGTCGGCGATCTTGGCGAGGTTGCCCCGCGCTTGGGAACCTGGGCGAGGCGTATTATCACCTGGGCGACCTGGCGCGGGCGGCAGCGCACCATACGGAAGCGCTCGCGCTTGCGCGGCAGCTGGGCCGCACCAATCTGGAGGCGTTTCAGCTGGGCGACCTGGGAATATAGCGCGCCGGCAGGGTAATTTGGAACAAGCGGCGGCGCTCCACAAGCAGGCGCTCGAACTAAAGCGAGCGCTGGCGCGCGCCGGCAGATCGCGATCACCCTGGAGGATCTGGCCGGAGTCGCCGCGGCACAAGGCAACGGGATGCGCGCCGCGTGCTTACTTGGCGCGGCGGCCGCGATACGCGAGGCGATCGGCACCCCGCAGGCCCTGCCAGAGCGGAACGCCACCGAGCAGGCAGTGGCGGGCGCGCGCGCCGCGCTGGGCGAGGAAGCCTGGGCGGCGGCGTTCACGGACGGGCAGGCGCTGCCCCTGGAGCAGGCGATCGTCTATGCGTTGGGTTGACCTGCACCTATCGCAGTGGGCAGTCGGCAGTACGACGGATCGCATCACAACGGCATCTCGTTCGTGCAGAGTGGCTCAATGGTTTTGCGCACAGCTATAGCGCAGGCGGAGGCGCTCGTGCCGGCGCTCGCATTCAGCCGCGATGGCGGGGCGCTCGCGAGCGGGATGTCGATTGAGCCAAATCCGGTCGGTATCGAAAGCCGCTATGTCTTAGGTGTAGCTCCTCTGATCAACTCACGGGGCGAGATTCTTCAGAAACCCGGCGACGCTCCGGATCGCGGCGTAGAAGTTGGGCAGATAGATCTGCTCATTCGGCGCGTGCATGTTATCCTCGGCCAGGCAGAAGCCCATCATCACGATTGGCTGCTGCAGCACGGTGTAGAGCTCCGCGGCGATCCCGATCGAGCCGCCGCTACGGATGAACGCGACCGGACGAGCAAACTCGTCCTCCAGAGCCGCGGCGGCGGCCCGCATGGCCGGCAGATCGAGCGGGACCGTCACGGGATCGCTCCCGTGACCCTCGATCACTTCCAGGGTGACCCCAGGCGGAGCCAGTGCGGCGACCCGCTGGCGCACGAGCTCGAGCACCACTATCTGCGGCTGGTCCGCCACCAGCCGCATCTGCACTTCGCGGTCGCCTCGGCCGGGATGCACCGTCTTGGAGCCTTCGCCCGTAAAGCCGCCACGAATACCATGCACCTCGAAGGTTGGGCGCGCGGTGCCGCGCTCGACGCTGGTATAGCCCGGCTCGCCGACAAGCTCGCGCAGCCCCGGAGCCCGCCTGCAGACGCTGCTCCTGCTCCGCCGACTGCGCCTGGAAGATCTGGCGCTCGTCGCTGCCGACCGGCCGGAGCATCTCACACAGCCCGGGCAAATTGATGCGGCCGTCCCGCCCTTTGAGATCGGCCAGCACCCAGCAGAGCGCCTGGATCGGGTTGGGCGCGACGCCGCCATACAGCCCGGAGTGCAAGTCGTGCGCCGCGCGCCCGCGCCGCGATCTCGAAGGTAATGATGCCGCGCAGCCCGTAGGTGATCGTCGGCACGCCCCTGGCCGCCATGCCCGTGTCGAGGATGAGCACGCAGTCGGCGGCGGCGGCGCGGGTTTGCACGGCACATAGGCCGCGATCGACGGGCCGCCAGGCTCCTCGCTCGCCCTCCATCACGACTTTCACGTTGAGCGGCAGCCCGCCCTCCACCCTGCGCAGGGTCTCGAGCGCCTTGAGGATCGCGAAGGTCGGCCCTTTGTCATCCACAGCGCCGCGCCCGCAGAGGTAATCGCCCGCCACGGTCGGCTCAAACGGCGGGGTCCGCCATAGCGCGACGGATCGACCGGTTGCACAACGGTAGTGGCCTAGATCGCATCGGTCGGTTTGTCGCTGGCGCCGAGTCACTCCGCCATATTGACCAGCGGGTGGCCGGACGTCTCGATAAGCGTTGTCCGCAATCCAATCCGCCCTGATGCGCGGTCAGCCACTGGCGGCCCGGCGCACATCAGCCGCGCGCGCAAGCCCGGGCAGCGCGCTGATGCTGGAATGGCTATCCGCTCCTTCAGCTCATCCAGAAAGCGCTGGGCATCGGCGCTGATATAGCCACGGATATGCTCGTCGAGCATCGGCCCTCTCCATTGAGCAGACATTCACAGACAGACACACCGCGATGACAGCAACGAGATCAAGGGGCATCCATTGCGATGATTGGCGTGTGTGGCTGGCGCGAGTTTGCGGCCGCGCACATCTTTAAAACTCCGTGGGGGAAGAGTCCTCCCCGCGGAAGCGGTTTCTTCTGTCCGCCGATGCTACGGTTGTGGTATGGTTGACCCCGTATCGAGATGGGCGTTCCGCACCGCCGCCTCCCCGCTATCCCCCCGCCGGATCGCCACCGTCACGCCGCAGCGACGATCGACTCGCTCAACGCGCTGGCGGTTAAAGCGACCTTGTTCATCCAATGCAAACGCGCATTCATCCCGCCTGATCGAAAGCGGAGAAGATCAGGACTGCTGAATCGTTGCGCGCGCTCTCGTGGGCGCAGACGGGGCAGAAGAAAGGAGTTCCGATGGAAACCATTGATACGCTTGTGCAGGGCTTCCTGGCCCAGAAGAAGATCGCCGTGGTGAGCGTCTCTGACAGCGCGAGACCGACTGCAACCCGGGCTACCAGTTCCAGGAGGCCGGCTACACGGTCTTCGCCGTCAACCCCATCTTGACGTCCTTAAGGGCGCTGCGTGCTACCTGATCTGCGGTCGCTCCCCGAGAAGCCGACGCGGTGTTCATCCCCGCCAATCCCAAAGTCACCGACCAGATCGTCCGGCAGTGTGTGGATCCGGCGTCACACATCTGACGGACTTGTGATGATGGGAACCACGCTGGTTTGGCGGCGGGCATAACCAGCGTCTCACAAGATGCCGTGCGGATAGCCGAGAACGGAATTGCCAGGATCCCCGGCAGCTGCCCTGAACCAGTCCCTCGCCGGATTTCAGCCGAAGATGATGGGGCTAATACGGCGCACGCTCGGGTTTCTCAAAATCAGCCAGCAAGGGGCTCTATAGCAGGCGGCAGGCGGCAGGCGGTTCCAGCGGTTCAAACGTTAAACGCTCAACGTTCAGCCCGGAAGGCAAGGCTTTAGCCGGCAGTAACGGTGAACTGCACACCGCTCCTCCCGCCTCCTGAACCGGTAGCGATTTCCGCCGACGTAAACAGCCGGAGAGGCTGCCCGGCTTGCGCTGGCGGCGTTGCTGGCGCACTGTTATGCTCACACGCAGGATGCCCGGAATCGTACCTCCACGACGACCTGCCGCAGATCGCGTTGCGGCGCCATTGGACGCGCGCGAAGCGTTACCCAACCGCGCGGAGGGTGCGCGCCATCCGCCGACTATCCGCGCTTTCCACGCGTGTTTGCGGTAGCCATACGGCGCCCCAGGAGCGCGTGACTAACGCGGATACTGATGTGAGGGCTTGCGGTGACAAGACCTGTGCTGCGTGAGGTGCTTGCTCCTCCTCATATTGCTTACCGACTACGTGGCGGAACCCCAGCGCCCCCCCGCTACCACGCTTTAAACCTGCTTCTCCACTACCGCTGTTCCAGTCGGCGCTCGGTTCTTCACTGTTCCGGGGTACCCCTACCGTCCTTATCAGCACGACGACGCCTGCGGCGACTGCGCGCCTGAGGTACGGTGACTGGCCCATTGCACGAGGTCTCGGCGCAGCCGCACGCTTCGTGCTTAGCTGGGCATTCATCGCCGATCGGCGATCAATCCGTGGCCGTGCCGGGTACTAACGCACCAGGAGGGCAA
>JADKFS010000005.1 GCA_016717335.1 Candidatus Ribeiella danica
GGGCGCCCGGCCAGGCTGCCTGCACTCACGGCACCGCCTTTCGTTCGTCAACGTCGCCGCCGGCACCGGCATCCCCCGCAGAGCTGCAGCTAGATCTACCTGGCCTGGGAGCTGGACGGCATCGCCAGCTACAGCCTTGAGGCCGACACGACCGTCACCGGCGCGGTGATCCGCTGGATGCAGGAGCAGATGGGTTGGCCGCAATCTCTTCGCCCGCCGACTTTGGCGCGCTGGCGCTGACCGCGCCGGACCCCGGCGGTCGTGTTCGCAGCCGGCCTTCACCGGGCTGGGCATCCCATACGACCGCGTGCTGGGCGCGCGGCACCCTGCTCGGGATGACGCTCGACACCGCGCCGGCCCACATCGCGCAGCGCCTTCCTGGACTCGATCGGCTACCAGGTCTACGACATCCTGGCGGCGATCGCCGAGGACACCGGCCTGACGATCGACCGGCTGCAGATGTCGGCGGCGGATCTCGGCCAGCGATTCCGCCTGCCAGATCCAGGCCGACGTGCTTGGCATCCCGGTGGTGCGGGCCAAGAACACCGAGACGAGCGTGCGAGCCGCCGCGTTGGGCTGGGCGGCCTGCCGGGCTCTGGCCGAGCGCGCTCGACCTGCCGTCAGCTGCCAGGCCCCGAGACGATCTTCGAGCCCAGGCGCAGCGCCGAGTCGCGCGGAGAGCGGCACGTTGCCCGGCACCGCGCGCTGGAGCGGGCGAGTCACTGGGTACGACGGGCCAGGGGCTAGGGCCAGGGGCTCAGGGCTAGGGGCTGGAGGTGAGGGGGTGACTGGGTGAGGGGCGACAAGGTGAGGCGACACTCTAGGTCACCTTGTCACCTTGTCACCTTGTCACCTTGTCACCCTTTTGTCTCCTTGTCTCCCTCTTGTCTCCTTGTCTCCTTGTCCAAAGAGGGGAGTATGCGCTCAGTCAGCGTCACGCGCGACGGCATCTCAGCATCGACGGGCGCCCGTTCATCCTGCTGGCCGGGCAGCTGCACTACCCCGGCCCGTATATCTGCGCCGAGTGGGAGAACGGCGGCTTCCCGGCCTGGCTCACCCGCCTGCCCGAGATCCAGCTGCGCGTCGACAACCCGATCTATCTCGAACACCTGCTGCGCTGGTTCGACCGGCTGCTGCCGCCGCTGGCCGAGCGCCAGATCACGCGCGGCGGGCCGATCATCCTCTGCCAGATCGAGAACGAGCACTGGGCCTCGGGCCGCTACGGCCACGACGACCACCAGCGCACGCTGGCGCGGCGATGGACGACCGGCCCGAGCTGCGCAATGGCTGGAGCGGGATCGCCGAGAAGCTGGCGCAGACCCGCGCCGCCTGGCCTGATAACCCGATGATCGTCTCGGAGCTGTGGAGCGGCTGGTTCGATAACTGGGGCGCCAGCCGGCACAACCACAAGACCGCCGCCAAGCTCGACATGACCCTGCACCAGCTCACCGCCGCCGGCGCGAGCGGCTGGAGCCACTGGATGTGGGCCGGCGGCACCAACTTCGGCTACTGGGGCGGCCGCACCGTCGGCGGCGACACTGTGCTGATGACGACCTCGTACGACTACGACGCGCCGGTGAGCGAGTATGGCGGGCTGACCGATAAGTTCTTCGTGGCGCGCCGGCATCATCTGTTTATGTCGACGCTCGGCGCCGAGCTGGCGGGGGTGCTGGCCGACGGCGTGCCCGGCGGCGCGAAGGTGCTCGCCCCGGCGGCGGTGGCCGGGCGCGGCGAGGCCGGCAACGCGCCCTACCGCAATCTCCACGCTGGCCCCGGCGCCCCGGCGGCCTGGGCCGGCTTCACCGCCACGTTCTTTCAGAACCATGGGCTGGAAGGCCAGACCTACCAGCTGTCCCTCGCAAAGCCCGTCGGCGCACCTGGCCATCGAGGTCGAGGCCCGGTCGATCAAGCCGATCTTCAGCAACTTGCCGTTGGCCGCCGGCCGCCGACGACCAGGCTGGAGCGGCCGGCTGCCCCGAGTCCCATCCCAAGCCCCCGGTCCCGCTGGTCCTGGAGCACCACACCGCGCGCATCCTGGGCTTCTGGCCGAGCGCCGCCGGCGACACGCTGGTCTTCTACGGCGCCGCCGGCGAGGTGGGGGAGCTTCAGCTAAGCATTGAAAGCGCAGAGTTGAAAGTTGAGGACGCGCTGTTGCCTTCAAACTCGGATCTCAACCCGCAACACTTCGAAGCTCACGCTGCGCTCCTGGATCGCCGAGGCGGCCCGACGCGCATGCGCGCGCGCGCCGGCGACCGCGCGCCGACGATCGTGCTGCTGACTCAGGCGCGCGCCGAGCGCTGGTGGCCGGTCGGGGCCGGCGGGTTCGTGTGCGGGCCCGGACCTGCTGATCGAGGGGACCGGCACGGGCGGGATGCCACGCTGCAGCCCGACCAGCGCGGGGTCGCGCCGTTCTACCACCTCGCGGCGAGGCGGCCTGATCTGCGCGCGACTGCCGGCCGCGCCGGCCATGCCGCCCCCACGCCGCTGTCGCCGCTCGCGTGGGCTCGCCGCGCCGCCGCCGAGCGCGCCGCCGGCGACGGCTGGCGGTCGATCGAGCAGCCGCAGGCGCTGGAGGACCTGGGCTGCGACCTCGGCTACGGCTGGTACCGCGCCGAGATCGAGGTCGCGAGACGCAGGGGACCACGCCTGGCCGCGCCGTGGCTGGCGGACCGCGCGCGGCTGGTCGTGGACGGCGAGGACCCGGGCTGGCTGGGCGTGCACCCGCTCGGGCCGCGCCTGGCGCTGCCGGTGCGGCGCTCGGCCCGGCCGGCACGAGCTGCGCATGCTGGCCGACAACCTGGGCCGCCTCAACTACGGCTCGAACACCGGCGAGCGCAAGGGCCTGCTCGACACACTCTACCTGGGCGGCCGGCAGATCGACCCGACGGCCGGCTGGGTGGCGCTGTGGCAAGAGGCGGTGTTCGCCGGCGAGGCGCTGGCCGGCGCGCGCGCGGCGTTTGTGCGCCCCGACGCCGCCGAAAACGTCAGCCCGGGCAACCTCGCCTTCCAGGGGCCGAGCCTGTGGCTGCTGCGCGACGTCGAGGCGCGCCGGGCGGCGCTACCTGCTCCAGATCACCGGCGACCGCAACCCCGGCGCGCTGTTCGTGAACGGCGCGGCGGTGCTACGCTTCAGCCGGCACCACGGCGGCGGCTACATCAAGGCCGACATCAGCGAGCTGCTGCGCCCCGGCGCGAACGGCCTGTCGCTCAACATCCAGAACTACGCCGGCGCGGCCTGGCAGGCCACGCTGCTTGAGTACGACGCCGGGCAGGCGCTCGACGCGGCGTGGAGCTTCCGGCCCGGCGTGACGCCCCGAGCAGAGGCTGGGACGGGGGCGTGGGGACCAGCGATGCCGCCCAAGCCCCAAGCCCCCAGCCCGAAGTCCCCGGAATGTCTTTCTACAAGGCGGCATTCGCCTACGACGCGCCGACGCACGGCGCCGGGCCGTTCGCCGCACCTGCCGGGCATGCGCAAGGGGCAGATCTGGCTGAACGGCCACAACATCGGCCGCTACTGGCAGGAGGTCGGCCCGCAGGAGGCCTACAAGCTGCCGGTAGCCTGGCTGCGGCCGAGAACGAGCTGCTGATCTTCGACGAGGAGGGCGCGCCGCCGCGCGACGTTTGGATTGGCGCCGACGCGCTGGGCGCGGATCAGACCGTTCACGTTCTCTTGCGACGAAGGAGCTTCGTAGCCGCCAAGGCACCGCTGTTGGACGAGGTTTCGCTTGACGAGTACGCTTTACGGTTTCTTGGTCTTCGTGTCTTGGTGGTTAGAATCGACCCCTACAGCCCAAGGCCGCCTGGGAGCAGCCGCTCGACGATCACCACGTCGCGCCACGCCCCCGTCGAGCCGGCCGTGCCGCTGGTAGATCCCGACCTCGCGGAAGCCAAGCGAGCGCGGCAGCAGCGCGGCTGGGCTCGTTCTCGACGAACACGCGCGAGACCAGCTTCCAGAGGCCGGACTGCTCGGCCGCCTGGATGAGCGCCTCCATCGCCCGCCGGTCGGCCCGCGCCCGCGCTCCGCGCGCTCGACGTAGAACGAGAACTCGGCGATGCCGGCGTAGCACTCGCGCGGGCGGTAGGTCGGACGTCGCGGCAAACCGACCACCGCGCCGCCGCGCTCCACCACCACGATCGGGTGCGCGCCGTCGAACCAGGCCCGCACCTCCTCGGCCGCGCGCGGGCGCGTCTCGAACGTCGCGATACGGTCGGCGATGCCCTGGTTGTAGATCCGCGCGATCGCCTCGGCGTCGCCCAGGCCGGCGGGGCGTGTGTTCATCGGCGCCTCCTTCGGCGTCTATTGTACTCTGGGTTGCAATGCCTCTCATCGCTCGAGCTGGCGCAGCGGCGATGCCGCCAACATCTAGGCCAATCACTGTATCGAGACCAGATCGGCCGCGGCGTGGGCCGGGAGCCAGACGGTAAAGGTCGAGCCCTGGCCGGGCACGCTGGCGACAGCGATATCCCCGCCCATCAGCCGGCACAGCTGGCGGCTGATCGCCAGCCCCAGCCCGCTGCCGGCGGAGTTGTGCCCGCGCGTCGTGTCGGCCTGGTGAAAAGCCTCGAAGATCCATTGCTGCTGCTCCGGGCACATGCCGATCTCGGTGTCGCGCACCTCGAACACCAGGAACCGCCCATTTCTGCCTGTCGGCCGGCTGGGCCTACACCGGCGGACCCGCATCGGTCTCGTACACGCAAAGCGAGACGATACCGTGCTTGGTGAACTTGCAGGCATTGTCGAGGATGCTCAGCAGCACCTGCCGCACGCGCGCCGGGTCCGCATTGAGCACGGCCAGCCCGTGCGTATGCTCGATTGCCGGCTGGTTGCCCTGACTGTGCGCGGTGGCAGGGCCAGCGCGGACAGGTCGCCTACCAGCGCCTGGAGAGGCCACGCGCGCGCAGGGCGGCACGGGGCTCGGGCTGGCGATCAGCCAGCGGTTCTGCCAGCTGATGGGCGGCGACATTACCGTCACGAGCCGCCCAGGCGACGGCTCAACCTTTATCGTGCGCCTGCCTGCCGAGCTACCCGGCACCACCAGCGGCGCGGCGCCCGCCTGTTAGGGTGGGGAGGCGTGGGCCGGGCGCAGTCCTATCCCTACCTGATACCCAAAGTCTGAGGCGCTGAGCGCGGAAGTAGTTGGTGTGAATCCGGTGGGGGACAAAACGAAACCAGGCGGGCTGCCCGACCCGCCTGGCTCGTGAAGGAGGGAGAAAGGTCGCCTGCCTCGCACATCACACCGCAGCTTGTAATGTGTTCGGCATCGCACAGGTATGATCGCACCGGCTGCTAAAGTCTACGTGAGCGAAAGATAAAGTCTGGATGAGAGAAGTCGGCCGGCAGCATGCAGTTTTCAGTAGGCAGTCACGCTGAATCTCATAGCACTACGCCGATGGCTGCCGACTGCCGACTGCACGACTAGGCGTCGACGTACCCCGCCAGCTCGACCAGGCCCGGCATCTCGCCCTCGCGAAAGCGCGCCACGCTGATGCGCCGCAGCAGGAGCAGCGACACGCCCAGCGCCGCGGCCTCGAGCAGGAACACGGTCACGTAGCCGGCCGCCGGGCTGCCGGACAGCGCGATCACGCCGTCGCGCACCGCGCCGCTCAGCAGCGTGCCGAACAGCCGCGCCAGCGCGTCGGCCATGCCCCAGGCGCCGATGAACGCGCCTACCTGCCCGGCGATCGTCATGTCGAGCATCAGCGCGAGGTTGGTGGCGGTCGAGAGGCCGCTGCCGAAGCCGAAGATCACCAGGGCGACCAGCAGCAGCGCCGTGAGCTGCAGCAGGCCGCTCAGCGCGATCAGCAGCAGCCCAGCCATCGCGACCGCCCCGCCGATCGTGGCGGCGCGCGCGTTGCCAACCCGCCGGGTCAGCGCGCCGGCCAGCAGCAGCGCAACCAGCAGCGCAATCCCCAGATCGCGGTGTACTCGGTCGTCCGGTTGACCGGCACGGCGAACACGTCGGCGGCGAACGGCTCCAGCAGCAGATCCTGCCCCAGGATGGCGACCAGCAGCACCACCAGGTAGACGAAGAACAGCCGCGCCTGCCGGTTCGCGCCGATCATGCGCAGCATCTGGCCGAACGACTGCCGCTCGCCGGTGCCCGCCGCCGCGCCGCGTCGCTCCAGCCCGAGCAGCCCGAGCAGCCCCAGCGCCAGCGCCGTGCCGCTGGTGACATAGAAGACGCGGTAGAGCGCCTCGACGCTGTAGGGGCCGCAGCGCGCGGCCGGCCAGGATGGCCGTGACGATCACGCTCACGATCAGCATGAACCACATCACGCCGACCGTCCTGGCGCGGTGCTCCTCGCCGGCCATGTCGGTCGCCAGCGAGAGGTACGAGACCGTGGCGAAGTTGAAGCCCATGCCCCACGCGCCGAACGCCACCAGCGCCACCAGCAGGCCCCGGAGCGACGGCCCCGCGCCGCCCGCGGCCAGCATGAACGCGGCCGTCGGCGCCAGCGCCGCGCCCCCGGCGCACAGCAGCAGCCCCAGCGCGATGTAGGGCGTGCGCCGGTAGCCGAGCAGCGGGTGCCGGTCGGAGTACGCGCCGATCCAGACCTGGATCGGCGAGAACAGGTACGGCAGCGAGACCAGCACGGCCACCAGCGTCGCCGCCAGCCCCAGCTCGCTGATCATGCGATCCGGTTCAGCGTGCTGTTGATCGGCACCAGCGTGATCGCCACGGCGACGTGGATCAGCCCGAGACGCAGGATCTTTGTGAGCGGCATTGCCGAGTAACCTCCCGACAAGGTGACAAGGTGACAAGGTGACAAGGTGACAAGGTGACAAGGTGACAAGGTGACAAGGTGACAAGGTGACAAGGTGACAAGGTGACAAGGTGACAAGGTGTCGCCGGATACTCGGTCACCCTCTCACCTCCAGCCCCAAGCCCCAAGTCCCAAGCCCCTAGCCCCTAGCCTACAGAACCTTCGACACATCGAACCAGCCGCCCTTCTCCGCATTGGCCGCCTCGATCGCCGTCTGCGAGCCGAGCACCACCACCAGCCCGCGGTCGGCCACCTGGTCGATCGCGTCGGCGAAGGCGCGGAAGTCGGCCGGGCGGGTCGCCAGGATCTCCTCGCGGATGCGCTGGCGGATCTCGTCGGTGTCGCCGACCAGGTAGCGCAGCATCGAGGTGTAGCCCTTGGCGTCCGGCAGCTGGTAGGCGTCGACGTCGCCGATCGTGCCGATGATGCTGCGCGTCAGCTCCAGCTCGCTCAGCTCCAGATCGCGCAGGAACCGGCTGGTCTGGTCGTACACGTCGAGCGTCGCCAGCAGGTTCGGGTCGCGGTAGGACACGAACGAGAGCCCGCCCGAGCGCTGGTCGAAGATGCAGAAGCCGCCGTAGGCCCCGCCCTGCACGCGCACCTTCTCCCACAGCCAGGTGGTGCGCAGGTACTTGGCGATCACCGACGCCGCGCCGGTGGCCTTGTAGCCCAGCTTGTACAGGTCGGCGCCCTTGCCGACGTAGTTGACCTGCGCCGGGATGGTCAGCCCCTCGAAGCGCGGGCCCTGCGCCGAGACCCAGCGCTCGGCCACGGCCGCGCCGGCCGGCAGCGCGCCCAGAAACGCGCCCAGCCGCGGCGCGAACTGCGCCCACGTCGTCGAGTCGGTCGTCACGTTGCAGAGCATCGCGCCGCGGCGCACCAGCGTCTGGCGGATCTGCTCGAGCGTAGCCAGCACCGCCGGCCAATCGGTGTCGATCAGCTGGGCCAGCTTGCGCACGAAGAACAGGTAGCTGACGCCGCCGATCTGCTCGGTGGCCCAGTCGGCCTCGTTGAAGTTGGCCCGCAGCCGCGTGTTGACGACCGAGTGGCCGCCCGGCACCAGCCGGGCCTCCTGCGCGGCCTTCTCCTCCAGCACGATCTGGCGGAAGCGCTCCTGGTTGTCGAGCCGCGCGCCGAGCAGCACGTCGCGCACGATCGCCAGCAGCTCCTCGGCCTTGTCGGGCGTCGCCTTGCCGCGCAGGAACATCCAGGCCGCGCTCTGCGACGAGCCGCGCACCACCGAGGTGAAGGTCTGGTGCCACAGCCCGCCGGTCGACCGGCCGATCCGCTGCGAGAGCTGCACGAAGTCCAGGTCGCCCGCCCCCATCTCGAGCAGCGCGCGGCCAAACAGCGTCACAAACGGCAGCAGGTCGGCCGGCAGCTGGTGCAGGTCCAGGCCGACGTCGAGGTAGATGATCCGGTTGGTGAACAGATCGTGGTACAGCACCCGCGCGCCCTGCTGGTCGGAGACGGCCAGCGGGATCAGCTTGTTCTCGCGCTCGAGGTCGGCCAGCGTCAGGCTCAGGATGGTCGCCAGCGCCTCGGGGCTGTCGGCCGCCTCCTGCAGCTGGCGGAGCGTGCGGGTGTTCTCGATCACCGTCTCGACCGCGGCCGGGCCCATCGCGGCGCGGACCTGCTGCAGCCGCGCGCGCTCGGCGTCGGCCTCGCGCGCGGCCAGATCGGGGTCCGGCTCGAGCACGACAGTGGTGCGGTGCGGGTTGGTCAGCAGGTAGCGGCCGATCAGCGCCTCGAAGTAGCGCTCGCCGCCGGCCACGCGCGCCTTGACCGCCGCCAGCGGCGCCTCGAACGCCAGCGCGGTGATCGGGTCGCCGTCGTACAGCCAGCGGTTGAGCGCGCCCAGCATCAGCGCGATCCCGCGCGGGAACGAGCCGGTGTTGTTCTCGCGCAGGTTGAACTCGATCGTGTTCAGCGCGGCCTCGACCGTCAGCGCGTCGATCCCCTCCTGGGCCAGCCGGGTCAGCGCGCTGAGCACCAGCGCCTCGACCGCGTCGGCGTTGGCCGGGTCGATGCCCTTCAGGCCGGTCGAGAACATCATCTGGCGCAGCGAGTCGACCAGGCCGGCGCCGACCACGTCTTCGCCCAGGCCCGAGTCGATCAGCGCCTTGCGCAGCGGCGCGGCCGACGTGCCCAGCAGGACGTACGACAGGATGCCCAGCCCGAGGTCGGTCTCGATATCGGGCACCTCGTCGAGCATCCAGTTGACCGTGACGAGGCCCTTCCGGGCCTCGTCGTCGTTCTGCCCGGCGGCGTAGGCGCGCACCAGCCGGCGCGGCTCGGCGAAGCGCGGCTGCAGGCGGACCGACGAGTCGACCGCGAGCCGGTCGAACTCGCGCAGGTACGCGTCGAGCAGGCCAGCCGCTCGGCCGGGTCGTCGTCGCCGTAGAAGAAGATCCGCGCGTTGGACGGGTGGTACAGGGTCGTGTGGAACGCCTTGAACTGCTCGTAGGTCAGGTCGGGGATATGCCGCGGGTCGCCGCCCGAGTCGACCCCGTAGGTGCTGTCGGGGTAGAGCGACTGCTGCGAGTAGCGGCCGAGCACGCTGTCGGGCGAGGAGTAGACGCCCTTCATCTCGTTGAAGACCACGCCCTTGTAGGTCAGCGGCGCGTCGGGCGAGTCGAGCTCGTAGTGCCAGCCCTCCTGCTGGAGCACGTGCGGCGTGATCCGCGGGTAGAACACCGCGTCGAGGTACACGTCGATCAGGTTGTAGAAATCCTGCGCGGTTGGTGCTGGCGACCGGGTAGCAGGTCTTGTCGGGGAAGGTGAAGGCGTTGACGAACGTCTGCAGCGAGCCCTTGATCAGCTCGACGAACGGCTCCTTGATCGGGTACTTGCGCGACCCGCACAGCACCGCGTGCTCGAGGATTGCGCCACGCCGGTCGAGTCGGACGGCGGCGTGCGAAAGGTGATGCCGAAGACCTTGTTCTCGTCGTCGTTCTCGAGCGAGAGCAGCTCGGCGCCGGTCTTGACGTGCCGAAAGATCCGCGCCCGGGTGTTCAGCTCGGGGATGGCCTGCTCGCGGATCAGCTCAAAGCCGTGGGTGATCGTCATCGGGATCTCTTTCTGTTCCTACAGCGCCGCGCAGCACGGCCGGGCGCCGCACGATCGGCGCGCAAGTCGTTCTGCTCCGCGCTCTACAGGCTTGCAGCGCGAGCCGGAGATCGCAGCCGCGGCCACCGTTCGATACCTACGTCGTACGCCCTATCCACGGATGTAGTGCAGGGATGCTGTCGGCACTATTGTACCAGATACGACCTGCTCGTGGCCACGTGTGGCGGGCCACCGATGGCTCGCGACTATGCGCTCGGCGGTCTAGCGATCCGCTCCCTCGCGCCGGCGCCGCCGCTCCAGCAGCAGCCGCACGCGCTGGTGCCGCTCGCGCGTGAGCGGGTAGCGCCAGGCCACCAGCGCCGCGCCGACCAGCAGCAGCGCCCCGACCGGCCCAGTCATGATCCGGATGGCCTGCAGCGCGCTCGCGGCCTGGGCGAAGCTGGTGGCGCCCGCGGGCGGGGCCCGGTAGCCCGACCAGCCCAGCGCCTGCAGCGCCAGAAAGATCGCCAGCGCGCCGGTGATCTTGCGGATGAAGTTCTTGGCGCCGTAGTACATGCCCTCGTGGCGCCGGCGCGTCCGCAGCTCGTCCCACTCGATCACGTCGGGAAAATATCGCGTCGGGCAGCACGTGCGCGGTCGAAACCCCGATGCCGGCCAGCACCGCCAGCCACAGCACCAGCGAGACCTGGCCCTGGCCGATCAGCAGAATGACGCACTGCACCACCGCCCAGAAGCTCATCCCGCCGATGTACGCGGCGCGCTTGCCGAAGCGCTGGGCCGCCCAGGTCCACAGCGGCAGCGCGATCACCGCGACGACGAACATGAGCCCGAGCACGGCCGACTCGATCGCCAGCTTGACGCCCAGCAAGTCGACCTGGTAGACCAGATCGCCGCCGGCGACCCAGTAGACCAGGAAGAACGGCAGCATGAGCGCCACCAGGTCGAAGGTGATCCAGTTGAGCATGTTCAGCAGCGTGGCGAAGCGGAACGGCACGTTGGCCCAGAGCGTGCGCACGGTGTGTCGCAGGCTGACCGGCTCGGCCACCGGCGTGCGCTCGTCGGTCCGCTCGCGGATGACGAAGAATATCACCAGGAACGGCAGCGCCGCCAGGCCGCCGAATAGCGCCGCGGTGGCCAGGTAGCCCTGCTGGGCCGAGAAGCCGGCCCGCTGCATCCCGTCGACGATCATCGGCGCGGCCACCGCCGTCGCCAGCGAGGCCAGCAGGTTGAAGAACATGCGGTAGCCGGTCAGCGCGGTGCGCTCGTCGTAGTCCGGCGCGATCTCGGGCGTGAGCGAGAGGTACGGCACGATCACCAGCGTCTGGATCGTGTCGCTGATCATAAACGCCAGCGTGACGTGGATCATCAGCGCGATCTGGCTCTGCCAGGGCGGCGCCCACCAGAGCAGTAGGAAGCACAGCGCGAAGGGATGGCGAACAGCAGCAGGAACGGCCGGCGCCGCCCCAGCGCGTGCGCACGTTGTCGCTGAGCGTCCCGACCAGCGGGTCGTTGACGGCATCCCAGATCACGCCGATCAGCGCCGCGACCGAGGCCAGGCGCGGGTCGAGCCCGACGACGTCGGTGAGGAAGATCGCGTAGAAGATCTGGCGCAGCGTGTTGTAGCTCGCCATGCCCCAGTCGCCCGAGCCGTACGCCAGCTTGGCGCCGAACGACAGCCGCGCCGGCGCGCCCCGCGCGATCGGCGGGATCAGTGTCTCCTCGCGCATACGGGCTCCTTTGCGATACTCTTCGAAGAAGCACGCCCCGCTGTACTAGCCCCGATACGCTTCAACTAACCACGAAGGCGCGAAGACTCGAAGGTTTGGAAGGTCTTAACCTGGCCTTCGTACCTTTGTGTCTTCGTGGTTATGTCGGGGCTAACCCTGCGGGCGGGTGAACGACTCGACCAGATCGAGCACGACCTCGCGGATGTCGCCGCGGTTGGGCAGCGAGCCCATCATGCCGTACATAGCGGCGGTGCGGCTCGGCAGGCGCGCGCCGGGGCCGCCCGCACGCGTCGTCAGGAGCCGCATCAGCGGCGCCGGCAGCACCCGCGCAGCCGCCCGCGCCAGCCCGACCGTCAGCGCCACGCGCGTGCGCCGCAGGCTGGGCCGGCGCGCCGCAGCGACGGCCGCGGCCAGGTCGCGCAGAAAGGCATCCGCCACCTTGGCGTGGGCCGCGTTGACGGTCATGTGCAGGCACGGCGGGAACTGCTGGCGGTCCAGGTGCCAGCCGCGCAGCGTCAGCTCGTCGCCGACCTCGTAGATGTCCAGCGTGTCGGAGCCGATCGCGAACACGCTCATGTCCGGGTCGCTCAGCACGCGCACGCCCGCGATCTCGCCGATCCCCTGCTTGAGCCGGACGGTGGTGCGCATCACCTCGTCGGCGATCGCCAGGTAGCCCGACTCGCCGAGGTGCTGCATGACCGCCCAGGCGGCCGCGATCGCGCCGCCCGGGCGGGTGCCGGTCATCGTCGGCGAGGCGTAGATCCCGCCCGGCCAGTCGGTCTGGGCGAACAGCTGGTGGCGATGCAGCTCGCGGCTGCGGTAGAGGATGACCGACGCGCCCTTGGCCGCGTAGCCGTACTTGTGCAGGTCGACCGAGATCGAGGTGACGCCCGGCACGCCGAAGTCGAACTCGGGCGCCGGGTAGCCCAGCCGGCGGACGAACGGCAGCATCATGCCGCCGACGCAGGCATCCACGTGCAGCAGCAGGCCGCGCCGCCGCGCCACGCGCGCCAGGTCGGCGATCGGGTCGACCACGCCGTGCGGGTAGGACGGCGCCGAGCCGACCAGCAGCACGGTGTTCTTCGTGATCGCCGCCTCGACCGCCGCCACGTCCGCGCGGAAGTCCTTCCGCACGGGGACGCGGACCGGCCGGACGCCGAAGTAGTGCGCGGCCTTGTCGAAGGCCGGGTGGGCGGTCAGCGGCAGGATCATCTCCGGCTCGCGGACGGCGGGCCGGCGAGCGCGGCCCCACTCGCGCGCGGTCAGCACCGTCAGCAGGATGCTCTCGGTGCCGCCCGAGGTCATGTTGCCGGCCACCTCGGCGTCGCCGCCGAGCAGGCCGGCGGTCATCGCCACCACGTCGGTCTCGAAGCCGCGCAGGCTGGGGAAGGCGGTCGGGTTCAGGCCGTTCTCGGAGAAGAACAGCGCGTAGGCATCCTTGACCAGGCCGGCGATCTGGTCGCCCGGGTAGAAGACCAGGCTCCAGACCCGCCCGGCCTGCCACTTGACATCGTCGCTCCTGCGCGCGCGCATCGCATCGAGCACGCGCTCGCGCGGCCGGCCGCCCGCCGGGAGGCGCGGCATGCTATCGCTCATACGGATCTGCTCCACTCAGGGCCACCGCGCGAGCGCACCTCAGCTCGCCGGCAGCCGGCTGCCCACGTTGGCCACCAGCGCCTCGACCGCCTGACCGTGAGATCGCGGATCTGGCCGTCGTCGTCGAAGCGCAGCAGGTCGATCCCCTCGACCTGGCGCGTGCCGATGTGCGTGCGGAACACCAGCCCGAGCGCGCCGTCGGCCGCCTCGAGCTGGTCGGTGTAGTGGAAATCCTCGAAGACCTCGGCCAGAATGCCCAGCAGCAGCGCGATCGCCGGCCGCCCCTCGAACGGCTTGTAGCTGACCGGGCTGTGCAGCACGGCGTCGGGCGCGAAGGCGGCCACCATCGCCGCCAGGTCGTGCGCCTCGACCGCCCGTCGAAACGAGAGCCTGTCCATCCATGCCTCCTGCTACAGATCTACCACGCGCGCCAGTCTAGCACAGGATGGCCTGCGGCGCGACGGCCCCTTCTTCTGGGCGCTGCGCGCCTTGCTCCGGGGCGCTGCGCCCCCCGGCCCCCGCCTAATCCGCCCGTGCCAGGCGCTGGCTGCGCAGGCACAACGCCTGATCTTTTCTCCGGGGCGCTGCGCCCCCCGGCCCCCCGCCCGGGGGAACCCGCGCCGGTTCCCCCAGGCCCCCTCCGGCAAATAGTCTCGAACCAGATGCAAGCATCGTGGCACATGCCTATCAACATTCCTGAGGTGGCGGGTTGCAACCCGGCGCGCGTGGATTCAGCCAGGCATGCACGCCAAGCATCGCACCAGAGGCGGCATTCTTTTTGGGGTCCAGGGCGCAGCCCCGAGCGAAACGCGCCCCAGGCGCTATGGTATACTCTGCCCGCACAAAGAGCATGAAAGGATCCCCTATGAGCCAGATACGCCAGCTCGCGGCCGAGGCCGACTTCGACGCGTTCGCCCGGATCGGCGCGAACGCCTACCCCGGCACGCGGGTCGTCTCCGAGGAGGACCGCCAGCGCCTCAAGCAGCGCCTGTTCGCGCGCGCCGACGACCCGCTGGTCGCCTTCTACGGGCTGTTCGAGGGCGAGCAGCTGCGCGGCGCGATGCGCCTGCACGACTTCACGATCAACGTGCGCGGCGTCAAGATCCCGGCCGGCGGCGTGGGCTTCGTGGCGGTCGACCTGCTGCACAAGAAGGAGGGCGTGGCGAAGGAGCTGGTGCAGTTCTTCCTGCGCCGCTGCCGCGAGCGCGGCCAGCACCTGGCGTTGCTCTACCCCTTCCGCCCCGACTTCTACAGGAAGATGGGCTTCGGCTACGGCGCCAAGATGAGCCAGTACCGCGTCCGGCCGGCCGATCTGCCGGGCGGCGGGGCGCGGCGGCAGGTGCAGATGCTGAGCGCCGCCGACAAGCAGCTGGTCAGCGAGTGCTACGCCCGCCTCGCCGCCGCGCGACGCGGCCTGATCGACAAGTCGCCGTTGGAGCTCGACAGCCTGTTCGCCCCGCCCGAGAACCGCGTCGTCGGCTACCAGAGCGGCGACGCGCTGGCCGGCTACATGGTGTTCAGCTTCGTGCCCGGCGGCCAGGACACCTTCCTGATCAACGACATCCTGGTCAAGGAGCTGGTCTACGAGAGCCCCACGGCGCTGGCGGGCATCCTGGCGTTCCTGCGCTCCCAGGCCGACCAGATCCGCCAGGTCGTCTTCAACCTGCAGGACGACGACTTTCACCACCTGCTGCACGACCCGCGCGACGGCTCGGATCACTTCATGGCCAGCCTGTACCAGCAGACCAACCGCCAGGGCCTCGGGATCATGTACCGCGTGGTCGACACGCGCGCTGCTCGCCGACCTGTCCGCTGTCAGCTTCGGCGAGCAGGACTGCCGGCTCAGGATCACCGTGCGCGACAGCTTCCTGCCCGCCAACCACGGCGACCTGCTGGTCCGCTTCGCGGGCGGGCGGCCCGCGCCGCACGACGGCGGCGAGCCCGAGGTCGCGATCCAGCTCGACGTGGCCGATCTGTCGGCGCTGCTGATGGGCGTGGTCGGCTTCAGGTCGCTGCACCGCTACGGCGTGGCCACGATCTCGGAGGAGGCCGAAGTCGGGCGGGTCGACCGGCTGTTCCGCGCCGACGAGCCGCCGGTGTGCATGACCTGGTTCTAGCCAGCGACAAGGAGACAAGGAGACAAGGAGACAAACGCGGAGTGTAGAATGCTAAACGTTGAACGTTGAACGTTGAACGTTGAGCGTTGAAGCTGCACGTCCCTGCCGCAAAGGTTGATGCCTCACATGCTAAACGTTGAGGCCATCTCGCACACAGGTTGACTGCCTCATCTTCGACCGTACGCGCCTCATCTTCGAACATGTGCGCCGGGCGTTGCTGTGTGACCACGGCCGACTGCCGACTGCCGGCTGCCAACTGCAAAAACGCGCCCCTCACCGGCTGCGCGTCACCCCCACTCGCCGGCACAGCGCTGCGACCGGGCAGACGCTGCAGCGCGGCGAGGTCGGGTGGCAGATGTTCTGGCCGAGCGTGACCAGCAGGCCGTTGATCGGGATCCAGTACTCCGGCGGCAGCTTGGCCCGCAGCGCCAGCTCGGTCGTGTCGGGGTCCTTCGTCTGGACGTAGCCCCAGCGGTTACAGATCCGGTGCACGTGCGTGTCCACGCAGATTCCCGGCAGGCCGAAACCCATCGTCAGCACCAGGTTGGCCGTCTTGCGGCCGACGCCGGGCAGCGCCAGCAGCGCGTCGAGGTCGGCCGGCACCTGGCCGCCGTGGCGCTCGAGCAGCAGCGCGCAGATCTGGTGGATGCTGCGCGCCTTCGTGTTGTAGAACCCGACCGGATAGATCAGCTCCGCGATGCGCTGCTCGTCCAGCGCGAGCATGGCCTCGGGCGTGTCGGCCGCGGCGAACAGCCGCGGCGCGACCACCGCCGTAAGCGTGTCCTTGGTGCGCAGGCTGAGGATCGTGGCGATCAGGACGTGGAACGGCGTCTGCTGCGCCTCGCCCATCGACTCGATCAGCGGCTGCTGGAAGCGCGGCATGGTCTCGCGCAAGATCGCCATCGCGGCGTGAATGTCAAATTCAGTCATGGGCTCACGACAAAGAAAATTCTTTCATTGTATGTATAGCAGTATACCCGGTAAGCTACTGCGGGGATTAACATCCCGCAGCTTTACTCTGGCTAGACAGCCCTGCTGCCTCCGAGTAGCGTGGCGCGCTTACACGCGCCCTGCCAAGAACACGAATGTTCTCAGCAGCGATCACATCCGCCAGCCCAGCGAAGCCACAGGATGTGCAGACAAACGAGGATTGTGTTTTCCGATTCGCTTTCGCACAATGCCCGCACGACGGGCAGGTGCGAGAGGTATTCCGAGGGTCTACCCGATGCACCGGCACACCCGACACGTGCGCCTTGTAGGCGAGAAACGCTTGGAGCTGTGCGAAGCTCCAGGAGTGGAGTGTAGCGCGCTGCGACCGTCGAGCCCTGATCCGCGTGCGAATGTGGGTCAAATCCTCGACCGCAATCGCCCGCTTTGTGCGTTTGGCCTTCGCTACAATCCCTTTGGCGATCACGTGGTTGACGTGTTTGGCGAATCGTGCTTCTTGACCAGCCAAGATACGCAAGCGGCGGCGGCTCCCCAGCGTGCCGAGCCGTTGCAGCTTGTTTCTGAGCCGCCGATGGCGATAGCGCACGTTCTTGATTGCCGTGCCCGAATGGATCGCCCCATCGCTATCGACGGCGATGTTGGTCACGCCCAGATCGATACCCAGCACGTCGTCAACGTCGATCGGGTCAGGCGTCTCGATCTCAGCCGTGGCGAACAGATACCAGTGCCCCCGCACGAAGGCCAGATCACTTTCGCCGCGTCGGAATGCGAGCAACGCCTGTTGACGTTGCCCGCACACAAACGGATGGTCTGCCTACCATCAAGCGTCCAGATCGACACCGATGCGCGTTTGTAGGACAGGATGCGTTCGTCAAACGCGACTGCACCGAGCGGAGCAAACGTGCGCTGGGTTTGCTTGTCCAGCTTGTAGGCATCCGCCACTTTGGCGACACACCGCACGGCGAGCTGCGCGGAAAGGCCGAACGTCTCCCGCACAGCGTGGTACGTCAGGCGGTGGATGGGAAACTGGCGAAACGTCTTTGCCTCCCACGCCACCTGGCTGATGTAGTCACACGCCGCGTTCGCCGTCTCAAGCGTGCGCCGAAGCGCATCCGCCTGTTCAACCGTAGGAAGGAGCTTCAGTTGTATCGTCAACTTCATATTATGAGTATACCACAACCCGAACGCATGGGCAAGCGGCGCTTGAGTCGCCAAGGAGTCATGCGCCGCTACTCGTTTCCTCTGCTGGGGCTAAAGCCCCGCAGTTTCCAACTCGCGAGGTTCCGATGAAGGTGAGCGGTGCCATGCACGGGGCTCCTTCTGCTCAAATGATCGATTGCGACTGCCTGACCTGAGATGCGCCGTATCGCCTTACCTGCCCGCAGACAACACAAAAAGGAGGCAGCACAAATCGTGTGACAGCCTCCACCAGCGCTCGGAGTACACGGAGCCGAGCCTCCTCGTGAGTTATCGAGGTTGATGCTACTTATTCTACCAAAACACGAACTGCACTTCAAGTGGTCGATACGCTTGCAGCCGGCAAAACACGGATTTGGCTGTGTATAACGCTCCACCGGCTTAAAGGGTGGCGCGGCACTGACGCCGACGTGAGCCTCAATCCGCGCGACCGCTTGGCCGATGCCATCACTCGGCCCGGATGGCCTTTCCGAGTGTCATGGCACGCGCGCGCATCGTTGGGTCGCTCACCGCAGCCCCAATCGCCGCACTCAAGGCATCGACCGTCAGCCGGCGCTGCGGAATGGGCTCTGGCCCGGCCCCGAGTGCTGCAACCCGCCGGCCCCAGAACGGTTGATCGCCAAAGAACGGACAAATCACGATTGGCACGCCTGCGCGCAGCCCCTGCCGCAGTCGTACCAGCTCCCGCCATGGTGGTGCACCCACAGCCGCCATCCGCGGAAACAGCCAGTCGTGCGGTGCCTCAGCAAGCATGTAAACACGAGCGGGAAGATCAGCTGCCGCCAGCCCGCCCCAACCGGTAGCGAGGACACCCCGCTGTTCCGTGCGTTCAAGCGCGGCCAGCACCATGCGGGTCATGCGCGGCGCATCCTGCGTTGGCATACTACCAAAGCCAATGTAAACCGGCGGCGGGCCGGCGTTCAGATAGGGCACGTAGCGAGGCGGGCGGCTCCCACCTCTTCTGCTCGTCGAGGAACCAGTATCCGGTGGCCACGCTGGAGCTATCCCAATCAGGAGGTGTTGGCAGCACTGTTTGGACTATAGCCGTACAGACGCAGGACCGGCTGCCCGTGTAGCTGCGACTCATCGCGATTGGTGGCAGTCCGAGCATCTCATTACGCCAGCGGTTCAGTACCCTCCGCACGGAGGCGCTGGTCAGCTTGACGGCCGCACGATGGCTCAGCCGGTTCAAGACCGGGCCGGATTTGCCACAGGGATGATTGGGCTTGGAAACGCAGCCGTCGGCGAGTAGAGCGGCAGCAGCAGCGCCAGGATGCCAGGGATGCCCAGTTTCTCGGCGAGGCTGTATCCACCGAGCGCCTTGGGATGGTGAATCACCAAGTTCAGCTCCAACCGACGCAGCCAGCGTGTCGTCGAGCATACGGCGCAACATAGGTGTCACCTGCCGCAGCAAGGCAAGCGGGTTGCCCTTGCCACCAACTGCGGCCTTCCCTTCGGCGGTCTGCAGCAGCTCAAGGAATCCCCGCGTAGCGGTAGAAGTGCAGATGATGTTGGGCCGCAATGGAGCGAAGGCTTCAAGGGTTGCTAGGGTGACGCGGTGTCCGGCAGCTTGCAGGCCGGCGCCAAGGGCGACATACGGCTGCACGTCGCCGCGCGAGCCGACAGTAAGAATAAGTATCTTCATGGCCTATCTCCTGAGAGAAGCGCCGGCATATCCGGACCGCCAAGCCCAAACTGCAGGATGCGAATGATTTGATCATAGAGCTGCTCAACCGCTGGGCCACTCATAATTGAGACATCGCTCGCCGCCGCCTCAAGCGTGGTACCCAACCGTCGCACGATCAGTTCATGGAGCTTCGCCATTACTCCCTGAAGGACAACAGTGGCCAGCTCGAGATCGAGCTCAGGGTTGATCTCCCCATGCTCTACCCTCGAGCGAGCAGCGCCTGAAGATGTCCCTCACCGGCAGTTTGTAGGCGACGCACGACTTCATCACGGAAGGGCAGATCATCGGTGACGGCGCGGTACATGGGGCCGGGTGAGCAGTGGCGCTGCTAGTCCGACCTGTATGCTGGCATCATCTGCCGGCGCAGCAGGGCAAAAAGCCAACCTCAGGAGCGGGAAGCGTCTGGGCATGCAACAGCTGGAACTGCTGCTGGGCAGCATAGTCGAGGATGAACAGATAGAGATCCTGCTTGTTCTCAAAATACTGGTAGATGCTGCCCTTGGCGATGCCGGCCCGCGTGACGATCCGCGAGAGCGATGCAATGCCATAGGGATGCTCGGCAAATTCAGCCAGGGCGAGATCAATAATGACCTGGCGTTTTGCGGGTGGGAGATTGCTAAATGTCGGTTTGGCATGGTTGCTCTTATGCTTGCCACCCAGTCATATGACCGAATGGTCACATCATAGCACCCTGCGCGAGACATTACATCAGCCAAAGGAAGGAGGACGTCCGCTGCCTGATCGCTGTGGGATATCGGACAGATGGCCCTGGAGTCTGTCCAGCAGGGCATCGAGAATGCCGTTGAAGCAGGTTCAGCGGCTATTGGCGCGCAGTTACAGAGCCTTCGACATCAGCTGAGACACCACAGGATCAGGAGTCGTTGACCCGGCCAGGGAACGCGCGAGATTGAAGTGACAGAGAACGGGGTAGCCATCCGACAAGCGATGTGTCACTCGTCGCTCGATAGGCATACGTGGAGGCAATCGCCCACTGCCATCATCGCCTCACCCGCATCATCTTGGTATGCTTGTCTCGCCCTGCCCAGTTCGTCCCGCGCCCTGCTCCTAGCCTGGTTGTACGGAAAACAGATCTACGTGCGTTTCTTACACTAATCCCGCGGAGCTGCGTTTGCCAAGACGCTCTCGCCAAACGCAGTGCAAAGATGTGCCGAGAGGCCAACGAACGATGCACGTCGCCTATCCCCGCCCCCGTCCATTCGCTGCCCCGCAGCGACGTCTGCCGATCGCGCTGCTCGCCCTGCTGGTGCTGGCTGCCGTGCTGACACCTTCCCCACGGACGGTGCTGGTCACAAGGCCGACCTCTGCTAGGTCCATCGCTGCACCCGACTTCGGCAACCTGCCCGTCCTGTTTGTCGCCAACCAGGGCCAGCTCGATCCCCAGGTGGCCTATACTGTGCAGGGCAGTGATAAGACGCTGTATTTCACCCTCGACGGCGTAACGTTCGCGCTGGACGCCCCGGCTGCGCATTCCACAGCCAACGACCCGAGCGCGCCCCGAGCGCCGCTTCGATCGCCCCCCGGTGCCCAACTCAACCAGCCTGCAGCGCTGGGTGGTCAGCTCGATTTCGTTGGCGCGAACCCCAGGTTCAACCGCGCGGCGAGGCGCCGGCCGAGACGATCGTCTCCTACTTCAAGGGCCGGCCAGACAGGTGGCGCACCGGTATCCCCACCTACACCCGATTGGTCTACTCCCAGCTGTGGCCGGGGATCGACTTGGTGTATGAGGGCACGGTCGACCGGCTGAAATACGGTTTGTCGTTCAGCCGGGCGCCGACCACGCCAGATCCGGCTGGCCTACCGCGGCGCGACAGGCGTGGCGCTCAATGGCGCCAGGCGCTGGCGGTGACGACCCGCTGACCAGTTTTGCGGACGACCCGCCGCAGGCCTACCCAGGCGGTAGACGGCGGGCAGGTGGCAGTCGGCATGGCCTATTCGCTGGATGCGCCGGGGCGGATGGGCGAGTGTCCTACGGCTTCCGGGTAGGCGCCTATGACCACAGCCGGCCGCTGGTTCTCGACCCGGCCGTGCTTATCTACGCCGGGTTCATTGGCGGCTCAGGCGATGATAGTGGCGAAAGTATCGCAGTCGATCGTACCGACTGCATCTATGTCAGTGGCTATACCGGGTCCGGGGCATTTTAGTTTTCCTGTGCAGACCGGACCAGATACGTCCCTACAACGGTGGTTCAGAGGACGCCTTCGTGGCGAAGGTGCGCCCCGATGGCGGTGGCCTGGTCTACGCCGGCTACCTCGGCGGTGCAGGTGACGACGATGGCACCAGTATCGCCGTCGACAGCACCGGCAGCGCCTATGTTGCCGGGTGGACTACCTCTACTGAGACCAGTTTCCCCGTGCTCGGCGGGCGGATCTGTCCTACAACGGTGGCGCCTGGGACGTGTTCGTGGCAAAAGTTCGCCCTGATGGCAGCGGGCTGGTCTATGCCGGCTACCTCGGCGGCACAGGTAACGATGATAGCCAGGGCATTGCTCTCCGCAGCGACGGCAGCGCCTATCTCACGGGCCGGACCACCTCCACCGAGGCGAGCTTCCCCGTGCTGAACGGACCCGACTTAAGCTACAACGGCGGCAGGGACGCGTTCGTGGCGAAAGTGCGCCCCGATGGCAGCGGGCTGTCCTACGCGGGCTATCTCGGCGGCGCGGATGTAGACTGGGGGCGGGGTATCGCGGTCGATAATGCCAACAGCGCCTACATCGTCGGCTGGACGATGTCCACCGAGACCAGTTTCCCCGTGCTGGGCGGGCCGGATGTGACGTACAACGGCGGCGGTGACGCGTTCGTGGCGAAAGTGCGCGCCGACGGGCGTGCCCTGCTCTACGCCGGCTACCTTGGCGGCGCTGGCGCCGACAATGGCAGCGGTATTGCGGTCGACGGCGCCGGCAGCGCATATCTCGTTGGCTCTACCGGATCCAATGAGGCCAGCTTCCCCGTGCTGGGCGGACCGGACCTGACGCACAACGGCGGGACCGGTGATGCCTTCGTGGCGAAGGTGCGTGTCAGCGGCAGCGGGCTGATCTACGCCGGCTACCTTGGCGGTACGGGCAGTGATTATGCCAGCGGTATTGCGGTCGACGGCGAGGGCAATGCGTATCTCACCGGTTCCACCGATTCTACTGAGGCGAGCTTTCCCGTGCTGGGCGGACCGGATCCTGACGTACAACGGCGGGACCGGCGATGCCTTCGTGGCGAAGGTACGCGCCAGCGGCAGCGGGCTGACCTACGCCAGCTATCTCGGCGGAGCATCCGACGACATAGGCTTAGCCATCGCGGTCGGTAGTGACGGCAGTTCCTACGTCGCCGGCTGGACCTCGTCCCCTGAGCCCGGCTTCCCCGTACGGAACGGGCCCGACCTGACCTACAACGGCGGCATCGGCGATGCCTTCGTGGCCAAGATTAGCACGCAGGCCGTGCTCGTCAGCTCGCGCGACACCCTTCCCGCCGACGGCTCCGCGACGGCGACCCTAACCCTCTCCAACGCGCCGCCGGGCCTCCGCATCCGGCTGGTCCTCGCTCCTGGGAGTGTCGGCGCGCTCACTCCCGCCAGCGGCACGACCGACGCCACCGGGATGTTCAGCGCTGCAATGACCTCGTCGTCACCCGGCGTGGCGGTTGTCAGCGCCGTGGGCCTGGAGGCCGGGCAGACCTACGGCGGCTCAGCGCGCGTGACGTTTACGGGTGGGCCGGACGTATTGCCGCCCAATGTCGGGCTGATCAACATCTCTGGCATTCAATCGCGCTATCCTCTGGAAGGGCGCTATCTCCAGGGCATCCCCACCAAGAACCCGGTCACAGCGCGGGTAGACTGGTCTGGCGAAACGCCAGGCTACGTCGAGTTTACCGTCAATGGTGCGCAGCACTATTACGAAGTCGCAGATATATCTGGCGCCACCCACACCTTCCAGATGGGTACCGATCTGCGTGAAGGAGACAATACGCTTGAGATCGTAGCCTTCTCCCAGGATAGACGGCAGCGCTCGCAGATACAAACGCGGCACATCTCCTTGATCCCGGCGCCCGCATGGCTGCTGAGCGTACTACAGAATGGCGCCTTGGGCCTAGTGAGCCTCGCCGGCTCGGAGGGCGCCGGCTACGAGTAAACTGCCCATGTCAACATCCGAGGGACTGAGCACCGGCGCCCCTGGCTTTGGCCCACCCGGATCGACCTCCAATATCGCCTTCTTCATCGGCGGTGGCTTCCGACTTCCGCTGAAGTGTGCTAGTCCGGCGGCTCTAACCATTGAGGGCGGTGTACAGCCGAAGATCGAACTGCTGTCAATTGAGCTGACGGGCGAGCTGCGCGGCACCGGGACACTTGAAGCGCGCGCAGTCGACTGCGAGATTCCGACTGTCAATGGCAATTTCCGCGTCGATTTGAAGCTCGCTGGACAAAAGAACTGGCCTGTCCTGGTATTCATTATCGACTTCATGGACCCCGGCGCCGGAACCGCGCTGGCGGCCGTCGTGCCCCACTCGCTGTTGGATGGGCTGGGCGACCTGTATCTCCAAGGCAACCTGAAGGGGTATCTCACTGCCGATGTGGCGTCCCTTGTTGATACGGCTACGGCGCTCGAGTGGCGCAATACCCACCTCGGCGGCGGGCCGGGTATCGAAACCGGGTACCGCTTCAATATGCCCGGCTTCGAGATGAGGGTCTACTTAGGCGCATCCGGTAGTGCCGACTTCTGGCACCCAGCACCACTGCACGAGCTATCCAATCTGACCTTTGACCATATCGCGCTCACGGGGGAGGCGGGGTATAAGACGCGGGTCACATGGTTTGAACAGGAGAAGAAGGTCAAGGTCGAATGGCGCTATCCGCCGGCTTCGACACCGGCACGTATCGACGCCACCAACGTACCGGCTGCCTGGCACTTGCCCGGCCACCCCCCATCCAGCCGTTCCACGCCCGCGATGCTCCAATTCAATACACTAGATGCGCCCGCCCTCCTGGCTACCAATGTCTACACCTACACTGAGCCGGCACTGGCGGCGCATCCGGCTACCGATAACGCGCTGCTGCTGTGGGTGCACGACGACTCAGCCAAGCCGGTCGGCCAGGCGCAGGAGCTGCGCTTCAGCCGCTGGAACGGCACGTCCTGGAGCACGCCCGCCGCAATCACGAACGACGCCTACCTCGACGGCGCACCGCAGGTGACCTGGGATGCCGCCGGCAACGCCGTCGCGGTCTGGCAGCGCCTCAACACGGTACTGCCCGGCACGGCGACCTGGGATGCCACCATCGCGAAGCAGATCGAGATCGCTACCGCGACCTACAACGCGGCCAGCGGCGCCTGGTCGCCCGTCACGCTGCTCACCAACAACGCAGCGCTGGACATCGCGCCGCAGCTCGCCCGTAACCCCACCGGCCAGCTCTTGGCCGTCTGGCACCAGAATGCGGCCGGCCAGGCCCGGTGGCGATGCCAACAACCCCGACCGGATCATGGCCGCCTTCACCAGCGGCGGCTGGGGCACGCCCGCAGTCGCGGTGGATGGAATCCCCGGCCTGGTCGACCTGGCCGCCGGCTACGGCAGCGGGACGGCGACGATCGCCTACACGCGCTATCTGCCCGCCACCGGAACGACCACGCCAACGCTCCAGCTCTTCACGAGCACCTGGGATGGCACGGCCTGGTCGGCGCCGGCGCGACTTACGAATGATACCCTGGGCCACCGGGCCCCGCAGGTTGTCTATAACGCCGCCAATCAGCCGCTGCTGATCTGGCTAGCCGGAAATGCGCTGCGCGTGCGCAACCTGGCAACGGGCAGCGGCTCCGCGTTGGTGCTACCTGCAAACATCGGCAGCATCGACCAGCTGCGGATCGTGCGGGACCCCACCGGGAACATCGCGGCCGTCTTCACCGCACAGGCCGCGCAGCGCGATCTGTACGTGGCGCTCTACGATGCGGCCCACAATCTGTGGGGGCAGCCGCGCCGCCTGACCAGCAACGCTGCCAGCGAGGCCTACCCGACGCCGGCGCTTGATGCGAGCGGCCGGCTGCTGGCCGCCTACGCCTCCACCGCGATCGCCCACGAGACGCGCACCACTACGCTGCCCGATTCGAGCCAGGTTGTTACCTACACGCTGCCGGTCGAGGGGCAGACCGACCTGTGGACGCTCGCGCATACCTTCCAGCGTAACCTGACGCTAACTGGCGACAGCCTGACGCTATCAAACGCTCACCCCGTGCCGGGTGACAGTGTGACGCTGAGCGCGACGATCAGCAACACCGGCGATCTGGCGCTGGATGGGGTCACGGTTGGCTTCTACGACGGCAACCCAGCCTCGGGCGGCCAGCTGCTTGGCACACGCAGCCTATCCGGCCCGCTGGCCGCGGGTATCACCGCAACGCTCGCGCTCGACTACCCAATACCCTCCACGGGCGGCCCGCATACATTCTACGCTGTCGTCGACCCTGCCAACGTCATCGCCGAGTCGGACGAAACCGATAATACTGCCAGTCGGGCGGCCTTTGGCCCGGATCTGGAGATCAGCGACACCGCCGTGGACTCCTGGGGCGGGCGGGACGTGGGATTGCGCGTAGCGGTGCGCAACGTGGGCACCAGCCCCAGCCCGGCGACGACGCTGCGCTTCCGGCGCGGCACGTCGGCCGGCACGGTGGTGGCCAGCAACAGCGTGCCGGCGCTAGCCCCGGGCGCCGCAGTTACAGTGATAACACCCTGGAGCACCTCTGGGCTGGCGCCAGGCAGCTACCCATTCGCTGCAGTGGTCAACCAAGGCGACTTTGCCGAGACGTTCACGGCAAATAACAGCGCGCCGCTGACGCTGGCGGTCGGACCAGACCTAATGGTCAGCCCATACACAATCTGGCGCGCGCCCCAGCCCGACCACACATCGATCATCGCTGCGCGGGTCTACAATATCGGCGCAGCGCCGGCGATGAACGTGACCGTCAATGTCTACCGGAGCTGGAAGTTTGATCCACTAACCTTGCTGTTCACGCGCACGATCGCGGCGCTCCCGGCGGGCGGATCGGCAGAGATTAGTGGCGTTGCGCAAGGGACGCTAGGCTGCGGCGTGTTCGTTCAGGTTGACCCCGCTCAGACAATCGCTGAGATCAGCCGGTCCAATAACCTGGCCGCACTGAGTGGAGATGGCACGCCGTGCATGGCGTGGCAGACCTACATGTCGCTGATGAAACGGTGAGGCGTGTGATAGGCACTGAAGCCTAATAACGCCGCGCGTCAGGACGATATGCACCCTCCCCACGGCGCGGCGCCGGGGCTTCGCACTCCCCGCGCCGCGCGTTGGGTGACCGGGCCGGCGTAGTCACGAGTGGATGCCAGCGGCTGCGGCCCCCGGCGTAGGAGTCATTGCGGGCTGTCGCCGATCATGCTCCTTGACGCGCGCAGCGCCCGCCAGAGCAACGCCGCCGGCTTAGCCGTGCGGTCGTTTACTCAGGTCTCAGCCTAAGCAAATCTCACCATCTCAACGCTCGACAAAGCATGATCACGTATGGTATGATATTTCATCATACTTTGATAAGGAGCTGGAGCATGCCAACAACCAAAGTGGCTGTGACCATTGATAGCGAGCTGCTCGCTCAAGTCGACCAGCTTGTCGCTCAGCACGTCTTTCCTAACCGCAGTAAAGCCATCCAGGCAGCATTGCAGGATAAACTCGCTCGCCTGCAGCGTAGTCGCCTCGCCCGCGAAAGCGCAAAACTCGATCCTCAACTGGAACAGGTGTTTGCCGAAGAAGGTATGCAGCAGGAGTTGTCGACGTGGCCCGAATATTAAGAGGCGAAATTTGGTGGGCGGATCTCAATCCGGTTCGTGGCCATGAACAAGCCGGCATACGCCCAGTTCTCGTGATCAGTCATGATATCTTCAATCACCGCTCGGGCACGGTAATCGCACTTGCTATTACCAGTCAAGCGCCAACAGCTGGCTTTCCGCTCACGCTGGAACTCATCACTGCGACTCTGCCAAAACGTTCTTGGGTCAAAATCAGTCAAATCCGTACACTCTCTGTCGAACGTCTCGCGAGCCGATTGGGTGCAATCACACCTGAGGAATTAGATGAAGTGATTGAAGGATTGAACGAGATTGTTGCAAGCTAAGCATTGCCATCTCGGTCTGCGGCCGAACACGTACATACACCCGACCGCCTTCGGCGCGAGATCGGTGCGATTTTAGCGCCAATTTGTGCAGCGCGTCTCAGCAAGCGTTGCCACTCCTCTGCGGCGCGGGCGCACCGCCACAGGCTGCCAACGCGATGCTCATAACGACGATCAGGAGAATTCGGTCGACAGATGGGCATAGTAAGACGCCTCGTGTGAGCAGTTGACCATACGTAACAAAATACGCCATGTCTCGTTTCTCTGTTTGGTACTCTAGCAATCCTAAATGCGGTGAAGCTCGTCAGCTATAGCGATCCTACCAGAACCAAGAACCAAGAACCGACCGGTGCAGGCGGTCTATGCCTGTTTACAAATGAGTTAGGATTGCTATATTTCCTGGCGAAATAGACGATCGTAGCATGCTCAGCCATCACGTCGGCATCCGTCCAATCACCTTTCACCGCCTCGACCGTAAACCCGGCTTTCTCCAACAATAGCTGCAATTCATACCGAAAGCAATAGTTCGATATGAGCGTACGGGTATCGTCGGCCGTGAGTTGTCCAGCCGTAAACAGGAGCATCCGCATCTCGCTGATGATGCGTTGCTCAAGTTGGTCGACCAACCAAGCCGATAAAGGAGTTTGTATTCGTCATGATCCTCCGGTGGTTTGCCAATGGCTTGGGGCCAGGGATCGGGCAAGTGCGTGCGCGCGGCCTTCTGCCACAACGGCCAGAGCGTGGCATCGCAGTACGCAGCACTACCGGATCATCACGTAGGTCGTGCCTGGGACAAGACCGTGTGTGCCGACCGTCGTCCACTCGCCGATCAAGACGCTGAAGGATTTGATCGCGGGGTTAGGTCGTGGCGCTTCGTGCTTTGATAATGTGTATAATTTGCCTATGCCTACGCCCATTTTGACCACGAAACTGTATATCCCGCCACCGCGACCGGACGTGGTTCTGCGCTCGCGCCTGATCGCGCGGCTGAATGCGGGGCTGTACCGCAAGCTGACCCTCATCTCAGCCCCCGCTGGCTTTGGCAAAACCACGCTGGTCAGCGCGTGGTTAGCTCTCTGTGGGCGACCAGTCGCATGGCTGTCGCTGGACGAAGCGGATAATGACCCGACGCGCTTTCTGACCTATCTCGCTGCTGCCTTACGAACGATTGTGCCTACGATTGGGGCAGGGCCGATGGGACTGCTCCAGTCCCCGCAGCCACCGCCGATCGATGCCCTGCTGCCGATGCTGCTCAACGAGATCGCCACGCTGTCGCAGCCTGCGATCCTGGTGCTTGACGATTACCACCTGCTGGACGCCGGGCCGATTGACCAGGCGCTTGCCTTTCTGGTCGAGCGATTGCCACCACAACTGCACCTGGTTATTGCCACCCGTGTGGATCCCCCGTTGCCCCTGGCCCGATTACGCGCACGCGGCCACGTGACTGAACTGCGCGCCGCCGACTTGCGGTTTACCTCGGCCGAAGTAACTGCATTTTTCACTGAGGTGATGGATCTCAGCCTCTCGGAAGAGGACATCGTCGCCCTGGAAGTCCGCACCGAAGGTTGGATTGCCGGCCTGCAGTTAGCCGCGCTCTCGATGCAGGGTCACCAGGATGTTCCCGGCTTCATTCGGGCATTCACCGGAGACCACCGCTATATCCTGGACTATCTGGTCGAAGAGGTTCTGCACCGTCAGCCCGAGGAGGGCCGCAGCTTCTTGCTCCAGACCTCGATACTCGATCGCTTGCATGGCTCGCTATGCGATGCCGTGAGTGGCCAGACGGGGGGCAGTGCACGGTTGGAGGCGCTCGATCGCGGCAACTTCTTTGTCGTGCCGCTCGATGACAGGCGCCAGTGGTATCGCTATCACCATCTGTTTGCAGAAGTTCTTCAAGCGCAGTTGCGGGCGGAGCAGCCCGATCTGGTCGCGGGGCTGCATCAGCGCGCCAGCGCCTGGTACGAGCAGCATGGCTCGGCGACCGATGCCATCCGCCATGCGCTGGCTGCCCAGGACTTCGCACACGCGGCGGATCTGGTCGAGCTGGCCGTGCCAGCCATGCGCAGCAGTCGACAGGAGGCCACGGTGCTCAGCTGGCTGAGGGCGCTGCCTGATAAGCTGATACCCTTCAGGCCCGTGCTCAGCGCTGCGTATGCCTGGGCGTTACTGAGTTCGGGCGAGCTCGAGGGCGTTGAGGAACGACTGCGGGACGCTGAACGGTGGCTGGATACGACAGCAGACCCTCGTGCGCGTGCGGACGATCGAGCGGCTGAGATGGTTGTCGTGGACAAAGTGGCGTTTCGACGGCTCCCCGGTGCGATCGCCGTGTGGCGCGCGGGACAGGCCTTGGCACTCGGCAATGTAGCCGACACTGTGGCACACGCGAGGCGGGCGCTCGACCTCATCCCTGAGGACGACCATCTTCAGCTTGGAGCGGCGGCGGCGCTCTTGGGACTAGCCGCCTGGACGGGTGGGGATCTCGAGGTGGCTTGCCGGTCGTATGCCGACGGCATGGCGAGTCTGCAGAAGGCCGGGCATCTCGCCGACGTCATTGGTTGCACCATCGCCCTGGCAGATATCCGGGTCGTGCAGGGGCGGCTCCGCGAAGCTATACGTACCTATGAGCGGGCATTGCGGCTTGCGACGGCAACGGGTGAGCCTATCCTGCGGGGAACGGCAGATATGTATGTCGGAATAAGCGAGCTGGCGTATGAGCACAACGATCTGCATGCCGCCACCGAGCACCTGCTGCGCAGCCAGAAACTAGGTGAGCACATGGGGCTGCCGCAAAACCCGTATCGCTGGCGCGTGGCCATGGCGCGCATCAAGCACGCGCAAGGCGATCTGGATGGCGCGCTCGATTTGCTCAAGGAGGCTGAGCAGCGGTATGTGGGTGATTTCTTCCCAAACGTGCGTCCGGTCGCGGCGCTCGTGACACGGCTGCGGGTCGTACAGGGTCAGTTGGGTGAAGCGCTTGGCTGGGCGCGCGAGCAGGGCCTGTCCGCCCAGGACGAGCTCTCCTACCTGCGTGAGTTCGAACACATCACACTGGCCAGGGTGCTGCTAGCCTGCTCTCAGAACGACCGTTCCGGCCACTCCATGCGTGAGGCAGTCGGCCTCCTCGCTCGCCTGCTCGAAGCGGCGCAAGCAGGCGAGCGAACGGGAAGAGTCATTGAAATTCTCATACTCCACGCGCTGGCACACCAGATGCAGGGTGATACCCCGGCCGCTCTGGCGGCCTTAGAGCGCGCTCTCACGCTGGCGGAAAGGGAGGGCTATATCCGACTGTTTGTGGACGAAGGTCCACTCATGGCGCACCTGCTTCGCGAAGCTGCCACTCCCAACATCATGCCAGACTATACCGGCATGCTGCTGGCTGCCTTTCCTGAGAGACGAGAACCTGAGGACGTGAGACTGGGAGATGCCGCGCAAGCCCCAAGCCTCAAGCCTACAGCTCCCGACTTGGTGGAGCCACTCAGCCAGCGCGAGCTTGAGGTGCTCTGCTTGTTCAAAACCGAGCTTTCTGGGCCGGAGATCGCTCGGGAACTCGTGATCGGCTTGAGCACAGTCCGCACCTATACCAAGAGCATCTACAGGAAACTCAACGTCAATAATCGTCGGGCGGCCGTTAAGCGTGCAGCCGAGCTCGGTTTGATCTAGCCGCGCACCGGCATTGCCCGAGCACACCTCCACATAGCCCTGCAAGATATGCCAAGAACGACGGGCATATTCTGGCAGGGCTTTTGTTACCTGGCCTCCTCGTCCGTATCCCCAGATCTATCCCCACGTCAATCCCCACATATGGGGAAAGACAGCTCCCCACATCTCTTTGTATCTTGTTGTCGAAGGAACGAACACACCCAACGCGGTGGAGGCTCATCCATCGAAGGAACGGTACGAGGCACGGTATGAGTGCAACACACCCATCGGCGGACTATGACGACGAGGCGAGAACATACGAGATTCGCCTCAAGGGACACCTAGATGACAAATGGGCTGACTGGTTTGACGGCCTGAGCATCACGCGAGAAGACAATGGCGAGACGCTCCTCCGTGGCCCGGTGGTCGATCAGGCGGCACTCCATGGCGTGCTTAAGCAAGTGCGTGATCTCGGTCTGCCATTGCTCTCGGTTATTCAGGTGGAACGCAAACAGGCGAACGGGCCGGATGGCAACACGGGGACTGATGACAATCGTTCGAACAAGGAGACAAACACATGAACACCAAGAACCTCATCCGTTGGGCTGGTCTCTCAGCGATGGTGGCAGGGATCTGTTTCGTGGTGGTTGGGCTGCTCCACCCGCCGAATATTCTTTCGTCAGTATCTACTAGCCAATGGGTCATCGTCCACGCCGTAGCCATCGCCATGTCCTTGTTCGGCCTGCCTGGTATCACCGGCGTCTATGCCCGGCAAGCGCATGCGGCTGGGTGGCTGGGCCTGGCCGGCTACCTCCTGTTTAGCTTCTGGCTAGTGCTCATCTTCGCCTTTACCTTCTTCGAAGTGTTTGTTTTGCCGCTGTTGGCGACCACGGCGCCGACATTTGCGGCGGGCTTCCTGGGGATCTTCACCGGCTCTGCCGAGATGAACTTTGGCGTGCTTGCAGCCCTCTGGGGGCTCTCCGACGCCCTGTTTGCGCTCGGAGGTCTGGTGTTCGGCATCGCGACGTTCCGCGCCCGCATCCTGCCGCGCTGGGCGGGCGGCGCGCTGACCATCGCGATTATCTTGGCCCCCGTGTCTGCGCTGCTGCCAAACGAGCTTCGGCCGCTCGTGGCGGTGCCGATCGGGTTCGCCTTCGCAGGGCTAGGCTATGCGCTCTGGTCAGAACGGCGCGAGCATGCCGCAGAGCCCGTCGCTGGCCGGGCAAGCCCGCAGCTTGGCCAGAGTGGAGCCGAGTAGATTACTGGAACCTGCAGGGGACAAGCGGCGGTCAGGCCGCCCCTTGCACCACCGATGGCGATCACGCCGCACAACCTGGCTCACTCACTTCGAGTGGATGACCCTGTTCTATCACATGCCTGCCCACGATGGCGCGCTCGTCTATGGCTTGCGGCTGCTCTTCGGGTCGGCCATGCTCTTCTCGCTGCTCGGCGGTGTCGTTGCGCTCTGGCGGCGACAGTTCGTCCAGCACGGCAACTGGATGCTGCGTGGCTATGCGATTGGCATGGGGGCGGGCACGCAGGTGCTCACCGCGATGGTCGCGGCAGCGTTCGCTGACCCGCCGACGCAGCTGAGCCGCGCGCTCCTGATGGGCGCGGGCTGGGTGATCAACCTCGCCGTGGCCGAATGGATCATCCGCAGGCGACCGGCTCCTCCTGTCCGCAAGAGTGCAGCCGCCACTTCCCAGCTGGAATGAGATCAGCTCGTTTGGAAACCTGACCGTGACGCGAGAAGCCAATGGCAATATGCTGGCGTGCTCTCAGTCATACACGGTCGACGCGAATGGAGAGATGGAGTTGGCGTCGAATCTTGGCACACACCACTCGTAAAAGGAGACAAACCCATGACTTCCACCAGGCAGACCGCAGGTATGGAAGGAGACAAACGCATGCATACCAATCAGCAGACGACCACAGGTGTAGTCGCACCACGAACGATCGCACTGGTTACGGGCGTATTGTTCGTGATCACGTATGTCACCTCGATCCCCCCAGTTCTTTTTCTCTATGTCCCGGTGCTGAACGACCCTCGCTACATTGTCGGTGCCGGAGCCGACACCGGCGTGCTCTGGGGGGCGTTGTTAGAGCTGCTCCTCATCATCGCGAACATTGGCACCGCTGTCGTGCTGTTCCCGATTCTCAAGCGGCAGAACGAAGGCATCGCCCTTGGATTTGTCACGGCCCGGGTCGTCGAATCCGTGTTCATCGCCGTCGGCATCCTCAGCCTCCTTGCGGTCGTGACGTTGCGGCAGGACGTCACGGGAGCTGCGGGGGTAGATGCCGCCACGCTCGTCACGGTCGGCAAGTCGCTGGTCGCGATTCATGATTGGACGTTCCTACTCGGGCCTGGCTTCGTCGTCGGCATCGGGAACGGGCTGTTGCTGGGCTACCTGATGTATCGATCCGCCCTGGTGCCACGGGCCATGGCCGTGCTGGGTCTCATCGCCGGCCCTGTGCTCCTCGCTCGTTTCGTCGGCATCCTGTTCGGGGTCTTCGAGCCAGCCTCTGTGGTGGGGAGCATCCTGGTCATCCCGGAGTTCATCTGGGAGTTGTCGCTGGGCATCTGGCTGATCGTCAAAGGCTTCAACCTATCGCCGATCGCGTCGCAGTCTGCACAAACAGCGACGAACGAGCTATTAATCGGAGCATAGATAGGTACGATGGGGGATGCGGAAGGGCGAAAGCTTCTTGCGCATCCCCCACTTCACTTGCAGTCAATCGTTGTGCCGGCTTCGATAGCGGCACCATGAAGGAGGATGCTCACATGGAAGCAATCGTCGCCATAGCATACGGCGCACCGGAGGTTCTTCAGCTCAAGGAGGTTGAAAAACCAACGCCGAAGGATAATGAGATCCTGGTCAAAGTGCACGCGACCACAGTGAACGCCGGGGACTGTCGCATGCGCAGTTTTGCCGTTCCTCCCCTGTTCTGGCTCCCCGCTCGACTGGCATTAGGTCTGCGGCGGCCAAAAAACCCGATCTTCGGCATGGAACTCGCAGGTGAAGTGGAAGCCGTCGGCAAGGATGTCAAACGGTTCAAGCCGGGTGACCAGGTGATTGCATCGACCTTCGAGCAGCAGTTTGGCGCCCACGCCGAGTATAAATGCTTGCCCGAAGATGGGGTGGTGATAGCCAAACCGAATACGCTGACTTATGCGGAAGCTGCCACGCTTTCGATTGGTGCACAGACCGCCCTGTTTTTCCTCAAAGCAGCCAACATCCAGCCAGGACACAACGTCCTGATCAACGGCGCGTCGGGAAGTGTCGGCACGTTTGCCGTGCAGCTTGCCAACTACTTTGGCGCAGAGGTCACCGGGGTCTGCAGTACCAGAAACGTGGCGTTGGTGCAATCGCTGGGAGCCGACACGGTCATTGACTATACACAAGCCAACTTTACCAACAATGGCGAGACCTACGACATCATCTTGGATGCGGTCGGGAAGACCACGTTCTCACAGTGTCAAGGCGCCCTAAAGCCCAACGGCTATTATCTCAATACCGTCATGGCCGGAGCGACATTGCAAGGGTGGTGGTACGCGATGACAACCGGCAAGCACATCATCGGCGGGACAGCTGTCCCACGCACCGAAGCACTCCTTTTTCTCAAAGAGCTGAGTGAGGCGGGTCGACTGAAACCCGTGATCGATCGGTGCTACCCGCTGGACCAGATGGTTGAGGCGCACCGCTATGTTGAGGCGGGGCACAAACAGGGCAATGTCGTCATCACCGTGACAGCCTGAATGATACCGTGTGTGGCAAACATTCGACGATCGGCTGTATGGCTGACTGTAGGGAACGTGGCGCTTCAGCGGATCGCCGCGCAGGTCTCCAGAACGATACCGCGCAACCAGCGATGTGCGCCATCGGCATCCATCCGCGGGTGCCAGAGCAGGGAAATCGTGAGCTCAGGTGTAGGGACTGGAAGGGGAAAACTGTACATTCCAGCGCGCAGGTTGCCGGTTTGTCGTTCGGGAACACTGGCGACCATATCGGAGATCCGAGCCAGCGCCAGTGCGGTCGCAAAGCTGCCGACGATCGTGGCGATCGCTCGTTCTAGGCCGAAGGGCTTCAACGCTTCATCAATCGGCCCCGAGTCGCGACCGCGCCGCGAGACGCCGATATGTCGGCCGCCCGCATAGCGGGCAGGCGTGATCTCGCCCTGGCTTAGTGGATGTCCCATGCGCACAATGCCAATGAAGCGATCCGCGAACAACGCCTGTGAACGAACCTCCGGGCCAGTCGCCTTTCCCACCACGCCAATCTCCAGATCGACGGTTCCATCGCGAAGCGACGTGCTTTCTTTGGTTGGTTTCCGCACAAAGCACAGCCGCACCCCAGGAGCCTCCGCGCCGGCGCGAGCAATCAGGTCCGCTCCGAAGTTCTCGACAAAGCCTTCGCGACTGCGAATCGTGAACGTCCTGACCAGCTGTGTGAGGTCGAGCTGCTCAGCAGGACGGAGAATGACTGTTGCATCCTGAACGAGATGACTGACCTGCTCACGGAGTTCGAGCGCTCGGGGTGTGGGAACGAGCCCTCGTCCGGCTCTGACCAACAGGGGATCGCCGGTTGTCGCTCGCAATCGCGCAAGCGCGCGGCTCATCGCCGACGGGCTCAGGTGCAGCCGCTCGGCTGCGCGCGCCACGCTCCCTTCCGCGAGCACCACATCGAGCGTGATAAGCAAGTTGTCTGGGGCGGGTTGCGGCGTCAACGAACCACAGCGCGTCTTCCGCCCCCACAAGAGTGTATAGTGCGAACGATTTCGAGCGTTGTCAAAAATGGAGATTCTTTTGAAGTCAATCATTGCACAACAAGATGCGCTCGTCGCTGAAAGCGCGGAACGCACTCCTTCAGTTCGCTGGGCACTCGCGAGCCTGTCGCTCTCCATGTTGCTGTCCGCGCTTGGCACCAGCATTGCCAATGTCGCTCTGCCAACGCTGGCACAGGCATTCAGCGTCTCAGTACAGCAGGTTCAGTGGATCGTGCTGGCCTATCTGCTCGCCAGCACCACCCTGATCGTCAGCGTCGGGCGGCTCGGTGATCTCACCGGCCGACGGCGGCTGCTCCTGACTGGTATCCTCCTGTTCACGGCGGCCTCTGTCGTATGTGCCGTCGCGCCCACGCTGTGGCTGCTGATCGCTGCCCGCGCTGTGCAGGGCCTTGGAGCGGCGATTATGATGGCCCTGACCATGGCGTTTGTCGGTGAGACGGTTCCGAAGGCACAGGCCGGCAGCGCCATGGGTCTACTTGGTACGATGTCCGCGATCGGCACAGCGCTCGGCCCGACGCTCGGCGGCCTGCTGATTGCCGCCCTTGGTTGGCCGGCGATCTTCTTGGTCACTGGAGCATTTGGCCTCCTGACGCTGCTGCTCGCGCAACGCTTCCTGCCCGCTGATCGCCCCGCGACGAAGATGGCTCGGACCAGCTTCGACCTTGTGGGCACGCTGCTGCTCGCTCTGACGCTCGCGGCGTATGCACTCGCCATGACGATGGGGCGCGGCAGCTTCGGCCTGCTCAACGTGGCGTTGCTGGCCATGGCCGTTATCGGCGTCGCCGTCTTCGTGTTCGCAGAGGCGAAAGCCGCCTCACCGCTCATCCAAATGGCGCTATTCCGCAATCCGCTCCCGAGCGCGGGCTTCGCGATGAGCACGCTGGTCACGACGGTGGTGATGGCGACGCTGGTGGTTGGTCCGTTCTATCTGTCCGGCGCACTTGCGCTCGACGCAGCCCGTATCGGACTGGTCATGAAGACAAACTATCGATAGTGCGCCTTCTAGGTGGGGGTAGATTGCCGGGACTTCGTCCCATCGATGGTGGCGTCAGCTAGACCATCACAGCCACAGCAGACTGTCTATAGCGGAGCCGCCAGGGTTCTATATCTGTGCGCCAACGCACACCGCTCCAGCGCTGGTAGCATCGCCGCACTGCAGCCACTACCGCCGAGGATTTTCGGCCACCGCCCATAGCCACCCACACGCGAACTGTGGACACACAAGGAGTACCAAGAGCAATGGATGCACACAGCTTACCCAGTCACCGTCCACTCACCACGGCTCAACCCGCCGGGGCGAGCCGGCGAGAGTTCCTCGCATACGCGCTGGCCGCCTCGGGCGCGCTGATGAGCGTCGGCAGCCTGCTGACAATCAGCGCGCCCGATAGCAATTCCACGGTTATCATCCAGCGGTTGGTGGGGGCGTGCGGTTGAGCCGGCTGAGCAGCCGCGCCTCGACGTCGGCGGGCAGCTCGACCGGCGCGTTGCCGAGCGCGTGGTAGAGGACGATCGTCTTGCGCAGCGTGTCGAAGACGACCCGGCAATTCGTGCACTGGGCCATGTGCTGCTCAAGGTCGTGGCAGAGTTCGTCGGCCAGCTCGCCGTCGACATAGTCGTTCAGCTGGCCAAGCAGCCGCGCTTCAATGTCTTGCAGCGCCCAGGCGCCGAGCCCAAGCAGCGCGGCTAGCCCCATCCCGGGAGCAAGGCGCCTGCCCCGCCCCCAGCCCGGCAAGAGGATCGTCTGCCAGCAGTATCCTCGGTGCATACAAGCTGCGCTCGCTTTCAAATTACTGCGACGATTGTCCAGGAGCAGGCGCTTGACCGGCTCGTCGTCCTCGTGGTGCCAGAGCTGGCCGTGCGCCGCCCGCTGACACGGTTGAGCGTCACGGGCCGCCCGCCTAGTCGCGCGTTGGCAGCGTTCCTGTTCCGCGGTAGCATCGCGGCCGCGCTCGCCCTCCACTACGGTGCCGTCCGCGCCGCGAGCCAGGCGCGCAGATCGGTCACCGAAAACGCCGGCACGACTGGCTCGATATCCTTGAGCGCCATCGTTTCCGGCATATCGGCCGGCAGCGCGAACTGCGCATAGAACGCCGCCTTGGGCACGCGGTAGGCTGTGATGACATCCTTGATCGTCATCCAGCCCTTCACCTCGGCCGGATCGTTGCCGGTGATCTGCACTGCCTCACCGCTCGCCGTGAGCTTGCCAGAGGTCGACCAGAGTCCGGCGAGCTTGGCGCCCTCGATCGTCCCCAGGAACACCACCAGGATCAGCGCCGCATAGAGGTACAGGTTGACGCGGATGCCGCGCCAGCGGTGCGGCTGGGTCGGCGCGCCGCCGCGCTTCGGGATCGCGATCGGGCTCATCGTCGTGCTCCTCATCTACTGCTCGGCGCCGGACGGCCGCGGGCTGACGACCGGGATCACCAGCGCGAGCTCCAGCGCGCCATGCTTCGGGCAAGTGTCGACGCAGCGCAGGCACATGATGCAGCTCGCGTCGGTGATATCACTGCGCGTGTCGACCGGGATGCCGACCGGACAGTCGCGGTTGCAGAGCGCACAGCCGGCGCAGGCCGGGCCAGCGCGCCGCAGCCGCAATGGGCTGACCTTGCTGGCGATGCCAATCGCGGCGCCGAGCGGGCATGCGTAGCGGCACCACGGTCGCTCGACGAACAGCGCCGCCACCAGCACCACGCCCAGCACCACGAGCCCGCCGCTCAGCTCCAGTTCGCCGATGGTCAGCAGCGCCGCCCAGGGGTCGTAGTCGCGGAAGACCATATATCCATAGATGGCTGCGCCACCGACCGCCCAGGCCAGCACGAGGTAGCGGCCGTAGCGCAGCCAGTGGTCGATCCGCGCGAGCAGCGTCGGCGCCAGGCGCTGGTCGAAGCGAGCGATCGGCCGGACACCTGCGCGGGCCTTCAGTGCCTTGACCGCGCGCCCGAGCGACGGGATGCGCCGCTGCAGCCACATACTGGCGGCGAAGAGCCACTCCTGGATGGCGCCCAGCGGGCAGATCCAGCCACAGAACGCGCCGCGCGCGGCCACGGCGAGCAGCAGCACGCCGGCGAGGATGACTAGGTTCGACAGGTGGGTATGGCTGACGAGCCTGCCACCGCTGCTGAGGTAGGTGTACAGTGTCTCGATGCCGCCGAACGGACAGTAAGCCTCAGCCGAGGTGGTGACGACACCACTGCCCTCGCCGACGAGCGTATGGATGACCAGTGTGTACAGGATGAGCAGGGCGAAGCCGAGCTGCACCAGCAGGCGCAGCGATTGGATCTGCCAGAGCCGCCGCAGGCCAGCGGGCCGACGCTTGATGGTTGCAGACGCTGCCATAGGATCCCTCTTCAACGAGGTGCCTTGTCGGCACACCTACTATGAAATGTGGCACAACTTGGAACATCGATCGGTCAACTTCTCGCTGTGCTGTTCTGATGCCGAGGATACCAGGGTGATGTGGATAGTCGATGGAGGAATGCGACAGATGCTGTGAACGTGAGCGCGCCGTGCTGCGGGCTAGCGTATCGAGGTGTTGTCGCAGGGGATCATATCCGCCTTGGCCGGCGTGGCCTTCCCCGGGCGAACCGCTCGGAGCGCGACGACGAGCTATGGACTTGCTCAGACACTCTACTGAGGATCTGGCCGGGCTGGACCTGCCCTACGCGCCGCCGTTCGCGTCCGTGTGGGACCCGATACTGGTCGCGGCAAACCTGGCCAACCGAATAGCGCACTCGCTTTCGCGTGACCACGAAGGCGCGAAGACGCGAACGTTTGGGGGATAGGTCAGCCGTTCAAACATCTCGATCAGATCACGCAAAGCCGCAAAGCCGCAAAGAAAAGACCTTTGCGGCTTTGCCTGAGCACTTCGCACTTTTCGCTCGTGGGATGATGATTTGCTCGAATGTCTCTCAGGCGATCTCTGCTTCTACGAGCCCCCAGCCGCGCAGCACGTCGGCCGCGCGCACGACCAGCCGCGGCATAGCCGCTGTCACCGTCGCGCTCAGGCCGACGCCGATCGAGAGATCGGCCGGCTGCACGCCGATCAGGTAGACGTGTGTCGGCAGCCTGCCACGTATCTTCGCCAGTCCCAGCACCTCCTGGAAGGTGACCTGGTGCTGCGACAGCTTGACGCCGGCGTACAGCGGGATCTCGTCACACCCCAGCTCGACGACCGTGCCGGGCGGCACGCCCGCGTTCACCGCGTCGACGATCAGCAGGTGATCGCACGCCTCGACCAGCTGCAGCAGGCTCAGGCCCATCGTCCCGCCGTCGACCAGCTCGAACTGCTGGTGCGACCCCAGGCCAGCTTCAAGGGCGGCCAGCGCGTGCACGCCCAGCCCCTCGTCGTGGTTCAGGATATTGCCAAGGCCAAGCACGATGTCTCGGGCCATACACTTCCTCTGAACAGTTTGGGTGGGGTTTGGGGGCGGGCTGCGCCCGCCCTCAAACCCCACCCTGGGGAGGTGTGGAGGGGCCTTTGGCCCCTCCACACCTCCCCAATTGTAAAGGAGATCGCCGCCAGGCGAAACCATGCCTTAGCTCAGACAAACGTTCAGCCCCACCGCCAGATCGCCCAGGGCGTGGCCGGTTGTGTCGACCATGTGGATCGCGCAGGCCATGCACGGGTCGAACGAGTGGATCGTGCGCAGGATCTCCAGCGGCCACTCCGGCCGGGCCAGCGGCGTGCCGATCAGCGACGCCTCGTAGGCGCCCATCTGGCCCTTGTGGTCGCGCGGCGTGGCGTTCCAGGTCGTCGGCACGACCATCTGGTAGTTGGCGATCTTGCCGTTCTCGATCACTACCCAGTGCCCCAGCGCGCCGCGCGGCGCCTCCATCAGGCCGACCCCCTGCGCGCGCGCCGGCCAGCTGGTCGGCTCCCACTTCTCGCGGTTGAAGGTCTGCGTGTTGCCGGCCTTGATCTCGGCGATCAGGTCGTTGTAGTAGCCGCGCATCGCGTCGGCGAACACCTTGGTCTCGATCGCCCGCGCGGCCGTTCGGCCGAGCGTCGAGAACAGCGCCTCGGTCGGCGCGTCGAGCGCCTTGAGCGTCGCGTCGATCAGCTCCTTCGTCTGGGCGTGGCCGGTCGCGTACATCGCCAGCACGCGCGCCAGCGGCCCGACCTCCATCGGGGTCTCGTTCCAGCGCGGCGCCTTGAGCCAGGTGTACTTCTGCTCGACCGCCAGCTGCTCGTACGGCGGCTTGGGGCCGCTGTACTTCAGCGTGGTCTCGCCCTGCCACGGGTGCAGGCCGGCCTGGTCGCCGCCGCTGTAGGCGTACCACGAGCGCGTGACGAACTCCTGCATGCGCTGCATGTCGCGCGGGTCGGGCTGAATGATGTTCGACAGGTCCTTGTTGAGGATCACCGCGCGCGGCACCAGGTACTTGGATGTGTCGTTGATATCGGTGTCGGGGAACTCGCCCCAGGTCAGGAAGTTGCCCAGCCCGCCGCCAATCGCGGCGTAGTCCTTGTAGAACGGCGCGATCGCCAGCAGGTCGGGCAGGTAGACTTGGTCGACGAACGCGATCATCTGCTCGATCGAGTCACTGATGATCGACAGCCGCTCGGCGTTGAGCGCGGTGTCGCTGTTCAGGTCGATCGGCATGGGCACGCCGCCGACCACGAAGTTCGGGTGCGGATTCTTGCCGCCAAAGATCGTGTGGATCTTGGTCGCCTGGGCCTGCCAGTCGAGCGCCTCCAGGTAGTGCGCCACCGCCAGCAGGTTCATCTCGGGCGGCAGCTTGTAGGCCGGGTGGCCCCAGTAGGCGTTGGCGAAGATCGAGAGCTGCCCGCTGTCGACGATCGCCTGGACCTTGTCGCGCACGCCGGCGAAGTAGGCCGGCGAGGCGTTCGGCCACGGCGAAATCTTCTGCTGGAGCTCGGCGGTGGCCTTGGGGTCGGCCTTCAGCGCATTCACGACGTCGACCCAGTCCAGCGCGTGCAGGTGGTAGAAGTGCATCACGTGGTCGTGCACATACTGCTGGGCGATCATCAGGTTGCGGATGAGGTTGGCCGCCTTGGGGATCGTGATGCCCAGCGCGTCCTCGACCGCGCGGATCGACGCGAAGGCGTGCACGGTCGTGCAGACGCCGCAGACGCGCTGCGCGAAGGCCCAGGCCTCGCGCGGGTCGCGCCCGTTCAGGATGATCTCGATCCCACGCACCATCGTGCCCGACGAGTAGGCATCCTTGACGATATTGTCGGCGCCCACCTCGGCCTCGATCCGCAGGTGGCCCTCGATGCGCGTGATCGGGTCGATGACCAGTCGTTTTGCCATGTCGTACTCCTGTGGGGCTTGGGGCTTGGGGCTCGGAATCTTTGGCTCCACCTCGTGCGCGTGGCAGCGAAGTCTCTCTGGCCCCTAATCCCTAGCCCCAACCCCTAGCCCCTACTCTTCGATAAGCGCATCTGCCACCATCGCGGACAGGCCCTTGACCTGCACGTCCAGCCCGAAGTGCTTGACGCAGTCGGTGAACTGGAGCCGGCAGTTCGCGCAGGTCATCGTCACGGTCGTCGCGCCGACATCCTGCAGCTGCTTGATCTTTAGCTCGAAGGCCTTGTAGCGGATCGGGTCGGCTTCCGCAATAGCGATCACGCCGCCCCCGCCGCCGCAGCAGATCGCCGCCTCGCGGTTGGGTGTGACCTCCTTGAAGGCGTTCGGCGCCAGGATCTTCAGGATGTTGCGCGGCTCCTGGATGTGCCCGCCGCGCCGCTGGATCTTGCAGGCGTCGTGGAAGGTGATCGTGCCGCCGTTGTCGTACGCGCCGGCCCTGAGCTTGATCTTGCCGCGCTTGACCAGGTCGTCGATCACCGCGACGATGTGGGTGACCTCGACCGGCACATCCATCATGTTGTGGGCGGTCCAGCGTAGCGCGTCGTAGGCGTGGCCGCACTCGGTCACCACCAGCCGCTTCGCGCCCAGCGCCTTGGCCGAGTCGAACAGCCGGCTCATGAACAGCTTGACGTGCTTGGGGTTGCCCTCGAACACGCCGAAGTTGACCACCTCGCGGCCAGGCTTGCTGATCGTCCACTTCTCGCCGGCGGCGTTCAGGATCTTGGCGATCGCCGCGATGTTCTCGGGGAACTTCATCAGCTCGATCGACGTGAACGCCACCAGCATCTCAGAGCCCTGGACGTCGATCGGAATGTCGACCTCCCACTCGTCGGCGATCCACTCGATCCGCTCCTCCCACATCTCGTCGGTGACGCCGAGCGGGCTGCCCAGCTCCTCCTGCTTGCGCACCGCGTCGAGCAGGTCAGCCGGCACGACCTGCGCCTCGGCCATGGCCTCGCGCACCTCGTGGATCAGCGGGCCGAGCTGGATGCCCATCGGGCAGACCATCGCGCACTTGTTGCAGAGCGTGCAGGCCTCGTAGACGATCGTGCTCCAGTGGGCGATGTCGCCGTCGGTGATCGGCTTGTCGAGGCCCAGCGCGACCTTGACCTTGCCGCCGAGCGTGAAGCGCTGCTCGTAGGCGCGCCGCAGCAGCTCGATCTTCCAGACTGGCGCGAACTCGGGGTTGCCGCTCGACTCGTAGAAATGGCAGGCCTCGGCGCAGATCCCGCAGCGGGTGCAGGCCTCCAGCTGGGCGGCCACCCAGCCGCCGGTCTGCTTGACAAAGACATGCAGCGCCTCCGCCGCCGTGCTGGTGGGCGCGGCCACGGGCACGCTGACTGCCTGGGTACTCATGGTTGGCCTCCCTACGGCGCCACGGCGCGCTTGCCGGCCTGCGCGCCATGGAACGTGCGCGAGAAGAAGTAGAACATGAAGTGCGAGATGCGGCTGAACGGGATCCAGATCAGCATCACATCCACCACCAGCATGTGCAGGCTGAACAGCACCTCGTAGCGAAACCACAGGTGGTGCGTCATCATATAGCCGGTGACCATCGGCAGAAACACCGCCAGCAGGTTCAGCCACTCGGCCGGGCCGGAGATCAGCTTGAGCACCGGGTTGACCCGCCGGTTGATGAACAGGGCGATCATCGCCACGATCGCGCCGGCCGCCAGCCAGTCGACGATCGGCAGCGGCAGGGTCGGCCAGCCGAAGCCGAGCAAGCTCTTCCAGACCAGCATGTGCGCCGCGCCGAGCAAGATCACGACGAAGAGCCCCAGGTGGAACAGCCCGCCGGCCAGGTAGATCGCCGGGTTGCGGCTGAAGGTGTGCTTGACCCGTGGGATGAACGGCCAGATCAGCAGGCCCCTAGCGTACGTGGCCGCCACGCCGCCGGCCTTGCTACCGCGGCTGGGCACGCGGTCACGCTTCCAGCCCAGCAGCACCACCGCGAGCAGCCGGTAGGCCATGCCGCCGATAAAGACCAGCAGCGCCGCGTAGAATAGCGGGCCGCGCGCGAACTCGAGCGTTGCGTTCCAATCCATTACGACCTCCTCGCCAGAAATGACCAGCGTGGGACTTGGGGCGTGGGACTTGGGGCTTGGGGCTTGGGATTAGAGACTTGGGAGAATGACAAGGTGACAAGGAGACAAGGAGACAAGGTGACAAGGCGGAGCTTGTGTGCATCGTCTTTGGTCGTTGGTCCTTGGTCGTTGGTCCTTGGTCATTGGTCGTTCGTCATTCGTCCTTGGTCGTTGGTCGTTCGTCATTCGTCCTTGGTCATTGGCCGTTCGTCACTCGTCCTTCGCCGTCGATCCACCGTCGACCGCCCGCTTCTGCGCCCGGTTCGCCACCGCCACCGCCGCGCCGATCACCGCGCCGGCGCCCAATGCCGCCCCGGCCGTGGTGATGGTGGGTCTGCCGATTGGCGCCGACTGGCCCTGGTAGAAGCCGCCGCCGTCCCAGAAGTTCGGCTCGGAGCAGCCCAGGCACGGGTGGCCGGACTGGACCGGAAACGAGAGCCCGCCGCTCCACTTGAGCGAAGCGCAGGCGTTGTAGGTCGTCGGCCCCTTGCAGCCCAGCTTGTACAGGCACCAGCCCTTGCGCGCGCCCTCGTCGTCGAACGACCCGGCGAACTTGCCGGCCTCGTAGAACGGCCGGCGCAGGCAGCGGTCGTGGACCGTCTGGCCGTAGAAGGTCACCGGGCGCTTGAGCGCGTCTAGCTCGGGCAGCGCGCCGAAGACGAGAAAGTGCACCAGCGTGCCGGTGAATGCCTCGGGGATCGCCGGGCAGCCAGGGATGTGCACCACCGGCTTATCGGCGATCAGCTCGTGCGCGCCGCGCGCGCCGGTCGGGTTGGGCTTGGCCTTGGGCAGGCCGCCGAACGCCGCGCAGTTGCCGGTCGAGATCACTGCTGCGGCGCCAGCGGCGGCCTCCTTCAGCAGGTCGACCGCGCTGCGCCCACCGATCGTGCAGTAGATCCCGTCCTCGGCGGTCGGCACGCTGCCCTCGACCACCAGCAGGTACTGGCCGGCGTACTGCTTCATCGCCGCCTGGCGGCTCTGCTCGGCCTGCGCGCCGGCCGCGGCGAACAGCGTCTCGTGGTAGTCGATCGAGATCTTGTTCAGCACCAGGTCGACCATACTGGGCGACTGCGAGCGCGTGAGCGCCTCGGAGCAGCCGGTGCAGCCCTGGAACGACATCCAGATCACCGGCACGCGCGGCTTGCCGGCGAGCGCCTTCGCCACCATGCGCGCCGTGCTGGGACCGCGTTCCAGCTCGGCCGGCAGGCCGCTGGCCTCGACCGGCGCCGCGTAGCGCAGGCCCATCACGCCGGCCAGCGCGCCGCACAGCTTCATGAAGTCGCGGCGGGACATGCCCTCGCGCCGCAGGCCCTCGTAAATGGTTTCTTCAGCCATCGTGGTCCCCCTCTCGTGACAGGGTGACAAGGTGACAGGGTGACAAGGTGATCAATCGTCCCTTCAGATTCGCTCACCCCTTCACTTCCTCACCCGGTCACCCCCCTCACCATGTCGCCTTGTCAGGGTGCACCGGCTACCCGCAGGAAATATTCTCGGCGTCCAGCTTGGCCTGGTAAGCGGCGACGCCAGCCGCGCCGGTGACGAGCGCGCCGCTCTCGGCACCCCAGTCCTTTGGCTGAAGCTCGACCACCCAGCCCTCGCCGTAGGGGTCGGCGATCGCCAGATTCGGGTCGGCGGTCAGCCTATCGTTGAAGCGCAGCAACACCCCCGTGACCGGCGCGGGCACCGGGCCGACGAACTTGCTGCTCTCGACTGTGGCAGCGCTCTTGCCCTGCCAGATCTCCTGGCCGATATTTTTGGTCTTGACGGTCACGGCGGTCAGCTTGCCGCCCGAGAGCTTGCCGGCCACGCTGGTCATGCCCACCCGCACAACGCCGCCGTCGATGGGTTTGACCCAGACGTGCTTGTCGACCAGGTAATACAGATCTTCGGGGAGATTGCATCCACGAATAGTCGCCATGCTTAGATCCTTTCAGCGCCACACAGCCCGTTGAGGTTGGGGGCAAACTCGGTCAGGAAGGCCAAGCCGGAGCGGGCTCGCGCGATCGACCTGACACCGGCCGCTGCTCCCGACTACTGACTACTGATTGCTGGCTACTGGCTACTGCTCTAGAAAGTAAGGACGGTCTTGCTCTCTTCGGCCATCTGCCACATCGCCGCCCCGCCGACCATCTTCACACCGTCGATCAGGTCGGAGACCTGCAGGTCGTGCAGCTCGGTGGCGGCGGTGCAGGCGGTGAAGGTCACGCCGGCCTCGAGCGCCTCCTGGATGAACTCGGCGGCCGACTTGCCGCCGGCCTTGGGGTGAACATCCTCGGCCAGCCCTTTTTGAGCAGCAGGATGCCGTCGATCGTGAAGAACATGGTCACGTCGTAGTCCATCGCGCGCCCGAGCGTCGCGAAGAAGAACGGGGTAGCGCAGCGGCGCGGCGTCTCCGGCCCGCTGGTCATGATGATCAGGACTTTGTCGTCGTCCATGGCTGGCTCCTTAGGGAACAGGGAACGGGGGACAGGGGCGGCTCCGCTAAGCTGTCACCTGTCACCTGTCACCTAAAACGTTAGCGTGATCGCGTTGCGGCTGGCGAACTCCAGGAAGGTAGCGGCGCCGCCGATCTCGACGCCGTCGATCAGGTCGTCCTTCTTGACGCCCATGACGTCCATCGTCATCTGGCAGGCGATCAGCTTGACCCCCAGCTCGAGCGCCATGTCGAGCAAATCGCCGAGCTTGGCGACGTTGGCCTTCTGCATCCAGCCGTTCATCATCGACGTCGCCATGCCGGTCATACCGGGCAGCATGCCGATGATGTTCGGGACGGGCAGCGGCATGGCCGGGTTGGCGATCGGGGCCACCTTGAGCTGGTTGGCCTTGCCCTTCTTGACGATCTCCAGCCCATAGAACGTAGAGAAGATCGTGGCCTCCATATCCATCGCCGCCGCGGCGGTCGCCAGGATCAGCGGCGGGTAGGCCGCGTCGAGCGTGCCATGCCCGGCGATGATCGCCAGGCGCGTGCTCACGACCTCGCGCTCCTGCACGTCCTGGGGGAGTTCGTCGACTAGTGTTGTCATCGTAGCCTCACCTACTTCGTCTTCTTGATGTAGAAGGTATACTTGCCGCCGGCCTGCTCGGTCTCCAGCAGGGTGTGCCCGGTCTTCTTGCTCCAGGCGTTGACGTCGGGGATCGAGCCGGGATCGGTGGCGATCATCTTGAGCACCTGACCGAGCTGCAGGCTGCCGATCGCCTTACGGGTCTTGATGATCGGCATCGGGCACGCCAGCCCGCTGCAGTCGAGCACTTGATCTGCGCTTACCGCCATGAGTGAACCTCCATCTACTGTCTTTTGTCTCTGGCTCGGTCGGGGGAGGCCTTCGACCCTCTCCCCGGCCTGAATGTCGGGATGTGGCTGTGGCTGCGCCGCGGCCATCACATCCTGGCAACAAACTGTAAAGATGCGCAGCACGAAGCACGCGGGCGAATGCTATCCGCCCCGCGTTCGTGGTCTTCGTCAGACGTGGACGTCGAATGTATCTGCTAGCCTAGGGTGCTCATCTCCGCGATGCGGCGCAGGCGGCCCATCAGCTCGGCGCGCTCGCGGCCAATCGTCTCGAATGTGCCGGCCACGCTCTCGAGCCAGGTGCTGATCTTCCCGCGCATGCGCTGGTCGAGCGTCGGTAGTTCGTGCGCGGCATCCGCCAGCTCGCGTGGGTCGAGGCCGTGTGTCGCCGCCAGTCGCTCGATCCGGCGCTCCGCCTCGGCGGGATCGGGCGGGTCGGCGTAGAACTGCCCGGCGACCAGCATAGCCGCCAGCTCGTCGTCCAGCTCGATCCACGCGCGTGCGTACTGCAGCCCGGCGTGACAGGCGGCGAACACTGGCCGGCGCTCGGACTGCTCGGCCAGCCGCCGCCACGAGGCGACGCACGCCTGGCGACCGGAAGGGGCTGGACTGGACCAGCGCGCAGAAGCGACAGGGGGTTGCTCGGCTTGGTCAGCGGCTCGCCGTCCGGGGCGGTCGTAACGACACTGACGCCCGCCACCTCGGAGAACACGTCCTGGATCGGCTGCACGCAGTGCAGCGGCAGGATGTCGCGCGGCGGCGCGCTCGGCTCCTCGGCCGGCTGCGCGCCGGCGAGCAGCGCGTCGACCTCGTCGCGCGGGAAGCGCCACTGCTGGCCGATCTTCACGCCGGTCAGCCGCCCGTCCTTGAGCATGCGGTAGACAGTCGTGCGGTCGATCTGAGGAGGTCCTGGACCTCGTGTGCAGTCAGCAGATCGCTCATCGTATGCAGCCCCTTTTGCCATAGTGTGCCATAGGTTTGCTATGGCACAGTATCACACAGAACAACATCGTGGCTCAAGCGTTAAGGGCGCAACCCAACGTTGCGAAACCTTCACGTTGAGCCAGGCACTACGCAACGACCTCGTACCACTCGGTCACACATCGCCCGCCAGCATGCCCTCGGCCAGCGACCAGTCGAGCGGCGGGTTCAGGTCGAGCCGGGCCGCCGCGATGCGCTCGTCGCGCGCCAGCGAAGCTTGCCTGCAAGATACCCCGCGATATTGGCGATCGCCGCGTGCAGGAAGACGCCCGCGGCGATCTTCAAGCGGCCGGGCCGATCGACCGGCCGGTCGCCGTGAAGATCGAGATAGTCCGGGTCGGCCATACGTGCCCCAAGCCGGCGCGCCGGGCGCGTTTCGGCCGGCGTCAGCGCGCCCGGCAGCAGCGGGCGGCCCAGCGTGCGCAAACTCCTCGCGCAGCAGCGCCGCGACGGCGTCGAAGCGTCGTCGTGACGCCGAGCCGCCGCAGGGTTGTCCACGCGGTCGCGCAGCTCGGCGGCAGCCAGTGCGCGATACGCGGGCCACGGCGCGCGCCAGACTGCCACCATCGCTTCGTAGTCGAAGTCAAGCAGCGGGTTGCCGACCACCGGCCGCCGCGCCGATCCGCCCGCCGCCAATTCCGGCGACGCGCCGCCCGCCCACCTCCAGGCTCGACCGTGTCGCTGGCTGGCGTCAGCCCGAAGTCGCCGCAGCGCCGCTGGCGCGCCGCCAGCATCGCGTAGACCGCCGAACACCGGCGGCACGCGCGCGTGGTGAAATACGCACTGGTAGAAGATCTGATTCGAGTCGAGGTAGGTCGTACCGCCACCGACGCGTCGGCGCAGCACCGGAAGCCCACGCCGTGCCACCGCCGCCCGGTCGAGCACCGCGTCATACACGTCGTGGTAGCCCAGGCACAGGTAGGGTGTGCGCGGGCTCGTGAGGGATGATCGTGTCGGGCGCGGATTCATTCATCGGCCCCGCGACCGCGTGGTAGACCGCCTGGGTCTGCCAGAACGGCGCCGGGCCGAAAGGTCGATCAAACGGATTCCGGTGATACTCATGGCATTACGAAATAGCTCGCAAAGCCGCAAAGCCGCAAAGACGTTTCGTATGCCTTGGAAACTTCCCGGCTTTGCGCGAGATGTTAACTTATAAGCCGGACTCTGGTGTATTTCCTCCAGCCGTAACTCGGCCCGTATCACCGCGACGTCATCGGCGGTTGGCCGAAACGGGTAGTCGCGGAACGGCTCGCCGGGCCAGTAGGAGCCGTACGGCCGGTTGCACGTCATCGCCCGTGGCGGTCAGGGCGGCCGTTGGTCATGGAAGGGCAGGCCGCTCGCGATCGCCGCTTCGACCAGGTCGTCCGGCGGGTCCAACCGCGCGATCGCGCCGTGTTCGTCCAGGGCGATCGCCGCGCGCGGCAGGTCGCACTGCTCGATCAGGTACTTGGCAAGCTGGATGCGGCGGTGGCGATCGGGCGGGGCGCGCGGTGCATCCTGCGGGGCGGTGCCCGGCTCGGGAGCGAACGAGAACAGGTAGGCGGCGATCTGCTCGTCCAGCAGCTGGAAGAACAGCTCGACCAGCTCGCGGTCGGTCTCGCCCAGCCCGACGATCACGTGCAGGTTGACGTTCATCGGGCCGAGATCGCGCGCGCCAGCCAGCGCGATCCGCCAGTGCCCCGCAGTAGTGCCGGGCCGCGCACGCCTTTGCCCGCGCGCGCGGTCGAGATACCTCCTCGGACGCGCCGTCCAGCCCGATGCCGACGATGTCGACGCCGGCCGCCGATCTCGTCAGCCTGCCCCTCGTCCAGCAGCTCCGCGCTCACCAGCGCCGCGATCGGCACCTGCAGGCGGCCTGGCGCACCCGCCGCACGATGTCGAGCAGGTCGGCGTAGGCGCGCTTGTCGTGCACCTGCGAGACGCAGACGCGCCCGACCTCGCCGCGCGCCTCCTGCGCCGCGATCTGCTGCACGACCAGGTCGGTCGTGTAGGTGCCACGCCACGCGGATGAAGCTGTTACCCTCCGGATCGCCTGGGCGCTCGCGCGCCATCATGCCGCAGTAGGCGCAGTTGGCGTAGCAGCCCTGTGGGTAGGTCTGGATCAGGTTGATGAGCCGCGGGAGGGCGTCGCGGTAGATCCGGCCGCCCGCCAGGCCCCAGCGCCATCGCCGCGGCGGTGGAGATTACGCGCGTGATCGGGCTGATCTGGGCTGCTCGGCCTGCAGGTGTGTCGGAATGGCGACTCGTGACATGCGTATTCCGTCCTTCTGGCTTACCAGGCGACGCCGCGGCGGGCGTCGATGAAATGCGGCTCCAGGCGCCGGTCGCGCGTAGGCGACCGTGCCGTCAGCCGGGAGGGAAATTCCGTCAGGCCCCGCGTCGATCGCCCCGGCCAGTCGGCCGCGCGCTTGAATCGCCCAGCGGGCGCTCGCAACCCAGCACGATCGGCGTCGCGGGCGGGCCGCTCGGGCGAAACGAAGAACAGCCGACGTCCGACAGCTCGGGCGGTACCCTCTGCCATCGGCGTGCCGCGCGGCTTCATCAGGACAACCAGCGCGAGCATCTTGGGTGGGTGACGGCGATCATCTCCGCGCGCCGCTCGCCGCGCATCTGGCGAAGTACGGCCCCGGGATGATGGCCGGCACGGTCGGGATGGCGTGGCGCTCAGCCGCGCCGGCGCGGCCTCGTAGTCGTCCGACGTCCGCGCCCGGGTAGTGAACCTGGCCGGATGGTGTCCTGGTGCCGGTAATGTGCTCCCGACCATCGCGCCGTCGATACCGGCCTCGGCCAGCCCGGCCGCATGTCCCCGTCCGGGCGAGGCCGGGGAATCGAGCACGACCAGGCCGAGGCTCGACGCCGCACCAGGATGAGGTCGGGATGTGCCTGTGCAGCGGCACGCGGCCGCGCGCATCAACACCGCGAGATCAGCACCGCGCGCTTCTGCGCGCCTCGCCAGCCGCGCCGCGCACAGGTCGTGACCAAGGCCGCCGGCGTGGGCAGGCTAATCCAGCCCGCGCAGGATGGTCTTCCGCAGTGCTCGCAGCCAAGCGCGCAGGCCGTGCCGGTGAGGCTGACCGGGACAGACTCGGCCGCGTCCTGCCCGGCATACTCAGCGGTCTTAGCAGCGCCGCAGCTGGAGGCGTGTAGAACGTGATCCGGTTGGAAACATGCGCGCGGCGGCGCATGTCCAGGCCGGCGGGGCTGAAGCGGGCATCAGCTGCATCACATGCGTATCAGACGTGGCAGGTCAAAGCATGGACGGCCTCTAAATGCAGCCTTTTGACGATCGGCGATCGACGATCGACGGCAAGACCATCATCTATCGCCCATCGTCCGATCAGCAGAACCGGACTTTGCGACGGTCTGCACTACCCCTTGTCTCAACGGCGTGCCGCACAGCCGCCAGCACCGCTTCGGTCAGGCCGTCGAGCAGGATGCTCTCCGGGCTCGATCAGCCAGCGCGCGTACGTCTGGCGCAGCGTCGCGTCTGCCGGATCAGCGCCGGGGTCGACGATGTGCCAGCGCAGGCGCCTCCAGGTCGGCGACTGCGTTCTCTGCCCGCGCGAAGAAGTCACCGCCGATGAACGCCGGCTTGATCATCTGACGCGACAGCGCCACGCGCACGTCGAGCAGGCCGCCAGCGTCTTGAGCCGCGCGCCGGCAGCCGAGTCGGCACCGCAAATGGCCTGCGTGAATCCACGCGTGGTCAGGTACTTGTCGCGCTCCGCGTGGCGATCGCCTGGCGCTCCGCGGCGGTAGAAATCGCGCTCAGCGTGACGCGCGAACGCGCCTCGGCGTAGCCGCGGCCAGCGCCGCTGCGCGCACCTCGTCGATCTCGACG
>JADKFS010000006.1 GCA_016717335.1 Candidatus Ribeiella danica
ACGGTCAAACACCCGGTCTTGCTTCGTTTCTCAGGCGCTGGCAAGGCCGGGTGCGTTCGTATACCTCAGCTTGGTACTCCAAGACGTGTTGCGCATTGAGGCCGGCGGCGGCGTAGAACGCGCACAGCCGCTCGATCTTGTCGGCATCGATCCGCCGCAGCTGACTGGAGCCTCGATCTTGGTCCGCGTCTTGCGATCGATCCCGATATCTGGGTAGCGACCTCCTGGAAGCGGTTGGGTAATATGGTGTCGTATCGCGGTTTTCAACGGTGGCAAACGGGCGCTCCTCCAGGTCTGATACGCCCTGAATCTCAATGGCCACATGGGTAGGAGCCGGGCTGTGCTGGCCGGGGGCGTTAACGTATCTAATGTAGCGATAGCCTCACGCGTCGGCTACTCGAGCGCCTGGTGCAACCGAAGAATCACGTCGACGCCCCACTGGCGCAGCGCGGTCAACTCCTCTGGCGTAGCGTCAATGACGGTCGGCGTATCGTAATAGTAGGCAACGCGCGAGGCGTGTTTATCATCGATGCGTTCCCAGGCGAGCGGTGCGCCAAAAGTCGCTTCGATCTCATTGCGATGGGCATAGAGCTCATCAAAAAATGTGCTTGTTACGCACCCGATCGCCAGTATCAATGTACAGATCGACGCGCGCGGTCGACGGGCACGCGTGAATGCGAAGGTGATGTAGCCAATTGAAGGCGATGTCGCCGGCATCTTCGTTACGGACTGCCAATAGACGACCTCTACTCGACTGGTAGAGGGAAATGTTGCGGAGTGAGCAAGTTCAGCCATCAGCGACTCGAAGAAGCGGCTGTACGCCCGCTCGCGATCCCGTAGGCGGATGAAGCGTGACGTGCCCCGCTGCAGATCGACTTCATAGGATCGCTAACTTGCGCTGAGCCATTGGTCGGCTTGTGGCCCACGTGCGGTATCGTTGGCCACCACGAGCGACATACTCGCGCGCCGACTTAGGCAGTTTGCCGCCGATGAGCGCTCCGATCTGCCCAAACGAGAGCTGAATGCGGTCCTGGTCGTCGGCCAGGTTATAGCCAGTCAGCCAGCTTGCTATAGCGCCCCTCGCTCGGCCTCCCGGTCTGCTCGTCGACTGAGACGGCTGTGGCGGGCACGCCCCTGCTGTTGCCGGCGCCGTATTCGTTTTGCGTTGTGTCAACCTCCTGCGCCGGGGTTTCGGCCGGCTGAGGAGGGATAACCACCGTGCGAACATCGTCGTAGTAGTCTTCGAGCCACTCACGGTAGTGACGCAGCTCATCACGCGCGCGCGCAGTGATATCGATCTTCAGAATGTGAGAGGTTGTTGCGGGTCTGACGCACAGAGTCGAGCATTAATATCTTGCACGAAGACAATGTCCTGCACGCGTTGGCGCAAGTATAAGGAAATCTTCGCCGGTTTTCTGAATCGGGGGCACAGTGTCCGATTGGCAGGTGCATCTATGGCTTCTATCGTGCGGGGAGGCGGTGGATATGCACGAACTGGTTCTAATAGCACGGCTTATACCGTTCATTTTATAAAGAAGCAAGAGCGAAAACACGAGAGGAAGTGATGATCGACGAGCCTACGGCGCCAGCTCGATCGTCGAGCGGCTCCAGCACAGCGGCGCGCCCGGTACCGCGCAGTCGCGGTGGAGTGGGGCACGTCGATCGCGCGCGACCGATCGCGCCTTACCCGACGCTGATCGCGGACTACCACCGGCTCGGCGACTCGGAGCGCGGCCGCGCCGAGCAGTCATTGATGAGCTGTTTACGGCGGCGGAGTCCGCGCTGCTGCGGCGCCATTTCGCCGACCGGCCGGATTGCGGTCAAGGTGCGCGTCATCAATTCCGATGCTCGCGGAGCCGAGCCGGGATTGTTCGAGGCGAACCCGGATCTCAGCGCGCTGCTCGGCGATGCCGGTGGCGGTCGCCGGGGGCGCGAAGGGACGGCCACCGTGGGCGGCGGCCTGCTGGAGCAGGTGCGCCAGGGTGCGGCGGTGCGCGGCGAGGAGCGCGCGCTGGTTGGCGGTGTCGGAGCAGGAGGCGAACGCGCGAGCCGCCCAACGCCTGGTGAATCAGGGGGAGCTTGACACATTCATCAGCCGCACGCGACCGTTTTTTGCGCGCAACAAGGTGATCCAGTTTGCTGTACGGCAGCACATCCTCCGTATCGTGGTTGGACAGCTCCAGCAGGGGAGAGCCTATACCCATCTGCGGGCCCTGGATAAGGTGAGCCCTATCTTGCGCCCTGGTTTGATAGCGCACTGGCCGGGCCGGGCGGGAACAGCGAACGATCGAAAAAGAAGCTGGTTGCGATATTCTCGATCGCCAATGGCTCAATCAGCCAGAGGTTCGGGATCAGCGCACGCCTCCCTGGTTGTTCGTGAGAACACAGCTATATCCTCACGTATCGACGTGCACACGAAGCTTCTTGACAAGCCACTCGACCGTTATATAATGCGAGCGTACATCCGTTCTATTCAAGCATCAGGAGCGCATTCCCTGGATCTTTCTCCTGAAGACAGCGCCGAACTATCATCAGAGCCGTACCATTGATGCCTCATCAATGCTGTTATAGACTCGATTGAGATGCGATCGCCTTATATCCTCCACACCAAACAAAAAACCAAAGCGAGGAGCACCCATGACAAGAGCAACACTCGCCGAGGCGCGTGCCTTCGAAAGTTGGCACGACTATCAAGAGGCCCTCACGCGCGCCATCGCGCCGCTCACCTCCGCACAATTGCAGCGACGGCTTCTGCCTGGTCTGCGCACGCCGGGAGACATCGCCGAACATATCGTCTTTGGGCGCGCGCTGCATCTGCACCGCACGCTGGGCGAGCGGGCGGCGGAACTCACGCCGCTCCTCCGATGGGAGGCGGACGACCCACCGCACACTGCCGCCGAGATTGTGCAGGGGCTGGAACTGACCTGGCAGTTCATCACCGCTTGTCTGATGCGCGGATCGCCCAGCGATGCTGTCCCTGAAGAGGAGGTGCCGATCGTGCAGACGATCTGGGGACTGCTCGACCACGACCTGCCGCACGCCGGGGAGCTGTCGCTGCTGTTGGGCGCTTCTGGCCTGCCTGGGGTTGAGATCTAGCGCGCAGGGACGTATCCTTCAGCGTCAACCAGGTGCGCGTTGCCACACCGCTCGACCGACAGACGCGCCACCGCCGATATTGGCACTCGTGTTTGCCACGGGCTACAGACCGTAACTCAAACGCAGGAGGAACACCATGCTCGTTGAAGCACAGGTCACCATCAATGGCTCCAAGACAGCGGTCTGGGCCGTAATCACCAACATCGAGCACGCCTCGGAAATCATCAGCGGAATCGAACAGATTGAGGTTGTCGAAAAACCGGCAACCGGGCTTGTCGGACTACGGTGGCGCGAGACCCGCATGTATTTCGGGAAACCCGCGACCGTGGAAAAGTGGATCACTGATGCTGCTGAGAATGAGTTCTACACAACCAGGGCAGAAGATGGTGGATTTGTCTTCGTAGCGACTATGCGTATTTCAGAGAGCAGCGGCGGCATAACGTTGACGAGTGCGCATGAAACCAGGCCTCAGGGTATCGTTGCACGATTACAGTCGCTCCCAATGATTCTGTTCAAGGGTGTGGTGAAAAAGGCCATTCTGCAAGACCTCAACGATTATAAGGCCACAGTTGAACAGAAACGATCGATTGCGGTCGAACGACGGCAAGGAGAGGCATCATAAGTATCTTCTCACCTCGGGTGGCGTCACAAACCCGAGCATCCACAACGCGCTCATAGATCTGCTGGGTAAGCCAATCGCCGAGTGCAAGGCCCTCTGCGTCCCGACTGCGCAATGGGGACACCCGATGTGCGGGCCGACCTCGGTACGGGGCTTCATTGCCGCCGAGCCTAACTCTGACTGGCAGTACATGTCTGGGCTGGGCTGGGCGTCGCTCGGTGTCCTCGAACTCACCGCATTGCCTTCGATTGGTGCAGAACGCTGGGTTCCGTGGGTTCGAGACCGACGTGCTCCTGGTCGATGGCGGCGATGCGACATACCTGTGCCACTGGATGCGTGAGTCGGGTCTTGCTGATCTGCTACCTTCGCTGCCCGACACGGTCTGGGTGGGGTGAGCGCCGGAAGATGGTGATGACTCCTCGTATCGGGCAGGACTTCGTCCATTGGCCGTCCGCGCCGGACGACCGCACCCTGGGACTGGTTAATTTTTCGATCTTCCCGCACCTGGATCTCTTCCCGACCAACACCATGGCTGACGCCGAACGGTGGGCCGCCGACATCGCGGGTCCGGCATACGTCATCGACGAACAAACCGCCATCAAAGTGGTCGGCGGAACGGTCGAAGTCGTCTCCGAAGGCCATTGGAAGCTGTTTACGCCCTGACGCTGTGCGCCTCGTACAGCCATAGTATACGCTCACTGGAGCCGAGCGGCGGCGTAGAATAGGCGGACGCGCATCGGCTGGTCATGGCGCAGGGCTAGGAAGTGTGGACGTGTGCCAGACTATATCCGCACATGGCGGCTAGCTAGGCGGACGCTCATCCCGCATTGAGCGGATGGGGCGCCAGGCGGCCTACTCGTTATAGTTGGGCGACACAGGGTGAGCACCTCGCGAATTGGGCTCGTGCCCTTGGAGCCAGACGGCGAGCGGCTCGTCGCGTATCTCGAACGGAGGACACCATGGGACTCTTGACCTTCAGCATCAACGTCACCCTGGACGGCTGCGTCGACCACCAGGAGGGAATCGCCGACGACGAGACACACGCCTTCTTCACCCGCCTCATGGACGAGGGCGGGGCGATGCTGTGGGGCCGCGTCACCTACGAGATGATGGAGAGCTACTGGCCAGCGGTCGCCCGCGGCGACGCGGAGGCACCGCCGGCGATGCGCGAGTGGGCGGTCAAGCTGGAGGCCAAGCCGAAGTACGTGGTGTCCTCGACGCGAAAGGACTTCCCGTGGACCAACAGCCACCACATCGCCGGCGACCTGCGCACGGGCGTGCAGAAGCTCAAGGACGCGACCCCGGCCGGCGTGCTCCTCGGTAGCGGCAAGCTCGCGACCGAGCTGGACCGGCTGGATCTGATCGACGAGTACAAGTTCCTCGTCCACCCCAGGATCGCCGGCCACGGCCCGACCCTGTACCAGAGCGGGCTGCCCAGCACGCGACGGCTCGAGCTGGTCTCGGCGAAGCCGCTCCGCTGCGGCGCGGTCGCCATGCACTACCGGCGCGCGCGCTGACTCGGAGATGGGTCATGTCGCCCAACCAGTTCATTCAAGCCGACGCCGCTTCGCGGCGCGGCTTAATTCAGGGTTGGGCGTCACCAGCGTGGAAGGGGTGGTGGGGTGATAACCCGCCCTATCACGCCCCGGTGTTCGTGCTCACCCACTATCCGCGTGCGCCGATTGTGATGGAAGGCGGCACCACATTCCATTTCGTGACCGATGGCATAACGCCGCGCTCGGCCGCGCCACCGAAGCAGCACAACGCAAAGATATTCGCCTGGCTGGTGGCGTGGCGGCAATCCGTCAATACCTCCAGGCAGGGCTGATTGACCAGCTGCACCTTGCGATCGCGCCGATCTCTGCTTGGTTCGGGTGAATCGCTGTTCTCAGGCATCGACACGCTCAAGCTCGGGTACGTGCTCACGAGCATGTTCCAGACGGCAAAGGCAACCCATATTGTTACGATCTCACCGGTGAGTTCGCTCCGTGGGCGCCACCGCCCCCGTTCGCGGGCAACCCGCACTGGCTGTTAACGCGGTTGCCCGCGCCTTGGACGCGCACCGAGCTGCTCGGCTACCTCGACTATTGCCGTACGCGGGTGCGCGACACGCTCGCGAGCATGACCGACGAGCAGGCGGCGAGACCCCTGCCGCAAGCTCATCGTTATAGCGGTCAGCCGCACGCCTGGATCATTATGGGCGCCGTCGGGCACACAATCGAGCACGCGGCGCAGATCAGGCAGCTCATCACTGCCGCAGCGGTGTGGCAGGGTCGCACATGACAATCGGATTGGAACTCACCCGTTCGCAGATTCTCGCCTTCCGGCGCCGTGCCGCATCGCTCGATGAGCGGCTGCCACGCGGCCAGGGCGCGCTGCGGCGTGCGGCGTGGGCAGGCCTGCAAGACAGTATGCCGCGCGCCGCGCTGCTCTCGATCCATGCGCGCATGGCCGGTACCGAACCTGAAACCTGGGAGGATCCTTCCCTTATCCAGATCTGGGGACCCCGGTTCAGTGCCTATGTCGTGGCGAAATGCGATCTCGCGGTCTTTACCCTCGGCAGGCTGCCGGATGAACCAGGGCCACTCAAGCGCGCTCAGGATATCGCCGCTCGGTTGCAGGTGGCGCTCGGGGGAAGACGGATGACATATGGCGCTGCGGCACGCGCGATGAGGGCAAAGCATCCTAATCAACTGCGGTACGCCGCGCCAACCGGAACCATCGTGATCCGCTGGATGCTTCGCATCAACCCGACATCTGGAACGTGCCGGCACCTGACATCGACCCGCACGAAGCACGCCTTGAACTTGCCCGGCGGTATGTGCACATATTCGGCCCCGCTACGCCCGACGCCTTCGCGACGTGGGCGGGCATTGGACTGGTTTCCGGTATGGCTGCATTCGAAACGCTGGGCACGTCGCTGATGCAGGTGGGCACACCGATCGGAGCAGCCTGGATCCTGAGCCAGGATGAGCCGCTGTTCCGATCGGCGCCTGGTTCGGCAGCGCCGGCCCGGCTCTTGCCGAGCGGCGATACCTGGTTCTTACTGCAAGGCGCCGACCGCGAACTCCTGGTGCCCGACGAGCGTCAGCGCCGCGCGCTGTGGACATCGCGTGTCTGGCCGGGCGCCCTACTCGTCGAAGGTGAGACGGTCGGCATTTGGCGGCGCGCAGGGCATATGCTCACGATCCAGCCATGGCAACCTCTTTCCCAAACACAGCGCTATGCAGTCGAAGCGGAGGCGGCATCGCTGCCCCTGCCCGGGGTTGCTCGACCCATGGATGTTCGCTGGGATGACGGCTGAGACAAGGCTGCTCCATGAAAAGCTCCTGCATCGCCCGCTCGTCGGTGATGCCGCGCTCTTCGGCGTAGGCCCGCGCGAGGCGTCAGGCGCTCGCGCCGCGGGCGCACGGTAGTTCTCCAGATGTCTTTTTCTGGAGCGTGTACTTGCTGACCTCGGCGCGTCGGGCAAGCTCGGCTTTGGAGAGCCCTGCGCGTTCGATCTTCTGAGCCGGAAGGATCTCTACGGCGATGACGAGCGCTGCTGACCCGCTCTTCAACGCATAGCAAGAGCGAAAACACGAGAGGAAGTGATGATCGACGAGCTCTACGGCGCCAGCTCGATCGTCGAGCGGCTCCAGCACAGCGGCGCCTGGTACCGCGCAGTCGCGGTGGAGTGGGTGTACGTCGATCGCGCGCGACCGATCGCGCCCTACCCGACGCTGATCGCGGGCTACCGCCGCCCCGGCGCTCCGGAGCGCGGCCGCGCCGAGCAGTACATGGACGAGCTGTTTACGGCGGCGGAGTTCGAGCTGCTGCGGCGCCATTTCGCCGACCGGCTCGGGCTTGTGGTACACATGGGTGTCATCCCAATTCCGATGCTCGCGGAGCCCGAGCCGGGATTGTTCATGGCGAACCCGGCGCAACACATGCTCGAGGTTGACCAGAGCGGCAAGGCCGGCTGGTACACGCTGGCCGACCCTGATGCCGCGCTGCTGCCCTTCCGCGTCGCGGCGTGGTATCACGTCGGCCGGTGCACGGTGGAAGGCTCGGCGTGAGGGTAAGTCCGCAAGCGCACCAGGCCCACCGGCGACGTGTCGGCAGGCCTGGCGCCGGTGCCGGAGCCTACTGCCCGTACACCTCGTTGCCGAGCAGCCCCAGCTGCACGCCCTGCGCGCCGTGGTCCTCGAAGCGCGCGCCGCGAGCACCCCCGCGTCGAGCAGCGTAATCGGCAGCTGCTCGGCCGGGGCACGCACATGGAGATCTGTAGGGGTGCATATTGTTCAAGGCGACGACAAAGGGGTTGGGCTAGCCCAACCCCTTTGTCGTCAGGGTAGCGACGCATCACGGCTAGCGCGCGACCAGGCGACGCTGGCCAACGGTGGAGGCCGATCAATCAGTCTTGCCAGTAGCTGACGAGCTGACCCTGCGCATTGTACAAGGCCCCGTCATCCCTATCGCCGTTTGCCCAGATATTCCCGGTTGGCCCATCGAATACCTTCTGCTCGCCAGGGGCAAGCGGGCCGCCGACCGGGTGCTCCTGGTTGCCCTTGATGCTGCACATATGCCAGCCGTCGAGTGCGATCGGCTCGGGGCTCACGTTCTTGAGCGTGACCGTCTCGGCGCGCTTGTCGATAGCGACAATCTGCACCGGATAGTTGGGCGCGGCGTCGGGGTTGGGATCGGGCTGGCAGGCGTTGAACGTTGGGGCGGGCAGCGGCTTCGGGCCCGGCTGCACGGGCGGTGCGGCATTATCGCGGATCTCGTTGCCGAGGAGTCCAAGCAGGACGTTGTAGGGCGGCGCATTCTCGGGGTGGAGCTCGAAGCGTCCCCGCTCGAACCACTGCACCTGATACTCCGTGCCCTGGATCTGCTCGGGCTGGAGCTCGCTGAGCGGCAGCCCGAACAGGGCGAGGTTCTCAGCCTCGCTCTTGCCCTTCTTGCCATCGAACTCCAGGCCGCTGGCGCGCCACGCCGCCAAGACGGCGCCGCAGACGAGGTGCTGGGTCTCGGGGAAGAAGCGGCAGCCGGGCTGCGGCTGGCTTTTCGGAAAGGTGAAGGGGTCGCGGCCTTGCTGGGCCAGCCGAGCGGCGCCGAGCCGGCCGAGCAGCACATCATAGGGCGGCCGGTTCTCGGGGTGGAGCTCCAGCCGATTGCGCTCGAAGAGCTGCACCTGGTAGGGCTTGCCCTCAATCAGCTCCTCGTGCTGCGCGTTTGTCGGATAGCCAAACACCGCCAGCCCATTGTTCTGCTCCCAGAACTGGCGGATGCGGCCGGTGATACACTGGCCGGTCTCAGAGAAACAGCGTTGGTCGGTCTGGGCCGTCACGGTGAGCGGAGCGATGGTCAGGAGCAGGCCAATCAGGAGCAGCCAGGGTGCGCGACGCATACATTCCCTCCTTCGTTCTACGACGTTCGGTGTCACATTGGCGCGTGCGGTTCCACAGCGGGCGAGGGATTCGGCTACTAGAGAAACGTGCGAATCGGCGATTTTCGCACACCATGCCCGAACAAGGATGGAATCGGCCGGCGAGCGGAGGCGCTGCCATCCTATAATATCGCGCGAATCTGCCGATCAAGCGCGGCCAGCGTGTCGAGATGATTGTGTTGCCCTGCCGCCTGCCACCGGCGAGCGCCCGCCACTCACTGCGGCCGGCCTGCTGTCCTCCGGTCTGGTTGGCCGCTGGGAAGGGCGCGAGGACATCGCCGATAGCTCGGCGTTCGCCCGCCAGCTGCGCGACCAGGCGCAGCACCGCAATCGCTCGTAGCCGCTGCTGCTGCTCGACACCGCTATCATGTTGGACGCTGCCATCAATGTGCAACCAGGAATGTGGTATGGTACAATCAAACAATCTGGTCTTGCGACAACGCCATCACGATCTGGCACGCTTGGGAAATGAATATGGACAAATCCTACCGCGCTATCATTACCATTAATCCGAACATCCGAAGCGGCAAACCAACTATTCGGGGACTCCGCTACACGGTCTATGATATCTTGTCCTATCTTGCCGCTGGCATGTCGGTCGCAGAAATCCTTGATGATTTTCCCGATTTGACTGCGGAAGATATTCAGGCGTGCCTGAGCTTTGCTGCGGACCGCGACCATCAAATCCTTGTGGCAGCATGAAACTGCTCTTTGATCATCATCTATCCCGCAAGCTCGTCGGACGACTTGAAGATCTGTTCCCAGGTTCAAGCCATGTCGTTTTCCACGGTCTTTCAGATGCCGAGGATCGTGAGATTTGGGCTTTTGCAGGACAAGAAGGCTATGCAATCGTCACGAAAGACTCCGATTTCAATGATCTGAGCGCCCTGCGCGGAGCGCCGCCAAAGGTCATTTGGATTCGTATTGGGAATTGCACGACGGCAGAAGTGGCAATTCTGCTTCGGCGACACGCACCCGCAATCACACACTTCCTCGCACACGCAACCGAGCGTGTTCTCGAAATTATTCCCTTGACAACAATATAGTCGTATCTGTTATACTCCGCACGGGTTAAAGCTAGACGTTTGTTGAAAGGGCGCTTTACCGCATCACTGCACGGAAAAGCTGCACTACAGGAACGCCCAAGAATGAGCCGTGCAGAGTATACATAAAGCCTCATTGGCGTGCGCAGCGGTGGCGGTGCGCTCGGCGCGACGCAGGCCGACCATCATCTAACCCCCCTCGTTGGCGATCGAGGCGCTCTCGGGCGGCAGCGGGGAAGACGAGGAGGGCAAGGAAGACGATGACGAGGATGGCGTGCAGGCTTCTTTGGTGGGGATTTCGGGACCTGATCGTCCTGTCCGTTCACATTCTTGATGAACGTCTGCCTCATCTTATACATCGCTCAGGGGTAAAGGGCTCGGGAATAGCTGAACAACACCTGATCGAGAAAGCTGGCGCCAGCATTTTCGAGATCGTCGCCAAGCGCGAAGGTGACGCTGCGCACTCGAACATCGCCGATGATGGCGTCGAGAGGTCGCGCGGGTGCTTGTGGATACGCCAGGAGCGAGTCACGGCAGTGCTTGGCCTGCGCGTAGGCGACCACCTGCGCAACATCGGCGGTGGCCGGCATGTCGACGCGCTTGTACTTGGTGTCGAGCACACAGAGGGCCGCGCCGCTCCGTGAATCACTGAGAACGACATCGATCGCAAATGCCAGGCCGCTGGAGGGATCGATCTCATAGCGCTCCTGGGCGGCGAGCGTGATGTTGGATGGCAGATGTGCGCGCAGCCAGGCGACAACAAACTGCTCGTAGAGCCGCGCCATATCGACCAGGAAGGGCAGCATTGTGTGCTCGCCGGCTTCGTAGTGCGGCCCACTGTGCTCCAGGAAGAAGCGGCACAGGGCGTGCAGCGGCGCGTAGTCGGCGTTGAGGCGGTGGTATCGACGGCCAACGCAGTCGCCGGCACGAACTGGTGTTAGCGTGACGGTGCTCTGGAGCTGGCGATAGGCGCGGCGCACGCTCGCCCGCGTGCGCTCGGTGCAGAGGCCGCTGCGCGTGATGGTGAACAGCGCCCAGGCCAGGATCTGGTTGTCGTCAATATCGACCGTATGCTCGTGGTAGGTGCACTCGGGTTGCACATCCCACGGCCGCCGGGCCAATCGCACGACGTCAACGGCGCCAGCGATGTACGGCAGCTGTTCAGTGCGTGCCACGTAGTCGCGGTACATTCCGTCGCGGGCGCGATCGAGGATCTTGCGTGCGAGGATGCCGGCAAGCCGCTCGTACAGCTCCTCGAGTGATTGACAATCGAACTGGTCATCGAGCAGCCGGAAGCTGCGCAGGTCGTAGGCGTACTCTAGCATCCGAAACAGGTCATGGAGCGGCACTTTGGGATGCAGGGCGATCCCAAGGTGTGGCTCCAGCGGAATATAGCCCACCCATCCTGTCGATGTCAGCCGCCACTGGCCGCCGGTGATCGGCGAGGGAAACTCGACGCGCACCTGGTCTGCGTAGTGGCGCCAGAGCAGCGTTCCTGCCGCGTCAGACAAGCGCTCGCGCGACACGAGGCGCGGAACGTACTCCTGCAAGGTCAGGGCGGTGGCGGGCGTCGCGCTCACAACTGCACCCGCGCGCGCACGCTCTCCCAGCGAAACTCGCTGACCGTCTTGGCTTGATCGAAGAAGTACTCTTCGAGGTATGGTTCGATCTCCATACGCCAGATGTCTTCGATCTGTTCGGCCAGGTCCGTGCGCAGGAAGAAGCTGGTGCCGATCGCATAGTGCGGGTCGTCGATCTTCTGATTGACCCGTTCGAGCAGCGCAATCAGGCCGTCGACGTTGAACTGGGTAGCCGTATGGTAGCGTCGCAGCAGATCATAGTTGGGCATGAGCGGCAGAAATGCGAAGCGCCGGCGCATCGCATGATCGACCAGGGCGATTGAGCGGTCGGCGGTGTTCATGGTGCCGATGATGCGAACATTCGCTGGGATGAAGAGCTGGCCGCCGCTTGCCAGCGGCAGCGCCTGGTCGCGATACTCCAGCAGGTACATCAGCTCGCCGAAGACGCGCGCGAGATTGGCGCGGTTGATCTCGTCGATGATCAGCACGCAGGTATCCTTGGTGGCCTTGGCGCGATCGCAGAAGGCCACGAAGCGGCCAGGAAGCAAGGGGTAGCTGAGGCGACCGTCTGGCGCTGATTGTGGGCGAATGCCCTGGATGAAGTCCTCGTACGCATAGGCAGGATGGAACTGCACGAGCTCGACAAAGCCGTCGCCCCCGCTCACGAGATGCCGGGCCAGGTGCTGGGCGACGAAGGTTTTGCCGGTGCCAGGTGGACCATACAGCACGACCTGGCCCTTGCGGTTCAGCGCACGCAGCCAGCGCGTCAGCTCAACCGTGTCGATGCCAAGGTCAGCGCCACACTGCGGGAGAGAATACACGGGATTCTGCCGTGTCGGCGGAGCCGCTGGCGGAACCTCCTCAAGAAGGGCTTGCAGCGCTTCCCATTCATTGTTGGTCAGGCTGAAATTGGTGCCATTGGGCATGCGCAAGATCATCATATGCTGCAGCACCGGATGAGCTTGGAGTGTTGGCTTTCGGATCGGCTCTGCGAGAATGGACGTGTAGCGGAATGGGACGCGCCAAACAGTTGTTGCTCCTTGTGGGTTTGGTGTGATCCATTCCGGAATCTCATCCGGTGGATAGGTATGCTCGAATGGGGCAGCAGTCAGCTCGCCAAGGGCATAAATACCCGCCTTCGCTCCGGCCAGCCACAGGACAATGGGATCGCCAATGCGCATGTCCTCGCGGAAGCGCGTTACGGTCCATTCGTCAGTGTCATTCACGGTCGCGCTCGTCAGGCGCTCGGCGAGATCGTAGTAGCTTGGGTTGGCCTGGAATAGCCAGACACGGCCGGCAGTATCACGGAGGGTCTCGATCGCAAAGCCCAATTGGACGAGGCGGCGCCGTGCATGGCTACTGCTGAATTGTGCGGCGCCCGAGGCGATACGCACAAGCTCCTTCACCGGATAGAGCCGGTCGTTTCGGCGCACGACATAGCGGTAGGTCGGGTCGTGTTCCCAGTGCTTCCAGTAGCTCGTATCGCGGCGCTCCCGATCGAACACGTCGAACGCCGCCTCAACGGATGCACGATCGATGCGCGCCAGGGCGCTCTGCTGCGGCGCGTCAACTTCGCCGTACGCGGGGTCCGGCAGGGCGCGCCCGGTGAGCTCACGGACGTAGTCGACGACGGCAGGTACATGCGCGTCGCTGACCTGCGCGCGCAGGCGCGTCGTCTGCTGGGCGCATGTTGTGGCAAACTGCGCTGCGGCGTCATGCAGCAGCGGCAGCACCTCGTCGAGCTCGTGGCAGCGGATGTACCCGCCCATGGCGGTCGGAACGCTCTTGTAATACGGGTTGGCCCACTTGTGCAGCTGCTGCAGCCGTGGCAGGGCTGCGGGGTCGAGCGCCGCGGTGTCAACCGCCAGCCAGAGGTAGTTCTTGCCGATTTCGGCGACAACGTACATGCCCACATTCAAGCGCACGTGCCGCTGGTTGCCAACCGTCGTTGCCCAGCGATTTGGCCCGATCTGGTGGGCGAGCAGGATCGTGTCGGCTAACACCTCTGCCACGCGCCTACGACAAGCAAGATCGGGCAAGATGCGCTCGAACAGCGCCTGGATTGTTGGGGCGTCGGCGCTGATGGTCGCTGTGTCGACGCTATCTAGAACAGTCGTGCCTTCCGGACCAGCCGCGTGGCTCTGTGTATCGTCCACGCGTAGACTGGCATCATCACCCATCGTCGGCGTCCCCAATCGCTATCAAATCGTGCTTTGTCCGGCGCACGCCAATATCGTGTTCGATGAGCAGCGTCACAAGCTGCTCGCCGTGCATCAGCGCCACCGGCGTCGCGTCGGAGCGCGCCGCCTCTGCGCGAGCACCGGCACTAAAGTCGCTGGTGGTGATGATCAAGCCTTGCTCGTGTGCGCCGAGGCTGCCGCGCACCTGCTGGACGGTCGGCGCCTGGACGTTTTTCTTCCAGCGTTTGACCTGGACAGCCAGGCGGGTGCGGATGACGTCGCCGACCACCAAGGTGCCGCGCACATCGATGCCGCCGTCGCCGCTGCTAACAGTGACCTCCACTGCGTCGAAGCCGATCGTCGTGAGCAGCCGGCCGATTAGCGCCTCGAACTCGGCTGGGCGCATGGTGTGCAGGCGCGTGTGCAGCTGCGCGCGAGTCGCGCGGTTGTGCTGATCGATCAGCGCCGCGAGGCCGCGATCCTGGCCGGACCACTTCGCCAGACCAACCATGCCTTTGCCGTGTTTGGTGAACCGCGGCTGCTCGCTGCGCTTGGTCAGCTTGTCGATCTCGGTCAAGATGACAGCATACATGGTTGCGGCGGGGGTCTGGCCAGCGGTGGCAATCAGGCCGAGGTCGAGCGCGCGCTTCGTGATTTCCTGGTAGTGCATTGGCTGCTGGTGGGCGAACTTCTCCAGCACACGCTCGGCCGCATCCACGAACGAGAGCGGTTGCGCTGCTGTGCGTAGCGGCGGCGTACTCGGCGATACCATCGTAGGTTTCGGCACAGCAGTGTCATTAGGGGGTGGTACGGATGGGGGGATGCCGTTACCATTCGTGGTGAAGGTGCTCCGGCCGACGCGCTGGAAGCGTGACCCGGCGCCGTTCGCCTTGATGTCGACTGCGATCCGCGCGTCGACGGTCGCACCGGGCGTCTTGCCGGCGCTTTTCCAGAGGCCCTGATCGAGCATGCGCCTGGCAATCTCGGCGGAGTGCAACGGCGCGCCGGCGTCGGCGAGGATCTGGTAGGCGGCGTCGAGTGAGTTCATAGAGTTCATCGTCCTTTCAGGACGAGATTAAGCCTTTCGCGCCGATTTGCACTGGTTTCTCATAGGACTACAGTTTACGCGCGAGAAAGTCGGCGGCACACCAGCCCTCGCCGGAAGCGCCCTTAACTTTCCACCAAGTGCGGCCATCGGCCTGCTTCGGCCCCTCGATGATTTGCACGCTGCTGCCCTCGGCAAACTTGATGAGGATGGCACCTTCACGACTGGGGATATCGCGCACGCGGAGGCCCTGGCCACCGGTATTGACCACGCGAACTATATCGCCGACTTGTAGCACTTCGCCTGGCACGGCCACACTTGCTGGCGCAGTGGCGGATGGAGCGGCTGGCGCAGCGTTACCAATCTCATCAACCAGCACAACAATCGGCGTTGGCGGCACATCGCCGACCCATTCGACACCGGGCACGCGTACAGGCGTGCGCTTGCCGGTCGCAGCAAAGCTGACTGCGGCCGGCGCCTCGATCGCGGTGGTACCCAGACTACCAAAGCCATCTGCGACCCAGGTGAGGATGCTGCCCGCGCTGCTCATTACGTGGCCGATACCAGTCTGTCCCGAGGGCACTAACCACGCAACGAGTACGATTGCCAGCACATACAGGATTCCCAAACGGATGAGCAGGCGCTTGATGCCCATGTGCAGCAGCACCCGCAGCAGCGCTCGTGCGCCGACGAATAGCAGGGCCAGTGTCGCCAGCAGGAGCGTCCAGCCGGCCAGCTTAAGCGGCATTGTCCAGCGGATAGTCGAGAGCATGAGCGCGTAGGATACCCACGCGAGTGCAAGCGCCAGCACGCCGCCGATCAGGGTGCGCCAGCGCGTCGCCGGTTTGCCGCGGCCCGACCAGAGCATTTGCGACCACGTGGGCGAGATGGTAACTGCACCCTCGTTCATACACATTCCTCGCGCTTCCGGCGACGGCGCCACCAAACGAGGCCGCCAGCGATGACCACACCAGTAGGTGTTACGCCGCAGATTTGACTGATCAGCGCTCGGATCTGGCGTGCAATCTCCTCGCGAATGACGGCCAGGATTTGTTCTCTCAGGCCTTCCCAGGTCTCCTGGAAGCGCTTCGAAAGATCCTCGCGGGCCTGTGCGATCAGCGCCTGGATCTGTTCGGTTAATCCGGCACTGCTACCAGCCGGCACGACGACCACTGATAGTGGTATCTCGTAACCGAAAGGGATATCATTGATAGCAACTTTCAGAGCACTATCGTACACACCGGGTAAAGGTGGCGCCTGTACGCTTAGCGTCAATTCCAACTGCCCAGATGCCGGTACCATCGGGAGGGGTCGCACTAGGTTTCTGCCAAACGTCGGACCGCGCACATGTTGCAATGTTGTCTTATCCGCAGGCCAAGGCATGATACTGGCGTTCTGGATCACGATCCGTGCGGTGCCCTTTTCGCCCGGCTTGAGCACCGGGATTTCCTTTAGCTCAGTCACCAGGGCGCTGTTCGGGATGTGGTAGAGGATGCCGTAGATCGTGTCGCCGACTTGCGGAAACTTTTTGATATCGAGGATCTGGCTGTGACCAACTTGGGTGCCAATATCGAGGGAGAAGCTAATATTTCCTAGCTTGAACGTGCGCGACAACACAGGAATAACTGTGGAGCGTGGCGGGAATGCGAGATCGTCGTCGTTCGCCAAGGTCCACATCTCGGTGCCAAGCTTTTCAAGGCGCTGCGCGATCAGGATATTTTGATCGCGCGTGAGATCGCTATAGGTCATCGCGGCGAGTTCCCGCGCTGCCTCGCTGGTCACTCGGTTTTGAAACCAGACACCCCAGAATGCGGTGTCGGCAAAATTCACCCCATTAACTGGAGAGTCAAGGGTGATGACATGTTGAACCCAACCGCGATGAACGTTGATGCCGTAGAGCGAGATGTACTCGCAGGCGACCGAGCCACCGAGGCTGTAGCCAACCAGATCGAACGATTCGTGCCCTTCGGCGTGACACTGTTTAAGCACGTCGCGCAGCAGGTTGGTATGATGTCCAAACAGGCTCTTGAAGGTATCCACTTGCGTATAGCGCTCGGGGTCGGATTCGTTGTAGCTGAAGTAAAGGAAATTGCTATAGATCGGCGCGACTTTCTCAGTGAGCTTCGACCAGTTGCGTTTCATCGCGTCGATGCTGTCGTAATGGCTGGCGATGCCATCAATAAGCACGAGTGTCCGGCCCGTTTTGCCGCCCGCAGGCTGCACACGGCACTCAACCTGTTGCTGAACAGGGCAGATCAGCGAGGATGCGACGGCCGACCTTGCCGCTGATGTGAAGAAGATGATCGAGCACGCCAGGCTTACAGCCAGTGATCGTGCGACGATCTTTTGCCCGCCACCCCACCATAATTCCCTCTCTGGCCGCTCATGCTGTGCGGCCCGCCATGTGCCTTTGTAGAGCACGTGAGTGTGTGGCGCGAAGCCGCGAAGGTCAGCATAAATCTAAAACCTTGCGCCGCTTTGCGCCTTTGCGGCTTGGCGTCGCATCAGCTTTACTCCTCGTCCCTCGCGCCGTTCGCGTCGCGGCCCATGCGGTACTTGATGTCGTAGTTGATGATGAAGTCCAGTTCTTCGTCGGTGAAGCCGTAGTGCTGGGCCAGTACGCGATCGATCTGGTCGATGATGTGCTTGGATTTTGCGCCGTAAAATTCAGCATACTGAATCGTGTCGCCATCCGAGGTTTGTATCGTTTTGCTCCATGCATTTGCTTTGAGATTAGACATCAGTCGTTCGTTTAGCGTAACCAACCTCTTATCAGTGAGGAGCTCCGGCGAAACTGGAAAACCGGACACGAGGGTATCGCTCAAATGGAAGCAATCGCCATACGCAATAAAGTAGGCGTAAAACAGGCTGCTATTGAGAAGCGCACAGGTGGCGTGTGCAGTTTCCCGTGTCCGAAAGTAGAGATAGCGCCCGTGTGCTGGCGCGCCCACAATACCATTTTTTGCATAGTATGATAGCCCAACTGTCGCCTTGATCCAATAGCGTGTTGCCTCCTGGTAAAAGATGAAGTTCTTGGATTCCTGGTTTGTGAACGCACTATCAACCGTTTGACGGCCCTTGCTTTTCATCTTGCGAAAGAGTGCTTCCTGAGTGTTGTTGGCGTATTTTGGAAACAGATCAGGAAAGATGGTCGTCCCCTGTATTTGTGCATATTCGGCAACGTCAAATATGTGCGGGCGAAATTCTGTAGGCCAGCGGTGATACCGTGTTACAGAGAGCTTGCACTCAGGTGAGTGAGCTCGCTGAGAGATGAAGATCACGCTGCGGCAGTTTTGCAATCCTTCAAACAGCTTTCCAGGGCGATCGTCAAACGTCGCAACGAACAGCGTTTCACTAGATTGGCGGAGAAAGCTGCGAACTGATGCCATACGCGACGAGCTAACCAAAGGTAACTGCACAATAAAACTCATTCGCCCGCCCACACGACAAAGGCTTAATGCACGCTCAGTGCATAGGGCATAGAGATTGCCACTCTTTTCGGTTTTGTAGCCATAGATTCGGTAGTTCTTGCGAACTGCTGAATACTCTCGCCACGGCGGGTTTCCCACGATCACATCGAAGCCGCCATTCGAAAGAATCTCGTAGAACGCGGTGAACCAGTGGAACGGCTGGGTGTTAAAGCCTCCATTCGGCTCCCGGCTGATCTGGCCCATCTTGAGCATGTCAGCGTCGAGGGCTTCGTTCAGCTCGCCGATCTTGTCACGGATGCTCTGACGAGTCTGTCGGAACACATCGGAAGATGGGTTGAGCTGGAGCTGACTATTGCGGTAGATGCTCAGCTCACGTTGCACCACCTCGACATCCTGAACTGTCTGCTGCACGCGCTTTGGCAGGCCGGCGATACCGCCCTTGTAGCCGCCGCCAATCTCCTCTACAGTGGCATAGCCAACCAGGGCGTTACCCGCGCGGATGTTGAAATCGATGTCGGGCAGCGGCTCGACGTGCGCGGCGTCCTCCAGGTCGGCCACGAGACGGAGGAACAGGCGCAGCTTGCAGATCTCAGTGGCCTCTTCCATCAGGTCCACGCCGTACAGATTGCGCACCACGATGCTCTTGGTGATGAAGTAGTCGCGGTTGGGGTGGGCCTGCTCGGCGTCGAGGATCTCGCGGAACGGCATGCCGTCGGCCTTACGGCGCTCGGCCAGCAAGGCCATACGGTCGAGCACCTGCTCGTAGATCGGCTTGAGGATCTTGATCGCCGCGAACAGGAACGCGCCCGACCGTAGAGTGGGGACAGGGCGCACCCTCCGACCTCGCGGTCGGCGTGTTTCCCCATCCCCCTCTCCAAACCGGACGTGATAGTTTCCCATCATCCGGCTTTCTGGGAGTGCCGGTTTCGCGCTCCGCGCGGTCGGCCCCATTCGGTTGTCTGCATATGGCAGTCGGCACATATGGTTTGGAGGTTGTCCATCGTATCCGTGCCTCCGTGACGGCGTTCCTGACGATGATGGATGTGCAAATCGTTGGTCGCCCCACACGTACTACACTGATACCCATCCCGTTCTAAGACCGCCAGGCGTAGGCTGGCCCACGCCGCTTTCGCGGGCGTGGTCTGCCCATCCCACCCGTCCCGAAACGGGCTGTCATCTGTCGTTTCCTCGGTCAAATCCAACGTGAGCAGGTAGGGATGCAGATGCAAACGCGCGTGATAGTGTCGGCGGTGAAGATCGGTCAGTTGATACAGATAGACCAACTCTCCGCGTTCGTCCCGCACCCCCAGGTTCCCGCGGTTGTGTGTATTCTGCTGTTCACGATGGTGGTATGTCCGTTCGATCCAGCCGGCTGACCGCTTGTGGCGTTTGCGTAGCCAGCGAAACACGCGGTCATTCACCCAGTAGCTCAGTTTACTGGCAGTCGTGGTGGCGTTTGCATAGGCGTAATACTGGTTCCACCCGCGCAGTACCCGGTTGATGCTGCGCAGCTTTTCCAGCGGCGTCTGGTAGAACGTGGCTCGTTTGGTCAGGCCTTTGATGGTGTCGCGCAGCCGTTGGATGCTTTTCCGACTGGGTGTCACGCGCAACCAGGGCTTACTCGTGCGTGGGTGCTGATAGCGGATGTGAAAGCCAAGAAAGTTGAAGCCCTCGGTTGCGTGGGTCACGTGGGTTTTGTCCAGCGCCAGTTCCAGATGGAGTTGTTCCCACAAGACCTGCCGCGCTTCCTCCCGCAGCCGGAGCGCTTCGGCATGCGGGCCATTACAGAGCAGCACAAAGTCATCGGCGTAGCGGGTCAGGATACAGTTGCCGACCCCGGCTTTGCGCCGTTTCTGTTTCTGGTAGAGAGTCAGTTGCCCATACGTCTCCCACCACCAGCGGTCGAATTCGTGCAGATAGATGTTTGCCAGCAGTGGCGACAAGATGCCACCTTGGGGCGTGCCTTCCGGCGTGTGCTGGAACAGCCGCCCGTCCATCACCCCGGCCTTGAGCAGTGCCGCGATCAGTGCGAGGATGCGCGGGTCGCGGATGCGGCGCTTGACCAGTTTGAGCAGGATCGCGTGGTGGACGTGGTCAAAGCAGCCTTTGATGTCGCCTTCGATGATCCAGTAGTACTTGTTCTGCGTGGTGATGCGACTGCGCAACGTACAGATGCAGTCCATCGTGCGGCGACCAGGGCGAAAGCCCTGCGAACAGTCCAGAAAGTCGCTCTCCCAGATCGGTTCGAGCAGGAGTTTGAGCGCCATCTGAACCACGCGATCCTTCAAGGTCGGAATGCCGAGCGGTCGGCGGGTGCCATTCGCTTTGGGTATCCAGTGGCGGCGGACGGGTTGCGGGTGATAGGTGTTGGTGCGCAGTTCCGTCCGTAGGGTGTGGATGAAGGTGGCTTGGGCCGTTTCTTCCTGAAGGTGTTTGCGGCTGATGCCGTCGATGCCTGCGGTACGGCTGCCCGTGTTCCGCAGCACACAGCGCAGCGCTTCGCTGAGCCACTCTTCCCGACAGATCAGATGGTACAGGTCGCCAAACCGATGGGTCGGCTGGGCCTGCGCTTTGCGCGCGAAACTCGCCTGTGTTTTGCGGAGATCATTCATACATTTCCAGAATGCTTCCTTGCGGAATCCGCACGACGGTTTCGGTTGCTCTCCCTGCGGTCCTTCGCCATGGGTGGGCCTTCCCCACCGCCGACTACTATGACCGCTCCGACGCGTGACCCTCACGTCAACCGCAGCTAGTCCAAACCGCTTGGGGTCGATGGTCACGCCTCCCACGTTCGCTCTGCGGTATTCTGCGCCGAAGGGTAGGTTGTGCCTGTACGCCCGTCCGCTTCCACCTGGAAGCGTCGCCATCAGCCGCTGGCTCATTCCTCGCGGAGCCATTGTCGGTTTGCCTCGACCGAAGGGCTTTTCCCCGTCTGCATGCGACCAAACAGGTATCTGATGACTTCCACTCCATCTCCATCGGTTGACAGAGTGTTGACCCTCAGGGCGCGTCTGACAGCACTTTCTCGCGTAACCGTACTTCGGCTCAGGCTTGCGGGCCTGGGGTCGTGATGGAGTGCCGCCCCGCCCCGCGTGTTCTCCAGGCTTCAGACTGGTTGATGCTCATTGTCCCCAGCCTGCTGGATTAGCCTCAAGCGCAGTGAGGTCTGCGCTCGTCCCTACGGGATCGGTTCCTCCTTTCTGCTATTCCGTTCGGGCAATATCGCATAGCGCCTCGTGGCGCACCGCATGTCGGATCGAGTATGCTGAGCGTGGCCAGCGCCTGGTAGAGCCGGTGCAGCGGCTGCGCCTCAAGGAACGGGACAAGGTCGAAGATCATCGCCTCCAGGTTGAGGTTGGCAGTGATCGCGTCGTTGATCGTGGCGATCGTGCCGGTACGCGCATCGGCAATCAGCTTGCGCACGCGCTCCTGGCGCGCGGCATACTCGCGGTCGGTCTCAGTGGGCAGCCGGTCGGCCTGCTTCAGCGCGGGGTACAGGTAGGCCGCGATGTTCTTGGGCAGGTCGAGCAGATCCAATGAGAGATTAGCCTTGTCGAACAATGCCGGGATGATTGTGCTGCGACAGATGTAGCCGGTAATATCCTCCTTGGTGTAGTAGGCGCCCATCTGCTTCTGGTTGATGTACTTCTCGAAGATGTAGCCCAGTACATCTGGATCGATCTCGCGGTCGCTCACGCCAGGACGTTCGCTCAGGTGCCAGCGCCAGGAGCTAAAGAACGTGAACAGCTTCTCGAACGCGCCGTCGGGATCTGGATGGCCGCGCCGTACTGCTCCTCGATCGCGTGTGGCAGGAACAGCCCGCCGTTGAGGTAGGGATATCGCCCAGCATGCGGTTCGTCGCCGGCGAGCGTTCGGCTTTCTCGTGCGCGAAGCCCTCGAAGAACAGCACGCAAGAAATCGCGGTAGAAACGATCGGGGCCGAGGTTGGCCTGCGACCAGGCCAGCTTGGTCTGGAGGTACGCCGGGTCGTTGTTCAGAAAGCGCTTGGCCTGGATGAAGTAGATGAACATCAGCCGATTGAGCATCACCGAGACATACCAGCGCTGGTCGTCCTCGATCGGGATGCCCTGGAGAAACTTCTGGAAGGCATCGCGTTGCCGGGTGAAGTCGTCGTAGAACTTCTTGGTGACGCCCTCGACGTCAAGGCTCTTGGCGACCCGCGCGGTAACCTTGGCGATGTCAATCCGCCCTGCTTCGTCGAGATCGCTAAAGTCGAAGGCGATACCGCTCAGCCGCTGCAGCAGCAGGTCGCCGCTCTGGCCGCGGCGGTAGGCAAACTCGCGGCTCCGTGCGGCGCCCTGGCCTCGCTTGATCCACTGGAAGATTGCCTCTTGCCGGCCGCCGTCCTCGAAGATGATGATGCTCGAAGCGGCGCTCCTTGACTTGGTTCTCGATCTGCCGGCGGATGGCCTGGATCGGTAGCACGCCGGAGTCGCTCGTGCAGACATAGACGTGCATATCGGCCATCTGCGCCACCGGCGTCAGCGTGTACCCCTGCCCATCCACAGTCGCCGACCAGGGTCGCTCGGTGGGCCGGCTCCACTTGAGCACCTCGACGAACATCGGCTTCCAGTCGAACGCCTGTAAGGTTGTGCGGAGGCGGGCAAGATTGACAGGCATGGGGCACTCCTCGTCAGACTCAGATTAAACTAGCCCGAGCGAGCACACAATCTGCGGCTCGCGCTGCTCGTCGGCGCTCTCGTGGATGACACACAGCTTCTCTTCGCCGCGCAGGGCGATCGCCAGGTCGGCGAGCTGCTCGTCGCTAATGCCGCTGCGCAGCTGGCGGTTGACGGTGTCGATCGCGGTCTGCCGCAGTGGATGGCGATACACGTCGTCGATCACCCGCTTCAGCTCGTCGCTGACGAACATCGGCTGCGTGCGCTGCAGATGGTCGTGGTAACGCTTGAGCGCGTCGTAGAGTCGAAAGCGCGCGCCGCGAGTGCTGCCCAGCCCGCCGCTCAACGTCTCGTTCTGCTCGACCAGCTCGAACGAGCGACGCACCAACTCGTGGTGCGCCTCGGCGCGCGGGACGGCGGGTGTGTCGAGCGTGCATTCAGCAGCGCGCAGGATCGCCGACTGCGACTGCGTGACGCTGTTGCCATCCTCGTCGACCCACGCCAGCGCATCGTTGCCCGTCGCCGTGCGCAGGTAGACCAGCACGCCGGAAGGTGTCAGGAACGGCAGGCTGGAGTGGCTGCCGGGCGCCGAGAGGTCGGGCAGCGCGCGGGCGCTGTAGACCACGCTCGGCAGGCCCTCGACCTTTGCTCTTGAGCGCGGGGTTGGCCGAGATCGCGTTGCGCCAGATCTGGTACGCGTAGGAGGCCAGATCGACCTCGGCGTCGTCGACGTCGTCAAGTGTGCCGGCAGTCTCGGTGTAGAGGTTCTGCAAGAACTGCGTCTCGCCGGCATCCTCGAAGAAGCGCTCGTCGGTGCCGACCACCTCGCCATTCTCGGTGAGCCGCTGGCGTACGCGCGAGCGCAAGCGAATGATCCGCTCGATCCCGTCGGCGGGGAGAAAGGTGTAGCAGGTGATCGTTGGCGCCCGCTGGCCAATACGGTCGACGCGACCGGCGCGCTGGATCAGGCGGATGATTGCCCAGGGCAGATCGTAGTTGACGACGTGCGCGCAATCTTGCAGGTTCTGGCCCTCGCTCAGCACATCGGTTGCGACCAGGACACGAATTGGGTTTGCCAGCAGCGCCGGAGTGGTCACCTCATTGGACTGCGGGCTGAAGCGGTGCGCCAGCTCGGTCGGGTTGGCGGACTGGCCTGTGGCTGCTTCCACTCCCGTGATTCCGGCCCGGCGCAGCTGCTCGACCAGGTATGCGACCGTATCGGCGAACTGCGTGAAGATCAGCACCTTCTGCTCAGGCAGCGATCGGAGCAGCGTAATCAGTTGCTCGAGCTTGACATCGCGCGCCGGGTTCCACGTTCCGTGCGCCTGCCGGATCGCCAGCAGTGCAGTGGTATCGCGCTGAAGATCGCGCTTGAGATCCGGTCCGAATAGCACCGGGCGGAGCCAATTGAAGCGACGCTGATACGAACTCCGATAGTCCGCGTAGATCTCCTTGGCGCGCTGGGCGTACCAGTCGGCAGAGTACGTGTGCGGCGCGCTCAAACGCGACTCAAGGGGAGTAGCACCGATGCCATTATCCTCTATTCGGTCCTCGAAATCCTGTTGGGCCAGATCGCTATCGGGGTCAAGATCGCCATCGAGGCTGAGCACATCGGCGCCCTGCGTGCCCAGCGGCAGCGGAAGGTCATTGTCGAGCGCGTGCAGGAACACATGGTTGCGCAGGATGTGCCGATCAATCGACTGCAGGAAGACGCTGCCGCTTGACTCTAGGCGCTTGAACAAATTCGTGCGGCTGAAGCCCATCAGGCCGCTTACCGGCACGCGAGATTGCCCAGGAGCGGCTTTTCGGTTGCCTCGGCCAGGCGTTCGGCTCCGCGCTTGAGGTAATTGGCCAGCCCATAGCGCGGCAGCGAGAGCCGGTTGATCGTATCGACCACGGCCGTATCGTAGAGCCGGCTGTACGGGTCAGACGCATGTTCAGCCATTGGAATAGCGATCGTGCGCGGCAGACGGTCGGGGAAATAGAACCGTGAGTCATCGGGCAGGCGCAGGTAGTAGCGGTCGTTGGCCGGGTCGCGCTCGGCGTAGTTGTCCTTGATGAACGAGCGTGTCCGGCGCACCATGTAGAGCCGCATCAGCTCGCGCCAATCGTCGGCGTGTTTACTCTTCTCGAAGGCACGCAGTGAGCGGGGCGGCACCTGCAGCCGTAAGAAATCCCGCTCTCCAAGGGTGCGGATGAGATTTTCCGGGCGGATGCCCAGGTCGGCCTCGTCGGGAACGAACAGGCGCAACTGCGCGCTCAGATCCTCGTAGCTCTTGTTGTACGGCGTTGCCGAGAGCAGGATGACCCGGCAATCGAATTCGTTGAGGTAGTCGTGAATGGCACGGTAGCGCTTGCCCTCGCGGTTGCGCAGGGTATGCGACTCGTCGATTAGCACCAGCCGGAAGCGCCGGGTGAGCTGCGGCAATCGCTGCTGGACCTGGCTGAGCGGAATAATCTCCGCGCCCATATCCCAGGTGAGGTTGTACTCCTGCCACATCGTCACCAGGTTTTTCGGGCAAATGATCAGCGGCCGCCAGCCATAGTCATCCTTGAAGATTCGCGCGACGGCTGTCGCCATCATCGTCTTCCCAAGGCCGACGACGTCGCCGAGCAGCACGCCACCGCGCCGGTTGAGGTAGCGCGCGGCGATCTTAACGGCGGCCTCCTGGAAGGGGAACAGCTTGTTGCGAAAATCGCGCGGCAACGAAAACTCGCTCACGCCGGCACGGGCATCCTCAGAGAGGTGGTAGGCCATCTTGAGGTAGACCAGGTAGGGCGCCAGCATTCGCTCGCCGGCCCAGCTCTCCTCGATGATCGTTGCCAGATCGGACGAGATATCGATCGACCAGTCATCTTCCCAGCGGGCGTTGAACCACTTCTGAAGATCCTGCGTGGGGCTGTGATCGAGGACGTCGATGTTGAGCTCGCCCTGGCCGCTGAGACCAGCCATCGTCAGATTACTGGAGCCAAGGTAGCCGGTGATCGGGTTATTGTAGTCCTCGCGGTAGAGCAGGTACAGCTTGGCGTGCAGCTTGTAGCGGAGGTGCAGTTTGACCACAACCTTGCAGGCGCGCAGCTGCTGGGCGAGCTGCTGAAGTGCACGTTCGTCGGCATTGCTTGGCGCGCCCTTGGTGAGTTGGTCGCGAAAGGCCTCGGCGACCTGCCGCCGGAGCTGCGCCGCGCGCTGAAGGTCGAGGCCGTCGTCGGTCTTGAGAATGCGGAGTGCGGCGCGCAGCTCGTCGTCGGGGCGCTCGTTCATCCGGATGAGCACGCGGCAGCACTGGCCCTCGCCGCCCGCGAAGTGGTCGATCTGGTCGGCGACCAGCCCCAGCCACGCAGGTTGAAGAACCCGACACAGAAATCGGCGCGGTGTGCCGACGCCAGTGTTTTGGTCAACGCGGGGGAAAGTTTGTGGTCGATGTTATCAAAGATGCGGGTCATGTGCTGCCCCTCACTGCAAGGCAGAGGGCGCTACGATCTCGGGAATGGATATGTGAAACCGATGAAAATGGCAGCATGGGGCGTTCTCAGCAACTGCCAGTAGTCAGTATTCAGTCGTCGGTAGTCAGTAGCCGCTCGGCGACAGGTGACCAAGGACGAATGACCAAGGACCAAGGACCAAAGACGATAGGCGATATTCTCTGTAGTCAGTCATCAGTCGTCGGTAGTCAGTAGCCGCTCGGCGACAGGTGACCAAGGACGAATGACCAAGGACCAAGGACCAAAGACGATAGACGATATGCTCTGGCTGGTACTCGGTAACCAGACGTCGGGGACAGCGGGGCGGGCGAGGCGAGGGCGCGGCAGGTCGGGGGCGCGCGGGTCGCTGCGACGACGTCAGGGCATGCGAAGGGTGCAGAGCCTCCGGCGAGAGTATACCATGCATCCTAAACGTGCGTGAAGGGCCTTTTCGCACATTGATCAGGTGAGAGCAATTACAAGCCTTCGTTCCCTACGGCTTGGCATGCAAAGCCACCAAAATTGCGCCTACTCGCAGCCAATCCCATCACGATCCCGGTCGAAGCGATGCGGATCGGGCGCAAGCACACCGAACCGGCGATACGGGACATCCGCACATTCGAGATCTGGCGGCGCCGGCGGGATGCAGGCGTCGGGGTAGGGCGGGTCGCAGCTCGCTGCCGGCGCTGGCGCGTAGGTGTACTCGAAGGTGTAGCCCTGCGCGAGCAGCTCCTGGTTGACCATCGGCCCGTCAGGCAGCCAGAGATAGCGCAGCAGCCGGTCGTACCGATCGCGGTCGCCCTGGCTCGAGTCCGCCTCGACGGCGACGGTCTGCCCATCGAGGAGCTCGTGCGCCTTGGCCGAGGCCGCGCGCCCAAAGCACTCGACAGCGCCGCGCAGGTCGACGACCTCGGGCGTGTCGATGCCGATTCATTGCGCGACCGGCGCGAACTAGAGGAATTCGATATGGTTGACCATCGCGGCCGAGTCGAGGATAGTGGCAATCTCCATGAGCAGCTCGGCCTCCTGCGGGGTGGTCACGTCCACGCCACGACGGCGCAGCCCGGCCGCGACCGCCGGCGCGACGTGCTCATCCAGCGCGAAGCGGATCGGGTCAGGCACGGTGGCGCTCGCCGACCTTCGAGGGGAAGCGCGCGCGCAGCTCGGCCACCAGCGCCTCGCCGCGCGCCAGCTCGGCGTCGATCGCAGCCCGGTGATCGTGGTAGTAGGCCAGCGCGGCGTAGACCTGGCCCAGCGTCAGCTGGTAGTCGGTCGCGATCTCGTCAACGCTCTGGCCCAGTCGCTCGTGCCAGATCGCCACGTCCTGCACGCTGATGCGGTGGCCTTTGATGTGCGGCTTGCCGCCAAGCACGCCGGGCGTACTCACAATATGCTCGGTGATACCATCGATCGCCACGGTATCCCTCCTTGCTCGCTGCCATGATAGCACATAGAAGGCGCCAACGGAGGCCAGCAGAGCAGGCGGCCAGGGAGGGCGGCCACAGAGGTGCTTCTGCCTCCCTACTCGCCCTCGTCAGCCCGTCATCCTCCCGTAACGAACGCGGGTGCGTCGTAGCAAGCATGCCGTGGTATCCTCTGCGTCCCTTGACGAGACGGAGGAGGCCATGTGCGAGCTACAAACGGACGTCGTCGCCGATCGGCGGGTGCGGCTGGTCGCCCATCCCGGCGGGCGCTACGCGGTGACGATCGAGGTGTGGGGGCCGGAGGGCTGGGAAGACATCAGCCTGCTATCGGACCAAAATCTGGACCTGCACACCGCCAGCCTGTGCTACCGGCTGCGGCGGACCGAGCAGCTGGCGCGGGCGGTCGCCTGGGAGCAGCCGTGAGCGCCGAGCGCGACCCGGCCGAGGATCGGCTGCGCGACACGGCGCACGACGCCTGCATGGCGTTCTGGCGCGAGGCGGACACGCCGGCCCCCGAGCAGCTCTGGCGGGCCTACTGCGCGGCCCAGGCGCGCTACGGCGACTACCTGCTGGAGCGGGTCATCCAGTCGTGCCGGTCGATCGCGCCGGTCGGCATATCCGCCTGATCGTGTAGGCGACCGGCAGAGGCCACCGTGCGGAAGACAGATGACATTGCGACAATCGTGGCACACCCGGCGGCGGCAGCGCTGCCAGGCTATACTACCGCTTACACTGTGCGCCGCTCATAGCCGATAAGGTGGGAGACACGCAATGGATGCCATCCGTATCTACACGATCGTCGAGCAGGACGGCGAGATCCACCTCGCGAATATGCCGATCAAGCGCGGCCAGCGTGTCGAGATGATTGTGTTGACCGAGTCGCCTGCCACCGGCGAGCGCCCGCCACTCACTGCGGCCGGCCTGCTGTCCTCCGGTCTAGTTGGCCTGTGGGAAGGGCGCGAGGACATCGCCGATAGCTCGGCGTTCGCCCGCCAGCTGCGCGACCAGGCGCAGCACCGCAATCGCTCGTAGCCGCTGCTGCTGCTCGACACCGCTATCATGTTGGACGCTGCATGTGCAACCAGGAATGTGGTATGGTACAATCAAATTTGACTGCGGAAGATATTCAGGCGTGCCTGAGCTTTGCTGCGGACCGCGACCATCACATCCTTGTGGCAGCATGAAACTGCTCTTTGATCATCATCTATCCCGCAAGCTCGTCGGACGACTTGAAGATCTGTTCCCAGGTTCAAGCCATGTCGTTTTCCGTGGCTAAGGCGCTGCGCGTGCTGTCGTTCATCGTTCGCTCCCGCATCATCGTGTGGTCTAGCACGGCATCAGCGTCGAGCATGGTGATGCCGCCGGAGTAGCACCCGCGCTTTCGAAGGCCGGCGGGCACTGGCGCTGCTCGAAGTCAAAGAGCAACGGCTTCGGGACCTGGAAGCGCTGGATCTCCTCATTGCTGCGCTCCTCGTGCCAACCAAGCCCGCATATCCAAACTCATGCTCTTCATGGAAATGGGCGAAGAAATCACTCGGTTTGACGGACTCAGCTTCCAACCATGGAAGATAGCGCACTGGATCGCTGAGGACTGCATCGGGTAAACCTTCGATGGCGGCGAACATCTGCTGAAATACGTGATGCGATTCATCCAGGACTTCACGCACCGAGCGGCCGTGATTGGACTCATAGATCCACGCATTGATTTCATCCAGATCCACGTCAGCTTGGAGGTGCGCTGGCCAGGGTGAGGGCGGCTCCCCTTCGCCACGTTGTGCCGCTTGTAAGCGGGCGACCGTTCGGTGCCGCCAGCCGGTCAGGTGCGCGATGATGTCCTTGATCGACCAGTCAGCAGCCGCGCCGGGCTGATCCATCCGCGCCTCGCCAATCTGGTCGAGCAGCGCTTCCCATCGCCGATACTCTTCCCGCACCCCCTGCAACAGTTCAGACTTGTTCATGGATACCTCCTTCTGTACCATCGCTGCTCGCGTAGTCTACCACGGAAAATGGTGGATGGCAGGATTGTATGTCATCGCCCGCCCCGCTGGCCAGAATCAGGTCGATCAGCGCCAGCACGCGGTCGTCGGCGATCCGGCGGGCGAGCAGGCGGCGCAGCACCTCGAGGTTTTCATCGCTCCGCTTACCAAAAAATACGCGATTCGCGCCTGCGGCGCGTGCAAGGGGGCATTGCCCCCAACCGCATAACCGATAGCCGATAGCCGATAATCATCAGCGCCCGCAGAACTATCGGCTATCGGCTATCGACTATCGGCTATTCGTGCGATACCGGGCAAGACGAAAGCCGACGACGTCGTAATGGTAGTCGGGCGTGAGGTCGTTACGGCCGGACGCGCGCAGGTAGATCGAAAGATCGAACCAGCCGCCGCCGCGAAGTGTAAATAGTTCTTTCGATGGGTCGTCCGGTGCCTCGCGTCCATCATCCGGTTCATACGGGTACGGTCGGTAGATACTGCGGGTCCACTCCCACACGTTGCCGGCCAGGTCCAGCACGCCCTCGGGTGTTGCGCCTGCTGAGAAGCAGCCCACCGCCGTCGTGCCCTTGTAGATCTGATTGAAGTTGGCGCGCTCGCCGTCCGGCTGCGGTTCGCCCCAGGGATACGGCCGGCGCTCCACGCCGCGCGCCGCATACTCCCACTCGGCCTCGGAAGGTAGTGTGTAGATGGATTTGTCGGGATTATACACCTGGTTCTGCGTCAGCCAGCGGCAAAACGCGGTCGCCTCATACCACGATACGCCGACCACCGGGTGATTCGGGCGATCTCTTCCGAACTGTTCGTTGTCCCACCACTCGGGCTGGTCCTTGTGGGTGCGGCGCTGCCACTCCTGTAGCCCTTCCGTCGCGGCGTCGTCGCGCGCCAGCCAGTCCCGCGCGGCAGCATCCCACCACGGCTTTGCAGGGTCGTACCCGCCGTCGTCCAGAAAGCGCTGGTATTGCGCGTTGGTAATGGGAGTGCGTCCAATCGCGAATGCGGGCAGTTGGAGCGGTGCCTCCGTCGCGTTAGTCTCACGCTTCGCGAAAACGTCGGCGTAGCGCTCTGCCTGGCCCTCGCCTCGTTCCTGCCAATAGGTCAGCCACAGCGCACGCACATGCTCTGTTTGTGCGGCGGGAATGCCCAGCACCACCGACGCGCCGGGCAGCTCGACCATCGCCGGCGGCAGGCCGCACGCGCCCGGCCGTGGGTCGCCGAGCTGGCCCAGGCGCACACCGGCATGCACGCGCTCGGCCGCCGGCAGCTCCGTGCCCTCGACCACCCCCGCCAGCGCCTGCGCCAGCTCCCCCCGCAGCGCCGTGAACTCGTCGCCGCTGCGCTCCAGCCGGTCCCAGCCGACATCCGCGGCCAGCTCGGCCGCGAAGATGCTGTCGCGCTGGCGCTGCGCCAGATCGCGCTTGCCCGTACGCAGCAGCCGGCTGAGCAGCTGGTAGGGCATGGCCAGCGCGCCTTCGCTCACCAGGTGCCCGATGCCCAGCACGATCGGCACGCGCCAGCGGTCGTCGCCACGCCGCTCCATGATCCGATCGACGAACCCAACGCCGCGGATCAGCTCCAGCCCGGCCAGGTACTCCTGGAAGGTCTGGTGCGGAAAGGCGTAGGCATCGCCCGCGTCGCTGGCCTGCAGCAGCCCGGCGCGCACGTCGGTGTACTCCAGGAAGCGCCTGGCGCCCTCGTGCGGGTTGGGGTGCTTGAGCCGCTCCAGCTCGTCGGCGACCAGCTCGCGCAAGTCCGACCGGCGCAGCCGGCCGACGTCGCCGGGCGCGGCGGCTTCATGCGCCGCGTAGGCGGTGCGCGCCAGCAATGGCCGCAGCGTCTTCACGTCGGCGTCGGGCAGGCCGATGTAGTGCATGAGCGAGCCGTAGTCGGTCTCGTCCCGGCCGGCGATCTCCCACTGCACCAGCAGAATGTCCAGGCAGCGCGCGTACAGGCTGACGCGATCCTCCGGCAGGCGCCCATCGTTCAGGTGCACCAGCGCCATAATCGTCAGCAGCAGCGGCCGGACGCTCAGCCGCTTTAAGTCGTCGCGCTCGACCACCGCGCGCTGGAGCGCCGCGACGCGCGCGTCGCGCCGGGCCGGCGGCATCCGGCTGGCAGCGGCGGCAGCGGCGTACCAGGCCTGAATGAAGGCCTGCACCTGGCCGGGGGTCCAGTCGGCCAGGGTGGCGGTGGGCCAGCCCGCCAGCTGCCACTGCTGGTTCTGCTCGCCGTCATAGGCCCGCACGCGGCAGGCCACGACGATGCGGCAGCGCGGCTGCTCGGCGGCGAAGGCCTGGACGGCGGCGACGACCTGGCGGCGCGAGTCGCCGCCGGCGACTTCGTCCAGGCCGTCGAGCAGCAGCAGGACGTGGCCGCGCGCCAGCTCGGCCCGCACGGCGGCGACGACGTCTCTGGTCGCGCCGTGATCGTTCAGATGTGCGTCGATCGCGGCCCACAGATCGGCGGCGCTGCCATTGTGGCCGTTCAGCGCGGCCAGGCGCCGCGCCAGCGGCAGCAGCGGCATGAACAGCGGGATCAGCTGACCGTTCAGGCCGAGCGTCTGCCAGCCGTGGAGCTGACTGTTCACGTCGAGCGTATCGTCCAGGCCGGCGCGCGCCAGGGTGAGCGCCAGGTAGCGCAGCGCGGTGCTCTTGCCGCTGCCCGGCTCGCCCAGCAGCACCAGGCGCGGGCTGGCGGCAATCGCCTCGGTGACGAGCTGCGGGCCGGAGAAGACCAGGCGATCGGCGTCCTGCGCGCGCCGCCGCACGTCGTCGAGTGCGAGCGTCTCCAGCGCGCGGCCGGCGAGTCGGGTCGCGCCAGGGAGCCCCAGCGGTCCGTCGCTGTCCAGATCCGTGTCGACGGCCGTGAGCTGATCGCCCGGCTCGCGGCGCTGCGCGCGTACGGCCTGGCGCTGCTGCGCCGGCAGCAGCTGCGCGCCCGTGTGCTGCGCCAGGTACGATTGGGCATCGAACTGCTGCAGGTCGGCGCCTTCAAATACCTCGCGCTCGGCCAGCTCAGTCGTCGCAAGCTGCGTGTAGACCTGGTCAAGGTCGATCTGGAGCACATCGGTGGCGGTCTTCTGCTCGCGGACGCCGCGCAGGGGCAGCAGGCCGCACTGGCTGGCGAGCCAGCGCAGGTAGCCGGCCAGGAGCTGCCGGGCGCTGTGGGTGCGCTCGCCGACGATGTACAGGTCGCCGTGGACGTCGCCGGCGACCGCCGCCGCGATCGTGGCGTAGCCACTGATGTGCTGGGTATGGCCGCGCGCGGCGGGCGGCGCTGCAGCCTCCTTTTCGGCGATAAGCTGCTCGAACATCGCGCGCGCTGCCGCATCGGGTGCGGCGTCGCGCAGGGCGCGCAGAAAGTCAAGCTGTGTGGCGAGGTCGCTCATCGGCGCTGCTCCCATTGTTACTTCTATGTGATAAACGCGCGACACGATAGGATTCGAACGCGGGAGGGCGGAACCGTTGGCCGGGCGAAAGGGAAGCGATCTCCTCCGCTGCTCTTGCGGCAGACCCTCTGCGGCCTGCGGCAGACCTTCTGCAGCCTGCAACAGACCCTCTGCGGCCTGCGACAGACCCTCTGCGGCCTGCAACAGACCTTCTGCAGCCTGCAACAGACCTTCTGCAGCCTGCAACAGACCCTCTGCAGCCTGCAACAGACCCTCTGCAGCCTGCAACAGACCTTCTGCAGCCTGCAACAGACCTTCTGCAGCCTGCAACAGACCTTCTGCAGCCTGCAACAGACCTTCTGCAGCCTGCGGCAGACCTTCTGCGGCCTGCGACAGGCCCTCACGCCCCCCCCTGCCCCCTCTCCCGCTTGCGGGAGAGGGGGGATTTCTTGGCGGTATGGCGGTTTCGGCTTTGCCGAAACCGCCATACCGCCAGCTATGTCCCCCTCCCCTGGCAGGGGAGGGGGCAGGGGGTGGGGTCCTCATCGCGTTAAGGTAACGCCTATGCCTTGCAACCCCCACGGGCCGCGCGCCCTCCCGCGCTATCCGGACCAGTGCTCGCCGCAGCGTGCCGCTCACGCCGGAACACAGGACACAGCACGCATAATAAATGCTTTACACAGGAGGATGCCGGGCAAGACGAAAGCCGACGTCGCCGTTATGGTAGTCGGGCGTGTTGTTGAAGCGGTAGGACGCGCGCAGGTCGATCGATTGATTGTCCCAGCCGCCGCCGCGAAGTGTAAAGTATTTATCAGCCGGATCGTCCGGTCGCTCACGCCCGTCGTCTAGATCATACGGGTAGTCACGATATTCGCTGCGCGTCCACTCCCAGACGTTGCCGGCCAGGTCCAGCACGCCCTCGGGCGTCGCACCGCTTGGGAAGCAGCCCACCGCCGTCGTGCCCTTGTAGATCTGATTGAAGTTGGCGCGCTCGCCGTCCGGCTCCGGCTCACCCCACGAGTATGTCCGCCGTTTCACGCCGCGCGCGACGTACTCCCACTCGGCCTCGCTCGGCAGCACGTAAACGTAACCCTCGGGATTATGCGCGCGATTGCGGGTCAGCCAGTCGCAAAAGGCGCGCGCCTCGTACCACGACACGCCGACCACGGGGTAGTTCGGGCGCGCGATCCCGACCAGATCGTGATCCCACCACTCGGGCTGATCCTTGCGGGTGCGGCGCTGCCACTCCTGTAGCCCTTCCGTCGCGGCGTCGTCGCGCGCCAGCCAGGCCCGCGCGGCAGCATCCCACCAGGGCTGCGCCAGGTCGTACCCGCCGTCGTCCAGAAACAGCTTGTACTGCGCGTTGGTCACCGGGTAGCGGCCGATCGCGAAGGCGGGAAGCTGCAGCGGCTGGCTGTTGATCTCATCCTCGGGCCAGCGTCGGGCGCGCTGTGCCGTTGCTTCGTCGCCCTGCTCCCGGTAGAAGCGCTCATACGCGATTCCAGCCGCATTGGCCTGCTCGGGTGTGCTGCCGATCGTGAAGCTCCCGCCGGGCAGCTCGACCAGTGCGGGCGGCAAGTCGCACACGCCGGGGCGTGGGTCGCCCACGCGCGCCAGCGTGTAGCCACACTGCACCCGCGCCGCAGCCGGCAGCGCGTCGGGCGGCTGGCGCTCCAGCAGCTCCAGCGCCGCGTCACGCACCTGTCCGCGGATGGGCCCCTGGCCCTTGAAGCGCTCCAGCTCGGTCAGCGCGTCGCCGGCGAGCGCCAGCGCGGCGGCGCGTTCGTCTGCTGTGTCGCCGCGCGCTGCCAGTCGCGCCAGGAAGTTCCAGCAGCGCACCTGGCTCAGGTGGCCGGCGCACAGCAGGATCACCTCGCGCCACCAGCTCTCCAGGTAGTGGTCGAGCGCCGCATCCCAGCGGTCGGTCTCGGCGACGTGGCGCGCCGCCAGGAACTCCTGGAACGAGAGATGGCTGAAGCCGAAGCGGTTTTGCTCGACTTCGTCCAGCAGGCCGATGTGGACGGGCAGCTCGTTCAGGAAGGCGCGCGCCAGCTCGGCGGCCGCGATCTCGCCGGGCGTTCGTGGCCGCAGATACGTGGCGATCAGCCGCTCCAGCGCGTCGCGGTCGATCAGCTTGTGCTCCTCGCCGCTGCAGTGCATGTGATACGCCACGGCGGCCAGCAGCTCGCGGCGCGCATCCAGGCCCATCAGCAGCGCGGCGCGCTCTTTGCCGGCCGTATCGACTTTGCCGCGCCCGCCGCGCAGCAGCACCTTTACGCACTCCTCGTAGAGCTGGGCGCGGTTCTCGGGGAGATCCTGGTGGTTGTAGAAGACGATCGCGATGACCGTCAGCAGCAGCGGGTTGGGCGCCAGCCGGCCCACGCCCCGATTGTCGCGGATGGCCTTCGCCAGCGCGGCGTCGAACGTGGCGGCCATACGCTCGATCTGGTCGGCGCCGCCCTTCGGATAGATGCGGCGATGAATACAGCGGCTCCAGTTGGCGATGAAGCGGCCCTGCTGCTCGTCGTTCAGATCATCCACGGTACAGACCGCGAACCCGGCGCCGATCTCGGCCGCGCCGGTGTAGGCGGCCACGCGCGCGGTCGCGACGTAGCGGCAGGCCGGGTAGCGCTGGGCGAACTCGCGGACGATCGCGCTGACAATCTCGCGATCGTCGGCGCGCGAGACCTCGTCGAGCCCGTCGAGCAGCAGGATCGCCCGGCCCTGCGCGCAGAGCGTGCTGAAGAAGTCGGCGGGCAGGTCGAGGTTGCGGCCATCGGCGTAGTTGGCGAGACAATCGAGCAGCAGGCGCGGGCCGTTGCCGCTCAGATCGCGCGGGCGGCACTCGCGCAGGTAGCTGCCCAGCTCGCGCAGCGGCAGCAGCAGCGGCACCAGCGGGGCATCCACGCCCAGCGCGTCGAGGCGGGTGCGGTCGTCGCGCGCAAGCGACTCGGCCAGGCGAATAGCGGTGTAGTGGAGCAGGGTCGTCTTGCCGCTGCCGGGCCTGCCGATCACGGCCAGGCGCGGATGGTCGCGCAGGGCCTCACTCCAGGCGACGGTGCGCTGCGCTTCGCCGGCCAGGCCGGCGTCGGCGGGGTGCGGATCGGCCGGCTGGGTCATGAGCCGCCGCACCGCGTCGCGGCCGCGCAGGGACGCCAGCGCCGGCTCGCGCAGTGTCAGCGAAATGTAGAGGTCGGCCAGCTGGATCTCCACCGGCCCCTGCTCGTCGATGCCGCGCAGGTCGAGCGTCGAGTGGCGCGCGTAGAGATCGTCGAGGTAGCGCCGCAGCGCGGCCTCGTAGTCGGCCGCCGTCACGGTGGGGCTGTGCTGGTAGAGGTTGATCACCCCGGCGATGTAGTTGCCGCTCGCGCCGGCGGGGAACAGCGGCGCGACGACACTGCCGTGCACATCGCCGGCCGTGCTCACGCCGACCTGGGCGCTGTCGCCGATCGCGGTGGAGTGCGCGCGTGTGGGCTGAGACTCGATCGCAGCGATAAGCTGCTCGAACATCGCGCGCGCTGCCGCATCGGGTGCGGCGTCGCGCTGGGTGCGCAGAAAGTCAAGCTGCGCGGCGGGATCGCTCATCGAACATGCTCCAGGTGGTACTCGAACGCCGCGACCTCGGGCTTCGCCCGCTTGCCCCTGCGTGCTTGGTGGAATGCCGCCCACAGGTTGTCGAAGGCGCAGATCTGCTCGTAGAGGTGCTTATATGTCTTCATCGCTCCGAGTTCCAAAAAACGCGCGATTCGCGCCTGCGGCGCGTGCAAGGGGGCATCGCCCCCAACCGCATAACCGATAGCCAATAGCCGATAATCATCAGTGCCCGCAGAACTATCGGCTATCGGCTATCGACTATCGGCTATTCGTGCGATGCCGGGCAAGACGAAAGCCGACGACGCTGAAATGGTAGTCGGGCGAGTTGTTGAAGCGGAAGGACGCGCGCAGGTCGATCGAAAGAGTGATCCAGCCGCCGCCGCGAAGTGTAAAGTATTCTTTCGATGGGTCGTCCGGCGCCTCGCGTCCATCATCCGGTTCATATGGGTACGGCCGGTAGGCACTGCGCGTCCACTCCCAGACATTCCCGGCCAGGTCCAGCACACCCTCCGGCGTCGCCCCAAGCGGGAAGCAGCCCACCGCCGTCGTGCCTTTATACAGGTTGTCGAAGTTGGCCCGCTCGCCGTCCGGCTCTTCCTGCCCCCAAGGATACTGCCTCCGCTCTACCCCACGTGCGGCATACTCCCACTCGGCCTCGCTGGGCAGCGTGTAGGTGGATTGGTCGGGATTATACAGCTGGTGCTGCGTCAGCCAGCGACAGAACGCCATCGCCTCGTACCACGACACGCCGACCACCGGATGATTCAGACGCGCTTGACCGAACCATTCGTCGTTCCAATAGCGTGGCTCGCTCACCTTTGCAGAGCGCAGCCAGGCCTTTCCGGCAGCATCCCACCAGGGCTGCGCCGGGTCGTACCCGCCATCGTCCAGAAACAGCTTGTACTGCGCGTTGGTCACCGGGTAGCGCGCGATCTCAAAGGCGGGTATGATTAGGTCGGCTCGCTCGCGGCCATCGCCGATCGCGAACGGGCCGCCGGCCAGCGGCATCACGCGCGGCGGCAGCGCGTACACGCCCGCCCGCAGGTCGCCGAGCTGGCCCAGATAGACCCCGGCGCGCACGCGCTCGGCGGCCGGCAGCGCGGTGCCCTCGACTACCGGGCCTAGCGCGGCGGCAAGGTTCGCGCGCAGATCGACGAAGGCGGCGTCGCCGCGCTCCAGGCGATCCCAGCCGACGTCGTCGCCGATCTCGGCCGCCAGCAGCAGGTCGCGCTGTCGCTCGTCTGCAGGCTTGCCGTGCGCCAGCAGCAGCTTCTGGAGCAGCAGGTAGGGCATCTCCAGCTTGTTGCCGCTGACGTGGTCGGCGATGCCCAGCAGGATCGGCAGCCGCCAGCGGTCGTCGCGGCGCCGCTCCATGATCCGGCCCACGACGCCGACGCCGCTGACCAGCTTGAGCCCGGCCAGGTACTCCTGGAAGGTCTGGTGCGGGAAGCCGTAGGCGTCGCCCGCCTCGCCGGCCTGCAGCAGCCCGGCGCGCACGTCGGCGTACTCCAGGAAGCGCTCGGCGCCGTCCCACGGGTCCGGGTGCCCGCGCTGGCGCAGCTCGGCGCCGACCAGCTCGCGTAGAGTCGCGCGGCCGAGCCGGCCGGGGCTGCCCGGCGCGCTGGCCTCGTGCGCGACGAACGCGGCCTCCTCCAGCAGCGCGCGCAGGCCGCGCACGTCGGCGTCGGGCAGGCCGATGTACTCCATCAGCGTGCCATAGACCGTCTCGTCCTTGCCGCGCACCTCCCACTGCGCCAGCAGGATGTCCAGGCAGCGGCTGTAGAGCGTCACGCGATCCTCGGGCAGGCGGCCGTCGTTGAGGTGCACCAGCGCCATAATCGTCAGCAGCAGCGGGCGCACGCCCAGGCGCTGCAGGTCGTCGCGCACCCGGATCGCATGCTGCAGCGCCTGGATGCGCTCGTCGCGCTTTGTGGCGGTAATGTCGCTCGCGGTCGCGGCGGCGGCGTACCAGGCGGCCACGAAGTGCTCCATCTGGCCGATCGTCCAATCGGCCAGGGTCGCGGTGGGCCAGCCCGGCAGCCGCCAGGCCGCGTTCTGCACACCCTCGTAGGCGCGCACGCGGCAGGCGACGACGATGCGACAGCGGGTGTACTGCTCGGCGAAGGCGCGCACGGCGGCGACGACCTGGCGGCGCGAGTCGGCGCCGGCGACCTCGTCGAGTCCATCGAGCAGCAGCAGCGCGCGCCCGGCCTCGATCTCGTCGTGGACGGCGGTGGCGAGGCCGGCGTAGCGGCCGTTGGCCTCGAGCGAGTCGGCGAGGTAGTTCCACAGATCGTCGGCGCCGGCGGCGTGCCCCGGCAGCGCGGCGAGGCGCTTCGCCAGCGGCAGCAGCGGCAGGAACAGCGGCAGCAGGCGGCCGGGCTCGCCGAGGGTGGTCCAGCCCGCCAGCCGCTCGGAAAGATTCACCGCTTCGTCCAGTCCAGCGGCGGCCAGCGTCAGCGCCAGGTAGCGCAGCGCGGTGCTCTTGCCGCTGCCCGGCTCGCCCAGCAGCACCAGGCATGGGCTGGCGGCGATTGCCTCGGAGACGAGCTGTGGTCCCTCGAAGGTCAGACGCGGCACTTGCCCGGCGATCTGCCTCAAAGCATCGCCGTCGAGCTGATCGATGCGCTGGCTGATCTCGCCGGGCGCCAGCGTGCGCCCTTCCAACAGCTCCTGGGCATCTTCGCGTTGGAGCACGCGCTCCTGCCGGGTGGGCGGTCGGCGTAGCTGCACCCGCTGCTGGCCGGGCAGCAGCCGCGCGCCGGTGTGCTGCTCCAGGTAGGCGTTCGCATCGAACTGCTTCAGCGCCTTCCCGGCAAAGGTCTCGCGCGCGGCCAGCGCAGTGGTCGCCAGCTGGGTATAGACCTGGTCGAGGCTGATCTGGAGCACGTCGTCGGCGGTCTTCTGCTCGCGCACGCCCTGGAGCGGCAGCACGCCGCAGCGCCCCTGCAGGCGCGTGAGGTAGCCGGCGAGCAGTTCCGTGCTGCTCTTGGTGCGGCGGCCCGCGATGTAGATATTGCCGTGCACATCGCCCGCGACGACCAGATCGGCCGTGCCGCTGACGGCGGCGTGGTGCTGGCGCGCATCGTTGATGGTCCCTCCCGCGCTGGCGATGATCTGCTGCGCTGGCTGGCTGGTCGCTTCCAGCGCAGCAATCGCGGCGTCAAGAGCGGCGAGCTGGGCCGGGTCGCTGATAGTGGCGCGGATGGCACGCAGCGCGGCGAGCTGGGCGGATGGGTCAGTCATCAGTGTTGCTCCCAGAAGATGCTGCTATACGTTAAACGCGCGACCCGGCGAAATTCGTACAATCATACGGGCTGCGTGACAAAGAGCCGCGCAGCGCGTGTCACGCAGCCCGCATCACTCGTCACACATCACGTATCACGTCCTATGGCGGGCAAGACGAAAGCCGACGTCGTTGTTATGGTTGTCGGCAGCCTGCGCGGGCTCGTCTACGGGCCGCGCCGACTTGCCATGACAATAGCCCATTCACGATCCACCGCCGCTTCTTGGTTCTACCCGCGCTACCCCAACCGTCGCCCCGCACTGCGTGCAGAACTTCGCGCCCTCGGTCAGCCGGGCGTGGCACTGCTCACACGCGGGCCGCGGTGGGATCGCAGGCGTGGCCGCGGCCGGCATCGGCCGCCAGGCGCTCACGAACGGCGGCGGGGGCGCCGGCTGCTGCGTTGGGCCAGCGATCGGCTGCAGCGTGGGGGCGGCGCTCCCCAAGGCCGCGGCGATCTGCGCGGCGAGGGCGGCGCCATCGTAGCGGCGCTGGCAGCGCACGTGCAGGATCGGGAGGCCCACGCCGGCGAGGACCTCGTCGAGGAACGCGTCGCGCTCGCGCCGGTCGGCCCGGCCGTGCGAGGCGTCGTCGAGCTCGATCACCAGGCGCGGCGCGAGGGTCGCCGCGTCGACCAGCACGAAGTCCAGCCGCTTGGCCTGGATGCGCCACCAGTGGCTCTTGTCCCGCTGCGCCCAGCCCTTAACCTGCACCAGGCCGGCCAGGCCGACCTGGGCGAACACCCGGCAGCCGCTCGGCGCAGCCTCGCTCAGGACAGTGTAGAAGCCGCGCTCGGCGGCGGTGAGCAACGCCGGCGTGCGCTCGTAGGGCGAGCGCGGGTCGGGCCTGCCAAGCTGGCCTGGTGCGGGGGTGACCGGCTGACCAGGTGATGCGGCGACCGGGTGCGCCGGTGGCGTGGCGGCAGGGGCGGGCACGTGGGCGGCTGGCCGTCTTCGTCGGGCCGATGCCTTCGGGCTACCGGCGAGGAACCGGGCGAGGAAGATCAGGTAGCCAATCACGAGAACCGCGCCGATGACGATCGCCAGCGGGTTGATAGCGATGTGCATGGATGTGCTCCGAGGGTATCGGGCGAATGCAGGGGCGTGACCAGCCTCAGACACGGAACTCGCGCGAGTATAGCACGAGCGTTGCCCGCTGCGAACGGCAGCGTGGCCTGTGTTGTTGCATCTTAACGCCGCGTTGCGGTCGGGGCAACGCTCCGCGCATCAGGCTGTGGCTTCTCCCGATTCCTCCACGTCGTCGAGCGAGCGGAGGCGCTGCCGCCACTACCCTTCCTCGCCGGCCCGCCATCCTGCGTAAGGCATGCTTCAAAATCGAGGGTTCGGGCTTTACAGTTCACCCGAACGACTTGCAACAAAACTCCCTGACACGTATGGTTGATGTGCCGCATCCGCCAGCGTATCAGGGGGACCAGAGTCAGGCGCATCCTAGCACGCCCGAGCAGGGGCGCAATGGGCCAGTCAGATGCTTGCACACGACCATGCGTATGGAATGATTACCCATCTGAGCACGACGATCGGCGTGTCGCGCCCGACCCTGTATGCCTGGAAGGCACGTGCCCGACAGGCTCTGGCGCACGCCTTTTGCGACACCGCCGGCACGACGCTGGTCACCCGCAGCTGGCGCGCCACATCCTGACTCTGCTGCTCGAAAGCCATAGCAGCTACGCCAATATCCAGGTCTGTCTGCAGCGTCTGAGTGGCGTGCGCCTCAGCATCGGCTCGATTACGGCAGTCGTTCATCGCCCAGAGCGTGCGCTCCAGTGGATGACCAGCCACGTTCCGCCAACCACGCGCCCCTGGCGCTGGACGAGATTTACACCCCGCCCGGGGGGGCAGCCCCCCCGCCCCCGGGCCCCCGCGCGGGGGGGGTCTGGGCCGCCGAAGGTCCGTTGCCGGTTGATGCCGAGAGCTGGACCTTGCTGCTCTGGCTGGCGCAGGACCGTGGATTGAATGGCACGCCACCGTCAGTGACGGCGGCGACGCTGCGCTCGGCCTGCCAGACGGTCGACCCCACGGGCGGCACGAACGCGATCATTGGCATCTGTTGCACACCTGGGGCCAGGTGCAGGCCACCGCGCGGCTGGCGGCGGGCCGCAAAACACGTGGCGGCAACCGCGCACCCGGTCTGGACGCGCATCACGCGGAGATCGCTGACCTGGAACGCACGCTCAAAGAACTGCGGGCGCGGCCGGTCCTGCGCGATGCGCTGGCGGTGATTGTACTGGACCGGGATGGCATTCAGGCGGCGCCGCGCCGCCAGCAGGACCTGATGGTGGTGCTGGAGTTGCTCTGCGAGCGCTGAGCAGCGCGCCCACCGTGGTGCAGGCCGAACTCAAGCGCCTGCAGACGCACGGCGGTTGGCGCAAGGATCGCTGTTGACCTTCGTAGCGCCGCTGGACGCGGTCCAGAGCGGTCCGTCCGGTGGTGGGGTCGGACGGTTTGACTCTGATCGGAGGGCTTGGCTGCGGCGGACGATCCTGGCGTGGGATACCGAGCAACTGGTCGCTGGGCTGCCGAGATGGCGCGGGGGCGCGGGTGCTGATCCACGCCTGGGAGACGGCCACGCGGGCCAGCAGCGCGGTCGAAAACTGGCACTCGATCGGCGACCGCATCTGGCGGTGCATCGCTGTCTGTCGCCGGGGTTGTTGGCGCTGCTGGCGGTCTGGCATAATCATCGTGTGTTCACGCGCGGCGTCCATAAGGGTCACAGTCCATTGCACTTGAGTGGCATGCTGGAGGCGCCGACCGATTGGCTGGTCGCGTTGGGCTATCCGCCAGCGTCTATCCAGGCAATCTCCACAAGCGAGCCTTTGGGCGAACTGGCGTTGGCCGCGTAGTGCCTAAACTGTAAAGTTCGATTGAAACATGCCTAAGGCATGGTTCAATCGCGCGTGACAGTTCATTGCCGCACAGGCGTAGGGGCGCGATCTATCGCGCCCGTACAGTGGCACGTCGATATCCCGAGCATTGCCGCACAGGCGTAGGGGCGCGATCGAGCGCGCCCGTACAGTGGCACGTCGATATCCCGAGCATTGCCGCACAGGCGTAGGGGCGCGATCGAGCGCACCCGTACAGTGGCACGTCGATATCCCTTCATTGCCCACAGGCGTAGGGGCGCGATCTATCGCGCCCCTACAGTGGCACGTCGATATCCCGAGCATTGCCGCACAGGCGTAGGGGCGCGATCGAGCGCACCCGTACAGTGGCACGTCGATATCCCTTCATCGCCCCACAGGCGTAGGGGCGCGATCGAGCGCGCCCGTACAGTGGCACGTCGATATCCCTTCATCGCCCCACAGGCGTAGGGGCGCGATATATCGCGCCCGTACAGTGGCACGTCGATATCCCTTCATCGCCCCACAGGCGTAGGGGCGCGATCGAGCGCACCCGTACAGTGGCACGTCGATATCCCTTCATTGCCGCACAGGCGTAGGGGCGCGATCGAGCGCGCCCGTACAGTGGCACGTCGATATCCCGAGCATTGCCGCACAGGCGTAGGGGCGCGATATATCGCACCCGTACAGTGGCACGTCGATATCCCTTCATTGCCGCACAGGCGTAGGGGCGCGATCGAGCGCGCCCGTACAGTGGCACGTCGATATCCCTTCATCGCCCCACAGGCGTAGGGGCGCGATATATCGCGCCCGTACAGTGGCACGTCGATTTCCCTTCATCGCCCCACAGGCGTAGGGGCGCGATATATCGCGCCCGTACAGTGGCACGTCGATATCCCTTCATCGCCCCACAGGCGTAGGGGCGCGATATATCGCGCCCGTACAGTGGCACGTCGATATCCCTTCATCGCCCCACAGGCGTAGGGGCGCGATCTATCGCGCCCGTACAGTGGCACGTCGATATCCCTTCATTGCCGCACAGGCGTAGGGGCGCGATCGAGCGCACCCGTACAGTGGCACGTCGATATCCCTTCATCGCCCCACAGGCGTAGGGGCGCGATCGAGCGCCCCCGTACAGTGGCACGTCGATATCCCTTATCGCCATCCCCCCCAAGCGAGGGGCGCGAATATCGCGCCCGTACAGTGGCCGTCGATCCCTTCGGGGCCGCGGGGGGGGGGGTGGGGGCGGCCCGGGCGCCTGCGTGGGCGCGATTGCGCCCGTCAGGGCACGTCGATATCCTTCATGCCGCACAGGCGTAGGGGCGCGATATATCGCGCCCGTACAGTGGCACGTCGATTTCCCTTCATCGCCCCACAGGCGTAGGGGCGCGATATATCGCGCCCGTACAGTGGCACGTCGATATCCCGAGCATTGACCCATCCCATGCCTAACGAACGCGGGTTCGTCGCAGCTCACGCGTCGTGGTATCCTCCGCCTCCCAAAACGAGGCGGAGGAGCCGATGCGCGAGCTACAATATACAAGATTCGCTCGCGCAAAGCCGCCAAGCCGCAAAGAAACCGCGCTTCCGAAATCCGCCTGTCCCACGCGCGGGCGAGGGGGGCGAGGGGGGCCGCTCGGGATTTCACCCCGTCCGTGATACAATAGGCGCGACGCCACCCAGTGGACGATAGCCGATGCGCAGGCACGCATGCAGCGCACACCGCACCGCGCCTGCCGCTCGTCGGCGTCGTCTGTGGAGGCGATCTGCCCATGCCACAACCCACATTTCTGATCGCCGAGCTCGGCATCTACGTCCTGGCGGTCAGCTGTCTGCGCCACGCCTGGTCGCGCGGCTGGTCGCGCCTGCTCGGCCTGATCGCGAGCATGATCTACGGCCTGCTCCTCGAGTACGGCGCGATCGTGATCTTCGACGCCTACGTCTACGGCCACTTCCTGATCACGCTGTTCGGCAGCGTGCCGCTGTGTGTCGGCGTCAGCTGGGGCGTTATCATCTACACAGCGATGGAGACCTCCGATCGTTTCGACCTGCCCTGGTACCTGCGGCCGATCGTGGATGCGCTGCTGGCGCTGAATATCGACCTGAGCATGGACGCGATCGCCATCCGCCTGGGCTTCTGGACCTGGGGGCAGGCCGGGCCCTGGTTCGGCGTGCCGCTCGGCAACTTCTACGCCTGGTTCGTGGTCGTGCTCGGCTTCTCGCTGCTGCTCCGCCTCGGCCGCCTGTGGAGCCTCGCCGGCCCGCTGGCCCTCCTCCGCGATTTCGCGGTGGCCCTCCTGGCGATACCGCTGGCGGCCGTGGGGCTGATCACGCTGCTGCGCCCCTACTATGCGCCGATCGCGCGCGGCGCGCCGGCGTGGCTGATCATCGGCGCGATGCTCGGCGGCAGCGCGCTGCTTACCCTGTGGGCGGCCGGGCGCACGCGGGGCGACCACCCGCTGGATCTCGTGGTGCTGAGCGTGCCGATGTTCTTCCACGTCTTCTTCCTCGGAACACTGCTCGCGAGCGGCATGTACCGCCAGGCCCCGGCGCTGATCGCGATCTCGGCGCTCATGCTCGTGGGCGGCCTGCTGCTGCACCTGCGGCCCTCGTGGGATCGGCTCTTCGCGCGCGGCGTGACGCCGCCGGGCTAGGCAGCGCGCATGTATCTGGTCGGCCAACCGGGCAGCCACGAGAGCGACCCTTACAATCATTTCGGATGGGTGGAGACATTTCCACCTAGCGTTGTTGCTTCTTTCGCCCTTACTGGTTATCATAGTATACACTGCCAAGAAGCAATTGTCCCTGGCTCTTCCACCAACTTCTGGACCAGTAAAGCTCGCGAGAGCTGTGTTTAGCCTGTGAGTCTGTCTATACGAGAGCTGATACCTCTATGCCTATACCATCAGAAGAAGACATCACCAAACAGCTGACTTTACTAACCACTTACCGCCATCGCCTGGCACACCAGCAAAGCCAGTTGGCCCAGATTAACGGACTACCTGCGCCGTCAGCGCTGCTGGCTGATATTCACGATGCGCGCCGGGAGATCGTGCGCATCACGGATGTGTTGCGGGGCTGGGGCGTTGCGGTTGAGTCAGTGCTGGGCGATGTCGATCCGACGGATGTGGCGCAGATCACGCCGACGCGCCGACTGCGGGTGTTTATCAGCTACAAGCACGACGTGTCGCCGGATGAGCCGCTGGCGCGGGTGCTGGCGGCGGCGCTGCGCAATACCCACGATGTATTCATTGACCAGGACATGCTGGTTGGCACACGCTGGGCCGAGCAGATCCGGATCGAACTGGCGCGCTCAGACGCCTTGATCACGCTGCTATCGGCGCAGGCCACAGAGAGCGTGATGATCAAGGAGGAGGTGGAGCTGGCGCACACGCTGCAGTGTGCGCAGGGCCGTCCGCTGATTCTGCCAGTGCGGCTGAACTACCGCGCGCCGTTCCCATACCCGCTGAGAGCTTATCTGGACGATCGGCAGTGGGCATTCTGGCAGGGCGAACAGGATACGCCTGCGCTGATCGCGGCGCTGCGGCGAGCGCTGGCAGGTGGGGTGCTGCCGCTACAGAGCGCATCCGAGAAGGCCGACGTGCTGCGGCCAGCCACAGCCGAACTGCTGCCTGCACCGGCGGCGATGGCGCAGCCGTCACTTCATGCCAGGACCAGGCCGTTGGAGCAGCCCGAGGGCACTATGCGAGTCGACTCGCGCTTCTATATCCCGCGGGCGACTGACAAGCGGGCGACCGAGAGCATGGCCGCGCTGGGCGTGACGCTGACGATCAAGGGGCCACGACAGGTCGGTAAGAGCTCGCTGCTGATGCGTGTAATCGATACAGCTGCGGCGGCTGGGAAGCGGGTGGCTTTCCTGGACTTCCAGCTTTTCGACCGCGCGGCGCTGGCCACCCCCGACCTGTTTTTCCGGCAGTTCTGTGCCTGGCTGACCGACGCGCTCGATCTGGAGGATCGGGTCGATGAGTATTGGAGCACGAAGCTGGGCAACAGCCAGCGCTGCACGCGCTATCTTGAGCGTTATTTACTGAAGGAGATCCGCGAACCGCTGATGCTGGCGCTGGACGAGGTCGAAAGTATGTTCGATGCAGACTTCCGCTCGGATTTCTTCGGGATGCTGCGCAGCTGGCACAACAGCCGCGCAGCCAAGCCAATCTGGCAGCGGCTCGACCTGGCCCTGGTGACCTCAACCGAGCCGTACCAGCTGATTGCCAACCTGAACCAGTCGCCGTTCAACGTGGGGCAGGTGATCGCGCTGGACAACTTCACAGTCGAGGAGGCGCATGCACTGAACGAACTGCATGAGATGCCGCTGACGCTGGGGAATGAGATTCGTCTGTTTGGCCTGCTGAGCGGACATCCCTACCTGACGCGCCGGGCGCTGTATCAGGTCGCGAGCGGGCGCGATACAGCCGAGACTCTGTTCGCCAATGCGACGGCCGAGCGTGGGCCTTTCGGCGATCACTTGCGCTACCACCTGTTTCGGATGCAGAACCAGCCAGATCTGGTACACGGGCTGCTACAGGTGCTGCAGCAGGGCCGCTGCACGAACGAGACGGTGTTCTGGCGGCTGCATGGCGCTGGCCTGGTGCGCGGCGAGTTTCAGCGCGCGCATATGCGCAACCGGCTGTACGCCGAGTTCTTCGGCATACACTTCAAGCGTGAGTGATATGACAGCGAGAACAAGCAGCATCTACACAACCGGTGGGACGGTTCAGGCTGGCCGCGGGCTGTATATCGAGCGCGCGGCCGATGCCGAGTTGCTGGCACTATGTAAGGCGGGTGCGTTCGCGTACGTACTGACCGCACGGCAGATGGGCAAGTCAAGCCTGATGACCGAAACGGCCGCGCGACTCAACGCCGAGGACATTCGCACGGTGCAGATCGATCTGTCGCTAATTGGCACAGCGCTGAGTGTCGAGCAGTGGTACCTGGGGCTACTGACGGAGGTAGCCGACCAGCTAGGGCTGACGACTGACCCATTGGCTTGGTGGGAAGCACAATCGCACCTGGGGCCGGCGCAGCGGCTGACCGAATTCCTGCGTGAGGTCGTGCTGCGCGAGATGTTAGCCCGGGTCGTGATCTTCGTAGACGAGATCGACACAACGCTGAGCTTGAATTTCACCGACGATTTCTACACGGCGATCCGCGCGCTGTACAACGCGCGGGCGCAGCAGCCGGAGCTGGAGCGGCTGACATTTGTACTGATCGGTGTGGCAAGCCCGGGCGATCTGATCAAGGATGCGCAGCGCACGCCATTTAACATTGGGCGGCAGGTGCAGCTCAGCGACTTCGGTGCGGAGGAGGCGCGGCCATTTGCGGAGGGTCTGGGGCTGCAGCCCGAGCAGGCGGATGTGGCGCTTTCGCGAGTGCTGTACTGGACAAGCGGACACCCCTATCTGACGCAGCATTTATGTGCGGCTATCGCAGAGCAGTGCCAGGGTAATGAGGTAGCGCCAAATGTCGACTCGCTGGTGCGCGAGAAGTTCCTGGGTGAGTCGAGCAAGCAAGACAATAACCTGCAGTTCGTGCGGGACATGTTGACGCGACGTGCGCCTGAACCGATCGATGTGCTGATGACCTACAAACGCGTACTGCGCGGGCGGGTGGTGCGCGACGACGAAGGCTCATTGGTCAAGGCACATCTCAAGCTAGCGGGGGTGGTGCGCCGGAAAGGCACGGCGCTGCAGGTGAGCAACCGGATCTACGCGGCAGTGTTCAATCAGCACTGGGTGCGCGAGAGCATGCCGCGCGACTACCTGCCGCGGCGCTTACAGCGACTGGGGCTGCTGGCAATTGGCCTGCTCTTGGCGTTGTCGTTATTGCTGGGGGTGTTCCTGTTCGGATCGCGCTCGCGCGAGGCAGAGCTACAGGAGCGGCAGGATGCTGCCGTTGCGGCACAGCAGACAGCCCAAGCAAACGAGAACAGCGCAAAGATCGCAGTTGCAGAGACACAACGAGCGCGGGATGCTGCCCAGCGCCGGCAGGTCAGTGCCGAGACATTGGCGCTAGCTTTTCGAGCACAAACCGTCCCAGACCCTGAGGTTGGGCTGCTCCTCGCGATTGCGGCGGCACAGCGGGTGCAAGCTGGCGAGGCTGACGACCCGGGCGGGCAAATAGCGACGACATTGCACCAGGCGGTGGCAAGCTCGCCTGTGCGCGCAACTATGCGCGGCCATGAGCGAGAGGTTATGAGCGCGGCCTGGAGTCCGAACGGCCAGCAGATTGCGACTGCCTCCTTGGACCGGACCGCGCGAGTGTGGCAGGCCGCCAGCGGGCAAGAACTCAGCGTGCTGCGCGGCCACGATGGGGCTGTCGTGAGCGCGGCCTGGAGTCCGGACGGCCAGCAGATTGTCACCGCCTCCTTGGACCGGACCGCGCGAGTGTGGCAGGCCGCCAGCGGGCAAGAACTCAGCGTGCTGCGCGGCCACGATGGGGCTGTCGTGAGCGCGGCCTGGAGTCCGGACGGCCAGCAGATTGTCACCGCCTCCTTTGACCGGACCGCGCGAGTGTGGCAGGCCGCCAGCGGGCAAGAACTCAGTGTGCTGCGTGGCCACGAATCGGAGGTTCTAAGCGCGGCCTGGAGCCCGGACGGCCAGCAGATTGTGACCACTTCACGCGATGGTACGGCGCGGGTGTGGCAGGCCGCCAGCGGGCAAGAACTCAGTGTGCTCCGCGGCCACAAGTCGGCGGTCGTAAGCGCGGCCTGGAGCCCGGATGGCCAGCAGATTGTGACCGCCGCTTTTAATCAGATTGCACGGGTGTGGCAGGCCGCCAGCGGGCAAGAACTCAGCGTGCTGCGTGGCCACGATGGGGCTGTCGTGAGCGCGACCTGGAGTCCGGACGGCCAGCAGATTGTGACTGCCTCCTTGGACCGGACCGCGCGGGTGTGGCAGGCGGCCAGCGGGCAAGAACTCAGCGTGCTGCGTGGCCACGAATCGGAGGTTCTGAGCGCGGCCTGGAGCCCGGACGGCCAGCAGATTGTCACCGCCTCCTTTGACCGGACCGCGCGGGTGTGGCAGGCCGCCAGCGGGCAAGAACTCAGCGTGCTGCGCGGCCATGCGTTTCGGGTCGTGAGTGCGGCATGGAGTCCGGACGGTCAGCAGATTGTCACCGCCTCCTTTGACCAGACTGCGCGGGTGTGGCAAGCGGCTAGTGGGCAAGAAGTCAGCGTGCTGCACGGCCATGAACGAGAGGTCGTGAGCGCGGCCTGGAGCCCGGACGGCCAGCAGATTGTAACTGCCTCCGGCGATGGTACGGCGCGGGTATGGCGGGCGGCTAGTGGGGAACCCGTCAGCGTGCTGCGTGGCCACAAGCGAGAGGTCGTGAGCGCGGCCTGGAGTCCCGATGGCCAGCAGATTGTCACCGCCTCCGGCGATGGCACTGCACGGGTGTGGGAAGCCGCCGGTGGAGGGGTTGTCCACATATTGCGTGGCCACGAGCGAGAGGTCGTAAGCGCGGCCTGGAGCCCGGACGGCCAGCAGATTGTGACCGCCTCCGGCGATGGTACGGCGCGGGTGTGGCAGGCCGCCAGTGGGCAAGAACTCAGCGTGCTGCGCGGCCACGAGCGAGAGGTCGTGAGTGCGGCCTGGAGCCCGGACGGCCAGCAGATTGTGACCGCCTCCGGCGATGGTACGGCGCGAGTATGGCGGGCGGCCAGCGGGCAAGAAATCAGCGTGCTGCGCGGCCACAAGGCAACAGTCGTAAGCGCGGTCTGGAGCCCGGACGGTCAGCAGATTGTGACCGCCTCGGACGATGGTACGGCGCGAGTATGGCGGGCGGCCAGCGGGCAGGTCGTCAGTGTGCTACGCGGCCACGAGCGAGAGGTCGTAAGCGCGGCCTGGAGCCCGGACGGTCAGCAGATTGTCACCGCCTCCGGCGATGGTACGGCGCGGGTGTGGCGGGCGGACAGCGGGCAGGCCGTCAGCATGCTGCGCGGCCATGATGGAGCAGTCACGAGCGTGGCCTGGAGCCCGGATGGCCAGCAGATTGCGACGGCATCGCGCGATGGTACGGCGCGGGTGTGGCGGGCGGCCAGCGGGCAGGCCGTCAGTGTGCTGCGCGGCCACAAGCAAGCAGTTGTGAGCGTTTCGTGGAGTCCAGACGGTCGTCAGGTACTCACTGCCTCGGATGATGGTATGGCGCGAGTCTTTGATGCACACTTCAATGACCTACTCCAACTGGCACGCAGCCGGGTAACACGCGTACTGACCCTGGATGAACAGCTACGATATGGCGTTGACACTCAAGCGAGTATTCCCTCAATACCGGCGAAGTAACGGCTGACACCTGTCGCGTCGAGATAAGCAGACACACGAACTTGCCCCTACGACGCCCTAACCATCGCGCCGCACGGCGTGCAGAATCGTGCGTGTGGAGGCAGCACAGCCTGACACCAGCCACATGCGTGCTGCAACAGGGGTGCTAGCGTAGCGACTACAGCTAGACGCCTGTGCTGACAATAGTCTGGCACGCATGTTTGCCCAATCGAAAAGCCTCTAGAAGGCAAGCCGCTCTGCTGTATGACACACATAGACGCGCGGTAGACGGCGGGGCGCTGCGCCCCCGGCCCCCCGCCCGGGGGAACCCACGCCGGTTCAGGCGGCTCCGCCAGCTTTTCTCCGGGGCGCTGCGCCCCCGGCCCCCGCCCGGGGGAACCCACGCCGGTTCAGGCGGCTCCGCCAGCTTTTCTCCGGGGCGCTGCGCCCCCGGCCCCCCGCCCGGGGGAACCCACGCCGGTTCAGGCGGCTCCGCCAGCTTTTCTCCGGGGCGCTGCGCCCCCGGCCCCCCGCCCGGGGGAACCCACGCCGGTTCAGGCGGCTCCGCCAGCTTTTCTCCGGGGCGCTGCGCCCCCCGGCCCCCCGCCCGGGGGAACCCACGCCGGTTCCCCCGGCCCCCCTCCGGCAAAAGATGCCGTCTCCATTTCAATGCGCGTGGCCCATGCCTCATACCATTCCGAGCACGGCCTGTGCACATCCCGCTGCGCCTGGATTCAGCTGGGCATGCACGCCAAGCGCTAAAGACGAGGCTGGCTTCTTTTGGGGTCCAGGGGCGCAGCCCCCCGCAGCAGCCATTGAAAAATACGAACACACGTGCTATACTTTCCCGGTCCCTTTCCACCCACAAATGTGGTATCATCCGGCGCAGTTTCGTCGACCGTCGCTCGAACGAAAGCCATGCACATACCGGTTCCCCAAGGCGGAAACATGCCACGTCTGCTTGCGCTGCTGGTCGCCCTGGCGATTCTGCTGGCGCTGATCTTCGCATCCCCGTCGCAACCGATCATCTCGCGCTGGCAGCTGCCCGCCCGGTCGCCACCGCCGTGGCGCCGGCCCAGCCAGGCGCGATCGTCGGGCAGGCCGCGCTGGACTCGGCCGCGCTCGAGCGCTACAACGCGGGCAGCGCCCTGCAGGACGCCGACCCGGATCGGCGCGTGCGCTTCTACCGGCGCGACCTGGCGGGCGGCGGCTCGATCGCCTACTTCGTGGTGATGCTCGACGCCAAGGCGCGCGTCGCCGTGATCAACGCCGACGGCGCGACGCCGGGCAGCGACTCGGCCGGCGATACGATCTGGACCGATGGCAAGCGCCACCTGGCGACCGCCGCCGAGATGGCGCAGGCGCCCTACGCCCTGCGCGATGGGGCGCCGCCGCTGCTCGCGATGGCGTTCGGCTTTCACGGCGACGCACGCACCTCCGACGAGGGCACGGTGGTGATCGACGGGACGATCCACCGCGTCAACGCGGGCCGCGCGGCGCTGTGCATCTCGCCCGACGGCCACGCGACGATCGGGCGGTTCGAGCGCGCCGCGCTGGCCGACTGCGAGCAGGCGCTCGGCGCCGGGCCGATGATACTGTGGCGCGGAAAGGTCGCCAACCCGGCCGTCGCCGCCGAGACGGACGCGTTCGTGCCCTTCAACCCGCTGGGCGAGGACTTCGTGCAGATCGACTGGCGCAGGACGGTCTACAGCGGGCGGTATCCCAAGACCGCGGTGGGCGTCGGCGCGCGCGAAGGCGGCGGCTCCTACCTGGTGATGCTGGTCTCCTACGGGGTCACAGGCGTCGACCTGGCCGGCCAGCTCCAGGCGATGGGCTGCACCGAGGCGCTGGGCGGCGACGACGACACGTCGACCCAGGCGGTCTGGCGCGGCGCCCCCGTGCGCACCGGCGCCGTCCAGCGCGTCCCCGACGCGCTGGCGGTCTACCTGCTGCCGTAGCTCTGTCGCGCAGTCTCTTCCGGGGCGCTGCGCCCCCGGCCCCCCTCCGGCAACGGATGCCATCTCCATTTCAATGCGCGTGGCCCATGCCGCATACCATTCCAAGCGCGGCCTGTGCACATCCCGCTGCGCCTGGATTCAACGGTAGCTCGGCACGGGGTTTCGGCTCCGCCGAAACCCCGTGCCGAGCCAATAATCCCCCCCTCTCCCGGCGGGAGAGGGGGCAGGGGGTGAGGGCCTGCGGGGCATCAGCATGCGCTGCAACCCCCCAAAAAAAGGGGGGCGCGCGGGGGGCGCGCAAGCCCCCCGCAGGACTGCCAGTGGCACGTGTCTTGCTAGTTGGGTAGCTGCGCACCTCATCGAGCTTATTGATAAAGAAGACCCTTATCTCCGGGGAGCACGCATGATCGTCAACCGAATCGGCGAGATCGCGCGGCGGCGCGGCATTACGAAGATCACCGAGCTGGCTGAGCGGTCCGGGCTGGCGTATAACACGGCGCATGCGCTCTTCACGGGCCGCACGACGCGGATCGACTACGATACGCTCGATCGCCTGTGCGAGACCCTGGACGCGCAGCCGGGCGAGCTGCTGGTCTACGTCAAAGGCGCGTCCGTGGCCGCCTTCGATCGCGGCGAGCGCTCGCCCAGGTCGTAGCAGCCTCGTGCGCAGCTACACATCTGCCGGAACCCTACCCCGAGCGGTGACGTTTGAACATACCATATCGTAGCATGCAGCCATGATCGTAGACGAGGATGTGTTCGTCGGCGGCGGAGAGATGAGCGCGCTCATGCGCGCCTTCGACTGGTCGTGCACGCCGCTCGGGCCGCCCGAGAGCTGGCCGCGCAGCCTCCGCACGGCGCTGAGCCTGTGCCTGGCCTCGCGCTTCCCGATGCTGATCTGGTGGGGGCCTGAGCTGATGATGCTCTACAACGACGCCTACCGCCCGATCCTCGGCACGACCAAGCACCCGGCCGCGCTCGGCCAGCGCGGCCGCGAGTGCTGGCCGGAGATCTGGCACATCATCGGCCCGATGCTCGGGCGGGTGCTCGCCAGCGGCGAGGCGACCTGGTCCGACGACCAGCTGCTCTGCCTCGACCGCAACGGCGATAGCGAGGAGTGCTACTTTACCTTCTCGTACAGCCCGATCCGCGACGAGGCCGGCGTCGGCGGGGGTGTTTACGGCCGTGACCGAGACGACTGCCCGGGTGCTGAGCGAGCGGCGGCTGCGCACGCTGCGCGACCTGGCCGACCGCACCGCCCGGGCCAAGACGGCGGAATCGGCCTGCGCAGCCGCGATCGATGCCCTGGCCGGCAGCACCGCCGATCTGCCGTTCGCGCTGCTCTATCTGCTCGACGAGGCTGGCACGCATGCGCGGCTGGCCGGCGCGACCGGCCTGAAGCCTGCGGCCGCCGCCAGCCCCGCGGCCGTGTCGCTCGTCGAGACGGCGCCCGCCGCCAGCGGCTGGCCGCTGGGGCAGGTCGCGGCCGGCGGGGCGGCCGTTCTCGTGGACGACCTGGCGGACCGCTTCGGCGCAGAGGTCTGGGCTGCCCTTCCGCAGCAGCCGCGCGCCGCGCTGGTGCTGCGGGTGTCGCAGCCGGGCCAGGGCCGGCCGGCCGGCCTGCTGGTGGCCGGCATCAGCCCGCTGCGCGCGCTCGACGACGACTACCGCGGCTTCCTGGACCTGGTCGCCGGCCATATCGCGACGGCGATCGCGAACGCGCGCGCCTACGAGGCCGAGCGGCGGCGCGCCGAGGCGCTGGCCGAGCTGGATCGCGCCAAGACCGCGTTCTTTAGCAACGTGAGCCACGAGTTCCGCACGCCGCTGACGCTCATGCTCGGGCCGCTCGAAGACCTGATGGCCGAGGTCGGCGCGCGCGCCCGGCCGCACGAGCGCGAGCGGCTCGAGATCATGCACCGCAACGGGCTGCGGCTGCTGAACCTGGTGAACACGCTGCTCGACTTCTCGCGCATCGAGGCCGGCCGGGTGCAGGTGCACTACGAGCCGACCGACCTGGCGCGGCTGACGGTGGAGCTGGCGAGCGTGTTTCGCTCGGCGGTCGAGCAGGCCGGGCTGCGCCTGCTCGTCGACTGCCGGCCGCTGCCCGAGCCGGTCTACGTCGACCGCGAGATGTGGGAAAGATCGTGCTCAACCTGCTGTCGAACGCCTTCAAGTACACCTTCGAGGGCGAGATCGCCGTGCTGCTGCGGCCGGTCGACGGCCGGGTCGAGCTGTCGATCCGCGACACCGGCATTGGCATCGCGCCCGAGGATCTGCCGCGGCTGTTCGAGCGCTTCCACCGGGTGCGCGGGGCGCGCGCGCGCACGTACGAGGGCACGGGGATCGGCCTCGCGCTGGTCCAGGAGCTGGCCCGGCTGCACGGCGGGGCGGTGCGCGCGACCAGCGCCGTCGGCGCGGGCAGCACCTTCACCGTGACGATCCCGCTGGGTCAGGCCCATCTGCCGGACGATCGAGCCGCCGGCGATGTCGGCGTCGGCTCGAACGGCTCGCGCGCGCGGCCCTACGCTGCCGAGGCGCTGCTCTGGCTGCCGCGGGCCGCCGGCACGGGCGAGCCTGCCGCGGACCTCCAGCCGTCCGGGCCGCTGATCCTGCTGGTGGACGACAACGCCGACATGCGCGACTACCTGGGCCGGCTGCTGAGCCAGCACTGGGCGGTGCGGATGGTTGGCGACGGCCAGGCCGCGCTGGCGGCCGCGCGCGAGCAGACGCCCGACCTGGTGCTGGCCGACGTCATGATGCCCGGCCTCGACGGCTTCCAGCTGCTGCGCGCGCTGCGCGCCGACGAGCGCACGTGCGCGGCCCCGGTGCTGCTGCTCTCGGCGCGCGCCGGGGAAGAGGCCGCCGTGGAGGGGCTGGACGCGGGCGCCGACGACTATCTGATCAAGCCGTTCTCGGCGCGCGAGCTGCTCGCGCGCGTGCGAACGCACCTGGCGCTGGCCCAGCTGCGCCGCAGGTCGGCCGCGCGCGAGACGCGCGCCCGCCAGGCCGCCGAGCGCGCCGCCGATCGGTCCGCGCGGCTGCAGGCGGTCACCGCCGCGCTGGTCGACATCCGCGCGCCGGCCCAGGTCGCCGCCGTGGTGGTCGAGCAGGGCGTTGCGGCGATGGGCGCGAGCGCCGGCGGGCTGGCGCTGCTCGACGCCGACCTGGGCGAGCTCGATCTGATCCACCAGGTCGGCTACCCGCCGGGGCAGCAGTCGGAGTGGCTGCGCTTTCCGCTCGCCGCGCCGATCCCGCTTGCCGAGGCCGCGCGCACCGGCATCCCGATCTGGCTGGAGACGCGCGCGGAGCGCGCCGCGCGCTACCCAGACCTGGCCGGCGCCGACGCCGGCGCATGGGCGGCGCTGCCGCTGCTGATCGGCGGGCGGGCGATCGGCGCGCTGGGGCTGCGATTCGCCGGGCCACGGTCGTTCGACGAGGCCGAGCGCGCCTTTCTGAGCGCGCTGGCCCAGCAGGGCGCCCAGGCGATCGACCGCGCGCGGCTGGATGCGGCCGAGCGCCGGGTCCAGGACGAGCTGGCGCAGGCCCAGCGGCGCGCCACCTTTCTCGCCGACGCCGGCGCGCTGCTGGCCTCCTCGCTCGACGAGCAGACCACGCTCAAGCGCCTGGCGCGCCTGTGCGTGCCGTTTCTGGCGGATATCTGCGCGGTCGATCTGGTGCTCGACGACGGCGCGATCCGCCGCGTGGCCGTGGCGCACGTCGATCCCGCCAAGGAGCGCGTGCTGCACTTGCTCAGCCCGCCCACGCTCCCGCTGCCCCCGCCGGTCGAGCAGCTCCAGCAGGCGCTCGCCGCCGGCAAGTCCACGTTTGTGCCGGTGCTGGACGAGACGCGCCTGATCGAGCAGGCCGGGGACGACGACCAGCGCGCCCTGCTGCTCGCGCTGGGGGCCTACCGGTCGCCGATCGTGGTGCCGCTGACGGCGCGCGGCCGCCTGATCGGCGCGCTCTCGTTCGCGACGAGCGACCCCGCGCGGCGCTACGGCCCGGCCGACCTGGCGCTGGTCGAAGAGCTGGCGCGCCGGGCCGCGGTCGCGCTCGACAACGCGCACCTGTACCACGAGGCCCGCGAGCTCGCGCGCGACGAGCGGCGGCACGCGAGCTCGCTGCGCATGCTGACCGAGGCGGCGCGGCGCATTCACACGACCCTCGCGCTCGACGAGACGCTGCGGATGATCACCGACCAGGCGCGCGCGATCATCGGCGCGCACCAGGCGGTCACCAGCCTGGTCGACGGCGAGCGCTGGGAGCAGGCGATCAGCACGCTCTCGCTCTCGAACAAGTACGCGGCCTGGCGGTCGTACCGGGCGACGGCGAGCGGCCAGGGGATCTATACGATCGTCTGCCGCGAGAACCGCGCGATGCGGCTGACCCAGGCCGAGCTGGAGGCGCACCCGGCCTGGCGGGGCTTCAGCGCCGAGGCCGGCCGCCACCCGCCGCTGCGCGGCTGGCTGGCCGCGCCGCTGATCGGCCGCGAGCGGGAGAGCATCGGCCTGATCCAGCTCTCGGACAAGTACGAGGGCGAGTTCACCGCCGAGGACGAGGCGATCCTGGTGCAGCTGGCCCAGCTCGCCGCGGTGGCGGTCGAGAACGCGCGGCTGTACCGCCAGATCCAGGCGGCCGTGCGCGCGCGCGACGAGGTGATCTCGGTCGTCTCGCACGATCTGAAGAACCCGCTCGGCGTCATCAAGGGCTACGCGCAGCAGCTCCAGCGGCGGGCGCGCCGGACGGGCATGCTCGACCTCGCGCGGGTCGACGACTACGCTTCGAAGATCGACGACGCGGCGACGAGGATGATGGACCTGCTGAACGACGTGCTCGATCTGGCGCGCCTGCAGGGCGGCCAGCAGCTCGAGCTCGAGCGGCAGCCGACCGACCTGGTGGCGCTGGCCCGCCAGGTCGCGACCGGGCAGCAGCAGACGACCGATCGGCACCGCATCCTGGTGCAGGCGCCGGTGGCCGAGCTGGTGGGCCTGTGGGATGCGGCGCGGCTGGAGCGCGCGCTGGCCAACCTGGTCTCCAACGCGATCAAGTATAGCCCGCATGGCGGCGAGGTGTGCCTGGCGATCGAGCAAGAGCGCCGCGACGACGGCGCCTGGGCGGTGCTGCACGTGCAGGACTACGGCATCGGTATCCCGGAGGCCGACCTGCCGCATGTCTTCGATCGCTTCCACCGTGGAGCCAACGTCTTTGGGCAAATCAGCGGCACTGGGCTTGGGCTCGCGAGCGCGCGCCAGATTATCGAACAGCATCGTGGAATGATTGGCGTGGCGAGCGCCGAGGGCCGCGGCGCGCGCTTCACGCTGCGGCTGCCGCTTGTCACAGGTGAGGTTGCCGATGACAGCAGATCAACTCCTCCAATATCTTAGCTGGACAGTCTATGGCCTGCTGTTTGTGATCGGCCTCTTCAACGCGGTGCGCAGGCCGCGGCGCGTGAATGTGGATATCGCGCTGCTGTTCAGCTTCCCGGCCGCCCTGATCGCGATCACGGTCGCGCTGGCGCTCGGGCTGATTTCGGGCGGACCCATCCCCCGCGTGATTACGTCCGTACTGATCCTGTCGCTGCCCTACCTGCTGGTGCGCCTGCTCGACGATTTCATGGGTGTCGCCCCGCGCGTGAAGCGCGGCGCGGAGATCGGGCTGCTGCTCGCGGTGGTCGCCGTGGCCGCGCTCAGCCCGTCGATGCCGATCGGGATCACGCTGCTGATGGTGCTGTACCTGGTGGTGCTGCTGATCTACGCAGCGGTGGTGTTCATCCGCGAGTCGCGCCGGGCCAGCGGGGTCACCCGCCGGCGAATGCTGGCGGTGGCGGCCGGGGCGCTGCTGCTGATGCTGGAGTTTCTGCTGATCGGGGTGAGCGCGGCGCTTGGGGCGACGGACCTGGCGCGCATCATGGTCGATCTATCCGGCCTCGCCTCGGGGGTTGGCTTTTTTCTCGGCTTCGCGCCGCCGAGCTGGCTGCGGCGCACCTGGCAGGAGCCCGAGCTGCGCGCGTTTCTGGGGCGCGCGGCCAGCCTGCCGCGGCTGCCCAGCACGGCCATGATCATCACCGAGCTCGAGCGGGGCGCGTCTGCCTCGGTCGGCGCCCCCAGCGCGTGGATCGGCCAGTGGGACGAGGCCAGCCAGCTGCTGCGGTTCGAGCGCGACGGCCACGCCATCGAGCTGCAGCCCGGCGAGAATCTGCCGGCGGCGCAGGCATTTCGGACCCAGCGGCCGGTGTTCGTCACCGATGTGCCCTACACCGGCGCGGCGTCGGCCGGCGCCGGCAGGCCGCCGCGCACCGTCGCCGTGCTGGCGGCGCCGATCACCGCCGGCGCGAAGCGGCTGGGCGTGCTGGTGGTCTACGCGCCCCGCGCGCCGATCTTCGCCGACGACGACCTCGCGCTGGTGCAGCTGCTGGCCGACCAGGCCGCGGTGATCCTCGAGAGCCGCGCGCTGATCGACGAGGCCGCGCAGGTGCGCGCGCGCGAGGAGGCCGCCCGGCTCAAGGAGGACTTTCTCTCGGCCGCGGCCCACGATCTCAAGACGCCGCTGACGACGCTGGTGGCGCGGGCGCAGTTTCTCGAGCGGCGCGCGCTGCGCGACCCGAGCACGCCGGCCGACCTGGCCTCGATCCAGCAGCTCGTGCACGAGGGCCAGCGGCTGAAGCGCCTGGTCCTGGAGCTGCTCGACGCCTCGCGCACCGAGCAGGGGCGGCTGGTCGGCGAGCGCGCGCCGGTCGACCTGGTGGCGATCGCGCAGGAGATCTGCGCGCGACACGACTCGGAGCGCCATGGCTGCGCGGTCGAGGCCGATGGCCCGGTCGTCGGCGCGTACGATCAGCACCGGATCGCCCAGCTGCTCGAAAACCTGGTGGACAACGCGACCAAGTATAGCCCCGAGGGCGGCGCCGTTCGGATCAAGATCTGGCGCGCGGACGAGCAGGCGCATATCAGCGTGAGCGATAGCGGGATCGGCATCCCGCCGGACGACCTGCCGCACATCTTCGAGCGCTTCTACCGCGCCGGCAATGTCGACGACCGGCGCTTCATGGGCATGGGGCTGGGCCTGTTCATCTGTCGCGGCATTGTCGAGCAGCACGACGGCGAGATCAAGGCGACCAGCCGGCCGGGCCAGGGTAGCACATTCTCTATCACATTGCCGCTCGCGCCAGTGGGAGCAGTCGTCTATGCATAATGATTCGATCCTGGTGATCGACGACGATCCGGCGATCTTGTCGACTGTCTCGGATATTCTCCAGTACGAGGGCTACGCCGTGGCGACGGCCACGAACGGGGTCGAGGCGCTGCGCTACATCGAGCGGGTGCACCCCGCTTTGATCTTGCTGGACATGCGCATGCCCGTGCTCGACGGCTGGGGGTTCGCGCGCACCCTGCGCGAGCGCGGCATCACCCTGCCGATCGTCGTGATGACGGCCGCGCAAGACGCGCGCCGCTGGGCCCAGGAGATCGGCGCGACCGGCTATCTCGCCAAGCCGTTCGAGCTGGCCGATCTGCTCGATACGATCGAGCGGCTGCGCTAAGACCTTGTTCTTCCGAGCGCTACAATTCGAGGTGTGGTCTGGGGCGCAGACCACACCTCCCCAAGCTGTAAAAAGGCAATGACGACCCACGACGAAGCGAACCCCCAAGCGCAGCCGCTCGATGAGCTGCAGTCTCTCCGCCAGCGCGTCCGCGATCTCGAGTCGGCCCAGCTGCGGCTGGCGTTTCTGACCGAGGCCGGCGCTGAGCTGGTCGCCACGCTCGACTACGAGGCGCGCCTGCAGCGCGTGGCCGATCTGGTGGTGCCGCAGCTCGCCGACTGGTGTGTCGTGATGCTGGTGGCCGCCGAGGACACGATCGAGTCGATCGCGGCGGCGCACGCCGACCCCGCGAAGACGCAGCTGGTGCTCGATCTGGGGCGCCGGCACCTGCGCGACCGCGCGACGGCGGCCGGCGCCGGCGTGCTTGGCGACGGCCGGCCCGCGCTCTACGCGGAGGTCGACGCGCAGCGGCTGGCGACCATGGCGCGCGACGCCGAGCAGCTCCGGCTGCTGCGCGCGGTCGGCGTCACCTCGGCGGTCGTCGTGCCGCTGGCCGCGCGCGGCCAGACCCTCGGCGCGATCGCCTTCGGGTCGGCCGAGTCGGGCCGCCGCTATGGGCCGGACGACCTGGCGCTGGCCGAGGACTACGCCCGCCAGGCCGCGCTGGCGATCGACAACGCGCGGCTGCACCGGCAGATGCGCCAGTCGCGCGACCAGGTCGCGGCGATCCTGCGCGGCGTGAGCGACGGCGTCACGGTCCAGGACTCGTCCGGCCGCCTGATCTACGCGAACGACGTGGCGGCGCTGGCCTGCGGCTACCCCAGCGCCGCGGCGCTGCTGGCGGCGCCGCCCGGCCAGGCGCTGGCGCGCTTCACGGTGATGGACAAGGCCGGCCAGCCGGTCTCGGCCGATCAGCTGCCGGGCCGGCGCGCGCTGAGCGGCCAGCCCGCGCCCGAGATGCTGCTGCGCTTTCGGCCGCAGGCGACCGGCGAGGAGCGCTGGTCGCTGGTTCGCTCGACTCCGGTGCTCGACGAGCGCGGCCAGGTGCAGCTGGCGGTCACCACGCTGCGCGACATCACCGAGATCAAGCAGGCTGAGCGCCAGGTGCGCGATCAGCGCGAGTGGCTGGCGGTGACCCTGGCCAGCATCGGCGACGCCGTGATCGCCACCGACGCGGCCGGCCGGGTCGCCTTTATGAACCCGGTGGCCGAGGCGCTCACCGGCTGGAGCCAGGCGCAGGCGAGCGGCCAGGACCTGGCGGAGGTCTTCCGGATCGTCAACGAGCAGACCCACGAGCTGGCGGACAGCCCGGCCGCGCGCGTGCTGCGCGAGGGCGCCGTGGTCGGGCTGGCGAACCACACGGTGCTGATCGCGAAGGACGGCGCCGCGCGCCCGATCGACGACAGCGGCGCGCCGATCAAGAGCGCCGGCGGCGACATTATCGGCGTCGTGCTGGTGTTCCGCGACATGACCGAGCGCCGGCAGGCCGAGCAGGCGCTGCTAGAGAGCGAGGCGCGCTTTCGCACCATGGCCGACCACGCGCCGGTGCTGATCTGGATGGCCGGCCCCGACGGGCGCTGCAATTACTTCAACGACGGCTGGCTGCAGTTCACCGGGCGCAGCTTCGAGCAGGAGCTTGGCGACGGCTGGGTCGCGGGCATCCACCCGGACGACCGCCAGCGCTGCATGGCGATCTACCGGTCGGCGCTGGGCGAGCGGCGGCCATTCACGATGGAGTACCGGCTGCGGCGCGCCGATGGCGAGTATCGCTGGGTGCTCGCCAATGGCGCGCCGCGCTGGGCCTCCGACGGCAGCTTTGTCGGCTACATCGGCTCGTGTGTCGAGATCGACGAGCGCATCCGGATCGAGCGGCGCCTGTCGGTCCAGTACGCGGTGGCGCGCATCCTGGCCGAGGCGGCCACCCTGCAAGAGGTCATGCCCGCGCTCCTGCAGGCGGTCTGCGAGGGGCTGGAGTGGGACTGGGGCGCGCTGTGGGTTGCCGATCGGCGCGCCAACGTGCTGCGCTGCGAGTCCAGCTGGCAGTCGCCGTCGCTCAGCGAGACGACGTTCGCCGAGCGCTCGCGGGCGCTGAGCTTCGCCCCCGGCGCGGGGCTGCCCGGCCGCGTGTGGGCTGCCGGCGAGCCGACCTGGCTGGTGGACATCGTCGCCGAGCTTGGCCACCCGCGCTCGGCGATCGCCGGGCAGAGCGGGCTGCACGGTATGGTCGCGGCCCCGATCCGGCTGGGCGGCGCCGTGCTGGGCGTGCTCGAGCTGGCCAGCCGCGCGCCGCAGCCGACCGACCAGGCCGTGCTGGCGATGGTGTCGGCGATCGGCAGCCAGATCGGCCAGTTCATCGAGCGCGCGCAGGCCAAGCAGGGGCTGGCGCGCTACCAGCTGCTCTCCGAGAACGCGCGCGACATCATCCTGTTCATCGGCGGCGACGGCCAGATTCTCGAGGCCAACGACGCCGCCGTCAAGGCCTACGGCTACAGCCACGCGGAGCTGCTCGACCGCCGGATCTACGACCTGCGCGCCGCCGACACCCAGAGGAGCGTCGAGTCGCAGATGGTGCAGGCCGACAGCGGCGGGGTGATCTTCGAGACCGTGCATCGCCGCAAGAATGGCGAGGACTTTCCGGTCGAGGTCAGCTCGCGCGGCGCGCAGGTGGGGGCCGACCGGATGCTGCTGAGCATCATCCGCGACATCAGCGAGCGCAAGCAGGCCGAGCGCCGGCAGCACTTCCTGGCGGACGCGAGCAGCGTGCTGGCCGGCTCGCTCGACTACGAGGTGACGCTGCAGAGCATCACGCGGCTGGCGGTGCCGGCGATCGCCGACTGGTGCGCGGTGCATATGGTCGAGAGCGACGGCACCATCCGGCGGCTGGCGGTGGCGCATGTCGACCCGGACAAGCAGGCGCTGGCGAGCGGCCGCCCGGAGCGCTACGCGCTGGAGCCGGGCGCGCAGCATATCGTGCCGCAGGTCGTGCGCAGCGGCCAGCCCGAGCTGTACCGCGAGGTGCCGGATCAGCTGCTGGTCGACTCCGCGCGCGACGAGGAGCACCTGCAGCTGCTGCGGCTGCTGGGCTTCGGATCGTACATGTGCGTGCCGATGCACCACCGCGGGCGCGTGCTCGGCACGATCACGCTCGTCACCGCCAGGTCGGGCCGGCGCTACGGGCTGGAGGACCTGGCGCTGGCCGAGGAGCTGGCCCACCGCGCCGCGATCGCGATCGACAACGCGCGGCTGTACCGCGAGGCCCAGGACGCCATCCGGCTGCGCGACCAGTTCCTCTCGATCGCCTCGCACGAGCTGAAGACGCCGCTGACCTCGCTGTTCGGCAACGCCCAGATGCTGCAGCGCCGGGCGAGCCGCGAGGGCGACTTCGACGAGCGGCACCTGCGCGCGCTGAACGTGATCGCCGACCAGGCCGGCCGCCTGAACAAGATGATCGCGGCGCTGCTCGACATCTCGCGCATCCAGATGGGGCAGCTGAGCATCGAGCGCGCGCCGGTCGATCTCGCCGCGCTGGCGGATCGGGTCGTGTCCGAGGTGCAGCCGCTGCTGGAGGACCACGCGATCGATTGCCAGGCCGCGGCGGGCCTGCAGATCGAGGGCGACGAGCTGCGGCTGGAGCAGGTGCTGCAGAATCTGATCCAGAACGCGATCAAGTACAGCCCGGCCGGCGGCACGATCCGGGTGCGCGCCGAGCGCTGCGGCGACCAGGCCTGCCTGTCGGTCGCCGACCAGGGCATCGGCATCCCGGCGGACGCGCTGCCCAACCTGTTCCAGCGCTTCTACCGCGCGGCCAACGTCGACGAGCAGCACATCAGCGGCATGGGCGTCGGGCTGTACGTGGTCAGGGAGATCGTCACGCTGCACGGCGGCCAGGTGGCGGTCGCGAGCGAGGAGGGCCAGGGCAGCACCTTCACGATCCGGCTGCCGCTGCTGCGGCGGCGCGGCCGCCGCCGGTAGCGCGGCGCCCTTGCCTCCTGCCCTTCGCGGGAGGATGCTGTCCTGTGGTGCCGTGGTGTGCTGCTCTGCAGCGGGCACCACCACGAATCCCCCCTCTCCCAGCGGGAGAGGGGGATAGGGGGGTGAGGGTCCAACAGGATCAGCTCTGCACCGCGGTCTGTCGCGTCAGCAGCCGCTCGTCGCTGCCGTGCTGGAGCTGCTCGAACATCTGGGCGTTGTCGATCGCGATCGCCGCGGCGACCGCGATCGTCTCCAGGAAGTCGAGCCACTCCGGGTTGGGCGCGAGCGGGGCGCGGTGGAGCAGCTCGAGCACGCCCACGACCTGGCCCCTGGCCAGCAGCGGGACGCCGTAGTAGGCCACGAACCCCTCGGCGGCGGCCAGCTGCGCCTGCACGTGCGCCTCCCGCGAGCTGCGCAGGTCGGCGATGCCGAGGATGCGCCGCTCGATCGCCGCGCGGCCGGCCAGGCTCTCGCCCGCGAAGGCGCGCGGCCGGTGCGCCGGCACGACCCGCAGCCCGCGCCCGCACACGTACTCCAGCGTCTGCGCGCGCGAGTTGTAGATCAGCACGTCGGCGGCGTCGACGCCCAGCTGGCCGGTCGCCTGGTCGAGCAGCACCTCCAGGGTCAGGCGCAGGTCGAGGCTGGCGGTGGTGGCCAGCCCGATCGCGCGCGCGGCGTGCAGCCGCCGCAGCCGCAGGTCGGCCTGCTCGTGCAGCGTGGCGCGGCACAGCGCGTTGGCCGCCACCTCGCCGAAGGTCGCCAGCAGCTGCAGCTCGACGTCGCTGATCGGCGTGTGGCGGCCGACCCACAGCAGCCCCAGCGTCTCGTGCTCGACGATCAGCGGGACGAACGCCGGCGCCGGGCCGATGCCGGGGGGCTCGATCGCGGCCGGCGTGTGCCTGGCCGGCACGACCGCGCCAGGCTGCGGCTGGCCGGCCACGAGATCCAGCTCGCCCGACCAGACCTCGGCCGGCAGGCGCACCCCGGCCAGGTGCGCCCAGTCGCCGCGCGCGATCTCGACCAGCATCTCGTCGCTGGGCGGGCTGCGCCATGCCAGCGCGGCGCGGTCGCCCTGCACCAGCGCGAGCACGTGCTCGACGACGATCGAGGCCATCGCGGCGCGGGTCGGCGTGTCGCGCAGCGACGCGGCCATGGCGGTGATGCTCTCCAGCGCGCGGGCGTAGCGCTGGCGCTCGGTGACGTCGCGCATGATCACGGTGAAGTAGCGCCGCCCGGCCGCCTCGGTCTGCGAGATCGACGCCTCGATCGGGAACTCCTCGCCGTTGGCGCGCAGCCCATACACGACCCCCAGCGAGCGCATCGACCGGCGGGTGCGGGTGCTCTGGCCGAAGGCCTGGATGTACTTATGGTGCAGGTCGCGAAAGCGCTCCGGCAGGAGCCGGTCGAGCGGCTGGCCGATCGCCTGCGCGGCGGAGCAGCGGAACATCTGCTCGGCCGCCGTGTTGAACAGCGAGATGCGCTGCTCGGCGTCGATCGTCACGATCGCGTCCATCGCCGATCCGATGATGCCGGACAGGCGCGACTGGCTCTCCTGCAGGGCCTCCTCGGTCTGCTTGCGCTCGATCGCGGTGGCCAGCACGTGCGCGATCGACTGGAGGAAGTGCGCGTCGTCGCTCGAGAACTTGCGCTGCCTGGTGGTGTGCACGCTCAGCACGCCGAACGGGCGCGCGCGGCCGTGGATCACCACGCTCACCCCGCTGATCACGCCGTGCTCGCGCAGGAACGGCGACTTGAAGCGCGTCTCGGTGAGCAGGTTCTCGACGATCACCGGCGCGCCCGAGAGCAGCGTGTAGCCGGCCTGCGAGCGCATCTGCGTGCCGAGCGTGGTGGTGTCGATCTGCCCGGGCTTCCAGCCGACGCCGGCGCGCAGCAGCAGCACGCCGGCCGCGGGGTCGAGCTCCAGGATCTGGCAGTACTCGACCGCCAGGATCGCGGCGAGCCGCACCGAGGCCTCGTCCATCAGCGCGGCGGGCTCGGCGCCGCCCAGCGCGCGCAGCCCCAGGTCGGCCACGGCGGCCTGCTGGCGCACGTGCGACTCGAGCCCCGACTCGGCCAGCTTGCGCTCGCTGATGTCCACGCACGAGCCGATAAAGCCGACGAAGCTGCCGTCGGGCGTGTAGCGCGGCGCGCCGGTCTCCAGAATCCAGCGGTACTCGCCGTCGGCGCGCCGCAGCCGGTACTCCATCGTGAAGTCGCGCCGGCTCTCGAACGCGGCCACGTAGCTGTCGAAGCAGTGCTGGAAATCCTGCGAGTGGACGCCCTCGATCCAGCCGTAGCCCTTCTCCTGCTCGATCGTCCGGCCGGTGAAGTCCAGCCAGCGCTTGTTGAAGTAGTGGCAGAACTTATCGGTGCCGGCCATCCAGATCAGCACCGGCGCGGTGTCGGCCATGGTGTGGAAGCGCTCCTCGCTCTCGCTGAGCGCCTTCTCGGCCTGCTGGCGCTTGCGCCGCTCGGCCGCCTCGCGCAGCTCGCGCTCGACCGCCGGCGCCAGGCGCGCCAGGTTGCTCTTCATGATATAGTCGTGTGCGCCGGCCTTCATCGCGGCCACCGCGATGTCTTCGCCGATCGCGCCCGAGACGATGATGAACGGCAGGTTGAACCCGCGGTCCTTCAGCAGAGTCAGCGCGGCCGGGGCGCTGAAGCGCGGCATGTTGTGGTCGGCGATCACAATGTCCCACGGCTGGCGATCGAGCGCGCCGCTCATGGCCGCGGCCGTCTCGACCCGCTCGTACGCGAGGCTATACCCGCCGCGCTGCAGTGCGCGCACGATCAGCGCCATGTCGTCTTCCGAATCCTCGACGATCAGGACCGACAGCGGCGTGCTCATCGATGTCCTCCCCTACGCGGGCGGTGCCTCGTTCAAGATCAGCCAGTACTGGCCGAGCTGGCGCACCGCCTCGTTGAACTGAAGGTAGTCTACCGGCTTGCGGATGTAGCTGTTGGCCCCGAGGCTGTAGCTCTCGACCATATCCTGCGCCTCGCGCGACGAGGTCAGGACGACCACGGGGATCAGCCTGGTGCGGGTGTCGGCGCGCAGGCGCCGCAGCACCTCCAGGCCGTCGATCTTCGGCAGCTTCAGGTCGAGCAGGATGACCTGCGGCATATGGCTGGAGTCGCGGCTGGCGTGCTGGCCGGTGGCGAACAGGTACTCGAGCGCCTCGACGCCGTTGCGCGCCACCACGATCTCGTCGAAGACGTCGCTCTTCTTGAAGGCGCGCAGGGTCAGCGTCTCGTCGTCGGGGTTATCCTCCACCAGCATGACGGTCTTACTGTTCATGTGCTGGCCTCACGAGCGGCCGCCATCTGGGAGCCGCTCTCCGATCGCTCGTCGCCGAGCGTAAAATAGAACGTCGCGCCGCGGTCGATCGCGCCTTCGCCCCAGACCTGGCCGCCGTGGCGCTGGATGATCCGCTTGACTGTGATCAGCCCGATGCCGGTGCCCTCGTACTCCTCGGCCGTGTGCAGGCGCTGGAACACGCCGAACAGCTTGTCGGCATAGGCCATGTCGAAGCCGGCGCCGTCGTCGCGCACGAAGTAGGCCGGCAGGCCGTCGCGCGTGGTGAGCCCGAACTCGATCCGCGCCTGCGCGCGCCGCGAGGTAAACTTCCAGGCGTTGTCGAGCAGGTTCTCGAGCGCGATCCGCAGCAGCCGCGGGTCGCCGTTGGCGACCAGCCCCGGCGCCACCACCAGATCGATCCGCCGGCCGGGCTGGGCGCGCTGCAGCCCCGCCGCGATCGTCTCCACCAGCGCGCTCAGGTCGATCGCCTTCGGGCACATGTCGCTGCGGGTGAGCCGCGACAGGTTCAGCATGTCGTCGATCAGCTGGCCCATGCGCTGGCAGGCCGCGCGGATGCGCTGCAGGTAGTCGCGGCCGGTCGCGTCCAGCCGCTCGGCGTAGTCTTCCAGCAGCGCCTGGCTGAAGCCGTCGATGCTGCGCAGCGGCGCGCGCAGGTCGTGCGAGACCGAGTAGCTGAACGCCTCCAGCTCGTGGTTGGCCGCCTCCAGCTCGGCGGTGCGCTCGGCCACGCGCTGCTCGAGCACGCCGTTGAGCCGGCGGATCTGCTCCTCGGCGCGCTCGCGCTCGGTAATATCGTGCCACGAGACGACCGCCCCGCGCAGGCGGTCGCTGTTCCACAGCGGCGCGGCCGAGGCCATGATCACGAACTCGCGCCCGTTGGCATTCGTGAACAGCAGCCGCTCGTTCGTCACCGTCTCGCCGCGCAGCGCGCGGGTCGAGGGCAGCTGCTCGTACGGGGTGGCGCTGCCGTCCAGCTGGCGGACGCTCAGCTTTTGTATCAGCTCGGCGCGGGCCACGCCGGTCGGGTCGAGCCCATAGGCCGCGACGGCGATCGGGTTGACCTTGGTCGTGCGGCCGTCGGCGTCGTAGATCAGCACCGGGTCGGTCATGGCGGCGAAGACCGCGTCCAGCTCGTCGGCGCGCCGGCGCGACTCGGCCGCCAGCTCCTCCACGCGCTTGCGCGCCAGCACCTGCTCGGTGATCTCGATCACCATAAGCATCAGGTCGGGCGGGCCGGGCTGCTCGGCGGCGAGCGGCAGCACCGACCAGCGCCAGTAGGTGACGCCGCGCGCGAAGCCGACGTGGCGGTACTCCGGGTCGACGTGCGGCTGGCCCGAGTCCACCACCTGGTGAAACAGATCGAGCAGGCCGCTCTCGGCCGCGCCGGGGACGAAGTCCTGGAAGCGCAGCCCGGTGAGGTCGGCGTGCCGGAACGGCTCCTCGAGGAACTCGCCGTAAGTCGGGTTGAACCACTTGACGCGCAGGCTGCGGCCATCGAGCACGGTGATGCCAGCCGGCGCGTTGTGGACGACGGTCTGGAGCAGGCGGCGCTGCGAGTCGACCTGGCGGTGCAGCCGGTCGCGCTCGGTGATGTCGTGCAGCGAGGCCAGGTAGGCGACCGCGCCGTCCCAGACGGTCTCGACCACGCGCATCTCGGCCAGGCTGGCCGCGCCGTCGCCGCGCACGATATCGATCTCGGTCGTCTCGTCGGCCACCACCGGGAAGCCGAACGGCTCGCCGATCAGCATGTCGGGCCGCCGGCCGAACAGCGTCTGCGCGGCGGGGTTGGCGAAGCGCACGAAGCCGTGCCGGTCGACGATGATGATGCCGTCGGCGTTGCGCGAGGTGATATTCTGGAAGCGCATCGTGCCGATGTGCAGATCGTAGCGCAGGCGCTTGATCTCGGCGCGCTGGCGCTGCTGCTCGACGGCGTAGTCGATCGCGCGCGCCAGCGTGTCGCCCGCCAGCTGACCGGCGATCAGGTACTCGGCGGCGCCGGCCTGCATGACCCTCGCGGCGAGCAGCCCGTCGTCGGGGCCGAGCGCGATGATCGGCGTGTCGGGCACGCGCGCCCGCACCGTCGTGAAGCAGCCGATCCCGCGGCCGTCCGGCAGGCTCAGCGCGACCAGCACGACGTCGATCGGCTCCTGGTCGAGCCGCTGCAGCCCGGCCGCCAGCCGGTCGACGCAGATCAGCCGGATCGCCCGCGCGGCCCAGCCCGGCCGCGCCGGCTCGCTCAGCGCCGCGCGGATCAGGCGCACCTGATCCGGGGCGTGATCGATCAGCAGCACCTTCAGCGCATGTTCGTCAATCCCGCCCATCTTCTTCCCTGAACAGCTCTTCGATCCGCTCCAGCTCCGAGGTCGTCACGTGGACCGGGTTGCCGGCCAGGATGCCGGTGACATCGCGGAACGGCTTGCCGATATGCATGCCGCGCCCGTCGATCGTGAACTCGCGGATCTCCTTATCGTGGGCCGAGCCGCGCATCTTGAGCACCGTGAGGCCGCGGCGCATCTCGCCGTACATCTCGACGTAGCGCAGCAGGATGATCGAGTCGGTGATCGTCGAGATATGCGCCTCCGAGACCGAGACGCCGCCGAGCAGCGTCGGCGTGGTGGATGTGAACAGGCCGGCGATCTCCTGGTGCTTGATGAACGAGGTCAGGCTGATCACGAACTCGCGGAAGCCGCGCATCGTGGCCACGCGCTCGAGCGCCGACAGGCTGTCGACGGCCACGCGGTTCGGCCGGAACTTCTCGATCAGCGCCTTCATGCCGGTCAGGTGATCCTCAAGGCCGGCCGTCTCGGGGTAGTGGCAGACGACCATCAGCCGGCCGTCCTGCTCCATCTGCTCGAAGTCGACGTTCCAGCCGCTCGCGTTGCGGAACAGCTGCTCGCGGCTCTCCTCGAAGGCGAACAGCAGGCAGCGCTCGCCGTTGGCCGCCCCGCCGGCCATGAACTGCGTCACCGTCAGCGTCTTGCCGGTGCCGGTCGCGCCCGAGATCAGAATGATCGAGTCGCGGAAGAAGCCGCCGCCGCACATCCGGTCGAGCTCGGAGCTGCCCGAGCTGATCCGGACGTCCGAGGACTTCTGCTTCAGCTCGATCGCCGAGAGCGGGATCGCGACGATGCCCTCGTTGGGGATGATCGTGAACGGGAACTCGCCCTTCTGGTGCGATGTCCCGCGGAACTTCAGGATCTCCATCGTGCGGCGGCGCTTCTCGTCCTCGAGCACGTTGCGCAGGATGATCACATTGTCGGCGACGAACTCCTCCACGCCGTAGCGCGCGATATCGCCGTACTCCTGGGAGCGCTCGGCGGTCATGACCGCGGTGACGCCCATCTTCTTGAGCGCCGAGGCGATCCGGAACAGCTCGAGCCGCACGGTGGCGCTGTCGGCGAAGCGCGTGAAGATCGCGCCGAGCGAGTCCATCGAGACTCGCTCGGCGCCGACCGTCCGGATGGCGTGCTCGATCCGCGCCAGCAGCGCGCCCAGGTCGTACGTCCCGGCGACGATCGGCTCGTCGTCGGGCTGCGGCGAGGCGTCGACGAAGGCCCACTTGCGCTCGTGCTCCCACAGCTCGACATCCCAGCCGAAGCCGATGATATTGTTGCGGATATCGGTGGGCGACTCCTCGAAGGTGACGAAGACGCCGGCCTCGCCGGCCTTGATGATGCCCTCGGCCAGGAACTGCGCGGCGAAGACCGTCTTGGCGCTGCCGGCCGTGCCGGAGATCAGCGTGGTGCGGTTCTTCGGCAGGCCGCCATTGGAGATCAGGTCGAAACCAGGGATGCCGGTCGCCAGCTTTTGGATCAAGGGTGGTGTTCGAGCGTCCATAGAATCAACCGTCTCCTTTCGTGGAGCGAGGCGCGGATGCGGGCATGACGTCGAGCGCGAGCAGCACCTTCTCCGTATCGGAGAGATCGCCGATGATTCGCCGGAGCGGGGGCGGCAGCTCCTTGATCAGCGTTGGGGTCGCCAGGATCTTGGCGTCCTCGGCCAGGTGTGGCCGCTCCAACACGTCGATGATCGTCAGTTCGTACTGGCCGCCGAGCTCGTTCTCACACAGCCGCCGCAGATTGGCGACGGCCTGGGTGGATCGCGGCGTCTGCCCGGTGATGTACAGCTTCAGTACGAATCTACTCATAGTCCGCCTTCCATATACGCTCGTGCGCTCGCGGCGCAGGGGTCAGCGCTCGCTGGTGGGGGCCAGGGCCTCGGTGCATCGCCAACAACGTACCCACGGTGGTCTCCCTCTCTTCGTTCTGCTTACATACGGGTGGATATCCACCCTTTGCACGTCGCGGCGGCGTTGCCGTCGCGACGTGCAAAAAAGAGATTCGCGCGGAGGGGCCAGAGGCCCCTCCGCGCCTCCCCTGAAATGCGTATTTGAAAAGAATGACCCCAGAACGGGCGCCTAGTCCGCCTCGGCGGCGCCGACGCGCCTGGCGTCGAGCGCGTAGACGCGGTAGAACGCGACCAGGTAGCCCATCAGCTCGAGCACCATCAGCCGCCCCTCTTCGATCATCGCCTTGGCGCGCGGCCGCGACGCGGCACGGATCTTGCGGCGTAGCGCCTCACCATGGATCTCCACGACATCGCGCGGCCCGGCGTTCAAGAACCCCAGCAGGTCGCTCATCGCGCGCAGCTGCTCCGAGACATTGTGCTCGACCTTATACTGGCGCTGCTCGAGCGCTAGGTCGAGCACCTCGACGTAGCGCAGGACCAGGCTCTCGAACTGCTGGGGCACGCTGTCGCGCAGCGGGGCCCGCCCGAACAGCTGCGCGGTCACGGTGACCCTGGGCCGGCCGACCGACTGCTCGACCGTGCGCATCTCGCGCTCCTGCTGCTCGGTCTGCTCGCTCTGCTCCTGGTCGGCGGCCACGCGCCGCCGGCTGATCGCCGAGCGCAGCGCGCGCGCGATCAGCGCCAGATCGACCTGGCCCTTGACCAGGCAGTGGCGCGCGCCCGCCTGCGCCGCCGCGGCCGCCAGCGCCTCGTCGTCGACGCTGGCCAGCGCCACGATCGGGATCTCGGGCGCCTGGGCATAGATGGCGGCCAGCTGCGCGAGCCCGTGCGCCTCCGGCGGCGCCAGCGCGAGCAGGATCGCGTCGATCGGGCCGGCGGCGAGCTGCTGCGCGAGCCCGAACGGCAGGCCGGCGACCGGCACGACCAGCAGCGGCGCCCCTGGTGCGCCCTCGAGCGCCGCCTGCATCAGCTGGGCCTCCCGCTCGTCCGGCTCGATCAGCAGAACATAGATCGGTCGCTCGTCCATGCGTGTCGCTCCCACACTTCCCGCCGGCCTGCGTTGCAGCAGGTAGAGACATCAGGGTCAGCATTGGCTGGTGGGTCGCCGTGCTCTGGCAGTGTCCGACGCCGAGCAGGATCGGGCGCGTACCCATAACGAGTGCGATGCTGAGGGACAGGCGCCGGTATCAGTCTATCGTATGCGAATGGTCTCCGGCCAACTGAAAAGAAATGTTTCTTCAACGGAAAGATATCTTTACTGGCGCGGCTGCGGCGCCGGATACAATAGCGGCGGAGGGGCTGACGTTTACGCCGCCTCGGCTCGCCGCTGTTCGCCATCGCATAGAAAGATCAGGCAAAGATCGCGAAGTCGCAAAGAGAGCTATCCCGCCGCTTCGCGGTCTTTGCGTCTTTGCGTGAGGATGCTTGGTCCAGCTTTTAGCTGAGGATCTTTATACGGCCCAGCGATCGGGCGGGGAGATCGTGGTGCCGGGCCATCACACGCTCCACGCCGCCCAACAATCGGTCCGGGGCACTATCACTGCTGAATAATACCACAAAGCCAGGGGGTTGCTTCACGGCGAGCTTCGGGGCGAGCCGCCGGCGTGAGAGGTTGAGATGCTAGAGATCCGTCAGAATATCGCCACCCGCGAATGGGTGATCGTCTCCAGCGAGCGGGCCAAGCGGCCCGAGGATTTCGCCCAGGAGCGGCGCGGCGCGCGCGGGCCGCGGCCGGGCTACGTGGCCGACTGCCCGTTCTGCCCCGGCAACGAGGAGATGGAACTGGAGCGGCTGCGCATGCCGGCGCAGGGCGACTGGCACCTGCGCGTGGTTCAGAACAAGTACCCGGCGCTGCGCGAGCAGGGCGAGCGCGAGCGCCGCTCCGACGGGATCAACTACGCGATCTCGGGCGTCGGCTACCACGAGGTGGTGATCGAGTCGCCGCTGCACAACACCTGCCCGGCGCTCGAGACGGTCGACGAGATCGAGCGGACGCTGACGGCGTTCCGGCTGCGCAGCGAGGTGATCCGCGCGGACAGCCGGATCGAGCAGATCGTCTACTTCAAGAACCACGGCCCCGACGCCGGCACATCGCTGGCGCACCCGCACACGCAGCTGCTGGCGCTGCCGATGGTGCCCTACAGCATCCGCAGCCGGGTGGACGCGGCGCGGCGCTACTTCGACGACCACGGCCTGTGCGTGCTCTGCCGCATGCGCGAGCACGAGGAGCGCGAGCGGGTGCGGATCATCTGGGAGAGCGAGCACTTCACCGCGTTCATCCCCTACGCGGCCTACTCGCCGTTCCACCTGTGGATCGTCCCGCGGCGCCACCAGGCCGGCTTCATGGACGCGACGGCGGTGGAGGTGCGCGACCTGAGCGAGGTGCTGCGCGCCGTGCTGCGCAAGATCTACTTTGGCCTGCACGACCCCGACTACAACTACATCATCCGCACGGCGCCCGAGTGCGAGCAGCGGCTGGGCTACCTGCACTGGTACGTCTCGATCGTCCCGCGCGTGACGCGCACGGCCGGCTTCGAGATGGGCTCGGGCATGTTCATCAACACGACCCCGCCCGAGGAGAGCGCGCAGTTCCTGCGCTCGGCGCAGGAGGCGTAGCTTCGGCCCTCACCCCCTGCCCCCGCTCCCGTGGCGACGGGAGAGGGGGATTCTTGAGAGAGGAGCACTCGGATGCGTGCGAACCATGACAATTGGGCCGGCAACTACACCTACCAGGCCGCCCGATTACACCATCCCGAAACCATCGATCAGGTCCAGCAGCTTGTCCGCCACGGCGACACGCTGAAGGTGCTCGGCTCGCGCCACTCCTTCAACGACATCGCGGACACGACCGCCGATCTCATCTCGCTCGACAGGCTCGAGCCGATCGTGGCGTTCGACCACGCGCGCCGCACGGTGACGGTCGACGGCGGGGTCAGGTACGGTCAGCTCTGCGAGCAGCTGCACCGCGCGGGCTACGCGCTGCCCAATCTCGCCTCGCTGCCGCACATCTCGATCGCCGGCGCCTGCGCGACGGCGACGCACGGCTCAGGCGTCCGCAATGGCAACCTGGCCACGGCCGTGTCGGCGCTGGAGCTGGTCACCGCCGACGGCGAGGTGGTCGCGCTATCGCGCGAGCGGCACGGCGAGCAGTTTCAGGGGGCGGTCGTCGGGCTGGGCGCGCTCGGCGTGGTCACGAAGCTCACGCTTGACCTTGTGCCGACGTTTATGATGCGCCAGGACGTGTACGAAAACCTGCCGATGGCGCGGCTGGAAGACGACTTCGACGCCATCGTAGCGAGCGCCTACAGCGTCAGTCTCTTCACCGACTGGCAGCACGAGCGCGTGAGCCAGGTCTGGGTGAAGCGCCGAGTCGCGGATGGGGCTTCGTTCGCGCCGGAGCGTGAGTGGTTTGGGGCGACAGCGGCGCCGACCCACCGCCACCCGATCGTCAGCCTTCCGGCGGAGCCTTGCACGGAGCAGATGGGCATCCCCGGCCCCTGGTACGCGCGCTTGCCGCACTTCCGCATGGAGTTCACGCCAAGCAGCGGCGAGGAGCTGCAAACCGAATACATGCTGCCGCGCCGGCATGCGATCGCGGCATTCCATGCGCTGGATCGTTTACGCGATCAGATCGCCCCACTGCTGCAGATCTCCGAGGTGCGCACGATCGCCGCCGACACGCTGTGGATGAGCCCGTGTTACCAGCAAGACTGCGTGGCCTTCCATTTTACCTGGAAAAAGGACTGGGAGGCAGTCAGGCAGCTACTGCCGCAGATCGAGGCCGCGCTGGCGCCGCTCGAGGCGCGCCCGCACTGGGGCAAGCTGTTTACCATGCCGGCCGCGCATGTGCAATCGCTCTATGCAAAGCTGCCCGAGTTTCAGCGGCTGTTGCGCACCTACGATCCGGCGGGCAAATTCCGCAACGCGTTTTTGGACAGATACATCTATGCCATTGTGTGACGCTCGTCATAGCCGCATCCGCCACGCGTCGAGCGCGTTCAGTTGAGGAGATAACCTTTGGATGGACACCGGCAAGCTCCGCTACACCCGGATCGGCGGGCGGCGCCGCTTCGCGCAGGGGCAGCTCGACTCGTTCATCAAGTCTGGGGGAAACGAGCAAGGGGAAAAGCTAACGCCCGGCCTCGCTAGCGCCTGAGAAACGTGCGAGGCTGGGCGTCTGTTTGGCGATGACTCACTGCGGCTCTAGAAAGCCGTCCGGCTTGCCATCTCCTGCAGGCTGCCTTGGCACATGAGCGCCTTAACAACCTGCGCTTGAATGATAATTCCACATACACCTTTATGTGGAATTGGATGTGGTGAGCCGCGAAGGACTTGAACCTTCAACCCGCTCTGATTAAGAGTCACTGACTACTGGTCTGCAGCACGGCGAGGAGCAACGTATCCCAAAGAGGATCGTTGCTCCTCGCCGTTTTTGTTTGTCCGGAAGATCTTGGCATGGATATCGCGCAGCCGGCCCGGGTGCTCGCGCACGTAGCGCATGGTCGTCTCGATGTCCGCGTGGCCAAGCAGCTGCGCGAGCTGTGAGACGTCCAGGCCTGCGTCGAGCGCGGCGTGCGCGAACCCGTGTCGAAACCAGTGGACCGGCGCGCCAGCTGGCAGCTTCACGCCCGCGCGTTTGGCCAGGCGCTTGAGACACGCCCGCACCGCGTCGCGGGTCATCGCATTCCCGTTGTTGCGCGTCGAGACGCCGCGGATCAAGGGGCCGCCGATCGGGCCGCGCCGCACGCGCAGGTAGCGCAGCAGCGCCTCGGTGCCGCGCGGCCCCCAGAACGCCCAGCGCTGCTTGTTCCCTTTGCCTGTTACGAGCGCTGTTTCCTGCCCAATCCGGATCTCATGGTCGCGCAGGCGGCAGAGCTCGCTCACCCGCATCCCACTCTCGTACAGAAGCAGCAGTATAACACGATTGCGGACGCTCTCCTCATCGTCGAGCCTATCACCGCACGCCGCCAGCAGCGCATCCAGCGAGTCACGATCGCCTGCCTCGCGCACCTGCACCGGCACGCGTGGGCATGGGATTCGATCGCCTGTGAAGTAGCGCGCCTGATCACCCACCAGCGCGCCCTCGTCGGCGAGGAAGCGCCAGAACGCCCGCAGCACCCGCCAGCAGCCGGCCGACGACGATGGCTCCAGCCCGCGCTTCTTGGCCGGTGGGCGCTTCGTGTTGTGTTGATGCGGGATGTGGTCCTTGGCAAGGTAATGAAAGAACGCCCGAAGGTCGTCGATGCCCACGGCCGGGATCTGTGTGGCCAGGTTGCTCTTAGCGCGCCACTCCACCCAGACAGTGAGCCAGTGCCTGTAGATTCCAAGGGTGGCGCTGCTCACACCTTTGAGCTGCCGATGGCTCAAAAACAGCTCGATTGCATCGGCAATCGATAGGCCGCTCGGGTGTTCACTCATTGGTCAACCTCACTGTACCACTGTGCCTCCATGTCTCAGCATACTCAAAGGAGGCCATTCTGTGATTCAGCCGATTGGCATCGCTACACCACGGCCACGTTGCCGTATCGTCGCTTGGTGCCGGTCGCGGGCAATGCGGTAGCCAGCCCTGCGCAGGCGCAGGACTACGGCACAGCACGGCGAGCAGCACAATCTGGGCGGATCGCCGTGCACGATCGAGCGCGCGCCACGCCGCGCGCGATCTCGCTCTGAGTTCCCTGAGAGAACGGACGGAGCGCAGGAGACGCTCCGGAGGGCTGATTCTTTTGTGGCCGCCGGCCATACGGCGCCAAACGCTGGCATGACGGCTACGCTGCCTGGATGAGGAGAACTACGGCAGTGGCGCGAACACGACAGTCAGAACAGATCGAGGAGATCGAGAACGATGTGGCCTCCCTGCACGAGGCCGACAAAGCAGCGGAGATCTTGCTGCTCCGGGTCCGGAACCCCGCCGATCGCAGTGAGATCTGGATTATTCGTCAGGCGATCGCACGGGTGCAGCAGCGCGCAGGCACGCGACGCGCGCAGGTGAGCCCAAAGCGGTCCCACCAGGGGGATTCTCCCCTCCTTTCCACGTACCCCACCACCACCCCGCGGGAAGAACACTAGCGTGCATAGTAGCACACTCTCATCGCAGAGTCTAGATGCACAGGTGTGCTTTTTGGGCGGTTGGGCGTCGAAATGCCGGATTTACGTGCGTAAACCAGGCGCTTCGGTGACCAGCAACGCAAGAAAGGAGCTTTAGCACAGAAGGCGCGCACAAATAAAAGACGCGCACAAAAGATGCGACCTGGCGCTGTACAGAGCGCCAGGTCGCGAGATGTACGACGGGGCAGCGTGCCCCGCCCCAACTTGTACCCCTATTGTACCACGCTCGTGCAACCGGGGTGGATGGGAGGTAGTGTAGTGAAAGAGCGTAGCAATGGACGAGCAACAGCAACCGGCCCCGTCGCCGCGGGGCGCTGGCGGGAACTCGACAGGGACGCGGTGGAAAGTGGGCTGCGCATGAGCGATCTCAACTATCGCACCGCGGCACATCCTCACCAGATGTGTATTGATCCCAAGATCAGCGCGGAGGCCTACCGGGTCTGGGGCGTCATGGATTTCTTGATCTGCAACCACATCCCTCCCGAGCCGGCAGTCATCGCGACCATACTTGGGGTCGGCAAACGCAGCGTTGAGCGCTGGATCGCCAAGCTGGATGCCGCTCACTGGATTACCTGGAACAAGAACGCCACCGACCCGGCGCGGCGCTACACGCTGCGCCAGTCCAACAACGACGACGAGCGCAAGCTCGCGGCAATCCGCGCCTTGTACGCCGCCGGGGGTGCTTCCATCGAAGCCATCCGAACGATCATCGAGAATGACACGGATGGCAAAAGCGACACAGATGGCAAAAGCGACACGGATGGCAAAAGCGACACGGATGGCAAAAGCGACACGGATGGCAAAACCGATGATCGTACGATCATCGGTTTTGCCAAAAATGACAAAACGAATGATCGTACGATCATTCGTTTTGCCAATCCGATCATTTCCGATCCTGGCGCACCGCTGCAGGAAGCCGAAAACCCTGAATCACCACTACATGTTGGTGTTGGTGTATCTCCTTCTCGAAAAAGAAGATCACCAACAGCAGCCACGCGCACCCAGCAGCAGCCGATGACGGTCACCGAGATCTGGCTGCGCGCCGAGGGGGTGAGCAAGAAGAAGGCACGGCAGTTCCGCGACTTCCCCGTCGACGCGGTGCAGCACGAGTGGTCCACCGACATCCCCGCCCGAGGCAGCGTCCCCGAGCAGGAGCGCCAGCGCCGGATCGGCGGGCTCCTCGATCGCTGGGAGGTCCGGCCACCCCAGCCCCCACCACCCCCCGCGCCAGCGCCTCGCCCGGTCTGCTCCGCCGACGAGGCGCTGCGCCGCGCGCGCGCCCTGGTGCCGCCGGGGACCGACCCCGACGAGCTTGCCGCGCTCGCGGCGGACATCGAGTACGGGGCGACTGACGCCGACGCCCTCGACGCGCTCGAGGCCCGGCGCTGGCGCGCGGCACACCTGCCGCAGGTGGCGCCGGCATGGTGAGCCCGACCCTTCGCCGCATTGCCGCGCTCAGCGAGGAGCGCCGGCGGCTCTACGCGCTCGCCGGCGAGCGCTGGCTCACCGATGCCGAGCGCGAACGTCTCGCCTGTATCACCGCGGCGCTCGCGCTGGTCTGGGAGCAGCGCCGCGCCGAGCTGGCCCAGTGTCCGGTGGTCGACCACGAGCTGGTCGTCGTGGGCGCGCTGCGCGAGCGCGCCGTAGGGAGGTAGCTGATGCACACACTGGCCACGATCGTTGCCGAGCTGCTCCGCACCGCGCGGCGCAGCCGCGAGGACCGCCACGCCGACCTGCCCAAGGGCGCGCGGCTGGCGGTGCGGGTCGAGCCGCTCGACGAGTCCAGCGAGCAGATCACGCTGACGCTCGCCCGCCGCAACGCCCACGTCGGCACCGCCGAGGAGCAGGCGTTCCGGCAGGCCTGCGGGGTGCCGGCCGACGCGCTGCGCGAGCGCGCCGACGAGCTCGCGCGCCGGAACTGAGGTGGCCAGGATGTCGCAGCAACCCGATTGCTACCTCGACGTCGCCGGCGACGCGATCGGCGGGGGCTTCCGCGTCGCGCTGATTAGCGGCGGCCGGCTGCGCGCGCAGGCGCTCGTCGACACCGCGCGCGACGTGGCGGCCGTGGCGGTGCTGTGCGACGCGCCGGTGCTGACCCACGACACCGAGGTGCGGCGGGCCTGCCGCGACGGCGGCGCGCGCCTGGTCGCGCATGCAGAGGAGTGTACACGATGAGCCGATACCCGATCCCGGCCGGCCGCTGCCAGCTGTGCGGCTGCACGTACTTCTCGCCCTGCCCGGGCGGCTGCGGCTGGCTCA
>JADKFS010000007.1 GCA_016717335.1 Candidatus Ribeiella danica
TGTCAATCTCGCTCAGGATCGCCTTGCGCGAGCCCGCCGCCATTGGGTCCCTCACGCATTTTGCCGTGCACCTTGGTGGCGATGACAACCTCGTCCCGTTTCGCGAAATCCTTCAACGCGCGTCCGAGGATCTCCTCGCTCTTTCCAATGGAGTAGATGTTGGCGGTATCGAAGAAATTGATCCCCAGATCGAGGGCTTTCTTGATGATCGGCCGGCTGTTTTGCTTCGTTCAGCACCACATTTTGTGAACCCAATGCTCCACGTCCCCAACCCATGCAACCGAGGCAGATGCGCGACACGTCCATTCCGGTGTTGCCGAGCTTCCGGTAGTCCATATGATCTTCCTCATCGCCATCACTTGCGCTCAGGCCGTCCGTGAGGTTCCGGTGCTCGGGCGTAGTGATCACGATGGCGCATGCGATGCCGTCAGTTAGCGATCGATCGTGGCCATGGTGGTCGGGTTGTAGCGCGGCCCGGCAACCTGCCCCGGTCCGAGCGCCGCGTCGAGCGCGCTCATCTGCGTCGCATCGAGCGCGATCGACGCCGCGGCGACGTTCTCCTCAGGTACTTGACGCGCTTCGTGCCTAGGATCGGCACGATGTCCAGCCTTGTGCAGCAGCCATGCGATCGCGACCCGCCCCGGCCACGCCGAGCGACCGCGCCACCTCGCGCACTTTCTCGGCCGCCCGACATGTCTGGCGTCAAAGTTCTCGCCCTGGTAGCGCGGGTCGCCACGCCGGAAGTCGCCCTCAGGGTACTCCTCGGCGCGCTTGACCTCGCCGGTCAGGAAGCCGCGCCAAGCGGCGAGAACGGCACCAGGCCGATGCCGAGCTCGCGCAGCACGGGAATGATGTCGGCCTCCAGGTTGCGCTCCACAGCGAGTACTCGCTCTGGGCGCGGAGACCGGGTGGGTGGCGTGCGCGCGCCGGATGTTGGCGACACCCGCCTCGGAGAGGCCGAAGAAGCGCACCTTGCCCGCCTGCACCAGCTCGCCCACCGTGCCCGCCACCTCCTCGATCGGCACGGCCGGGTCGACGCGGTGCTGGTAGAGCAGGTCGAGGTGGTTGGTCTGGAGCCGCCGCAGCGAGGCCTCGACCACCTGGCGGATGTGCTCCGGCCGGCTGTCGAGGCCCGGCCCGTTCTCGATGCGGAAGCCGAACTTCGTCGCGAGAACCACCTGATCACGGCACTCGTGCCGTCGGCAGACATCGGACGCCGGCAATGGCTCACGGCTCTGTGTGTCGCGAGCCATTGCCACACAAGAGTAGGGTATCGTGCCTTCCCTACCTTGCCGGAATTATAGGCACACGGGAGCGTGGGTGGGTAGGATGATTGTGCAGGATCATTGTATGATTCTGCAAAGAGCAACGGAAATCATCTGCCGCGGCAGGCGGTCGATCGACTCGACGTGTTGCTGGCAAATCCGGAGGAGGATAATCAGGAGCCGAATGAGAATGCGTGAGTGTGGCTGTCAACCCCAAGATTAATAGCCCTAAACCGTTACGGTTTAGGGCTTTATAATCGTGGCTGGGGAACAGGGACTCGAACCCCAACTACCTGATCCAGAGTCAGGCTGAGCGGCGTCCGCAGCCGTCCGCCCGCGTGCGCGACCGCATTGGGAAGCCATGGAGCTGTCCACATGCGTTCGCCCGATCCGGCGTATGTCCACCCACTTGGCTGTCAATTGGCTGTCAAACTACGACGGCCGGAAAGCGCTTCAGAACGAGCTACAAAATGTCATGCCATCGGTGTAGCGCTCGATTTTGCCAATGCTGTCGAGGATGTCCCGGACCGGCATCCGCCAATCTCTAGGAGGCATCGATCGCCTCATGCAAGATGCGGTCGCGCATCGTCGGCCGCAACGCGTCGGGCGTTACCAAGTCCACGCGCCGCCCAAGCAGCGCCTCCAGGCGCTGCTGGAGCCGCACGAACTCGAACAGCCCGACCGGCTGGCCAAATTCGACCAGGATATCCACGTCGCTCTCCGCACCGGCTTCCTCGCGGGCAACTGACCCAAACACCGCCAGCGAGGATACTCCCATAACATGATTTCCGGCCGATGCTCGTGCAGCACGGCGAGCACCTCATTTCGCCGCATAATCGCCCTCGCTTGATCACGTCGCACTGTTTCAGCAGCGCCGCCTGCCATGAACCCGCTCGACAAGCTCTCGATCCGCCATACAGCACGTTCTTTTTTAGCATCGCGGCCAGTATTGTAGCACGAACCCGTGCGGCCGGCGGTCTATACAGACGTAGATGATCTGTGGCGGCTGCGTCGGCCGCAGTGCGCCGCGCAGCAGCGCCAGCGTCGATTACTGGCCCAGCAGCTTCCGCAGCTTGGCGATCTCCTGGCGGATGTTCTCGATTTCGATCCGCACCGCCGGATCTGCGCGGAGGCCCTCGGTCGCGGCCTGATTCTCCAGCTCTTCAAGGCGGCGCGTGTGGCTGGCGAGCAGCCGCTGGAGGTGCTGCGGGTCATCCGGCAGGTCAGGCGTGGTGCGGTCGAGCGGGCGTTCGGCTGACGGCTTCCTGTCGCTGCCTATGCCGCCGATCGCCGTCTGGCTGCTGTTCTCGATCCGGCTGCCCTTGCCGGTCGCGCGCATCACTTGATCGACAGGGCCGCGCGCGCCCTCGACGTGTTGCTTCCCCCCGCTGATCACGCCGCCCTCGGCGGCTCGATCGTCTGCGACACCTTCCGAATGGTCTCGCGCAGCTCGGCCCGCAGCGCGCTCCAGGCAGGCTGTGGGTTGTCCAGCCCACCCGTGGAGGGCGCGGCGATCGCGGCCAGCGCGCCGCCGGGCTCCTGCATGCCCTGGCGCAGCGCGCCGATCAGCTCGGCGCGGGTCGGCTCGGGGATCGCTTTGGCGACGTCCGGCCCGCCGCCTGCCAGCGCCTCGGCCACCAGGCGGATGACGCCGGGGTCGCGGTCCTTGAGCCCCTGGGCGATCGTGCGCTCGCGCTCGCCCGCGTCGAGGTCGGGCTTGACGACGTCGTAGACCAGCGACGAGGTGATGTTGGCGGCCACCGACGTGAGCACCAGGCCCAGGCCTGCCGCGGCGAAGGCCGGGGTGGCCAGCGCCGCGCCGATGATCAGGCCGGACGCGCCGGCGACCACCAGCAGCGGTGCGAAACTGGCCGCCGTGCGCGTCTGCGGCGCCGCGAAGAAGTCCTTGAGCCGCGAGCGAAGATCGGCCATTGTGTCGCTCCTTACGTGATTGCAGATTGCAGATTGCAGATTGAATTCCAGAAGCCTTATCCTGATGAGCGCGGGGAACATACTACCCGCATACCCAAGACGTTACTCCTACCGTTCGGAAAAGCAGAACGGTCATTACTAAACAAACGTTCTTTTTCGCGCCAAGATGCGCCATCTGACAAAAGAACACCTCTATTTTGTGTAAAGTCTCTCACTGGCTTAATCACCTCTGGTTTATCATAATACGATGCCAGCCACTCCATCACGTTGCCCGCAATGTCCAAAGCGCCACATTCGGCTACGCCCTGCGGAAAACAACCCACTGACGATGGCTGGCCAATACCGGTTTTACCATAATTAGCATGCTCGGGCGTCGGATCATCTGACCCCCATGGGTAGCGACGCTGATCGGTATGGCGCGCGGCGCGCTCCCACTCCAGCCAGGTCGGCAGGCGGATCTCGTAAGTTGCGGACAGCCAACCCTGCTGATGGCCCCGAGCAGTCAGCCAGTTGCAGTAGGCCGCCGCTTCGTACCAGGAGATGCCTACCACTGGTTGTGTAGGGTTGTTATATTGAGGGTCTACCCATAAGCGGGGCAGTGTAATCCACTCCTGTTGATTATCGTACCGATGTCCGCCCGGTTTCAGAAACGCTCGACCTTGCTCCGTCCACCATTCTTGTTCAGGGTCATAGCCGCTATCCTCGATGAAGCACTGATACTCGGCATTCGTCACGGGGTAGCGGCCAATCTTGAACGCGTACGGCAGCGTCACCCGCTGCAGCTTTCTGGAATCAAAGGTTGGCGGGTGGCTGTTTACTTGGTCGACGGCATCCTCAGATTGAGAATCTTCGCCGGTATCATCGTTGTCGGCGTCAGCATCATTTTGCGTGGTATTGTCGTCGTCTTCCGCACGGTCGTCGCCGTGCCAGAACGGCCTGGCGTCGATCGCGCACCAGTAGCTTGGCACCGGGCGCTCGCCGTACCCGGCTGCCTCGCCGGTGCGCGAGTCAAGCAGGCGCGGGTCGCCCAGGCGGCCAAGCACGTGCCCACCCTCGACGCGCAGCGCCGTTGATACCTGCGGATCGGCGAGCAGCGACAGCAAGCGATCGACGACGGCGTTCCATGCCCGCGTCGCGCCGTTCCTTCCGATATCCAGCAGGCACTCGCCCGCCAGAATTACAGGGCGCCCACAGACGTCGCCAATTGCCGGAGCCGCGAGGGCTGCAAGAGCAACCGCTGGGCATCCTTTTGTGAGACCGACGCCAGCGCCAGACGCAGCACCTCGCGCCAACCCGGATCGGCCGCGTACCAGACGCTCCTCGGTGTCCTCGACGACCTCGACCAGCGCCCGTGCCGCCAGGTACTCCTCCAGCGTCAGGTGCAGGAAGCCACTGCTGGTGGCCGCGCTCCTGGAGCAGCCCAGTGTGGCGGCGCACCAGATCGAGGAAATCTTCGGCGAGCCCTTGCGCGCGCGCTTTTTCGCGCCGTACGTCTCCACAAAGGTGCGTGTCAGATCCGCCACCAGATCGCGCTGGTCGACCAACCCGCCCGGATTTTCCTGGTGAACCCACAGCGCGGCCGGGCCGAGCAAGTTGATGACAAAGCGCTCGTCGAGCTTTTCGTCTCCGGAGGTAGACATCAAGCTTCGCGCCGCGAGAGCGAGCGAGCTCGGTTCCATGTTTCGGCCAGAGTCTCCACGCAGAGTCGATACAGCTCCACCCGCCGGTCAGGGAGGCGTGTGCCCTGATTGTGGATCAGCGCAAGGATTGTCAACAGCAAGGGGTTGCGCGCCAGCTCGGTGACCCCAGGGTTCGCAAATACAGCGCTGCAGAGCGATAGCCGCCGCCCATCAGCACGGCGGCAAATCTCCGCCTCAACCACCTGCCGATCACGCTCCGACGGCTGGGTTCCCGCTCGTTCGATCGCCAAACTCCACTTCGCAGCAAACAGGCGGATTCCATCATCGTCAAGCTGCTGAGTGTCGACACGCAGGAACAGCGCATCGTCAAGCGGCGCTTCGTCGTACCCGGCGATACGGCTGGTGGCTACAAATCGGTTGCCGGGTGCATCCCACTCGCGTACAAAGGCTTCCAGGCAATGGACGATCTCGCGCCGTTGCTCACGCACCTCGTCCAGCCCATCGATCAGCACCAGCGCGCGACCGCCAAGCAGCGCGCGCCGGAATAGCGGCCCGTAATCGGGCTGCGAGAGGCCCGTATAGTACGCGCTCAGATAGTCCATCGGCGCCAGGTCAGGGGTCTTGGCGCGCGCGTCGGCGAAAGCCGCTACCGGTAACAGAATTGGCAGCCACTCGTCAACGAGACCCAGCCGCTCGCCGGCAAATCCTTCGACCAACGACAGCATGAGATAGCGCACAAGCGTACTCTTGCCCGCACCAGGGTCGCCCAGCACCACGAGCAAGGCGGTGTCGCGTACGAGGTTGTGCAATGGTGGTGCCGGTTCGGTCCTGGTGGGATTTCGAACACTAAACGGTGCTGTCAGCAACGGTAAGGAGGGCCGCTGGCGCAGCGTATCGAAATACCTATCACCAGGTTGCCGTTGGGCACGTCCGCTGAGCGGCACATACACATCTTCGAGGCGCAGTACGCCGAACTGCTGCATCTGGAGAATACCACTGAAATTCAGCCGGCCGTAGGTCTCGGCCAGGAAGGCACAATAGCGCCGGTAGAGCCTGGCGAGGTCGGGTTTGGCCAGCTCGGGGGCAGCGTAATAGTTACGCGCGATAACCTGCTGCACTCCGCTGATCGTCGCGCCACCCTCGGCGCCAAGACTCTGTGTAACTTTCGGGAGTGCAACCAATTCTTCGACGAGCGCCTCGATCCGCCGCAGTGCGGCGCTGCTGTCTTCAGCCGCGTGGGTCGCGGCGCGCATCTGGTCAAGCGCCTGGATCTCCGCTTGTTCCAATAGCAACGGGCGCAGCATAGGCTGATCGGCGATGGCCCGCGGGAGCAGATCGCCGAAGAACAGGCGCAAACCCGGCTCGATCTCCTGCCAGGGTGGCAGATCCTGCTTGCACAGCAGGCTGAGAAAGCGCACCTCGTGACGATAGTGATCGAGCAGGCGGCCGAGATTAGGCTGGGCGCTCAGCACCAACTCCTCGACTGCGATCTGCCGGAACTGACGAAGCGCGGCTTCGTCCTGCTGAAGCAGCGCCAGCACGCGCGGCGGCGCGATCGTCGGGATAGGATTGGCGAAACGCAGCCAGCGCACGGCGCACAGCGACGTCGAATGCAGCGGCGCCCTGCCGGTCATCCAGCTGGGCAAACTTTGCCAGCCTGGCTTTCGCCGCTTGCAGCAGGTCGCCGCCGGCCGTATCGGCGGCCCCTGCTCCCAAGGCCGACGCTGCTTGAACAAATGCGCCGATGAGGATGGTTGTCAGTGGTTCCATAGTTGCTCACGATCGCTGTCTGTTTCGGCGCGGCCCGGATATTCGGGCTTTTCGTCCCTCACCCCCGGCCCCTCTCCCGCGCACGGGAGAGGGGAGACTCATCCATGCCGGCCCCGCCTTCTACCGATTGTATTCAGCCCCGCGCCCTGGCCCGTGCGCGGCCGAGAGGTGACGCGCCAACACTCGCAGCGCCTCATGCTCCCTCACCCCCGGCCCCTCTCCCGTGCGCGGGAGAGGGGAGACTCATCCGTGCCGGCCTTGCCTTCTACCGATTGTCTTCAGCCCCGCGCCCTAGCCCGTGCGCGGCCGAGAGGTGACGCGCCAACACTCGCGGCGCCCAATGCTCCCTCACCCCCGGCCCCTCTCCCGTGCGCGGGAGAGGGGAGACTCACACCAAGCGATCGCTCATGCGGCCAAGAGGATGACACGAATCGCCTCTATGACGCCGCCGATGTCATCCTCAACCTGATCGTTCCGAAAGCGTAGCACCCGGTAGCCGAACCCTTCAAGCACGGTGGTACACTCGCGATCGCGCTCGACCTGCTGCGCGTGCACAGACCCGTCGAGCTCGACGATCAGCCGCCGCTCCACACAGCAGAAATCCACAATAAAGCGGTCGATCGCGTGCTGGCGCCGAAATTTGAAGCCGCCGAGCCGGCGGTCGCGCAGGTGCTGCCACAGCCGCGCCTCGGCGACCGTCGGATGCGCGCGGTGCTGTCGAGCCTGATCATTGAGCGCAGGAAGGCGCCGAGGCGCATTATTTCGTTCTCTGTCGATCGGCATCGCAGCACTATCCAGATGCGCCTCTCCAGCTATCAGCCCGCGTGCACCTCGCCCTCTCCCGCGCATGGGAGAGCGCTGGTCGCAGCTCAGGGCTGCCCTGGCCTGGCATCTCCCCTCTCCCGCACACGGAGAGCGCTGGTCGCAGCTCGGGGCTGCGGCGCATGGCATCTCTCCTCTCCGGCGCACGGGAGCGAGCTGGTCGCAGCTCAGGGCTGCCGACGCCTGGTATCTCCCCTCCGGCGCACGGGGAGGCCGGTCGCAACTCAGGGCTGCCAGCGCATGGTATCTCCTCTGCGGGGCGAGCTGATCGCGGGCTCAGGGCTACCGACGCCTGGTATCTCCTATACGCCCTAGCATGGCGTTGCGCCGCTGCTGCCTGGTCGCAGCTCAGGGCTGCCGACGCCTGGTATCTCCCCTCTCCCGCGCACGGGGGAGAGCTGGTCGCAGCTCAAGCCCGCCGGCGCATGGTATCTCCCCTTCGCGCACGGGAGAGCGCTGGTTCGCGGCTCAGTCCCGCCAGGCATGGAGATCTCCCCCTCTCCCGCGCACGGGAGAGGGGCCGGGGGTGAGGGCTCTCACTCGATGAGCGCGCGGGAACACACCACCCGAAATCCCAGGTAGAAGTCCCAATCGATCGGGAAGTCCCAGTCACGGGCGCCGCAGCACAAAGTTTCTACCTTATCATTGAATGCACTATAACTAAACCAAACCCTGTCATTACTTGTAAAGTCTTTCCGGGGATTCTGCTCATCCGGTTGCTCGTATGGTGTGGCAGTCCACTCAGATATATTCCCCGCCATATCCAGCGCACCACACTGCGCCATACCTGCCGAGAAGCATCCAACAGGCGCTGATCGAGTGATGCCGGTATCCCGATAGTTCGCCCGCTCGACGTCCGGCTGGTCGTCGCCCCACGGGTAGCGCCGCTGGTCGGTATGGCGCGCGGCGCGCTCCCACTCCAGCCAGGTCGGCAGGCGGATGCTGTCGTCCTGTGGCAGCCAGCCCTGCTGGTGGCCCTGCTCGGTCAGCCAGGCGCAGTAGGCCGCCGCCTCGTACCACGCGACGCCGGCCACAGGCTGAGTTGGCTGATTATACCGCGAGTCATGCCACAAGCGTGGAACAATCCATTTGGCTCGTTCTCTGTACTTCCACCCCTCATCCGTCCACCAGCGCCGCTCGGCGTAGCCGCCCGCGTCGACGAACTGCCTGTACTCCGCGTTGGTCACGGCGTAGCGGCCGATCCTGTAGCCATGCTGCAGCTCGACCTGACGCAATTGCTCCTCTCGGTCGTCGCCGTGCCAGAACGGCCCCGGCGCGATCGCGCACCAGTACTCCTGCCGATCCGGCGTGGGCAGGCGCGGGTCGCCCAGCCGGCCGAGCAGGAACGCCGCGTCGACCCGCTCGCGCGCGGTCAGCTGGCCGCCCTGCACCAGCGCGACCAGCGCCTGGACCACGTCCTCCTTGAGGCGCTGCCCCTCGCGGCCCAGCACGCTGCCCAGCTCCTCGACGATCTCGCCCGCCAGCGCCGCGCTGCGGTAGAACGCGGGCGTGCCCTCCGGATCGACCTCCAGCAGCCGCCAGCCCAGCGCGCGCGCCTCCTGCGGCTGCCCACTCGCCACCAGGTGCCCGGCCACCAGCAAAATGACCTCGCGCCAGGTCGCGGCGTGCCGCTGCGCGAGCACCGTGCCCTGCATTGCCTGCGTGCCCAGGTAGATCAGCTCGCGCGCCGCCAGGTACTCCTGGAAGGTCTTGTGCGGGAAGGCGTAGCGATCCTTGATGTCGCGGGCGATCAGCAGGCCGCTGCGCCCCTCCAGGAAGCTCAGGAATGTCTCGATCTGCCCCTTGGCCTTCGTGCCGTCGCCCTGCGCCAGGTCGAGAAAGCGCTCCAGCAGCCAGCTGCGCACCTCGCGCGCGCTGGCCTCCTCACGGCCGCGCTCCTGGAGCTGGTAGGCCAGCGGCTGGATCAGCGCCAGCCGGTCGGTCTGGTCCGGCACGCCGAGGATCTTGGCCAGGCCGGCCGGGCCGCCGTCGCCGCGCAGCTGCTCCCACTGCTCCAGCAGCAGCAGCAGGCACTCCTTGTACAGCTCGGCGCGCTGCTGCGGCAGCCGCAGCCGGTGCTGGTGCACCAGCGCGATCATCGTCAGCAGCAGCGGGTTGCCGGCGATCTCGCGCAGCCGCTCACGGCGCTCCAGCGCGGCGACCAGGTCGCGGGCCTTCTCCTCGGCGGCCTGGGCCTGCTCGGCCGACGCCAGCCCGCTGCCGTGCAGCAGCGCGGCGCGGTACCAGCGCGCGATGAAATCGTTCTGTGCCGGCTGGTCGAGCGGCTGCAACGTGGCGACCTGGAACGGCGGCGGGAGCAGGCACGGCTCGCGGTAGGCGTAGACCCGACTGGTCAGCACCACGCGGCTCCTGGGAAAGCGCGACTGGAACAGCGCAACCGCCTGGGCGGCCCACGTGCGCCGGGCGTCGTCGGCGACCTCGTCCAGCCCGTCGCACATCAGCAGCACCTCGCCGGCCTCCAGGCGGGTCAGCAGGTGCTGCTTGAGCGCGTCGTGCCGGTCGCCGGCCAGCATGCGCTCGACGTGCGTGAGCAGCGGGCCGGCGTCGGCGGGCGGCGCGTCCAGCTCGGCGGCGAAGCGGCGCAGCTGGATCAGGATCGGCAGCGGCAGCGGCCCGCTCCAGGCCAGCTCCGGCTCGACCGTCGTTTCGCCGGCATCCGTCGCCTGCAGCCGCGCGAAGGCGAAGCCCATCGCCAGGTGGCGCAGCACGGTGGTCTTGCCGCTGCCGGGGTCGCCGAGCAGCACCAGCGCGGGGTAGTGGCGGATCAGCTCCAGCGCGGTGCGCGGCGCGAGCAGGCGCTGCTTGACGCGTTCGAGATCCTCGTCGCGCGCTGCCACACCCGCGCGCTGCCGTTTCGGGCGCGATACGTCGACCTCGGCCAGCAGTCGGCCGCAATCCTGGTCATCGAGCAGCTCGTCGAGCCACTGTCAAGCCTCGGCGCAAAGCGCCTGGCTTGCCGCGCGTGCGCCCCGGCATCTGCTGGCTGGCATCGCCAGTGTCCCCAACAAACAGCGCCGCTGCCTCGCCGATCGTGATATTCGTCCGCAGGTTGATGAACACCGCGTTCAGCTCGACGCGCATCTGCTGCGCGCCGCCGGTGCCGAGCCCCTGCAGGCTGAGGTAGCGGTAGCGCTCCAGCAGCGTGCCCAGGTAGCTGGCCAGCGCCTTGCGGATCGCCTCGGGCCTGGGCGGCAGATCGGCAGGGAGGGCGCCAATCGCCAGCGTGCCGCCCGCCGCGATCGTAATATCGTGCAGCACCAGATTGCCGCTGCCGAGCGCGCTGTCGCGCACATCGCCGCCGGCCGCGGTGATCGGGGAACTCTCGATGCTGCCGCCGTCGCTGGCCTCCATGCCCTGCGCGGCGCGCGGCGGTCGCAGCGCAGCGATGGCGGCGTCGGCCGCGACGTCGCCGATCGCCGCGCGGATCGACTCGATCTGGGCTATTTTGGCGTCGATGTCGTCCATTCGTGCTCCAATGATGTTCGAACGAGGGAGAGCGGACGTCGCGGAAGCGGCGGAGATGCGGAACCTTCCGCACGTTCTGGCGCCGATCGTTTCCGCTCCTTCCGCCGCTCCGCCATTTCGCGTTCAACACCGCCCCGATTCGCGCTGCGCGCGACCAGGGGCTACGCCCCTGGACCCCGCCCCCGGTCACAACCCTTTACACTTCTCTGACAATAAACATAGTCCCACAACAGAGCTGCAGGATTCAGGAGGCCAGAACCCAGAAATCAGGATTCAGCATCCAGAAGCCTTATCCCGATGAGCGCGGGGAACACACCACCCGAAATCCCCGGTAGTCGACCCCATTGCCCGGGTTGAACCCGAGACGGGCGCCGCAGAACATGCGTTCCATTTCGCTATGATAGGCGTTCCCACGAATAGCTGGCGTCTCGCTTTGTGTAAACTCTTTTCTCGGTATCGGTAACTCGATCTCTTCCCAAAGCGTTGTTGTCCACTCCCAGATATTGCCTAGTAGATCGTGAGCACCACACTCCGCGACGCCGGCCGGGAAGCAGCCGACTGGCGACGTAGTGTCAATATCAGTCTTGTCGTAGTTGGCGCGCTCCGGGGTTGGTTCGTCTGTTCCCCAAGGGTAGCGCCGCCGATCGGTATGGCGCGCGGCGCGCTCCCACTCCAATGAGGTCGGCAGGCGGATCTCCTCGGCCGCGGGCAGCCAGCCCTGCCGATGACCATGCTCAGTCAGCCAGGCACAGTAGGCCGCCGCCTCATACCACGAGACGCCGACCACCGGCTGCGCCGGGTTATTGTAGCGCGCGTCGCTCCAGAGACGCGGCAGTTCAATCCGCTCCGACTCGCCTTCATAATAGCGTGTGCCACCAGGCTGAATGTAGGCCCAGCCGTTCTCGGTCCACCAGCGCCGCTCGGCGTAGCCGCCAGCCGCCACGAAGCGCGCGAAGTCGGCGTTGGTCACCGGGTAGCGCGCGACCTTGTAGGCGTAGGGCAACGTCACCTGTTGAAGCCTGGCGCTCTTCTGGGTATCGTCGCCATACCAGAACGGCCCCGGCGCGATCGGGCACCAGTATGCGTCGAGCGCCTGCCGCCATGCCGCCGAGCCGGGATCGATCACGCCGACGACCGCCAGCGGCAGCCGGCGGTCGGGCAGCGGGATGCGCGTGTCGGCGCGGCACAGCGCCTCGACGCTGCCGTAGCATAGCAGCCCCAGCGCCAGCCCGGCGCGCACGCGTAACGTCGCCGGCGCCTCGGGCGCGCGGCCGGTCGCCGCCAGCCGCAGCAGGGTCGTCCGCGCGCGCGGCCACAGCCCATCCTTGCCCACCAGCGCCGCGTCGTAGTTCGCGGCCCGCTCGCGCCCGATCAGCACCAGCAGCTCGCCCGCCAGCGCCTGCTCGGTCCGACTGCGCGCCAGCAGCTTCTCGACCAGGTCGAGCGGCTTCTCCAGCTCGCGGTCGGCCAGCACCTGATAGCCCACCATCAGCGCCAGCGCCTCGTGCCAGTGCGCCTTGGGCGAACGCTCCAGGCACAGCCGGCGGTAGTCGCGCTGGCCCTTCAGGTGGTAGCCGGCCAGGAACTCCTGGAAGGTGCGGTGTGGGAACGCGTACGACTCGCCCTGCTCGCCGCTCTGCTTGAGCAGCAGGCCGTTGCGCATGGCAATCGCGTGCAGCACCAGGCTGACCAGCTCGTCGCGCCGGAGCGGGTCGCCGGCGCTGTAGGGCGTGAACGCCTCCTCCAGCAAACTGCGAACCTGCTCGCGCCGCAGGTCGGCCGGGCGAACCGCCTGCTCGGGGTCGCGCTCGGCGGCCTCGTGGGCCGCGAAGCCCAGCCGCGCCATCAGCGCCAGCAGGTCGGAGGCGCGGAACTGCGGCAGGTCGAGGCGCTCCAGCATGTCGGGCTGGCCGGGGTCCTGGCGCCAGCGCAGCAGCAGCAGCTCGATACACTCGTCGTACAGCAGCGCGCGCGCGTCGGGCAGCCGGCCCTTCCCGGCGTGCACGACCGCCATCATCGTCAGCAGCAGCGGCAGCTCGGCCAGGCTGCGCAGCTCGGTTCGGCTCGCGATCGCGCCGCGCAGCGCCTCGGCGTTGCCGAGCATCTCGCGCCCGCTGGCGGCCAGCTCGTCGTACCACGCGCCGACGAAGTGGTCGATCTGCTCGTCGGTCAGCGGCGCGAGCGTCTCGACCACGAAACCACGGATCTGGCGCAGCGGGTTGGCCTGGTAGTCCAGCACGCGGCAGGTCACGACGACGGGAGCGCGCGCGTAGGTGCGCGCGGCGTCGGCGATGCTCTCGACCAGGCGGGCGAGGACGGTCTCGCCGACCACTTCGTCCAGCCCGTCGAGCAGCAGGATCGCGTGGCCATTGGTCAGCTCGGCGCGCAGCCGGTCCAGCGCCTCGGCGTTTGGGCCGAGTGATTGGCGCAGAAAGTCGAGCAGCAGGGCAAGCGAGCCATGCTTCGACTCTGCCAATGGCGGAAACGCCGCGAAGTCGCGCAGGATGACGCGCACTGGCAGCAGCGCGCCCGGACGCCAGCGGTCGAGCCGATCGAGCCAGTCGCCATCGACCTGCGGATCACCCAGGCCACGCTCCGTCAGCGCCGCGCCGGCCAGGCACAGCACCAGGTGGTTGACGAAGGTGCTCTTGCCGCTGCCCGGCGCGCCCAGCAGCATCAGGCGCGGCGGCTTTCCACGCGCCACCGCCTCCAGCGCGGTCAGCGGTCGAGTCTGGCGCTCGCTCGGCGACCGGCGAGCAGCGCGTGGCTGCTGCGCGGCTTCATCCTCCGTCAGCTCGACCTGCGTGGTCGTGTGCAGTCCAATGTAGACCTGCTCCAGCCGCATCGACCGGCGGTGGCGCGACTCGGACGCATCGATCCGCATGAGCTGCAGCGGCCCGCACTCGCCCTGCAGTGCGCTCAGGTAGTCGATCAGCGCGCGCTCCTGGCGCGGGATGCTTGGATCGAGCGGCGCGGCGTAGTTGTGCTGGTCGCCGTGGACGACCGTCTGCGTGGGGTTGATCAGCAGGCCGCCCTCGCCGGCCTCCATGCGCTGTGTCGCCTGCTGCGCGCGCAGGGCGCGGATGGCATCGTCGAGCGACTCTGCGGCGGCCCCGTCGATAGTAGCGCGTAGCGCCTCAAGCTGGGCGATCTTGGCGGCAAGGTCGTTCATTGGCAGTGCTCCGGCGGATGAGCGGTGTTCGACGCATAATGAGATGCCTACAGCGCGAAATGTGATAGTATTCCAGAGAGACCACATCAGACGCGTTTCTAATGCAGTATACACCATGCGGCGGAGCTGTCCGCTGCAAGGCAAGGTGCGGGTGTTGCGTACGTTTTTGCGCGCTCGCACGCCGGCGGGCTGAAGCCCGCGGCTGTTGGTACGAAGCCCGTTGCGCGGGCTCTCAGCGGGCTTCGTGCGCGTAGCGCGGGGATTGATGCCCGCGCGTGCCGGCGGAACGCCGTTTCACAAGGCGCTGCTGCACGCCTACCTCGCTTTCGTTCACAAATCTTTACTCAGCTCGCGGCCTTCCCCGGTTGAATTCCTCGTGTGGCATGCTATCGTTTTTGCTGATGAACCCGTCGTCGTAGGCGAGTAGTCCTGCTGGATTGTGCGCGCCACCGTGCGGAAAAACCTCCAGGGGATGCTGCGCGAAGGCCGCAGCCAAACCATAGTCGGCCCCCAGCGCCAAACCTTCACGGAGGAGCAGATCACCAGCAGATCATCAGTCGGCTCGGCCACCCTGTCGTGGGCCGCGGTCGAGCGGATCGCGAAGACTGAGACGCATATCTTCGTCTACCTGAGCCCCATCAGCGCGATCATGCTGCCGCGACGGATCTTTCCAAGTGACGCGGCGTACGAAGAGTGCGACACAACGCTGCGCCAGTATCAGCAGAGAGCGGGTAGCGCCGCAACGGCTCCCGAACCAACCACAGTGTAATCGCGGCGGGCGCATCGCTCACGACCACGAAGGCTCCGGTTCGTGAAACGCGCGACGAGCCCTCCGCCCATTTGACCTTGGCATCGGTCCTCTAACGGCGACCCGCGACCAAAGTCTGAGGCAGAATCCTCCTTCCGCTCCTAGAGCCGCAGCGCCTGCGATACTATGATGCCCCTAGCAGGATCGCGTGGCTGCCTGCCCTGGCGCGCCACGACCTGATGGATGCCGCTGCGCTACCGGAGATCGCGGATGCACACTGCCAACCTCGCGCACTATCGTGCCGCCGAAAAGCGCCTGTGCGCTCGCTATGGCCTCGCGCCCACCGAGCACTTCGTGCGCTTGCCAAAGCTCAAGACCACGGTGCGCGTCGTGGAAGTGGGGCAGGGCCAGCCAGTGCTGTTTGTGCACGGCAGCCCCAACGCGGCTTTGAAGTGGGCTCCCTTGGCGGCGCAGCTCCCCGATTTCCGGTGCCTGCTGCTCGACCGGCCCGGCTGCGGCCTGAGCGAACCCGTGGACTACCGCAGCCTCGACCTGCGGACATTCGGCGTCGATCTGCTGGGGCAGACGCTCGACGGCCTCGACCTGCCTCAAGCCGCGATCGTCGCCAGCTCGCTCGGCGGCGCCCTGGCCTTCTACTTCACGCACGCCCATCCCGAGCGCGTGGTGCGCCTGGTCCAGGATGGGTGCCCGGCCTTCGTGGAGGGATTCCGCGTCCCGCTCTACAATATCCTCGGGTCCGCGCTGAGCCTGCTCACCGGCCGCACGCCGCCGTCGCGCGCGGCCTTTCGGCACCTCGGCCACGCCGCGGGCATCGACCAGGGGCGGTTCGATCTGGAGGTGCTGCGCTGGCGCGATGCGCTGCTGAAGTACACGGAGACGACTCGGCACGAGAATGGGCTGACCCGCAACATGAGCAGGCGGATGCGGGAGTACGGCTACGGCGCGGCATTCCTGCGGCAGATCGCGCCGCCCACGCTGTACCTGTGGGGCGAGGCCGATCCGTTTGGCGGGGTTGCGATTGGGAAGCGGAGTGCGGCTGCCCAGCCCAACGCCGTGCTGCGGTCGTTCCCTGCGTCGGGCCACCTGCCGTGGCTCGACGATCCCGCAGCGCATGCGGCGCTCGTGCGCGCGTTCTTGCGTGGGGAGAAGGTATAACGCGTCGGTGCGGCGAGCGACGCCGCCCATCGCTGCGTTGTGCGCGCCGGCTGAGGCGCGACCGGCGCGAGGACGAAGGGCAGCTGCCTGCACGTATCACGAACAGCGAAGCTATGGTCTATGGGGCCTCGATTCAACTCGAACTTCGGCGAGCCGCTTGACTGAGTGCTCGTCGTCCCAGCAGACGGCGGCTTCCCAGGCGGCCGACGCTTGCGCGGCGATGTCGTACGCCTCGTCGTCGAGACCGGCAGCGTTGTGGGGCAGCACCAGGTCGAGGTCGGGGACGTCGACGTGCGCCTCGTCCCAGTCGATCAGCGCGACCCGATCTGCGGTCAGGCGGATGTTGCGCGGGTTGGGGTCGCCGTGCACAACGCAGGTCTCACGTCCGACCAACCGCGCCCACGCTGCTCGGCAGCGCGCAACGCCCTCAGGCGGCATCGCGCCGAGGTCGATCTTCGTCCCGGTCTCGGCGTGCAGGAGGTCGGTCGATGATCGCCAGCCCGGGCGCTGCGGCCACCCTGACGTCAACCGATGCAACTGGCGGAGCGTGTCGGCCACGCGACGCCAGTCGGCCTCGGTCTCGGGCGGTCCGCCCGCGACGTAGGTCATCACCACCACACCGTTGGCGAACAGCCGGCCGTCCGTCGTCGGGATCGGCACCGGCACGGTCAGACCTTCACGGTCGAGGCGAACGAGGAGCTCGGTCTCCCACGCGAGATCAGCGTCGCTCCTGACACCGACACGACCGACCGCGAGGTGCCCGTTGACGCGCACGGTCCACACGTCGTTGGCCACTCCGCCAGCGAGCCGTTCGATGCGAACGACATCGTCACCCCACTGCTCGAGTGCCTCCCATCCCATTGGCCACATCCTCCCCTTCACGCAGCGCACGATCACGCCCTATCGACACAAACGAAATGCGTTCCATTCGTTGGCATAACGACCAAGCTTCAGCCGCGGCCTTGCAGGTGGTCTAGCAGCATCTTTCCAAGCGGCCCAACGGATGGGCGTTCAGCGGGCGGCGATGCCGTTGTGTCTGGAGCGTCCTGCCTGTCTTTCCGCTTGCAGTTGCCAAAATCGGCTCGATCTCGTCGCTCCGCAGGAACATGGATCGCCGGAGTGGGCAGGCGCAACCGGCGCTGCGGATGCGCCAGCCAACGACGCTGGGCAACCGGCGCTACTCCACCCCACGCCCAGCACCACGGGCGCTCGTACCACGCTCGATTCGGCTGATCGGCCGACACGGCCCGCATCGCCGCACCAGTACGCACGAATCACTCTATTTTGCCTGACTCCCGGGTCTTCCACTACTGTATCAACAGGAACGCATGTGGCGTTACCATACAGTAGGAAGACAAACCACGATGACATCCTTAACGACCATTGCACCGGAGCAGCAACCAGAGATTGTGGCGACATACGAGGAGATCGGCCGCCTGCTGGGATATATGAGCGTCCATCGCGCGTCGATGACCGAGCGGCGGCGGGAGGAGCACTATGCTTGGATCACCGGCGCGTATTCCAGCGCGACGCTGCGCGACGTGCTGGGCTTCGCCGACGATCTGCTGCTCGCCGGCCCCGCCATCCCCGAGTCGCTCAAGGCCACCGTCGCCGAGCACGGCGAGACGCTCCGGCCCGACCTGTTGATCCAGCGCCCAGGCCAGCCGCCGCGCATCCTTGTCCAGGTCGTGCCGCCCACGCAGGATCTCGACAAGCCGCTGAAGGACCAGCGCTGGAAGGCGTCGCCGGCCACCCGCATGGCCGAGCTGCTGCGTGCCGCCGGCGTGCGCCTCGGGCTCGTCACCAACGGCGAGCGCTGGATGCTGGTCCACGCCCAAGCTGGCGAGACCACTAGCTTCATCTCGTGGTATGCCGGGCTGTGGCTGGAGGAGCGCATAACGCTCCAGGCGTTCCGATCGCTGCTCGGCGCCTACCGCACCTTCGGCGTGCCCGACAGCGACAGGCTGGAGGCGCTGCTGGCCGAGAGCGCCGCGAATCAGCAGGAGGTCACCGACCAGCTCGGCTACCAGGTCCGCCAGGCGGTCGAGGTGCTGGTGCAGTCGCTCGACCGGATCGATAAGGATCGCGGCCGCAAGCTGCTTGAGGGCGTCTCCGAGGCGACGCTGTACGAGGCGGCGCTGACGGTGATGATGCGGCTGGTGTTCCTGTTCTCGGCCGAGGAGCGCGAGCTGCTGCTGCTCGGCAAGCCGATGTACGACCAGCACTACGCGATCTCGACGCTGCGCGCCCAGCTGCGCGAGGCGGCCGACCAGCATAGTGAGGCTATCCTGGAGCTGCGCAACGACGCCTGGAGCCGGCTGCTGGCGACCTTCCGCGCGGTCTACGGCGGCGTGCAGCACGAGGACCTGCGCCTGCCGGCCTATGGCGGCCACCTGTTCGACCCCGACCGCTACCCGTTTCTCGAAGGGCGGCCGCAGGGTTCAGGGTATAGGGTCCAGGGTTCAGGAACCGATACTCGTGCAAGCCTGAACTCTGAACCCCAAACGCTGACCCCTCGTCCGCTGCCGATCGACAACCGCACGGTGCTGCACCTGCTGGAGGCGCTGCAGATCTTGCGGATCGCCGTGCCGGGCGGCGGGTCCGAGCCGCGCCGGCTCTCGTTCCGCGCGCTCGACGTCGAGCAGATCGGCCACGTCTACGAGGGGTTGCTCGACCACACCGCCAAGCGCGCGCCCGAGCCGGTCCTGGGGCTGGCCGGCACCAAGGACCGCGAGCCGGAGGTGCCGCTGGCGCGCCTGGAGGCGCTGCTGCAGGGTTCAGGGTCTAGGGTACAGGGATCAGGCGGGCCACAACAGAATATGCTCTTCGAAAGCAGTGCAGGGCTGAACCCTGAACCCCAATCCCTGAACCCTGAACCCTTGGTGGCGTTCTTGCGCGAGGAGACCGGCCGCTCGGCGAGTGCGCTGGCGAACGCGCTCGCCAGGAAGATCGAAGGGCGCGACCTCGACGCGCTGTGGGCGGCCTGCGACAACGACACGGCGCTGGTCGAGCGCGTGCTGCCTTTCGCAGGGCTGCTGCGTCCCGACACATTCGGTCGCCCGGTGGTGATTACCAAAGACAGCGTCTACGTCACGTCGGGCACCGACCGGCGCACCAGCGGGGCACATTACACGCCGCGCAGCCTGACCGAGCCGATCGTCCAGCATACACTCGACCCGCTGGTCTACCATGGCCCAGCCGAGGGGCTGCCGAAGGAGCAGTGGACGCTCCACCCGGCCGAGCGCATCCTGTCGCTGACGGTCTGCGATATGGCGATGGGCTCGGGCGCGTTCCTGGTGCAGGCGTGCCGGTATTTGAGCGAACGGCTGGCCGAGGCGTGGGAAGCCGAGGGTGTAGGGTTCAGGGGCCAGGGATCAGGCCGAGGAGGTGACGCTGTTAACCATACAGACATATCGCGACCTGGTGGCCTGGCAGAAAAGCATGGACTTGGTGGTCGAGGTGTATCGTCTCACTCGGCAGATGCCGAAGGACGAACTGTTTGGCCTGACCAGCCAGATGCGGCGAGCAGTGACGTCGATCCCGGCGAACATCGCGGAGGGCTACGGCCGCCTGCATCGGAAGGAATACCTCAACCACCTGTCGATCGCGCGCGGCTCGCTGATGGAAGTCGAGACGCAGCTTCAGATTATGGTGCGACTGGAGTACATTACGCGGGAGCAAGTCAGGCCAGCCTGGGATCTGAGCCAGGAGGTAGGCAGACTCCTGAACGCGTTGTTGCGATCGCTGGGAGCCCGCGCCGACAAGCAAGCGACAACCTGAACCCGGAACCCTGGACCCTGGACCCTGACGAGCGTTTTGCGCTAGCGCGCAGAATGGTGGCCGACCGCTGCCTCTACGGCGTGGACAAGAACCCGCTGGCGGTCGAGATGGCCAAGCTGTCGCTGTGGCTGGTGACGCTGCAGAAGGACCGGCCGTTCAGCTTCCTCGACCACGCGCTGCGCTGCGGGGACTCGCTGCTGGGCATCAGCTCCACGAAGCAGATCCTCAACTGGGATCTCGCGACCACGTCCTCCGACGCGGGCGCCTACCGCGGCTTCCTGACCCAGCCGCTCGAACGGGCGCTCCAACGGGCGCTGGCGCTGCGCCGCAAGATCCGCGCGACGCCGGTGCTGGACGTGCGCGACGCCGAGCAGAAGGCGCGCTGGCTGCACGAGGCCGGCGAGGCGCTGGGGCTAGTGAAGCTGGCTGCCGATCTGCTGGTGGCCGCGCAGCTCCACAAGGACAAGAAGCGCCGGGCCGAGCTGAGCGACGAGTTCCAGGTGCGCCTCTCGGTGGCTGCGAGCGCCTGGGAAGCCGTGCGGAGCGGCGGCGCGGGCGCGCCAAAGGGCGACGGCAACCGCGACGAGCTGGCCGCGCTGCGCGCCGAGGCCGGCGAGCTGCTGGAGGGCCGCGCTCCGTTCCACTGGCCGCTGGAGTTTCCGGAGGTGCTTGCCGAGGGGTCAGGGGTCAGGGGTCAGGGGTCAGGAGCAGCAGCGCTTGATTCGATGCTGACCACGGCACAGGCAAATACGCTGAGCCCTGAACCCGATACCCTGAACCCGGGCTTCGCGGCGATTGTGGGAAATCCGCCGTTCCAGGGCGGGTCGAAAATTACTGGAGTATTAGGTCCGTCCTATCGAGATTACCTTGTTAGGACGGTAGCAGACGGGCAGCGCGGAAATGCAGATCTTTGTGCTTATTTCTTCTTGCGCGCCGCTGCAAATGTCCAATCTGATGGTCATCTTGGGTTGCTCGCGACAAACACTATAGCTCAAGGCGACACCCGAGAAGTTTGCCTCGATCAACTATTTCAAAAGGGCTTTGTCATCCAACGTGCTATTTCCAGTCAAAAATGGCCAGGTAGTGCTGCTATTGAAGTAGCTCACGTTTGGATGCGCTGGGGAACCTGGAAAGGAGTTTCAATACTGGATAGTGTTAAGGTTGACCAGATCACCCCATTGCTTACGGCTTCCCAAACTTCCTTCAGTCAACCTTTTCGCCTAATGGCAAATAGCGAGAAATCATTTGCTGGATCTAAAATATACGGCCAGGGTTTTGTGTTGTCGCAAGATGAAGCAAATAATCTAACCTCTAAAGATAAGCGCAATAAAGAGGTCATCTCTCCTTATATCATCGGAGAAGATTTAAATTTGCGACCAGATCAGTCGCCAAGTCGATTAGTTATTAACTTCTTTGATTGGCCACTTGAAGAGGCTGCTTCGTACAAAGATTGTTTTGAAATAGTGCTTGTAAAAGTTAAGCCCGAGCGTGATAGAAACAATCGCCAGGTACGCCGCGAAAAACTGTATACGGCAATTAAGGGTTTACAACGAGTTTTGATTGTTGCTGGGACAAGTAGAACTTTAGCATTCACATTTGTTCCGACAAATATGGTCTATTCGCATGCCACATATGTCTTTCCGTTTCAAGAGTTCTCAGAATTTGCAGCTTTGCAATGCGCTGTTCATGAAACCTGGGCGCGTGAATTCGCATCTTCCTTAAAAGGGGACTTGCGCTACACCCCTTCAGATGTCTTCGAAACCTTCCCCTTCCCCGCCTCCGTTGTGCTCAGCACACGGCAGCGCGGGCCTGAACCCTCTACCCTGAACCCTGAACCCTTGTCCGCCACTGGAGAGCGCTACCACACCCATCGCCAAAACGTGATGCGAGAGCGGAACGAAGGTCTGACCAAAACTTACAACCGCTTTCATGATACTAAAGAGATGAGCGACGACATCGCCGAGCTGCGGCGGCTGCACGTCGTGATGGACCAGGCGGTCGCCGCGGCCTACGGCTGGGCCGACCTCGACCTGGGCCACGGCTTCCACCAGACCAAGCAGGGCCTGCGCTACACCATCAGCGAGGCCGCGCGGCGCGCCGTGCTGGACCGGCTGCTGGCCCTGAACCACCAGCGGTATGCGGAGGAGGTCGCGCAGGGGCTGCACGATAAGAAGGGTTCAGGGTCCAGGGGTCAGGGTTCAGGCAAGGGGAGCAAGGGGAAGCAGGTGGCGGAGGGGCAGGGGGAGCTGTTCTGAGACCGGATGTCAGAACAACCAAGGGAAGTAGTAGCACATGCCGTTTTAGGGAGCGTGCTGCTAGCCGATAGCCGAGGGTTTGTGCAGCATCTCCCGTAAATCATATGATCAGGAGAGATTTCTGATCGGCGCTGACTATCAGGACAATAGTGCTCGTAATAGACAGCATCAAACAAAGGAGCGTATCGTGACCACCGACACTACCATCAGTGGACAGGGAGGAAGTGGTTCAGCGGCGGTAGAGCGTCTGCCACACAACGTCACCGTTGTCGAGCGGCTTGATGGCAAGAGTTCGTCAGTCGAAATCTTGCACTACAATGGGCTCAAAGGGAGCGATGACATCTCAATTGCACAGACGTTGTTTTTCGCTGAGCAGGTCGGTCTTCGGCTGAAGCAAGTGCGTATCACTCTGCGAAATGGTGAAGCCGTTCTCGAATCCGGCGCGCTACACTTCATGAAGGGTAATATCACCGCGGAGACATCGGTCGGCGGGCTTGGCGGGTTTGCCAAGAAGCTTGTGACGAGTGCACTGACCAACGAAACCACGTTTCGCCCACGATACCGCGGTACTGGCGAGATCTATACTGAGCCGACCTTCGGCCATTTCTTGGTTATCAACCTCGTCAACGAAGAGGCGATCGTCGAGCGCAGCATGTACTACGCTTCAGAAGGCTCGGTCGAGCTTGGCGTTGCTGTACAGAAGAATGTCTCGTCGGCGCTGTTTGGCGGCGAAGGGCTCATACAGACGCGCGTGTACGGAACCGGCTGGTGTGTGCTGACCTGTCCAGTACCAGCCAGTGAAGTTGTGCGGTATCAGCTCAACAATGAGAAGCTCAGCGTGGACGGCACGTTCGCCCTATTACGAAAGGGCAAGATCGACTTCCGCGTTGAGAAGTCGACCAAGTCGCTGATCGGTACGGCGACTAGCGGGGAAGGCTTGCTCCAAACGTTTACTGGTACTGGTGAAGTGTGGCTTGCGCCGACACAGAGTGTTTACGCACGTTTGAAAGTACACGGACTCGGTGCACTGGCGCAGTCAAAAGGAACATCGAACAATCCGTAGACAAAGGTTATCAAAATGTTCTGTTTCGGCGGTGACAAGCGACAAAATCATCTTTTGACTTGGTCGCCGCCGAAACCCAGAAATCCCCTTGAACGAGATTGTGTATCTTCGCCAGACGCTGAGTATTCCAGCAATGCGCAAGTTGGTCGCCAGAGCCAGCGTCCTCGAAACATATCTTGCGCAGTATGAGCTGATGGAGCAACATCAGCTGACCGCAGGCGAGTTCGAGGCGCAGCTCGCGGCCGTAGACCCTGACGATCAGGTGGATGGCTTCGTAATTCTCACGCCGAAGGAGCAAATTGCGACGGAGGTGCTCGCATGACCGTTCCCGTCACGATCGCCACCTGGAACCTCGCGCGCCCCGGCTTCACCAGCAGCGCGCGCAATCAGGCCATCCTCGACCAGATCCGCGCCATCAATGCCGACATCTGGGTGCTGACCGAGACGAACGAATCGATTAGCCTGGACGGCTACACATCCCTGGCGACGCCGGAGATTGGCCTGCGCCGCAGAGGCGAGCGCACGACGATGATTTGGTCGCGCTGGCCGCTGCGCGAGCTGCCGGTCTTCCCCGATTTGCCCGAGACCGAGCAGCCGCCGCGCGTCTCGCCGAGCTACACCACCAGTAGCCGCGACACATCGCCGGCAGTCTGCGCGATCGTGGAGGTGCCCGCTGCGCCGCTGCTGCTCTACGGCACGATCGTCACCTACTTCGGCGACCGCGGGCCAACCGGCCAGTCGAAGTACAACGTCGAGCAGCGCAACGCCGTCGCGGCGCACGATCGTGACTGGCGGCGGCTGCGCGCGGCCTACCGGACATGCCGATGGTGGTGGCCGGCGACTTCGACGCGACCTGCGACGCGCGCAACTACCCGGCCAAGACGACCTGCACGATGCTGCGCGACGCGCTGGAGGCCGCCAATCTCGTCTGCACGACGCGCAATCACTGGATCGACCACATCTGCGTCACGCCTGACCTGGCCGAAGCAGTGTCGGTCGCCGAGCCCTGGCAGCAGACCTACACCGACGAGCGCGGCAATGGCCCCAAGCCGGTGAGCGATCACCAGGGTGTCCACGTGACCATACGCTTATAACCGGCCTGATCAATCTTACTGAGGAGCTATGACAATGGATGGTCTCACCTTCAAGCGCGATATTCGCAGCCGTGAGCCGAATGAGAATGACCACCGCAACAGCCGGTTCAAAGTTGGCTGGAACACGGCGGTACGCGGCGAAGCTTACCAAGACGACACTCTGGAGACGTTAACCTGGCAGAATCTCGGCTATCGGCTGGGCAAGCTGCTGGGACCAGCCTCGGAGACCTTGCAGGACGAGCTGTACGAGACCTGCGTTCGAATCCAGGCCGAACAGCCGGAGCCGCGCTGAGACGCGGCGGAGGGGCCGTACAGACCTCACTGCTTCTCGAAATCTCGCATGGCTGGCAGGAGGCGCCGAGAGGCTATGTCAGGGGTAGATACAGGATGAGATCCTGGTACTCACCGGCATCCGAGGCGCTGGCGATCAGCACCAGCTCATCAATCAGCGCACCCATCGCCATGGCCGGATTGAAGACCAGTATCCCCGGAACGTGATGCCCGCTTGCCAGATGTGCGTGCAGGTGGCCGGGCATCGACTTGCGGTTATTCGTCACAAGGACGAAATCGTTGGCCTCACACCAGCTGAGGATCGCGGGATCGAGCGTGCCGCGCGACGGTGCGCCGGGGTCGCCGACAATCCACACTTCGATCTCGGGCGCGGCGCGCCGGAGCTGTTTTCGGTAGGCCGGGTCGAGGTTCTCGTCAAGCAGGTAGCGCATGGGCGACCGCTACGAAACCGGCTGCTGCGACGCCTTGCGCTGGCGCAGCTTCAGAACGATCGGCGGCGGGTTGCGCTCCTGCGCCTCGCGGGCGCTGCGTCCGAAGGCCAGCCAGTCGGCGAGGTAGGCGTCGAGCCGTTCGCGATTGTGCAGGTAGTACAGGATCGTGGCGTAGATCTGCTCGAGATCGAGCGCGGGGAAGTGCGCGGCGATCTCTTCCGCCGATTGGCCGCGGTGGATATACTCGTAGAGAATGCTCTCGATACCAATCCGCGTCCCTTTGATGCGAATATCGTCGGGAGCCAGGATGTCGAAATATGACTCGAGATCCATCATTAACTCGCTTGCCTCATCGCTGTGCTGCTCCTATTGTACCATCTCTGACTAGCAACTGGGTGTACCGATGACGACAACCGCCTCACCGCTCACCCCGCCTTCCCCGCCGAGCTGCGCGCCGAGCTGGAGCGCCTGGTGCTGCTCGACCTGCTCGGCCCGGCCGGCGGCGCCGAGGAGGAGATCGCCGAGCGCAGCGTCCGCGATCGCTACCTGGTCGGCATGCTCGCGCCGCGCCAGCAGCAGATCGCTCCAGAAGAGCATGCCGATCTCAACCAGGCTGGCGAGGATGCGCCCGACGACGGCCCGATCGACCGCGGGGTCTCGCAGGCGCCGTCGATGTTTCCCTCGTCGTTCGGGCTCACCTTCTGCGTCGACGGCGCCGCGACTGCCATCCAGGTCACGGCGTCGTGGGGGCGCTACCACCGCGTCAAGAGCAAATACCTGATCACCGAGAAGACCGGCGAGCCGCTGACGGTCTGGCAGCGCCAGCCGATGGACGGCCCGCCGCACGCCATCTCGCTCGCACATGGCCCAATCGCACCCTACGCACCTGACCCCGAGCAGGCCGAGGTCAAGGTTCGCGGGCTGGTGCGCCAGGCCGAAGACGGCTGGATCGTGACGCTGTTCCTGGTCAACGCGCAGGCCGAGCCTGAGAAGCTGCGCGACCTCGCCTGGATCTTCCAGCCGGAGCTGCGGGTCGCCGCGCCGGATGGCCGCGCGATCTTCCAGCGCCGCGCGCCGCTCCACGTCAGCGAGCAGGGCGACCCTGTCACCGCGGCCGAGGCTGCGGCGATGGCAATGCGCTACCGCGATACGGTTGAGTTTGCGGTCGGGCACGGGATCAGCGTGCATGCCGACGTCTCGCCCACTGACCCGACCTGCGCGGAGCGGCTCACGACCGTCGTCGTGCCCACCTACGAGGTGCCGCGCACGATTGCGCCGACGCCAGCCGAGCAGCCCGCGCTCGCCGGCCTCGTCGTCGATATGAAGGTGCTGGCCGAGGTGGCTGATGGCGGATTCGCCTCCGTGCTCACGCCGCTCGTGGCCGCCTACCGCGCCTGGATCGACGCACAGGGCACACGTATTCACGTGCCTGCCGCGCGCCTGGATGGATTTCCCGCGAGCGCGCACGAGGCGCTGGAGCGCTGTCGCGAGGCTCTGGCCCGGATTGCTTCCGGTATCGAGCTGCTGGATGCCAACCCGCAAGCCGCTACGGCGTTCCGCTTCATGAACCGCGCCATGTGGCAGCAGCGCGTCCACACGCTCCTCTCCGAGGCGGTACGCCGCGGCCAGCAGCCCGATCTCGCCACGATCGACATTCCCAAAGAGCGCAGCTGGCGGCCGTTCCAGCTCGCCTTCATCCTGCTGAACCTTCCATCGCTCACCGACCTGCACCATCCTGATCGGAGCGTTGCGCCGACCGCGCTGGCCGACCTGCTCTGGTTCCCCACTGGCGGCGGCAAGACCGAGGCCTACCTCGGCCTGACCGCCTACACGCTCGGCATCCGCCGGCTCCAGGGTGTCGTGGACGGGCGCTCGGGTATGGATGGCGTGGCGGTGCTGATGCGCTACACCCTGCGCCTGCTGACCCTCCAGCAGTTCCAGCGCGCCGCCACCCTGATCTGCGCCTGTGAGATCATCCGCCGCGAGCACCCGCAGCGCTGGGGTCGCACGCCGTTCCGCATTGGCCTCTGGGTCGGCCAGCGCACCACGCCCAATAGCACCGAGCAGAGCGACGACGCGCTCAAGCGCGAGCACGGCCAGTACAGCCGGGCGAGCGCGGTCGGCGGCAGCGGCTCGCCTGCCCAGCTCACCAACTGCCCCTGGTGCGGCGCGAAGATTCAGCCGGAGAAAGGGCATATCCGGGTCGAGAAGGTCCCGCGCCGCACGCTGACGATCTGCGGTACCCTCCAGCGTGTGAAGGGCAAGCTCGTCCGCTCTACGCCCAAAACGGACCGCAGCACTCGCACGCTGCCGATACCGCCGACGCTCCTGGCAGCGCTTCGCGCGTATATGGCCGATCAGCAGGAGAAGTGGCCCGCAGCCCAGTATCTCTTCCTGTCGACAACTGGTACGCCGATCGAGCCGATGAACCTGCGCAACCACTTCAAGAAGGTGGCCAAGGAGATCGGCATCCCGGCCAAAACCCGGTTCCACGATCTCCGGCATAGCTGCGCGACGTTCCTCATCGCGTCCGGCGAGCACCCGCGCGTCATCATGCAGACGCTCGGACACTCGCAGATCAGCACGACGATGGACGTGTACGGGCATGTGCTTGAGGAGACGCACCGGCAGGCGGTCGATCGACTCGACGTGTTGCTGGCAAATCCGGAGGAGGATAATCAGGAGGAGCCGAATGAGAATGCGTGAGTGTGGCTGTCAACCCCAACACAATAGCCCTAAACCGTTACGGTTTAGGGCTTTATAATCGTGGCTGGGGAACAGGGACTCGAACCCCAACTACCTGATCCAGAGTCAGGCGTTCTACCGTTAAACTATTCCCCAGTATGAAGGTAGCCAGCACTCTGGCTGCTGACTACGCTTTGGTGCCGAAGGGGAGATTTGAACTCCCACGAGGTCACCCTCACTACGCCCTGAACGTAGCGCGTCTGCCAGTTCCGCCACTTCGGCCTGCACCGTCGGACAGCTTAGCAACGTCCGACGGGCTGTATCATACACTAGCCGGCGATATTTGTCAAACCGACCTGCGCGACCGGCTAGGGCGCCGATAGCGTGTATGAGTAGGCGGCCGGCTCGGTCGTGAAGGGCGTCGTGCCGATCACGACCAGGATGCCGCGCTCGCCCGCGCCGAGCTGCACGCGCGCGCGACCCTGCGAATCCACTGCGGGCTGCTCGACGGTGGTCGCCCCCCCTTTGATGCGGATCAGCCGGAGCGCCCAGGTCTGCGCAAGCTCGCCGGTGGTGCGCATGAAGCCGCTGGCCTGCCAGCCGTCGTCGCTCTCCGCGCCGTCGCTAAAATCAATCTCGGGGATCTGAATATTGTCCAGCAGCAGCCCCGGCGCGTTGTAGCCCTCGTCGTGGACCATCCAGAAGCGCAGCATGATGCGCTTGCCGGCAAACGGCGTCAGGTCCATCTGCTCGTCGACCCACTGGCCGCGCGTGCCCTTGTCGGTCTCGACGCCGGGCGCGCCGCTGATGCCGGTGATGCCATTGCCGAAGTTGTGCCCCTGTGGGTCCAGGTCGGTCGTGCTGGTGCCCTTCAGGGTCGTCCAGGTCTGCCCGCCGTCGGTCGAGGCACTCACGAACGCGTAGTCGAAGTTCAGCTCGATCTCGTACCAGGCTGAGAACCGCAGCGTGGCCTGCCGGACGCCGGTCAGATCGACCTGGCGCGTGAGCGTCTCGATGCTGTCGTCGCCGCGGTTGCTCCACCACATGGCGCGGCCGGCCTTGGGCGTAGTCGCCGTGAGGCCGACCGTGTCGGCGCCGTCGAAGTCGATCGCCAGCGGGCCTTCCAGCTCGCCGTAGTAATCGGCGCCGAACTGGCTGACCGTCGTCGTCTCAGCCTGCCGAATCGGTGTGAGCGGCGCGCGCTCGGGCAGCAGCTGGTAGGCGTAGCGCCCGCCATCGACCGCCGGGTCGTCGAGCGCGTTCGCGACGGCCCAATCGGCGTAGATGTCGGCGAAGCGCTTGATGTCGGGCCGCTTGCGCGCGGCGATCGGCACAAAGGCCTCGGGGTTGTTGCCGGCGTCGGCCTTGATCAGCTCGGATAGGCCCTGCTCGCCGGCGTACTGCTCCTGGAAGTAGCGCAGGAACAGCTGCGAGGCGCCGTAGTGCGCGCCCTGCAGCGGCTGCCAGGCGGTCAGCTGCAGGTCGGGGTCGCTCAGGTACTCGAGCGCGACACCCTGCGAGACATAGCCGTTCAGATCCTCCGCCAGAGTCGACATCCCCTCGTTGATCCAGAGCGGGCTGCGGCGCTGCACGTTCGCCTCGATCATGTGCTGAAACTCGTGCGCCAGCGTCGAGGCATATGCATCGCTGCCGAGCGGAAATGAGTTGATGCCCATCACGAACATGTCGCGCTCGTTGCTGAAGCGATTGACCGCGCGGACCACGCCGTCGGCGCCGGAGAAGTAGCCGGCCGCGCCGCCGCGCAGGGTGGTGTTGAGGATGGTGAGGCGCGTGTCGCCGTCGACCCCGGGCGAATGCTCCGCGCCAAACAGGGCGCGGTCACGCGGGTAGATCTGCTGCTCGAACTGTAGAGCCGACTGCTCGAGCGCGCCCTCGTCGACCTCGAGCGACGTGTCGACGTACATCAGAGCGATCGGCCCGGCGTAGCGCAGGCTCGCGCGCACCTGGTAGTTGGTATTGGTCTCGAAATCATTGACCCAGAAGGTTTCGACGTCGCCAACTTTGACGTCGAGTGGAGTCGTGCGCGCGACGTCCGGGATCGCGCCGATGCCTTTGAACGCCTCGGCCAGCGCGACCTGATCGCGCACCTCCGGCGGCGCGGCGGCGATCCGCGCGGGGTCGTCGAGCAGATCGGACGGCGCAGCGGCTGAGGATGTCGGAGCCGGATCTGCAGACACGGGCGTGCTGGCCGGCGCCTCTGGCTGCCGAGCTACGGCAGCCGTGGGGGCCGTGGGCGCGGGCTGGCGCGCTGGCGCCGGCGTGGCGGTCGCTTGATTCGACGGCATTTCAAACGGCAGCGCGCAGGCCGCCAGCACCCAGACAAACAAGAGCAGGCTGAGACATCGCCTCATGAGTTCAGTCCTTCCCAGGTCGCGCGGGCCAGAGATCGACGATCCACGACAGCGCCGGCGCGACACATGCATCGGCGTATTGTAGCGAGTTTCGGAATGGCCGACAAGCGACCAACCCTTGCAAAATTGTCACACAAGCGCGCATCTAAAGGGGTCGTATCGATCGTTTTATGCAATATAGGGTGCGGCTGTCCTATAGCGCACCAGTACCGGCGCTGAGGCGACAAGAGGAGTAGCGGCCGGTTGATCTTGTCCGCGCCGGGCAGATACTAGACGAGACATCGCGACGCCGCGATGCTCTACCCTCGGCAATCCTTTTTCAACCCATGGACGACACGCCACCCACGCTGATGCTGGCGCACTTCTTGCTTCTGCTAGCAGTCAAATCGTCACAACTTAGGTCTCTCGAAGAAATAGCGGAGGGAAAGCAATGGTAGCGTTAATTGTACAATTTGTGATTGTGGGTATGTGGGCATCCATGTTCGTAATCCATACACGCCGCCTGATCCGCCTGGCCCAAGTCGAGTCGCTGACACAGTGGGGCGAGCGGCGGCTGCGGCCGAAACTGAACCGCGTCTGGTGGTGGCTGGGGCGTGAGGAGTACTGGCGCGCCGTCCAGATCGACGGAGCGCGCTGCATGCAGATGACCCTGATCATGTTCCTGATGGCCTGGGGTATCTACTCCCTGGAGAATCGACCAAGAAAGCAACCCGCTCCCGGCAGATTGTGGTAATATAGGCGCATACGCGATTCACGCCACATCATCTGCCAAGCTCGCCTGGCGCGCGCCTGGAGCCCTCGGGAGCAAACGCATGAATATCCGCTGGATGGCGGTGCTGACCGGCTTCGTCGTCGATATCGCGCTCAGCACGGTGGTGGGTTTCTTCACAAGCGCAGATTTCTCCACATCGCCGGACCCAACGCGGCCCGGCGATATGCTTTTTCTAGTCCTCTTAACGCTCTCCACTGGGATTGGCGGCTACGTCGCAGGCCGCATGGCCCGCGACGACCGTGTGATCAACGGGCTGCTGGTCGCGATCGTGGGCATTCTGATCAACCAGCTTGGTCCGCCGCTGCCGAAAGTCTTTGTCATCGCAAGCGCGATCGCCTGCGGCGTCGCCGCGCTGGGCGGCTTTCTCAGCCGCTACCCGGCCAGCCGGCACGAGCGCTCGTCCAGGCGCGGGTCGTAGTAACCGTCATTGTTGGGATAAGCTGGTGAGCAACGCCGACACGATTGCCGCCGAATTGGCCGCACTCCGCGACGAAGAGCTTGTGGCGCTCCTGCTGCGGCGGCAGGAGGCCGCGCTTGGCGCCGTCTACGACCGCTACGGCCGGCTCGTCTACACGGTTGCGCTGCGGATCACCGGGGATCGCGAGACCGCCGAAGAGGTGGTCCAGGATGTCTTCCAGAACATCTGGCAGGCCGCCGGTAGCTTTCAGCCGCAGCTCGGCTCGTTCTCATCGTGGCTGCTCAGGATCACGCGGCACCGCCGCGATCGACGCGACGCGCAGCAAGCGCGAGCGCGCCCGCACCCGCGAGCAGGCGCTCGACGAGACGCTCCCGCTCGGCGATGATACGAGCGTCGAGCGCCAGGTGTCGCAGGGGCTGCTGCGCGACACGGTGCGCGAGGCGCTGCGGGAGCTGCCCGCCAGCCAGCGGCAGGCGATCGAGCTGGCCTACTACGGCGACCTGACGCGCGCGCAGATTGCTGAGCGTCTCGGGGAGCCGCTCGGGACGATCAAGACCCGGCTGCGGCTCGGGCTGCTCAAGCTGCGCGAGATGCTGGATCCGCCCGAAGAGTGATCCGGAGGTCACAGCCCGCAGGGCGGCGCCCCCGACCCGCTCTTGCCGAAAAAGTCTATTCTTCGTCAAAAAAGACATCCATTATGACTCAATCGAACGCATAGTGAGTTGAGCGACTGGAAACGCTCGGCCATCTCGCCAGGCCACCTGGAGACTGTGAAAGAAGCGCAGACATGACCCCGCCGCCCGACGACGACATCCTTGACCTCCTGACCGCCTACGCGCTCGGGGCGCTCGAGCCGCCTGAGATTGTGCAGGTCGGCGCGCTGCTGGCCGAGCGCCCGGATCTGCGACAGCTGCTGGCCGAGCTACGCGCGACGGCCGATCGACTGCCGTACGGACTGGCAGAGGCCGAACCGGCGGCCGACCTGCGCCAGCGCGCGCTCGACCGCGCGACCGGCCGGTCGGCGCCACAGCCGCAACCAGCGCCCGGCATCGCGGCGCGCGCGGCTGTGGGTGCTCGCGCTCGGCGGGATCGCGGCGCTGGCGATCCTGGCGGCGGCGCTGGGGTGGGCACAGCTGGCGGGCGCGCGCGCCGATCTGGCCCAAGCGCGAGCACAGCTGGCCACCACGCAGGATCAGCTCAGCCAGGTGCAGGCCCAGGTTGCCGCGGCCCAGCAGGTGATCGCCTCGCTGCAGGCGCCAGCGGCAGCGGCGCGATTCTCAAGACCCGCGCCGGCGCGACCGTGCTCGTGACCCAGCTCCCGCCGCTCCAGCCCGGCCGGGTCTATCAGCTCTGGCGCATCCAGGGCAGCCGCGCCCCCGCCAGCGCCGGCCTGTTCACCGTCAGCGGGCAGGGCTACGGGCAGACGACGCTGCCCGCCAGCCAGCAGCCGCAGCCCGGCGAGACCGTGGCGGTCACGGATGAGCCCGACGGCGGCAGCCCCGGCCCGACCACCAGCCCCTGATTGTCGGGACATCTGCAAGCGCCTGACCCTGTGACGGGGAGACAAGGAGACAACAACGCTCCCTGTCTCCTTGTCTCCTTGTCCCCTTGTCTCGACGGGGCTGTGCTATAATGCCCGGCATTCCAGGAGCAGCGCATCACCCACATTCCAAAAAGGTGCATCACAATGCCGGAAGATCTCCCGATTCTGTTCGACTTTCCGAGCAGCCGGGATCGCGATATGTCGAAGGTCAGGGCGGCGAGCGCGAGCTGCCGATCGTCCCGCTGATCAACACCGTGCTCTTCCCGCATATCTCACCCCGCTGTTCGTCGGCCGCGAGCGGTCGGTGGCGGCAGTCGAAGAGGCGATGGAGGGCGATCGCACGATCCTGGCGATCGCGCAGCGCGAGCAGGACGCCGATGATGTCGGGCCGGGCGAGCTATTCGGGTTCGGGGTCGAGGCGCACATTCAGCGCGTCCTGAAGATGCCCGACGGCTCGACCTCGATCGTGGTGCAGGGGCCGGCGGCGGATGCGCGTGATCGACTTCGTCGCGGAGCGCCCGATGCTGCGCGGCCCGCGCGCAGCCGATCTACAGCGAGGGAAGAGAAGACGATCGCCGTCGAGGCGATGATGCGGGCGATGCTCTCACTGTTCGAGAAGGTGGTCAAGCTCTCGCGGACGCTGCCGGACGACTCTACATCATGGCGATGAACGTCGATCAGCCGGGCTGGCTGGCCGACCTGATCGCCTCACGCTGCCGCTGGACGTGTCGCGCCGGCAGGAGATCCTGAGACGATCGACGCGGAGGAGCGGCTGCGGCGGCTCTCGATCATTGACCCAAGAGCTCGACGTGCTCGAGCTGGAAAGCCCATCCACCCAGGTGCGCAGAAAGAGGTCGACAAGTCGCAGCGCGAGTTCTTCCTGCGCGACAGATGAAGGCGATCCAGCGCGGCTAGGGCGGGAAGATCCGCTCCAGCGCGAGGTACTGCTCGAGCTGCGAGATAAGATCCTGGCGGCCGGCATGCCAGAAGGTCAGATCAAGGCGAGCGAGGGTTGGACCGCATGGAGGCGATGTCGCCGGCGGCGCCGGAGTACAGCGTTATCCGCACCTACCTGGACTGGCTGCTCGACCTGCCGTGGACGCAGCAGACCGAGGATACGCACGACCTGATTGAGGCCGCGCACACGCTCGACCGCAACCACTACGGGCTGCCGAAAGTCCAAGGAGCGCATCCTCCGAGTTCATGGCGGTGCGGCAGGCTCGCCGGCGCGCGGCTCAAGGCGCCGATCCTGTGCTTCGTCGGGCCGCCCGGCGTGGGCAAGACCTCACTCGGCCGCTCGATCGCCGAGGCGCTCGGCCGCCGCTTCGTGCGCATCTCGCTCGGCGGCGTGCACGACTAGGCCGAGATCCCGGCCACCGGCGCACCTACATTGGCGCGCTGCCGGGCGGATCATCAAGACGATGAAGGACGCCGCCACGATCAACCCGGTGTTCATGCTCGACGAGGATCGACAAGCTCGGCGGCGACTTTCACGGCGACCCGCGGCGGCCCTGCTCGAAGTACTCGACCCCGAGCAGAACAACGCCTTCACCGACCACTATCTCGACGTGCCCTACGACCTCTCGAGGGTCATGTTCATCACCACCGCAGATCTGCTCGACCCAGTGCCGCCGGCGCTGCGCGACCGCGTGGAAGTGATTCAGCTGCCGGGCTACACCGGAGCAGGAAAGCTGCAAATCGCGCGGCAATTTCCTGGTGCCCAAGCAGCTTGTGGCAAACAGCCTGGCGGAGGTCGAGGGGATAATCGACTGCGATCGGGCGATGACCATCGACGACCTACGTTCAAGCATTCAAACGTCCGAGCGCTCAGGCGATCAAACCCTGCAGTTCAGCGAGCCGGCGCTGCGCCAGCTGATCCGCTCCTACACCACGAGGCGGGCGTGCGCAACCTGGAGCGCGGATCGGATCGGTCTGCCGGAAGGTGGCGCTGGCGCGTGGCCGGGCGCGGCCGGCGGCACGCCTGGTCACGCCGGCCTGCTCGTCAAATACCTGGGGCCGCCGCGCAAGCACCACGGCGTGGCCGAGGAGCACGACGGATCGGCGTCGCGACCGGACTGGGTTGGACCCTAACGGCGGCGACACGATGGCGATCAAGTCTCGGTGATGGAAGGCAAGGGCACGCTGACCCTGACCGGCCAGCTGGGCGACGTGATGCGCAGAGTCGGCGCAGGCGGCGCTATCGTTCGCGCGCGAATGCCAAGCGGCTAGGATCGACGACCGGCGCTTCGACAAGACCGACATCCACATCCTCGTGCCCGAGGGCGCGGTGCCGAAGGATGGCCCCTCGGCCGGCATCACGCTGGCGACCGCGCTGATCTCGGCGCTGACCAGCCAGGCGATCAAGCGCGACGTAGCGATGACCGGCGAGATCACGCTGCGCGGGCGGGTGCTGCCGGTCGGCGGCGTCAAGGAAAGATCCTCGGGGCGCACCGCGCAGGCATTCGCACAGTGATCCTCCCACGCAGAACAGGCGCGACCTGGCCGAGGTGCCCGGCGCAAGTCAAGCGCCGGCTGGAGTTCAGCCATGTAGGATCACATGGACGAGGTAATCGCGGGCGCGCTCTGCGCAAAACCCGCACGCCACCGCCAGATTCGACAGGGGAAAGCGCAACGCGGAAAGCGCAGCAAGGACGATAAGGTTTAGCCTGCGTAAGGCGATCAAGACAAAGACCAAGAACGAACAATGACCACGCGATGCCATGTTTGGTCTTTGGTCTTCGTGGGCTGGTAATTCAAGGATTGGGCTATTGAACCGCTTGGAAAAACTCAGCCGTAACCAGCCCGCGGTGCCGTCGGGATCGCGCACGTTCTTCCAGACCCGATCCGGCGCGCTGGGAAATCGGGCCGACGATCGTCTGACTCAGGCCGTCAGGCGTCGTCCCGAGCACCGCGCCTTGTCCCGCTGTGCGGTCCGGGCGCGGAACAAAGCCTTCGGCACCGGTGTTGAAGACGCGGAACTGTGCCCCGCCGCCGGTGCCCCCCTGGACCGTTCTGCGCGACCTGCGAGTGGGCGTCGATCACGCCGGGCGTCACGGTCGCCTGGGCGGGCAAGATCGGCGCCTGCGCCCGGTCGGCCGGCCGACTCAGTCAGCCGGTTAAATGGCGAGCCGCGTCGGTCGGCCGGCGAGTGATGAATCGGCCCGTCAGCACGGCGACCAGCACTCACCGCCGCCAGCAGCATACGCCAGCCGCCATACGGAAGCCAGAGCACAAAACTCCTGCCGCGATCAGGGGAGCCCCTGTGACCGGCGGCCACGCCGCGCCGCACGCGCCGCCCGCGCCAATCCGGATTGACCGGATCGCTCAGGGCCGGGCGACCGTCATCGAACCGGTCAGTCGGCTGCGTCAGGCGACTCGGCGACGAGTCGTCCACGTATCATACGGGTCTCGGCTCTCTCCGCCGCTTCTCCATCTTCGCACGGTCATGCTCCTGGCGAGGTGACCATGATAGCACAAGCGCGCGGGAGGGTTCGACGTTCCGTCCCGGCCCGAAGGAGACAGGTCGAATGTTACAGATTGAACGCTGGACGTTTGACGATTGATCTGTTCGAGACACTGTGCCGACCTGCCGACTGCCGCAAACTGCTTAGCGACCTGCCACTTGCGACTTCTACGCCGCTCGCCAGGTCACCTGCTGTCGCCGGCCGCCAATAGTCCAAAACTCGTCGACGATCTGCTCCATACCGATCTCGGCGCCAGCCGGTCGGCCTGGCACAACTCGGGTGGTATCGCACAAAAGGTATCGGCTCGTCGGAAGGGCGCAAGCGCGCTGGATCGACCTGAACCTCGACGGGGACGCGGCCGCGCGCGCGCGCCGTTCGACGTGATATCGCCGATGCGGGTGGCGCTAACAGAACACAGGTTGTGAACCGTGCCGGGCGCGCCGCGATCGAAGCCAGCAACCAGAGCGCGCGGGCCCGCGTCGGTCACGTGCGTAAAATCGCCGGGCGCCAGGTTGCCGACCTGGAGCACCGGCGACTGGCAGCCGACCTCGATCACCACCGTTGCGTCTGCTGGCAAAAGGTTTGGATCGAGCAGCGGTCGCCCTGGCGCGGGCCCGACATGTTCGACAGGCGGGTGACTACCACGTGCAGGCCGTAGCTATCGTGGTACTGCAGGCGACAGCTCCTGGGTGACCTTGCGACGCCGTAGGGCGAGGCCACGAACCGCAGCGCGCCGCGTTTCGGGGATCGGCACCTCGTCGGGCCGCACCAAGCCGTACTCGGCGCTGGAGCCGGCAGTGGACGCGCGCAATGGGCGCGTGGGCGCCAGCGCCTCGAAGCAGAGGGTGATGGTACCCTCTCCGACATTCGTGCGCCAGCGTGGCGATCGGGGCATCCACGAGGCCGAGGGAAGCTCTGCGCGCCAGGTGGTAAACGCGGTCCGGCGCGGCGGCGCACCGCGGCGGCGACGGCAAACGGATCTTCGATATCGCCCTCGTGGAACGTGACG
>JADKFS010000008.1 GCA_016717335.1 Candidatus Ribeiella danica
GTTGTCTCTCGCCGAGCCTGGATTCAGCCGGGCATGCACGTCAGGCATTGCACATGAGGCAGCCTCAATTTGGGGTCCAGGGGCGCGCAGCCCCCCGTACCAGCTCTAGGGAGAACCCACGCGGGGCACGGGGGCGCGCAGCCCCCGTCAACAGAACATACGTTCGTAAAACCCTTTACACTTTCCGGCCACACCCCCTTGATCTTCGTGCATTTCACTGCTATAATTCGGAACATCTGTTTCGCAACTTTGTTCTGACTATGTTTTTGCGGGGGTTCCGAGCGACAGAGCGAGAAGTGAGGGGGCGCCATGCGACATGTCCGCGAGAGCCAGGAGCCATTCCAGGGCCGGCCGGCCGTGCCGCAGATCGCCGCCCCGCCGCTCGTCGCCGCGCCGATCGCGGTGATCGGCAGCCCCAACTCGACCACCACCTTCACGGTCGACATCCTTGAGGCGGCGCGCGACCGCGCGCTCGATCACGCCTGGGTCACGTTCGAGGTGACCGAGCGCTTCAACGGCCGCTCCTACCGCAAGCGCGCGCTGTGCCAGCTCGGCGGGATCGTCACGCGCAACCGCTGGCACGAGGACCCGGTGATCCGCGCGGTGATCAAGCACCAGGGCGCGCTGCCGGCGCTCTCGGGCGAGAGCGACCTGACCTCGGCGCAGCTCGGCGCGCTGGGCGTGTTCCTGCTCGACGACGCCGGGCGCGTGCTGCGGCGCACGACCCTCTCGACCCCGCCGCCCTCGGGCACGCCCGTGTTCCCGGCCGACGCCGCCACGCTGCAGGACCTCGTGCACACCGAGCCGGGCATCTTCTACGCCGGCCAGTCGCCCGGCGACGGGCTGCCGGTGCCGCTGACGCTGCGCCACTTCGGCTCGACCGAGGCGGGCGGCTTCGGCGAGGCGGTGATGCTGGGGATCTTCGGCCAGACCCGCAGCGGCAAGTCGATCCTGGCCGCCCAGATGCTGGCCGGCTTCGCGGCCAACCGCGACCTGGGCATCCTGGTGCTCGACCCGCAGGGCGAGTTCGGGCGCGACCGCTTCGCCGCCGGCGACCACCGGGTCGACTTCAGCATCAAGCGGCTGCTCGGCGCCCTGCGCGCCAAGCGCGACGTGAGCGTGATCACCACCGACGAGGTGGCGCTGGAGGGCTGCGAGGCCTTCACCGAGCTGCTGCGGCGCGCGCGGTTCTTCGAGAGCCTGGGCTTCAAGGGCGCCAACAAGGAGCGCGAGGCGGCCGAGCGGCTGGCGGGGCTGCTGCAGGAGCTATCCGACGCGCAGGGCAAGCGCCGCCCGATCCGCGACCTGCGCGCCGCCGATATGGCGCTGCTGGTGAAGGACCTGGCGCGCTTCGCCGACGTGATCTACGCCACCCGCCCCGGCACCACGCCCGGCGAGGGCCAGCGCGCCGCCGACGTGCTGGCGCGCTACAACCTCGATGAGCTGCGGCTGCGCCGGCTGTGGGACGAGGCGCTGCGGCGCTTCCGCACCGAGGACGGGCGCCTGCCGCTCTCCGAGCTGATCCAGCGCGTGCTGCGCGACCGCGCCGTGGTGGTGCTGTCGTTCGCGCAGGAGGGCGCCGACGAGACGCCCTACTTCCTGCTGAACGAGATTCTGACGCGCCTGCGCCACGTCATCCACCGCTCGTTCCAGAGCGGGCAGACCTCCAACGCGCTGGTGCTGCTCGACGAGGCGCACCTGTTCGCGGGCGAGCACGCCTCGGAGACCAGCGACGGCTCGCGCACGCGCAGCCTGCTGGCCCAGAGCATCCGCATGACCGGCAAGTACGGCGTCGGCTGGATGTTCGTGACCCAGACGCTGCACGACTTCGACAAGACCATCCTGCGGCAGCTGCAGGTCAAGATCTTCGGGCAGGGCTTCAAGCTCGGCGCGGACCGCGAGTTCGTCGAGAGCGAGCTGGGCAAGGAGGGCTTCGCGCGCTACTGCTCGCTGCCCGACCCCAAGCGCACCGGGCGCTACACCTTCATGATGACCGGGCCGATCGTCGCGCTGGGCAGTCTCGGCACGCCGTTGGTGCTGCAGGGCTTCCGCGCCTCCGACGATCTGATGCGAGCGAACCCGCACTGCTTCGAGGACTAGGCGCCTGCGGGGGGCTGCGCGCCCCCTGCCCCCCGTTAGCTGCCGCATCAACCCGCAAAACATATCAAACAAGAGTCGTTCAACGACTTCGCCGGCCACGGCTACCACGGCGTCAGCGTGCTGCGCAGCTACCCGGGCTTCGACGCCCAGCCGCTGGCCGTCACCGGCGCGCTGCAGCGCAACCGCCTGGCGCCCTACTACTCGCGCCTCGCCAACACCAACGAGGCGCGCGACGAGACCGAGGGGCACGGCCGGTCGCGACCAGTAAAGAAGATCCTGGAGGGACTTTGTCCCTTCAAACCACCCTTGATGTCACCCCCACGGCGTGACCCTCGATCGTGACCTCTGGATCATCCCTTGCCGGCAGTTTGCGCTATGCTTCGCGCATCGAACTGGCCGCTGCGGAAGGCATCGAGCGCGCAGCAGCCGGGCATAGTCATAAAGGGGAGAAACCATGCACCTCAAACCACGCGACGCGTCGGCCCATCATCGGCTCGGCCGGGCGCTCCTGCGCGGCATCCTGCTCGCGCTGGTGCTGGCGCTGCTTCCGATCGCCGCAGGCATCGGCACCGCCATCTACAAGGTGCGGCAGATCGTCGATGATCGGCCGGGCGCGCTGGCGGCGCCGCTGCCGCCGCTGCCGACACCCGACCCGACCAAGCTCACCGCGGTGGTGCTGATCAGCAACGGCCGGACCGAGATCACCGACTCGCTGCCGCCCTACGAGCTGTTGGCCGCCTCCGGCGCGTTCAACACCTACTTCGTCGCGCCGGAGCGGCGCGTCTCGCCGATCGCCACGGCGCAGTACCTGCCCTTCGGCGTCGGCGGGCTGCCGTCCGGCCTGGACATCCTGCCGCACTACGGCTACGCCGACTACGAGCGGGTGATCGGCCGCGATCCGGACCTGATCGTCGTCCCGTATCTGACCGAGTTTACGCCAGGGAGCGAGCGGCCGATCCTCGACTGGATTCGCGCGCACGCCGGCCCGCGCACCACGATCCTTTCGATCTGCGCCGGCAGCCGGGTCCTGGTCGAAACCCGCCTGCTCGACGGCCACGCCGCGACCGGCCTGCACCAGGATCTGGCCCGCTTTCGGCAGAGCTACCCGGCGGTGCGCTGGCAAGCCGGCGTGCGCTGGGTCGACGATGGGATGATCGTTACCTCGGGCACGCTGGCGGCGGGGATCGACGCGACGCTGCACACGATCGAGCGCATGGTCGGGCGCGCGGCGGCGGAGCGCGCCGGGCAGGCGCTGGGCTACGGGCATCTCAATCGCCTCGCCGATCCCGCCACCGAGTACCAGCCGCCGGCCAAGCCCGATCTGGGCCTGCTGCCAAACGCGATGTACGGCTGGGGGCAGGCCCGTATCGGCGTGGCGCTGCACGACGGCGTCTCCGAGACCGCCCTCGCCGCGCTGCTCGATACGGCGGCGCTCAACCTGACGCACAGCTACACCCTGGCGCCCGAGCGCACGTTTGTCCGCTCGCGCCACGGCATGATCATGGCCCCGCGCTTCAGCTACGCCGACGCGCCGGCGCTGGATCGCGTGATCGTGCTGAGCGACGCGGGCGACGCCGCGGCAGCGGCGGTGGCGGAGAGCTGGGATCACCTGCGCGGGCAGCCGCGCGCCGATCTGCTCACGAGCGGCGCCGGCGCAAGCTTCGCCTACGACGCGGTCATTGCGGATATCGCGCGGCATGTGGGCGGGGCGGTGGCCCGCAGCGACTCGGCCAACCTGGTGTATCCGGTCGATCCGGCGATCGTCGGCGGCGCGGACTGGACGCCCACGCTGATCATCCCGCCGCTGGGCATCAGCCTGCTTGGGCTCGCGCTGATCGTGGCGCTCGCCCGGCGCCGCGCGCGGCGGCCGATCGCAGCATCCCTCCCAGCATAGCCTGGCAGGCGCACGCTGTGGCGCCAGCGCCCGTACAGCCTGCGCGGCAGGCGCTGACCCTCTGCCCCTCTCCCGTCGTCGCGGGAGAGGGGCAATTCTTCTGGCCTCCCGGCGCCGGCGCTGTGCGGCCACACCGGGAGGCCGCGAATGCATGCAGCGCGCTGTGGGCCGCTACTCGCTTGCCGCCGTCTCTGGCAGGCGCGCAATCACCGCCCGAAACTCGGCCGGCTCCAAGGGCTTCGGCACGTACTGCTGGAAGCCGGCCGCCAGCACCCTGATCCGATCCTCCACGCGCACGTAGGCCGTCAGCGCGACGGCCGGGATGCCTCCGCCCTCCTCCGGCGCCAGCGCCCGAACGTGGTGGATGAGCCAGTAGCCATCCTCGCCGGGCATGGCGATATCGGACACGAGCACATCCGGCTGCCAGGCGCGCAGGGTCTCGAGCGCCTCCCGCGCGGTTGAGCACGTGCGCACCACGGCGCCGCACGGGGCGAGGATCTCGTACAGCAGCTCCAGGATATCCGGCTGGTCGTCCACCACGAGCACCCGCATTCCACGCAGCTCCGGCGGCCAGGGCCCCGCGGCATCACGCTCGCCGGCCTCCCCGCTTGCCCGCCCGGCCCCATGGCCGACGCTCGCCAGCGGCAGCCGCACGGTGAAGGTCGCGCCCTGGCCCAGGCCGGCGCTCGCCACCTGGACGGCGCCGCCGTGCAGCTCGACCAGGTGGCGCACAATCGACAGCCCCAGGCCGAGCCCCCCGTAGGCCCGGTTGCTGGTGCTGTCGGCCTGGCGGAAGCGATCGAACACGAACGGCAGAAAGGCCGGGCTGATGCCCTGGCCGGTGTCGCTGACGGTGAGCCGCGCCTCGCGGCCGTCCGGCGCTAGCCGCACCTGAATGGCGCCGTCGTGCGGCGTAAACTTGGTCGCGTTTACCAGCAGGTTCCACACCACCTGCTGCAGGCGGTTGGCGTCGCCGATAATCGTGCTGGCCGACGGGCTCAGGTCGACCTGCAGCCGCAGCCCCTTCGCCTCGACCGCCGGGCGCACGGTATCAAGCGCGGCGTGGATCGCGGCGATCAGATCGATCGGCTCGGGCGCGATCCGCAGCTTCCCCGTGACGATCCGCGCGACATCGAGCAGATCCTCGGTGATCTGGGCCTGCGCCCTGGCGCTGTGCACGATCTTTTCCACGGTGCGGGCGACATAGGCCTCGTCGCGCTTGCGAGACTGCAGCAGCTGGGCGTAGCCGAGCAAGGCGGTGAGCGGGGTGCGCAGCTCGTGCGAGACGGTCGCCAGGAAATCGTCTTTGAGGCGGCTGGCCTCCTCCGCCTGGGCGCGCGCGGCCCGCTCGTGCTCGTAGAGCGTGCGGTTCTCGAGCGCCACGGCGGCTATCTGCGCGAGCTGCTGGAGCAGCGCCTCGTCGGCCCCGCTGAACTCGCCCGCGGCCTTGTCCGAGAGCTGGATCACCGCGACGATCGCGCCGTCGCTGTCGATCAGCGGCGCGGCCAGCACGCCATTGCGCGGCGGGTGCCCGTCATTCGCCGACCCCACGCTCCGCTGGGCCGCGGGGGCCGCGAGCTCATGCCGGCTGAGCCGGATCATACGGCGCTGATCGTAGACCAGCCGCGCGATGCGCTCATCGCCGGGCTGGTGCGTGTCAGTCGGCCAGGCGTCCGGCGCGGCGAGCGACGCCACGGTCTGGGCCTGCGCCCAGCCGCGGTCGGCGATCAGTGTGACAACGGCATCGTTTGTGCCGATCAGCGCGCGCGCCTCGTCGGTGATCCGCCGCAGCAGGTCGTCGCGCGTGGGCGCGGCATTGATCGCCAGGGAGGCGGCGTTGAGCTGCTGCAGGCGCGCGGCGTGCTGCTGCTTCTCGGCCAGCCGGCGGGCCTGCGCCTCGCGCAGCCCCGCCTCCGCCCGCGCCCGCTCGACCGCGTCCCAGGTCTGCTCGCCGACGTCGCGGACCAGGGCGATCTCGGCGTCGGTCCAGTGGCGGGCCACGGCATGGTTGATGTAGAAGCCGGCGTGCCAGCGGCCGCCGCGGATGATCGGCACCCCGATGATCGAGCGCGCGCCGATCGTGCCGAACAGCGAGTCCGCGGTGAGCGGGTCGCTGGCCGTGTCCGCAATGCCGAGCGTGCGCCCGGCGCGCACCTCGGCGAGGTAGCCCGTCCCGATGCCGGTTGCGGGGAACGTGCCCGACAGCGGCGCCAGCGCCCCGTCGGTCCAGGAGACGGTGAAGTGGAGCGTGTCGTCGTCGAGCATGTCGAAGAAGCCGAGGCGGTTGGCGCCGAGGTAGCGGCCGACCGCCTCGGCCGCCGCCGCCAGCATCACGTCCGGGTCGCTCGTCTCGCGCTGGCCCTGCAGCAGCCGCAGCAGCAGCGCCTGGCGGGCCTGGTTCGCGCGCAGCGCGGCCTCGGCGCGGGAGCGCTGGATCGCCTCCCAGACGCGCACGGCCACGTCGCGCAGCAGCGACACCTCCGCCGCCGTGTAGCGCCGGGGCACTCGGTCGTGGATCGAGAAGTAGGCCACGAAGCGCCCATCGCGCACCAGCGGGATGCCGACGAGCGAGCGGGTCTGCATGGCGTCGAAGGCGGTCTGCTGGAACGCCGCCGTCGCGGGGTGAGTGGCGGTATCCTCGATCACCACGGGACTCCCCTGCGCGTGGAGCGCGATGAGGTCGGGGCCGAAGCCGGAGAGCGGCCACTCGCCCTCGATGGAGGGCACGCCGTCGTCGCGGGCGTCGGCCACGATCAGCACCCGGTCCTCCTCGGGGTAGACGAAGCCGCAGGAGCAGCTGACCGCGCCGGTCTCGTCCTTCACCAGCCGGCACGCCGCGCGGGCGATATCGACCTCGTCGTGCAGCTCCCGCGACGCGTCGGAGACCTTCAGGAGAATATCGAGCAGGCGCTCCCGCTCGGCAAGCGCACGCTCGGCGGCCTTCCGCTCGGTAATGTCGGCGACGAACAGGGTCAGGCCGGCCGCCGCGGGGTAGACGCGGCTCTCGAACCAGCGATCCACGCGCGGATAGAAGTACTCGAAGCGGCCAGGTGCCTGCTCCGCCGCTGCGCGCCGCACCTCGCGCTCGAACGCCGTGCCGACCATGTCGGGGAACACCTCCCAGATGCGCTTGCCGAGCAGCTCCTCCTTGCCCAAGCCCATCACGCTCGCCATGTGGTCGTTGACAAAGACGTAGCGCCAGTCGTGGTCCAGCACCAGAAACTGGTCGTTGATGCCTGCCAGGACGCTCTCGAGCTGGGCCCTGGCCGTCTGCGCCTCGGCGCGCAGCTCCCGCTCGCGCCGGGCGGCCTCCCGACGGACGCGGGCCATGTCCAGGTGCGCCCGGACGCGCGCGAGCAGCTCGCGGGCGCTGAACGGCTTGACCAGGTAATCGTCGGCCCCGGTCGCCACCCCCTCGATGCGCGCCTCTTCGCCCGCGCGCGCGGAGAGCAGGATGACCGGCACCTCGCGGGTGCGCTCGTCGGCGCGCAGCTCGCGCAGCAGCCCGAAGCCGTCCAGCCCCGGCATCATCACATCGCTCAGCACCAGGTCGAACGGCTGCTCCCGCGCCGCGCGCAGCGCCGCCGCGCCGTCGTTGGCCGCGACGACGGCGTACGCCTGCCCGAGCAGCCGCCGGACGTACTCGCGCATGTCGGCGTTGTCGTCGGCCAGCAGGATACGTGCGGAGTTTTGAGTTCTGAGTTCTAAGCTCTGAGTTTCCGTGTGCGAGGTCAACTCAGAGCTCAAAACTGAAAACTCAGAACCCTCGCTCGGCAGCCATTGCAGCGCCTCCTGGACGTAGGCCTCGTCCCGCACGCCGGCCGAGTCCGGCATGCGCGGCGCCGCGATCCGATCCGCGGGCAGATGGGCTGTGCCGGTCGGAATGCTGATGGTGAAGGTCGCCCCCTGGTCGACCGCGCTGGCGGCGTGCACCTCGCCGCCGTGCAGCTTCGCCAGCTCCTGCACCAGCGCCAGGCCGATCCCGCTGCCCTCGAACGTGCGCCCGCGCGCGCCCTTGACGCGGTGGAAGCGCTCGAACAGGTGCGGGATCTCCTCCGCCGGGATGCCAGTGCCGGTGTCGCGCACCACCAGCTCGACCCGTGCGCCCGACTGCCGCAGCGCGACCTCGATCTCGCCCACAAAGGTGAACTTGAAGGCGTTCGAGAGCAGGTTGAAGACGATCTTCTCCCACATCTCGCAGTCGACGTAGACCAGCGCGGGGAGCGGCGGGCAGTTGACAATCAGCCGCAGCCCGGCGCGCTCGACGGCCGAGCGGAACACGCTGGCAAGCTCCGCCGTGAAGGCGGCCAGGTCGGTCGGCTCATACGACGCCTGCACCCGCCCGGCCTCGATGCGCGAGAAGTCCAGCAGGGTGTTGACGAGCTTGAGCAGGCGCACGGCGTTGCGGTGAGCCACGCCCAGCCGCTCGCGGTCGGCGGCGGTCGGGCCGCCCGGCTGGGACAGCGTATCTTCCAGCGGCCCCAGCATGAGCGTCAGCGGCGTGCGGAACTCGTGGGAGACGTTCGAGAAGAAGGCCGTCTTCGCCCGGTCGAGCTCGGCGAGCGCCTCGGCGCGCCGGCGCTCGACCTCATACGCGTGCGCGTTGCCGATCGCGGTCGCGACCTGCTGCGCGATCCGCTCGATGAAGGTGTGGTAGGCCGCGTCGAGGGCGCGGCGCGGGCTCACCCCTGCGATCAGCAGGCCCGCCGGCTCGGTCGCCTGCATCCCTGGGATCGGCACGACCAGGGCGTGCTCGACTGCCTCGGGCCAGACGCCGCTGGCGGGCGCCAGGCCGAATCGCTCGCCGAGGTGGTCGACCGCCACCGGCCGGGACAGCCGCCAGGCTAGCCTCACCGGCCAGCGCGACGCGGGGTCGGCCGGGTCGATCGCGGGCGGGCGCAGCAGCGCGGGGAGCGCCGCCCCCGCGGCCGCCGCGAGCCGCAGCGGCGAGTCGCCCTGCTCGCGCAGGTAGAAGAGGCAGAACGGGACGTCGGCCGCGCTCGCGCCGAGCACAGCGGCCGCGCTCGCGCATGCCTCAAGCGGCGACTTGGCGCCGGCGGTGCGCTCGCTCAGATCGCGCAGGATGCGCGCGCGCCGCTCCTCGATCACCCGGAAGGTGGTCTCGATGACCGCGTTGAAAATGCCGGCCACGCCGCCATCCTCGCCGCGGATCGGGCTGAACGTGAAGTTGAAGTAGCACTCTTCGGTGTAGCCGTGCCGGTGCATCGGCAGCAGGCGATCCTGCTGCCACACGCCCTCGCCGGTCCGGTGCACGGCGTCGAACAGTGGGCCGATCTCGGCCCAGATCTCGGGCCACACCGTGTGGCCGGGCCGGCCGAGCGCCCAGGGGTGCTTCGCGCCCAGGATCGGGCTCCACGCGTCGTTGTAGAGCAGCGCGAGCTGCGGGCCCCAGTAGATCGCGATCGGGAAGCGGGAGTTCAGGCAGATGCTCACGGCGGAGCTGAGGCTCTGCGGCCAGGTCTTCGGCGCGCCGAGCGGCGTCCTCGCCCAATCGAGCGACCGCATCAGCGCGCCAAGCTCGTCGCCGCCAATGAGCACATCGGTCATAGCCCTATCCTCGTGTCAATGCAGACACGCCGCAACGTCTGGTGATCGCGAGCGCGACACTGCGGCGGGCGTGACGACGCTGTCACGCCCGCCGCACGGGCACGCCCGGGCCCGTCCAGGCGAGTATCACACGCACGTTGCCTCATATTCAAGCGCACGAGCGACTATGCGAAGCCGCAAAGCAGCATATCCAGCGCCGCGCCGCGCTGATGGCAAAGGGATGAGGCCCTGCATGCAAGATCTATGCCGCACCCGGCGACCTCGGAGCAGCGTGATGGGTAGCGGCCACAATCGGCTGGTCGGCGCGCGATCGGTTTCAGCAAGCGTCGCTGCGCCCGGCCTGCTCCGCCCAGTGGCCGATGCAGCCAGCCGGTCAACGCGTTACACTACGCCCAACGGCCAGCGACTCGCGACAGTATTGCTGCTGGGCTGGGGTGGGGGCGGCGAAGCCGCCCCCACCCCAGCCCAGGGAGATTTGAGGGGGCGAAGCTCCGCCAAACCACCCCAGCAAAATCACAGTCACATGATGCCGTGAAGGTCTGGCGACCAGCAATCTACTCGCGGACATGCGCGCAGTTCGCGGATTCTTGGCCAGAGCAGGAGCGCGGCCAGCGGAGTGGCCTCAATGGCTGATTCCCTCGCACAACCAATGGTGTGCCCGGTCCTGGTTGGCCGTGGTCCCGCGCTCGCCGTGCTGGATCGCATGATCGACCGAATGAGCACAGCGCGTGCGCAGGTGCTGCTGATCTCCGGCGAGGCCGGGATCGGCAAGTCGCGCCTGGTCGGCGAGATCAGGCCGCGCGCCGCCGCCCGCGCGGCCACGCTGCTGCAGGGCGCGTGCTTCCCGCAGGATCGCTCCTGCCCCTTCGCGCCAGTGCTCGACATGGTCCGAGCGCACTTTGCCGATCGCGCAGATGCGCTCGCGCCGTTCGCCGGCGCGCTCTACCCGCTGCTGCCCGATCTGGCGCCGTACCCGGTCGATCTGGCGCCATCCCGCGGGGACGAGGCCGCGCAGGAGCAGCGCCGGCTGTTCGCGGCGCTGGCCCGGCTGATCCTGCATGACGCGGCAGATCGGCCGGTGGTGCTGATCATGGAGGACCTGCACTGGAGCGATCCCACCAGCCTCGACTTCCTGCTCTTTCTGGTGCGGCAGGCCGCCGCGCTGCCGCTGCTGATCGTCGGCACCTACCGCAGCGACGAAGTCGGCGCCGACCTGCGGCACGCGCTGGCGCAGCTCGACCGCGCGCGCCTGGCGTACGACCTCGCGCTCGCGCCGCTCACGCGCGACGATCTGGCGGCCATGATCCAGCGCATCTTCGACCTGGCCGAGCCGGTGCGCCCCGAGCTCCTCGATCCGCTCTACGCGCTGACCGAAGGGAACCCGTTCTTTCTCGAAGAGCTGCTCAAGGCCATGGTAGTGTCCGGCGACATCTTCTTCGCCGCGGGCGGCTGGGACAGCAAGCCGATCGAGCAGCTGCAGATCCCGCGCAGCGTGCAGGACGCCGTCCTGTGGCGCATCGAGCACGTGAGCGCCGCCGCGCGGCAGGTGCTGGAGCTGGCCGCGGTGGCCGGGCGCCGGTTCGATTTCGATCTGCTGCAGCGGATCACCGGGTGCGACGAGGCCGATCTGGTGCGGCTGATCAAGGAGCTGATCGGCGCCCAGCTCGTCGCCGAGGAGTCGGCGGACCACTACGCGTTTCGCCACGCGCTGACGCGCCAGACGCTGTACGCGGGCCTGCTGGCGCGCGAGCGCCAGTCGCTGCATCGCGTGATCGCCGAGACGCTCGCGCTGATGCAGCCGGACCCGCCGCCGGATCGGCTCGCCGACCTGGCGCATCACTACGCCGAAGCAGGCGTGTGGGATCAGGCGCTGGAGTATGCGGAGCGGGCCGGCATCCACGCGCAGGCCAGCTTCGCCCCGCAGGCTGCAGTCCACCACCTGACGCGCGCCCTGGCGGCCGCGCACGCGCTCGGAGTCGCCCCGCCGCCCCGAATCTACCGGGTGCGCGGCCGGGCCTACGAGACGCTGGGCCAGTTCGCGCCGGCGCAGGCGGACTACGAGCAGGCGCTCCAGGTCGCTCGCGCGGCCGGCGACTCCGCCGCCGAGTGGCACATCCTGATCGACATGGGGATTCTGTGGACCGGGCACGATTACGCGCAGACCGGCGACTGGTTCGCGCGCGCGCTCGATCTGGCGGAAGCGATCGGCGAGCCGCGGCTGCGAGCGCACAGCCTCAACCAGCTCGGCAACTGGCAGACCAACGTCGGCCGCACCGCCGAGAGCCTCCAGACGCTCTCCGATGCACTGCGCGCCTTCGAGGCGCTGGGCGACCAGCAGGGCATCGCCGAAACGCACGAGCGCCTGGGCATGGCGAACGGCATGTACGGGGATACCCATCGCTACGATCAGCACTACCGGCAGGCGATCGCGCAGTTCCGCGCGCTGGGCGACCAGCGCGGCCTGGCGTACAGTCTCGCGGGGCGCTGCGGCTACGCCAGCCCCGGCTTCAGCGAGACGATCCCCGGCACGATCGAGCCCGACCAGGCCTCCCGGGAGGACCTGGCCGAGTCGCTGCGCCTGGCGCGCCAGATCGACTGGCAGGCCGGGCAGGCCTTCGCGGAGTGGATCGCCGCGATCAATCGCGCGAGCTTTGGCCACTTCGGCGAGGCGCTCGCGCACGTCGAGTCGGCGCGTCAGCTGGCAGAGGGGATCGGCCATCGCCAGTGGACCGTCGCGACGCACTGGAGCCGCGGGATCATCTTCGTCACGCTGCTCGCGCCCGATCCGGCCATCGCGGCGCTGGAGCAGGCGCTGCCGCTCGCGCGCCGGCTCGGCTCGTCCTTCTGGATCGACAATACGATCGCCTACCTCGGGCACGCGTACCGGCTGGCCGGCGACATGGGGCGGGCGCGGGCGCTGCTTGGGTCGGCGCTGCCGACGGGGCGCCAGCCAGATAACACCCAGGAGCGGCGGGTCGTCTGGGCCTGGGGCGAGCTGCTGCTGGCGGAGGGAGACGCGGCCGCGGCTCTCCGGATCGCCGAGGAGCTGATCGCCAGCGCGCCAGGCGAGGCGGTCGACCGGCCGATCCCGGCGCTGCTCAAGCTCCGGGGCAGCGCGCTCCTCGCGCTCGGCCGGCTCGACGACGCGGCGATGGCGCTCGACGCCGCCCGGCTCGCCGCGCAGGCGCGCAGCGAGCGCCCGCTGCTCTGGCAGATCCAGGCCGCGCTCGGCCGGGCATATCGCCGCCTCGGCCGTGAAGCGTCCGCTGAGGCGGCGCTGGCCGACGCCGGCATCACCGTCGTCGCGCTGGCCGCGACGATCGACGACGTCGTGCTGCGCGAGCAGTTCCTCACGGCGGCGCGCGCGGCGCTGCACGACCCGGCGCGGCCGGCCGCAAGGCGCCGGTCCGCCGACCACAGCGCGCTCACCGGGCGCGAGCGCGACGTGATCGCGCTGATCGCCCGCGGCCTGAGCAACCGCGCGATCGCCGAGGCGCTCGTCATCTCCGAGAAGACCGCCGAGGGCCATGTCAGCAGCATCCTGAGCAAGCTGGGCTTCAGCTCGCGCGCCCAGGCGGCCACCTATGCCGTCCAGCACGACTTGCTGGCCGAGCAATAATGGGACTCTCGCTTTTTACTCGTGGCTCGCCACACTGAATCTGGCGGGGGTGTGGCGGCGGGCGTACGCCCGCCGCCACACCCCAGATGAGTCATCCAGTATGTTACAAACCCCCGCCCCGGCCCCTTCCGCACTGAGATGTATCCCCCCTCCATCGCTCGTCGGAGGCGCCCCCTCCCGGCCCGCTCGAAAAACCAGGGCTTTCCCCGATGTATCGGCGCGGGCGAACCGCTAGGATAGCGGCATCACCGTGCGGCGCGCGCCGCGCGATTACTGAAAGGACACACGCAATGGCAGCGCAAACTCATTCGGCCACAAGCGTCCGCCGCAGCCCGCTCGCACTGAGCGCGGCGACGGTCGCCGTTGCAGGGGCAGGACTCGTCGTCTACGGGGCCATGTTCCTGGTCCGCAACTTCAACGGCTTCCTTGAGCTCGGCATCACCTCCGATCTGATCGGCACGACCGCCGAGGCCCTCCAGCGGGGCAACCCGCTGCTCTACCACTACATCAGCCACCTGCAGGTGGCGCTCGCGGGCTTCATCATCGCCCTCGGTCTGGCCGTGATCGGGCTCGGCTGGTTCGGCATCCGCCAGGGGTCGCGCTGGGCGCTGCTGACCGCCTTCGTCGCCCCGGTCGTCGCCGTCGGCATCGCGCTGCCGCTGCACTACCCCTACGGTTTCGACACGATCGGCCACCTGGGCCTGATCTACCTCGACGCCGCCATCCTGCTGGTCGGCACCGTGCTCGCCAACCGGGCGCTCAACCAACGCCAGTAGGCCCGCCACAATGCGCGTCACGCTTGAGGCCTTGCTGGAGCCGCGCAGCGCCGCCAGCTCACGCCGCCGCCGGCCCATGCCGGCGGTCGACGCTCTCCCAGCCGTCAGCGCGCGCGGTCGCCGGCTGACCATTCGCATGACGACGGCCGCGGATACGCCGCAGCTGGTGGAGCTGATCGCCGGCCTGTCGGAGCGCTCCCGCCAGCTGCGGTTCCTAGGGCCGATCCCGAGCGTCGATCTGATCCGGCGCGAGGCGGCCCGGGTGGCCGAGCGCAGCCCACAGCACGGGCTGGCGCTGATCGTGACAGCGAGCGTGGCCGGGCAGGAGGTGGCCGTCGCGCTGGGCGAGCTAGCGGTCGATCTCGCCGTACCAAACGTCGGCGAGATCGCGCTGCTCGTCGGCGACCCGTATCAGCGCGAGGGCATCGGGCGCATGCTTACGTCGATCCTGATCGAGCTGGCGACGCTGCGAGGGATAGACACGCTCCGTGCGACGCTGTGGGCTGAGAACTACGGTTCGCGACGGCTGCTCCGGAGCCTGGGCCTGGCCTACCGAGCCGAGATACACGGCGGCGAGATGATGATTACTGCCCGTCTCGACGCGTAGCGTCGGCCCCACGGACTCTGCACGAGCCCTGCTTCGGGGAGCTGTCGTCTGGACACGCACCGGCGACATCGGTATACTTACGGAGCGATCGCGGGGGCGGGTGCTCCACAGCCGGGCGGTCGCCAGGCGTGAGGAGCGCAGCGTGACACAGGCAGACCGCGAGCTGATCGGGCGCCGGCGCGAGCAGGCGGAGTTGGATCTGGCGCTTGCCGCGGCACACCACCACGCTGGCGGGATGGTGCTGCTGGCCGGTGAGGCGGGCATGGGCAAGACCTGCCTGCTTGAGGCATGCCTGGAGCGCAGCGGCCTCCTGGCGCTCAAAGGCCAAACCAGCGAGATCGCCACCCCGCCCTACGGCCCGATCGCCGCGGCACTGCGCGCCTATCTGCGCGTGCATCCTGGCGGCCTCGCCCGTTACGGCCCGCTGGCATCCTACCTCGCCCTGCTGCTGCCTGAGCTGGGGCCACCGCCCGACCAGAGCGATCCTGCGGCGCTGGTAGAGGCGATCTGCCGAGCCTTTGCGACGATCGCGCGCGACACGCCCGCGGTGCTCGTCCTGGATGATCTGCAGTGGGCCGATAACGCGACGCTCGAGCTCTTGCCGATCTTGGCGAGCGCGCTCGCGCAGGAGCGGCTGCTGATTGTCGGTACGTACCGGAGCGACGAGATTGGGCGCGGGCACCCGCTGCGGCGGCTGCGCCATGACCTGCGCCGGGCGCGCCTGCTGCGTGAGATCGTCGTCGCGCCGCTCGACCAGGCCCACACAACCGCACTCGCCACGCGCATTCTGGGCCAGCCGCCCGGCCCACTCCTCACCGCCGCGCTCTACGAGCGGACCGAGGGGGTGCCGCTGTTTGTGGAGGAGCTAGCGGGCGCGCTCGCGCTAGGCGGCCGCCTACGCCCGAGCGACGCCGGCATCGAGCTGGCGCCCGGCACGCACCTGCCGATCCCCGACACGCTGCGCGACGCCGTACTGCTGCGCCTGGACGGGCTGCCCGCTCCGGCGCTGCAGCTCCTCCACTTCGCCGCGGTCGCCGGCCGGGCGTTTGATGTGGCGCTGGTGGTGGAGCTGGCCGGCAGCGCGGACGGGTTTGACGCGCTGCTCGAACACGGCCTGCTGGTCGAGGCCGCGCCGGGGCGCGCCGCGTTCCGGCACGCGCTCACGCGCGAAGCGACCTACGGCGATATCTCCTGGGTGCGCCGACGGGCGCTCCACCGCCAGATCGCCGAGCGGCTCCAGGCGCTCGGCACGCCACCCCACGCCATCGCCCAGCACTGGCTGGCCGCGCAGGAGCCGGAGCGCGCCCGCGCGGCGCTGCTGCTGGCCGCCAGGCATGCCTGCGCGATCCACGCCTACCGCGATGCCGCCGACGCGACCCAGCGGGCGCTTGAGCTCTGGCCCGACGGCGTGGAGGACGCGCAGCGGCTGGACGTGCTCGACCAGCTGGGCCAGTGCGCGCAGCTATGCGGCCTGCTGCCCGAGGCCGCGCGAGCCTGGCGCGAGGTCGCCGATGGCCGGCGACAGCACGGCGACCTGCAAGCCTACGCCGAGGCCGAGCGCAAGCTGGCCAATATCGCCGAGCTGCAAGGGCATTGGGAGCGCGCGCTGGCCGCGCGCGAGGCAGCGGCCCAGGCCTTCGCAGCGAGCGATCTGCCGGCCGAGGCAGCCGCCGAGTGCGTGTCGGCCGCGGCGCACCTGCGCTCTGCTGGGCGTTACCGCGCCGCGCTGGAGCTGCTGTTCACCGCAGCGCAAGAAGCCGAGCGTGCCAGTCGCCCGGATCTGCACGCGCGCATTATGGGCCTTGAAGGCAGCGTCCGTGCTCGCATGGGGCAGGTGCCAGAGGGCCTGGCGCTGGTGCGGGCGGGTCTGGCGCTGGCGCTTGAGCACAACCTGGCGAGCGCAGCAGCCGAGATCTATCAGCGGCTGGCCGACTCCCTGGAGCATGGCGGGGATTATGCCGCTGCCAAGGACACCTACCTGACCGCGTTCGACTTCTGCCAGGCCAACGTCATCCCCGCGACCGCCCAGCTCTGCGTCGCCTGCCTGACGGTCGTGCTGCGACAGACTGGCGAGTGGGAGCGCGCGATGACGCTCTGCCGCGATGTGCTGGACTCGCAGGAGAGCTCAGCGCACGCCCGCGCTGCCGCGAGCGGCACGCTCGGCTCGCTGTACGCGCTGCGCGGTCAGACGCGCCAAGCCCAGCCGCTCCTGCTCGAAGCGCTGGCGCTGGCCCGCCAGATCGAGCTCGCCGCGATGGAGCTGCTGGCCGCCTGGGGGCTGGCGCTCCTCGACGAGCTCAACGACGCGCACGCCGCGGCGGCCGAGCGCTGCCACTTCATCCTCAACCGCTGGGGGCAGATCGAAGACATCCATTACGCGGTGCCGGCGCTGCGCTGGGCGGTCAGCTTCTTCGCCATGCGGCGCGCCGACAGAGACGCGCGCGCCTGCGCCAATGCGCTGGCGCGGATCGCGAGCGCGACGGGACAGCCCGAGACGCTCTCGGCGCTCGCCCACGCGCTGGGCGAGATCGCGCTGCTCGACGGCGACCCGCAGCAGGCCGTGCAGCAGTTTGGCCAGGCGCTCGATCTGCTGCGCGACGTCACGGTGCCGTACTGTCACGCGGGAACGCAGTTTCGCGCGGGCATGGCCTGCGCAGCTGCGAATCAGCGCGACGCCGCCATCACGCATCTCACAAACGCCTACCGCAGCGCGCGCAAGCTCGGCGCGCGCCCGCTGGCCACCCGCATCGCCCAGGCGCTCCATGCGCTTGGCGAGCCGATCGGCGAGCGTTTGGGGTCGGGGGCGGCGGGCCGCTTCCACTTCGGCGACCTGACCCGCCGCCAGCGCGAGATCCTCCAGCTCGTGGCGCGCGGGCAGACCAACGCCGAGATTGCCCACGCGCTCATCCTCAGCCCGCGCACGGTGGAGATGCACGTCGGCAACATCCTCGCCGCGCTCGACAGCCGCTCGCGCGCCGAGGCGGTGCGCCGCGCGATGGATCTGGGCCTCCTCGACGACTACGGTATCGCCCCCGAAAAAATACCGTAGATCCCCGCATGTCAGAAGCCGCCGCGTCGCGTACACTCCTTCCTATCGCGATGAGCGAAATCCAACCCGCGCTTCTTGAAGGAGAATACCAATGATAGCGACGCAACCACAACTTGATCTCACGGCGGTGAAGAGCCGCCAACAGGCCACCTGGTCGTCCGGCGACTACGCCGTGATTGGCACGACGCTCGCGATCACCGGCGAGCTGCTGTGCGAGGCCGTCGATCTGCGCGCCGGCCAGCGCGTGCTCGACGTCGCGGCCGGCAACGGCAACGCCACCCTCGCCGCCGCGCGCCGCTGGGGCGAGGTGACCTCGACCGACTATGTTGGGGCGCTGCTCGAGCGCGGGCGCGCCAAGGCCACGGCCGAGCGCTTGCCGGTGATCTTCCAGGAGGCCGACGCCGAGCAGCTGCCGTTCGCCGACAGCGCGTTCGACGTGGTGCTCTCGGTCTTCGGCGTGATGTTTACACCCAATCAGGAGCAGGCCGCCCAAGAGCTGCTGCGCGTCTGCCGGCCGGGCGGCGCGATCGGCCTGGCGAACTGGACGCCGGAGGGCTTCATCGGCCAGGTCTTCCGCACGATCGGCAAGTACGTTCCACCACCCCCCGGCGTCAAATCGCCGGCGCTCTGGGGCACCGAGCCGCGGCTGCGCGAGCTGTTCGGCGACGGCATCTCGAAGCTGACGATCAACCGGCGCTACTTCGTGTTCCGCTACCACTCGGCGCAGCATTGGCTGGAGGTCTTCCGCACATACTACGGGCCGATGCTGAAGGCCTTCGGGGCACTCGACGCCACCGGCCAGGCCGGCCTGGCCCGCGATCTGACCGACCTCCTGCAGCGCTTCAACCAGGGCGGCCCCGACACGCTGGTCGTGCCGAGCGAGTATATCGAGGTGGTCGCCACCCGCGCGTGACGCTCAGTGTGGTTGTCAGCTGGCTTCCTATTTGACGCCATTCGAGTCAAACGCCACCCACGGTCCATAGCAAAGACACAGACGGCGGGCGGCGCAAGGCCGCCCGCCGTCTGTGCGCGCCCGCGTCAGCAGATCGCAACATCGCGCACGCCCTTGTGCAGCGACGCATGGACTGGCGCAGGATGCCTTCCTGCGTCGCCCCCGATCCTCAGCACAATATCGCCGAAAAGCCTTCCGAGCACGGGTTGAATCAGCACCTACCGGGTTGCGGCAGGTCTCACGCCACTCGCGTCTAGCACGCAGCCCGGCCAGGGAGCAACGACAGCAGCGCTTGACCAATGCGCCAGCTTGCGCTATGCTTTCATTAGAGTAATTACTCAGCCTCTGGAGATCTGGCGATGAAGACCCCTGAACGCATCCTGGCCACAGCCCTGCGGCTCTTCAACGAGTCGGGAACTGCGCCGGTCTCGACCAATCATATCGCCGACGCCCTCGGCATGAGCCCGGGCAACCTGTACTACCACTTCCGCAACAAGGAAGAGATCATTCGCGCGCTCTTCGAGCAGCAGTATGCCCGCTGGGATACGATCTACGCCCTCCCGGGCGACCGCATGCCCACAATCGCCGACCTGCAGCAGCTGGTACGCGCCACCTTCGTCGCCGGCTGGGAGTTCCGCTTCATCTACCGCGAGCTGATCGCGCTGCTGCGGCGCGACGAGCAGCTCCAGCGCCGCTGGGTTGAGGTCCGCGTCCGCGGCTTCGACGGCTTCCGCCAGCTTGTCGACCTATTTGTCGCCGCCGGGGTGCTGCGTGACCCCGGCGATCCCTCGGTCGTGACACGCCTGGCCGAGCTAGTCTGGCTGATCAGCGAGTTTTGGCTGGCCAGCGTCGAGGTGAGCGGGGAAACGGTCGATACCGCCCAGATGGAGCACGGCGTTATGCTGATGCTCCAGGTGCTCGACCCGTTCATCATCAAACCAGCCGTACAACCGCCTGACCCACCTCGATCGCCTGCGTGATCCCATTGGCAGCGTGTGAGCGACCGCTTTTAGGGGAGGGGGAATAGATCTGGCGTCGTGGTGCGGTCGCTGTGCGACCGCACCACGACGCCGACAAGAATCCCCCCTCTCCCGGCGGGAGAGGGGGGTTGGGGGGTGAGGGCCGGCGTTGCACGAGCCCTGGAGTTTTGGCAAGGGATTCGCACTCCCCAAGCCCCTCCCCTTTAGCTATCCAGCCCGCCTTCCTCACCACGATCTCAGACGAAAGACCGATAGACGCAGTAGAGTAATTACTCTATACTCCCACTAGAGCAATTGCTCTACCGAAACTCCGGATAACCAGTGAAAGGAACCAACGATGAACACCCTTCACATCCGCCGTCTCACCGGGCTCCTGCTGATCCTGGTGCCCGTCGCCTTTACCGCCTGCTTCACCCTGCTCCAGATCCAGTTCGAGTATCCCGACATCCTGCGCCAGCCGACCGCCGACGTGCTGACCAAGTTTCAGACCGGTGGAGCCGGACTGATCGCCGTCTGGTATGCGCTGACGCTCACGGCGGTGCTGTTCATCCCGGTCGTCGTGCTGCTCCACCAGCTGCTGGCCGCGCGCGCTGCCTCGGTCACGCTGTGGGTCGCCAGCGTGTTCGGGATCGTCGCCGGGCTCGCGCAGACGCTTGGTTTCCTGCGCTGGCCGTTCCTGGTGCCGCAGCTGGCCCAGGCCTACCTCGCGCCGGGCGCCAGCGAGGCGCAGCGCGCCGCCGCCGCGATGGTCTTCGAGGCCTTCCACCGCTACGCCGGGATGGCCGTCGGCGAACACCTCGGCTATCTCAGCACCAGCGTGTGGACCTTCCTGGTCGCGCTGCTGATGCTGCGCTCGCCGCTGTTCGGGCGCTGGCTGGGGCTGAGCGGCATGCTGCTGGCGCTGGGCGTCGCGACCGGGCTGCTGGAGCCGGCTGGATGGGAGCTGGCCGGGGCGATCAACGCCGTCAGCTACCTGGCCTGGGCGCTCTGGCTGATTGTCGTCGGCGTGGTCCTGCTGGTCCGGCGAAGCGAGCGCGCGCCGGTTGCGCGCGCTGTATCGGCCACCCGCTGAAGTTTCACCCTTTCGCGAGCGATGGCATTCCTCGGGTTCCCGCTCGGCGGGGTCGCAGCTGCGGTTCTGGTCGGCGCCATCACGACACCGCTGGGTGGCGCGCTTGGGGGCGCGGCGACTGGCGCGCTGATCGGCGCGGCACAATGGCTCGTTCTCCGCCGCCACCTCCCCCTGACGAGCGGATGGATCGCGGCGACGGCGCTGGGGATGGGCATCGGGCTCGCGCTGGGCATCGCGCTGCTTGGGACGAGCACAGACGGCGCCGCGCTGCCGCTGCGCGGGCTGATCACGGGCGCGAGCATTGGGATCGCACAATACGTACTGCTGCGCGGCGTCAGCGGCAGCGCGTCGGTCTGGGTGCCGATCGTCGCGCTGGGCTGGGCGCTCGGCTGGATGATCACGCGGGCAGTCGGGGTTGATCTCGCGCTGCAGTGGGCGGTGTTCGGGTCATCCGGCGCGCTGCTGTTTCAGCTGCTGACCGGCTTGGCGCTGACCTGGATCCTGCGGCAGGGTACGGTTGCGCCGGCGCCACACACCGAAGTGGCGGCGTAGCGAAGCCGCTACGCTCAGCGTGGCCCGCGCTACCCATCATACGAAAGCGTCTCGCGAATGGTCAGGCGGGCGGCGGACTGCGCGGGCGCCAGGCTGGCGACGATCGCGATGGCGGCGACGATCGCGAGCCACAGCGCCGCCCCGGCCCACGAGAAAACGAAATCCAGCGGGTGGTACAGGATGAGCGGCCCAAGTGTTGCCGACAGCCATGCCCCAAGCGGCACCGCCCCGATAGTGCCGATCGCCGCGCTGAGCAGGCCAATCACCAGCCCCTCGACCAGCACCACCCGGCGCACCACCGGCGTCTTCGCGCCGAGCGAGCGCAGCACGCCGATCTCGCGCGTGCGCTCCAGCACGTTGATGCTCATCGTGCTCGCCAGTCCGAGCCCGCCCACCAGCGCGACCAGCGTGACCATCGACAGCAGCATGATCGCGATGATGTCAAGGTTGGCTGCCGTCGCGCTGCGGCTCTCGGCGGTGATGCTGCTGCGGCTGACCTCCATGCCGAGCTGGTCGAGCTGCCCCAGCAGGCGCGCCTCTGCGGCGCGCTGCTCCTCTGCGGTGCCGCCGGCCGTCCGCACGACCAGCCGGCCGGCGTAGCCCGCCGCGCCGACGGCCCGCTCGAAGTCCGCGTACGGGATGTAGGCGATCGGCACGAACCCGCGCGCGCTGACCCCGACCAGCCGCCAGAGCTTGTCCTGGTCGCCAATCCGCAGCGTGAGCGCTTGCCCGACAGCTGCGCCCTGCAGCAGATCGAGCGCGTCTGCGTTGACGAACAGCGCGTTCGCGTCGCCGCGCTGGAGCCTGCGCCCGGCGATCACGCTCGGCGATGACATGCTGGTGCCGGGTGGCAGGCCGATCAGCACCATGCTGCCCCCCAATCGATTGGGGGCGAACACCCGCCGCGCCGAAGCGACGCCCCACGCTTCGGCCTCGCGCACGCCCGGCGTGCGCCGCGCCGCGCGCAGGATATCGCCGGATGGGTAGGGCTGCGCGAAGTCGATCGCTACGTCGTAATCTGATTCGGCCTGCATAGCCAGCGCGGTCGCCTGGAGCGACTGGCGCACGCCGAGGACGGCGATGAATATGGCCCCGGCCAGGCTCAGCGCCACCAGCGTCAGCGCCACGCGCCCGGCCCTGCGGAAGGTATTGCGAACGGAGAGGAGCAGCAGCGTCGGCACGCCCGCCGCGATGCGGGCAAACGCGGTAGGCTGCCCGCCCTGCCGGCCTGCCTTTGCCGTACCGGCCGGACGCCCGGCGATCGCCTCCCGGATCGTCATCCGCGCGCCCGTCAGAATCGGCGCCAGCGCGGCCATTGGCGGCACCAGCAGGGCGGCGATGATCATGATAATCAGCGTCTCCGGCGGCATGCCGAAGCTGACGACCGAAATATTCAGGGCGCCCGCCATGCCCATCACCAGCCCGTAGGCTCCGCCGAGCGCGAGCGGCAGCGCCAGCAGCAGCGCCAGCGCCCCGAAGATCAGCACCATCTCCAGGTAGAGCCGCATGATGTGTCCGCGGCGCCCGCCGAGCGATTTGATCACGCCGATCTGCGGGATCTGGCGAGTTACAACCGCCCACATCACGTTGACGATCAGCAGGGCGCTCAGCCCAAGCGTCAGCAGGCCCATGGTTCCCAGAATGAACAGCACCCCGTTCAGCGAATCCCACAGCGGCGGCTTGCCCGGGCGCGGGATGCTGATGCTGGAGACGCCCAGCCCATCGTTCTCGATCGCCCGCGCGATGCGCGTCATCGTCGGCTCGATGTCGGGCCAGCCGGCCACGCTGCCGGCCAGCCGCACGTACAGCCGGTTGTAGTCGCGCGGCTGGTCGAGCGTCGTCAGGGTCTCGCGCGCGATGTAGCCGTAGGCCGTGGTGATATCGATATTCGAGGGGGTGATCGCCTGGTCGCTCACCAGGCCCGCGATCGTCAGCGTGTGCTCCCGGCCGTCGGGCAGGCGCATGCGCACCGGCTGGCCGACGCTCAGGCCGAACTGCTGCGCAGTGGTGCGCTCCAGCAGGATGGTGTCTTTGGGCGGCTGCGCCGGGCTGCCGGGCTCGGGGACCACCCGGCTGATCGTGAGGCCGCCCCAGTCGAGCGCGGCCTGCAGCTCCAGCGCCACCCACGTATCGGGCGCAATCGCCAGCTGCCCGGTGACGGCCCGCCGACCTTCGGCCGCCGCCACCCCGGGCATGCGCGCGACCCGTGTGACCAGCCCGCGGTCGAACGGGGCCAGGCTCAAGACCGCGTGGGCCGGCGCCGTCGCGGCGAAGCCGCCCTGCATGTCGCGCTCCAGGATCGCCCGGCCTACGCGCATCAGCCCAAACGCGCCGACGCCGATTGCGATCACCAGAACAACCAGTATGGTTCGGGCTTTGAACAGCCAGATCTCGCGGAGCACCTTGGTTCGGCGCACGCCGATCATTGGGCGATCTCCAGCGGCGCGTCGCCGGCCGCGCGCCGCTTCGGCGCCAGCTGCTCGACCTGCTCGCGGAACGCGGCCGAGCTCCTGACGATCCGCTCGAAGTCGGCGCGGCCCAGCTCGGCCACGCGGACAGGCCCGTCGGCGGCGCGCACGCTCGCCATGCGGCGGCCGCTGCCCAGCAGCGCCAGCTCGCCGAAGAACTGGCCCGGCGACAGCCGGTCGATCAGCTCCTCCCGGCCATCCAGGCGCCGCGCCGTCACGTCGACATTGCCCTCCAGAATGAGGAAGAAGGTCTCGCCGAGCGCGCCCTGCTGGAGGATCGTCGCGCCGGGCGGGAAGGTCTGCGCGCGCAGATCGTTCGTCATCTCCACCAGCGAGTGGAAATCGAGCGCGGTGAGCGCCTGGAGCTGGTTGCGGATCTGGTTCCGCTCGACGATCTGGCCGAGCCGCTCCCGCAGCGCCGGCGAGCTATCGACGAGCCGGTGGAAGTCGTCGGCGTCGAGCGCGGCCACCGCGACGGGCGCGTCGTGGGTCGCGCTGACGGTCGCGCTGCGTACGCCGTTGCCTGTCAGCGCCCCCTCGCCGAACCACTGGCCGGCGCGGAGATGATCGATCCGGGTCTCCCCGCCGCCCGGGCGCGCCACCAGCACGTCGACCTCGCCCTCCAGCAGAATAAAGAACTCGCGGCCGACCTCGCCCTGGCGCACGATCGTCGCGCCAGGCGGGTACTCGCGCACCGCCGCGCGGCGCTTGATCTCCACCAGCTGGTCGTGGCCGATCTCCCTGAGCGCCCGCGCGAGGTGCTCGTGCACCACCTCGCCGTCGGCGATCAGGATCGCGCGATCGACCCGCCGCGCCAGGTCGTCGTCGTGCGTGACCATGAGGATGGTCGTGCCTTCGGCGGCGAGCCGGCGGAACAGCTCGAAGATCTGCCCGGCGGTGCGCGAGTCGAGGCTGCCGGTCGGCTCGTCGGCGATGATCAGCGCCGGATTGTTTGCGAGGGCGCGGGCGATCGCGGCGCGCTGCTGCTGCCCGCCCGACACGGCCGCCGGCATCTTGTGGCCGTGCTCGCCGAGCTGCACCAGCTCGAGCAGGTGCATGGCGCGCTTGCGGCGCTCGCCCGGCTGGTAGAGGCCGTTCAGCTCCATCGGCAGGACGATGTTCTCCACCAGGGTGAGGGTCGGCAGCATCTGGAAGAACTGGAAGACGATGCCCAGGTTGCGGCCGCGCCACTCGGCCAGCGCCTGCTCGTCGAGGGTGTGGATCGGAGTGCCGCCGATCAGGATCTCGCCCGCGCTCGGCCGGTCGATGCCGGTCAGCATGTTGATGAAGGTCGACTTGCCGCTGCCGGACTTGCCGATCACCGCCACAAACTCGCCGCGCTCGACCCGGATATCCATCCCTTTGAGGGCCAAGACTGGCCCAGCCGGCGATGGGTACGCCTTCTGAAGGTTGCGCACCTCGATGAACGCGCCGGTCGCTATCGGCGCGGCCTGCCTGGGGGAGCCGCGACGCTTGAGCCAGGATGTCAACATCACGTCCTATTCCAAACTATCTGCGTCTGTTCACAGAGGTCGTGCAGGTCGCAGAGACACGGGCAGGCGAGCGCGGAGGCTGCGATTCCTGCTCGCATTCGTCCGCGGCCATCCGCGGCCTGTTCCGTCGGCCGTGAACAGATAAGCCCTGGTCGCCGCATGTACGGTTCGGGTTGATGGCTCGATACTGGTGCTGCACGCACATTATACCCGAAGCGAGGCTGTCTTTGTCCCGCTCTACAGTATCGTCGGGTCAGCGCCGAGCCTGCTCACCGGCCGCCTGCCGCCGTCGCGCGCGGCCTTTCGGCACCTCACGAGAATGGGCAGACCCGCAACATGAGCAGGCGGATGCGGGAGTATGGCTACGACGCAGCCTTCCTGCGGCAGATCGCGCCGCCCACGCTGTGCCTGTGGGGCGAGGCCGATCCGTTTGGCGGGGTTGCGATTGGAATGCGGTGTGCGGCCACCCGGCGCAACGCCGCGCTGCGACGGCTGACCGGGGTTGCATGCCGTGGGCTGCGGATCGGCATCGTAGCTCGACAGCCGGGTGGCGGTGTTGTCGGATCGCGCAGCAGCTCGCCTAGGTACGCGCTGCGGATACGCAAGCGGTAGTATGGCCGAAGTATTCGACCTGCTCAGATGATCTTCGGTCGAGTTCGTTTGCTTCCGTCACGTGCTTTTGGATTGCGCTCATGGTCGCGCGGATGCTCGCCGCAACAAGGTCGCGATATCGGTGGGCAATTGGTCGTGGGGAACGCGAAAGGTCGTCGCGGTGTAGCCCGAGCAGCGCAGCGCGACGATGTAGAACGCCTCGTCCTTCGTCGGCTTTCGCAGCGCGGGCGCGGCGTGGCACCAGGTCGTCCGCCATTGCTCGACGCGCTGCCATTCATCGTCCGTCAGCTCAGTATAGACGGTGTCGCTGTGTTCCGGGGATGGATTCGTCCAGCCGGTTCCATATGATACTTGGGCGGGATCATGGTGTGCGATTGCGCCAGCATCCGTTACCGCCGTGTAGTCTTCCGGCGTGGTGAACACCCATCGATACAGCGGCCTGTCGGACGCGTCGATTGCAATCACGCGATTGGCCCGCGCGATCGTTTCTTCAATCGTAAAGCCCCGACGGTGATGACTGCTGGAATGAACGGGCGGCGCGCGTATCTACCGTGGACGGGAATAGCATCGTCAACTACCTAGACCGGAGCGCTGTCCGTCGCGCGCTCGGCGGGAACCTGTTCGGCAACCACTGCTGGGAGTGCGCGTACCAGCTTGACCGTCTCGACGCTCACCGTCACCACGCGCCCCACGAGCCGCACGATATACTCTTCGTCGTCGGCGCGATTGGGGTCGCTCGTGATGCCGCTGCGCTTGTCGGTGCTGACTTGGTACTGGTCGATCACCCACTCAAGCGCAGATTTGGTGGAAGGCGTCGAACGCTAACGAGAACCGTTGGTTGCGGGCGCGCTCGGTTTCGATCGTCTGCTCGACGCTGCGCGCAAGCTCGGGGATGCGCTCGCGGAACTCTGCGACGGCCGCGTGGAACTCTTCGATCTTCTCGCCGGTGTAGCTGAAGAACAGATTGAGGAGGTTGGTAAGCTGGCCGCGCTGCGTCAGGTCGGCTTCAAAGACGGCGCGATTATTCTGGTACAGCACCGCGCGCCGGGTATCCTCGAAGATCGTATTGGTCAGCGGGTAGCCGCGCCGGATCTTCGCCTGGATCTCCGCGTCGAGATCGTCCTGCGTGTCCTTGGCTTCCCAATAGCCGCGCGGGAACTTCACGTCGTCATACAGCGTGCCGTCGGGGCGCTTGCGATTGGCGAGGGTTTGCTCTAGCACAAGCGTCCAACCCACGGTCTTCGACAGCGTATCCAAAAGCGTCGTGAAGGCGAGGCGGGTCGCCTGTTCGTGGGTCACATCCTGGCTGCGGTACGTCGCGAGCGCCGCGTAGTAGGCGTCGATCGCTTTGTGGTGGCTGACGTTGATCGGCATGGCGTTCTCTTCGCTCGCGTTCGACGGCGTTGTTCGACGGCTGATCGCAATGCGCTCGGTTTCAACTCGGCCAGGGGAAGGGTACGGGGGCTTCGCCGTTTCCTCGCACGTACCCTTCGCTTGCATTGGGGGCGGTTGTTCTTGATGCACGGCAAGCGCGGACGTGGCGCGGCGATACACAGCGAGTATAGCATAACCGTGCGCTTGCGACGAGTCTGTTCGGAAATTGTAGTGTGCAGAGAAAAACCTTAGTGCGTCCTACACACTAAGGCTATGCAGTGGTGGCGCGGACGGCGGGGCTCGAACCCACAACCTACGGTTTAGAAGACCGTTGCTCTATCCATTGAGCTACGCCCGCTCTTGACATTTGGGGCAGACCCCTGTACTATAGCATATGCTCGCCCGGCCGACAAGCCCGGGCTTTCTGCGAGATTCGCCCACAGGACAAGTTCATAATACTCCTTGACATGCCACGTAAGTAGTGGTATCATTCCTTTTCGCAATTTTCAGGATACCACATCGTCTGAGGTGTGAGAGAAGGAGTCCGCTCCCATCGCTAATCGCGTCGCGGATGATCACGTGCGCGCCATCCGGCGCATCCTTCATCAGATCTTTTCGGTTGTCACGAACGCCAGTCCAGAGGTTCTGCCCAGAGACGGACAGAACTAAGGAAGCGACGTTTCGTGTTTTTGGCATGTTAGGAGTCAGTAGCCAATAGGCTGTCACGCATAGGCAGTAGGTAGTCGGCAGTTCATCAACTGCGGGCTGCCTACTGCCGACTAGTGGGAGCCGACTGGCGAGCAAGAGAGGTGCCCATGCCCCCCTTGGTCGAGCCTGTGGTTCTTCAGCCGCTGATCATGCCCAACGATCCGGGCGTTGATGGCCTGCATCGTTCCGGGCTGGAGCGCCGGTCGTTCGCGCGCATCCAGGATGCGATCGCGGTTCCGACCTTGATCGAAACACAGATTAATAGCTTTGAGTGGTTCCGCAAGGAAGGGCTGCGCGAGCTGTTCGATGAGATCTCGCCGATCACCGACTTTACCGGCAAAAATATGGAGCTGCGCTTCCTGGACTATGTGTTCGGCGAGCCGCGCTACGATGAGTACGAGTGCCGCGAGCGCGACATGACCTTCGCCGCGCCGCTGCGCGTCAACGTCCAGCTGCATATCCTGGCCACCGGCGAGCTGAAGGAGAGCGAGATCTTCCTCGGCGACTTCCCGCTGATGACTGAGAACGGCACGTTCGTCATCAACGGCGCCGAGCGCGTGGTGGTCTCGCAGCTGATCCGCTCGCCCGGCGTGTACTTCAAAGAGGAGAAGGACCCGACCAGCGGCCGCAGCCTGCACTCGGCCAAGCTCATCCCCAACCGCGGCGCCTGGCTGGAGTTCGAGAGCAATAAGCGCGATGTGATCTCGGTCAAGGTCGACCGCAAGCGCAAGATCCCGGTCACGATCCTGCTGCGCGCGGTGCTGGCGTGGAACGCCCAGCCCAACGGCGAGGGGCAGTGGTCCCCCGATAGCGAGCTCGACCAGCGCGGCCGCGACGAGGATATCGTCGCGCTGTTCCAGCACCTCGAGCAGACCGACCATCAGTATATCAAGGTGACGCTCGACAAGGACCCGGCCCGCCACGCCAAAGAGGCGCTGATGGAGCTGTATAAGCGCCTGCGCCCGGGCGACCCGCCCACGCTCGAGAATGCGCGCGGCCTGCTCGAGTCGCTGCTGTTCAGCTCGCGCCGCTACGACCTGGCCAAGGTCGGCCGCTACAAGCTGAATAAGAACCTGTGGGAGAAGGACCCGCGGCCCGAGGTGCGCGCCCACGCGCCCGACCACAAGGTGCGCGTGCTGCGCCCCGACGATATCTTTAAGATCGTCGAGCGCCTGATCGAGCTGAATAGCGGTAAGGGCACCGCCGACGATATCGACCACCTCGGCAACCGCCGCGTCCGCACGGTCGGCGAGCTGATCCAGCAGCAGTTCCGCGTCGGCCTGCTGCGCATGGAGCGCGTCGTCAAGGAGCGCATGTCGCTGCAGGACCCCGATACCGCCACGCCCAACGCGCTGATCAATATCCGGCCGGTCGTCGCGGCGATGCGCGAGTTCTTCGGCGGCTCGCAGCTCTCGCAGTTCATGGACCAGACCAACCCGCTGGCCGAGCTGACCAACAAGCGGCGCCTCTCGGCGCTCGGCCCGGGCGGCCTCAGCCGCGACCGCGCCGGCTTCGAGGTGCGCGACGTGCACCACTCGCACTACGGCCGGATCTGCCCGGTCGAGACGCCTGAGGGCCCGAACATCGGCCTGATCGGCACGATGTCGACCTTCGCGCGCGTCAACGAGATGGGCTTCCTCGAGACGCCCTACCGCAAGGTCTACCGCGAGGTGCTGAACGCCACCGAGTGGGAGCGCCAGGGCATGCTGCTGCGCGATGTGCGCGACCTGCGCACCGGCGAGCTGATCGCCGCGCGCGCCAGCCGCGTCGATACGGCGACGGCCAGGCGGATGACGATCGCGCTGCTGCGCGGCCAGATCCTGCGCGAGGATATCGTCGACCCGGAGACCGATGAGCTGATCGCCGAGGCCGGCCACGAGATCAATCGCACGCTGGCCGAGCGGATCGCGACGACGCCGCTCAAGACGATCAAGATCCGCCCGATCGTCTCGCAGGAGGTCGACTACCTCTCGGCCGACGAGGAGGAGAAGTACATCGTCGCGCAGGCCAACGCGCCGCTGGACGAGTTCAACCGCTTCCGCGAGGGCGTGATCGCCTGCCGCTTCGGCGACGGCGAGTTCGTTACCGAGCCGATCGACCGCGTCGACTATATGGACGTCTCGCCCAAGCAGGTGGTCAGCGTCTCCACGGCGCTGATCCCGTTCCTGGAGCACGACGACGCCAACCGCGCGCTGATGGGCTCGAACATGCAGCGCCAGGCGGTGCCGCTGCTGCGCCCCGACGCGCCGATCGTCGGCACGGGCATGGAGTATCTGGCGGCGCGCGACAGCGGCCAGGTGGTGGTCACGAAGAGCGACGGGATCGTGCTCTCGGCCACCGGCGACCGGATCGTGGTGCTGGAGGACGACGGCGAGCAGCGCGAGTACCGGCTGCGCAAGTTCATGCGCTCGAACCAGGATACCTGCATCAACCAGCGCCCAAGCGTCCTGCGCGGGCAGCGGGTCAAGAAGGGCGAGATCATCGCCGATAGCTCCTCGACCGATAACGGCGAGCTTGCGCTCGGCCAGAACGTGCTGGTCGCGTTCCTGCCCTGGGAGGGCGGCAACTTCGAGGACGCCATCCTGGTCAGCGAGCGGCTGGTGCGCGAGGATATCTTCACGTCGATCCATATCGAGAAGCACGAGGTCGAGGCGCGCGATACCAAGCTCGGCCCCGAGGAGATCACCCGCGATATCCCGAACGTCGGGCAGGACAGCCTGCGCAACCTGGACGACCGCGGCATTATCTATATCGGCGCCGAGGTCCAGCCGAATGATATCCTGGTCGGCAAGATCACGCCGAAGGGCGAGACCGACCTGACCGCCGAGGAGCGGCTGCTGCGCGCGATCTTTGGCGAGAAGGCCCGCGAGGTTAAGGACTCCTCGCTGCGCGTGCCCAACGGCGTGCGCGGTAAGGTGATCGACGTCAAGGTGTTCTCGCGCGAAGACGACGTCGAGCTGCCGGTCGGCGTCAACCAGACGGTGCGGGTGCTGCTCTGCCAGAAGCGCAAGATCAGCGCCGGCGATAAGATGGCCGGCCGCCACGGCAACAAGGGCGTGGTCAGCCGCGTCCTGCCGATCGAGGATATGCCGTTCCTGCCGGACGGCACGCCCGTCGATATCATCCTGAACCCGATCGGCGTGCCCAGCCGTATGAATATTGGCCAGATCCTTGAGACACACCTCGGCTGGGCGGCCGCGAAGCTCGGCTTCCGCGTGGCCACGCCGGTGTTCGACGGCGCGCATGAGAACCAGATCCACGACATGCTCGAGGAGTCGGGCCTGCCGTCGGACGGCAAGATAACCCTGTACGACGGCCGCACCGGCCTGTCGTTCGACCACCCGGTCACGGTCGGGTATATCTATATGCTCAAGCTGGCCCACCTGGTCGAGGATAAGATCCACGCCCGGTCGACCGGACCCTACAGCCTCGTGACCCAGCAGCCGCTGGGCGGCAAGGCGCAGTTCGGCGGCCAGCGCTTCGGCGAGATGGAGGTGTGGGCGCTCGAGGCCTACGGCGCGGCCTATACGCTCCAGGAGATGCTGACGGTCAAGTCCGACGACGTGGTCGGCCGTGTCAAGACCTACGAGGCGATCGTCAAGGGCGAGCCGATCCAGGAGGCCGGCGTGCCCGAGTCGTTCAAGGTGCTGATCAAGGAGCTCCAGTCGCTCGGCCTCTCGGTCGAGGTGCTCTCGGCCGACGAGAAGCCGGTCGAGCTGAACGACGATATGGATAGCGATATGGCTGCGCTCGACGGGATCAACCTGTCGGGGATGGAGCGGGGCGAGTTCTAGGATGAACTATGGGAGGGTTCAAGGGAGGGCTTTGCCCTCCCTTGAGAACCCACCCCTTCATTATATGAGGGGAGCAGCATGCTCGAGATCAACGATTTCAATGCGATCCGGATCAGTCTGGCCTCGCCCGAGGACATCCTGGGCTGGTCGCATGGCGAAGTGACCAAGCCGGAGACGATCAACTACCGCACGCTCAAGCCCGAGCGCGACGGATTGTTTTGCGAGCGAATATTTGGCCCTCAAAAAGATTGGGAATGCTATTGTGGCAAATACAAGCGCGTCCGCTATAAGGGCGTGATCTGCGATAAGTGCGGCGTCGAGGTGACGCGCGCGAAGGTTCGGCGCGACCGCATGGGCCACATCGCGCTGGCGTCGCCGGTCAGCCACATCTGGTTCGTCAAGGGCACGCCCAGCCGGCTCGGGCTGCTGCTCGACATCTCGCCGCGCAACCTCGAGCGGGTGCTCTACTTCGCCTCCTATATCATCACGCACGTCGACGACGAGGCGCGCGCGATCCAGCGCGAGCAGATGCAGGCCGACTACGCGACCAAGCGCGAGCGCATCCAGGGCGAGGCCGAGGACAAGCGGGTCGAGCTGTCGTCGCAGCTGACCCAGGACCTCGGCGGCATGGAGTCGGCCCAGGTGTCGACCCAGCGCCGGATCGAGGAGGACTACAAGACCCAGCGCGAGGCGCTGACGAGCGAGGCCGAGGCGCTGCGCACCGACCTGGAGGAGAAGACCAACGAGGTCGCCGAGGAGGACATCGTCTTCCACGGCGTAAACCTGGTCGAAGAGGGCGAGCTGATCACCGAGTCGGTGGTCGACCAGCTCGAGGAGCTGCTGGACCAGGAGATCGAGGCGATGGATGCCCGCCGCCAGCGCGATATGGCCGACGCCGAGCTGCTGACCGACGCCGAGCGCGAGCGCAAGGAGTACGAGGTCATCCAGGAGCGCGAGCGGCTGCAGGAGCGCCTGCAGCGCGAGCTGGACACGCTGGTGCGCGAGGAGAAGGAGAAGCTCGAGCAGCTCGACGGGCTCAAGATGCGCCGCATCCTGACCGAGACCGAGTACCGCTCGCTGCGCGAGCTGGCGCCGGGCGTGTTCAGGGCCGACATGGGCGCCGGCGCGATCCGCGACCTGATCGTGCGGACGGTCGACCTGGAGAAGCTCGGCGATGATCTGCAGGCCGAGATCCAGACCAGCCAGGGCCAGCGGCGCAAGAAGGCCACCAAGCGCATGCGCGTGGTCGAGAACTTCCGCAAGAGCGGCAATCGCCCCGAGTGGATGATCCTGACGATGCTGCCGGTCATCCCGCCCGACCTGCGCCCGATGGTGCAGCTCGACGGCGGCCGTTTCGCGACCAGCGACCTGAACGACCTGTACCGCCGCGTGATCAACCGCAACAACCGGCTCAAGCGCCTGATGGAGCTGAACGCGCCGGAGATCATCGTCCGGAACGAGAAGCGCATGCTCCAGGAGGCGGTCGACGCGCTGATCGACAACGGCCGGCGCGGGCGCGCCGTGTCGGGCAAGGGCAAGCACCGGCTGAAGAGCCTCAGCGACATGCTCAAGGGCAAGCAGGGCCGCTTCCGCCAGAACCTGCTCGGCAAGCGCGTCGACTACTCCGGCCGCTCGGTGATCGTGGTCGGCCCGAACCTGAAGCTGCACCAGTGCGGCCTGCCCAAGAAGATGGCGCTGGAGCTGTTCAAGCCGTTCGTGATGCGCCGGCTGGTCGAGAAGGGCTTCGCCCACAACATCAAGTCGGCCAAGCGGATCGTCGAGCGCGTGCGCCCCGAGGTCTGGGATGTGCTCGAGGAGGTCATCAAGGACTACCTGGTGCTGCTGAACCGCGCGCCGTCGCTGCACCGGCTCTCGATCCAGGCGTTCGAGGCCAAGCTGATCGAGGGCTCGGCCATCCAGCTGCACCCGCTGGTCTGCGCGGCGTTCAACGCCGACTTCGACGGCGACCAGATGGCCGTCCACGTGCCGCTCTCGCGCAAGGCCCAGGAAGAGGCGCGCATGCGGATGATCTCGAAGTACAACCTGCTCTCGCCGGCGCACGGCAACCCGATCATCACCCCGTCGCAAGATATCGTGCTCGGCTGCTTCTACCTGACGATGCTGCACCCGGGCGCGAAGGGCACGGGCAAGATCTTCGCCTCGATCGATGAGGCCATGCTGGCCTACGACAAGGGCGTGGTCGACATCCAGGCGCCGATCCGGGTCCGGATGCTCGGCAAGATCCAGGGCCAGAGCGACCGCGAGGTGCGCGAGCTGGCGCCGGCCGACGACGGCTCGCCGCGCATGCTGCTCGAGACGACGATCGGGCGGATCATCTTCAACAGCGAGCTGCTCGAGCCGATGCAGTATCGCAATCGCCTGGTGCCCAAGAAGGGCCTGCAGGAGATCATCGCCGACTGCTACAAGTACTACACCAACCTGGCCAACCTGACCGAGGATGACTTCGAGACCGTGCGCCAGATGTACCCGAACGTCTCGTCGCACGACGAGATGGCGCGCATCTTCGGCTCGGAGAAGACGGCCGAGCAGGCCGACCGGATCAAGGCGCTCGGCTTCAAGTACGCGACGCGCGGCGGCATGACCGTCAGCGTCGAGGATATCCAGGTGCCCGACGCCAAGCGCAAGATCCTGTCCGACTCGGACCTGCAGGTCAACGACGTCGAGAAGCAGTACCGCCGCGGCCTGATCACCGAGGAGGAGCGCTACCAGGAGATCGTCAAGATCTGGCAGGACGCGACCAAGTCGACCACCGAGGCGGTCAAGCAGAACCTGAACCCGTACGGGCCGGTGGCGATGATGGTCAACTCGGCGGCGCGCGGTAACATCAACCAGCTCAGCCAGATGGCCGGCATGCGCGGCCTGATGTCCGACCCGACCGGCAGGATCATCGAGCTGCCGATCCGCTCGAACTTCCGCGAGGGCCTGACCGTGCTCGAGTACTTCGTCTCGACCCACGGCGGCCGCAAGGGTCTGGCCGACACGGCGCTGCGAACGGCGGACGCCGGCTACCTGACCCGGCGATTGGTGGACGTGGCGCAGGACGCGATCATCACGATGGACGACTGCGGCACCGAGGAGGGGCTCTGGCTGCACCGCGCGGACGACCGCGAGATGCTGGCGGAGCTGGAGGATCGCGTGATCGGCCGCATCCTGGCCGCCCCGATCGTCCACCCGCAGACCGGCGAGATCCTGGCCGACCGCAACGAGGAGGCCGACGAGCACCTGGCGGCGATGCTCAAGCAGATCGGCGTCAACGATGTGTTCGTGCGCTCGGCGCTGGCCTGCCAGGCCGACCACGGCATCTGCCGGGCCTGCTACGGCCGCAACCTGGCGACCGGCAAGCTGGTCGAGTCGGGCGAGGCGGTCGGCATCATCGCGGCGCAGTCGATCGGCGAGCCGGGCACGCAGCTGACGCTGCGCACCTTCCACACCGGCGGCGTGGCGTCGGCCGACGACATCACCCAGGGTCTGCCGCGCGTCCAGGAGATTTTCGAGGCGCGCTCGCCCAAGGGCAAGTCGATCCTGGCCGAGATCGACGGCACGGTCGAGATCATCCGCGATGAGGATCTGCGAAAGATCCGGGTGATCTCGAGCGATATCTACACCGACGAGCAGGAGCTGCCGGCGCACTACATGGCGCTGGTGGCCGAGGGCGCCGACGTGGGCGAGGGCCTGACGCTGGCCGAGAGCAACCGCGCCGACCTGGGCGGCGAGCCGATCGTGTCGCGCCTGAAGGGCCGGGTGCACTTCGGCGAGGGCAAGGTCGTGGTCGTGCAGGAGGACCGCGAGGAGCGTGAGGTCGTGGTGCCGCACAGCGCGCGCATGACCCCCGGCATCGAGAACGGCGTGCGCGTCACGGCCGGCCAGCACCTGACCGAGGGCTCGGCCGACCCGCAGGAGCTGCTGGAGCTGCAGGGCAAGGAGGCCGTCCAGCGCTACCTGGTGAACGAGGCCCAGAAGGTCTACCGATCGCAAGGCGTGGACATCAACGACAAGCACATCGAGATCATCGTCCGGCAGATGCTGCGGCGGGTGCGGATCGAGGAGCCGGGCGACAGCGGGCTGCTGCCGGGCGAGCTGATCGAGGCGGCCGAGTTCGGGCGGATCAACGCCGAGGTGGTCAGCCAAGGCGGCGAGCCGGCCACGGCGGCGACGGTGCTGCTGGGCATCACCAAGGCCAGCCTGACGACCGAGAGCTTCCTGTCGGCGGCGTCGTTCCAGGAGACCACCCGCGTGCTGACCGAGGCGGCGATCACCGGCAAGGTCGACTACCTGCGCGGCCTGAAGGAGAACGTGGTCATCGGCAAGCTGATCCCGGCGGGCACCGGCATCGAGAAGCGGCGCGCGCTGGCCGAGGACCTGATGGGCGAGCTGGCCGCGGCGAGCCGCAAGGGCGACGGCGACGGCGACGGCCGGCAGATCTCACCGGAGGCGCGGCGGGCCAGCGAGCTGCTCGGCCAGGCTGAGGCAACCCGCTCGAGCGCGGACGACGAGGAGATCCGCCGGCGGCTGCGCGCGCTGCTCGAGGGCACCGAGGACGAGGCGGGCGCGACCGGCGACGGCGACCTGGCGACGTTCATGGAGAGCATCGACAACATGGACGGCGCGATCGACGGGGCGGACAAGGGCGACGTGGGGTAGGCCGTCCGCCGACACGGAATGGGCCGGGCCGGGCGCGATGCGCGCCCGGCCCGGCTGTTTGCGCGGGGATCGCGCCTACGCGCCAGGCTCGCCGTACAGGCCGGCGGCCAACCGATCGCGCACGGCCGGCCACTCCGAGTCGATGATGCTGTACATCGCCGTGTCGCGGTAGGCCCCGTCGCGGACGATCATATGCTGGCGCAGGATACCCTCGAACTGAGCGCCCAGCCGCTCGATCGCGCGGCGCGAGCGCTCGTTGCGCCGATCGGTCTTGATCTGCACGCGAATGCAGCCGAGCGCCTCGAAGGCGTGGCGCAGCAGCATGAGCTTGCACTCGGAGTTCACCGGCGTGCGCCAGTACGCGCGCGCCAGCCAGGTCGACCCGATCTCCAGGCCGTGGTCGTGGGGCACGATGTTCATGTAGCGCGTGCTGCCGATCGCGCGGCCGGCGGCCAGATCGACGATCGCGAACGGCAGCGAGGTGCCGGCCGCCCGCTGATCCAGCGCGACGCCGATCCAGCGGCGCACGTCGTCCAGCGTGAGCAGCGAGGCCGGGTAGTAGCGCCAGATCTCCTCGTCACCCGACACGGCAGCCAGCTCGGCGGCGTGGTCCTGCGTCAGCGGCTCAAGCCGCACGTGGCGGCCCTCCAGCGTGATCGGTTCTACGGTCATCATGTGTCAGCCCTCAATGTATAGGTGTACCAGCCGCTCCGCGTCGTCGGCAGGCTATCGTAGAGTCGCTGCGCCGTCTCGTTCGACAGAGCAGTCTGCCACTTGATCGCCGTGAAGCCGCGCGCCCTGGCGTAGCTCAAGCAGTGGAGGATCAGCGCCCGGCCGATCCCGCGGCCGCGCGCCTCCGGCACGGTGAACAGGTCGTTCATCAGGCAGAAGACGCCGGGCGTGACCGACCCCAGCGGGAAATAGAGCGTCGCAAAGCCAAGCGCGCCGCCCTGATCGTCCAGCGCGACGAACTGGATGCCGTCGGCGTGATCGTTGAGCAGGCGCGCGAAATGCTCCCGATTGCGATCGTCGTCGGGCGTGGCCTCGTAGAAGCGCTGGTACGCCGCGATCAGCGGCAGCACCCGCTCGAACGTCGCCTGTGTGACAGTCTCGATCTGCATGCGCACCTCTCTTTCTCGATTCATCAGCTTTCACCCGGCGGCCTGCGCGCGGCTTGCGCCAGTATACGATAGATCGTGCGCGGCGTGTAGTGGGTTGACTCCGCTGGCCCTACCGGGGCGCTGCGCCCCCAGCCCTCCCGCTCCAAATCGTGCCGACGGCGAGCGTGATCGGTTGCATGCCGCCGCGCCAGGATTCAGATCAACAACGTGATGACAATACACCCACTCTCAACCGTTCCACAGACGTAGGGACTCGGCCTGCCGTCGGTGCTATAATGGGACATTCTTGGTCACAGCGCTGGCGCACGGAGTAATAGGAGCGGGAGCCCATGACCCTTAACGAGCCGATCATCGCGCAGGTGCCGCTGTTCGCCACGCTACCGATCGAGGAGCTAGCCCGGCTGACCGCGCAGCTGCGCGAGATCATCTTTTCGCACGGCACGGTGCTGTTTCACGAGGGCGACCTCGGCGACCGCTTCTATATCGTGATCGAGGGCGAGCTGGAGATCATCAAGGCGCTGGGCACCAGCAGCGAGTTCGTGCTCGACGCGCGCGGGCCGGGCGAGTTTGTCGGCGAGATGAGCCTGCTGAACCGCGACGGCCTGCGCAGCGCCAGCGTCCGCGCGCGCGGCAGGACGCGCACGCTCGAGGTGACGCGCGACGATTTCGAGGCGCTGCTGCAGCACTACCCCTCGCTGGCCTACGAGATGGTGCACGTGCTCAGCAACCGCCTGCGCGACGCCAACAACGCGACCATCCGCGACCTGCAGGCCAAGAACCAGCAGCTGACCGCGGCGTACCTGGAGCTGCAGGCCGCGCAGGCCCAGATCATCGAGAAGGAGACGATCGAGCGCGAGCTGCAGGTCGCGCGCGGCATCCAGGAGAACATGCTGCCGCGCTCCCTGCCGCAGCTGGCCGGCTTCGACTTCAGCGCCCACATGCTGCCCGCGCGCGTCGTCAGCGGCGACTTCTACGACTTCATCCCGCTGGACGAGGCGCGCCTGGGCGTTGTGATCGCCGACGTCTGCGGCAAGAGCGTGCCGGCGGCGCTGCTGATGGCGCTCACGCGCAGCCTGCTGCGGGCCGAGGCCAGCCGAGACGGACCGCCGGTCGAGGTGCTGCGCAGCGTCAACCGCCACCTGCTCGACATGAACGACTCGCGAACCTTCGTCACCATGATCTACGGCATCCTGCACCGGCCGACCCGCGAGTTCGTCTACGTGCGCGCCGGACACGAGCTGCCGCTGGTGGTCGGCCCCGACGGCGCCGTGGAGGTGCCCGATATGGGCAACGGCCAGCCGCTCGGCATTCTGCCCGAGCCCAAGCTGAGCGAGCAGAGCGTGACCATCCCGCGCGGCGGGGCGCTGCTGCTCTACACCGACGGCATCACCGAGGCGATCGACCCGCGCGGGCGCTTCTTCGAGACCGAGCGGCTCTACGCAGTAGCCCAGGCATACCGCGGCGCCGCGGCGCGCACGCTGTCGGATCAGGTGCTGCAGGCCGTCGCCGCGCATCAGGGCGCCGCCGCGCAGGCCGACGACGTGACGCTTGTGGCGGTGCACGCGCTGCCGTGACGATAGACCGTAGACGATAGACTATAGCGCGGCGGCACATCGATCGCCTTCGGTCTTCCGCCAGCCAGACGCGGAGCGGGCAAATGATCCCCTATACCTATATCAGTATGCAGTCGGCAGGAGCTAGTCGGCAGTAAGACGGATCGCCTCACAACGGGATCTCGCTCTTGCATAGTGGCTCAACGCTTTTGCTCACAGCTATAGTACACGCCTGCGGACGTTCGTAGCGGGTTCGCTCGAGCTGTACTAGTTTTCACCTGGAGGCTGCGGTGCCTGACCTACCGACCGGGAGCGTCACGTTCCTGTTCACCGATATCGAGGGCAGCACGCGGCTGTGGGAGCTCTACCCCGCAGCCATGCCGGCGGCGATCGACCGCCACGACACCATTCTGCGCCAGGCGATCGCCGCCGGCGACGGGGTCGTGTTTCGCACGGCCGGAGATGCCTTCTGCGCGGCGTTCGGGCAGGCCTGCGCAGCGCTGAACGCCGCGCTCCAGGCGCAGCTGGCGCTGCACGGCGAGCCGTGGGGCGCGATCGGGCTGGCGCACGAGCGGCCGATGCGCGTGCGCATGTCGCTGCACACCAGCACCGTCGAGCTGCGCGACGGCGAGTACTTCGGCCCGCCGCTCAACCGCGTCGCGCGGCTGCTGGTGGCCGCGCACGGCGGCCAGACGCTGCTATGCAGCGCGACCTACGACCGGGTGCACGACCACCTGCCGCCGGGCGTCACGCTGCGCGATATGGACGAGCACCGCCTGAGAGACCTCAGCCGCCCGGAGCGGATCTTTCAGCTGGTCGTCGAGGGGCTGCCGCACGACTTCCCGCCGCTGAAGACCATCACGACGCAGCAGGCCCACGGCGCGGTGGCGCCGCGCCAGGCCAAGCTGCCCGGCATGCCGGGGGTCGACTACGACGCGGTCTGGCGCAAGGAGAAGGAGCGCGAGCGCCAGCGCAAGAAGCGCAAGGGCAAGAGCAAGGGCGAGCCGCCCGAGGGGCTATTTTAGGAGGCTGTTGCCCTCTCCCCCCTACCCCCTTCTGGGGGTGGGTTTTTTCTGCAGCGCATGCTGATGCCCCGCAGACCCTCACCCCCTGCCCCCTCTCCCGCCGGGAGAGGGGGGGAATTAGTGGCTCGGCACGGGGTTTCGGCTCCGCCGAAACCCCGTGCCGAGCCACCGTTTCCCCGCCCCTGGCAGGGGCGGGGGCAGGGGTGGGGTGATCCGGCGCACGGTGACGCCATACACAAGAAAACCTACCCCCGAAAGCCCCCTACCCCCCTCTCCCGCTGGGAGAGGGGGGTAGGGGGCTCGCTCATCGCTGCCACTGGCAGGGGGCAGAAAGCTACAGCGCAGCCAGGATCGCCTCGGCCAGCTCGGCCGGCTCCAGCTCGATCGGGTTGGCGCGGATGCTGCTGGACTGCGCGGCCTGGGCCGCCAGAGCCGCGACGCCCGCGGCCTTCAGCCCATAGCTCGACAGGCCGGGGATGCCGAGCTCGGCCACCAGTTCGCGCAGGGCGGCCACCAGGTCGTCCAGCGCGGCCTGCTCGCTCGCCGAGGGGCGGCCCAGGATCAGCGCGGCGACGCGGGCGTAGCGCGCGAGTGCCGGCCCGCCGGGGTCGCGCAGGCGCAGCGCCCGGATGTTGGCCGCCGTGACGTGCGGCAGCAGCGCCGCGCAGGCCGCGCCGTGCGGGGCCGGGTAGGCGCCGCCGAGCGGCGCCGCCACGCCGTGGACGGCGCCCAGGCCGGCGTTGGCCAGCGCCATGCCGCTCAGCAGGCTGGCCGTGCTCATCGCCTCGCGCGCCGCCGCGTCCTCCGGCTGGCGGTAGGCCCGCCGCAGCGCCCAGGCCGCGCGCGATAGCCCCTCCAGGCACAGCCCGTCGACGATCGGCTGGGCGCGCCGCGACACGTACGGCTCGATCAGCTGCGTCAGCGCGTCGAGGCCGCTGCTGGCGGTGACCTGCGGCGGCAGGTCGTGGGTCAGCGTCGAGTCGACCAGCGCCAGGCGCGGCAGCAGCGAGGCGTGGCGGATGCTGGCCTTGGCCCGACGCTGGGGCGCGGCGACCACGGCGTTCCGCGTCACCTCGCTGCCGGTGCCGGAGGTGGTCGGCACGGCGATCACCGGCAGGGCGGCGCGCTCCAGCGGCCTGCCCGCCCCCACGACCTCCATATAGTCCAGCGCCGCGCCGTCGTTGGCGGCCAGCCCGGCAATCGCCTTGGCGGTGTCGAGCACGCTGCCGCCGCCCAGGCCGATCACCATATCACAGCCGGCGGCGCGCGCCAGCCGCGCGCCCTCCTCCACGTCGGCGATCTGCGGCTCGCCCGCGGCGGTGTAGCTGGCGGCAACCAGCCCGCGCTCGCCCAGCTTGCCCGCCAGCTGCGCCGCCGGCCCGCCGCGCGCGGCCGCGCCCTGCCCCAGCACCAGCATCGCCCGCCGCCCGATCGACGCAGCGCTGTCTGCCAGCTCGGCGCTGCTGCCCGGCCCGACCACAATGCGACTCGCGGTCGCAAACTCATAACGCATAGCTGCTCCAATACATGCAAGACCAGGCGGCCAGGAGGCGGGAGACACGGCAAGCTCTCCTGATCTCCTGGTCTGGCGCATCGATCATCAGACGGCCTCGTCGCCGTAGAACACTGGCCGGGAGCGCACCCGCGTGCGCGGCTGGACCAGCCACGGCTCGACCGCCGCCGCCCAGGTCTGGTAGTGCGGCGACTCGCGGTGGGCTGCCATCGCCGCGTCGTCGCGGTAGACCTCGTCCAGGATGAAGTGGTTCGGGTCGTCCTCGGCGCGCAGCACGTCGAAGCGCAGGTTGCCCGGCTCGCTGCGGCTGCCGCGCGCGTTCGCCAGCGTGGCCGCGATAAACTCCTCGACGTGCTCGGGCTTGACGTGAATGGTGACGGTTAAAAGAATCATAGCGCATCTCCTTTCAACCCCGTCGAAGAAACGTTGGAACGCTCCAATGGTTGCACGCCCTCGTCGTCGATCGGCAGGCCGATCATCTCCATCAGCTTCAGCGCGTTGGTCGAGGTGGCGATGCCCGGGCGCAGCCGGTAATCGAACGACATCTCCAGGCCGGCGTCGCCGCGCGTGAACTGCTCGGCGAAGTGAACCGGCCGGCCGCGCGCGGCAAGCTCGGGCGCGGCGGCAAGCGTGAGATCGTGAGTCGAGACGGCGCCCATCGCGCCGAGGCCGAGCAGGTGCAGAATGATCCGGCGCGCCGCGATCTGGCGCTCGGCGGTGTTGGTGCCGTGCAGGATCTCGTCGAGCAGAAACAGCAGCACGCGGCCATCGGCCGCCTGCTCGGCCGCCTCCACCACCATCTTGAGGCGGCGCAGCTCGGCCATGAAGTACGACACGCCCTGCTCAAGCGAGTCCTGCACGCGCATGCTGGTCGCCAGCGCGACCGGCGGCAGCCGCATCGTCTGGGCGCAGACCGGGCCGCCGGCCTGCGCGAGCGTCACGTTCACGCCAATCGCGCGCAGCAGCGTGCTCTTGCCCGACATGTTCGAGCCGGTGACCAGCAGGTACTGGCCGGGCGGGCCGACCGCGACATCGTTGCCGACGCACGCGTCCGGCGGCAGCAGCGGGTGGCCGAGATCCGCGGCCGACAGGAGCGGGGCGCCACCCTCGGCGATCTCCGGAAAGGCCCAGCGCGGGTTGTCGTGGGCGAGCGCCGCCAGCGCGCACAGCGCCTCCAGCTCGCCCAGGGCGACGAGCCAGCGCCGGGCGCTGCCGCCGGCCTGGGCCTGCCAGCGCTCGAGCAGCCAGAGCACGTGGGCGCTCCACAGCGTCGCGATCTGGATGGGGTAGAAGAACATCCAGCCGCGCAGGTCGACCAGCGCCATCAGGCGATTCAGCCGGCGCATCTGCCGATCGGCGCGCAGCTGACCGGCCGCGAGCCGCGCCTGGAGCTGCCGCAGCGCCGGGGCGCGGAACGGCTGCGCCTCGAGCACCTCGAACAGGTCGGCGTAGGTGGCGAACACACCCTGCCGCTCGGCCACCTCGTCGACGACCGCGTCCACCTGCCGGCCGATCGTCTGCGTCAGCAGCGCGCCAATGGCGACGGGCACCACCCAGAGCGGCGCGGCGACCAGCCCGGTGAGCTGGGCCGCCGCCAGGCCAAGCGTCGCCAGCGGCAGCAGGCGCGCGGCCCACAGCAGCCAGGCGTGGCGCGGCAGCCACGGCGCGCGCTCGGCCCAGCGCAGGAAGCGCTCGTAGTCGGGCTGGGCCGGCCCCATCAGCCGCCCGCACAGCGCGAGCTGGTCGCGAAAATCGATCAGCGGAGCCAGCTCGGCCACGGCGGCCTGGCGCGCGCGCACCTCCTGGGGTGGCGCCGGAGCGAGAATCCAGTCGAGCAGCACCGCCTGGCCCACCGGCGTCGCGGGCGTACCCAGCAGGTGCTGGAGCGACGCGCGGCCGAGCAGGTCGAGGTCGGCGGCGGTTGCGCGCTCGATCGATAGAGCGCCGGAGCGCTCCAGCGCTCCAGCGCTCCAGCGCTGGGAGGTTGCATGACTAGCAGGCGGCAGGCGCAGCGGCAGGCGCTCCCAGTCGCGCCGGAGCCGCAGCAGCCCCTCGTCATTGATCGCGTAGAGCTCGGCGTAGCGGCGCAGCTCCCGATCGACTCGCCCGTGGCGCACGAACGAGGCCACGAACGCCAGGCCGAGCAGCCCGGCGGCCAGCAGCGGCGCCAGCTCGGCCCGCCAGAGCCAGAGAGCGAACAAGATCACGGCGGCGGCGGCCAGCACCAGGCTGACGTTTCCGTTGCGGCCGCTGCGCCGGCTGTAGATATCGCGCTGGCGACCATAGGCGGCGCAGCGCCGGCGGTAGATCTCCTCCGGCGTCGTGCCCTCCTGCGGCGCGAGCGGCGATGGTTGAGACATGAGCATTCTCTCCTGGCACCCGTGCACCGGCCCATGGTACGCGATGTTGGCGCGGCCGTAAAGGATTGGTGTTCGTCCGGGGCGCTGCGCCCCCGGCCCCCGCCTGCTGCTCCTGCCGGGCGATTCCTTTTTCCGGGGCGCTGGGCCCCCGGCCCCCCGCCCGGGGGAACCCGCGCCGGTTCCCCCGGCCCCCCTCCGGCAAATGATGCCACCTCAGCTGCACGGTTCGTGGCGCATGCCCGCACCATTCCTTGGGCGCGGGTTGCGTCCCACCATACCATGCTCGGCTCGCCCGACCATCGTCTATCATCTATCGTCTATCGTCTATCGTCTATCGTCTATGATCCGGGCGCTGCGCCCCCGGCCCCCCGCCCGGGGGAACCCGCGCCGGTTCCCCCGGCCCCCCTCCGGCAAATGATGCCACCTCAGCTGCACGGTTCGTGGCGCATGCCTCATACCATTCCAGCACGGCCAGTGTATATCCCGCTGCGCCTGGATTCAGCCGGGCATGCACGCCAAGCGCTAAAGACGAGGCTGGCTTCTTTTGGGGTCCAGGGGCGAGAGCCCCGCCCGCGGGGGCACGGGGGGCGCGCAGCCCCCCAGCACGCTCCGCCGTTGGACCGATTGTCGGCCCGGCCGCGCTGTGCTACACTGGCACCACTCGAAGCGACTGCTCACAGGCTTGAAGGAGGCGTAGCCCGTATGGCCAAGCTCTTCCCCACCACCGGCGCCCCGACCCGCGGCAACCACAGCGTTGTCGCGTCAGCGTGCGCCCGGTGACTGCGAGCAGCAGCTAGCTTCGCTCTGCGACCCGACCCCGCGCGGATAGGACGGCCGCCGGCTATGCGATCCGATCGCTCGATCGCGTAGGCTGGGCGCGATCGCCTATCTCGGCGCGGACTCGAGAGAACGCAGGCGGCCACAGGCGCGTACGCGCCTGTGGCCGCCTTTTTTGTGCTGCGGCCATGGGCTCTGCCCCCATGGTCGTTTTGATTCAGCGCATAGTGTGAGGATATCAATGGAATCACTTCAGGCGAATACACCCCAGGAGCCAGGGCTGCAGCTGGGCGCGCGCCCGCTGCGGTCCGGCCTGTGGCTGCACCGCGACTTCCGCAGGCTGTGGGCCGGCCAGACCATCTCGCAGCTCGGGTCGACGATCACGCGCGAGGCGCTGCCCTACACCGCCATCCTGACGCTGCAGGCCACCCCCCTGCAGATGGGCCTGCTCGGCGCCGCCGGCGCCGCGCCGCTGCTGCTGCTCGGCCTGCTGGCCGGCGTGTGGGTCGACCGGCTGCGCCGCCGGCCGATCATGATCGCGGCCGACCTCGGCCGCGCGCTGCTGCTGCTCTCGGTGCCGCTGGCCTACCTGCTGGGCCGGCTCGGCATCGCGCAGCTGTACGTCGTCGCGGCGCTGACGGGCGTGCTGACGGTGTGTTTCAACGTGGCCTACCAGGCGTTCCTGCCCACGCTGATCGACCGCGAGCAGCTCGTCGAGGGCAACAGCAAGCTCGGCATGAGCGACTCGGTCGCCGAGATCGCCGGGCCGCCGATCGGCGGCGCGCTGGTGCAGCTGATCAGCGGGCCGGTGACGGTGCTGCTCGACGCCGCGTCGTTCCTGGTCTCGGCAAGCTCGCTGGCGCGCATCCGCGCCGTCGAGCCGCCGCCCGACCGGCACGAGCAGCGCCCTGAGGTGCGGCGCGACCTCGCGACCGGCCTGCGGGCGATCTGGGCCGACCCGCTGCTGCGGCCGATGGCGATCAGCTCGACCATTCGCAGCTTCTTCGGCTGGTTCTTCGGCGCGATCTACGGCCTCTACGCGATCCGCGTGCTCGGGATGGGGCCGGCGCTGCTGGGGCTGACGGTCGCGTGCGGCGGGATCGGCTCGTTCTTCGGGGCGGCGCTGGTCGGCCGGATCACGCGCCGCTTCGGCGCCGGCCCGACGACGGTCGGGGCGCTGCTGGCCGGGTCGCTGGTCTCGTGGATGATCTGGCTGGCCGGCAGCTTCCCGCTGGCGGTCGTGCCGCTGATGGTCGCGTCGCAGATCTTGCACGACATGGGCCACACGATCGCGACGATCAACCAGGTCAGCCTGCGCCAGACGATCACGCCCGACCGGCTGCTCGGGCGCGTGAACGCCAGCATGCAGGTGCTCGGCGAGGGCATCGGCGCGCTGGGCCTACTGGCGGGCGGCCTGCTGGCCGAGGCGATCGGCCTGCGCAGCACCGTGGCGGTGGCGCTCCTCGGAGGGATGCTGGGCAGCCTGTGGCTGGCATGCTCGCCGCTGCGCCGCCTGCGCGAGCTGCCCGAGCCGGCTGAGTAAATACGAAAGCTTGGGCGTTTCACCACGAAGACGCGAAGGTACGAAGGCCGGGCTGATATCTTTCAAGCCTGCGTGTCTGCGTGCCTTCGTGGTTATTTGAAGCCTATTGGCTCAATAGCAGGGTGCAGTCGGCAGGAGCCAGTCGGCAGTACGACGGATGGCAGCACAACGGCATCTCGTTCGTGCAGAGTGGCTCTATCGCTTTGCTCACAGCTATAGTACAAGGTTCCGGAAGTTCGTATCGGGTTTGGGCTGCCAGGATCGGTTCTGCGGTTCTGCAGCTCCGTGGCCGCAGAACCGCAGAACTGCAGAGCCAACTGGCGACAACCGGCACGCTTTTCTGGAAGGCTGTACGAGGATGGCGCCGGCGTTGCCGCTTGCGCATCCACGTCGCTTCCTCTATGATGTGAGCAGCGTTCATCTTCCAACACGTCCAAACAGGCGCCATGGCGAAAGCAACGTCGAGCAAGCGATCTTCCCATCTAGCCAGGCGGCGCTACCCGCTCTGGCGGCTGGCGCGCGCCAACTTCCACGACCTGGTGCTGCTGCTGCGCGAGTCGTGGATCGTGCTGTTCGGCTTCGTGGTGCTGACGCTCGCCGGCACGCTCTACCTGATCGCCTACCAGCAGCTCGGCGTCGCCCGGGCGCTCTACGAGACGCTGAAGCTGCTGACCTTCCAGAGCAGCCAGGAGCTGCCCGGCGATCTGCTCGGCGAGGCGCTGTTCTTCCTCATCCCGCTGCTGGGCCTGGCGCTGATCTTCCAGAGCGTGCTCAACTTCGGCCGGCTGCTGCTCGACAAGAGCAGCCGGCGCGAGGTCTGGCAGGTGGCGCTGGCCGCGACCTACCGCGACCACGTGATCGTCTGCGGGCTCGGCCGGGTCGGGCTGAGCGTGATCGCCCAGCTAATCGAGAGCGGCTACGAGCCGGTGGTGATCGAGCGCGTCTGGGAGAGCGAGTTCGTCCCGCGCGCGCTGGGGCTGAAGGTCCCGGTGGTGCTGGGCGATGCGCGCGAGCTTGCGACGCTGCGGCAGGCCGGCTTCCAGCGCGCCCGCGCGATCATCGCGGTGATCCACGACGACCTGACGAACATCGAGATCGCGCTGACCGCCCGCGCCGCCCGGCCGGGCCTGCGCGTGGTGCTGCGCGTCTTCAGCGAGGAGCTGGACCAGAACCTGGAGCGCGGCCTGGGCGCCAACTCGGCCTTTAGCGCGTCGGCGCTGGCCGCGCCAACCTACGCCGCCGCCTCGATCAGCCGCGGGATCGACTATGTGATACCGGTCGGCGAAGAGCTGCTCGGCGTCAGCCAGCTGACCATCCAGCCCGGCAGCCAGCTGGTCGGGCTCGACCAGGCGATCGAGGAGCAGCACGAGATCCGGGTGCTGCGCCACGACGGCGCGGCGCAGGGGCACGCGCGCCCCGTCCCAACGCGCCCGCTCGGCGGCGACACGGTCACGCTGCTGGGGGCGCTGCCCGCGCTCGAGGCGCTGCGGCTGATGAACCTGCGCGGCGGCAGGCCCGGCCCGCACCCGACCCAGCCGCCCCAGCACCCGACCGCGCAGTACGACACCGTGATCGTCTGCGGGCTCGGCAAGGTCGGCTACCGCGTGGTCCGCCAGCTGTACCGCATGCGGCCGCGGCCGCGGATCGTGGTGCTGCGGCTGGGCGACGGCCGGGCCGACTTCCCGCAGCACATCAGCCGGCTCGACGGCGTGACGACGCTGATCGGCGACGCGCGCGACCCGGAGCTGCTGCGCCAGGCCGGCATCGAGCGGGCCTACAGCGTGGCCGCGCTCACCTCCGACGACCTGCTCAATCTCCAGATCGGCCTGGCGGCCCGGCGCGCCCGGCCCGACATCCACGTGGTGCTGCGCGTGTTCAGCGACGTGCTGGCCGACAAGCTGGCGGACATGTTCGGCATCCGCACGATCTACAGCACCTCGGGGCTGGCCAGCCCGACGCTGGCGGCCGCGGCGGTGCTGGGCGACATCAGCCACGCCTTCGCGGCGGACGGCGACCTGTTCTCGACCGACCAGATCGTGGTGGGGGCGGGCGATCCGCTGGACGGCCGCACGGTCGGGGCGATCCGCGCCCGGCACGGCGGGCTGGTGATCGCGCTGCGCCGCGACGGCGAGACCACCGTGCTGCCGGCGCTGGCGGACACCTGCGCGGCGGGCGACGAGGTCACGCTGCTCGCGCCGATCGGCGCGCTCGGCCGGGTGCGGGCGGCGCTGGCGCGCTACTCGGAGAACACGCGGTAGTTCAGGTTGGGGAAGGGGTTATCCAGCTCCTCGACCCGATCGAGAAACGCCAGGTCGGCCTCGGTCAGCTCGGGCGCGTCGGCCAGCGTGCAGAGCTGGTCGCAGCGCCGCATGTGCTCGACCGGCCGCCGCAGCGCCTCATCGCCCGCGCCCTGGCTCAGCAGCAGCGGCCAGTCGCTGGCCTGCGCCAGCAGCAGCTCGCGCACCGCCTGGGCCAGCACCCGCTCGCGCTCGTCGTGGGCGTTCGGCTGGCGCCGGATCAGCAGCGCCAGGCGCTCCTCGACCTCGCCGAGCGCCTGCCAGAGCGGCTCGGCCGCGCGGCCGGACCAGGCGCGGTGATCGCCGCCCTCGCCCCACGACCCATCGCGCGGGATGGCGCCGTGGCGCGGGCGCAGCGACCGCAGATACGTCGAGGGTGTCGTGAGCGCGACGGTTGTGCGCTCGGCGAAGGCCTCCAGCAGCGCCCGCAGCCAGGCCGGCCCCTCGAACCAGCCGCGCCCGAGCACCTCGACGTCCAGCGGCACCACGGCGATGCCGGGCCGATCGTGCCGCGCGCTGAAGGACTCGAGCTCGGCGGCGATGAAGCTGCTGAAGTGGGCCGCGTGCTCCTGGGCGCGCCGGAAGGCGTCGTAGGGATCGTACAGGCTGGTGCCGGCGCCGCCGATCCTCCAGAGCGCCAGGCCGGAGCGCGCGTCGCGCCGGGGCGAGCGATAGAGCGGCTCGCCGACGTAGCCGAGGTCGGGCGCCATGATCTGCTGGGACGCCGGAGCGTCGCGCACCAGCACCGCCAGCCGCCGCGCGGCGATCCAGCGCGGCCGCAGGTGCGGGATGGTGTTGGAGGGCAGGCTCGACGGGTCGACGATCAGGTAGTGCATGCCGCTCGGCCGCAGCAGCGCCTCGAGCGAGGGCGTGTAGCCGCACTCGGGCAGCCAGAGGCCGCGCGGGCGCAGCCCCAGCTGCCGCGTGATCGCCAGGGCGCCGACGTCGATCTGGGCGTGCAGCGACTCGGCGCGCCCGAGCAGCGGCAGGTAGGCGTGCGTGGCGGCGCTGCCGAGCGGCTCGGCCGTGCCGTCGGCGCACAGGTCGCGCATGGCGGCGACCAGGTTGCGGCTGTAGCGCTCGACGAAGCTGTCGAGGATGCCGCGGCCCCAGTCGAGGTAGAAGCGCGCCAGGTAGCTGCGGTGCGGCTCGCCCTCGCGGTCCCAGCGCGCGGCCTCGTCGGACAGCCGGGCCAGCCGGCGCTCCATCCAGACCACGAAGTGCTTCTGCACCACGCTGTCGGCCAGCTGCTCGATCAGCACCGGCGAGTAGGCCAGCGCGACGGCCGGCCGTATCCCGGCCTCGCGCAGGTCGAACAGCGCGTTCAGTGTAGGGACCAGCGCCTCGGAGATCGTCTCGTGCAGGAGATCTTCGCCGTCGGGCTCGCGGCCGGCCGAGCGCACATACGGGACGTGGCCGGTCAGGATCAGAGCGAGGTAGCCGTTCATGCATTAATCCTCGCTCGCCACCACATCCCCATCGTACGCATTGCCGTCGTGCGCCGAATCGGCGTGCCACTGCAGCCGGCTGACCGGCTGCTGCAGCGGCGAGACCAGCTTCTGCAGCGTGCGCTCGCGCGAGAGCACCTCGACGCTCGGCTCGCGGCCGGGGTAGCCCAGCAGCGTGATGATCAGCAGCACCAGGGTGTAGAGGCACACGACGCCGATCACGTACTCGCCAGCGACCGGCCCGACCGCGGCGTGGCAGATATTGCTCTCGTCGGGGCACAGGCCGGCGCTGGAGCTATGCTGGAGCACCTTGAGCAGCCAGGAGATCAGCAGAAACAGGTGGATCGCCATATAGTGATCGCGCAGCCGCCGCTGGATCATGCGCCAGAACGTCGCCTTGAAGTGCGGGTAGCCCAGGTCGCGCACCAGCAGCTCGTGCCATGTGTCGCCGGACGTCGTGCAGTTATCCTGCAGGATCGGCGCGTAGTACTCGGTCTCGAGCAAGCGCAGCCAGCTGCTCCACAGATCGTAGTAGCGGGTGCGGCGCGCCTCGATCGCCAGGAACATGAGCGCCAGCAGCATGACCAGGAGCAGCACGGCGTGCGAGTGAGTCTCATCGCTCAGCGCGAAGCTCACCGACGTGCCGCAGGTCAGGATCGCCCAGTTGGTCGGGTTGTCGATGCGCTGGCGCCAGGTCGTCGCGCGATCCATCAGCCCGCGGTAGATGTGGACCGTCGCGGCGATCGGCGGCGGAACAGGCTGATTGCTTCTAAGGGTTGCCATAGCCGCCCCAGATCTCCCGGCCGGGAGTACGGGTGTATTATAGGCACGCCGCGCGAGCCGCGTCAAGGTGGCCGAGCGCGGGCTCTTTTTCGAGGCGCCGCGCCTCCGGCCTCCCGCTCACCATGCCCACGGGGGCGGCGGTCCGGGGGGAAGGATCTGCACTAGATCGGCGTCAGCCAGGGAGCGGCACGACCTCGCCGGGGTGGTAGATCGCGCGGCGCCCGCCGTGCTCGAAGACCGAGACGGTCTGCCGGCCCATCACCTGCCAGCGCGGCGCGGCGGTGGGGTCGCCGGGCAGGCGCACCAGCGCGGTGTCCTCGTCGACGCCGATCAGGGTCGCGTCGGCGGGGGCCGAGGCCAGGATGGCGCGGAACAGCTCCTCTCCGGCGAAGTCGGCCATGCGGTCGAAGTGCGGCATGGTCACCAGGCCGGGCAGCAGGCCGAGCGCCGGGACCCACTGCGGCGGCTGGCCGCGCATCACCGAGCGGATGCTGAGCGTGTAGCCGCCCAGCATCATCGCGCCGGCGCTGCAGCCCGCCAGCACCGCGCCGGCGTCGTACCCGCCGCGTATGACATCCCAGGCCGGCGTGTCGCGCAGCGACTCGATCGCGTGCTCGGGGTTGCCGCCCGAGAAGTAGTACAGGTCGGCCCCGCGCAGTGCGTCGACGATCTGCGGGTCGTGCGCGTCCGGCCGGCCGAGCAGCATCACCGAGGCGACCTCGGCGCCAAGCGCGCGGAAGTGCTCGACGCCCATGGCGTTCCAGCGCTCGGGCGCGCCCAGCTCCAGCCCGCTGGCCGTCGGGATGACCGCCACGCGCCAGCCGGCCGCCCCGCCGCGCGTGCCGAGCAGAAAGCGGTCGACCTCGTCCATCTGGCTCAGGTACTCGCCCGAGCCGACCAGCGCCAGGGCGCCCGGCTGTGATCCCTGCGTCTCATTCATCGCCTTCCCCTCTCCTAACTAGCGGGTCGCCTGTTTTGAATGTCGCCATGCGCGTGAAGCGTGAAGCGTGAAGCGCGAAGCCTGGACGTAGCATCTGCCGCACGGCACGAGCGATGCGCCTGTCAAATGACCCACTAACAATGACGGGCGACAAGGTGAGGGGGTGGCACCCCGCAGTCATTGTCACCTTGTCACCTTGTCACCTTGTCAATGATGGACGTGCGGGTGCTCGTGGTCGTGGTCGGGCCAGTGCTGGTGCTTGTGGGTGTGCGGCACGCCCGGCGGCGGCAGCTCGTCGAGCGAGTGGTTGTGGCCGGGGCCGCGGTGGTTCGGGTGGTCGTGGCCGAACCAGCGGTCGGCCGGCACGTAGTTCGCCACCGTCAGGCTCTGGCCGTGGTGCCAGCGGCGCTTCCAGATGTCGAAGTTCTTCTTGCTCTTGGTCGCGCGATCGTCCTCGCTCAGGCTGTACCACTCCAGGTGCGGGTGCTTCTCCAGCAGCGCGGGCAGCTCGGGCAGCGCGACGACGCGGTAGCCCGAGGTCTTGAACATAAAGCTCTGGTAGATGTCGAGCAGCCGGTAGAAGCGGAACTTCTCCTCGAACCAGCCGACCTCGCGCAGCAGCGCGCGGCGGAAGGCCATCAGGTAGCCCTCGACCGCGTCCACGTCCGGCCCGGCGCTCTCGGCGAACTCCTTCAGATCGTCGGTGACCAGGCCGTACGGCCCGGCCAGGCCGACCTGCTCGTCGGCCAGCGCGCGCGCGATCGGCGCCCAGATGTCGCCGCGCAGCTCGATCGAGGTGTCGAGCAGCACCAGGATGCGGCCGCTGCTGGCGCGCATCGTCGCGTTGCGGCCGGCGGCGAAGCCCATGTTGTGGTCGGCGAACAGCACCCGCAGCGGGATCGGCCGGCCGTCCGCGTCGCGCAGGCCTGCGCGCGCCAGGCCCTGCAGGTACGCCACCGTGTCGTCGGTCGAGCCGTTGTCGACGATCACCAGCTCCAGGCTGCGGCCGTGGCGCTGCCGCGCGATGCTCTCCACGCAGCGCTGCAGGTCGGCCCGGCTGTCGCGTGCCAGCAGGTTGACCGAGAAGTCGTACAGGTCGGGCGCGCCGGTCATGTCGGGCGCGTCGACCGGGCGCGAGATGCTGCCGAACTCCTCCTCGGCCGCGCGCGGCGCGACCAGCGGGCCGTCGCGCGTGTCGCGCACGCTGTAGCCGGCCGCGACGATCCGCTCGCGCAGGGCGTCGGCCTCGGCGTAGCGGCCCGCGCTCCTGAGCGACTGGCGCTGCCGCGCGAGGGCGGCGATCTCCTCGGGGGTAGACAAGGAGAGAGTCTCGCTGCTGTCGATCTCCTTGTCTCCTTGTCTCCTTGTCTCCTTGTCTAGAAGCTCGGCCAGCCCCAGCCCGAGCACTTGATCGAAGTCGAGCAGCAGCGCCAGCTTCCGGCCGGGCGGCGTGTCGTGGTCGCGGCGCAGGAGATCCCAGACGGCCGCGATGGCGCGCGGGAGGTTCAGGTCGTCCTCAAGCGCGGCGAGGAAGCGGCGGCGCCACTCGGCGTCGGGCAGCCCATCGGCCGGCTGAGGGCGCGTCTGGGCGCTGGAACGTTGGAGCGTTGGAATGTTGGAACCTTCGGAGTCTGCTTCGATGCTCAGCCGCAGGACTGCCCCACGCATCCGCTGCAGCGCCGTCTGGGCGGCCCGCAGCGCGGTGAAGGTGAAGTTGAGCCGGCTGCGGTAGTGGACGGTGGCGAACAGCAGCCGCAGCGTCATCGGCTCGAAGCCGCGCGCCTCGACGTCGGAGCGGGTGTAGGCGTTGCCGGTCGACTTAGCCATCTTCTGGCCGTCGGCGAGCAGGTGCTGGGCGTGCAGCCAGTAGTTGACGAAGCGGTGGCCGGTGTAGCCCTCGCTCTGGGCGATCTCGCCCTCGTGGTGCGGGAAGATATTGTCGACGCCGCCGGTGTGGATATCGAACTGCTCGCCGAGGTGCTTGATCGCCATCGCGCTGCACTCGATATGCCAGCCGGGGAAGCCGCGGCCCCACGGGCTCTCCCAGGCCATCTCGCGGCCCGGCTCGGCCAGCTTCCAGAGCGGGAAGTCCTCGGGGTTGCGCCGGTTGACGTCGGCGACGTCGCGGGCGCCCTCGATCAGCTGGGGCAGCAGGTTGCCCGAGAGCCGGCCGTAGTCGGGGAAGCGCCGGATCTCGAAGAACACGCTGCCGCCCGACTCGTAGGCCAGCCCCTTGCGCTGCAGCCCCTCGATGATCTCGATCATCTCGGGGATGTGCTCGGTGGCCTTGGGGAACACGTGCGCCGGCAGGATATTGAGCGCGGCCTCGTCCTCGCGAAAGGCCTCGGTGTAGAAGCTGGCGATCTGCGCCGAGCTCTTGCCCTCCTTGCGCGCCTGGGCGATCAGCTTATCCTCGCCCTGGTCGAGCCGCTCCACGCGCATGTGGCCGACGTCGGTGATGTTCTTGACGTGGCGCACCTCCAGCCCGAGGTAGGTCAGCGTGCGGCGCAGCCAGTCGGCCATCAGGAAGGTGCGCAGGTTGCCGATGTGGATGAAGCGGTAGACCGTCGGGCCGCAGCTGTACATTCTGACGACGCCCGGCTCGATCGGCTCGAACGGCTCCAGCCGGCGAGTCATCGTGTTGTAGAGCTTGAGCATGACACTGTTCCTGTTTCATGATAATCCTACACCCGCAGCTCCTCGGCCGAGCCGCCGTGCCGGGCCGAGCGGCCGGCCGCCTCGAGCACCGCGACGACGCGCGCCGACGACTCGGCCGTCACGGCCAGCGGCTCGCCGGTCAGCAGGTGGTTCGCCAGGCTCAGGTGGAACGGGTGGCGCTCGCGCTCGGGCAGCGCCAGCGGCTGCTCGACCATCCGGCCGGAGGCGTGGCGGCGGCGCAGCGTGAGGTGCGGGGGCGTCTCGGTGGTCGGGATGGGCTCCTCGCGCAGGAAGTAGAGCGGGTCGGCCGCGCGCACGGTGATCTCGTTCCAGTGGCCGACGATCGCGCCCTCGGTGCCGAGCAGGTACCACTTGGGCTTGCGCAGCGCCGCGATGTCGGAGTAGAGGAACTCGGCCTCCTGCCCGCCGGCGAAGCGCACCTGCGCGCGCGCCTGGTCGGCGTTGGTCACGTCGTGCCAGACGCGCTTGTGCTCGATCCCGACGACCGAGGCGGTCGGGCCGGGGAACAGCTGCAGCGCCCAGTCCAGGTAGTGCGCGCCCCAGTCGTAGAGCGTGCCGCCCGAGACCGGCTGGTGCGAGTGCCAGTACTGGCAGGGGTGGCTGTAGTCGCCGACGAACAGCTCGAGGTGGAACGGCTCGCCGACCAGCCCCTCGCCAATCGCCTGGCGGACGGCCAGGAAGTCGACATCCCAGCGGCGGTTCTGGTGGCAGCTCAGCAGCCGGTCGTGCCGCGCCGCCGTCTCGATCATGGCCGCGGCCTCGGCCTGCGTGAAGCACAGCGGCTTCTCGCAGACCACGTGCTTGCCGGCGCGCAGCAGCCGGATCGACAGCTCGGCGTGCGTGTTCGGCGGCGTGGCCACCACCACCACGTCGACATCCTGGTCGCGCAGCAGCTCGTCGACCGCCTGGTAGGTGCGCAGGCCGGGGAAGTCGGCCTGGGCCTGGGCCAGCCGCTGCGGGCTGAGGTCGCAGATCGCCCGCAGCTCGAGGCCCGGCACCGCCTGGGCGGCCGCGCCGTGCAGCTGGGCGATCGGGCCGTAGCCGATCACCGCCAGGCCGAGCGGCGCCGGCTCGTCCATACCGGCCAGCTGGCGGAGCATGCGGTAGGCCAGCTGCTGGACGAACGGCTCGCCGTACGACTGCAGCGACAGGCAGCCGGCCGCGCCGGCGCCCTCGGAGCGCAGCAGCGCCACCGGGATGCGGCGGGTGTGCCAGCCGGCCGTCAGCAGCGGCTGCGTCGCGCCAGAGATCGGCTCGAGCGGCAGGAGCCGGTCGCGCAGGTAGCGCTCGGCCGGCAGCCGCCGCGCCAGCACGCCGGCCGGGTCGGCGAAGCGCAGCTCCAGCTCGGCCGGCGGGCCGGCCGGGCCCACGCGCGCGCCAAACACGGGCGGCAGCTCCGCCTCGGCGCCCACCAGCGCCAGGCAGCCGCCGCCGCGCCGCACGAAGCCGGCCAGCCGCTCCTGGTCGCCGGCCGAGAGGCGCGCCGGGTCGGCCAGGACCAGCGCTTGGTACTCGTCGAGCCGGTCCGGCAGCGACAGCCCCGCGCCGGCCTCCAGGTCGATCGTGCGGGTGGAGCGGAGGTACGCCCAGAGCGGCTCCGTCTGCTCGCCGCGCTCCCCCACCAGGCCCAGCACGCGGATACGCTCTTGCGTCGGCATATGTTCTCCTTGAGTAGCGCGAGCGGCTATTGTAGCAGCATCTCGCCGGCTGTGTCGCGGCAGCGACCGTGTCGAGCCGGCATTGTACCACCCAACTGCCCCGCCGCGCATTTGACGCTGAGCAAGATGCTACAATAAGCTACGTAGCTGGCGCATAGATGGATGACAGGGAGGGGATGATGAAGATCGCCGGGAAGACGCTGCTGATCAGCGGGGCATCGTACGGCATCGGCGCGGCGATCGCGCGGGCGGCCGCCGCCGACGGCGCGCAGGTGGTGCTGCTGGCGCGCACCCAGTCCGCGCTCGATCAGGTCGCGGGGGAGATCCGCGCGGCCGGCGGCACCGCCGCAGCCTACCCGGTCGATCTGACCGACGCGGCGGCGGTCGAGCAGGTGGCGCAGCGGGTGCTGGCCGAGGTCGGCCCGCCGGACGTGCTGATCAGCAACGCCGGCTCGGGGCGCTGGCTGTTCATCGAGGAGACCAGCCCGGACGAGGCGGTGGCGATGATGGCGATGCCGTACTTCGCCGCCTTCTACCTGACGCGGGCGCTGCTGCCGGCGATGCTCGGCCGCGGCAGCGGCCAGCTGGTGTACGTCAACTCGCCCGCATCGATCGTCGCGTGGCCGGGCGCGACCGCCTACACCGCCGCGCGCTGGGCGCTGCGCGGCCTGGTCGAGTCGCTGCGGGCCGACCTGAGCGGCAGCGGCCTGCGGGTCACGTCGGTGATCCCCGGGAAGGTCAGCAGCGGCTACTTCGAGCACAACCCCGGCGTCGAGGAGCGCGCGCCCGGCGTCTCGCGGCTGCTGCCGACGCTGACGCCCGAGCAGGCCGCCGCCCGAATCCTGCGCGGGATCGTGCGGGGCGAGCGGCTGATCGTGCTGCCAAGCTCGTACAAGCTGCTCTACCTGGTCCACCGGGTTCTGCCGGGCCTGGTGCGCTGGCTGGCGGTCGCGACCGGCGCGCGCCGGGCCAAACGCTAAGCTTCTGTTGGTGTCTTTTCCGGGGCGCTGCGCCCCCGGCCCCGCCTGGTGGCGCCATTCGGCGTGATCTGAATTCTTCCGGGGCGCTGCGCCCCCGGCCCCCCGGCACCCAGCGGGTACCCGGGGAACCCTCGCCGGTTCCCCCAGCCCCCCTCCGGCACATGATGTCTTCTCGGCTGCATCGCTGGTGGTGCATGCCTGGCACCAGTCCAACAGGGCAGGGGGGCGACATGCCGGACTCGCTAGGCGCGTCAAGCCATCGTCTATCGTCTATCGTCTGTGGCGCGGCGCCGCCCGTTACTTTTCGGCGAGATCGTCGACTGTAGCCGTGAGCGACGTGCCGGCCGGCGCGAATGGGCAGGTTTATTGGAACAAGATTGAGAATCTGCGGCGACGACGCAAGAGAACTCCAAGATGCGGCGTGCATAATGGCAGCATCGACAATGTAGCCACGGACAACTGTGAAGGAGCCAGATTATGCCACAGCGTACCACCCTGATGATATCCGCCGCCGTCACTGTCTTTCTGCTGATGATGATCGGCGGCGTTGCGGCGCGCGTGTCGAGCCAGCTCGCGGCCCAGCCGGCCGTTGCTGAGCCCACACCCACGGCAGACGCGCTCAGCCCCACCGCCGACCCGCAGGCCGAGCTGGAGGCCCAGGTCGCCGAGCGCGAGGCGGCCTACCAGCAGCGCCTGGCCGAGGCCAACGCGCGCATCCAGCAATCGAACGAGCAGCTGAACCAGGCGTACCAGAAGCAACAGGAGCTCGCCGGCCAGCTGAACCAGGCCTACACGCAGGAGCAGAAGCTGGCGAAACGGCTGGCGTCCGCCCTGGCCAAGCCTGCGACCGCCGCGCCTGTACCGGTGGCCCAGGCGGCCGCGCCAGAGCCCACCGCGCCGCCCGCGCCGACGTACGCAATTTCGGCGGATCAGGCGCGCGATATTGCGCTGGCAGCTGCACCGGGCGCGCAGCTCACCCGCGCGCCTGAGCTGGTCAGCTTCGAGGGCGCGGTCGCATACGAGGTCGTGCTCGACGCCGGCACCATCTATGTCGACGCCAACAGCGGGCAGATCTTGTACAACGGCGCGGCGCAGGCCCAGGTCGCGTCGCGGCCGCCGAGCAGCGGCGGAAACAACGACCACGGCGGCGAGGGGCACGAAGGCGGCGAAGGGCACGACGATTAACGAGCTGAGTGGAGATTGCACCGTGACTAGATCGAACACACCAAAGCGCCCCTCGGCCGGCGTGCCCGGCGCAAAGCTGCTGATCACTACCACCGCGCTGGCGGCGGCGCTGGGCGGCTGGGCCACCTTCGCGCAGCAGGAGCCGGACCCGCTCACAGCTCCGGACGCGTCGCCGAGCGAGGCTCAGATCAGCGTCGAGCTGCCGCAGCAGCGGCGCCTGCAGTTCGCGCCGATCCCGACGCTCGTCCCGCTCGCGTCCCCGCAGGCAGTTGCGATCGCGCGAGCGCCGACGATCCACATCGCGAGCGAGCCGGCGGCTCAATCGCAGCCCGCCCCAGCCGCGCCGGCGGCCCCAGTCGCCCCGGTCGCGGTTGCGCCGGTCGCCCCCGTGGCGGCGCCCCCGCTGCGCGCCGTGAGCGCCCCGCCTGCGCCGGCTCGCGCCGCCGCGCCGGTCGCGCGCACGCGCTCGTCGCGCTAGCGGCGTCCGTTCGGGGCGCGGCGCCCCCGGCCGGAGATTGTCGGAGGGGCGTTCAATTGAACGCCCCTCCGGCGCATGCCTGGCACCATCCCGATCGGACGTGTTGTCTCCCTACGCGCGTGAATTCAGCCAGGCATGCGCGCCAAGCGCTGAAGACGAGACAGCATCATTTTTGGGGTCCAGGGGCGCAAGCCCCGGCCGGGGGGCGGCGGGGGTGGCGGCCCACCCCCGCCCGCGGGGGCGCGGGGGGCGCGCAGCCCCCCGCACAAGTGACCAGAGGGTGCTGCTTTTGGGGTCCAGGGGCGCAAGCCCGGCGGGGGCGGGAGTCGCGGGGGGGGGGCGCGCAGCCCCACAAGGACCAGAGGGTGCGCTTGGGGTCCAGGGGCGCACGCCCTGGTCGGGCGGCGGCGGGGGTGGCGGCCCACCCCCGCCCGCGGGGGCGCGGGGGGCGCGCAGCCCCCCGCTACCTGTGAGAGTACCGCACGCGGGGGCACGGGGGCGCGCAGCCCCCAGCCGTGTTAGAATAGCACCCATGACAATCCTGACACTCGAATCGATCGCCAAGCAGTTCGCCGACCGCCCGCTGCTCGAGGGCGTCTCGCTCGGCGTTGAGGCCGGCGAGCGGGTCGGGCTGGTCGGCGTGAACGGCAGCGGCAAGACGACGCTGCTGCGCATCGTGGCCGGCGCCGAGCAGGCCGACTCTGGCCGCGTCACGCTGGCGCGCGGCCTGCGGGTGGCCTTCCTCCCACAGAACCCGGCGCTCGACCCCGACCTGACGGTGATCGAGCAGATCTTTCGCGGCGACGCGCCCGAGATCCGGCTGCTGCGCGCGTACGAGCAGGCCGCCGCTCAGCTGGCGCACGCCCCCGACGACCGGCGGCTGCAGGCCGCCGTGGCCGACCTGGTCGACCGGATGGACGCGGCGGGGGCCTGGGGGCTCGAGAGCGACGCCAGGACGATCCTGGGCCGCCTGGGCGTCGACGAGCTGGACGTGCCGGTCGGGCGCCTCTCGGGCGGCCAGCGCAAGCGCGTGGCGATGGCGCGCGCGCTGATCCTGCCGGCCGACCTGCTCATCCTGGACGAGCCGACCAACCACATCGACGTCGACACGATCGCCTGGCTGGAGAGCTTCCTGGCGCGCTCGACCGCGGCGCTGCTGATGGTGACGCACGACCGCTACTTCCTCGACCGCGTGGCCGGCCGGATCGTCGAGATCGACCGCGGCAGGCTCTACTCCTACCCCGGCAACTACAGCCGCTTCGTGGAGCTGAAGGCCGAGCGCGCCGAGAAGCAGGCCGCCGACGAGGCGCGCCGCCAGACCATCCTGCGCAAGGAGCTGGTGTGGCTGCAGCGCGGCGCGCAGGCGCGCACCACCAAGCAGCAGGCGCGGATCGACCGGATCGAGGTGATGCGGGCCGACGCGCCGGAGGCGCAGTCCGCCGCGCTCGAGATCTCGGTGATCGCGCGGCGGATCGGCAAGCGGGTGATCGAGCTGAGGGGCGTCGGCAAGCGCTACGGCGAGCGGCCGCTGGTGCGCGACCTCACGCTCAGCGTCGAGCCGCGCGACCGGCTGGGGATCATCGGGCCGAACGGCAGCGGCAAGACCACGCTGCTGAACATGATCGCCGGGCGCGCCAGCCCCGACACCGGCGCGGTCGTCGTCGGCGAGACGGTGCACATCGCCTACTACGACCAGGAGAGCGCCGAGCTGGACGATTCGCAGCGCGTGATCGACTATGTGAAGGAGGGCGCCGAGCTGGTGCAGACCGGATCGGGCGCGACGATCAGCGCGGCGCAGATGCTCGAGCGCTTCCTGTTCGCCCCGTCGTCCCACTACACGCCGATCGCGCGGCTCTCGGGCGGCGAGCGGCGCCGGCTGTACCTGCTGCGCACGCTCATGGCCGCGCCGAACGTGCTGCTGCTGGACGAGCCGACCAACGACCTGGATATCCAGACGCTGGCGGTGCTGGAGGACTACCTGGACGACTTCGCCGGCGCGCTGATCGTCGTCTCGCACGACCGCTACTTCCTCGACCGCACGGTCGGGCGGCTGCTGGTGTTCGAGGGCGGCGGCGCGGTGGTGGAGCACCCCGGCGCCTACAGCGCCTACGCCGAGCTTCGTTCGAAGGTTGCAGGTTCGAAAGTTGCAAGTTCGCAGGTTGCAAGTTCGGGCATCGACCGATCGAAGCAGAAACCTGCAAACATGCAACCTTCCAGCGTTCTAGCGCCGAAGCCGCGCAAGCTGAGCTTCAAGGAGGCGCGCGAGCTGCAAGAGCTGGAGGCGCGCATCGCCGCGCTGGAGGCCGAGCAGTCCGCGATCGAGGCGCGCATCAACGCCGAATCGGGCGACTACCAGGCGCTGCTGCAGCTGACCGCCGATCTGCAGCGCGTCGGCGCGGATCTTGAGACTGCGGTCGAGCGCTGGGCCGCGCTGGCCGAGATCGCCGAGGCGACGGGGTAGCTCGCATATGATCAAGCCGGGCGACGCCATTCAAAATCGATACCAGGTCGTGCGCCTGCTAGGGAGCGGCGGGTTCGGCGCGGTCTACCTGGCCCAGGATCGCCGGCTGAATCGCGCCGTGGCGATCAAGGAGATGGACGCCGCGCGACTCGGCCCGGACGAGCGCGCCGTCTCCGAGCAGCTGTTCGAGCGCGAGGCGCAGATGCTGGCGTCGCTCGACCACCCGGGCCTCACGCGCGTCTGGGACTACTTCCAGGAGGACGACCGGGCCTTCCTGGTGATGGAGTATGTGCCCGGCCAGACGCTGCGCGACCTGCTGCGCGGCGGCCCGCTCGACGAGGGCTTCGTGATCGAGTGCGCGCTGCAGCTCTGCACGGTGCTGGCCTACCTGCACTCGCGCCGCCCGCCGGTGATCTTCCGCGACATCAAGCCCGCCAATGTCATGGTCGTGCCCGAGGAAGATGAAGAGACGAGGAGACAAGGAGACAAGGGCACGTCGCACTCCTTGTCTCCCGGCCTCCCGGTCTCCCAGCCCCGATTCGTGCTGATCGACTTCGGCATCGCGCGGCTGTTCAAGCCCGAGCAGCCCGGCGATACGCTGATCATCGGCACGCCCGGCTACGCGCCGCCCGAGCAGTATGGCCACGGCCAGACCGACCAGCGCAGCGATATCTACAGCCTGGGCGCGACGCTGTTCCAGCTGCTGAGCGGCCAGGTGCCGGCGACGGTCCCGCCGCCGCCGCTGGCGAGCGTCAGTCCGGCGGTGTCGCCCGATCTGGCCCAGCTGGTCGCGCGCGCGACCAGCGTCGACCCGGCCGCGCGCTACCAGAGCGTCGCGGAGCTGCGGCGCGACCTGCTGGCGGTCGCGCGGGCGCGCGCGCCACAGGCGCCGGGCGAGAGCCGGGTCGTCCGGCCGGCGACTTCGCCGTACCAGCAGGCGCCTAACCCAAAGGCCACCACCGTGCTGCCGGCGCTGACATCGACGCCGCGCCGCCCCGGTCGCTCGTCGCCGGCTGCGCCGATCGTGCTGGCGCTGGCGCTGCTGGCGATCGTAGCGCTGGGCGGCCTGGCGCTGAACGCGTTCGGCGGCACGCGCGGCCAGAGCGGCCGGGCCACGCCCGCCCCGCAGCCGACCGTCGCGCCGGCGTCGCGCGAGTGGCTGCTGCCCGGCGCGCCCGGCACGATCGCGTTCGGCCAGCGCTACCCGCAGGGCGGGTTCGACGTGTGGGCCGCCACGCTCGACGGGCAGCCGCCGCGCCAGATCACCGCCGACCGCCAGAGCTACAGCCCGGCCTGGTCGGCCGACGGCAGCCGGATGGCGATCACGCGCGACGAGGGCGGCGGCAGCAACGTCTATATCGGAGCGGCGAGCAGCCCCGGCGCCGAGCAGGTCAACCCGCCGGGGACCAGCGCGCGCTACCCAAGCTGGTCGCCCGACGACGGCCGGCTGGCGTTCGCGATCAAGCAGGACGCCGGCAGCCCCTGGCGGCTGGCGCTGCTCGACCTGGCGACCCGCGCGCTGACCGTCGGCGACGCGCGCGACGTGGCCTGGCTCGAGTGGTCGTCGCGCGGCGCGCTGGCCTACTCCGCGGCCGGCGCGGGCGGCCAGCAGGACATCTTCGTGATGGACGCGGACGGCCAGCCGCGCAACCTGACCGACAGCGCCGACCTGGTCGAAGACTTCCCAGGCTGGTCGCCCGACGGGCGCCGGCTGGCGTTCGTCTCCTACCCGGCGCCGGATCAGCTGGCCGAGCGCCAGATCTACGCGATCGACGCCGACGGCGGCGGCCGCACCCAGCTGACCAGCGGGCCGGGCCCGCACACCAACCCGGTCTGGTCGCCCGACGGCAAATGGATCGCCTACCTGTCGCAGGAGGGCAGCCCCGACTGGCAGGTCTGGGCCATGCGCGCGGATGGCCGCGAGCCGCGCCAGATCACGTTTGGCGCGCAGCGCAAGTTCTACCTCGCGTGGGGGCCATGACCTCCTGCTGGTGACCTTTCCCATGCCCGTCCCATCATCAGGGGAAGGCTTGTTCTGTTGGCGCTGTCGTACGGCTGCTCCGCGGCCGCACGACAGCGCCAACTTGTCCCCCCCTCTCCCGGCGGGAGAGGGGGCAGGGGGTGAGGGGAAACGCCGAACGGGCGCCAAGAAAACCGTGCTATAATCGCGCCACTACCACGTCGTAGCGCTTACCATGTTCGTAGGAGTGGCTATGAGACGATGGGTGCACCTCGTATGTGCCGGCGCGCTCGCGCTGGCGCTGCTCAGCAGCCTGGCCCCGCCGGGCTCCAGCGCACAGGCGGCGACGGCCCCTCCAGCAAGCGGCGCCGGCCAGAGCCAGGACGTGCGGGTCGGCGACGACGGCTCGCTGACGCTGGCGGCCAACGCCCCGCCCGCCCCGCCTGTCTACGGAACGTTCCAGCACTTCGGCCTCGCAATCTCCTCCGCCCAGCAATTCAGCACGCCCTTCCGCTCGATCCGCATCGACTACGACGCCAGCGCGCCGCGCGGCAGCGCCGTCCGGCTCGACGTGCGCGCGAGCGCCGACGGCGCGCGCTGGGGCGCCTGGCAGGTCGGCCTGGCCGGCGGCGCGACCGCGACCTTCGCGTCGCCCGCGCGCTTCGCGCAGTACCGCGCGACGCTGCTCGGGTCGGCCCGCGGCCTCCCGTCGATCCGCGACATCCGGCTGGCGCCGCAGCCCGGCCCCGCGATCTACAGCGCCCTGGAGGACTCCCAGCCGGTCGCGCCGACCTGGCGGCTGCACGCCACGCGCGAGGGCCTGGTCGGGCACCGCACCGCCAACGGCCACCGCATCGCCAAGCGCGACCGCTTCGTCTCGCTGCCCTCCTGGCGCGCGCTCGCGCCGGACGGAACGAACGACTACATGGTCCGCATCACCTACAACGGCCGCAGCGCCGTCGCGCCGGTGTACGACGTCGGGCCGTGGAACGCCCACGACGACTACTGGGACGAGCAGCGCGAGCGCTTCGGCGACCTGCCGCGCGGCTGGCCCGAGGACCACGCGGCCTACTTCGACGGCTACAACGGCGGGCGCGCCGAGAAGGGCAAGGTGCGCTTCCCCACCGCGATCGACGTCGGCGATGGGGTCTGGTGGGACGACCTGGGCATCAAGGGCGATCGCGCGGTGGTCGAGGTGACGTTCCTGTGGCTCGGGCGCGACCCGCTGGCCGACCAGCCGCCCGCGCCTGCCCCGGCGCCGCCGCCTGTCGCGGAAGCCGCCCCGGCGCCGCCACCGCCGGCCGAGCTCGTCGTCGACGACGGCGGCGCCGGGTTCACGGGCCAGGCCAAGGTCAAGTGGTACGACGGATCGAAGGGCTGCGGCGGCGCCGGCCACGCGCTGTGGACCTACACGACCGCCAACCCGGCCGAGAGCGAGAACGCCGGCCGCTGGCAGCCCGCCCTGCCGGCCGAGGCCATGTACGATGTCTACGCCGCCATCCCGGCCTGCGCGGCGCGCAAGCCCAACACCGGCAGCGCGCGCTACCTCGTGCAGCACCGCGACGGCACCCAGGAGGTCGTGATCGACCAGGCGGCCGGCGCGGGGACGTGGGTGCTGCTCGGGCGCTTCCCGTTCCGCGCCGGCGACGGCGGCTTCGTCGAGCTGCGCGACGTGGCCGGCGATGAGATGCGGGCGATCTGGTACGACTCGGTCAAGTGGGTGCCGGCGCTGTAGCGGCCGCGCGGCCGCTATAGTGCCTACGGCATCATCCCCCGGCCTTCTCTTTTGGAGATTTCCGCGAGCACATCCTGGTGCGCCACAGGCCCTCACCCCCCTGCCCCCCTCTCCCGCCGGGAGAGGGGGAATATTGGCTGGCACAGGTTGCCTGGCCCGCCGAACCCCGCTGCCGATTCGTCCTCCGCCCCTGCTAGGGGCGGGGGCAGGGGGTGGGGTGATCCGGCGCACGGTGACGCCGTACACAAGAAAACCTACCCCCGCAAGGGGGGCAGGGGGGTGAGCGCCAGCCACCCGAAGGGTACCCTCGATTTTATGCTATAGTACCCTTTACTCAAAACACAGGAAGTCAGTTATGGCCCGGCCGGCGCCCACCCCAGCACAGCAGATCGAAGAGCTCGAACGCCAGCGCGACACGTTCCGCGAGCAGCAGGAGCGCTACCGCCGCACCCTCGACGCGCTCTACAGCGTGGCGATGGCCTGCCGCGGCCACACGACGTTCCGCGAGGTCTTCGAGGTGACCTACCGCGAGCTGCGGGCGATCTTTCAGCTCGACGCCTGCTACGTCGCGGTCTGCGATATGCGCCGGCCCGAGCTGTTCCGCGCCGCGTATATGGTCGACGAGGGCCAGGCCGAGTATGTCGAGGACTCGGTCCACGGCACGCTCACCGGCCTGCTGATCAGCCAGCGCGCGCCGCTGCTGTTCCGCGACCTGGCGGCCGAGCGCGGCCAGTTCGCCACCCCGCCGGCGCGCTTCGGCAACGACGGCCGGCTCTCGCGATCCTGGATGGGCGTGCCGCTGCTGATCGGCCAGAGCGCCGTCGGCGTGATCTCGGTCCAGAGCTACGCGCCCGACCTGTACGGCGATGCCGACCTCGACCTGCTCCAGCGGCTCGGCAACGTCGTCGGCGTGGCGCTCGAGAACGTGGGCCTGGCCCAGCACCAGCACGAGCTGAGTCTGGCGCTGTCCGACCGGGTCGCGGCCCGCACCGACGAGCTGGCGATCCTGAGCGCGCTGATCTCGTCGATGGTGCTGCAGCGCCCGCTGGCCGAGCTGCTCGACCACGCGCTGACGCTGATCCTGCCGCTGCTGAATGTCCAGGCCGGCAACGTGCGCCGCTACGACCGCGAGCAGGCCGCGCTGGTGCTGCTGGCCCAGCGCGGCCTGCCGCCCGACGACGCGCGCGCCGTCGTCAGCGTGCCGGTCGAGGGCACCTACATCGGCAGCATCGTGCGCGACAACCAGCCCCTGCTGGTGCCGGACAACCTGTCGCTCTACTCGCTCTCGCCGGCGCCCTCGCCCTTTCGGTCGCTGCTGGGCGTGCCGCTGCGGATCGGCAGCCAGGTGCTGGGCACGCTGGCGGTGCTCGACGACCGGCCGCGCAGCTTCGACCCGCAGCAGACCGACCTGCTGCAGGTGATCGGCAACCAGATCGCGCTGGCGATCGAGAACGCCCGGCTGCTGGAGGAGCGCGAGCGCCAGATCGCCGAGCTGCGCGCGCTCAGCCGGATCAGCCACGCCGCCGCCACCGCGCTCGACCCGACCACGCTGCTGCGCCACGTCCACGAGGCGCTCGCCGGCCTGATGCGGCTCGACGTCTTCCTGATGGTGCTGTACGACCCCGAGCGGCAGATCATCTCGGAGGGGATCGCGATCGACGAGGGCCAGGAGTACGTCTACTTCCACAACCAGCCGCCGCCGCCCGACTCGCTGACCGGCTGGGTCATCCGCGAGCGGCGCAAGCTGCACCTGGCCGACGTCGCGCGCGAGATCGCGCAGTACCCCGGCGTCGGCGGCACGCCCGGCGGCACCGGCCGCGACGCCGAGGCCTGGCTGGGGGTGCCGCTGTTCGACCGCGCCGGGCAGGTGATCGGCGTGATCAGCATCCAGGGCTACACGCCCGGCGCCTTCGACGAGCGCGACGAGCGCTTCCTCGACGACGTGGCCGGCCAGGTGGCCCTGCACGTGCAGAACGTCGGCCTGCTGGCCGAGCGCGCCCGCCGCATCCGCGAGCTCGACGCGATCGGCCAGATCGGCCAGCTGATCAGCGCCTCGTATGACCTGGCCGAGATGCTCCAGCGCGTCTACGAGCAGCTGCAGTCGCTGACCGAGGCCGCCGTGTGCTACCTGGTGCTCTGCGAGCCGGACACGTTCGCGATCACGCACTCGATGTATATCGACCGCGGCGTGGCGATAGCCGACGACTGGCTCGGCCGGCGGCCCCGCCAGGGCAGCCTGACGCTCCGGGCGCTCGAGACGCGCCGGCCGCTGCTGCTGCACGACCTGCCCGGCCAGCGCGACGAGCTGGCCGCCATGGGCGTCGACATCAGCCGGCTGAGCAGCGACCACAACACCCGCTCGTGGGCCGGCGTGCCGCTGCTGGCCAAGCAGGGCCAGCCGATCGGCGTGATCTCGATCCAGGACTACCAGCCGGCGCGCTACGACCAGCGCACGATCGAGCTGCTCGGCCAGGTCGCCAGCCACCTGAGCCTGGGCGTGCAGAAGGTGCGGCTGTTCGACGAGCGCGAGCGCCAGATCGCCGAGAACGCGCGGCTGTTCCAGGCCGAGCAGGAGGCCCGCCGCACCGCCGACACGCTGCGCGAGGTCGCGCGGGTGCTCAGCTCGTCGTTCGACCTGGGCGAGGTGCCGCAGATCATCATCCGCGAGCTGCGCCAGGTGATCCCGTACGACACCGCCTCGATCCTGATGCTTGAGGACGAGCAGTTCCGCCTGGCAGTGCAGGGCAAGCCGGCCGGCGCCGAGCTGCCGCAGCATTTGACCTTCCGGTTCGATCAGCTCAACGCCGCCGCGCTGGTGATCGAGCGGCGCGCGCCGGTGGTGATCGGCGACATCCAGAGCGCGCCGGAGTGGACCCAGCTGGAGGGCCAGGGCCCGCTGCGCTCGTGGCTGGGCGCGCCGCTGATCGCCAAGGGCCAGGTGCTCGGCGTGCTCAACATCAGCGCGGCCGAGCCGAACCGCTTCACCGCCCGCGACGCCGAGGTGGCGCTGGCGTTCGCCAGCCAGGCCGCCGTGGCGATCGAGAACGCCCGGCTGTACCAGGAGTCGGTCACGCGCGTCGAGCAGGAGCTGGAGATCGCCGCGCGCATCCAGCGCAACCTGTTCCCGCGCGCGCTGCCGCAGGCCGCCGGCCTGGAGCTGGCCGCCTGGATTCTGCCGGCGCGCGAGACCGGCGGCGACTTCTATGACATGGTGGTGCTGCGCGACGAGACGGCCGACACGCGCGCGGCGCTGGCGCTGATGATCGGCGACGCCTCGGGCAAGAGCATCCCCGCCGCGATGCTCATGGCGATCGCCCGCTCGATCGCTCGATCCGAGGCGCGCGACCACCGCACGCCCGAGCAGGTGATGCGCGAGACCAACAGCTGGATCGCGCTGGACGTGCCGAAGCACTCGTTCGTCGCGCTCTGCTACGCCACGCTCGATCTGCAGGAGCGCCACCTGGCGATGGCCAACGCCGGCCAGCTCGCGCCGCTGCGGCGCCGGCCGGGCGGGCAGATCGAGTACCTCGAAGCGCCCGGCTCGACGCTGCCGCTGGGCATCGTGCCCGACACGCCCTACGCCACGCTCGAGCTGCCGCTGCAGGCCGGCGACCTGCTGCTGTTCTACACCGACGGGATCGTCGAGGCGAAGGACAGCGCGCGCGCGCTGTTCGGCTTCGAGCGCCTGGAGGCGATCCTGCGCGACCACGGCGACTCGACGCCGCAGCAGCTGATCGAGCTGATCGTCGCGGCGGTCGAGCAGTTCGCCGGCAGCGCGCCCCAGCACGACGACATGACGCTCGTCGCGCTGCGGATCGCATGATGCTCACGCTCGTTCATCTCACCCCCCTATCGCTCCCCTGGCAGCGGATCGCGACCATCCCGGCCGGCCACGCCGACGAGGTGGCCGGCTGGCTCGGCACGATCGCCTACGACGTCGTCGCGACCATCCTGCCGCGCGTGCCGCGCGAGGCCGAAACATGAACAGCTCGTCATCTTGGACCGCGGCTATGTTCACCTATCCTTCATTGACGTGCGCGATACTGATATTCGGGAAGCAGCCGATCATCACAGCAACAATGCAGCCACGCGCTGCTCCCCACCTCTCCTTTTTTCAGCAAGACCACCCTGTGGGGCTACGCCCCTGATTTCTCCGGGGCGCTGCGCCCCCGGCCCCCCTCCGGCAAAGGATGCCTGTGGCATTTCATTCATGGTGGCGCATGCCCAGCAATATTCCCAGCGCGGCGGGCAGTCCGAGTGCTCAACCCGGCGCGCCTGGATTCAGCCGGGCATGCACCACAAACGCTGAGAGCGAGACGGCATTCTTTTGGGGTCCAGGGGCGCACGCCCCGGCCGGGGGGCGGCGGGGGTGGCGGCCCACCCCCGCCCGCGGGGGTGCGGGGGGCGCGCAGCCCCCCGAAGCAGTGTACGTGCCACAGGCGACTAGATTCAGCCGGGCATGCACCACAAACGCTGAGAGCGAGACGGCATTCTTTTGGGGTCCAGGGGCGCACGCCCCGGCCGGGGGGCGGCGGGGGTGGCGGCCCACCCCCGCGGGGGTGCGGGGGCGCGCAGCCCCCCGAAGCAGTGTACGTGCCACAGGCGACTAGATTCAGCCGGGCATGCACCACAAACGCTGAGAGCGAGACGGCATTCTTTTGGGGTCCAGGGGCAACGCCCCGGCCGGGGGGCGGCGGGGGTGGCGGCCCACCCCCGCCCGCGGGGGTGCGGGGGGCGCGCAGCCCCCCGAAGCAGTGTACGTGCCACAGGCGACTAGATTCAGCCGGGCATGCACCACAAACGCTGAGAGCGAGACGGCATTCTTTGGGGTCCAGGGGACGCCCGGCGGGGCGGCGGGTGGCGGCCCACCCGCCCGGGGGGGGCGCGCAGCCCCCGAAGCAGTGTACGTGCCACAGGCGACCAGATCCAGCCGGATGCACCACAAACGCTGAGAGCGAGACGGCTCTTTGGGGTCCAGGGGCGCACGCCCCGGGGGGCGGCGGGGGTGGCGGCCCACCCCCGCCCGCGGGGGTGCGGGGGGCGCGCAGCCCCCCGAAGCAGTATACGTGCCACAGGCGACTAGATTCAGCCGGGCATGCGCGTCAAGCATTTGGGCAGAGGCTGGGCTCTTTTGGGGTCCAGGGGCAACGCCCCGCAGGGGCACGGGGCGCGCAGCCCCCGCACGCGCCTAGGCGCGCTTCTGTAGCACAAAGCGCAGGTACTCGACCGCGCCGCCGCGGAACGACTCGTACAGCGGCGTGCCCTTGGTCGCCGCGAACTCCCGGAACTGCCGCCGCAGCAGCCTGGGCGCCTGCCGCTCGATCAGCGCCAGCCGCCGGTCGTTGTCGCGGTCGAGCGCGCGCACGATGCCCGGCGTGATGCGCTCCTCCTCGACCAGCTCCAGCGCGCCGGTCAGCTGGCCGCGCAGCCGCCCGACCCGCTCGCGCGGGCGGTGGTCGGTGAACAGCAGGTGGCCGCCCGGCCGGAGCACCCTGGCCACCTCGCCGGCGAAGCGCTCGATTGAGCCGTAGCAGTGCGATGACTCGACGTTCACCACCGCATCGAAGCTGCCGTCGGCGAACGGCAGCGCCTCGGCGTCGCCCTGGCGGAACGACAGCCCCGCCACCTGGTGGTAGCCCCTGCAGAACGCGACCGCGCTGTCGGCGATGTCGACGCCCACCAGCGACTGGGGGCGCAGGTAGCGCACTACGAAGGACGCGCCGCCGCCGCGCCCGCAGCCGACCTCCAGCACCTGCTTGCCCGCCAGGTCGATCGCGCCGGCGACCCGGTCGTACAGCTGGATGCACAGGCGCCGGCCCTCGTCCGCCGGGTCGAGCGCCCGCGCGCGCGCGCCCGGGTCGTCGTAGCCGTAGTTCATGAACAGCATGTGCGCATCTTTGTCGGCGCGGGCCAGGTACTCGTACCAGCTGCGGTTCAGGAGCCGCTTGACGCGCGGCACCTCGTAGACCGTGTCGACCAGCCGTGTCAGCATCGGGCGCTCCTTTCCTATAGCAAAAGCCCCCCCTTTCCCGTGGCGGCGGGAGAGGGGGGCGAGGGCTAGCTCTGTACACGCTCCCGCGTGGGAGAGCGGAGGCAGTAGGCGGGCAACCGGCCGCTACTCCAGGCCGAGGTAGGCCTTCTGGACCATCTCGTTTTCGCTCAGGCCCTTGGCCGAGTCCGAAAGCACGATCTGGCCGGTCTGCAGCACGTAGCCGCGGTGGGCGATCCCCAGCGCCATGAGCGCGTTCTGCTCGACCAGCAGGATCGTCGTGCCCTCGGCGTTGATGTCCTTGATGATGCTGAAGATCTGCTCGACCAGCACCGGCGCCAGGCCCATCGACGGCTCGTCGAGCAGCAGCACCTTCGGGCGGCCCATCAGCGCGCGGCCGATCGCCAGCATCTGCTGCTCGCCGCCGGAGAGCGTGCCGCCCTTCTGGTTCTCGCGCTCCCTCAGGCGCGGGAACAGCCCGAACACGCGCTCCATATCCGCCGGGATGGCGTCCTTGTCGGTGCGCGAGAAGGCGCCCATCTCCAGGTTCTCGCGCACCGTCAGGCGCGGGAAGATCCGCCGGCCCTCGGGCGACTGCAGCACGCCGCGCTGGACCACCTTGTGCGCCGGCAGCTCGTCGATCCGCTCGCCGGCCAGCCGCACCTCGCCCTGGCGCGGCTTGATGATGCCCGAGATCGTTCGCAGCGTCGTGCTCTTGCCCGCGCCGTTCGAGCCGATCAGCGTCACGATCTCGCCTTTGTCCACCTTCAGCGAGATGCCCTTGAGCGCGTGGATGTTGCCGTAGTAGCTGTGGACGTCGTGGAGCTCGAGCAGCGCCTGGCCGTTTGTCATAGCGGAACTCTCTATCTACAGGGGAGGGGCTTGGGGAGGGCTTCGCCCTCCCCAAAACCCCATCCAAACGTTCGTTTTCAGCGCAGCGCGCCACATATCACGCGGTCGCCGCCGTCTTCCGCCCGCCCTTGCCGTGCGCCGCGGCGCCCTTGCCGAGGTACGCCTCGATCACCTGCGGGTCGCTCTGGACCTGCGCGGGCAGCCCCTCGCTGATCTTGGCGCCGTGGTCGAGCACGGTCACCTGCTCGGAGATGCCCATCACGACCTTCATGTCGTGCTCGATCAGCAGCACCGTCAGGCCCTTCTCCTTGCGGCCGGGGCTCTCGTAGTTGTCGCGCAGGTGCCGGATCAGGCGGGTCAGGTCGTCGGTCTCAGCCGGGTTCATGCCGGCGGTCGGCTCGTCGAGCAGCAGCAGCTTCGGGTCGGTGCCGAGCGCGCGCGCGACCTCGAGCCGGCGCTGGTCGCCGTAGGGCAGGTTCTTCGACATCTCGTCGGCGCGCTTGCGCCCCAGGCCGACGAAGTCGAGCAGCTCCAGCGCGCGCCGGCGCACGCGCTCCTCCTCCTCGTTGACCTTCCTGGTGCGCAGCAGCGTGCCGAACACCCCCGCGCGCATGCGTGGGTGCTGGCCGACCATCACATTCTCCATCGCGGTCATGTTTGCGAACAGGCGAATGTTCTGGAACGTCCGGCCGATCCCCAGCGCCGTGACCTGGTGCGGCTTCAGGCCGCTGAGCGGCGCGCCGTCGAACAGCAGCGTGCCGCTGCTCGGCGCGTACAGGCCGGTGATCATGTTGAAGAAGGTGGTCTTGCCGGCGCCGTTCGGGCCGATCAGTCCACAGATCGACCCGCGCTCGATCACGAAGTCGACATTGTTGACGGCCACGAGGCCGCCGAAGCGTTTGGTGATACCGCTGGCTTCGAGAACAGGCGCCATGGTGCTACTCCATACTCAGCTTAGCATTTTTCTGCTCGACGTCGAAAAGGTCGACGCTCTCCTGGGCCGCCACCTCTTCGTCGGCGTGCAGCTCGGCCTTGCGGCGCGCGCTTGGGATCAGGCCCTCGGGCCGCACCAGCATCATCATCACCAGCACCATGCCGAACAGCATGAGCCGGTAGTCCGATGCCTTGAAGTTGGCCAGCGCCTCGTTGTTCGAGTTCGACGCGATCTGCTTGAGCAGGTCGGTCAGCCGGTTGAGGAAGAACACGTCGGCCGAGACGATGATCAGGCCGCCCAGGATGACGCCGGGGATGTTGCCCAGGCCGCCCAGGATCACCATGCACAGGATCAGCACCGACTTATCGAACTGGAAGCTCGACGGCGTGATCGAGCCGAGGTAGGCGCCGTAGAACGCGCCGCCGAAGCCCGAGAACATCGCGCCGAGCGCGAACGCCAGCAGCTTGGTGCGCACCAGGTCGATGCCCATCGACGAGGCCGCCAGCTCGTCCTCGCGCATGGCCATCCAGGCGCGCCCGAGCCGCGAGCGGCGCAGCCGGTTGATGAAGAAGACCGAGAAGCCGAAGATCACGATCACCAGGTAGTACCAGGGCGTGCGCTCGGTCGGCAGGAACTGGCCGACCCGCGGGATGCCGGGGACCAGCAGCCGGCCGCCGCCCGGCAGCTCGGCGCCGTAGAAGAAGGCGTACAGCAGGAACAGCGCGATCACCCCGGACATCACCAGCGTCAGCGTGCTGGACTGGCCGCGCGCGCGCTGGTCGGCGAGCACCGAGGTGGTCATGTAGTACACCGCGAACATCACCAGCGCAAACCCGATCAGCCCGACCAGCAGCCCGATCGTCCCGTTGAGGCTGGTGATGATCGGCAGGATCGGCGCCTGGATGGCGCTGATGCCCGGGTCGCCGCCGGTCAGGTTCAGCGCGTCGCCGGTGGAGGTCTTGATCCAGCTGACCTCGTCGAGGTTGGTGAACAGGATCGGCACGATCTCGCCGAAGCCGAGCGTGACGATCGCCAGGTAGTCGCCGCGCAGCGGCAGCGTCGGCGCGCCGAGGATCAGGCCGAACAGCGCCGCCACCGCCGCGGCGATCCAGATCACCAGCCAGAACGACAGCTGGAAGTTCGAGCCGAACTGGCCGCTCAGGTGGGTCGAGGAGAACATCCCGGCGGTGTAGGCCCCGATCGCGAAGAACGCGGCGTAGCCCAGGTCGAGCAGGCCGGCGTAGCCGACCACGATGTTCAGGCCGAGCGCCAGGATGATGAAGATCATGATCGGGATGATGTCGCCCAGCCAGCCCAGGCCCAGGTAGCGGTCGATCTGCGGCAGGAACAGCAGGTAGGCGCCGACGATCAGGGCGACGGCCACCGTGCGGGCGGTGCCGCGCAGCCGCTGTCCGCCGCCGAGCAGCGTCCCCACGATCGTCGTGATCGCCAGGCCGATCAGCCCGGCCAGCAGCGCCGACCCGGCCGGGCCGATGCCCATGTCGAGCTGGTTCTGCCCGGCCAGCGGGTCGAGCCACAGGCTGCGCAGCAGCTGGCCGATCGTCAGCAGCAGGCCGGCGACGACGCCCTGGATGGCGCCGGCGCGCAGCCCCTCGCGCGGCGTCGTGATCTTGTCGTTGCTGCCCAGGAGCAGGCCGATGATCAGGCCGGTGATAATCGAGACCATCCAGACGGTCTTGCCGCCGACGATCATGATCGTCGCGATGCCGGCGATGCCCGCCCAGAGGCCGAGTCGTACGTTGCGCATCGACTGCACCTATGCTTTCTGTCCTACATCCTCGCCGAGCAGGCCGCTGGGCCGGAAGACCAGGATGGCCACCAGGATGCCGAAGATCACCGCGTTCGTCCACTGGGTGGCGATATACTGGTCGGAGAGCGTCTGGATCAGGCCGATCAGAAAGCCGCCGAGCATCGCGCCGACGACGTTGCCGATCCCGCCGAGCACCGCCGAGGTAAAGGCCAGCAGCCCGGCCTTGAAGCCGAGGTCGAAGACCACCTGGGTGGTGAAGATCGCGGCGATCAGCCCGGCCGCGCCGGCCAGCGCCCCGCCGAGCAGGAACGCCAGCGAGATCGTGCGGTCCACGTCGATGCCCATCAGCCGCGCGGCGTCGCGGTCCTGCGCGGTCGCGCGCATGGCCTTGCCGGCCTGCGTGCGCTGCACGAACAGGTACAGCGTGGCCATCAGCACCAGGCTGACCAGGACGACCATCAGGTCGAGCCAGCTGAGCGAGATGCGCGCCCCATCGCCGAACAGGTTCGAGGTCGAGATCAGGCCGGCCGGCACATCCTTCGGCGCCACGTCGGTCGAGCCCATGATCCGCGGGTTCTTGGCGATCGCCAGGGCGGCCTCGCTGCCGGGCGGCACGACGATGCTGCGGGTCAGGTTCAGGCCGGCGACGGCGAGGCCGGCCACGATGATGATCGGCACGACCCAGAGCGCCAGGCGCGCCAGCGCGCGATCGGTCTGCACGCGCCGGTTCAGCTGCCCGATCGCCCAGATGCCGACGCCCATGATCACCACGAAGACCACCATGCCGGCCAGCGCGCCGTAGTCGCCGCGGCGAAACGGCAGCTTGCCCCACAGGAGGCCGAGATTCTGCAGGATGAACGAGACGCCGATCGCCGAGATCAGCGGCGCCAGGCGCGGGGCGTTGCGCAGGCGGCGGTAGGCGATCCGCTCGATCGCGTAGTTCAGGAAGGCGGTAAAGCACATCACGACGATCAGGATGACCAGCAGCGTCAGCGCGCGCGTGCCGCCGGGGGAGTTCTTGTTAATGCCCGTCAGCCCGATCAGCATCAGCGAGGCGAACGATCCGAGCATAAAGACGTCGCCGTGGGCAAAGTTGATCAGCTCGATGATACCGTACACCAGCGTGTAGCCGAGTGCGACGATTGCTAGAATTGCGCCCTTGGAGACGCCGGTGATGAGCTGCTGCGCCAGCAGGCTCGGGTTGCGAATCGCCTGGCTCAGGATCTGGAATAGCACCAGCGCGAGCAGGAGGGCGAGCACCCCGCCGACGACCCACCGGCCGATGTTCTGTCGATTGACCGAGCGAACAGTAGGCGCCGTGGTTGCCATGGAGTCTCCTTCAACGGTGGGTCAAAGTGGACCACGCTACGTGCTCATTGCTGTATAGGAAGCGCGGGACGCCAAACCGTCCCGCGCAACCCGGAGTAGGGGTGGGTTCGGCTCTGTCGAATTACGTCAGGGTCTGGACGAACTCGAACTTGCCGCCCTTGACCTGCTGGCCGCTCATCACGGTGCTGGTCGTGTCGCCGTTGGCGTCGATGCCGAACTTGCCGGTCACGCCGTCGAAGTCCTTGGTCGCGAACACGGCGTCGAGGATGGCGCCGCGGTCCTTCTTGCAGACCTTGTTGATCGCGTTCAGCGCGACGTTGACGGTCTCGTAGCCGTAGACCGCGTAGACCTCAGGCTCGCTGTTGAAGGCGGCCTTGTAGGCGTCGTACCACTCTTTGCCCTTGCCGGTCAGCTGCGCCGGGGGGACGCCGCCGAACGTGACGTAGGCGCCCTCGGCCGCGTCGCCGGCGGCCTCCAGGAAGGCCTGCTCGAGGATGCCGTCCGGGCCCATGAACTTGCCCTGGTAGCCGGCCGCGCGCAGGTCCTTCAGCACCAGGCCGGCGTTGTTCTGGGTGATGCCGCCGAAGTAGACCAGGTCGGGGTTAGCGTCCTTGATCTTGGTGCCGAGCGCCTTGTAGTCCTGGGCCTTCTTGTCGATGCCCTCGTAGCCCTTCTCCTCGAGCCCGTTCTCCTTGGCCTTGGCGCGGAACACGTCGGCCAGGCCCTTGCCGTAGGTCTCGGTGTCGTGGAGGATGTAGACGGTCTTGACGCCCAGCTCCTTGGCCCAGTTGGCCGCGGCCGAGCCCTGGATGTCGTCGGCCGGCACCACGCGGGTGTAGTTGCGCTTGCCGTTCGGGTAGTACTTGTCAGGCTCGCCCGCCTCGGCGCCGGTGGTCTTGGTCAGGCCGGGGTAGGTGTTGGCCGGGCTGATCATCACCAGGCCGGCCTGGTTGAGGATCGGGATGGAGACCTTGGCGGCGCCCGAGTTGAAGGTGCCGATGTAGACCATCACGTCGGGGTCGGCGGCGGCCTTGTTGGCGTTGTTGGCTTCCTGGGTCGCGTCCCACTTGCCGGCCGCGGCGGTCGCGTCGTCCATGTCGTCGTACTTGAGCGTGAACTGGCCGTTGCAGGCCTGGAAGTTGTCCTGCTTCAGGCGCTGGTTGATCGCGTTGACCAGCGTGTCGCTCTGGCCCTTGGAGGAGCCGGTGCGCGGGAGGGACGAGACAATCTTAATAACCTTGGCATCGCCGCCGCCGGCCGCCGGGGCCGGGGCCGCCGTCGCCGCGCCGCCGGCCGCCGGGGCCGCCGTGGGCGAGGCCGTCGTCGCAGCGCCGCCGCAGGCGGCGAGCACACCGGCCAGGATCGTGAGCATCAGGAAAAAGCTTACACGCCGTTTCATAGGAACTCCTTCATACTTGAGAGCATCTGTTGCGTCAGGGTCAAGCGTCTCCGCCGGAGAACTGGAGCGCGGGGGCCAGCCGTATGCTCCGCCGTGCGAGTAGGCTGCGCTCGGCCGTATGAGACCAGCTAGAGCATAAAGAGTATAGAGGCCGGTGAACCTCCTTCATCGGGCTAGGGGCGTTCAGTCGAACTGCGCGCCACGACTTGGGCGGGCTCTACACCGAGTCCTTCATCCACCTATGATCGACGCAATTTGGGTGTGGCGTAGTGTATTCGATGAGGATTGGTTTGTCAAGCGTTTACAAGATCCGCTCCAGGAAGCGGCGCGTGCGCTCGTCCTGTGGATTCGACAAGCACTGCGCCGGCGGCCCCTCCTCGACGAACACGCCGCCGTCCATGAAGATCACCCGGTCGGCCACCTCGCGCGCGAAGGCCATCTCGTGCGTCACGACGATCATAGTCATGCCGTCGCGCGCCAGGGTGCGCATCACCTCCAGCACCTCGCCGATCAGCTCCGGGTCGAGCGCCGAGGTCGGCTCGTCGAACAGCATGACCAGCGGCTGCATGGTTAGCGCCCGCGCGATCGCCACGCGCTGCTGCTGCCCGCCCGAGAGCTTGCTCGGGTAGACGTCGCGCTTGTCCGAGAGCCCGACCTTGTCCAGCAGGCGCTCGGCGATCGAGATGGCGACCGGCCGGCTGAGCTTCTTGACCACCAGCGGCGCCTCGATCAGGTTCTCGAGCACGGTCTTGTGCGGAAACAGGTTGAAGCTCTGGAATACCATCCCGGCGCGCTCGCGCAGGGCGATGATGTGCTGGCTATGCTCGCGCGTGCGCTCGCCGGCCGGCACGCTGATCCCGGCCACGCTGATCGTGCCGGCGTCCGGCTCCTCCAGGAAGTTGATGCAGCGCAGCAGCGTGCTCTTGCCCGAGCCCGACCTGCCGATCAGGCAGACCACTTCGCGCGGCTGGATCTGCAGGTTCACGCCTTTGAGCACCTCCAGGCTGCCAAAGCGCTTGTACAGGTTCTCGACCTTGACGATCGGCTCTGTCATCAGTTATTTGCTCCGCGTTTCTATTGCGCGCTGCGCTGAAAACTAAGCTTGGGCGGGGTTTTACCCCTCGCCCCTGCGCTTTAGCTATGTATGCAGCGCGCTGTATTGCGCCACACCATCCCAAGCCCCTGCGCTGCAAGCGCGCTAGCGATCGCTGCGCGACATGCGGTGCTCGAGCTTGCCCTGGAGGTAGGAGAGCACGATCGTCATCAGCCAGTACCACACCGCCGCGACGACCAGCGCCTCGAAGAAGTGGTGGCGCGGCGCGCCGGCCTGGCGCGCGCGGCCCATCAGCTCCTGCAGCGTGATCGCGCTGGCGAGCGAGGTATCCTTCTGCATGGCGATGAACTGGTTGCCGATATCCGGCGTGATGATCCGGAAGGCCTGCGGCAGCACGATCCGCCGCATCGTCTGCCAGGGGGTCATGCCCAGCGCGTAGGCGGCCTCGCTCTGGCCGCGCCCGACCGCCTGGATGCCGGCGCGAAAGATCTCGCTCATGTACGCGCCGTAGTTCAGGCTGAGCGCGATCACCGCCGACGGGAATGGGTCCAGCACCAGCCCCAGCTGGGCCAGGCCGAAGTAGAAGAAGAAGAACTGCAGGTACAGCGGCGTCCCGCGCATCAGCGAGACGTACAGGCTCGCCAGGCTGTTCAGCGAGGCGACGCGCGAGAGCCGCGCCAGCGCCGCCACCAGCGCCAGCACCATCGCGCACAGGATCGAGATCACCGACAGCTCAAAGGTGATCAGCACACCCTGCGAGATGAACTGCCACCACTCGCCGATGAACTGGCCGTCGAGGCTAATCGCGTGGAAGCGCAGTGGGCCGATCGCCAGGCTCAGGCCGCTGAACAGCAGCAGCAGGATCAGCAGCCAGACCACCCACCAGATCACCATCGAGGCCTGAAACGGGATGCGCGGCCAGCGCCGCGCGGTGGGTCGCCGAAGTTCGGCCGCCTCATGTGCCATTATGGGGCCTTTCCTCAACTGCCGGTGTCGTCGGTTAAAAGCTCACCTGGGAGATCGCCGCGGTGGCGCGCCAGGGTGATTGTGGCAGGTGAGAGGGCAGGGGAGGGCCGTAGGCCCTCCCCTGCCCTCCGATCACTTCTTGGACGTGAGGTCGATCCCGTAGTACTTGTTCGAGAGCGTGGTCAGCGTGCCGTCCTTGTGCATCTCGTCGACGATCGCGCTGATCGCGTCGGTCAGGCCCTTCGAGTCGAGCGCGCTCTTCTGGTCGAGCGCGACGCCCAGGTCCTCGTAGTAGACCGGGTCGCCCAGCACCTTGAAGGGCTGGCCGCTCTTGATCGCGTCCTGGATCGTCGGCAGCGCCGTCAGGGCCGCGTCGACGCGCGTGCCGTCGCCGAGCGCCAGATCCTGCAGCGCGAGCTGGTCGGTGTCGTAGATCTGGGCCACGGCGCCTTCCGGCGCGGGCTTGAGGATCGACTCGCCTTCGAGGGCGAGCTTGCCCTGCAGGTAGTCCAGGTAGGTCGTCGCCGCGCCGACGCCGACCTTCTTGCCCTTGAGGTCGTCGATCGAGGCGGCCTTGCTATCCTTGTGGACCGCGAACGCGGCCGGGGTGTAGTAGTACGGCGAGGTGAAGTACAGCACCTTCTTGCGATCGGGGGTGATCGTGATCGAGCCGACGTTGATGTCCCAGCGGCCGTTCCAGCTGCCGGCGGTGATGATATCGAAGTTGATGTCGAGGAACTCGACCTCGACGCCCAGGCGCTTGGCGATCTCGCGCCCGACGTCGATGTCGAAGCCTTCCCAGGAGCCGTCGGGATTCTTGTAGCTCTGGGGCTTGTAGTTCGAGTCGGTCGAGATCAGCAGCTTGCCGCGCTTCTTGACCTCGGCCAGCAGATCGCCGCCGGCGGCCGGCGCGGCCGTGGCCGCGGTAGCATTTGTGGGCTCGGCTGGAGCTGTGGTCGCCTGGGGAGCCTGGGGGGCCGTGGTCGCCTGGGGAGCCGTCGTCGTTCCGCCCTGGCCGCAGGCGGCCAGCACCAGCAGCGCGAACGCCGCCACCAGCAGCGCGAGACGTTTGGGATGGTGCATCGTACCTTCCTTTCAATGAGTCCGAGCGAGGGGAACACGGTGGTGGCCTGAACACTGCGGCCGCAGCGCCGGATCAGGGAATCGAGCTCCGTCAGCGCCACGCTGCCACAGTGACTGTACCACCATTGGGGATCCTTGAGTGCGCCTATTATAGCCTCGTCCCCGGTGGTGTCAAGGAAGCCGATCTGTCGTAGGCCCTCGCCCCCCTGCCCCCCTCTCCCGCCGGGAGAGGGGGGATTCGTGGTGGTGCTGCGGTGCGCTGCTCTGCAGCGCACCGCAGCACCACAGGACACCCCCGCCCCTGGAAGGGGCGGGGGCAGGGGCAGGGGGTGGGGTCAAAGACGTTGCACCAGCCCTGATGAGGAGGGCTGATCCAGCGCACCGCGCCAGGGGGTATGGTATCATGAGCGCTGATGGATCGACTCAGCCGTGAAGGCGACCTATGCGCGACGACCAGAACAGCCTACCGATGTGGCTTGGCGGAATCTTGCTGGCGCTGGTGCTCATTCTGATCAGCACCCGCGGCGGCGCCGGCCTGAACAACCCGGTGCTCATCCAGCAGTTCGCGCCGAAGCCGACCGACCCGAGCGCGCCGACCGCGCAGCCGTTCCAGCTGCCGCAGATCCACCTGCCCAGCCTGCCGCCGGCCCTGCAGCAGACGTACGCCAAGCTGCGCGATCGCTTCGCCAGCGGCCAGGCCGTGCCCGCGCTCACGCCGATCGCGCGCGGGCCGCGCGTCCGCGTCGACGTCGACGAGGTGCGCCGGGTCGGCGACCGCGCCCAGGTGCACGGCAAGGTGACCAATATCTCCGACGCGCCGATCGAGATCCCGCCGGGCGCGTTCTCGTTCCGCGACAGCGGCGGCGTGACCTACGCCACCAGCGGCAGCGGCAGCGCCACGCTCCAGCCCCAGCAGTCCACCTCGCTCGACTTGTCCATTCCGCTGCCGGCGAACCGCGGCCTCACGCTGATCGTCACGGTGCCGCCCGACCAGCCGCTGGAGCAGACTCTGGTGGTCGAGACGTCGCAGTAGGCGCACGCTGCACCCCTTTTCAGACAGCTCCTCAAGATGGCGGGCACGCCTGCTGGAGTAGGCCGGCCTGGTCGGCCCCGGCCGGCGCCTCGGCGATCGTCGCGTCGTACAGCCGCCAAGGGGCGTCGTCGCCCTGGTTTGGCCGCTGGGCGACGTAGCAGCCCGCGAAGGTGTGCCGGCTGCCGTCGGCGTGCGTCGCGACGAGCAGGGTTGGGATGCTGGTGTACTGGCTGCCCGCGGCCGCGCCAAGCCGCCCGGGCGGGCGCACCGCCAGCAGCACCGCGGTCGTGTCGGCGTAGCCGCGCGCGAACTCATCCGCCGAGGGCGCCGGCGGCGTGACCCAGTAGGCGTACGCGCGCAGGTACTGCTTGCGGTTGACCGCGTCGTAGAACGACGCCAGCAGGTCGATCGGGGTGCTCGGGTTGTCGTAGCCGCGCGGGTCGGCGCCCTGACTCTCGCACGCCTTGTCCAGCAGCGCGCCGAGATCCGACCCGGCCGGGGCGGCGGCGATGGTGGCCTGATTCAGGTGCCAGGCGCCGTCTTTGGGCGCGCCCTCGATCGCCGGGTTGGCCCGCCGCGCGACGTAGCAGCCCGCGAACAGCTGGCGGCTGCCGTCGACCTGGCTGGACACCAGCACGGTCGGGATCGAGGCGTACTGGCTGCCCGCGGCGCCCTCGTAGCGCGGCGGCGGGCCGACGATCAGCTCGACCGAGGCTGTGTCGGCGTAGCCGCGCGCGAACTCGTCGAGCGTAGGGCTCGGGGGTGTCTGCCAGTAGCCGTAGGCGCGCTGGTAGTCTTTCAGGTTGATCGCGCTGTAGAGCGAGGCCAGCAGGCTGATCGGGTCGCTCAGGTTGTCGTAGGCCGACTCCGGCTGCGGCGTCGGCGCGGCGGTCGGCGCCGTGGTCGGCGTGGCGGGTGGAGCTGTCGGCGCCGCGGTCGCGGGCGGGCTGGTCGCGGCGGTTGTCTGCGTGGCGGGCGGCGCGGATGGGGCGGCGGTCGCGGGCGGGCTGGTCGGCGCAGGAGCGGCCGGGCCGGTGCAGCCGGCCAGGGCGAGCGCCAGAAGTATGGCGCCGCACAGCTGCCGCTTGTGTGGCGGCTGCTCTAAGCGTACGAGCTGGTTTTCAGACACAAGGCCCTCCCTTTCGCGTGGCACGTCTGCCCGATCGAGCAGTTATCGTGCCGACACGCGCGAGCCGAGCAGCGTCAGCAGCCCGATCGCGACGATCGCGCATATGGCCAGCCCGAGCAGCGCGATCTGCGCATACCCCAGGATCAAACCGGCCGTCGCCATCCCGCTCCCGCCGAGCCGCTCGTTCGACGCCTTGATCTGGTTGCGCGCGATGTGCCCGCAGATCACGGCGGCGATCGCGCCGATCACCGGGAGGATTGGCAGCCAGGTCAGCACGCCGAAGACCAGGCTGAGCACCGCGGCGGTGCTGTTCGGCTTGCCGGCCGCGCCGACGCCGGGCTGGCCCGGCGTGACCCACTGCGGCGCGCCGGCGGGCTGGCCGGGGACAACCCACTGCGGCACGGTCGCGCCGGTGTCGTACGGCTGGTCGAGCGGCGGCGGGTCGGCCAGATCTGGAGAGGCGGGCGACGCGACGGCCTGCTCGCCCGGGGCGGCCGCCGCCACGCGGGTGCCGCAGTTGTGGCAGAACAGCGCGCCGGGCGGCAGCGCCGTTCCACAGGTTGTGCAGTTCATCGTGCTCTCCTCTCGTTGTCTGCGCGGATGTGCGGCGGATGTTGGTCACGCTCAACTAGCACAGCTTTCCAGAAGTTCGTTGCTGGTTGTCGCCAGTTGGTTCTGTGGTTCTGCGGTTCTGCGGTTCTGCGGTTCTGCGGTTCTGTGGCCACGGAACTGCAGAACCGCGGAACCGATCGTGGCACCCCAAACCCGACACGAACTTCCGGAACCTTGTACTAGTTCTACGACACTCGCTGGCCGATCGTTGCGTCGAGCGCGGCGACCAGCTCCGCCAGCGCGCGGTTGACCGGCGTCTCCACGCCGAGGCGCTGCCCCTCCCGCACCACCGCCCGGTTGATCGTGGCGATCTCGGTCGGGCTGCCGCGCAGCGCGTCCTGCAGCATCGAGGAGCGGTTGGCCGCGGTGGCGCGCGCCACGTCGAGCACGTGCGCCAGCGGGTCGGCGTAGGGCAGCGCTGTGCCGCGCGCGTGTGCCACCGCCACAGCCTCGGCCACCGCAGCGGCGACGAGCGCGCGTGCCTCCGGCGTGGCGGCCAGCGCGCCGTTGGGCACGCGCAGCAGCGCGGTCAGCGCGTTGATCCCGACGTTGACGACCAGCTTGCCCCACACCAGCGAGTCCAGGTCGTCGCTGAGCTCGGCCGGCAGGCCGCAGGCGCTGAACAGATCGGCCAGCGCGGCCATGCCCGCGCGGTCGGGCGACGTCCCGAAGACCGTCGTGCCCTGGCCGGCGTGGCGCACGCGCCCAGGCCCCAGCAGCGTCGCGCCGAGCGCCGTCACGCCCTGCCCGACCCGCGCGGCGCCCAGCGCCTCTGCCAGCAGCTCGCGGTTGCCGACGCCGTTTTGAAGAGTAACGACGAGCGCTGAACGCTGAACGATGAATGCTGAGAGCTGTTCCGCGTTCCGCGTTCCGCGTTCCGCGTTCAGAAGGCGCGCCTGCTCGGCCGCCCAGGCCGTCTGCTGCGCCTTGACCAGCACGAGCAGCGCGTCGCACGGGCCGATCGCCGCCGGGTCGGTCGTGGCGCGCGGGCGGCGGGTCGTGGCGACACCGTCCAGCTCGCAGGAGAGCCCGGCCGCCTGGATCGCCGCGACGTGCTCGCGCCAGGGGTCGAGCAGCCAGACCTCGGCGCGCTCGCAGAGGTAGAAGCCGAGCAGGCTGCCCATTGCGCCCGCGCCGACGATCCCGATCTTTATGCTGGACGATGGATGATGGACCATTGACGATTGACGATTGACGATTGACCAACGACCAACGACCAACGACCAACGACCAACGACCAACGACCAACAACTAACGACCAACGACCAAGGACCAACGACCAACGACCAACGACCAACGACCAACGACCAACGACCAACGACCAAGAGTCCTGGTCACCTGGTCACCTGGTCACCTGGTCACCCTGTCTTCTTTGCCCAAGCCCCAAGCCCCAAGCCCCAACAGCCCTTGTCACCCTGTCACCCTGTCACCCTGTCTCCTTGTCACGCCTCAAGCTCGCGCAGGATCGCCGCATCGATCGGGAAGCTGTTCTCGGGGCCGGGGAACGCGCCGCCGTGGATGTCGCCGGCGTACTGGCGGATCGCCTCGCTCATGAGCGCGCCGGCGTCGGCGTAGCGCCGGCCGAACGGCAGCCCGAAGCCGGCGAACAGCCCGAGCATCTCGTGCGTCACCAGCACCTGGCCGTCGCAGTCCGGCCCGGCGCCGATGCCGATCGTCGGCACCTTGAGCCGGCGGGTGATCAGGCCGGCCAGCGCGGCCGGAACCGCCTCCATCAGCACGGCCCAGCAGCCGGCCGCCTCCATCGCCAGCGCGTCCTCCACGATGCGGTGGGCCGCCTCGGCGCTGCCCCCGCCGATCACGTTGATCCCGCCCAGGCTCGCGGCGGTCTGCGGCGTCAGGCCGATGTGGGCGATCACCGCGATGCCGGCGTCGACGATCGCGCGCGCGACCGGCGCCTGCTTGGCGGTGCCCTCCAGCTTGACGCAGTCCATGCCGGCCTCCTTGATGTGCCGCCCGGCGTTGCGCACCGCCTCGGCCGTGTCGGCCTGGTACGACATGAACGGCATGTCGCCCACCAGCAGCGCGCGCCTGGCGGTGCGACCGACCGCCTTGGCGTGGTGGATCATCTCGTCCATCGTCACGGGCGCGGTGCCGTTGTAGCCGAGCACGACCATGCCCAGCGAGTCGCCGACCAGGATGACGTCGATCCCGGCCTCGTCGACCAGCCGCGCCAGCGGGGCGTCGTAGGCCGTCAGCATCGTGAACTTGCGCTTGCCCTTGCGGGATTGCAGCTCGGGGATGGTGATTTTGCCGGTTGGCATGATGCAGATCCTTTCAGTCGGTGTGGTGGGGTGGGGTTCGGGGGCGGGGCTACGCCCCGCCCCCGACCCCACCCCACCGCTGATTAGCGCGAAGCAAGAAAGTCGAGCGCAGCGACCACATACACCTGCGCCGCGCGCACCACCTCGTCCAGGTCGACGAACTCGTCCGGCTGGTGCGGGATGCGCTTGTCGCCCGGGCCGTAGACCACCACCGGGATGCCGCGGTCGCGTGCCAGGATCGTGCCGTCGGTCGAGCCGGGCACGCCGCCGTAGGCCGCATCCACGCCGTAGACCTGCCGGTGCGCCGCCGCGACCGCCTGGACCAGCGGGTGGTCGACGGCGATCTCGGTGGGCGGGCGATCGTCGACGATCTCCAGGTCGAAGCGGAACGCCGGGAAGCCCGCCCGCACCTCATCCATCAGCCCGCGGATGCGCGCGATCAGCGCCGCGTGGCTCATGCCCGGCAGGCTGCGGATGTCCAGGAAGGCGTCACACAGGTCGGGCAGGCAGTTGATCTGGCTGGCGTCGCCGCCGAGCGGGGCGCGCGCGATCGTCGGGGTGATGTAGGGCCGGCCCAGCAGCGGGTGCGCGGGCTGCTCGGCCTGGACGCGCGCCTCGAGCTCGAGCACGCGCGCCAGCAGGCGCACCATGCCGGCCAGCGCGTTGACGCCCTGTTCGGGCATCGCGCCGTGGGCGATCCGGCCGTAGGAGAGCAGCCGCAGCCGCAGCGAGCCCTTGTGCGCCACGCAGACCTCGCGCTCCTCCGGCTCGCAGACGATCGCGCCGGCGGCGCCGTCGGCGTGGCCGCGCGCGACCAGCGCCTTGACGCCGAGCATCAGCCCCTCCTCGTCCACCGGCACGAGCAGGCGCAGGCGCCCGGCGAACGGCGCGCCGGCCAGCTGCAGCGCGCGCGCCGCGAACAGCATCGCCGCCACGCCCGCCTTCATGTCGGCCGCGCCGCGCCCGTACAGCCGCCGCCCGACGATCTCGGCGCCGAACGGGTCGTGCTGCCAGGCCGCGCGCTCGCCGGGCGTGACGACGTCGGTGTGGCCTTCGAGCAGCAGCAGCGGCCCGTCCCCGCCCGCCCCCGCCAGCTCGGCCACCACGTTCGGCCGGCCCGGCGCGACCTCCTCCCAGGCCGGCTGCCAGCCCCAGGCCGCCAGCTGGTCGTGCACCAGCCGCGCGGCGCGCTCCTCGTTCGCGCCCGGCACGCCGGGCAGGAACACGCTGGGCGTGCGCACCAACTCGCGCAGGAACGCGATCATCGCCTCGGCGTCGAGGCACGCCAGAGCTTCAGCGCTGGTGTCACTCATACACCCTCAGGTATGATCCGCAGATAGACGCAGACAGCATCGTATCCGCATCTATCTGCGTCCATCTGCGGTTCCTCAACCAAGTTTCGCTAGAAGAAACCCAGGCGGCTGACGGAAATGGCCGCCGCAGCAAACAGCACTGCCACCGTCATCGCGAGCAGGTCGGCCTGGTGGAAGGTCAGCACGCGGCGCTTGGTGCGCCCGCGCCCGCCCCGGTAGCAGCGCGCGTTCATCGCGGTGGTCAGCGTCTCGGCGCGGCCGAAGGAGTTGACGAACAGCGGGATGAGCAGCGGGCCGAGCTTCCTGACGCGCTGGAGCAGGTTGCCCTGGTCGAAGCGCGCGCCGCGGGCGGTCTGGGCCTTGATCAGCCGCTCCAGCTCGGCCACCAGCAGCGGCACGAAGCGGATGGCGATCACCATCACCAGGACCAGCTCGTTCACCGGCAGGCGCAGGCGCTTGAGCGGATCGAGCATGATCTCGGTCCCGTCGGCCAGGTCCATCATCGGCGTGATGTACATGAGCGTGCTGGTCCAGTAGTACAGCAGCACCACGCGCACGAGCAGCACCAGGCCCTGCCGCAGGCCGTCGGTCGAGATCGAGAGCAGCCACCAGCGCCAGAGCGTGCCGCTCTCGGAGGGGTTCGGGAAGAACAGCACCTGGAAGGCGATGATGATCAGCAGCGTGCTGAACAGCAGCCGCATGCCGCGCAGCGTGTAGCTCAGCGGGATGTGCGAGACGATCTGGATCAGCACGGCGCCGACGGCCAGGATCGCGTAGCCGGCGAAGCTGGTGCGCGCCAGGAAGGTCGCCAGCATCAGCGCGCCCCACGCCAGAATTTTGGCGCGCGGGTCCAGCCGGTGGATCGGCGACCCAAGGTCGAGGTACTGGCCGAATGTGATGTCGCGCGAGAACTCGACTGCCATCGCGATGCCCTTAATCGGTCCACGGATAATACAGATAAGCGCGGATACGGCGCCGGGATTATCCGCGTTATCCGCTTGATCCGCAGCTCACGCGAAAGACCGCGATGCCCTTAATCGATCCACGGATAATACAGATAAGCGCGGATACGGCGCCGGAGTTATCCGTTCTATCCGCGGATACCATAGATAAGCGCGGATACGGCGCCGGAGTTATCCGTTCTATCCGTTCTATCCGCGGATACCATAGATAAGCGCGGATACGGCGCCGGAGTTATCCGCTCTATCCGCTTTATCCGCGGATACCATAGATAAGCGCGGATACGGCGCCGGAGTTATCCGCTCTATCCGCTTTATCCGCGGATACCATAGATAAGCGCGGATACGGCGCCGGAGTTATCCGCTCTATCCGCTCTATCCGCGGATACCATAGATAAGCGCGGATACGGCGCTGGGATTATCCGCGTTATCCGCTTTATCCGCGGATCATACAGAGCCAGCCGCTTTATCCGCGGATCACTCCGGGTGCGCAGCCACGCTGTGGAGCGCCCCGAGCGCAGTGCCGTAGCCCGCGTCGGGCGGCAGCGTCAGCCGCATCCCGTAGTAGTCGCCGACCTGCTCCAGCACGTTGCGCACGCTGGGCATGTCGGTCAGGTGGCCGATCACGACGACCCGATCGAGCTGCTGCGCGCGGGCCGCGTTGATCGCGGTGACGGCGATCACCTGGCCCACGAGCGTCACCAGCGCGGCCGCCAGGTCCTCGCGGCTGGCCGCCAGGTCCTCGCGCGCCAGGCGGCCAAAGTTGACCGCGGTCGCGTCGGCGGGCAGGCGCCCGATCGGCCCGCCGACCACGTCCGCCAGGCTCAGGTCGGCGCCGTTCGGGTTGCCGCGCAGCGCCAGCGCGTCGATCTCCTGCGGGTCGACCGTGCCCAGCAGCAGCCGCGCCAGCCCCAGCAGCGTGCCGCCGCCGACGCCGCTGCCGGTGATGTGGGCGTACTGCGCGCCGCGCGCCGCCACGATCGCCGTGCCCGATCCCGCGCTCACGACCAGCATCGGCGCCGCGTCCGCGCCGGTCAGCTCGATCAGCGCCTGGCCGCCGCGCCCGATCGCCTGCACCTCGCCCACGCCGACGACCTCGCAGCCGCCGATCCGGGCCGGCAGAACGTGGTGCCGGCCGCCCGTCACCGCCAGCCGCCGCAGCGCCGAGAGGTCGACCCCGTCGGCGGCCAGCACCGCCCGCACCAGCTCGGGCGCGGGCGTGCCGTCGGTGGGCTGGGTCCAGCGCCGCAGCGCGCCCCCGACGTACGCGACCGCGTCGATGTTGCTAATCCCAAAGTCGATTGCTGCATCCATAGCGTTGGAACGTTCGAACGTTGGCACATCGGAACGTTGCCGCCTCAACCTTCTAGCTTTCGAGCGCTCGAACCTTCCAACACATCCACATCCTGCGGCCTGAGCCGCGCGACCAGCGCCTGCTCCAGCTCGTCGAGCCGCATCAGGTCGGTCGGCAGGTCGGGGAACAGCGGGCGCAGCGCCAGCGCGATCTCGGCCGGCTCGCCCAGCTCGAGCCCGAGCGCGTGCAGCTCGTCGGCCCGGCGCAGCAGCGCGCGCAGCGGCCCCTCGATCGCCACGCGCCCGTCGTGCATCACGATCGCCCGGTCGGCCAGCTCGGCCAGCTCGTCCACCGTGTTGCCGACCAGCACGACCGTGAGGCCGGTGCGCCTGGCCAGGTCGGCGATCAGCGCGCCCAGCTCGGCGCGGCCGCGCGGGTCCAGCCCGGCCACCGGCTCGTCGAGCACCAGCACGCGCGGCTCGGCCGCCAGCGCGCCGGCGATCGCCACGCGCCGCTTCTGGCCGCCGCTCAGGGCGTAGACGTAGCGCAGCCGAAAGGTCTCGTAGTCCAGCCCGACCTCGGTCATCACGCGCTGGACGATCGTGCGCGACTCGGCCGGCGCCAGGCCCTTGCGGCGCGGCGCGTAGGAGACATCCTTGCCAACGGTCTCTTCGAACAGCTGGGTCTCGGGCTGCTGGAACACCATGCCCACGCTCTGGCGCAGCCGGTCGAGGTCGAACTTCGGCGCGGCGACGTCCTGGCCCTCGAAGAACACGCGCCCGGGCGGCGGCAGGCGCAGCGCGTTGAAGAACTCGATCAGCGTGCTCTTGCCGGCCTGCGTGCCGCCGAGGATCGCCAGCGTCTCGCCCTCGTAGATCGCGCAGTCCACCCCGCGCAGCGCCTCCTGCGCCAGCGGCGTCCCCGCCAGGTAGGTGTAGCGCAGGTCGCGCACATCCATCAACGCTGAGCGCTGAGCGCTGAACGCTGAATCAGCTGCTCCGCCGGTCGTTGGCCGCTGCTGATCGAGCTGCTGCTCGTCGACAGCAACTAGAGACTCCTGACCCCTGACCCCTGACTCCTGGCTGCTCGACAGAGCTTCGGCCAGCTCCCCCGCCGTCAGCACCGCCCTGGGCAGCGCCAGCCCGCGCGCGCGCAGCCGGTCGGCCAGCGCGGTGACCATCGGCACGGCCAGCCCGACCGCGCGCAGCTCGTCGGCGCGGGCGAACACCTCGCGCGGCGTGCCCTGCATCAGCACCCGCCCGCCGTCCATCACGACCACGCGGTCGAAGCTGATGATCTCGTGCATGAAGTGCGTGATGTGCAGCACCGCCAGCCCGAGCCGGCGGCAGAGGTCGTGGGCCAGCGCGATCAGCTGGCGCGCCAGCAACGGCGCGATCATCGTGGTCGGCTCGTCGAGGATAAGGTAGGACGGCTGCATCGCCAGCACGCCGGCGATCGCCACGCGCTGCTTCTCGCCGCCCGAAAGCTCGCTGATCTGCGCGTGCGTCAGCCCGCCCAGCCCCAGCGCGGCCAGCGACTCGCGCACGCGCCGCTCGATCTCCTCGCGCGGCAGTCCCAGGTTCTCCGGCCCGAACGAGACGTCGTCGATCACCGTGTTGGCGACCAGCTGGTCGTCGGGGCGCTGGAACACCAGGCCGACGCGCCGGCGGATCTCCCAGACGCTCTCGGGCGTCGACTCGATCCCGTCGATCCGGATGGCGCCGCTGGTCGGCTCGAGGATCGCGGCCAGCAGCTTGGCGAGCGTGCTCTTGCCGCTCCCGTTGTGGCCGATGATCGCCACCAGCTCGCCCGGCGCGACGCGCAGGCTCACGTCGCGCAGCGCCACGATCGCGTCGGGCTGGCCGGCGTTGTAGGCGAACGAGAGATTTGAGACTTCGAGCATAAGGCAAGGTTCTAGCGAACCTGATAGTTTGGGTGGGGGTGCGGGCGTAGCCCGCCCCCACACCCCCACCCTAGGGAGGTATGGAGGGGCCTGTAGGCCCCTCCATACCTCCCCCAATGAAATACATTTAGAAGAAGGACTTCTCGCGCGGGACGGTGTCCTCGGCCGACGTGCGGCCCGAGCGCGTGATGTTGACGCCCCGCACGATGATCGGCGTCAGGACCGCCGCGACCACCAGCTCGGCGATCGCCTGCGGCACGATCGCCGGGACCACCGCGATCGGGATCAGCCCCAGCGCCACGAGCGTGCCGACGACCAGGACGGTGTTCGTAAGCGTGCCGACGGCGCCGGCGACGGCGGCCGCCAGGTCCTGGTTCACCCTGACCAGGCTGCGGTAGGCCAGCCAGGCCAGCAGGCCGATGAACAGGCGCGGGACGATCGAGACCAGCGGATTCGTGAACAGCCCGGTCGTGTCCTGCAGCATGCTGAACAGGCCGAAGATGCCGCCCGTGACGATCCCGACCACCGGGCCCTCCAGCGCCGCGCCGACGATCGCCGGGATGTGCATGATCGTCGCGTTGCCGCTGACGTTCGGCACCGGGATGAAGCCCAGCCGCGTGACGCCCAGCGCGATCGCGATCGCGCCCAGCATGCCCGCGGTGACGATCCGCCGGGTGGTCAGCTCGGCGCTAGGCGCCAGGAAGCGATAGACCATCATCACGCCGCCGACCGCCACGCCGAAGGCCGCCAGCAGCGCGATCCAGAGCCCAAAGCCGTAGTACGGCAGCGACGAGTCGCCCTTGCCGACCGCGTCGGCGATGGCCGGCGCGCGGTTGAGCTGCACCAGAAACACCACCAGCGCCAGGAAGGCCAGCGTCGCCGCGCCGATCGCCGTGAGCCCGGAGACCGACTGCCGCAGGAATGCCAGGGCCAGCGCGACGATCGCCAGCACCGGCACCAGGTACAGCAGCCCCGTCAGGCCGACGGTCGGGATGCCGAGCGGCTCGAGCACGCTTGCGCCCGAGGCGATGCTGAGGCCGCTTGGGCTCGAGACCCCCGTGTTGACCCAGGGCAGGAAGAAGGCGATGGCGAGCAGGAGGCCCGATACCGCCTGCACCACTTGCCCCCGCGAGAAGCCCGCGCGTTCGCTGCGTTCACCCGTAATAGTCATCGCCAACCTCCTTCTTGATAGCCGATCCGCTCAAGCAGCCGATAGTCGCCTACAACGCGATCCAATGACGAGACGGCACGAAGATGGCCTGCGACGAGGGCAGCGCACGCTGCCTGACTAAAACATCCTTTCAGCGCATTACGATGGGCTGCAAGATGGTAGCATTTGCGAGTCGATCTGTCAAGAGAATCAAGTGGGGGTGTTCAGCTGGTACGGGGGGCTGCGCGCCCCCGCCGCCCCCCGGCCGGGGCTTCGCCCCTGGACCCCAAAAAGAATGCCGCCTTGTTTGCGATGCCTGACGCGCATGCCTGGCTGAATCCAGGCGCGGCGGGATACAACTTGCCCCGCAAGCATGGTGATAGGCATGGGCCACAGGCAATGCAATTGGTACGGCATCATTTGCCGGAGGGGGGCCGGGGGAACCGGCGCGGGTTCCCCCGGGCGGGGGCCCGCAGCGCCACGGGTTCCCCCGGGCGGGGGGCCGGGGGCGCAGCGCCCCGGAAGAATCACACGCGCTCGCCGCAATCTGCAATCGACAATCTGCAATCTGCGATGGCACGCGGCGGGGGGCCGGGGGCGCAGCGCCCCGGAAGAATCACACGCGCTCGCCGCAATCTGCAATCGACAATCTGCAATCTGCGATGGCACGCGGCGGGGGGCCGGGGGCGCAGCGCCCCGGAAAAGGAATCGCTGTCGAAACCGACTACAGGCGGCCCAGCAGCTCCAGGACGGCTGCGGGCTGCTCGTGCTCGGGGTGGTGGCCCGCCCCGGCGATCGCCCGCAGCTCCGCGCCGGGGATCTGCGCCGCCAGCGCCTCGCCCGCGGCCAGCGGCACGATTACGTCGCGCTCGCCCCAGATCAGCAGCGTCGGCGTGCCGGGGCGCGCGGCCCGCTCGCGGAAGGCGTCGGCGCGCGTCGCGCCGTCGATCGCCAGCCAGCGCAGCGCGGAGAGGAACGCCCGGCGCTGCTTGGCGCTCCAGACGCGCGCCCAGACGCGCTCGCGCAGGAACGCGCGATCGTCGGGCGGCAGCGCGTCGAGGTCGTGGTAGTACGGCCGCAGCGTCGCGTAGGCCATGTCCTGCGAGCGGCGCAGGCTGGTGTAGGCAGCCTCGCCCAGGCCGGGCGCCAGGAACAGCCAGATCTGCGGCGGCGGCCGGCTCGGCGCCGTCGCCAGCCCGCCGTCGATCAGCACCAGCCGCTCGGCCAGATCGGGGCGCGCGAGCGCCAGCCGCTGCACGATCGCGGCCCCCATCGAGTGGCCCACCAGCGTGGCCCGGTCGATCCGCAGCTCGGCCAGCAGCGCGCCGACCGCCTGGGCGAAGAACGCGCTGGAGTAGCCGCGCGCCGGCCCATCGCTCCGCCCGAAGCCCGGCAGGTCGGGCGCGATCACGCGGCGGCGCATCGCCAGCGCCGGCAGGATGTGCCGCCAGGTGTCGGCCTCGTCGCCCAGGCCGTGGACCAGCACCACCGGCGGCTGGCCGCTGGGGCCGGCGTCGTAGTAGAACAGCCGGGTGCCGCGCACCACGGCGCTGCGCGCGTAGGGCTGCAGCGCGGGGTGCGGCGTCATCGTGTCGGGTCGCGCCATTACGCCTGGCTCCTCTCGTATGCTGGCGATATCAGCCGCAGATGCACGCAGATAATCCGCCTGCATAGAGCAAACCTACACCAGACATAAAGCAATCTGACGATGGACGATCGACGATGGACGATATGAGCGCATCGTCGATCGTCGATCGTCTATCGTCCGGTTTACAAATCACATAGAATTGCTCTATCTATCTGCGCTGATCTAGGTGTACCTGCGGATCGATAACCGAGACCTGCGGCCGCGGCCCGAGCAGCATCACCAGCGTCGCCAGGCCGAGCAGCGCCGCCGAGCCGAGCAGGCCGAGCGCCAGGCCGCCCTGCCGATCGGCGATGATCCCGGTGAGCGTCGGGCCGATCAGCTGGCCGATCGCGAACAGCGCCGTCGCGTTGCCCATCACCGCGGTCCAGCGCGCGGGCGGCAGCGTCTGGCGCACCTGGCGGGTGACGGCGGTGACGACCGCCAGGAACGAGCCGCCGAACAGGACCGCCGACAGCGCGAAGCTCCACAGCCGCAGCGCCAGCACCGGCAGCAGCGCGCCGGCCGTCAGCGCCAGCAGGATCAGCGCCAGCGTGTGGTGCGGCGCCAGCCGCCGGCCGATCAGCCCCCAGCTGAAGCCGGTGGCGGCGGCGGCCAGCCCGACCAGCACCCAGAACCCCTGCACGACGATCGGGGCGACGTGCATGGACTGCAGGAACGCCACGACGAAGGTCATGTAGCCGATATAGCCGAGCCCGAACAGGGCGTAGGCGCTCATGGCCGGCCAGAGCCGAAGGTAGTCGCTCAGCACAAACAGCGAGCGGACGTGCGCGCTCGCCGGCTCCGCCGGCCGGGCCCGGCCGGCGCGGCGCAGCGAGGGCTCGATCAGCGCCAGCGCGAGCAGCCCGAGCAGCCCCATGCCCACCCAGACAGACCGCCAGTCCCAGCTCAGCGGCGCGCCCAGCGCCAGCGGCACCAGCAGGCCCGAGAGCGTGATGCCGATGCCCGGCCCGGCGAAGTAGACGCTCAGCGGCAGCTCGCTGCGGTGCGACGAGTCGATCTGCAGCAGCGCCGCCGCGCCACCGACGAAGATCAGGCCCGCGCCGAAGCCGGCGATCACCCGCATCAGCAGCAGCCCGAGGTAGCTGGGCGCCAGGCCAGTGCCGGCCAGGCTCAGGCTGACCGCCAGCAGGCTGGCGCGGATCACGCGCGGCGCGCCCCAGCGCGCCGCCGCCGGCCCGATCGCCAGCGCGCCGGCCAGGTAGCCGACCGCGTTGGCGCTGTTGATGATCCCCGACTGCGCGTAGTTCCAGCCGAGGCTGGCGCGCATCGGGTTGAGCAGTAGCGCGTAGGCGAAGCGGCCGAACCCCTGCCCGACCGCCGCGCCCAGGCTGATCAGCAGCGCCACGCGCACCAGCGCGCCTTCGCTCAGCGGCGCCGACGAGGAGGCGCGCCAAGGCTTCTCCATAGATGGTGTTTCTTCTTCTTAGCTGCGCTGCGCGTGCGCAGCGCCGGGCTACCAGAGCCCCTAGTATAGCACGTCCCGGCGCGCCCTCGCGGAGAGCGCGGCCGGGGGAACCCACGCCGGTTCCCCCGGTCCCCCTCTGGCAAAGGATGCCGTATCAGCGGCAAGCATTGTGGCGCATGCCTCGCACTATTCCGAGCATAGCCTGTGCGCATCCCGCCGCCTGTGGATTCAGCCGGGCATGCGCGCCAAGCGCTGAGTACGAGACGGCATCATTTGCAGGGGGTCTGGGGCGGGGGGTGTGGGGGGCGGAGCCCGCCCACGGAGACACGCACGCTGCCGTGCGACTCGGATCGGGGCGCGCGGGCACGCAGCTCCAGCGGGGGCACGGGGGCGGAACCCCGCGAGAGAAACGATCGGCGGGTGCCGATCGTCTCATGAAAGCGAAGCGATCCACTTGACCCCGCGCCGCGAATCGTCCATACTAAGCGAGCAGCACCATGCCGATCATCAGCCCTACCGCGATGCAAGAGACTCAGCGACAATCAGGCTCGCCGTCGCCGCTCTGCCCCGCCTGCGGCGCCGCGCTGCTCGGCCAGACCACCTACTGCCCCGCCTGCGGCGCCGCGCTGCTCGGTCAGACCGGCCGGCTGCCGACCAACCGCCTCCTGGCCGGGCGCTACCGCGTGGTGCGCCTGCTCGCGCGCGGCGGGATGGGCGCGGTCTACCTGGCCGAGGACATCCGGCTGGACGGGGCGCAGGTGGCCGTCAAGGAGATGGCCAGCAGCTTCGCGCGCGGCGACACCGCGGCGTTCGAGCAGGCCGTGAGCGAGTTCAAGCGCGAGGCGGCCATGCTGGCGCGGCTGCGCCACCCGCACCTGCCGCGCGTCAGCGATCGCTTCGATGAGGACGGCAAGCACTTCCTGGTGATGGAGTATATCCACGGCCAGACGCTGCGCGAGCTGATCCAGCGCTCGGGCGGCCGGCTCCCGCTCGACCAGGCGCTCGGCTACGCCGACCAGCTCTGCGATGTTCTGGCGTACCTGCACGCCCAGCAGCCGCCGATCGTCTACCGCGACCTCAAGCCGGCAAATGTCATGGTCGTGTCCTCTGTGGGCGATCGGGCCGCCGATCCTGCCGCCCGTTCGCTCCAGCGCCCTGTCGCACCCTCGCAGATCGTGCTGATCGACTTCGGCATCGCGCGCTTCTACCGGCCCGGCCTGAGCAGCGACACCGCCGTGTACGGGACGATCGGCTACGCGCCGCCCGAGCAGTACGGCAAGGGCCAGACCGACGCGCGCACCGACGTCTACGCGCTCGGCGTGCTGCTGCACCACATGCTGACCGGCTACGATCCCGCCGCGTCGCCGTTCGCGCTGCCCGCGCCGCGCAGGCTCGATCCATCCATCCCGCCGGCCGTCGCCGCGGCGATCGAGCGGGCCACCGCGGCCGATCGCGAGCTGCGCTTCCCCGATATCGCCTCGCTCCGCGCGGCGCTATCCGCCCCGAGCGCCGCGCCCGAGCCGGCACGGTCGGTCGTGCGCGCGCCGATCGCCGCCCCGGCGCCTGCCGACCGTCGACGCGCGCCGCGCTGGCCGCTGCTGCTGGCGGCGCTGGCGGTCGTGCCGATCGGCATCGCGGCGGCGATTGCGCTGATGTTCGCGCCGCTGCAGCGGGTCGTCTCGCCCGACAGCCCCGCGCCAATCGTCGAGTCGCTGACCGCGCGCGAGCCGCAGCCCTCGCCGATCGCGCCAACCCGCGCGCCCGCTAGGCCCACCGACAACGTTGCAGTTCCGGTCACCACCCTGAGCCCCAGCGCCGTGCGCGCCTCGGGTGCCTCGCCGCCCGGCATCGACTCGCAGCACAACCCGGTGAGCTACGACCCGGCCAACGTCGCGGATGGCGAGAGCGACACGGCCTGGCGGGTCGACGGCGACGGCGGCGGCGCGTGGATCGAGCTTGGGTTTGCGTCCGAGGTGCGCGTCACGAAGGTCGGCATCATCCCCGGCTACGCCAAGGTCGACCCGTTCGACGGCACCGATCGGTTCAGCCAGAACCGCGTGGTCAGGCGCGTGCGGCTCGAGTTCTCGGGCGGCGCGTCGCAGGAGGCCACCTTCGCGCAGCAGCGCGCCATGCAGTTTGTCGAGCTGCCCGCGCCGGTGCGCACGCACTTGGTCCGCGTCGTCATCCTCGAGACCTACCCGCCGCCCGAGGGCGAGGCCGGGCGCGACTTCACGCCGATCTCGGAGGTTGCTGTCCAGGGCACGTTGGAACGTTAGCAGGTTCGAACGTTCGAACGTTCTAACGTTTTAACGCTAAAGGAGCGGCCAGAGCGGGCTGAGGATCTTCTCGCTCAGCCGGATATACCAGGCGCGCCGAGCCCAGCGATCGAGCGTCAGCTCGAAGGCGTTGGTCAGGTCGATCTCGAAGACCCGCTCCATCTCGGCCGCAAACTCGGCGTCGTAGATCTCCGTGTTGATCTCGTAGTTCCCCGCCAGGCTCAGCCGGTCCAGGTTGGCGGTGCCGACCGTCGACCACTGCCCGTCGATCGTGGCCGTCTTGGCGTGGATCATCGCGTTCTGGTAGCCGAAGATCCGCACGCCGCTGCGCAGGCAGGTGCCGAAGAACCCGCGCGCCAGCCAGTCCGCCGTCACGTGGTTCGACTGCCAGGGCAGCAGCACGCGCACGTCCACGCCGCGCTGGGCGGCGGCGATCAGCGCGGAGAGGATCACGCGGTCGGGGATGAAGTAGGCGTTGGTCACGTAGATGTGGTGCTGCGCGCGCTCGATCGCCTCCAGGTACATGCCGCGGATGGGGAAGACCAGCCGGGCCGGGTCGTTGCTCTGCAGCTTGATCTGGCGCGGCCACGGCCGGTCGAGGATCGGCTCGATCGGCACGCGCAGATCGCGGTTGTTGTTCCAGAAGTCGACGAACGCGTGCGCCAGGTCGAGCGCGGCCGGCCCGCGGATGCGCAGGTGCGTGTCGCGCCACTCGGTCGCGTAGAGCTTGCCGATGTTGAACCCGCCGACGAACGCGATCTGGTTGTCGACGATCAGCAGCTTGCGGTGGTCGCGCGCGTAGCGCCGCGGGTCGAGCAGGTACCAGGCGCGCTCCAGCGTGCGGAACTCGAGCGTGTGGATCGTCGCCGGGAAGCGCTTGAACTTACGCGGCACCACCAGGTTGCCGAAGCTGTCGAAGATCACGAACACCCGCACGCCCTCGGCGGCCTTGCGCGCCAGCCGCTCCTTGAAGGTCTTGCCGAGCGCGTCGCCCTTCCAGATGAAGGTCTCCAGGAAGATCGTCTCGCGCGCGCCGTCGATCGCCGCCAGCATGGAGTTGTACAGATCCTGCCCGTAGGTGTAGATCCGGATATCGTTGCCGTCGACCTCGGTGATCAGCCGGCGCTCGTGCGGGAACCCGGCCGGCGGCGCGCGCCGCTTGCGCAGCTCGCTGACGAACGCCAGCACCGCGATGATCGCCGACTGCACGCCGACGAGTACGCCGGCGGCCCAGATCAAGATCCGCCGCAGCGATGGGCCTGATTGCATAGGCTTACCTCCGATCAGTGATTGCGGATCGCCTCACACTGCGCCGTAGGCCCTCACCCCCTGCCCCCTCTCCCGCCGCCACGGGAGAGGGGAGATTCTTGGCTGGTGTCGTGGGCTCGGCCATTTTTCACCCCCGCCCCTGGCAGGGGCGGGGGCAGGGGGTGGGGTGATCGGGCGCACCGCACGCCACGCGCGACGCGCGTGGTATAATCGCTCGACACGAGCAGCTACACCGGCTGTGTGATATAGATAGATGTGAAGTACATGGACCGACCGTACCTGACCGTGGACGTCGAGCGGCGTGGCTATGGCCGGCGCTACACCGCGCTCCCGGTCGACTCGCTGAGCCGGCAGGGCTTCTCGATTGATTTCACCGGCGCCTACACGCGCCCCGGCATGATCGATATTCGGCTCGGCGATATCGTGCGCTGGCTCGACGGCGAGCGGCGCGTCCAGGCCACCGTCGCCGCCGTCCAGCGCGGCGAGCTCGTGCTGCACGTCAGCGTCGAGGATCTGGTCCCGCTGCCGCCGGACGCCTTCTTCCCCTGACGATGGACCAAGGACAGGGAACAGGGAACAGGGAACAGGGAACAGGGAACAGGGAACAGGGGTCAGCATTCGATACCCTATCACCTTGTCACCTTGTCACCTTGTCACCTTGTCTCCTTGTCTCCTTGTCTCCTTGTCTCCTTGTCACCCCTGGCGCCCAAGCCCCTAGCCCCTAGCCCCAAGTCCCAAGGGCATTGTCACCTTGTCTCCTTGTCTCCTTGTCTCCTTGTCTCCTTGTCTCCTTGTCTCCCCTGGCGCCCAAGCCCCTAGCCCCTAGCCCCAAGTCCCAAGGGCATTGTCACCTTGTCACCTTGTCTCCCACGGCCTCGTTCTCGCGCACCAGCGCCCAGCAGATCAGCACCCCCAGCAGCATGACCCCCGCGCCGGCCAGGCTGTTCGCCAGGATGCCGTAGCTGCTCCAGAGCGGCTCGGCAATCTGCGAGCCAAGCGCCCGACCGAGCCCGATCGTCATCACGCTCAGCGCCATCACGGTGCCGCGGACCATCGGCGCGACGCCGGAGGCCAGCGGGAAGGCCGAGACGATCGAGAACTCGAAGCACAGGTCGAACAGGAAGTACAGCGGCAGGAACGTCAGCCAGCTGCCCTCGCTCAGCGGCAGCGCCGCGATGCTGAGCGCCGTCAGCGTGTAGCCGATCAGCACCGCGCGCTTCTTGCCCACCCGGTCGACCAGCAGCGTCGAGCCGAGCGAGCCGGCCAGCTCGGCGAACCCCAGCATCCCGAAGACCTGGCCGAGCTGCGCCTCGTTGGCCCCAAAGGCGGCCTTGACCCAGGCGCCCTGCACCACAAAGATCAGGTCGACCGCGCAGGCGGTGAGCAGCATCAGCGCCAGCACGCCCAGCACGCTCGGCGCCCGCAGCGCGCGCCACTCGATCCGCCGCCTCACGAGGCCCGCGCGATGCGGGACCGGCGGCAGCCCGAAGCGGATCAGCGCCAGCGAGCCGGCCCCCGCCGCCAGAATGACCCAGAACGTCCAGCGCGAGTCGCCGGTCGCCTGGACCAGCATCATCAGCGGGGCGACCCCGAGCAGCGCCGCGCCGGCCCACGAGGTCTCGAACAGGCCGAGCGCCCGCCCGCGGCGCGCGTAGCTGGTCCGCACGCTGAGGTACGACTGCGCCGCCGGCTGGTAGAGCGCCACCGCCAGGCCGATCAGCGCGTAGCCGCCCAGGAACCCCCCAAAGGTCGACGAGAGCGCGCACAGCGCCGCGCCGAGGCAGAACACCGCCAGCCCGGCCGTCATCGTGCTGCGCTCGCCGCGCGTGTCGGCCAGCGCGCCGCCGAGCGGGCTGATCGCCGAGGCCAGCACCTGCACCGTCACCAGCGCGCTGACCGTCCGCAGGTCGACGTGCAGGTGCAGCGCGAGGAACGGCTGCAGCGGGTAGAGGATCCGGTAGGCGGTGTTGAGCGCCAGCCGGCCGAGCGTCACGGCGGCGAGCTGCCCGACGGTCAGCGTGTCCGTGATGCCCAGCGCCGACGGCGCCTCCGCTGTGGTCGACTGCAAAATTGCATACTCCGTAGAAGCGAGGACCTGACCGGAGACTAAGCCCTGATGATGGACGATGGACCAAGCCTTGACGATGGACGATGGACGATGGACCAAGGACCAAAGACCAAGGAACAGGGAACAGGGAACAGGGAACAGGGAACAGGGAACAGGGAACAGGGAACAGGGAACAGGGAACAGGGAACAGGGAACAGGGAACAGGGAACAGGGAACAGGGAACAGGGAACAGGGGTCAGCATTCGATACCCTATCACCTGGTCACCTGGTCACCTGGTCATCTTGTCATCTTGTCATCTTGTCATCTTGTCACCCTGTCACCTTGTCTCCTTGTCACCCCTCGCGCCCAAGCCCCAAGCCCCTAGCCCCTAGCCCCAAGTCCCTAGCCCCTAGGCTCGCCCTCGCTCAGCTCGGTCTCGATCAGCGCGATCTGCCGCTCGGCCTCGCCGCGCCAGGAGGGATCGTGCGACAGCGCCAGGTAGCGCCGCAGGTCGGCCAGGGCCGCGCGCTGGTCGCCGTGGAAGCGCTGGAACAGCCCGCGCTGCAGGTAGGGCTCGGCCCAGTCGGGCGCCAGCGCGATCGCGCCAGCCATGTCGGCGATGCCGGCCGCGTGGTCGCCCAGCTCGCGCCCGCGGATCAGGCCGCGCCGGTAGTAGCCGCGCGCGAACTGCGGCCAGAGCCGCAGCGCCCGGTCGAACGAGCGGATGCCCGAGCGAAAGTAGGCCTGGTTGGCCCAGCGGATGCCCCAGTAGCACCAGCTCAGCCCCCAGGCGTACCACCAGTAGGCCAGCGCGCGGCGCCACGGCGTCGCGCCCGCCTCGGTCGGATCTGTCACTGCGCGCCCCCTCCGTCTCTGCGTTGGGGGCAGGATACACCAGGCCGGGAAAGAGGGCAAGCGCTGGATCTATTGCGGGGCGCTGCGGGCGCTGCGCCCCCGGCCCCCCTCCGGCAAATGATGCCTCCTCCATTTCAGTGCGAGTGGCACATGCCTCATACCATTCCGAGCAGAGCCTGTGTACATCCCGCCGCGCCTGGATTCAGCCGGGCATGCGTATCTAGCGCCACACATAAGGCAGCAGCATATCGGCTATCGGCTATCGGCTATCGCCCGGCCCCCGCCCGCAAGACAGCGAGTAATCTGTCCCTTTCCGCAGGCCGATAGGACCGATAGCCTATGGGCGCGCCGAACAAAACTAGGTATCATAGCGCTGCGGCGCCGTGCACGGCGCGTATGAAAGGGACCGCTCATGGCATCTCAGACCGGCGTCATGCTGGTGGTGGACGACGATAAGCTCAACCGGGTCGTGCTCACCAACCAGCTGGAGATGGAGGGGCACACCGTCTTTGCCGCCGATCACGGCCGGCGCGCGATCGAGCTGCTGCACTCCCAATCGCTCGACGTGGTGCTGCTGGACCTGCTGATGCCCGAGATCGACGGGTTCCAGGTGCTCGAGCACATGAAGGCCGACGCCGCGCTCCGGCACCTGCCGGTGATCGTGATCTCGGCCGTCGACGAGATGGGCAGCGTCGTCCGCAGCATCCAGATGGGCGCGACCGACCACCTGATCAAGCCGTGCGACCCGTTCCTGCTGCGCGCCCGCATCAACACGTCCTTGTCGGCCAAGCGCCTGCGCGACCAGGAAGAGGTGTACCTGCGGCACGTCGCCCAGCTGACCAGCGCGGCCACCGAGCTGGAGGCCGGCGCGTTCGACCCGGACAGCCTCGCGTCGGTCGCCGCCCGCCCCGATGCGCTCGGGTACCTGGCGCGCGTCTTTCAGGGCATGGCGCGCGAGGTGGCCGCCCGCGAGCAGCACCTGCTGCAGCAGAGCGAGTTCAAGTCGGCGCTGATCGGCAAGGTGACCCACGAGCTGCGCAGCCCGTTCGTCGCGGCGGGCCTCTCGCTGCAGGTGCTGCGGCGCTACGCCGAGCGCGATATGGTCGCCGAGATGCACGAGCAGATCCGCGTGCTCGACCAGCAGCTGACCCAGGGTCGCAAGATGATCGACCATATGATCACGTTCACCTCGCTGGTCGGGAAGCAGGCCGAGCTGCGCCTGGAGGCGACCAGCCTGGCGCCGCTCATCCAGAGCTCCACCGCGCCGCTGAAGCAGCTGGGCGCATCCCGCGGCGTGACGATGCTCTACGACATCGCCGAGCCGCTGCCGGCCGTGCGAGTCGACCGTGAGCAGATCGGCGAGGCCATCCACCACCTGGTGCACAACGCGATCAAGTTCAACCGCGAGCGCGGGTTCGTGCGGATCAGCTGCAAGTCGGTCGAGCGAGAGATCGTGTTCGCGGTCGAGGACAGCGGGCTCGGCATTGATCCCGAGAAGCTGGGCGCGATCTGGCAGGCGTTCGCCCAGAGCCCCGACAGCGCGCCGCGCGGCGTGGAGAGCCTGGGGCTCGGGCTGGCGCTGGTCAAGTATGTCGTCGAGGCCCACCGCGGCGCGGCGTTCGCCCGCAGCACGCCCGGCGAGGGCAGCGTCTTCGGCTTCCGCATCCCGATCAGTCGATAGCGACCACCATGCCCCCCATCCAGCTTATCCTCGGCGTCATCGTCGGCTCAGGGCTCGTCAGCGGGTTTCTGGCTATATTCGCGTGGCGACACCGCGGCGTGCGCGGCGCGACCACGCTCGCGGCGCTGATGCTCGCGGTGATGGTCTGGACGCTGGCCTACGCGCCGGATCTGAGCAGCCACGATCTCGCGTCCAAGGTCTTCTGGTCCAAGGTCGAGTACATGGGCATCGTGGCCGTGCCGGTGGCCTGGCTGGCATTCGCGCTGCAGTTCACCGGGCACGAGCGCTGGCTGAGGCCGCGCGCCATCGCGCTGCTCGCGCTGCCTTCGCTGCTGACCCTGCCGCTGGTCTGGACGAACGAGGCGCACGGCCTGATCTGGCGCAGCGTCAGCCTGGTGCCCGGCCCCGAGTTCGACGGCTGGAATGCGGTCTACGGCCCGGCCTTCTGGCTGTTCACGGCCTACTCCTACGTGCTGCTGCTCGTCGGCGCGGCGCTGCTGCTCTGGACGATCTTCCGCGCGCCCAGCCTGTTCCGCGGGCAGGGCGGCGCGATCCTGATCGGCACCCTCGGCCCCTGGCTCGGCAATCTGCTCTACAACTCCGGCATCGACCCGCTGCCCGGGGTCGAGCTGACGCCGATAACATTCGCGATCACCGGCGTGGCGTTCGGCTGGGCGATCTTTCACTGGCGCCTGCTGGACGTCGTGCCGGTCGCGCGCGACACGGTCTTCGACAGCATGAGCGACGGCGTGATCACGCTTGACGTGCAGAGCCGGGTCGTCGACACCAATCGCGCCGCGTGCGAGATCTTCGGCTGGGAGCGCAACAGGGTGATCGGGCAGCCGTCGAGCCTGCTGTTTGCCGGGTACCCCGCGCTGCGGCTGCGCTACCAGCAGAACGTCGACGTGCGCGAGGAGATCGTCGTCGGCGCGGGCGCCGAGCAGCGCACGTTTCACCTAAGGATCTCGCCGCTCCAGCGCCGGCCGGGCGTCCTGGCCGGACGGCTGGTCGTCATCCGCGACATCACCGCGTTCAAGCAGGCCGAGCAGGCCCACTACCAGGCCAAGGTCGCGGCCGAGTCCGCCAACCACGCCAAGAGCGCCTTCCTCGCCGCGATGAGCCACGAGATCCGCACGCCGATGAACGGCGTGATCGGCATGGCCGGCCTGCTGCTCGACACCGACCTGACCGCCCAGCAGCGCGAGTTCGCGCGAATCATTCGCGACAGCGGCGACTCGCTGCTGCGGATCATCAACGATATCCTGGATTTCTCGAAGATCGAGGCCGACCAGCTCGAGCTCGACAACCACCCGGCCCTGCTGCACGAGTGCGTCGAGTCGGCGCTCGACCTGGTGACGGCCCGGACGATCGAGAAGGGGCTCGATCTGACCTACCAGATCGACGCCGGCGTTCCGGCCGCGATCGACGCCGACTCGACCAGGCTCCACCAGATCCTGGTCAACCTGCTCGGCAACGCGGTGAAGTTCACCGAGCGGGGCGAGGTCGCGCTCTCGGTTGTGGCGCGCAGCCCCGAGCAGGATACCGCGCCGGGCGAGGGCTGGCACGAGCTGCACTTCGCCGTCCGCGACACCGGCATCGGCATCCCGCCGGAGCGGATGGAGCAGCTGTTTCTTTCGTTCAGCCAGGGCGACGCCTCGATCACGCGCAGGTATGGCGGGACCGGCCTGGGCCTGGCGATCAGCAAGCGCCTGGCCGAGCTGATGGGCGGCACGATGTGGGCCGAGAGCCAGGTCGGCCAGGGCTCGACGTTCCACTTCACCATCCGCGTGCGGGCCGCCCAGGGCGAGCTGCCGCTGTACCTGAGCGGCGGCTGCGCCGACCTGCGCGGGCGCCGGGTGCTGATCGTGGACGACAACGCGACCAACCGGCAGCTGCTGACCATGCAGCTGCAGTCCTGGGACATGGCCCCGGTCGCCGCCGAGTCGTGGCAGGAGGCGCTGGCGCTGGTCCGGAGCCCGGCCGCGTTCGACCTGGCGATCCTGGACATGCGCATGCCCGAGATGGATGGGCTGGCGCTCGCCAGCGAGATCCGGCGCTACCGCGACCGGTCGGCCCTGCCGCTGCTGCTGCTGACCTCGCTGGGCGAGCGCATCCGCGACCCGCGGCGCGACCACTTCACCGACGCGCTCACGAAGCCGGTCAAGGCGGCGCGCCTGTACGAGACCCTGACGACGATCTTCGCCCACGCCTCACCGGCGCAGCCCGGCGCAAGCACGAGCGAATCGGCCGACGCGCACAGCCTGTTCGACGCCGGCATGGCGGCGCGACTCCCGCTCCGGCTGCTGATCGCCGAGGACAACGCGATCAACCAGGACGTGCTGGTGCGGATGCTGGCGCGGCTAGGCTACCAGGCCGACGTCGCCGAGAACGGGCTGGCGGCGCTGGCGGCGCTGCGGGGCGAGTGCTACGACGTCGTGCTGATGGACGTGCAGATGCCCGAGATGGATGGCCTTGAGGCCGCCCGCCGCATCCGCGCCGAGACCCCGCCCGACCTGCAGCCGCGGATCATCGCGGTGACCGCCAACGCCGTGCACGGCGAGCCCGAGGAGTGCCTGGCGGCGGGGATGAGCGACTACATCAGCAAGCCGATCGACCCCAGGCAGCTGATCGCCGCGCTCGGGCGGGCCGGCGCGCGCGCCCACGTGTCCGACGCGCCGCCCCCAGCCGAGCGCATGCCGGCGCAGCCCGCCGCCGCGGGCGCCGTGCTGGACCCCGGCGCGCTCGATCGGCTGCGGATCATGCTGGGCGAGCGCGGGGGCGCGCTGCTGCCGAACCTGATCGAGACTTTCTTCGAGAACGCGGGCCAGCTGCGCACAACAGAGCGGCAGGCCGACTCGCTCAGGCGCGCGGCGCACACCCTCAAGTCGAACAGCGATCTGTTCGGCGCCGTGGCGCTGGCGGCGCTCTGCCGCGACCTGGAGCGGCGCGCCAAGGCGGGCGCGCTGGAAGGCGCGGAGCTCCTGCTTGAGCAGATCGACGCCGAGCTGGGCCGCGTGCAGGTCGCGCTCGCGCAGGTTGAGTGAGCGCTGCTGTTCGTTCGGGGCGCTGCGCCCCCGGCCCCCCCCTTGTCATCCTGTCAGCTTGTCTCCTTGTCTCCTTGTCTCCTTGTCTCCGGGGCGCTGCGCCCCGGCCCGTCTCCTTGTCTCCTTGTCTCCTTGTCTCCTTGTCTCCTTGTCTCCTTGTCTCCTTGTCTCCGGGGCGCTGCGCCCCGGCCCCCGCCCGGGGGAACCCACGCCGGTTCCCCCGGCCCCCCTCCGGCAATTGATGCCTTCCCGGTTGCATTGCTTGTGGCGCATGCCTATCACCAGGCTTGCAGGCGCGTTGCATCCCGCCGCGCCGCATTCAGTCAGGCATGCGCCACCGACGCTGAACGTGAGACAGCATTCTTTTTGGGGTCCAGGGGCGAAGCCCCGGCCGGGGGGCGGCGGGGGTGGCGGCCCACCCCCGCGGGCGGGGCCCCAGAAGGTCTGGGCGGCACCGCCCGCGGGGGCGCGGGGGCGCGCGGCCCCCCGAAAGTAGGGTCTGGGCGGACACCGCCCGCGGGGGCGCGGGGGGCGCGCAGCCCCCCGAAAGTAAGGTCTGGGCGGACACCGCCCGCGGGGGCGCGAGGGGCGCGCAGCCCCCCGAAAGTAAGGTCTGGGCGGACACCGCCCGCGGGGGCGCGGGGGCGCGCAGCCCCCGAACCGACGCGCAAGCGTGGTACAATGGCCCCCATTCTATCGATCATCAGCCGAGGCCCCCCCATGAGCGATGACCCGCGCACCCGCGACGAGCTTCTGGCGGCCATGCGGCAGGGCGCCTGCCCGCTCTGCGTGCTGGTCGAGCGCATCGAGCGCCGAGCCGTCGACCATTTCCTGTACGACCAGGTGAACGATATCGGCCGGCGCGACGCGCTGCGGGCCAGCCGCGGCCTGTGCCTGGAGCACACCGCGATGCTCGCGGAGGGCCGCAGCGCGCTCGGCGTGGCGATCCTCAGCCGCGACATCCTGCGCGCGATGACGGGCGAGCTGGAGGCGGCCGGCCGCGGCGAGGCCGGGCTTGGCTGGCTGCGCGGTCGCCTTGGCGGCGCGGGCGTGGGCGCGCAGCTGGCGGCGCAGGTCGGGCCGCAGGCCGGCTGCCCGATGTGCGCCGAGCGCCCGCGGGTCGAGGCCCCGCTGATCGCCGGGCTGCTGGCCAACCTGCGCGACCCGGCCTTCGCCGAGGCGTTCGACGCCGCCGACGGGCTGTGCCGCGTGCACCTCTCCAACACGCTGCGCGCGGCCGATGTCGAGGGAGCGCGGGCGCTGGCGGCGCGCCAGGCCGCGATCTGGCGCCGCGTGGAGGCCGCGCTCGACGAGTTCATCCGCAAGCACGACCACCGCTTCCAGGGCGAGGTGTTCGAGGAGGAGCGCGATGTCTGGCGCCGCGCGCTGCGGGCCACTAGCGGGTGGTACGAGCCGAAGGATGAGCGATGAGCGATGAACGATGAGCGATGAACGATGAGCGATGAACGATGAGCGATGAACGATGAGCGATGAACGATGAGCGATGAACGATGAGCGATGTCCTCGATCAAGAATTTTCAGCCTTCAGCGTTCAGCGTTCCGCATTCAGCGTTCCGCATTCAGCCTTCAAGGAGGCCCGGATCGGCTATACAACAGGAGAACCGAATGAGCGATGACCTCGACCAAGAATCTTCAGCCTTCAGCCTTCAGCCTTCAGCCTTCAACGAGCCTTCAGCGTTCAGCGTTCATCCTTCGGCGTTGAAGGAGGTGCGGATCGACTTCAACCGGCGCGTGCCGATGCGCGACGGCGTCGAGCTCTCGGCCGACATCTACCGGCCGGACGACGGCGGGCGCTACCCGGTCGTGCTGCTGCGCACGCCGTACGTCAAGAACGGCGAGCCGCAGCTCAGGATCGGGCGCTACTTCGCCGCGCGCGGCTACGCGCTGGTGTACGTGGACGTGCGCGGGCGCGGCGACTCCGACGGCGCGTTCGTGCCCTACCGCAACGACGGGCGCGACGGCTACGACGCGATCGAGTGGTGCGCCGCCCAGCCCTGGGCCGACGGCAGCGTCGGCACGATGGGCGGGTCGTACCTCGGGCGCATCCAGTGGCTGGCCGCGCTGGAGCGCCCGCCGCACCTGCGCGCGATGAGCGTCTCGGTCTGCCCCTCCGACCCGTTCGTCGAGTGGCCGACCGGCATCACGACGCCCATGCATATGTGCTGGATGCATCTCACCAGCGGCCGGACCATGCAGAACCTCGACGCCGTGGACTGGATGCGCGTCTACGAGCACCTGCCGCTCGCGACCATGGACGAGGTCGCCGGCCGCTCCAGCGAGCAGTGGCGCGAGGAGATGCGGCACGAGGGGCTGGACGACTACTGGCGCGCGATCTGCTACCAGGACAAGTTCGACCAGATCGACCTGCCGGTGCTGCACATCTCGGGCTGGTACGACGACGAGCAGATCGGCACGCCGCTGAACTACCGCGGCATGGCGGCGCACGCGCCCTCGGCCGCCGCGAGGGCGGGCCAGCGGCTGCTGATGGGGCCCTGGGGCCATCGCGTCGGCGACGTGAGCAAGCTCGGCGAGGTCGACTTCGGCGCGAGCGCGCAGATCGACCTGCCTGCGGTACAGCTGCGCTGGTTCGACCGCTGGCTGAAAGGCGCCCAGAACGGCGTGTCGGAGGAGCCGCCGGTGCGGATCTTCGTGATGGGCGAGAACCGCTGGCGCGACGAGCGCGAGTGGCCGCCGGCGCGGGCCGAGCTCACCCGGCTGTACCTGCACAGCGATGGCCGCGCCAACAGCCGCTTCGGCGACGGCGCGCTCTCGCCCGAGGGGCCGGCCGCCGAGCCGCACGACGGCTACGCCTACGACCCGGCCCGCGCGGTGCCATTCCTGACCGAGCCGACCTCGTCGCAGATCGGCGGCCCCGACGACTACGCCGCGGTGCAGCGCCGCGACGACGTGCTGGTCTACACGACGCCGCCGCTGGACGAGGAGGTCGAGGTGACCGGGCCGGTGCGGGTCGAGCTGTACGCCTCCTCGTCGGCGCCCGACACCGACTTCATGGCGATGCTGATCGACGTGCACCCGAGCGGCTTCGCGCAGCGGCTGTGCGACGGCATGGTGCGGGCGCGCTTCCGCGAGGGCATGGATCGCCCGTCGCCGATCGTGCCGGGGCGGGTCTACCGCTACGAGATCGACTGCTGGAACACCTCGCAGCTGTTCCGCAAGGGCCACCGGATCTGCCTGCAGATCACGTCGAGCGCCTTCCCGAAGTACGATCGCAACCAGAACACCGCCGAGCCGCTCGCGACTGGCACGCGGCTTGCGGTGGCCGAGCAGCAGATCTACCACGACGCGATGCACCCATCGCACCTGCTGCTGCCGATCGTGCCGCGCGGCTAGCGGCTGTCTACCCTGCCCCCCCTGCCCCCGCTCCCCACCGAGGGTGCGGGGGCCATATTGTTGGCGGTGGTGTGCGGCGCGCTACGCGCCGCACACCACCACCTGCCCGCTCCCCCGGCAGGGGAGCGGGCAGGCGGTGAGAGCCAACCGTGAACCTTTGTACCCCTGGCAGAAACATATCTTTCCGCTACCGCGCCGGATTCCTGCTATCCTGATTCAGCATGGGATGCGCCTGCGGACCCTGACCCCAGGAACAGCGGTCGCCCGCTGCCTGACCAGCCTTCGATCGGGTCTTCACCTCCCATTCTATACCAGGACGCCCCGGCTCCTCGCCCCGGCTGTCGCGCGTTCGCTCCGAATCCAGGCCCTGCCGAGCGACGCGCCACGTAGCGGCGATCCCGGCTCCACGCCCCCGATACCCCCTGCTCCGAGCAGGCGCATAACGCCCAGCGCACCACCTTCACCCAGGAGGTCCGCTATGCTCTGCGTACAACCAGCTCGGACGCGTGCGCCCGCGCGCAGCCGCCGCGCGCTGCTGCCTGTAGCCCTGCTGCTCGCCCTCGCCTTGGCCGGGATCACGCCGGCAATGGCGCGAGCCAGCCAGCCGGCGGTCACCGTGGCCGCGTCGGCCGGCCCGATCTACTGGGGCGCGCTGATCGACGCGGCCCAGTACGGCCTGCCGTCGGTCCCGCGAGACATGCGCGCGGTCGACGTGTTCGAGTCGCACGCCGGAAAGAAGGTCTCGCTGATCCACTTCGGCCAGTCCTGGCGCGACGCGGGCGTCTGGCAGCAGTTCCCCACGTCGATGTTCGACAACGTGCGCAGCCACGGGACGATCCCGCTGTGGACGTGGGCCAGCCGCGACTCGGCCTGGGGCTCGTGGTCCGAGTTCCAGAACCGCGCCATCTACGGCGGCGCGTACGACTCCTACATCCGCCAGTGGGCCGGCGGCGCGAAGGCCTGGGGCCACCCGTTCTTCCTGCGCTTCGACTGGGAGCAGAACGGCTGGTGGTACCCCTGGGCCGAGGGCAAGACCGGCGCCGGGGCGATCGTCAACGGCAACAGCGCCGGCGACTTCGTCAAGATGTGGCGGCACGTGCACGACCTGTTCGTCGAGGTCGGCGCCACGAATGTCACCTGGGTCTGGTGCCCGAATCACTACAGCACGTCGGCCCAGTACCCGCCGCTCGGCTCGCTCTACCCCGGCGACAGCTACGTCGACTGGACCTGCTTCGACGCGTACAACCGCTACCCCGGCTGGCTCGGCTTCGACCAGACGGTCACCGGGTCGGGGACGACCTGGCTGCGAAACACCTACCAGGACATCCTGGCGGTCGCGCCGTCCAAGCCGATCATGCTGGCCGAGTTCGCCTCGAAGGAGGACCCGCAGGACGGCCAGCGCAAGGCCGGCTGGATCGCGGACGCCCTGCTCGCTCAGCTGCCGGTCAATTTCCCGGCGCTCAAGGCGATCGTCTGGTTCAACTGGAACAACGGCGACGACACGACCCTGGCGATCGAATCGTCGGCCGCCGCGCAGGCCGCGTTTGCCCAGGCGATCGCCTCGCCCTACTACACGGCCAACCAGTTCGCCTCGATCGACGCCTCGCCTATCCCGCCGCCGGGCCCCGCGGCGACCCTGGGCCTCACGCCGCTGGCCGACACCTCGACCACCAGCGCCAGCCCGCAGTCGACCGCCGGCGGCACCTGCGCCACGCTCGTCTCGGACGGCGACCCGGTCGCCCAGGCGTTTCTGAGGTTCGACCTGACCGCGCTGGCGGGCAAGCAGCTCGCCAGCGCGACCCTTCGGATCAAGACTGCATCGTCCGGCGACGCGGGCTCGATCGGCGGCCACAGCGTCAGGCTGGTCGGCGACACGGCCTGGAAAGAGGCCTACATGAGCTACAACAACAGCGTCGCGATCTCGTCGATCGTGGTCGGCAGCATCCCCGCCAACACCGCGCCGGGCGCCTGGTACGAGATCGGCCTGCGGGCATCCGACCTGCAGCCGAAGGTCGGCAGGCTGCTCTCGGTCGCAATCACGACGACGAGCGCCGACGGGCTGGTGTTTATGGCGCGCGAGTCGGCCGACCCGCCGCAGCTGCTGCTTGCCACCACGCCATAGCGCGCGGAAGAGCTGTCGTCGGCCAAAAAGATGGCACCGATCTTGCCGCACGGCAAGCAGTGTGTTGAGGCCTGTGCAAGATGGAGCGTGTGCCAAGATGACCGAACAACAGCGTGAGGAAGAGCTGCTGGCGGACCTGCTCGACGTTTCGGGCGGGGCCGGCGCCGCATCTAACGGATCGACGGCTGCGCGCCGCGCCGCAGAGGCGCGCCAGCCAATTTTGACGCGGGGCCAGGAGCGGGCGCTGCTCGATGCGGCCAACCAGGCCGGCACGCCGACACTGGCCCCGCAGGAGCGCGCCGGCGAGCGCGCCGAGGGATCGTTCGCGAGCGAGGTGGGCGGCTTCGTCCGCCGCTACCCGCTGCCATCGCTGCTGGGCGGGGCAGCGCTCGCCTTCCTGCTGACGCGGCGGCGCCGCTGAGCTGGCTCTTTCGGGGCGCTGCGCCCCCGAGCCCCCCTCCGGCAAATGATGCCACCTCAAATTCACCGTTCGTGGCGCATGCCTGGCAACATTCCGGTGGGGCGGGTTGCCTCCCGCCGCGCCGCATTCAGTTAGGCATGCGCGTCAAGCATCGCAACCGAGGCGGCATCATTTTGGGGTCCAGGGCCGAGGCCCCGGCCGGGGGCGGGGTGGCGGCCGGCTAGCCACCCCAGGCGGCCAGCGCGAGCGCCAGATAGCGCTCGTACTTCGCCCGAACGTCGTCCAGCCAGCCGTCAGGGCGCGCGGCCAGCCGCTGGTCGCCGCCGCGCGGCACCTCGTAGAGCAGGCGCGCGAGCCGCGCGGCCCACCACACCAGCATGAGCCTGTAGTAGGTGCGGACGCGCACTGCCCCGCCCGGCTCGCCGCGCAGCTCGCAGTAGCCGTCGATCAGCCAGCCCCAGCGCGCCGCCGGCACGCCCGCGAAGGCCGGGTGCGCCATCGTGTCCGCGATCTCGAACGCCGGGTCGCCCCAGCCGCTGTTCTCCCAGTCGACCGACGCCCAGGCGGCGGGGCCGCGCACGAAGTTCAGGATGTTCGGGTCGGACCGACAGAGCACCGTCGCCGGGGCGGGCCGCTCGGGCGGCGCCAGGCGCGCGACCAGCCGCAGCAGCGCGTCGAGCGCAGGCGGCCGCGCCTCGCCCGGCAGCAGCGCGAGCTGCCGCTCGATCAGCCGCACGCCGTCCGCCGCGCAGCGCATGGTGTGCACGGAGTTACGAATCGGCAGCGCCGTGCCGCCCGGCGCGATCGACCAGATCGCTATGTAGTGCTCCAGCAGGCGCCGCCACTCCTGGTCGCCGTCCGGCGGCTCATCCCTCACCTCGCCGGGGAGCCAGGACTGCACGATCACCGGCAGCGGGTAGCGCTTGCGCTCCAGGTAGATCGGCTCGGGCGCGACCGCGAGCCCGGCCCCGCGCAGCGCCAGCAGCGCGAGCAGCTCGCGCCCGGCGCGGTCGCGCTCGTCGCGGATCGTCCACTTGACCGCCAGGTCGCGCGCGTCGCCGGTGGCGCGGTACAGCAGGTTGTTCGCGCCGCCACCGATCCGGGCGATATGCCACTGCCGCCACGCGCCGCCCTCCGGCCGCTCGGCCGCGAGGTAGTCGAGCAGCTCGAGCAGCTCGTCTGTTGCTACTTGCATAGGTGGCTCCATCATTCCCGATCTCGATAGGCGTCTCTCCAGAGGCTGCGCCCCCGGCCCCCCACCGGCCGCCCGTGCCGGGCGTGATTCCTTTTTCCGGGGCGCTGCGCCCCCGGCCCCCCTCCGGCAAAGGATGCCGACTCTATTTCAAGGCTAGTGGCACATGCCTGGCAACATTCCGGTGGGGCGGGTTCCCTCCCGCCGCGCCGCATTCAGTTAGGCATGCGCGTCAAGCATCGCAACCAAGGCGGCATCATTTTGGGGTCCAGGGGCGCAAGCCCCGGCCGGGGGGCGGCGGGGGTGGCGGCCCACCCCCGCCCGCGGGGGCGCGGGGGGCGCGCAGCCCCCCGTACAAACGACGAAAGAGTGATGCTTTTGGGCTCCAGGGGCGAAGCCCCGCCCGCGGGGGCGCGCAGCCCCCGCAGACAGCGTGTGAGCGCGCAGGCGCTCAGCGCTCGGCGCGTAGCGCCACCCGCCTGCGCCACGGGACAGCCTGCGCGAGATCGCTCCAGGTCGGCGCGCGCTCGGCCAGCAGCGTCGCGGCCAGCACGCCGCCCAGCAGCAGCATGCCGTAGAACTTGTACGAGACGCCCGCGACCGTCAGGATGCCCATGACCGTGCCGTCGTAGAAGCTCCACGGGTTGCCGTAGCTGATCAGCGCGAAGCTGGTCGCCAGCGCCGCGGCCCTGGGCAGCCCGACCAGGCGCTCGCGCTCGTGCAGCAGCAGCGCGGCGAACGGCAGGAACAGCAGCGTCTCGTAGTGCATCCACGCCGCCGGCACGACCAGCACCATCAGCAGCATGAACTGGCCGTACTGCAGCGCGAAGCCGGTGCTGCGCGGCCGGGCCGGCCATAGCGCCAAGACGCAGCCGCCCAGCCCGACCAGGCCGGAGATCGCCAGGCCCAGCAGCGCGACCGCCCGGTTCCGGAAGATGTCCGAGGCGGTCGGCGGCGCGAAGAAGCGCGCCAGGAAGCCCGAGATCGTCTGGTTCTCCACCCAGCTGGTGGTCCCGCCGATGCGCGGCAGCACCTCGGTCAGGTAGACGCGCTGCATCTCCCAGCCCATCACGGCGACCGCCAGGGCGTTGAAGAGCAGCATGCCCAGCGCGAAGCCGGCCAGCGCGCGCCAGCGCCCCTTGGCGACGAAGAACGCCAGCAGCAGCACCGGATAGATCTTGAGCAGCGTGCCGAACGCCACCAGCACGCCGGCCAGCAGATCGCGCTCCTCGCGCAGCGCCCACAGCGCCAGCGTGAGCGCCAGCAGCAGCGCCAGGTCGATCTGGCCGAAGGCGATCGTGTCAGTCATCGGCCGGATGTTGAGCAGGATGAGCATCCCCGCGCCCGCCGCCGACAGCAGCCGCAGGCCCCACATCCGGTACCACGCCAGCGCGGTCGCGCCGAGCAGGATCGTGTTCAGCATGCGGTGGTACAGCAGGATGCGCTCGCCATCCTGGAACACGAACGGCGCGAACAGCATCCCGTAGAACGGCGGCACCTTGAAGACGTGGCCGAAGTGGTTGGTGATGATCTCGTCCATGCTGTAGAGCGAGCCGCCGCGCGCCCACTCGCGCGCGCCCTTAAACAGAATCCAGAAGTCGGGGCCCTGGCGCTGGAAGGCGTACCAGGTCATGTAGCCAAGGTGCGCGACCGCCGCGCCCGCGAGGAGCGCCAGCGCCGCGCCGCTCAGGGTCTTCGTCCACTGCTCGCGCGGCAGCCGGCGGCCGCGCAGGAGGTACCAGCCGCCCAGGCCGGCCAGCCCGAGCGCCAGCGCCGCGCCGACCCAGAGCGTGCCCTCGGCCGCGCCGATGTTCTGGGCGCCGTCCGCCACCATCACGATCTGGAACGCCGGCCCCATCCACCCGGCGATCGCCAGGTAGATCGGCAGGTCGCGCCCGCGCACGCGCCGACCAAGGACGAAAGACGAAAGGCCAAATCTCGGCGTGCCGCCGGCGCGTGCGCTGCCTTCTGTCCCGAGTCGCTGGTCGCTGGTCGCTGGTCCTTGGTCTTCCGTCGGCACGGGGGGCGCCAGCGCGCGCGCCAGCCAGATCGCGGCGCAGCCGAGCCCCAGCAGCGCGACGATCCGATGGACGAACGGCAGCACCTCGAGCGGGCGCGCGGCGACGCCCAGCGCGACCAGGCCGGCGAGCGCGCTCGTTCCGGCCAGCGCCGCCCGCCCACTGAGGCCAATGCCGCGCATCAGCGCGTAGCCGAGCAGGCCCAGGCCGGCGCCCCACAGCAGCAGCCAGGCCGAAGGCAGCGCCGGCCCGGTCGGCAGCGCCTCCAGCCCGACCCAGTCGACCCCGCCGCCGAGCGGGCGCGGGTCGTCCGGCAGCGAGACCGTGTCGCTCCGCAGCGCGATAGAGGTCGCCCAGCCCAGCCCGCGGGCGGGCGGGATCAGGAAGTGGTAGACTCGCTCGTAGCTGGGGGCCAGCACGACCGCGCCAAGCGGCTGGCCGCCGGCGCTGAGCTGCATGTGCAGGTCGGGCTGGCCGAGCGGGCGGCCGTTCATCAGCCGCAGGGTCAAGATCGCCCCTTGGCCGGCGGGGGGCTGCGGCAGCGCGATCGCCGCGCTGGCCGTGGTCCAGCGATAGCTGATGCCGTTGGCGGACTGGCTGGCGTGGAAGCCGCTCACGAAGCGCGCGTCGGCCGCGCCCACGTCCAGCCGCATCGGCCAGGCGCGGCCGAACCCGATCGCGATCAGCGCGGCGGCCAGCAGCGCCGCCGCGAGCGCAAGCAGCAGATCGGCGCGGTAGGTTGATCTTCGGCTCATCATATCCTGCTATTTGAGCGGCGCCGGCCCAAGCAGCAGCGCGCCCTCGCCGTCGCTCGGCGCGGCGGGCTGCGGCGAGCTGGTGCGCAGGCTCAGGCGCGCGCCGGCGCGCGGGTCGTACAGGCCGATCGCGATCCAGTAGCTGCCGGCCGGCGCATCGGCGGCAAGCGGCACGCTCATCCGCTGCCGCGCGTAGCTGTCGGGCGCCCAGCCCGACGTCCGCGCCGGCTCGCCCGCCGGTATGTCGATCTGCCCGACCCGCGCGCCCGCGGCGTCCATCACGTGCACGAACAGCATATAGTCGGCCGGAATTGCCGCGCGGGCGGCCCAGTCGAGCGTGAGCGTGAGCGCGCCGGGCGTGGTCGTGTCCACGTCGTAGCCGCGCAGGTGGATCGCCGGCCCGAAGTCGGCGTCGATCGGGCGCGCGACCGGCGGCGGGATCTGGTAGATCTTGGCGTAGTCGATCCCGTTGATGCGGACCGTGTGGATGGGCTTGAGCTGAGCGCGCAGCATATCGATCACCTCGGGCTCGTTGCGGCGCTGCTCCTGGTCGATGTAGAGCACGGCGTAGCCAACCTGGCCGGGGCTCAGCACCTGGGCGAGCTTGCTGACGTGCGCCGAGACATACGGCTGCAGCGCCGGCTGGTACCAGGTGGCGACCGGCAGCGCGGCGCCGTCGGGCCGCGACCGAATGTAGTCCCCGGCCTGCTCCAGCCCCTCGCCCCATCCCACCGGGATGAGCGTGGCGGCGACCGGCCCGCCGCCGAGCAGCTGGTTGTAGTAGGCCATCTCATACGGGTGGTGCCAGGCGAGATTCGCCGCCAGCACCAGGACGGCCAGCAGCAGGCCAGCGGCCGCCGTCGCCGGCCGCTCGCGCGAGTCGCTAGTGGCCGCTGGCGCGCCGCGCCGCACGCCCCGGCGCAGGGTATCCCACAGCCAGAGCATGCCGAAGGCCGCGATCAGATCGAGCGTCGGGAAGATCGGCAGCGCGTAGCGGTCGAACTTCTTCGGCCCGAGCGTCATCGCCGCGCCGAACAGCAGGCAGAAGATCGCCAGGACGATCAGCGGGAGCCCACGCCGGGCCTGCCCTCGCCGCCAGGCCAGCGCGGCGGCCGGCACAGCGGCGACGAGTCCGATCAGCGACCAGGGCGTCAGGCGCAGCGCGATCGCGACCGGGTAGAACAGCGGCCCCGGATCGGCGACCGCGCGCCCCAGGAAGAAGTTGCCCCAGCCGTGCGGCGAGCCGCCGTCGTCCGCGGCCTGGCGGACGATGCTGCGGATCGCGCCGATCGGGTCGAGCCAGGCCGCCGGCCAGAGCGCAAACCAGACCAGCAGCACGCACAGCCCCCACGCCAACATGGGCAAGATAACCAAAGGCCAGAGACTAGAGACCAACTGCCGTGCCGACATGATTGGGTGGCCAGTCGTCGCCTGGTCCTTGGTCCTCGGTCCTTGGTCCTTCGCCTTTCGTCGTCGCCACGCCGCCACCAGCGCGATCAGCCCGAGCATCGGCGCCAGCACGACCGAGGGCGATTTCGTCAGCAGCGCCAGGCCAGTCGCGCCACCCGAGCCGATCAGCATGCCCCAGCGCAGCCGCGGCCCGGCGACCTCACTATCATCCAGGCGGAACGCCAGCAGCCCCGCCAGCAGCGCCAGCGTCATGAACGACGTCAGCAGCGCGTCGACGTGCAGGATCTGCGAGTGCGCCACCAGAAACGGGTCGCCGGCCCAGAACAGCGCCGCCAGCAGCGCCAGGCGTGCGGGCACCAGCCGGCGGAGCAGCGCGTAGCTCAGCGCGACGCACAGGGAGGTCACGAGCGCGACCGGCAGGCGCACGAGGACGCGCAGCAGATCGGGGTCGGGCCAGGCGGCCAGGCCCCACGCGCTCAAGGTATAGTGCGTCATAAAGCCGCTGGCACCGAGCCACATCGTCGTGACGCCCGGGTGGCCGACCAGGTTGGTCGCGGCCCAGTCGGCGCCGCGGATCGCCCGCAGAAACAGCCGGCCGCGCTCGAACCAGTGGTAGGCCTCGTCGATCGTGAGGAACCGCCCGACGGCCAGCGCGCGCGGCGCCAGCGCGAGCAGAAAGACCAGCAGCGCCGAGATCGGCACGCGCGCGGCCCGCCAGCGGCCGAGCAGCCGCGTGGTCGGGTACGCCAGCGATCGCTTGTTCATGGCCTGAGTCATCGGCTTGGCGCGCCGGCCGCCTCGCGCAGCGCCGCCGCCACCGCGTCGACCTCGGCGTCGGTCAGCTCGGGGTAGATCGGGAGCGACAGCACCTCGCCGGCCTGCCGCTCGGTCACCGGCAGGCTGCCGGGCGCGGCCAGGCCGAGCTGCTGGTAGACCGGCTGGAGGTGCGCCGGCAGCGGGTAGTGCACGGCAGTCTCGACCCCGCGCGCGCGCAGGTCCGCCTGCAGGCGCTCGCGCCCGGCCGCCCGCACGACGTAGAGGTGGTAGACGTGCGCGCCGTCCTCGCACAGCTCCGGCAGCGCCAGCCCGCTGCCGGCCAGCAGCTCGTCGTAGCGGCGGGCGATCTGGCGGCGGCGCTCGTTCCAGGCCAGCAGGTGGCCCAGCTTGGCGTGCAGCAGCGCGGCCTGCAGCTCGTCCAGCCGCGAGTTGATGCCGCCCGCGTCGGTGGTGTAGTAGCGCTCGCGCCAGCCGTACACGCGCAGCCGGCGCAGCTTCGCCGCCAGCTCGGCGTCGTCGGTCACGACCATGCCGCCGTCGCCGAGCGCGCCCAGGTTCTTGCTCGGGTAGAAGCTGAAGCAGCCGCAGGCGCCGATGCTCCCGGCGACCCGCCCGCCCAGCGCCGCGCCGTGCGACTGGGCGCTGTCCTCGATCACCGGCAGCCTGTGGCGGCGCGCGATCGCCCCGATCGCGTCCATGTCGGCCATGCGCCCGTACAGGTGCACCGGCATGATCGCTTTGGTGCGCGGCGTGATCGCGCCCTCCAGCAGCGCCGGGTCCATCGTGTAGCTGCGCTCGTCCACGTCCACGAACACCGGCCGCGCGCCGGCCTGCAGGATCGTCAGCGGCTCGTACACCGCCGCGTTCGCCACGGTGATCACCTCGTCGCCCGGGCCGACGCCGAGCGCGACCAGCGCCAGGTAGAGCGCCTCGGTGCCGTTGCCCACGCCGACGGCGTGCCCGACGCCGCAGAAGGCCGCGAAGGCCCGCTCGAACGCCTGGACCTCGGGTCCGAGGATATACCAGCCGCTCGCCAGCACCCGCGCCGCCGCCGCGTCCAGCTCGGGCCGGATCGACTCGTACTGGCGCCGGAGATCTCCAAAAGGTATATTCACTGCCAATCCATTCCACGCATTGCAGATTGTAGATTGTAGATTGTAGATTGAGTCGAGGTGTCATCTGCAATCTGCAATCTACGATCTACAATCGTCACCAGTAGTGTTCGCGCTCCTGGCGGTAGAACTCCAGCGTGCGGCGCAGCCCCTCGCGCAGCGCGACCCTGGGGCGCCAGCCGAGCCGGCCCTGGATCAGCCGGTAGTCGGCGTAGTAGTCGCCGATATCGATCGCCTTGCGGTCGGGCGGGAACGGCACGATCTCGTGGCGCCCGGCCGCGTTGACCTCGACCAGCAGCGCGGCCAGGTCGCGCAGGTTGATCGTCTCGTCGCTGCCGAGGTTGAAGATCTGCCCGTCGGCGCTGCGCTCGGCCGCCGACAGCAGCAGCGCCTCGACCACGTCGTCGACGTAGTTGAAGTCGCGGATCTGCGTGCCGTCGCCGAAGACCTGGATCGTCTCGCCGTCGACCAGCTGCTTGATCCAGATGCCCAGGAAGGTCTGGCGGGCGTCCTTGACGCGCATGCGCGGCCCGTAGGTGTTGGTCAGCCGCAGCGCGCAGGCGCGGATGCCGTAGACGTTGTTGTAGAGGATATGGTACCACTCGCCGGCCATCTTATTGATGCCGTTGACGTCGACCGGGTGCAGCAGGTGGCGCTCGTCGACCGGCAGGTAGTCCGGCTTGCCGTAGATCTGGCGCGTCGAGGCGTAGACCAGCTTGAGCTTCGGGTTGTGTCGGCGGCAGGCCTCCAGGATCGAGAGCTGCGCGCGGCAGTTGATCTCCAGGTCGGTGTACGGGTCGCGCATCGAGTCGAGGTGCGAGGTCTGCCCGGCCAGGTTGAACAGAAAGTCGTGCCCCTGCACCAGAAAATCCATCGAGTACTGGTCGCGCACGTCGGCGATGTTGATCTTGACCGCGTCGGCGATGCCGGCGACGTTGCGCAGGTTGCCGCCGTAGATCGGGATCAGCGAGTCGACCAGCGTGACCTGCGCGCCCAGCCCGACCAGCCGGTGCGCTAGCGCCGAGCCGATGAAGCCCAGGCCGCCGGTGATGAGGATTTTTGCGCCACGAAATGTGTCAGCGAAATCAGTCATGCTGCGTTCATCAATCAGAATGACAAGGTGAGGGGTGAGGGGGTGAGGGGGTGAGGGGTGAGAGGACAATACGGCGAAGACCTTGTCACCTTGTCACCTTGTCACCTTGTCACCTTGCCACCTTGCCGCCTTGTCACCTTGTCACCTTGTCGGCGAGAGCGGCGCGGCGCGCCCTGATACGCTTGACGTGCTCGCGGCGGACCACCAGCTTCCACCACAGCCTGGCCAGGTGCGGCAGCACGCGGCTGAGCCGGCGGAAGTTGAAGAACTGGCTCTTGCCGTAGGTGCGGTGGTAGTGGTGCACCGGCACCTCGGCGAAGCTGAACCCGGCGTCCTGCAGCTTCTTGACCAGCTCAAGGCAGATCGTGCCGTCGGGCGACTCCAGGTCGATCACGTCGAAGACCTCGCGCCGGATCAGCCGGAAGTCGCAGTCCACGTCGCGCAGCTTGAAGCCGAAGATCAGCTTGACGAAGTGGTGGTACAGCCGCCCGATGATAATCCGGTGCAGCGGGTCGTGCCGCTCGATCTTCCAGCCGTTGACGATGTCGACCCCGTCGGCCATAGCCGGCAGCAGCAGCGCGATCTCGCGCGGGTCGTACTGCGCGTCGCCGTCGGTGTAGAAGATCAGGTCCTTCCGACACTCGCGAAAGCCGACCCGCAGCGCGCCGCCGTAGCCGAGCGCCTCGCGGTGCGCCAGGTAGCGGAAGTGGTCGTACTGCTTGGACAGCTCCTCGAGCACCTCGACGGTGTAGTCGGTGCTGCCGTTCTCGACCACCAGCACCTCGTAGTCGTCGGTCAGCTCGGCCAGCGTGTGCAGCGTGGTGACCACCAGGCTCCCGATCGTGCCGCCGTCGTTATAGGCCGGGAAGAAGGCTGAGATACTTGGAGGCTTCGTCGCCATCGATCACCTATATCTATGCCAATGAGTATCCTGTCATATGGAGCCAGATTATAGCATAGGAGAGTGCAGCGCTCGCTGCACCCTTCTTCCGGGGGCTGCGCGCCCCTGGACCCCAAAATGATGCTGCCTCAGTTCGATCGCTTGGCGTGCATGCCCAGCTGAATCCAGGTGCGGCGGGATGCAACTCGCCCGGCAAGCCTGGTGATAGGCATGTGCCACAAGCAATGCAATTGGTACGGCATCATTTGCCGGAGGGGGGCCGGGGGAACCGGCGTGGGTTCCCCCGGGCGGGGGGCCGGGGGCGCAGCGCCCCGGAGAAATCTCGCACGCCGCGACAGTCAGGCGGGGGGCCGGGGGCGCAGCGCCCCGGAAAGAGTCCTGGCGCAGCCGCCTGAACCGGCGTGGGTTCCCCCGGGCGGGGGGCCGGGGGCGCAGCGCCCCGGAGAAATCTGCACCGGACAGTCAGGCGGGGGCCGGGGCGCAGCGCCCCAGGAAAGAGCTGGCGCAGGCCAAGCTGGCGGGGGCCGGGGGCGCAGCGCCCCGGAGAAGCCTACCTGGCGAGAGACTGGGGGCGTGGGGCGGAGCCCCCACACAAGCCGCCACTCAACCTGCCATTCGTGGTATCATTGCGCCATCTTTCCCGCCGGCGGGGCCAGGGCGAGGGTATGCCTGTCGGCGCTCACGAGGCTCGCCCCTATGGCAGCCGGGAGCCTGTGTCCGGAACCGTATGTGACCTGGAGGAAACTGTAGACATGCCTTCTATCGCTCATCTGCTGCGCCCCGACATCGCGGCCCTGGAGCCGTACACGCCAGTCATGCCGATCGAGGTGCTGGCTGCGCAGCTCGGCCTGCCGGTCGAGCGCATCATCAAGCTGGACGCGAACGAGAGCCCGTACGGCCCCTCGCCGCGAGCCCGGGCGGCGCTGGCGGCGCTGGGCGGTGGCCAGAGCAGCTACGAGGGCGCCGCGATCCAGTACGGCGACCCGTCGGTGGTCGCGATCTACCCCGACCCGAACCACACGCTGCTGCGCGAGAAGCTGAGCGCCTACACCGGCCAGCCGGTCGAGCGGATCATGTGCTCCTCCGGCTCGGGCGAGCTGATCGACCTGCTCATGCGCGCGCTGCTCCAGCCGGGCGACGCGATCGTCGACAGCCAGCCGACCTTCGGCATGTACTCCTTCGACGCCGGCATCCACGGCGCCCGCGTCGTCAACGTCCCGCGCGACGAGGCGTTCAACCTCGACATCGAGGCGATCGCCGACGCCGTCGAGCAGCACGGCGCCAAGCTGCTGTTCGCGACTCTGCCGAACAACCCGACCGGCAACATGGCCGCGCGGGTCGAGATCGAGCGGCTGCTTGAGCTGCCGCTGCTGGTGGTGGTCGACGAGGCCTACGTCGAGTTCGCCGGCGACAGCGTGGCCGACCTGGTTGGCCAGTACCCCAACCTGGCGGTGCTGCGCACCTTCAGCAAGTGGGCCGGCCTGGCCGGGCTGCGGATCGGCTACGGGCTGTTCCACGAGGAGCTGATCGAGCATCTCTGGAAGATCAAGCAGCCCTACAACATTAACGTCGCCGCGCAGGCGGCCGCGCTGGGCTCGCTGGAAGACCTGGACTACCTGCGCGACAAGGTCGCCTGCATCGTCGCCGAGCGCGAGCGCGTCTTCTGCCAGCTCAGCGCCGCGCCCGGCCTGCTGGTCTACCCGAGCAAGGCCAACTTCCTGCTCTGCCGCGTGCTCAGCGGCGACGCGGCCGCGCTCAAGGACGACCTGATGCGCCGCGGCATCCTGGTGCGCTACTTCAACAAGGCTGGCCTGCGCGACTGCATCCGCTTCAGCATCGGCACGCCCGAGCAGAACGACGTGCTGCTGGCCGCGCTCGAGGAGCTGGTCGGCGTGTCCGCGCGAGCGGTCTAGACCGAAATCACACGTTTCTTGATCCGCAGATATCGCGGTCTAGACCGAAATCACACGTTTCTTGATCCGCAGATATCGCGGTCTAGACCGAAATCACACGTTTCTTGATCCGCAGATATCGCGGATAATCGCGGATATTGAGTTGGGGATAATCCACCGTATCTGCGTTATCCGCGGATCACATCAGGAAGATCCGGCAGCGGTGACGAGTCCGTATCCGCTTTATCTGCGTTATCCGCGGATCACATCAGGAAGATCCGGCAGCGGTGACGAGTCCGTATCCGCTTTATCTGCGTTATCCGCGGATGAGAAGATCGAGGAGATCCGAGTGGCACCCGAGTCGTTGAGCGAGCTGCGCGAGTTTGCCGCCGAGCTGGCGTGGCAGGCCGGCAAGCTCACGCTGCGCTACTTCCAGACCGACTTCACCACCGAGTATAAGGCCGACCAGTCGCCCGTCACGATCGCCGACCGCGCGGCCGAGCGGCTGATGCGCGAGCTGATCGAGGCGCGCTACCCGCACCACAGCATCCTCGGCGAGGAGGAGGGCGAGACCCGCCCCGGCGCCAGCCACCGCTGGATCATCGACCCGATCGACGGCACCAAGACGTTCGTGCGCGGCGTGCCGATGTACGCCGTGCTGGTCGGCCTCGAGCGCGACGGCGAGCCGGTCGTCGGGGCGATCAACATCCCGGCGCTGGGCGAGCTGCTGCACGCGGCCCGCGGCGGCGGCTGCAGCTGGAACGGCCGGCGCGCGCGCGTCTCGGGCGTGGCCTCTTTGGCCGACGCGCTGCTGCTCTGCACCGACGCCGAGAGCATGGCCGAGCAGGGCCGCGGGTCGGCCTACCGCCGCCTGATCGCCGCCACCAAGCTCCGGCGCAGCTGGGGCGACGCCTACGGCTACGTGCTGCTGGCCACCGGCCGCGCCGAGGTCATGCTCGACCCGATCGTCAGCGTGTGGGACTGCGCCGCGCTGCTGCCGGTCGTCACCGAGGCGGGCGGCAGCTTCACCGACTGGAGCGGCACGCAGACCATCCACTCGGGCGAGGCGATCGGCACGAACGGGCTGCTGCTCGACCCGGTGATGGCGCTGATCGGCGAGCGCGAGGATCGATGACAAGATGACAAGATGACAAGATGACAAGATGACAAGATGACAAGGTGACCAGGTGATAGGGTATCGAATGCTGACCCCTGACCCCTGTTCCCTGTTCCCTGTTCCCTGTTCCCTGTTCCCTGTCCTTGGCCCATCGTCCATCGCGCGTCACCGGCTCTTGGCCCCCTGCTCTCAGCTACATTCGTATCATCCCGAACTAGTCTGACCGCCGACCGCCGACCGCATCCCGAATAGTTAACCCGTGCTACACATGCTCCAAACGTTCCGACGTTCAAACGCTCAAACGTTCAAACGTTCAACTCTAACGCTCAGCCGCGCGGCATGGCTGGCGCTGATCTTCGCGCTGGCGCTGCCGCCGCTGTGGCTCAGCCTGGCAGCCGCGCCCAGGCTGCGCATCGACGTGGGCGAGTGGGGCGACCAGGCCTTCCTCGACGGCGTGTTCCGGCCCGAGACGACCTCGTCCGAGCTGTTCCGCTGGACGCAGGACCACACCGAGCTGGTCGTGCCCAACCTGAGCGGCCGCTACCGGCTGCTGCGGCTGCACGCGCACGGCTGGCGCCCGCCCGGCGTCGATCCGCCGCGCGTCCAGATCGATCTGGCCGGCAAGCCGGTTGCGACCATCCGGATGACGCGCGACTTGCTGACCTACCAGATCGCGCTTCCGCGCGACGGCGGCGCCGGCCCGCCGAGCATCCGCATCGGCTTCACGAGCCAGACCTACAGCTCCGCCGCCGACGACCGCGAGGTCGGCTTCGCGCTCGACTGGATCGAGCTCGACCAGACCGAGCCGATCAGCGGGCCGTCGATCTGGCAGCTCGGCGGCCAGGCGCTGCTGCTCGGCCTCGCGCTGGCCCTGGTCGGCGCGCTCGCGCTCCCGCTCCGCTCGACGGTCTGGTCCGGGCTGCTGCTGGCAGCCGCGCTGGTCGGCGCGAACTTCTGGCAGCCGCTGTGGGTCGCCCTGGCGCTTGAGAGCTGGACGATCATCGTCGCGGCGCTGCTGGCCGCGACCTGGCTGGCCGCGCCGTGGGTCAAGCGCGCGCTCGCGCCCTGGATGACGCCACACCTGGCGAGCGTCGCCTGGGGCCTGTTCGTGGCGGCGCTGGCCCTACGCCTGTTCGGCGCGGTCCACCCGCTGTTCGACAGCCACGACCTCCCCTTCCACCGGGTGTGGCAGGAGTCGATCCTGAGCGGCCAGCTGTACATCTTCTCGACGCCGTCTGAGTTCCAGAACCGGCCGACCTTCAACCCACCGGTCGGCTACGTGCTGATGCTGCCGCTGTACCTGCTGCTTCCGTCGACCCGGCTGGTCGTGCAGGTCGGGCCCGCGCTGGTCGACGGGCTGGGCTGCCTGGTGCTGCTGCCGCTCGCGCGCGAGCTGGGGCTCTCCGCGCGGGCCGGGCTGTTGGCGCTGGCGCTCTACCTGGCGCTGCCGATCAACGCGACGATCCTCTGGTGGGGCTTCGTCACCAACGACATGGCCCAGACCGCCGGGCTGCTGCTGCTCTGGGCGCTGCTGCGGCTGGCGCGCCGGCCGGATCGCACCAGGCTGGCCGCGTTCACCGGCATCTGCGTGATCGCCCTGCTGATGCACGTCGGGGCGCTGGTGCTGATCGCCGCGCTGCTGGCCGCGTGCGTCGTGCTCGGCTGGCGGCGGCTCACGCCCACCGGGCGCGGCCTGCTGGTCGCCGGGATCGCGCTGGCCGGCCTGATCACCATCCCGATCTACTTCACGGCCGTGGCCGACACCCTGTTCAGCCGGGCCCAGCGCGCCGGGCCGTCGCTCAGCGCCTCGATCGCCAACAGCGTGGCCCTGCGCGACATCAGGCTGGATCACATCGGCAGCGGCCTGCAGCGCGGACTCCTGCCGCCCGTGGTCATGCTGGCGCCGCTCGGGCTGGCGCAGCTGCTGCGGGGCCGGCAGCGCCACCCGCTCGGGCGCACGCTCGTGGTGGGCTGGGTGCTGGTCTGCCTGGCGTTCTTCGGGGTCTACATGGGCCTGGGCCTGCTGGTCCGCTACATCTACTTCGCGGCGCCGCTGGTCTGCCTGGCGCTCGGCGTGCTGCTGGACGGCCTGTGGCGCCGCCGCGGGCGGATCGTGGTGCTGGCGCTGATTGTGTTCGTGGTCGGGAGCGGGGCCGCGATGTGGCTCGGCGGCGTTCTGATGCGGATTAAGCCGTCGCTGCTGCCGCTCACTCAGTAGCGTGTGGGGCGCTGCGCCCCCGGACCCCCTCCGGCAAATAATCGCGTCTCGGTTACACGCATCGTGGCGCATGCCCAGTACCATTCCGCAGCGACTGAAGATACGAGACTGCGTGTGGGGTCCAATACCGAGCGCGACTTGCCTCCCGCCGTGCCGTGATTCCGCCGGGCATGCGCCACCGGGTCTGTTGCCGAGGTGGGATTTCTTGCAGGGGGTCTGGGGGCGGGCTCCGCCCCCAGCGGGGGGCGTGGGGGGCGGAGCCCCACCACAAAGACACGCACGCTGTCACGAGGACTCGGATCGGGGCGCAGGGGCAACGCCCCCGCGGGGGCGCAGGGGCAACGCCCCAGCGGGGGCGCGGGGGCGCGCAGCCCCCACAACCTGTGGTATACTATTCACCGCATCACGATGCGCATCCCGCCATTCGCCCGCTCAGTGATGGAGGTTCCACGTGCGAATCGTCGCCATGATCATGGCCGGTGGCGAGGGGACGCGCCTGAGCGTCCTCTCCGAGAAGCGCGCCAAGCCCTCGGTGCCCTTTGCCGGCAAGTTCCGGATCATCGACTTCACCCTCTCGAACTGCGTCAACTCGAATATCTTCGACGTGGCCGTGCTGACACAGTACCGCCCGCACTCGCTCAACTCGCATATCGGCAACGGCAAGCCCTGGGACCTCGACCGCAGCCAGGGCGGCGTGGTCCTGCTGCAGCCCTACCAGGGCCGCCGCGACGAGAGCTGGTACAAGGGCACCGCCGACGCGGTCTACCAGAACCTCAACTACATCCGCGAGCGCCGCGCCGACCTGGCGGTCGTCCTCGGCGGCGATCACATCTACAAGATGGACTATAGCGCGATGGTCGAGTTTCACCAGCGCAGCCGCGCCGACCTGACCGTCGGCGTGATGCACGTGCCGCTCGATGAGACCGACCGCTTCGGGATCATGACCACCGACGACTCGATGCGCGTGACCGAGTTCACCGAGAAGCCCAAGGCGCGCGACAAGGGCACGCTCGCCAGCATGGGCATCTACGTCTTCTCGGCCGACACGCTGATGCGCCGGCTCTCCGAGGGCGCCGAGGGCAGCCCGCGGATCGACTTCGGCAAGCACGTCATCCCGGCCATGATCAAGGAGGACCGCGTCTTCGCGTACCCGTTCGAGGGCTACTGGGTCGATGTCGGGACGATCCAGTCCTACTGGGAGACCAGCATGGATCTGCTGAATCCCGACAACAAGCTGCAGCTCTACGACCCGAACTGGGTCATCCACACCCGCAGCGAGGAGCGCCCGCCGGCGAAGTTCGGCCCGCAGTCGCTGGTCAGCCAGAGCATGGTCTGCAACGGCGCGATCGTGCGCGGGCGGGTCGAGCGCTCGGTGCTCTCGCCGGGGGCGTATGTCTCGCCCGGCGCGATCGTGCGCGACAGCGTGCTGATGAACGACACCTGGATCGGCCCCGGCGCGGTGCTCGACCGCGCGATCGTCGACAAGGGCGTGGTGGTCGGCCCGGGCGTGCGGCTGGGCTACGGCGACGACCTCGCCACGCCGAACAAGCTGGAGCCGGAGAAGCTCAACACCGGCGTGACCGTGGTCGGGAAGGGCGCGCACCTGCCGGCCAACATCCGGGTGGGCCGCAACGTGGTGATCAACGCCGACCGCGACGAGGAGCACTTCCCGGCGGGCGAGGTCGTGTCGGGGGAGACGATCTGACAAGGTGACACGGTGAGCGGCTGACAAGGTGACCGTCTCGACGGCAATGTCACCTTGTCACTTTGTCACCCTGTCAAGGTGAGGTAGCATATGTTGCGTACACTGGCGCTCATCCTGGCTGGCGGCGAGAGCCGGGCGCTCAGCGCGCTGACGGCCGAGCGCTCCGAGGCGGCGGTGCCGTTCGCCGGCAAGTACCGGATCATCGACTTCACGCTCTCGAACTGCGTCAACTCCGGCATCTACAACGTCGGGGTGCTGACGCAGTACCGCCCGCGCTCGCTGCACGAGCACATCGGCGTCGGCAAGCCGTGGGACCTCGACCGGCGGCTGGGCGGCGTGCGCGTGCTGCACCCGTACCTCACCAGCGAGGGCGGCGAGTGGCAGCGCGGCAACGCCGACGCGCTGCGCGGCAACCTCGACTTCATCGCCGATCAGCCGGTCGACGCCGTGCTGGTGCTGGCCGGCGACCATATCTACAAGATGGACTACCGGCCGATGCTGCAGCTCCACCAGGAGCGCGACTGCGACGCGACCGTCGCGGTGCACAGCGTCAGCCCGCACGAGGTCAGCCGCTACGGCATCGTGACGGTCGACTCGGACGGCACCGTCAGCCGCTTCGAGGAGAAGCCGCGCCGCTCGCGCTCCAGCCTGGCCTCGATGGGCATCTACGTCTTCCGCAAGAGCTTCCTGCTCGAGCTGCTCGCCGGCGGCAAGCAGACCGACCTGGGCCGCGAGATCATGCCCAAGATCGTCGGGGAGACCAGCGTCGGCGCCTACAACTTCCAGGGCTACTGGGCCGACGTGGGCACCGTGCAGGCCTACTACGAGGCCAATATGGCGCTGCTGGTCGAGACCCCCGCGCTCGACATGTACGACCCCGAGTGGGTGATCCACACCCGCAGCGAGGAGCGCCCCGCCGCCCTGGTCGGCTCCGCTGCGCGCGTCGAGGGCGACCTGCTGTGCGACGGCTGCCAGGTCTACGGCCAGGTCATCCGCTCGGTGATCGCGCCGGGCGTGACAGTCGCGGCGGGCGCGGTCGTGCGCGACTCGATCTTGCTCACCGACACGGTCGTCGAGAGCGGCGCGGTGATCGACCGCTGCATCCTCGACAAGGATGTGCGGGTCGGCGCCGACGCGCGGCTCGGCGACGGCGAGGACAACACGCCGAACCAGGCCACCCCCGAGCGGCTGAACACCGGCCTCACGCTGGTCGGCCGCAGCGCGCGCATCCCGGCCGGCGCGGTGGTGGGCCGCAACGTCGTGATCATGCCGCGCGTGGCCGAGGGCGGCTTCGGGGCCGATAAGACCGTGGCCAGCGGCAAGACGATCGGGCGGTAGATCGCTCTACCGTGATTCTGAGGGGTGGGGTTCGGGGGCGGCGAAGCCGCCCCCGAACCCCACCACCGCGATGTTGAAACAGTCATTTGTAGGAGAAAGACGATGTCAATCGATCAGCACCGTGCCATGTTGACCGGCCGGATCTGGCAGTCGATTGCGCAGAGCGGAGTCGACCTGTCGTCGCTCGCGCGCGAGCAGCAGGAGCGGCTGGTCGGCGCGATCGCCGACGGGGTCCTGGTCGGCGTCGACGACCTGCTGGGCCAGATCGCCCCCGCCGCGCCGCCCGCCGACGCGGCCGATCCGGAGGACCCCAGCGCCGAGCGCACCCTCTGGGAGGGCCGGCCGTTCCTGTCGCTGACCGAGCGCTACACGGTCACGAGCGAGCGCGTGCGCATCCAGCGCGGCCTGCTCGGCAAGGACTTCGAGGAGATCGAGCTGATCCGCCTGCAGGACATCGACCGCGGCCAGAGCGCGGGCGAGCGCCTGCTCAACATTGGCGACATCTCCCTGCGCAGCGCCGACCCGTCGAAGCCCACCGCCGTGCTGCGCAACGTCGGCAGCCCCGACGAGGTCCACGAGATCATCCGCCGGGCCTGGCTCGAGGCGCGCAAGCGCTACGGCTTCCAGTTCCGCGAGCAGATGTAAGGGCTCTGCGATACCACGCTGCTCTCCCTCACCCCCCTGCCCCCCTCTCCCATCCGGGAGAGGGGGGTATTTTTCCAGCGTTCGGGCGCGGTCGCTGCGCGACCGCGCCCGAACGCTGAGAGTCGTGCCGCCGCGCCGGGGCGCGCTCTAGGCGATCGTGCCGTCGCGCCCGCAGGGGGAAGAGGGCGAGGGCCGGCGCCGCGCCGGGACGCGCTCTAGGCGATCGTGCCGCCGCGCCCGCAGGGGGAAGAGGGCGAGGGCCGGCGCCGCACCAGGGCGCGCTCTAGACGACGGCATCCGCCACCGAAGCGACACGCTGTCTGCACGGTCGTGATGGCAATCCGCGGTATAATGGCTTGTTTTCTCACCAGAGGGGGGGTATATGCCGAAGAACTATATCTGTGACATGGATGGCGTGCTTGTGCTTGGCTCGCAGGTCATTCCCGGCGCAAACGAGTTCATTCGCCGGATGCAGGAAGCCGGGTCGAAGTTTCTTGTGCTGACCAACAACTCGCTCTACACACCGCGCGACCTATGGGTGCGATTGCAGCGGATTGGCCTGGATGTTCCTCCAAACGCAATCTATACCTCGGCGATGGCAACCGCGCAATTTCTGGCAACCCAGCACCCCGGCGGCAGCGCGTATGTCATTGGCGAGGCTGGGCTCACCACCGCCATGCACGATGCCGGGTACATCATCACCGACCAGGAGCCCGAATATGTCGTGCTTGGCGAAACGCTCTCCTATAGCTTCGAGCGGATCACCCAGGCGATGCGATTCGTCGCAGCGGGGGCGCGCTTCATCGCGACCAATCCCGACGTCTCGGGGCCGGGCGAGGGCGGCATGGTGCCGGCTACGGGCGCGGTAGCAGCGCTCATCTCGGCGGCCACCGGGGTGCAGCCATACTATATTGGGAAGCCCAACCCGCTGATCATGCGGACTGCTTTGCGGACCATTGATGCCCACTCGGAAGATTCGGTCATGGTCGGCGACCGCATGGACACGGATATCATTATCGGCACGGAGAGCGGCCTGGAGACGATTCTGGTGCTCACCGGAGTAACGCGCCGCGAGAATGTCGTGCGCTACCCCTACCGGCCGACCCATATTGTCGCCTCAGTCGCAGATATTGTGGTATAGGGGCAAGGGCTTTTAGCGCAGCAGAATGCTACTCAAGCCGCAAGCGGACGACAGCGCCGATCAGCGCGACTCGCCCACCTCGTACATCTCTTCGCCGTACAGGCGCGCGAGGCCGCGCGCCGTCTGGCTGAACAGCGCGACCAGCTCGGGCGGGCCGAGCACCTCGCAGGCGTCGCCGTAGCGCAGCAGGATCTGGCGGGTCTGCCAGAGATTGGTCACGGCGGCCGTCACAGTCGCGCCGCCGTCCTCGTGGTAGGCGATCTGCGTGTTGGGGAAGTACGCGGCCACATCGCGCCGGCGCGCCACCGCCGGGCGCAGGCGGTAGCGCAGCGCGTAGGGGCGTGGATAGGGCCGCTGGGGCGGCAGCATCGCCGGCAGCACCTGCAGCGTCCCCGGCACGATCCGGTCGAGCCGGTAGTCGATCGCCGCGTGCAGCGTCTCGCCCGCGGCCGGGCAGACCTCCAGCAGCGTTGCGTCCACGTAGCCGTGGCCCTCGGGCCGGAAGAAGATCGCGTAGGGCGCCACGCGATGGCGGCGCGGCGCGTCGACGTCGAAGCTGCTCCAGTACTTGAAGGCCAGCTCGCGGCGCTCCTCGATCGCGCGCTTGACCACCGCCAGCGCGCCCGGGTCGATCCGGCCAGAGCCGCCGTTCAGCCGCAGCCGCATCGTCGCCTGGGGCTGCCCATACTCGCTCTGTCGGGTGGCGGGCAGCAGCCGCAGCACGCGGTCGAGCAGGGCACGGATGTTGGCGTGCTCGGGCAGCGCCGCGCCGGCGGGGAAGCTGGCGTCGAGGAAGGCCAGCGCCTCCATGCACTCGGCCGGCATATCGAGCAGCGCCAGCTCGCCGAGATCCTGCAGGCCGTAGACGCCCTGGTCGCGCCGGAACACGATCCGGCAGCCGTACTCGGCCTTGAGCGCGTCGAGATCGTGCTTGAGCGCGCTGGCGGCGGCGGGCGGGTAGCCCTCGTCGCCAAGCTCGGACTGGACGGCGGCGATCAGCTCGGCGCTGCTGGCCGGGCCGCGCAGGAGCAGGCGCACGAGCAGCAGCCGCCGCCGGAAGGTGAGCCAGGAGCTGCGCTTGGTGCCGCCGGGATGTCGCGTCATACTGCCTCCGCGCGGCGTAGCAGGTGGTAGTACCAGAGAATGCCGTGCGCCTCGGGTGCCGTGCCCGCGCGCGCGAGCGCCGGCGCGGATGCCAGGATCAGCGCCTCGAGCTCGCCCAGATCGTAGCCCCAGCCGTGGCGCTGGTTGATCTCGCGCGCGAGCGGCAGCCAGCACTCAAGCAAGCGCAGATGCGCGGCCGGAAAGAATAGTCGTTGCTCCATAGCGCCCCCTCGCACAGCGGCGCCCATCCGTCCCTCGCGCCAGGCCACCGGAACGGCGGCGCCGGGCGCCCCCGTCTTTAGTATATGGGCAGCCCGGCGCGAATTTCTTGCAGTTCGTAATGATGCCGCCTCAGTTCCAGCGCTTGGCGCACCTGCCCGGCTGAATCCACGCACGGCGGGCGACAACCCGCCCCGATGGGAATGTTGATGGGCATGCACCACCAAGATTGAAATTGGCACGGGCATCACTGCCGGAGGGGGGGGGGGGAGGGGGGGGGGGGGGGGGGGGGGGGGGGGGGGGGGGGGGCGGGGGGCCGGGGGGGGGGGGGGGGGGGGGGGGGGGGGGGGGGGGGGGGGGGGGGGGGGGGGGGGGGGGGGGGGGGGGGGGGGGGGGGGGGGGGGGGGGGGGGGGGGGGGGGGGGGGCCCGGGCGGGGGGCCGGGGGCGCTGCGCCCCGGAGACAAGCTGACAAGCTGACCAGGTGACCAGCTGACAAGGTGCGGGGCGCAGCGCCCCGAATGTAAGGGCGGCTCGCGAGCCGCCTCAACCGGGGCCGGGGGCGCGAACGCGCCCCTCACTCGACCTTGAGGCGGTAGCCGACGCCCGGCTCGGTCACCAGGTAGCGCGGGCGGGCCGGGTCGGCCTCGAGCTTGTGCCGCAGCTGCCCCATGTACACGCGCAGGTACGGCGTCTCGTCGGCGTAGGCCGGCCCCCAGACCTCCTTGAGGATCTGGTTGTGCGTGACGACTTTGCCGGCGTGCTTGATCAGCGTGGTCAGAATCTTGTACTCGATCGGCGTGAGGTGCACGTCGGCCTCGCCCACGAAGACCTGCCGCCGCACCAGGTCGACTCGCACGCTGCCGACGGTGAAGACGCCGTCGCTGGCCTCCTTCGCGACGCGCAGCGCGTGCCGGAGCGCCACGCGCAGCCGGGCCAGCAGCTCCCCGACGCCGAAAGGCTTGGTGAGGTAGTCGTCGGCGCCGGCATCCAGCGCGGCGATCTTGTCGCGCTCCTGGCCGCGCGCCGAGAGCACGATAATTGGCACCTCGCTCCACTCGCGCAGGCTGCGGGTGATCTCCAGCCCGTCGATGTCCGGCAGCCCCAGGTCGAGGATGATCAGGTCCGGCCGCGCCGCCGCCGCCTGCGCCAGCCCGTCGCGGCCGGTGCCGGCCTCCAGCACGCGATACCCGTGGGAAGGCAGCGTCGCCCGCAGGAAGCGCCGGATCGCCAGCTCGTCCTCGATCACTAAGATCAGCGGCTCAGTCTCGGTCATGCGGCGCGCTCCGTTCCTCGGTCTCCAGCATTGCCGCGGCGATCGCGGGCGGCGGGCCGTCGACCGGCAGGGTAAAGGAGAAGATCGCACCGCCGCCGGGCCGGCTCTCCGCCCAGATCCGCCCGCCGTGGGCCTGGACGATCGCTGCGCAGATCGCCAGGCCCAGGCCGCTGCCGTGCGTGCCCGCGGGCGCGGCGCGGTAGAACTTCTCGAAGATGCGCCGCTCGTCGCCGGATGGGATGCCCGGCCCGCGATCGGCGATCGTCACCGTCAGCTCCTGCGGCGCGGCGCGGGCCGACAGGAGGATCGGGCTGCCCGGCGGGGTGTACTTGGCGGCGTTGTCGAGCAGGTTCACCAGCACCTGCTCGATCAGAGCGCCGTCGAGCGGCGCCAGCGGCAGGTCGGGCGGCAGCTGAACCTCCAGCGGGCGCTCGCGCAGCGCGTGCTCCTGGCGATTGAGCGCCGCGCCGACCACCTCCTCCAGCGGCTGCCACTCTTTCCGCACCTGCACCGCGCCCGACTCCAGGCGGGTCATGTCCAGCAGGTTGCCGACCAGCCGGTTCAGCCGGGCGGCCTCGTCGTAGATACCCTGCACCAGCTCGGTTCGCACGCCGTCGCCGATCGCGGCCTGGCCGTCCAGCAGCGTGCTGGCCGCCCCCGTGATCGCCGTGAGCGGCGTGCGCAGGTCGTGCGAGACCGAGCTGAGCAGCGAGCTGCGCAGCCGCTCGGCCTCGGCCTGCACCTGCGCGCGCTGGGCCTGGTCGGCCAGGAAGGCGCGCTCGAGCGCCAGCGCGGCCTGGCTGGCGAAGGTCTCGAGCAGGTGCAGCTGCTCGGGCGCCAGGAAGCGCCGCGGCTGCGCCGGCCGCGCGCCCAGCACACCGACGGCCCCGCGCGAGCCGATCAGCGGCAGGTAGAGCGCGCGGGCGCCCGACAGCGTATCGGTGCCCAGGCCGGCCATCTGGCCGTGGTCGTAGACCCACTGCGCCACGCCCTGGTCGTGCGTATCCGGCGCGAAGATCATCTGCTTATTGACCCCTTCGGCCCACCAGCCGGCGACGCTGCCCCAGGCCTGCAGGCGGCCGGCGTCGGTCTGCAGCATGATCACCACCTGGCTGCCGAAGGTCTGGCCGATGTTGCTCACCACCGCGCGCAGCAGCTTCTCCAGGCCACGGCTGCCGGCCAGGTCGCGGCTCATGTCGTACAGCGCGGCGACGCGCCGCTCGCGCTGGCGGGCGGCGTCGGCCTGCTGCCGCAGCCGCACCGTCAGCGTGCTGATCACCAGCGCGACCGCCAGCATGACCCCGAAGGTCACCAGGTACTGCACGTCGGAGACCGCGAAGGTCAGGTACGGCTGCACGAAGAAGAAGTCGAACGCCGCCACGCTCAGCACCGACGCCAGGATCGACGGGCCGCGCCCGAAGCGGGCCGCCGCGACCACCACGCCGAGCAGGTAGGCCATCACCAGGTTGGCCTCGGTGAACGACGAGCGCAGCAGCCAGGCCAGCACCGTGCAGAGCGCGACGACCAAGACGCCCCAGCCATACGCCGGCCACCCGCTGGTGCGCTCAAGCGCGCGCGCGGCGGCGGGCCTGCTCTCGCCCTGCTCGCCGGTGATCACGTACACGTCGATCGCGCCGCTGCCGCGCACCAGGTCGTCCACGACCGAGCCGAAGAGCAGATCCTGCCAGCGCGGGCGCTCGGGCTTGCCGACGACGATCTTGGTGACGTTGCGCGCAAGGGCGTAGGTCAGAATCTCCTCGCTCACGCGCTGGCCGCTCAGCGTGGCCGTCTCGGCGCCGAGCTGCTCGGCCAGGCGCAGCGTCTGCGCCACCCGATCGCGCTCGGCCTCGCCGAGGCGCAGCGAGCGCGGCGTCTCGACGAAGATCACCAGCCAGGGCGCGCGCATCGCCGCAGCCATCCGCCGGGTCGCGCGCACCAGCCGCTCCGAGAGCGGGCTGTGGCTGATGCAGACCAGCAGGCGCTCGTTGGCCGGCCAGGTCTGGCCGATCGCGTGGTCGCGCTTGTAGCGCTGCATCTGCTCGTCCACGCGGTCTGCGGTGCGGCGCAGCGCCAGCTCGCGCAGCGCGATCAGGTTGCCGCGGCGGAAGAAGCTGCGGATCGCGCGCTCGGCCTGCTGGGGCACGTAGACCTTGCCCTCCTTGAGGCGCTGCAGCAGCTCCTCGGGGGTCAGGTCGACCAGCTCGATCTCGTCGGCCTGCTCGATCACCCGGTCGGGCACCGTCTCGCGCACCTGCACGCCGGTGATCTGCGCGACGACGTCGTTCAGGCTCTCGACGTGCTGGACGTTGATCGTGGTGTAGACGGCGATGCCGGCGTCGCGCAGCTCCTCGACGTCCTGCCAGCGCTTGGGGTGGCGCGAGCCCGGCGCGTTGGTGTGCGCCAGCTCGTCCACCAGGATCAGCGCCGGCCGGCGCGCCAGCGCGGCGTCGAGGTCGAACTCTTGCAGCACGGCGCCGCGATACGCGACCGTGCGGCGCGGTATGACCTGCAGCATGCCGCGCAGCGTGGCGGTGCCGAGCAGGGCCTCGGTCTCCACCCGGCCGTGGGTCTCGACATAGCCCACGACCACGTCGACGCCCTCGGCGCGCCTCTCGCGCGCGGCCTCGAGCATGGCGTAGGTCTTGCCGACGCCCGCGGCCGCGCCGAAGAAGATCTTGAGCTTGCCGCGCGCCCGCCGCGTCTCCTCGGCCTGCACGCGCGCCAGCAGCTCGTCCGGGTTTGGTCGCTGATCGTTCATCATCGTGAGTTCTGAGTTTTGAGTTCTGAGTTGTCAGCTCGGGCGCAACTCAAAACTCAAAACTCAAAACTGGCTAGCGCTTGCCTGCGACAAAGTCCTTGGGGTGGTCGGGGATGCGGTCGACGCTGACAAACGCCCGCCCGATCGCCTGCTGCAGCTCGCCGGCGCGATAGACGTAGATCTGGCCGGTCTTGGGGTGCCTGAACTGGTAGAGCTGCTGCGGGTCAATATAGCTCGAATTCATCATCGTGACAAATTCGAGCGGCTGGCCGCCGACTGCCGGCACGAGCGCCGGGTCGTCGCGCAGCATCTCAAGGTAGTTGCGCGCCGGGCCCTGCCACGTCGCGGCCTGCCGCGCCGCGGCATCCGGCTCGGCCGGCGCAAAGCGCGCCGCCAATCGGCGCGCCTCCCGGGCCGGCAGCAGGGCGCCGCACACGGCGCCGTCGAGCTCCAGCAGCACGGCATCGCCGGCGCGCTCGACCTCACGCACGAGCGCGCGCCAGTCGCCGGGGAGATCGTTCAACGAGATCGTTTTCATGGCGTGATCCTTCAATGTGAACCGTGAACCGTGACGCGTGAACATCGCGGCCGACTGAGAACTGCCGACCGCCGACTGCCAACGACCGCCCCTACTCTACCGCAGCGCGTCGAGCGCCAGGTTCAGCTGCAGCACGTCGACGCGCGGCTCGCCCAGGACGCCGAGCTGGCGGCCCTCGGTGTGCTGCGCGACCAGCGCGCGCACCTGCGCCTCGTCCAGCCCGCGCGCCTTCGCCACCCGCGCCGCCTGGTAGTCGGCCGCGGCCGGGCTGATCTGCGGGTCCAGCCCGCTGCCGGAGGATGTCACCAGGTCGACCGGGATCGGCTTGGTGTTGCCGGGGTCGGCCCGCTTGAGCGCGTCGATGCGCGCCTGGGCCGCGTCCCTCAGCGCCGGGTTGAGCGGACCATAGTTCGAGCCCGACGAGCCGGTCAGCTTATCGGCGTTGAAGGCCGTGTACGGCACCGGCCCCGTCGCCGACGGCCGGCCCCAGAAGTACTTCGGGTCGTCGAACTGCTGGCCGATCAGCGCCGAGCCGGCCGGCTTGCCGTCTGCTCCGGTGATGATACTCCCGTTCGCCTGGTAGGGAAAGGCCAGCTGGGCAATGCCGGTCACGACCAGCGGGTAGATCACGCCGGTGATCAGCGTGAGCACGGCGAGCGAGACGATCGCCGGGCGGAGTTGCGCAGTAAGTAGCTTCATAGCTCCCTCGGTCTTCACGTCAGCCTGAGCGCGACCAATAGCAGGTCGATCGCTTTTATCCCGATGAACGGCACGATGATCCCGCCCAGCCCGTAGATCAGCAGGTTGTCGCGCAGCAGCCGCGCCGCGCCGACCGCACGGTACTTCACGCCGCGCAGCGCCAGCGGCACCAGCAGAATGATGATGATCGCGTTGAAGATCACCGCCGACAGGATCGCGCTCTGCGGCGTCGCCAGGCCCATCACGTTCAGCCGGTTCAGCACCGGGTAGGTCGTCGCGAACGCCGCCGGGATGATCGCGAAGTACTTGGCGACGTCGTTGGCGATCGAGAAGGTCGTCAGCGCGCCGCGGGTCATCAGCAGCTGCTTGCCGATCTCGACCACCTCGATCAGCTTGGTCGGATTACTGTCGAGGTCGACCATGTTGCCGGCCTCTTTGGCCGCCTGGGTGCCGCTGTTCATCGCCACCGCCACGTCGGCCTGCGCCAGCGCCGGCGCGTCGTTGGTGCCGTCGCCGGTCATCGCCACCAGCCGCCCGCCAGCCTGGTACTCGCGGATCAGCTTCAGCTTGGCCTCGGGCGTCGCCTGGGCCAGGAAGTCGTCCACGCCGGCCTCGGCCGCGATCGACGCGGCGGTCAGCGGGTTGTCGCCGGTGATCATCACCGTCTTGATGCCCATCTTGCGCAGCTCGCCGAAGCGCTCCTTGATGCCGCCCTTGACGATGTCCTTGAGCTGGATCGTGCCGAGCACCCGCGCGCCATCGGCCACCACCAGCGGCGTGCCGCCCTGCCTGGCGATGCCGTCGACCGTCTCGCGCACGGCGGGCGGGAACTGGCCGCCCAGCTGCTGGACATAGGCCTCGATCGAGTCGGCCGCGCCCTTGCGGATCTGGTGGCCGTCCAGGTTGACGCCGCTCATGCGCGTCTGCGCGGTGAACGGCACGAACTCGGCGCCCAGCTCGTGGATCTGCCGCTCGCGCAGGCCGTACTGCTCCTTGGCCAGCACCACGATGCTGCGGCCCTCGGGCGTCTCGTCGGCCAGGCTGGAGAGCTGCGCGGCGTCGGCCAGCGCCTCCGGCCCCTCGCCGTTGGCCGGGATGAAGGCGGTGGCCTGGCGGTTGCCGAGCGTGATCGTGCCGGTCTTGTCGAGCAGCAGCACGTCCACGTCGCCGGCCGCCTCGACCGCGCGGCCCGACATGGCGATCACATTCGCCTGGATCATGCGGTCCATCCCGGCGATGCCGATCGCGCTGAGCAGCCCGCCGATCGTGGTCGGGATCAGGCAGACCAGCAGCGCCACCAGCACCGTCACGGTCACCGGCGTGCCCTGGCCGGCCGCGCTGACGCTGTAGAGCGAGAACGGCAGCAGCGTGACGGTCGCCAGCAGGAAGATGATCGTCAGCGCGGCCAGCAGGATGTTCAGCGCGATCTCGTTGGGCGTCTTCTGGCGCCTGGCGCCCTCGACCATCGCGATCATGCGGTCGAGGAAGGTCTCGCCGGGGTTGGCGGTGATCCGCACCACCAGCCAGTCCGAGAGCACGCGCGTGCCGCCGGTGACGGCCGAGCGGTCGCCGCCGCTCTCGCGGATGACCGGGGCGCTCTCGCCGGTGATCGCGCTCTCGTCGACCGAGGCCACGCCCTCAATCACCTCGCCGTCGCCGGGGACGAAGTCGCCGGCCTCGACCAGCACCACGTCATCTTTCCTCAAGTCCGAAGCTGATACCAGCTCGTGCCAACCAAGGACCAAGGACAAAGGACCAAACCCAGAGCTGGACTCAGCGTCACCGCTGGCAATGTTAGCTTTGGTCTTTGGTCGTTCGTCTTTGGTCATTCGCTTGGCGGTGACGTCGCGCCGGGCCTTGCGCAGGGTGTCGGCCTGGGCCTTACCGCGGCCCTCGGCCATCGCCTCGGCGAAGTTGGCGAACAGCACGGTGAACCACAGCCACAGCGCGATCGCCCAGATGAAGCCGGCCGGCGCCTCGCCCTGGCCAAGCAGCGCCTGAATGGCGAGCGCGGTGGTGAGCACGCTGCCGACCTCGACCACGAACATCACCGGGTTCTTGACCTGGTGGCGCGGGTCGAGCTTCTTGAACGAGTCCCCGATCGCGCGCCGCACGATTGGCGGGTCGAACAGCGGGCGGGGTTGGGCTTTGTCTGCCATCTCTATCTCCGAAAGGGGTCGGGGGTCAGGGGTGACTACTATGCCTCTCCTGCTCCCTGCTCCCTGCTCCCTGCTCCCTGCTCCCTGATCCCTGATCCCTGATCCCTGATCCCTGATCCCTGTCCCTGATCCCTGATCCCTGACCCCTGTCCCCTGATCCCTGACCCCTGACCCCTGACCCCTGATCCCTGCTCCCTGACCCCTGACCCCTGACCCCTGTCCCCTGATCCCTAGCTCGTGATCATCAACAAGTGCTCGACGATCGGACCCAGCGCCAGCGCCGGGATGAACGTCAGCGCCCCGACGAGAACGACCACGCCGATCAGCAGCGCCACAAACAGTGGGGTGTGGGTAGCGAGCGTGCCAGGGCCGATCGGCACCAGCTTCTTCTGCGCCAGCGAGCCGGCGATCGCCAGCGTGGGGATGGCCAGCCAGAAGCGCGAGATCAGCATTGCCAGGCCGCCGGTGGTATTGTAGAACGGGTTGTTCGCGCCCAGCCCGGCGAAGGCGCTGCCGTTGTTGTTGCCCATCGACGTGTAGGCGTACAGAATCTCGCCGAAGCCGTGCGCGCCGGGGTTGTAGACCGTCGCCGTCCCCGCGGTCGTCATCACCGCCAGCGCCGTGAAACCGAGCACCAACAGCGGCATCACCAGGACGATCAGCGCGGCCATCTTCATCTCATAGCTCTCGATCTTCTTGCCGAGATACTCCGGCGTACGCCCGACCATCAGGCCGGCGATGAAGACCGAGACGATCACGAAGATCAGCATGCCGTACAGTCCCGACCCGACGCCGCCCAGGATGGTCTCGCTGAACTGCATCATGAGCAGCGGCATCATGCCGCCTAGCGGCGTGAACGAGTCGTGCATCGAGTCGACCGCGCCGGTCGATGTGGCGGTCGTCGCGACGGCGAACAGCGCCGAGCGCGCGACGCCGAAGCGCACCTCCTTGCCCTCCATGTTGCCGCCCGGGTTGCTATCCGTCGCTACCTGGTCCACGCCCAGCGCCGCGATCCGCGGGTTGCCGGCCGCCTCAGCGGCGTAGGCGCTGAACTGGAAGGTCGCCAGCACGATCAGCATCGCCGCCAAAATCGCCCAGCCCTGGCGCGTGTCGCCGACCATCTTGCCGAAGGTGTAGCACAGCCCGGCGGCGATACACGTCTCGGCCAGAACCAGCAGAAAATCGGTAAGGGGCGTCGGGCTCTCGTACGGGTGCGCGGCATTCGCGTTGAAGAAGCCGCCGCCGTTGGTCCCGATATGCTTGATCGCCACCTGCGAGGCCGCCGGCCCCATCGGCAAGAGCTGCTGCGTCACCGGCACGGTCTCCGTGACGTCATTGCCGCTCGCGTCCTTGACCGGGCTGCCGTCGGCGTCGAGCTTGGGCTGCTCGTAGCTGAGCGGCTGCGTCAGCGTGACTGGCTGGTAGGTTGCGAAGTTTTGCACCGCGCCCTGCGAGACATCCACCAGCGCGACCAGCAGCGACAGCGGCAGCAGGATATACAGCGTGCTGCGGGTCAAATCGACCCAGAAGTTACCGATCGTCCCGGCGCCGCGGCGCGTCAGCCCACGAATGAGCGCGACCATGATCGCCATGCCAGTGGCGGCCGAGACAAAATTCTGGACATTCATGCCCAGCATCTGAGTCAGGTAGCTCATCGTGGTCTCGCCGCCGTAGCCCTGCCAGTTGGTATTAGTGACAAAGCTGGTCGCGGTGTTGAACGACGAATCGGGCGTGACCGCGCCGAAGCTCTGCGGGTTGAGCGGCAGCAGACCCTGGATGCGCTGCAACAGGTACAGGAAGAACACGCCGCCCAGGCTGAACAGCAGCACGGCGGCGGCGTAGCTCTGCCACTTCATCTCATCATCTGGGCGCACTCCAAAGATGCGGTACAGGAGCCGCTCGACCGGCCCGAGCACGCGGTCGAGGCCGACCGGCTGGCCCTGGTACACGCGCGCCATATACCAGCCGAGCGGCTTGGTGAGCGCGACGAGCACGACGAGGTACAGCACGATCTGCAGCATGCCGTTGAGTGTCATCAGAATAGCTCCGGTTTCAAAAGCGCCACGAACAGGTAGATCAGCAGCAGCAGCGAGATCAACCCGCCAATGAGATACAGTGTGGTCATGCCGTCCTCCTCAATAGATGGGTCATATCTTCGAGATCCCCTCACGCAAAGACGCAAAGAGGTTCCCTTTTTCATACCTTCGCGAGCTTGGCGGCTTTGCGTGAGATACTTCTCGCCAGCGCTCTACAGCCGTTCACACAGCTTGACGAGCCCCCACGACAGGGCGAAGAACAGCAGCACCATCCCGAGATAGACGAGATCCACGGCTACACCTCCAATGCTCTATCGATGTCTCCATGGTAGCGCGATCGGCGTAAAGGCGGCATAGGGATGGCGCTCCCGCTCGTAAAGATCGCATAAAGATGCCTGACTCTTGTTCCGGGGCGCTGCGCCCCCGGCCCCCCCGCCTGGTCAGCTTGTCAGCTTGTCAGCTTTTCTCCGGGGCGCGGCGCCCCCGGCCCCCCGCCTGGTCAGCTTGTCAGCTTGTCAGCTTTTCTCCGGGGCGCGGCGCCCCCGGCCCCCGCCTGGTCAGCTGTCAGCGTCGCTTTTCGGGCGGGCCCGCGGTAGCTTGTACGGGGGCCCGGCCCCCCGCCTGGTCAGCTTGTCAGCTTGTCAGCTTTTCTCCGGGGCGCTGCGCCCCCGGCCCCCCGCCCGGGGGAACCCACGCCGGTTCCCCCGGCCCCCCTCCGGCACATGATGCCGTACCAATTGCATTGCTTGTGGCGCATGCCTATCACCAGACTTGCGCGGCGCGTTGCAACCCGCCGCGCCTGGATTCAGCCAGGCATGCGCATCAGGCATCGCAAACAAGGCGGCATTCTTTTTGGGGTCCAGGGGCGCAGCCCCCGCCAAAAAGCTTTACACACCCTTAAAGATCAGTTCACCCAACCATAAAGCGGCGCCGGTAGGATAACCCTGACTGAACAGCAACACATCAACAGAAGGAGCAGCAATGTCACTCATGATTATCTTCGCGATCGGGTATCTTGGCGGCGGCATCTCGGCGCTGCTGGTGATTGGCCTGACCCTTGCCGGCGGCAAGGATCGCCACGAGCGCCCTACGATCGAGCTGGTGAGCCGTGACGTCGAGCAGTACGGCGTATGAGCCGCCCGGCATCCCCGCCGGCCCGCTGCGCGACCTCGCGGCGCTGAGGCGGATGCTGGCGGACGGCTGGCGGATCGAGTCCCCCGTCCTGGCGCGCCTGTCCTGGGCGCAGCGCCGCACCGGCGAGCTGGCCTACCACATCATTCTGGCGCGCGCCGCCCGGCGCAGCCTGGTGGTGATGCCGGATAGCCCCGAGGTCCTCCGTTTCTTCCACGAGCACAGCATCCCGGTCGTCTGACCACGCGCGCCCAACTGACCTCCTCCGCCCCACCAGATCGCCATGCGCCGCCGGCCTGCGAGCCGGCGCTTTGGGTTGCTGCGCTCCTGGAGCCAGGGGGTGGGGTAGGGCGAGAGCAGGCAGATATGCTACAATGGCCGATACGGCGCAGCGTAGCGCCCGGTTGTCTTCGCAGACAGGAGATCGCAATGCAGGATCTGCCGCCGGAGCCGCCGCCCGGCAAACACCCGGCGTTCATCGTGCGCGCGCGCGAGCCGCTCAACGGCGGGCCGCCGCCCGAGCTGCTGCGCCGCTCCCCGGTCACCCCGGCCGACCTGTTCTTCGTCCGCAGCCACGGCGCGATCCCCCAGATTGATCCGGCGAGCTACCGCCTGTCGGTCGGCGGCATGGTCCGTCGGCCGCTCGAGCTGACGCTGGCGGACCTGCGCGAGCAGTTCCCGCGCCGCGTGCTGGCCGCGACGCTGCAGTGCGCCGGCAACCGCCGCGACGAGCTGCTGGCGGTCGCCGACATCCCCGGCGAGGTGCCGTGGGGCGCCGAGGCGATCGGCAGCGCCGAGTGGGCCGGCGCGCCCCTGCGCGATGTCCTGCTGGCGGCCGGGGTCGAGGCCGCGGCCGCGCACGCGGCCTTCGCCGGCCTCGACGAGGTCGAGCGGCAGGGCCGGCGCTTCACGTACGGCGGCTCGATCCCGCTTGAGAAAGCGCTCGGCCAGGAGGTGCTGCTGGCCTACGAGATGAACGGCGCGCCGCTCGCGCCGCTCCACGGCGCGCCGCTGCGGGTGGTCGTGCCAGGCTACATCGGCGCCCGCAGCGTGAAGTGGCTGGGCGCGATCCGGCTGCAGCCCGAGCCCTCCGACAACTACTTCCAGGCCCACGCCTACAAGCTGTTCCCGCCGCAGGTCTCCGCCGCGAACGCCGACTGGGAGCGCGGGCTGGCGCTGGGCGAGCTGTCGGTCAACGCCGTGATCTGCTCGCCCGAGCGCGGCCGGGCCCTCGGCGCGGGCCAGCTGCTGGTCCGGGGCTACGCCTTCGCCGGCGGCGGGCGCGCCGTCGAGCGGGTGGACGTCTCGGCCGACGGCGGCGCGACCTGGCTGAGCGCCGAGCTGCTGGGCGAGCGCTCGCGCTGGGCCTGGCGCTTCTGGGAGGCGCGGCTCGACCTGGCGCCCGGCGCGCACCGGATCGTCGCGCGCGCCTGGGACGCGGCCGCCAACACCCAGCCCGAGCAGCTGCGCCACGTCTGGAACTTCAAGGGCTATATGAATAATGCGTGGCATCGGGTCGACGTGACCGTCGAGTGATGGTTCTGTCGGGGCGCTGCGCCCCCGACCCCCCCCCCTCCGGCAAATCAGGCTGTCTCCATTTCAATGCCAGTGGCGGATGCCTATCAACATTCCGAGGGGGCGGGTTGCCGCCCGCCGCGCCTGGATTCAGCCAGGCATGCACCACAAACGCTGAGAATGAGGCGGCATTCCTTTTGGGGTCCAGGGGCGAAGCCCCGGCCGGGGGGCGGCGGGGGTGGCGGCCCACCCCCGCCCGCGCGCCGCGCAGGCGAACTGAACTGAGATAGAGAGCGGGGCGCGGGGGCGCAGCCCCCGAACAGATCACACGGATTTGACAAAAGCACGCGCTCGCTCCTATAATCGCGAGCACCCCGGTAACTTCGCCATATAGCAGGGCATCCTGGCGACCGCCATGGCCTGTCCGCATCGAACTCGGCCATCGGCGCCGCCTGCAATGGCGCAGGAGTCTGATCTGCGGTGATCGCGTACACGTTGAGGGAGGGACAGATGGTGAGAACACCCGTGCGGCTGCTGGTCGTGTCGATCGTGCTGCTGTTCGTCGCCGCGGGCTGCGGCGCGCCGGCCGCGCCGACTGGCGGCGGGGCGCCCGCCGCGAGCGGCCCGATCCAGAAGGTCGGCGAGGGCGAGGGCCAGGTCGCGATCGTGGCATGGCCGGGCTACATCGAGCGCGGCGAGACCGACAAGGGCTACGACTGGGTCACCGGCTTCGAGAAGGACACCGGCTGCAAGGTGACGGTCAAGACCGCCGCGACCTCGGACGAGATGGTCTCGCTGATGAACGAGGGCGGCTTCGACCTGGTCACCGCCTCGGGCGACGCCAGCCTGCGCCTGGTGGCCGGCAACCGCGTCCAGGAGATCAACACCAGCCTGATCCCCAGCTGGGCCAAGGTCGACAAGCGGCTGCAGGACGCGCCCTGGCACACCGTCGGCGGCAAGCACTACGGCGTGCCCTACCAGTGGGGCCCCAACGTGCTGGCCTACAACACCGAGGCGTTCAAGGGCCAGGCCCCCGACAGCTGGAAGGTGGTCTTCGAGGAGATGACCCTGCCGGACGGCAAGTCGAACAAGGGCCGCGTGCAGGCCTACGACGGCCCGATCTACATCGCCGACGCGGCGCTGTACCTGAAGGCCACCAAGCCCGAGCTGGGCATCAAGGACCCCTACGCGCTCAACCAGGACCAGTTCAAGGCCGCGGTCGAGCTGCTGCGCGGCCAGCGCAAGATCGTCGGCCGCTACTGGCACGACGCCGGCGTGCAGGTGGACGACTTCACCAAGGAGGGCGTGGCCGCCTCCAGCTCGTGGCCGTACCAGGTCAACCTGCTGCAGAGCCAGAAGGCCCCGATCGCCAGCGTGATCCCCAAGGAGGGCGCCACCGGCTGGGCCGACACGACGATGATGGCCGCCGGCGCCCCGCACCCGAACTGCGCCTACAAGTGGCTGGAGCACTCGCTCGACCCCAAGCTGCAGGGCGACCTGGCGGCCTGGTTCGGCTCGGTGCCGGCCGTGCCCGACGCCTGCAAGGGCAACGCGCTGCTGACCGACGGCGGCTGCGACACCAACGGCTTCGCCAACTTCGACAAGATCGCGTTCTGGAAGACCCCCGTGGCCGACTGCGGCGACGGCAAGACCGACTGCGTGCCGTACTACGAGTGGGTCACGAACTATATCGCGGTGATCGGCGGGAGGTAGGAGTCAGTAGTCGGTAGCCAGTAGCCAGTAGTCAGTATCAATGGAGAGCAGCGAAGTGCCACGGTACTGACTACTGCTATCTGACGACTGACTACCTGGGGAGGTAGCAGTCAGTCATCAGTGGCCAGTAGCCATGGAGAGCAGCGAGGCACGACGGTACTGACTACTGCTATCTGACGACTGACTACCTGGGGAGGTAGCAGTCAGTCATCAGTGGCCAGTAGCCATGGAGAGCAGCGAGGCACGACGGTACTGACTACTGCTATCTGACGACTGACTACCTGGGGAGGTAGCAGTCAGTCATCAGTGGCCAGTAGCCATGGAGAGCAGCGAGGCACGACGGTACTGACTACTGCTATCTGACGACTGACTACTTGGAGGTGCTATGGATCACAGACTGTGGATCGACGGCGCCTGGTCCGAGGGCTCCGGCGGCACGACGCGGATCGAGAACCCGGCCACCGGCGAGCAGATCGCCGAGGTCGCCTGCGCGGGCCGCGACGATGTCGACCGGGCGGTGCAGGCGGCCCGCGCCGCGTTCTACGACGGCCGCTGGTCGCGGATCACGCCCTCCGAGCGCTCGCTGGCGCTGTGGCGGCTGGCCGACCTGCTCGAGTCGCAGGCCGAGGAGTTCGCGCGGGTCGAGTCCGAGAACACCGGCAAGCCGTACAAGTTCCTGAGCCTGGCCGGCGACATCCCGTTCGCGGTCGACAACCTGCGCTTCTTCGCGGCGGCGACGCGCGACACCCACGGCGCCCGCGCGGGCGAGTACGCCGCCGGCTACACCTCGATGTTCCGCCGCGAGCCGGTCGGCGTGGTCGGCCAGATCGCGCCCTGGAACTACCCGCTGCTGATGGCGATCTGGAAGATCGGCCCGGCGCTGGCGGCCGGCTGCACCGTCGTGCTCAAGCCCGCGCCCACGACGCCGCTGACCGCGCTCATGCTGGCCGAGCTGGCCGCCGAGGCCGGCATCCCGCCCGGCGTCCTCAACGTCGTCGCCGGCGGCAACGACGTCGGCCAGGCGCTGGTCGAGCACCCCGACGTGCGTATGGTCAGCCTGACCGGCTCGACCGGCACCGGCAAGCAGGTGATGCGCACCTCGGCCGAGACGCTCAAGCGCGTGCACCTGGAGCTGGGCGGCAAGGCGCCGTTCATCATCTTCGACGACGCCGACCTGGATCTGGTGGCCGGCAAGGCCGCGCTCGCCGCCACGATGAACAGCGGCCAGGACTGCACCGCCGCCACGCGCGTCTACGTCGCGCGCGAGCGGCTCGGCCAGGCCCAGGAGGCGATCGTCGCGGCGATGCGCGCGGTCAAGATCGGCGCGCCGTTCGACGACGACACCGAGATGGGGCCGCTGATCTCGGGCGCGCAGCGCGAGCGCGTGCAGGGCTTCGTCGAGCGCGCCCGCGCCGCCGGCGCGAAGGTCCTGACCGGCGGCGGCGTGCCCGGCCAGTGGCAGCGCGGCTACTACTTCGAGCCGACGGTGGTGGCCGAGGCCGACCAGCACGCCGAGATCGTCCAGAGCGAGGTGTTCGGGCCGGTGATCACGGTCAGCGCCTTCGCCGACGAGGCCGACGCGCTGCGGCTCGGCAACGACGTGCTGTACGGCCTGGCCGCCTCGGTCTGGACTAGCGACGTCGGCCGGGCGATGCAGCTGGCCGCCCGGCTCGAGTTCGGCACCGTCTGGATCAACGATCACCTGCCGCTGGCCTCCGAGGGCCCGCACGGCGGCTTCAAGCAGTCCGGCTTCGGCAAGGACCTCTCGGCCGAGGCGATCGGCGACTACCAGGTGACGAAGCACGTGATGATCAAGACCTGACCGGGTGACCGGGCGACCGGGTGACCGGGTGACCGGGTGGCATTCAGTATGTGACATGTCACCCCCTCACCCCTCACCTTGTCAGAGGCTGGTAAGGGATTTATTGTGACAGACAGCAGCGTCCCAGCAGTAAGGTTCACCCGCGTCAGCCGGCACTTCGGCGAGGTGCGCGCGGTCGACGAGGTCAGCCTCGACATTGTCGACGGCGAGTTCTTCACGATGCTCGGGCCCTCCGGCTCGGGCAAGACGACCTGCCTGCGGCTGATCGCCGGCTTCGAGCAGCCGAGCGCCGGGAGCATCCGGCTGCACGGCGTCGAGGCGGCCGGCCTGCCGCCGTACGAGCGCGACGTCAACACGGTGTTCCAGGACTACGCGCTGTTCCCGCACATGAGCGTGGCCGACAACGTCGCCTACGGGCTGATGATCAAGAAGGTGGCCAAGGCCGAGCGGCGCCGGCGCGCCGAGGAGATGCTCGACCTGGTGCGGCTGCCGGGCCTGGCCGACCGACGGCCGGCGCAGCTCTCGGGCGGCCAACGCCAGCGCGTCGCGCTGGCGCGCGCGCTGATCAACCACCCGCGCGTGCTGCTGCTCGACGAGCCGCTCGGCGCGCTCGACCTCAAGCTGCGCCAGCAGATGCAGATCGAGCTGAAGGCGATCCAGCAGCAGGTCGGCATCACCTTCATCTACGTCACGCACGACCAGGAGGAGGCGCTGACGATGAGCGACCGGCTGGCGGTGTTCAACAACGGCAAGATCGAGCAGCTCGGCGCGCCGGCCGAGATCTACGAGCACCCGGTGAGCGCGTTCGTGGCCGGCTTCGTGGGCGTCTCGAACCTGCTGAGCGGCGCGGCCGCGGCGGCGATCACCGGCGCGACCACGCCGTTCGCCATCCGCCCCGAGAAGATCCGCATGCTGGAGCCGGCCGCGCCGGTGCCCGACGGGATGTGCGCGGCGGACGGCCACATCCGCGATGTCGTGTACCTCGGCATGCACACGCGCTACCTGGTCGAGCTGGACAGCGGCGGCGACCTGACGGTGGTGTCGCAGAACCTGGACAGCACCTCGACCGACGCCCTGGCGGCAAAGGGCCGGCCGGTGCGGCTGATCTGGCAGCGCGCGCACAGCCAGGCGATCGGGTCGCGGAATGGCGCAGCGGTGGAGCGAAAAGGGGAGTAGATCGTGGCCGAACAGGTCGTAGCGCCCGCCAGAGCGCCGGGCGAGCGTCCGCAGACTCCCGCCCGGCGCATCTCGACCTTTCTGTACCGCCGCCCGCGGCTGGCGCTGCTGCTGCTGCTGCTGCCGCCGCTGCTGTGGCTCGGCGTGGTGTACCTTGGCTCGCTGCTCGCGCTGCTGCTGCAGAGCTTCTTCCACCTGGACAACTTCACCGGCCAGGTCGTGCGCCGGCTCACGCTGGAGACCTACCGCGACCTGCTGACCGGCTCGAACCTCGACATCGCCGTGCGCACCGCCACGATGGCCGCGGTCGTCACGATCGCCGCGGCGCTGCTGGCCTTCCCGCTGGCCTACTACATGGCCCGCTACGCCTCGCCGCGCACGAAGACCGCGCTCTACCTGGCGGTGACGATGCCGCTCTGGTCGAGCTACCTGGTGCGGATCTACGCCTGGAAGCTGATCCTGGCCAAGGAGGGCGTGCTGACCTGGCTGTTCGGGCGGCTGGGGCTGGGCAGCCTGATCGACGGCGTGCTGAGCATCCCGGCGATCGGCGGCCCGTCGCTCTCGGTCTCGGCGATCGGCATGTTCCTGGCGTTCCTGTACGTCTGGCTGCCCTACATGATCCTGCCGATCGTGGCCGCGCTCGAGCGCGTGCCGCAGTCGCTGATCGAGGCATCCGGCGACCTGGGCGCGCGCCCGCGCGCGACCTTCCGCAACATCACGCTGCCGCTGGCGTTTCCCGGCGTCGCGGCCGGCTCGATCTTCACCTTCTCGCTCACGCTGGGCGACTTCATCATCCCGGGGACGTTCGGCAACTCGAGCCTGTTCATCGGCCAGGCGGTGCTCTCGCACCAGGGCACCGCCGGCAATATCCCGCTCGCGGCGGCGTTCACCGTCGTCCCGATGCTGATTATGGCGGTCTACCTGATCGGCGCGCGCCGGCTGGGCGCGTTCGATGCTTTGTGAGTACACCCTGTGCATGCTGTATCGCCCCGCCCCCTGCCCCCTCCCCGCGCGGGGAGGGGAAATAGCTAGGGGCTGGTGCGGTCGCTACGCGACCGCACCAGCCCCTAGCTCCAGTCTCCCTCCCCAGGCTAGGAGAAGAGGAACGCGGGACGAGGGCATCAAGTGGAGCTGCTATGCTGCGGGCAATCGGTAAGAACAATGCGGCGGGGCGCGCGCCGCTGCTGCTCAAGATCGCCGTGGCGGGCGTGCTGGCGTTCCTGTACGTGCCGTTCCTGATCATCCTGCTGTACGCCTTCAGCACCGAGGACGCGACCTTCACCTTCCCGCCGCCGGGCCTGACGCTGGCGTGGTTTGGCGTCGCCTGGGCGCGCGACGATATCTGGCAGGCGCTCGGGCTCTCGCTGCGCGTGGCGGTGGTGTCGACCGCGATCGCGCTGGTGTTCGGCACGCTGGCGGCGATGGCGGTGTACCGCAGCCGGTTCTTCGGGCGCGAGGCGATCTCGTTTCTGCTGCTGCTGCCGATCGCGCTGCCCGGCATCGTCACCGGCATCGCGCTGCGCTCGGCCATGAGCCTGGGCAGCGTGCCGTTCAGCTTCTGGACGATCGTGGTCGGCCACGCGACCTTCTGCGTGGTCACGGTCTACAACAACGTGCTGGCGCGCTTCCGGCGCAGCTCCAGCTCGCAGATCGAGGCGTCGATGGACCTCGGCGCGACCAGCTTCCAGACCTTCCGGCACATCGTGCTGCCGAACATCGCCACGGCGCTGCTGGCCGGCGGGATGCTGGCGTTCGCGCTCTCGTTCGACGAGGTGATCGTCACGACCTTTACGGCCGGCCAGCAGGAGACGCTGCCGATCTGGATCCTCAGCCAGCTGGTCCGCCCGCGCAACCGCCCGGTCACGAACGTCGTCGCCGTGTTCGTGATCGCCGCGACCTTCATCCCGATCCTGCTGGCCCACCGGCTCACCCAGGGCACCAGCGAGGTGGCCGGCGGCGGCAAGTAGGGATGGCTGCGCATGCGATCCCCCTCACCCCCTGCCCCGCTCCCCCACGGGGGGAGCAGGGGATCGTGTGTTGGCGGTGCGGTGCGGCGCGCTACGCGCGCCGCACCGCACCGCCATCTAAAACCCCCGCCCCTGGCAGGGGTGGGGGCAGGGGGTGGGGTGATCGAGAGCGTCAGCGCAGCCGGTATACCCGCGCCTCGTAGGGCCGCAGGGTCAGCGCGCGCAGGTCGTCGGCTGGGTCGGCCGGGTAGCTGCCAATCAGCAGCTCATGGCCGGCGCAGGCCACCTCGTCCGGGAGCGCGAAGGCGGGCGTGCCCGCGCTGAAGTTCAGGATCACCAGCAGCCGCTCGTCGCCCAGGGTGCGCGTGAAGGCGTAGATCGCCGGGTCGTCGTCGAGCAGCAGGTCGTACGTGCCGTACACGATCGCCGGGCGCTCCTTGCGCAGCCGGATGAGCTGCTGGTAGTAGCGGAAGATCGAGTCGGGATCGGCCAGCGCCTGCGCGACGTTGATCGCCGAGTAGTTCGGGTTGAGCTTGATCCAGGGCGCGCCGGCGGTGAAGCCGGCGTGATCGCCGGCGTCCCACTGCATGGGGGTGCGGGCGTTGTCGCGGCTCTTGGCGTGGATCATCGCCATCACCAGCTGCGGGTCGGCCCCGCGCTCCTCCACGAACTCGCGGTACATGTTGAGCGTCTCGATGTCGCGGTAGTCGCCGATCGACTCGAACGCGACGTTGGTCATGCCGATCTCTTCGCCCTGGTAGACGTACGGCGTGCCCCGCAGCATGTGCAGGAACGTCGCCAGCAGCTTGGCCGACTCGACCCGGTAGCGGCCGTCGTCGCCAAAGCGCGAGACCGCGCGCGGCTGGTCGTGGTTCGCCAGGTACAGGCTGTTCCAGCCGCCGGCCTCCAGGTCCTTCTGCCAGCGGGTCATCACCCGCTTCAGGTCCAGCAGGCTCCACGGCTGCATATCCCACTTCGAGCTGCCCGCCTTGGCGTCGAGATCCATGTGCTCGAACTGGAACAGCATGTTGAGCGACCCGCTCTCCTCGTGGGTGAGCGCGATGCCGTGCTCGGTGGTCGCCAGCAGCGCCTCGCCGACCGTGATGATGTCGTAGCGCGACAGCACCTCGCGCTTCATCTCACCGAGGAACTCGAGCAGCCGCGGCCCGTGCACGAAATACTGGCCGCCAAACTGATAGCGCTCGCCGGATGTAGCCGGCGCGTCCGGCAGGCCCGGCGCCTTCGAGATCATATTGATCACGTCCATGCGGAAGCCGTCGACGCCCTTGTCCAGCCACCAGCGCATCATGGCGTAGATCTCCGCGCGGACCTTGGGGTTGTCCCAGTTCAGGTCGGGCTGCTTCTTTGAGAACAGGTGCAGGTAGTACTCGCCGGTCGCAGTGTCGTGCTGCCAGGCCGAGCCGCCGAAGAACGAGCCCCAGTTGTTCGGCTCGCGGCCGTCCTTGCCGGGGCGCCAGATATAGTAGTCGCGATACGGGCTGTCCTTGGACTTGCGCGACTCGACGAACCAGGGGTGCTCGTCGGAGGTGTGGTTGACCACCAGGTCCATCATCAGCTTGATGCCGCGCCGGTGCATCTCGGCCAGCAGCTCCTCCCAGTCCGCCAGGGTGCCGAACTCGTCCATGATGTCCTGGTAGTCGCTGATGTCGTAGCCGTTGTCGTCGTTGGGCGATTTGTAGACCGGCGACAGCCAGACGACGTCGATGCCCAGCTCCTTAAGGTAGTCGAGCTTCTGGATGATCCCGCGCAGGTCGCCGACGCCGTCGCCGTTGCTGTCGTAGAAGCTGCGCGGGTAGATCTGATAGACGACGCTTTCTTTCCACCACGTCTTCTGCATACCTGTAGCTCCTTCATCAATCCTACCGCGCGGGGGATGGCAGCAGCGCGCCCACCGCCTGCGGCCGGCCCGTCGCGGCCGACTCGATCGCGGCGAACATCAGCGCGAGGCTGCCGAGGTTGTCCCGGCCGCTCGCCGGCGGCTCTGCGCTATTGTGGATCGCGTCGGCAAACGCGGCAAGCGACCCGGCGCGATCGTAGTAGGGCAGCGCCGGCAGGCTGACCCGGCGGGCATGTTTGCCCCGCCGCTGGATCGTCACCAGGTCGGCGTCGGTGGTCCTGTCGTCGCGGCTGGTCCAGCTGAGCAGGCCCTCGGCGCACTCGATCTGCCAGGCGCCGGCCCAGGTGGTCGGCGTCGCCGTGCTGACCCAGCTGCCATGATAGTCGAGCAGCGCCCCGCCATCAAACGCGATCGTGGCGATGGCCGCGGCCGGGTCGTCGAAGTTGCTCCAGGGCGGGTTCCAGGCGTGGCAGCTGACCCGCTCCGGCTCCTGGTTCAGCACGAAGCGCATCAGGTCGAAGTGGTGGATCGCCATATCCATCAGCAGCGGCTGCTGCATAGTGTAGTGCCGGTTCGCCCCGCGCGGCTGGGTGTTGGCGTACTTCCGAAACTGGACGCTCGCCGCGCCGACCGGGCCGAGCGTGCCCTCGCGGATCAGCGCCGCGGCGGTCTGCGCCGCGGGGTAGAAGCGGTAGTTCTGGCTGACCATCAGCACCCGGCCGTGCGCCGCGGCCGCGTCCACCACGCGCCGCGCGTCCGCCAGCGACGGCGCGAACGGCTTTTCCACCAGCACGTGCTTGCCGGCCTCCAGCGCGGCCAGCGCCACCGGCACGTGGCCGGGCAGCGCCGTCGTCACCAGCACGGCGTCGGCGTCGGTCGCCTCGAGCGCGGCCTCCAGCGATGGGAAGCACGCGCCCGCGGCGATGCCCACGTCGGTCTGAAGCTGCTGCAGCATGTCGGGCTGGACGTCGACGCACGCGACGGTCTGGACCAGCCCGTCCAGCCGCGCCAGCATCTTGGCCCAGTCGCGGCCCCAGCCGCCCATCCCGACCTGAACTATTCGAATTGGCATGATCTGTTTCTGCTCCTGCTCTGTGTCATAGCGCTATGCGAAGGCTGTTGGCCCTCACCCCCCTGCCCCCCGCTCCCAGCCGGGAGAGGGGGGATTCTTGGTGGTGCAAGGTATCACTGCTCCAGCCAGATCATATCCCAGTACTCGAGCCGCGGCACCGTGCACGCGACGAAGGCCCCCTGCGCGTCCGTGCCGGTGGTATAGGTCAGCTGGTGGGCCTTGCCGTGGCCGCTGTCCGGCGAGGCGTACCACAGCCGCGCGCCCGCGCGCAGGCTGCCCTTGTAGTAGATCTTCAGCGCGAGGTCGCTCAGCGCCTCGGGCGCCGGGTAGATCGCCCCGTCGTCGCGCCAGAAGCTCAGCCGGTTGCCCTTCAGGTTGATCAGGTGCGCGATCGTGTAGCCTGGCCTGGATCTCGCCATCGCCCAGACCGTCAGCCGCCTGCCGTTGGCGCTGGTCGGCTGCCCCTCGATCGTGACCTGGCTATCGCTGCCGGAGACGCCGTCCAGCAGGAGGTTCTCGTACGCCACCAGGAAGTCGTAGCTGTCGCGCATGGCGGCCTTCAGCGTGTCGCTCATCACCAGCTGCTGGCTGGGGAAGTACTCGGTCGAGAGCATCCCGTCGCCATCGCCCAGCTCCAGGTGCGTGGCGCCCGCCGCGAAGATGGCCGCATCGGCAAGGCGCACCGACGGCTCGCGGAACAGGCGCGTGGCGCCGCCCGGCGTCTTCTGGGCGTAGGCCCGGTTCATGTAGGCCGGCAGCACCACCGCCTTGTCGGTCTTCGAGCGCGCCCGCGCGACCAGGTCGACGATGTCGGCGTAGGTGCGGACGCCGTCGTCCTCCCACAGCTCCGAGTAGACCACGTCCACGTCGGCGCGGGCGGCGATGTCGTCCTGGCCGTAGCCGCCGACCGTGTTGAACACCACCCGCTTTTTCAGGGCGGCCTTCGCGCCGTTCGTGAAATCGACAAAGGCGGCCGGCATGTTGACCATCTGCCTGTCCCAGCCCCACAGCGCGCCGCGCTTGCCGAGCGTGTCGATATGCCAGCCGTCGAACGCGAAGTTGTCGAACACCTGGCGCTCCTGCCCGAAGATATACTGCTGCCAGGCGGCGTCGGCCGGGTTCATCAGGTACAGCTTGCGCGTCGCCCAGCCGGCCGGCAGCGGGTGGTAGTCCTGGTCGTCCGGCGTGTAGCTGCCGCCGCCGTCTTTGAACAGGCCCCACTCCAGCTTCGCGCCGCTGCCGTCCTGCCAGTAGCCGTCGAAGGCGCCGTAGGCCAGATTATAGCTCATGGCGACCATATTGTAGCGGTGCGCCGCGCCGATCAGCCCGGCGACGGTGTCGCGCGCGGTCTGGCGGTTGGCGATGTCGGGCCAGCTGGCGCCCGGCGAGTAGGGGCGGTGGTGCTGCCACTGCCAGTCGTAGAACTGGACGCCGTTGATGTGGTAGGCGTTCAGCTTGGCCATCACGCCGGCCGGGTCGACCGCGGCGTCGAAGCGGCTGACGAAGCCGTAGCGCGGGAACCGCTTCCAGTCGCTCGACACGTCGACGGCCGTCGCGGCGCTGTCCAGCACGGTCTTGCCGGCGCTGTCGCGCGCCTGCGCCTCGACGCGGTAGCCCTGGAAGTCGGCCGCGGGCGGCGCCCAGGTGAAGGTCAGGGTGGACGATCCGCCGGCGCCGAGCGCGGCGGGCCGGGTCTGCTCGCCCGCCACGGTCTCGCCGAGGTGCTCGAACGACACGGTCACAGCGCCGTCGTAGGCCGCGCCGCTGCGGTTGAGCAGCTCGACCGCGATCGCCACCGGCGCGCCGGGCGCATACATGGCCTTGTCGGTCGTGACGCGCGCGATCAGGCTGCCTGGCGCCGGCGCGGCCGATGGGCCGCCGAACGTCGGGGCGGGGGCGGCCGTCGCGCCGCCGGGCGTCGGGGCGGGCGCCTCCAGGCTGCACGCGCCCAGCACGAGCAGCCCCGCCAGCAGCGCGCCGGCGACAGACATTCTGCGTAAGCTGGACATGGTTGCTTGCTCCCCGCGGCAGGAATAGGGTGAAGGCCGCGCCGGCCGAGTATACCACACCTGTCGTTCGGGGGGCTGCGCGCCCCCGCACCCCCGCGTGGGTCGCGCCCCACACTGCATTCGGGGCTGCGCGCCCCCCGCACCCCCGCGTGGGTCGCGCCCCACACTGCATTCGGGGGGCTGCGCGCCCCCCGCACCCCCGCGTGGGTCGCGCCCCACACTGCATTCGGGGGGCTGCGCGCCCCCCGCACCCCCGCGGGCGGGGGTGGGCCGCCACCCCCGCCGCCCCCCGGCCGGGGCTTGCGCCCCTGGACCCCAAAAGAACGCCGCCTCATTTGCGAGGCTTGATGCGCATGCCCAGCTGAATCCACACGCGTAGAGAGACAACTCGTCCGATCGGAATCGTGCCAGGCATGTGCCACCACGAATGAAATTGGTACTGCATCAGTTGCCGGAGGGGGGCCGGGGGCGCAGCGCCCCGGAGAAAAGCTGACCAGGTGCCAAGGTGCCAAGTCACGCCCTCGGCACGAGCAGCGGGCGGGGGGCCGGGGGCGCAGCGCCCCGGCGTAAGGGCGGCTCGCGAGCCGCCCCGGCAACAAGTCTTAGCCCTGCCCGTCGCCGCTCACGCGGAACGGCGCGAGCTGCGCGGCGATCGCGGCGGGCACGCGGCCGGCGATGAAGGTGCCCTGCGCCTCGTAGCGCTCCTCGTCGATCACGCCGCGCTGGTGCCACAGCGCCACCAGGTCGTTGCGCTTGTACGGGATCATCGCCGCGATCTCGTCCATCCGCCGGCTGACCAGCTCCTCGATCCGCTTCAGCAGCGCCTCCAGCCCCCAGCCGCGCTCGGCCGAGACGGCCACGTAGTCCTCCGGCAGGCCCAGCGCGCTGGCCATCTGGCCGACCTCGCTCTCGTTCACGCCGTCCAGCAGGTCGACCTTGTTCAGCACCGTGAGGATCGGGCGCTCGCCGGCCTGCAGCTCCTTGAGCGTCTCCAGCACCGTGTCGGTCTGCTGCGAGGCGTTGGGGTGCGTGATGTCGAGCACGTGCAGCAGCAGGTCGGCCTCGCGGATCTCCTCGAGCGTGGCGCGGAACGCGGCCACCAGCTGGGTCGGCAGCTTCTGGATGAAGCCGACCGTGTCGGTCAGCAGCACCTGCTGGCCGCCGGGCAGCTCGATCTGGCGGGTGGTCGGGTCGAGCGTGGCGAACAGCCGGTCCTCGGCGCGCACGTTCGCGCCCGAGAGCGCGTTCAGCAGCGTCGACTTGCCGGCGTTGGTGTAGCCGACCAGCGCGACGATCGGGATGCCGCTCTTGCGGCGGCGCTCGCGGTACTGCTCGCGGTGGCGGTGGACCTCCTCGATCTGGCGCTCGAGCAGCGCGATGCGGTGGCCGATCATGCGCCGGTCGAGCTCGAGCTGCGTCTCGCCGGGGCCGCGCAGGCCGACCACGCCGCCGGCGGTCGCGCCGCCGCCGCCGGCCTGGCGCTCGAGGTGCAGCCACTGGCGGCGCAGGCGCGGCAGCAGGTACTTGTACTGCGCCAGCTCGACCTGGATGCGGCCCTCGTGGGTGCGCGCGTGGGTCGCGAAGATGTCGAGGATCAGGCCGGTGCGGTCGAGCACCTGGACCTTGAGGGTCTCCTCGAGGTTGCGGGTCTGCGCGGGCGTCAGCTCGTCGTCGAAGATCACCACATCGTACTTGAGCTCGTCGCGCAGCGCCGCGATCTCCTCGGCCTTGCCGGGGCCGATGAAGTGCTTGGGGTAGGGCTGCTTGAGGCGCTGGTACACGCTGCCGACCACCTCGAGCCCGGCGGTGTCGGCCAGCAGCTCCAGCTCCTGCAGCGAGTCCTCGGCCTTCCACGGGCTGCGCCCGCCGGTCAGCTCCGCGCCGACGAGGAACACCCGCTCGCGCGGGGCGGCGGTCGAGTGCATCCGCTTGCCGTTGGCGGTCGTCTCGATGAACTGTTCGTCTATGACGATACTCCTTCGTTTGCACGTTGAAACGCTTGAACGCTCGGGCGTCTCAGCGCAAATGACACAAACGCCCCGGCCACTGGCCGGAGCGCATCTTGCGTTGGTGTTCGGGTTCAGCCATGCGGTTCGTCGTCGGCCGCTAGAAGACCTCGCTTGTGGGGGTATTCTAGCACGCCGGCGCGCCGAAGGCAAATCCGAATGTGTATACGTTGGTCCGGGGGCTGCGCGCCCCCGCGCCCCCGCTGGGGCATTGCCCCCGCGCCCCCGATCTAAGTCCTGGCGACTGTCTCGGGTGATTCGTGGGCGGGCTCCGCCCCCCACACCCCCCGCTGGGGGCGGAAGCCCGCCCCCAGACCCCCTGCAAAGAATGCCACCTCAGCGGGAGCGCTGGTGGCGCATGCCCGGCGGAATCCAGGCACGTCGGGTTGCAACTCGCGCCCAAGGAATGGTACTGGGCATCCGCCACGACGCTTGCATCTGGTACGCCATCAATTGCCGGAGGGGGGCCGGGGGCGCTGCGCTCCAGAGAGCTACTCGCGCTCCTCGAAGCCGAGCTGCTCGGCCACGATGTAGAGCGGCCGGCGCTTGACCTCGTCGTAGATCCGGCCGAGGTACTCGCCGATGATCCCCAGGAAGATCAGCTGCACGCCGCCCAGGAACAGCACGCTCACCAGCGTCGAGGCCTGGCCGTAGAACGCGTCGCCCTGTCCAGTCAGGCGCATGACGACCACGGCGACCAGGCCGAGCAGGCTGAACAGCGCCACCGTGAAGCCCAGGTAGGTCGCCAGCTGCAGCGGCAGGTACGAGAAGCTGGTGATGCCGTCGAGCGCCAGGCGCACCATCTTCTTCAGCGGGAACTTGGTCTCGCCGGCCTTGCGGGCGTCGCGCTCGTAGACGATGCCGGTCTGCTTATAGCCGACCCAGACCGAGAGCCCGCGCATGAAGCGGTTGTACTCGCGCATCTGCTTGATCGCGTCGACGACCTTGCGGTCCAGCAGGCGGAACTCGCCGGTGTCGACCGGGATCTGCACGCTGGTGATGCGGGTGATCAGGCGGTAGAACGCCGAGGCGGTGACCTTCTTGAACCAGGTCTCGCCGGCGCGCTCGGCGCGCTGCGCGTAGACCAGCTGGTAGCCCTCGCGCCACTTGGCGATCAGCTGCGGCACCACCTCGGGCGGGTCCTGCAGGTCGGTGTCCATCACGATGATCGCCTGGCCGCGCGCGTGGTCCAGCCCGGCGGTCAGCGCGGCCTGCAGGCCGAAGTTGCGCGAGAAGTTGATCACCTTGACGCGGTGGTCCTGCTCGTAGATCCGGCGCAGGATCTCGGGCGAGCTGTCGCGCGAGCCGTCGTTGATCAGCACCAGCTCGAACGGCTCGCCGAGCGACTCCATGACGCCGATCATGCGCTTGCAGTACTCCTCGAGCAGCGCCTCCTCGTTGAAGACCGGGCCGACGATCGAGAAGGTCGGGCTGGCCGTCTGGCGGGGCGCGCCGTTACGCGGCGCCGACTGCAGGATCGGATCGACTCGTTGCATGGGCTTTCCGTTTCTTCGTGACTATCGCCGGACGTAGGCCCATTGTAACATATTCTTTGGTGGCTCTCGCCTTCTCGGGGGGCTGCGCCCCCGGCCCCCCCCGCCTTCTCCTCCTGCGGCGCGCGAGATTTCTCCGGGGCGCTACGCCCGGGCCCCCCCCGTTTCCTTGGGGGGGGGGGGCGGGTTGTGGGGGGGGGGGTCCCGGGCCCCCGCTTTGTTTTTTTTTGTTGGTTGGGGTGTTGGTTTTTTTGTGGGGGGGGGGGGGGGGGGGGGCCGCCTTGTTTTTTTTCGGGGGGGGGGGGGTGGGTTTTTGGGGGGGGGGGGCCCGGGGCCGCGTTTTTTTTTTTTGGGGGGGGGGGGGGTGGTTGGGGGGGGGGGGGGGGGGCTTGCCCGGGGGGGGCCCGGGGGGGTTCGGCGGCCCCCGGCGGGGGAGGGGGGTGCCTCTTTTTTTGTTGGGGGGGGGGGGCCGGGGGCCGGGGGGGAAGTTCCATCCCGTTCGTGCGTGGATTCAGCTGGGCATGCGCGTCAAGCGCTGGAATTGAGGGAGCATCAATTTGGGGTCCAGGGGCGAAGCCCCCGGGGGCGGCGGGGTGGCGGCCCACCCCCGCCCGCGGGGGCGCGGGGCGCGTAGCCCCCGTACGGGCTGTCGGGGGGCGCGGGGGCGCGCAGCCCCCCGCAGTAAGCCTCAGCGCCCCTCAACCTCGCGCATCTCCTCCCAGTTCGGCCCGGCCTCGACGTCGACCTTGAGCGGCACGCGCAGCTCGTAGGCGCCCTCCATCTGCTCGCAGACCAGCTCGACCACCTGGTCGACCTCGTCCTTGGGCGCCTCGAAGATCAGCTCGTCGTGGACCTGCAGCAGCATGCGCGTCTTGAGCCCGCGGCGGCGCAGCTCCTCGTCGACCCGGATCATCGCGATCTTCATGATGTCGGCGGCGGTGGCCTGGATCGGCGCGTTGATCGCCTCGCGCTCGGCCGCCTGGCGGCGCGGGCCGCTGCTCTTCAGCTCGGGCATGTAGCGCCGCCGGCCGAACAGCGAGCGCACGAAGCCCTCGCGGCGGCCCTCCTCGAGCGTGCTGTCGATGTAGTTGCGCAGGCCGGGGAAGCGCGCGAACAGCTCGTCGATCAGCCGCTGCGCCTCGCTGCGCGACGCGCCGATCCGCGGCGCCAGGCCGAACGCGCTGATGCCATAGACAATTCCAAAGACTGTCGTCTTTGCGATCCGGCGCTGGTTCTTGTCGACCTTGTCGATCGGCACGTTGAACAGCTGCGACGCCGTGGCGGCGTGGATGTCCTGCCCCTCCATGAACGCCTGCACCAGGTTAGGGTCCTGGCTGATATGCGCCAGCACGCGCAGCTCGATCTGCGAGTAGTCCGCGGCGACGAACACGCAGCCGGGCGCCGCCACGAAGCCGCGCCGGATCTCGCGGCCCTCGTCGGTGCGGGTCGGGATATTTTGGAGGTTGGGGTCGTTGCTGCTCAGGCGCCCGGTCGCCGCGCCAAGCTGGCTGTAGGTCGTGTGCACCCGCCCGGTCTCGGGGTTGACCAGCTCGGGCAGCGCGTCGACGTAGGTCGACTTGAGCTTGGTGAGCTGGCGGTAGCGCAGGATCAGGTCGATGATCGGGTGCGGGCTGTCGGCCTGCAGCTTGTCGAGCACGCCGGCGGTGAGCGAGTAGCGGCCGGTCTTGGTCTTCTCCAGGCTGGCGGTGGGCAGCCCCAGCCGCGTGAACAGCACGTCGCTCAGCTGGTCGCCCGAGTTGATGTTGAACTTGCCGCCGGCGATGCCGTAGATCTCGTCCTCGAGCTTGATCAGCTGGTCGCCCATGCGCTTGCCCAGCTCGCGCATGAAGCCGGCGTCGAGCCCGATGCCGGCCTGCTCCATGCGCACAAGCGCCGGCAGCAGCGGGATCTCCAGCTTCTTGAAGATATCCAGCACCCTCGGCTGCTCGGCCAGCTGCGGCGCGAGCGCCTCGAACAGCCGCAGCGTCATGTCGGCGTCGGCGGCGGCGTAGGGCGTGGCCAGCTCGATCGGCACCTCGGCGAAGGTGATCTGGTGCTTGCCGCGCTTGCCGATCAGCTCCTCGATGTCGGTCATCGGCTCGGGCAGCCGCAGCTCGTAGAACGCCAGCTCCTTCAGGGCCTTGCGCTTGTCGAGCAGCGCCGCCGCCAGCATGGTGTCGAACGCCACGCCCTCGACCTTCAGGCCGGCGTGCTCCAGCACCTCGACGTCGAACTTGGCGTTGTGGCCGTACTTTGGCCGCTGCGGGTCGGCGAAGAGCGGCCGCAGCGCCGCCAGCACGGTCTCGCGCGGCAGCTGCTCGCCCTCGCGGTGGCCGAGCGGGATGTACCAGGCGTGGCCGGTCCGCACCGCCAGCGAGATGCCGACGATCTCGTCCTGGACGGCGCGCACTCCCGTCGTCTCGGTGTCGAACGCGAAGCCGGGCGCGGCCGCCAGCGCCGCCAGCAGCGCGCGCAGGTCGTCCTCGGTCCGGACCGCCGCGTACTCGCCCAGGGCCGGGCGCGCCTCGCCGCCGGGCATGCTGATCAGCGGGCTCGGGCGCGCGGCGCTGGCCGCCGGCAGGTCGAACATCGCCAGCTGCTGCGGGCTGCCGTCGGCGGCCGACGAAGGGCCAAGGGCCGAGGGCGAACCGGCTGCGTCGTCATCAGCCCGCGCTTCGGCATTGGTCGTTGGTCGTTCGTCCTTCGTCGTCTCCGGCAGCTCGGCCACCTCGACGCCGCCGCCGGTGGCGGGCAGGCGCTTGATCATCGTGACGCCGAACTCCAGCTCGTGGAACAGCCCGATCACCGCGGTGCGGTCGTAGTCGCGCAGCTCGCAGGCGCGCAGGTCGAGCGACAGCGGCACGTCGCAGACGATCGTCGCGATCGTCTTGCTGAACAGCGCCTGCTCGCGCTGGCCGTCGAGCGCCTTCTTGTAGCGGTTGGGCGCCTGGTCGAGGTGGTCGTACAGGTTCTCAACCGTGCCGAACTCGTTCAGGAGCGCGATCGCCCCAGCCTCGCCGATGCCCTTGACGCCGGGGATGTTGTCGGACGTATCGCCCTTGAGGCCGCGCAGGTCGGCCAGCTGGTTGGGCGCCAGGCCCTTGTAGCGCTCGCGGACCTGGGCCTCGTCGTAGAGCAGCGTGTTCTTGCCCTTCTTGACGTAGGGGTTGGCCAGCAGCACCGAGACGTGGTCGTCCACCAGCTGCAGCGTATCGGTGTCGCCGGTCAGGATCATCGTATCGACGCCGTGCCCGGTGGCCTGGCGCGCCAGCGTGCCGATCACGTCGTCGGCCTCGTAGCCGTCGGCGGTGAAGATCGGGATGTTGAAGGCGCGCACGAGCTGCTTGATCCGCTCGAGCTGCGGGTGGAACTCCGAGGGCGGCTCGCCGCGGCCGGCCTTGTACTCGGCGTACATATCGTCGCGGAACGTGCGGCCGACGTCGAAGGCCACCGCCATATACTCGGGGTGGTGCTCCTGGATCGCGTTCAGCATGATCGACGCGAAGCCGAAGACCGCGTAGGTCGGCTCGCCGGACGACGTGCGCAGCCCGGCGTCGGACAGCGCGTGAAAGGCGCGGAAGGCCAGCGCGTGGCCGTCGATCAGGGCAAGCAACGGGCGATGATTGCTCATAGGACCGCCTTATGACAAAGAGAACGCTGGTGCTGCTAGTAGTATACCATTTCTTCCGGGGCGCGGCGCCCCGGCCCCCCCGCCTTCTCCTCCTGCGGCGAGCGTCCGATTCTTCCGGGGCGCTGCGCCCCCGGCCCCCCCGCCTTGTCTCTTTGTCTCCTTGTCTCCTTGTCTCCTTGTCTCCTTGTCTCCGGGGCGCTGCGCCCCCGGCCCCCCGCCTTGTCTCCTTGTCTCCTTGTCTCCTTGTCTCCTTGTCTCCTTGTCTCCTTGTCTCCGGGGCGCTGCGCCCCCGGCCCCCTGCCCGGGGGAACCCGCGCCGGTTCCCCGGCCCCCCTCCGGCAAATGAGGCAGTACCAGATCCAAGCATCGTGGTGGATGCCCAGCACCATTTCTACCGGACGAGTTCCATCCCGCCGCGTGTGGATTCAGCTGGGCATGCGCATCAAGCCTCGCAAATGAGGCGGCGTTCTTTTGGGGTCCAGGGGCGCAAGCCCCGGCCGGGGGGCGGCGGGGGTGGCGGCCCACCCCCGCCGCGGGGGTGGCGGGGGCGCGCAGCCCCCCGTACGGGCTACGGGAGCGACCGATGCCCGCGGGGGTGCGGGGGGCGCGCAGCCCCCCGAATACAGTGTGGGATGTGACCCACGCGGGGGCACGGGGGCGCGCAGCCCGCGGGGCACGGGGGCGCGCAGCCCCCGCACAAGCTTGCGCAGCCATGCTATACTACGAACAGGTGTTCGCGCTCTACCGACGAGGCGCCATGACCAGGGCCCAACCCGAGATCGAGGCCGCGCTCGGCCCGGCCGCGCTGCCCGCCGCCGTGCTGGCGGCGATCGGCGCCTGCGCCGACGCCTGCCGCGCCACGCTGACGCGCCTGGAGGGCGACCGCGAGCGCCTGCGCGGCGAGCTGGCCCGCCGCATCCGCCTCGCGCCCGACGGGCCGGTCCGCCGGCTGTGCGCCGTCGACGGGTCCCACGCCACCGTGCCCGCCGCCGGCGCGACCTTCGCCGCCGTCGCGGCCGTCGCGGTCGAGCAGGCCACGCTGACCGACCAGGCCGTGCTGGTGCAGCTGCTGCCGCCGGTGGAGGAGCTGGAGAGCATCCTGGGCGGGCTGCGCACGGTGCTGGAGCTGCGCCTGCTGGCCCGGCGCGTCCGCGCCACCTCGAGCGGCCTGTTCGTGCTCGACGGCTCGTTCTACTCGGCGCTGCTCGAGGTCAACCGGCTGCTGGTGCGCTACGCGCAGGACGCGCGCAGCCCGCGCCCGGCGGCCTGGTGGGCGCCGTTCGGCCAGCTGATCGAGCAGTTCTTCGCCGAGCAGGACTGGCGGCTGGTGCTGTCGTGCCGGCGCGTGATCGCCCACCCCAAGCAGGCCACCGCCGCCGACGACGTGGCCCAGCTCGCGCCGCACCTCTCCGGCACCGTCACCGACCGCACGCTGTGGAGCACCGTGCTCGAGCCGGGCGAGCACTCCGTCCCCGTGCCGCTGATCAAGCAGGACCGGCCGCACCTGCTGACCGGCTACCGCTCGCCGGGCCTGCCGGACTTCGCCGAGCGCCGCGCGGCGATCGAGCAGGGCTACGGGCAGCTCTACGTCACCTACTACCGCCCCGACGCCGAGGGGCCGGCCTACCGGCTGGAGCTGCCGGCCGCGCTGATCGCGCGCGAGCCGCTCGGCGCCGCGCTGGCGACCTTCCGCGGCGCGCTGCAGGTCAGCGCGGTGCAGGAGCCGCTGCCGCAGTTCCTGGCCGACGCGATCTGCAAGCAGATCGGCCGCGCGCTCGACGCCACCGCCGAGGGCGCGCGCACCACCCTCCAGAACCAGTTCGGCCTGGCGCTCGTGCAGCGCTACCTGGGGCCGTATCGGACCCAGCGCTGAGTCGGGCGCGGTCCTCCTCGAGTGCGCAGAGCGCCGCGACGCTCAGCGCCGGATTCGGCGGCGCGTAGTCCGCCAGCTGCTTGAGCGCCACCAGCCCCGCGCGGTCCGCGTCGGTATGCAATCGGGTCATGATTGTCGACACAGAGAGTGTTAACGCGATCGTGCTGGGCGACTATCGCGCCTACGTGGCGTGCGGTGGTCTGCCATTCGACCCATATGAGGAGGAGTAACGATCCCGCGTCAATCTGTGGTATGATGCAATTCGGGCAACGATTCGGATCTGATCGCTGTTTTTCCAATCAGGGAGACGACAGTGACAGCACAGCTTGAGTATGTCTACCCGCCGGTGACCGACGATCTCCTAGCTGAGATGGTGCAGCGCATTCGTGCGCTGAGCAACCCTGTCAAGATTGTCCTGTTCGGCTCGCGCGCGCGGCAACGCTCGCCCCGACAGCGACATCGACATCCTGATCGTCGAGGAATCGGATCTGCCGCGCTACAAGCGCGCCCCACGCTACCTGCGCGCGCTGATCGGGCTCTTTCCATCGAAAGACATCGTGGTCTGGACCCCCAGCGAGATCGAGGAGTGGGCCAGCGTACCAAATGCGTTCATCACAACGGTGCTACGTGAGGGTAAGGTGTTGTATGAGCGCACTCGCTGATCTCGCCCGTGGCTGGTTTCGTAAGGGCGACAGCGATCTCACAACCGCTCACCATTGTGCTCGCTTAGGAGGTTGCGATGCCACGCCGGCCAGCCGTACCCAGCCAGATCTACCAGCTCAAGATCACCCTTAAGGATAGCAAGCCGCCGATCTGGCGCCGGGTCGAGGTTCCAGATACAGCCACCCTCGCGCAGCTCCACCAGATCATCCAGGCGGCGATGGGCTGGTACGACTCGCACTTGCACCAGTTCACGGTCGGCCGGGTCCACTACGGCGTGCCGGACCCGGACGACTTCGAGGAGGTGCGCGACGAGCGCCGCGTCAAGCTTAATCAGATCCTCACGGAGCCGAAGCAGAAGCTGGTGTACGAGTACGACTTCGGCGACGGCTGGGAGCATGTCGTCCTGTTGGAGAAAGCGCTCCCTCCCGAGCCGGGCGCGGCTTACCCGCGCTGCACGGCTGGGAAGCGCGCCTGCCCGCCCGAGGATGTCGGCGGCGTGTGGGGCTACGAGTCATTCTTGGAGACAATCCGCGACCCCAAGCATCCCGAGCATGCGGAGATGCTAGAGTGGGTCGGCGGGGCATTCGACCCGGAAGAGTTCGAGCTGGCCGCGGTCAACCAGGCGTTGCACGCTCGGTAGCTACGAGGTTCATCTCGATCGGCGCGATCCACCAATCAGAGCGCCGACCTGCTGCCGGCGATCCCCCTAGCGCGCCCCTACAGTGGAGTGGCAAATCGCAATCGCTTGATTGCCCCACAGGCGCGGGGGCGCGCTATAGCGCGCCCGTACAGTGGAGTGGCGAAGCGCAATCGCTTGATTGCCCCACAGGCGCAGGGGCGCGCTATAGCGCGCCCGTACAGTGGAGTGGCAAATCGCAATCGCTTGATTGCCCCACAGGCGCAGGGGCGCGCTATAGCGCGCCCCTACAGTGGAGTGGCAAATCGCAATCGCTTGATGGGCGGGGGCGCGCTATAGCGCCCGCACAGTGGTGGCAAATCGCAATCGCTTGATTGCCCCACAGGCGGCGCTATAGCGCGCCCGCAGTGGAGTGGCATCGCATCGCTTGATTGCCCCAAGGCGCAGCTAGGCGCCCGTACAGTGGAGTGGCAAATCGCAATCGCTTGATTGCCCCACAGGCGCAGGGGGCGCGCTATAGCGCGCCCGTACAGTCGAGTGGCAAATCGCAATCGCTTGATTGCCCCACAGGCGCAGGGGCGCGCTATAGCGCGCCCGTACAGTGGAGTGGCAAATCGCAATCGCTTGATTGCCCCACAGGCGCAGGGGCGCGCTATAGCGCGCCCGTACAGTGGAGTGGCAAATCGCAATCGCTTGATTGCCCCACAGGCGCAGGGCGCGCTAGCGCGCCCGTACAGTGGAGTGGCAAATCGCAATCGCTTGATTGCCCCACAGGCGCAGGGGCGCGCTATAGCGCGCCCGTACAGTGGAGTGGCAAATCGCAATCGCTTGATTGCCCCACAGGCGCAGGGGCGCGCTATAGCGCGCCCGTACAGTGGAGTGGCAAATCGCAATCGCTTGATTGCCCCACAGGCGCAGGGGCGCGCTATAGCGCGCCCGTACAGTGGAGTGGCAAAGCGCAATCGCTTGATTGCCCCACAGGCGCAGGGGCGCGCTATAGCGCGCCCGTACAGTGGAGTGGCAAAGCGCAATCGCTTGATTGCCCCACAGGCGCGGGGGCGCGCTATAGCGCGCCCGTACAGTGGAGTGGCAAATCGCAATCGCTTGATTGCCCCACAGGCGCGGGGCGCGATCTGGCGAACCTGGGCGACGCGGTGCCGGGCTCCCATTGCCCCACAGGCGCAGGGCGCGCTATAGCGCGCCCGTACAGTGGAGTGGCAAATCGCAATCGCTTGATTGCCCCACAGGCGCAGGGGCGCGCTATAGCGCGCCCGTACAGTGGAGTGGCAAATCGCAATCGCTTGATTGCCCCACAGGCGCAGGGGCGCGCTATAGCGCGCCCGTACAGTGGAGTGGCAAAGCGCAATCGCTTGATTGCCCCACAGGCGCAGGGGCGCGCTATAGCGCGCCCGTACAGTGGAGTGGCAAAGCGCAATCGCTTGATTGCCCCACAGGCGCAGGGGCGCGCTATAGCGCGCCCGTACAGTGTATTGAACCACATCCCCCCCTGGGCCAGGGCTCTGAAGCCCCTTATGCCGCCGACGTGACGCGCCGGCGGCCCGGGCGGCGGTAGTCGGTCTTCTTCTTCAGACCGATCGCCTGCACCGCGTCGGAGTTGTGGCCGTACTGGCCGATCACGGTGGCCTTGACGCCCAGCATCGCGCTGTGCAGCTCCTGCTGCGCCGCCTCGCGGGCGTCGCAGGCGGCGGCGTACTGATTTTCCGCCAGGATCGCCGCCTCTTCGGCCTTGCGCAGCCGCTCCTCGAGCGCGCAGAGCGCCGCGACGCTCAGCGCCGGGTTCGCCGGCGCGTAGTCCGCCAGCTGCTTGAGCGCCACCAGCCCCGCGCGGTCCGCGTCGATGGTTGCCTGGGGGAGACGCTTGTTTGGATTGTTTCCCATCGATTGTGCTTCCTTCACTTCGTAGTGTCCACGTGCGTCACGCCGACGCCTTGGCGCTAACAATAGCGAATCGAGCCCGAAGAGTCCATCACACGCGCATCCTGTTTGGCGATACACTATTTGGCTATTCGAGCACATGCCTGTGGTACTACAATAAGCCACAACGCTTGAGATCGCCAAGCACAATGAGGGCGATCTTTTTTGCTATTAGGCATGTTTCAATCGCGCGATCGAGCTCGGCTGCACGTTCCTCGACACCGCGGAGGTCTACGGCCCCTATGCCAACGAGGAACTGCTGGGCCGTGCGCTCGAAGGGCGGCGCGACAAGGTGGTTCTCGCGACGAAGTTCGGCTTCCGCATCGAGAACGGGCCGGGCCTCGACAGCCGGCCCGAGCACATCCGCCAGGTGGTCGAGGCCTCGCTGCGGCGGCTCCAGACCGACTATATCGACCTGCTCTACCAGCACCGCGTCGACCCCGCCGTGCCGATCGAGGAGGTCGCGGGCACGGTGGGCGAGCTGGTGCAGGCGGGCAAGGTGCGCTTCTTCGGCCTGTCCGAGGCGGGCGTCGCCAACATCCGGCGCGCGCACGCCGTCCACCCGGTCTCGCTCGACGCGGCGCAGATGCGCGCGCTCGACGCGGCGCTCGCGCCGGGGCAGGTTGCCGGGCCGCGCTACAACCCGAGCACCATGGCCACGATCGATCGCTAGCTGCGAAATATGACCGCTATCCCAAGCCACGCAGCTCGACGACGACCACCGGCTCGTCTCCGAACGCCACGTCGACGCCGGCGCGCAGCGCTGCGGCCGTGACCTCGCCAAGCGCGGCGCCGGTGAGCGCCGAGGTCATGGTGTAGCAACCCTCGCCGGGCAGCGGGAGCTGCACGCACGCGTGCGCTGCGGCGCTGGCGTTGCGGAACAGAACGATCAGCCCATCGCCGGCACGGCTGAGGCGCGCGAAGCCGTCCCAGTCCACCACGCTCGGCTGCCGCCAGCTGCCGAGCGGGAAGAAGCTCTCCGCGAGCGCGACCTCGCGGCGCAGCCGGCGATGCCAGCGGATCTTCTCGCCGTACCACGCGACCTGCGCATCCGGCAGCCGGCGCAGATCGCCGAGCAGCAGCGGGCAAGCGCCGAGCGCCGTCGCGAACTTCTCGCGCGGGTCGCCGGTGTCCGCGCGCAGGTTGCCGATCAGCATCGTCTCGACCGGGATGGCCAGCGAGCGCTGGTACAGCAGCGTGCGCGCCTGCCGCGGGCCGGCCGCGTCGTCGGCGTTGTCGCCCACGTTGCTGATCCAGGCCAGGTCCGCCGCGCGCAGCAGGCCGTAGTCGATCGTGTGCTTCTGGCCCCACAGCTCGAACGTCAGATCGACCAGGACCTCGGGGTGGCGCGCGTAGATGGCGCGCGTGACCTGCGCGATCGCCTCGTAGATCCGCACGACCGACTCGGCGGCGCTGGCGTGCCGGTGGCCCGCGGCGTAGCAGCCCGGCGCCTCGCCGTACGCGTTGAAGACGGTGGTCAGGTCCAGCTTGACGTAGGCCAGGCGATACTGCTCGATCAGCTCGATCAGGCGCGCGGCCGCCATCGGCGCGTAGTCGCTCGCCAGGCACATCACGACCTGCTCGCCCATCGCCGTCATCGTCGTCTTGGCCTGGCCGCGCGCGTCGCGGCACTGCGCCGCCGCCAGTGCCGGGGTGCTGCCCGCCAGGCCGCGATCCACCACGGCGAGCGGCGCCCACAGGCCGAGCCGCATGCCCTGCGCCTCGACGGCGTCGCGCAGCTGCTCCAGCCCGCCGGGAAAGCGCTCGGGGCTGGCGCGGTTGTCGCCGTAGCGGGCCTGCCACCCGTCGTCCACGGTGAAGATCTCGAAGCCCATCCGCGCCGCGAGCGGGATGAGCTGCAGCACGGTCGCCTCGTCGATGCGCGTGCCGAACGGGTCCCAGGTGTTGTAGTGCCAGGCCGGCGGGCCCAGCGGGCGCCGGAGACAGGCGGCCGTCGCAGCGGGCACCACCCAGCGCGGGTCGCCGTAGCCTGGCCCTGTGGCGGCAAGCACTATTCTGGCGCAGGCCGATCCCCAGCCCGCGCCCGGCGGCACCTGCACCTCAAGCGGGAAGAGGTCGGTGTCGTACATGATCCGGACGAAGCCCTCCCAGAACCAAGCGCCGGTCTCGGTCCGCTTCAGGTGCCCCGGCGCCTCGTTCAGGGCGATCACACAGTCGCCCGTGCGCGGGTTGCGCAGAACGACCGCGCAGTCGTCCACGCGCCCGGTGATGAAGGTCTCGCGCGGCAGCGCGCCGTAGTGCGCGTCGAGCTGCAGCTCGCCCGGCGCCCCGATCTCGACCGGCAGCGTCTCGATCGCGAGGCGCGTGAGCGTGACCGGGCGCCCGCCCGTGTTCTCGATCCAGCAGCGCTTGGTCGTCCCGTAGCTGTCGCACTGGTAGCCGACGTAGACTTCCAGCTGGCGGGAGCGGTGGCGCACGCGCACGACGAGCTGGGCCGGAAAGTCCGGCTGCGGGTAGGCGCCTGTGGCGTCCACCAGCTCCCACGCCTCCCCCAGGCTCGTCACGCGCTCGCCGTCCAGGCAGAAATCGAACTCCGGCGTCCAGCGGCGCTCGGCGCGCGCCCTGGCGAGCAAGTCGGCGCCGGTGGCGAGGTTGTCGAAGCGCGAAGTGTACAGCCCGGCCGCCGGATCGAACACGATTACGCGGCGCACGGTCTCGCCGGCGAGCGTCCAGGTTGATGTCATAGCCGATGGGCTCCTCGTTTAAACACCCCGATCGTGGTACTACAATAAGCCACAACGCTTGAGATCGCCAAGCGTAACGAAGAGCACCACTCTGCCGCGAGCGCTCCCGCCCCGGCGATTGGAGCAAAGCCAGCGCTGGCTATCGCATATCCCTCGGCGCGTGGAGCCCAACGCGTCCCCGCTATCGCATATCCGGCTGCCCGCTATCGCATATGCAGCTGCCTGCTATCGCATATCCTTCGGCGCGTAGAGCCCAACGCGTGCCCGCTATCGCATATGCGGCTGCCCGCTATCGCATATCCTTCGGCGCGTGGAGCCCAACGCGTGCCCGCTATCGCATATGCGGCTGCCCGCTATCGCATATCCGCCGCCGGCTATGGCATATCCGCCCGCGCCTGGAAGCCAACCGAGACTGGCTACGACATATCCGCCCGCGCCTGGAAGCCAACCGAGACTGACTATGACATATCCGCCGCCGGCTATGGCATATCCGCCGGCGCCTGGAAGCCAACCCGGGCTGCTTACGACATATCTGCGCCCCGCGGCGTGCCATACGCGCCGGTTTGCGCTCCACGCTCAGGCTGGTTAGGCTGAGGGCAACCTTTTTTGCTATACTGTACGGGCGCGATATAGCGCGCCCCTGCGCCTGTGGGCAATCAAGCGATTGCGATTTGCTACTGTACGGGCGCGCTATAGCGCGCCCCTGCGCCTGTGGGGCAATGCATTGTCAAGCTCGATAGAAACATGCTTTACACGAGGCCCTGATGCTCAACGACATGCCTGTAAACGACCTTCAGCTCACCGTGAGCGATATCCGGCAGATCGAGAGCGCCGACGAGATCGCTCATTTCTTTGCCAAGCTCGGCTACGATGTCGACAGCCGCCTCAACATACCGGATTACACGGTGCTGGGCCTGGGCAGCGCCGATCTCCGCCAGCAGATCCATAAAATCGAGCTGATCGGCCACGATCCCGAAGACGGCGATATTACGATCTACCTGCTGGAAGTGCGCTCGGTCACCGCCAGGCTCCGCAACGATATCGCCCGGCGCTTCCGCGGTCGCCCAGAAAGCGCGCTGCTGGTGCTGACGAAAGATTACGAGCAGCTTGAGTTTGTGCTGCTGGAGCGCACCGTCTCGCGCAGCCAGAACCGCGGCCAGGCGCTCAAGCAGACGATCCGCCCCATCCCGCTGACGGTCAATCGCCTGAACCCTGAGCCGGTCGCGCTGCGCGTGCTGAAGCGCTTCACGTTCACCGAGGAGGATGCGGCCTACCAGTGGGAGAAGCTGCGCTCGGCCTAAGATGCTCGCGGAGTGGAGCGAGGAGTACTTTAACAATCGCGCGCTGTTCTCCGATTACTATTTGAAGCAGCGGCTGGCCGATCCGAAGATCACGCCGGAGTGGGCGGAGGATGTGCGCCCGATCGGCCGCGCGGTGTATGGCTACCTGGTGACTGCCCGCAAGGAGTACACCCGCAAGCCGGAGCAGGTCATCCGCAGCAGGCTCTACGAGCCGCTGTTTCAGCAGCTCGGCTTCGCCTTCAAATACGCTGCCGGCGACGGACGCGCTGCCGGCGACGGACGCGCTGCAGGGGACGGACGCGCTGCAGAGGGCGGACGCGCTGCAGAGGGCGGGCGCGCTGCAGAGGGCGGACGCGCTGCAGAGGGCGGGCGCGCTGCAGAGGGCGGGCGCGATGCAGAGGGCGGGCGCGATGCAGAGGGCGGGCGCGATGCAGCGTACGGACGCGATGCAGCGTACGGACGCGATGCAGCGTACGGACGCGATGCAGCGTACGGACGCGATATATCGCGTCCCTACCTGCTCTACGTTCCCGGCAGTATGGATAAGCCGATCGCCGCCGCGCTGACCTATGTCTGGAACCGTAACCTTGACGATGTGGACCCAACTCGCGACAGCGAAACGCCCAACGAAATCCCGGGCGCGCTGGTGGTCAGCCTGCTGGAAGCGCAGGTCGCGCCGTGGGTGATTGTCACGAATGGCAAGCTGTGGCGGCTCTACTCCGCGACCGCCAGCAACAAGGCGACCAACTACTACGAGGTCGATCTGGAAGAGGCGGTCGCCGCCAACGACCAGATCACCGCGCTCAAGTACTGGTGGCTGCTGTTCCGACGGCAGGCGTTCACCGGCTTTCTCGATACGCTCCTGAAGAGCTCGGCCGACTACGCGAAGGAGCTTGGCGAGCGCCTGAAGGACCGCGTGTTCGTGGAGATCTTTCCGCAGTTCGCCAGGGGCTTCATCGCCGACATGCGCGCACATCCCGCAAGGACGGCATATACGCCGTCCGTACAAGATTTGGAGATGGTATTCTCCGGCACGCTGGCCTTTCTGTACCGCCTGATGTTTTTGCTGTACGCCGAGAGCCTGGAGCTGCTGCCTGTGAACGAGGCCAACGGCTACCGCGCGCTGAGCCTGTACCAAATGAAGCGCGAGATTGCCGAGGCCGGCGGCACGCTGCTCGACGAGTCGCCCGACAAGCTGGGCAAGCGCTATACCGCCAGCTCGACCGGGCTGTACGGCAGCTCAAGCAATTGTTCGCCGTGATCGACCAGGGCTCGGACGAGCTGAACATGCCGACCTACAATGGCGGCTTGTTCAGCCCGCAGACCGAGGGCGGCCAGTTCCTCGACACGTACGCCATCCCCGATCGCTTCCTGGCGCGCGGCCTCGACCGGCTGGCCCGCGATGTCGACGCGCGCACCAGGGCGCTGGTCTTCATCGACTTCAAGTCGCTCGGCGTGCGCCAGCTCGGCAGCATCTACGAGGGCCTGCTGGAGTTCAAGCTGCGGATCGCCGCCGAAAAGCTCGCCGTCACGAAGGAGAAGGGCAAGGAGGGTCTACGCGCCGCTCGCGCAGGTCAAGAAGCCGCTGGCGACGCTAGACAAGGCGCGAGGTCTATCTCGAAAACGATAAGAAGGAGCGCAAGGCGACCGGCAGCTACTACACGCCCGATTACATCGTCAAGTACATCGTCCAGCACACCGTCGGCCCGGTGCTCGACCGCGCGTTCGAGCAGCTGACGCCGCGGCTGCGCGCGGCCCAGAAGGGCTACCGCGATTACGCTAAATTGGCCGAGGCGCGCCGCAAATCCACCCTCGTACGGACGCCATATATGGCGTCCGCACCGAAGCTGGCGTCCGCACCGAAGCTGGCGTCCCTACAGGATATGGCGTCCCTACAGGATATGGCCTCCCTACAGGATATGGCCTCCCTACAGGATATGGCCTCCCTACAGGATATGGCCTCCCTACAGGATATGGCCTCCCTACAGGATATGGCCTCCCTACAGGATATGGCCTCCCTACAGGATATGGCGTCCGCACCGAAGCTGGCGTCCCTACAGGATATGGCGTCCGCACCGGAGCTGGCGTCCGCACCGGAGCTGGCGTCTGAACAGCATTCGCCTGCGACCTACTGGAATAACCCGGACATGCAGCAGCTGGTGGACGACTGCCTGAATATCCGCTGCCTCGACCCGGCGATGGGCAGCGGGCACTTCCTGGTCGAGGTGGTCGACTACGTCAGCAACCGGCTGATCAGCTTTCTGAATGGCTGGAGCGAGAACCCGGTCTGGGCCTTCATCGAGCGGACGCGCGACGACATCCTGGGCGAGATGGAGCGTCAGCACGTCACGATCGACGCCGAGCGGCTGACGCGCGTGGCGCTGCTGAAGCGCGCGGTGCTGAAGCGCTGCGTCTATGGTGTGGACCTGAACGCGATGGCGGTCGAGCTGGCCAAGGTCTCGCTCTGGCTGGACGCGTTCACGCTCGGCGCGCCGCTGAGCTTCCTCGACCACCACCTCAAGCACGGCAACAGCCTGATCGGCGCGCGCGTCAAGGACATGCAGGAATACCTGAAAGCCAGCGACCAGATCGACATGTTCTCGGGCAGCAAGTTCGCCGGGGTGATGCTGGCGACTGACCTGATGCGCCAGGTCAGCTACCTGAGCGACAACACCGTCGAGCAGACCCGCCGCAGCGCCGAAGCCTACCGCGACGCCAGCGACCACCTGGCGCCCTACAAGCGGTTGCTCGACGTGTACACCTCGCGCTGGTTCGGCAACACCACAGCCAAGAAGGTGAAGTCCGACTATGTGCGGCTGTTCTTGCAGGAGCCGCAGACCGAGGCCTGGCTGAGCGATCCGTCCGTTGCGCTTGACGACCGCCTCATTCCGGCGACGCAGATCGCCGCGACCGCGCTGCGCGCCGCCGAGGACAAGCGCTTCTTCCACTGGGAGCTGGAGTTCCCCGAAGTGTTCTTCGCGCCGAGTACGCCCGGCGGGCAGGATGTGCAGTTGCGCGAGGGCGGTGGGTTCGACGCGGTGGTGGGAAATCCCCCGTATGATGTGCTAGCTGAAAAAGAACGCGACGAAAATCTAGTGGCTGAACTCAGCTTTTTTTCTCAAGATTTGCGCTATAGAGCAACTGAGGGCGGAAAACTAGACTTATTTAGACTCTTTACGGCACATGCAGGATTTACTATTGCAAGTGATGGTGTATTTGGCTTTATCATCTATGTCTATCCTAGCAGATTCGCAAGCTGCATCACTACGAAAGACCTTGCTCCGAAATTATCATGTATTAGAAATAGAGGCATTCCCGCAAAAGGATGATCCTAGTCGCCGCGTTTTCAAGGAGGCAAAACTCCCAACTTGTATTATTGTGGTGAAGAAAAGCAAGGTCAGTGCAAAGACCAAGATCACAATCCACCCATCAGCATCGCTAGAAGAAATATGCGGCAATTTCTTCGCATCTCCGGAAGATTTAGCAATGATTGATCCAGAAAACCTATCTCTTCCAATGTTGAGATCTGAGTTAGAGCTTGAGCTTTTAAAGAAAATCAGTTCGAATGAGCGTTTACAATCAATGGGAAATTGGCTGCAATCTTATCAAGGTGAAATCAACGAAACTAACATGGCGGAAGTCTTATCTGAGAATCCAAAGACAGGCGCTCTAGTCTTACGAGGAAGTAATATACAACGTTATGAATTCAATCCTAGCGCCAAACAAGGTGTTTTCGAAATACATAAAAATCAAAGATTATGAACTTAAATACACTCATGGCCGATCTACGCATACAAAATTACACCGAATTGGTTATCAAAGAAACGCTGCACTCGATAATTGGAGGAGATTAATCTTCACGCCTTTACCTTGTCCTTCATATTGTTTTGACAGCATATCGTATTATCTGATCTCCGAAGACACTAACCACAGTCTATTCCAACTAGCGTTATTGAATTCCCACATACTTAATTGGCGATTCAGCATTTCAAGCTCGAACAACCATGTCAGCACAAATGAGATAGCTGAATTACCGGCGCCGATCATCTCCTTCACCACCCCAGCGGCCGAGCGCGCGCAGCTCACGCAGCAGGCCATCGCCTGCTACGACGCGCGCGACAACGCCGCGCTGCTGGCGCAGGCGCAGGCGGCGATCGACGCCGACAAGACCGACGTGGTCCACGACCTGCTGGCGCACCTGGCCCAGCGCATGATCGACCTGAACAAGCAGAAGCAGGCCGAGGTCAAGCGCTTCCTCGCCTGGCTGGAGGGGCGGCTGAAGATCCGGCCCGGCAAGGATGGCGCGGCGGGCATCGACAGCCTACCGGGCCGCACCGTCCTGCAGGGCTACCTGGGCGACTACCAGAAAGGCGAGCGCGAGCAGCCCTGGCGCGAGTTCTACTACCGTCTGCACCAGAACCGCAGCCGCTTCGCCGTCGCGCTCGGCGACGTGGAGGGCGAGATCGAGCGCGAGTACGAGCGCTCGCTGGCGGCGCTGCTGCCGATCAAGCGCGAGCTGGCCCGCACCGACACACTGATCGACAAGATCGTCTACCGGCTCTACGGCCTGACCGACGCGGAGATCGAGCTGATCGAGCGCCCGCAGTACGAGCAGGCGCTGACCGACGCCAAAGCGCAGGTCGTGGCCGACGCGCAGATCACCGACGACGAAGTCAAGATCGACAAGATCGCCGAGAACATCCTGCCGGCCGCCGAGCGCTACTTCGAGCGCGTCAAGCCCATATCCGACGAAGACACGCTCGACCGCGATCTGCCGAACTGGCGCGCGCTGCCGCCGGCCGCGCCGACCTTCCTGCTCACCGGCGACTACAACCTGCGCACGCTGCCGGAGCAGATGGACTTCTCGACCTGCATTATTCCGTACACCAAAGCGGTCGAGGTGGCGATCTACCAGCGGATCTTCATACCATTCCGCGGCCAGTCGGGCAAGACCGACGCGGACTGCAGTTGTCACTATGCTAGACGACCAGCACATGGTGAAATTCCGCAACGATGCGGCGCACGACGAAGTGCTGACCCGCGCCGAAGCGCAGGCGATTCGCGCGTGGGCGCTCGGGATACTAGGGCAGATCTAAGGCCGGCAGCGCAGGCGCCGCCATGCAGCGCAGGCGCCGCCATGCAGCGCAGGGACGGCATAGCGTACGGACGGCATAGCGTAGGGGACGGCATAGCGTAGGGACGGCATAGCGTACGGACGGCATAGCGTACGGACGGCATAGCGTACGGACGGCATAGCGTACGGACGGCAAGCGTCGACCGCAGCGCGAGGGCACGGGGCAGCGTAGACGGCAAGCCCGGAGGGGCGGGCGGCATATATGCCGTCCGTACAATTACAGCAATGCAATGCAGCGTAGGGACGGCATAGCGTACGGACGGCATAGCGTAGGGACGGCATATATGCCGTCCGTACAATGCACAATGCAATACAATGCAGCGTAGGGACGGCATAGCGTAGGGACGGCATAGCGTAGGGACGGCATATATGCCGTCCGTACAATGCACAATGCAATACAATGCAGCGTACGGACGGCATAGCGTAGGGACGGCATAGCGTAGGGACGGCATAGCGTAGGGACGGCATATATGCCGTCCGTACAATGTACAATGCAAAGCAAAGCCCTTCGGCGCGAGGCAGACGCAGATGAGCAATAAGCGCTACCCGCAGCGCAAATCCCCGCGCTTGCAGGGCTACGATTACACACAGAGCGGCGCATATTTCGTCACGATCTGCACGCACAATGGCGCACTGGTTTGGCGATTGTACCGGAGGCGCTATGGTGCTCAGCCCAATGGGGCGGATTGCGGCCGATTGCTGGGCGGCGATACCCGAGCATTTCGCCGTTGTCGAGCTGGATGTCGCAGTCGTTATGCCAAATCATATCCATGGCATCGTCGTGCTGACAGGCGGCGGCGTGGCGCTAGGCACGATCGTCGGCACGTATAAGGCTGCCGTCACCCGCCAGATTCGCCGCGAATGCAGCGCACCACCCGCAACAATCTGGCATACGCGCTACCACGATCACATCATACGCAGCGAACGCGCGCTAGAGCGAATTCGCGAATATATCCTGCACAACCCGGCGCGATGGCATGCGGATACATTTTACAGACCATAGCCCGCTCGATTTTTGTAGAGGCACGGCAGCGTGTGCCAATGCTGGGCAGCGGCAGCAATGGCTTGGCATTGCGCGGACGCCATCTATGGCGTCCGTACGGACGCTGAGCGCGCCGTGCCGCGCCGCCGCCAGGGCGATGGGGGCATTGCGCGGACGCCATCTATGGCGTCCGTACGGACGCTGAGCGCGCCGCGCCGCGCTGCCGCCAGGGCGATGGGGGCATTGCGCGGACGCCATCTATGGCGTCCGGACGGACGCTGAGCGCGCCGCGCCGCGCTGCCGCCAGGGCGATGGGGGCATTGCGCGGACGCCTTCTATGGCGTCCGTACGGACGCTGAGCGCGCCGCGCCGCGCCGCCGCCAGGGCCAGGGCGATGGGGGCATTGTACAGACGCCATAGATGGCGTCCGCACCGTGGGGATCAGCGAGCAGTTCCGCAATCCGTGCCACGGGCGTACACATAAGCGATGGCTTGCATTTGGTATAATACAGCCAACCAGTGAGGAGAACTGCCATGACCGTCGCGGAAATCATGGAACAGGCAAAAGCTCTGAGCGTCCAGGAGCGCAAAGAGCTGGTGAAACGGCTTGTCGATACGCTGGATACACCTGTCTACAAAGCTTCCCCCCAAGAAAAACACAGTATCTTGGAGCTTGCCGGATTAGGTGCCGAAGTATGGAAGGATATTGACGCACAGGAGTATGTCGATCAGCTCCGCAGTGAGTGGGATGAACTCGAGCTCGACTCGCCAAAGGTATAGTTTTCCGCAACATGCGAATCCCCTACGTCATCGACAACATCGACCATCGGCTCGCCGATATCCTGAACGAACTGCTCGGGCGCCAGTCCGGCCAGCGGGTCGATATCGCCACGGCGTATTTCAGCATTCGCGGCTTCCAGCAGCTGCGCGCCACGCTCCCCAGTGTCCATCGTCTGCGCCTGCTGCTGGGCGATAAGCCGCTCGGCGGCGAAGATATCGGGCTGCGCCCCGACTCGGCGGCGTTTCTGCGCCACGAGCTGAACGCCGAGCCGTTCAACGCCGCGACGCTGCAGCTGGTCGAGGAATTGGTGCGCTTTCTGCGCCGCGATGATGTCCAGGTGCGCTTATATATTGGGCACACCGCCGATGAAAAAGGCCGCCGCGCGTTTCTGCACGCCAAGTGCTACCTGTTCTACGGCGGGAGCAGCGAGCCCAAGGCGCTGTTCGACCACCTCAACCCGATCGTCGGTATCGTCGGCAGCAGCAACTTCACCGGGCCGGGCCTGGTCAGCAACCGCGAGCTGAACCTCGTCCACAAAACCGTGCTGGAGGAAAGCGAGATCGACGACCCCGAGGCGCGCGGCGCGGTCGGCCACCAGGCGCTCGCGCGGCTCAACGCCGAGATCGCGCCCGAGAATCAGCGCTTGCTCAAGAGCGAGGTCGGCGCGCGCGCGATCATGGACCTGTCGCGCTGGTACGACGATCAGTGGCAGCGCGCGATCGAGTACAAAGAGCAGCTGATCGAGCTGCTGGAAAACTCCAAGTTCGGCGGGCGCGAGTACAGCCCCTACGAAATCTACATGAAGGCGCTGTACGAGTACCTCAAGGACGATCTCGACGGCGACTTCGCGCAGCCGGCCACGCGCTCGGCGGTCGAGCTGGCCGAGTTCCAGGAAGACGCGGTGCGCAAGGCCCGCCGAATATTGGCCCAGTACGACGGCGTGATCGTCGCGGACTCGGTCGGCCTGGGCAAGACCTGGATCGGCAAGAAGCTGCTGGAGGATTACGCCTACCACCTGCGCCAGAAAGCGCTGGTGATCTGCCCAGCCTCGCTGCGGCCGATGTGGGAAAACGAGCTGCGCAGCGCCTCGATCTCCGCCTACGTGATCACGCAGGAGCGGCTCGGCACCGAGGACTTCGACATGCGCGAGGTCGCCGACGCCGACGTCATCCTGGTCGACGAGGCGCATAACTTCCGCAACAAGCGCGCCGCGCGCTACCTTCAGCTTGAGACCATCCTCGCCGCGCACGGCCGGCGCGGGCGCGGCGGCGGGCGCAAGAAGCTGATCTTGCTGACCGCCACGCCGATCAACAACAATATCTTCGACCTCTACAACCAGATCAACCTGTTCACCGGCAACGACCGCACCTACTTTGCGTCGGCCGGCATCGGCGACCTGTACAGCTACTTCCTGGCCGCGCGCCGCGAGTCGATCGAGGCCGGCAGCATTCGCATCTTCAATCTGCTGGAAGAAGTCGTGATCCGGCGCACGCGCCAGTTCGTGCGGCGCGCCTACCCCGACGCCGTGATTCGCGGGAAAAAGATCGCCTGGCCGACCCGCCAGCTCCAGACGATCGAATATGATCTGCAGGCGACCTACGAAGGCTTCTATAAGCAGATCGTCCGCCGGATCGAGGCGCTGCACCTGGCGCACTATACCCTGGAAAGCTACAAGCGCGCTGACCAGAAGCCGGATGACTTCGAGCTTGGCCGACAGGTCGCGCTGGTCGGGATCTTCAAGAGTCGCTTTTTGAAGCGGCTGGAGTCGAGCATCGATGCCTTCCGCATCTCCATCCGCCGCGCGCTGGAGTTCGTGAAGACCTTCGCCGAGTACGTGCAGGAGGGCGTGCTGCTCGACTCGGCGTCGTTTCAGATCGCCATGCGCTTGCTGGAAAACGACGACGAGGATGCCGAAGACGCGACGCCGGCCTCACGCGCCACCGCGATCGACGACAACACCCTCGCGCGCCAGATTATCGGCGCGCTGCCACGGCTGGATGTGGAAAAATACGATAAGCGCGGACTGTACCGCGCCCTCCAGGCGGACATCGACGCGCTGACCGACATCTGGCACGACATCAAAGACATCGGCACCCAGCACGACGCCAAGCTGCAGCAGCTGAAGCGCCTGCTCGAAACCGACCTGCGCGGCCAGAAAGCGATCGTCTTTACCTACTACAAAGACACGGCGCGCTACCTGTACCAGGGGCTGATCGGCGACGACAACGCCGGCTGGCGCGCGCTCATGGGCGACCCGACTATCCGGCGGATTGACAGCAGCGTGAAGACCACCGACCGCGCCCGTATTGTCGAGCTGTTTGCCCCGATCGCCAGCGGCTACCCCGAGATTGCCGGCACCGATCAGGAAGTCGATCTGCTGATCTCGACCGACGTCCTATCGGAAGGCCAAAACCTGCAGGACTGCGGCTACCTGATCAACTACGACCTGCACTGGAACCCGACCCGCATGGTGCAGCGCGCCGGCCGGATCGATCGCCTCGGGTCGACGTTCGATCGGCTGACGATCTACAATATGTTCCCCGAGCGCGCCCTAGAGGAGCTGCTCGGCCTAGTGCGCAGCCTGACCGCCAAGATTGATGTGATCAACCAGACCGGTTTTCTCGATGCAAGCATCCTGGGCGAGGTCGTCACGCCGCGCGACTTTAATACGCTGAAGCGGATCGCGGAAGAAGATGATACCGTGATCGACGAACAAGAGTCGTTCCTCGAACTCGCGAGCAGCGAAGCGTTGATGGCGGAATTGCAGAAAGTGCTCAGTACCGATGCGCAGCGCTGGCTGACCAATCTCGACGACGGCATTCACTCCGGCCTGGAGCGCCAGCAGACCAAAGGGGTGTTTTTCTATTTCACCGCGCCGCGCGAAAGCGGGCGGGCGCATTTCTGGCGGTACTACGACCTGGAGACCCGGAAGATCATCGACAACCGCTACCAGATCATGCAGATCATCGCCTGCAGCCCGGGCACCCCACGGTTTCCGCCGCCCTACCAGGCGATCAATGTGTTCGAGGTCCAGGAGAAGATCATCGCGAGCATCCTGGGCGCCGTCGAGCAACAAGAAGTCGCCGCGATCGTCAGCAAGCCGGTTGCCGAGGAGCAGACGCTGGCGTCGCAGATCCTCCAAAGTCACCTCAACAGTCCTGAGTTTAGCCGAGCCGAGCTGCGCGACCTGCGCAAGTTCCTCAAACTGCCCCTGGTCGGCGCATCAGTTCAGCAGCTGCGGAAAGCCTTGCAGAGCTACAGCAGCTCAAACGCTGTGGCCGACCTGATCGCGACTGTCCGCGAGCTGTATCAGAATCAGGGCGGCCCCTCTGCTGAGGCACCCGAGAAAAAGGTCGGCAGCGGACTGACTCGTGAGCAGCTGCGGCTGATCTGCTACGAGTATGTGTACGCGTAGCTGAGCGCCCCCTGGCATGGCGACTGCTTCACCTGACAACACTATAGCGGTGGGCAGTCGGCAGGAGCCAGTCGGCAGTCCGCAGTTTGCAGTTCACCGTTACTGCCGACTGCCGACTGCCAGCTGCGACCGCACCACGACGCCGACAAGAATCCCCCCTCTCCCGCGCGCGGGAGAGGGGGGTAAGGGGGGTGAGGGCCGACGTTGCAACGGGCCTGGGCTGCTGGCGTGTCGGCTTGCGATCTCTGCTCAGACTGATTAGAATGAGCGGTCGCAAGTACAAGCACTGCCACGGCAAGGGTTGACACTTCCATTCGCAGGAGCAGCGGCTGACGGCATGCAGCAGACTGGCGCCATGAGCGAGTTCGATCCACGGGCGGAAGATCTGCCGGGCGATCTCCTGCGCACGAAGCTTGAGCCGCCGCGCCCGCCCGCGCCCACGATGCCGCGCCCGGCGCTTGTCGCCCGCCTCGACGCGGGCCTCGCCCGCAAGCTCACGCTGCTCGCCGCGCCTGCCGGCTACGGCAAGACGACGCTGCTGGCCGAGTGGGTCGCCGGGCTCGCGCACCCCGCCGCCTGGGTCACGTGCGACCCCGGCGATAACGATCCCGCGCGCTTCTGGACCTACGTGCTGAGCGCCTGCCGCCAGTGGGGCGGGGCGACGGGCAGGGCCGGGCTGTCGGCGCTGCGCGCCGCTCAGCCGCCAGCGCTCGACGCCGTGCTGACGACGCTCCTGAACGAGCTGGCGCTGCTCGCCGGGCCGCGGGTCCTGGTGCTCGACGACTTTCACACGGTCGTCACCCCCGAGCTGCTGGCGCAGCTTGCCTCGCTGATCGAGCACCTGCCGCGCTCCGTCCAGGTCGTCCTGTCCACGCGCGCGACGCCGGAGCTGCCGCTGGCGCGCTGGCGGGCGCGAAACGAGCTGACCGAGCTTGGCGCCGGCGATCTGCGCTTCTCGCCCGAAGAGATTCAGGCGTTCCTCGACCAGGCACTGCCGATCGCCCTCGCGCCGGCAACCGTCGCGCGGCTGGCCGGGCAGACCGAAGGGTGGGCGGCCGGCCTGCGCCTGGCCGTGCTCGCGGCGCCGGCGAGCGGCGACGCGGCGGCGGTCGAGCAGGCGCTGGAATCCTTCGGCGGCGAGCACCCGCATGTTGTCGCGTACCTGGCCGGCGAGGTGCTCGCGGCCCAGCCCGAGCCGCTGCAGGCGTTCCTGCTCGCCACCAGCTTCCTGCCCAGGCTGAGCGGCCCGGTCTGCGACGCGGTGATGGGGCGCGCCGATAGCGCGCGGCTGCTCGACCAGCTCGCAGGCGCGAACCTGTTTCTCAGGCCGATCGGCGGCGTCGCGGGCGGATGGTATCGCTACCACCCGCTGTTCGCCGCGGCCATGCGGCAGCGCGCCCGCCAGCGCACGAGCGGCGCCGAGGTACGGGCGCTCCACGCCGCAGCCGGCGCTTGGTACGAGGCCCACGGCATGCTGGCCGATGCAGTGGATGCCGCGCTCGCCGCCGAGGCGTGGGAGCGCGCCGCCACGCTGATCGAGCAGGTGCTGGAGCGCGACACCTTCGGCGAGGCACACGCGATCCGGCGCTGGGTGGCGCAGCTTCCCGAGCAAGCCGTTCAGGCGCGGCCGCTGGTCTGCTTCGGCTACGCCAGCGCGCTGCTGTTCGCCGGCGACCGCTACGACCCCGCGAACGCCCATACGGTCGAGGCGTGGGCGCGGCTGGCCGAAGCGGGCTGGCAGCCCGAGGGAAACGCCGCGCGCCTCGGCCAGGTGGCGGCGCTGCGGGCGATGGTCGCGTTCTGGCAGGATGACCTCGCGGCGGCGTTCGCCTATGCCGGCCAGGCGAGCGCTCTGCTGGATGCGTACGACGTGCGCTACCAGGGCATCTGCCGGCTGTTTCATGGCATGGAGGCGCTGCTGGGCGGCGAGATCGCCGACGCGCTAAGCCTGGCGATGGAGGCGCGAACGCTCTGCACGATCAGCCGGAACACCGCGGGCGCGCTGGCATCGACCTTTGTGCTCGCGTCCGCCAGCTTTCAGCAGGGCAACCTCGACCTGGCCGAGGCGCTGTACCAGGAGTGGCTCGCCGCGGCGGTGGGCGGCGCGGAGATGATGGACGACCAGAGCGAGGCGCTGTATGGCCTCGCGGCGGTTGCCTACGAGCGCGACGAGCTGGAAGCGGCCGAGCAGCACGCTACGCGCGCGCTGGCGCTCGGGCAGCAGCGCCAGTCCGAGCGGCTGCGCGCGCAGGCGTCGCTCATCCTCGCGCGCATCCAGCAGGCGCACGGGCATGCCGGCCAGGCGCAGCAGCTTGCGCAGGCTCTGGCGACGCGGACGCGCGCCCCGCTGCTGCAGCGCGAGATCCAGGGCTGGCAGGCTGACCTCGCGCTCGCTGCGGGCGATCTGGAGGCGGCCGGGCGCTGGCGCGCCGCGCTCGCCACCGGCGGCACGCCGGCCGCGCGCCTGCAGCAGGAGCACGAGGCGCTGATCGTGGCGCGGCTCCAGATCGCGCTCGGCGAGACAGCGGCGGCGATCGAGGCGCTGGAAGCCTGGCGGGCCGAGGCCGCGGCCGCCGGCAGAACCCGCGGCGAGATCGCCACCCTGATCCTTCAGGCGCTGGCACACGCGGCCCAGTCCGAGCAGCCCAGCGCGGCGCAGGCGCTGGCGCGCGCGCTGGCGCTCGGGCAGCCGCGCGGCATGCGCCGGATCTTCCTCGACGCGGGCGAGCCGCTCGCCGGCCTGCTGCGCGCCGTCGCGCCGACGCTCAAGCGCGCGAACGCGGCCTACGCGGGCCTCCTGCTGCGCGCGCTGGCTCCCGGCCAAGCCACGCCGCGCGCCCCGCTCCTCGAGCCGCTCAGCGCGCAGGAGCAGCGCGTGCTGCGCATGCTGGTGGCCGGCCGCTCGAACGCCGAGATCGCCGGCGAGCTGACGGTCTCGCCCAACACCATCAAGACGCACGTCAAGAACATCTATCGCAAGCTCGACGTCGGCTCGCGCGATGAGCTGCGCGCGGCCGTGCGCGAGCTCGGCCTGCTGAAGTCAAGTCAGGTGTAGCGCTGCGCGTGTTGGCTATTGGCCCCACCCCCTGCCCCCCGCTCCCGTGGCGCAGGGGGTGAGGGAAACAGAGCGAGGGGATGCGCCGGGGGCGCATCCCCTCGCTCACCCATGTAATCACCCGCCTAATCACCCGCCCCAGGTGATAGTGTGCTCACCCCGCTTCCTGCTACCCTGCGAGCAACGGTTTTCTTTGCAGGAGCGAGGACATGATCACAGAACACACGAACGAAGCGCAGTCGTCGAGCGCGCGCACGGACACGGTGCGCTGGTTCGAGGATCTGGACCGCGGCGCGCTGATGGCGGCCGGCGGCAAGGGCGCGAACCTGGGCGAGCTGACGCGCGCGGGGCTGCCGGTGCCCCCCGGCTTTGTCGTAACGACCGCGGCGTACCAGGCGGTGCTCGACGCAAGCGGGCTGCACGCGCGCATCGCCGGGCGGCTGCGCGGGCTGGCGGCCCAGGATCTCGCGGCAGTCCAGTCGGCCAGCGCCGAGATCGGCGGGTGGATCGCGGCAGCGCCCGTGCCGGGGTCGATCCAGTCGGCGATCAGCCGGGCCTACGCGCAGCTGAGCGAGCGCGTGGCGCCGGCCGGCGCCGCCGTGCCCGTCGCGGTGCGATCGAGCGCGACGGCCGAAGATCTGCCGTCGGCGTCGTTCGCCGGGCAGCAGGAGACCTTCCTGCACGTGCGGGGCGGGGCCGCGCTGCTGGAGCATATCCGGCGCTGCTGGGCGAGCCTCTGGACCGCGCAGGCGATCTCCTACCGCGCCGGCATGGGCTTCGGGCACGACGCCGTGTCGCTGGCGGTGGTGGTGCAGGCGATGGCGCCCGCCGATGTCGCCGGGGTGATGTTCACCGCCAACCCGGTGTCCGGCCGGCACGACGAGATCTTGATCAGCGCGAGCTACGGCCTGGGCGAGTCCGTCGTCGGCGGCAGCGTGACGCCGGACACATTCGTGCTTGCGCCGGACGGAAGCGCCCGCGCGCGCACGCTGGGAGCCAAGGAGCAGCGGATCGTCCCGAATGGGGCCGGCACCCGCAGCGAGCCGGTGCCCGTGGAGCTGCGGGCGCGCTTCTGCCTGACCGCGCAGGACCTGGCCGCGCTCGCCGCGCTGGCCGGGCGGGTGCAGTCGCACTACGGCGCCCCGCAGGACACCGAGTGGGCGCTGAGCGATGGGAAGCTGTTCCTGCTGCAGGCCCGCCCGATCACCGCGATGCCGGCCCAGCTGGAGGCGCCGGCGCGGCGCGACGAGGCGCCGATCAACGGCAAGCCGTTTGGCGTGAAGCAGACGGTGGAGTACTGGCCGGAGCCGCCGACGCCGCTCGACCTATCGTTCTTTCGCTACGCGAGCGCCGGCAGCGATGCGCTCTACCGGATGTTCGGCATGCGGCCCGCACACGAGCTGCCGCAGCCGGTCGAGCGTCCCGACGGGCGGATGGCCGTGCGGATCTCCAACCCCCGGCTCTCGCCCGCCATCCTGTGGAGCGTGCCCGCGCAGCTGCTGTTCGCGCGCGGCGACCCGCAGGCGCGCTGGCAGCCGGTGGCCGACGCGATGGCGGGCGCGGTCGAGCGCTGGCAGGCCGCGGCCGCGGCGGCGGAGGCGCCCGCCCTGGCGCGCCTGCTCGAGCAGGAGATGCGCGAGTTCGGCACGCTGCTCGGCCGGCGCTTTCAGGCGGTCTTCTTCGCGGGCATCAGGCCCCTGCTGCTGCTGAAGCTGTGGACGCGCGTCGTGGGCGGCAAGGCCGGCGCGTCGGCGCTGGAGGACCGGCTGATGCGCGCAGTCCCGTTTCGCACGGCGCTGCAGAACCAGGCGGTCGAGCGCCTGGCGCGGGTGGCGGCCGACCACGGCAAGGGCAGCCCGCAGCTCGCGGCGGCGCTGGAGCGCTTCATGGCCGAGTGGGGCGTCCGGCCCGCGCGCGGGATGGCCGGCATGCCCAGCGTCCCGACCTGGCGCGAGTCGCCGGAGCAGGTGCTTGGGCTGGTGGACGCGCTGCTGTCGGACCCGGACGCCCGCGCGCCGGAGGAGGCCGAGCGCCGGCAGGAGCTGGACTACCGGGCGGCCAGCGCCGAGGTGGAGCGAAAGCTGTGGCCGCCGCTGCGCGGCAGGTTTCGCGCGGCCCTGGCGCAGGCGCGCGCGAGCCTGGTGACCCGCGAGGAGAGCCTGTTCCGCATGGAGGCGCTGATCGCGGCCATCCGGCAGACGGCGCTGCGCCTGGGCGAGGCGCTCGCACGGGAGGGCGCGCTGGACGCGCCCGGCGACGTGCTGTTCCTGCTGGCCGACGAGCTTGCGCCCGCGGCGCAGGGCCGGCTGGACGCCAGGGAGCTGGTCGCCCGGCGCAGGCGCGGCTACGCCGAGGTCGTCGCCGCGCACGAGCGCGGGCAGCACTGGCTGGTCACGACCGGCTCGGTCGCGCGGGAGGCCCTGAGCGACAAGAAGGCGTCCAGGCGCGCGCGGCAGGCGGGCGGCGCGAACACCCTCAGCGGCCTGGCGGCGAGCGGCGGGCAGGCCACCGCGCCGGTCTGCGTCATCCACGGCCCGCACGAGTTCGGCAAGATGGTCAAGGGCGCGGTGCTGGTCGCGCCGTTTACCGCACCGATCTGGACGCCGCTGTTCCGCCTCGCATCCGCCGTCGTCACCGAGATCGGCAGCCCGGTCTCACACGCCGCGATCGTCGCGCGCGAGTACGGCGTCCCGGCGGTTGTGGCCGTGCCCGGCGCGACCAGCGCGCTGCGCGACGGGCAGTACGTGCAGGTCGACGGGACGCGCGGCGTGGTGACCGTGCTGGGCGGTGAAAGGAAGCAGCCGTGAGATCAGCTCAGAACGCGCCGGCGAGCGCGCCCAGGGCCGCGCTGCTGTTCATCTTCGCGGTGGTCCTGCTCGACGTGGTCGGGATGAGCATGCTCATCCCGATCCAGGCCTACATCGTGCGCGCGTACGACAGCGACGCGCTGACCGTCACCCTGCTCTCGGTCGTCTACGCCGCCGCGCAGTTCGCGGCCACGCCCATCCTGGGCACGCTGTCCGATCGCTACGGGCGGCGGCCGGTCCTGCTGATCAGCGTCCTCGGCTCGGCGGCCGGCTACGCGCTGTTCGGAATGAGCGGGGCGCTGTGGATGCTGTTCGTGTCGCGGCTGATCGACGGCGTCACCGGCGGCAATATCTCGACCGCCTCGGCCTACATCGCCGACGTCTCGCCGCGCGAGGATCGCGCCAAGAACTTCGCGCTGCTGGGTGTGGCGTTTGGGCTGGGGTTCATCGCCGGGCCGGCAATGAGCGGCGCGCTGAGCCAGGTCAGCCTGTCCGCGCCCGCCTACGCGGCGGCGGCGCTCGCGCTGCTGAGCGCGGGCGTCGGCTTCGTGGCGCTGCCGGAATCGCTGCCGGTGGAGCGGCGCGCGCGCGCGCCGCTGCGCTGGGCCGATCTGAACCCGCTCGCGCCGATCGGCGCGCTCATCCAACGGCGCGAGCTGCGCGGGCTGTTCGCGGCGTACTGCCTCTTCAACTTCGTCATCATGGGCTACAATACGATCGTGCCGGTGTTCCTGATCGAGCGCTTCGGCGTCACGCCGATCAGCCTTGCCGGGCTGCTGGCGGCTGTCGGTCTCACAAACCTGATCGTGCAGGGGACCCTGGTCGGGCGGCTGGTCAAGCGCTTCGGCGAGCGGCGGCTGGCGGTCGCGGGGCTGCTGCTCCAGGCGCTCGGCGTCGTCTCCGCCGTGGTTGTGCCGGCCTTCTGGATGCTGTATGCTATCAACGCCGTGACGAACGGCGGCGCCGGCCCGCTGCGCCCGTCGCTGAGCGCGCTGCTGGCGAACAGTGTGGCGGCGGAGGAGCAGGGCCGGCTGAACGGCGTCAGCGCGGCGCTCGCCAGCCTGATGAGCGTCTTCGGCCCGCTGTGGGCGGGCGCGACGTACGACTATGTCGCGCCGGGGGCGCCGTTCTGGATCGGGGCGGCGCTGCTGGCCGCGGCGAGCCTGCCGCTGCTGAGCGGGCGCGGCGCGGGCGCGCCGGCCGGGCAGGCAGCCGAAGCGCAAAGGAGCCGATAGGTGACACAGCGATCGATGCTCGTCGGCAGGACCCCGACCGTGGTCATTCGCGCCGGCGGCGAGGTGCAGGTAGCCGGCTGGGAAGGCGACCGCCTGGAGGCCGTGACCGAGGGCCGCTGGGGGCTCCAGCTCAAGCAGCGCCGCGGCGTGGCCGAGGTGCAGATCGGCGGCAGCGGAGTCGTGCGGCTGCCGCTCGGCAGCGCTGTGACCGTCTACTCCGGCAAGAGCGCCGACATACGGGGCATCCGCGGCAGCCTGACCGTCTACGCCGGCGGGGGCGCGTTCCTGCGCGAGGTCGGCACGGTCGCGCACCTCTCGGCCGGGGGCATGGTCGACGTGACGGCCGAGCGCGTCGAGGGCAGCGACGTCAAGCTGACCGCCGGGGGCAGCCTGCGCTGCGCGATCCGCGGCCTGCGCGACGCGCGGCTGCTGGTCAGCGACCTTGGCGGCCGCTGGGAGGGCGTGATCGGCGATGGGCGGGCCACGCTGCGCCTCGAGGCCGGCGGGGACGTGACGCTCGTGACCGACCAGGCCGTCGTGGCGCAGCCGCCGCACTACATTCTCGGCCAGATCGAGCAAGGCTGAGAACGGCGGCGGGGGTGGGCCGCCACCCCCGCCGCCCCCCGGCCGGGGCTTGCGCCCCTGGACCCCAAAAGCATCACTCTTTCGTCGTTTGTACGGGGGGCTGCGCGCCCCCCGCACCCCCGCGTGGGTCACACCCCACAAGTATTCGGGGGGCTGCGCGCCCCCCGCGCCCCCGCGGGCGGGGGTGGGCCGCCACCCCCGCCGCCCCCCGGCCGGGGCTTGCGCCCCTGGACCCCAAAATGAATGCTGTCTCGTTTGCGATGTTTGACGCACATGCCTCACTGAATGCGGCACGGCGGGATGTGCACCGGCCGTACTCGGAATGGTATGAGGCATGTGCCACTCACATTGAAATGGAGACGGCACCATTTGCCGGCGGGGGGCCGGGGGCGCAGCGCCCCGGAGAAAAAGCTGACCAGCTGACCAGCTGACACGGTGACAAGGTGAGCGGGCCGGGGGCGCCCCGGAAAAACTACCTGGCCGGAGGCCGCCAGAACCGGCGCGGGTGCCCCCGGGCGGGGGGCCGGGGGCGCAGCGCCCCGGAAAAGACACACCCAAACGAATGACAACCGCCGATCTCTGTGCTAAGATGAGCGCCACGCACGATCGCGCCCCATACATGCCCGCACAGGTCCGCAAGCATACCTGCCTGATTTTGAGCGGAAGACGGAAGGCGGTGGAGCATATGCGACCCTGGACGCTCGAGCGCGGCGCCCTCTGGGCCATCGACGTCGGCGACCCGCTGCCCCCGCCGTGCCAGGCGCGGGTTCAGGCGGAATTCGCAGAGGTGTGCGGCGACGACTTGGAGGAGCTGGCCGGGGCCATGAGCCTGCCCACCCCGGAGCCGATCCGGCAGCGATTGCGGGGCGGGCGGCGCTGTTTCAGCCTGCGGATCGCCGGCGAGATCGCCGCGTATGGCTGGATAACGCGCGGCCCCGAGCTCGTCGGCGAGCTGGAGCGCGAGTTCCACCTGCACGACGACGAGGCCTACATCTGGGATTGTGGCACCGTTCCGGCGTGGCGCGGCCGGCGCTGCTACAGCGCGCTTCTGAGCCAGCTTGTTCGCCAACTGCGCAGCGAGGGCGCCCCGCGCATCTGGATCGGCGCCTCGCGCCTGAACCGCGCCTCGATCTGCGGCATCATCAACGCCGGCTTCGACCCGGTTATCGATCTGACCTACTGCCGGCTCGCTCGCCTGACGCTGATGCGGATCTCCCAGGCGCCCACGGCCCGGCGCCCGCTCGTCGCGGCGGCCTACCGCATCCTGCTCAGCGCCCACGAGCGGCGTCTCGGGCAGCTGGCGCTCGGGTATCTGCCCTGAGCGCTGAATGCCGAGCGCCAACCTGTCCAGCAAAGAAGGAGTAGCTATGCACAAAATTCAAACGCAAGGGGTGCACCATATCACCCTCGTCGGGGCGAGCCGGCAGGTCTCGATCGACTTCTGGGAAGGCGTGCTGGGCATGCCCTTTGTCTTCGAGCAGCCCAACCTGGATAACCCGGACGAGAGCCACCTGTACTTCGACCCCGGCGACGGCCGCCTGATCACCGTCTTTACGAACGAGACCCGCGAGGTCGACACGACGCCCAACCCCGAAGGGATCGGCAACCTGCACCACCTGGCCTTCAACGTCTCGCGGGCGACATTCACGCAGGCGGCGCGGCGGCTCGACGAGCGCGGCATCAAGCACACGGGCGAGATCGACCGCGGCTTCATGCACTCGATCTACTTCCGCGACCCGCTCGGGCAGCGGGTCGAGCTGGCGTGCTACAAATTCCAGCCGCCGGGCGGCTTCAGCCACGCGCAGGTCTTGCTCGAAGCGCATCGCCTGCGGGTCGCGGAAGGGGCCTACAATATCCAGGACTCGCACCTGGCCGACGCGATCGAGCTGTTGATCCGCCGAAGCCAGGGCTCGCTGTCAGAAGATCGCGCGGCCCGCTACGCCTACGCCCAGGAAGTAGCCGGCCCCTAAGGGATTTTGGAATAGCTGCTCCGCTGGGGGGTGTCGTGCCGACGGCCCGCGTGATTCTACGGGGCGCTGCGCCCCCGGCCCCCCGCCTTCTCATCTTGTCATCTTGTCATCTTTTCTCCGGGGCGCTGCGCCCCCGGCCCCCCGCCCGGGGGAACCCACGCCGGTTCCCCCGGCCCCCCTCCGGCAAATCAGGCTGTCTCCATTTCAATGCCAGTGGCCGATGCCCATCAACATTCCCATCGGGGCGGGTTGCCGCCCGCCGTGCGGGGCCGGGGGGGGGGGGGGGCCGCGCCCGCGGGGGGGGGGGGGGCCCCGGGGGGGGGGGGGGGGGGGGGGGGGGGGGGGGGGCGGGGGGGGGGGGGGGGGGGGCGGGCACCTGGATTCAGCCGGGCATGCGCGCCAAGCGCTGCAGACGAGACGGCGTGATTTTTGGGGTCCAGGGGCAAGGCCCCGGCCGGGGGGCGGCGGGGGTGGCGGCCCACCCCCGCCCGCGGGGGCGCGGGGGGCGCGCAGCCCCCCGAACGAGCCGCGGGGCACGGGGCGCGTAGCCCCCGAACGAGCCGCGGGGCACGGGGCGCGTAGCCCCCGAACGAGCCGCGGGGGCGCGGGGGGCGCGCAGCCCCCCGAACGAGCCGCGGGGGCGCGGGGGGCGCGCAGCCCCCCGAACGAGCTGCGGATGCAGGGGGATACGCTCAGTAGCCGGCCTGCTTATCCACCACGTTGTGGAGCGGCTCGCCGGCGCGGTAGCGCCGCAGGTTGTCGAGGAAGATCGCCATGGCGCGCTCGTCGTACCTGGGCGTCGAGCCGGCGTAGTGCGCGGTGATGATCACGTTCTCCATCGCCCACAGCGGCGAGCTGGCCGGCAGCGGCTCCTCGGCGAACACGTCCAGCGCCGCGCCGGCGATCCGGCGCTCCTCCAGCGCCCGCACCAGCGCCGGCTGGTCCACCGTGCCGCCGCGCCCGATGTTGATCAGGTAGGCAGTCGGCCGCATCGCCCGCAGCTCGGCCGCGCCGATCATGCCCTGTGTCGCGCGGCTCAGCGGCACCGTCAGCACCACGACGTCGGCGCGCGCCAGCCGCTCGCGCAGCTGCTCCGGCGCGTACATCGCGGCCACCCCCGCGACGCCGTGCTCGGGGTGGCGCCGGATGCCCTCGACGCGCATGCCGAGCGCGCGCGCCAGGGCGGCGGTCCGCGCGCCGATCGCGCCGACGCCGACCAGCAGCATGGTCTTGCCGTCCAGCTCGAACAGCTCGCCCGGCTGCGGCTCCCACCAGTCGCGCCGCGCCTGGGCGCGCGCCGCGCGGTGCAGCCCGCGCGCGAACATCAGCAGCGTGCCGACAATATGCTCGCCGATCGGGATGGCGTGCACGCCCGAGGCGTTGGTCAGCACGAAGTCGCGGTCGGCCGCCGCCGGGTGGCGCAGCAGCCAGTCGGCGCCGGCGCCCCACTGCTGAAACCAGCGCAGGCGCGGCGCCCGCGCCACCAGGTCGTGCGGGACGCCCCCGGCGGCGATCTCGACCTGATCCAGCAGCGCCTCGATCGCGGAGCGCTCGCGCGTCGCGACGACGCGCAGGTCGGGCGCCAGCCCGCGCACCTGCTCCAGCGCGGCCGGGTCGATCTCCTCCGGCGCGAAGCCCAGCAGCAGTACGCCCATCGCTCCTCCTCTCTGCGCTCGACTATGGCTCGCCCGGCTGAGGCGTGCCGCAAGCGACGTGCCGCCGGATTATACACCCTCTCTTCTTGCCGGGCGCTGCGCCCCCGGCCCCCCGCCTTCTCATCTTGTCTCCTGGTCTCCTTGTCACCTTGTCATCTTTTCTCCGGGGCGCTGCGCCCCCGGCCCCCTCGCCTTCTCATCTTGTCTCCTTGTCACCTTGTCATCTTTTCTCCGGGGCGCTGCGCCCCCGGCCCCCCGCCTTCTCATCTTGTCTCCTTGTCATCTTGTCTCCTTGTCTCCTTGTCTCCTTGTCTCCGGAGCGCGGCGCCCCCGGCCCCCCGCCTTCTCATCTTGTCTCCTTGTCAGCTTGTCATTTTTTCTCCGGGGCGCTGCGCCCCCGGCCCCCCGCCCGGGGGAACCCACGCCGGTTCCCCCGGCCCCCCTCCGGCAAATCAGGCTATCTCCATTTCAATGCCAGTGGCCGATGCCTCACACCATTCGAGCACGGCCTGTGCACATCCCGCTGTGCGTGGATTCAGCCAGGCATGAGCCACCGGCGCTCAGCAAGAGGCAGCATCATTTTGGGGTCCAGGGGCGCCAGCCCCGGCCGGGGGGCGGCGGGGGTGGCGGCCCACCCCCGCCCGCGGGGGCGGGGGGGGGCCCCCCGAACGCCGCGGGGGCGCGCAGCCCCCCGAACGAGCCGCGGGGGCGCGGGGGCGCGTAGCCCCCCGACCACAGCCTGTAGGCTGCGATACCCGGTATCGCTCACCTGTGCTATACTGCGCGGAGCGCAAAAGATCGAGAGGAGGAGCCAATGACCACACGCGATGACGCGATTGCGGCGCTCGATCGCACCCGCGCCGAGCTGCTCGACGCGATCCGGGGGCTCGACGAGCGCGCGCTCGATCGCAAGGGCGCCGTGGGCGACTGGTCGATCAAGAACATGCTGGCCCACATCGCCGCCTGGGAGGAGTGGGTCGTCCAGGCGCTGCCGGCGCGGCTCGCGGCCGCAACCACGCCGCCGGACATGCGCGCGCGGCTGCAGGACGAGGACCGCTTCAACGCCGAGGAGGTGGCCGAGCGCGAGGAGCTGACGCCGGGCGAGCAGCTGATGGAGCTAGAGCGCACCCGCGCCGAGCTGCTGGCCTACCTGCGCGGGCTCGACCAGCCGACCCTGGCGCGCGCGCAGCCGTGGGACACCTGGCCGGGCACGATCCCCGACTACCTGCTCGTGTCCCTGCGCGACCACGAGGCCGAGCATATCGAGGCCCTGCGCGCCGCGGCCGCCGAGGTGATAAGGTGACAAGGTGAAGAGGGAGTAGAGCTTGACCACAACACGACGTGAGTTTACCGTCTCAGGCGAGCACGTCTACGATCACCGCTCGCCGGTGCGCTGGATCGTGTCGCACGTGCTGCGCTACCCGCTGCTGCCGCTAGTCACCGTGCTCTCGGGCGTCGGCAGCACCGCGCTGTTCAGCTTCACGGCGGTGCTGATCGGGCAGGCGTTCGACCTGATCCTGACGCCGGGCGCCGACCGGGCGGCGCTGATCCGCATCGCCGGCGCGGTGCTCGCCGCGCGGCTCGGCCAGGGGCTGCTGAACCTGGCCTCCGCCTTCGCGATCGAGCTGCTGGCCCAGCGCACCGAGCGCGACTCGCGCGAGGAGCTGTACATCAGCCTGCTGGGCAAGAGCCAGACCTTCCACAACCGCCAGCAGGTCGGCGACATCATGGCCCGCGCGACCAACGACGTCCAGATGCTCAACTTTATGATCAACCCGGGCATCCGGCTGATCTTCGGCTCGCTGCTGAGCATCGTGGTGCCGCTGATCGCGATCGGGCTCATCCGGCTCGACCTGCTGATCGTGCCGCTGCTGTTCATCGCCGCCTTCGGGCTGGCGCTGCGGCGCTACAACGACGAGCTGAACCCGGTGACCGGGGCGCTGCGCGGGCAGTTTGGCGCGATGAACGCCGGCCTGGCCGAGGCGATCAGCGGGATCGAGGTCGTCAAGGGCTACGCCCAGGAGCCGCGCGAGCGCCGGCGCTTCACCGCCAACGCCGGGCGCTACCGCGACCTGTTTGTCGAGCAGGGCCGCGTGCAGGCGCGCTACCTGCCGCTGCTGATGTTCGGCGTGGCGTTCGGGCTGTCGTTCGGCCACGCGCTGCTGCTGTTCACGCGCGGCGCGCTGACGGTCGGCCAGGTGGTCGCGTTCATGGGCCTGATGGGCGTCCTGCGCTTCCCGACCTTCATCTCGCTGTTCAGCTTCTCGCTGGTGCAGCTCGGCATCGCCGGGGCCGAGCGCATCCTGGAGCTCATCCGCGCCGAGACCGAGCTGGACGAGAACGCCGGCGGGGTGGCCCAGGCCATCCAGGGCGAGATCGTGTTTGAGAACGTGAGCTTCGGCTACGAGCCAGGGACGAGGGACTTGGGGCCAGGGTCTTGGGAAGAGCAGGCCCCAAGCCCCAAGCCCCAAGCCCCAAGCCTGATCTTAAAGGACATCAGCTTCACCGCGAAGTCGGGCGAGACGATCGCGATCGTCGGGCAGACCGGCTCGGGCAAGACCTCGCTGACGCGGCTGCTCAACCGGACCTACGACGCCAGCGGCGGGCGCGTGCTGATCGACGGCGTGGACGTGCGCGAGTGGAGCATGCAGTCGCTGCGCTCGCAGATCTCGACGATCGAGCAGGACATCTTCCTGTTCTCGCGCACGATCGCCGAGAACATCGCCTTCGGCGCCTCCGGCAGCGCGACGCGCGAGCAGATCGAGCGGGCCGCCAAGGAGGCCCAGGCCCACGAGTTCATCATAGGCTTCCCCGACGGCTACGACACGATGGTCGGCGAGCGCGGCGTGACGCTCTCGGGCGGCCAGCGCCAGCGCCTGGCGATCGCCCGCGCGTTCCTGACCAACCCGCGCATCCTGGTCCTGGACGACTCGACCTCGGCGATCGACAGCGCCACCGAGGACCAGATCCAGCGCGCGATGCGCCGCATCCTGCAGGGCCGCACCACGCTGCTGATCACCCACCGGATCTCGCAGATCCGCTGGGCCGACCGCATCCTGGTGATGCGCAGCGGCGAGCTGGTCGCCCAGGGCTCGCACGACGAGCTGATCGCCGGCAGCGAGTCCTACCGCAGGATCTTCGCGCGCTACGAGCGAGAAGATGTCAGTAGTCAGAGGTCAGTAGTCAGTACCAATGTCGCTCAATGAAACAACCTGCGCAGCCGGCGTTTTTGACCTCACCCGGCGCCCCCGCCCCCTCCCCGCGGCGCGGGGAGGGGGCGGGGTGAGGGGAACCAATCGCGTACGTCCTGTCAATGAGAAACGCCGGTACTGACTACCGGCTACTGACTACCGACTACTGGAGGATGCATGGGCTTCATCTTCGACGGCCTGGACGCCGAGGCCTACGACCGCAGCTACGACGACCGCGAGCTGATCCGGCGGATCGCCAGCTACTTCCGCCCGCACGTCCGCACCATGGCCACCGTCGCCGGCATGGTCGTGCTGGCCTCGCTGTCCGAGACGATCATCCCGATCGCGGTGTCGCGCGGGATCGACGCGCTGGCCGGCAACCCCGCCGCGCAGCTGCTGCTCGGGCTGGCCGGCGGCGTGACGGTGCTCGGCTCGCTGAGCTGGCTGTTCAACTACATCCGCCAGATGTTCTCGGCGCGCGCGGTCGGCGACGTGGTGCTCAAGCTGCGCGAGGACGCCTTCGCCTCGGTCATGCAGCGCGACCTCTCGTTCTACGACCAGTTCGCCTCGGGCAAGATCGTCAGCCGCGTGACCTCGGACACGCAGGACTTCGCGACCGTCGTGACGCTGACGATCGACCTGGTCAGCCAGCTGCTGCTGGTGATCATCATCGCGGGCGTGCTGCTGGCGATCAACGCCGAGCTCGCGCTGATCACGATGGCGATCGCGCCGGTGGTGTTCGTGGCAGCGCTGAGCTTCCGGCGGCTGGCGCGCTGGACCACCCAGCGCGCCCAGCGCGCGATCGCGCGGGTGAACGCCAGCATCCAGGAGACGATCAGCGGCATCGCGGTGGCCAAGGGCTTCCGGCAGGAGGCCGCGATCTTCGCCGACTTCCGCGCGACCAACGGGCAGGCCTACGCCGTCCGGCTGCGGCAGGGGCTGGTGTTCAACACGGTCTTCCCGGCGCTCGACATCATCGGCGGGCTGGGCATCGCCGCGGTGGTCTACTTCGGCGGCCTGCGCGCGATCGACGGCGCGGTCTCGACCGGCGACTGGTACCTGTTCGTGCAGAGCCTGGCGATCTTCATCTTCCCGCTCACCAGCGTGGCCTCGTTCTGGAGCCAGTTCCAGCAGGGGCTCTCGGCCAGCGAGCGGGTGTTCGCGCTGATCGACGCCGAGCCGCGCGTCATCCAGACCGCCGACGAGCCGGTCGCGCACCTGCAGGGGCGGATCACGTTCGAGCACGTGCAGTTCAGCTACGACGATGGGGCTAGGGACTTGGGGCTAGAGGCTAGGGACGATGGCGCTGACCCAAGCCCCAAGCCCCAGGCCCCAGGCAACTGGGTGCTGCCGGACTTCTCGCTCGAGATCCCGGCCGGCCAGACGGTCGCGGTGGTCGGGCACACCGGCGCGGGCAAGTCGAGCCTGGCCCGGCTGATCATGCGCTTCTACGAGTTCCAGGGCGGCCGGCTGCTGATCGACGGCCGCGACATCCGCACGCTCGACCTGGCGCAGTACCGCGGCCAGCTCGGCCTGGTGCCGCAGGTGCCGTTCCTGTTCTCGGGCACGGTGCTGGAGAACATCCGCTACGGCCGGCCGGCGGCCTCCGACGACGAGGTGGCCCTGGCGGCGCTCAAGCTCGGCGGCGGCGAGTGGGTCGACGACCTGCCCGAGGGGCTGCACACCAACGTCGGCGAGCGCGGCGCGCGGCTCTCGCTCGGCCAGCGCCAGCTGGTGGCGCTGGCGCGCGTGCTGCTGCAGGACCCGTCGATCGTCATCCTCGACGAGGCGACCGCCAGCATCGACCCGTTCACCGAGGCGCAGATCCAGGAGGGCCTGGACGTGGTGATGAGCCAGCGCACCAGTATCGTGATCGCCCACCGGCTCTCGACCGTGCGCCACGCCGACCGGATCATCGTGATGCGCGCCGGCCGGATCATCGAGGAGGGCAACCACCAGTCGCTGCTGAAGCAGGGCGGCCACTACGCCGAGCTGTACAACACCTACTTCCGCCACCAGTCGCTCGAGTACATCGAGCAGGTCGGCGCGTTCGGCAGGTAGCGCGCCTGGCGGTGCTATAATAGCCGGCATGACCGAAGACGACGCCATTCAGCAGAACCTGGCCGCGCCCGTCACGATCGACTCGCTGGCGGGCGACCTGGCCGCGCTGGGGCTGCAGCCCGGCATGACCGTGCTGGTCCACTCCTCGCTGAGCCGGCTCGGCTGGGTCTGCGGCGGGCCGGTCGCCGCGATCCTGGCGCTCGAGCGGCTGCTCGGGCCCGAGGGCACGCTGGTGATGCCGACCCACAGCTCGGGCCTGTCCGACCCGGCAATCTGGCAGCACCCGCCGGTGCCCGAGCCCTGGTGGGAGACCATCCGCCAGACCATGCCGGCCTACGACCCCGACCTGACGCCGACGCGCCAGATGGGCGCCATCCCCGAGACATTCCGCAAGCAGCCGGGCGTGCGCCGCAGCGCGCACCCGCACGAATCGTTCGCCGCCTGGGGCCGGCACGCCGAGGGCGTCACCGCAAACCACAGCCTCGCGCACGGCCTGGGCGAGCACTCGCCGCTGGCGCGGATCTACGACCTGGACGGCTGGGTGCTGCTGCTGGGCGTCGGCCACGGCAACAACACCTCGCTGCACCTGGCCGAGTACCGCGCCAGCTTCGCCGGCAAGCAGCCCGAGATCCGCCACGCGCCGGTGCTGGTGGGCGGGCGGCGCCAGTGGGCCGCGTTCGACGATATCACGATCGACGCCTCGGACTTCGAGCAGATCGGCGCGGACTTCGCCGGCGAGACCGGCCTGGAGCGGCGCGCTGCCGCCGGCGCCGCCACGGCGCTGCTCATGCCCCAGCGCGCCCTGGTCGACTACGCCGTCACGTGGATGGAGAAGAACCGGGGGTGATTGCATCCCCTGGCCCACCCTCCTCTTTCAAGTCAGATATTTTGGTTATGGCGCGGTGATACACCGGATGACCTCACCCCCTGCAAGGGCAGGGTAAACACTGGCTGGTGCGGTGGTTTCGGCTCCGCCGAAACCACCGCACCAGCCACGAATCCCCTCTCCCGTGGCGATGGGAGAGGGGGCAAGGGGTGAGGGCCAACAGACGGCAACGCATCGTCCATCGTCACTCGAATCAGATCGAACATAGGACAGCCTGCGCTACGCTGAAAGAGAGACAACGCATGCGACTCGGGCTTATGCTCGGCTACTCCGGCGCCACGATCAGCCTGCCGATCGACATGATCAAAGCCGCCGACCGGATGGGCGTCTACGCCGTCTGGACGGCCGAGGCGTATGGGTCGGACTGCGTCACGCCGCTGGCGTGGATCGGCGCGCAGACCGAGCAGATCCGCCTCGGCACCGCGATCATGCAGATCCCGGCCCGCACGCCGGCGACCACCGCGATGACGGCGGCCACGCTCGACCAGCTGTCGGGCGGCCGCTTCCTGCTGGGCCTGGGCGCCTCGGGGCCGCAGGTCGTCGAGGGCTGGCACGGCCAGCCCTACGGCAAGCCGCTCGGGCGGACGCGCGAGTACATCGCGATCGTGCGGGCGATCTTCCAGCGCGAGCGCCCGCTGGTCCACGACGGCACCTACTACCAGGTGCCCTACCGCGGCGCCGACGCGACCGGCCTGGGCAAGCCGCTCAAGAGCATCCTGCACGGCCGGCCCGACATCCCGATCTACCTGGCGGCGATCGGCCCGAAGAACGTCGAGCTGGCCGCCGAGATCGCCGACGGCTGGCTGCCGGTGTTCTTCTCGCCGCGCCACTACGACGAGATCTTCCGGCCGCACGTCGAGGCCGGCTTCGCCAGGGCGGGCGGCGGCAAGGGCATCGCCCAGTTCGACATCGCCCCGACCGTGCCGGTGGCGGTCGGGCCGGACGTGGACGCCTGCCGGCGGCTGGTCAAGCCCTTCCTGGCGCTGTACGTCGGCGGGATGGGCGCGGCCGGCGCGAACTTCTACCACGACCTGGCCTGCCGCTACGGCTACGCCGAGGCCGCCGACGCGGTGCAGTCGCTCTACCTGAGCGGCAAGAAGGAGCAGGCGATCGCCGCCATCCCCGACGCGCTGGTGGACGACATCGCGCTGTGCGGGCCGCGCGAGCGCATCGCCGAGCGGCTGCAGCTCTGGCGCGCCAGCCCGATCACGACGCTCAACATCGCGCCCTACACGCCCGACAGCGTGCAGGTGATGGCTGAGCTGGCGCGCTAGCTGCATATCCCGCTATCCGCTGCGGGGGGCTGCGCGCCCCCGTGCCCCCGGGCGGGGTGGCGAGATGCACCCAAGCGTTGTTCGGGGCTGCGCGCCCCGTGCCCCCGCGGGTGGGGGTGGGCCGCCACCCCCGCCGCCCCCCTCCCGGGGCTTGCGCCCCTGGACCCCAAAAAGAGCGCCGTCTCGTCTTCAGCGCTTGGCGCGCATGCCTGGCTGAATTCAGGCGCGCATGGCGCGCATACCGCTGTCGGGGGCTGCGCGCCCCCCGTGCCCCCGCGGGCGGGGGTGGGCCGCCACCCCCACCGCCCCCCTCCCGGGGCGTGCGCCCCTGGACCCCAAAATAATCCTGTCTTGTCGCTTGTCCGGGGGGCTGCGCGCCCCCCGTGCCCCCGCGGGCGGGGGTGGGCCGCCACCCCCGCCACCCCCCGGCCGGGGCTTGCGCCCCTGGACCCCAAAATCAGCCCGTCTCGGTTGCGATGCTTGGCGCGCATGCCCGGCGGAATCCAGACGCGGCGGGGCGGAACTCGTCCGGTAGAAATGGTGCTGGGCATCCACCACGCTGCTTGCATCTGGTTCGGGATGATTTGCCGGAGGGGGGCCGGGGGCGCAGCGCCCCGGAAGAATCTGTCGCCGCCGTCGGCCTGAAGCCGGGGCCGGGGGCGCAGGACCCGAGGCGGGGGGCCGGGGGCGCAGCACCCGACAAACACCGCGTAGCGCCCCTGACTTGTCAGAACTGCCGTTTCGTGCTACGTTACTGGCGTTCCCGCGACTCTCTCCCAACAACGCAGCGAGGGCTCTTCGATGGACGGCGACAGCGCGACCGAGAAGCTTACGCTGGGCCTGCAGCGCCTGGCGAAGGCTGGCGACGACGCGGATCTGCTGGGGCTGGCGCTCCAGAGCATCCACGGCGCGCTGGAGGATCACTTTCGCGCAAAGCTCGCCGCCGACCAGCACCTCCCGCCCGACCAGCGTGCGGCTGTGCTCGACCCCAAGAAGGTGCAGTGGAAGGATCTGCTCGACGCGATGCAGCTCTACTGCGACCTGAGCCAGCCGGACCGCGAGCTGATCTGGCGCACCAACGGTATGCGCGTGCGGGTCGCGCACGGCGGGCGCTACGGCGGCACTCGCGCCGAGCTGGAGCGCTACGCCGCGCTGGTGCAGTCGCTCTGCGGCTACACGGCTCCCGCGAAGCCGGCCCGCGCCCCGCGCCAGCCGGCCACCCCCGATCCGACAGGCAGGCGGCCGGCCCGCCCGCCCGCCGCCCCCGACGCGCCCAACATTCCGCGGGCTGTTCGCCAGCGGCCCGCGCCGGCGGCCGCGGCCCGCTCGCGGATGGGCTGGCTGGCGGTGATGCTCGCGCTGGCGCTGCTGGTCGGGCTGGCGGGCTTCGTCGTGCTGCGCAGCGCCGCCCAGTCGCGCGCCCAGCGCGCCGAGGCGCAGGCCGAGCCGACCGCGGACGCCACGCCCGACCCGGCCGGCGCGCTCGCGCAGCCGAGCGACGCGACGGCCGCTCCCCCGCGCTCGGCCGTCGTCGCCGCGTCGGAGGGGCTCAACCTGCGCCGGGACCACGCCCTCTCGGCCGGGCTGATCGCCACGCTGAGCGACGGCGCGACTGTCACGGTGGTCGGCGGCCCGGTCCAGGCCGGCGGCTTCACCTGGTGGAATGTCGAGTTCAACGGCCAGCGCGGCTGGTGCGTCGGGGATTTCCTGAGGTTCGACAGCCGATGACTGCTCCCCAGATCGTCGTGCCCAGCCTGCTCTACCCGGCCGAGCCGCCGGCGCAGACCGGTGGGCGGCACGCGTCCGGCGAGGTTGATCTGGGCCTGGCCTCGATCGTGCGCGCGCTCGACTACGACGGCCGGCACGCGCGCTTCGTCGCGGGGGTGCTGGCCGAGCTGTGCGCCGACCCGGCGGCGATCGTCTACCGCCAGGATATTCTGGACGACCTGCTGCGGCTGCCCGAGGTCGCGGCCGGGCTCGCCGCGATGCTGCCGCTGCTGGGCGAGCTGGCTACCGCCGGGCGGACCAGCCGCTGGGGCGACGAGATCCCGCTGCTGCAGGTCGGCGAGCGGCTGGCCGAGCTGGAGAACTACCTGGCCTGTGTCGCCGGCCTGGCCGCCGCGCTCGACTCCGCGGGCGCTGCCCTGCGCGCCGAGGGCCTGCTCAGGCTGCGCGCGTTCCTGGCCGACACGCGCGCGCACCCCGACTACCGCCGGCTCGCCGGCGAGCTGCCGCAGCTGCGCGCCCAGCTCGACCAGGCCGGCAGCGTCACGATTGGCATCAACCTCGACGCCCAGCTGCGCCCCGAGTCGGCCACGATCGTCGCGCTCAGCCCCGGCCGGTTCGCCGGCAAGGGCTCGCTGCTCGACCGGCTGTTCGGCGAGCGCGGCGCCGCAGACGCGGTGCGCGGCGTCACGGCGCTCTACAAGGCCGAGCAGGGCGGGCGCCAGCACACGCCCGAGCACGAGCTGTTTCGCGACATGGACCGGCTGCTGGAGCGCGTGGCCGCCCCGGTGGCGGCGGCGCTGTCCGGCTACACGCGCGTCAGCGCGGCCGGGCTGGCGGCGCTCGACGCGGAGCTGGCGCTCTACCTCGGCGCGGCCCGGCTGGCCGGCGAGCTGCGCGCCGCCGGAATGGCGCTCTGCCGCCCGGAGGTCGCCCCGGCGGAGGAGCGGCGCTGCGAGATCGCGGGAGTGTACAGCCTCGACCTGGCGCTGCGGCTGCGCGCCGCCCACGGCCCCGCGGGCATGGCGGCGATCGTGCCGAACGACGTCGCGCTCGGCCCAGACGCATGGATCGCGATCGTGACCGGGCCGAACAGCGGCGGCAAGACCACCTACACCCGCGCGGTCGGACAGGCCCAGGCGCTGTTCCAGGCCGGCCTGCTCGTGCCGGGCCGCCGCGCGCGGATCAGCCCGGTCGACGGCATCTTCACGCACTTCGCCGCGGCCGAGCGGCTGGAGATCGGCGGCGGGCGCCTGGACGAGGAGCTGGAGCGGCTGGAGCGGCTGTTCCGCCAGGCCACCGGCGCGAGCCTGGCGCTGCTCAACGAGCCGCTCGCCAGCACCGACCACGCCGCGGCCCGCGCGCTCTGCCGCGACATCCTGGCCGGCCTGGGGCTGCTCGGCGCGCGCGCGATCTTCGTCACCCACGTGCACGAGCTGGTGGACGACCTGCTCGACGGCGAGTCGCCCGCGCCCGGCGTCGTCAGCCTGGTGGCCGGCTACACGCCGCCGGCCGGCAACGGCGCCGAGCCGGCGCCCAGCTACCAGATCGCGCCCGGGCGCCCGCAGGTGGCCGGCTACGCGGCCGAGCTGGCCCGCCGGCACGGCCTCAGCCTCGGCCAGATCGCCGCGACGCTGCGCCAGCGCGGGGTGGACATCCCGCCCGCCGAGGATGGCGAGGGGCGGGCAGCGGGCGACTAGCGCGCCGGTCAAGAAATACGTCGCGCAAAGCCATCAAATTGTTGGCGGGTGGGGTGATCGAAAAAGCAAGGCCCAAACAATGCTACAATAGCCCCCACGATTGGCCACAGCAGACAAGGCGAGCAGCATGAGCGTCAGCGACGCCGGAACCTTCCTGACCAGGATTCTCGATCACAAGCGCGCCGAGGTTACGCGCCAGGCGGCTGAGGTGCCGCTGGCGCAGCTGCGCGAGCTGGTCGCCGCCGCCCCCCCGCCGCGGCCGCTCGACACGGCGCTGCGCCTGCCCGGCCGCGCCGCGCTGATCGCCGAGGTCAAGCAGGCCTCGCCCTCGCGCGGCGTGCTGATCGACAACTTCGACCCGCTGGCGCTCGCCCGCACCTACGCCGCGAATGGCGCCGCCGCGATCTCGGTGCTGACCGACGAGCGATTCTTCCAGGGCAGCCTGAAATACCTTCAAAGCATTCGCCAACTGCAAGACAAGACGGAGGACCAAGGACCAAGGACCAAGGACGTGGACACTAACGTTGGTCCTTCGTCTTTGGTCTTTGGTCCGGTCCCATTGCTGCGCAAAGACTTCATCATCGACCCCTACCAGGTCTACCAGGCGCGCGCCTACGGCGCCGACGCGCTGCTGCTGATCGTCGCCGCGCTGAGCGACGCGGCGCTAGCCGAGCTGCAGGGGCTCGCGCGCGAGCTGGGCATGCAGGCGCTGGTCGAGGTCCACGACGAGGCCGAGCTGGACCGCGCGCTGGCAGCGGGCGCCAGCCTGGTCGGCGTCAACAACCGCGACCTGCACACCTTCACGACGACGCTGGAGACCACCAGGCGCGTGGCGGCGCGGCTGCCGCGCGAGCGCCGGCCGGTGCTGGTCAGCGAGAGCGGCTTCTTCACCGCGGCCGACGTGGCGCGCGTGCGCGAGTGGGGCGCCGACGCCGTGCTGGTCGGCGAGGCGCTCGTCACCGCACCGGACATCGGGGCGCGCGTGCGCGAGCTGGCCGGAGTAGCCAATTGATCCGCGGATAGCACGGATAGTGCGGATACGACCGTCGACACATCCGCGTTTATCTGTCTATGCGCGGATCGTCGCCTGATTGATCCGCGCATAGCACGGATAGTGCGGGTACGACCGTCGACACATCCGCGTTTATCTGTCTATGCGCGGATCGTCGCCTGATTGATCCACCGTCGACAAATCCGCGTTTATCTGCGTTATCCGTGGATCGTTACCTGTTGGAGAAAAAGATGCTCATGACTAAGCGCGACCGGCTGGCCGCCGCCGTGCGGGGCGAGCAGACCGACCGGCCGCTCGTCGCGCTGTGGCGCCACTTCCCGACCGACGACGCCGACGCGACCCAGCTGGCGCTCTCGGCGCTGGCGTTTCAGACCCAGTACGACTGGGATTTCGTCAAGCTGACGCCCGCCAGCAACTACAGCGTCGACGGCTGGGGCACGCGCGTGGCCTACCGCGGCCACCCCGAGGGCACCAGCGAGTACGTCGCCCGGCCGATCGCCGGCCCGCAGGACTGGGGCCGCCTGCAGCCGCTCGACCCGCAGTCTGGCTCGCTCGGCCAGCAGCTCACGGCCATCCGCGCGGCGCGCGAGCTGGCCGGCCCCGACATCCCGATCATCGAGACGGTCTTCAGCCCGCTGTCGCAGGCCAAGAACCTGGTCGGCGGCGGGCTCGACGTGGTCCACCTGCGCCGGCACCGCGCGGCCTTCCAGCAGGCGCTGGAGGTGATCGCCGAGACGACCGTGCGCTTCGTGCAGGCGGCGCTGGCCGCCGGGGCCGACGGGATCTTCTACGCGATGCAGCGCGCCTCGGCCGACTTCCTGAGCGAGGCCGAGTACCGCGAGGTCGCCCGCCCGCTCGACCTGCGCGTGCTCGAGGCCGCCCAGGCCGCCACGTTCAACCTGCTGCACCTGCACGGCCTGAACACCTACTTCGACATGGTGGCCGACTACCCGGCCCACGCGCTCAACTGGCACGACCGCGACACCGGCCCAACCCTGGCCGAGGGCGCGCGGCGCTTCCCCGGCATGGTGGTCGGCGGGCTCAGCCAGCGCGACCTGGTCGAGGGCACGCCGGACAGCGTGCGGGCGCTGGCGCGCGAGGCGATCGAGTCGCTGGGCGGGCGGCCGCTGTGCCTCTCGACCGGCTGCGTGATGCAGACCGTGACCCCGTGGGGCAACATCCGCGCGCTGCGCGAGGCAGCGAACGCCGAAGCGTAGAACAATAAGCGCTCGCCTCAATCTGCGATCTACAATCTGCAATCTGCAATTGCACTAGCGCGCGCCCAGCGCCAGGTATGATCTGAACGGCCCCGGCCCAATCGCGAACGCGCCGCCGCCGTTCGTGCCGGCGTAGAGCGTGCTCGGGCTCATCGGGTCGATCGTCAGCGACACAACCGCGATCTTGCCCATGCCATCCGCGAACGGCTGCCAGCTCGCGCCGCCGCTGGTGCTGCGATACACGCCGCCGTTCGTGCCGGCGTACAGCGTGCTCGGGCTCGTCGGGTCGATCGCCAGCGCGCTGACCGACAGGTCGCCCAGGCCGGCGCTGATCGGCTGCCAGGTCGCGCCTCCGTCGACGCTCTTGGAGGCGCCCGCCAGGTCGACCCCGGCGTAGACCACCTGGGGGTTGGCCGGGTCGATCGCGACCGCGCGCACGATCCCGCTCGGGCTGCTCGCCAGGCGCGACCACCTGCCGCCGCCGTCGACGCTCTTGTAGACGCACCCGCCGCCGAACACGATCCCGCAGTCCGTCCCGGCGTAGAGCGTCGTTGGCGTCGTGGCGTCCACCGCCAGCGCGTAGACGGCGGCGTCGTTCAGGCCCTCGCCCGGGCCGCTCCACAGCGCGCCGCCGTTCGTGCTCTTGAAGACCCCGTGGGCCGCGCCGGCGTAGATCGCGGCGGGATTGGTGGGGTCGAGCGCGACCGTGTTGATGAACTGATCGAAGCCGGGGGCCAGGCCGTTGTTGATCGGCGCCCAGCTCGTGCCGCTGTTGGCGCTCTTGAACATGCCCGCGCCGTAGGTGCTGGCGTAGACCGTCGCGGGATGGGCCGGATCGACCGCCAGCCCGCTCACCTGCTGGCGCGCCTGGTCGAGGCTGGTCGCGCCCCAGGCCCGGCCGCCATCCAGACTCCGGTAGACCGTCGGGTACATCGCGGCGTACAGCGTCGTCGGCCGCCGCGGGTCGACCGCAAGGTCGTACACGGTCGTCGCGCGCAGCCCCGCGCTGGCCACGGCCCAGCTGCCGCCCGAGTTAGCGGTCTTCAGCACGCCGCGAGAGAACGTCCCGGCGTAGACCGTCGCGGCAGACTGCGAGTGGGCCGCCAGCGCGTACACGAACTCGTCCTCAAAGCCGGCGTTGGCCGCGCTCCAGCTCGCGCCGCCGTTCGTGCTGCGGTACACGCCGTGGCCATCCGTGCCGGCGTAGAGCGTGCCGGGTACGCTCGCGCTCAGCGCCAGCGAGTAGACCTGCCCGGCGTCGAGGCCGCTGGTGACGGTCTTCCAGCTGGCCCCGCCGTCCACGCTCTTGAGCACCATGCTGCTCGGGTCGTCGCTGTCGGCGGCGTAGATCGCCTCGGGGGCATGCGGGTCGATCGCCAGCGAGTAGACCGTGCCGTTGCTGGCCCCAACGTAGACCTCGTCCCAGCTGGCGCCGCCGTCGGCGCTCTTGAAGATGCTGCCGTAGTCGGACGTGCCGGCGTAGATCGTGCTCGGCGCGGCTGGGTCGACCGCCAGCGCCGTGATGATCAGCTCCTCCAGGCCGCTGCTCTGCCAGCTGGCGCCGCCGTCGACGCTCTTGTAGACCCCGTTCGAGGCCGTGCCGGCGTAGATCGTGCCGGGCGTTGTGGGGACAATCGCCAGCGAGCGCGGCCAGCTATCCAGGCCGGCCGACGCGGCCTGCCACGCGCCGCCGCCGTTCGTGCTCTTGAACACCCCGCTGCGCGTCCCGGCGTAGACAGTGCTGTGCTGCTGTGGGTCGACCGCCAGCGCCGTGATCTCGAGCGTGTCCAGCCCGCCGCTGCTCACCTGCCAGCTGGCGCCGCCGTCGCTGCTCTTGAACACCCCGCCGAGCGTCCCGGCGTACAGCACGCTTGGGCTCACCGGGTCGATCGCCAGGGCGGACACCTTGCCGCCGTCCGGCCCAATGCTGCGCCAGCGCTCGCCTGTCGCGGCGCTGGTTCGCCCGACCGCCGCCGCGACAAAGGCCGCCAGCACGAGCAGGATCACGGCACGTGCCAGCCTGGCGATAAATGATGTTCGACGCATACTGATAGCTCCTCGTCGCATATCTTGGCTCAACCGTATGGCCTCATTGTAGCGCCGATACTATCCCGCAAGCGGGAATATTTGATCACGCCAGGGGAGGAGTTCCTCCCCGGCACCGACAAAAATCCCCCTCTCCCGTGGCGGCGGGAGAGGGGGCAGGGGGTGAGGGCCGGATAGCGTCAGTACTTCGGCATCGAGGGGTCGACGTCGTCCGACCAGCGCAGGATGCCGCCGGTCATATTCTTGACCTTGCGAAAGCCGGCCGCGCGCAGCATATCGACCGCGCGCCCGCTGCGGGCGCCGCTGCGGCAGTACACCACCATCTCGCGCGCGGTGTCGAGCTCGTTGAGGCGGCCCTGCAGCTCGTTGACCGAGATCCGCGTGGCGCCCGGCAGCCGGCCGATCTCCCACTCGTTGATCTCGCGCACGTCCAGCAGGAACGGCGGGTCGTCGCGGTGCAGCCAGGCGTCGACCTCGACCGGCGTGATCTCGTAGCTGTTGTCGACATAGGCCGGCTGCGGGGCGATCCCGCAGAACTGCTCGTAGTCGATCAGCTCGGTCACGGTCGGGTGGTCGCCGCAGACCGGGCACTCCGGGTTGCGGCGCAGCTTCAGCTCGCGGAAGCGCATCGCCAGCGCGTCGTAGAGCATCAGCCGGCCGATCAGCGGGTCGCCGATGCCGGCCAGCAGCTTGATCGCCTCGGTCGCCTGGATCGTGCCGATCACGCCGGGCAGCACGCCCAGCACCCCGCCCTCGGCGCAGCTCGGCACCAGGCCGGGCGGCGGCGGCTCGGGGTACAGGCAGCGGTAGCACGGCCCGCCCTCCTTCGGGTAGAAGACGGTGGCCTGGCCCTCGAAGCGGAAGATCGAGCCGTACACGTTCGGCTTGCCCAGCATCACGCTGGCGTCGTTGGTCAGGTAGCGCGTCGGGAAGTTGTCGGTGCCGTCGACGATCACGTCGAACGGGCGCATCAGCTCGAGCGCGTTCTCGGAGGTGACCTGCTCCTCGTAGGTGCTGACCTCGATGTGCGGGTTCAGGTCGTGCAGCCTGCGCCGGGCCGACTCGGTCTTCGCCACGCCCAGCGTGCTGGTGCCGTGCACGATCTGGCGCTGCAGGTTGCTCTCGTCGACCACGTCGAAGTCGACCAGGCCGATATGGCCGACGCCGGCCGCCGCCAGGTAGAGCGCCAGCGGCGAGCCCAGGCCGCCGGTGCCGATCAGCAGCACGCTGCCCTCTTTGATGCGCCGCTGCCCCTGCATCCCGAACTCGGGCATGATCAGGTGGCGCGAGTAGCGCCGGATCTCTTCGTTCGAAAGATTTGTCATAGTATCTGCGAGTTCTAAGTGTTGAGTTCTGAGTTTTGAGTTAGGGCAACTTAAAGCTCAACACTCAACACTCAAAACTTATCGCCCCCCCGCAATCGCCGGAATAATGCTGACCGTCTCGCCGTCGGGCACCTGCGTGTCCGGGCCCTGCAGGTAGCGGATGTCCTCGTCGCCGACGTACACGTTCACGAAGCTGCGCAGCTGGCCCTGCTCGCTGTAGAGCTGCTTGCCGAGCTGCGGGTACTGCTCGACCAGGTTCGCCAGCAGCTGGCCGACCGGCCCGCTCGCCAGCTGGATGTTGCCGCTGCCGCCGGCGTACTGTCGCAGGGCCGTGGGGATCGAAACTGTTACTGCCACGTTTCCTCCTGATACGGTGACAGGGCGACAAGGTGACAGACTACGCTCACGCGCATCACTCCCCTTGTCACCCCTTCACCCCCTCGCCTTGTCATTTGAGCTCTTCGCTAACAAACCGCTCGCCATCTTCGGTAAGAATCCAGGCGGTCAGCTCGGCTGCCGCGCCGCCGCGCACGCTCTGGATCAGGAATGAGAAGATCGGCCCGCCGCCGACGCCCTGCGCGCCCACGCGGTCGCGCTCCGACGGGATGGCCGGGTGGTCGGGGTGCGAGTGGTAGCAGCCGACGACGTCGAGCCCGCGCGCCTGCGCGGCCCGGTCCGCGCGCATGTAGTCGCGCGGGTCGAGGTAGAAGCGGTCGCGCAGCGAGTGCTCGTGCTCCACGTCGGTCAAGCCGACGTCGGCGGTCCAGGTGTTCTGGGCCGTGTAGATATCCTCGATCGTCTTGCGCCCGCCCGGCTCCAGCCGCCCGATCAGCAGCCCGACGCACTCGTGCGGGTAGGTCGTCTCGGCATGCTGCGCGATCGACTGCCGCGCGCCCTCGGAAAGCACGATCATTTCTGCTGCTCCGAATCATAGCTCGCCGGCCGCTCCTTCTTGGGCTTCTGGCTCAGGAAGTAGGTCAGCGACGCGATTACCAGCGCGACCGCCCCGCCGTAGCCCAGCAGGTCGCGCTGCCCATCCCAGCTGATCACCTGGCCGAGGAACAGCACGCCCAGGACGACGATCACGATCTTGATCAGCTTATCCTTCAGGTCGTCCAGGTCGTGGATCTCCAGCCAGGACGGCAGCGGGGCCGCCTCGTCGATGAACAGCTCGTACAGCCCGGCCGCGATCACGTACAGCGCCGTCGCCAGCAGAAACAGGTCGACCAGCTCGATGATCGACAGGATCAGCGCCTTGGCGCTCTTGCTGTCCGCGCCGCCGCCGAGCGTGCTCTGGATCGCGCCCACCGTCAGCGCGCCGCCGTACGCCAGCAGCAGCAGCGCCGCGACGAAGATCGCCAGCACTGCAATCAGAATCAGATAGCGACTCCACCCGATTGCGCGCTTCAGCATCGCCCCCCTCCTGCCAGTATTCAGCCGGCAGCCGGCAGTATACCGACGACCTCCACCGTCGCATGGCGATAGCCAATGCCCGAGTAGTCTGCTGGAATTGGGCCAAGTATTCCAATGCGAACTGCGTACTGCAAACTGCCGACTGCCTCAGATCCCCTCGCCGCCCTGGCAGCTGGACTCCTCGTCCCAGAAGCGGTCGCTGAGGTACTTCGCCGCGCCGTCGCACAGCATCGTCACGACCAGGCCCCGCTCGAGCCGGCGCGCCACGCGCAGCGCCGCCGCCACGTTGGCCGCCGCCGAGATGCCGACCATCAGCCCCTCGACGCGCGCCAGGCAGCGGGCCATGTCGAAGGCCTCCTCGCTCGTGACCTCAAGCGTCTCGTCCGGCAGCGCCGCGTCGTAGATCCCCGGCACCAGCGCCGTGGTCGGCAGGTGCTTGACACCCTCCAGCGCGTGGTACGGGCCGTCGGGCTGCACCGCCACCAGGCCGACATCCGGCCGCTCCAGGCGCAGCCGCCGGCCGGTGCCGACGAAGGTGCCGCAGGTGCCCAGCGCCGCGACGAAGTGCGTCACGTGGCCCCTGGTCTGCGACCAGATCTCCACGCCGGTGGTCTCGAAGTGCGACTGCACGTTGGCCGGGTTATTGTACTGGTCGGGGTAGAAGAACCGCGCGGGGTCCTCGGCCACCAGCGTGCGGATCGTCCGGATGGCGCCGTCGGTGCCCTCAAGCGGGTCGGTCAGGATCAGCTCGGCGCCCAGCGCGTGCAGGATGCGCTTGCGCTCGACGCTGGCGTTCGACGGGATGGCCAGCGTCACCTTGTAGCCCAGCGCCGCGCCGATCGTCGCGTAGGCAATGCCGGTGTTGCCGCTGGTCGCGTCGGCGATACGGATGCCGCGCCGCAGACGCCCGCTGCGCTCGCCCTCGCGGATCATGTACAGCGCCGGCCGGTCCTTGACCGATCCGCCGGGGTTGTACCACTCGGCCTTGGCGTACACCTCGACGCCGCGCGGCAGATCGGGCGCGATCCGCCGCAGCCGCAGCAGCGGCGTGTTGCCGATCATGTCGACGACCGACGAGCCCCAGCCGGTCTGAGCTTGTGCGAGATCGATACTCATAGCAGCAGTCTAGAGATCGGTAGCCAGTAGCCAGCAGACCTGCGCCGGCTACTGGCCGCCGACTTCTGACGACCTTTCAAGCTCGGCGCGAACCTTGTCGGTGCGGTACTTGGTGACGGCGGCCTTGAGCGTGCCGAGCGCGAGCGTGGCGCAGCGCGGGCGCGTATTGACGACCTCGCGGCCCAGCTCGTCGATCATGTCGTTGAAGTCCATCTCGTCGATCGCGGTCAGCGGCCGGCCCTCGACCAGCTCCATCAGGATGGAGGCGGCCGCCTGGCTGATCGTGCAGCCGCTGCCCTCGAACGACACATGCTCCACCTGGTCGCCGGCGTCGTTGACCTTGAGATAGATCGTCACGACGTCGCCGCAGCCGGGGTTGCCGCCCGGCATGGTCACGTCGGCGTCCACGAGCGGCCCGTTGTTGCGCGGGTGCTGGTAGTGGTCGAGCAGATACTCTATAGCTTCCTGGCGGTCCACAATTTCCTCCGGAGCCACAGAACTGCGGAACCGCAGAACCAGTTCGAAGTTAGAGGTTCTGTGATTCCGCGGTTCTGCGGTTCAGCCTTGATAGGTCTTCTCAATCGGCAGGCCCACACCGTTGCCCCACTCGGTCCAGCTGCCGTCGTAGTTGCGGACCTGCGGGTAGCCGAGCAGGTAGGTCAGCACGAACCAGGTGTGGCTCGACCGCTCGCCGATGCGGCAGTAGGCGATCACGTCCTTGTCGGGGGTGATGCCCTTGCTCTCGTACAGCGCGCGCAGATCCTCGGGGCTCTTGAAGGTGCTGTCCTCCTTCACGGCCTGCGCCCACGGGATGCTCACGGCCGTCGGGATGTGCCCGCCGCGCAGCGTGCCCTCCTGCGGGTACTCCGGCATGTGGGTGCGCTCGCCGCTGTACTCCTGCGGGCTGCGCACGTCCACCAGCGCGGTGCCGCCGTGCTTGATATGCTCGCGCACCTGGTCGCGGAACGCGCGGATGGTCTGGTCGTCGCGCGCCTGGGCCTGGTAGGCGGCCGGCGGGTAGCTGGGCACCTGCCTGGTCAGCTCGCGGCCCTCGGCGATCCACTTGGCGCGGCCGCCGTTGAGGATGCGCGCGTCCTTGTGGCCGAACAGCTTGAACACCCACAGCGCGTAGGTCGCCCACCAGTTGTTCTTGTCGCCGTAGAACACGACCGTCGTGTCGTTGCCGATGCCCTTGGCGGAGAGCAGCTGCTCGAAATGCTCGCGGTCCAGGTAGTCGCGCACGACCGGGTCGTTCAGATCGGCCACCCAGTCGATCTTGACAGCGCCGGGGATGTGGCCCTGGTCGTACAGCAGAATGTCTTCGTTGCTCTCGACGATACGAACCTTCGGGTCGTCCAGATGCGCGACGAGCCAGTCGGTGTCTACCAGTACCTCGGGGCGAGCGTACTCAGCCATGTCCAGCCTCCCTTGTGTTATTCTGGAGTACTTCGTACGAAATACTCAAGTATTGTACCCGAGAGGCAGAGCGTCGTCAAGATAAGCTCAGTAGGTCGCTTGTTTTGAAGGTCGCCATTCGCGTGAGACGTGAGACGTGAGACGTGAGACGTGAGACGTAGCACCTACCGCACGACAAAAGCGATGCGCATACCAAATGACCCACTAGAGCTATGAGCAAAACCGTTGAGCCACTATGCACGAACGAGCTGCCGTTGTGATGCCATCCGTCTTACTGCAAACTGGCTCCTGCCGACTGCCCACTGCTATAGAGCTCGACCAGGACGTCGTCGCCCTCGACGCGCACCGGGTAGGTCTGGATCGGCTGGAAGGCCGGCAGCGTGAGCGCGGCGCCGCTGCGGATGTCGAAGCGCGAGCCGTGCAGCGGGCACTCGACCGTGCAGTCGTCGGCGTCCAGGAAGCCCTCGCTCAGCTCGGCGTACTCGTGCGAGCAGATGTCGCTGGTGGCGTAGAACGACTCGCCGACGCGGTAGATCGCGATCCGCTGGCCGTCGTACACAAACGCGCGCATCGAGTCGGCTGGGATATCGTCGACCGCGGCAATCTTGACAAAGCTGGGCATACGCCTTCTCTCGCTAGGACGGCAGGCCGAGCGCCTGCAGCAGCCCGCGCGGCTCGTGCTCGATCCAGCCGCTCTCAGCGTCGCTGCGGCTGACGACCAGCACCGAGGCGATCGGCGGCACAAACACGATGTCGACCATGCCGTCGTCGGTGACCAGCCCGATCCGGTCGAGCTTCCCGCTGCGCACCTTGACCCACAGCTTGAGCGACATGAGGCCAATCTTGGCGATATTGGGCGCCGCGCGCTCGAATGCCGGGCTGCTGGCCCACACGCACTGGCCGTTCAGCGCGCACAGCGCCGCGGCATCGACTCCGGCCGCCTCGCGCATGGCGGCGCGAATGTGCTGGGCCGCGCGGATGATCAGCTCCGGCGTCAGGGCAACCTGATTCACGACAGCCATGGGCAACTCCTGAACGTAACATTCTTAAACGCAGAACGTAGAGCGCAGAACGACTACATTGTACTACGTTCTACACTCTACGTTCTACATGTTACGCTCGAGTGCAAGGCTCGTGCAATGTCGGCCCTCACCCCCCCTACCCCTCTCTCTCCCACGCGCGGGAGCGGGGGGATTCTTGTCGGCGTCGTGGTGCGGTCGCTGCGCGACCGCACCACGACGCCAGATCTATTCCCCCTCCCCTAAAAGGGGAGGGGGTAAGGGGGTGGGGCAAAGGCCTTGCAACAACCCTGCGCTCGAGTACGCGCTGGCAGGAGTTCGTATCGGGTTCGCCCCAGACAGTAGACGATCGGAGCGAAGCCATCGTCTATCGTCTATCGTCAATCAATCGGGTAGGAGCTTTCCTTGAGCTGTGCCAAGCTACCCGACCGACCCCTCCATCTCCATCTGGATCAGCCGGTTCAGCTCGACCGCGTACTCCATCGGCAGCTCGCGCGTGAACGGCTCCATGAAGCCCAGCACGATCATCGACATCGCGTCCGACTCCTTGAGGCCGCGGCTCATCAGGTAGAACAGCTGCTCGGCGCCGATTCGGCCGACCGTCGCCTCGTGGGCCAGCGTGGTCTGCTGCTCCTCGATCTCGATGAACGGGATCGTGTCCGACGCCGAGCGCTCGTCCAGGATCAGCGCGTCGCAGTTGACGTTGATCTTCGAGCCGGTCGCGCCGGGCGCGACCTTGGCCAGGCCGCGGTAGGTCGTCTTACCGCCGTCCTTCGAGACCGACTTGTTCGTGATCCGGCTGGTCGTGTCCGGCGCGACGTGCACCATCTTGGCGCCGGCGTCCTGGTGCTGGCCCTTGCCGGCGTAAGCCACCGACAGCACCTCGCCCTTGGCGCCGCGGCCCATCAGGTAGACCGAGGGGTACTTCATCGTCAGGCGCGAGCCGATGTTGCCGTCGACCCACTCCATGCTGGCCTCCTCGTACGCCACCGCGCGCTTGGTGACCAGGTTGTAGATGTTGTTGGCCCAGTTCTGGATCGTGGTGTAGCGGCACTTGGCGCCCTTGTTGACGACGATCTCGACCACGGCCGAGTGCAGCGAGTTGGTCGAGTAGACCGGCGCGGTGCAGCCCTCGATGTAGTGCACCGAGGCGCCCTCCTCGATGATCATCAGCGTGCGCTCGAACTGGCCCATGTTCTCGGCGTTGATCCGGAAGTAGGCCTGCAGCGGGATGTCGACGTGCACGCCCTTCGGCACGTACACGAACGAGCCGCCCGACCAGACCGCCGTGTTGAGCGCGGCGTACTTATTGTCGGCCGAGGGGATGATCGTGCCGAAGTACTTCTTGAAGATCTCGGGGTACTCTTTCAGGCCAGTGTCGGTGTCGAGGAAGATCACGCCGAGCTTCGACCACTCCTCGCGCAGCGAGTGGTAGACCACCTCAGACTCGTACTGCGCGCCCACGCCGGCCAGGAACTTGCGCTCGGCCTCGGGGATGCCCAGCTTCTCGAAGGTGTTCTTGATCTCGGCCGGCACCGCGTCCCAGTCGGTCTGCGGCCGCTCGCCCGCGCGCACGAAGTAGTGGATACTATCGTAGTCGAGCGCCGCCAGTTCCTCGTTGGCCCACATGCCCTTGAGCGGCACCGGCTTCTTCTTGAAGATCTCGAGGGCCTGCAGGCGGCGCTTGAGCATCCACTCCGGCTCGCCCTTCATGCCCGAAAGCTCGCGCACGACGCCCTCGTTGAGGCCCTTGCCCGACTTGAAGACGTAGTTTTCCTCGTCGCGGAAGCCGTACTTGGAGTAATCGAACTCGAGGTTGGTTGCCTGAACTGCCATCTCTATTTCCTCCTCGTCTTGCGGAGTAGGTTTACTATTCACATATGGATTGGGGCTTCACAAATCACCCCACCCCTTGCCCCTCCCCTGCCAGGGGAGGGGTTTTATGGTGGCGGTGGTGCGGTTGCGGCTGCGCCGCAACCGCACCACCGCCACTCTATTCCCCCTCTCCCGCAGGCGGGAGAGGGGCAGGGGGTGAGGGCCTCAAGATATCATCTACAGCCCCGATCCACTTCGTTGAAAAATACTAAAGATCCTCATCCTCAAGCTGCGCGCCCAGATACTGGTACACCCCGGCCTTGAGCGTCTTCAGCCCCAGCAGCGCGCACTTGATCCGTACGGGATTCTTGTCCAGCGGGATGCCGATCAGGTCGAGCACGTCGTCCTTGCCCAGCGCGCGCACGTCGTCGAGCGACTTGCCCTTCAGCTCGTCGGTCAGCAGCGAGGCTGAGGCCTGGCTGATCGCGCAGCCGCGCCCCTGGAAGCGGACATCGGTAATTATACCACTTTCTACTTTTAAATCTATCCTAATTCGATCGCCGCAGAGCGGGTTGGTATCCTCGTACGAGATATCCGGCTGCTCGAGCGTGCCGGCGTTGTGCGGATGCTTGTAGTGCTCGAGGATCACCTCGCGGTACATGTCGTCCATAGTGGTGAGTTCTCAGTTTTGAGTTTTGAGTGCTGAGTTCCGACTTTGAGCGTGCCTAACTCAAAACTCAAAACTCAAAACTCAAAACTAGGCGAAAAGCCGTCGCGTCTTCTCCAGCGCCGCCGCCAGGCGGTCGACCTCCTCGGGGATATTGTACAGGTAGAACGAGGCCCGCGCGGTGGCCGGGACGTCGAGCAGCTCGTGCAGCGGCTGGCAGCAGTGGTGGCCGGCCCGCACCGCGATCCCCTCGCCGTCGAGCACCGCCGCGATATCGTGCGGGTGGGCGCCCTCCAGCGTGAAGCTGATCGCCGCGCCGCGCCCCGCGACCGCCATGGGGCCGTAGATCCGCAGCCCCTCGACCTGGGTCAGCCGCTCCAGCGCGTAGCCCAGCATGTGCTGCTCGTGGGCGTAGATCTTATCCATCCCCAGGCCGCCCAAGAAGTCGCATGCCTCGCCCAGCGCGATCGCCTCGCCGATCGCCGGCGTGCCGGCCTCGAAGCGCGCCGGGATGTCGGCGTAGGTCGTCTCGCGCAGCCCGACCGTGCGGATCATCGAGCCGCCGCCCAGGAACGGCGGCATGCCCTCGAGGATCTGCCTGCGGCCCCACAGCGCGCCGATGCCGGTCGGCCCGCACATCTTGTGCCCGCTGAACGCCAGGAAGTCGACCCCCAGCTCCTGCACGTTCACCGGCATGTGCGGCACGCTCTGCGCGCCGTCGGCCAGCACCAGTGCGCCGACCTCGTGCGCGCGCGTGGCGATCTCGCGCAGCGGGTTGATCGTGCCGAGCACGTTCGACTGGTGCGTGAGCGCGACCAGCCTGGTCCGCTCGGTCAGCAGCGTGTCGAGACCCTCGAGCGCCAGCCGGCCCTCGCCGTCGATCTCCAGGAAGTCGAGCTGCGCGCCGGTGCGCTGGGCCAGCTGCTGCCAGGGCACCAGGTTGGAGTGATGCTCCATCACGCTCAGCAGGATGCGGTCGCCCGCGCGCACGTTCGCGTCGCCCCAGGCCCGCGCGACCAGGTTGATCGCCTCGGTCGTGTTGCGGGTGAAGACGATCTCGCGGTGGCTGCTCGCGCCGATGAAGCGCGCCACCTTGCCGCGCGCCCGCTCGAACGCGAAGGTCGCCTCCTCGCTCAGCTTGTAGACCCCGCGATGGACATTGGCGTTGTAGCGCTCGTAGTACTCATCGAGGCAAGCGATCACCCGCCGCGGCTTTTGCGACGAGGCCGCGCTGTCGAGAAATGCCAGCGGCTTGCCGTTGACCTGCTGCTGCAGGATCGGGAACTCGCGCCGCAGCGCCAGGACGTCGAAGAGGGTAAATGATGCTGTCATAGTTTTGAGTGTTGAGTTTTGAGTTTTGAGTTTTGAGTTTTGAGCTGTCTCAACTCAAAACTCAGAACTCAAAACCTAGAACTTGCTAGATCTTGCCCTCGATCGTCGCCGTGGCCCGCTCGCGCAGCGCCTCCAGCGGGATGCGGTCGAGCACCGGCTCGAAGAAGCCCATCACGATCATGTGGATCGCCTCGTCGCGCCGGATGCCGCGGGAGAGCATATAGAACAGCTGCTCCTCGTCGATCTGCCCGCTGGTCGAGGCGTGGCCGGCGCGCTGCACGTCGTTGGTGTCGATCTTCAGGCCGGGGATCGAGTCGCTGCGCGACTTGTCGCTCAGGTGCAGCGCATGGTCCTCCAGGCGCGAGATCGTCGCGCGGCTGGGCTTCTCGATCTTGATCATGCCGTCGAACACCGTGTAGCCGTCGCCGGTGACCACCGTCTTGAAGTCCATGTGCGCCTCGGTGTTGGCGCCCACGTGCCGCAGCGTCGGGGCGGTCAGCAGCGTCTGGCCGGTGCCGGCGAAGGTCGAGGCGATCCAGTCGACCCGCGCGCCGTTGCCGACCAGCAGGGTCTCGGCCTCGATATGCTGCAGCCTGCCGCCCAGGTTCAGCGCGACCCACTCCAGGCTGGCGTCGTTGCCGACGCTGGCGGTCTGCGCGCCGATCGTGTAGACGCCGCGGCCCCAGCTCTGGTTCGTGATGTAGCGGACGCTCGCGCCGTCGCCCAGGAAGATCTCGGTCGCCGGCGCGGCGAAGGCCTGCTCGTCCACGTCGCGCGAGCTGTACTCCTCCACGAAGGTCAGGCTGGCGCCGCGCTCGAGGATCACCAGGTTGTGCGGGAAGATCGACAGCCCATTGGCGCCCAAGCTGAAGGACGCCAGCAGCGGCAGGTCGATCTGGACATCCTTGGGCACATACAGGAACACGCCATCCTGCCACAGCGCGGCGTGCAGCGCGTTGAACTTATGCGCCAGCGGCTCGACCGCCGTGCCGAGGTAGCGCTTGACCAGCGCCTCGTGGCTGTGCAGCGCGGCCGCCAGCGTGGTAAAGACCACGCCCTTCTCGGCCAGCCCGGCGTCCCACTGGGTCGTCGTGCCCTGCGCGCCGATCGGCGCGACGATCAGCTCGGGCTTGAACTTCGACAGGTCGGTGCGGCGCCAGAACGGCGGCACGCTCTCGGCGAAGAAGCGCCAGGCCGCCTCGCGCCGCTCGATCAGCCACTCCGGCTCGCCGGCGGCGCGCGACACCTCGGCGATCCGGGCGTCGGTCAGCTCGGGTAGTATCGGAAGATTGTTCATAGTCTACAGTAGTCAGTAGTCAGTCGTCAGTCGTCGGTAGCCAGTACATCGAGCATCAACGCTGCGCATCGGTACTGGATACTGACTTCTGGCTTCTGGCTACTTCGCGACTTCCTCCCTGATCCAATCGTAGCCCTTCTCCTCGAGCTCGAGCGCCAGGTCGGCGCTGCCCTCGCGCACGACACGGCCGTCCATCAGCACCGACACGAAGTGCGGCTTGATGTAGTTGAGCAGCCGCTGGTAGTGCGTGATCACCAGCACGCCCATCTCGGGCTGCTGGCTGTAGAGCGTGTTGACGCCCTGCGAGACGATCCGCAGCGCGTCGATGTCCAGGCCCGAGTCGGTCTCGTCCATGATCGCCATGCTCGGCTTGAGCATCGCCATCTGCAGGATCTCGATCCGTTTCTTCTCGCCGCCGCTGAAGCCCTCGTTCAGGTAGCGCCGCACGAACGACTCGTCGACCTCAAGCGCGGCCATCTTCTCGCGCAGCTCCTTGCGGAACACAGCCACCGGGATCGAGGTCGCCTTCGGGTCCTTGCCGTCCTCGGCGCGGTGGGCGTTGATAGCGGAGCGCAGGAAGTTCGCCACCGTGACGCCGGGGATCGCGACCGGGTACTGGAACGCCAGGAACAGCCCCAGCTTGGCGCGCTCGTCGGCCCCCAGCTCGAGGATATTCTGGTTCTTATACCAGACCTCGCCGCTGGTCACGGTGTAGCCGGGGTGTCCCATCAGCGTGTAGGCCAGCGTGCTCTTGCCGCTGCCGTTCGGGCCCATGATCGCGTGGATCGTCCCACCCTTGATCGTCAGGCTCAGGCCCTTGAGGATCTCCTTGTCCTCGACGCTCACGCGTAGATCTTTGATAATAAGGTCGGTGCTCATTCAGCTCCCTCTCGCCAGTGAAGATACAATGTCATTCGTGGAACGTGAAACGTGAACCTGGCGATCGCCGCCGTTCGCGTTTTACGTTTCGCGTTTCAGTCCTTGTTGACGACGGTAAAATGACAGCTGCGCTGCCCCTCGCGGATCGTGCTCCCGAGCACGATCTGCTCGCCGAGCACCTGCTCGACCATGCGGCGCTCCATCGTACAGACCCCGGCGTGCTCCTGGGCGACGTCGAAGTACGGGCAGGCGAACAGGCGGAAGCTCTCGCCGGAGGGCTGGACCTCGACGGGGATGCCGCGCCGCTCCAGCGCCACCCGCAGCGTCTCCAGCCGCTCCTGGATCTTCTCGCCCGAGACCTGGCCGAGATACTCGTCGGCTAGCTGAGCGCCGACGGCGTTGAGCAGCAGCTCCAGCCGGGCCGGCCCTTCCTGGCTGGCGATCACCCGCAGGAGCGTGTTGGTCAGCGTGTCGTACTCCTTCGGGAACAGGCTCTGCGCCTCGGGCGTCAGGAAGTAGAGCGCGTGCGGGCGCCCCGGCCCACTGCGCACCAGCTTGGTCGCTACCAGACCCCTGGCCTGCATGTGTGTCAGGTGCTCACGGACGGCGGTCGTGCTGATGCCGAGTAGCTCCTCGAGATCCTTGACGGTCGCCTCGCCGTGGCGCTGCAGATAGTCGAGGATCTTGCCGACCGGCGACTCGTTGCTGTAAAGTGTTCCTGCCATGGTGTGGCTCCTGTGTGTTGGAGCTACAGTATACCGTAGCTAGGAGCTATTGTCAATTTTGACAGGAAAAACTGTTTAAATTCTTTGTGAAGTCAATCACATTGCAATTACTGGCCTATCAGGGCCAGCCATGAAAAACTCACCTCGAATGCCTGCTGCCCAGGCAGGGGACAAAGCAGGAGCCGCCCCTCTCGGAGCGGCTCGCGCGGGATCAGACTTCTCCTCTCATCCCAATCGCTCTCGCGAGCAAGAGGCGTGCCAAGGCGAGGGATCAGGCGTCAGCATTGACGACCACCGGAGAACTACCGCCTACTGCCTACTGCCCGCTGCCCCCTCCACCACCTCGCGCACCAGCGCCTCGGGCACGTCGTCGCGCACCGCCGCGCCGCCGATGCCGGTCGGCAGCGCCCAGCGAATCTTGCCGGCGCGCACCTTCTTGTCGCGCAGCGTGCGCTCCAGCACGTCGTCGGGCGCCATCCCCTGGGGCATAGCGATGGGCAGCCCGTAGGCCAGCAGCAGCGCGCGCTGCCGCTCGACCATGGGCTGGTCGACCATCGCCAGCCGCGCGGCCAGCTGCGCCTCCAGGTGCATCCCGATCGCCACCGCCTCGCCGTGCAGCAGCGTGCCGTAGCCTGCGGCGGCCTCGATCGCGTGGCCGAGCGTGTGGCCGTAGTTGAGCAGCATGCGCTCGCCGGTCTCGCGCTCGTCGGCGTTGACGACGGCCACCTTCACCTTGGCTGCCCGCCGAATGATCTCAGCCAAGTTTTGAGTTTTGAGTTTTGAGTTTTGAATTGTTGGGCTCGTCGGCAGCTCGGAACTTAGAACTTTGAACTCAGAACTCAGAACTTCTAACTGGTCGAACAGACCGGCATCCCTGATCATGCCGTGCTTGATCACCTCGGCCCAGCCGGAGCGCAGCTCGCGCTCCGGCAGCGTGGCAAGCGTGCTCGTGTCGCTCAGCACCAGGCGCGGCTGGTGGAACGCGCCGATCAGGTTCTTGCCGAGCGGGTGGTTCACACCGGTCTTGCCGCCCAGCGCGCTGTCGACCATCGCCAGCAGGGTCGTCGGCAGCTGGACGAAAGCGATGCCGCGCAGCACTGTCGCCGCGACGAAGCCGGCCAGGTCGCCGACCACGCCGCCGCCGAGCGCCAGCACCGCGTCGCGCCGCTCGACCCCGCCGCCGATCAGCCAGTCGTAGCAGCCCGACACAACCGCCAGGTCCTTGCTGGTTTCGCCCGACGGGATCACCTTTATGTCAACATTGTGGCCCGCCCCGCGCAGCGCGCCGGCGACAGCCTCGCCGTGGTGCGGGTAGACCCCGCCGTCGATCAGCAGCCAGAGCTTGCCGCGCAGTCCCAGCCCGGCCAGCCGGGCCGGCAGATCGGCCAGCAGCCCCGGCCCAACCAGGATTGCGTAAGCCCCTGCCGGCGTGACTATTGTTAGCGACTCCACGTTGCCCATATGCTGCTCATTTCCTCTCGTTCGGCCCCAGGGACTAGGGGCTTGGGTGGGTGACAAGGTGACAAGGTGACAAGGCAGCGAGCCTGAAACGTAGAACGTTACCCGCCGCCGCTCCCCTACTCCGCTACAGCGTCTCGCCGCTTGGCTCTCGCGTCTCGCCTGTTGCATATCTGCGCAAGACGGCATCGCACACCTGGTCCGTTGTCAGCCCATCCGTCGCGACCCGCATGTCGCAGACCTCGCTGTAGAGCGCCGCGCGGCCCGCGCGCAGCGACTCCAGGCGGGCGGCCGGGTCGTCGCCCTGGAGCAGCGGGCGGGCCTGGTCGTGCGCGCGCAGCCGGTCCACCAGCGCCCCTGTCGGGGCGTCGAGCCAGGCCACGAAGGCGCGCTCGCGCAGCAGGGCGCGGTTCTCGGCGCGCAGCACGATCCCCCCTCCCGTCGCGACGACGCACGGCCCGCCGCTCAGGGCCGCGCGCAGCGCGGCCGCCTCAAGGTCGCGAAAATGCGCCTCGCCATCCTCGGCGAAGATCTGCGGGACGCCGCGGCCGGCCGCCTGCGCCACCAGCGTGTCGGTATCGCGCAGCGGCCAGCCCAGTCGCTCCGCCAGCAGCCGCCCGACGCTCGACTTGCCGGCGCCGCTCAGGCCGATCAGGGCGATCGAGCGCGGATTCAGCATGTCAATCCCGCCGCATGCACCTAGTTGGTCGCTTGTTTTGCATGTCGCCATTCGCGTGAAACGTGAAGCGTGAAGCGTGAAGCCTAGACGTATCACCTGCCGCACGACACGAGCGATGAGCATATCAAATGACCCACTAGGTTTGGCCAACCGCCACCACGCGCTCCGGCCACACCTCGGGGTTGACCAGGAACGACGGCCGCTCGCCGCGCAGGCCGGCGGCCAGGTTCTCGGCTGCCATCAGGGCCATGCGCGTGCGAGCCCGCACGCTGGCGCTGGCGATGTGTGGCGTGACGATCGCGTTCGGCAGCGCCAGCAGCGGGTGATCGGCCGGCAGCGGCTCGGGGTCGGTCACGTCCAGCGCCGCGATCAGCGTCGTGGCCTGCAGCGCCGCGACCAGCGCGCGCGTGTCCACCAGCGGGCCGCGCGCGGTGTTGACCAGGATCGCCTCGGGCCGCATCAGCGACAGCGCCGCGCGGTCGATCAGGTGGTAGGTCTCGTCGGTGAGCGGGCAGTGCAGCGAGACGACATCGCTCTGAGCCAGCAGCTCATCCAGCGCCGCGTAGGCGAGATCGCCGGGCTGCTCGGCCGCGGGCCGGCGCGTGGGGCTGGAGTAGAGCACCCGCATCCCGAAGCCGAGCGCGCGGCGCACCACCGCCCGGCCAACCCGGCCGAGCCCGACGATCCCCAGCGTCGCCCCGTACAGATCGCGGCCGAGCAGCGTCTCGGGGCCCCAGGTGCGCCAGCGGCCGGCCTTGACATACTGGGCGGCCTCGCCGACTCGGCGCGCCGCCGCCAGCATCAGCGCCAGCGCGAAGTCGGCGGTCGTCTCGGTCAGCACGTCGGGCGTGCTCGTCACCAGGATGCCGCGCCGGGACGCCGCGGCCACGTCGATGTTGTCGTGATCGGCGGCGTAGTTGCTCACCACCCGCAGGCGCGGGGCGGCCGCCAGCAGCGCCGCGTCGATCTGATCGCAGCCCAGCGCCAGCAGGCCCTCGACCTCGGCGACCTGCTTCAGCAGCACCGCGCGCGGCGGCGGCAGCTCGCCCGGCCAGACGCTGACCCGCGCGAAGCGCGACAGCAGCTCGATCGCCGGCTGCGGCAGGCGGCGGGTCAGGTAGACGCGCGGGAGGTCGCTCATTCGAGGCTCCTCTTACACGACCAAAGCTTTCCTGCGGAGATGCGAGGCGTATGGTACCAGAGGTTGGGCGGCGATGCAACGAGCGCAGCGGGGGCGCTGCGCCCCCGGCCCCCCGCCTGGTGTTTTCCGGGGCGCTGCGCCCCGGCCCCCCGCCTGACAGCCTGCCGACCGCGTCCCCTTTCTCCGGGGCGCTGCGCCCCCGGCCCCCCGCCCGGGGGAACCCGCGCCGGTTCCCCCGGCCCCCCTCCGGCAAATAATGCCTGTGGCATATCCGATAGTGGTAGCGCATGCCTAGCATCATACCTGCGAGGCCAGTTGCCTCCCATTGCGCGTGAATTCAGCTAGGCATGCGCGCCAAGCGCTGAATGTGAGGTTGCGTCATTTTGGGGTCCAGGGGCGAGAGCCCCGGCCGGGGGGCGGCGGGGGTGGCGGCCCACCCCCGCCCGCGGGGGTGCGGGGGGGCGCGCAGCCCCCGCTCGCACTGTGAGGGCAGGCCCCCGCCGGGCACGGCGGGCAACAATGTGAGCTATAATAGTCGGGTCGATCGGCACGAAGCGAGGGTCCGATGCCACGCTATTTCACCGTCGCGGAGGCGAACGCGCTGCTCCCGCTGCTGCGGCCGCACGTCAAGCGGCTGATCGCGGCGTGGCACCGGCTGAACATACTGCAGGCCGAGGTGCTGCCGATCCTGGAGCGCCAGCCGGGCGCGGACATGGGTGGCCCGCCGCTCTCGACCGCCGCCGCCGAGATCGTCTCGGCCCAGAACGCGATCGTCGCCATCCAGGCCGCCGGCGCCGAGCTGAAGGACCCCGCCACCGGCCTGCTCGACTTTCTGGCCCTGCGCGACGGCGCCGAGGTCTACCTGTGCTGGCGCTACGGCGAGCCGCGGGTCGGCTTCTGGCACCCGATCGAGACCGGCGTCGCTGGTCGGCAGCCGCTCGATCCGGAGTAGCGCGCGCCACGTGCCCTTGCTCTCACGCCTTTTTCTAAAAGCCCTGCCGCGGCGGGGCCAAAATCACACCCCCTCTCCCGCATTACGGGAGAGGGGGCACGGGGGTGAGGGCAACAAAGCCAGGCGCAGCCGCTACGGCATCGCCGCCGTATCCAGCCGAACGTCGTCCAGCACGACGTCGACCGCGTTTCCGTTCGTCGCACCGAGGCTGAAGCGGCTCGCCTGGGTGGTGATGTTTTGGGCCGCGCTGGATGCGAACGGCCCCGCGAACGCGGCGTCGCCGGTCGCCAGGTACGCCTCCAAAACGCCGCTCGTGCTGGTGCCCTTCTTCTGGTGCAGGCCGACCCGGTAGAGCGTGCCGGGCGTGAGCGCGGCCGAGCTGCCGATCGCGGTCGAGGCATTGCGCAGCTGCAGCGTGCCGTTGGCGTTCAGGTAGAGGTTGCCGGCGCTGGCGGTGCCGTTCGTGATCAGCGCCAGCCGGGCGTTGGTCGCCGGCAGCGTGGTGACCTTGATGTAGAACGAGACGAATAGCTCGTCGGCGGCGGTGGTGAGATCCTCGCGCAGGTAGTTGGCGGAGTTCGGGATCTGGGCGGCGTAGCTGCCCTTGAGCGCGCCGGCGCTGATCAGCGAGACCGACGTGACGACGCTGTCGAAGCCGGTGGCCGGGTCGGTCAGGCTGCCCCCCTCGAAGGTGATGTCCTTGAGCCGCCCGCCGCTCGGCGTAGTGCTGGTCGGCGTGGCTGTCGCCGCCGCCTCGGTCGGCGTGGCTGTCGCCGCCGCCTCGGTCGGCGTGGCGGTCGCCGCGGTCGCCGCGGCCACGTCGGTTGGGGTCGCCGTCGCCGCCACATCGGTTGGGGTCGCCGTCGCCGCCACGGTCGGCGTGCTCGTCGGCGCCGCGCCTCCGGCGACGGATGGGCCGGGCATGCCGCCGCTGTCGAGACGGACGTCGTCGACGCTGATGTTGACCGCGTTGCTGTTGGTCGCGCCGAGGCTGAAGCGGCTCGCCTGGGTGGTGATGTTCTGGGCCGCGCTGGATGCGAACGGCCCCGCGAACGCGGCGTCGCCGGTCGCCAGGTACGCCTCCACCACGGCGTTGCTGCCGCTGCCCTTCTTCTGGTGCAGGCCGACCCGGTAGAGCGTGCCGGGCGTGAGCGCGGCCGAGCTGCCGATCGCGGTCGAGCCGTTCTTGAGCTGCAGCGTGCCGTTGGTGTTCAGGTAGAGGTTGCCGGCGCTGGCGGTGCCGTTCGTGATCAGCGCCATGCGTGCGCTCGCACCCGGCAGGGCGTTCAGCTTGAGATAGAACGAGACGAACAGCTCGTCGACCGGGCTGGTGAGGTCTTCGCGCAGGTAGTTGGCGGTATTCGGGATCTGGGCCGTGTAGCTGCCCTTGAGCGCGCCGGCGCTGATCAGCGAGGCCGACGTGACGACGCTGTCGAAGCCGGTGGCCGGGTCGGTCAGGCTGCCCCCCTCGAAGGTGATGTCCTTGAGCCGCGTGCCGCCGGGCGGGATCGACGTGCTGGTCGGCGTGGCAGTGGCACCGCCCGAGGCAGTAGCCGTCGGCGTGGCGTTCGTCAGCGGCGTCGCGGTCGCGGACGGCGCCGCGGCGCCGGTCGGTGTCGTCGTGGGCGTCGCGCCCGACCCGGAGCCGAGCGAGATCGCGTTGTGAAGGTAGTAGAGCTTCGACTCGTCGCTGGCCAGCACGACCAGGCCGGTGCTAGAGTTGACGGTCTGCTTGGTCGAGGTAGCGTTATTGATGCAGGTGTAGGTGCTGCTGCTGATAAACGGCGTGCCCTTGCCCGACGAGAAGCTGGGATTATTCATGCTGGTGGACTTCATGTAGATCACGCCGCAGCTCGTCGGGGCGGTCGCGAACATGTAGACCTTGCTGTTCTCGCTGTCCAGCACCACGATCGGGCGGGTATGCTGGTCGCTGGTGGCGCCGAAGACGGTCCACTTCCAGGTGTTGTCGGGGTAGCGCACGACCAGCCGGATCAGGTCGGTCCCGCCGGTGCAGCTGCCGCTATCGCCGACCGATGTCTTGATCGCGGCGAAGATTCGGCCGTACGGATCGGACTGGAGCGACTTCAGGTTGATATGGTCGTCGGCCAGGCAGGTCCCGGTCCCGCCGTAGATCTGCTCGATCTGCCAGGCGTCGAGCGCGTCGGTATCCTTATGGCGCGCGAAGTACATGTAGGATGCGGCCGAGGTCGAGGTGTGGCTGCTCCAGAGCACGCCGACGCTGGGGCCGTCCTTGTCGTTGTAGGCCACCAGCGCCGCGATATCGTCCGAACCGACCCCCAGCGAGCCCTTGAGGACCGCTTGGGTGCCCCATTGGAGCGGGTCGGTGGTGCTGTTGTTGACATATACCTTGCTGCCCTGGGTGAAGGCGACCCAGAACCTGCCGGTCGAGTCCTTGTCGAGCGTGAGCGTCTCGGTGCTGCCTTTCATGACCACGACATAGGGGCTGCCGAGCGTGTAGGTCTTGGTGCTCGTGCTGTAGGTGTAGCGATACAGCCGCCCCTCGTTCGTCGCGCTGGTGTTGAGGTTCGAGAGCGTGGACACAACGTAGAGGTACTTCACGGCGCCGCTGCTATCCCACAGCACATCCGCGCGCGCGAGCGGCCGGTCGTCCACGGCGGTGCCGGTATCGACCCACTGGTCGGGCCAGTTGAGCCTGTAGATGTGGTAGTTGTTGGCGCTCTTGCTGAACATCACCGCCCACCAGAGGCCGTCGTTGTACCAGAGCTTACTCTGTGGCTTGGATGCGGTGACGTCGGTGCCGGCCGCGCTGGTGAAGGAGGGCCCCAGGTAGCCCACATTTGCATTCGCGGCATCGGTGGCGCGCAGGTTGAGGCCCAGCACAATACCAAGCATAAGAACGGCCGCCAGTGCGGTGGACACAGCTCGTCTCATCAAGTACCCCTCTATGGCTGCTCAGCAATGGCACACACTACGAATCAGTCGATCCCCTTCGCACCGCCATGATACCCTGGCGGTGCGATCCGGGCTTTACATTTTCGTCATCTTAACCTGGGGTACACGAACAATTAGTTCATCTCACGAAGAATACGATCTGTGATCGTTACCTCTCCCTCACGGGATGTGTGGGGGCTGCGCGCCCCCGTGCCCCCGCGGGCCGCCCTCCGGCCGGGGCTTGCGCCCCTGGACCCCAAAAAGAAGCTGCCTCGGTTGCCATGCTTGGCGCGCCTGCCCGGCTGAATCCAGGCGGCGTGGGAGGCAACCCGCCGTGCGCCGAATGATGCGAGGCATGAGCCACTGGCATTGAAATTGAGACAGCCTGGTTTGCCGGAGGGGGGCTGGGGGAACCGGCGTGGGTTCCCCCGGGCGGGGGGCCGGGGGCGCAGCGCCCCGGAAGAAACTGATCGCTGTCGAAACAGCCTCAGGTGGGGGCCGGGGGCGCAGCGCCCCGCAAAGAGCAAGCCGCCAGGCGTCTTGAACCGGCGTGGGTTCCCCCCGGCCGGGGGCGCAGCGCCCCGGAAGAAACTGATCGCTGTCGAAACAGCTTCAGGTGGGGGCCGGGGGCGCAGCGCCCCGCAAAGAGCAAGCCGCCAGGCGTCTTGAACCGGCGTGGGTTCCCCCGGCCGGGGGCGCAGCGCCCCGGAAGAAGGCGAATTAGCCCTGGATATGGGCGATGTAGCGCTCGGCCGAGCGCCGCACCGCCGCCTTGGCGTCCTCGGCCACGACCTTGCCGGGCCAGGCCGAGTAGAGCCGGTCGAAGGCGTAGGGCTCGACCGCCGCGACGATCCGGCGCACCGAGCTGGCATTCATGGGGATCAGGTTCGGGTAGCTGTACATGAAGCTGACGTAGCGCGTGTCGCTCACGACGTAGATCGTGTCGCCGGTGAAGAGCGCGCCCCGGCCACCCGCGCCGCCGGCCCAGTGCAGCGCGCTGCTGCCGGGGAAGTGGCCGCCGCCGCGCACGACCGTCACGCCTGGCAGCAGCTCCAGCGACTCGCTCGACCAGTATTGGATCGATTCATCCGGCCGCATCACCCAGGGCTGGTTGTCGGCGTGCAGGTAGATCGGGGCGTCGAAGGCGCGGCTCCACTCGACCATGCTGCTGTAGAAGTGCGCGTGCGAGATCGCGATCGCCGCGATGCCGCCCAGCTCGCGCACGCGCGCCACGGTCGCGTCGTCCAGGTAGCTGATGCAGTCCCACAGAACATTGCCCGCGCTGGTGCGGATCAGGTGTGCCCGCTGGGCGATCGCGAAGCCGGGCGTGGTCTGGATGGCGATCAGGCCGGGCTCGAGCTCCTCGAAGCTGTTCGTGTGCCTGCGCCGCAGCCCCGCCAGGGTGGTCCACTGCTGGCCGGCGGCGTTGACATACTGGCGGTCGTCCTCACAGATCGGGCAGCTGGCCGGCGCGGACGCGCTCGCGGGGTACTGCGTGCCGCACGTGATACAGATGTAGTTTTCCATGTCTGTGCTCCATGCTCAAAGGTCAATGCCAAACAGCTCGCGCAGGGCCGCGCGGTGCTCCTGCTCGTCGGCGAGCAGCCGCTCGGTGACGAGCAGAGTCAGGTCGCTCAGCGTGATCCGCCCGCCCGGCGTGGCGAGCGAGCAGACCCGCTTGCGCGTGAAGCTCGATTCTGGGGAGGTCTGGTGGTAGCGGCACATCTTGGCGTACTCGGCGTAGTGGTGCGGCTGGAGCGTGAAGGTGGATGTCGAGGTTCTCGAAGGGCACCGCGAGCATGTGCGCGCGGTGGAGCGAGCGCAGCGCTCCGGCGCTCGCGTCGCGCGGGCCGTCGTAGCCGATCCGGCGCAGGTAGGCGTCTACGTCCACAGTATCCCCTCTCTTGCGATGGCGTCGGCGCCACGCTGCGCCGGCCACCATCGTCGAACAACGCGTAGTATAGAACGACGCTCGGGCGACCGCATCGGGCTGCAGCCGTGCCCGGCCCTGTACGAGAGGACAGCAAGGCCGAAATCGCAGCGCGGCGATCGATTTCGGCTATAATGCGGCCATGCCACACCGCCGTGGCCCCGTCGCCAGCGCCGCCGATTGCTTGATAGACGGGCTGCGCGCCTGCAAGGCCGGCAAACTGCCGGGTGTGGAGTAGATTCTATGCGACTGATTATCGTTCGCCACGGCGAGAGCGAATGGAACCGGATTGGCCGCTACCAGGGCCAGCAGGACGCGCCGCTGTCGGAGCTGGGCGCCCGCCAGGCCGAGGCGCTGGCGGGCCGCCTGCAGCGCGAGCCGCTCGACGCGATCTTCAGCAGCCCGCTGCAGCGCGCCGCGAAGACCGCCGAGGCGATCGCCCGCTACCACCCGAGCGTGCCGTTCGATCATATGGAGGCGCTGCTCGAGATCGGCCACGGCGAGTGGGAGGGCCTGCTGGCCGACGAGGTGATCGTCCGCTACGGCGAGGGGCTGCGCGAGTGGCGCAACCACCCGACCCGCTCGCAGATGCCGAGCGGCGAGAGCTTCAGCAATGTCCTCAAGCGCGTGCTCGACTTCAAGGAGCGGCTCTGCGCCGAGTACCCCAACCGCAACGTGCTGATCTCGACGCACGACGTGGTCGTCAAGATCCTGGTCGCCGACGCGCTGGGCATGAATATGGACCGGATCAACCGGATCTGGGTGACCAACGCCAGCATCAGCGTGATCGAGTACGGCGACGACCTGCCCTACCTGGTCAGCCTGAGCGAGGCCTGCCACCTCGGCCGGCTCGAGACGGCGCGCGAGCGGCAGAAGGCGATCTGACAGAGCGACGCGGCGACACGACGAGTGGTCGATACGCGACACAGCGATAGGGCGAACGGCGGGCGAGCGAGCGGGCAAAACGGCGAGCGGGCAAGGGAGAACAGGATAGGGGACGAGTTGTCTCCTTGTCTCCTTGTCTCCTGAACGGGGTGAAGAGATGACACAGACGGTCTACTGCCCGCGCTGCGGCACGCTCATGGAGCGGCGCCAGGTCGACGATCGCGAGCGCGAGGTCTGCCCGGCCTGCGGCTTTGTCTTCTACCGCAACCCGGTCCCGGCCGTCGGCGTGGTGGTGGCGCTCGACGGCAAGGTCGTGATGGTGCGGCGGCGCTACCCGCCGCGCGCCGGCTACTGGGCGCTGCCGGCCGGATTCATGGAGCTGGACGAGAGCGCCGAGGAGGCGGCCATCCGCGAGTGCCACGAGGAGACCGGGCTGCTGGTGCGGGTCGATCACCTGCTGGGCGTCTACTCGTTCGGCGAGGGCCAGGGCACCGGCCTGCTGATCATCTACGCGGCCACGGCCACCGGCGGCGAGCTGGCGGCCGCCGACGACGCGACCGAGGTCGGCGTGTTCGAGTCCGAGGCGCTGCCCTCGCCGATGGCCTTTCGCTCGCACCTGCAGGCGATCGATCGCTGGCGGCGCGAGTCGCGGCCGGCCCGCGCGCCCCACCTGGCGCGGGCGGCCGACCGGGCGCTGCTCATCCGCCTGGCGCGCCCGGCCGACATCGCCGCCGCGCTCGGGCTGCTGCTCGGCGCGGTCCCGCCCGAGAGCGATAGCTACGTCGCGGCCGAGGCGCTGCTCCACGACCGGCTGCACGACCCCGACCGGCCGATCGTCGTCGCGGAGATCGACGGCGCGGTGAGCGGGGTCGCGCTGCTGGGCATACACCAGGCGCCGCGCGGCTGGTATGCGACGCTGGATGATCTGGCGGTGGCGACCGATCTGCGCCGGCGCGGCGCGGGGAAAGCGCTGGTGGGCGCGACCGCCGAGATCGCGCGGGAGCGCGGCTGCGCGCTGCTGCAGTTGGCCTTTCCCGGCGCCGAGCCGGCCGCGCGCGATTTTCTGGCCGCCTGCGGCTTCGGCGCCGGCGAGGCGCTCGCGCTCCACCTGTGACACGTTGGAACGTTCCAACGTCTTACTGGCCGTCGAGCATCGAGCGCGCCTGCTTGAGCAGATCGTCGCTGCGGCGCAGCGTGCTGGAGATCTCGACGCGCCCGGCGTCCGGCGACTCCTGCAGCCGCTGCAGGCGCTCGCTGAGCAGATCGAGCACGGTCTCCTGCGGCTGGGCCGTCGCGTTGCGGGCGAGGATGCTGGCGTAGAGCACCTGAATCAGCGCTGCCAGCGGCGGCGCGAAGATCATGGCCCACAGGCCGCCCAGGTAGCCGAGCGCCAGCAGCAGCAGCACCTGCAGCAGCGGGTTGACCTTGAGCGCCTCGACCTGCATTGTGCGGGCGGCCACCCGGTGCGTCACGATCATGATCGCGCTGCCGATCAGCAGCACCAGCAGCGCGTGCAGGGGCGACAGCATGAGCAGCGCCACCAGCGTCGCCACGATCAGCGCGACGACCGGGCCAAGCCGCGGCAGCAGCTGGCTCGCGCCGCCGGCCAGCGCCAGCAGCGACGCAAACGGCAGCCCGGACAGCCGGTAGAGCGCCAGCAGCAGCAGCGCCGAGACGGCGATCGCGAGCACGGTCGTGCGGATATACGCGCCGACGGCGATCTCGGCGCTGCGCCAGACGTCGCGGGCGCGCACGCGCGCGGCGATCGGCAGCAGCGAGAGCCACAGGCGCTCGAAGTGCGCGACCTCGATCAGCCAGTAGTAGGCCAGGCTCAGCGCGGCGAACGCGAAGATCAGCCAGCTGACCACGCCGCTCGCGACGCCCACGACCGTTCCGCCGACGACGGCCAGCCCACCTGCGCTCGCGCCGCCGCGCATCAGCGTCTCGAAATCGGGCAGGCCGCGCGCCACCGCCTGCTGGATGGGTGTGCCATTCCGCCACTGCTCGGCCAGCGAGCCATACAGGCGCGGCAGCCCCTCCGCCGCCGCGCCAATCTCGTTAGTCGCGCCGACGCCGTAGATCAGCACGCCGACGGCCAGCCCGGCCAGAATCAGCAGGTACCAGATCAGGATCGCCATGCCGCGCCCGATCCCGCGCGACTCGAGCCGCTGCACCAGCGGGCGCAGCGCCGCCGAGATCGCCAGCGAGCCGCCGAACATCGCCAGGGTCGGCTGGAAGACCCACAGCAGCAGGAAGGTCAGCAGCGTCACGCCGATCGTGAGCGCGATCTGTGCCAATCGTTTCATGCGCGCTGCTCCTGGGCCACCGCCAGCAAGCCGTCCAGATCGACCAGCAGCGCCTCCAGCTCTTCCTCGGTGGCGTCCACGCCCGCGTCGATCTCCTCGGTCTTGCTGCGCACCTGCTGCCGCAGATCGTTCGCCAGGTCCTGGGTCTGGTAGCGCAGCAGCGCGAGCTTGTCGCGTCCGCCGATCTCGAGCTGCTCCGGCGCGGCCGGCGCGAGCATAACGTGGTCGAGCAGCACCTGGAAGACCGCCGCGAGCGGCACCGCCAGCAGTGCGCCCAGCAGGCCGAACAGATCGCTGAAGACCGCCAGCGCCAGCAGCGTGACGACCGGGCTGACGCCGACGGCCCGGTCCATCACGCGCGGCACGACGATCGCGTTTTCTAGAAACTGGATCACCATCGCAATGCCGATCGCCAGGAGCGCCATCGTCTGCGAGACGCTCAGGCCGACCAGCCCGGCCAGCACGAGGGTGATGATTGGGCCGACGTACGGGATGGCCTCGAGGATGCCGGCGATGATCGCGATCGTCAGGCCGAACGGCAGCCCGATCGCCACGTAGCCGATCCCCGAGAGCAGGCCGATCACAAAGCCGAGGATGGCCAGCCCGCGCACGAACGCGCCGATCTTCGACTCGATCTCATTCCACAGCCCGATCGCCGCCTGGCGCCGGTCGATCGGCACGAGCAGCGCGATCGACTGGACCGCCAGCGCGCGGTAGTAGAGCCAGTAGTAGCTGAGCAGCAGCACCAGCGCGCCGAACAGCAGCGTCCAGCCAACCGAGGGGAGCAGCGCGGCGACCTGCGCGCCGAGCGCCACGCCGTCTTCGCCCGAGATGCCGCTGAACGGGTCGGCCGGCAGCTGGACCGCCAGGCCGCGAATGAAGCGCGAGTCGGAGGTGGTCACCGTCGTGCGGAAGCCGGCGTAGAATGTCGGCAGTTCGCTCGCGGCCTGCGCGGCCTGCGAGATGACGAACGGCGCCAGCGCGGCCAGAACCGCGCCGAGCAACAGCAGCAGCAGGCCAAACGCGATCAGGCTGGCCGTGCTCTGCGAGAGGCCGAGCTTGCGCAGCCGGTCGACCAGCGGCGCCAGCGCCGTCGCGACGACGATGCCGAGAAACAGCAACAGAAAGACATAGCGCAGCGCGACGATCAGCGCGAGGCCAAGCAGCACCAGCGCCACGATCGCCGTGCCCAGCGCGACCTGCTTGAGCGTCAGGCGCTGCCAGGCCGATGGCGTCGGCGCACCGTTCGAGAGGGGTGGGGAGGTCGTATCGCTGCTCATAACACTTGTATTCCCTGTGTGATGGAAGTCAGCGAAATGGTAAAGCAAGAAGTGTGCCTCAGCGGCAGCGCTTCGCTTACTGGCCCGCACCCCTACCCTCTCCCGCTGGGGAGGGTAGGGGTGCTGTGGTGCGCCGCTTTACAGCGCACCACAGCCCCGCCCCTGCCAGGGCGGGGGCAGGGCTTTTGGGGGTAGGTTTCTCCTCCAGCGCACGCTGGTGTACTGCAGGCCCTCACCCCCCTGCCCCCCTCTCCCAACGGGAGAGGGGAATTAGTGGCTCGGCACGGAGTTGCGGCCGAAACAGCCCCCGCCCCTGGCAGGGGCGGGGGCAGGGGGTGGGGTGCTTCGGCGCACGGCGACGCCATGCACAAGAAAACCTACCCCCGAGAGGGGCAGAGGGTGGGGTATCGGATAAGCCTACTGCTTCGCGAGAAAACCCTTCCCGAAGGGACCAGAACATGATAAACAGAATCAAGATCTATGATAAGCTTACAGCATCCCAGAACGGTGCAGCTGCGCTCAATATATTGTGCAAAATATGTTCATGTGCAGTACAATAGAGCAGTGGGCCTTGAGTTCTGGGACTATTTGTGATATATTTAACAGTGTTATCTGTCACAAGCGGCCCGGCGCTGCCGCCTAGAAAGGGTACGTCCTATGGCCATCCCAACGCTGCGGGGCGTTGTTGATGCACCCTCGCCTATGCGGCTAGTCCCACCCAACCTGGGCGAGGTATTTCGGCGGGCGGCGCTGGGCGATGACCTTGTGGCGGTCGAGCGCCTGCTAATGCAGCGCACCGCCTCACGAATCGACCTGCTGACCGGCTCGGGCGCCTACACGATCGCGGCGGGCGGCAAGCGGCTGCGCGCCGCGCTTGTGCTGCTGGCGGCCCGGCTGGGCGCCTACGACTTCGCGCGCGCCGCGCGGCCGGCCGTCGCACTCGAGCTGCTGCACGCGGCCTCGCTGGTCCACGACGACCTGGTCGACCATACGCTGCGGCGGCGCGGGCGCGTGACCGTTCACGCCCGCTGGGATCGCCACGTCGCGCTGATGCTGGGCGACTACTTCTTCGCGCTGTCGGCAGGCGAGCTGGCCGGCGAGCCCGATCAGCGGATCATCACCTTTTACGCCAGCGCGGCGCTGACGGTGGTCGAGGGCGAGCTGCGCCCTGTGACGCAGCTCGAGCCGATCGAGGTGGCGCTGGCGCAGTACCGCTACAAGATTGGCGCCAAGACGGCGGCGCTGTTCGAGGCCGCCTGCAAGACCGGCATCGCGGTGGCGGGCGGCACGCCGGCCCAGATCGAGGCGCTGGGACGCTTCGGCTTCGACCTGGGGATGGCGTTTCAGATCGTCGACGACGTGCTCGACTTCATTGGCGACGAGGCGCTGCTTGGCAAGCCGGCCGGCAACGATCTGCGCGAGGGCACAATCACGCTCCCGCTGATCTATGCGGTCGACCAGAGCGACAGCCCGCTGCTGCGCGAGCTCGCTCGCACGCTGCAGCCCGATCCGGCGCGCGTCCCCGAGCTGGTCGAGGCGGTGGTCGCCGCCGGCGGCACTGCGCGCGCCATGGAAGAGGCACGCCAGACGATCGCGCGGGCGCTGCGCCACCTGGAGGGTTTTCCGCCGTCGAGCACGACGCGCTCGCTCGCGGAGATCTGTGACTTTGTGTTGAGTAGGCAAGTCTAGTACAGCGATGACCAAAGACGAACGACCAAGGACCAACATCCACCTCGTCTTCCGTCCAGACCAGCAACGGATATGGCAAAAGCCGTACTCAATCAGGTGGTGCAGGTGAGGTCGGCCGGCGCCAGCGCAACTTTCGGCCAGCTTTGGCGGTACTAATAGGTATTCAGCAGAATGGCAGCCAGGCATCCAGCGGCGCTTGTTCTGCGTACCTTGTATCGTAGCCGACGTGCTAAGACAGCAGCCTGAAGCACGTCACAGTTGGCAGACTCACTGCCTGAGTCGGTCACGGAGCGGAGAAAGATGAGTGAGCTAGACGCCATCCCCGACTACATCATCGCTCCCGAGCGCGCCCCCGGCGCCGAAGACACCGTGCTGCCCTGGGATAGTGACGCCCTCGAGACGCCGCTTGAGGAGGCGGAAGACGACGGCGCGCCGATCGAAGACTCGGTGCAGAGCTACCTGCGCGAGATCGGCCAGGTCACGCTGCTGACAGCCGCCGACGAGGTGACGCTGGCGCGAGAGATTCTGAGTGGCCAGGCGGCGCGCGAGCGGCTGCAGCGCCAGGATTATCTGATCTGGAGCGAGCGCTACGTGCTGGAGCGGGCGGTCGCGCAGGGCGACGAGGCCCGCCGCAGGCTGATTCAGGCGAACCTGCGGCTGGTGGTCAGCATCGCGAAGAAGTACCACGGCGGCCCGCTCTCGTTCATGGACCTGGTTCAGGAGGGCAACATCGGCCTGATGCGCGCGGTCGAGAAGTTCGACTACACGCGCGGCAACCGATTCTCGACCTACGCCACCTGGTGGATCCGCCAGGCGGTCTCGCGGGCGATCGCCGAGCAGGGCCGGCTGATCCGGCTGCCGGTGCACCTGAGCGACGCGATCTCGCAGCTCCGGCGGGTCACGCAGCAGCTTGAGCAGGCGCTCGAGCGCGCCCCGACGACCGAGGAGATGGCGGAGGCGCTGGGGGTCAGCGTGCGCAAAGTCGAGCGCCTGATGCAGGCGGCGACCCAGCCGATCTCGCTCGAGCAGCCGCTTGGCGACGACGGCGAGGGGCATATTGGCGACCACCTGGCCGACGACGATTCGGCCACGCCGGTCGAGCTCGCGGCGCAGCGAATGCTCCAGCTGGACCTGAAGCGCGCGCTGATGGAGCTGCCGGAGCGCGAGCGGGCGATCCTCCAGCTGCGCTACGGCCTGACCGACGGCCGGCGACGGACGCTCGAGGAGGTCGGCGTGACGTTTGGGATCACGCGCGAGCGCACCCGCCAGATCGAGGCCGAGGCGCTGCGGCACCTCCGCTCGCCGAGCGTCGGCGCGCGGCTGCAGGCCTACCTGGAGTAACCTACCTGTACGTCGTGGCGGCTTCAGCCGCATCGAACGGGCTCACTCCCGCTCGGCGCGCAGTTTGCTATAGTAAGGGCGGTCGCGCTGTATGGCGCGACCGCCCTTGATTCATGTGACAGGACTTACGCAGTCGGCTTTTTCGACCCCCCCGAAATCCCCCCGCTCCCCGGTCGGGAGCGGGGGGAAGCGGGGTGAGGGGGCACCGCCGCCTAAGCCCTGTCATTTCAAAGGAGATCGAATGGCAAGCAGCATCCTGATCGAGATGGCGATCATCGTCCTGCTTACGCTTGCGAACGGAGTGTTTGCCGCCGCCGAGATCGCGATCGTCTCGTCGCGCAAGGGTCGGCTGGAGCAGCAGGCGAAGCTCGGCAATCGCGGCGCCGCTGCGGCCCTCGAGCTTGCGGAGCGCCCGAGCCACTTTCTCTCGACCGTGCAGGTGGGGATCACGCTGATCAGCACGCTCGCGGCGGTCTTCGGCGGGGCCAGCCTGACCGGCGCAATCGAGGCGCTGCTCGGCAGCGTGCCGGCCCTGGCGCCCTACGCGCGCAGCGTCGCGCTGGCGATCGTCGTGCTGCTGATCAGCTACATCTCGCTCATTCTGGGCGAGCTGGTGCCCAAGCGCCTGGCGCTGCAGAGCGCCGAGGGCGTGGCCGCACGGATTGCCCCGCTGATGCGCGGGCTCGCGCGGCTGGCCGACCCGGTCGTGCGCTTCCTGACGGCGTCGACCGAGCTGGTGCTGCGGCTGCTTGGTCGGCACAACGTCGCCGAGGCGCCGGTCACCGAGGAGGACATCATAGCGCTGGTCCGCGAGGGCGCGGCCGAGGGGACGGTCGAGGACGCCGAGCAGCAGCTGATCGCCAACGTCTTCTCGTTCACCGACCGGAGCGTGCGCTCGCTGATGACGCCGCGCACTGAGGTGGCCGCGCTCGCGATCGACACGCCGTTCGCCGAGGCGCTGCGCCTGGTCGCCGAGGCGGGCTACTCGCGCCTGCCGGTGTACGAGGACTCGCTCGACCACGTCGTCGGCATTCTGTACGTCAAGGATCTGCTGCCGCTGTGGGGCCGGGCCGAATCGATCGAGCTGCGGTCGCTGATGCGCCAGCCGATCTATGTGCTGGAGAGCCAGCGCGCGCTGGCCGCCTTCCAGCAGATCACCCAGCAGCGCGGCGTCATGGCGATCGTCGTCGACGAGTACGGGCAAGTGGCCGGGCTGATCACGCTGGAAGATATCCTGGAAGAGGTCGTGGGCAATATCTCGGACGAGTACGACGAGGGCGGCGATTCGATCGTCGAGCGCGAGGACGGCAGCTACCTGGTCGATGGACTGCTGTCGTTCGCCGACGCGCGGGCGCGGATGGCCCTGCCACAGGCAGCGGATCTGGCACAGGGGCGCGACTACGAGACGGTCGCCGGGTTCGTGCTGGCGCTGCTCGGCCATATCCCTAGGGTCGGCGAGCAGGCGGAGTGGCAAGGCTATGTGTTCGAGGTGGTGGACATGGATGGCCGGCGGATCGACAAGATCCTGGCGCGGCCGCTCGCGAGCGCGCAGGGCGAGCGCGCCGCAGCCGCCGACGCCCTTACGCCCGCGCACCCCAACCCGGCGGACGGGCGCCGGCCGCCCGAATGAGCGGGCTCACAGCGAGATTTCCGAATTCGAACATGTCGGATGAATCATGCTCGAATCATCGCGCCAGCGATGGCAGGATGAACACATCCGCCAGCATCGAGATCATCGTGAGGCCGTGCAGCGTCACGCCGGCCCAGACGCTGCGGGTCTTGAGCACCAGGTAGCCGCCGGCCAGCCCAATCGGCAGCGCCATGACCGCCATCAGGCCGCGCTCGGCCCACGGCACCGGCGCGACGGCGTAGTGGTTCAGCATGTAGAGCAGCGTCGTGACGGCGACGACCAGGTGGCGGTTCACGCCGCGGGCGAGCAGCCCGGAGAAGAGCAGCCCGCGCCAGAGCCACTCCTCGGCCAGCACCAGCAGCGGGAACAGGTAGACCATGCGCAGCCCGACCAGGATGTGCTCCATCGCGGCCATCGGCGCGCCGCCGCCGCGGTAGTAGAAGAAGGTGTTGGTCAGGTCGATCGCGACCAGGATGCCGCCGATCGCGCCGCTCCAGGCCAGCGCGCGCCCGAGGTTCTGCCGGCTGATCCCCACCGCGCGCCACGCGCCGTAGCGTCGGCAGTAGTACAGCGCGGCGGCGATCGCGCCGAGCACGTAGACGACCAGCGCCGGCCACTCGGCCAGCGGCGTGAAGTGGCCCAGCAGCCCCAGCGCCCAGACCAGGGCGATCAGCCCGAACGACAGCCGCAGGTCGCGCCCCGCGACGATCGGCGTCGCGGCCGCCCGCGCCGGCGACGGTGTCACACGCATGGTGCACCTCCACAAGTATGCTCGTTGAGACTCCTGTGCAGAGTGTACCCGCGCGGCTTGCGCGCCGCCAGAAGAGGAAGTGCAACCGGGGGTAATTGTCTCGTAACTCGGTCGCTCGACCCCACCCCCTGGCCCCGCCCCTGGCAGGGGCAGGGGTTAGATTCTTGGCACCAGGGCGACGGCGCAAAGCGCCGTCGCCCTGGATACCCTCTCTCCTGCTGAGTGCCGGCTACGGCCCCGTCACGGTGAAGGTGGCGCCGGCGCTGCGGCCGAACACCTCCGGCGCGTACATCTGGTAGGCGGTCGCCGGCAGGGTCTTGAAGGCGCCGGCGATCGTCGCGCGGGCCAGGTAGGTGTAGTGGTAGGTGCCCCTGGGCAGGTCGGTCGCGAATAGCGCCACGCGGTCGTCGCGGATCTCCGCGCGCGTGAAGTACCACCAGTACGGCGCCTCCGCGTCGGCGCCCTCGAGCTGGGCGTCGCGCGCGGCGGCGCTGGCGGTCTTCAGGCTGGTGTCGATCGGTTCGAGCCCGGCCGGCAGCATGTCTTCGACCGCCAGGTAGCGCACATCCTCCGGCACCGTCAGCGTCAGCCGCACCTGCACGACATCGCTCAGCTTCGCGCCGGAGACGAGCTCGCCGGTCGGCGAGAGCGTGTCGGTGCTGACCGCTATGTACTCGCGCCGCACGCCCAGGCCCTGGTCGAGCGCCTGGACCTGGGCGGCGTCCTGGTAGTAGCGCATCCGCAGCGTGTAGTACAGCCGGCCCTTGCCGGTCTGCCCCGCGGCGGCCTGGCGCTGGATGGTGATCTGGCTCTGGGACGAGCCGCCATTTGCCTTGAGATCGGCCAGCTTGACTACGACGTCGACCGGGTCGGCCAGGTTGTCACGGCCGACCGTGCCTTCCTTCAGAAGCGTGCCGTCGAGCGTGGCGCGGTAGCTGTAGTCGGCCTCCAGCTCGCCGCTCTGCGCGATATACTCGGCCAGCGCCATCAGCGTCGCGGCCGACTCCTGTGTGGTGCGCCAGTGGCCGCCGTCGCGCCGGCCCATCAGGTAGCGCACGGCGTTCGGCACCAGAAAGTTGCCCGGGTCGGCGCGCACGAGCGCCTGCAGCGCAATCGCGGTCGTGCGGTCGTCGCTGCTCATGTTCCAGTAGTCGACCGTGCGCTCCTCCCAGTGCGCGTCGGCGGCGTGCACGATCGCGGTACTCATCAGCTCGCCGACGAGCGTGCCGACGCGATCATCCTCGCCGCCAAGGCCCTTCAGCGTCATCAGCAGGTAGGCCCGCGCGTAGAGGTCGAGTTGCTCGCGCCGCTCGAACAGCGCGACGGCGCGGCCCCGGTCGGGCTGCTCGGCCTCGGTCAGCACGAACAGCGCGTAGCTACGCAGGTTCAGCTGCGACCCGGCGCTGCGGCCAGCCGCGTCCTGCCGGTCGAGCGCGCCGCGCATGGCGGCGATGCCCTGGTCGAAGCGGCCCTGGTCGACGGCGTAGCCGGCCCGGCGCGCCTCGACCAGGCCCTGGACGACGTAGGCGGTCAGATACGGGTCGCTGTGGTCGTTATCCCACCAGCCCCAGCCGCCGTCCAAGTGCTGCAGCGCGTACAGCCGCTGCAGCCCGGCCGCCAGGTTGCGGTCGAGCGACGCTTTCAGGCTGGCTTGCATCGGCGTGTCCGGGAACGCGCCCAGGAGCCGGTAGGTCACCGCGTTCGGCAGGAACCGGCTGACGGTCTGCTCGGTGCAGAGGTACGGGTAGTGCTCGAGGTAGTCGAGCCCGCCGCCGATGCCGGCCGCCAGTGAAGGCGCCAGCTCCAGGTCGATCTCGCCCGGCGACTGGCTGGCCGGCGCCGCGATCGTCTCGACGGTCGTGTCGAGTACCTGGCCGCCACTGGCGACCACCTCGGGCGTGATGAAGCGCTGGACCGGCAGGCTCTGCTCCATGCTGTCCTGCAGGCCGCCACCTTCGACCGTGAACCGCAGCACTGCCTGGCCCGCCGCCAGCGCCTCGGCCGGCCAGCGCGCGACCGCGGTGCTGTTCGCCGCAACCTGGACGGTCTGCTTCGCGTCCGCGCCCAGCCTGACGAGCGCGTCGCCGCTCTGCACGAGCTCCAGCGTCACGGTCGCGTCGATCGGCCCGGCGGTGTTGTTGTGGACGACCGCCTGGATCGTCAGCTTGTCGCCGACGGTCAGGAAGCGCGACAGCGCCGGCCGCACCAGCAGCGGCCTGGTCGCCAGCAGGTCGCTGGTCGCCTGGCCCACGCGCGTGTCGGCGGTGAGCGCCCGCGCGGTCATGCGCCAGGTCGTCAGATTGTCGGGCAGCGTCAGCGTGACGCTGGCCGTGCCGTCGTCGCCGGTCACGACCGACGGGTTCCAGTAGGCCGTATCAGGGAAGTTGCGCCGGACCAGCACCTCGGCGCCGAGCCCGCCGCCGCCGCCCTTGTCGCCCGGCTGCAGCCGCAGCGTCACGCGGTCGACCAGCGCGGTGAGCGACTGCGCGGTGAACACGCCCAGCGGCCGCCGCGAGTAGAACGCCTGCGTGAAGCTCGGGTTCGGGTCGTCGGCCAGCGAGAGCACGGCCTTGTCGACCAGCGCCAGGCCGACCTCGGCGCGCACGCCCTTGCCGGTGTAGTCGGTCGCCTTGACGGTGTAGGTCACCTGGTCGCGCGGGCCGGCCGTCGCGGCGGGGCTTGTCGCGCCCACGACAGCTGCCGTGACCAGGACGCTCAGCTGCTGCTGCTCGGTCGAGACCGGCAGGCTGACCAGGCCGACCCGCAGATCGGGCACCGGCACGTCGCCGCCGGCCGGCTTGATCAGCACGAGCGAGACGTAGACGTTCGGCGCGTACTCGGCGGCGATCGGCACCTGCAGCAGCTCGGTGGTGCCCTGGATCGTGAGCAGCCGGTGCTCGATCACGCCGCTGCGCTCGATCGTCATCAGCGCGCGCATGCCAGGGTAGGGCGCGGCGACCAGGATCTTCGCGGTGTCGCCCGGCTTGTAGGCGCTCTTGTCGGCGATCAGCTCGACCCGGTTGGTGTCGTCGACGCCCCAGAAGACGTCGCCGCCGTAGACCCAGGTGTAGGCGCTCGACCTGACGGCGTGGCCGGCGGCGTCGCGCCCCTCGGCGCCAATGCGGTACTCGCCGCCCTGCCTGGGCGTGAAGCTGACGCTGCCGCGGCCCTGCGCGTCGGTGGTCGCGTCCTTCGTCTCGACCAGCGTGTCGCTGAAGCTGGAGGTCCAGTAGAGCCGGCCGTCGGGGCCCTGCTGGCGCACGCTGTTCCACTCGCGCTTGTAGACGCCGAGGCTCAGCTTGCGGCCGCCCGCCGGCTGGCCCTGGGTGTCGAGCGTGACGATCGAGACCGTCTGCGGCTGGCCGGCCTGCACGACGTAGCCCTCCGGGCGCAGGCCGATGTAGAAGTCGCCGGCGTGGACGGTGGCGGCCCCCTGCGAGGCGATCACCTGCCCGTCCACGTCGGTGACCTCGACGTCGAGCGTGAGCGTGCGGCTGTGGCTATCCTTGCCGAGCGCGGCCGGCAGCTTCAGCGTGAAGCCGCCCTGCGCGTCGGTCTGGGCCTGGCCCTCGGCGACCAATTCGCCGCCGGGCGACTGCGGCTGGCCGTCCCAGCGGTACCAGGCGTAGGCGTCGTCCAGGTTCTCGAAGGTAAAGCCGGCCGGGGCGCTCTGCGAGCCGCCTTTGGTCGGGTCGAAGTAGAACGGGTTGGCCAGCAGCCGCCAGCGCAGCGGCGCGTTGGCGACAGCGCCGCCCGAGAAGTAGCGCGCCGAGACGCTTATGTCGAGCGTGTCGTCCTGCACCAGGTCGGGCCGCGCCGGCGTGACCGCGATCTCGAAGGCCGGCTTGCGGTACTCGGCGACGGTGAAGCTGCCGTAGACCTGAGGGCCAGGGTTTAGGGTTTCGGGTTCAGGCACGCTGCTCCCGACCCCTGACCCCTGACCCCTGATTCCTATCGTATAGCTGCCAAGCTTGGCGCCGGCCTCGAGCGGGAAGCTGGTGTCGAAGGTGCCGAACTCGCTCAGCGGCAGCGTGGCCGAGAAGATCAGCGTGCCCTCGGGGTCGGAGATTGTCAGAAAGATCGAGCGGCTGTCCTGTGGCAGCTTGTAGCCCTCGGCCTGGGGCGCGCGCACGGCGCCGCGCAGGTAGACGGTCTGCTCGGGCCGGTAGATCGGCCGGTCGGTGTAGACGCTGCCGACCAGCGCGGCGCGCGCGTAGTCGGCCGGCTGCCCGAAGTCCCAGGGGTTGATGCCGTCGCCCCAGTTGCTAGTGGCGAAGGCGAAGCGCGCGCCGGCCGGCGACCAGAGGTACAGCGGGCTGAACGGGTCGGCGGTCGCGAAGGCCGCCTGCAGGATGCCCTCGCCGTCGGTGCTGCCAAGATCGGCCGGCTCGCCGGTGCGGCTGGTGTTGAAGTCGTAGCCGGCCGCGCTCAGCGCCAGGTCGCTCGCCGGCTGGCCGGTCGCAAGGTCGACCGCCCAGACGAACAGCTGCTCGCCGCTGCGCTTGATCGTCAGCGCGTAGGGGCTGACCGCCATGATCTGCCGGTCGGCCAGGCCGCCGCGGTCGTTCACGACGAGCATATAGGCCCCGGCGTCGAGCCGGCCCAGCTCCAGCAGGTCGATCCGCGTGGTGTTGCGGTCGTCCGCCAGGCTGGCGCTGCCCTGCTTGACGAGCGCGTCGCCGGGCGGGTCGAACCCGTCCCAAGCCTGGTAGTCGCTGGTCAGGCGGGCGATCTCGGCCGGGTCGATCCGGAACAGCCGGTAGTCGACCAGCGCCACGCCGACGTGCTGGACCGGCACGCGCGCCGGCGCGTAGGCGTTGTAGGCGCCGAGCCGGTACGCGCCGACCAGCGCCAGCGCGGGCGGCGGCGAGGCGGTGTGGAAGGCCAGCGACGCGTCCTGGCCGAGCGGCACGCCAAAGGCATCCTGCGCCGCCGCGCCGACCGTGACGCGGTAGTCGGCGTCGGGGGCCAGCGGGAAGTACACGAACAGCTCGGTCGGGCTGGTGCTGGTGTAGATCTGGGTCGGCTTCGGCGCGACCGTCAGGTTCCGCTCGACCGAGGCCCAGTCCATCGGGGCGCTGAAGCCCAGCCGGATATTCGAGGTCGGGTCGGCCGCGCCCGCGCCGTTCGACGGATCGGTCGAGTCCAGGCGCGGCAGCGGCGCGACGCGGAACGTAGCGCTAAACGCGCTCGCGAGCGTGCCGCTGCCCTGCGACGAGTGCGCGCCCGCCGCGACCGAGATGGTGTACTCAGCGCCGCGCTCCAGTGGCGCCGCGGGCGTAAAGCGCACCACGAAGCCGGGGAGCGCGCGCGGCTCCTCGCCCTCGGCGCCAAAGATCGCGCCGGCGTTCGGCCTGACCCCGCCGGCCGCGATCGTGCCGGGTAGACCCACGCCGCCGCGCTCCAGGCGTACCGCGCCGCGCAGGCTCGCCAGGTCCATCGGCTGGTTGAAGATCAGCTCGATCGGGTCGCGCGGGCTGGCGTACTGGTCGCCCACGGCCGGCGCGCTGCCGAAGACCTGCGGCACGACCGTGCGGAACTGCCAGGCGTACTCCTGCCGCAGCGCGCCGCCGGTCTGGTCCTGCAGGCCGGCGACCACGCGCACGAGGTAGCCGGTCGAGGGAGCGAGCCCATCCCTGGGCGTAAACACGTAGGTGCTGGTGTCGAGCCAGCGACCGCTGCCGGCCAGCGCCGGCTCGATCGCGATCGGCGACGGCTGGCCGGACTGGCCGTCGAGCGTGGTGACGGCGACGACCGGGTGGTTGAAGCGCACGCTGATCCGGCGCGTGTCGGTCAGAATATCGGTGGTATCAGGCGGCGGCTCGACTTGCGCGACCGCGAGGTCGCCGATCACGGTGAAGCTCCAGCTGAGCGGGCTGCCGTTCAGCGGCGCACCGGCGCCCGACTTTACACCCGGCGCCAGGCTGGCCTCGTAGCGGCCGCCGCGCTGCAGCAGCGCGGCGGGCTTGAACAGGAAGCCGCCCGGCGACGGCTGGACGCTGCCGCTGACCGGGACGCCGGTCGCCAGATCGCGCAGGCTGAAGCTCTGGCCGGCCGAGGCCACGTCCACGTCCGGCTCCAGCCGCACCTCGACCTCGCCCGTTGCCGGGACCTCAGTCGCGCCGTCGTAGGGGCGCGCGCCGGCCAGCAGCGGCGCGGCGGTGCGGAAGCTCCAGGAGACCGGCTCGACCATGCGCGCCTTGCCGTCGGGCGTCACGTCGGCGCGCAGCGCGACCTTGTAGCTGGTGGCGGCGCGCAGCGAGCCGGCCGGGTAGAAGCCGAACAGCGTCGGCGAGAGCCAGCGGCCGACGCCAGGCGCGGGCGGGTCGAACGTCAGCAGCGGCCATTTCTGCTCGTCGGCGCCGGGCAGCGCATCGGCCAGGCGCGGGTCCTGCGCGGCGGCGGCAACCTGGCCGGGCTCGACCACCGGCGCGGCAAACTCGACCGTGATCGGCGCGCCCAGCGCGACCGCGTCGGCGCCCTGCTCGGGGGCGAAGCGCGCGACCGAGACGTAGGGCGCGGTCGCGAACGAGAGCGCGAGCGGCTGGTCGAGCGTGCGGCCGAGCATGTTCTGCACGCCCACGCCGACGGTCAGGCGGTACTTGACGCCGTAGCGCAGCCCGCCCTGCGGCTGGACGATCACCAGCGAGGCGCCCGCGCGTGGCAGTCCTGGCTCGGAGACCGTGAACTCGACCGGCGGGTCGAACGCCAGCGCCGCGCGCAGCGAGCCGGGCCGGACCCACTGGCTGAACACGATCTGGATGCCGGCCTGCGGGTTGGCGTCGGCGGCGCCCTCGGCCGGAGTGACGCCGACGATCGCGGGGCCTGACAGCGCGAGCGGGCCGAAGACTAGGGCAGCCACGAGCACGACCAGGGCGAACAGCGCGGCGTTGATGTAGCGCAGCCGGAGGTAGGGGCGCAGTCGTTCCATTAGGATGCCTCTCAGGTTTTCTCTACGAAAAACTCCACATCGTCGCCGCGCCAGAGCTTGCCGGCGGCGTCGCGCGCCTCGACGGCGGCGCGGTGCGCGCCAGGCGCGAGCGTCCAGAACGCGCGGTACGGCGGGCCGTCGAAGGTAGCCAGCGGCCGGCCATCCACAAGAATCGTCAGCCCGACGACGTCGGCGCCGGCGCGCGCGAGCAGCTCGACCCGCTGCCGCTCGGGCGGCACGCCCGGGCTGAGCGCGAACACCGCGCCGGGAGCGGGCGAGACGAGACCGGGAGACCAGGAGACCGGGAGGCCGGAAGACAAGGGGCTGCCGGCAGGCACCGTGCTCGCCATCTCCTTGTCTCTTGGTCTCCTGGTCTTTGTATCTGAGGCAGCGAGGGCCGGGCACATCTCCCGCGGAGCGCGCGCCATCCCCGCGCTAACCGCCCACGTCTCGGCCTCGGGCGGCAGGACGCGGTAGAGCCGCGACACCACGCGCTCGGGCGGGTAGCCCAGCGGCGCGCGGCAGCCCAGCGCCGGGTCGACGGCGACGGCGAGGTGGGTCGTGTCCGCGTGAGTCGGCGCGGTGCCGGCGACGAAGCGCTCGAGCCGCGTGGCCGGGCAGGCCGGCGACGTCAGCATCCCGCCCTCGGCGCAGATCGTCGTCTCGACGATCCCGGCCGGGCGCGGAAACGGCCGCGCCGGCAGGCCACGGTGCGCCGCCAGCATCACCTCGTGCCAGATCGGCCCGGCGCCGCTGACGCCGCTGATCGCCTCCATGGGCTGGCCGTCGGCGTTGCCGACCCACACGCCGACCACGCGGTCCGGCGTGTAGCCGATCGTCCAGTTGTCGCGCCAGTCGCTGGTCGTGCCGGTCTTGGCCGCGGCCGGCCGGTCGACATCCAGCGCGCTCTGGGCGCCGAACGCGCGCATGCGGGCGTAGCGGTCGGACAGGATGTCGGTGATCAAGTAGGCGACCTGAGGACTCAGACCGGGGGACAAGGAGACTGGGAGACAAGGAGGCGCGCCGTTGTCGCATATCTCCTTGTCTCCTTGCCTGCTTGCCTGCTCGCCTCGTATGTCTACAACAGTTCCCTGCCCGTCCACAGCGCCCAAGATTGCAAAAGGTGTAACTCTTCGTCCGCCGTTCGCAAACGCGCCGAAGGCGGCGGTCAGCTCGAGCGGGGTGACCTCGCCGCCGCCGAGGGTCAGCGCCAGGCCGTAGCGCCCGGCGTTGGCGGCGTCGCCGAGCGAGGTGACGCCGAGCCGCCCGGCGACGTCGAGCAGCGCTGGCACGCCGATCGCATCGAGCACGCGCACCGCCGCGACGTTCGAGGAGGTCGCCAGTGCCTCGCGCAGCGACAGCGGCCCGCGGAAGACGCGGTCGTAGTTCTGCGGCGCGTAGGGCCGGCCCTCGCGCATCTGGAACGTGGTCGGCACGTCCAGGATGGTCGTCGCCGGGGTCCAGCCGCGCTCCAGCGCCGCCGCGTAGGTGAGCGGCTTGATCGCCGAGCCGGGCTGGCGCCGCGCCAGCGCCGCGTTGACCTGCCCCTGGATGCTGGCATCGTCGAAGTCGGGGCTGCCGACCATCGCCAGGATCGCGCCGTTGTCCGGGTCGAGCACGACCACCGCGCCGTTGCGGACGCGGTGGTCGGGGCCGCCGTCGCGCGGGGTCGCCAGCAGCGCGACCTGGCGGCGCAGCGTCGTCTGGGCCGCGTCCTGCAGGTCGACGTCGAGCGTGGTGGTGATCGTGAGCCCGCCGCGCGCGACCGCGTCGGGGCCGAGCCGGGCGTCGAGCTGGTCGAGCACGTAGCGGACGAAGTGCGGCGCGCGCATGAGGTCGTCGGCGCTCCCCACAGCGAACTGCAGCGGCTCGGCCCTGGCCGCCGCGGCCTGGGCGGGTGTAATCGCTCCAGCGCGAGCCAGCGCGTCGAGCACCTGGCCCTGGCGGGCCAGCGCGGCCGCCGGGTCGGCGAGCGGGTCGTAGCGCGAGGGCGCCTGCGGCAGGCCGGCCAGCAGCGCGGACTCGGCCAGGTCCAGGTCGCGCGCCGGCTTGCCGAAGAAGTGGCGGGCGGCCGCCTCGACGCCGTAGGACAGGCCGCCGTAGTAGGTCTGGTTGAGGTACAGATCGAGGATCTCGTCCTTGGGGTAGCTCGCGGTCAGCTTGAGCGCCAGCACGGCCTCGCGCAGCTTGCGCTCGAGCGTGCGCCGGCGGACCAGCTCGGGGTCGAGCAGGAAGCCGCGGGCGAGCTGCTGGGTGATCGTCGAGCCGCCGGCCACTACGGACGCGCTGCGCAGGTCGGTCCAGGCCGCGCGCAGGATGCCGCGCAGGTCGACGCCGGGGTTCTGGTAGAAGCTGGCGTCCTCGACGGCGACCGTGGCCTGGCGCAGCGCGAGCGGGATCTCGCCGAGCGGCAGCGGGCGCCTGCGGGCGCTGAGCGGGTCGGGCAGCTCGTAGAGCAGCTGGCCGCGCCGGTCGAGGATGCGGGTGCTGCCGAGCGCGGCGCGCGCGCGCAGCCGATCGGGCGTCGGCAGGGCAGTCGTCAGCCAGAGGTAGCCGCCGATCGCCAGCAGCGCCGCGAGCGCCAGGCCGACGCCGCCCAGGCCCCAGCGCAGCGCGCGGCGGAGCAGTGGGGCGCGGCCAGAGCGGGCGCGAGACGACATAGCAGCCTCCGAGAGCGACGGCGACGGAGCGACCAACTCATGAACGATCCAGCGGGCCTAAATGGCACTACGTCTCACATAACCACGAAGGTACGAAGACTCGAAGGTTTGGGGAGTGTAAACTATTTATGGTAGCACTCGCGAATCGACACAGGTATTCGCGCCGCGTAGTCGTGGTATACCTGAATCATACCATAGCGCACCCCAAAGGTAAATGAGGCAGGTCTGAGAGCGGTGTGAGTCGCGGCTGCGCGGCGGCCCAAATAGGTTTACGGTGTGTTGCGGGGGCTGCGCGCCCCCGTGCCCCTGCGGGTGGGGGTGGGCCGCCACCGCCACCCCCACCGCCCCCCGGCCGGGGCTTCGCCCCTGGGCCCCAAAAGGAACGCTGTCTCGGTTGCGATGCCTGGCGCGCATGCCCGGCTGAATCCACACGCGGCGGAATGTGCACAGGCCCTGCTCGGAATAGTGCGAGGCATGCGCCACTGGTATTGAAATGGAGGAGGCATCATTTGCCGGAGGGGGGCCGGGGGAACCGGCGTGGGTTCCCCCGGGCGGGGGGCCGGGGGCGCAGCGCCCCGGAGAAAAGGCGACAAGGTCACAAGGTGACAGGTCACGCCCTCGGCACAAGCAGCAGGCGGGGGGCCGGAGGCGCAGCGCCCCGGAGAAAAGGCGACAAGGTGACAGGTCGCGCCCTTGGCACGAGCAGTAGGCAGGGGCGCGGGGGCGCAGCGCCCCGAAAGAAGGCGACAGTGCTATACTTTGCGCAAGCGCCCGCAACAGATTCGGCCAGGCGGATGACCGACGACCAGCTGCTGAGCTATATCTTCGAGGATGGTAGAGCGCACGCGCTCTCGGCCGAGTTCGCCACGTGGCTGGCCGCGTCGGCGCGATTCAAGCTGTTCGCCGAGACCTACCGCGACAAGATCCGCAAGAAGATCCGCGGGACGAGGGATGATGACGGGCTGCGCGATCTGCAGTTCGAGCTCCAGGTGGCCTACTTGCTGCTGCAGGAGCGGCGGCTCGCGGTCGAGTACGAGAAGGGCGGCGTCGGCAAGCAGCGCGGCCCCGATTTCTATGTGACCTTCAAGACGCGCCTCCCGTTCAACGTCGAGGTGACGCACATTCGCCTCTCCGCGCAGGATCGGCGCTCGGAGCAGCAGGAGTTCGGCAAGATCGCCAGCACCGCCTGCCAGAAGATCGGCCAGCTGCCGGCGGGCATGATCAATCTCCTGGTCGTCGTCTACGACAACGGCATCCACGGCGGCTACAACGTCGTGGATGCGCTGACCAGGCTCAGGGCGCTGGCCGAGCAGAAGGACGAGCAGTTCTTCCTGAGGCGCGGGTTTACCGGCTCGCGCGACTTCCTGCGGCAGTACCAGCGGCTCAGCGCGGTGCTGTTCCGCGGCAACCTGCCCGATCAGCCCGGCGCCGCGCAAAGCCTCCTCTGGCTCAACCCGATCGCCAGGCAACGGCTGCCGGCAGAGCTGAAAAACATCCTGCAGCGGCTCGGCAATCACGCGGGCGGGTGACGACGATGTGGCACCTTGCTGTAAGCCCTTCGACTCGCTTGGTCAGTCAGGGCGAGCCCTTCGCGCTTCGAGAAGCTGCCGCCTCCAGCGAGGGCGCCCGCCCGGCGCACACCAGCGCCAGCGCCAGCAGCCCCGCGATCGTGTCCTCCGGCGTGGCGCAGAGGCGCTGCTCCGAGCCGAGGCGCCGGCCGATCGCCTCGCGCAGGGCGGGGAGGCTCTGGGCCAGCCCGCCCGAGAGCACCAGCCGATCCCAGTCGTGGGCCGGCGCGAGCCGCCGCGCGCAGGCTTCGTAGGTCTCGGCCATGCGCTCGAAGGCCGCACGAAACAGGTGCCCAACCGACAGGTTGCCCTCACGGATGTTCTCGATCGCGCCGCGGTCGCCCACGGCGCTGGCGAAGAACGCCAGGTCGGCCCGCAGGTCGGTGGACGGGGTCGCCTCGACCGCCCGCGCGATGTAGCCCCACGGGTCGGGCACCGCGATGCCCTGGGCCTGCGCCAGCTCGCACAGCAGCTCCACCAGCAGCGCCAGCGCGCGGCCGGCCGGGATGTGCGTAATCGTGTTCAGCCAGCGCCCGTCGAAGAACGGCCGCGCCTGGTAGTCGCCCGGCTTCAGCTCGGCGCGCAGCAGGCTGACCTGCGAGCCTGTGGCGATGTTCAGCGAGAGCTCGCCCATAGCTAGCGCCGCGCCCGCCAGCGCGCACTGCTGGTCGCCCACGCCGGGGTAGCACGGCACGCGCCGCCCGCCGACCATTAGCTCGCCGACGGGCTGCCGGATGTCGACGATCGGCGGCCAGCGCAGCCCGCCCAGGCCCAGCCGCTCCAGCAGCGGCCAGTGCCAGTCGCGCGCCGCCAGGTCGAGCGCGCCCTGCGCCGCGGCGATCGTCGGCTCGGCGGCGGGCGGCGCGCCGCACAGCCGCGCCAGCACGAAGTCCGGCAGGGCCAGCGCGGCGGTCTGCTCGTCCGGCAGGCGGCCGGTCTCGGCCATCCAGAACAGCGCGCAGAGCGGCAGGCCGGGCCTCAGCTCGTTGCCGAGCGCCAGCCGGTCGTCCGCGCCGACCTGGCGCGCCAGCTGCTCGAAGAACGACCCGCCGGCCGTGTGCGGCTCCAGCGCGCGCTGGTCGCGCCAGGTGATCGCGTTCGAGCGCGGCTCGCCGCGCGGGCCGGCCAGCACCAGCGCGTGCATCTGGCTGCACAGCACCACCCCGTCGCAGCCGGGCGCGTCGCGGGCCAGCTCGTCGATCAGGCCGCGCGCGGCCGCCACCACCGCAAGCGGGTCGACCTCGAAGCGACCCGGGGGCAGGCCCGGCAGCGGCTCGGGGAAAGGCGCGCGGCGCACCGGGCCAAACGAGCGCGCGTCCAGGTCCAGCAGCGCGCCCTTGACGAATGAGGTCCCGAGATCGATCGCGATGAGGTGCATGCCGACTCCTTGGAGCAGCCTACGCTTGCTCGATGTTGCGCTGGCGGGACCAAGTACAAGGCTCGGGAAGCTTGTGTCGGGTTTGGGCTGCTGCGATCGGTTCTGTGGTTGTGCAGTTCCGCGGCCACAGAACCACGGAACCGCAGAACTGCCTGACAACCATCCGCCGCGCATTTCTGGAAAGCTGTACTACTTCGGCAGCCGGATCACGACGATCTTATCCACGCCCGACTCGGCGCCCCAGATCTCGCCGGGGCGGCCGAGGATTTGGCGCACGCTTGCCGGCGCGCTGGGCAGTGGGAAGCTCTCGAACGTCTCGCTGGCCGGGTCGAACCGCACCAGGGCGTTGGCGCCGAAATCGCTTAGCCAGACCATGTCGCGATCGTCGACGTACACGGCGTAGGCCTGGGGCCGGTCTCCCGGCAGGCGCCACTCGCGCCAGGCACCGGTCGCCGGGTCGTACACGCCCACCTGGCCGGCGTTCCACTCGCTGACCCAGATCCGCCCGCGCGAGTCGGACCAGGCGCGGCGGGCGCCCTGGCCACCGGTCGGCGGCTCGATCGGCGTGGCCGCGCCCGTCTCGGCGTCGACCCGCGCGATGTGGCTGCCAGCGAGCGAGGCGTAGTAGATCTGGCCGTCGGGCGTGGACGTGATGCCGTAGGGGCCGCCTCCGCGCGGCGCGTCAAACACCTCGACCTTGCCAGTGGAAGGGTCGAGCCGGCCGTAGATCCCGGCCTGGCCGGTGAACCACAGCACGCCGCGCCGGTCGAACGCGGCGGTGTTGAGGTTCGCGCCGGAGCGGCCAGCCGGCAGCGGGAAGACCTGGACCTGCTCGCTGGCAGGGTCGACCCGCACGATCGCGTTGAGCCCGCCGTCGGTGATCCACGGCGCGCCGTCGGGGCCGACGATCACGCCGTGCGGGGCCGAGCGCTCGCCCAGCTTGATCTGGCGCGTCGCGCCGGTGGCCGGGTCGAGCCGGCCCAGATCGCCCGAGCCCTGCGCGGTGTACCAGACAGCCCCGTCCGGCGCGGGCGCGACGTCGTGCGGGTGCGAGCCGGGCGGGACGGGGTACTCCTGGATCGCGGGGGCGACGGGCGGCGCGGGCGCCTGCGTCGCGGCGATTGATACAGGCGGCTGCGTGGGCGCAGGCGAGGCTTGCGCCGCCGTCGCCTGTACCGTGGCAGTGGGCGCGGGCAGGCTGGTGGGCGCGCTGGCCTGCCGCGACTGGCCGGCGCAGGCAGACAGCAGCGCCAGCACAACCGGCAGGTAGGCACGTACAGGCAGGCGTGGAATCATCGGGTCCTCTCCTTCCGCGTGCTTGTGCCGGCTCATGGTAGCATACCAGGCCGGCGAGCGAGATGAGAGAACCCTAAGCTCTGCCCTTACCGCAGGCTCGACACACTCCGAGCAGGCGGCGCGGGGATCGGCTGGCTTGGCGCAGCGGTGGTCGCGGCCGCGCGAAGCGGCGGCACCTGCTGCGCCCGCTCCGCGCAGCCGCCAAGCAGCATCGCCAGCAGAAACAGGCCGCGAATGACGAGCGCGGAGGTTGATAATGTCCGGCGTGCTCTCATAGGTTTCAGCCGCGCCGGCTCGATCTCGATCGGGCGAGCCAGCGCCGATTTTCAGACAATCGCTACTGCGTGTGCAAGCAAACGGCGTGCCGGGGTCGAGCACTGGCTGGAGCCAAGGGTTCGGTGGAGCCGGACCCTTGGCTCCAGCCAAGAAATCCCCCCTCTCCCGGGGAGAGGGGGCAGGGGGGTGAGGGCAATAGCGCACTGGGACAGCGTCTTTGAAAAGCCTATGCCTGTACGAGCAAGGCATGGGCACAACGCCCTCAAAAAAGCACGACGCGACCTAACGGAGTGGTATGATAGCGGAGCGACACAGACAAGGAGAGCGCCCATGACACTCTTTCCGCGGCTGGCAGCTATTCGCCAGCCGGTGCCGACCGCGCCGCTCGCCGACGTGGCCCGGGCGGTGCGCGACGAGCTGGCCCGCGTCGATCTCGGGTCGCGCGTGCGGCCCGGCTCCCGGATCGCCGTGGGAGCGGGCAGCCGCGGCGTCGCCGGCTACGCGCTGATCGTCGGGGCGGTGGTGGCGGAGCTGCGGCGGCTCGGCGCCGAGCCGTTCGTCTTCCCCGCGATGGGCAGCCACGGCGGCGCCACGGCCGAGGGCCAGCTGGCGGTGCTGGCCGAGTGGGGCATCACGCCGGAGCGGATGGGCTGCCCGGTCCGCAGCTCGATGGAGGTCGTGCAGGTGGGCGCGACGCCGAGCGGGATCGCGGTCTTCTGCGACGCGGCGGCCCACGCGAGCGACGGGATCGTGCTGGTCAACCGGGTCAAGATCCACACCGACTTCCACGGCCCGACCGAGAGCGGGCTGACCAAGATGATGGCGATCGGGCTGGGCAAGCGCCAGGGCGCCGAGCTGATCCACGCGCGCGGCGTGCGCGGGCTGCGCGAGGAGATCCCGCGCGTGGCGGCCGTCCAGCTGGGGCGCTCGCCGATCCTGTGCGGCGTGGCGATCGTCGAGGATGGGGCGCACAACGTCAGCCACGTCCAGGCCGTGCTCGCGGCCGACATCCCGCGCGAGGAGCCGGCCATCCTGGAGCGCTCGCGCCGGCTGATGGCGGCCCTGCCGGTGGCGGCGTGCGACCTGCTGATCGTCGACTGGATCGGCAAGGACATCAGCGGCGGCGGCATGGACGGCAACATCATCGGGCGCATGCTGATCGATGGCGAGCCGGAGCCGCAGGCGCCGCAGGTCGGCCTGCTGCTGGCGCGGCGGCTCACCCCCGCGAGCCACGGCAACGCCACCGGGCTCGGCTACGCCGACCTGACGACCCGGCAGCTGGTCGAGGCGATGGACGCCGAGATCACCCGCGTGAACGTGGCGACCAGCGGCTTCCCGCGGCGCGGACTCACCCCGCCGGTCTTCCCAAGCGATCGGGCGGCGCTGGAGCACGCGCTGGAGCTATTGGCAAATCGCGCGCCTGTCGCGCCACCGACCGTGCTGCGCATCCGCGACACGCTGAGCCTGGCCGAGCTGCAGGTCAGCGAGAACCTGCTGCCGGAGCTGCTGGCGCGCCCGGGCTTCGAGCAGCTCGCCCCGCCCGCCCAGCTGCGCTTCGACGAGGATGGCGGGCTGATGTGATAGGGGAGTTAGAAGTCAGGAGTCAGAGGAGGCGGGAATGGCTGAATCTCCTGACTCCTGAAAGCTACATTCCGGAGGCGGAATCTCCTGACCCCTGAACCCTGCCCCTCGGCTCAGTCGCGCAGCAGCTTGACCAGCACGCGGCGGGTGCGCGGCCCGTCGAACTCGGCCAGGTAGATCGTCTGCCAGCGGCCGAGCACCAGCCGGCCGCCCTCGACGAACACGAAGTGCGAGAAGCCCATCGCGCTGGCCTGCAGGTGCGAGGCCGAGTTGTCCTCGATGTGGCGGTAGCCAGGGTCCTCGCGCGGGGCGACCCGGCGCAGCAGCATGAGCATATCGTGCTGCACGCCGGGGTCGGCGTTCTCCTGGATCGTGATGCCGCAGGTCGTGTGCGGCACGTACAGCAGCGCCACGCCCGCGGTCACGCCGCCCTGACTGACGATCCGCGCGACCTCGCCGGTGATCTCGACCATGCACTCCTGGGCGCTCGTGCGAACCGAAAGCTCGTGAAGCATAGCGCGACCTCCTCACAATTCATTGGTCGCCGGCCAGCGCGGCCACCGCCGCGTCGAGCGCATCCTCCAGCCGCGCCGGGTCGGGCAGGCCGCCCTGCGCCAGCGTGGGCTGGCCGCCGCCGCGCCCGCCGAGGGCCGCCAGCGTCTCGCGCAGCAGCCTCCCGCAGTCCACCTGCAGGCCCTCGGCCCGCGCGAAGATCAGCTGGGTCTTCTCGGCGCGCAGCCCAAGCAGCGCGACGCAGCCCCCGGCGGCGATCGCCCGGGCCAGCGCGCGCACATCGTCCAGGCTGCGCCCCGCGTAGGCCCGCCGCACGACCCGAACGATGCCGACCAGGTCGGCGCGCGCGATCAGCTCCTGCGCCTCGTAGCCGAGCAGCTGCTCGCCGGCCTCCTCCAGCCGCTTGCGAGCGCGCTCCTCGGCCTCGCGCACGCGCGCCACCGCGGACTCGACCTCGTCGGCGCCGACGCTGAGCGCCGAGGCCAGCCGGCCAAGCGCGCCGTTCTTCCAGCGCAGGTCGCGCACCGCCCGGCCGCCGCATAGAAACTCGACCCGCACCGCATCGCCGCGCCGGTCCCAGCGCCGGATGTGCAGCAGGCCCACCCCGCCGGTCGCGCGCGGGTGCGTCCCGCCGCAGGCGGAGTGGTCGAAGTCGGGCACCGAGACGACCCGTACCGGGCCATCCACCGCCGGCGGCTTGCGCAGCGGCAACCGCGCCAGCTCCTCGGCGCTCACGAAGCGCGCGAGCACCGGCCGGTCCTCCCAGATCACCTGGTTGGCAAGCTCCTCGGCAGCGAACGCCTGCTCGGCCGCGAGCGCGCCGCCCGCCAGGTCGATCGTCGCCGACGCCGCGCCCAGGTGGAACGAGATCGTCCGCAGGCCGTGCAGGTGCTCGAAGGCGGCCGAGAGCAGGTGCTGGCCGTGGTGCTGCTGCATGTGGTCGAAGCGCCGCGCCCAGTCGACCCGGCCCTGCACGATCTCGGCGTCGAGCGGCCGCGCCAGCGTGTGCCAGACCAGCCCATCGTCGGCCTGCACGTCGAGCACTGGCACGTCGTCGAGCGTGCCGGCGTCGGGCGGCTGCCCGCCGCCCTCGGGGTAGAACGCGCTCTGGTCGAGCGCGACGGCCGGGCGCCCATCGCGCTCGGCCCGCGCCACGACCCGCGCGCTGAAGGAGGTCAGATACGGATCGGCGAAATAGAGTCGCTCGGTGATCATCGGCTCACTCACAGTATTGCTCAGGGGCTGCGCCGCGCGACAGTATACCAGATCCTTCGCGCCGACGGCGCTCACTTTTTTCCGGGGCTTGCGCCCCCGGCCCCCCCGGGGAACCCGCGCCGGTTCCCCCGGCCCCCCTCCGGCAAATGATGCCTGTGGCATATCCGATAGTGGTGGTGCATGCCCAGCACCATACCTGCGAGGCCAGTTGCCTCCCGCCGCATGTGGATTCAGTTAGGCATGCGCGCCAAGCGTTCAGCAAGAGGCAGCATCTTTTTGGGGTCCAGGGGCGCACGCCCCGGCCGGGGCGCGCAGCCCCCCGACCAAGCCGAGCAGGGGCACGGGGGGCGCGCAGCCCCCCGATAGTTGTATGCTCGCCAGGAGCGCCTCGATTCAGCCAGGCATGCGCGCCAAGCGTTCAGCAAGAGGCAGCATCTTTTTGGGGTCCAGGGGCGCACGCCCCGGCCGGGGGGCGGCGGGGGCGGCGGCCCACCCCCGCCTGCCGGCGCGCGGGGGCGCAAGCCCCAGCCACGCAGGGGCGCGGGGGGGCGCGAGCCCCAGCCACGCAAGGCGCGGGGGCGCAGACCTTGACGCTATGCGGTAGAATAGAAGCCATCCACAGACGCGCATCAAGAGGAGGGGAAGCTATGGCATTTCCGCGCTACGTCCACTCCGTGGTCAACTCATCCGACGACGTGGCATGGCCGGTCGAGGCGCAGGGCGAGAACGAGTGCGGCATCACGTCGGCGTCGAACGCGCTCAACCTGCTGGTGCGCGCGCCGCGCTTCCGCAAAGACGACTTCGTGCGCGAGTCGGGCGTGTTCTTCCAGCCGCGACTGGGCGGCACGATCAGCCCGATGACCGGCTGGCTGATCAAGCGCCACGGCTTCGGGACCCACTTCGGCAACCTGTCGCGCACCGACTACGAGGTCGTGCTGCGCAACCTGATCGACCGCGGCATCCCGGTGATCGTGGAGATCGATCTCGATCCGCTCAGCGTGTACGGCGGCCACTCGATCGTGCTGGTGGGCTACAGCGATCCGTACCCCGGCAGCGGCGGCCAGACCCGCGAGGAGTACTACTTCGTCGACGCCCAGTACCCGTACCTCGGCTCGATCAGCCTGTCGAGCAACGACGCCGACGTGGACGGCGACGGGAAGGTCGAGGTCTTCCCCGGCAACCGGACGATGTCGCGCAAGGAGCTGCGCGACCACTACCCGAAGAAGATCTACTACCCGGTCTTCCCGACCCAGGCCGATCACGACGCCTGGTATCAGCAGAATGTGCAGCCGGCGCCCGGCATTCCCGTGCTGGGCTGGATGACCGGCAGCCTGCTGACCGGCTCGTACGATCTGTGGGTCGGCCCGCAGCCGCAGGTGGCGCTGCAGCCAATCGCATAGCTCGGCGCGTGCCGCACCCGCCAATTCTTACCCCCTCTCCCGTCGCCACGGGAGAGGGGGGCAGGGGGTGAGGGCATCCAGTATGCATCATATTAAGAGAGGGGTCGAGGGCGGCAATGCCGCTCTCGACCCCCCAAAAACCGCAGGGCAAGCAAGGAGCCTACGCTACTTGACCGTCAGGGTGCCCTTCATGCCGGCGATGAAGTGGCCGGGGAAGGTGCACAGGTAGGTGTAGGTTCCCGCCGCCGGGGCGGTGAACGAGACGGAGTCGGTCTCGGTGGCGTTCACCAGCTTGGTGTTGCTGACGATGTTGGCCTTGTCGTCGGGGATATAGCCCTTGGCCTCGCCGACCGCCGCGCCGGCCTCGTCAACCTTCTGGGCCACGTCGTCGCCGCCCTTGACCAGAACCCAGTTGTGCTTCTGAGCCGTCGAGCCGTTCTTGAAGGTGACCTTGACCTGCTGGCCCGCCGTCGCCGACAGGGCGCCCGGCGCGAACTGGAGCTGCTCGCCAGCCGTCGATACGTTCAGGTTCGCAGGCGCCGCGGCGCCGCCACCGGTGTCACCACCGCCGCCACCACACGCCGCCAGAAAAAGCGCGCTCGCAAGCGCAATGCCAGCCAGCCAGGGACGTACCTTGAGGTTCATGAGAACTCCTTTTTGTTTCAACCACCTGCCATCGGTCTAACGTGTGTATTATCTCACAATCGCATTTGTTGTCAAATAGAAGCCAAATGCCACGCTCAGGCCGGCCCGGAGCGCGCCGCCGCTAGCCGGCGCTCCAGCAGCTGGCTCTCCTCCATCGCGTGCAGCCGCAGGTAGAAGCGCGCCGCGTCGAGCAGCGCGTCCTCGGGGATCAGCCCGACCAGCTCGCTCTCGGCGATCGTCGCCCCGTAGGCGGCGGCCTCGCGCGCCACCAGCTCGACCACGCGGTGCAGCGGGGTGTTCTTGTAGTCGATCAGGTTCATCGAGACCTGGGCGCGCCCGTCGACCAGCAGGCCCAGCGCGCGCACGCCGCGCAGCCCGCCCGACGAGCCGCGCACCGCCTTGGCGATCCGCTTGGCGATCGCGACGTCGCCGGTGTTGAGGTAGACGTTATAGGCGATCAGCGGCGGGCGCGCGCCGACGATCGTGGCGCCGGCCGGGCCGAGCCGGGCCGGGCCGAAGTCGGGCGCGCGCGCGGGGTCGGTCTCGATCGCCGCGAGCAGCCCCTCGTACTCGCCGCGCCGCAGGTCCGGCAGCGCCGCCCGATCGGGCCGGGTCGCCGCCGCCTCGTATAGGTAGACCGGTATGTCCAGCTCCTCGCCGATCCGCCGGCCAACCGCGCCGGCGATCTGCACGCACTGATCCAGCGTGGCGCCGCGCAGGGGCACGAACGGCAGCACATCGGTCGCGCCGACGCGCGGGTGCTCGCCGCGGTGCTCGCGCATGTCGATCAGATCGGCCGCGCGCCGCACCGCGCGGAAGGCCGCCTCGGCCACCGCGTCGGCCGCACCGGCGAAGGTGATCACGCTGCGGTTGTGGTCGGCGTCGGCGTGGACGTCGAGGATGGCGGTCCCCGCGACCTCGCCGATCGCGCCGGCGATCGCGTCGATCACGTCCTGCCGCCGGCCCTCGCTGAAGTTGGGGATACATTCGATCATGATAGTGGTGCCCCTCTCCCCTACCCCTCTCCCCGGCGGGGAGGGGGGATATTGGCGGGGTGGCGCGGATGCTGCGCGTCCGCGCCACCCCGCCAGCTTGTTTCTGTGCCCCCGCCAAGAGCGCACGGCCGCGATTGTCTCGCGCAAACGGGCAGTGTGCGCAAAGGAGCAGAGCCCGTTGCTCTTTGCGGCTTTGCGGCTTTGCGTGAGCAAAACTGGAATATGGGACCGGCGCATAAGAGCACGAGGCGACTCGGGCTATTCTAGCGCACAATCTCCAGATCGACCAGATCGATCGCCTGCGCGCCGCCCTCGAGCGCGATCGCCTCGCCGGTGGGGCCAAGCAGGGCAAGGCCGAGGGTCGCGCGGCCCGCCGGGGCATCCTGCGGCACCGCCAGCTCGAACGGCTGCTCGGCGATCTCGCCCTCCTGCCAGGTGCTGGTGCCGTGCTCGGCCGCGCCGAGCGGCAAGGTCTGCTCGGCCAGCACCTGCCCGCTCGCCGCGCGCAGCACCAGGCGGGCGCGCAAGTCGCCGGCGAGCTTGCGCAGGCTCTGCCAGACGACGCTCGGCGCGAGCCGTTCGCCGGGCCGTATGCTGCGACGCAGCAGCGTGTAGCCGCGCAGCCGCAGCCCCGCGTCGATGCTGCGCGCCTCCAGCCGGCTGACCGGCCGCGGCAGCGGCACGACGTCGAACGTGACCGAGTCAGACGCAATCTCGCTTGGCTGGCCGTGCTGCACGTGCCAGGTCCACAGTGCGGTACGGTAGACGATCCTCGCGTTGCTGGCGAACAGCAGCGTGACCTGGTAGTCGCCGTCGCCGGCGGCCGGCGACTCGCCGACCAGATCGGCCGGGCGCCCGTCGACATCCAGAGTCGCCTTTAGCGTGGCCGGGTCGGCCGCCAGGCGCAGCCGGCGCCCGCCGCTCGGGAAGAAGACCCACTGGCCGATCTCGCGCCACTCGTCGGAGCCGCCCGGCGTGTACGCGATCGAAGCGATCGCGGTGAGCTTCGCCGGTCCATCCGGCAGCGGCGGGGCGTACAGCTGGATGTCGGCGGCGAGCTTCGAGTCGCCTCCTTCGGCCTGAGTCACGCGTGCGAACACGTCGTCGCGCGGTGCGAGTCCGGCCGGCTCGGACAGGTCGCCAAGCTCGCCCCACCAGAGGTAGGCCGGCGACGCGCCGGTGTTGTGCAGCCGCACCTCAGCCGGCAGCGCGAGCGCCGCGCCGGTGAGGCGGACCAGCCCGCCCGGCATGCTGTAGCGCCGAGCGTCGCCCGCTGTCGCGATCTCGATCTCGGTCGGGCCGAAGCTGGCGATCGCCAGCGACAGCGTGGCGGAGCCCGCCGCCGTGGTCGGCGGGGCGCTGTCGTCCGGCAGCGCGATCGTGCGATCGCCCAGCCGCAGCGTGAGCGACGCGCCTGGGGCAAGCTCGGGGTAGCGGCCGTCGTCGCCAAACGCGCGGTGGAAGCGCACGCCGAGGGCGCGCGCGTACAGCCGCATGCCGGCGCCGGCCCAGCGCGCATCCTCAGCATCGTAGCCGTAGCCGGCCGGGTCGGCGACATCGGGCAGCAGCGCCAGGTCGGCGGTTCGTTTGCGGCTCGGCGCGTCGAGCCGGCCGTAGCCGGTCTTGAACTGGCCGAGCAGGTCGTGCCCCAGCAGGGCGTAGCTCAGCAGGCTGTTGAACACCTCGGAGCCGCCGCGCGGCGGCTCGAGCAGAACCGACGCGCCGGCCGGCACCTCGGCGCGCACCTCGGCGACATCGGCCTCGGCCGCGGTCCAGAGCTGCGGCCCGGCCGCGCTGTAGCGCCGCTGGACGCCCCAGGCCGTCCAGGCGCTCAGGCCCAGCAGCAGCGCCAGGCCGGCCGCTAGCAGGGCGCGGAGAGACCAGGAGACCCAGAGACCAGCAGACCAGGAGACCAGGAGACCAGGAGACCGGGAGTGGGCCACGCTCCGTGTCGCCATGTCGTCGTGTCGCCGTGTTGAACTGGTACGATCCCACGCCAGCGACGCGCCGGCCGCGATCAGCAGGGCGTAGATCGGGATCTCGAACGTGATCCCTTTGTAGAAGCCGTAGTGGTAGGCTCGCGCGGCCGTGTAGCCCTGGTACAGCGCGGCGCCCAGGCACATCGCGCTCAGGATCGGCGCGCGCCGCCCCAGCAGCGCCAGCAGCCCCAGCAGCAGCGCCAGCGCCGCGGCGGGCGCCACCAGGCGCATGTCCGGCACGAACGCCTCGCGGTTGAAGGTCGCCGTCAGGCCGAGCGCGTCGGTCAGGCTCACGAACTCGGCCACCTGGAAGCCGGTCGCGGTCTTGAGCATCTCCTGCAGAAAGCCGTCGTGCAGAAAGAAGTACACCTGGGCCGGGCCGCTCAGCAGGCAGGACAGCGCCACCAGGCCGAGCAGCCGCCGCGCGAGCCGCAGCCGCTCTCGTACCGGTGACAAGGTGATGGGGTGATGGGGTGATGGGGTGACAGATCGCTCTAGTGCAGTCTGGCGTAAAGACATCGATCGTGTGAACCACGAAGACGCGAAACCACGAAGAGATGTGGAACAAGCGATTGCGCTTCGTGCCTTCGTGCCTTCGTGGTAAGAAACCCCTGCTCCACTTCGGCCCAAGTCGACTAATCGCTGGCGGCTGGCCGTTGGATGCCACGGCGAGCGCCAGATCATGTACAGCGCGGCAGGGCCGAACAGCGCCGCGTAGGCCGTCATCGCCGGGTAGTAGACGGTCGCCAGCGCGGCCACCAGCAGCCCGCCGGTCAGCATGGCGCGCCGGCCGCCCTGGCGCAGCGCGACGATGCCGGCCGCGAGCGCGAGCGGCAGCAGCGGCAGCGACATCAGGTGATTCGAGAAGCTGTTGTAGGCGACCCACAGCGGCAGCCAGGCCAGCGCGGCCAGTGCGGTCGCCAGGCCTGCGGCCCAGCGCGGCAGTCGCAGCGCCCGGCCGAGCGGGTAGACCGCCAGCGGCTGGAGCGCCAGCGCCAGCGCCATCATCCCGGGGTAGCTGCGCAGCGGCTCGACCGACGCGGCGCTGCTGGCGACGGCGTGCAGGTACGAGAACGCGTGGATGCGGCCCTCGACCGGCGGAGTCGTGAAGATCCGCACCAGCGGATTGACGCCCAGCGAGCCGAGGTCGCGCTGCGAGCTGAGCTGCAGCGCGCGCCCGAGCGGCACGTAGAACTCGGCCGCGTCCCAGTTGCTGCCGATCGGCAGCGCGGCGCCCCAGCGCAGCGGCGGCAGGATCGCCAGCGCGAAGACCAGCGCGGCCAGCAGCACGCAGGTCGCTTGCGAGAGCGCTTCTCCGCCGAGAACCAAGAACCGGGAACCGAGAACCGAGCGCGCTCGATCGAGACTCGGGACTTGAGTCGTGGTTCCTGCCTGTACTTCGTTCGTCGTTCGTCGTTCGTCGTTCGTCGTTCGTCGGCCCAGCCACCACGCCCACCCGTTCATGGGCAGCGCCAGCGCGGCCAGGCCGGCGGCGATCCAGGGCGGCGTCAGCCCGGTCAGCGTGGTCAGGGCCGCCGCGAGCGTCAGGAACAGCGCGCAGCCCACCAGCGGCATCAGCAGCCGGCGGTAGGGGCGCAGCTCGTCCGGCAGCGCCAGCTGGGAGAACGCGTAGCCAAGGTGGATGCAGAGCAGCAGCGCGAGGGTCGGCGGGAGGAGCAGCGCTTTGAGGGTGTCCCAGAGAGCGGTCATCTACACCTTGAACCCGAGGATATCGATCCGCGAGCGCCGCACCTCCAGCCAGTCGCCGGGCGCGAGCTGCGGCTTGCCGATGCTCTCGGCCAGGCTCGCAGCGGTGACGCTGGTGCGCACCCCCACCACGCCCGCGCCGACGTCGAGCAGCAGCTCGGCGTAGAGCGCCTCGTAGGGCAGGTGGCTCCGCTCGGCCTCCCACGATGGCACGGCCAGCACTCGGCCGTAGGCGGTCGGGACAGTGCTGGCGCGGCCCGACGCCAGGCCGTCTTCCTGCGCCAGCCCGTAGCGCCCGGGCTGCTCCTGCAGCCGCACGCTGCTGAGCAGAAACACCAGCTGCGCCGCGCCCGTGCGCCCCTCCAGCGCCGAGTCGACCACGTGGTGCCGGTCGACCACGCCGATCGTCGTCGCCGGCGGCGCCTCGCCCGTTTCTGGCGCGTCGGACAGCCGCAGCACGATCAGCGGTAGGTAGCGCCGACCATCCGGGTGCAGCTTGCCCGGCACGAAGCGCTCGAAGACGCACGGCAGCCGAAGTTGTTCGATCTGTGGGAAACGCATTGCTTCAACCTGACAAGGTGACAAGGTGACAAGGTGACAAGGTGACAAGGTGACAAGGTGACAAGGTGACAAGGTGACAAGGTGACGACGTGTCCCACATCCCCAGCCCCAAACCCCAAGTCCCAAACCCCACGCCCCAAGCCCCCAGCCCCCAGCCCCATCACTCGGCCTGCACCTCTTCGGGCGCGGGCTGCTTGATCAGCGCCTCGCGCAAGGTCTCGACGAAGTCGCGCGGGCGGTCAGGGCTGAGAATCAGCGGCGGGCGGTCGTGGCGCGCCACCGCGACCAGCCGCTCGCGATTCGTCGCGACGAAGAAGACCATGCCGTAGCGCTCCAGCTGGAACGGGCCCTGGTAGCCGAACACCCCGGCGTTGAACGAGCGCCGCAGCCCAAAGCGCGGCACGTCGGCCAGCGCCGCCGCGGGCGAGACGCCGACGACCTCCTTGAACGGCACCGTCATGGCGCGGGCCCAGCGCCGCTTCACGACCAGCCGCTCGTCGTCGAAGCTGTAGCTGGCCGGCTGCACCGCGTAGTTCAGCACCAGCCAGACCTCCAGGGCCAGCGCGACCGCGACGGTGATGATCACGCCGGTGATCGCGACGCCGTCGAGCAGGAAGCCGCTGAGAAACAGAAACAGCGCGGGCAGCAGCAGCAGGCCGCCCAGCGTCGCGATACCCGTGGTGATCCGCTCGGCGTACGGATCGAGCGGCGCCGCGTTAAATGACGTTTTTGTCATGTGTCCGCCGGCCTGTGCCGGCCCTCGCTTCATCATCGAGATGGCGCGTATCATACCACGTCTTCAGCGCGATTGGCAGGCGCAGGGCCGCCAATTCTGTTATCAAACTGTTATCCGCCCAGGCGCGCTGTTGCTTGTCCTTGACGCGTTGATATGCTATAACAAGCCGTACCGCCCAACGCCACTACATGCTGGAGAACGCTGCTATGCGCGGCATCATCGAGAAGCTCAGTCGCCCTGTCGTGCTGGTCTGGGGGATGGCGCTGTTCGCCAGCGTCGCCGTGCTGGCGGCCTTCGGCCTGCCGCCGATCGGCGTCGAGGCCTGGCGCGGAGCTGTTCTTGTCGGCGCGCTGCTCGTGCTGGGCGATCTGGCCGGCGTCGAGCTGGAGGATCGGATCTCGCTCACGCCCGAGCCGGCGCTGCTGATCGCTGGCATCGTCGTGGCCGGCTGGCCGCTGCTGCCGCTGGCGGTCGTGGTCGGCACAAGCGTATCGGCCGTGCTGCGCCAGCGCCCGCCTCAGCAGGCCTTCGCCGAGGCCGGCGCCCGCTGGCTGGCGGTCGCGCTGATCGCCCCGATCTACCAGCTAACCCAGCCGTACGCCGCACCGGCCTTCAGTACCCCTATAGGCGTGCTGGGGCTGCTGCTGATCGGCGCGATCGCCTACGCAATCGCGGTGGTGCTGGGCTCGGGCGGTGCGGATCAAGGCGGGCTGCTGGCCCGCTGGCGCGCCAGGCTCGGCAGCATGCGCTGGTACGTGCTGGCGATGATCCCGCTCGGCGGGCTGCTCGGGACGCTCTGGACGGTCAGCCCGTGGGCGTTTCTGCTGGGCTTGGTGCCGCTGGCCGTCGCGCAGCACTCCTTCCGCAGCGAGGTCGCGCTGCGGCGCACCACCCGCGAGTTCGAGCAGCTCGCCATCCAGCGCCAGGCGCTTGCGACCCGCGTCGAGCGGCTGCTGGCGCTCACGACCGCCATGATCGGCACCCTCGACGTCCAGACGATGCTCGAGATCTTGTGCAAGCGGCTGGCCGCGCTGCTGGACGCGCCGGCCGGCTGGGTGGTGCTGCTGGACGAAGCCGGCCGGCCACAGCTGACCACCTCGCACAACCTGCCCGAGTCGAACGTGCAGCTGGCGATCGCCGAGCCGCAGAGCTACGGCCCGCTGCTGGCGCGCCGGCGGGTGCTGCTAGTGACCGACGAGCGCTGCCAGGCGCTCGCGCCCCTGACGCCCGACGGCGACCCGGCCAGCTGGTCGGCGGTGCTGAGCATCCCGCTGCTGGGCGAGCAGCAGACGCTCGGCGCGATCTGCCTGGCCTTCGACCGGCTGCGCGGCCTCGACGTCGACGAGCAGCGCGTCCTGACCTCGTTCGCGCACCAGGCGGCCGTCTCGGTCGAGAACGCGCGCCTGTTCGACGAGCTGCGCCGCAAGCAGGCCGAGCTGATCCAGTCGTCCAAGCTCGCCGCGGTCGGCACCTTCGCGGCCGGCATCGCGCACGAGTTCAACAACCTGCTCGGCAGCATGCTCGGCTACGCCGAGCTGGGCTACCACGCCGACGACGTGGAAGAGAAAAATCACTCGCTGGACGTCGTGATGCACGCCTGCCGCCGAGGCCGCAGCATCACGCGCGGCCTGCTGACCTTCGCGCGCCGGCAGGAGCACCGCCGCGCGCTGGGCGACATCACCGACGCGATCGACGAGACCCTGACGCTGGTCGAGCTGGACCTGAACCGGGCACGCATCGCGATCGTTCGCCAGATCGAGCCGGTCCCGCCGACCATCTGCGACCTGGGCCAGCTCTCGCAGGTGGTGCTGAACCTGATCACCAACGCGCGCGACGCCATGAAGCCGCAGGGCGGCACGCTGACGGTCGGGCTGCGCGAGCGGCGCGGCATGATCGAGCTGAGCGTCGCCGACACCGGCAGCGGCATCCCCGACGAGATCCGCGACAAGATCTTCGAGCCGTTTGTAACCACCAAGGGCGCGCTCGGCGGCAGCCAGACCCCCGGCACCGGGCTGGGCCTCTCGGTCTCCTACGGCATCGTGCAGGAGCACGGCGGCACGATCGAGGTCGACAGCGACGTCGGCCGCGGCACGACCATGATCGTGCGCGTCCCGATCGTCGACCAGCCGGTCGAGCGGGCGATCGCCGTCGGGGAGTAGCCGCGCGGCTTGCCCTCACCCCCCTGCCCCCCTCTCCCAGCCGGGAGAGGGGGGTATTTTGGCTGGTGTCAGGGCTTTGGCTCCGCCAAAGCCCTGACACCAGCTATCTTTCACCCCGCCCCTGGCTGGGGGTGAGGTATGCAATCAGCAAACTACCCACAAAAGGCCCGCCGGACGGCGTGGTATAATGGCGCCGCACTCGCGGATCTCGGCTCGACCATCGGGCAAATGGCCACCCTCGACGACCGGCACGCTGCCCGCCGGGCCCTGGCTGTGCCAGGCGCCAGCCGACACAGAGGCGATCCTGATGAATGGGAAGGTCTGCATCGTCACCGGCGCCAGCGCCGGCCTCGGCAAAGCCATCGCCGCGGGGCTCGCGCGCTTGGGCGCGATCGTCGTGCTGGCCTGCCGCGACCAGGCCCGCGGCGAGGCCGCCCGCGCGGAGATCCAGGCCGCGACCGGCAGCCCGACCGTCGAGCTGCTGCTGGTCGACCTCGCCTCCCTCCGGTCGGTGCGCGACGCGGCGGCCGAGTTCAAGCAGCGCTACCGCCGGCTGAATCTGCTGGTCAACAACGCGGCCGTGTTCAAGAGCCGGCGCATAGTGACGCCCGACGGGCTCGAGACGATGTTCGCCACCAACCACCTTGGCCCGTTCCTGCTGACCAACCTGCTGCTCGACGAGCTGCGGGCCGGCGCGGCGTCGCGCGTGGTCAACGTCACCGCGCCCTCGACCACGCGGCTGGTCTTCGACGACCTGCAGGGCGAGCAGATCTTCCGCACGATCGACGCCTTCGGCGCCAGCAAGATGTGCAACCTGCTGTTCACCTACGAGCTGGCCCGGCGCCTCGACCGCAGCGGCGTCGCCGCAAACGCGGTCCACCCCGGCCTGGTGCGGTCGGGCCTGATGCGCGAGGCGCCCGCCGCGGCGCGCTGGCTGTTCGGGCGGTTCTCCGCCGCTCCCGAGCGCGCGGCCATGGGGCCGCTCTACGTCGCCACGTCGCGCGAGCTGGCCGGGGTCAGCGGCGCGTTCTTCAAGGGCCGGCGCAAGATCCGCTCCAGCGCCTACGCGCGCGACCCGCAGGTGCAGCGCCGCCTGTGGGATGTCAGCGCCCAGCTGTCCGGGATCGCGGGATGAGCCTCTCGGGTGACAAGGTGACAAGGTGACAAGGTGACAAGGTGCCTTGGGGCTTGGGGCTTGGGGCTTGGGGCTTGGGGCTTGGGGCTTGGGGCTGGTCTATCGTCCATCGTCTTTGGTCCTTGGTCCTTGGCCCTTGGTCCTTGGCCCTTGGTCCTTGGTCCTTGGTCTTTAGTTCATCGTCCATCGTCTTTGGTCCTTGGTCCTTGGCCCTTGGTCCTTGGTCCTTGGTCCTTGGTCTTTAGTTCATCGTCCATCGTCGTCCATGGTCTTTTGCTCTAAATGCAAGGAGGTCTCGCAATGACGCAGGCGCAGATGAACGAGCACAACATGACCGACTACGAGGCCGAGCGGCGGAGCTTCGCGCTGGATGTTCCGGCGGATTTCAACTGGGCCTTCGACGTGATCGACCGCTGGGCCGAGGACCCGCGGCAGGAGGCCATGTTCTGGGTCGGGCAGGGCGGCGAGGAGCGCCACCTCAGCTTCGCCGACTTCAGGCGCCGCTCGAACCAGCTCGCCAACGCGCTCGAGCAGCTCGGCGTGCGGCCGGGCGACCGCGTGTTCCTCATGCTGCCGCGCGTAGTCGAGTGGTGGGAGTCGATCCTCGGCATCATGAAAGCCGGCGCCGTCTCGATGCCCGGCACGACCCTGCTGACGCCCAAGGACATCGTCTACCGCTCCGGCCTGGCCGAGACGCGCGTGGTGATCACCGACGCCGCCAACGCCGCCAAGTTCGACGAGGTGCGCCAGCAGTGCCCCTCGTTCGAGATCCGGATCGTCGTCGGCGGCGAGCGCGAGGGCTGGACCAGCTACGAGACGCTGGTCGGCGCGGCCGGCGATCAGCGCGACCGGCTGCCCACGCCGAGCGACGGCCCGTGCATGATCTACTTCACCTCCGGCACGGTCGGCTACCCCAAGATGGTGCTGCACACCCACGCCTCCTACCCGATCGGCCACACGATCACCGGCAAGTACTGGCTCGACCTGCGGCCTGGCGACCTGCACTGGAATATGTCCGAGACCGGCTGGGCCAAGGCGGCCTGGAGCAACCTGTTCGGCCCCTGGAACATGGGCTCGTCGCTGTTCATCTACGACGGGCGCGGCAAGTTCAGCGCCCGCGAGACGCTCGAGTTCCTGCAGAAATACCCCGTCACCACCTTCTGCGCCCCGCCGACGATCTACCGCATGCTGGTGCTCGAAGATCTGAACGCCTACGCATTTCCGCATCTGCGCCACTGCGTCGGCGCCGGCGAGCCGCTCAACCCCGAGGTGATCGACACCTGGCGCGCGGCGACCGGCCTGACCATCCGCGATGGCTACGGCCAGACCGAGAGCGTGCTGCTGTGCGCGAACTTCCCGCCGCTCGAGGTCAAGCCCGGCTCGATGGGCAAGCCCTCGCCCGGCTTCGACGTGGCGGTGGTCGACTACGACGGCAGCGTGCTGCCGCCCGGCAAAGAGGGCGACATCGGCGTGCGGGTCAGCCCGGTGCGCCCGCTGGGCCTGTTCAAAGAGTACTGGCGCAACCCCGACGCGACCGCCAACTGCATGCGCGGCGACTGGTACATCACCGGCGACCGCGGGATGATGGACGAGGACGGCTACTTCTGGTTCGTCGGCCGGGCGGACGACGTGATCCTCAGCGCGGGCTACCGGATCGGCCCGTTCGAGGTCGAGAGCGCGCTGATCGAGCACCCGGCCGTGGCCGAGGCGGCCGTGATCGCCAGCCCGGACGATCTGCGCGGCGAGGTTGTCAAGGCGTTCGTGATCCTGGCGCCCGGCCACGCCGCCTCGGAGATTCTGGCGGCCGAGCTGCAGGAGTATGTCAAAAACAGCACCGCGCCCTACAAGTACCCGCGCGAGATCGAGTTCGTGGCCGAGCTGCCCAAGACGATCAGCGGCAAGATCCGGCGGGTCGAGCTGCGCGAGCGTGAGCGCCAGCGCAAGAGCGCCGGGTAGCGCCAAAGGAGCAACCACAATGGCCGCAACCGCATCTACAATGCTGGCCCTGGGCACCCAGGCGCCGGACTTCCAGCTGCCCGACGTGGTGTCGGGCCAGGCTTTCACCCTGGCGAGCTTCGCGCCCAAGAAGGCGCTGCTGGTGATGTTTCTCTCGCGGCACTGCAAGTACGTCAAGCACGTGCAGGCCGAGCTGGCGCGGATCGGCCGCGACTACGCCGGCGCGGATATCGGGATCGTGGCGATCTGCGCCAACGACGCCGACGCCTACCCGGACGACGCGCCCGAGAGCCTGCGGCAGCAGGCCGAGCAGGCCGGCTTCGGCTTCCCCTACCTGCACGACGCGACCCAGGCGACCGCGAAGGCCTACACGGCCGCCTGCACGCCCGACCTGTTCCTGTTCGACGCGGGGCGGCGCCTGGTCTATCGCGGGCAACTCGACGACAGCCGGCCCGGCAACGAGCGGCCGGTCAGCGGGCGCGACCTGCGCGCGGCGATCGATGCCGTCCTTGCCGATCGGCCGGTCGACGCCGCCCAGCGGCCCAGCGTCGGCTGCAATATCAAGTGGAAGCCTGGCAACGAGCCTGAGTACTTCGGGTGAGCCGATCCGTATCGATCCGCGGATTGCGCGGATACTGCGGATACCCTACAGCTTATCCGCGCGAATCCGTTTTATCCGCGGATTCCACCTGCACGCGATCGGGAGGCGATCCGCGGATTGCGCGGATACTGCGGATACCCTACAGCTTATCCGCGCGAATCCGTTTTATCCGCGGATTCCACCTGCACGCGATCGGGAGGCGATCCGCGGATTGCGCGGATACTGCGGATACCCTACAGCTTATCCGTGCGAATCCGTTTTATCCGCGGATTCCACCTGCACGCGATCGGGAGGCGATCCGCGGACTCTATTTGCCCCGTGGAGACAAGCAATGCGCGCACCAATCCACATCGCACTGATCGGCGACCACGACCCGGCGATCACCGCCCACCGCGCCATCCCGCTCGCGTTGGACCTCGCCGCCCAGGCGGCCGGCTGCGCGGTCGAGGGGATATGGGTCGCGACGCCGGAGCCGGAGCGCGACCCGGCGCTTCTGGCGGGCTACGACGCGATCTGGTGCGTGCCGGGCAGCCCCTACGCCAGCATGGCCGGCGCGCTGGCGGCCATCCGCTTCGCGCGCGAGCAGGGCGTGCCGTTCCTCGGCACCTGCGGCGGCTTCCAGCACGCGCTGATCGAGTATGCGCGCGACGTCCTGGGGCTGGCCGAGGCCGACCACGCCGAGTCCAGCCCCGGCGCAGCCATGCCGCTGATCGCGCCGCTGGCCTGCTCGCTGGCCGAGACGACCGGGGAGATCGTGCTGCGCGAAGGATCACGGATCAGGGCGATCTACGGCTACGAGCGCGCAACCGAGGGGTTCAACTGCAGCTACGGCGTCAACCCGCAGTACCGTGCGCTGCTGGAGGGCGGGCAGCTGCACATCACCGGCGTGGACGAGAGCGGCGAGGCGCGCGTCGCCGAGCTAGGCGGCCACCCGTTCTTCATCGCCACGCTGTTCCAGCCCGAGCGATCGGCGCTGCGTGGGGTCGCCCACCCCCTGATCGCCGCGTACCTTCAAGCGGCGGCGCGCCACGCCAATCGGCAATATGAAGAAATGATCCGTAGATAGGGCGGATTTACGCGGATAGATGCTCGGTACATTCATGAGATTGTGCATCACATTCAGATCAACTCATGGAGGCGCCGATGTCGAATCTACTCTGCAATCACGAAACATACCTTGTTCTGGGGGCCGCGATAGAGGTATACAATACTCTAGGCCCTGGATTTTTGGAAGGCGTGTACCAGGAAGCTCTGGAGCTGGAGCTGTCAGCACGCCAGATACCATTCGAAGCTCAGAAGGAGCTGTCGATCGTATACAAGGGACAGCTTTTGAAAAAGAAGTATATCCCGGACTTCTTGGCACTCGAGCAAGTCATTGTTGAAATCAAAGCGCTCGATCGCCTCACCGGCCGTGAGGAAGCCCAGCTCCTCAACTACCTCAAAGCGACTGGCCTTTCGGTTGGGCTGCTCATCAACTTCGGCTCAGCCGGAAAACTTGAGTGGAAGCGCATGGTCTGGACCAAAAAGCAATCTGGCCAATTGCGCTAATAAGGCATCTCATCCTTATCCGCGTGAATCCGCATTATCCGCGGATCGACACCACGGCAATGAGCAAGCGTACACGATCTTATCCGCGTAAATCCGCCCTATCCGCGGATCGACACCACGGCAATGAGCAAGCGTACACGATCTTATCCGCGTGAATCCGCCCTATCCGCGGATCGACACCACGGCAATGAGCAAGCGTACACGATCTTATCCGCGTGAATCCGCCCTATCCGCGGATCGACACCACGGCAATGAGCAAGCGTACACGATCTTATCCGCGTGAATCCGCCCTATCCGCGGATCGACACCACGGCAATGAGCAAGCGTACACGATCTTATCCGCGTAAATCCGCATTATCCGCGGATCGGAAAGAGGGACTCTGGAATGAACGAGACCGAGCGGCGCGTGCTGGACGCGATCGACGCCGACGCGCTGCTGGCGCTGCTGGACGAGCTGGTAGCCATACGCAGCCTCGACGGCGAGCCTGGCGAGCTGGCCGCCCAGGAGCATGTGGCAGCCTGGATGCGTGAGGGTGGCCTGGCGGTCGACGTCTGGGAGCTCGACTTCGACAGTCTGCGCCGGCACCCGGCCTTCTCGTGGGAGGTCGAGCGCTCGCGCGGGCTGGGCGTCGTCGGCGTGCTGGGCGAAGATCGCGGCGGGCGCAGCCTGATCTTCAACGGCCACACCGACGTCGTCCCGGCCGGCGACGAGGCCAACTGGCGCTACCCGCCCTGGGCTGCCACCGTGACCGACGGGCGGGTCTACGGGCGCGGGTCGGTCGACATGAAGGGCGGGCTGTGCTGCGCGCTGCTCGCCGCCCGGGCCATCCGCGACGCCGGGGTGCAGCTGCGCGGCCGGCTGATCGTCGAGAGCGTCAGCGGCGAGGAGGATGGCGGCCTGGGCACGCTGGCGACGATCCTGCGCGGCTACACCGCCGACGGCGCGGTGATCGTCGAGCCGACCGAGCTGGCGGTCGCGCCGGCCCAGGCCGGGGCGCTGAACTTCCGGCTGACGATCCCCGGGCGCTCGGCCCACGGCTGCGTGCGCGAGGAGGGTGTCAGCGCGATCGAGAAGTTCATCCCGGTCCACGCCGCGCTGCTCGAGCTGGAGCGTGAGCGCAACGCCGCTGCGCGCGACCCGCTCTACGCCCGCTACGCGCTGCCCTACGCGCTGTGTATCGGCAAGGTCGCCGCGGGCACCTGGGCGTCGAGCGTGGCCGAGAGCCTGCTCGCCGAGGGGCGCTACGGCCTGGCGGTCGGCGAGGATATCCCGGCGGCCCAGCGCCAGCTCGAGGCCGCGGTCGCCCGCGCCGCCCAGGCCGACCCGTGGCTGCGCGAGCACCCGCCGGTGGTCGAGTGGTGGGGTGGCCGCTTCGAGCCGGCCGGCACCCCCCTGGGCGATCCGATCGTGACGACGGTGGCGGATGCGTTTGGCGCGGCCACCGGTGGCGCGGCCCGCCTCGAGGGGATGACCTACGGCGCCGACATGCGCCTGCTGGTCAACGTCGGCAAGACCCCCACGGTCATGTTTGGGCCGGGCGACGTGCGCCAGTCGCACCGCCCCGACGAGTTCGTGCCGATCGCCGACCTCGTCGCCGTCACGCGCACGCTGGCGCTCGCGGCGCTGCGCTTCTGCGGCTAGAGCATCGGTTGCGTACGCGGAATCGTTCACGCAAAGCCGCAAAGAGGTTGGCATTCCGAAGAAATGATGTAAACGTGACGATGCGCCGGTATCGTCTATTGTCCATCGCCTGAACGTTTTGCGCTGACGAGGGATCGCTCTAGCCGTTGCTTATCGCACACGCACCCGACGAGGAGGTCGCTATGCCGAGGCAGCTCCACCTGTCACGCTCGCCGCTCGCCTGGCTCCTGCTCTCCGCCGCGCTGCTGGTGGCGCTGGCTCGCCTCGCGCCGGGTGGCGCCGCTCTGGATGACGACGACGAGGGCCGCGGCAAGCGCGGTAGCGGGCGGGTCGATCCGTCCGTCGCAGCCGCGCCCGCCACGCGGGCCGTGTCCTCCGCGCCGCTGCCGGCGGCGGGCTTCGCGCCGCAGACGCGCCTCGGCTACAGCTCGGGCGACCAGTGGGAGCCGGCGATCGCCGCCGACCGCTCCGGCCGCGTCTACGTGCTGTACCCGCAGTACCAAGGCGTCCCCGGCTGCCCGGCCGCGACCTGCGCCAGCCCGACGATGATCCTGCAGATCAGCGGCGACCGCGGGTCGACCTGGGCTGCGCCGACCCCGCTCGCGCCCAGCGGCACCAGCCAGGTCGACGCGCAGATCGTGGTCGACCCGGTCGACGGGCGGACGATCTACGCCGCCTGGCTGCAGAACGACAAGAGCGACATCGCCTTCGCCAAGTCGACCGACTTCGGCGCGCACTGGACGGTCAGCATCGCCGACCAGATCAACACCGGCACCGATAAGCCGCTGCTGGTGGCGCGCGGCGACGACGTGTATATCGCGTACGACCACCTTACCGGCCGCGGGGTGTGGGTGGCCGCCTCGCACGATCGCGGCGCGAGCTTCAGCTCGGTCAAGATCGACCCGGGGATCAACCTGGGCGTGTCGCTGGCCGGCGGCGGCACGATCGACCCGGCCGGGAACGTCTACTTCTCGTGGGTCGGCTACGAGCGGCATGGCCAGGCCAAGGGACCAGTGACCGAGTACGTCAGCAAGTCAGGCGACGGCGGCGCGACCTGGACGCACACCGTGCTCGACGTCTCGGGCGCGCCGGTCGACTGCTCGGCCTACCTGTGCGGCTGGGGCTACCTCAGCGCCCAGATCACGATCGCCTCCGACTCGGCCGGCGTGCTGTACGCGCTGTGGAATGCCGGCGCGGCAGATGGCGCGCCGCACCAGCTCTACTTCGCGCGCTCGGCCGACGCCGGCGCAACCTGGTCGGCCAGGGCCGTGGTCTCGCGCGCGCCTGCGGAGACCAACCACGCCTTCCCGGCGATCGTGGCAGGCGGCGCCAGCGATGTGCGGATCGCCTGGATGGACACCCGCGCCGGCTCGCTCTGGAACACCTTCTACCGCAGCTCGCGCGACGGCGGCGCGACCTGGTCGGACGAGGCCGATCTTTCGACCTATGTGGCCGGCTACGGCTACATCCAGCCGGGTGGCTTCAGCTTCCCGTTCGGTGACTACTTCGAGCTAGCGATCGACGACCGCGGCACCACCCACGCCGTCTGGGGCGAGGGCCTCAACTGGGACTCGCCCGGCTCGATCTGGTACGCGCGGGGAAGGTAGCAGTCAGGAGTCAGGAGTCAGGAGTCGGCAGTCCGCATTCAACGTTCAACGTTCAACGTTCAGCATTCAACGTTCAACATTCAAGGTTACTACGCCCACTCGCACAGCGACTCGACGTAGGCGGCCGAGCCGTCGCGCAGCCAGCCGTCGAGCTGGGCCTGGTCCTTGAGCTGCTGGCCGCGCAGGCGCGGCACCGCCACAAACGCACAGTCCAGCTCGGGCAGCGCGGTCATATCGCCCCACAGCTTCTCCCACTGCGCCACCGGGAAGACATCCTCGTGGCCGTAACCCCAGCGCTTCTTGACCTCCTTCAGCGTTATATAGGTCGGGATGCGCGCTGCCAGCGCGCGCACCGCCGCCGCCACGCGCGCCTCGTCGGCCAGGTCGGCGCGCGCCAGCTCGAACGCGTCCAGCAGCCGGTCCAGGTCGACCCACGAGGTGAGCGTGTTGTAGTACGAAAGCTGGAACTCGTCCTCCTCCCGCGGCAGCGTCAGCCCCTCCAGCAGCCGCACCGCGCCGTCGACTCGCGCCAGGCCGCCGCCGCGGTCCTCGATCCGCCGCGCGATCACCTCGAAGCTCAGGGCCGCGCCGCGCTCGATGTGCCGGCCGAGCAGCGCCGGGTCGGCGTCGGCGCCCAGCGTGTCGATGTTGTGGACCATCAGGTACTTGAGCTGTGGCCGCTCATCCAGCAGCCGCGCCAGCACGCCGTTGCGCAGCAGGTTCGAGACTTCGAACCAGTGGCCGACCGGGTGCAGGCACTGCAGCGGCAGGTTGTCGGTGTAGTCGCGGCCCTCGCCGCTGCGCTGCGCCCACTCGATCAGCGCCGCGTGCAGGCTCTCGCGCATCTTCTGGGCCTGCTCGTCGAGCAGCTGCTGCGGTGTCTCCTCCCAGGCGAAGCGCAGGTCGCGCGCCATCGGCACCATGCGCAGCCCGACCGCGCGGCCCGGCGAAAGGAGCAGCGGGCCGGAGTAGCCGTACGGCCGACCGGACTGGTCGCGCTCGGCCGCCAGGTAGGCCGCGATCGGCGCGTGGGTGAGGTAGCTGGTGGTGAGGATGTGCGCCGGGGGCATCCCGCACAGTCGGCCGATCCGGCGGCTCTTGGCCAGGTGCGCCTCGATAAAGGTGCGGTGCCGGCCGGCCAGCCTGGCGAACGGGTGCAGCGCCTTGACCACGCCGGCGCCCTGGGTCCAGCGGCTGCCGGCCCCGCCGGCGAGCGACACCACCGCCACCGCACCATCGGCCAGCGCCTGCATGCCCAGGTCGTGGTACGCGCGCGGCAGCGCTCCGGTCGCGTCGTAGACGTCGTCCGGCGCGACGTCGCGGATCTTGGTGCTTGGCGGCAGGCGGTTCTGCAGCAGGCCGATCCGCCCGCTCTTCATGTCGGCGCGGATCTGCTCGTGCTGCACCCGGTCGAAGCCATTGATCGCCAGCAGCGCCTCCAGCGTCTGGTCGCCATCCTGGGCGTGCCGGGTGCGCGGCAGCAGCCGGTCGAACAGCGTCTGGATCGTGCCGGCCAGCTCCGGGCGCGTCCGGCAGGCCGTGGCGAAGCGGTCCAGCTCGGCGCGGCGCGGCGCCGAGAGCGCGCGCGGGTCAAGCCGCAGCATCGCCGGGACGCTCAGCGTGTAGTAGCCGGGCGGCAGCAGTGCGGAGTTGCCCTCAAGCAGGTCGGCGTGGGTGCCGCGCGGGTTGATCGTGAAGTCGTAGACCACCGGCTCCATCGCGAACGGCAGCGCGTGCTCCAGCCGGCGCTTGGCCGCGCTCATCGTCTGCTGGAGCCGCTCCTGCGCCTCGGCCTTGCGCTCGGGCGCGAAGATGAAGCCCATCCCGCCGCCCGACATCCCGCCGAGCATCCAGAAGCCCCAGAAGTCCCGGCCGAACCCGGCGCGCGTCTGCTCGATCAGCGTCTCAGTGTACAGGTTGCTGGCCCAGGGGATGATCGTCTGGAGCGGGCCGAAGAAGTTGCGCGTCGTGGCGTCGCCCACGCTCGGGATGTCGCCCGCGCGCAGCGCCGCCAGGATCTCATTCAGGATTCCGCCGGCCTGCCGGCGCGCGGCCCACTCGGCCTCGGAGCGCAGCAGGTACTTCTCGGTGACCATCTCGAGGATCGGGCCGACGTTCTGGGCCATGCCGCCGTGCACCAGCACCAGGCTCTCCTGCAGGCGCTCGCGCGTCTCCGGCGCGGCGTCCCGCTCGCCCAGGATGCTGTGGCTCGGCAGCAGGCGCCCGCGGCTGACGCCCCACTCCGGGTCGTCCGGCTCGGCGACCACGCCCTGGATGAGCTTCATGCCCGGCCAGACCCCGCCCGAGTCCTGCCAGCCGCCGCCCGAGCCGGCCAGCCACTCGCCCAGGATCGCCCGCGCCGCGACCAGCCGGCGCTCGTGCTCGGCCAGCGGGCCGGTCAGCGCGGCGGCCTGCCCGGTCGCGCGCATGCAGACGGCGATCAGCGAGGCCAGCAGGTTGGTCGAGACGGCCAGCCGCGACCCCTTCGGGATGTCGTTCACGGCGCTGACCAGCTCGATGCCGCGGCCGGGGCCGACCATGCGGGCCAGCAGGTCGGCCAGCTGCTGCCCCGACCCCTCGATGCCGGGCGGCACCAGTCCGGCCGCGATCACGGCGGCCTTGAGCAGCCCCAGGTAGTCGCGCGCGAAGTCGAACACCTCGGCCAGCTGGCCGATGTCGGCGGTGGCGCCCAGGTCGATGCTGGTCAGCCGCAGCACCGGCTCGTCGATCACCCGGAAGTAGGTCTCGACCGGCGGGCGCGTGGCCGCGTCGCGCCCGCGCACCCCCAGGTCGATCGAGACGTTCAGCACCCGCGCGCCATCCGGGTAGTCCATGCCCAGGAAGAAGATGTCGCTCCAGCCGCTGTGCGTGAGGTCCATGCGCACCGGCGTGCGCTCGCGCAGGATCGGGAAGGGCGCCTCGGCGTCCGGCCGGCTCAGCAGCTCGGGCCGTACCCGCAGCGGCTGGTCGGCGGGGTGGCCGACGCGGAACATCCACTGGTTGCCGCGCACCGAGCGCACGCTGCGGCGCACCTGGTCGGCCAGGGTCTGGAAGCCGAGCCGGTGGTAGGCCGCCGCCAGCGCGCTCGAGATCGCGACGCTCGGTCCGGCCGCTTGAGCCGCCAGGAAGATGTCGATTGCCTCCTCGAAGCGCCGGCTCAGCAGGTGGACGTAGCCCTCGTAGGGCACCAGCCCGCGCGCCGCCACGCCTGGCTTGTGCGGCAGGTGAAAGCGGTGGATCGCGTAGAGGAAGAACAGCGCCCGCACCCGCTCGTACAGGTTGTCGCTCCGCCGCCGCAGCGCGTCCAGCGCCGCGCACTCGCCCATCAGCTCCGCCGCCGTCGCCGCCCGGCAGAACGCGTCGACCGAGCGGTCGCGGACGGCCGGGTCTTCGGAGGTGATGATGTTGATCAGCTCAGGCATAATTTTCACCAAAGTGACAAAGTGACAAGGTGTCATAGTGACAAGGTGACTTGGGGGCTTTTGCAGGAATGTCACTATGTCACCCCCTCACCCGGTCACCTGGTCATCTGGTCAGGAATGACGTAGCGCGAGCAGCTCGACCAGCTGGGCCAGCACCTCGTCGCGGTCGCGGCCGTCGAGCGCGAGGGCCATCTGGGCCGTCAGCAGGCCGTAGGTCGCGCCGATGTCGTAGCGCCGACCCAGGTTCGCCAGCGCCAGGTAGCGCTCGCGGCGCGCCAGCTCGGCCAGCGCGGGCGAGAGCTGCACCCCGCCGCGGTCGCCCGCCGCGCGCACGTGCGCCGCCAGGATCTCCATCACCGCCGGGGTCAGCACGTGCATGCCGAAGAAGCACAGGTAGTGGCCGACGCGCAGCCCCGGCACCACCAGCTGCTGCTCGGCCTCGGTCGGCGTCGGCTTCTCGATCACACGCTCGATCAGGTAGAGGTCCTGCCGGCCCGGCACCAGCCGCCCGCCGACGGTGCCGTAGGAGGGCAGCTGGCTCTCGCGCGAGGGCTGCACCGCCGAGACCGCGCACGACTCGGCCGCGGCGACCTCGACCAGCTGGGCCGCGCAGCCCTGGCGCGTCCGGCTCACGTACAGGTGATCGCCGACCAGGTGCAGAAACGATGTGTCGCCGACAAAGTCCCTGGCGCAGTAGATCGCGTGGCCGTAGCCGAGCGGCATGGGCTGCTCGACGAAGCGCAGCCGGCCGATCTGCTCGCCGGCAGCCTCGCGGTAGGCGGGCGCGTCGCCGGGGCTGATGACGATGCAGACCTCTTCGACGCCGGCCCCGATCGCCTCCTCGACGATGATCTGCAGCACCGGCTTCTGCACCCCGTCCCGATCGACCAGGCGCTGCAGCGGTAGCGTCCGCTGAGTGCGGGCCGCGGCGGTGATGACGGCTTTGGTAACTCTCACGGTCAGGTCTCCCGCACATATAACACGACGGCCCATTATACACTGCCCAAAAGGATCGGCTGGCGCGTCCCGTTTGGCAGCTCAGGGTGGCGTAAGAGTCGGCAGCGCGATCCGCGCTATAATGGGGCTCATGCAAACTTGGTGCGATTATAAGAATCAGCGCAGCGCCCACACGGTCGTCGGCGACCTGTTACTGCTCGAAGGTCTGTACAGCCCACAGCTGAACAACCGGCGCCGCCTGTTCGTGCTCTTGCCGCCCTCCTATGCGGCCGACGCCGAGCGGCGCTACCCGGTCGTCTATATGCACGACGGCCAGAACCTCTTCGACCACTGGATCAGCTACGCGGGCGAGTGGCAGGTCGACGAGACGATGGCGGCGCTCGCCGTGGAGGGCATCGAGGCGATCGTCGTCGGCATCCAGAACATGGGCCCGCGCCGGATCGACGAGTACAGCCCGTTCAGAGATCGGCGATTGCGCAAGGGCGGGCGCGGCGACTGGTACGTCACGTTCGTGGCCGATACGGTCAAGCCGCTGATCGACCACGACTTTCGCACCCGGCCGGAGCGCGAGCACACCACCATCCTTGGCTCCTCGATGGGCGGCCTGATCAGCCTGTACGCCTTCTTCCGCCGGCCCGAGGTCTTCGGTCTGGCGGGCGCGATGAGCCCATCGCTCTGGTTCGCGCAGGAGGCGATCTTTCCATACCTGCAGGCGGCCCCGTTCAGCGCGGGCAGAATCTACCTCGACATCGGGAGCTACGAGGGGCTCGACCCGCACGTCCCGCCGCGCCTGTCCCACAAGCCGATCGGCCGCCACGTCACCACCGCGCGGCGCCTGCGCGACCAGCTGGCCGCCAAGGGCTACACCCCCGGCCGGTACCTGCGCTACGACGAGGAGGATCAGGCCGTCCACCACGAGTCGGCCTGGGCACGCCGTCTGCCGGGCGCGCTGCGCTGGCTGCTGGCCGCCGAGCGGCGCGGCGGGCCGGGCCGGGCGCTCGGCGGCGGCGGGGGCGGCGCACGTGCCCAGCCCGAGCAGTGGTGGGAGTTCTAGTGCGCTGACAGCGCAGGGGCTTGGCCTGGGTAGCGGAGGGCTTCCGCCCGAACGTAAGGGCCCATAAAAGAATACCTTCCCCAGGCCACGGAGGTGGCCTTCGTATCAGTAGCCGAGGGCTTTAGCCCAGTGGCGGTGCCTGGGGAAGGCATACATGGATGAACCCTAAGGAGGCGAGCTATGAGCGAGCAGGATCGCGGCGAGCTGATCGTCGCGCCCGACCCGGCGGCCCTGGCCGACGAGGCCGCCCGGCTGTTCGTCGCGCTGGCGCGGGCGGCGATTGCCGACCACGGGCACTTCACGGTTGCGCTGTCCGGCGGCAGCACCCCGCGCGCCCTCTACGAGCGGCTGGCCCGCCCGCCGCTCAGCGCGGAGATCGACTGGGATAGCGTGCGCGTCTTCTGGGGCGATGAGCGCTACGTCCCGCCCGATGACCCCGAGAGCTGCTTCCGCATGGCGCGCGAGTCGCTGCTGGCCCACGTCGCGATCCCGGCCGCGAATATCTACCCCGTCCCGACCGTCGGCGGCACGCCCGCAGCTGCGGCCGACGCCTACGCCGAGACGATCGCCGCGCTGTTCGATCAGCAGCCCCCGCGCTTCGACCTGATCCTGCTCGGCATGGGGCCGGACGGCCACACCGCCTCGATCTTTCCCGGCCAGCTCGAGGCGGTCGCGCCGAGCGACGACCTGGTCGTCGCCGTCCACGGCGCGCCCAAGCCGCCGCCCACGCGCGTCTCGTTCACCTGCCGGCTGATCAATGCTGCGGCGAATGTGCTGCTGCTGGTCGCGGGCGAGGACAAGGCGGCGACGCTGCGCGAGGTCCTGCGCGGCCCGGCCGACCGCGCGCGTCTCCCCGTGCAGGGCGTGCGGCCCAGCCAGGGCCGGCTGGTGTGGCTGGTGGATGCGGCGGCGGGGCGGGAGCTGTGAGGGTTTGACCAAAGACCAAGGACCACCGACCAAATCATCCACGCAGGGGCTTTGGTCCTTGGTCTTTCGTCCTTGGTCTACTCGGGGAACAGCTCGTCCATCTCCACCGCCGCCTGCTGCCGGCTGACCGTCGGGAGGCCGACCTGGCGGTAGAACTCGGCGTCGTAGGCGCGCGTGCGGATGACCACCGGCATCGGCACCGCGTGGCCCAGGATGAGCGCCTGCTGGCGCGAGTCCAGGCTGGCCAGCACCGACTTCAGGCTGGCGCTGCCGCTCACGCCGGTGAATACCGACTCGATATCCTTGTCGTCGTTCAGCAGCGCCGTCACGCGCGTGCCGAGCTGGCTCATCACCTCCGAGTCGATCGAGGATGGCCGCTGGTCGACCACCAGCAGCGTCACGCTGTACTTGCGCAGCTCGCGCGCGATCGTGCCGAAGATCGTCTGCTTGGCGGTGGCCGGGTTGAGGAACTTGTGCGCCTCCTCGATCGTGATCATCAGCTGGCGCGGCCGGTCGGCCACGTTTTTCGTGCGCGTGAACTCGTCGGTCTTCTCAACCCAGCGGCGGCGGATACGGCGCGTGATGATATTCGCGACCAGCATGTACGACAGCGAGTCGCCGTAGCGCCCGAACTCGAGCACGACGTGGCGCCCGTGCGAGAGCTGGTCGATCATGCGGTCGATCGCCGCGGTCGGCGCGCTCTCGCGCACGAACGCCTTGCGGGCGACCTGCTCCAGCTTGCGCTTGAGCGCGCTGAGCGCCCCGGCGTGCCCGCCCACGCTGTCGGCGAACGCCTTGAGCGTCTCGGTGTCCATGCCCAGCAGCGCCTTCAGCCAGCCCTCCTTGAAGCGATCCACCAGCAGGTAGGCCGACTCGGCCGCGGTGTCGTTCAGATTCAGCTCCTCTTTGAGCAGCGTGACATCCTCGACGTCGATCTGGTCGAGCCCGATCACGACCTCCTCGTCCGCCGTCACGCCGCGGCTGCGCGAGGAGGCCATGTCGAGCGTGTACACCAGCACCTCGGCCCCGAATAGCTGCCGCAGCCCTTTGACGAACGTGCCGTCCTCGGAGTATGAGTCGTGGCCATACTCGTTGTGCATGTCGAAGATCAGGTTGGCGGCCTGCTTGCCCTTGATCGTCCCGCACAGCAGCAGCCGCGTCAGGAAGCTCTTGCCGGTGCCGCTCTTGCCAAACACGCCGTTCGAGCGCTCGACCAGGCGCTCCAGGTTGATGCACACCGGCACCTCCATGTCCAGCGGCCGGCCGATCTCGAAGTGCGAGTCGTCCTCGCCGCCGAACACGCGCGTGAAATCGCTCTCGTCGGCGTCCAGCACCGGCGCGAAGTGGCGCGGCACCGTCTTGGGTGGCAGCAAACCCTGGTCGAGGTCGCGCGGCAGCATCAGCATCGGCTTGAGCGTGATCGAGCCGTACGTCGACGTGCCGGCCAGCACCTCGTGGATAAACAGGTCGCCGTTGGGCGGGTCAACTAGTACTTTTTGGTTAGTTGCTTCCAACACGACATCGGTTATCATGGAGAAGAACTCGTTTTTCTCGCCCTGGATGACGACAAATTTGCCCACGCGCATATCTTCGACGCTCTCGCGGCCCTCGAGGCGCGCGCACAGGCCGTCGACCAGCGAGCCGCTGGTGATCACGCCGAGGCGGTTGCGGGCGATTGGAGGCATGGCAGGCTCCATATAAATGAGTTGGACACGGCTTTGCTTGGTGACGATCCCCGCTGGGGATTCGGAAAACCGAAAGCATCCAGGTATGAAACGTGATCCGTGATCCGTGATCCGTAAACGCGGTTCATGGATCACGCTTCACGCATCACATGCAGTAGAACAAATATACCATTAAGCGCCGCTATGTCAAGCAGAGGTACCGTTGGCGGGGAGGCAGGCGGAGCGATCCGCAAAAGCAAGGTGGCAGAATGCCCCACATCATAGTCGTCGACGATGAGGATGACGTCCGCGAGTTTCTCCGGCGAGCCTTCCATCGCTACGCCCCACACGCCGAGATCAGCGCGGTGGCCGACGGGCCTGCGGCGCTCGATCTCATCCGCACGCACGGCTGCGACCTGTTGATCACCGACCATCGGATGCCGGGGATGACCGGCGCCGAGCTGCTGCGCGCCCTCCGCGAGCAGGGCCTGGACTGCCCGATCATCGTCATCTCGGCCGACGCTAGCGCCGAGGCTGCCGCCATCGACGCCGGCGCGACCGCGTTCTTCTACAAGCCGCTCACCACCACGCAGATCCGGGCGCTGATACAGACTTGGCTGGCACCGCCCGAAGGCAGTGCGCCCTGATCTGTCTGCCCCGGCTGGCGCGCCTTTCAAATCTAGATATTTCGTGCGAAGGTGAGGGCCTACGGCGCAGTAGGACGCGCTCCATAAAACCCCCACCCCCAAAAGGCAAGCAGGAGCGGGCGAACAGCACACTGGGGTACGATCCGTAAAAATGCACACTCGAAAAAGATTTGACAGCCCATAGTCGCTATGTTATACTCCTCAATCGCTGTGCAAATAATCTAGTTTCTGGCTGATTGCACATCTCTGAGCCCTCTCTAAGGCGTGGCCGATGCCGCGACCAGAATGGGGTTCGAGTTTTCTTTTGTGTAGAGGGTCTATCGATACGCGGGCGGCACGCGCGCTTCCCGCAGCACATACAGAGCAATACTCGTGACTCGTTCCTGCCGTGTGTCAGGCACAGGCGTCTAACGGAGGAAGCACACAGAATGCCGACGATCAATCAACTGGTACGCAAGCCGCGTAAGCCGGTTATCAAGAAGACCAAAGCCCCCGCGCTGCGCTTTACCTACAACTCGCTGAAGGGCAAGCTCACGCGCGGCAAGGGCTCACCGTTCAAACGCGGCGTTTGCACCCAGGTCAAGACGATGACGCCAAAGAAGCCAAACTCGGCGCTCCGCAAGATCGCCCGCGTCCGCCTGAGCAACGGCATGGAGGTCACCGCCTACATCCCCGGGGAGGGCCACAACCTCCAGGAGCACTCGGTCGTGCTGATCCGCGGCGGCCGCGTCAAGGATCTGCCGGGCGTGCGCTACCACATCGTGCGCGGCACGCTCGACGCGCAGGGCGTGGCGAACCGCAAGCAGGGCCGCTCGAAGTACGGCACGAAGAAGAACGTGGCTCCCGGCAAGAAGAAGTAGCAGACGTTCGAGCATTTGAACGTTACAGCGTGATCACGGAGAACAGCAATGCCCCGTCGAGGAACAGTTGTGAGGCGCATTCCGGCGCCCGATGCCCGCTACAACAGCGTCTCGGTACAGCAGTTCATCAATAAGGTGATGCAGCGCGGCAAGAAGAGCACGGCCGAAAAGATCGTCTACCAGGCGCTGGAGCTGGCGGCCGAGCGGCTGAAGAAGACTCCGATGGAGATCTTCGAGACGGCCATCCGCAACGCCGGCCCGGCGATCGAGGTCAAGCCGCGGCGCGTCGGCGGCGCGACCTACCAGGTGCCCGTCGAGGTCAAGAGCGACCGCCGCCAGGCCCTGGCGATGCGCTGGCTGCTGATCTCGGCCCGCGGCCGCAGCGGCAAGCCCATGCACGAGCGGCTGGCCGGCGAGATCATGGACGCGTTCAACAACACCGGCAGCACGATCAAGCGCAAAGAAGATGTGCAGCGTATGGCCGAGGCCAATCGCGCCTTCTCACACTACGGTAAGTTCTAAAGAAGAACGAAGAACCAAGAACTGAGAACCGGCCTGACTCACACAGGTTCTCGGTTCTCGGTTCTAGCGACACTAGGGAAGACGAGGAAAGAAGAACATGCCCCGCGAGATCCCATTAGAGCGCACGCGAAATATCGGTATTATTGCCCATATTGATGCGGGAAAGACGACGACGACCGAGCGAATCCTGTTCTACACCGGTCGCACCTACAAGATCGGCGAGGTCCACGAAGGGACCGCGACGATGGACTGGATGGAGCAGGAGCGCGAGCGTGGCATCACGATCACGGCCGCGGCGACGACGGCGCAGTGGTCGGTCAACGACGAGGTGTATCGTATTAACATTATTGATACCCCCGGCCACGTCGACTTTACCGCAGAGGTCGAGCGCTCGCTGCGCGTCCTCGACGGCGGCGTGGTGGTCTTCGATGCGGTCGCCGGCGTAGAGCCGCAGTCCGAGACGGTCTGGCGCCAGGCCGATAAGTACAGCGTGCCGCGGATCTGCTTCGTCAATAAGATGGACCGGATCGGCGCCAACTTCGACCGCACGGTCGACATGATCAAGGATCGCCTGGGCGCCAAGCCCGTGCCGATCCAGATGCCGATCGGGGCCGAGGATCGCTTCCGCGGGATCGTCGATCTGCTGAACAACAAGGCTGTGCTGTACCTGGACGACCAGGGCAAGCGCGAGGAGCTCTCCGAGATCCCTGCCGAGGTGGCCGAGAAGGCCGAGGCGATGCGCCAGGCGATGATCGAGGCGATCGCCGAGACTGACGACGCGCTGACGCTGCTCTACCTGGAGGGCGAGCCGCTGGGCACCGAGGAGCTGCGCCGGGCGCTGCGCAACGCGACGATCGCGGGCAAGCTCGTTCCGGTGCTCTGCGGCGCCGCGCTCAAGAATAAGGGCGTGCAGCGCGTGCTCGACTCGGTGGTCTTCTACCTGCCCTCGCCGCTTGAGGTTCCGCCGATCACTGGCACCCTGCCCGGCCACATCGCCGGCGAGGAGGGCGCCGAGTACGTCACCCGCGAGGCGAGCGAGAGTGCGCCGTTCTCCGGCCTGGTCTTCAAGATCATGGCCGACCCGTACGTCGGCAAGCTGGCCTACTTCCGGGTCTACTCCGGCAAGCTCGAGGCGGGCTCGTACGTGCTGAATACGACCCGCGGCCAGCGCGAGCGCGTCGGCCGCCTGATCCAGATGCACGCCAACCACCGCGAGGAGATCAAAGAGGTCTACGCCGGCGATATCGCCGCGATGGTCGGCCCGAAGCAGACCTTCACCGGCGATACGATCTGCGACCCGGATCACCCGATCGCCCTGGAGAACATCCGCTTCCCGGAGCCGGTGATCCAGCTGGCGATCGAGCCGAAGACCAAGGCCGACCAGGATAAGCTCGGCATCGCGCTCCAGAAGCTCAGCGAAGAAGACCCGACCTTCCGCGTGCGCACCGACGAAGAGACCGGCCAGACGATTATCGCCGGCATGGGCGAGCTGCACCTCGAGGTGCTGGTCGACCGTATGCGCCGCGAATATAAGGTCGAGGCCAACCAGGGCAAGCCCCAGGTGGCCTACCGCGAGTCGATCAGCCAGCCCTCCGAGGTCGACTCGAAGTTCGTGCGCCAGACCGGCGGCAAGGGCCAGTACGGCCATGTCAAGCTGCGGCTCGAGCCGCTCGAGCGCGGCAAGGGCTTCGAGTTCGTGAACGGGATCGTCGGCGGCTCCGTGCCGAAAGAGTACATCGGGCCGAGCGAGCAGGGCATCAAAGAGGCCATGCAGACGGGCGTGCTCGCCGGCTTCCCGGTGGTCGACCTGAAAGTGACGCTCTACGACGGCTCGTTCCACGAGGTCGACTCGTCGGAGATGGCCTTCAAGATCGCCGCCTCGATGGGCCTGAAGGAAGGCGTTCGCAGGGGTCGGCCCCAGCTACTTGAGCCGGTGATGAAGGTCGAGGTCACGACGCCCGAGGAGTTCCTCGGCACCGTGCTCGGCGATCTGAACTCACGGCGCGGCCACGTCGAGGGGATGGAGGCGCGCGGCAACGCGCAGATCGTTAAGGCCTTCGTGCCGCTGGCCTCGATGTTCGGCTATACGACCGACCTGCGCTCGGCGACACAGGGGCGCGCGACGTCCTCGATGGAGTTCGCGTACTACCAGCCGCTGGGAGAAGCCCTGGCTAAAGAAATTATCGAAAAGCGACGAGGATAGCCCGTGAGACTTGAGCTTGAGACTTGAGACGTGCATCCGGTCACAAGCCTCAAGCCCCAAGCCTCAAGCCTCAAGTAATAAGGAGTAGACAAAGCAATGGCGAAGCAGAAATTCGAGCGAACCAAGCCGCACGTCAACGTCGGCACGATCGGGCACGTCGACCACGGCAAGACGACCCTGACCGCCGCGATTACGAAAGTCCTCGCGCTCAAGGGCGCTGCCAAGTATACCTCCTACGACCAGATCGACAACGCCCCGAGGAGCGCGCCCGCGGCATTACCATCGCCATTCGGCACGTCGAGTACCAGACCGACAAGCGCCACTACGCCCACGTCGACTGCCCCGGCCACGCCGACTATATCAAGAATATGATCACCGGCGCCGCCCAGATGGACGGTGCCATCCTGGTCGTCTCGGCCCCCGATGGCCCGATGCCGCAGACCCGCGAGCACATCCTGCTGGCCCGCCAGGTCCAGGTCCCCGCCATGGTCGTCTACCTCAACAAGGTCGACATGATGGACGACGAGGAGCTGCTTGAGCTGGTCGAGCTCGAGCTGCGCGAGCTGCTGACCAAGCAGGAGTTCCCGGGCGACGACATCCCGATCATCCGCGGCAGCGCGCTTGAGGCGCTCTCGTCGACCTCGACCGACATCAACGCGCCGGAGTACAAGAGCATCCTGGCGCTGATGGACGCGGTCGACACCTACATCCCGACGCCCGAGCGCGCGATCGACCAGCCGTTCCTGATGCCGATCGAGGACGTGTTCCGGGATCAAGGGCCGCGGCACGGTGGTGACCGGGCGGATCGAGCGCGGCAAGGTCAAGATGGGCGAGACGATCGAGATCATCGGGATGAACGACGAGGCGCCGCGCAAGACGGTGGTGACCGGGGTGGAGATGTTCCAGAAGACGCTGGACGAGGGGTGGCGGGCGACAATGTGGGCGTGCTGCTGCGCGGGATCGAGCGGACGGACGTGGAGCGCGGGCAGGTGCTGGCGGCGCCGGGGTCGATCAAGCCGCACAAGAAGTTCCGGGCGCAGGTGTACGTGCTGAAGAAAGAAGAGGGCGGGCGGCACACGCCGTTCTTCCCGGGGTACCGGCCACAGTTCTACGTGCGGACGACCGACGTGACCGGGGCGATCACGTTGCCGGAAGGCATGGAGATGGTGATGCCGGGGGATAACGTGGAGATGGGGGTCGAGCTGATTGTCCCGGTGGCGGTGGAGGAGGGGCTGCGGTTCGCGATCCGCGAGGGCGGGCGCACCGTCGGCTCCGGTGTCGTCACCAAGATTGAGCAGTAAGCTGAGTGCGAGAGATGACGAGTGCGGAAGAACGTATCCGCACTCGCCATTTTGTCGCTGCGCTTGACAGGAGCACAGAATGGCAAAGCAGAAGGTTCGCATCCGCCTCAAAGCGTATGACCACAAGATCCTAGATCAGTCGGCACGACAGATTGTCGAGGCGGCAGAGCGAACCGGTGCGCTTGTCGCGGGGCCGGTACCGCTGCCGACCAAGATCGAGAAGTACAGTGTCATGCGTTCGCCGTTTATCGATAAGGACTCGCAGGAGCAGTTCGAGATTCGTACGCACAAGCGCCTGATCGACGTGCTGGACCCAAGCCAGCAGACGATCAACGCGTTGATGAAGCTCAACCTGCCGGCCGGCGTGGATATCGAGATTAAATTGTAGTATTCGTTGAACGTGTGAACGTGTGAACGTTTCAACGTTCAACGCAGGACAGCCGCTATGGCAGGCGCCAACGCCGTAAGTCCACATGCTGTAGAGGTGCGATTATGATCGAAGGTTTGCTTGGTCGTAAGATCGGTATGACGCAGGTGTTTAGCAAGGCCGGCGAGGCGATCCCGGTGACGGTGATCGAGCTAGGCCCCTGTGTCGTGACCCAGATCCGCAACAAGGATCGCGACGGCTACGAGGCGGTTCAGATCGGCTTCGGCGAAATTAAGCCCAAGAGCCTGACCAAGCCCGAGCAGGGCCACCTCGCCGCCGCAGGCAGGCTGGTTCGCTACCTGCGCGAGTTCGGTGCCGACAATATTGAGGACCATCAGGTAGGCCAGGTGCTCACCGCGGACATCTTTCAGCCGGGCCAGATCATCGACGTCACCGGCACGTCGAAGGGCCGCGGCTTCCAGGGCGTGGTCAAGCGCCACGGCTTTAGCGGTGGCCCGAAGACCCACGGCCAGAGCGACCGCTGGCGCGCGCCGGGATCGATCGGCGCTGGCACCGACCCTGGGCACGTCTGGAAGGGCACGCGTATGGCTGGCCGCATGGGCAACCGGCGCGTGACGGTGCAGAACCTGGAGGTCGTCGAGGTGATGGCCGAGCGGCACCTGCTGCTGGTCAAGGGCTCGGTGCCGGGCGCGAAAAATGGACTGTTGATGGTCCGCCGGGCAGTGAAGACTGCGAAGTGACAGAGGTACTGTTGATGGAAGCCAAACTCTTCAACCAGTCCGGCGCGGAGATCGGGACCGTTCAGGTCGACGAGCATATCTTCGGCATCGAGCCGAACGTGCCGGTCATGCACCAGGCGATGGTGCGCCAGCAGGCGAACGCCCGCCTTGGGACCCACAATACCCTTGGCCGCGGCGAGGTCGCCGGCAGCACCCGCAAGCTCTTCCGCCAGAAGGGCACCGGCCGCGCGCGCCAGGGCTCCGCGCGAGCACCACACCGCAAGGGCGGCGGCGTCGCGCACGGCCCGCACCCACGCTCGTACCGCCAGGCCATGCCGCGCAAGATGCGCCGGCTGGCAGTGCGCTCGGCCCTCTCGGCCAAGTACGCCGCCGACGAGATCCGTTTCGTCGAGAGCTGGTCGTTCGAGCGGCCACGCACGAAGGATTTCCTGAATAGCCTGTCGTCGCTCAACCTCGACGGCAAGACCTTGATCGTGATCGACCGCAAGGACGAGAACCTGCAGAAGTCGGCGAGCAACCTCACCGGCGTGAAGACGCTGCTGGCCCACTACCTGAACGTGGTCGACCTGCTGTCCTATGACAACGTGGTGATTTCACGCGCGGCGGTCGACGTGATCGAGAGCTATCTCGGCCAGGGCGACGCCGCATACGCCGACGCGGAGACCGGCGGCGCAGCGGATGAGGAGGCGTCATGAACGCGCACCAGGTGATTATCCGCCCGCTGATTACCGAGAAGAACACCAACCTGATGGCGTTGGGCAAGTATTCCTTCGAGGTCGATCGGTCGGCAAACAAGATGCAGATTAAGCAAGCGGTCGAGTCGATCTTCAGCGTTAAGGTGCTGAAGGTGCACACGATGAACGTGCGCGGCAAGCTGCGCCGGCGCGGCACAAGCTACGGCTACACTGCGGACTGGAAGAAGGCGGTTGTGACGCTGGCCGAGGGCGATCGGATCGAGCTGTTCGAGGGCGTGTAACGTTCGAACATTCGAACGTTTCAACGTTTCAACCTTCTAGCGTGCACCGTGGAGAAATACGATGGGTGTTCGAAGATACAAACCAACCTCGGCCGGTCGCCGCAATATGTCGGTCTCGACGTTCGAGGAGATCACGAAGAAGGATCCCGAGAAGCGGCTGCTCGCCCCATTGCGCAAGAGCGGTGGCCGCAACAATAACGGGCGGATCACGACTCGCCACCGCGGCGGCGGGCACAAGCGCAACTACCGCATCATCGACTTCAAGCGCAATAAGCATGGGGTGCCGGCCAAGGTCGCGTCGATCGAGTACGATCCGAACCGCACCGCCCGCATCGCGCTGCTGAACTACGCCGACGGCGAGAAGCGCTACATCCTGGCGCCGCTCGGTCTGAATGTCGGCGACACCCTGATGAGCGGGCCGGAGGCTGAGGTGCGGGTCGGTAACGCGCTGGCGCTGCGCGCGATCCCGCTCGGCACGCAGATCCACAATATCGAGCTGCAGCTCGGCCGCGGCGGCGTGATGGTCCGCAGCGCGGGCGGGGCCGCCCAGCTGATGGCAAAAGAGGGCAACTACGCGACCCTGCGTATGCCGTCGGGCGAGATGCGCCTAGTGCACATCGACTGCCTCGCGACGATCGGGCAGGTCGGCAACATCGACCACCAGAACATCCGGATTGGCAAGGCCGGGCGAAAGCGCTGGCAGGGCCGCCGGCCCGAGGTGCGCGGATCGGCGATGAACCCGCGCGACCATCCCCACGGCGGCGGCGAGGGCCGCGCCCCGCGCGGCATGGCGACCCCCAAGACCAAGTGGGGCAAGCCGGCGCGCGGCGTGCGCACGCGCCACAAGCCGAGCACCGATCGCTATATCGTGCGGCGGCGGAAACCGTAGATCGCGTCGTCAGTAGTCAGATATCAGTATCATCGAACTATGGTGATGAGCATTGAACTTTCTGACTACTGACTACTGACCACTGGCTACTGACTACTGGCACATTGGGAGCGCGCGGCAGGCGCGCCAGAGGACGCGGGCTGATGCTCGGCCTCTCCCTGCTCCCGAAGCAAGGAAGGGAAAGTATGTCTCGTTCATCCAAAAAAGGCCCCTACGTCGACATACGGCTGCTCGGCCGCATCGAGGACATGAACCGCGCCAGCGAGAAGCGCGTGCTGCGCACCTGGTCGCGCGCGTCCACGATCTTCCCGCAGATGGTCGGCCATACGATCGCCGTCCACGATGGGCGCCGCCACGTGCCGGTGTACATCACCGAGAACATGGTCGGCCACAAGCTGGGCGAATTTGCGCCGACGCGCTTCTTCCGCGGCCACGGCGGCAAAAAAGCTGACAAGCGCGGCAAGGTGAAGTAGCCATGCAAGCAAAAGCAATGAACAAGATGGTGCGCATCGCGCCGAACAAGGTGCGCCTGGTCATGGACCTGGTGCGCGGAAAGCCGGTCGATCGCGCGCTCGCGATCCTGCGCTACCTGCCGCAGAAGGCTGCGAAAGAGATCGCACGGACGATCCAGTCGGCGGCAGCGAACGCCGAGAATAACTTTGAGATGGACCCGGCCGACCTGGTCGTCAAGACGATCTACGCCGACGAGGGCCCTGCGTTTAAGCGCTTCATGCCGCGCGCACGCGGTCGTGCGGATCGCATTCGCAAGCGCACGACTCATATCACGGTGATCGTGGACGACGGCGAGGAGATTTAAATGGGACGGAAAGTTCATCCAATAGGCTTTCGCCTGGGCTACATCAAAGACTGGCAGTCGAAGTGGTTCGCCGATCGCACCTACACCGATCAGCTGCACGAAGATTTCATGCTTCGCAAGGCGATCACCCGAGAGCTGGCCAACGCCGGCGTGGCGCGCGTCGAGATCGAGCGATCGGCCAATAAGGTCGAGGTCACGGTCTATACGGCGAAGCCGGGGATCGTGATCGGCAAGCGCGGCGCGAAGGTCGACGAGCTGAAGGCCGATCTTGAGAAGCGCACCGGCAAGAAGGTCAAGCTGAATATCCAGGAGATCCACCAGCCGGAGCTTGAGGCGCACCTGGTGGCCGAGAGCATCGCCGAGCAGATCAACAAGCGCATCTCCTATAAGCGCGCGATGAAGCAGGCGGTGCAGCGCGCGATGCGCCTGGGCGCCCAGGGCGTCAAGATCAAGTGCTCGGGTCGGCTGGGCGGCGCGGAGATGGCCCGCATCGCCAACGAGAGCGATGGCCGCGTGCCGCGCCATACGCTGCGCGCCGATATCGACTACGCGCAGGTGCACGCGCATACGACCTACGGCCGCATCGGCGTGAAGGTCTGGATCTACAAGGGCGAAGTCTTCCCCGATGCCACGGGCAAGCTGCAGGTGGTGCAATCGGCCACGGCGCGCGCCCAAGCGGCCGAGGACGATAGCCGGTCACGCCAGCGCGGCGATCGTGGTGGTCGCGGCGGCAGCGGCGGCGCCGGCGGTGGTGGTCGCGGTGGCAGCGGCGGTGGCGGTCGTGGCGGCACCGGCGGCGCCGGCGGCGGCGATCGAGGTGGTCGCGGTGGCGGCGGTGGCGGCGGCGGCAGTCGGCGGCCACGCAGCTAAAAGGAGCGACGATTATGTTGATGCCCAAGCGTGTCAAATATCGCAAGCAGCAGCGCGGACGCACCAAAGGCATGGCCCAGCGCGGCAATACAGTTGCCTTCGGCGACTTCGGGCTCATGGCGCTCGAGGCGACCTGGGTTACAGCCCGGCAGATCGAGGCCGCGCGCCGCGCGATCACCCACCACGTCAAGCGCGGTGGCAAGATCTGGATCCGCGTCTTCCCCGATAAGCCCGTCACGGCCAAACCCGCCGAGACGCGCATGGGCTCCGGCAAGGGCGCCGTCGACCACTACGTCGCGGTGATCAAGCCGGGCCGGATCATGTTCGAGCTTGGCGGCGTGCGGCCCGAGATCGCCCACGAGGCGCTCAACCTGGCCGCGCAGAAGATGCCGATCAAGTGCAAGATTATCGCCCGAGAGGATGTGGAGGCCGCCGAATGAAAAACAGCGAGCTGCGCAACCTCGACTCCGAGAAGCTCCAGAAGCAGATCAAGGAGCACTACGAGGAACTGTTCAACCTGCGCTTCCAGCAGGTCATGGGCAAGCTGACCGCCAGCGGTCGCCCGCGCATTGTCAAGCGCGAGATCGCGCGCATCAAGACGATCCTGCGCGAGCGTGAGCTGGGGATCTAAGCGACCAGGAGAACGATATGGCCGAGGGACGACGTCAGTATAAGACTGGCCGGGTGGTCAGCGATAAGATGGACAAGACCGTGGTCGTGGCAGTGGATTACCTGAAGCCGCACCCGCTCTACCGCAAGATCATCCGGAAGACCAGCAAATTCCACGCCCACGATGCGACCAACCAGTGTCACAGCGGGGATGTGGTGCGGATCGGGGAGACGCGACCACTCAGCAAAACCAAACGCTGGGAGGTTGTCGAGGTTATTCAGCGCGGCGAGGAGAGCTAGAAATGATTCAGCAGCAGACTCGCCTCAAGGTCGCCGATAACACCGGCGCCAAAGAGATCATGTGCATCCGGGTCATGGGTGGGTCGCGAGTGCGCTACGGTTTCGTCGGCGATGTGATCGTCGCATCGGTCAAGGAAGCGTCCCCCGGCGGCGCGGTCAAGAAGGGTGAGGTTGTGCGCGCCGTGATCGTGCGAACAGCCAAGGAGTACGTCCGGCCGGACGGCTCCCATATCCGCTTCGACGACAACGCCGCGGTGATCATTGGGAAAGAGAACAACCCGCGCGGCACGCGCATCTTTGGCCCGGTCGCCCGCGAGCTGCGCGAGAAGGCGTTCATGAAGATCATCTCGCTGGCGCCGGAAGTACTTTAGAAGACGGGAGTCAGGAGTCAGGAGTCAGAAGAGCACCGCGCGCTTTGATGTGACGTTGCTTGCGCTGATTTCGACGTCATTCTGACTACTGAATTCTGAATTCTGACTACTGACAGAGGTTTGGATATGCACGTCAAGACTGGCGATGAGGTCCTGATCATCACCGGCAAAGATAAGGGCAAGCGCGGCAAGATCAAGCAGTCGATGCCCAAAGATCGCCGGGTGATCATCGAGGGGCTCAACATTGTGAAGCGGCACATGAAGCAGCGCGGCGCCGGCAAGCCTAGCGGCATCATCGAGCTGGAGGCGCCGATCCAGGCATCCAACGTGATGCTGATCTGCCCGCGCTGCGGGCGCGCCGCGCGCACCGGGCACCGCTTCCTCGAAGAGACCGATCACAAGGGGCGCGCGCGCAAGGTGCGCTTCTGCAAGGCCTGCGATGGGGTGGTGGACGAGTAAGAATAAGTTATGAGTTACGAGTAGTGAGTTATGAGTTGATGTCGCATAGCGGCCGGCAGCTCAAAACTCAAAACTGAGAACTCAAAACTGAGATCAAGGCCGGAGGCTGCAAAGTCGGCTCTCCAAGCCCTTGAGGAGCATATATGGCATCGCGACTAAAAGAAAAATACCAGACCGAGGTCGTGCCGGCGCTGGTGCAGGAGTTCAAATATAGCTCGATCATGCAGGCCCCGCGCGTGCATAAGGTCGTGCTCAATATCGGGCTCGGCGAGGCGCTGCAGAATAACAAGGCGCTCGACGCGGCGGTGGGCGACCTGGCGGCGATCAGCGGGCAGAAGCCGGTGATCACCAAGGCCAAGAAGTCGATCGCGGCCTTCAAGCTGCGCCAGGGGATGTCGATCGGCGCGATGGTAACGTTGCGCGGCGAGCATATGTACGATTTCCTGGATCGGTTGATCAACCTGGCGCTGCCACGCCTGCGCGATTTTCGCGGGGTGAGCCGCCGCTCGTTCGACGGCCGCGGCAACTATAGCCTCGGCCTGCGCGAGCAGATCATCTTCCCGGAGATCGACTACGACAAGGTTGATAAAATTCGCGGCCTGGAGGTAGCGGTCGTGACCACCGCCCCAGACGACGCGCAAGGTTACGCGCTGTTGAAGCGTCTCGGCATGCCATTTCGTGATTAGCACGAGCCAGGAGCAGGGGCTGAGTGCGCCCCGCTGACCAGTCCGCGCATAGGAGGAAGTTCACATTGGCAAAGAAATCGCTGATCGTCAAGTCCCAGCGGCCGCCTAAGTACAAAGTGCGGGCGTATAACCGCTGCAAGCTCTGTGGCCGCTCACGCGCCTATATGCGTAAGTTCGGCATGTGCCGGATCTGCTTCCGTGAGAATGCACTCAAGGGGCTGATCCCCGGCGTTACCAAATCGAGCTGGTAGCGTCGACTGTCGAGCAGGCCGTGTATTACAGTGTCCAGCCCATAGCGAAGCTGGCCTTCAAGGAGGAGCGTCGTGAGCGTTAACGACCCAATTGCAGATATGTTGACCCGCATCCGAAACGCATGCATGGCTCGCCACGCTACTGTGGCGATGCCCGCGTCCAAGATGAAAGTCGCGATCGCGGATATATTGAAGCGCGAGGGGTTCATCCGCGATTTCGAGGTCCAGAACGGTCAGCCTTCTGATACGATAGTCATTAGTCTGAAATATACAAGTGATCGCCGACCGGTCATCACTGGCCTCAAGCGCGTGAGCAAGCCGGGTCTGCGGATCTATACCGGCCGCACCGATATTCCGCGCGTCCGTGGCGGCCTGGGGTTGAGCATCCTCTCGACTCCGAAGGGCGTGATGGCCGGCCACGAAGCGTGGCAGCAGCATGTCGGCGGCGAAGTGCTGTGCTACGTCTGGTAGCGGGGAGCAAGAGCAATGTCGCGTATTGGTAAGAAACCGATCTCAGTCCCCAAAGGGGTGGAGATCACGGTCGCCGAGGGGAACTACGTTACGGTCAAGGGCCCCAAGGGGTCGCTTGAGCAGCAGCTCCCGTCCGAGATTATTATCGAGCAGAACAGCGGCGTGCTGAACGTCACGCGCAGCACCGACGAACGTACTCAGCGCGCGCTGCACGGCCTGACCCGATCGCTGCTGGCGAACATGGTTATCGGCGTGACCGATGGCTACCAGCGGGTGCTCGAGATCAGCGGCGTCGGCTATCGCGCATCGCGCGAGGGCAAGAATATTGTGCTACAAGTCGGCTTCTCACATCCGATCCGCGTGATTCCGCCGGATGGGATCACCTTCGATCTGCTCGAGCGCCGGAGCGCCAACGAGCCACAGCAGGTGATCATCCGCGGGATCGATAAGCAGGTGGTCGGCGAGGAGGCCGCGAAGCTGCGCGCGCTGCGACCGCCGGAGCCCTATAAGGGGTACGGCATTCGCTATCGCGGCGAGCAGGTCCGCCGCAAGGCCGGCAAGACGGGCAAGACGAAGTAAGCAGTTGGCAGTATGCAGCCGGCAGCTCCGCCGTGATTCTCATTATGATGCGAACACTGCCACCTGCCAACTGCCCACTGGTGACTGACAGACAGGGGATATAATCCCTGTCGCCAGGAGTAATACAGCTATGCCAGGACGTTCACCACGAGAGCTGCGTATCCGCCGACACCTGCGCGTTCGAAAGCGCGTTGCAGGCTCCCAGGAGCGCCCGCGCCTCAGCGTCTTTCGGAGCAATATCCATATCTACGCTCAGGTGATCGACGATACGGTCGGCCGCACGCTGGTCGCCGCCTCGACGAAGGAATCAGATCTGGCGTCGTCGCTCAAAGGCAAGACAAAGACCGAGCGGGCCAAAGCTGTCGGCGAGCTAATCGCCCAGCGGGCCAAGGCCGCCGGCATCGATAAGGTCGTCTTCGACCGTGGTGGCTTCAAGTATCACGGGCGCATCCAAGCGCTGGCCGACGCCGCGCGCGAGGGCGGACTGAGCTTTTAGTAGTCGATCGTCAGATCTCAGTAGTCCGTACCAAGAGAGACATCAAAGACTACGATGGCGTCGACTATTGACTACCGGCTACTGATGATAACTGACTACTGACTACCGACTACTGGAGGAATTGTGGCACAGAAACGTATCAACTCAGACGATCTCGAGCTTGAGGAGCGCGTCGTCCAGATCAACCGCGTCTCTAAGGTGGTCAAGGGCGGCCGGCGCTTCAGCTTCAGCACCGTGGTGGTCGTCGGCGATGGCAAGGGCCATGTCGGAGTGGGTATGGGGAAGGCCGGCGAGGTGCCCGAGGCCATCCGCAAGGGCGTCGAGGCTGCCAAGAAGAATGTGATCCGCGTTCCGCTGATCAACACGACCATCCCGCATGATGTCGAGACAACCTTCTCGTCGTCGCGCGTGCGCCTGATCCCGGCCTCGCCCGGCACCGGCGTGATCGCCGGCCGCGGCGTGCGCCCGGTGATCGAGGCCGCGGGCATCAAGGATATTCTGAGCAAGAGCTATGGCAGCAATAACCCGGTCAATGTGGTCAAGGCCGCGTTCCAGGCGCTGACCGAGCTGACCTCGCTTGAAGAGCAGGCGCGGATGCGCGGCCTGACGCCGCACGAGCTGCACCAGCGGCGCGTTCGGCGCGAGCCCGAGGTGCAGGAGGCCTCGTGATGGCAAAGCTACGGATCAAATATACAAAGAGCGCGATCGGCTATAGCAAGGATCAGAAGGCGACGATCGAGTCGCTCGGCCTGCGCAAGCTGAATAGCGTGGCGATCCACAACGATACGCCGGCCATTCGCGGCATGGCGTTCAAGGTCCGGCATCTGGTGACGCTCGAGGAGATCGCCGGCGATGAGCCGGCGGCCCCGGCCACGCCACCCGAGCGTGCCATGATGCCGGCCCCGGCCGCGCCGACCGCCCAGGCCGACGATCTGACGATCGTCGAGGGCATTGGCCCGAAGATCGCCGGTGTGCTGCAGGCGGCCGGCATCACGACCTTCGCCCAGTTGGCGGCTGCCGATGTGGCGCAGCTGACCGAGATCGTGCAGCAGGCCGATCTGCGGCTGGCGCACCCGGAGACCTGGCCCGAACAGGCAGCGCTGGCGGCCGACGGCAAGTGGGACGAGCTGCAGAGCTTGACCAGCCAGCTGAAGGGTGGCCGACGCGTATAGCCGCGCTGGCGGCTTCGCCCAAGCGCAATCGCCCCAAGTGAACGAATAGGACGCAGACGATTGAGAGGTCCGGCATATGTCTGTCGCGTCCTCGCCAGAGGATAATAGTATGAAGTTACATGATCTCAAACCGGCGCCCGGATCAAACCGCGAGCGCAAACGCGTCGGTCGCGGCCATGGCTCCGGCAAGGGTAAGACATCCGGTAAAGGTATGAACGGCCAGAAGGCGCGCTCTGGCCCGGGGCCGTACCGCACGTTCGAGGGCGGTCAGAACCGTATCGTTCGCCGCATGCCGTATCTGCGCGGCTTCAAGAACAAGTGGCGGATCGAGTACCAGGTGCTCAACGTCGGTGACTTGAACGAGCTGCCGGCGGGGCATGATCTGACAATTGAGGATCTGATCGCGTCCGGCACCATCAACAAGAATCGCCCGCTGAAAGTGCTGGGAGAGGGCGACATCAACATTACGCTGACGGTGCACGCGCACAAGTTCAGCGGCAGCGCCCGCGCGAAGATCGAGGCTGCGGGTGGACAGGTTGTCGAGGAGCCGTGGGATGGAGAGCGCCGCAGCCGCAGCGCTGGTCCCAACCCGGCGATGCGGAACCGACAAACGACCGACGAGGAACGCTGAACGCTGAGTGCTGAATGGTGAGGTAATCTCATCGCTCATCACCCATCGTTACATCGCTCATCGTTCAGAGGAGAACACCGCCGATGCTACAGTCGGTTTTACGGGCGCTACAGCTGCCGGATCTGCGGCGACGCATCCTTTTCACGATGCTGCTGCTGCTGATCTTCCGATTGATCGCCCATATCCCGGTGCCGAACATCGACCCGTCGGCGCTCGCGAGCTTGCAGCAGGCGCTCTCGCAGAATCAGCTGGCCCAGCTGCTGAATATCTTCGCCGGCGGCGCACTGCAGAACCTGTCGGTCGCGGCGATGGGCGTCTACCCCTACATCACCGCCCAGATTATTGTTCAGCTCCTAACGCCGCTCATCCCGGCGCTCGAAGAGATGACCAAAGAGGGCGAGCAGGGGCGCATGAAGATCAACCGGATCACCTTCTGGGCGACGGTGCCGATGGCCTACCTGCAAGCCTATGGCCAGACGCTGACGATCGTTCGCGGCGTGTCGACTGGAGCCAGCGTGTTCCGCACGCCGTTCGATCTCTTTAACAATTTCTTCCCGACCTTTACGATCATCACCGCGATGGTCGCGGGCACGCTGCTGCTGGTGTGGCTGGGCGAGCAGATCCAGGAGCGCGGCATCGGCAACGGCATCTCGGTGATCATCTTCGCCGGCATCGTCTCGCGCCTGCCGTCGTTGATCAGCCAGGCCTTCACGACCAGCTCGGTCGGCGATGTCAATACGATCCTCGGACTGATCACCTTCCTGGTGATCGGCCTGTTTACGATCGTCGGCATCGTGCTGGTGCAGGAGGGGCAGCGACGCATCCCGGTGCAGTATGCCAAGCGGGTGCGCGGCAACCGTGTGTACGGCGGACAAAGCAGCCACATCCCGCTGAAGGTCAATATGTCGGGGATGATCCCGCTGATCTTCGCACAGAGCATCATCATCTTCCCGGGCACGATCGCGTCGTACGGCTGCCCCGAGCAGGTCGCCCCCGAGGGCGCGACTGTGCTCAAGCAGGTTGCGTGCTTTACCTACCAGACTTTCAGCCCTCAGTACGGCCGCGGCACACTGATCTACTCGCTGCTGCTGTTCTTGCTGGTGGTCGGCTTCACCTACTTCTATACGATGGTGATCTTCAACCAGCAGAATATCCCGGACTCGCTGCAGCGGAATGGTGGTTTCATCCCGGGCATCCGGCCCGGCAAGCGCACCGAGGAGTATCTTACCAAGGTGGTCTACCGGATCACGCTGGTCGGCGCCTTCTTCCTGGGGCTTGTCGCCGTTCTGCCGTTCCTGACACAGCAGGTGACCGGAGTGCAGATCGGACTGAGCGCGACGGCGCTGCTGATCGTCGTCGGTGTGGCAGTCGACACGATGCGGCAGCTCGAGGCGCAGCTGGTGATGCGCAACTACGAGGGGTTTATCAACCGCTAGCGCGGTATCACACAGCCACGGAGGATGGCGAGATCACAACGAAGGGGCCTACAGCATTCGTCTCTCTGATCTCAGTGTTCTCTGTGGCTGAGCAAGGGGCGGGAAGACCAGCGGCGCAGCCTGGTTGCTCAACGACGAGCGGAGAGAACACGGCATGGATGTCATTTTACTAGGCGCTCCTGGCGCCGGCAAGGGCACGCAGGCGCAGTTCCTCGAAGAGCACACCGGCCTGGTGCATGTGGCGAGCGGCGACCTGTTTCGCGCAGCACTGCGCCGTGGCACCGAACTAGGGATGCTGGCAAAGTCGTATATGGATCGCGGCGAGTTGGTGCCCGACGAGGTCGTGATCAGGATGATCATCGAGCGGATCAGCCAGTCGGACTGCGCAAGCGGCGTGATTTTCGACGGCTTCCCGCGCACCAGAGATCAGGCCAGCGCACTCGGGCAAGAGCTGGTCGAACATAATCGCAAGATCGACTACGTACTCTACCTGCGGGTGCCCGACGACGTGCTGCTCCGGCGGATCGCCGGTCGCCAAACTTGCAAAACCTGCGGGTATATCTATAATATATACTATTTCCCGTCTAAACGGCCGGATGTCTGCGATCACTGCGGCGGGAAGCTGTACCAGCGAAGCGACGACACGATGGAGACAGCCAGGCATCGCCTGCAGGTCTACTTCGCGCAGACGCGGCCGCTGATCGAATACTATCGTGAGCAGGGCAGCCTGATCGAAATTGATGGCCAGCGCGAGATCTCGTTGGTCACCGAGTCCATGACACGAGCGCTGGGTATCAATGGCAGTAACGCTAAAAAATAGATCTGAGCTTGAGCTGATGCGCCGGGCCGGGCGCATTGTCGGCGAGTGCCACATGCTGCTGCGCGATGCCGTACGGCCGGGAGTGACGACCGGGCAGCTCAACACGCTGGTGCACAACTATATCGTCAAGCAGGGCGGCGTACCCTCGTTCCTGGGCTACCCTGGGCCGACCCCCTACCCGGCGGCGACGTGCATCTCGGTCAACGATGAGATCGTCCACGGCATCCCAGGGCCGCGCGTGCTGCGCGAGGGCGATCTCGTCAGCGTGGATATCGGCGTGATCTGGCAGGGCTACCACGGCGACTCGGCCTGGAGCTACCCGGTCGGGCGTGTTGCAAAGGCAACCCAGGATCTGCTCGACGTGACCGAGCAGACGCTCTACCACGCGCTCGAGTTCGCGCGCGCGGGCGCCAGGCTGAGCGATCTATCGCACGCCATCCAGAGCTACGCCGAGTCGCGCGGCTATGGCGTCGTCCGCAAGTATATTAGCCACGGCGTCGGGCGATCGCTGCACGAGGACCCGCAGATCAGGAACTACGGGCCGCCCGGCAAGGGGCTGCTGCTCCGGCCAGGCATGACATTCGCGATCGAGCCGATGATCACGCAAGGCGGCTACGAGACGCGCGAACTCGACGACGGATGGACGGTGGTGACGGCCGACAGGAGTCTGGCGGCACATTTCGAGCATACGATTGCCATTACCGAAAACGGTGGGCCAGAGATTTTGACCCGGCAGGAGTCGCATTAAAGGAGCTGTATGTCGAAGAAGAAGGACGCAATCGAGATGGAGGGGACGATCACGGAGCCACTGCCAAATGCAATGTTTCGCGTGCAGCTGGAAAATGGTCATGAGGTGCTGGCGCATATTTCGGGGCGGATGCGCATGAACTACATCCGCATTCTCAAGGGCGATCGGGTGCTGGTCGAGCTCTCGCCCTACGATCTGACGCGCGGGCGAATCACGTATCGCTATCGATAAGCGGCGGTAAGAGTAAAAAGGCTGCCCGCCAATAGAGGGTGGGGCGGTATCTATGTGTGTTTGCACCACCTTGTTCTAGATAACGCCGCGGGCCTGGCCCGCCGTCACAATGAGGAGCAGTTATGAAGGTCCATGCGTCGGTCAAACCGCGCTGTGAATACTGCCGGGTGATCAAGCGCAAAGGCGTCATCCGTGTCATTTGCAGCCGCCAGCCACGCCACAAGCAGCGGCAAGGATAGCAGGAGAAGGCCGAACGATGGAGGCTGCAGCGATTGGGCGCGCTTCATCGCTCAGCATTCATTCTTCATCGTTGTAAAGGGGAGACTCAGATGGCTCGTATCGCCGGGGTAGATATCCCGCGGAACAAGAAGATCGAAGTGGCGATCCGTTATATCTATGGTATCGGCGCTTCGAACGGCATGGTGATCCTTCAGAAGGCCAGCGTCAACCCGACCACACGGGTGCGCGACCTGACGGAGGAGGAGGTCGGCCGCATCCGCGAGGTTGTGGACCGCGAGTACCGCGTCGAGGGCGACCTGCGCCGCGAGGTGCAGTTGAACATCAAGCGCCTGATGGACATCGCATGCTACCGCGGGCTGCGCCATCGCAAAGGCATGCCGGTGCGCGGCCAGCGCACCCGCACGAACGCGCGCACGCGCCGCGGCCGCAAGGGCCAGGCGATCGGCATCAAGAAGAAGACGCTGAAGAAGTAACTATTCTAGTAGTCGGTACGCAGTAGTTCGATATCAGTCGCACTGCACATCGTTGTGACTACTGACTACTGGCTACTGGCTACTGACTACTGACTACTGGAGGAATAATGGCGAAGCAACAGACGAAAGCCGGGGCAGCAGCAGCGGCCAAGCGTCAGCGCGGCAAGCGCCGCGAGCGGAAGAATGTGCCGCGCGGCCAGGCGCATATCCAGAGCACATTCAACAACACCATTGTGACGATCACCGACCCTTCAGGCAATGTCGTCTGCTGGTCGAGCGCCGGGCAGAACGGGTTCAAGGGCTCGCGCAAGAGCACCCCGTACGCCGCGCAGATTACGGCCGAGATCGCGGCGCGGAAGGCGCTGGAGAATGGTATGCGCACGCTCGAGGTGTTCGTGAAGGGGCCGGGCGCGGGCCGCGAGGCCGCGATCCGCTCGCTGCAGTCGAACGGCCTGCAAGTCTCTGCGATCACCGATGTGACGCCGATCCCGCACAACGGATGCCGCCCGCCCAAACGCCGGCGTGTCTAAGAGGAGGGTTTAAGAAACTCATGGCTCGTTATCGTGGACCCGTAGGGAAAATCAGCCGCCGGCTCGGCATCGGTATCACCGAGAAGGGCCAGCGTATCCTGAACAAGCGCTCCTTTCCGCCCGGGCAGCATGGGCCAAGTGCCCGACGCCGGCAGGTGTCGGACTATGGTCTGCAGCTGCTCGAGAAGCAGAAGGCGCGCTATATGTACGGCGTGCTCGAGCGCCAGTTCCAGCGCATCTTCGAGAAGGCACAGCGCTACCCGGGCGAGACCGGGGCGTACCTGTTCATTCTGCTGGAGCGCCGGCTCGACAACGTCGTGTATCGCCTTGGGCTTGGGGCGACCCGCCAGCAGGCGCGTCAGCTCGTGAACCACGGCCATATCACGGTGAACGGTCGCAAGACCAACATCCCGTCCTTCACGGTGAAGGTCGGCGATAAGATTGCCGTGCGGCCGGAGAGCCGCCGCCTACCCTATTTCAAGAACTTGGTAGACAGCGGCGACCTCAACCGACGTAGTTCGCCGGACTGGCTTCGGTTCAACGCGGCCGATCTGGCGGGCGAGGTTATGGCGATGCCACGCCGCGAGGATGCCGAGCCAGATATCAACGAGCAGCTGATCGTTGAGTATTACAGCCGCTAAGAATTGCAGATTGCAGATTGCAGATTGCAGGTTGGGATACTTCTTCTCAATCTACAAGCTACAATCTGCAATCTGAAATGTATAGAGGAGGGCGATCCGTGCTAGACATCGCCATGCCCAAAATCGAGGTCGTGCAGGCGGCTGAAAACTATGGACGTTTCAAAATTGAGCCGCTTGATCCGGGCTATGGACATACGCTGGGGAACGCGCTGCGGCGGGTGCTGCTGTCGTCGATCCCCGGATCTGCGATCACGAAGATAAAAATAGATGGTGTGTATCACGAGTTCTCGACGATGCCTGGCGTCAAAGAAGATGTGACCGAGATTGTCCTGAATATCAAGGGCATCCGGCTGCGCTCATACGCCGAGCGGCCCGTTAAGGTGCTGCTGACCAAGCAGGGCGCCGGGATCGTGCGTGCCAGCGATATTGATACGCCCAGCAACGTCGAGCTGGTCAATCCGAACCATTACATCTGCACACTCGACTCCGACGACGCGCATCTCGAGATCGAGATGACGGTCGAGCGCGGCCGCAGCTACTTGCCGGCCGACCAGCGCGACGCGCTGCCGATCGGCGAGATCCCGGTCGACGCGATCTTTACGCCGGTCCCCAAGGTGAACTACGTCGTCGAGAATACTCGCGTGCAGCAGGCGACCGACTTCGACCGGCTGCTGATCGAGATCTGGACCGATGGGACGATCAAGGCCGGCGATGCGCTTAGCCACGCGGCGCAGGTGCTCGTCCAGTACTCCCAGACGATCGCCAGCTTCAACCAGCTGACGATGGACGCGGATATGCCCAAGGCGCCCGATGGCCTGGCGATCCCGGCCGATATCTACGATACGCCCATCGAAGAGCTAGACCTATCGACGCGCACGTATAACTGTCTGAAGCGCGCGGATATCACCAAGGTGGGCCAGGTGCTGGAGATGGACGAGAAGGCGCTGCTGTCGGTGCGCAACCTGGGCCAGAAATCGATGGAGGAGATCCGCGACAAGCTGATCGAGCGCGGCTACATCCCACGCGCCAACGTGCTCCAGGCGAGCAACGGCAGCGAGTTTGGGGAGTAGAGGTCGAGAGAGACGAGACGATCGCTGGGGACGGTAGCACCGATTGCGCGCTCCCCAGCGCTTATCCCCGAATGAGGATAGAACAATGCGACACCAGAAAGTCGGGCGCAAGCTCGGGCGCTCGCAGGAGCACCGCAAGGCCCTAATCCGGAATCTGATGATCTCGCTGATCGAGCACCGCAAGATCCAGACGACGATCGCGAAGGCGAAGACCGTCCAGCCCGAGATCGAGCACCTGCTGGCGCTGGCCCGCGAAGACACGCCGCACGCGCGGCAGATTGCGCTCTCGCGACTGAACAGCAAGCAGGCGATGCGCCAGCTGTTCGCGTTCGCGCCGGAGCAGTACGCCGGCCGGAACGGCGGCTTCACGCGGATCACAAAGCTTGGCCCACGCCAGGGCGACGCGGCCGAGATGGTCGTGCTGGAGCTGTTGTAGTTTTGAGCTCTACGTTTTGAGTTTTGAATTGCCAGAACTCAAAACTCAAGACTCAAAACCTAGAACTCCGAAAATGCGAAACGTTGCCCTGCGAATTGAATATGACGGAACCGATTTCGTCGGCTCGCAGTGGCAGAACAACGGCCGGTCGGTCCAAGGGGAGCTCGAGGGCGCGTGGGAGCAATTGACTCAGGATCGGCGGCGCGTGAACATGGCCGGCCGCACCGATGCCGGAGTGCATGCGCGCGGGCAGGTCGCCAATGTGCGCAGCGAGACCGGACTCGACCTGCCGACGATCCAACGCGGGCTGACAGCGATCTTGCCCGAGGACGTCGCTGTGCTGGAGGCGTGGGAGGTGCCGCTCGACTTTCACGCCCGGCACAGCGCGGTCCGGCGCGACTATCGCTTCCTGATCGATAATGGCGCCGTCGCGTCGCCGCTGCTGCGCCACCACGCCATCCACGTGGCCAGGCGGCTGAACATTGCGGCGATGAGCGCGGCGCTGGCGAAGCTGCTAGGAACCCACGACTTCGCGGCGTTCGCCGGCGGGGTGCAAGAGGGCTCGACTGTCCGCACCTGCTACCACGTCAGCGCCACGAGGATCGAGGCGTGGGGGCAGCCGCTGATCACCATCGACCTTGCCGCGAACGCGTTTCTGCGGCACATGGTGCGGAATATCGTCGGCACGCTGCTGCAGGTCGGTGAGGAGCGCATGAGTGAAGAGCAGTTCGCGGCGGTGTTGGCCGGCCGCGACCGCCGGAGGGCCGGGCGCACCGCTCCTGCTCACGGCCTGTACCTGATGTCAGTGAGTTATCCATAAGGAATGATCATGAAGACCTATGCGCAGAAGGCGTCAGAAATCCAGCGTGACTGGTACGTCGTCGACGCGAGCGGACAGACGCTCGGCCGGCTCGCGACGCAGATCGCGACCCTGCTCCGCGGAAAACACAAGCCGACCTTCAGCCCCTACATCGACGGCGGCGACTTCGTGGTGGTGATCAACGCCGAGAAGGTGCATGTGACCGGCCGCAAGACCGAGCAGAAGATGTACTATCGCCACTCCGGCTATCCGGGCGGGTTCAAGGCTGTCCCGTACCGGCGGATGATGGCAAGCCATCCCGACCGGATCTTGCGCTTCGCCGTTAAGGGGATGCTGCCGAAGAACCGGCTGGGCCGCCAGCAGATTGTGAAGCTGAAGATCTACGCCGGGCCGACTCACCCGCACGCGGCGCAGCAGCCGCAAGTCTACGAGCCACGACCACGAGGGTAAAGCGTACAGCGTAAAGCGTCGAGCGTGGCAGCGATCCAGAGGGTCGGCACGCTTCACGGTTTCGCACAACTTGTGTGAGGAACGAATGACCGAGAAACGCTACTATCAGGGCACCGGCCGCCGCAAGACGGCGGTGGCGCGGGTGCGTCTGTTCCCCGGCAGCGGCGAGTTCGTTGTCAATGGCAAGAGTATCAAAGACTACTTCGGCCACCGCGAGCTGTTCGAGCGCGACGTGCTGCGCCCGCTGGAACTGACCGGCAACGCGGCCAGCTTCAACGTGCTGGCGCGGGTGCGCGGCGGCGGCGTGGCAGGGCAAGTCGGCGCGGTGCGCCACGGCATCGCGCGCGCGCTGCTCGACAATAACGCCGAGCTGCGGCCAACACTCAAGAAGGCCGGCCTGCTGACGCGCGACCCGCGTATGAAGGAGCGCAAGAAGCCCGGCCTCAAGCGGGCGCGCAAGCGGCCTCAGTACACCAAGCGCTAGCTCGTCCCACCTCGACGACGGATGCCGCGAACCCTGTCTTCATTCAGAAGACAGGGTTTGCTTGTCGTAGGGCTGCCAGGCGCCTGGACACAGGAATGAGCCGCAGCGCGGCGCGGCAGCGCCAACGCATGGCTGGCCAACAGGGATCGGGAAGCCTTGGCGGGGAGGCGTGTGAGAGCGCACATCCAAGCGGCGATCGCAGATCCTACGCGGGATGCGAGTGAGCGGAGTCATTCGGCGGGGTGCTTGTCTCGGGGGTCGTCATATAGCGCGCCACGCAGTCGAGCAGCTGGTCGATGTCGAACGGCTTGGCTAGGTAGTCGACCGATCGGCTGCCGATGAACTGCTCGGCCGCGCGCGGGCTGGCGGTCATGAGCACGACCGGGATATTGTGAACGCCCTGCTGCTGGAGGTGCTCGATCAGCATGACGCCCGTCATCTGAGGCATGTACATATCCATCAAGATCATCGCCGGCGGCTGCTGTACGATCGCCTCCAGCGCAGTTGCGCCATTCGGAGCGGAGCGCACATGGTAGCCTTCATCCTGTAGGACGTCGACGACAAGATTGACAATGTCGATCTCGTCGTCAACGACAAGGATATCGCCTGGTCGCTGCATATGGGTTCCCTTCTAGCGCCGGGTGGGCTTCTCGTGCTTCGCGCGAATCATTATAACATGTTCCCGCGCCACCGCAGATGGCGCGTTCGCGGATCGTGCGGATGGCTGCGCGTCCCCCGCGCCCCACTGGCGGGGGTGGCCACCCCCGCCGCGGCGTTGCTCCTGGACCCCAAAAAGATGTCCCCTCGTCTGGAATGCTTGGTGTGCCTGCCCAGCTGAATCCAGGCGCGGCGAGATGCAACTCGCCCTGGAAATGCTGCAAGAATCAAAGCTGCCGCCGACACGATCACGCTCAGGCGCGCTCGCGCGGGCGCACAACCGCGCGCAGCGCCTGCACGTGCGCCGGGGCGCCGATCAGCACCGGCTCATCGTGCGCGCGGCCGTCGAGCAGCCCGCGGGTGTCGAGCTGAGCGCCCGAGAGACCCAGCGCCACTCCGCCGGACGCCTGCAGGATGGCTATACCCGCCGCGACATCCCAGATTGCAAAGTGGTTGGCCAGCCCGCCGACCGCGCTGCCGCGGGCCACGTAGCAGAACGAGCCGACCGTCGCGCCGATGCTGCGGGTCTTGCCGACGAAGTCAATATCGTAGCGCCGGTGGATGTTCGACGGGGTGGCGATCCAGTCGTCGCCATCCCACTCGTGCGGCGGCGCCACGTGGATCGGCTGGCCGTTCAGGAAGGCCGAGCCGCCCGGCAGCGACCAGTAGCAGTCGTCCAGCAGCGGCAGGTAGATCACGCCGAGATAGGGCTCGCCGCGGCGCAGCAGGCCGAGCGAGACGCCCCAGGTGGGCAGTCCGGCCAGAAACACCGCCGTGCCGTCGAGCGGGTCGAGCGCCCACAGAAACTCGTGGTCGAGCCCACGGCGGGTCTGCTCCTCCCCAATGATCCCGTGATCGGGGTAGCGCTCGGTCAGGCGCGCGACCAGCGCCTGCTCGATCGCCACGTCGGCCTCGGTCACCCAGGTTCGGTCGGCCTTGCGCTGGCCGACTACGTTGCGAAACGAGCGCCGCGCGATCGCCCCGCCCTCGCGCGCCCAGCCGATCACCTCTTCGATATCGATATCGTCCACATTGCCTCCAGCAAGCGTGAAAGTAAGCCTGGTCGGTATGGTATCATATCTGTCTGGGTTCATGGGTATGAAGGAGTGCGCTGTGCGGGTCGCCGACCGAATCTTCCAGATACAGCTGCCGCTGCCGTTTCCGCTCAAGATCGTGAACTGCTACGCGCTACGCGACGACGACGGCTGGACGGTGGTCGACACCGGCATCCACTACCCGCCGGCCGAGGCGGCCTGGCGCGCGGCCTTCGACAGGATCGGCCTCGAGCCGACGGCAATCCGGCGGATCATCCTGACGCACGCACACCCCGATCACTACGGCATGGCCGGCTGGCTCGCGACAATGAGCGGGGCGCCGGTGCTGCTCGCGCCGGTCGAGCAAGTGTTTGCGCGGCGGGTCTGGCACGCGGGCGAGGCTAACGAGCGCGCCGTGATGGCCTACTTCGAGGCCAACGGCATGCCGACCGACCTTGCCGAAGAGGTGGCCGCCAGCCTGCGTGAGACGCGCCTGATGACGATGCCCTGGCCCACAGAGACGACGGCGCTCGAGCCGGGCACGCGCCTCACCATGGGCGGCCGCCGGTTCCAGGCGATCGCAACGCCCGGGCACAGCGATCAGCACCTGGTGTTCTACTGCGCCGAGGAGCGGCTGCTGCTCTGCGGCGACGCGGTGCTGATCAAGATCACGCCAAACGTCAGCCGCTGGCCCGACGGCCGGCCCGACCCGCTCGCGGACTTCCTGCGATCGCTGGACGCGATGGGGCGGCTCGAGGTGGACCTGGCGCTGCCGGGCCACGGCCCGCTGATCCACCACTTTGGCAGGCGGCTGGCCGAGCTGCGCGATCACCACCACGAGCGGCTGCACGCGATGGAGCAGGCCGCCGGGGACGGCGCGACGGCGTACGAGGTCTGCGCGGCGGTCTTCCCGACCAGCGCGCTCTCGCCGCACCAGCTGCGCTTTGCACTTGCCGAGACCCTGGCGCACCTGGAGTGCCTGGCCGGCGCCGGCCGGGTCGAGCGGATCGAGCAGCCGCAGCTGATGTACCGAAGAATTACGTCGTCGGAATGTTAGCACGTCGGAACGTTCCAACAGCGGATCGAGCAGCCGCGGCTGATGTACCGAAGAATTACGTCGTTGGAACGTTAGCACGTCGGAACGTTCGAACGTTGGAACACACCACGCTATGACATACAAAGCCATTCTGTTCGACCTGGACGACACGCTGTACGATCTGCGATCGTACTGGCGCGGGCGGCTACACGAGGCGCTCAACAGCGTGCTGTCCAGCTACCCGCACTTCGACCGCGACCAGCTGGTGCGCCAGGCGATCGCCGAGAAAGTCTACATCGAGAAGCTGCCGACCTTTCTGCGCGCGCAGGGCGTGGACGACGAGGCGCTGATCGCTAGCGCGCAGGAGGAGTTCCGGCGCGAGTGGTTCGAGCGGCTGGAGCTATACGACGACGCCGTGCACACGCTGCAGGCGCTGCGCCCGCGCTACAAGCTCGGCCTGGTGACTAACGGGCCGAGCCGGACCCAGCGGCCGAAGATCGAGCAGTTCCGGCTGATCGACTACCTCGACCTGCTGATCGTCTCCGAGGAGGTCGGCGTCGCCAAGCCCGACCCGGCGATCTTCCAGATCGCGATGGAGCAACTGGGCGTCGCGCCGCACCAGACGCTGTTCGTCGGCGACTCGCTGGAGTTCGACCTGCGCGGCGCGACGGCGGCGGGGCTGCCGTTCGTGTGGATGAACCCGCGCCACGAGCAGCTGCCGCCCGAGCTGCCCGCGCCGCTCACGACGATCGAGCGGCTGCACGAGCTGCCCGCGCTGCTCGCCGCTAGCACGAATAGCTGACTCTGCTAGAAATAAGGAGAATGCGGTGCGCCGCGAGGCATGTTATACTTCACGCACACGCTCGCACTCAGCATTCTCGCCTTCGCGCCGGCCAGCATGATCGCGCGTGCGGTGGTGGCATGCCGCATCTATCGTTTATTTCCCCGGCCGCGCTGGCGCTGCTGGCGCTGCTCCCGTTCCTCTGGGCGCTCACGCTCCTGGCGCCTCGCCGCATTGCGCCTTGGCGGCTCTGGCTCAGCCTGGCGCTGCGCAGCATCATCCTGCTCGCGCTGGTGTGTGGGCTGGCCGGCGCGCAGCTGGTGCGGCCCGTGCGCACGCTCACCACGGTCTTCTTGATCGACGCCTCGGACTCGGTCGCACCCGCACAGCGCGAGCGCGCCACCCGCTTTGTCGACGAGGCGCTCCAGACAACCCCGCCCGGCGACCGAGCGGCGGTGGTGGTGTTCGGCGAGAACGCGCTGGTCGAGCGCGCCCCCGCGAGCCTGGCGGCGCTCGGACGCCTGAGCTCGGTGCCGGTCACGACGCGCACAAACATTCAGGACGCGCTGCAGCTCGGGCTGGCGCTGCTGCCGGCCGACTCGCAGAAGCGGCTGGTGCTGCTCTCCGACGGCGGTGAGAACAGCGGCCGCGCGGCGGACGCGGCCCGGCTGGCGGCAGCGCGCGGCGTGCCGCTCGACGTGGTGGCGCTACCGAGCGAGCCCGGCGCTGATGTGCTGATCAGCGCGCTCGACGCGCCGGCGATCGCGCGCGAGGGGCAGGAGATCGCACTCGGCGTGGCGGTGCGCTCGACGATCGCCACCACCGGCCGGCTGCAGGTGTTCGTCGACGGGCAGCTCGCCAACGAGCAGGGCGTGACGCTGGCCCCCGGCAGCACCGAGCTGGCGCTGCGCGTCCCGGCGGGCGCGGCCGGCTTCCAGCGGTTCGAGGTGCGGCTGGAGGCGCAGGGCGACAGCCAGCCGCAGAATAATCGCGCCGCCGCCTTCACCGAGGTCCAAGGGCCGCCGCGGATGCTGCTGGTCGCCTCTGACGCGGCGCGGGCTGCCAACCTGCAGGCGGCGCTCGAGTCGGCCGGCGTGCGGGTCGACCTGCGGGCGCCCGACCAGGCGCCGGCCGGCCTGGCGCAGCTGAGCGACTACGCCGCCGTGGTGCTGGTGGACACCCCGGCGCGCGAGGTGCCGCGCGCGCTGCTCGAGGCGCTGCCGGCCTACGTGCGCGAGCTGGGGCGCGGCTTCGCGATGATCGGCGGCGCGGAGTCGTTCGGCGCCGGGGGCTACCGCCGCGTGGCGAGCGACCAGGCCGGCGCCAGCATCGAAGACGTCCTGCCAGTCAACCTCGACCCGCTCGACACAGCCAGCCAGCCCGACGTGGCGCTGGCGGTGGCGATCGACCGCAGCGGCAGCATGGGCGAGAGCGGCGGCGGGAGCCGGACCAAACTCGACCTGGCGAAGGAGGCGGTCTACCAGGCGAGCCTGGGGCTGAGCCAGCGCGACCAGATCGGGCTGGTGGTGTTCGACAGCGAGGCGGAGATCGTGCTGCCGCTCCAGAAGCTGCCGCCGTCGGTCGAGATCGAGCAGGCGCTCAGCCGCTTCAGCTCAAATGGCGGCACGGAGATCCGCCCAAGCATCGACGCGGCCGGCAAGATGCTGGCGGACGCGAACGCCAAGATCAAGCACATCATTCTGCTGACGGACGGCCTGGCCCCGAACAACTACAGCGATCTGATCGACCAGCTGCGCGCCGAGGGCGTGACGATCTCGACCGTGGCGATCGGCGACGACGCCGACCCGAACCTGGAGCAGATCGCCGCGCGCGGCGGCGGGCGCTACTACCAAGTCAGGCAGGTCGAAGACATCCCGCGGATCTTCCTGCAGGAGACGGTCATCGTGGCGGGGCGCGACATTATCGAGGGCGCGTTCACGCCGGCGGTCGTGCTGCAGGCGCCGGTGGTGCGCGGCCTGGGCGGGCTGCCGCAGCTGTACGGCTACAACGGCACCGAGATCAAGGAGGCCGCGCGCGCCATCCTGGTCACGCCCGACGATAAGCCGGTGCTGGCGCAATGGCAGTACGGGCTGGGCCGCGCGGTCGCGTGGACCAGCGACCTCAAGGGGCAGTGGGCGCGCGACTGGATCGGCTGGGACCAGTTTCCACGCTTCATCGGCGGCTTTGCCGACATGCTGCTGCCGCCGCGCGCCCCAGGGACGCTGGAGCTGCGGGCCAGCACGTCGGGGCCGCAGGCATCGTTCGACCTGACCGCCCAGGACGAGCAGGGGCGCCCGATCAACGGCCTGGCGATCCAGGGCAGCCTGGTCGACCCGGCGAACAACAGCGCGCGGCTGACCTTCACGCAGATCGGCGTCGGGCGCTACCGCGCAGTCGGCACCGCCGACACGCCGGGGGTGTACCTGGCGCAGATCGCCGCCGCCGGGCCGGATGGGCAGCCGGCTGGCGCGGCGTCTACAGGGCTGGTCGTCAGCTACTCGCCCGAGTACGGCGACACGCGCGACAACCCGCAGCTGCTGCGCGACCTGGCGGCGATCAGCGGGGGGCGGGTCGACCCGCCAGCGGCGGCCGTGTTCGACGCGCCCGCGCAGGCGGTCGGCTCGGTCGCCGAGATCGGCCTGCCGCTGCTCTGGCTGGCGCTGCTGCTCTGGCCGATCGACATCGGGCTGCGGCGCGTGTACCTGCGGCTGGGCGACCTCGCCCCGGGCCTGGCGCGCCTGCGCAGGCGCAGGGCAGCTCCCGGCGCGCGCGAGGAGTCGCTGGCGCGGCTGAGCGCGGCCAAGCGGCGCGCAACGGCGAGAACCAAGAATCAAGAGCCGAGGGCCGCGTCGAGCGCGCGCTCTGCGGTTAGCAATCAGCCGCACCAGCCGGCCAACCCTGACCAACCGGCAGCCGACAACGGACAGCGGGCAGCCGAAGACGGCGATCAGATCGCGCGGCTGCTGGCGGCCAAGCAGCGGGCCAAGAGGCGTCGGGGAGAGTAGACAGGATACCCTCACCCCCCTGCCCCCCTCTCCCGCGCGTGGGAGAGGGGGGTTCTTGTCGGCGTGGTGGTGCGGTCGCTCCGCGACGGCACCACCACGCCAGAGTCATTCCCCTCCCCTGGCAGGGGAGGGGGCAGGGGGTGGGATCAAAAAGACTTTGCATGAACCCTGAAACACGCCTTTAGCCGCTTGACAAGCAGAAAAAACGATCTATAATACTTCGCTGGTGAATGAATTCACCAGTTGTATCCGGGCTCTTCCGGCGCGCGGCTGACCGCTAGCTCTCTAGCAACTGGCCGTTGTGGTACCGCCAGGGGGGATGGCGAACGACGACGTTCTGTGCCATCCGGGGTGGCGGGTCTGGTCGAGCTTTCCCTGAGGGGTTATGGACGGTAAGGCCAACTTACAGCACTGCGACCATTCGCGCTGTGCCTCGCTGAATCACCTGGCTGGTGGCTCGGCGCCTGCTGTCCTGCCCACACGTCGCTAGCGCGACGCCCGCACTCGCCGCACGCGCCCCCGCACCGCCCGGTGTGGGGGCTTCTTGTTGCCCTCCAGTCTGGCACGGCGCGCCTGGTCGCCCTGACCGGAGCCGTCGTCCGGCGTGATATCGCGCCGGCAAGCCAGCGTGGAGGAACAAGCGATCGCAGACCCTTTTCCCATTAGCCAGAACCGGGCCGACCAAAGACGAAAGACCAACGACCAAAAGCGCGTCGCACAGTGCGGCGATCGCTCGATTTGCGCCGCCCGCCTTTCGTCCTTCCGCCGTAGCCCCTGGTCGTTCAGCGTTCAGCGTATAGCGTTTAGCACTATTCAAGGAGGCAACCTGAATTGAGCAAGCAGACCTATCTCGACTACGTTCGGAATCGGTACGGCATTGAGCCAGAGGGTATGCTGACTGATTTTGTCAGTCGACGGGATGGACGGCTGCTGCTTGCAGACCGGATCGATTTGAGCGCGATGATCGAGCGGTATGGCGCACCGCTGGAGATCGCGTACTGCCCGCTGATCACCCAGCAGGTCGAGCGGATGCTGGGCTGGGCCGGCGATGCGCGCGCGGCGAGTGGCTACGAAGGCGGATTTCTGTACGCCTACGCGACCAAGGCCAACTTTGCCGAGGAGGTCGTGCGGACGGCGCTGGCGGCCGGGGCAAACTACGAGACCTCGGCCACGGCCGACGTGCTGATCGCCCACCACCTGTGGCGCCAGGGCGTGCTGCCCGACAGCCGCTATATGTTCTGCAACGGCTCGAAGGAGGATGGCTACATCGACGCGATCGTGGCGCTGCGCGAGGCCGGCTACGAGCGGATCGTGCCGATCCTCGACGACCTGGGCGAGCTGGAGGCGCTGATCGCGCGCTGCCGCGCCCCGCTGCTGCTGGGCGTGCGCGAGCGCCACCCGGCCGACGCCGTCAGCCCGGCACACCCCGGTGGCGAGCGCTTCGGCATGACCCAGGCCGAGATCGCCCACGCGGCCAAGCGCCTCGCGGGTACGCCGCACCGCCTGGTGGTCTACCACGCGATGGTCGGCAGCCAGCTCGAAGACATGGACGGCTGGATGGCGCGGCTGGCCCGCTCGGCGGCGAGCTACTGCCGGCTGCGCCGGCGCGTGCCGACGCTGCGGGCGTTCAACTTCGGCGGCGGGATGCCGACATCGGCCTACGCGCTCGACTTCGCGTTCGACTACGAGGCCTTCCTGCACCAGCTGATGGAGACGGTGGCGGAGACCTGCGCCACCTACGGCGTGCCGCAGCCAGACCTGATCGGCGAGTTCGGGCGCTACACCGTCGCGTCGCACAACGTCTACCTGCTGGAGATCGGCGCGACCAAGCCCAGCCAGGGCGCCGGCGAGCCCTGGTACCTGGTCAACGGCAGCATGATGGTCTCGCTGCCCGACACGCTGATCGTCGAGGACCAGCAGTTCATCGCGCTGCCGCTCGACCGCTGGGAGTCGCCGGCGCAGGGCGTGCGCCTGGGCGGCCGGCGCACATGCGACTCGGACGACATGTTTCCGCGGCCGTCGCAGCCGCCGCTAATGCTACCGGAAGACGGCGCGGGCCTGGTGGTGGCGATCTTCGGCGTGGGCGCCTACCAGCAGATGATCTCGGGCCGCGGCGGGGCGCACCACTGCCTCAGCCCAGAGATGCGGCGGATCATTATCGAGCAGGACGGCGACGCGCTGGTGGTGCGCGAGATCGCGCAGCAGAGCCTCAGCTCGCTGATGAGTCTGCTCGGCTACACCGCCGAGCCGCTGGAGACGATCGCGCGGCCGATCCCGATCGAGGCCGAGCGCCGCGACATGCGCGAGTCGGCGCGCGCTCTACGGCCATCCCGCCGCCGGCAGCTCACGCCGCGCCCGCGCGCGCTGGCGGCGCGCGAGGCCCGCGCCGCCGGGGCGGCCGCGTGACATCGCGCCAGGAGTCCGTAGTCGGAAGTTAGACCACAATTCCAAAGCCCGTACGAAGCCGTACAGCTCGCTTGGAACTGCACCAATGGAGGCCCTCCTAGCGGGCCGGCGATATCGTCGCCGGCCCGTTTGCTTTGCGCTGCGACACAATGCCCGATGGATTTCAAGTCCGGGCCGGCTACGTCGCCATCTCGCCCACCTCCTCCACCGCCGCGGGCCCGGCAGGGTCGTCATTCAAGCCGGCGTGCCGGATCGTGCGAGCGTAGAGCGCCAGCGTCGGCGCGAGCAGCACCCCGGCCACTGCCAGGGCCACGCGCAGCGAGAAGACCGTGCCGATCGCGCCGACGACCGGACCGCCGATAGTCTGGCCGAGCGCGTTGCTCTGGCTGCCCATCGAGAGCACCGTCGCGCGCGTCCGCGGGCTGGTCTGCTGGACCAGCCAGGTGCCGTAGAGCGGGCCGCTGAGCGAGCTGAGCACAGCCTTGAGCGCCAGCATCGCGAACGCTAGCGCGAAGCTGCCGGCCAGCGCGAAGGCGATCACGCTTGCGACGATCAGCCCGTTCAGCACGAGCAGCACCCGCGCGGTCGACCGACTATCCTGGCTGATCGCATCCAGGCGGCGCTGGAAGAGCGCGGTGATGATCATACTGACGATCGCGGTCCCGATGTTGATAATGCCGAACCAGACCACCGGCTGGAGCGCGCCGAGCGACGGGAAGCTGAAGTCGAGCAGGACGTGCGCCTCCCACAGGCGGTCGAAGCCCTCGCCAGCCGCCCCGCCGACCAGGCTGACCGCCAGCAGCGCCAGCAGCACCGGGCTGGCGCGCACCACCCGCGCGCCAGCGCTGAAGGTGCCGAGCATCGCGCGCCAGGAGGCGCGCCCCGCGCGCGGAGCCGGCCGGAAGCCGCGCTCGGGCATGCACAGCGCCAGGAAGACCCCGAGCGCCAGGTAGAGCGCGCCCCCAAGCACTACCGGCAGCGCCAGATGCACGCTCGCCAGGCCGACGCTGGCCAGCACGCCGAGGATGCCGACGGCCCGGCCGAGCTGGACTGCGCGCAGGTAGACCCGCCCGACCTGATCCTCGCCGACCTCGTCGGCCAGCCAGGCGTCGGTCGCACCGCTCAGGAACGTCTCGCCGACCCCGCGAATCGCCTCGGCGGCCAGCACGCTCGCGAGCAGCGGCAGCGCGCCCTCCAGCACGAAGGCCGCGCCCAGGATGAATGTGCCGACGATCACCGACAGCCGCCGGCTGTAGGTGTCGGCCACCACGCCGGTCGGCACCTCGAACAGCAGGATAACGGTCTCCAGGACGGTGCCGACCAGCACCAGCTGGAATGGATTCATGCCGACGGCGGTGACGTAGTAGACCGCCAGCACGGTGAACATCAGCGCGCTGGCGAAGGTGGTCACGCCGCTCATTATCAGGTAGACCATGAAGGCGTCGAGCCTTCCACGGTGACGAAACATACAGGCTCCTCAAAAAAGGAAGCGGCCGCTACAGGGGCTTTCAGCTAAACCCCTGCTCATGGCCGCTAGAATCGATAAAGGCCACGGGCGAACGCGCCCACGGCCGCAGATTCGAGATCCTTCGCCAGTGGCTTCGTGCGAGGCGCCCAATCGTCGGCCGCGCGCAACGACCACCGCGTGGATAGAGAAGACAGAGCGCAGGTCTTCGCTACGCTCGGCGATCTCAGCGGTGAATCGGGCGGCTAGTACAAGGTTCCGGAAGTTCGTGTCGGGTTTGGGCTGCCACGATCGGTTCTGCAGTTCCGTGGCCACAGAACCACAGAACCGCAGAACCAACGGGCGACAACCAGCAACGAACTTCTGGAAAGCTGTACTAGTTCGACATGGGCCGCTCGCCGATCATCGGCGAAACGATCCTGTTCAGTTAGAGGTCATCAGGTGCGCTTAGGCGGGCATCCTCCGCGCGCAGGCCGAGGAAAACCCATAGTTGTTGATGGTGGCTGCCATGTGTGCGCCCTCCTTCACGTCTATTGCTGGCGCCAGTCTATCACGGCCGCGCCGGGATGCCAATCCGCCAAAGGGCGGAGCGATGGGCCGGCGTATGGAGACAAGGAGACAAGGTGACCAGGAGACCAGGTGACCAGGTGACCAGGTGACATATTCATCCTTCATCCTTCATCCTTCATCCTTCATCCTTCATCCTGATCATTTGTCGTGGTGAGCGACCTGTGCTACGATCTGCAGTCGACATCAGAAAGCTGTGTTGAGAGAGCGAATACGACATGCCGGGCGATCAGATCATTGTGCGCGGGGCGCGCGAGCACAACCTGAAGAACATCGACGTGACGATCCCGCGCGATCGGCTGGTCGTGATCACCGGCCTGTCCGGCTCCGGCAAGTCCACGCTGGCGTTCGACACGATCTTCGCCGAGGGCCAGCGCCGCTACGTGGAGTCGCTCTCGGCCTACGCCCGACAATTCCTGGGCCAGCTCAACAAGCCCGACGTCGACTCGATCGAGGGGTTGTCACCCGCGATCGCGATCGACCAGAAGGGCAACAGCCGCAACCCGCGCTCGACGGTTGGGACCGTGACCGAGATCTACGACTACCTGCGCCTGCTGTACGCGCGGATCGGCCGCCCGCACTGCCCGATCGACGGGCAGCCGCTCGAGCGACAGACCGCCCAGCAGATGGTTGACGCGATCCTGGCCCTGCCCGACGGGAGCCGGCTGCTGCTGCTGGCCCCGGTCATTCGCGAGAAGAAGGGCGAGCACCAGAAGGCGCTCGACGACGCGCGCAAGGCCGGCTTCGTGCGCGTCCGCATCGACGGCGACGTGCGCGACCTGGACGAGGAGATCAAGCTCGAGAAGTACCGGCCGCACACGATCGAGGTGGTGGTCGACCGGCTCGTCGTTCGCCACCAGCCAGCAGTCATCACTCAGCAGCCGGTAGTCGGCAGCAGCCATTCGACGAATGACGAACGACCAACGACCAACGACGAAGGACGCGCAGCTCAAAACTCAAAACTCAAAACTCAAAACTTGGAGCATCCGGATCGCATCCGCGTGGCCGACTCGGTCGAGACGGCGCTGAAGGTCGGCGGCGGCCTGGTGATCGTGCAGATCGTCGGCGGGGCGCAGCTGATCTTCTCGCAGCAGTACGCCTGCCCGACCCACGGGCCGATCAACCTGAGCTCGCTGGAGCCGCGCGACTTCTCGTTCAACAGCCCGAACGGCGCCTGCCCGACCTGCGGCGGGCTGGGCGTGATCCGCGAGGTCGACCCCGACCTGGTGATCCCCGACCGCGGGCTCGCGCTGGCCGAGGGCGCGATCGCGCCGTGGAGCCGCATGAGCCGCACCCAGCGCCGCTACTTCGACGATGTGCTGGAGTCGCTGGCCGAGCACATGGGCTTCTCGACGCAGGCGCCGGTGCGCGAGCTATCGTCCGACGTGATCGGCACGATCCTGTACGGCTCGAACGGCGACATCATGCCACTGCGCTACCACGTGCGCGGCGAGGAGCGCGTGATCAGCGGCCCGTTCGAGGGCGTTATCCCCAGCCTGCGCCGGCGCGTCGAGGAGGCGTCCGACGAGGCCGAGCGCGCCGAGATCGACCAGTATATGACGCCGCGCACCTGCCCGGCCTGCGCCGGAGCGCGCCTGCGCCCGGAGGTGCTGGCCGTGACCGTGGCCGGCCGAAATATCGCCCAGGTGTCGGCCCTGCCAGTGGCAGAGGCGCGCGGATGGGCCGAAGATCTGCTTGAGGACCAAGGACCAAGGACCAAGGACCATAGTGTATTATCAGATGCCGGCGGCTCATCTTTGGTCATTGGTCTTTCGTCGTTGGTCAGTTTGACGTCACGCGAGAAAATGATAGCAACGCCCATTCTCAAGGAGGTGCGCGCCCGGCTGGCCTTCCTGGTGGACGTCGGGCTGGGCTACCTGACGCTCGACCGCACGGCGGCGACGCTCTCGGGCGGCGAGGCCCAGCGCATCCGGCTGGCCACCCAGATCGGCGCCGGGCTGATGGGCGTGCTGTACATCCTGGACGAGCCGAGCATCGGGCTGCACCCGCGCGACCACAGCCGCCTGCTGGCGACCATCCAGCGGCTGCGCGACATGGGCAACACCGTGCTGATCGTCGAGCACGACGAGGAGACCATCCGCGCCGCCGACTGGATCGTCGACATCGGGCCGGGCGCGGGCGAGCACGGCGGCGAGCTGATCGCCAGCGGGCCGCTGGCCACGATCGTGGCCGAACCGCGATCGATCACCGGCCAGTTCCTGAGCGGCCGGCGGCAGATTCCCGTGCCGAAGCGGCGCCGCAAGGGCAGCGGCAAGCGGCTGACGGTCAAGGGCGCGCGCGAGCACAACCTCAAGAACATCGAGGTCAGCTTCCCGCTGGGAACCCTGATCTGTGTCACCGGCGTCAGCGGCTCGGGAAAATCCACGCTCGTGACCGACACGCTCTACGCGCGGCTGGCGCAGGCGCTCTACGGCGCCAAGGCGCGCCCCGGCGCGCACGACACGATCTACGGGATCGAGCAGCTCGACAAAGTGATCGACATCGACCAGTCGCCGATCGGCCGCACGCCGCGCTCGAACCCGGCCACCTACACCAAGGCGTTCGACCCGATCCGGCAGCTATTCGCCCAGGTGCCCGAGTCGCGCGCGCGCGGCTACGACGCCAGCCGCTTCTCGTTCAACGTCAAGGGCGGTCGCTGCGAGCACTGCAACGGCGAGGGCCTGATGCAGATCGAGATGCAGTTCCTGCCCGACCTGTTCGTGCCGTGCGAGGTCTGCGGCGGGGCGCGCTACAACCGCGAGACGCTCGATATCCGCTACCGCGGCAAGAACATCGCCGAGGTGCTCGACATGACCGTCGAGGAGGCGCTGGCCTTCTTCGAGCGCGTGCCGGCGCTGCGTGAGAAGCTCCAGACCCTGACCGACGTCGGCCTGGGCTACCTGCGGCTCGGGCAGGCGGCCACGACCCTCTCGGGCGGCGAGGCCCAGCGGATCAAGCTGGCCACCGAGCTGGCCCGCCGCGCGACCGGCCGCACGCTCTACATCCTCGACGAGCCGACCTCCGGCCTGCACTTCGCCGACATCGAGCGGCTGCTCCAGGTGCTCCATCGCCTGGTGGATACCGGCAACACCGTGCTGGTGATCGAGCATAACCTCGACGTGATCAAGAGCGCCGACTGGATCGTCGACATGGGGCCGGACGGCGGCGATGCCGGCGGCGCGATCGTGGTGACCGGCACACCCGAGCAGATCGCACAGGCGCCAAGCTCCTACACCGGCGCGTTTCTGCGCAACATTCTTTGATGAACAAACGTTCATTTGTACGGCAAGGTTCTTGCGAACCTTACCGCTCGGATTGAGACCTGGGGCCGGTCGAGCCGCTCCCAGACCTCCACCTGGGAAGGTTTGGATCGGCTCTGGACGCTCCAAACCTTCCCAACGGTAAAGCTGAATCTCCAACAGGAAGATGATGAAATTGTTAACTACGAGGGAGTGAGTATCACCGGCTACGCATCATGATGCGGTATGCTATATTCCTGAAAGAGTCTGTACAGAGGCGCAATTTCGATAACCGAACCGACCGATCGCCTCGGTGGAAGGAAAACCCTAGTGCGCCCTAACCTACGTATCTCGATGATTGTCGCAATCTGCGTGGTGGTGGTCACGATCACGCTGGGCCTACTGCAGCTGTTCAACCCGAGCGTTGCAAACTTCAGCTCCGGGCCCTACGCGCCATTGCTCGCGGCGATCACGGGGGGCGGCTCGGGCGGCAGCTTCTTTGCCGGCTCCGCTCCCGACCCGGAGGACGGGCAGTCCAGCCTGAACTCGACGCTGTTCGACGACCCGACCAACATTGCGCTGCCGACACCCTCGGCGACGGCGTATGTCGCCGCCGACGCCGCCCCATTCGCGAACACCGTCAATCTCATGGTCGAGCCAACCATCATCCGTGGATCGGGGCAGCCGACTGCAGGGGCGTTCGGCACGAGCCTGCCCGCCGGACAGGCCAGCCCCACGGCTGGCTCGGTCTCCTATGGGCCGACGCCGACCGCCGTGGCGGTTGGGCCCGACGAGCGCGGTGGAGGCGGCTCGTCGGGGCCGAGCGGCGCCACCCGCACGCCAACAACGAGCGGCCCGACGCCGACGCCGGCCAGGTACCCGACGAGCACACCAAACTCAGCGCCGACGAGCACATCGCGGCCGACCGCTACGTCGACATCGGGGCCAGCCCCGACGATCACGCCCACGCGGATCATTATCACTTTACCGACCTTCACCAGCGTGCCGCCGACCAGAACTCCGCTGCCGACCGACACCCCGCTGCCGACCGACACCCCGCTGCCGTCGCCAACCAGGACGCCGAAGCCGACCAAGACGCCGACCAACACGCCACCGCCGCCGACCAATACGCCCGAGCCGCCGCCGACCAATACGCCCGAGCCGCCGCCGACCAATACGCCCGAGCCGCCGCCGACGAACACGCCCGAGCCGCCGCCGACCGACACGCCCGAGCCGCCGCCGACCGACACGCCCGAGCCGCCGCCGACCAATACGCCCGAGCCGCCGGCCGATCCGACAGCGATACCGCTGCCCTTCTTGAATCTGAAGCTGCTGGAGTATCTGTTCTGATCTGGTTCAGGCGAAGCGGTCCGCGCATCGCATACCCGCCCCTCCCAAGAGAAGGGGCCATATTCCCGGCCATGAGTCATCCCGTATGTTACAAACCCCACCCTCTGCCCCCGCCCCTGGCAGAGGCGGGGGTTTCTTTTTCGTGGGTGTGGCGCGGCGGCTTTGTCGCCGCGCCACACCCACGAACGATCGCCCCCGCTCCGCGCGGGGGAGCGGGGGCGGGGTGAGGGGCTGCACCAGGACGCTCGCAGAGACGGCTAGCGCGCGATCTCGCGCGAGATCACCAGGCGCTGGATCTCGCTGGTGCCCTCGTAGATCTCGGTGATCTTCGCGTCGCGGAAGAAGCGCTCGACCGAGTACTCTTTGGAGTAGCCGTTGGAGCCGTGCACCTGGATCGCCTTGGTCGCCGTCCACATCGCCGTCTCAGACGCGAACAGCTTGGCCATCGACGCGGCGCTGATGAAATCGAGGTGGTTGTCCTTGCGCCAGGCGGCCTCGTAGGTCAGCAGGCGCGCGGCTTTGATGCGGGTTGCCATATCGGCCAGGGTAAAGCCGACCGCCTCGAACTCGATGATCGGATGGCCGAACTGCTCGCGCAGCTTGGCGTACTCGAGCGCGGCCTCGTAGGCGCCCTGTGCGATCCCGACCGCCTGCGCCGCGATGCCGATCCGGCCGGCGTTCAGGATCGTCATCGCGATCTTGAAGCCCTGCCCCTCCTCGCCGAGCCGCCGCCAGGCCGGCACGCGGTAGCTGTCGTAGGCCATCTGGCAGGAGTGCGCGCTGCGGATGCCCAGCTTGTTCTCGACCTTCACAATGCTGCAGCCGGGCGCGTGGGTGTCGACCAGGAACGCGGTGATACCCCGCGCGCCCTTGGACGGGTCGGTCATCGCCATCAGGATGATCGTGTCGGCGTGGTCGCCGTTGGTGACCCAGTTCTTGACGCCGTTGATCACGTACTCGTCGCCGTCGCGCACGGCGGTGGTCTTCTGCGAGGCGGCATCCGAGCCGGCGCCGGGCTCGGAGAGCGAGAACGCGCCAAGCGCCCGGCCCGAGGCGAGCGGCGCCAGCAGCTCGCGCTTCTGATCTTCGGTGCCAAACAGATCGAGCCCGTAGCAGACCAGCGAGTTGTTGACCGAAGCGATCACGCCTAGCGAGGCGTCGACCCGCGACAGCTCCTCGACCACAATCGCGTACGAGATGTAGTCAAGCGCGGCGCCGCCGTACTCCTCGCCGATCGCCACCCCAAGAAAGCCCAGCTGGCCCATCTGCTTGACAAGGTTCTCCGGCCACTCCATCGCCTCGTCGCGCGCGGCGGCGGTCGGCTTGGCCTCCTTCTCCGCAAACTCCCGCACGGCCTGGCGCAGAAGTTCGTGATCTTGGGTCGGAGCAAAGTTCATACAGATACCTCCTTGTACCACATCGATTCCATCACACTGCTGCCAAGCCGACCGCCCGCCAACACCCGGCGGCGATCAGCCGATCGATCAATCGATTGGAGTGCATGATAGCATATCGGAGGGGCGCTGCTGCTCGCCGGAGGGCGCAGGCAGCGCGCGCAGCGCCGCCATTTTTGCCGGCACAATCTGAGGCTATTTTATACAAATCTATCGCCGTTCAATTTGTTGAAAATATCTAACAAATATGCTACAATAGGTCAATCGAACTCGCATAGACGCGGGAGGTTGCCGAGAGCGCCAGCGACAATGGCGTCGCAGATGCTCTCGGCGCCTGAGACTGTTCCGCCCGGTTGTGCCGGCAGTCTCGCAGAATAAGCGGGGGCCGAGGGAAAATTCCCTCGGCCCCCGCGCTTTTTCCAACCAAACATACTCGCCCTGGTGGGCTGGGGTGAGGGCAACAACTGGGATCAGCCGCGCGCTTCGATCGGCTCGTACGGCACATTCATAGGGCCGATGTACTCCGACTCGGGCCGGATCAGCCGGTTGTCGCTGTACTGCTCGTAGACATGGGCCGTCCAGCCGGCGACGCGGCTGATCGCGAAGATCGGCGTGAACAGATCGATCGGAATGCCCAGCGTGTAGTAGACCGACGCGGAGTAGAAGTCGACATTCACCGGCAGCGGCTTGGACTCCTGCACGAGCGCGCGAATGCGCTCGGACATCTCGTACCACTTGCGGTTGCCCGAGGATGCGGCCAGGTCGCGCGAGAGCCGCTGGAGCCAGGCGGCGCGCGGGTCGTCGGCCTTGTAGACGCGGTGCCCGAAGCCCATGATCTTCTTCTTGGAGTTGATCGCGCCGCGGATGTACTGGTCGACCCGGTCGGTGGCGCCGATCTCGCGCAGCATGTGCATCACCTGCTCGTTGGCGCCGCCGTGCAGCGGCCCCTTGAGCGTCCCGATCGCCGAGGTGATCGCCGAGTGCAGGTCCGAGAGCGTCGAGGCCGTGATGCGCGCGGAGAAGGTCGAGGCGTTCAGACCGTGGTCGGCGTGCAGGATCAGGCAGGTGTCCAGCACCTCGGCGAACTTCGGGCTGGGCTCCTTGCCGCTGAGCATATACAGGAAATTGGCGGCGTGGCTGAGCGTGAGGCTCGGCAGGATCGGCCACTGGCCCTTCCGAATGCGATCCCAGGCGGCCACGATCGTCGGCATCGAGGCCGTCAGGCGGAGGGACTTGTGGACATTGGCCTCAAGCGAGTTGTCGTGATCCTCGGGGTCGTACGAGGAGAGCGCCGAGACAGCCGTGCGCAGCACCTCCATCGGTGAGGTCTTCTTCGGCAGCGACATCAGAAGCGCGAGAATCTCGTTCGGTATCTGGCGATTATCGTAGAATTTGCGCTGAAAGCTTTCGAGCTGGCTCAGGGTCGGCAGCTTGCCGTACCATAGCAGCGCAGTCGTCTCCTCGAATGTCGAGTGCTCGGCCAGCTCGTTGATATCGATGCCGCGATAGAACAGCCGGCCATTGATCCCGTCGATGTAGCTGATCGCCGTCGCCGCAGCGATGATGCCTTCGAGACCCTTGCCCATGGACGTGCCTTTCTTTCAGGAATCAGACGCCTATAGCCAGCAGCCAGCCGCCGCGTCGCAGCATCGACGACTGGCCACTGGCTACTGACGGCTCAGACTGGTGGGTTGCAGCGCTGCTTGTATGTAGGAGCGATGAAGTGGCCTCTCAGCCCGCCTCCACAGCAGCATGGCTCGACCACTAGATGGCGAGACACGTGACGGTTCGCTTGATGCCGGTGATGCCGTGAACCTCGTTCATCACCAGCCGCCCGATGTCACGGGGATCCGGTGTCTCGATCGTGACGACGATGTCGTAGGGGCCTGTCACCGCGTCCGCAGCAGTCACACCCGTCATGCCACGAAGCGCCGCGATCACCGGTCCGACCTGCCCTGCCTCAGCCTCGATCAGCACATAAGCCCTGGCGTGCATGGTTTCGACCTCCTCTCGAAGGCGATGGACGACACACGGCGCGCCGCCCCTTTGCGGCCACAGAATGTAAGAAATATTATAGCACAGCCGTTTACGCCGGGACCTCGGCCGCGCTATAGCAGTGAGCAGTCGGCAGGAGTCAGTCGGCAGTAAGACGGATCGCAGCACAACGGCGTCTCGTTCTTACGTACTGGCTCAATGCTTTTGCTCACAGCTCTAGGGCGCCTCGCCGCGCAGGCCGCGCAGAAACGCGCCCGCTCCCGCGGCCCGCTCGTTCGCCGGCAGCGCCTCGATCGTGCTGACCAGCGCGCTCGCGACGATCGCGCCGTCGGCGTGCTCGCCGACCTGGCGGACGTGCTCGGCGCTGCTGATCCCGAAGCCGACCACCAGCGGCAGATCGGTGTGGCGGCGCACGCGCTCCAGGAAGGCGGGCAGACCCGGCCACAGATCGCGCCGCGCGCCGGTCACGCCCGTGAGCGAGACGCAGTAGATAAAGCCGCTGGCGAGCCGGGCGATCTGGGCGATCCGCTCGTCGGGCGTCGTCGGCGCGACGAACAGGATCAGGTCGAGCCCGGCGGCCCGGCAGATCGCCTGAAACTCGGACGCCTCCTCGGGCGGCAGGTCGGGGATGATCAGTCCGTCGACGCCGGCCGCGGCCGCATCGGCCGCGACCCGCGCCAGCCCGTAGCGCAGAAACGGGTTGAAGTAGCCCATCAGCACCAACGGCGCCCGAAGGCCGCGCGCGCGCAGGGCCGCGACCGTCTCCAGGCAGAACGACAGGCGCACGCCGTTGGCCAGCGCCCGCTCGGAGGCGCGCTGGATCGTCGCGCCGTCGGCCAGCGGGTCGGAGAACGGCACGCCCAGCTCGAACAGGTCGGCGCCGGCGGCCTCGAGCGCGGGCGCCAGCTCCAGCGCCGAGTCGCGCTCGGGAAAGCCGACCATCAGGTAGGGCATCAGCGCGGCGCGGCCCTCCGACCTCAGGCGCGCGAAGGTTTCGGCGATTCGACTCATTATTCTCTCCATTGCAGATTACAGATTAGGATGGTGCAATCTGCAATCTACAACCTACACTCTGCAACTGCTAACGGGCGCCCTTGACCTGCCGCACCAGCACCGTGCCAAGCACAAAGTAGATGAAGGCCATCGCGAACAGCACGGTGTAGCCGAGGTTCGGCCGGCCGATATCGCGCCCGACGCGCTGGAACGTATCGAGCAGCACGCCGCCGATCGGCACCGCCAGCACCTGCGGGAGCGTGAACGAGACGTGCCAGACGCCCATATCCTTGGCGTAGTCGTCCTCGCTCGGCAGCACATCGCTCGCCAGCGCCCAGTCGACCGCCTGGTAGGCGCCGTAGCCCAGGCCGAAGATAAAGCCCATCAGCACCGCCAGCTCGAACCCACCGGCGACCAGGAACACCGCCACGACCAGCGCCTGCAGGCTGCCGCTGATATAGACCATCAGCTTGCGGCCGTAGCGGTCCGAGAGCATCCCCGCAACCAGCGAGCTGAGGATCGCGCCGAACAGCAGCGGCAGGACGAAGAACGAGGTCGCGCCGGCCGCGTCGCCGGCTAGCTTGACGCCGAAGAAGGTATAGTCGAACTGCTCGGCGCCCTGCGCGATCACGTCCTTCATATAGAACAGCAGGAACGACTGGACGGTAAACGTGCCGAGCGTGACCAGGAAGCGCGTCCAGAACACCCAGGAGAAATCGCGCGACCGGAACGGCTCGAACAGCCCGCGCAGGAACGCGCCCCAGCGAAACGGCGGCACGCTGGGCGGCTCCGGCTCGTGCACCGTCAGAACCGTGCCGAGCATCCCGACGACCATGATCACCGCGATGATGACGTAGGCGCCCCTGATCCCGCCAATCAGGCCGAGCGCCAGGCCGGTCACGCCGCCCAGGAAATTGCCGAGCATCAGCATGAGCCCGAGCCAGCCGCTGGCCGAGCCGCGCTGGGCGGCCGGCACCATATCCGGGATCAGCCCCGAGTACGGCGCGGTCGCCAGGTTGTTGAACAGCTCGATCCAGATGAACGCGACGATATAGGGCACCAGCGCCGACGGGACGCTGGGGATGAGCGCGAGCGCCAGCAGGCCCAGCACGTTCCCAATCGTGCCCGCGATCAGGAAGGGCTTGCGGCGGCCCCATCGCGTACGCACGCGATCGCTCCAGGCGCCGAACAGTGGCGCGACGACCATCGAGGCGAACGCGCCGATCGAGAGGATCTGGCCCAGGGTGGTGCCCTTGAACTCCGCGCCACCGATCAGCTCGGCCTGGAGCGGCAGCAGCGTGATCAGGATCGCGGTCCAGTGCGCGTTGGTCGCGAACCAGTACAGGCTCAGCGCGGCCTGCCGCCACGTGCTCATGTGGGCGCTCGATCGGTGCGGCAACGGCAGCCGCCAGGGCATCCGCCATAACAAGCTCCTTTGCTCGGTTCGATCTGGAGGGAAAGCGCTGCTATTGTACCGCAAAACCGGCGCGCCTACGCTGGCGGGGGCTTACGCGCCTCAAAGGGTTTCACTTGACACATGGAGGTGGACAGGACGCCATCCTTTGGTATGATCACGCGTGCCAAGACCTGATCAGCCCAAGGAGGAATCCATGCCCACCTCACCCTTGTATGATACCACGCGCCAATCGCTCACCACCCATCTGACCGCGGCGCGGGCAAGCCAAATCGAGACTCTGGCCCTGGTCGTGGTCGCGATTGGCCAGAGCGTCTCGGCCCAGATCGGCAAGATCGCCCGCTCGATGCCCTTGGACACCACCCAAGCCGCCAAAGAGCAGCGCATCCGGCGCTTGCTGGATAACGAGCGCCTGACCCAGGCCGAGCACTATCAGCCGCTGGCCAAAGCCGCCTTGCATGGCCTCAAAGGCCAGCGGGTGCAACTGCTGATCGATCGCGTGCTGTTGCGCGATACGCATAACATCTTGGTCGTGAGCATCGGCTTTCGCCGTCGCTCGCTTCCACTGGCCTGGCTCGCGTTGGACCATCGTGGCCAGAGCGGCTTGGCCGATCAGCAAGCGCTGCTGGCTCAAGCCCTGGCGCTGTTGCCCGAACGGGTGCGGGTCAGCATCCACGGCGACAGTGAATTCCGCAGCCAGGCGTTGTTCGCCTGGCTGCGCGAGCAGGGCCACGATGGTATGCTCGGGGTACCTGGACGCACCTTGGTGGCGCTCACGCCCGACGGTACCGCCACGGCGTTGGTCACCTGGCTGCCCAATCGGGACAGTGTCGCCTATCTCAACGGGGTCTATCTGACCGAGGAGCATCAGGGGCCGGTGAATATCCTGGCCTGGTGGGCCAAGGATGACGATGGCAAGCCGATCGTGCATGCGGTGATGACTAATCTGCCGGCGACCTGGCAGACCTATCGGCGCGGCAGTCGGCGCATGTGGATTGAGACGGTCTTCCGGGACTGGCAGAGCGGGGGCTTTCACCTGGACGAGAGCGGCGTGAGCGACCGTGAGCGCTTTGCGCGCCTGCTGCTGCCGCTGGTGATCGCCTACCTGTGGCTGGTGGCGGTTGGGCGCTGGGTCGTCAAGCGCGGCTATCGCAGCCTGGTCGACGACGGCCCCGCGCGCAGCTGGAAATACAGTCTGTTCCAGATCGGCGTGGCCTGGAAGGAGCGCCTGAGCAGTTACACGCAAGCGATACCGGTGGTGCTGCTATTGTACCTGTAATCGTCGCATGAGGTGATACCCTTTGAGGGGCCGCCCCCCTCAAAGGGTATCACCAACTTGGCACGCTGCCAGGGTTCGGGGAAGCGCATCAGTATGCCCACACCTGGGATGGTGAAAGCCCCTGACCCGAATGCTGTCGGAAGCAGACGCACGCACCGCATTGGCATCAGGTGGCAGCACCAACGATACCACATCTTGGCACGCACGCAAGGCGCGTTTTGCCGCATCTGCAAGCCGTCCGTTTGTCAAGTGAAACCCTTTGAGGGGCCGCCCCCCCCCGCCGCCCCCGGCCGGGGCTTGCGCCCCTGGCCCCCAAAAGAAAGCTGTGTCGTGTGCCAGGCTTGACGCGCATGCCCGGCTGAATCCACGTACGGTGGGATGGAACTTGTCCGGCAGCAATGGTGCTGGGCATCCGCCACGATGCTTGCACCTGGTTCAGGATTATGTGCCGAAGGGGGGCTGGGGGAAGCGGCGCGGATTCCCCAGGCGGCGGGCCGGGGGCGCTGCGCCCCGCAAGAACCTGCCGGCCAAGCAAAAACCCCCGCTCCCGCGCAGAGGGCGCGGGGCAGGGGAGTGAGAGACTCAAGCGCAGACGAGTCGCGCGGGTCGCCAGCTCAAGTTCAGGCCGTCGGCGCCTCGTGCGCGCGGCGCCCGCGCCACCACAGCAGCAGCACGACCAGGCCGATCGCCAGCATCACCGGGCCTATCCCGAAGCTGTGGTGCAGGAAGACAGGCGCGTGCTGGACAGATGGGAGCGGCGGGATCGGCGGGATGGCCGGGATTGGTGGGATGGCCGGCATCGCCGGCATCGCCGGGATTGGTGGGATGGCCGGCATCGCAGGGGCTGGGGCAAACGAGCGCGTCAGCGCACTCGACAGAGAGATGATCCCGATCACAAGCAACATCAGGCCGAGCAGTGTGCGGCCCCGCGATCGCTCCATAACGAGCCTCCTCAATCAAAGTCGGTCGGTCGTCAGTCGTCTGTGCTGTGTGACGACGGCCGCGCCAAGAAGGTTGCGGAGAAATCGTGCAATCGCGCGAGGCTCGCGGCTCGGGCTATCGATCGGGCTTCAGCGTGCTCGGCGCCTGCGGCGCCGCGGGCTTGGGCTGAGGCACCAGCTTGCCGCTGAGCAGCGGCCAGGCCTTCCAGAAATACTCGGCGCCCGGAGAAGATCGTCCAGACGATCGTGAGGAACATCGGGATCGGCCAGAGGCTGACCAGCCAGGAGACGCCGAACGCCAGGCCGGCATACAGATCGGCGCGCGCCTCGAACGCCGGCGTCGCCGCCCCGTTGAACGCCGCGGCAAGCAAGAGCCAGATCACCGCCGTCACCGTGATCACTAGCTTCTGCTTGCCCCACTGGCGCGCCGAGATGACCACCCCCTCGGCGGCGGCGAACGAGCGCAGCCCCGACACGGCAAAGTCGCGCACGATGATCAGCAGCGCGATCCAGCTCGACAGCAGGCCGACCTGCACCATCGGCACCAGCGCCCCGGCGACGAAGATCTTGTCGGAGATCGTATCGAGAAAGACGCCGAGCGGCGACACAACCTCGAGCCGGCGCGCAAGCGGCCCATCGGCAATATCGCTGGCCGCCATGACCAGCAGCAGCACGACCGCGCCATAGTAGCCCGCGGCCGTCTGCACCAGGATCAGCCAGACCAGCAGCGGCGTCGTAACGATCCGGAAGACCCCCAGCAGGTTGGGGAGACTGCGTGCAAGCACAATAGAACCTCCTCGTGGCTAGCTCCGGCTTCATTATACCTCTGAATGATGGGGCTTACACAGCCGGCGCTTTTGATTCTCCCCCCCTCCTCCTTCACATCACTGTCGAGCAATCGTGACCTCGCCCAGCGCCAGCCGCGTCCCCCCGATCACTCGCGCGTCGCCGCTCAGAGCCGCCAGCCGCGCGCCGGCCGACGGGTCGCCCTCGGGGTAGACGCCGAGCAGCAGGGTGTAGCGACCGGGCGGCAGGTCGGCGGGCAGCCGCAGGCTGCGCTCGTCGTGCACCGGGTCGCCCACGATCCAGGTAGTGGTCCGGCCGGCCGGCGGGTAGCCGTCCAGCGGCGCGCCGTCGGCGTTGGCCAGCGGTGGGATGTCGCAGTCGCGACACAGGTGCAGGAACATGCGGTAGTCGCGCGTGGGCTTTGCCATCGCATCCCAGTAGAGCGTGACCGGAAGCGCGCCGCCCGGCCGCGCCGCGCCGCCGAGCAGGTCCAGGCTGTAGCCGCGCAGGCGCAGCTCGCCGCCGAAGGTCGCGCCGAGCGCGATCCGTGGTTCTGGAATCGCCGTGGCGCCAGTCTGATGGTAGAACGAGGGGAAGGAGGCGCACATCACCTCGACGCCGATCAGCGCGTCGCTGGTGCCGCCGCAGGGCCAAGTGCGCTGGTCGCTGGCGAACTGGAAGCGCAGCCCCAGAAAGCCGTACCTGTCATCCGCGTTCGGCGGCTGGTCGCCCGGCCGGTGGCCAGCTTGGTACTCTGCCAGGCGCTGCGCCAGCTTCTTCGGCGGATCGATCGTCCGGGCGTGGTCCGGCGCGAGTAGCATGAGCATGCGCTTCCTGCCATACGCGGCGCGGTCGAACGCCTCTTCATAGGCGCGGCGGTAGCACTCCACCGGGATGACGGAAGAGTCTTGCCGGGCCGCGTCGAGGCAGTAGCCCTGCCCCAGTAGGTCGAACGTCACGATCTTCGGCAGCGGGTCGGGCGTGACGCGCGGCGCGTAGTAGTCCCACAGCGGCTGCACGTAGTAGGGGTGCAGGATGATCAGGTCGTCGGGGTGCGCGCGGCGGGCGATCTCGGCCACTCCCTCGCGCCACTGCTCCTTGACCGGCGCGCCCGAGAGCAGGCCGTGCTGCGGCTGGAACAGCACCAGGGCGTTCACTACCAGCACGGCGGCGGCCAACGACCAACGACCAACGACCGACGACCGACGAGCAAGCTCGAATAAGCCAGAGTTTGGTCCTTCGTCCTTGGTCTTTCGTCCTTGGTCCTTCGTGCGTTGTCCCACGAGCGGGTAGCCGATCGTCAGCACCCAGGCGGGGAAGGCGACCGTCGCATAGCGCGACTCGAACAGCTGCGCGAAGCCGAGCGCCGCGGCGAACAGGCCGAGCGGCACCAGCAGCATGCAGAGCAGGCCGAGCGCCGCGACATCGCCGCGCCGCGCATCGCGCGCGAGCAGCGCGAGCCCCCAGGCGGTCAGCGCCAGCGCCGGCAGCGCCCACGCGAGCAGCGGCACGCCCAGCCAGCCGCCGATATTCCCGCGATCGAGCGCGAAGTGCGCCAGCGAGAGCCAAAGGCCGCTCGCGGGGCCGGCCGGGATGTGCCCGGTTCCGCCGCGGCTCTCCGCACCGACCGCGCGCACGGCCCCGTAGATCGCGGCGCCCGCGCACAGCAGAGCCACCAGCGCCAGCCCCCAGCGAGCTAGCGCCATTCGCCGTCGCGCGCCGCCGAACGGCCAGGCCAGCGCCAGGGCGACCAGCGCGCCGGCCAGCGCCAGCAGCGCCAGCCGGTGGACGAACAGGCTCGCCAGCGCCACGACCAGCAGCGCCAGCCAGTCGCGCCGCGAGCCGCCGCGGAGCGCGCGGAGCAGCGCCCACACCAGCAGCGCGGCGCACAGCATCAGCAGGCTGTAGACCTTCGCGTCCTGCGACTGCCAGAGCGCGAACGGCGAGGTGGCCAGCAGGAGCGCTGCGATGGCGGGACCAAGGACGAATGACCAAGGACCAAGACTCGTGCTGATCAAGACTCGATCAGCTATCGTTCGCCGGTCTTCAGACCAAGAGCCACGCCCTTCGCTCGCACCTTTGTCATTGGTCTTTCGTCGTTCGTCTTTCGTCGTCGGCAACGACAGCTCAAGCGCGACGATGTAGATCACGAGCACGGCAGCGGCGCCGGCCAGCGCCGAGGGGAACCGCAGCGCCCACTCGGCGTCGCCGGCCAGCGCCAGCCAGGCCTTGAGCAGCACGTGGTAGAGCGGGTAGGCCGCGTCGGGGCTGAACAGCTCGCCGAGCAGCGCCAGCCAGCCCTTGCCGGTGCGGCCGGTGACCTCGGCCCAGGTGCCGCCCTCGTCGAGCCACAGGCTCTGTGCGCCCAGCCGGTACAGCCGCAGCGCCAGCCCGAGCGCGACGACGGCCGCCCCGGCGACCAACGCAGCGTGGCGGCGGAGCAGACTGGCGAAGAAAGGCAGCCGCGACCGCACGGCCGCGGGGCCAGCGGGAATACTCATAGATCACAAGCCTCGAGCGACAACGTCGGATTGTACCCGAGGCGATCGGGGCGGTCAAATCCGCGGGTGGCGACCCCTCCCCCTACCCCCTCCAGGGGAGGGGGCCAGATTCTTGTCATCCGGGTGCGGTCGCTGTGCGACCGCACCCGGATGCCAAAAAGATAGCCCCCGCTCCCGTGGCGGCGGGAGTGGGGGCAGGGGAGGGTCCGCGGCGCTCCGGCACCGCTCACACCTTGGAGACGGCTTCCCAGCCAACCCAGAAATTGTTGCGCCGAATGTAGCCTTCGCTCCGCACCAGCACGCCCTTGATCTCGGCGCGATCGGCCTCGTTGACCAGCACGACGTTTGGCCTCGCCTTGAACCGATCGACGTACGCGTCGATCGCCTCCTCGATCTTGAGCGCGACCGACTTCTTTGGATTGTCGTCATACCAGCCCAGATACATCGTACCCCTCCTCCTACAGGCTCACATGCCAAGTGCCAACCTTGAGATCCTGGAATAGAACATAGCTGCCGCCCTGCCCGCAGATCACCTCGAAGTAGCGCCGCGGCGCGCGAATCCCGGACGCATGCTGCTCCCAGACGCGCGCGACCAGGCGGACGCGCCGCAGATCGCCGCGCCAGCGAAAGCTGTGCGGCAGGAAATTGAAACGCTGCTCGACCAGATCGACCGGCTCTGCGCGTCGGCCAGACGCCGCCAGCAGCGACCACACGCGGCCGCCGAACAACGAGCGACTGTGCGTCGGCGCGATCGTTCGCTGAACCATAGCGCGTGATTCCTTTGCTCAGAGACAGCGGAAACTGTGATCTAGTATACCAGAACACTTGTTCTATGTCAAGCCTTGCCGGCTCTTTACGAGCGTGCTATGCTAGAGCTTCATCAAAGTGGTGTCGCTGAGGAGGTGCGGAAGAGCGAGCCGCCGGAGCCGGCACGAAGATGAGCGATCGTATGGAACAGCAGCCTGCGGAGCACGAGCACCTGCCGGCCTCGGCGCTGGCCGAGGCGCTGGCGCAGATCGAGCGAGACATCGCGGCGGGCGATGCCCGCGGCGTCGAGCGGCGCGCGCGGCGCTTCGAGTCGCTCGGCGATCTGAAGAGCGCCCGCGCGACCGCAAGCGATCTCTCGTGGGAGCTGGAAGACCTCGAGCAGCGCCTGCGCGAGCTGCTGGCGCAGCGTGAGGGGCCAGGCGACCAGCTGATCGATCGCGAGCTGGCGAGCATGGCTGGCCGGCGCGCGGCGCTGGAGGAGCAGGTGCTGACACAGATGATCCTGGTCGACGATCTCGCGACGCGCGTGGCGGGCGACGAGCGAGCGCTCGCAGATCAGGATCGGGCCTGGGCCTCGCAGCGGCGCCGGCTTCAAGCCGAGCACGATCGGATCAGCCGGCTTCTCGCGGGCGGGGCCGCGCCCGGGCAGGCTCTACCGGACGAGTGATCCTGCTTTGGCACAATGGCGCGCCGGGTTCCCCTCCCCTGTCCCCTTTCGAGTGTCCGTCGCCTGATCACCCCACTCCTGTGGCGACAGGAGCGAGGTCCGTGGTGAGGGCCAACAGGGTTATTCCTCGAGCACCAGCTCGCCGCTGCGGCCGCCGCGCTTCTGCGCCAGCCGGATATCGCCGATCCGCATACCGCGGTCGATCGCCTTGCACATGTCGTAGATCGTCAGCGCGGCGGCGCTCACCGCTGTCAGCGCCTCCATCTCGACGCCGGTCTTGCCGGTAGTCCGCACGGTCGCCTCGATCAGCACCGCCGCGCGCTCGCCGGTGCCCGCCGACTCTTCCTGCGCTGGGCGCAGCTCGACCGAGACGTGGGTCAGCATCAGCGGGTGGCACAGCGGGATCAGGTCGGGCGTGCGCTTGGCGGCCATAATGCCGGCGATCCGCGCGACGGCCAGCACATCGCCCTTCGGCAAATCGCCCGCGACGATCTTTCGCAGCGTCTCCGGCTGCATAAGCACCGCCCCGCGCGCCACCGCCTCGCGCCGCGTCTCCTGTTTGCCGCTCACGTCGACCATCTGGGCGTGCCCTTCGGCGTCCAGATGCGTTAGCTCGCCCATTGTCATCCTCCAGGTTGCGGTTGCTGCGCATGTTTCGCCCGCGCACTATACCAGCGCGCCTGCCGGCGCGTCAAGCCATGCCTCCCATAACTAAGCCGGCTCGTAAGCCATGGATCTTGCAAGGTCTTCCCTAAATCGGTGGCCAACTGTATTGAAAAAGTGGTGTAAGTGGTATATAATGGGCTAATCGGTGGGGAAATGTGGGGCAAAGTGGGGAAATTAGTACTGATGTTCTAAAATCAAGCAGAACATCATGATCGGCGAGCAAGCGCTGTGTTCCTGGGCGAGTACGACCACAACATGGATGAGAAAGGCCGCCTGGCTGTCCCCTCGCGCTTTCGCGAGGAGCTGGGCGATGGCGTGGTCGTCACGCGCGGGTTCGATCACTGCCTGATGGGCTTTCCCAGGTCGACCTGGGAGCAACTGGCCCAGCGGGTCAGCGGCCTGTCGCTGGGCCAGGGCGAGGCGCGCAACCTGCGCCGGCTGCTCTTCTCGGGCGCGGCCGATATCATGCTCGACCGCCAGGGGCGCATCTTGATCCCGCAGAACCTGCGCGAGTACGCCGGCATCGGCGACGCGGTAATCATCGCCGGGCTGAACACGCACTTTGAAATCTGGGCCACCGAGCGCTGGGGCGAGGTGCTGGAGAACATCGATAGCAGCGCCAGCGCGATCGCCGAGCAGCTGGCAGCCCTGGGAATTTAAAAGGATGAAGGATGAAAAGCGCGATTCCGACGATTCAACCTTCAGCCTTCAGCCTTCAGCCTTCCGGCACACGCCGGTTCTGCTGAGCGAGGTCGTTGCGGGGCTGGCGCCACACAACGGCGGGCGCTACGTCGATGGGACGCTCGGCGGCGGCGGGCACGCGGCGGCTGTACTCGAGCACAGCCGCCCCGACGGCCACCTGCTCGGGATCGACGCCGACCCGGCCGCGCTGGCAGCCGCGCGCGCGCGCCTCGCGCCGTATGGCGACCGAGCGGTGCTGGCGCACGGCAACTTTCGCGACCTGGCACAGCTGGCCCACGAGCACGGCTTCGATCAGGTCGACGGCATCCTGCTCGACCTGGGGGTGTCATCGCACCAACTCGACACGCCCGAGCGCGGGTTCTCGTTCACGGTCGACGCGCCGCTGGATATGCGGCTCGACCCGACCGACGGGCCAACCGCCGCCGACCTGGTCAACCAGCTGCCCGAGAGTGAGCTGGCCGACCTGATCTATCGCTACGGCGAGGAGCGCGGCTCACGCCGGATCGCGCGCTTCATCGCCGAGGCGCGCCGCCAGCGCCCGATCGAGACCACCGGCGCGCTATCGGATCTGGTGACGCGCGCGCTGGGCGGGCGGCACGGCAAGATCCACCCGGCCACGCGCACGTTCCAGGGGCTGCGGATCGCCGTCAATCGCGAGCTCGAGAGCCTGGAGGCGGCGCTGCCCCAGGCGGTCGAGCTGCTTGCGCCGGGCGGCCGGCTGGCGGTGATCGCGTTTCACTCGCTGGAGGATCGGATCGTCAAGCTGTTCTTCCGCAGCGAGTCGGCTACGGCGGCGTGGGCCACGAGCGGATGTCGATCATCACCAAGAAGCCAATCGAGGCCGGCGAGCCGGAGGTGCGGGCCAACCCGCGCAGTCGAAGCGCGAAGCTGCGAGTAGCCGAGCGAGTAGTCAGTCGTCAGCAGTTAGAACCAATGCTATTCGATGAGGCGCCGTAGCGCAACGGTACGGTACTGACTACTGACATCTGTAAAGAGGATCAGCCATGGCCGTCAATATCCGACAGCTCTTTCCGCTCCAGCAGGCGAAGGCGCGCCGCAGCCGACTGCCGCGCTACCTGCGGCTCGACGGCGGGCGCTACCTGATCGCGGCGGCGCTGATCTTTTCGTGCCTCAGCCTGATCTCGCTCGGGCAGACCGGGCGGCTGGCGACCCAGGGCTACGAGATGGCCCAGCTGCAGGCCGAGCACACCGATCTGCTGCGCCAGCGCAACGCGCTGCAGCTCCGACTCTCGCAGGCCCAGTCGCTCGAACAGATCCAGCGCCGCGCCGCCGACATGCACCTGCGGCCGATGGCACCCGAGCAGGCGCGCTACATCACGATCGCGCCGCCGTCTTCCGCGCAGCAGCCGCCGGCTAGCGACAAGGTGACCAGGTGACCAGGTGACCAGGTGACAGGGCGCTGGCCTTGTCACCCCTCACCTTGTCACCCCTTCACAAACATGGCGACACGCACGACACAACCGAATAAGCCGATCGCAATCAGCCGCTGGCGCGTCAACGCCGTGCTGCTGGCCGCCGTCGTCGCGCTGGTCGTCGTGGGTCTGCGGCTCGGCAATCTCCAGGTCGTGCAGGGCCAGCAGCTGGCGACGCTGGCCCGCAGCGAGATCAACCAGCAGCTGACGATCGCGCCGCGCCGGGGCGCGATCCGCGACCGGGCCGGCAATGTGCTGGCGCTGGATGTCGATCGCGAGAGCCTGTTCGTCGTGCCGCCGCAGGTCAAGAAGGAGGGCGCCGCCCGGCTGGCGCTGATGCTGTCCGGCCTGCTCGGCAAGCCCGCGCCCGAGATCCTGGCCGCGCTGCAGGATCAGACCAAGGTATGGGTGCCGATCAAGCGCTGGCTCGACCCCGAGATCGCCAAGCAGGTCGCGAAGATCGCCGAGGAGGAGCCGGGGCTGCAGCTGATCTACGAGCCGCGCCGGGTCTACCCGCAGGGCAGCCTGGCCGCCCAGACGATCGGCGCGGTCAACTTCGAGAACATCGGCATCAGCGGCGTGGAGGGTTTCTACGATAGCGTGCTGAAAGGCGTGACCGGCACGATCACCGCCGAGGTGGACGCGCAGCGCAACCCGATCTGGATCGCGCCGCAGCAGACTCAGCCGGCCAGCAACGGCGCCGACCTGGAGCTGACGCTCGATCCGCTGGTCCAGCACGTGATCGAGGCCGAGCTGAAGGCCGCGGTGGACAAGCACCACGCCTCGGGCGGCACGGTGATCGTGCTCGACCCCAAGACCGGCGCGATCCGCGGCATGGCCAGCTACCCAACCTTCGACCCGAACCGGTACAACGACTACCCGGCCGAGATGTACAACCGCAACCCGGCGATCGGGCAGGTCTACGAGCCCGGCTCGACCTTCAAGATCGTCACAGTCTCGGCCGGCCTGCAGGCCCGCGCGTTCACCGCCGACACAACCGTCGACGACGGGGGCGTGATCGACCGCTACGGCTGGCCGATCCACAACTGGGACAGCGGCGGCCACGGGCCGATCACGCCGGGCCAGGTGCTGCTCTACTCCAGCAACGTCGGCGCGCTGCAGCTGAACGAGATGACCGGGGCCGAGCGGTTCTATAAGGCCGTGGCCGACTTTGGCTTCGGCAAGCCGACCGGCGTCGACCTGGCCGGCGAAGAGGTCGGCATCGTGCCCGACCCCGCGTCGCCCGACTGGAGCCCGCTCACGCTGGACACAAACGGCTTTGGCCAGAGCATCGCCGTCACGCCGCTGCAGCTGGTGCGGATGGCCGCCGCGGTCGGCAACGGCGGCCGGCTGATGCGGCCGTACATCGTTCAGAAGCGCTGCCGCGACGACGCGTGCGACACGACCAGCCCGCAGCAGGATGGCGCGCCGATCTCGCCCGAGGTCGCCGCGGCCGTGCGCGCGATGCTGGTGAAATCGGCCAACCACTACGTCGACGACGACGGCACCGCCAGCAAGTGGCTGATGCCCGGCTACCAGGTCTCGGCCAAGACCGGCACGGCGCAGGTGCCCGACGGGCAGGGCGGCTACACCGAGGACGTGATCGGCTCGGTCGTCGGGCTGGCGCCGGCCGAGGACGCGCGCTACGCCATCCTGGTGAAGATCGACCGGCCGCAGGACGACCGCTGGGGTGTGCTGACGGCGCTGCCGGTGTACGAGGGGATCGTCGAGCAGCTGATGCGCTACGAGCGCCTCGCGCCCGACCCGCAGCTGGCCGGGCCGGGCCAGACGCCGGGAGTGGCTGTTCGAACTGGGCAGTGATTCAGATGCCAGTAGTCGGATATCAGATGTCAGTACTGGTGAAGGGCAACGATCAGCATTGCTGCTGGCTACCGACTGCTGGCTACTGACTACCGACTACTTGATCTATGCTACAATGCCGCCGAGGACCCTGGATTTCTCAAGGAGACGGCGGTGTTGCGACTGGACGAAGTGCTGACTGGCGTGCAGGTGGCGGAGGACCGGCGGACGCCGATCATCCCACCGGCGCTCGGGCAGGTTGCCTACGGCGAGGCGGTGATCGACTCGCGGCTGGCGACCCCCGACTCGCTGTTCGTCGCGCTGAGCGGCGAGCGAGTCGACGGGCACACCTTCCTGGCCGACGCCGTGGCGCGCGGGGCGCGGGCGGCGCTGGTGCGGCGGGATCGCGCGGCCGAGCTGACGATCGACCAGCCCTTCGCGGTGGTCGAGCCCGGCGGGGCCGGGCTGGAGCGCGCGACGCCCGCAAGCGTGCTGCTGATCGCGGTCGACGAGCCGCTCGCGGCGCTGCACCGGCTGGCGGCCTACCATCGTGGGTTGTTCGCGCCGAAGGTGATCGGGATCACCGGCAGCGTGGGCAAGACCTCCACAAAGGAGGTCGCGGCGGCGGTTCTCAGGCGTCGCTACAGCACCTTAAAAAATCCAAGAAGCTATAACAACGAGTCCACATTGCCACTAACCCTGCTCCAGCTGGCCGCGCACCACGACGTGGCGGTCCTGGAGATGGGGGCCTATGTGCCGGGCGATATTGCGCTGCTGGCGCAGCTCGCCCGGCCACAGATCGGCATTGTGACCAATGTCGGCCCCTCGCACCTGGGGCGGATGGGCAGCATCGAGACCGTCGCCCGGACCAAGAGCGAGCTGGTGCGAGCGCTGCCGCCCGACGGCTACGCGATCCTCAACGCCGACGACGAGCGGGTGCGCGCGATGGCCGAGCTGACGCCGGCGCGGCCGTTCTTCTACGGGCTCGACCCGGCCGCAAACCTGTGGGCCGACGAGATCGAGGGCCGCGGGCTGGAGGGGATCGCCTTCCGAGCCCACTACGACGGCGAGGCGGTCCACCTGCGGCTGCCGCTGCTCGGCCGCCACAGCGTCCACACGGCGCTCGCCGCCACGGCGGCCGGCCTGCTGCTCGGCCTGGGCTGGGACGCGATCGTCGACGGGCTACGCGACGAGAGCGCGCAGCTGCGGCTGCTGGCGGTGCCGGGCACCCGCGGGGCGACCCTGATCGACGACACCTACAACGCCTCGCCCACCTCGTCGCTCGCCGCGCTCAACCTGCTCGCCGACCTGGACGGGCGGCGCATCGTGGTGCTGGGCGACATGCTCGAGCTCGGCGAGATCGAGGAGCAGGCCCATCGCATGGTCGGGCGGCGCGCGGCCGAGGTCGCCGACATCCTGATCAGCGTCGGGCCGCGGGCGCGCTGGATCGCCGACGAGGCGCGCGCCTCGGGCCTGCGCGCCGACCAGGTGACGATGCTCGCGACCAACGCGGAGGCGATCGAGCTGCTGCGCGAGCAGCTGCGCTCGGGCGACTACGTCTTGATCAAGGGGTCGCGCGGCGCCGCGATGGAGGCGATCGTGGCGGCGCTCCAGCAGCAGCCGGAGAATAAGGGATCTTCGATTTTTTAGCCTAGCCCGGTGGTGGGGTGTGGGGTGCCACACTCCACCACTGGGGATGCCTGGAGGGGTCGAAGGTTCCTCCAGGCATCCCCGGAGGAGAACGACACGTGGAAGAGGCATTAAAATCGCTGCTGGTCAAAGATATGTCGCGCGCCCTGTTGCTCGCGGCCGCAGCGTTTGTGCTGACACTGGCGACCGGCGGATACTGGGTGCGCTTCCTGCGCAGGCACCGGATCGGCAAGCAGATCCGCGCCGAAGGCCCGGAGAGCCACATGATCAAGACCGGCACGCCGACGATGGGCGGCATTATCATTCTCCTGCCGGTGCTTGTTCTGACAATCTGCTTCAATCTGATCGAGCGCTGGTCGATGCTGCTGCCGCTCTCGGTCCTGGCCGGCTTCGCGGTGCTGGGCGGCCTCGACGACTATATGTCGCTGATTGGGACGCGCTCGAAGAGCTACGGCTTCACCTCGCGGCGCAAGCTCATCCTGACGATCGTCATCGCGCTGGGCGCAAGCCTGGTGCTGTACCTGCCGGCGCCGTTCGGCCTGCAGAAGGCCGAGTTCAAAGGCCCGGTGATCATCCCAGGCGTCGGACAGTGGGATATCGGGCTGTGGTACATCCCGCTGGCGACCTTTATCATCATCTCGTCCAGCCACGCCGTGAACCTGACCGACGGGCTCGACAGCCTGGCCGGCTGGAACCTGACGCTGGCCTTCGCCGCCTACGGGGTGATCACATTCCTCGACCAGCGCTTTCTCAACCTGATGGCGTTCAACTTCACGCTGGTGGGCGCCTGCGCGGCCTTCCTGTGGTTCAACGCCCACCCGGCGCAGGTCTTTATGGGGGATCTCGGCTCACTCTCGCTCGGCGCTGTGCTGGCGGTCGTCGCGCTCCAATCGCAACAGTGGCTGCTCCTGCCGATCGTCGGCGCGGTGTTCGTGGCCGAGGCGATCTCGGTGATCATCCAGGTCGGCTACTTCAAGTGGACCCGCAAGCGCCGCGGCGAGGGCCGGCGATTCTTCAAGATGGCGCCGCTGCACAACCACTTCGAGCTGCTGGGCTGGAGCGAGACCCAGGTGATGCAGCGCTTCGTGCTGGTCGGGATGGTCGCCGCGCTGATCGGGATCTCGCTGGCGCTGACGCTGCGCGACCAGCAGCGCGCGCAGTCGCAGCTCGGCCCGCCGCCCCAGCAGTCGGTGGTTCAGACAAGCGGACAATAATATAGTTATGAGTTTTGAATTTTGAGTTTTGAGTAATTCAGAACTCAGAAGTTAGAGCTCAAAACTCAAAACTCAGCGCTATGGATCTACGCGGGAAACGCGCTCTAGTGATGGGGCTCGGGGTTCACGGCGGCGGCCTGGGGGTCGCCCGCTTCCTGGTCAGCCAGGGGGCCAGCGTCACCGTCACCGATATGCGCGGGCCCGAGCAGCTCCAGCCGTCGCTCGCGGCGCTGGCCGGCCTGCCCATCCGCTACGTGCTCGGCGAGCACCGCGAGGACGATTTCCGCGAGGCCGACCTGGTCGTCCGCAACCCCGGCGTGCCGCGCGAGTCGCGCTACCTCCAGGTCGCCCGCGCCGCGGGGGCGGCGATCGAGATGGAGATGACGCTGTTCTTCCGGCTCTGCCCCGGCCCAATCCTCGGCATCACCGGAACGAAGGGCAAGACTACCACGACGCTGCTCGCAGGGGCGATGCTGCGCGAGCAGCACCCCGACACGGTCGTGGCCGGCAACCTGCGCGTCTCGGCGCTCGAGGCGCTGCCGCGCATTGGGGCTGGCACGCCGGTGGTGCTGGAGCTTTCGAGCTGGCAGCTGGAGGGGCTGGGCGAGGCTGGTCTTAGCCCGCAATATGCGTGCTATCTCAACCTGTACCCCGACCACCTCGACCGCTATGGCTCCATGCACGCATATGCCAAGGCGAAAGAGCAGATCTTCCTGCACCAGCGCGCGAGCGACGTCGCAGTGTTCAATTCGAGAAGCAGAGCATACTCGGGCACTGATATCGATCGGGAGCGCGTTTGGACGTTCCGAAAAACTCCGGCGAGGAAGGTTTGGTTTCTCGGCTCACTTTCCGACGACGATGACGAGTTGTATCCAGGCCAGGACTTTACCGAGCGAGATTGTTTCATCGGATGGAATGACGATCGGCTGATCTGGGAACAATTCGAACACAATAGACTCACGGGGCTCTTGGATCGGATCGATGAGGTTATTTGCACAACAGACGACGTCCGATTGTCTGGCACACATAATTTGGAAAATATCGCCGCGGCGGCGGCGCTGGCAAAGAGCTTCGGCGTCGAATCGGCGCACATCCGCAGCGCGATCCGCGGCTTTAGCGGCGTCGAGCACCGGCTCGAGCTGGTCCGCGAGCTCGACGGCGTGGACTACATTAACGACACCGCCGCGACCGCACCCGAGGCCGCAATTGCGGCATTATATAGTTTTGAGAGACCGATCATTCTGATCGCCGGCGGGGCCGACAAGAACCTGCCGTTCGCCGGGCTGGCGCGCGCCATCCGCGAGCGGGCGAAGGCCGTGGTGCTGCTGGAAGGAACTGCGACGCCCAAACTGCTACAGGCGCTGGATCGGCAAGACCAACGACCAACGACCAACGACCAAAATGTCGTACCCAACAATTCATCGCCAGCCCTTGGTCATTCGTCTTTCGTCCTTGGTCCATATAGCGACTTCGCCCAGGCGAGCGAGGAAGCCAGGCGGCTGGCCGCGCCGGGCGACGTGGTGCTGCTCTCGCCGGGGTGCGCCAGCTTCGGCATGTTCCGCAACGAGTTCCACCGTGGCGAGGAGTTCCGGCGGATCGTCAATCAATTGTAGAGTTCAGATTGTAGATTGTAGATTAGGTACTCTGCAATCTACAACCTGCAATCTGCAACCTGGAATCTGCAATCTGATGAGTCAACCCAACCAGCCAAACGAGGATGACGATCTGCAGCCGATGCTCAATCGCTTCGACGAGGAGTTCGGCCGGCGGCGCGACCCTGACGAGCCCGAGCCGGCGCCGGTCTACGGCGAGGCCCGGCCGGTGCAGCAGCCGCAGACCTACCAGCTGAGGCTGCCGCTCGGACAGGTCCGCGCGGTATGGGTGCTGCTGGCGCTGAACGTCGCGATCTTCGCCATCCCGTCGCTGCTCCAGCTCGTCGGCGTGCGGATCAACGGCGTGCCGATCTACGACTATACGCTCGACTTGGGCGCGAAGGATAACCAGGCGATCAAGATCGACGGCCAGTACTACCGATTTCTGACCGCGATGTTCCTGCACGGCAGCTGGCTGCACATCGGCTTCAACGCCTGGGCGCTCTACGCGCTGGGGCCCGAGGCCGAGCGGATCTACGGCACGCTGCGCTTCGTGGCGCTGTACCTGATCGCCGGGCTGGCCGGCGGCACTGCATCCTACCTGTTCTCGGCGGCGCCGTCGGTCGGCGCGTCAGGCGCGATCTTCGGTCTGATCGGCGGGCTGGCGGCGTTCTACTACGTCTCGCGCAAGCTGCTCGGCGAGGCCTCGCGCCGGCAGCTCGGCAGCCTGATCACCGTCGTGATGATCAACCTGTTCATCGGCTTCAGCACGCCGCTGATCGACAACTCGGCCCATATCGGCGGGCTGATCGGCGGGGCGCTGCTCGGCTGGCTGCTGGCGCCGCGCTTCGCGGTCGACGAGCGGCTGTTCCCGCCGCAGGTGGTGCGGCGAGAGCTGCAGTACGGCTGGGCCGGCGCGGGGGTGTTTCTCGGCCTATTGGTCATGGCGGTAATGACGATCAAGCCACCGATCCGGTAGTCGGTAGTCAGATATCAGTAGTCAGTACCGATGCGAATCGCCGTGAAACATAGAATCTGACTACTGACGACTGGCTACTGACTACTAAAGGTTGTTATGTTCGACACGACCAAGCGCAAACCTGACTACCCGCTGCTGACGGTGATCGGCATCCTGGTGCCGCTCGGGCTGGTGATGGTCTACAGCGCCTCGTTCGTAGACGCCTTCACCAACCACGACAACCAGCTGTACTACCTGCTGCGCCAGCTGAGCGGCGCGGCGATCGGCACGGTCGGGCTGCTGGTGGCGCAGCGGATCGACTACCGGGTCTGGCGGACCTACTCGGTGCAGATGATCGGCGCGACGCTGCTGCTGCTGCTGCTGGTGCTGATGCTGCCGACCAGCATCACCGAGGTCAACGGCGCGCGGCAGTGGATCAGGATTGCGGGCTTCAGCATGCAGCCGTCCGAGATCGCCAAGCTGGCGATGGTGGTGTACTTCGCCGACTGGCTCTCGCGGCGCGGCGCGCGGCTCGGCAACGTCAGCTACGGCCTGGTGCCCTTCGCGGTGATGCTCGGCGTCGTGTGCGGGCTGGTGATGCTGGAGGGCGACCTGGGCACGACGATCGTGCTGGTGGTGATCGCCGGCGCGGTCTACTTCACCGCCGGGGCGAACCCGCTGCACATCCTTGGCGCGGCGGCGGTGGCGGGCGGCGCGTTCTGGGCGATGGTCAAGATCGCGCCCTACCGCCAGAGCCGCATCGCCGCCTGGCTCGACCCGCTCGCCTACTACCAGGACGCCGGGTGGCAGCCGATGCACGGGCTCTACGCGCTGGGCAGCGGCGGGATCTTCGGCGTCGGGCTGGGCCAGGGCCGCCAGAAGTTCCTGTGGCTCTCGCAGGCCCAGACCGACGCGATCTTCGCGGTGATCGGCGAGGAGTTCGGGCTGATCGGCACGCTGTTCGTCGTCGCGTGCTTCCTGATGATCGCCTACCGCGGGATGCGCATCGCCGCGCGGGCGCCCGAGCCGTTTGCGGCCCTGCTGGCGACCGGGCTGACCGCCTGGCTGGTCTTCCAGGCGCTGATCAATATCGCGGTCGTGACGACGCTGCTGCCGTTCACCGGCCTCACGCTGCCGTTCGTCAGCTACGGCAGCTCGTCGCTGGTGATGTGTATGGTCGCCGTGGGCATACTGCTGAATATCTCGCGGCACACGGTCGACCGGGCGGCCCAGGAGCCCGCCGGGAGATACGAGCGCGCCGGCCGCCGCCCGCCGGTCGCGCTTGGCGAGACGCTGGCGGGATGGTGGCGCGGCCGGCGACGCGGGCTCGGCGCCGGCCGCCGGCGCGGCGTGACCGGGGCGGGCCGGCGCAGCGTACGCCGGACGCGCTGAGGCACTTGTTGGGGGTAGTCGTTGCATCCGCTGGAGCAGAAAGGTGGCGCTATCGTATCTATAACCCGCACGTGGTTCGCGCCGGAGCATCATTCCAGCGCAACTTCGGTAGGAGCAGGCGCAATCGACGACAGAGGCGAGCACATACGGCCGGAGCGGCAGACGGCCACAGCGCAAGACTGCATGATCCGGCATCCAGAAGAGGCCTTGCATGACGATCAGTGACGGAACTATCACGATCAATTTTGGCAGCATCATCGTCACTTATGTGATCCTTCTCGGGCTGGCGGGGCTAGGATGGAGCAAAGGCTTTCGCTACATGCTCAGCATCGCCATCTTCATCACGATCGCCTACTTGCTGACCGTCCAGGGCGGCAATTTCGTGGTCGGCCTACTCAACCGGTTCTACAGCAATGGGCCGAAGCTGTTCGCCTTCGCACTCGGCCGCGACCCGGCGACGGTCGAGCCGCTGCCGGCGCTCATCCCTGACAATTTCCAGGCCCCGCTGCTGCTGCGCGTGCTGGTCTTCGGCGCGCTGCTCGCGGTCGGGATCGGCTACGCCTGGCCTTGGGAGACCACCCTCAAGCCGACCGATAAGGCCCGCCCGCTGCGCATCCTCGGCCTGCTGACCGGTCTGTACGTCGGCGTGCTGGGGATCAGCGCCATCCGCGAGTTCTGGAGCGCGGCGCCGGAGACGCTCAATCAGCCCAACCTGCTGACCACCGCGCTCAACGGCCTGCCCAGCTATCAAGCAATTGTCCCATCGGTGATCGGCGCCTTCTTCGTCCTACTGGTGGTGGTCATTCTGCTGCGATTTGACCGCATCTTCCGGCCCGACGCGCCGCCCGCAAGCAGCGGAAAAAAATAACCGGGTATGCACTACCACATTGTCGGCATCGCCGGCGCGGGCATGAGCGCGATCGCCCACGTCCTGCTCGACCAGGGGTATAGCGTCAGCGGCTCGGATATGCAGCGAAACTCCTTATCCGAGACGCTGGCGGCGCGCGGGGCGCAGGTCTTTCTGGGGCACGCGGCCGAGCACATCGCGGGGGCCGACGCGCTGGTCGTGACCTCGGCCGCCAGGGGCGACCACCCCGAGATCCAGGCGGCCCGGCAGCGCGGCATTGCGGTGCTGAAGCGGGCCGACCTGTGGCGCGAGTGGTCGCGGCAGCGCGAGGTGATCGCGGTCGCGGGCACGCACGGGAAAACGACTACGACGGCGATGATCGCGCTGATCCTGACGCGAGCCGGGCGCGAGCCCGGCTTCCTGATCGGCGGAGACGCGCCCGACTTCGACCGCAACGCGCGCTGGGGCGCGGCCGATGCGCCGCTGGTGATCGAGGCCGACGAGTACGACCGCACGTTCCTGGCGCTGACGCCAAAGCTGGCGATCATCACCAACGTCGAGTGGGATCACGTGGACATCTACCCGACGCCGGCGGACTACGACGAGGCCTTCCGCGCCTTCGCCGGCTCGACGGCGGAGGGCCGCGACCTGATCGTCTGCGGCGACGACCCCGGCGCGCTGCGGGTGGCCGCGCGGCCCGACGCGCTCCAGTATGGCATAGACGACGCGGTCGCGAGCGACCCGGTCTCGTGCCGACGCGCGCTGCTCGACTGGATGGCCGCGAACACGCTCGCCGACGCCACCGGCACGCGCTTCGAGGTCTGGCACTACGACCGGCGCAGCTTCGCGACGCGCGCGCTGGGCCAGTGCCGGCTGGGGCTGCACGGCGCGCACAATGTGCGCAACGCGCTGGCGGCGCTGGCGGCGGCGACCAGATTGGGCGTGCCGCTGTCTGTAGCATTGGCGGCGCTGGCGGAGTATCGCGGGGCGCGGCGGCGCTTCGAGCTGAAGGGCGAGGCTGCTGGAGTGACGGTGATCGACGACTACGCGCACCACCCGACCGAGGTCCGCGCGACGCTCGCGGCGGCGCGCAGCCGCTTCGGCACGCGCAGGATCGTCGTCTACTTCCAGCCGCACACCTACACGCGCACGCGCGCGCTGCTGGAGGAGTGGGCGACCGCCTTCGGCGACGCCGACGTGGTGCTGATCGGCGACATCTACGCGGCGCGCGAGCGCGACACGCTCGGCATCGACAGCGCGATGCTGGCGCGGCGGCTGGCCCACCCGCAGGCCCGCGCTGTCGGCGGCATGGAACATGCTGTCGCAGAGCTGCAGAACCTGCTCGAGCCCGGCGATGTGCTGCTGACGCTCGGCGCGGGCGATGGGCACAAGGTTGGCGAAGCAGCCCTGGCCGCACTCGAGCGCGCGAATGTTTGAGCGCCGCGGCGTTCTATGGAGCATCGTAGCAGATCTGCTATGCTAGGCAAAGCCCGCATCTCTACGCGAAAGAAAGCCAGCCGTGATCGACGACGACAACGTAACCTTCCATCGCCGTGTGGCCGAGGGACTGGTGGCGCGCTATGAGCCGCGCGGCGACCAGGCGCCCGAGGGCTGGCGCGAGGCCCTGGCCTGGCATTGGGAGCAGGCTGGGGCGAATGCCGAAGCGGTGGAAGCTACGCTTGAGATTGCCGAGGCGCGCCTGACGCGCCTCGATTTCACCTCGGCGCGGCGCTGGGCCGAGCGGGCGCTCACGCTGCTGGAGCGGCTCGCGCAAGAGCAGCGGCGGATCTACGATCTGCGGGCCTACGCCCTGGCGCTGGCGGTGCTGGAGTTCGGCGGCCAGTACCGCGAGGGCCTCGACTACGCCAGGCGCATGCTGGCTAGCGCGCAGCCGCGCAACAACCGCGAGGCGACCACGCGGGCCTACCTGGCGATCGGGCGGATGCAGCGCGAGCTGGGCCAGCTCGCCAACGCCGAGGTGGTGCTGCAGCAGGCGCGCACCCTGGCGGCCGACGACGAGCTGGGCGATCTGGAGGCCGAGGTCCGGCTGCACCTCGCCAAAGTCCACCAGATCCAGGGGCGCCACCTGGAGGCGCTGCAGGAGCTGCAGCTGGCGCAGGAGGAGAGCGAGCAGCACGACGACCGGGTCCGGCTGGCGCGGGTGCTCACCGGGATCGGCGATATCTACCGGGTACTCGGCTCCAGCCGCGAGTCGATGACGTTCTACACGCGCGCGCTCAGCATCGAGCAGGGCCGCGGCAGCCTGTTCGGCCAGGCGATCCTGCGCGATAAGCTGGCGCTGGCGCTGCTCAACCAGAACAAGCTGACCGATGCGCTGGCCGACGAGCAGGAGAGCCTGCGGCTGCGCGAGAGCATCGACGATATCGTCGGGCAGGCGCGCTCCTACAGCGTGCTCGGGACGATCATGCTGCGCCTCGGGCGCTACGACGAGGCCCAGGCGTATCACGAGCGCGCGCTGGCGATCGAGCAGCAGATCCAGAACCCGCGCGGCCAGGGCATGGCGCTGCTGCACCTTGGCGATACGGCCAGCGCGACCCGCCGCTACGACCGCGCGCACGAGTACTACGGCCGGGTGCTGGCGCTCACGCGGCGCGACAACGATCAGATCGGCCTGGCGCGCACGCTTGAGCGGATCGGCGACCTGTACTACGACGAGGGGCTGCGCGACCGCGCGAACACGCACTGGGTCGAGGCGCTGAAGATCCGCGACGCGCTGCACCATTCGGACGAGGTCGCCGCGCTGCGCGAGCGCATCCGCGGGGGGCGGCCGCCGCGGCGGTGACAGGTGACAAAGTAACGGCGAACGTGATCGATCTGGGCAATATGCGACGTGCGATATGCGACCTCTAATGCTTGAAAACGAGCCGCTGGCGAAGTACACCTCCTGGCGCATCGGCGGCCCCGCGCGCTTCTTCGCGAATGCCGCCACAGTCGAGGAGCTGCAGGAGGCGCTGCGCTGGGCGAACTCGCGCGCAGTGCCGGTGTTCGTGCTGGGCGGCGGGACGAACGTGCTGGCGCGCGACGCCGGCTTCGACGGGCTGGTGCTGCGCTACCGGGCCCAGGAGGTGCGGCTGCCGCCCGAGTCCGACCACGGCCGCGTCTGGATCGCCGCCGGCGCGCCGACCGCCGGTACGGTGCGGCGGCTGGCCGGGCAGGGCTGGGGCGGCCTGCAGTGGGCCGAGGGTCTGCCGGGCACGATCGGCGGCGCGGTGTTCGGCAACGCGGGCTGCTACGGCAGCGACATCGCATCCGCCCTCGCGCGCGCCTGGCTGCTGGTCGACGGCGAGCTGCAGGAGTGGCCGGTCGAGCGGCTGGGCTATGGCTACCGGACCAGCGCGCTCAAGCGAAACGATGAACGCAAAACGATGAACGATGAACAGAGCGAACTCACCCATTCATCGTTCATCGCTCATCCTTCAGCGTTTGGGCCCATCGTGGTCGCGGCCGAGCTGACGGTCGAGCGGGCCGACCCGCGCGAGCTGGCGGCGCAGATGGAGCGCACCGCCGCCGAGCGCAAGGGCAAGACACCGGTCGGCTCGTCCTGCGGCAGCGTGTTCAAGAACCCGCCCGGCCAGAGCGCCGGCCGGCTGATCGAGGCGGCCGGGCTGAAGGGCACGCGTGTCGGCGGCGCGGAGATCGCCCAGAAGCACGCCAACTATATCGTCAACATCGGCGGCGCGTCCAGCGACGACGTGCTGGCGCTGGCCGAGATCGCGCGCGAGCGGGTGCTGCGCGAGTTTGGGGTCGAGCTGGAGCTTGAGGTCCAGGTCATAGGCTAAGAGGAGGGCTGGGGAGGGCAAAGCCCTCCCCAAAACCCCACCAAAACGTTCGATTTCAGCGCAGCGCGCTATAGATAACATTGGAGCATTACCGTGGCCAATAAGATCCGCATCGGCGTCCTGTTCGGCGGGCAGTCGGGCGAGCACGAGGTCTCGATCGTCTCGGCGCGCGCCGTGATGGGCGGGCTGGACCGCGAGAAGTACGAGGTCGTGCCGATCGGGATCACGAAAGACGGGCGCTGGCTGGCTGGGCCGGGGGCGCTGCCCGCGCTCGAGGCGCAGGCCGACCCGAAGCTATTGCCGGGCGGCAGTCAGCAGCCAGCAGACCGCAGGCAGCAGGCAGCTGCTGACACGCCAGAGACAAGCGAGATGCTGCTGCCGACTGCCGACTGGCGGCTGCAGGCCGGCGTCGACGTGGTCTTCCCGGTGCTGCACGGCCCAATGGGCGAGGACGGCACCGTGCAGGGGCTGCTGGAGCTGGCCGGCGTGCCGTATGTCGGCTGCGGCGTGCTGGCCTCGGCGGTGGGGCTGGATAAGGCGATGACCAAGGCGGCAATCGCGGCGGCCGGGCTGCCGCAGGTGCCCTGGCTGCTGGTCCGCCGCGCCGACTGGCGCGCCGACCGGGCGGCAGTCGTCGAGCAGGTCGAGGCCGCGCTGCGCTACCCGGTGTTCGTCAAACCCGCCAACATGGGCAGCAGCGTCGGCATCACCCGCGCGACCGACCGCGCCACGCTCGAGCGCGGGCTGGCCGAGGCGGCCCGCTACGACCGGCGGATCGTGGTCGAGCAGGGCATCGGCGCGCGCGAGATCGAGGTCAGCGTGCTCGGCAACGACACTGTCGCGGCCAGCGTGCCGGGCGAGATCGTGCCCTCGAACGAGTGGTACGACTATGAGGCCAAGTATCTCGGCGGCGAGTCGCGCATCGTCATCCCGGCGCCGATCTCGGACGAGCTGGCCCGCCAGGTCCGCGAGATGGCCATCCGCGCGTTCAAGGCGATCGACGGGACCGGCCTGGCGCGGGTGGACTTCCTGCTAGACCGCGAGAGCGAGCAGCTGTACCTGAACGAGGCCAACACCATGCCGGGCTTCACGCCGGTGAGCATGTACGCCAAGATGTGGGAGGCCAGCGGGCTGCCCTACGGCGCGCTGCTGGATAGACTGATCGAGCTGGCGACCGAGCGACATGCCGAACGCTGAACGTTGAATGCTGAACGTTGAATGTCTCCTGTTCATCGTTCATCTCTCATCGTTCATCCTTACGAAGGAAGATGGATCAATTCGACTACAACCAGCCCAACACCCGCGAGCGGGTCGCCGCGCGGCGCAGAGCGCGGTCGGCGCGCGGCGGATCGACGGTGCGCGCGCGGCCGCGCCGGGCGGTCGGCGCGTGGCTCGCCAGCGGGCGGCTCGCCAGCCTGCTGCTGCTGATCGCCGCGCTGGGCGGGCTGCTGTATGTCGCCACCGCGCCGCGCTTCACCGTGCGGCAGGTTGTCGTCGAGGGCGCCCAGGCGATGAGCGAGCAGAAGGTCGCCGAGCTGGCCGGCGCGCAGGGACAATCGATCTGGCTGGTCGATACCCGGCAGGTGGTCGAGCGACTGCTGGCCAACGCCTACGTCGAGCAGGCCAGCGCGAGCGTGGCGCTGCCCGACCAGCTGACGATTGTGCTGCGCGAGCGGCGGCCCGAGGTGCGCTGGCAGTCCGGCGGCGCGCTGTACCTGCTCGACGCCACCGGCCGCGTGCTCGACACGGACCAGACCGCGCCGGTCAGCACGACGCTGGTGATCGAGGATCGCAGCAACCAGCTGCTGCGCCCCAACGACACGGTCGACCAGGACGCGCTGGCGCTCGGCCGGGTGCTGAGCCTGCGGCTGCCGACCGAGCTTGGGCTGCGCGCCGCGCACATCGGCTGGAACATCGACACCCGGCTGTTCGTGACGACGGCCGACAACCGGACGATCATCTTCGGCTCATCCGACGCGCTCGACTCAAAGCTGGCTGTGCTTGGCACGCTGCTGCGAGACGGCACGGCATTCACAGTGCTCGATCTACGGCCAAGCACGCCGTTCTATCGAAACGACGCGCCCAGCGCGACAGCGCCCGCGGACGCGACCGAAACACCAACCGAATAAGGGACTGGGGACTAGGGACTAGGGATTTGAGATTTGGGTCTAGGGATTTGGGATCTGGAGCTAGAAGACAGCTAGCCCCAAACCCCAAGCCCCAAGCCCCAAGCCCCGAACCTCCAGCCTCAAGCCCCTGGCAGAGGGAACGCTATGGCACATCGCACTATCGTCGGAATCGATGTGGGTACCACCAAAGTCTGCACCATCGTGGCGCAGGTCCAGGACAACGGGCGCGTCAACGTGCTCGGCGTCGGCCTGACAGCCTCGAAAGGGCTCGACAAAGGGGTGGTCGTCAACATCGACGATGCTGTCAACGCTATCGCCACAAGCGTCGAGAAGGCCGAGCGGCTCTCGGGCTACCGGATCGGCACCGCGTTTGTCGGCGTGGCGGGGCGGCACATTGCGTCGCTCAACAGCCGCGGTGTCGTGGCGGTCGCGCGGAGCGACCACGAGATCACTCGCAGCGACATCGCGCGCGCGGTCGAGGCGGCCCAGGCGGTCGCCATCCCGACGCAGCGCGAGGTCATTCACGTCATCCCGCGCGCGTACGTCGTCGATGGGCACGAGGGCATCCGCGACCCGATCGGCATGTCGGGCTTCCGGCTCGAAGTCGAGACCCACATCGTCACCGGCGAGGTGATGGCGATCCAGAACCTGATCAAGAGCGTCCAGAAGGCCGGCGTGGAGATCGACGACCTGGTGCTGCAGCCGCTGGCCTCGGGCGAGGCGGTGCTGGCGTCCGACGACAAAGACCGCGGGGTCGTGCTGGTGGACATCGGCGGCGGCACCACCGACATCGCCGTGTTCGTGCAGGGGGGGATCTGGCACACCAGCGTGATCCCGGTGGGCGGCAATCATTTCACGAACGACATCGTGCTGGTGCTGCAGACGCCGCACAACACCGCCGAGTATCTCAAGCTGAAGTACGGCTCGGCGATCGCCGACCAGCCGGCCGACGACGGCTCCGACCTGATCGAGGCCGAGGGATTCACGCTGGGCGAGCGGCAGCAGATCAGCCGCTCGATGCTGAACCAGGTGCTGCAGGCGCGCGCAGAGGAGGTGATTGAGCTTATCTACAACGAGATCCGCCGCAGCGGCTACGAGGGCCTGCTACCGGCCGGCGTGGTGCTGACCGGCGGATCGGCGCAGCTGCCGCGCTTCGACGAGCTGATGCGCGATATGCTGGGTATTCCCGTGCGGATCGGCGCGCCGACCGAGCTGACCGGCCTGTCCGACTCGATTGATAGCCCGCCGTACGCCACCGGCGTCGGCCTGCTGCGCTGGGGGGCGCGCCACGGACTGGCGATGCTCAACTCGCCCAGCTCCATGTCCGATCGCAACGGCCTGGGCTCGACTTACGAGCGCTTCAAGGGATGGCTGAGGGAATTCCTTCCGTAGTATTCAGATGTCAGTAGCCAGATGTCAGTACCGATGAGCAGCGATGACACACCGTGTACCTGCCAGAGGCTGACAATGAACTACTGACTACTGACTACTGACTACTGACTACTAACGACAGGAGGCAATTGCATGGCAGATTTTAGCAACTTCAACATGTCCCCCGAGCCGCACGCGGTCATCAAGGTCATCGGGGTGGGCGGCGGCGGATCGAACGCGGTCGATCGGATGGTCGCGGATGGCGTGCAGGGCGTCGAGTTCATCACCGTGAACACCGACGCGCAGGCGCTGATGCACTCGCAGGCGGATATCCGCATCCGGATCGGCGACAAGCTGACCAAAGGCCTCGGCTCGGGCGGCAACCCCGTGATCGGGCAAAAGGCTGCCGAGGAGACCACCGAGGAGATCTACGAGGCGCTCAAGGGCGCCGACATGGTCTTCATCACGGCCGGGATGGGCGGCGGCACCGGCACGGGCGCCGCACCGATCATCGCCAGCATCGCGCAGGACTTGGGGCTTCTGACGGTCGGCGTGGTCACGCGGCCGTTCACCTTCGAGGGCAACCATCGCCGCAAGACGGCCGAGCAGGGCATCGATCAGCTCAAGCCGATGGTCGACACACTGATCATCATCCCGAACGACCGGCTGCTGCAGACCGCCAGCAAGAGCACCTCGATGCTGCAGGCGTTCCAGATGGCCGACAACGTGCTGCGCCAGGGCATCCAGGGCATCTCGGACCTGATCACCCAGCGCGGCCTGATCAACGTCGACTTCGCCGATGTGAAGACGATCATGGCCCAGCAGGGCTCGGCGCTGATGGCGATCGGCAGCGGCAGCGGCGACAACCGCATGGTCGACGCGGTCAACGAGGCGATCGCCTCGCCGCTGCTGGAGGTCTCGATCGACGGCGCCAAGGGCGTGCTGCTCAACATCATCGGCAGCGAGGATCTGGGCATCCTGGAGGTCTACGAGGCCGCCGACATCGTGGCCAAGGCGGTCGACCCCGACGCGCAGATTATTTTCGGCGCGGTGATCGACCCGACTTTCCCGGCCGGCCAGGTCAAGCTGACGCTGATCGCCACCGGCTTCGACGCCTCGCGCCCGAACGTGCAGCGCTCGCGCCCGTACCCGTCGAATATGGCGCAGGGCCAGCCGGGGCAGCCCGCCGCGGCCCACCAGCAGCCACTGCCGGTTGCAAGCCAGCCGGCCGCCCAGCCGCAGCGCACGCCGCTGCAGCCGCAGCAGCCGCGCGCCACGCCGGCGTTCAGCAGCAGCGACGATCTCGATATCCCGCCGTTCCTGCGGAACCGCAACCGCACCCGCGGCCAGTAGGTGACAAGGTGGCAAGGTGACATCCGGAGCAGAGCGATTTGCCGTGTCACCCCTCACCTTGTCACCCCTTCAACCGATAAAGCCGGGGATCGCGCACATGCGTCCCCGGTTCGCCGTATCTAGGGCCTTCTACTAGCGGAGGTCGTTTATGTCAGAGGCGGCGGGCCGGCGCGTCCGCAGCATGCAGGCAGGCTCGGCAATGCGGCCGCGCCGCTGGTACACCGACGAGATCGCGCCTCAAAACAGTTATGTCAAACTGACGTCGCGGATCTGGCGCTATCAGTCGCTCATTCGAGGCAGGCAGGCCGACGCCGCTCTGAGGGTTCAGGCGGCGTCAGTTTTTTGCCGAGGGCCAATCAGTGATCTTCCACCTTCAGCAGGACGCCGAGCCGGTCAAACAGCCTCTGCGCGAGCGGCCAGCCGCGCGTATCCACCAGCGGCCCCTCCGCGCTCGGGCGGGCCAGCAGCAGCAGCACCTCGCGGTACGGCGGCGGCAGCTCGACATCCGGCAGCAGCAGATCGTCGCCGCGCCGCTCGACCACCCACGGGCGCGGGTCCAGCTCCAGCGCCTGGGCGTAGCCGGTCAGAAACGCCTCAGTCTCCTGCAGCGCGCGCAGGCCAATCCCGCCGCCGCGCTCCTTGAACGCCAGGTAGAATGAGGTCGAGCCACGCCCCTTGCGCCGCCGCAGCACCCAGCCGTCGTAGAGCGTCACTCCGGCGACGCCGTCGCGAGTCTCGGGCGCGAGTAGGTGCCAGCGCAGCCGCCGCAGGTCGAAGTGGCTGAACTGCTCGATCGCGACGGCGAGCGGGCGCCAGCCCACCCCGCCGATCGGCGGGGGCTGCCGCGGCCCAGGCAGCCTGTCCACCCGATCGGCGATCGTGCGAACAGAGATGTCGCGCTCGCGCAGGCGCGCCAGCAGGCCATCGCGCCGCCAGGTCGTCAGCTCGAACAGCCGGCCGGTCATCACCCCCTCGTCCTTGAGCAGCGGGGGGACGCGCGAGTCGTGCACCAGGAAACGGTTCGGCGCGATCTCGTCCAACCCGATCGCGCTGTGCCGGGGCCGCCTTGTGGAAGATCGGGGCATACGCAGTGTCGCCTTACTCACCTTCACTCACATCGGCCACCACCGCCCCGTTGAGGTCGACGGCAGCGCGCCCCTCACCATCGACCGCGATGAGCAGGTCGTGGCGAATCTGGGCCATCTCGACCAGGTGGGTGCGCTCGTGATTCACCACCCAGTTGCCCTGATGCAGCAGGTTGATATCGCCGTACAGCTCGTGGTGGCCCATGCGATGCCAGGCCGCGCTGGTCAGGCCGCGCAGCAGGTTGAGCGACTGGCGCCGGCTGGCGCGGAACGCCTCCAGGATCGCAGCGACCGGCTGGCTGCGGTAGGCCACGGCCGCGTCGAGCCGCGGCGGGTGGGCCGGCGGCAGCTCCGGCCGATCGGTCTCCAGGATCAGCCAGGCCCGCTCGCGAAAGACCGCGTCGATATCGACCAAGTGGCCGATCAGCTCCTTGAGCGACGGGACGTCGGACGACAGGCGGCGCGCCAGCAGATCCTCGTCCAAGCTCTGGCACATCTTGCGCAGCGCGTCCTCGGTGTGCTCGAGGAACTGCATAATCGCGTATGGCCCGAGCACGCCCATCGCCTCGATCGCGCGAAACGCCTTGTGAGCCTCGGGCACTGCCCCGCAGTTCGGGCACGCGCCGACGATCTGGCCCTCGCGCAGGGCGCCGCAGGTGGAGCAGACGAAGACATCGCCGATCTCGTCGGCGCGCAGGTCGCGGTTTTCGGCCAGCGCGGCCTGCGCGCGCTGGAGCATGTCGCGCGCCAGCGGGTTGGTGCCGGTGATCGGGCCGGTGGCGATCGCCTCCGGCTCAAGCCCGGCCAGGGCGCGCTCGACGCTGCGGGTGGCCGAGCTGACTTCGCCAAGCTGACGGAACACGTCTTCGGCGCGCGCGATCTTCGCGGCCGCCAGCGCCTCGAACAGGCGCGCGATGTTGAAGCGCCGCTCGTGACGCGCCTGCTGAGCCCAGGCCCGGTAGGCAGTGTGGCCTAGGCTTGCGCTGGTAAATAGACGGCGCAGCTCCGATTGATCCGTGGTCATAGTCCTCTGCTCGCCTCCCTAAAGTCGTTGACGGGACCTGCGCGACGCGCCCACTTGACCTCCTCCCCCCGCAGGATCAAGAAGTGAACGGCGACACCTGGCAGCCCCTGTCGTTTGATGTTGTCGCCTACTACTATACTGGCGATCACCCATTCCATGCAAGTCGCACACCTTGGCACGGATTATGGGCACACATACACGCATACACGGATTGTGGGATGTAGCAATCCGTGTATGCGTTGTCAGAAATCCGTGTCGCTTGACGGTGCGCGCGTTTCCTGGTAGCTTAGGGTGCAGCGTCCGACGAGTACGAGTAGCAGGCGACTATGCGCGTCGCGATCGTCCACGATTACCTCAACCAGTACGGCGGCGCCGAGCGCGTGCTGGAGGCGCTGCACGCGCTGTTCCCCGACGCGCCGGTCTATACGTCGATCTACGATCCGGCAGCCATGCCGGACGCTTATCGCGCCTGGGATATCCGCACCTCGTGGATGCAGGGCCTGCCCGGCTGGCGGCGCCACTTCCGCAAGTACTTCCTGCTATACCCCAGCGCATTCGAGAGCTTCAACCTCGGCGGCTACGACCTGATCGTGAGCAGCAGCAGCGCCTACGCCAAGGGCATCATCCCGGCACCCGGCGCGCGGCACATCTGCTACTGCCACACGCCGATGCGCTTCGCCTGGCGCACCGACGCTTATGTCGAGCGCGAGCGCATCGGCGGGCTGCAGAGCGCTATCTTGCCCATCATGCTCACCTATGTTAGACTGTGGGACGTCGCAACCGCGCCGCGCGTCGACCAGTTCATCGCCAACTCGCGCGAGGTGGCCGGTCGTATCGCGCGCTACTACGGGCGCCAGGCCGTTATCATCCCGCCGCCGGTCGATCTGCCGCCCTACCGGCCGGAGGCGCCGGGCGATTTCTACCTGGCCGGCGGCCGGCTGATCCCATACAAGCGGCTCGACCTGGCCGTGCGCGCCTTCACGGCGCTGCGCCTCCCGCTGAAGATCTTCGGCGAAGGGCGCGACCGCGCCGCGCTGCAGGCGCTGGCCGGGCCAAGCATCGAGTTTCTCGGATACGTGAGCGAAGATCGGCGACAGGAGCTGTTCGCGCGCTGCCGGGCCTTCGTCTTCCCAGGCGAGGAGGACTTCGGCATCACGCCGCTGGAGGCGATGGCCGCCGGACGACCGGTGATCGCTTACGCCGCCGGCGGCGCGCTCGACACGGTCGTCGAGGGTGTCACCGGCCGCTTCTTCCGCGAGCCGTCCGCGGCGGCGCTGGCGGCCGCAGTTGCCCTGTCGCAGAGCGACCAGTACGACCCGGCCGCTATCCGTGGCCACGCCGAGGGGTTTGGGCGCGATGTCTTTCTCAGCCGAATGCGTGAGGTAATTAATGACATGGTGACAAAGTGAGGGGGTGACAAGGTGATTCGCGCATGCATCGTCACCCTGTCACCTTATCACCAGGTCACCCGGTCACGATATGGAGCTACGCCTGTACCTGGACATCCTGCGCCGGCGCTGGCCGATCGTCGTCGCGCTGCCGCTGCTGGTGGCGCTGATCAGCCTGGCGGCCGGTCTGGCGCGGCCCGCCCGCTTTGGCGCCAGCGCGCGGCTGCTGATCACCCGCGCGGCGATGGCTGGAGGCACGGCCGGTCTGACCGACCAGGGCGAGGACAAGACCGCCCAGGATCTGCCGGCGATCGTCAGCGGCGCGACCTTCCGGAGCGACCTGGCGGCCGAGCTGGCGCGCCAGGGGCGAGCGATCGACCCGGCCGCGCTCGCCGGCGCGATCCAGGCCAGCAACCAGGATCACATCGTCACGATCGCGGTCCAGGCCGCCAGCCCCGGCGACGCAGTCGCGATCGTCCAGGCGGCGATCGATCTGGTAGGGCGCAATGGGCTGCAATACTGGGGTGATCGCGGTGCGACGGCCGCTCGGCCCGGCCTGAACGTCGCAGTGCTCGACCCGCCCGAGCAGGCCGCGCGCCTAAACGGGCCGCGCTCGATCGCGCTCGATGTCGGCCTGCGCACGCTGCTGGGGCTGGTCGCCGCCGTCGGGGCCGCCTTCGCGCTGCACTACCTGGCGCCGAGACAGGGTTACGGGGTGACAAGGTGACAAGGTGACCGGGTGGCTTGGGGCTCAAGCGAGACAAGGAGACAAGGAGACAAGGAGACAAGATGACCGGGTGATAGGGTATCGAATGCTGTCCCCTGTCCCCTGTCCCCTGCCCCCTGTCCTTGGCCCTTGGTCCATCGTCCTACTGACTACCGACTACTGACTACCGACTACCGACACGAGGCAGTTCACACGCTATGCTACTTTCGGACTACGCGAATGTGCTGCGGCGCCGCTGGTGGGTGATCCTGCTGACGGCGTTCGTCGCGGCCGCCAGCGCCTACGTCTTCACGCGCTTCCAGGAGCGGCTGTACCGCTCCGAGGCGACCTACCTGGTCGTCGCGAACCAGCTCGACAACGGCCTGTCGATCGTGCTCGAAAACAACATGAACAGCTACCGCGAGCTGGCGCTGGCCCCAAAGGAGCTCGACAAGATCAGCGGCGACCTCAAGCTCGACCGCGACGCCGACTGGCTGCTCAACAAGCACGTCGCCATCCAGGCGCTGCCCGACGAGCGCAAGATGATCGTCCAGGTGACCTACCCCGACGCCGACACCGCGCCGAGGCTTGCAAACGCGATCGGCGCGAACATGGTCGGGCTGGTCGCGTCGCTGAACAGCGCCCTGGAGGGCACCAACCGGATCAACATCCGCGAGCTGCAGTCGGCGCGCCCGCCCCAGCTCTACTGGCCGCAGACCAAGATCATCGTGGCGGCCGGCGGGGTGCTCGGCATCGTGATCGGGCTGCTGCTGGCGTTCGCCCTGGAGGCGCTGGACAACTCGCTCAAGACGCCCGCCGACGTCGAGCGCTTCGTCGGGCTAACGACCCTCGGCGCGATCCCAACCGTCGAGTAAGTTATGAGTTATGAATTTCCTTCAACTCATAACTCAAAACTCATGACTCATAACTCAAAACTATGAACGCACCATCCAACGGTCAGGCCGGCGCAGCGCTGATCGCCCTGCGCGACCCGCGCTCGCCGGCGGCCGAAGCCTACCGGACACTCAGGACCAACCTCCAGTTCTCGAGCCTCGACAAGCCGCTGCACACGCTGCTGGCCACCAGCAGCGCGCCCGACGAGGGCAAGTCGACCACGCTGGCGAACCTGGCCGTCACCATCGCCCAGTCCGAGCAGCGCGTGATCCTGGTCGACTGCGACCTGCGCCGGCCGACGCTCCACGCGCTGTTCGAGCTGCCCAACGAGGCCGGGCTGACCAGCATGATCCTCTCGCCCGAGGACGCGCCGATCCCCCTGCAGGAGACCGGCGTGCCGGGCCTGTCGCTGCTGACTAGCGGCCCGCTGCCGCCGCGCCCGGCCGACATTCTTGGCTCGCGCCGGATGGAGGCGGTGATCGCGCGGCTGCGCGCCGAGGCCGATATCGTGCTGTTCGACACCCCGCCGGTGGTCGCCGTCACCGACGCCGCCGTGCTGGCGACCAGGGTGGACGGCGTGCTGCTGGTGTTCCAGGCCGGCAAGACCAGCCGCGACCGCGCCCGCCAGGCCCGCCAGATCCTCGAGAAAGTCAAGGCCAACATCGTCGGCGTGGTGCTGAACAACGCCGAGGTCGAGAAAGAGTACGGCTACTACGGCTGATTGCAGATTGTAGATTGCAGATTTCAGATGAGTGTGAATGCAATCTACAATCTACAATCTGCAATCTACAATGATTGACCTGCACTCCCACATTTTGTTCGACCTGGACGACGGCGCGCTGACGCTGCCGGAGTCGCTGGCGATGGCGCAGCTGGCGGCGGCCGACGGCGTGCGCGTGATCGCCGCGACGCCGCACGGGCCGGGCTCGACCGCCTGCCGCGTGTACAGCCCGGCGCTGATCCGCGAGCGAATTGGTATCCTGAACGCGGCGCTGCGGAACGAGGGCCTCCCGATCGAGGTGGTGGGCGGGACCGAGATCTGCTACAGCTCCGACGTCGTCGACCGGCTGAAGCGCGACGAGCTGCTGGCCTACGGCCGCAGCCGCACGATTTTGCTGGAGCTCGCGCACAACACCATCCCGGCCACGCTCGACACCGCGCTGTTCAACCTGCAGGTCGCCGGCTACCGGATCGTGCTGGCCCACCCCGAGCGGATCATCGAGGTCCAGCAGGACCCCAACCGGCTGCTGCCGCTGATCGAGCGGGGCATCCTGATGCAGATCACGGCCGAGGCGCTGCTCGGCCGGCAGGGCGAGCGCCTGCGCTCCACCGCCGAGACGCTGGTGACTCACGGCATGGGCCACCTGCTCGCCAGCGACGCCCACGGCGTCCCGCCGCGGCGCCCGCCCACGCTGGCAGCCGCGCGCGAGCGCGCCGCCGAGCTGATCGGCCAGCCCGCCGCGGTCGCGATGGTCACCACCACGCCGGCGGCGGTGCTGCAGGGGCAGCAGCTCAAGATCCCGCCGCCGCGCCGGGTCGAGCGCCACCACATCCGCTGGTGGCGGCACGGCAGCTGATGATTTGCAATCGCCACTAATTCATGGTATGATGCGGCTGGTCGGAAATGACTCTGTAGCTCAGTGGATTAGAGCGCTTCCCTGCGGAGGAAGAGGTCGGGCGTTCGAGCCGCCCCAGAGTCGCCACACGGTAGGAGGGCGGTCACGCCGGCGAGCGTTTGGCCGCCCTTCGCCCTGTACAGCGTTCGGGCGAACGCCGGGGCAGCACCGGCCGGACAATCTGGGGAGGTGACGGAGCGGTTGAACGTGCTCGTCTCGAAAACGAGTTGGGCCTGAAAACCCACGTGGGTTCGAATCCCACCCTCCCCGCCACAAGACGAACCCGATCGATTGGCCCAGGCGTAGACCTGGGCCTTCGTATTTTTGCCCTCGCCCCCTGCCCCGCTCTCCCGTTGGGAGAGCGGGTGTTCTTCTTAGGCATTTTCAATCGAGCAGTTCATTGCCCCCAAGGCGCAGGGGCGCGATCTATCACGCCCCTACAGTGTCACGTCGACATCCCTGGAAAGGCGTAGGGGCGCGCTAGATCGCGCCCCTACAGTGGCACGTCGACATCCCTGGAATTGAAGCATGCCTTAGCATCAGAGTGCGGTCGCTGCGCAACCGCTTCCTAAGAAACATCCACACCTGGCCGCTGCGAACGACGAGCAAAAACTGGCTGGTGAGGAATAGTCCTACTTCTCGGCGATCGTCACGCGCTGGATCACGTCGCCCTGGCGGATGGCGTTGACGACGTCCTGGCCCTCGATCACCTTGCCGAACACGGTGTGCTTGCCGTTCAGGTGCGGCTGCGGCGCGTGGGTGATGAAGAACTGGCTGCCGTTGGTGTTCGCGCCCGCGTTCGCCATCGAGATCACGCCGGTCTCGTGCTTGAGCGGGTTGCTGCGCACCTCGTCCTCGAACTTGTAGCCCGGCCCGCCGGTGCCGGTGCCGAGCGGGTCGCCGCCCTGGATCATGAAGTTGCTGATCACCCGATGGAACTTGAGGCCATCGTAGAAGCCCTGCCGCGCCAGGAAGACGAAGTTGTTGACCGTCTTGGGGGCATAGGTCGGGTAGAGCTCCAGCACAATAGCGCCCTTGCCGGTCTCGATCGTCGCGACATAGTTCTTCGCGGGGTCGATCTCCATGGCGGGCGGCATGCTCCACTGCTTTGCGGGCACGATGTTTCCTTTCACAATGTCCGTACCAAAAAGACGCCGGGATTATACCACAGCTACCTCGGCGGGCCGGTCAGCAGCGCGTCCAGCTGCTCGCCCGCCTCGTGGGTCCGGCCGTCGCCCGGCACGAGCAGCAGCGCGTTGGCGCCGCGCATCGAGAGCAGCCGGCTGGAGCCCTGGCCGCCGGTGCTGCGCGCCGCCAGCAGCCCATCCTCCCAGGCGACGATTGCGCGCTGGTACTCCGGCCGGTCGGGCGGCGCCGCGATCGGGTCGCGCAGCGTCACCCGCACCAGCGGGCGGTCCGGCCGCGCGTCGCCCTGCAGCCGCCGCAGCGCCGGCCGCACGAACACCTCGAACGAGACCAGCGACGAGACCGGGAAGCCCGGCAGGCCAAACACCAGCTTGCCCTGTGCGGTCGCGAACGTGGTCGGCTTGCCCGGCTTGAACGCCACGCGCCCGAAGTGGACCGTGCCCAGCTCGGCCAGCAGCGGCTTGACCAGGTCGCGCGTGCCCATCGAGACCCCGCCGCTGGTCAGCAGCACGTCGGCCTGCGCCAGGCCGCCCAGGATCGCGGCGCGCTGCTGCGCCACGTCGTCGCGGGCGATCCCGAGCGAGATCGTGGCGCAGCCGGCCTCGCGCGCCGCGGCCAGCAGCGCGTAGCGATTGCTGTCGCGGATGCCGCCGGGGCCGGCGGGCGCGCCCGGCTCGTAGACCTCGTCGCCGGTGGCGAGCACCGCCACGACCGGCCGCCGGTAGACGGCCACGCGCACGCGCCCGATCGTCGCCAGCAGGCCGACCTCGGCCGCGCCGAGGGGCGTGCCGCGCGCCAGCACCAGCTCGCCGCGCGCGATATCCTGCCCGACGACGTGGACATTCTCGCCCGCGGCTACCGCCCGGCCAACCCGCAGCAGCCCGCCCTGCTCGTCGGTCTGCTCGACCATGATCACCGCGTCGGCGCCGGGCGGCAGCGGCGCGCCGGTCATGATCCGCGCGGCCGTGCCGGGCGCCAGCGTGACGCGCTCCGTGCCGCCGGCGGTCAGCTCGGCCAGCACGCGCCGCTCGGCCATACCGTCGGCGGCGACCAGCGCGTAGCCGTCGACGCCGGACTTGGGCAAGTCGGGCAGATCCTCGCCGGCGAAGACATCCTCGGCCAGCACGCACCCGTCGGCGGCCAGGGCGTCGACCTGCTCGGCCGGCAGCGGCGCGGCGTGCGCCGCGATGATGCGCTGGGCCTGCTCGACCGGCACCATCGGGTAGGGCGACTCGCGGCGCATCGGCTGCATGGGGGCACCTCCATCACGAACGGGATCATGTGCGAGGCCCTATTCTACACCAACACGCCCGGCCGTGGCGCCCCGCGGCGATGATGGCAATGGCGACGACGATGTAGAGGCGAAGCATTTGCCCGCATAACAACGTGCGTGGATCGATGGTGGCAAATGCTTCTCCCTTACGGCATCCGCCGCCACGTCGTGGGCCGTCATGATATGCGGCGATTCGCCGCGAAATCCTTCATCCTGGCCCGATCGCCGATCATCACGTCTGCAAGTGCCCGTCGTCTATCCCGCGCCCCCTGCGCCTTTGGCTGGGCGCGCACCCCGCGCAAAGCTACAGCCCCTGGAGCAGCCCCATCAGCTTATACTTGCGCCCGTGCCGAGCCCGCAGGTCGCTCATGTAGCTGAGCCAGTCGCCCTCGCGGCTGGCGGCGCGATAGCCCTCGCGCGCCCGCCGCAGCCAGCTCGCCGCCGCATCGTAGTGCTGGGCCTTGCCGGAGTTCATGATCGCCTCGGCCTGACGCGTGGCGGCGTCGACGACCCAGTCGGGCCGCAGCGCGACCACGGCATCCATCACGCGCTCGAGCAGCGCGCCGTAGCCGTTCCGCACCGCAGCGATCGCGTCGTCGAACAGACGCTCGTGCAGGAACACGTCGACCTTGGCCTCGGCGGCGTGGCTTTCGCGCAGGTGCTGCAGCAGCGCGGGCCGCACCTCGTCCCAGCGATCGCCGGCCAGGTCCTGCGCGCGCTGGTAGGCCCGCAGGCTAGGGGATAGTCGAAAGGCGGCCTCGGCGGCGTGCAGCGCCCGCCCGCGCTCGCCCATGCCCTGCGCCAGATCGGCCGCCCAGGACGCCAGCTCGGCCTTGCGCGAGTCGCCGTAGTAGCTATAGCCCCCGGTGTCGGGCGCCTGCTGAGCCAGCCCGTGCTCGGCCAGCCGCAGCGCACCCGACAGGTCGCCCTGCTCGCGCAGCAGCCGCGCGACCTCGCCGACCTCCTGGGGTGTCGTCAGGTACTTCAGCCCCTCGTCGAGCGCCTCCGCGGTTCGCCCCATCTTAGCCAGCATCGCGACGTAGCGGTCGATCTGCCCCTCGGCCTGCGCGAGGAAGAGGTACTCCTGCCGGCGGCCCTGGCGCTCCAGGACCCGCAGCCGGATCAGCGCGAGCTTGTCGGCGTAGTCGGGCGACTCGCCCTCCCAGGCGCCCAGGTCGGTGATCTGGCCCTGCAGCACCCCCCGCAGCGGCGGGTAGTCCCAGCCCTGGTCGGCGGCAGTCAGCGCCAGCTCGAATGCGCGGCCGACGCCAAGCTCGTCGAGATCGTCCTGCCAGCCGGCGATCATCTCGCCAAGCTCGTCGCGCTCCTCATCGTCGAGGTCGGCGCTCAGGAGCGCCTCGGCCCAGGCCGCGGCCAGCTCGTCGAAGAACTCGACCGCCGAGCCCTCGAACGCGCCGTACATCTCTTCGTAGCGGTCGTACAGCTGGCGCGCGCCGTTGAGGTAGGCGTCGGTAAGCGCCTCCAGGACCTCCAGGCCGCTGTGGGCATCCCCGCCCTCGACGAAGCGGCTAGCCTGCTCCAGCAGCGGGCGCACCGCCGCCACCACCTCGTCGCCGGGGTCGTCCTCGTCGTGGTAGTCGTAGTCGTAGCGGCCCCGTACGGGCGGGCGCATCGCCAGGCGCACCTGCTCGCGGATGGTCTCCTGGTCGATCGGGGAGCGGCGCGTGAAAGCGGCAGCCTGGCGCTCCTGCAGCGCGGCATCGCCCGCCGGAAGGGTCACGCTCGCCAGGCGCAGCAGCGCGACCCGCCGATCGATCGCGTCGGCGATGTCGGGCTCGTGCGCCGCCAGATCGAGCAGCAGCGTCTGCAGCTGGTCGCGCTCCAGCCCGGCCAGCTGCTGGTCGAGCGGCGGGCGCCGCACGATCGCCTCGGGCTCGTAGACATACTTCAGCAGCACGGCGACGATGTGCTTGCACCAGCCGCCCCAGTCGTAGGGGCAGGTGCAGCTGGCCGCCACCACGCCGCCCTGGTCGATCGTGACGCGGACGCGGTATGGCGCCGGCTCGCTGCCCTCGACCTCGGCCAGCAGCGCGTCGCCGCGCAGCGACAGATCGCCGACCGCGCCCTGCTGGTAGTAGGCCAGGCCTCGGCTGAACGACTCGGACGCGACGTGCGCGCGGATCGTGGCCTCGCTCAACGCGGGAGAAGTCATTGCGGTGATCCTCGTTCTTTGCGCTTTACATTATGGTGGATAGTATAGCACTCTGGTGCGGGGGGCGCTGCCGCCGCGCCCCCCGCCACCCAGCGGGTACCCGGGGAACCCGCGCCGGTTCTTATGGGCGCTGCCGGTTATTTTCCGGGGCGCTGCGCCCCCGGCCCCCCGCCTGGGGGAACCCGCGCCGGTTCCCCCAGTCCCCCTCCGGCAAATAATCCCGCCTCACATTCACGGTCTGTGGCCCATGCCCAGCAACATTCCGAAAGGGCGGGTTGCCTCCCACCGCGCCTGGATTCAGCCGGGCATGCGCGCCAAGCATCGCAACCGAGACGGGCTGATTTTGGGGTCCAGGGGCGCACGCCCCGGCCGGGGGGCGGCGGGGGTGGCGGCCCACCCCTGCCCGCGGGGGCGCGGGGGGCGCGCAGCCCCCCGTAGGCCGTGGGCAGGCACACATGCCAGCGGGGGGCGGGGGGCGCGCAGCCCCCCGATAGTCGTATGCTCGCCAAGAGCGTCTGGATTCAGCCGGGCATGCGCGCCAAGCATCGCAAATGAGAGGGGTTTCCTTTTGGGGTCCAGGGGCGCACGCCCCGGCCGGGGGGCGGCGGGGTGGCGGCCACCCCTGCCCGCGGGGGCACGGGGGGCGCGCAGCCCCCCGAATACGATGTGGGGTGTGACCCCCGCGGGGGCACGGGGGGGGGCGCAGCCCCAGCGGGGGCACGGGGGGCGCGCAGCCCCCCAGAAAGGGTGGGAGTGAGTGCGCCGCCCGCGGGGGCACGGGGGGGGCGCACAGCCCCCACACTATACAAAGACTACCACTGGCCGAGCGCCGGCGACACAACCTCCTCCGTCTGCGCCTGCGACTTCAGCCCGGCGTGCTCCTGCTCAGCAAGAAACCAGGTCGCCTCCATCGCGGCCTTGCAGCCGTCGCCCGCCGCGGTGATCGCCTGGCGGTAGACGTGGTCGACCACGTCGCCGGCCGCGAAGACGCCCGGCACCTTCGTGCGCGTGCGCTCGTCGGCGACAATGTAGCCGTTCTCGTCAAGGTCGAGCTTGCCCTGGAACAGCTCGGTGTTCGGGATGTGGCCGATGTACGGGAACACGCCGTCGGTCTCGAGCGTGGTCTCCTCGCCGGTCTGCAGGTTCTTGATCCGCACCCCGGCGACCGTCTCGCCGCCCAGGATCTCGCTGACGGCCGAGTCCCAGACGAAGCGAACCTTTGGGTTGCTCAGCGCGCGCTCCTGCAGGATCGGGTCGGCGCGCAGCTTGTCGCGCCGATGCACCACCACCAGCTCGGTCACGTAGCGCGTCAGAAACAGGCCCTCGTCCAGCGCGCTGTTGCCGCCGCCGACCACCACGACCTTTTTGCCGCGGAAGAAGAAGCCGTCGCAGGTGGCGCAGTACGAGACGCCGCGGTTGGCTAGCTTCTGCTCGCCCGGCACGCCCAGCTTGCGCGGCGATGCCCCGGTCGAGACGATCACGGTGTCGGCGGTGACGACCTCGCCGCCGTCGGTCGTCAGCCGGAACGGACGGGCCGAAAAGTCGACCTGCTCGACCAGCGCGTCCATGAACTGCGTGCCGAAGCGCGCGGCCTGCTTCTCCATATTGTCGGCCAGGTCGAAGCCGCCAACGCCCTCCACGAAGCCGGGGTAGTTCTCGACCTCGCTGGTGGTAGCGATCAGGCCGCCCGGCTGCAGGCCGCGGATCACCAGTGGCTCCAGGTTCGCGCGGGCGGCGTACAGCGCCGCCGTCAGGCCGGCCGGTCCGGAGCCGATGATCACGACTTTGCTATGCATCTTATTCCACCCCTCCTGATTGTCTGCGACGCGGTCGCAGGCCGTATTTCGCGCTATGATAGCACATTCTGATCCGCTATGGCTACACCCAATATACCCCCCCGGGGTATGGCCCTATTATACCATAGATTGGCAAGCCCGCGGTTATTCCCCCGTAACGCGACCAGCTTACTATAGTGGCTAGTGATACTCTGCCGTCGCTCGCCCGCATCCACGACAGGAAGTGCGCCATGCTGTTATGTTCCCGCCAGGCCGCCCGATCGCTCGCGCTCTTGGCCGTGCTCGCGCTGCTGCTCGCGCGCGCGCCAATCGCCGAATCCAGCTCGTCGCCGACCGTGCTGATCAACGAGTTCATGCCCAACCCCAGCAGCGGAAGCGAGTGGGTCGAGCTGTTTAACCCCGGTGCATCCATCGTCGATCTGTCAGGCTGGAAGATCGACGACGAGGTGATCGGCGGCAGCCCCGCGCCGACCACGATCGCCAGCGGGGTCGCCATCCCCCCGAATGGCCTGCTGGTGATCTCGCTGGCCGCCAACATCCTGAACAACACCGGCAGCGACGTGGTGCGGCTGCTCGACCCCGCCGACGGCACGGTCGACTCGCGCGCCTACAGCGGAACCAGCGTCGGCGAGAGCTACGCGCGCGTCCCCGACGGCGGCACGAGCTGGCTGAAAGGGCCGCCGTCGCCGGACCAGTGGAACTCACCGCCCGGCCCTTCGCCGCTGCCGACCAGCACGCCCACCGCCACAAGCACGCCGAGCAGCACGCCCACCATCACCAGCTCGCCGACCGCCGCGCCGAGCAGCACGCCGTCGCCCAGCCCGACCGCAACTGCCTACCCGACCGGCATCACGCTCAACGAGTTTCTTGCCTACCCGAAGGTTCTGTACGTCAAAGAGTGGGTCGAACTGCGCAACGACGGCCTCGCGGAGGTCGACCTGGCCGGCTGGAAGATCGACGACGACGCGGACGGCGCCTCACCCTACGTGCTGCCCTCTAGTACAACGATCGCTCCTGACGGCTTCTTGCTGGTCAATCTGCCTTCAGCGATCTTCAACAACGACGGCGACGTCGTGCGCCTGCTGCGGCCGGACGGCACAGAGGTCAGCTCGACCGACTACAGCAGCGCCGACCCCGACGTGAGCCGTAGCCGCGCCGCCGACGGCAGCTGGTACGACAGCGCGGCGCCGTCGCCCGGCGCGCCAAACCCGCCCGCGCCCACGGCAACGCCGACAGCGACACCCTCGCCGACCCGCACGCCCACGCCCACGCCGACCGATCAGCCCAGCGCGACACCAACGCCGACGGCCGCGCCGATAGCCGACGGCATCGTCCTGAGCGAGTTCCTGGCCTACCCACATACGAGTTATACAAGCGAGTGGGTCGAGCTGTACAACGGCGGATCGTCCGATGCCGATCTTTCGGGCTGGAAGATCGACGACGACGTCGGCGGCGCCTCGCCCTACGCGCTGCCGGCCGGCACGACCCTACCAGCGGCCGGCTACCTGGCGATCGACCTGCCCTCGGCCATCCTGAACAACGACGGCGACACGCTGCGGCTGCTGCGCCCCGACGGCTCGGTAGCCGACTCGACCAGCTACAGCGGCAGCGAGCAGGATCGCAGCTACAGCCGCGGCCCGCTCGGGTCATGGTATCTTAGCGCGGAGAACACGCCCGGCCAGCCGAACGCCGGCCCGGCCGAGCCAACCGCGCCCGCCACGCCCACGCCCACGCGCACCCCCGCGCCAACCCGCACTTTCGCGCCGACCCGCACTTTCGCGCCGACCCGCACCCCTGCCGCAACGCGAACTGCCGCGCCGACCCGCACCCCCGCGCCAACCCGCACTCCCTCGCCGCCCGCCGGCACGGCTCAGTCTATCGGAGCAGCGGGCGCCGGCAGCCCGGCAGGCATCTCCCTCAGCGAGATCCTGCCCTACCCGAAAACGCTCTACGACCTCGAATGGGTCGAGCTGGCGAACGCCGGCGGCACGCCCGCCGACCTGGGCGGCTGGGCAATCGACGACGACGCGGGCGGCAGCGGGGCCTACCCGCTCCCCAGCGGCAGCACGATCGCGCCGCACGGGCTGCTGCTCGTGACGCTGCCCAGGGCGCTGCTCAACAACGGCGGCGACGTCGTCCGGCTCCTGCGCCCCGACGGCAGCGTCGCCGACCAGCACAGCTACGGCCAGAGCAGCGCAGACACGAGCTTCTGCCTCGTCCGCGGCGGCTGGGCCGTCTGCGCGCCAACGCCCGGCCAGCCGAACCAGGCTGCCGGGTCGCCGGCTACCTCGACGCCGCGGCCGTCGACGGGCACGGCCGCTCGCCCCACAGCGTGGGTGGCCGCCTCGCCAGGCACCAGTGCGGCAGATCGCCCGACTATGCGGCAGCCCACGCCGCGCCAGCCAGCCTGGAGCCAGGCGGCACAGGCGGGAGCAACGCCCTATCGCAACCAAGCAGCCGGCATGCTCTACCGCGGGCAGCCACGCGGCACGCCTAGCGCCATCCCAACCTTCCAGGCGCAGGCGATGCAGCCGACCCCCACGCCCCCCGCGCACCAAGTGGGCAGCCAAACCCGCGGCGCGACGACCGGCTGGGGCGTCGGGCTGGCCCTCATGGTCGTCGGCTGTGTCGTCGCCGTCTCCAACTGGCTACGCCGCAGTGTGTTATAATGCGCAGACGTCGCCCAACCATCGTCGTGCTACGCCGTTCGGCAAGAGAGAAGGAGGATCGGCATGAACGACCCGCAACCACTCGTGCAGGATCGGCTGTCCCGCAACAGCTGGGGATTCCTGGGCACCCAGGGCTACATTCTCGGCATGGATATCGGAAGCTACGGCCTCCGATCGGGCCTGATCGACCTACACAGCCACACCTACCACAGCGCCCATCGAGAATCGTCGGCGCCCACCGCAGAGGGGCTTCTGTCCGACTCAATCGAGCTCGCGCGCGACCTGCTCGCCAAGCACGGCGTCTCGCACGACCGTCTGGTGCGCATCGGGGTCGGGTTCGCCGGCCCGGTCGACGCGCGCCGCGGCGTGGTGATTCTGTCGCACCGTGTGCCAGGCTGGGAGCAGTTCCCGCTGCAGGATCGAATCCAGGATGAGTTCGGCGCGGTGACGCTGGTCGACAACGACGCCAACCTGATCGCGCTGGCCGAGGCGACCTTCGGGATCGGGCGCGACGTCCACGACCTAGTCTACCTGCACCTCAGCAGCGGCGTCGGCGGCGGCCTGGTGCTAAATGGCCGGCTCTACCACGGCGCGACGACCACGGCCGGCGAGGTCGGGCACGCGGTCATCGGCCCGGTCGACCCGATCTACCCCAAGGAGCCGCCGCGCACGCTTGAGCAGCACCTCTCGATCAAAGGGCTGCTGCGCCGCGCCGCCGAGCTTGGCTTCGAGACCAACCTGCTCAGCGACATCTTCGGCGATAACCCGGTCGGCCACCAGGTCGTCGCCGAGGCGATCGACATCCTGGCGGTCAGGCTCTCGCAGATCGTCGCGCTGATCGACCCGAAGATGATCATCTTGGGCGGTGTGGTGACACGCAACGGCGGCGACCGCTTCCTGGCGGCGATCCAGGAGCGGATGCAGCGCTACATGGCATCGCTGGTCGAGCGGCCGGTCGAGGTCGTCGCCTCGGTGCTCGGCTTCGAGAGCGTCGCCATCGGCGGTCTGTCGCTGGCGCTCGAGAGCATGCGCGACTAGCAGCACTACAGCGGTTTCCTGATAAGGTACCCCTCCCCATACCCCCGCCCCTGGTAGGGGCGGGGGTCATATTCTTGGCATCAAGGTGCGGTCGCAGTGCGACCGCACCTTGATGCCAGGTGAATCCCCCCTGTGAAGCAGAGAGAAGCGATAGACTCCTCACCTGCGGGTTTGCGGGCGGCCCATCCTGATGCTATAATGCACGATCAGTTGCGCGAAACGCGCATAGTTGATCGTGCGCCCTGTTTTTCGGCCCTGAAGCCAGAAGTTAGGAGCTATGGACGCTAAGAACGTTATTTTTGGGGAGACCGGCCTGGACAAGCTCGTGCAGCTGCTGCGCGCAAGCGGCCAGCCGCAAGACATCTCCAAGCTCGTCGAGCGCTACCTCGAGATTCTACGCGAGCTTGTGCTGGCAGAGGAGAAGCGCTGATGAGTGACCCGACTCCCACCTTCACCGGCAACGCCGAGCAGAAGAGTCTGGCCGAGCAGGTATTCCAGATCATGAAGACGCAGGGCACGTTCTACGCATCTGACGCGCCCATCCGACAGACGCTCGGCAACCTGGCCGATTTCTTCGCGACCCAGCGTAAGACCGACCGCGAGAAGATCGCGCAGGAGATCGATACGGCGCTGCAGCAGAACGGCGCGGTGTTCGGCCGCGAGGAGCGCGGCGACGACGTGAGCTACGTCATCTCGCGGCTCGGCGCCTACCGGCCGCGCCAGGAGGATGGCGGCCATATGTTCAAGCACCGGCTGTACGAGCCGGATAACCCGCTGCCGGTCGACGATATTAGCGTGGTGGTCACGACAACCCGGCCCGCGCTCACAACCGTCGAGCCGGTGTTCATCTCGGACTACTGGCAGCAGCAGGCCGGCCTGACTCCGGTCACGCCGAACCTGGGCGCGCCCGTGGTCGAGGAGCCGGTCGAGGAGTCGGTCGCCGCCGAGCCGATCGTCGAGCTGGCCGCCGAGAAGCCGGCCGCCGAGAAGCCCGTCGCCGAGCCCGTCGCCGAGCCCGTCGCCGCCGAGCCCGTCGCAGTTGCGCCGGTCGTCGAGAAGCCGGCGCCCGCGCCCGTCAGCCTGCAGAACACGATGATCGCGCTGCCCAACGGCGTGCAGATCGATCTGCGCCGGCCGGTGGGCGACCTGATGGCCCAATACGGCCCGACGCTGGTCGCGCAGTTCCGGGCGGCGCTCGAGAACGACGCCCTGCGCCGGATCGTGACCTTCGGCAGCGACGCGTACCCCGAGGCCGCGGTCGAGAGCTTCGGCAAGAACGATCTGCGGCGCACCCGCGACTATCTGCTGGAGACCGGCGAGCCGATGCTGGACAGCCAGATCATCGCCGACATCTTCTACCACAACCCGCGCCAGTCCGACTACGAGACCTTCCGCTTCGCGCTGGACTACCGGCTGAGCCGCGAGAAGGACTTCGAGTTCGTGGGCGTCGACGGCGCGCGGCTGTGGTCGACCAAGGGGATGCCGGCGATCGGCACCAAGCGGGTGAAGGCCAGCGAGATGGGCCAGATCACGGGTTATCTGGAGGAGGGGCTCGACGACAGCCTGGCCGAGCAGAGCGCCGACGCGATCCGCAAGATCGGCACGCTGAGCCACATCCTGACCTTCTTCGAGTGGGAGTACGGCATCCTGCCCTACACCAAGGCGCTGGCCGCCCTACTGCCCACGCCGCTGCTGAACGACCAGCGCACGGCGGTGCTGCGCTTCGAGTCGCCGCAGCACTACACCTCGACCCTGGTCGAGCTGCGCTACCCGACCGGCAACCGCGGCGGCTGGCTCCAGGGCCTGGAGGAGTTCTTCCACGAGCACCTGGTGCCGGGCGCGCTGGTGACAATCGCGCGCACGGCCGAGCCGCATATCTTCACGATCACCTACGAGGAGCAGGCCGAGACCCAGGACCGGCTGCTGGTGCTGGACGAGAAGAAGAACAAGTTCACCTTCGCAAACGTCAACTACTACTGTGCGGTGGACGAGGACATGCTGATCAACCAGCAGCAGTACGGCCGGCTGCGCAACCTCAAGGCCCTGCCGATGAGCGAGCGGCGCAAGGCCGACGCAACGCTCGAGCACGTCTTCGAGACGGTCGGCGAGCCAATCGGCACGCGCTCGGAGCCGCGCTACCAGGCGAGCACCAACCAGCTGTTCGTGGCGCTCAACACCCTGCGGCCGGCCTCGCGCGAGTACCTCGCGCATCTGCTGGACGACGGCGAGATGTTCGAGTCGCGCGGCGATAACACGTGGGTCTACGCGCCGCCGCCCGAGGAGAGCAGCGAGGTGGAGGACGAGGACGAGGATATCTACGACGACGACGAGGAGTAACGGGCGTAGAGCGGCGGGGCGTATCATGATGCGCTCCGCCGCTCTATGTTTTGCAGAGTATGGCTATAGATATTAAACTCCATCTGCAGACGATCGGCATGCCTGGCCACCGGCTTGCGATGGCGGAGCTCAAGCCGCTCTCCGGGATCGGCCGCAGCGAGCGCGAGACCTTCTGGTCTGTGTGGACGACGATTGAGCCGCGCCGCCGTGCCGAGATCGCGCACGCGATGGTCGACCTGGCCGAGGATAATGTCGATCTCGACTTCGGCGAGGCGCTGCTGTGGATGCTCGACGACGAGGACGCCGCGGTGCGCTCGAGCGCGATCGATGGGCTCTGGGAGCAGGACAACACGCGCGTGCTGCGCCGGCTGCTCACCATGCTGCGGTCCGACCCGGCGCCCGAGGTGCGCACGGCGGTCGCGCTGACGCTCAGCCGCTTCGCCAACCTGGCCGGGCTTGAGGAGCTGAGCGATGGCGACGCGCAGGCGCTGCACGACGCGCTGCTGAGCAGCCTGCTCGACCAGCGCCAGCCGCTCGACGTGCGGCGCCGCTCGCTCGAGAGCGCGGGCTACTTCGAGGATGACGACGAGATCCAGCGACAGATCGCGCTGGCCTACGCGAGCGACGAGCAGCTGCTGCGCGAGAGCGCGCTGGTCGCGATGGGCCGCTCGATGCTGCCGCGCTGGCTGCCGACGATCGCCAAGGAGCTCGACAGCCCGTCGCCGGCGCTGCGCTACGAGGCGGCGCGCGCGGCGGGCGAGATGGCCGACCATGCGCGGTCGCTCTTGCCGAAGCTGGCGCAGCTGCTCAACGACCGCGACAGCGAGGTCGCGCTCGCGGCGATCTGGGCGCTCGGCCAGATCGGCGGAAGTGCGGCCAAGCGCATGCTCGAGCAGATTCGCAAGACCTCCGACGACGCGCGCCGCCAGGCCGCGGTCGAGGCGCTCGAGGAGCTGTCGCTGGAGGATGGGCTGTTCGCCTGACCTGGCTTCCGCCCTTTCTGACAAGGTGACAGGGTGACGAGGTGACCAAGTGTATGGATCGCTCTCTCACCTTGTCACCTTGTCAGCTTGTCACCGTGCTACATCGATGGCTATCAGCGACAACCAACCCATTCGGCCGGCGCTGTCGGCAGGCGGCGGGCACCTGGCCGTCGTCGAGCCCGACGCGGCGAGCTGGGATGATCTCACGCAGCGCCACCCGCAGGGCCACCTGCTGCAGTCTTCGCCCTGGGGCGCGCTCAAGGCGCAGGTCGGCTGGGAGGAACGCCGCGTCGGGGTGGTCGGGCCGGCGGGCCTGTGCTGCGGCGCGCAGATCTTGATCCGGCGCAGGCTGGGTCTGAGCGCGGTCTATGTGCCGCGCGGCCCGCTGCTGGCGGATGACGCGGCCGCCAACGCCGCGCTGCTGGCCGCGCTCGATCGGCTGGCGCGCCGCGCGCGCGCGGTGTTCTTGCGGCTGGAGCCAAACGTGCTGGAGAGCGACGAGCGCGCCGGCGAGCTGCACAGCACCCTGCTGCTCGGCGAGTTTCGGCCGGCGCCGCCGCTGCAGCCCCGCAGCACGCTGCACCTGGACCTGGCGCCGGCGCCCGAGCGGCTGCTGGCGGCGATGAGCAAAGGGCATCGCGCCGACATCCGGCGCGCCGCGCGCGAGGGCGTGACCGTGCGCCCCGGCGACCGAGAGGCCGACCTCGACGCCTTCTACACGATGATGCGACAGACCGGCGAGCGCGCGAACTTCGCGATCCACAGCCGCGAGTACTACCGCAGCGCCTGGGCCGGGCTCGCCGGCGGGCCGAATGAGCGCGGCGCCCAGCTGCTGCTGGCCGAGCGCGACGGCCGGACGCTCGCCACAGCCATGATCTTCGCCTGGGCCGGCGCGGGGCTGTACCTCTACGGCGGCTCGACCGAGGAGGGCCTGAAGAGCGGCGCGAACCACGCGCTGCAGTGGCAGGCGATCCAGTGGGCGCGCGAGCGCGGCTGCCGGCTCTACGACTTCTGGGGTGTGCCCGACCAGCTCGGCCTGGCCGCTGCGGCGGGCGACGAGGCCGAGCGCACGCTGCTGGAGGAGCAGGCCAGGAGCGACCCGCTCTACGGCGTGTTTCGCTTCAAGAAGGGCTTCGGCGGCCGCGTCGTGCGCTACCTGCCGGCCTACGACCGCGTCTACCTGCCGCCGCTCTACGCGCTCTGGCAGCGGCGGGTGAGCGGCTAAGATATGCAGCTCGGGGTGTGGGCCTGGCTCCGCCGTGCTCACACCCCCACCGAGGAGGTTTGGCGGGGCTGCTGACCCCGCCAAACCTCCCCAACGTGTAGAATAAACCCTATGGCTGAGCAAGAAAACCTTTCGCCCGAGGAGGCACAGCGGCTGATCGGCTGGCTGCGCCAGGAGCTGGAGCACCAGCGTGCACTGAACGGCGAGATGCGCCGCGCCGTCGCCGAGCTGGCCCGCGCGTTCCAGGAGTCGCTCGCGCGCGCCCACGACGCGGCCGAGAGCGGCGACGTCGAGCGCGTGCGCCGGATCACGATCGAAAACCGCGACGCCTGGCAGGCCTACCTCCAGCAGATTATCGAGGCGGCAAAGACCAAGAAGTGACAACGTGACGAGGCGAGTCGATCTCACCCGGTCACCTTGTCACCTTGTCACCAAGGAGTGCGCGTGATTAGGGCAGTCATCTTCGACATGGGCGGGACGCTCATGCGCTTCGTGCGGCCCGGCAACGGCACCTGGCGCGAGCTGGAGGACCCGGGCATCCGCGGGATCTATCGCTACCTGATCGAGCAAGGTCACCCGATTGGCTCGCAGGAGGATGCGTTTGTCGAGGCAATGTTCGCCCGGCTGGCCGCGGGCTGGGAGCAGGCCACCGGCGGACAGATCAACCTGCGCGCGGTCGACTGGATCGCGGCCGGCGCTGCCGAGCACTCGCTGACGCTGGACGAGGCGGCGCTGATCGAGGCGGCGCGGATGTACGCCCGACCGATGCGCGCGGGCGTGAGCGCGACCCCCGGAGCGGCCGCGACGCTCGCCGCGCTCCACGAGCGCGGCCACCGGATCGGCCTGATCTCGAACACGATCTGGCCGGCCGAGCTGCACCTGGAGGACTTGGAGGAGATCGGCCTGCTGCACTATATCGAGCGGCCGATCTTCTCGGGCGAGCTGGGGATCTGGAAGCCCAGCCCGCAGATCTTCCAGCACGCGCTGGATGTGCTCGGCGCGACGCCTGCCGAGACGGTGTTCGTCGGCGACAGCCCGCGCGAGGACATCCTGGGCGCGCAGCGCGTGGGCATGCGCGCCGTCTGGGTGCGCAGCCGGGAGTTCCCGCTGGGCGACGTGCAGCCCGACGGCATCATCGAGGCGCTGCCGGAGCTGCTGCCGATTCTAGATCGGTGGATCGCATGACGGTCATTCGCTTCCCGGTGCTCCACGTCGTGCCGCTCGACCAGTGCCTGCTGCACGAGGAGACCGACAGCGCGCGGGTGGCGCGGCTGGCGGCGCGGCTCGCCAGCGACGGCGTCCTGCGCAACCCGCCGATCCTCGGCCGCCACGACGGCCTGGAGCAGCTGATCGTGCTCGACGGCGCGACCCGCACGACCGCGCTGCGCGCCATGGGCATGCCGCACGTCGTCGCCCAGGTGGTCGACTACGACGACGAGTCGATCCAGATCCACACCTGGAGCCACCTGATCAGCGGGCTGACACTGGACGATCTGCGCGCGCGGCTGGCCGACGAGCCGGCCCTGGCGGAGCGATCTTGCACGCCCTACGAGGCCGAGAACGCGCTGGCCCACCGCGAGACGTTGGCCTACCTGGCCGGTGGCGACGGGCGCTGCTTCGCGCTCGGCCGCAGCGCCAATATTGTCACGCGCGCCGCGGCGCTGCGGCGCCTCTTCGCCGCCTACGCCGGGCGCACGGCGATCGCCCGCATCCCGCCGAGCGACTGGCCCGCGCGCCTCGACGAGCAGCGCGCCGGCGTGGTCGTCGTCTACCCGAACTACACCAAGCGCGACATCGTGGCGCTCTCGCAGGCGGGCGCGATGCTGCCGGCCGGAATCACCCGCCACGTCATCCCCGGGCGCGCGCTGCGGATCAACGCGCCGCTCGACGGCGCGACGCTGGAGCAGAAGCAGGCCTGGCTAACCGGCTGGCTGCGCGAGCGCGAGGTTGGCCACGGCGTGCGCTTCTACGCCGAGCCGACATTCCTGTTCGACGAGTGATGAACGAAACCGTGAAAACACTGGTCTGCTTCGGCGACAGCCTGACCGAGGGCGCGATCGGTGCGTCGTACGTGGACATCGTGCGCGAGCGGCTGGCCGGGCAGGCGCGTGTGGTCAACGCCGGCGTCAACGGCGACACGACGCTGAACTTGCTCGGCCGGGTCGAGCGCGACGTGATCGCCCTGCAGCCCGACGCGGTCGTCATCCTGGCCGGCCTGAACGACCTGACGACGGCGTACGGCTGGCGGTCGAACCGTGTCTACTACCGCACAGTCAAGCGGGTGCGCGTCGAGCTGACGCCGCGCCGCTTCGCGCGGGCCTACCGGCGTCTGATCGCCACGCTGCGCGAGCGCAGCCACGCGCGGCTGGCGCTCTGCACGCTGACGACCGTGGGCGAGCGGCTCGACGACCCGTTCCAGGCCTATATCGACGCGTACTGCGCGATTATTCGCGCGCTGGCCGAGCAGGAGCGGCTGCCGCTGATCGACCTGCGCGCGGCCTTCTGCGCTGCCCTGGCGGCCGACCCGCGCGACGGCCCGCCCTACCACATCTGGACGCCGCTGCTCGACTGGGCCACGATCGGGCTGCGCGGCCAGTCCTACGCGGCGCTGGCCGAGCGGCGCGGCTACCGGCTGCTGTGCGACGGCGCGCACCTGGCCGAGGCCGGAGCGCTGCTAGTGGCCGAGACGATGCTGCCGACGCTGGGGCCGCTGCTTCAAATTACCGACCAAAGACCAACGACCAACGACCAACGACCATAGAATCGTTCGTCGTTCAGCCCTCAGCCCTCAGCCCTCAGCCGTCAGCCTTAACGGGTGACGATCCGGCCGTACTTCGCGGCGGCGAGCATGTAGACACCGTAGGCCGCCAGGCCGAGCGCGACGACGCCAACCGCCCACGGGCCGAGCAGTCCCGCCAGCGCCTGGAGCGCGCCGCCCGAGTCCTGAACGCGGCCAGGGTCGAGCAGCAGCGCGGCCTGGATCAGAAACCCGCCGGCCGCCGCCCACACCACGCCGCGCGCCGCCAGCCCGACCCGCCCCAGCCGCGTCGCCCAGGTCCGCTCTGTCGCGCCCATCTCGCCCCACCTGAGGTGCTCGCTGAAGTCGGCCGTCCAGCCGCGGTAGATCTGCCACAGGCCGGCGCCGACGACGGCCAGGCCGACCAGGCCGATCAGCCAGCGGCCGAGCGGCAGCGCGAACACGCGCGCCACTAGGCCCTGCTGGCCGGCGCCCGCGCCCGCGCTCGCGCCGAGCGCCAGCCGCAGCGCCGTCAGCGCGAGCCCGCCGTACCCCAGGGCGCTGAGCAGATAGCCGGCGCGGATCGCCAGCCCCTTCGCGTCGGAGCCCTTCCGCTCAGGGTCGAGCAGCGCCTGCACGAAGCGCAGCAGCACGTAGCCGATCAGGCCGACCCCGATCAGCACCAGCGCAAACCGCCCGAACGGCTCGGCCAAGATCGTCTGCAGCGCCGCGCGCTTGTCGGTCGCGCGGCCGCCCAGGCCAAACGCCGCGCGGGCTGTCAGCAAGCCGGCGAGCAGGTAGACCACGCCCTTCGCGGCGTAGCCGAACCGCGCCAGCGCGACGAACCACGGGTGATTGACCGCCCGCCTGGCCGTCTGCTCGGCCTGCCGCTTGACGTCGGCCGGATGGGAATTACTCTGTGCCATAGCGCTCCATCTCTTTCGCGGCCACGCGCTCGCGCTTGTGAGCCCACAGTGCTTTCAAGCTGATCGGGGAAAATCTTCCCTGCCTGAAAATACGTAGTGCAGCTTGCGTGCCACGCCGTTTGACGACCCTTACGCCGCATCTTAGAATGGAGGCGGGTTTCACAAATCATTGAGGGTATAGCATGCAGCTTCACCAGCTTCTCGCCGGCCTGCCGGACGCGCAGATCACCGGCCCGACCGATATTGAGATCTCCGGGATCGCCTACGACTCGCGCGCGGTGCGCCCCGGCAGCCTGTTCGTCGCGATCCGCGGCTTCCACGCCGACGGGCACGCCTACATCCCACAGGCGATCGAGCGGGGTGCGACTGCGGTCGTCGTCGAGGCCGGAACGTTCCAACGTTCCAACGTTTCAACGTTCGAACGTTCCGCTCCAATCACCTGGGTCGAGGTCGACAGCTCTCGCACCGCCCTGGCCCCGATCGCCGCCGCCTTCTACGGCTACCCCGGCGCGGCGATGCGGGTGGTCGGGATCACCGGCACCGACGGCAAGACCACCACGACCTTCCTGACCAGCGCGGTGCTGGAGGCCGGCGGCCACACCACCGGCCTGATGGGCACGGTCGACTTCAAGGTCGCCGGGCGGCAGTGGGCCAACGACACGCGCCAGAGCACCCCCGAGGCGCCCGAGGTCCAGGCGCTGCTGCGCGAGATGGTGGGCGCCGGCTGCGACTACGCCGTGCTCGAGTCGACCTCGCACGCGCTCTCGGCGCGCTGGAACCGGCTCGGCGGCGCGCTGTTCGACGTCGCACTGCTGACCAACGTCACGCACGAGCACCTCGACTTCCACGGCTCGGTCGAGCAGTACCGGCGGGATAAGGCGCGGCTGTTCGAGATGCTCGGCGAAACGTTCGAACGTTCGAACGTTCGAACGTTCAAACGTTCGAACAAGGTGGCGATCGTCAACGCGGATGACCCGCACCACCGCATGTTCCTGGACGCCGCGCCGGCAAGCGCCGAGCGGCTGACCTACGCGGTCAACAGCCCGGCCGACGTGCGCGCCTACGACGTCGTCTCCAGCCAGGACGGGCTGCGCTTCCGGGTCGAGACGCCGTGGGGCCGCGCGCGGCTGAACCTCAAGCTGACGGGCGACTTCAACGTGGCCAACGCCCTGGCGGCGCTGACGGTCGGCCTGGCCGAGGGCGTGCCGATCGACGCCGCGGCGCGCGCGCTGGAGGCCATCCCCGGCGTGCGCGGGCGCATGGAGCGGATCGAGCAGGGCCAGCCCTTCACGGTGCTGGTCGACTACGCGCACACCCCCGGCGCGTTCGAGAAGCTGATGGGCATCGTGCGGCCGCTGACGCGCGGCCAGCTGATCGCGGTGTTCGGCAGCGCCGGCGAGCGCGACCGCGAGAAGCGCGCGATCCAGGGCGAGGTGGCCGCGCGCTACTGCGACCTGCTGGTGCTGACCGACGAGGACCCGCGGCTGGAGGATCGCGACGCGATCATCGCCGAGATCGCCCAGGGCGTCGAGCGCGCGAACCAAACTCGTGCTGAGCCGCGCCCGCACCTGCGCATCCCCGACCGGCCGGCTGCGATCCGCGCCGCCTTCGAGCGCGCCCGGCCCGGCGATATCGTGCTGCTGCTCGGCAAGGGCCACGAGGGCTGCATCTTCTACGGGAATGAGAAGATCCCCTGGGACGAGGCCGGCGCGGCGCGCGCCGCGCTGCGGGCGATGGGGTATGAGGGGGGCAAGGTGACAGGGTGACAAGGTCCGTTGGGGCTGGAGACTTGAGGCTTGGGGCAAAGGGTTCATAAAAGAGTGACTTGACCCAGCGTCTATGTCATCCTGAGCGAAGGCCGCAGCCGGAGCGAAGGATCGCTCGCTACAGGACGATCAAGAGATGCTTCGCTGCGGCTCAGCATGACATTCCCAAGGTGAAGGACTTAAGATTTGAGGCTTGGGGATTTGAGACTGGGGACTTGGTCTTTGGTCTTTGGTCCTTGGTCCTTGGTCCCGCGCCCTATCTCCGGTAGTAGCGCTCCTGATAGTACTCGTAGCGCGGGCTGCGCTCGGATCTGCGGAAGAAGAACGTCAGGATCAGCCCGACCACGAAGCCGCCGACGTGCGCGCCGTAGGCCACGCCGCCGGTCATCTGGGCAGCGTCGGTCAGGCTGGCGTAGCCGCTGAGCAGCTGGCCGCCGAACCAGACGATGATCATCAGCCAGGCCGGCACGAAGAACGAGAACAGGAACAGGATCGGGATGGGCAGGATCGCGCGGATCGCCGCGCGCGGGTAGAGCAGCAGGTAGGCCGCCAGCACGCCGCTGATCGCGCCCGACGCGCCGATCGCGGGCACGGGCGAGCGCGGCGTCAGCAGCGACTGGGCGAGCGCGGCGCCGAGGCCGCTCAGCAAGTAGAACGCCAGGTACGGCAGGCTGCCGAAGTTGTCCTCGACGTTGTCGCCGAAGATCCACAGGAACAGCATGTTGAAGAGCAGGTGCAGCCAGCCGCCGTGCAGGAACATCGAGGCGAGCGACTTCAGCAGCATCGGCGCCAGCAGGTCGGTGTTGCCGCGCAGCAGCTCGACCACCTCGATCGAGCGCAGGCCCCAGGCGTTGATGAAGCGGTCCAGGCGCGGCTCGCCGAGCGACAGCTCGTAGACGAACACCAGGACGTTCGCGATCAGCAACAGGTAGTTGATGATCACAACGCCGCGGGTTGGGTTGCGGTCGCCGATCGGTATCATGTGAGGTTTTGAGTGTTGAGTTCTGAGTGTTGAGTTGGGACAGTCCTAACTCAACACTCAAAACTCAACACTTATAACTGGCGGAAGGCCACGCCCAGCTTCTCGACCAGCTCGTCGACCTGGCCGCGCTCGATGATCAGCGGCGGCAGCAGGCGCACGACATCCTCGCCGGCGGTGGCCAGCAGCACGCCGGCGTCGTGGCCGGCCTCGCGCACCGCCGCGGCCGAGCCGTCGATCCGCAGGCCGCGCATCAGCCCGCGGCCGCGCAGCTCCAGCACCTGCGGGTGCGCGCCCGCGAAGTCGTGCAGCGCCTCGTCGAGGTAGTCGGCGACCTCGCGGACGTGCGCCAGGAAGGCCGGGTCGGCGATCCGCTCGAGCACGACCTTCGCCACCGCCGTCACCAGCGGCCCGCCGCCGAAGGTGGTGCCGTGCTCGCCGGCGTGGATCGCGTCGGCCACCGGCTGGGTCATCAGGATCGCGCCGATCGGCAGCCCGCCGCCGAGCGGCTTGGCGACCGTCATGATGTCGGGCACGACGCCGTACGGCTCGTAGGCCCACAGCGTGCCGGTGCGGCCCATGCCGCACTGGATCTCGTCGAGCACCAGCAGCGCACCGACCTCGTCGCAGCGCGCGCGCAGGCCGCGCAGAAACTCGGGCGTGGCCACGCTCAGGCCGCCCTCGCCCTGCACCGGCTCGACGATCACCGCGCAGACGTCGTCGGTGATCGCCGCCCGGGCGGCCGTGAGGTCGTTGAACGGCGCGAAGCGCACGCCCGGCATCACCGGCTCGAACGGCAGGCGGTACTTCTCGCGGTGCGTGATCGCCACCGCGCCCATCGTGCGCCCGTGGAACGAGCCGCTGAACGCCACCACCGTGGTCTTGCCCTCGCCGCCGTGCTCGCGGGCGTACTTGCGGCTGAACTTGAGCGCGCCCTCGATCGCCTCGGCGCCGCTGTTGCTGAAGAACACCCGGTCGGCGAACGAGCGCTCGACCAGCAGCCGGGCCAGCTCGCCGCCCGGCCGCGTGTAGTACAGGTTCGAGGTGTGGATGAGCCGTGCGGCATGCTCGGCGATCGTCTGCGCGACCTGCTGGTCGCCGTAGCCGAGCGCGTTGACGGCGATGCCCGCCACGCAGTCGAGGTAGCGCCGCCCCGCCGTGTCGAACAGGTAGCACCCCTCGCCGTGGTCGAGCACGAAATCGGGGCGCTGGTAGGTCTGCAGAATATAGCGCTGATCGTCGGTGATCGCATCGTCGGCGGACATGGCGGCTCCTTCGTTGTGTCAGCTCACGCAGGGAGGGAGTTTTGTCGGCGGTAGTATAGCATAGAAGCGCTGGCGCTTTGCGGGGGCTGCGCGCCCTATGCCTCCCCGGCCGGGGCTTCGCCCCTGGACCCCAAAATCACGCCGTCTCGTGCTGAGCGCTTGATGCCCCTGCCCGGCTGACCGCCAGCCGCGGCCCGGACGCAAGCCGCCCCGGCGGGGTGGGTGACAGGCCACGCGCCACCAGCAATGCCGGCACAGCGGCCTTTGCATCATTTCCAGGGGGGCTGGGGGCGGGGCTCCGCCCCAGGGGGGTGGGGGGCGGAGCCCGCCCGGGAGAAAGCTGGCCGCGGCCCGCGGGCCCTCAAGCGAGGGGCATGGGGGCGGGAGCCACCCGGAGCTTACGACCCGATCTCGAAGCCGGCCAGGTGCTCCAGCGCCTTGACCAGCGCGTGGTTGCCCTCGGCGCCGAGGCCCTGGGCCTGCAGCGTGCGGTACAGCTGGAAGATCAGCGCGGTGCCCGGCAGCGGCACGCCGAGCTGGTCGGCCGCCGAGAGCACCAGCCGGACGTCCTTCTGCTGCAGGTCGATCGTGAAGCCGGGCCGCCAGTCGCGCGCCAGCACCTGCGGGCCGCGGTTGCTCAGCATCCAGCTGCCGGCCGCGCCGCCCACCACCGCCGCCAGCGCCTTCTGCACATCGACCCCGCCGGCCTGCGCGAACAGCAGCGCCTCGGCCGCCGCCAGCATGTTGCCGACCACCAGGATCTGGTTGACCAGCTTGACCGTCTGGCCCGCGCCACTGCCCCCGACATGCGTGATCGTCTTGCCCATCGCCTCGAAGACCGGCGTGGCGCGCTCGACATCCGCGGCGTCGCCGCCGACCATGATGCTCAGGGTGCCGCGCGCGGCGCCCTCGCTGCCGCCGCTCATCGGCGCGTCGAGCATGCGCACGCCACGCTCGCCCAGCTTCGCCGCGATCGCCTGGGTCGCCTGCGGGCTGATCGTGCTCATGTCGACCACCAGCGCGCCGGCAGCCGCGCCTTCGATCACGCCGCGCTCGCCCAGCACGACCTGCTCGACATCCGGCGTGTCGCTGACGCAGATGATGATGATATCGCTGCGCGCGGCGACCTCGGCCGGGCTCGCCGCGGCGGCCGCGCCCTCGGCGACAAGCTCGTCGGCACGGCTAGCCGTGCGGTTCCACACCGTCAGCGGGAAGCCGGCCTTCAGCAGGTTGCGGGACATCCCGCGACCCATGATCCCCAGGCCGATGAAGCCCACTCGCTCGGTCATCGTCGCTCCTTCGGCTTGTCTGGCTCGTAAAATTTTGGACATAGGCAGGATTGAATTTGGACATAGGGCCACACTTGGCGATCAGGACGCAAAACTCTTCGTTGAGAGGTCATGCAATGCTTGCGTATTGTAGCACGGTGGGGCGAGTTCGGCGATGAGCCGGGGCTCTGGCATGAAGCTGATCCCGCCCAAGCGATCCTCAAGGATGAATCGCTCCACAGTGCGCTCGGGATGGAAGTGGCGCACAAGACATTCGGAAGTACGCGCTCGCGATCGAGGATGGAGCACTCACAATCGAGGATCGGCCGCTCGCAATCGAGGATCGACCACCCACAATCGAAGATCGGCCGCTCGCGATCGAGGATCGGCCGCTCGCAATCGAGGATCGGCCGCTCGCAATCGAGGATGGACTGCCGAAGAATAACGAAGCAGACCAAAAAGCGCTGAGGAGCGTCGTCGATCATCGGCTGTCGTTGGTTGAGGCACGATCTATCGTGCCTCAACCGCGATAGCCGTCGCCGATAGTCGTTGGTCAGGGCATGATACGCTGATACGACGCCAAATAGAGAAGAAGGCGATTGCGCAAATCACGAGGTAGCGCTGGAGGCGCGGCGGCTGCGGACCGCTCATGCGCTCCCAACGGCGCGCGCAAGCGCACGCCGTGCAATCACCGCGCGGGCGTAGTCAAGACAAGCTTGCTCGGACGCAGTAAACGTCTGCGCGGTGATCCGGTCGTAGACGGTGTAGCCGAACCGGCGCGATTGCCGATCCATGCCACGGCCGTCAAGTACAATTGCATCGCTGTGCAGCGCGGCCCGCCACCATACGCGCCGCCCCCGTCGCTGGGCGCGCTTCACCGCCGGCTGTGATTGCTGATTCTGTCGACACGATCGTCCCAACATCTTCTTCGCACCTTTCCAGCGTGGTGCACGAGTGCCGAGCCAGCCGCACACCGCACTGTCTTTCACCACCACTACAGGTCGCAGGAACAGGTTCCGCGCTCGTTCGACACACACTTCAGCGGCAGCACTACCGCACAGAACACGTCTTCGTGATCAAAGCAGCACAATCCAACGGGGAAAGTGAGCTCCGCACGACGGTGTATAGCAAGAGGCGTGCCACGCGCCGAAGGCAAATCACGCCGCCACCCGTCTTCCGCCCAAAATCGGTCAGCTCGTTCCGCCAGGCCGTACTATGCCGCCCCCGCGCACCGCCGGCGCGAAATTGGGTTGGACGAATACGCCCTGCCGTGGTAGCATGAAAGAAATACCGCGAGGGAGCGCAAGAATCATGGACAGGCAGGGGATCGAACGTGCGGCCTGCATCCTGCGCGAGGCCCGCCGTATCGTTGCGCTGACCGGAGCCGGCATCAGCCGGCCCTCCGGCATTCCCGACTTCCGGAGCGACGGTGGCCTGTGGAAGCTGGATGATCCCATGGCGGTGGCGTCGCTGTGGGGCTTTCAGGCCAACCCGCGCCGGTTCTACACCTGGTTCCGCCCGCTGCTGGACACGATCGCGGCCGCGCTGCCAAACCCGGCCCACCTCGCGCTGGCGCAGCTCGAGCGCGCCGGTCGCCTGCGGGCGATCATCACGCAGAACATCGACGGCCTGCACCAGAGCGCCGGCTCGCGCGAAGTCTACGAGCTGCACGGCAACATGCGCAGCGCGACATGCGTGCGCTGCGATCGGCAGGTGCCGGCCAGGCCGCTGCTCGAGCGGGTCCGCCGCGGCGAGATCCCGCACTGCGAGTGCGGCGGGGTGTTCAAGCCCGACGTGGTGCTGTTCGACGAAATGCTGCCGCGCGGCCTCTACTGGCTGGCCCACCGCGAGCTGGCGACCTGCGACGCGCTGATCGTCGCCGGCACCGCGCTGGAGGTCGCGCCGGTGTGCGAGATGCCGGCGACGGTGCTGCAGCGCGGCGGGCGCCTGATCATCGTCAACCAGGGCGAGACCCACCTCGACCACTACGCCGACGTGACGCTGCACGCGGACGCGGCCGTGGCGCTGCCCGCGATCATCGAACAATTGCAGATTGCAGATCGCACGTTGCAGATTGGATAGACGCAATCGACATTACTGAAGGAGCCATTCGTGGACAACGTGGATATGGAGGCCCTGCGGGCGCGCTTCACGCGCGTCCGGGGGCGGCTTTGACCTCGCGGAGAAAGAACGCCAGATCGCCGCGCTCGAGGAGCGCAGCGCCGACCCCACCCTGTGGAGCAACCCCCAGGAGGCCCAGGTCCTCATGCAGCGCCTGACCCGGCTCAAGGCCGAGGTCGAGCGTGGGACCACGCTCGAAAGCCAGATCGAGGCGCTGGTCGAGCTGCAGGAGCTTGCCAATGCCGAGGACGACGACTCGCTGCGCGAGGAGATCGCCGCCGAGCACGCCAAGACCGCCCAGTCGCTCGACCAGCTGGAGGTCGACCTGCTGCTGAGCGGCCGCTACGACGACCGCGACGCCTTCTTGTCGATCAAGGCCGGCATGGGCGGCACCGACGCGCAGGACTGGGCCGAGATGATGCTGCGGATGTATACGCGCTGGGCCGAGCGCCGCGGCTTCAAGGTCGCGCTGGTCGACCTCAGCGAGGGCGACGAGGCCGGCATCAAGAGCGCGACGCTCGAGGTGCGCGGCCAGCACGCCTACGGCTTCGCCAAGGCCGAGGCCGGCGTCCACCGGCTGATCCGGCTCTCGCCGTTCAACTCCGGCAACACCCGCCAGACCTCCTTCGCGCTGGTCGAGGTGCTGCCCGAGGTCGACGACGCGCCCGAGGTGACGATCAGGCCCGAGGACCTGCGCGTCGACGTCTACCGCGCCGGCGGGCACGGCGGCCAGGGCGTCAACACCACCGACTCGGCCGTCCGGCTGACCTACCGGCCCGGCACGCCCGAGCAGATCGTGGTGACCTGCCAGAACGAGCGATCGCAGCTCCAGAACAAGGAGACCGCGATGCGGGTGCTGCGCGGCCGGCTGCTCGAGCGCGAGCTGCAGCGCCAGCGCGAGGAGCACTCCCGGCTCAAGGGCGAGCATCGATCGGCAGAGTTCGGCAGCCAGATGCGCACCTACTACCTGCATCCCTACACGCTCGTCAAAGACCACCGCACCGAGCACGAGACCAGCAACGTCCAGGCTATCCTCGACGGCGAGCTCGACCCCTTTATGGAAGCCTACCTGCGCTGGGATACCGGGGGCGACGGCGAATAAACGCTAAGCGCTGAACGCTGAACGCTGAGAAGAATCTCAGGTTTATCGTTCAGCGTTCATCATTCATCGTTATGAAGAGAGCCTGGCCGGTCATCCGCGACTACACCCTGCTCACCGTCGGCGCGATCCTGACCGCGCTGGCGGTCGATCTGTTTATGGTCCCCAACAACGTCGTGACCGGCGGCGTGACCGGCGGCGCGATGCTGCTGCGCAGCTTCTTCGGCACGCCGGTCGGCCTGGTCTCGCTGGCGGTGAATATCCCCCTGTTCATTCTGGGCTTCCGCTCGCTCGGCGGGCTGATCTTCGGCATCCGCACGCTCTACGCCACGGTGCTCATGTCGCTGGCGATCGACCTGCTGGCGCCCTACGTGCGGCCCGTCACCAGCGACCCGCTGCTGTACACGCTCTACGGCGGCCTGCTCGACGGCCTAGGGGTCGGGATGGTGTTTCGGGCGCGCGGCACGACCGGCGGCGTCGACATTATCGCGCGCTGGATCGAGCGGCGCTATGGCTACCAGCCCGGCCGCAGCATGCTGCTGATGAACGTGCTGATCTTCGGCGCAGCGCTGGGCGCCTATGGGCCTGAAAACGTACTCTACGCGCTGCTGGTCGCGTTCGTCGGCAGCCTGACGCTCGACTACACGCTTGGCGCGGGGCTCGGCGCCCGCCAGGCGACGATCGTCACCACCCAGGCCGAATCGATCAAGCACGCCCTGATGCACGAGATCGGCCGCGGCGTGACCGTGCTGGAGGGCTACGGCGGCTATACCGGCGACAGCCGCGCGGTGCTGCTCTGCATCGTCGCCCGCAGCGAGATCAGCTTCCTGAAAGCGATCGTCGGCCGCGCCGACCCACAGGCGTTCGTGATCATTGGCGAGGTCGTCGAGGTGCTGGGCGAGGGCTTCCGCCCCCACGGGGACACGAATTAGGGCTAGGTCGCGGATTTTGGCACGGATACACGGACACCTGGTCTCTGTGTATCCGTGCCAAAATCCGTGTCCTCAGTTGCCCGCCGCCGCTCGCTCGGCCAGCGCGCGCGCCTCGGACCGGATCTGCGCCAGATCGGCTGCGCGCGGCGCCATGCGGGCGTAGCGATCGAGGTCTTCCAGCGCGCCGTTCAGCATCCCCAGCCGCGCCCGCATCAGCCCGCGGTCGCGCACCTCCTGCGCCGAGTCCGGCTCGAGCAGAATGATCCGCTCGACCGCCGCCAGGGCGCGCGTGAGCGCGCCCTGCTCCACGTAGAGATTCTTCAGGTTGCGCAGGATGCGCGCGAGAATAGCCCGGCGCGACGGCGGCTCCATCGTGCGCGCGACCAGCTCCGGCGAGGCCTCGCCGTAGAAGGTGGCGATCTGCGTCACGCACTCGGCCCGGCTCCAGATCCGCCCGCGGTTGAACGGGTCGAGGACGATCTCGTCGGCGCCCGCGCCGTAGCGCACCAGGAAGTGACCGGGCAGCCCTAGCCCGCCCACGGGCAGCCCCAGCCGCCAGCCGACCTCCATATAGATCACTGAGAGCGTGATCGGCAGGCCCGCGCGCGTCGCCAGCACCTGGTCGAGGAAGCTGTTGGCCGGGTCGTTGTAGCTCCAGCTGTTGCCGCGGAAGCCCAGCTCGCCAAACAGGTAGCGGTTGAGCGCGTTGACCACCTCGCGCGGCTCGGAGCAGCCGGCCAGGCGCGCGCGGGCGCCCTCGGCGATCGTGTCGAGCTCGCGCAGCGACTCCGCCGGGCAGCAGCGCGACTGCTCCTCCCAGGCAATGCACAGCGCGGCCTCGGCCAGATCGAGCTGCGGCTCCGGCTGACGTATGAGCGCTTGAAAGCGCCTTCGGGCAGGATGGGTGGTTCGCATGGAGCTTAATAATAACATATTGTAGTACACCCGCGATCAGAATCGGGCGGCTTTCCCTCACCTGCGCTCCATGCTATAATCAATCAGCTATACGAGCCGGTAAGACAAGGTTTCGCTTGACAGCGATCTGCTTTACTTGGGGAGGTTGGGAGCGGCCGAAGCTTGCTCCAACCTTCCCAGGCAGGGTGCGGCGGCGGCGGAGCAGCTCCCACACCCCGCGCCGAACTGAATGGGTTCGCGAGAACCTTATCATAAAAGCTGGATAGATTATGAGCATTGACGCGCAACGCCAGGCGAGCGACCTTGTCGACCCATATGGGTCGGGCGATGCTGAGCTGCGCAGCCAGGTGCTCAACAACATGCTCAACGCATCGACGTACCTGGTCTCGGTGCTCGACCCGAACGAGCTCCTGACAACCCTGGCGAAGCGTGTCGTCGAGGTCGTCCCAGCCGTCCAGGCAGGGCTGCTATGGCTGCAGGATCAGCAGGGCAGCGCGCTGCAGATCAAATCAGTCCACGGGCTCAACCCCACGCCCGAGCCGGCGATCCTCGACCGGCTGCGGCTGCGGCCCGGCGATGGTCTGGTCGGCGCCGTCTGGCAGCGCGGGGAGCCAATGCTGATCGAGGGCCGCGGGCGCTACCACGAGCTGGCCGGCCGCCTGAGCCAGCGCGCCAAGGACGACATGCGCCGGCTGCTCGAGTCGATCCCGCGCGAGGCCACCGCCGCACTGCTGCCGCTGCGGATCGGCAAACAGATCATCGGCGTGCTCGAGCTGCTGAACACCGGCAGCCGGCCGACTCTGCGCCCCCAGGACCTGCAGATCCTCCAAACGTTCGGGAACCTGGCCGCCGGCGCGATCAACAACGCACAGCTCCACGCCAGCATGCAGGCCCACCAGCGCCGCCTGGAGGCGCTCGGCGCGATCGGCACCGTCGTCAGCATGGCGGCCGACCTGGACGAGCTGCTCAGCAACGCGCTCGACGTGATCTTGCGCGTCCTTGAGGCGCCCGCCGGGATGCTGCTGCTCCACGACCTGTCGCGCTCGCTGCTCTCGAAGGCGGTGCAGCGCGGCCTGCCCGACGCCTTTATCTCGGCGCAGCACAACGTCCCCGTGTTCGGCTCGCCCTACGAGGAGGCGGTGCGCTACGGCCAGACGATCTCGCGCCCGCTGATCGCGGGCGATAGCGAGGACCTGCTGATCGCCGCCGGGTTCAACAGCTGCGTCTACATCCCGCTGCTCGCCGGCGGCACTGTCGTCGGTATGATCTGCGGGTACGGCGACGAGGTCATGCGCGACCGGGTCGACGTCCCGGCGCTGATGACGATGGGCAGCCAGCTCGGCCTGGCGATCGCCAACGTCCGGCTCTACCAGGATACCCGCACCGAGCGCCTCAAGCTTGCCACCGTGATCAACAGCATCGCCGAGGGCGTCGTGCTGTGCAACCGCGAGGGCCGGCTGATGCTGGCGAACCAGTCGGCGATGGAGCTGCTCTCGGTCGAGCGCATCCCGGCCGAGCAGTCGATCAGCGAGATGTCCGACTTCTACGCCATCCGCGATCTGGAGGGCGAGACGCTGCCGGTCGAGCGGCTGCCGCTCGCGCGCGCGCTCTCCGGCGAGGTCTTCCACGACTACCGCGTGCTCACGCGCGGCGCCAGCGGCCAGGATACCGTGCTCAGCTTCAGCGGCGCGCCGGTGTACGACGACGAGAACAACGTCGACGGCGCGGTGGTGATCTTCCGCGACGTGACCACCAGCCAGAAGCTCGAGCGCGCCAAGGACGACTTCCTGGCGGTGGCCGCCCACGAGCTGCGCAGCCCGCTCGCGGCGGTGCGCGGCTACACCGACCTGCTGGTGCGGCGCGAGCAGCGCCGCAGCGACGAGGACTCGCCCGAGCTGCGCGGCCTGACGATCCTGGCGCAGCAGGTCACCCACATGCTGCGCATGGTCGACAATATTCTCGACGTCTCGCGGATCGACGCCGGCCAGGTGAGCCTGCAGCTGCAGCGCGTCAGCCTGGTGGCGCTGGCCGAGCAGGTGCTCGAGCAGCAGCGGCCGGCCGCCGGGGACCGCGCCCTGCTCCTGGAGAGCGCCGAGCAAGAGCTGACGATCGTCTGCGACTCGCTGCGCATCCGCCAGGTGCTGACCAACCTGATCGGCAACGCGATTCGCTACAGCCCGCCGGCGACGCGGATCTGCGTCGAGCTGTCGGTCGAGCGGGCCGGCGAGATCGCCGCTCGCCACCCGCCCTACGCCGCGCGCGGGGTGGACGAGCACGCCGACCTGGCGCTGATCTCGATCCAGGACCAGGGCGCCGGCATCTCCGAGGATCAGCTCGCGCGGCTGTTCAGGCGCTACGCGCGCGGCCGCGAGCGTAGCGGCGAGGGCCTGGGGCTCGGTCTGTACCTCACCCGCGAGTTCGTCGCGCGCCACGGCGGCGATATCTGGGTCGAGAGCCGCGAGGGCCAGGGCAGCACCTTCTGTTTCACCCTCCCCCTCGAGAACGATCATCAGAACGGCGTCGAGTCCACCGAGCGAAGTAGTCAGTAGCCTGGACATCCGTAGCCCATCGCCAAGCTGATCCAGCCCCTGACGACCTACGACTGATGACTGATGACCCGGAGATGCGACCGCTGCTATGATCTCTATAGCTGTGAGCAAAAGCATTGAGCCACTACCCACGAACGAGATGCCGTTGTGATGCCATCCGTCGTACTGCCGACTGCCCACTGCTATAGGGGATATCAGCTACCGATGCCGACCGACTACTGGAGGAAGCAATGCACTACAAAGACTACATTGCCACCCTGCCGCCCTATAAGCCGCCCAAGCTGATCCGCCAGCAGCCGCAAGGCGTCGTCAAGCTCTCGTCGAACGAGAACCCGCTCGGCCCGTCGCCGCGCGCGCTGGCCGCGATCCGGGAGGCCGCCGCCAGCGTCAACCGCTACCCCGACGCCGGCTCGCTGGCGCTGCGCCAGGGCATCGCGGCCCACCACGACGTCACGCCCGAGATGGTGCTCTGCACCAACGGGTCGGACGAGATGGTCCTGCTGCTCTGCCTGGCGTTCCTGGGCGAGGGCGACGAGGCGGTGATGGCGCAGGGCACCTTTATCAGCTACTACCTGCGCACGCTCGAGATGGGCGCGCAGGCCGTGCGCGTGCCGCTACGCGACCATACCCACGACCTCGACGCTATGGCCGCGGCGGTGACCGATCGGACCCGGCTGCTGTTCGTCTGCAACCCCAACAACCCAACCGGCACGAGCAACGGCGCGGCGGAGCTGAGCCGGCTGATCGAGCGCGTGCCCGAAGACGTGCTGGTGGTGGTCGACGAGGCGTACATCGAGTTTGTCGAGCGCCCGGACTACCCCAACCTGCTGGCCGAGCTGCGCGCCGGCCGGAAAAACCTGATCCTGCTGCGCACGTTCGCCAAGATCTACGGGCTGGCCGGCCTGCGCCTCGGCTACAGCTTCGGCCACCCCGAAGTGATCGGCTACCTCGAGCGCGCCCGACCGACCTTCAACGTCAACTCGCTGGCCCAGGCCGCCGGCCTCGCCGCGCTGGAGGACGACGAGCACGTCGCGCGCAGCCGCGCGCACGCCAACGCCTGCCGCGCCCAGCTCATCCGCGAGCTCCGGTCGCTCGGCCTCGACCCGATCCCCAGCCAGACCAACTTCGTCGCGGTGGACGTCGGCGACGACATGGCGGTGACGATGGCGCTGATGGACCACGGCTTCACTGTCAACCCGCTCTCCGGCTGGGGGCTGCCCGGCTACATCCGCATCTCGTTCGGCACCGACGCGGAGAACGCGCGCTTCTTCGAGGCGCTCCGCGCCGTTCTCGCTCAATCCTGAGTGCGCGCGCCGGCCGGCTTGAAGATCCGGACGGCCGCCGACGAAATGGCCGGCGAGCAACGTTCTTTACTTGAAGCAGCGACAGGGCTGTTGGCGCAACTGCCGTTTTACAGATTGCGGAGGTGGGGTCTGAAGGCGCAGACCCTCATCCCAAGTGATAGCATCCCGTCAAGCGAAAGAGCATAGGCCCGAGGAGAGTTTGCATGGCACAGTGCCCAAATTGCCACAGCGAAGTCAAGCCGGACGAGCGATTCTGCGGAAGCTGCGGAGCGCGTCTGGAGCCACAAGCACAGCCAACGCCCGCCGCCCCGGCCGCACGACCCGAGCCCATGCGCCCGCCCGTCACCGGTAAAGAGACGATCGTCCTGCCACCGCTCGACGAACCGGACAGGCCCGCGAATCAGCCCGCCGCACCGCCGGCGGAGCCGATCCAGCCGCCCAGCGATGCCACCCTGATCGCCGGCCCGCCCGCCCAGCCCCGTGTGCTGCCGACAACCCCCGCGCCGCCCCTGGCCGCCGGCTACGCCGGAGCAACGCTGCCGCCAGCCGTCGCGCTGCCGCCCCAGGAGCAGAAGTCGGGCGGCGGACGGGTCTGGAAGATTCTCGCTATTGTCGCCGGGATCGGCGTGCTGGCCTGCATTGCGCTCGCCGCGGGCGTGTACTTGGTGGCGCAGCGCGTCAGCAGCTCTTCCGAGCTGGTGTTCGCTACCGTCAACGCCGGGCTGGCCACCGTCGTGGCCGAGCCGACGATCGGCCCGCGCCCGACCAGCGCTCCACCGGCCGTGTCCGCCAATGCGACCGGCGATGTCCTGCTCGAAGAGACGTTCGACAGCGCCAGCGCCAGCAGCTTCGGCGACACCGAGAGCGCCAACGCGAGCTATGCGTTCGTCGACGGCACATACGCGATCACGGTCAAGAAGCCCAACATGATCGTCTGGAAGGCCGTCAAGGGCGACTTTAGCGACGCGGCGATCTCGGTCGACGCGCTGTTCGAGGCCGGCAAGCAGAGCGCGGCCGGGCTGCTGTTTCACTACCAGGATGATAAGAATTTCTACATCTTCACGGTGACTCAGGACGGCCGCTATGGGCTCGACGTCTACAAAGACGACCAGCTCACCACCCTGATCGACTGGACCGAGTCGTCGGCGATCAAGGGGGCCGGCGAGACGAACGCCATGCGCGTCGAGACTGTGGGCGACAAGATCCGGCTCTACGACAACGACGAGCTGCTGGACGAAGTCAGCGACGCGACCCTCACAAGCGGCAGGGCGGCGATCGCGGTCAATACGTTCGACGATACCGGCGTGACGGTGAGGTTCGACAACCTGCTCGTCCGCGGGATGAAACAGACGTAAGGCCGGCGTGGGCGCGGCGCCGCGCGCCCAACACAGGAGAGGTTTGGTGGGGCCGAAGGCCCCGCCAAACCTCTCCGTTAGGATGATGATGATGAAGAAAATGACAACTACATAGCTCCGCAGAGTCATATCTTTTGATGCCACCTTGCGGTATTATTCTATCTGGCGTCGCCCACCCCCCACACCGCACGGCTGGAAGACAGCTGATCCGATAGATCCACCTTGGCGATGGGCGGCCTGCATCGGCAAGGCTGAGCAACCAGGCGATCCCAATCGCCCAAAACATTCTATTGAAGGAGTCATAATGAAAATCATTGTCGCCGGAACGGGATTCGTTGGTCTGACCCACGCAGCGGTCTGCTCGGAGTACGGCCACGAAGTCTACGCATACGATATCGACGAGCGCAAGCTCAACGCGTATCGCTCGACCGACCCGGATCAGATTGGCCATTACGTCAACGAGCCCGGTCTGCCTGGCATTATTGCCGAGAACAATGAGCGCTACCTGTTCTTCACGAACGACATCGAGTCGAATATCGAGGGGACCGACGCGATCTTCCTCTGCCTGCCGACGCCGCCGAACGTCGACGGCTCGTCGGACCTTAGCTATTACTTCAAGGCCGTCGACTACATCTGCACGCTGCTGGCCAAGCGCGAGGATACCCGGCGGGTCGTGCTGATCAACAAGAGCACCGTGCCGATCGGGACCGCGCGCCAGCTCGAGCGCAAGCTGCGTGAGTACAACGTGCCGAACGCCGGGGTGGCATCCAACCCCGAGTTCCTGCCCGAGGGCGACGCCGTCGAGAAGTCGCGCCGCCCGGATCGGGTGGTCGTCGGCGCCGACACCGAGGAGGACTTTCGGATCATCCGCCGGATCTACTCGCAGTTCGTCAACCACGTGCGCATCCGCTATATCGAGACGACGCCCGAGACCGCCGAGGCGATCAAGTACATGGCCAACACGCTGCTGCTGACCTACATCTCGTTCTGGAACGGCGTCGGCGGGCGGCTGGGCGAGACGTTCGGCAACGTGCGGATGGAGGATCTCAAGCGCGGCGTCACCGCCGACAACCGGATCAGCACCTGGGGCTCGTACGTGTCGAACGGCGCGGGCGGCTCGTGCTTCGGCAAAGATATCCAGTCGCTGATCTACCAGCTCAAGACCGCCGGCCAGCCGACCGACCTGCTGCAGTCGGTCTACAACATCAACGAGTACCAGAAGACCTATCTGGTCGAGCGGGCGGCCCGCGAGGCCGGCGTGCGCTTCAACCACAAGAAGGTCGCGCTGCTGGGGCTGGCCTTCAAGCAGCGCACCAACGACATGCGCGACGCCTCCTCGCTGAAGGTTGTCGAGACGCTGCTGGCGCGCGGCGTCAGCGAGATTCGCGCCTACGACCCGGTGGCGATCAGCGAGGCCAAGCGCTTCTTCAACCCCGAGCACAACTACCTGTTCGAGAAGATCAGCTACCACAACTCGGCTAAAGAGGCGCTGGCGGGCAGCGACATCCTGTTCATCTCGACCGACTGGGAAGAGTTCCGCGGCCTGTCGCGCACGATCGAGCAGACCGTCAAGCCGCCCTACCTGGTGATCGACGGCCGCCGCATGATCCCTGACTACGCCGAGCTGACCGAGCGCGGCTACGGGTACCTGGCGGTCGGCTCGGCCTACCAGGCGCCGAAGTAGGTCGCCGCGCGGCAACAGACTCAGTTTAGTTTCCCTTCTGCCCCTCGCTCCTATTCCGGGAGCGAGGGGCGTCCTTTTAGGGCTGGCCCCCGACTGCTCCCGCTCCCCGGTGGAACAGGAGGGCGAGGCCATTCTTAAATCTGTCATCAATCTGTAGCCATTCGGGAGTAGCGCACACGTAAACCATCGCATATAATAGGCCCGACGCGAGATGTCGAGGATAGAGTGTGGGATTTTTGTCCCAAGCATCCCCAGCGATCCTCGACGGCGGAGGCGCCTTTGGGAACGTCAGAGACGAGCATGAGCCGCGCCGACACGGTCGCGCTCGCCGATACACCCGTGCCCGCACAAGGCGATATCATCGTGGCCCTGCACCAGTTCGCCCGGGTCCTCGCCGGCGGCGCTAGCCTGGACGAAATCTTGCGGCAGGCGCTGCTGTCCGCCGCACGGCTCACCGAGTCGCAGCACGCCACCGTGCTGCTGCTGGACGAGCAGGGCGAGCGGATTCGCTATCGTGTCGCGCTCGCCAACGGCAATGTCGCCCCGCTTGCCCTTGTGGCCGGCCCGATGATGAGCCGCGGGCTGGCCGGCTGGGTCGTACGCACCCGCCGCGCCGCGCTGGTGCCCGACACCGAGCAGGACCCGCGCTGGCTGCCCGGCCCCGGCTCGGGCGATCTCCGCTCCGCGATCGTTGCCCCGCTGATCGTCGGCGATCGCACCTGGGGGATCATCACGCTGGCGCACGAGACGCCCGCACACTACTGCGACGAGCACCTGCGCCTGCTGGAGATCCTTGGCGCGCAGGTCGCCCTGGCGATCGCGCACACCGGACAGCGCGCTCGCCCCCACCCGACGATAGCTCAGACGCTCCAGGCGGCGCCCGGCCGGCCGGCCCGCCGCGAGATCGTGGCGCTCTCGGCCGAGCTGCGCGGCCTGACGGCCGGCGGCGCGACGCTGGCGCCGGCGATCTTCTTCGACGAGGTGCTCCGCACCTACCTTCATGCGATGACCGAGATCGTCCACCGGCATAGCGGCGCGGTCGATAGCACGGCCGGCGACGCGCTGCTGGCGATCTTCGATGGCGCGGCCGGCCCGAACGATGCGGTGCTGGCCGCCCTGCAGATGCAGGCGTTGGCGCGCCAGCTGCGCGCGCAGTGGCGCGAGCGCCTGGGCGTCGAGGTCGGCGGCGTCGACATTGGCCTCGCGCGCGGGCCCGCGACCGTGGGGCGCGTCGACGAGCGCCGCGCCGCCGTTCGCGCGTTTGGCGACGTCGTCGGCGCGGCCGCGCGGCTGCGCGGCCTGGCGCGCGGCGAGATCCTGGCCGCGGCCACCGTCGCCGCGGCGCTGCAGAGCAATGCCACGTTCACCGTCGCGGCGCTGCCGCCACTCCGGCTGGATACGATCACCGAGCCAATCTTCTCGATCGCCGCGCCGCCTAACAGCCGGCCGGCGCCCGCTATGGGCCAACAGCGCCCCAGATCGTAGAGACAGTATGTCAAAAGCCGCACCGCCAGACCAGACCGCCGCCGAGGGCCGCATCGATGCGCTGACTCGCATCACACAGGCGATCGAGACCGCCGGAACGCTGGACGAGCTGCTGCTGCTGGCGCTCCGCGAGCTCACCCAGCTCTTCGACGTCCCGCGGGGCGGCATCGCGCTGCTGCACGACGAGCGCAGCACAGGCGAGATCGTCTGCGAATACCCCCCGCAGGTCGTGCTGCCGCTCACGGTCGATCTTAGCGATCTGCCGAACCTGCAGCGCGCGCTGCACAAGCGCCAGCCGCTGCAGATCCACGATATCCATTACCATGATAAGCACGGACCGACCTGGGAGCTGCTCCAGGCGCGCGAGATCCACTCGGCCATGCTGGTGCCGCTGATCGCGCAGGACCACGCGATCGGCCTGATCGCCCTCGGCACGGCCGAGCGGACGCGCAGCTTCAGCACCGACGAGATCGCGCTGGTGCGGGCGCTCGCCGGCCAGATCGCGGCGGCGATCTCGGCCTTCCGAATCCACGACGAGGCCCAGCGCCGCAGCCAGGAGCTGAGCACCCTCAACGAGATCGCCTCGACGATCACCTCGACCCTCGACACGCGCGAGGTCTACCGGCTGGTGGTCCAGCGCCTCAACAGGTACTTCAACGTCGAGGCCGGCTCGCTCCTGCTGATCGACGAGACCACCGGCGACCTGCACTTCGTGATGACGATCGAGGGCGGCGAGGCGAAGCTGGCCGGCGTGAAAGTTCCGCTCGGCCAGGGCGTGGTCGGCGCGGTCGCCCAGAGCCACCAGTGGGAGATCGTGCACGACGCGCAGAGCGACCCGCGCTTCTACCGCAAGATCAGCGAGGATGTCGGCTTCGAGACTCGATCGATCCTGTGCGTGCCGATGATCGCCAAAGGCCGGGTGATCGGGGTGATCGAGCTGCTCAATAAGCTCGACGGCCGGTTCACGCCCGACGAGGCCGAGCGGCTGATGCGAATGGCCGCGTTCGTGGGCGTGGCGATCGAGAACGCGCACCTGTTCCAGCAGGTGGCCGACGGCCGCGATCAGCTCGCCGCGATCCTCAATTCAACCGCCGATGGCATCCTGATGACGAACATGCACGGCGTTGTGCTGACGGCGAACCCCAAGGCCGCCGAGCTATTCGGCGCCAGCGAGCGGCAGCTGACGGGCCAGCCGCTCGAAGATCTCCTGCGCGCGCTGCACGGCCGCGCCCGCGAGGTCGTCACGCGCTCGTGGACCAACGGCGAGGGCGCGGACAACGACGGCGGCGCGCCCATCCACGTGAGCGACATCGAGCTTGGCGGGGCGCAGCACCGCTTCATTCGCCATCTGACGATGCCAGTGCGCGACAAGGACGGCGAGGTCTACGGCCAGCTGGCGGTGCTGCGCGATATCAACCAGGAGAAAGAGCTCGAGCAGCTGCGCGACGACTGGACCAGCATGCTGGTCCACGACCTGCGCGCGCCGCTCACCTCGATCATGAACGGCGTGATGATGGTCAAGCGTGGCATGGGCGGGCCGGTGACCGAGGCGCAGACGGAGCTGCTCGACATCGCCTACCAGGGCAGCCAGGCCATGCTCGAGCTGGTCAACAACTTGCTCGACATCGCGAAGATGGAGCAGGGCCGCCTGAACCTCGACCTGGAGCCGGTCGCGCCGTACACCATCATCGACAAGGCGATCGAGCGGCTGCAGGTCTCGGCCCGCAGCAAGCAGGTGCTACTCGAGCAGCGCATGGCGATCAACCTGCCGCTCGTCGAGGCCGACGACCAAAAGATCGTGCGGGTGCTGCAGAACTTGCTCGACAACGCGCTGAAGTTCTCGCCAACCGGCGCGGAGGTGACCGTCGGCGCGCATATCTTCGGGCACGGCCACGCGCTGCCGGAGAGTGTCCCGCTGAACCCGCCGATGGAGGGCGGCCAGTGGCTGATTTTCTGGGTGCAGGATCGTGGGATGGGCATCCCCGCGGCCTACCACGAGCGCATCTTCGAAAAATTCGGCCAGGTGCGCGGCCGAAAGGTGCGCGGCACCGGGCTCGGGCTCACATTCTGCAAGCTGGCGGTGGAGGCCCACGGCGGCCAGATCTGGCTCGAAAGCGAGGACAGCGGCGGGAGCGTTTTCGCGTTCGCGCTGCCCGTCAAGCAGAACGACGAGGACTAAAGGATCGTCGATCGGCCTCTCCAGGAAATACTTTACAGTTTTGTCATCTAAGCGACGTCTTGATTCGTCTCCGGGGTTCGTATATAATGTTCATACTCTCCCGCGAACCTACTAAGCTGTGTAAAACGTCGAACCTGTGTCCAAGGTAGGGTACACATGCGCCGGCTGCTACAGTTCATCCAATCGCATATTCGCTACAAGATCATCATGCCCTACCTGGCGCTGACGATCCTGGTGACGCTTGCCGGCGCCGGGATCGTGCTGGTGCTGGTGGCGGCGAATGCCCAGGATGTGCTGACCAATCAGCTCGCCTCGTATGCGCGGGCAAGCAGCGACGCGCTGGTGCGGCGCGAGCAGGAGCATATCGGGTTCCTCCGGCAGATCGCGCTCTCGGGCGCCAGCGTCGAGAACGGCACGCCGTCGGTCGCCGCGGCGATCGCCGGCGGCAATACCAACGTGGTCTCCAAGACGCTGAGCGTCTTCTATCTCAGCGGCATCAGCAATATCAGCCTGGACATCGACCGGATGATCGCGTTCGATCGGCACGGCCAGTCGCTGATCGACTGGCAGCGCGTCGAGGAGGATCCCAACAAGCCGCCGTTTCGCAACGACAGCACCGACCTCTCGGGCATCCCCGACGTCACGAAGATCATCGGCAACAGCCAGGTCGAAGGCAGCGACAAGTTCTCGGGGCTGATCAAGTTCGGCAGCGACCCGCAGCCCTACTTCTACACGATCGTCCCCGTCCGGCAGCTCGCCGATAGCCAGAGCAGCCAGGTGGTCGGCGGGCTGATGATCGCGATCAAGATCGACCGGCTGCTGCTGGCGCTGCAGCGCTCGAGCCAGGCCCCGATCACGACCTTCTACAACATGCAGGGCGAGGCGGTCGGGACGACCTTTGTGCCGCGCGCCGAGCTGGGCAGCCTGAACATGCGGCCGGATGTCGTCGCCTCGCTGGCGACCAACCGCGCCCAGTCGGTGCTCAACTCCGAGGACAAGCCATCCGGCCAGAACGTCTACCCGCTCAAGATTCTGAAGCGCGACTACGAGGTGGCCTACAGCCCGCTGCTCATTCAGCAGAAGCAGGCCGGCTATTTCTCGGTCGGCCTGCCGACCGACTTCCAGGTGAACTCGATCGCCGCGAACCGCAACGCGATCAGCCTGATCGCGATCATGCTGGCGCTCGGCTCGATCCTGCTGGGCTTCCGGATCGCGCGCAGTATCACCAGCCCGCTCTCGGCGCTGGTCGATACGGCCGAGGCGGTGACCGCGGGAGACCTGGAGCGCCGCACCGACGTGGAATCGGACGACGAGATCGGCCGGCTGGCGCAGGCGTTCAACCAGATGACCGAGCACCTGCTGCAGCTCTACCGCACCAGCCGCGAGCTGGGCAACTCGATCGATATCCTGTCGGTGCTCGATGTCACCACGCGCACGGTCGACTCGTTCGTCCCCGGCACCGAGGTGCTGGCGCTGATCGACGACCGCGGGCGCTGGCGCTATCGCGTGCGCTCCGACGCGCCGGAGCACCTGGCGGCGCTGCAGCACCTGCGCATTGCGCCAAGCGACCCGCTGCTGCGCGACCTGGCGCAGGGCCGCACGTCACGCCTGCTGGACGCGCAAGCGGAGCCGCGGATCGTGTCGCTGGGCCTCGGCAGCCCGGCCGGCTTCCGGAGCGTGCTGCTGACGCCGCTGGTGGTCCAGGAGATGGTCGCCGGCATGCTGATCTTCGGCCATACCGAGCCAAGCGCGTTCAGCGGCGCGAGCGAGCCGACGCTGCTGGCGACCGCGAACATGGCCGCCAGCGTGCTGTACAACGCCGTGCTGTTCGACCGGGTCCACGAGGAGTCGAGCGAGCGCGAGGCGATCCTGAAATCGATCGCCGACGGGGTGATCGTCTGCGACAAGCAGCGCAACATCATGCTGGTCAACCGCACCGCCGAGCAGATGCTTGGCCTGCACGACTGGCACATCGTGCGGCGAAACTGGAGCGAGATCGCGCTCAAGCGCGTCACCGCGGTGAAGGATATGTTCGGCAACGAGGTCGCCGACCTCGAGCACTACGAGCTTGGCGACCGGGTGATGCGCGTCAGCAGCGCGCCCGTGATCGGCGAGAACGACCAGGTGCTCGGCGAGGTGATCGTGCTGCACGATATGTCGGCCGAGGCGGCCGTCGACCGCGCCAAGACCAAGTTCATCGAGCGCGTCTCGCACGAGCTGCGCACGCCGCTGACGCCGATCTGCGGCAATACCGAGCTGCTGCTGCGCGGCTACCTGGGCGAGCTGAGCTCCGAGCAGCGCGACACGCTCGAGGTCATCCGCATGCGCGCCGATCAGATGCGCGACCTCGTCAATAACTTCGTGATGATCGCCAGCATCGAGGCCAACACGCTGATCACCGAGCCCGAGCCGCAGGACGTGTGGCTGGCGGTCGAGAGCGCGCTGGCGCCTATGCGCAGCGCATTTGCGAAGAAGGCGATCGAGCTGCGCGTCAGCCTGCCGGAGTCGCTGCCGCCCGTCCTGGCCGACCGCCAGCAGCTGCACGTTATTCTCACGCAGCTGCTCGACAACGCCCGCCGCTACACGCCGGGCGGCGTCGTCACGATCGCGGCCAGCCAGAGCGACCGTATAGTGCAGATCGATGTTGCCGACACCGGCCCCGGCATCACGCCGGAGGAGTTCCAGCAGCTCTTCACACGCTTTCACCGCGTCGAGGGCAACAACTCGCCCGAGCGCGGCGGGGGGCTCGGCCTTGCGATCACGCGACAGCTGGTCGAGCGGCAGGGCGGTCAGGTCTGGGCCAACAGCACGCCTGGTTCAGGAAGCACGTTCAGCATTTCACTGCCGGTAGCCCATGAGCACGCCGACGCCATCACGCAACAAAACAACACGGAGCGATCAGCGTGAGCCGCTCCGCTGGCTCATCCCAGCGGCGCTGATCCTGCTGTTTCTGGCGATCTGCTGCATGGGGCAGATCGTCGTCTTTTGGTTCTCTCCGCGCGACCAGGCCTCGGATCTGAATCTGCTCTCAAAAGACTCGGCCGACTACCACCCCTGGGCCGATCTGGTGCTTCCGCCGATCGCGCCCGACGCCGCCGCCGCCGAGGCGGCCGAGCGCGCGACTGCGCTGGCGCCGGCCGGCAGCCCGACCGCGGCGCTGCTGGGGAGCATCCCGACCGCCGAGGTCATCGTTATCCCGGCTCCGGTGAACGCGCCAACCAACACGCCGGCCAGCGCACTGATCTCGCCCGAGCCATCCGTGACGCCGCGCCCAACCGCCACCTTCCCGCCCGGCGGGGTGGTTACCAATACGCCGACGACAGGCGCGACGGTCGTGCCCGCCGATACGGCCACGCCGACCAGCCAAGCCCGCTCGACCGCCACCGCCACGCCGATCGAGAGCCCGCCGACCCCGAGCACCACGCCGTCGCCGTTCAGCGCGCCGACCTCGACCAATACGCCGACGACGATCGTGCGATCAACTAGAACGCCGACCAGCACGCCGGCCTCGTCAACCGCGACGAGTACGCCGGCAACGAATCCGACCAATACGCCGACCGCCAGGGCGACGGCGACCGACACGGCTGTGCCGCCGCCGCCGACCAGCACGCCGACGCTGACGCGCACGCCCAGGCCACCGACCAGCACGCCGACGCTGACGCGCACGCCCAGGCCGACCAGCACGCCGACCGTGACGCGCACGCCGACCGTGACGCGCACCCCGAGCAACACGCCGACGCCGAGCAATACGCCGACGAAGACGCCGGTGCCGCCGCCGACCAATACGCCGACCAACACGCCGGTCCCGCCGACCGACACGCCCACGCCGACCAACACGCCGCTCCCGCCGACCGACACGCCCACGCCGACCAACACGCCGCTCCCGCCGACCGACACGCCCACGGCGACACCGCAGCCGAGCTGCGGCTCGACGCCCGGGCAGCTGACGATCGCGAAGACCGCCAGCACCTACACTGCGCGCCAGGGCGACCCGATCTCGTTCACGATCTGCATCATCAACAACTCGGGCGGCACGGTGCTGCTGACCGACGTGACCGACCAGTTCCTCGACACGTGGTTCTGGAGCACCTCGGCGGCGAAGTGCACCTTCACGTCGAGCCGGACGAGGACCGACCTGGACTGCAGCGCGCCGCCGTTCGACCGTGGTGGGCCGCCGGTGATCTGGCAGAATCCGGACCTGGTCAACCCAGTCACACTGCTCGACGGCGACCGGATCGATCTGATCGTCAACGGCTTCTATCAGAATCTGTCGCCGCCGATCTCGATGTGCAACAGGCGCGGCGCGGACTATAACGTCACGATCCAGAGCGGGCCGGCCCCGGTGTACGACCCGGTCGACCCTTGCGTCGCCATTCAGCCATAGAATGGGTGCGCGACTTCGTGGTGCGTACCCCTCCCCCTTACCCCCGCCCCTGCCAGGGGAGGGGGTAGATTCATGGCAGCAGGCTGTGGCCGCAAAGCGGCCGCAGCCTGCTGCCAACAACATACCCTCTCTCCCGTTTTGGGAGAGGGGCAGGGGGTGAGGGTCACCCGCGCACTGGGACGCAAGGCCTAAAAAGACCACTGCGAGGGCGCGGAGCAGTTACAGGGCAAACCGATCGTTTACCGGGCGCCGACACCCCACCAGATCAGATAGCCGAGCGCGCCAAGGCAGAGGAAGGTCCCGTAGGAGATGTACTGGGGAATATTTGGGCGGCCGGCGCGCTTGAGGACGATCAGCACAGCCGAGAAGATCCCGGCGAGCAGCATGCCGTAGAACAGGGCCGGCAGCAGGTTGATCAGCCCGACCGCGGCGCCGATGAAAATGCCCAGGTAGACATCGCCCAGGCCGAACGGCGAGGATGCGGCGGGGAACATCACGCGCGCCAGCGCGAAGAAGAGCGCGAACACGAAGCCGGCGCTCAGCGCGCCGAGCAGCGCGTTCAGGAAGCTGTGGCCCGGCACGAGCGCCGCGCACAGCAGGGCGATCAGCGCCGATCCGAGAATGACGAAGGTGTAGATCGAGCGGTGCAGCCAGTCGATCGCGCCGGTCACGATCAGCACCGCCGCGACGAAGGACCCGTAGAAGAACGCCGCCGTCAGCCCGTAGCGCGCGTAGAACAGCGCCAGCACGGTGGCCGAGAGCAGCTCGATCAGCGGGAACAGCCACAGCAAGGCTCGCCCACAGCAGCGCGCGCGGCCGCCCTGCGCCAGCCAGCCGGCGACCGGCAGGAGCTGCCACCAGGCAAGCGGTTGGCCGCAGCGCGTGCAGCGCGGCCAGCCGCCCATGTTGCGCTCGCGCGGCAGTCGGATGACGACCAGGTTCAGCAGCGACCCGAGCAGCAGACCGACGAGGGCGACGATGGCAATCAGTGGATCCATTCCTTGGCCAAGCTCCCGTCATGTCTCAGAAACTATTTGAAACGTAACTGCTAAGGCGAAGATCACTCAGCCATTGCGGCGCGCATCACGTCCAGCGGGGCCGGGCGGCCGGTCCAGCGCTCGAAGGCCAGCGCGGCCTGTCGAACCAGCATCCCCGCGCCGTCGAGCGTGCGGGCGCCGCGCGCCGCGGCGTCGTGCAGCAGCCGGGTCGGCCGGTAGATCATATCGAAGACCAGCGCGCCGGGCGGGATCTGCTCCGCGGCGAGCGGCGACTCGCCGGCGCGCCAGCCGAGCGATGTGGCGTTGACCAGCAGCGCCGCCTCGACCAGCCAGCCCGCTAGCTCCGGGTCGTCGGGGGCGATGGCGACGAGCTGCGGATCGCTCTCGGTGGCGGCCAGCAGATCGCCGAGCAAGCCCTCGGCGCGATCGAGCGTGCGATTGACCACCACCAGCCGGGCGACCCCCGCCCCCACCAGCGCGACCGCGGCTGCCCTGGCGGCGCCGCTGGCGCCCAGGATCACGGCCGACTGGCCGGCCGGGTCGAAGCCCGCCTCGTCGTGGAGCGACGCCAGAAAGGCCGGCGCATCGGTGTTCGCGCCTGTCAGCGAGCCGTCGGCCTCGCGAACGATCGTGTTGGCTGCGCCGATCAGCACGGCCGCCGGGTCAAGCCGATCGAGCCATTCCAGCACCGCGATCTTGTGCGGCAAGGTCACGTTCGCGCCGAGCACGTGCGGCGCGCGCAGCGATTCGATCCGCGCGGCCAGATCGGCGGCGGGCGTCGGCCACAGCTCGTAGCGCGCGCGCAGGCCAAGGTGCGCGAAGGCGGCGTTGTGCAGCGCCGGCGAGCGACTGTGCGCGACAGGGTCGCCGATCAGGCCGGCCAGGAGCAGCTGGTCTACCCTGGTGTCTGAGGGCATATGCGCCTATTCCTAGCAGAGCTACGGCTTCGGGCAGCTCAGATACTCCTGCTCGTACTGCTGGAACTCTTCGAACGACTGCGCGAACTTGTGCGTGCCCGGCGCATCGCACGAGGCCACGAAGTAGAGGTAGCTGCCCGACTCGTCCGGCTGCGCGGCGGCGCGCAGCGCGTCGAGCCCAGGGTTGCTGATCGGGCCGGGCGGCAGGCCGCCGTTCGAGCGGGTGTTGTATGGGAAGCGGCTGGTGTTCGCGCCGGCGTTGTTGATCTCGTCGTTGTTCAGCGTGTCGAGCTTGGGCCACCAGCTGCCCTTCTGCCCAAGGACATACTGGACGGTCGGGTCGGAGCCGAGCCGGCCGCCGCCGAACTGGCCGACATTCTCCGGCTTGAGCCGGTTCCAGAACACCGCCGAGATCTTGCTCATCTCGTCCCTGTTGGTGGCCTCACGCTGGATGATCGAGGCCATGGTGACGATCTTGTGGACGTCGACGTCGGGGACGCGCACTTCTTTCTCGAAGGTCGCGTACTGCTCGTCGAAGCGGTTGAGCATCGTCTCGACCACATCGGTGATCGTCGCCGTCTTGGCGAAGCGGTAGGTGTCGGGGAACAGGTAGCCTTCGAGCGAGGCGTCGTCGGGCAGACTGCCGAGGTGGAAATGGTTGACTTTGAAGGTGGCGCCCTGGCGCGTGGCGGAGAGGAACACATCCTCGGTCACATTCGGCAGGCCGGCCGCCGCGACCTTCTCGGCAACCTCCTCCAGGCGCAGCCCTTCGACGATCGTGATCTGGACCTCTTCGACCTTGATGCCGGTCTGCAGAGCCGAGATGATCTGGCTCATCGTCATGTTCGGCCGCAGCAGGTAGCGCCCGGCCTGCAGCCGATCGTCGAGTCCCTGCAGGCGAACCAGCAGCGAGAAGAGCTGCGGCACGCGGATCAGGCCATCGCTGCGCAGGTTGGTCGCAATGACGGCGGTCGGATCGCCCGGCTGCACGGTAAACTCGACGGCCCGGTCGTCCTGGTCGTCGACGGGCCGGCGGATCTCGCTCAGCAGGATCGCGCCGACGCAGGCGGCCATTAACGCGACCAGCGCCACCCCAAGGCAGAGGGCGCGCAACGTTCTAGACAAGCAGGGGCCTCCTCTACAGCGCGGATCAGCTCCGAGCGGGCCAGGCGCGCGCAACGCCCGAGGAGCGCGGCGCAACCGTGGCGGCTCAATCGTTCTGCTCTACGCTACACTGTAAACGCTACGGCGCGGGCGTCGGGGAAGGTGGCTCGGGCGACTCGGGCGGCACAGCGGTTGGGAGCACGACCTCCTCGACCGGCACGCTGCCGCTGGGCGCCGACAGCAGCGAGCGATTCACCCAGCCGGAGTCGCTCTCGCCCTCGATCTTGGAGCCGGCGGCGTGGCGCGCGCCCAGGCGCACCCGGTACCATTGCCCGTCGAGCGTCACGGCCAGGAATAGGATATCGTCGCCCTCGGTAACACCGCCAATCACATTATCCCGGCTGACCTGCGGCAGCGCGCGCACGTTGCCGGTCGCGCGAACCGTCCCGGTGATCGCGCTAGTCGCCTCGACGGCCGACCCGGCGGTTGGCTCCGGCGCGGCGCTGAACGGGGCGCCGGGCTGGATCGCCTCCGCGCTCGGCTGCGGGATGGCCGTCTCGGCCGGGGCGAGCACGCTGACATCAACCGCGTCGAAGCCGACCCGGCGGATCTCGGTGCGCAGGTCGCCGATCACCTTCCACGCGATGATCAGGGCCACCAGCATCAGCACGCAGGCAACCGCCGTCTTGATCAGGTCGGCGCCGCGCAGCAGCATGTTCTGGCTCTGCATCTGGTTGAGCGCGCTCTGGGCCGCCCCGGCGACCGGCTCGCCCCAGCTGGTCTTGCCGCGATCCTCACGAACCACCCGGCGCAGATCGAGCAGCGCGCGCGCGTCGCCGACGACGGCGAGCGCGCGAACCGCGCTCCAGCGCACGTTGCTGTTGGGGTGGCGCAGCGCCTCGAGCAGCGGGCCGGCGGCGCGCCCATCGCCGATCTGGCCGAGCGCCTCGGCGGCGCGGTAGGATGTCAGCCAGGGGCGGTGCGGGCTGAGCGCCTCGTTGAGCGCCGGGACGGCCTGATCGCCGATCGCGACCAGATCGTCGACCGCGCCCTGGTGCAGGGGGTTGGAGGGGTCGCCAAGCGCGATAATCAGCGTGGCGATCCGCTCGCGGTTGGCCGCCTGGGCCGCGCGCTGGTCGGCGCGTCGCGGAGGAGCTGCCACGCCGGCGACGGACAGCTGCCGGGTGACCTTCGCCAGGCCGTGCGGCGGCGAGCCAACCTGCGTCTCGGCCGCTCCGTCCGCGCGCTCATCCGCAGGGATAGGCTGCGAAACCTCGCGCGCGCCGTTCGCCTGATTGTCGATCCGCCGCTCCTGATCTTCCATGCCTTCTCTGCTTCTAGCTGTACTAGCTCTTTGAAAAGAAGCGGGCGCCTATTGTTTGGCGCCGGTGTGCCGCAGTTCACCTTCGGCTGCCCGCGGCGCCAGCCGCTCCGGCCAGCGCTCGATCAGCGCCTCCATCAGCGCCGCCGCGGCCTGCTGCTTCGGCTGCCGCGGCAGCGCCCGAACCTCGCTCGCGTCGATCAGCGTGACCTGGATCTCCTCGCCGCCAATGCTGGCGATCGCCTCATTCGCGACGATCATGTCCAGGCCCTTGCGCTCCAGCTTCGAGCGGGCGTACTCCAGCAGGCTCCTCGTCTCGGCCGCGAAGCCGACCTTGATCAGGTCGCGCCGGGCGGCCAGCCCGGCCAGGATATCGGGGTTGCGGACGAGGCGCAGCAGCAGCTCCTCGTCGTCGCCCTTTTTGATCTTCTCGCTCGACAGCTCAGCCGGCCGAAAATCGGCGACGGCGGCATTCATGATCAGCAGGTCGGCGCCGTCGATCGCCGCGTGCACGGCGTCGCGCAGCTCGAGCGCAGTCTCCACGCGCAGCGCCTCGACGGCGGCGGGCAGCGGCAGCGCGGTCGGGCCGGCGATCAGCGTGACATGCGCGCCGCGGTCGCGCGCGGCTGTGGCCAGCGCGAAGCCCATCCGCCCAGAGGCGCGGTTGCCGACGAAGCGAACCGGGTCGATCGGCTCGTGCGTGCCGCCGGCCGTGACGACCACGCGCCTCCCGCGCAGCGGGCCGCTAGTGCGGCCGAGCAGCGCGCGCAGATGACCTTCGATTGTGGAGGCCTCGGGCAGGCGCCCCTTGCCGACCATCGGCTCGGCCAGCCGGCCGACCTCCGGCTCCAGCACGATCATCCCGCGCCGGCGCAGCGTCGCGAGGTTCTCCTGCGTCGCGGCGTTCGCGTACATCTGCGTGTTCATCGCCGGCGCGCACAGCACCGGCGCCGTCGTCGCGAGCACCGTCGTCGTGAGCAGATCGTCGCTCAGGCCGGCGGCCAGGCGCGCGATCGTGTTGGCCGAGGCCGGCGCGATCACAACCAGGTCGGCGCGCTGGCCGAGCGCGACGTGGCCGACCACGCCATCCTCGGGCAGCGCCCACAGATCGGCTAGCACCGGCCGCCCGGTGAGTGCCTGAAAGGTCGCCTCGCCCACAAAGCGCCGGGCCGCCTCGGTCAGAATCACGTCGACGATCGCGCCGGCCAGCGTGAGGTTGCGCGCCAGCTCGGCGACCTTGTAGGCCGCGATGCTGCCGGTCACGCCGAGGACGATCCGTTTGCCGCTGAGCATATCCATAGCGACCAGGCAAGAATTGTGCCAATTCAACCGCATTGTAGCATCGCGGCCAGAGAGCGTCAATTGAGCGGGGCCAGCGCAGGTGCTGTCGACTGTAGGATCGCCGCCGCTGGGCGACGCAGCAGCCGATCGGCGGCTGGGTTGTGAAACCTGGCTCAATCGTTAAGAAACCACAACCCGGGATAGTCGTTCCTTCTCTCACAAAGTTTCTCGGCCGCAGTATCATATCGCTAGCCGTTCAAGCTAACAAGATAGTACAGACTGACCTGAAAGGACCCATTTCATGTCCAAGACAACCTCCGCCGGATCAAGTGTGTCACGACGTCTCTTCCTCAAAGGTGCATCGATCGGTGTCGGTGTCCCTGTCGTTGGTGGAATTTTAACTGCTTGCAGTGGTACGCCCACGGCTGCCCAGAGCCCCACGGCCGCAGCCGCCGACCACGATATGACCGCTGAGCCGCAGGCCGGTGGGATGACCGTCGAGCAGATGGATGCCATGCACGAGGCCGGCGTCAAGGCCTTCCTGGCCGGCGTCAAGACCGAAGGCAAGGGCAACCAGCCGCTGGAGCCAAAGCTCGACAACGGCGTCAAGGTATTCGAGCTGACCGCCACCGTCGTCCAGTGGGAATACGACGCCGGCAAGAAGGCCGAGGCGTGGGTCTACAACGGGCAGCTGCCCGGCCCGGAGATCCGCGTGACCGAGGGCGACAAGGTGCGCGTGATCCTGCACAATAAGCTGCCGCAGAGCACCTCGATCCACTTCCACGGCCTGTATGTCCCGAACAACATGGACGGCGTGCCGTTCGTCACCCAGCCGCCGGTCAAGCCGGGCGAGAGCTTTACCTACGAATTCACGGTCCGCAACTTCGGCTCGCACATGTACCACTCGCACCATAACTCGACCGAGCAGGTCGGCAAGGGTCTGCTGGGCGCCTTCATCGTGGAGCCGAAGGACAAGAGCAAAGAGCCGGCCTTCGACATCGAGACGACCATGATTCTGAACGACCAGGTCGGCGGCTTCACGATCAACGGCAAGGGTTTCCCGGCCACCTCGCCGATCGTGGCGAAGAAGGGCCAGAAGCTGCGCATCCGCTACATGAACGAGGGCCAGCTGATCCACCCGATGCACCTGCACGGCCTCCCGCAGCTGGTGTTCGCCAAGGACGGCTGGGTGCTGCCGCAGGCGTACATGTGCGACACGCACAACATCGCGCCGGGCGAGCGCTGGGACACGCTGGTCGACTGCACCGAGCCCGGTGCATGGGCGTTCCACTGCCATATCCTGTCGCACGCCGAGGGCCCCAACGGCATGTTCGGCATGGTCACGGTGCTGGTCGTCCAGGAGTAGCCTGTCTCTACGACGCACTGCACTCGAAACCCCGGCTCCTGTTGCACAGGAGCCGGGGTTGTGTTTTTGCGCATTGCACTTCGGAAATCTCGCTTTGTCGTGCCATCCCCCACACCCCCCGACCCCCGCTCCCCCGCTCCCCGCGGGGGAGATCGTTCGTGGTTGTGGTGCGGCGGCTTTGCCGCCGCACCACAACCACGAAAAAGAAATCCCCGCCCCTGGCAGGGGGCGGGGTTTGCAAATTACGGGATGACTCATGAGCACGAATCCCCCTCTCCGCTCTGGGAGAGGGGGGTAAGAGGGCTGGTTGCAGCCGGCTACGGCTGATCGATCGGCGCCAGGCGCCGGCCGATCAGCCGCAGCGCCTCCTGCAGCCCGTCGGCCAGCGTCGAGCGCGTCGTGATGCCGCGCAGGCCCACCCCAAGCCCGACCAGCGTCTGCGCGATCTCCGGCTGCACGCCCACCAGGATGGTGCGGCAGCCCAGCAGCCGGGCCGCATCGGCCGAGCGCACCAGCTGCATGGCGACGTCGGTATCGACGACCGGCGCGCCGGTGATGTCGACCAGGACCACGCCGGCGTGCTCGCGGATGATCGCGTCGAGCTCGGCCTCCAGGATGCGCTCGGCCCGCTGCGAGTCGAGCGCGCCGATCAGCGGCAGCACCAGCACGCCCGGCAGCAGCGGCAGCAGCGGCGCCGAGAGCGCCAGCACGGTCTCCTGGAGCAGGCGCTGCTGCTCGGCGCTGTGCTGAAGCTCCTCGATCATCTTCAGGTGCTCCTGCACGATCCGCGCGGTGTCGAGCGCGACGGCGATCTTGTCGGCGAAGCGCGCCAGCGTCGCCAGCACTTCGGCGTCCGGCTCGGGCGCGGGCGACTCGAGCGCCACGAAGCCGAGCTGGTCGGTGTACGCGAGCGGCAGGATCAGGGTGTGGCCGGCGCGCTGCGGCGGCCGCAGCGCCGGAGGCGCGTCGTCAGGCAGCGGCCAGCTCCGCCAGTGGAGGCCGGCGCGCGGCTCGAGCTGGTCGAGGAGATTCTGAAACGCCGACGCCTCCAGCGTCGCCCCGCGCGCGAGCGTGGCCCGCTGGCGGTCGAGCCCCTGGCCGGCGGCGCAGTGGAACTGTGCATCGCCGTAGGCCCACAGAATCCCGGCCGGGTACTCGCCGGCGTCGCGGAGGGTCTGCAGCGCGAGCTCGTACAGATCTTCGGGCGGCAGATCCGGCCGCATCGCGTCCACCACGTTGAGCAGCTCCTCGGCCTGAGCGAGCCGGCGTTCGAGTCTGGCTGTCTTGTCCATCACCTTGCTCCCACAAATGGGTCTGGCGTCGTTCACGTTCAAACGTTGCGATCTCCTACCCTGCTACCGCTTCACTCGCCCGAAAGAAGCGCCAGCGCCGCGTCGATGCCGTCGACCACCACGTACAGGTCGCGGTAGCGGTCGTGCGTGAAGCCCTCGGCGAAGATCCGCTCGAACTGCTCGAGCAGCGGGTCGAAGTAGCCGCCAGGGTTGACGATCACAATCGGCTTGTCATGATAGCCGAGCTGCCGCAGCGTCATGATCTCGAGCAGCTCCTCCAGCGTGCCGAAGCCCCCCGGCAGCGCGACGAACGCCTCGGCCCGCTCGTCCATCAGCCGCTTGCGCTCGCGCATGGTTAGCGTGACGATCAGCTCGTCGGCCTGGAGATAGCCGACCTCGCGATCCAGCAGCGCCTGTGGGATAATGCCGACCACCACGCCGCCCGAGCCATGCACCGCTTCGGCCAGGGCGCCCATCAGGCCGACGCTCCCGCCGCCATACACGAGCGTCCAGCCGCGCCGCCCGATCTCGGCGCCGAGCGCGCGGGCCAGCGTAAAGTAGTAGTCGGGAATATGGTTGCTCGACGCACAGTAGACGCACAGCTGCATTGTGACCTCCTGACACGACCGTGGCTTCACGGCGCTATCCTGCACATTATGCTATAGTGGTTCTCGCTCAGATGCCAAACCTTCGGACGATAGACCATAGGCGATGGACGATACCTGCCGTCCATCGTCCGTGGCCTATCCTCATATTTTTCGAATTAATAACTGTTCCGCTGGGGAGGTCTGGAGGGGCCTTCGGCCCCTCCAGACCTCCCCAGTGGTGGGGGTTCGGGGGCGGCTTCGCCGCCCCCGAACCCCCACCACTGGGCTAGTTAAAATTGAACCCGTCGAAGCCGGGCCGCGCACGGCCCACGCGCTCGACCGTGGCGCAATCATTGCTGCATATCATCGGCAACAGTAGAACCCCGAAGATCGATGACCCCAGGAGACATCTGTATGAGCGCTTCCTTCGGACGGGAGCCGGGCGGCGAGCTGCCCGACGACGAGCTGCCCGCCTACGCGCGCATGCTCCACGCCTACCACCGTTCCCGCAGCGCCGAGCTTCGCGCGATCATCGCGACTCTGCCGCTGAGGGCAGGCGCGCGCGTGCTCGACGTGGCTTCGGGCGACGGGTGCTACAGCCTCTGGCTGGCCGAGCGCGCCGCGCAGGTCGTCGGCGTGGATCTGTCGCCGGCTTGTCTGGCGGCCGCGCGCGGCCAGATCGCCGGCAGCCCGCTCGCCGATCGGATCCGCTTCGATCTGGCCGACGCCACTGCGCTCCCGTTCGACGACGGCAGCTTCGACCTGGCCTGGTGCGCGCAGAGCTTCTACAGCCTGCCCGACCCAGCCGCCGCGCTGCGCGAGATGGTGCGCGTGACGCGGCCGGGCGGCCATGTGGCCGTGCTGGAAAACGACACGCTGCACCAGATCCTGCTGCCTTGGCCGGCCGGGCTGGAGCTGGCGACGCGCCAGGCCCAGCTGCGGTCACTCGAAGCCGAGCATCCCGGCCAGGATCTGGACAAGTTCTACATCGGGCGAAACCTGTGCGGGCTGTTCCGCCAGTGCGCGGTCGCCGCCTACGATGTGCGGATCTTCCCGGTCGAGCGCGACGCCCCGCTGAGCGACGACGAGGAGCTGTTTCTGCAGATGTACTTCGCCGACCTGCGCGAGCGCGCCTGGCCCTACCTCGACGACGGCGCGCGCGCCACCTTCGACAGGCTGTTCAGCCCAGAGGCCGAGACCTACCTGGTGCGCCGGCCCGACTTCCACCTGACCCACCTGGAGTCGCTCGCCGTCGGCCGCGTGAGCGCGTGAAGGATGGCGTGGGCAGCGCCGGCGCCGCTCCCGGCGCTGTCGGCGTGTCCCAATTATACACGGTCGGCCAACCCCAGGTGGGCGCCATCCCTGCCAGGAACCTGGGTGAGTCGAGCGGCACAGCAGCGCACCACCGTACAGCCAAGAAACCCCCTCTCCCGGCGGAAGAGGGGGTAGGGGGTGAGGGCAAACAGCTTAAGCCGATCAATTCCAGCGATCCTGCTGCGGCATATGCCGGCCGAGCCGCGCCCGGCGCGCGCCCAGCACGCCGCCCAGCACGACCGCGCCGAGCATGAGCGGCAGGGCGTAGCCGTGCAGCACCAGCCATGCCAGCCCGCCGCCGACGACGATCAGCGCGCCCATGGCGATCATCAGCCCGGCGATGCTCAGCAGAATAGGCGAGCCGCTCTCCAGCAGCCGGCGCTGCCATCGCGGCGTCTGCCCGGCCGGATCAGCGGGCGCGCGCCACGAGCCGAGCGCCCGGCGCCAGGCATAGATCGCCCGGTCGCCGAGCCAGAGCCGGCCAATGCCATCGCAGAAATGGCTGAGACGCGCGAACAGCATGCCGAAGATGAGCAGAATTGCCGCCACGGCGCCGTAGATCGGCCCGCGCGCCGCCGCGCCGGTGCTGCCGGTTGGCTGGTTGGAAAACTTCAATCCGCGTCGCAAGCCACACCTCCCCCAACTGAAAAGCTGATCACTGCCAGCGAAGCCTTGTCTTCGAGAATAAAGAACGTAGAATATGCTCGTTCTCACAAATCCGCAGGATCAGCATTATCTTGCGCGCCCGCCCGGCGCGCTGGAGCGCCCCTGCTATCGCAAGGGAAGCGCCAGGGCAGGTCATGCAAAAAGTGCGCCAGGAAACACGCGCCGGGGAAGCTCGCGAGTGCGGTTTGCGTGGCAAGCGGGAGAGGCAGCGGCGAGGCTAGAGTCGATCGCCGCACTGCACGCAGAATCGAGCGCCGAGGCGAACCGCCGTGCCGCAGTGGGGGCAGCGCGCCTGCAGCGGATCGACGGCCGCGAGCGATGGGGGATGCGTGCCGTTGGCGCCCAGCGCCACGACGCCGAGCTTGAAGTGCTGCAGCAGCGCGCCCGACTCAGCCAGGTGCACGCTGACGCCCAGCCGGCTGCGCTCGGGCCGCAGCGGGACAATCCGGTAGCGCGCGACCTGGCTGGTGCCCCACGGCTCGGCCCGCAGCGTCGGCTCCTCGGCCACCAGCCGCCAGCCCGCTGAGGCCGCGCGCACGCCCACGCGCAGCGCCAGCGGCCAGAGCACCCCCGCGCTCGACCAGTCGAGCGGGCGGCTGCTCTGGCGCCCATCGCCGATCAGCGCCGCGCCGACCCAGACCAGCAGCGCCGCACCGCGGCCGACACGCAGCGCGTCGTCGTGATCGACGCCCTCGAAGCGAGTGTTGAGGTGCGGCGTGGCGAGCGGCCGCTGGGTCGCGGGTTGGGCGGCGGGCGTGGCGCGTGCGATCTGGCTGGCCGCCGGCCGCGGCGCAGCGTATCGTAGCGCCGCCCGGCCGATATTGATCCGCGCGCCGTCGGCAAGGCGAACCGGCTCGTCCGGCAGCGCCTGGACCGTATCGACAAACGTGCCGAACGTACTGCCGAGGTCGAGCAAAACGACCCCGCCGGGCTGCGTCAGCAGCATGGCATGGCAATGCGAGACCCCGTCCGAATCGAGGACGATGTCATTATCGGCCGTGCGGCCGATCGTGGCGGTGCCCAAGAGCTCGACGACCCGCTCGGGGCGGCCACGCTCCACGATATGGATGCGCCCGAACACGGCACTGCTCCCGCTCGTTGCCACCAGCATCACACGACGCTATTCTATCATGCTTGTCGAGATTCGATAAACGGCGGGGCCATGAGCGGCGAGCAACCATTACACAGCCAGCGGCAGCGCGATCGTGAAGGTCGCGCCCTGGCCGGGCTCGCTCTCGACGATCAGCGTCCCGCCATTGCTCTCGACCAGCGCGCGGCTGACGCTCAGGCCAAGCCCGCTGCCATCCACGCGTGTGGTCATGAGCGGCTGAAAGATTGCGCTGTGGTTCTCGCGGGCGATCCCCTGGCCGGTATCAGTCACCGAGATCATCGCGCGATCGCCGACGGCGCGGCCGTAGATCGTGATCGTGCCGGCCTCGGTGACCGCCGCAATCGCGTTCATCAGCAGGTTCACCAGCACCTCGCGCAGCTCCTCGGCAGGCATCCGCACCATTGGCGCGCCATCCAGCAGCGTCTGGACCCGCACATCTGCCTGGCGCTCCCACAGCGGCCGTGTCAGCTTGGCCACGTCGCGCACAATCTGCGCGACCGATGTCTCCAACGTCGCCCTAGCGATGGGCACCCGCTCGTCGACCTGCAGGCGCCGCAGAAGCTCCCGGCCATCCTCGGCGGCACGGCTGATCATGCGGAGATCGTCCTGGAAATCCGCCGGGAGATCTTGCTGGAGGATCTGCGCGTAGCCCAGCACTGTCGTGAACAGGTTGCCGATATCGTGGGCCGCGCCGGCCGCGAGAGTCGCCCGCAGGCGCAGCGACTGGGTCGACTGGAGCCGCTGCTCCAGCAGCGCCTCGCATTCCCTGCTGTGCGCCAGCTGGGCCACGGTCTGGTCGTAGCGCAGCCAGAGCGCAATCAGGGGCGCCAGCGCTTCGGCGATGGCCCGTTCGGCCGACGACACGCTCCCCCGCTTGCGGGCGAGCACGAGCCAGCCGGACTGCCGGCCGGCGCCGACCAGTGGCTTGACCAGCATCGCGCCATAGCCCTGGAGCGGCAGCTGATCGCGAAGCATAATCTCTGCGCTGGCAAGCTGCAGCGGCGGCGCGTCCTCGGAAGTGTAGCGCCGACTGGTCAGCCCGTCAGAATCGATCGCGTAGATGTCCAGGCGCGTGGAGGGCAGCCAGGTGGCGATCGAGCGATCCAGCACCTCGCAGAACGACTGCCAGTCAGATGCCGCGGCAAGCACGCCTAACATGGGCGTGACATCCGGCTGGCCACCGGCTAAAGAAGGGCGCGGGTCCGGTGTCATAGCACATTCCTGGTGCAATTCGATCTGCATTGTGTCTCCGTCCAGTGTTGTATCTGGCGAAAACCATTCTCGCCGGAGGTCAGGGAGACGGAAGCGTGGAGACTCGAAGCAGGGCTGCTTCCGCCTCCACGCTGATCTGCCTGCTCCGAGAAGCGCGCTCCACGCCTGAGGGTGATTCCCTAACGCCCCTGCGAAGGCCGCCTGAAAACGCGCCTGTTTCGGCCGGAGCCAGGCCACGCGCTCGGGCTAGTACAGCCTTCCAGAAAAGCGCGCCGGTTGTCGCCAGTGGGTTCTGCGGCTCTGCGGCTCTGCGGCTCTGCGGCTCTGCGGCTCTGCGGCCACGGCTTCCGGAGCCTTGTGCCAGCTCTTAGGACGCGGCGCCGTCCGCCACCGCCGCCAGGTTGTACAGGAACTCGCTGACGGTTCGCACGCGTGCGCAGATATCGGCGAGCGTCGCTCGATCGCGCGCATCCAGCGGCACGACATAGTGCGGATGATCGATCGCCGCGTCGAGCGGATCGCCGCGCAGGAGCCGCTCGGCAATCATCGGGTTGGCCGCCGCAAGCAAGACCACGTGCGTGAGCGCGGGGCGGCTACTTTGCCCCCGTAGCGGCGGCGTGTGCCGCTCGGCCGAGGTCGGTTTGATCGACAGTGTCAGCATTCGGCTGATCCTTTTTCGATTGATGGCTGAACAGCAGCCAATAGGCGATTCCGGCCACGATCAGCAGGTCGCCCGGGCTGGCGACGATCGAGGCTGCGCCGATCGGCAGCACAATCCAGTCCGACAGCAGCCAGACCGGGCTCGCATGGACGACCACATCTTTCGAGTTCGCCAGCAGCGTGCCCGGCGCGAAGAGCTGGCCGATCGAGGCCAGCACGTCGGCGCGGATCGGCATCGAGCCGCCGTGATTGGCGATCGCCAGCAGGTTGAGCCCTATGCCGAGGGCCGCGACGAGCGCGCCGCGCACGGGCCAATTGGCGAGGCACCATACGATCGCCGCCGCAGCCGAGGCGGCGATCATACCGGGGAGCCTGGCGCCCAGCGCCATCCCGAGCTGCGGCAGCGCCACAAGCGCCAGCAGCGGCCAGTAGCGCGGCGTCTCCGGCCGGCGCCAGAACGCCAGCCCGGCGCTGCAGATGGCGCCGATCAACGAGATCGCAAGCAGAGCCATCGCGCTACCGCTCGACACTGAGCGACGCGCCGCTGACTCCCGGCGGTCCATACGGCGCGGCCCCGGCCAGGAGAAGTGTGCCGGCAACCAGGGCAGCGATCAGCGCGCGCACGAGTCGAGTTTTCATCAATGGCCTCCTTAACCTCTAGTTCACTAATATCTACTGGCACTATACCGGGCGCCGTGGACTTGCGGTTGACTTTCGGTGGACATGGCGGTCTGTTTTCGCGCTCCTTCTGTGGCGCTCGACGATCCATACCGTTTGCATCAGGAGGTGTCTGCAGCCCCCGCCCCTTCCTTTCAAGTGTAAGGTTGTTCCTGCAAAGCAGTTTGCTCGATAGATACCCCGCCCCCGCTCCCCCGCGGGGAGCGGGGGAGATCGTTCGTGGGTGTGGCGCGGCGGCAAAGCCGCCGCGCCACACCCACGAAAAAGAAACCTGCTCCCCTGCAGGGGAGCGGGCAGGGGGGAGCGGGCAAATAGCACGCTCGGTGCGATACATGAAGGCCGCGGAGCAAGTGGAGTAGGGATCGAAGCGGGGGAGCAGCCAGCCGCGCAGGCGCCTACGTGAGCGAGCGGAGGCGCTCGGCGGGGGCGCCAAGCGCCTGGAGGATCGCGATCGTCGCCGGCTCGGGGGAGGTGCCAAGCGTGCGCAGCGCGCCCTCGAGCTGGTCGAAGGTGGCGCTGACCAGGGCGTGGTTGCGCTGGCGCGCGGCGAGCCGCATCAGTTGTATGGCGGTCTCCTCGCGGCAGCCGTCGATCTCGAGGATGTGCTGGTAGTGCTGGATCGCCCGCTTCGGCTCGGCCCCCTCGATCTGACGCGCCAGCTGCTCAAGCGCGTCGAGGTAGCGCTGCTGCAGCAGCGAGCGGCGCCGGTCGACCCACAGCGCCGCGCTCGGCGCCGCCCCGGGCAAGAAGTCGCCGCGGTAGAGCGCGATAACCCGCTCCAGCTCCTGCCGAGAGCGCGCGCCGGCCGGCGCGCGCTCGAACGTCTGCGCATCATACTCGATCGCACCCCAGGGCGACTGGATCGAGCAGTGCCCGGAGCGCGCCGCCATCGCCAGCCCGGTCTGCTCGCGGATGCGCGCCAGCGCCTTGTGCAGCGCCGCCATCCGGATGTCGGTGTCGCCCCAGACCTCCTCCCACAGCCGCTCGACGGTCAGGCCCGACTCGCCGGCGTCGAGCAGCCGGACCAGGATCGTCCGGTGGAGCGGCGAGAGCTCGCACGGAGCGCCATCCACCAGGCAGGTGAAGCTCCCCAGCGTGGTGACCTGCCAGCGAATGGTCGTGGGGATGTTGGTGGTCGCGAGGATGCGGACGGCCAGCGGCGACGACGCGGCCGCCGCGACAAAGATCGGCTGATGCGCCAGGACAAGGTGGCGGATGAGGGCCTCGGGGAGTTCGGCCGCGCGCTCCTCGAACGCGCGCCACAGCGGGGCGGCCTGCTCCCAGCCGTAGCGCTCGAAGTCGAGGGTGGCCTGAAGCAGCGCGAGATAGGCCCGATCGACTGCGGCCAGCGCGCCCTCTGCCGCGCCGGCGATCGCGGCCAGGCCGGCCTGCCGGGAGCGATCGGCGCCGGGGCGCTGGAGCAGCAGCGCCTGAGCTAGCGCGGTGCGGCCGCAAACGTCGGGCGGGCCGGCCTCCCAGCCGGCGGCGAGGGCCTGCTGCCACTGCTGCGCCACGTCGGGGTCCCCGAGCAGCGCTGCGGCCCACAGCACCCCGGCCGCGGCGGCGGCGGCAGACCCGGTGACATCGGTGCGCTCGGCCAGGACGTGCGCCTCCTGAAAGCAAGCGAGCGCCTGGTCAAGATTTCCCTCGACCAGCTCGAGGTCGCCCATGCCAAGGCAGAGGTAGATCTCCTCGCGCCTGCGGCCCTGCTGCCGGGCGATCTCGAGGCCCGTCTCGAGCGCGCGGCGCGCCTCGGCATACTGGCCGCTCTCCAGGGCCAGGGTGCCCAGGTTGTTGAGCGTCATCGCGCGCCGCCCCTGGTTGCCCGAGGCCTGCCAGCACGCGTCGGCCCGCTTCAGGTAGCGCAGGGCGGTCGGCCGATCGCCCTGGGTCGCGTAGGCCCAGCCCAGATTGTCGGCGATCATCGCCAGCCGGATGGGGATGTCGGCCGAGGCGACCGCGCCAGGCGTCAGCGCCTGCGCGGCCTCGAGCGCGGCGATCGCGGCCGGGATCTCGCCCGCCAGCGTGTGCATCCGGCCGATCGTCAGGTGGTACTCAAGCCGCAGCCGGGGCGGCAGCGCCACGCCCGCCAGCTCCGCCAGCAGCGGCCGAACCTCGGCCTGGCGCCCCTGCAGCATCAGCATCTCGGCGTGGAGGATCGCCGCCTCCCAGCCGACCAGCTCGTCGCCGATCGTCTCGGCCAGGCGCAGCGCCAGCTCGGCGCGCTCCCACAGCGAAAGATCCTCGTAGACGCGCACCTGCGCGAGCAGGAGGTCGGCCGGCAGAATCCGCCCGCGGCCGGCCCGGCCCAGGTAGCCCCCCAGCCGCTCGAAGCACGCCAGCAGCGTATTCTGGCGCGAGCGCTGGCGCAGGCGCGGGATCGCCTGGCGCAGCAGGTCGATCGCCCGATCCTCGGCCCCGGCGTCCAGAAAGCAGTCGAGCGCGCGATCGAGATCATCCTCGTCGCAGTACTGCTGCGCGGCGCGCAGCAGCAGCTCGCGCTCGCGCACCGGGTCGTGGCCCAGGCGCGCGCGGAGGAACGCCCGGAACAGGCTGTGGTATGCTAGAAACGGGCCTTTGTGCGAGACAAACAGGCCGCGGCGGGTGATCTCGGCCAAAAACGCCGCCGAGTCGTGCGCGCCGCGCAGCATATTGCAGCGCTGGGGCGAGAGGTCATCGAGCACGCTGGTGTCTTCCAGGAAGCGCTGCAGCGCCGGGGCGAGCGGGGCGATGATCTGCTCGGCGAAATAGGCGTAGACCTCGCTGGTGCCAGCCTCGGCCAGGCCCGCGGCGTCGGGCGGGCCATCTGGTATCGGCCCATGGCCCTCGGAGCGGGCCTGGTCGAGCGACAGCACGATCCCGGTGACCCAGCCGCTCATGCGCGCCGCCAGCTGCTCGGCGCCCTCGTCGGAGATCGCGCCCCCGCCGCACGCGGCCAGCCGCTGGACCTCGGCCGCGCTCCAGCGCAGCACCGCGTAGTCGAAGAACATCGCGCGGCGCTGGGCCGTCAGGCGCGCGATGCCGCGCAGATTCGGCAGCATGCGCGACGCGAGCACCAGGTGGCAGCTGGGGGCGTACTCGGCGATCCGGGAGAGGAGCTCGAAGATCAGCTCCATGCCCGGGAGCACCGCGATCGTATCATCCTCCAGGGTATGGTAGTCGTCGAGGACGAGCACGAACGGGCGCGGCGCCGCGGCGACCGCCAGCGCGGTGGACTGGAACAGGTCGGGCAGACCCTGCGGCGTGGTCCCATCGAGCTGCCCGGCGATCGCCGCGGCGCCCGGCACGCAGCCGTCGAGCGCGTGCAGCAGGTAGTCGAGGAACTGGCGCGGGTCACGGTCGGCGCTGTCGAGGGTATACCAGGCGATCGGCAGGGCCGCACGCGCCGCCCACTGCGCCAGCGCGGTCGTCTTGCCCCAGCCGGCTAGCGCGGCCAGCGCGACGACCTGCTTGGTCGTGATCGCCTGATCGAGCCGATCCAGCAGATCGGCGCGATCGACAAGCGGGTAGGCGGCGGATGGGATGCTTAGCTTGTGTAAGAAACGCAGCGTCATGGGTGCTCGGCTGGACGCGCGGCATTGGCCGGCTCAGAGGTGAGCAGGGGCCAGGCAGCGCAGCACAGTGTCATACATGCTCCGCTATCGCCACAAGACTGACGTGAACGCTCTAATTTCAGTATAGCATAGGGTTCGCGACTGTGCGTCGTACGTGGGGCTGCGCGCCCCCCTGCCCCCGCGGGCTGCGCACCCTCGTCCCCGTTACCGGGCGGCACCCCAGAACTTGTCGGGGGGCTGCGCGCCCCCCTGCCCCCGCGGGCTGCGCGCCCTCGTCCCCGTTACCGGGCGGCACCCCAGAACTTGTCGGGGGGCTGCGCGCCCCCTGCCCCCGCGGGCTGCGCGCCCTCGTCCCCGTTACCGGGCGGCACCCCAGAACTTGTCGGGGCTGCGCGCCCCCCTGCCCACGCGGGCGGGGGTGGGCCGCCACCCCCGCCGCCCCCCGGCCGGGGCTTCGCCCCTGGACCCCAAAAGAATGCCGCCTCGGTTGCGATGCTTGGCGCGCATGCCCAGCTGAATCCACGCGCGGCGCAGTCAGCCGCTACGCACGAACGAGCTGCCGTTGTGATGCCATCCGCCGTACGGCCGACTGGCTCCTGCCGACTGCCCACTGCTATAGGCATGTGCCACGATGTATGAAACTGAGAAGGTATCACTTGCCGGAGGAGGCTGGGGGAACCGGCGCCCAAGTGTAAGGGCGGCTCGCGAGCCGCCCCAACCGGGGGTCGGGGGGCTGCGCCCACCGAGTCAGGCGGGCGCGGCGCCGCTTCGCAGCCCGAGCCGCTCGGCCGAGTCGCGCAGCGCCAGGATCACCTGATGGATCAGATCGTCGAGCGGGCGGCCGAGCTCGTCGGCGCCGCGCGCGATGTCGTCGCGGCTGACCGCGCGCGCGAACGCTTTGTCCTTCATCTTCTTCTTGACGCTGCCGACGTCGACGTCGTCGAGGCTCTTGCTCGGCCGCACCAGCGCGACGGCGATCACAAAGCTCGACAGCTCGTCCACCGCGACGAGCGTCTTCTCCATCGGGGTCTCGGGCGGCACCCCACTGTAGTCGGCGTGCGCCAGGATCGCCCGGCAGATCTCCTCGCCCCAGCCGTGCTCGCGCAGGTGCGCCACGCCGTAGAAGGGGTGGCCGGGCAGCTCCCGCGGCGCCGGCTCTCCGGCGATCAGCGCGCGCGAGAGCGCGGCGATCTGCGGATCAGCGGCGGGCATGTGCGGGTAGCGCTCATAGTCGAGGTCGTGCAGCAGGCCAACCGCGGCCCACAGGTCGTCGTCGCCGCCGTGCAGCCGCGCAAAATGGCGCATCGACGCCGCGACGGCGTAGCAGTGCTTGCGAAGCTGCTCGCTCTGCACCCACTCGTGCAGCGTCTCGAGCGCCCGATCGGTGTAGGTCGCCATACTCCCTCCCCTCTCGACTCATACACTAGACAAGGAGACAAGGAGACAAGGAGACGAGGAAAGCATGTCTCCCTATCTCCTTGTCTCCCCGTCTCCCCGTCTCCGAACCCGCCACGCGTGGTACAGCGCGATCGAGCCGGCCACCGCGGCGTTCAGCGAGGCGATCTGGCCGGACATCGGCAGCTTGACCAGGAAATCGCAGCGCTCGCGGGTCAGCCGGGCCAGGCCGGTGCCCTCGGCGCCGATCACCAGCGCGAGCGGCAGATCGAGGTCGGCGCGGTCGTACTCCTGGGCTCGCTCGTCGTCCTCGACCCCGACGACCCACACGCCGGCTTTTTGCAGCTCGGCGATCGTCTGGGCCAGGTTGCCGACCACCACGATGCGCAGGTGCTCGGTCGCGCCCGAGGAGGCGTTGACCACAGCGGGCGTGATCTCGGCGGCGCGCCGGCCGGGCAGCACCACCCCGTGCGCGCCGACGATCTCGGCGGTGCGCAGCAGCGTGCCGACGTTCTGCGGGTCCTGCAGGTGGTCGAGCAGCAGCAGCAGCGCCGGCTCGCGGCGCTCCTCGGCCAGCGCCAGGCAGTCGTCCAGCTCGGCGTAGGGGTAGTCGCCGCACTCCAGCACGACGCCCTGGTGGTTCGCCTCGCGCAGCCGCCGGTCGAGCTCGTGCCGGTCGACCCGGTCGATCGGCACGTCGGCGCGCTCGGCCAGCTTGACCACCTCGCCCAGCGTGCCGGCCTCCTGCGCGCCCGCGGAGATCTGCAGGCGCTGAAAGGTGCGGCGGCGCGCGCGCAGCGCCTCGCGAACAGCGTTGCGGCCGTAGAGTAGATCTGCCATTCTGTTTCCTTTACGCCGCAGAACCGCGGAACCGCAGAACCGGCGCTTGGTCCTACGGTTCCGCGGTTCTGCGGTTCAGTTAGAGTCCCAGCGCGCTGCGCAGCCTGCCGAAGAAGCCCTCGTCCTGCTGCCCGCCGATCGGCTCGGCGTCGAGCGATTTCTCCAGCTCCTGGAACAGGCGGCGCTGCTGCTCGGTGAGCCGCGTCGGCACGACCACGCGCGTGACGACCACCTGGTCGCCGCGGCCGCTGCCGCGCAGGAACGGCACGCCCTTGCCGCGCAGCCGGAAGGTCGCGCCGTTCTGCGTGCCGGCCGGGATGCGCAGGCGCTCGGCGCCGTCCACCGTCGGCACATCCAGCTCGTCGCCCAGGGCCGCCTGCGCGACGTTCAGCGGCAGCTCGATCAGAATGTCGTTGCCCTCGCGCACGAAGTACTGGTGCGGCTGGACGTCGAGCGCCACGTAGAGATTACCATGCGGCCCGCCGCGCGGCCCCGGCTCGCCCTCGCCGCTGATCCGGATCTGCGAGGCGCCATCCACGCCGGCCGGTATCTTGACCTTCAGGCTGCGGCTCTGGCGCACGCGCCCCTCGCCGCGGCACTCCTTGCACGGGATGGCGATCACCGTCCCCTCGCCGCGACACTGGTCGCAGGTCGTCACGGTGACCATGTTGAAGATCGGGGCGCGCTGGCGGATCTCGCCGAGGCCGCCGCACTTCGGGCAGCGCACCGGGTCGGTGCCCGGCTCGGCGCCGCTGCCGCGGCAGGATGGGCAGGTCTCCAGCCGGCGGAACTCGATCTCCTTCTCCGCGCCGAAGATCGCCTCTTCGAAGCTGATCGGCAGCGTGTAGCGCAGGTCGGCGCCGCGCTGCGGGCCGCGCTGGGACTGGCGCTGCCCGACCGAGCCGCCGAAGAACGCCTCGAAGATGCTGCCGAACGGGTCGGCGCCGCCGCTGAACGGGTCGAAGCCAGGCGAGCCGCTCAGGCCGCTGTGGCCGAAGCGATCGTACATCGCGCGCTTCTCAGGGTCCGAGAGCACCTCGTTCGCCTCGTTGATCTCCTTGAACATCGCGTCGCCGCCCGGCTCTTTGTTGACGTCGGGGTGATACTGCCGCGCCAGCCGCCGGAATGCCTTCTTGATCTCGTCTTGAGATGCGTTCCGCGAGACCCCCAGGACCTCGTAGTAGTCACGCTTTGCCGCCATATGTCCCTCTGTGAGGCCTGGAGCTTGGGGCTTGGGACTAGCTTTAAAACACTAGACCCAAGTCCCAAATCCCAAGTCCCTGGTTAGTCGGCTTGATATTCGCCTTCAACCACATCTTCGCCGCTGGCGGCGCCCTGGCCGCCGTCGCCGCTGTCCTGGTACATCGCCTGACCGACCTGCTGGAGCACGACGTTCAGCTCGGAGATCTTGTTCTGTATATCGGTGGCGTCCTCGCTGTCGAGCGAGGTGCGCAGCGCGCGGATCTTATCCTCGACCTCGGTGCGCAGCTTGCCGTCGACCTTCTCGCCGGCCTCGCGCAGGGTCTTCTCGGCGGTGTAGATCAGGCCGTCGGCGCTGTTGCGCGCGCCGATCAGGTCGCGCCGGCGCTTGTCGTCCTCGGCGTGCGCCTCGGCGTCGTGGACCATGCGCTCGATCTCGTCGCCGCTGAGGCCCGAGGAGGCCGTGATGGTGATGTGCTGCTCCTTGCCGGTGGCCTTATCCTTCGCGTTGACGTTCAGAATGCCGTTGGCGTCGATGTCGAAGGTGACCTCGATCTGCGGCACGCCGCGCGGCGCGGGTGGGATGCCGTCGAGCACGAACTTGCTCAGCGACTTGTTCAGCCGCGCCTCGGCCCGCTCGCCCTGCAGCACGTGCACCTCGACGCTGTTCTGGCTGTCGCTGGCGGTCGAGAAGACCTGGCTCTTGCGGGTTGGGATGGTCGTGTTGCGCTCGATCAGCGGGGTCATCACGCCGCCGAGCGTCTCGATCCCGAGCGTCAGCGGGGTCACGTCGAGCAGCAGCACGTCCTTGACCTCGCCGGACAGCACGCCGGCCTGGATGGCTGCGCCGATCGCCACCACCTCGTCGGGGTTGACGCCCTTGTGCGGGTCGCGGTTGAAGAAGCGGCGCACGGCCTCCTGCACCGCCGGCATGCGCGTCTGGCCGCCGACCAGGATCACCTCGTCGATATCGTTCGGGCGCAGGCCGGCGTCGGCCAGGGCCTGCTTGACCGGCGCGATCGTGCGGTCGATCAGGTCGCCGGTGAGCTGCTCCAGCTTGGCCCGGCTCAGCGTGATGTTCAGGTGCCGCGGGCCGCTCGAGTCGGCGGTGATGAACGGCAGGTTGACCTCGGTCTGGAGCACGGTCGAAAGCTCCATCTTAGCCTTCTCGCCCGCCTCCTTGAGCCGCTGCAGCGCCGTGCGGTCGCCGCGCAGGTCGATCCCGGTGTCGCGCTTGAACTCGGTCGCCAGCCAGTCGATGATCCGCTGGTCGAAGTCGTCGCCGCCCAGGTGGGTGTCGCCGTTGGTCGCCTTGACCTCGAACACGCCGTCGCCCAGCTCGAGGATCGAAATATCGAAGGTGCCGCCGCCAAGGTCGTAGACCGCGATCGTCTCGTCCTTGCCCTCCTTGTCGAGGCCATAGGCCAGCGCGGAGGCGGTCGGCTCGTTGATGATCCGCAGCACCTCCAGCCCGGCGATCTTGCCGGCGTCCTTGGTGGCCTGGCGCTGGCTGTCGTTGAAGTAGGCCGGCACCGTGATCACCACCTGCGTGACCGTCTCGCCCAGGTAGGCCTCGGCGTCGGCCTTGATCTTCTGGAGCACCATCGCCGAGATCTCCTGCGGCGAGTGGTCCTTGCCGCCCAGCATCACGCGCACGTCGCCGTTCGGCGCCGACGCGAGCTTGTAGGAGACCAGGTCCTTGTCGCGCTGGACGTGCGCGTCGCTGAGCTTGCGCCCCATGAAGCGCTTGACCGAGAAGATCGTGTTTTCGGGGTTGGTGACGGACTGGCGCTTGGCGACCTGGCCAACCAGCCGCTCGCCGGTCTTATTCATCGAGACGACGGACGGGGTCAGGCGATTTCCCTCGGCGTTCGAGATCACGACCGGCTCGCCGCCCTCCATGACCGCCACCACTGAGTTGGTCGTGCCAAGATCGATGCCGATAACTTTTGCCATTATTATCTCCTGAGGGTAGTCAGTAGTCAGATTTCAGTCGTCAGTACCGGCGAAGATCATCGCGATGCATCAGTACCGGCTGTGGCTACTGGCTACTGACCACTGACTACTACCCTTGCCCAACTTTAACCATCGTAGGCCGCAGCACGCGGTCGCGCAGCCGGTAGCCCCTCTGCAGCTCGCCGACGACCTTGCCCTCCTGGCCAGGGCCGGCCGGCTCGTAGATCACCGCCTCGTGCAGGTTCGGGTCGAAGTCCTGGCCGAGCGCCTCGATCGCCGTGACGCCCTCGCTCTCCAGGACCGTCTTGAGCTTGTGGGGGATGAGCTTGAAGCCGTTGTACCAGGGCGTCGCCTCGACGTCCGGCGTGGTGCTGGCGGTCGCCCGCTCGAGGTCGTCGACGACCGGCAGCAGCTTGAGCAGCAGCCCGGCGCTGGCGCTGCGGATCAGATCGGCGCGCTCCTGCTCGGTGCGGCGCTTGAAGTTCTTGTAGTCGGCCACGGCGCGCAGCCACTGGTCGCGGTAGTCGGACGATTCTTTCTCGAGCTGCGCGATGCGGGCCTGCAGCTGGCCGATCGGGTCGGCCTGGCCATTCGGGCTGGCGGCTGCTGTATCTGGCGCGGCGGCGGCCGGCTGGGCCGCGGGCGTCGGCTGGTCTTGAGCGCTGGTCTCCTGGTCTTGATTCTGCGGTGTCGTGTTCGTCTGCTCTTCAGTCATCGTGCATAAACCTCCAAACAACAGTAGTCCATAAAGAAAGATTTGTGCGCGTGGAGCCTGTGATCTACAGGTTCAAACGCCAAAAACGCGCAATCTGATACTCGCGATTGACAAGGTTCTTGCGAACCTTACCGCTCCAGGCGTGGGGGCGTCAGGATCGGCCGCTCTCGGCGCCGTAGAGATCGCCGAGCAGGTCGCTCATCACCGTCGAGATATAGCGCACGGTCGAGATCGTGCGCGGGTAGGCCATGCGGGTCGGGCCGATCACGCCCAGCACGCCGACGACATCGTCGGCGATGCCGTAGCGCGAGAGCACCACGCTGTACTCGCGCATCTCGTCGCGGCTGTGCTCGCCGCCGATCACCACCTGGACGCCGTTGCTGGCCAGCACGCGCGGGATCAGCGGCCCGAGGCCCTTGCCGCCCTGCAGCATCTCGAGCACCTGGCGCACGCGCTCGATCTGGGCGAACTCGGGCTGGCTGAGCATCTCGATCAGCCCATCGCTGTGGATCTGGCTGTTGAACTGATCCTCGAGCTGGTGCATCGCCTTGACGATCAGATCCAGCACCTGCTGCTCTAGGTCGTTGAACGCCGGGCTAGGCAGCGCGCGGTCCTGCAGGAACAGATCCTCGATCCGGCCAACCGGCGCGTCGTGGAAGCGCTCGTTGAGCCGCAGCGCGCTGCGGCTCAGCTCGTCCTGCGGCCGCGCCGCGTCGAGCGAGAAGGTCTGCTGGCGGATCGTGCCGTCGTGCAGCACCAGCACCAGCAGCACCTTGGCCTCGTGGATCGCGATCAGCTCCATGTGCTTGAAGCGGGCCTGGTAGGCGCGCGGCGGCGTGACCACCGAGGCATTCTGGGCCGTGCGGGCCAGCACCGCGCCGGCCAGCTGGATCCACTGATCCAGCTCGGAGCGGACCTGGTAGAACTGGTGCCGGATCGTGCGCTGCTCGGTCGCCGAGAGCGGCGTGCGATCCATCAGGTTCTCGACGAAGTAGCGGTAGCCCGCGTCGGTCGGCACTCGCCCGGCCGAGGTGTGCCAGTGCGTCAGGTAGCCCAGATCCTCAAGCGCGGCCATCTCGTTGCGCACCGTCGCCGAGGAGACGTTCAGCGCATACTTCCGGACCAGCAGATCCGAGGCTACCGCGGTGGACGTCTCGATAAACTCCTGGATCACCAGCTTCAGGAGCAGCTGTCGACGCTCGTTCATTTCGGTCGCCATAGCAGGTACTCCGCAGCTGACCAGTGGGCGATCCTCTTAGCACTCAGGCCACTCGAGTGCTAGATCGCTAGTTTAAATGATTGGCGTGCGAATCGCACGCCTGACGGGGTGTATTTTACCATGACTTCTATAGAGATTCAACGCAGTGATCTGTTTCTATCCCGGGCGCTGCGCCCCCGGCCCCCGCCTGCCGGTTCGTGCTGACGGCAGAGATGACTCTTCCGGGGCGCTGCGCCCCCGGCCCCCCCCCCGCCCGGGGGAACCCGCGCCGGTTCCCGCCGGTTCCCCCCCCCCTCCGGCAAATGATGTCGAACCAGATGCAAGCATCGTGGTGGATGCCCAGCACCAGTTCTACCGGACGAGTTCCATCCCGCCGCGCCTGGATTCAGCCAGGCATGCGCGTCAAGCGCTGAACGTGAGGTTGCGTCATTTTGGGGTCCAGGGGCGAAGCCCCGGCCGGGGGGCGGCGGGGGTGGCGGCCCACCCCCGCCCGCGGGGGCACGGGGGGCGCGCAGCCCCCGGAGGCAGTGTGTGCTCTAGGAGCACGTGGATTCAGCCAGGCATGCGCGTCAAGCGCTGAACGTGAGGTTGCGTCATTTTGGGGTCCAGGGGCGAAGCCCCGGCCGGGGGGCGGCGGGGGTGGCGGCCCACCCCGCCCGCGGCGTTTGCGGGGGGCGCGCAGCCCCCAATACGCGGGGGCGCGCAGCCCGACCAACTGCAACTAACACGCGCGCCAGCAAGTACTATATTGGCAGCGGATCGTTCACGACCAGGGGCGCAGACTGTGGTACAGTTAGCGTGCCAAACAGCGGGCGAGACAAAACGCGGCGCACGGAATTGCGCTACAATACGGCTTACAATGCGAGCACTGAGCACATTCAGCTACTATGAGGATCGTTCATATGTCTAACGGCAAGCTTTCTCTGATCGCCGGCGGGCTGCTGGCGGCCGCGCTGGTGCTGGCCGGCTGCGGCGGGACCACGGCGGCGACGACCACGACGACCGCGACGGTGGCGCGCGGCGAGCTGATCCAGAGCGTCAGCGGCAGCGGCCAGGTCAAGCCGGCGCAGGACAGCAACCTGAACTTCGGCAGCAGCGGCACCGTCGCGCAGGTGCTGATCAGCGAGGGGCAGCACGTCGACAAAGGCGCCCGGCTGGCGCTGCTCGAGACCGACGACCTGGACCAGCAGGTGCTGCAGGCCGAGGCCAACCTGAAGAGCGCGCAGGCCGCGCTGGCCGCGATCAAGGATGGGCCGAAGGAGACCGATCTCCGCAGCGCCGAGGCGCAGCTCGCCGCCGCGCAGGCCCAGCTCAGCCAGCAGATGAAGGGCAACGCCCGCGCCAGCGACATCGCCAGCGCCCAGGCCCAGCTGCGCTCGGCCCAGGCCGACCTGGCGGCGCTCAAAGATCCGACCGAGACCGACCTGAGCGCGGCGCGGCTCAAGCTCACCCAGGCGCAGATCAACCTCCAGTCGACCCGCGACGGCGACTCGGCCGCCAAGACGCGCGCGCAGCTCGACCTGGAGAAGGCCGTGTCCACGCTCACGCAGGCCCAGTCGAAATACGCGACCGCGCTGCAGAACTGGCAGTACGTGCAGGACACCGGCAACGATCCGCTCAACCCGAAGAAGACCGACTCGAAGGGCAACCCGGCGCCGAACCGGCTGAGCGACGCGCAGCGCCAGCAGTACGCCGACGCTTTCGTGCAGGCCGAGGCCGCGATGCACAGCGCCGAGGATGGCGTCACGCAGGCGCAGGTCGCGTTTGACAGCGCGCGGCAGAAAGAGGCCGCCGACGTGCCGCTGGCCGAGGCGCAGGTCGCGGACGCGCAGCGCCAGCTCGACGCGCTGATGAGCCCCGGGCCCAAGCAGATCGCCGCCGCCGAGGCGAAGGTCGCCCAGGCGCAGGCGCAGCTCAACCAGCTGCGCGGCGGCACCCAGAACGACGTGACGATCTCGCGCGCGACGGTCGAGCAGCGCCAGGCCGCGCTCGACGCGCTGAAGGCGCCGGCGGCGGAGAAGGACATGGCCCAGGCCGAGGCGAACGTCGCGCAGGCCAGCGCCAGCCTGGCCAAGGCCAAGCTCAACCGCAAGAACGGCGAGCTGATCGCGCCGTTCGGCGGCACGATCGCCACTGTGAACATCAAGGCCGGCGACACGATCGGCGGCACGAGCCAGACCGCCGCGATCTCGATGGTGGACGACTCGGCCTTTCACGTGGACGTGAACATCAGCGAGGCCGACCTGGTCAGGCTGAAGATCGGCCAGGCGGCCGAGATCGAGCTGGACGCGCTGCCGGGCCAGAAGCTCGCCGGCACGCTCCAGTATATCGCGCCCACCGCGACCACCCAGCAGAACGTGACGACTTACCTGACGCGGGTCGAGCTGAAGCCGGGCGACCAGACCTTGCGCGCCGGGCTGAGCGCGGCCGTCACGATCATCACCGACAAGCGCGACAACGTGCTGCTGGTGCCGAGCGGCGCCATCCGCGAGACCGACAGCGGGCCGCAGGTGCAGGTCAAGCGCGGCGAGGAGACGACGCTGGTGCCGATCAAGACCGGCCTGGTCGGCGACTCGTTCACCGAGGTGACCAGCGGCCTCCAGGAGGGCGATATCGTGGTCCTGCCCGGCGCGCGGCCGATCAACCGCGGGCCGTTCGGCGGATAGCGTTTGACAAGGAGACAAGGGGACAAGGAGACAAGGGGACAAGGAGACAAGGGGACAAAGGGCTAATCCCAAGCCCCAAGCCCCAAGCCCCAAGCCCCAAGCCCCAAGCCCCAAGCCCCAAGCCCCAAACCTCAATCAAGGGGAGCGACACATGCAGAAAGCTGAACCACTAGCGGCCGTGCCGCCGACGCGCCGCGCCAGCATCATACGCGGGATGGGGCTGCGCGAGAGCCTGCGGATCGCGCTCACCAGCCTGCGGGCCAATAAGCTGCGCACGGTCCTGACGATGCTGGGCATCATTATCGGCGTCGGCTCGGTCGTCGCGCTGATGGCGATCGGCAACGGCGCGCAGGCCTCGATCACCAGCCAGATCGCCAGCATCGGCAGCAACCTGCTGACCGTCTTCCCCGGCGCGCAGCGCGGCGGGCCGCAGAGCAGCGGGCCGCCGCGGGCGCTGACGCTGGCCGACGTGGACGCGATCGCAAAGCCTGGCGTGGTGCCGGGGATCGCGCTGATCGCCCCGGCGTTCCAGGGCAACGCCCCGATCGTCGCGGGCGGCAAGAGCCTGGACTCGACCGTGCTCGGCGTGACGCCAAACTACTTCCCGGTGCACAACCTGACCGTCGCGAACGGCAGCCAGCTGAGCGAGACGCAGGTGCGCGGGCAGCGCTCGGTGGCGGTGCTCGGCAGCAGCGTTGCCGAGGACATGTTCGGGCTGTCCAACCCGGTCGGCAAGACGATCCGCATCAGCGGGCAGACCTTCCAGGTGATCGGCGTGCTGGAGTCGAAGGGCGGCGGCGGCTTCGGGTCGGTCGACAACCAGCTGTTCATCCCGCTCGGCGTCGCCCAGCTGAAGCTGTTCGGCGCGCGCGCGGCCGAGGGCGTCGGGCTGCGGATATCGAGCATCGGCCTGCAGGTCGCCGAGGCCGACCAGATGACCGCCGTGTCGGACCAGGTCGCGCAGATCCTGCGCCAGCGCCACCGGCTCAAGGCCGACGGCAGCGAGGACGACTTCTCGGTCTTCAACCAGGCCGACATCCTGGCCTCGCTGAACCAGGTCACCTCGGTGCTGACGACCTTCCTGGGCGCGATCGCCGGGATCTCGCTGCTGGTGGGCGGGATCGGCGTGATGAATATCATGCTGGTGAGCGTGACCGAGCGCACCAAGGAGATCGGCCTGCGCAAGGCGGTCGGCGCGCGCCGGCGCGACATTCTGCAGCAGTTCCTGATCGAGGCGATCGTGGTCAGCGTGATCGGCGGGATCATCGGGCTGCTGCTCGGCATCGGCATCTCGACCGCCGTGCGGCTCACCGGCCTGATCACGCCGGTCGTGACGCCGTCGGCCGCGCTGCTGGCGCTGGGCTTCTCGATGGCGGTCGGGCTGTTCTTCGGCATCTACCCGGCGCGGCGCGCGGCGCGGCTGCGGCCGATCGAGGCGCTGCGCTACGAGTAGCGCCGGGACGTTGGAGCGTTGAGAGGAGATTGGCATGACTCAGTTGCCGCCGCTGGCCGTCATCATCGTCGGCCTACTGATCATCGTGGTGGCCTTCCGCATCCTGCGCGGCATGATCCGGCTGGCGATCACGCTGGCGGTGATCGGGGTGATCATCTACCTGGTGCTGAATGTGCTGCGCTGATATGCTCTTTTAGAGTAGGGGAGGAGTGGAGGCCTTCGGCCATGCCAACGGCCAACTGCCTGGCTGCCCAGACCCAACCCAGTCGACTGGAGAACACTATGTCACTGATCGACATTCGCGACGTCACAAAAGTCTACAAGATGGGCGACGTCGAGGTGAACGCGCTGCGCGGCGTCTCGCTGGTGATCGAGGAGGGCGAGTTCGTCGCGATCATGGGGCCGTCCGGCAGCGGCAAGAGCACGCTCATGAACATCCTGGGCTGCCTCGACCAGCCGAGCGGCGGGAGCTACCTGCTCGACGGGGTCGACGTCGGCGGCCTCAACGACGATCAGCTGGCCGCGATCCGCAACCACAAGGTCGGCTTCGTGTTCCAGCAGTACATGCTGCTCCAGCGCACCGACGCGCTGCGCAACGTGGAGATGCCGCTGCTCTACGGCGACGCGCGCAACCGCACCGCGCGGGCGCGCGCGGCGCTCGAGTCGGTCGGCATGGCCGAGCGGCTGCACCACAAGCCGAACGAGCTGTCGGGCGGCCAGCAGCAGCGCGTGGCGATCGCGCGCGCGCTGGTCAACGACCCGCGCATCATCCTGGCCGACGAGCCGACCGGCGCGCTCGACTCGAAGACCGGCGACGAGATCATGCAGATCTTCGAGCGGCTGAACCGCGAGCAGGGTATGACGATCATCCTGGTCACGCACGAGCCTGATATCGCCGCCCACGCCCGGCGGACTCTGCACGTCCGCGATGGGCTGATCGCCGAGGATGCCACCCGGCAGCACGTGGTCGAGATCCCGATCGCGTAGCGTTCCCCTATAGCAGTGTGCAGTCGGCAGGCGCCCGTCGGCAGTACGACGGATGGTAGCACAGCAGATGACCCCACCCCCTGCCCCCTCCCCTGCCAGGGGAGGGGGTCTCTTTTTCGAGGTTGTGGCGCGGCGGCTTTGCCGCCGCGCCACAACCACGAACGATCTCCCCCGCTCCCCGCGGGGGAGCGGGGGTCGGGGGGTGTGGGGGATGGCACGACACAGCGAGATGTCCGAATTGGGACATGTCGGATGAATCATGCCGCCGTGATTCAGCGCAGCGTCACGGCGCGGTGACGGTGATCCGCTCGGCCGCGATGTTGACGCCCGCGAACGTATTCGCAGTCAGCTCGGCCGCGTTGACATACTCGCCAGCCCGGCGCCCGCGCAGCTGGAAGCCGATCGTGTGCGCGAAGCGCTGCCCTGGCGTGATCGTCAGCCCAAGCACATCGCCCTCGACCGGCGGCGTGCCGCTGCCGTGCGCCCCGTCGCCGCTGGTGGTGTCGACGTAGTAGTTGCCGCCCACGGTGCCGTCGGCGTTCTCCGCGCCCACGGTCACGCGATCCTCGGCCGGGCTGTTCGAGCCGTAGACCATGTGGACGCGATCGCTCCCCGCCTCGATCCAGATCTGGAAGGTGTGGTGCGAATCGGCCGGCGGGCGATTGTAGCGCGCCGCGTCGGTCCACTCCGCGACGAACCAGGTCGGCGAGCCGGGGCCGGCGTTGACGTAGGCCGCGCGCCAGGTGCCGCCGCCCGGGTCGTTCGGCAGCGTGCCGTCGAGATCGAGGTCGGTCCAGTAGGCCGCGACCACGTTGTTCGGCAAGGCCGGATCGGGGAACTCCTGGTTGAAGATGCGATTCTCGCTCGCGCTGCCGACGATCAGGTAGCCGTTGGTGGTCATCGTGACGCGATCGTAGCTGGCGCCGTTGTACGTGAAGGACGGCGCGATAAAGGTCACGGCGAAGTCGTCGCATATGTCGGTGCAGTCGATCGGCGGGATGCCCAGGCTGGCGAGCGGGACATAGCCGAACGGCAGGCCGCCGGTGTCCGAGATGATCTCGATCGCGGGGTTCTGCACGCCGGGCAGCGTGCCGATGTAGCTCAGGGTGTTATTGTGACGGTCGTGCGTCGCGCCGCTCACCGAGCCGCGCACGATCGGCAGGCTGCGCGGGACGGCGTCGCGGATGCTGACGGTGGCCGGCTCCGGCCCGTTGTTCGTCGCCGTGATCGCGCAGGTCGTCCGCTGGCCCTGCAGGATCGTGTCGGGGTCGCAGCGCTGCTCGAGCGCGACGGCCGGCTGGCTGCGCACGAAGCTCACCGGCAGGTGCAGCCTGCGGCTGCCGCTGCGCAGCAGAACCTGGCCGAAGTAGGTGCCGTCGGGCACGGCGCCGGCGTCGACGGTGACGACGAAGCTGGCGTAGCCGCGCGCGGGCACGCGCAGGCGCGGCGGGTTGATCGCGATCGAGACGCCGGCGGGCGCCTCGGCGGTCGCCGTCCAGGTCGTGTCCCGGTCGAGCACGCTCTGCACCGTCCGAACGACGCTGAGGCGGCCCGGCATGGCCGGCATGGAGATGCTGGGGTAGTTCAGGTCCTGCAGGTGCCCTTTGCCGCTGGCGTACATCTCGGCCGGCACGTCGAACGTCAGCCCCGGATCGCCGGCCTTGGTCAGGTCCAGCCGGCCGGAGCCCATGTCGTAGGGGTCGGCCGGCGTCACGCCGTCGGGCTTGACCACGCTGGTCCGCGCGCCGGTCATCAGCGCCGACTTGATCTGGCCGGGCGACCAGTCGGGGTGCAGCGCCTTGAGCAGCGCGCCCGCGCCTGCGACGTGCGGCGAGGCCATGGAGGTCCCGGCGATCGCCTGGAACAGCTGGCCGGGCGGGCCGTCGACGACCTGGTTCGGCGCGGGGGTGTTGCCGGCCAGGATCTGCACGCCCGGCGCGGCGATGTCGGGCTTGCTGATGCCGAGCTGGCTCTGGTCCAGCGGCCCGCGCGAGCTGAAGTCGGCGATGACGTCGCCGAAGCGCGGGTCGATCGTCGCCACGCCGCTGGTGAACTCGCCCAGCACGGTCGTGTCCGAGTGCGCGGTCGTGAAGGCGATCAGCTGCGCGCCGGCCGCATCATCCAGGTGGATCGTCGGGACCCAGTGGTTATCGGTCTCGACGTCGCGCTGCTCGGGGGGGTTGTAGAGCACCATGCCGGCGCCGCCGCCGGCCCTGACGTTGGCGCTCTTCTCGACCCGCGCGTTGCCGCCGCGCAGGCAGAGCACGATCGTGTCCGAGATCGTGTCGGGCAGCGCGCGCTCGCAGCGCGGGTCGTTCACCGTCGCCGCGTCCACGACCGGGCGCTCGCCCACGCCGGCGGTGATCGAGGCGCCGTCGAGAGTCAGCTGATCGGCCCCGGCGCGCAGCGTCAGCCGGCTCACGAAGCGCCGGTCGGTCGTGCTGGCCGCCACGCTCGTCACCCACGGGGCGTTGGCCGGCGAGCCAAGCGTGCCGGGGTCGGGGCCGGCGTTGCCGGCCGAGACGGCGACGAACACGCCGGCGCGGTAGGCGTCCAGGAACGCCAGCGAGTCGGAGTCGCCGTAGGGGTCGGACGCCGCGACGCTGCCGATCGAGTAGTTGATCACGTCCACGCCGTCGGCCACCGCCCGGTCGATCGCCGCCACCAGGTCGGCGCCGAAGCCGCCCGAGTTGCCGAGCCCCTTGTAGGCCGCGACGTAGGCGCGCGGCGCGATGCCGGAGATGACGCCGCGCGGCTGCCCGAAGATCGTCGCCGGGACGCCGGAGTTGCCGGCCGCCGTGCTGGCGGTGTGGGTGCCGTGGCCCTCGTTGTCGCGCGCCGAGTCGAACTCGCCCTCGTCAAGCCCGATCAGGGCCTTGTAGGTGTCCAGCGACTCGCGGGCGCCGATCAGCTTGTTGGTGCAGGCCAGCGGCGGCGACTCGTCGTGCGGCGGCTCGCAGACGCCGTGCCAGCGCGCGGGCGGCGGCGGGTAGGAGCCGTCGTCGGCGAACGAGGGGTGCTCGGGCCAGATGCCGGTGTCGATCACGCCGACGATCACGCCCTCGCCGCCGTCGCCCAGGTCCGGGTTGGCCGCCAGCGCCCGCCAGATCACGTCGGCGCCGACGAACTGCGGGCTGCGGTCGGTGTCGACGTGGCGCAGATGGTCGCGCTGGACCGCAACCACGCCAGGGAGCGCCGCCAGCCGCGCGATCTCCTGCTCGGGCAGCACCACCGAGACCCCGCCGTAGACGTAGCGGTAGCGCGCCACCACGCGGGCCTGCGGGATCGCCGCGAGCGCGCGGGCCTCGAAGTCGCGCAGGCGCTGGTCGAGGTAGGCCAGGTAGCGCAAGCTGTCGGGCGCGGCCGCGTCGAGCCGCGCGGCGCCGGTGCGACTCGGGCTGGTCGGCGCCAGGCCGGGCAGGCCGCCGGCGTAGGCGGCCAGCGGCGCGTCGGCCAGCTTGACGATCACGCTCACGAGCTTGCTCGCGACGACGCCCTGCTTAGCATTGGCGCGGCTGTCCCACGGCGAATCCTGGCTGAAGCGCGCCACGGCGGTGGCGGGCCGCGCCGTCAGGGCGAGCGGCGCCTGGCCGCGCGCCAGCGCGCCCGCCGTGGCCGAGAGCGCGACGAGCGCGGCCAGCATCAGCGCGAGGACGCGTCGGCTGCGGTTGGGGAACATCATAGCGGACCTCCTCAGATATCAGGCAGAACGCAGGCAACCAGGCATAGCTCTTCCGTGTCGGGGGAGGGCGCGGGTGCGGCGCGGGCATAGGATGGTGGAGTGAGGCAATCCTACGCCTGATAGAGTCCAATGTCAAGAGTGTGTGGGATGTGATGCGGGGGGCTGCGCGCCCCCGTGCCCCCGCGGGCTGCGCGCCCCCGTGCCCCCGCATATCGGGGATTGTCGGGGCCCCCGCGGGCTGCGCGCCCGCGTTCCCCGTTCCGTGTCCCGGCGACAGGCCGGTTGATTTCGTGGGCGGGCTCCGCCCCCCACACCCCCCGCTGGGGGCGGAGCCCGCCCCCAGACCCCCTGCAAATAATCTTGTCTCACTTGTACGGCTTGATGCACATGCCCGGCTGAATCCAGGCGCGGCGAGAGACAAGACGTCCGACGGAATGGTGTGAGGCATCTGCCACTGGCATTGAAACTGAGAAGGCGTTCATTGCCGGAAGGGGGCTGGGGGCGCTGCGCCCCTGAAGCTGATCGATCCGAAAGGCGTTAGCCAGCCAGCGCCGCCTCGATCTCCTCGGCGGCCTCGGGGTAGCTCGCCGCGAAGGCCCGCAGCAGCCCAAAGCAGCCCGCCAGCATCATATCGCCGTGCGGCACAGCGAAGTACGGCCGGATCTCCGCGTCCCCCATGCGCAGCGCCGCGCCGCGCAGCATCGACCGGCGCGGCCCGCTGACGGCCAGGAACGGCCGCGCGTCGGGCGTCGGCCGCAGCACCAGCGCGCCGTGGCCCTTGCTGTCGAACACCTCCTGGTTGCTGATCGTCCCCGCGCCGAGCCGCTCCAGCAGGCCCACCAGCTGCGGCGCAGTCAGCTCGCCGGTGTGGTGCTCGAAGCAGCCGGCGATCTGGCCGCCGACCAGGTGAAACGCCAGGCAGTGGAAGTTGCCGACGTTGGCGACCAGCAGGTCGTCCTGCTCGGCCAGGCGCGGGTCGTCCAGCGCGCCGAGCACGGCGGCGGGCGCGGTGTCCATCAGCACGGCCGGCATGTCGTGCGGCGTCGCGATCGCCACAGCGCGCAGGCGCGTCATCTCGCGCGGCACCTCAAGGCGGCGGAAGCCCAGCGCCAGCAGCCCGCCCCCGGTCGAGAAGCGCTCGGCCAGGTAGTTGAAGCGGAACACCCGGTCGCTCACATCGGGCGGCGCATTGCCGTGGTCGAACACCGCGACCGCGAGCGCGTCGTAGGGCCGCGCGCCGCCGGGGCCGACCACGCCGAACGCCGCCAGCGCCGCGTGGATCGCGCCCAGGTCGAGGTCGCCCATCGTGATCTTGCGGGTCTTCTGCATATGGCGGACCTCGTCGGGCGAGACGACGATCAGGCCCATCTCGCGCTCGACCCAGTCGAGGTCATCGTTGAAGGTCCTGGCGGCGTCGGCGGTGGCGTAGGCCGGCAGCCCGGCGCGCAGGTGGTCCTCGACCGCCCAGTGGCACGGCCCGCCGCCCATCGTCGCGCCGGTCAGCACGATCGGCCGGCGCGCGGCGGTGGCCTCGCGCACCTGCTGCGCGACGATCTGGGTCGGCGCGGGCATCACCAGCTGCGCGCCGTTCTCGACCGGGCCGTCGCTGTCGAACAGCAGGATGTCCTGGGTGCCGGTGCCGACGTCGATTGTCAGAATACGCATGGGAGCACTCCTCGTCATGGTCTTGGTCAGGGCCGTGGGCCAATAGTATAGTGCATTCTGGGCAGCTCTGCTTCTTCGGGGTGCTCCGCCCCCCCGGCCCCCCGCCTGCTGCTCCTGCCGAGCGCGTGACCTGTCTCCTTGTCTCCTTGTCTCCTTGTCTCCTTGTCTCCTGGTCTCCTTGTCTCCTTGTCTCCTTGTCTCCTTGTCTCCTTGTCTCCTTGTCTCCGGGGCGCTGCGCCCCCGGCCCCCCGCCCGGGGGAACCCGCGCCGGTTCCCCCGGCCCCCCTCCGGCAAATAAGCTCGTCTCAGCTTCAGCGATTGTGGCGCATGCCTATCAACATTCCTGCAGAGCGAGTTGCCTCCCGCCGCGCCTGGATTCCGCCGGGCATGGCGTCAAGGATCACAACAGAGGGAGGGCTATTTTGGGGTCCAGGGGCGAAGCCCCGGCCGGGGGGCGGCGGGGGTGGCGGCCCACCCCCGCCCGCGGGGGCACAGGGCGGGCAGCCCCCCACAGGCTTGGGGACGGGGGGCAGCCCCCAGGGGGCACGGGGGGCGCGCAGCCCCCCGCAGCTAGATTGTCCACAGCACCCAGGCGATCAGGGCGCCGAGGCAGCCCATGCCGACCAGGAACAGCGCCAGCGCCAGCCGCAGCGACCACACCTTGACGCGGCGCATGCCCTCGCGCGCCCGCCGCATCGCGGAGAGGTTGTGCTCCTGGTAGCGCGACGCGCGCGGGTAGAGCGCCGCCAGCGTGCCCAGCAGCGCCACGAAGAGGGCGCCGAGCGCCGCGCTGCCCAGCCAGCGCACGGTCGTGTCGCGCAGGTACGCCGGGGTGGGGTTGGCGCTGAACGCCAGGATCGCGAAGAGCACGCCGTAGAGCCCGGTGATGAGCTGGGCGAGCGTCTTCGCGCCCTCCTCCAGCCGGTCGAGGTTCTTGCCCTGCTGCTCGGCGAACCACGCGCGCAGCGCGCGGTCGTCCTCGGTCTCTGCGCCGCGGTCGACCATTCGCGTCACCCCTTCCTGCGCGGCACGGCGACCTTGCGGCGCTCGGGGCAGCTCGGCCGCAGGGTCGGGTTCTTGCAGGGCAGGCTGTACTCTTCGTAGTCGTCGCGGTAGACCACGTCGAGCTTCAGGCGGGCGATCTCGTCGCGCGTCCAGATGTTGGCCCAGCCGCAGTTCTTGCAGGTGTAGGTGATGCTGTCGTCGCTCATTGTATCTCTCCCGTCTGTGTGAGGAGCGGGCCTAGCAGGGTGCGAAACGGCTCGGCCAGCGTGTCGGGCGGGGCCGCCACGCCGCGCAGCCGCTGGCTGAGTGCGCGCAGCGCCGCCGCCGCGTCGAGCCAGGGCGAGCCGGGCGCCTCGCCCGCGGCGGCCTGATCGGCCAGCTCGACCAGCCGGTCGGCGAGGGCCGCCCGCTCCTGGGCGCCGACCTGCGGGTTGGCGAGGGCCGCGGCGACCGCCTGGAAGATCGGCAGCGTCTGGCCGAGCGCGGCGCCGAGGGCCGGGCGCTGCGCGGGCGGGGCCGCCTCCAGCAGCGTCGCCAGCGCGGCCATCTCGGCGTCATCGGTCGGATCGTCCTCCGCCGGCGCCGGCTCCGCGCCGGCGATCATCTGCTCCATCGCCGTCAGGGCATCCTGGAACATGCCGGGCAGCCCGCCGCGGATCTGGGCCGCCCGCGCGGCCATGCCCGGCTCGTCGCGCAGCCACAGCTGCAGCACGTGCAGGAACTCGCCCGCGCCGGCCAGCGGCAGCGGGCGCGCGCCGCGCAGCAGCGCCAGGTCTTCGGCCAGCGCCGCGCGCGCGGCCGGCGTGCCCGCGCCGATCGCCCGGACGACGTGGTTGCACGCCTCGTTCAGCAGCGCGCCCAGCTGCTCCTCGCCGCGCCCGCCGTCGCGCCAGGCGACGATCGCCTCGCGCAGGGTAGGCGGCGGCGGGCCGGCGTGCTGCCGGGCGACATCGAGCGCCTGCCGCAGATCCGGGTCATCCTCGCCCGCCGGCAGCAACGTGAGAGCCTCTTCCATCAGCGGCAGCGCCGCGGCGAAATCCTCTTGATTGTAATCGAGGACCGAGAGGCTGCACAGGGCTATTCGCAAACTGTGACGCGTGCGCTGGTCCTGCGGCGCGCGCCGGAACGCGGCGATCGATCCCTCGGCCGCGACACGCACGATCGCCGGGTCGTCGAGCAGGCCGGCGACATTGCGCACGCCGGCCAGCGTATCGCCATAGGCCCACTGGTCGCCATCGCGGGCCAGCGCCGCGGTCGCTGCCGCGTACAGGCTCGCCGCCGCGCCGGGCGCCCGGTCGAGCGCTGCCGCGAGCGCGCTTGTGTACGCACCAAGTGTTGGTTCCGCTGCCGCGACCTGCTGCAGCGCGGCGCGCGCCTGCTCGGCCGGCTGCCTGCCCTGCAGCGCGGCGGTCGCCATGGCCACCAGCGCGCCGGCTAGGCGTGCCGGCGTCGCCGCAGAAGCTTCGTCGTCGCCGGTCCAAGCCTCGATCTGGGCCAGGATCTCGCTGGCCTGGGCAAGCTCGCGCGGGGCGCGCAGCCGCGCGAAGATCGCGACGCTCGCGCGCGCGGCGGCGAGCGCCGGCTCGCGCTCGCCGCGCATGACCTGGATCTGCGCCATGTTGATCAGCGTGGCCGCCTTGCCGCGCACGTCGCCCAGCGCCTCCTTGATCGCCAGCGACTGCTCGTACAGCCGCATCGCGCCGTCCAGCTCGCCGCGCGTGACCAGCACCCCCGCCATTTGGTGCAGCGTCGCGCTCTTGCCGCGCACGTCGCCCAGCGCCTCCTTGATCGCCAGCGACTGCTCGTACAGCCGCATCGCGCCGTCCAGCTCGCCGCGCGTTTCGCACATTCGCCATCGCTGCAGCGTCGCGCTCTTGCCGCGCACGTCGCCCAGCGCCTCCGATCGAGCGCGCCGCCGTCCAGGCCGGCTTCCCCGCAGCGCGGCTCTCGCGCACGTCGCCCAGCGCCTCCTGATCGCCAGCGACTGCTCGTACAGCCGCATCGCGCCGTCCAGCTCGCCGCGCGTTTCCAGCACATTCGCCATCGCGTGCAGCGTCGCGCTCTTGCCGCGCACGTCGCCCAGCGCCTCCTTGATCGCCAGCGACTGCTCGTACAGCCGCATCGCGCCGTCCAGCTCGCCGCGCGTTACCAGCTCCCCCGCCATTTCGTGCAGCGTCGCGCTCTTGCCGCGCACGTCGCCCAGCGCCTCCTGGATCGCCAGCGACTGCTCGTACAGCCGCATCGCGCCGTCCAGCTCGCCGCGCGTTTCCAGCACCCCCGCCATTTCGTGCAGCGTCGCGCTCTTGCCGCGCACGTCGCCCAGCGCCTCCTTGATCGCCAGCGACTGCTCGTACAGCCGCATCGCGCCGTCCAGCTCGCCGCGCGTGACCAGCACCCCCGCCATTTGGTGCAGCGTCGCGCTCTTGCCGCGCACGTCGCCCAGCGCCTCCTGGATCGCCAGCGACTGCTCGTACAGCCGCATCGCGCCGTCCAGCTCGCCGCGCGTGACCAGCACCCCCGCCATTTCGTGCAGCGTCGCGCTCTTGCCGCGCACGTCGCCCAGCGCCTCCTTGATCGCCAGCGACTGCTCGTACAGCCGCATCGCGCCGTCCAGCTCGCCGCGCGTTTCCAGCACATTCGCCATTTGGTGCAGCGTCGCGCTCTTGCCGCGCACGTCGCCCAGCGCCTCGTCAATTTCTTGCGACTGCTCGTACAGCCGCATCGCGCCGTCCAGCTCGCCGCGCGTGACCAGCACCCCCGCCATTTCGTGCAGCGTCGCGGATCGCTCCTGTCGGTCGTCTTCATCGCCCATGAGAGTCAGAGCTTGCTGGTAGCTCTCCAGCGCCTGCGTGGGGTCGCCGCGCTGTGCTGCCTGCGTTGCTGCCTCGACCAGATAGCGCTGTCTGAGCTTGCGATCCACAGTCTCACTTGCCGCCTGCTCGGCTAGCGCCAGCACCTGTGCCGCCTCGGCCACCCGCCCGAACTGCCGCAGGATGATCGCCAGCTCCCAGGCGTCCCAGCCGCGCCGCTCGGCCGGCCGGTACGGCAGCGCAGCGATCAGATCCGGCAGGTAGAACTGTGTCGCCTGCGCCACCTCGCGATCGAAGTCGATCCCCTTGTCGCCGCGTGCCTTGCCAATCACCCCAGCCGCCCAGGCGGCGTAGCGCTCGCGCGCCGGCCCCAGGTCGCTCGTCTCGGCGCGCGCCCGCACCACCTGGGCGATCACCGGCTGGAAGGCGTAGGCGTTGGCCCGGTCGCGATCCTCGTCGCGCCCGCCGATCCCCTGGAGCAGCGAGCGATCCTGGAGCTGCTCCAGCCGCTCGTGGGCCTGGCCGGCGAACCACTGCTGCTCGTCCTCCAGGCCCCAGACGACCGCGGCGTGCAGCGGCGTCATCACGGGGTTGGCCACCAGCGCCAGCTCGATCAGGGACTGCCGCAGCTCGGGGCTGAGCGCGTCGATCGACAGGCCGACGTTCGCCAGCACCGAGCGGTGGTTGAGCGGCACGCCGGCCTGCTCGGCCTTGAGCAGCTCGGCGTCGAGGTTTTCGAGCAGCTCGGCCTCGGTCTGGCCGCTCTTGGCCCAGCGCGCGGCGGCAAGCTCGATCGCCAGCGGGCTGTAGCCCACCGCGCGGGCCACCTGCCCCGGCAGCGCCTCGCCATGCAGGCGCCCGCGCGCGCGCTGGCGGAACAGCGCGATCGCGCTGGCCTCGTCCAGGCCGCCGAGCTGCTCGCCCTGCGCGGCGGCGGGATAGCAGACCTCGTCGGGCAGCTCGACCGGCGCCTGGCGGGTGGTGAACAGCAGGCAGGCGCCGTCGCGCGCGAGCCGGGTCACCAGGCGCTGGATCGCGTCGGCTTCTACATGGTCGGGGTGGGCTTGGATATCGCCAGCGTCGCGGCCCAGCGCGCCCAGCACCGTCTCGTAGTTGTCAAAGATCAGCAGCGCGCGCCGGCCGCCCACGGCGCGGACGATCGCCTCCTCCTGCCGGCCGGCGGCGGTCGGGTCGTCGAAGGCCGGGTGCTGGAGCCCCAATCGCCGGGCCAGCTCGGCGCGCAGCGCGGCGGCGCTCAGGCCCGCTTGCTCGCCGCTGATCGCCAGCGTCACGGCGGTGATTCCGTCGCGAAAGCGAAAGCGTAGCCGGGATGCCAGCTCGTGCACCAGCGCGGTCTTGCCCATGCCGCCGGGGCCGCGAATGGTGACCACGCGCTTGCCGTCGAAGACGAACAGCCGCAGCAGCTCGGTCAGCTCGGTCGCGCGGCCGAGCAGGCGCGCCGGGGCCTGCAGCGCCTCGGTGCGCGGGGCCGGCGGCTCGATCGGCGTGGGCGGCGGGCCGGCGTGGCCCTGGCGCGGCAGGTGGTAGCCGGCGGCACGGTAGAACGCCGGGATGCCCCACAGCGCCGGGTCGCCGCTGAAGCGGTCGGCCAGTCGCAGGCGCGCGCGGTAGAGCGCCTCTTCGATCGAGATGCCCGCCGTGAGCTGCTGGTAGAACGTCTCCGCAAACAGCGCCGCGCCGTCGTCGCGGATGCTGGTCTGCGTGCCCAGCACGGCAGGGACGCCGCCCCGCACAAGCGTCAGGGCCAGGTTGGCGCCGGGCTCGGCGCTGTCGGCGGTGCGGCAGGCGTTCAGGAACGCGAAGTAGGTGCGTCCGCGCAGGTCGACGGCCAGGTCGCGCACGGCCTGCGGGCGCATCGTGCCCGCCCCGTCGTCGAAGCAGAGGATCGGCTGCCCGCCGGCGACGCTGCCGTGGCCGGTGTAGTGGAACAGGATCGGCTCGGGGCTGGCCAGGTTGATCAGCGCATCGCGCGCGGGGGCGATCCGCTGCCAGCGCAGGGGCGCGGGCGGCTCCTGGGCGCGCAGCGCGTCGCGCAGCGCGTCGAGCTCGCTCGCAACCCGCAGGCGCCGCAGCGGCTGGTAGCCCTTCAGCAGCCCCCGCTCGTCGCGCAGCTCCTGCAGCAGCGGGTCGCTGGCCATCACCACCAGGCGCCAGGGCAGCGCCGGGTCGGGCGCGGGCGGCAGCGCCTCGGGCGCAACCGGCACCTCGCGCAGCAGGAAGTGCTCGAAGGCGGCGAAGGCCGCGCCGGTGTGCAGGTACTCCCAGGGGATCGCGGCGAGCTGCGGGTCGTCGAGGCGCAGAACCAGGGCGCTCGCGGGGTGCGGCGCGCGCGGCAGCGCGGCCAGCCGCTCCAGCAGGGCCGGGCCGCCGAGCGCGGCCAGCAGCCGCAGCCCGTACTCGGCGGGCGTTATGCGGCGGTTCGCATCCAGGTGCAGCGGGTGCTCGGCGAGCAGGGTGCGCGGGTCGAACGTGCTCAGATGCCGATCGCCGACCAGGGTCTCCGCGCGATCTTCGGCGACGGGCCGCAAGATGATCGTCAGTGGCATGGTTGCTCTCCCGACGCGGTATGATGGCCGGAATGCCGCCGCGCGGCGATGTCGGCGCTTACATGATGAGTGTCATAGCGAAGGCTAAAAGTTTTGTCAAGGCGTCGCCCCGGCCAAGCGCGAACGCAGATTGGAGACGGTTTACGCCGCCGCCGCGATAGTGCGGTGCAATATACGATTTTACCACACCAGAACGGACTGTTTCAGCATCATGATCCCGATGGATGAGCGCGCGGCGGCGACCTGGCCGCACCGCCCCCATCAAAGCGCCTGTGGATTGGACGATATCCGCGGCGGGTTGGACGATATCCGCAGCGGATTGGATCATATCCACACATGGACTGGACGATATCCGCGGCGGGTTGGACGATATCCGCGGCTGATTGGACGATATCCGCGGCTGATTGGACGATATCCGCGGCTGCTTGGACGATATCCACGGCTGATTGGACGATATCCGCGGCTGATTGGACGATATCCGCGGCTGATTGGACGATATCCGCGGCTGATTGGACGATATCCGCGGCTGATTGGACGATATCCGCGACAGAATTGGACGATATCCGCGGCGGACTGGACGATATCCGCGGCTGATTGGACGATATCCGCAGTCGGAAGCAACACTCGGTGTGTACGATACGATGCTCTTCCGGGGGCGCAGCGCCCGCGGCCCCCTGCCTACTCCTCCTGCGGAGAGCGATTCGATTCTTCCGGGGCGCTGCGCCCCCGGCCCCCCTCCGGCAAGTAAGCTCGTCTCAGCTTCAGCGATTGTGGCGCATGCCCAGCAACATTCCGAGTGGGCGGGATAGAACGGGCTGGGTCGGGAGGGCCATGCGTGGCGCAGCGAGTTGCCTCCCGCCGCGCCTGGATTCCGCCGGGCATGTGCGTCAGGCATCGCAAAAGAGACTGCATTCCTTTTGGGGTCCAGGGGCGAAGCCCCGGCCGGGGGGCGGCGGGGGTGGCGGCCCACCCCCGCCCGCGGGGGCACGGGGGGCGCGCAGCCCCCCGTAGCAGCGTGTGGGGCGCGCAGCCCGCGCGGGTTCGGGGGCGCGCAGCAGCCCGCGGGGGCACGGGGGGCGCGCAGCCCCCCGTAGCAGCGTGTGGGGCGCGCAGCCCGCGCGGGCACGGGGGGCGCGCAGCCCCCCGTAGCAGCGTGTGGGGCGCGCAGCCCGCGGGGGTTCGGGGGCGCGCAGCCCGCGGACAAAGAAAAGAGGGAACCGCTGGCCTCACGCCGACGTCCTCAAAGCGTGGTATTCTATGCGACAAACATGCATACGAAGGAGCATTCCGATGCGATATCTCTCACGAATTGTGGTCGCGGTCCTGGCGTTGCTGCTGGCCGCCTGCGGCGCTGCCGACACCGGCGGCGCCAGCCAGCCGATCGCGACATCCGCGCCAGCCCCGACCGCTGCAGCCGCCGCGACTGCTGCGCCGGTGCTGACCGCCGTGCCCGCGCCCACCGCCGCGCCCGCGCCCACCCAGGCGACCAGGCCCGCCGATGAGACCAAGCCGACCGGCCAGCCGGCGAGCGGCGACGTCGTGGCGATCTACCGCAAGACCGGCGGGATCGCCGGCGTCGACGAGACGCTCACGGTCTACGCCGACGGCAGGCTCAGCCTGCTTGGCCGCAGCGGCGCCGCCCAGACCGCGCAGGCGCAGCCGGCCGACCTGGGCAAGCTGCAGAGCCTGCTGGCCAGCCCCGATTTCGCCGGGCTGAGCCCGCGCTACCAGGCCAGCGGCGCCGACCTGTTCAACTACCAGATCACGATCCCGAGCACCGGCCAGACCGTGTCGACGATGGACGGCGCGCAGGCGCCGGCCGTGCTGGGCCAGGCGATCACCGAGATGGAGCAGCTCAAGGGGATGGTCAAGTGACAGGACGTACGCAGTCGGCGTCTTCGACCCCGCCCCCTGCCCCCGCCGCTACCAGGGGCGGGGAAACGGTGGCTCGGCACGGGGTTTCGGCTCCGCCGAAACCCCGTGCCGAGCCATTAATCCCCCCCTCTCCCGGCGGGAGGGGGGCAGGGGGGTGAGGGGGCACCACATATAGTCATCCGAATCTGGTGTCACTCGATCGCGCTGGCGCCGCCCTCGGGGCGAGCCGGAGCGGCGGACGGCCGGCTGCGCACCGAGACCGCCAGCCGCCAGCCCCACAGCAGCGCGAGCAGCGGCGGCAGGTAGAGCAGCGCCGAGGTCAGCGCGTTCCACTCCGCGCCGTCGCCGCTCCAGCCGAGCGCCGGCAGCAGAAACACGCCGGCCAGGTAGCTGAGCATCCCCGTGCAGCAGAACACCACGACCAGGCGCGCCGCGGCCGGGCGCCAGGGCTGGGCCGCCAGCAGCGCCAGCGCCCACAGCAGGTACCACGGCTGGAACCACGGGTTGCACAGGAACAGGAACCACAGCAGCAGCCAGAGCGCGTGCGCCGCCAGCCTGCCCGGCGCGCGCCACGACCGCCACGAGGCCCACAGCACGCCCAGCCCGAGCAGCCCCAGGCCGATGCCCACCGCGGCCGGCTGCGCGTAGTCCTTCGAGACCAGCAGCGCCAGCAGGCTCGGCGCGCCGACCGCCGCCTTCAGCGGGCCGAGCGTCAGCGGGGCCTGCAGCACCGCCAGCCACGAGCTGGTGAACAGCGTGCCGCGGTCGCCGAAGTTCCGCAGCGTGCCCCAGCCGACCCAGAAGGGCGCGTAGGCCAGCGCGACCAGCCCGCCGCAGGCCAGCCCGCCCAGCAGCACCAGCCGCAGCCGCGCGCGCGCATCGGGCAGCCGCCGCAGCGCCGCCGCCAGCAGCAGCGGGCCGAACATCAGCGCCAGGAACTTGACCAGGCCGCCGAGCGTGAGCGCCACAAATGCGCCGATTGAGGGGGTGACCATGCCATCTTTGATCGTCACCTTGTCACCTTGCCGCCTTGTCACCCTGTCAATCTGGCGCTCGCTCATCGCCCCGACGGCGAGCACGATCAGCGCGGCCATCCAGGCGTCGTTATGGCCGGCCGCCAGCGACTCCCACAGCGCCAGCGGGTTCCACAGCCACAGGTACAGGCCCAGCCAGCGCCACTCCGGCGCGCTCCGCCGCAGCACCAGCCAGATCGCCGCGCCGCACGACAGAAAGCCCAGCGCGGCCAGCCCCTTGTAGGCCAGCATCAGCCGCAGCAGCTCGGCGTCGCGCGCGGCACCCGCGCCGGGCAAGCCAGGCGCCTCGCCGGCCAGCCGCGCGGTCAGCCAGCTCAGCCCCTCCCACAGCGGCCCGTAGGCCGTCACCGCGTGGCGCCACGCCACGTACCAGAACAGCGGGTCGCTCTTGAAGTCGCTCGGGACGTCGACGAACGTGTTCGCGCCGTAGCGCACCAGCATCCGGCCGCGGAACATGTAGTCGTAGAGATCGACCGAGGAGGTGGGGTAGACGAAGACCAGCAGCGCCAGGAACAGCAGCGGGAAGCCGATCAGCGCCAGCACCAATAGTGCTTGGGGCTTGGGGCTTGGGGCTTGAGTCGCTCCACCAGCCCCAGATCCCAGGCCCCTAGCCGCACCGGCGAGCGCCAGCGCGCCGAGGGCGTAGAGCCCGAACAGCGCCAGCACGCCGGCGGCCAGCGCCAGGCCGATCCAGCCGTTCGAGCTGGTCAGCTTGTCGAGGTTCTGGATCGGCTGCGCGTAGATCCCGAGCAGCGGGAAGCGCAGCAGAGCGGCGGCGTAGCCCAGCGCCGAGCCGATGCCGATGGAGGAGAGCCAGAATGTCGGGCGCACGGGTCGGTCGATCGGGCGACGAGATGATCGGGCCATCAATTCCTTCCGCCGCTTCTTGGAGACTGTTTGAAAAGTGGGGGGTGTGTGGGCCACTAGGCCCCCACGACCCCATACGCTGGCCGGTCTCGGCCACGTTCGTGGCCGAGACCGGCCAGAAAAAGAGTCTTTGGAGGGACTTCGTCCCTCCAAACCACCCTATTCGGCAGCGCTACTGACTACCGACTACTGCTCGCTACCACAGCGTCAGCTGCTCGGCCAGCGGTCCCTTGGGCGCGTAGTGCCGCGCGCGCGCCGTCTCATCGCGCCCGAAGAAGCGGCCCTCCAGCGTCACGAAGTCGCGCGCGCGCTGGGCCGCCCCGCCGAGCCCCTTGAGCTGCGACGGGTCGCGGAAGTGGTGGTCGCGCCGCAGCCGCAGGATGCGCCGGACGCTGAGCGGCCCGAGCCCGGGCACGCGCATCAGCAGCTCCTGGTCGGCGGTGTTCAGCTCGACCGGGAAGCGCTCGGGGTGCGCCAGCGCCCAGGCCAGCTTCGGGTCGACGTGCAGCGGCAGGTCGCCCGCGGCGTCGTAGGGCAGCTCGGTGGTGCTGAAGCCATAGTTGCGCAGCAGCCAGTCGGCCTCGCGCAGCCGCTGCTCGCGCACGAACGGCGTGGGCGCCTGGTCTTCGAGCGGCGTGCCACGCGCCGGCCGGAACGCGCCGAAGTAGACCCGCCGCAGCTCAAGCTCGCGATAGAGCCAGCCGGCCGTCAGCAGCAGCTCGCGGTCGCTCTCGCCGGCCGCCCCGACGACGAACTGCGTGGCCAGCCCGCTCGGGATCAGCCCGGCGCGCTGCCAGTCGCGCGCCCAGGCCAGCCGCGCGATCAGGTCGCTCGCCCAGTCGCGCTCGGGCGAGATGAGCCGCAGCCGCTCGGCCGAGGGCGCCTCAAGGTTCAGGCTGAGGCGGTCGGCCAGCCGCGCGGCCCGCTCGACCTCGGAGGCCGGCACGCCGGGCAGCAGCTTCAGGTGGACGTAGCCGGCGTAGCTGTGCTGCTTGCGCAGGTGCTCGACCCCGTCCAGCATCTGGCTCGTCGCCGCGCCCGCGTCGCCGTCCACGCCGGTCGAGAGGAACAGGCCCTGGACCGCGCCCTTCTCGAAGCGCGGCAGGAACAGCTTGGCCAGCTCCTCGGGCGCGAGCGCGGCGCGCGGCGTGTCGCTGCCCGACCGCAGCGGGCAGTAGGCGCAGTTCCACTCGCAGCGGCTGCTCATCAGCGTGCGGAAGACCGGGCGCGCCCTGCCGTCGGGCCCGCCGTCGGCGGCGATGCCGGCCGCATTCCAGACCGCCTTCTTCGGCGCGTAGCGCTTGCCGCCCTGGCTGAAGCTGTCGCAGGCGTCGAAGCGCGCCGCCGGGGCCAAGATGTCGAGCTTCTGGTCGAGATCCATACCAGTCCCAGTCAGTAGTCAGCGGTCAGGTATCAGCAGTCGGCAATTCCAGCGTTCAAACGTTCAAACGTTCAAACGTTCAACGTTCAGCCCGGCAGGCGGCAGGCGGCAGGCGCCACCTCGTCTCCTTGTCTCCTTGTCTCCTTGTCTCCTTGTCACCCTGTCATTGCCCACGCCCCGAGCCTCGCCGGTGGGGATTATAGCACTACCGCTGATTCGACGCACCCGTGTGCGTGCTATCTGCCAAAAGCAGTCTATAATGTTGCTGCGCCGATACAGATGCTTGCCGGATACTGTCGACTGACATGTGGCCACTCGTCCGCCAGGCCCGCTACCTGGGCCGCTACCGCCAGATCGCACGGGTGCTCGGCCGCCACGGCTTCGGCTACCTGGTCGAGCAGCTCGGCCTGACGCCGCTGCTGTCGCTGCCGCGCCGGATCGTGCGCCGGCCCGCGCTCGACCGGCTGGGCGGCCCCGAGCGGCTGTGCCGCGCGCTGATCGACCTCGGCCCGACCTTCGTCAAGCTCGGCCAGGTGCTCAGCACGCGCCCGGACCTGCTGCCGCCCGAGTTCATCGCCGAGCTGAACAAGCTGCAGGACACCGTCCCGCCCTTCCCGGCCGACGTCGCGATCGCGACGATCGAGGCCGAGCTGGGCCGCCCGATCGGCGCGATCTTCCGCGAGTTTCGCCGCCAGCCGCTCGCCGCCGCGTCGCTCGGCCAGGTCCACGCCGCGGTGCTGCACGACGGCGCGCAGGTGGTCGTCAAGGTCCAGCGGCCCGATATCCAGCAGACCGTCGCGGTGGACCTGGCGATCCTGGCCGAGCTGGCCGCGCTGGCGCAGGAGCGCACGCCGCTTGGCGAGCAGTACGACCTGGCCGAGCTGGCCTGGGAGTTCGCCACCACGATCCGCGCCGAGCTGGACTACCGCCGCGAGGCGCGCAACGCCGAGCGCTTCCACACGCACTTCGCCGCCAGCGCGATCGTCCACATCCCGGCGGTCCACTGGGATGCCACCAGCGCGCGCGTGCTGACCAGCGAGCGGCTGTTCGGCGTCAAGATCAACGACCTGCCCGCGCTCGACGCCGCCGGGATCGATCGCAAGCTGCTGGCCCGCCACTGCGCCGAGCTGATCCTGCAGGAGATCTTCGTCGACGGCTTCTTCCACGCCGACCCGCACCCCGGCAACTTCTTCGCGCTGCCCGGCGAGGTGCTCGGCGCAGTCGACTTCGGGCAGGTCGTGGCGCTCGACCGCGAGCTGACCGCCAGCCTGGTGCACCTCTTGATCGCGCTCACCCGCGACGACGTGGACGCCGCGCTGCGCGCGCTGCAGCGCCTGGGCATGCTGGCGCCGCGCGAGCTCAGCTCGGCGCTGCGGCGCGACATGCTGCGCTTCATGGATCGCTTCGTCGGCCGGCCGCTCGAGGAGCTCTCGGCCCGCGAGACCGGCGAGGCGCTGTTCGCCCTGGCCCAACGCCACCGGCTGCGCATGCCCGCCCCGCTGGCGCTGCTGCTCAAGACCGTGATCATGATGGAGGGGACCGGCCTGCTGCTCGACCCGCAGCTCGACATCTTCGCGATCGCGCGGCCCTACGCGGCGCGCGCGCTGGCCGAGCTCGGCTCGCCCGAGGCGGCGGCGCGGCGCGCGCTCGACCAGGCCCAGGAGCTTGGGGCGATCGCCGGCGCGCTGCCGCGCCAGGTCGGCCACGTGCTGCAGCAGCTCGGCGACGGCGACCTGCGCATCCAGACGCGCGACCTTGAGACGCGGCGGCTCGCCAACGCGCTGACGATCGCCGGCACGCGCGTGGCGCTGGCGCTGACGCTGGTCGGCTTCGTGCTGGGGCTGGGCCTGCTGGAGATCGCCGTGGGGGTCGGCGGCTGGAGCGGGCCGCTGCCGCTGCTGCTCGGCATCCTCGGCGGAGCGGCGGTCGCGATCACGGGGCTGGCTCTGTTCGTGAGCATTCTGCGCGGCGGGCCGGAGTAGGCGGCGCCGGCCGGCGCACCGCGAAGATCGTGGCGCCGTCGCGCTCGTAGAGCTTCACGAAGCCCTGGTCGGCCGGGAAGGCCGCCGGCGTCAGCGCGCCGGACTTCGGCCCGAGGTAGACGTAGGTGATCCGCTCGCAGTCGATCAGCTGGTAGAGCTGCTGCTCCTGGCCCGCCTGGAACGCCATCACCTGCTGGGTGCGCGCGCGCGTCTCGCGCACGTAGTCGGGCGGGCCGTAGTCGTAGACCACCGGCGGCGTGCTGGTCCAGCGGCCGGTCAGCGGCAGCAGCCACCAGCCGCCGTCGGCGCCCCGCCCGGTGCCGAGCCAGGCCGCCGCGCTGATCAGATAGCGCGCGTCGGGCGGCGTGTGCTCGGCCGCCCAGCCCAGCGCCGCGACGTCGGCCTGGGTCGCCAGAACGGTGCCGGGGTTGACCACGTCGCGCATGTTCCAGGCGCCCCACGCCGAAACAGCGGCCAGCGCGACTGCGAACGCGATCCGCGCCCACGACCGGTAGGCGAGCGTTCGAACGTTCGAACGTCCGTCGTCCATCGCCCCCCACACCAGCCCGGCGCCTCCGCCGAGCAGGACGCCGATCGGGATGAACAGCGTGATCACCACCACCTCGTTGTTCAGCACCGCGATGTAGGGCAGGCGCGCGGTCGCCGGGTTCAGCAGCAGCAGCGCCGCGCCGCCGATCGCGATCGGCGGCCGGCGCCGCTGTGCGCCCCACAGCAGCAGCGTCGCGCCGAGCGCAGGCAGTAGGTACAGCGCCAGCCAGGGCTCGGCCAGCACGGTCAGCGCCGCAAGCCACAGCATCTGCTCGACCGCGCGTCCGCGCCGGCGCCAGACCGCCCACAGCGCGACCAGCAGCGCGAGCGCGATCAGCCAGCGGTTCAGCCCGGCCCACAGCAGGTTTGAGTCGAGCACGTAGTAGCTGCCCGCGCCGGCCAGCGGCTGGGACCGCCCGATCGTCGGCCGCAGCGCGCGCGACGCCAGGCTCCACAGCCACGGCCCGGCCAGCGCCAGCGCCAGCCCCGCGCCGAGCGCCGCGTGCGCCAGCCGCGAGCGCAGCTCGCGCGGCCGCGCGCTCAGCGCCCACACGAGGCCGCTCACCGCCATGTAGCAGAGCGCGAACGCCAGCACGAGGAAGTGGATCAGGCTCATGCCCGCCAGCAGCAGCGCCAGCGCGGCCGCCAGGCGGCGCGACGGCGCGCGCAGCAGCTCGCGCCACGCGATCATGGCCGCCGGCAGCAGCAGCAGCCCGGTCAGCTGCGTGTAGCGCCCCCAGCTCACGTAGTAGGCCGGCATGATCGAGAGCAGCCCGACGGTGATGCCCGCGGCCACGCCGGCGACCGGCCGGCGCCAGAGGTAGGCCGCCAGCGCCGCCACCGTCAGCACGTGCAGCGCGTTCAGCAGCTGCCCGCCCCACAGCATCGCCTGCGGGAGCGTCGCGCCCGAGAGCCGCAGCGCCGCCGCCATGACGACGTGGTAGCCCCAGTGGTACGGGATCTGGTCGACCGGCAGGTACGGGCGCAGCGAGAGCGGGGCCTGGCCGCGCTCGAACGCGACGCGGATCATCAGCGCGTGGTGGACCGAGTCGACCCAGGCCGGCAGCGCCAGGTCGCGGATCTGGTAGAAGCGCAGCCACAGCGCCAGCGCGAAGACGGCGAGCAGCGCCCACGACCAAGGGCCAAGGACCAACGGCCAATCGGCTGCTATCGCATCTACTTCTGATGTTTGGTCTTTGGTCTTTCGTCTTTGGTCGTCAAGCCACAGCCGCCAGAGCACCCCCAGTCCGCACGCGGCGGCCAGCCCGTCGATCGCCAGGGGCGCGAGCGACAGGCCGAGCGCGGTCGCCCACTCGTAGAGCAGCGCGACGAGGCTCAGGCTCAGGCCCAGCCAGAGCGATGGGCGCAGGAACGCGGTTGGGCGGGGGCAGGGGCGAAGTGCGCGCTCGACCAGGTAGCCGGGGGCGAACAGCAGCAGCGGCAGCGCCGCCGCCAGCCGCCCGGCCGGGCCGGCGAGCCAGGCCGCCGCGACGCAGCAGAGCGCGGCGAGCAGCAGCGCACGACGGATCGTCAAGGCGCGCGGGAGCACGTCAGCGGCGGTCGTCGACGTACCTGTACCGATAGACACGCTTGCCGTCTTGCGTCTCGTCGGTGAGGCTGGGCCGCTGCTGCTCCTTGGCCTGAGCTTCGGCCAGCATACGCTCGAGGAAGCCCGGCTCGGCGTGGGGCTGCTCGGCCGCCGGCTGGTCTGCGGAGGAGGGATCGACAATGCGGCCAAGCGATGCGCTGGGGGTGGCGTACGGCTCGAACAGCGAGGGGCGGGCGGGCTGGAGCGCGATCAGATCGCCGCTCATCAGGCTGACCAGCGCCGTGCAGGTGTCGAACAGCACCCAGTTGAGATGCTCGGCGATCTCGCGGATCGTGCGCTGCCCGTCGACCGCCGCGAGGACCGGCCAGGCCGACTCGCTGATCTGGATCTGGCCGGTGGGCGGCCCGCCGAGCAGGGTCGGCACGCAGTCCACGCTGGCGATATGCCGGCGCACGGCGGCCCACTTGAGCGCCTGGGCCTCGCCGCGGTCGAGCATCTCCCAGGGGTCCATCCACAGCGTCATCTCGGCGCTGTCGCGGTCGGCCACGAAGCGAAACGGGGCGTCATGCTCCTCGAACATCGCGGTCACCGCGTCGATGCCGGCGCGCTCGCCCGACAGCGCGTGGTAGGGCCGGCCGTCGCGGAAGAACAGGCGGCCGATCTCTGCGCCCACGCGCAGCTCCAGCACGCCGGTGACCGAGCTGTAGATCACCATCTCGATCAGCTCGCGGAGGGGGAATTTATCGAGGGTGCCTTCGAGCTGCACGGAGAATCTCCTTCGCACGGGTCATGAACTACATCGTACCATAGGTCGATCGCCATAGCAACAGCGAAATGACATATCTGAACAAACTGAAATCATTCTGATTCATCGGCTTGACCGTGCGCCGCGCGGGTGCTACACTTTCACCAATTGAGAACCTTGTCACAAGGATACTGTCATGTTGATCGTCATGGACGCCCACGCCAGCCCCGAGCAGATCGCGCACGTGTGCCACGTCGTCGGCGAGCTTGGCTACACGCCGCACGCGATGCCGGGGCCGACCCGCACCGCGATCGGGATCACCGGCAACCGCGGCCCGATCGTGGACGCCGGCCAGATCCGGCGGCTGCCGGGCGTGCGCGAGCTGATCAGCGTCACCTCGCCGTACAAGCTGGTGTCGCGCGAGTTCCACGAGGCCGACACGATCGTGCGGGTCGGCGATGTCGAGTTCGGCGGCGCGGCGGTGGCGGTGATCGCCGGGCCGTGCACCGTCGAGAGCCGCGATCAGCTGCTCGAGGTGGCGCGGGCCGTGCGGCAGTCCGGCGCGGTGATGCTGCGCGGCGGCGCCTACAAGCCGCGCACGTCGCCCTACGCCTTCCAGGGGCTCGGCGTCGAGGGGCTGCAGCTGCTGGGCGAGGCGCGCGAGCTGACCGGGCTGCCGATCGTGACCGAGATCATGGACGCCGAGACGCTGCCGCACATGCTCGAGTACGCCGACATGCTCCAGGTCGGCGCGCGCAACATGCAGAACTACCCGCTGCTCAAGGCGGTCGGCCGGAGCGGGCGGCCGGTGCTGCTCAAGCGCGGCTTCGCCGCCACGGTCAAAGATCTGCTGCTGGCGTCCGAGTACATCCTGGCCGAGGGCAACCCGAACGTGGTGCTGTGCGAGCGCGGCATCCGCACGTTCGACGACGGCGCCCGCTTCACGCTCGACCTGAACGCCGTGCCGCTGATCAAGCAGCTCTCGCACCTGCCGGTGATCGTCGACCCGTCGCACGCCAGCGGGCGGGCCGACCGGGTGGTGCCGATGGCGCGCGCGGCGGTCGCGGCCGGCGCGGACGGGCTGATCGTCGAGGTCCACCACGCGCCCGCGTTCGCGGTCTGCGACGGCGAGCAGGCGCTGACGCCGCCGAGCTTCCAGGCGATGATGGGCCAGATCGAGCGGATCGCCGCGGCGATCGATCGCACGCTGGCCGCCCCAATGAGCGTCGACTAGTGGCTCGCCACACGATGTTTGCTGGGTGGAGCTGTCTTTCGGGGGGTTTTTGTTTTAGGCATGGTTCAATCGGGCTTGACAGTTCATTGCCCCAAAAGCGCAGGGGCGCGATATATCGCGCCCGTACAGTGTCACGTCGAAATCCCTGGAATTGAACCATGCCTTAGGCATGGTTCAATCGAGCTTGACAGTTCATTGCCCCAAAAGCGCAGGGGCGCGATATATCGCGCCCGTACAGTGGCAATGCCTTAAGGAGAAGATGATGTCCGATCTGCGTGCCCAGTTCGAGTCGGCAGCCAAGGCCGCCCAGAGCCTTTCGAAGCGGCCCGACAACGACACGCTCCTGCAGCTCTACGCGCTCTACAAGCAGGCCACCGCTGGCGACGCGGCCGGCGGAAGGCCCGGCCTCACCGACTTCGTCGGGCGCGCCAAGTACGACGCCTGGGCCAAGCTGAAGGGCACCCCCAACGCCAGCGCGATGCAGGACTACATCGCGCTGGTCGAACGCCTGAGGTGACGGCACATGCCCGCCACATGACAGATTGACGAAACCGGCCGGCGCATGTATAGTATCTGGAATGATCTCCTGACCGATATGGAGCCATGCGCCTGCTGACACGCCACCTCTGTCCAATTAAGACCCGGCAGTTGCCGCAGCTGCCCTCTGCGCCCTTGCGCGCGGGGGGCTTTTTTTGTGCCCGGTAGCCAGTAGTCGGTAGTCGGTCGCCGGCACCGTTGAACAGCAATGAAACACAGTGCCGCGCCTACTGTCGACTGCCTACCGATTACCCAAGGAGGAGCCAATGACGATCGACTGGGACGACAAGTATGCCCGCGACGGGCTGACGTTTGACGATGTGCTGCTCGTGCCGGCCGAGTCGCGCGTGGTGCCGGCCACCACCGACGTGAGCACCACGCTGACCCGGCGCATCCGGATGCACATCCCGGTCACCAGCTCGGCGATGGACACCGTGACCGAGCATCGCCTGGCGATCGCGCTGGCGCGCGAGGGTGGGATCGGCTTCATCCACAAGAACCTCTCGATCGCCGAGCAGGCCGAGATGGTCCGCAAGGTCAAGCGCTCCGAGAGCGGCATGATCACCGACCCGATCACCATGGGTCCGGACAAGACCGTCGGCGACGCGCTCGACCTGATGTCCGAGTACAGGATCTCGGGCATCCCGATCACCACGCCCGAGGGCGACCTGGTCGGCATTCTGACCAACCGCGACCTGCGCTTCGAGACCGACCGGCGCCGCCCGATCCGCGAGCTGATGACCGCGCAGAACCTCGTGACCGTGCCGGAGGGCACCACGCTCGAGCAGGCCAAGGAGATCCTGCACAAGCACCGGATCGAGAAGCTGCTGGTGGTCGACCGGCGCGGCAAGCTCTCGGGGATGATCACGGTGAAGGATATCATGAAGCAGATCGAGCACCCGAACGCCTGCAAGGACGAGCAGGGCCGCCTGCAGGTGGGCGCCGCGATCGGCACCACCGGCGATCTGCTCGAGCGGGCCGACGCGCTGGTGCGGGTAGGCGTCGACGCGCTGGTGATCGACACGGCGCACGGCCACTCGCAGGGCGTGCTCGACACGCTGCTGCGCGTTCGCGAGGCGTACCCGAGCGTGCAGCTGATCGCCGGCAACGTCTCGACCGGCGCGGGCGCGGCGGCGCTGTGCGAGCGCGGCGTGGACGCGATCAAGGTCGGGCAGGGGCCCGGCAGCATCTGCACGACGCGGGTGGTCTCCGGCGCGGGCATGCCGCAGATCACGGCGATCTCCGACTGCGCGCGGGTGGCCGAGCGCTTCGGCGTCCCGGTGATCGCCGACGGCGGGATCAAGTACAGCGGCGACATCGCCAAGGCGCTGGCGGCCGGCGCGCACGCCGTGATGATCGGCTCGCTGTTCGCGGGCACCGAGGAGAGCCCCGGCGAGACGATCCTGTACGAGGGGCGCAGCTACAAGAGCTACCGCGGCATGGGCTCGATCGGCGCCATGCAGCGCGGCAGCGGCGACCGCTACTTCCAGAGCAGCGGCGAGGGCAAGAAGCTCGTCGCCGAGGGGATCGAGGGCATGGTGCCGTACAAAGGGCCGCTCAGCGACACGATCTTCCAGCTGGTCGGCGGCCTGCGCTCCGGCATGGGCTACGTCGGCGCGAAGGACATCGAGGCGCTGCGCCGCGACGCGCGCTTCATCCGCATCTCGATGGCCGGCCTGGTCGAGAGCCACCCGCACGACGTGACGATCACCAAGGAGGCGCCGAACTACGAGCGGCGCTAGCGGGGGTGTGGGGTGCGCGGCGGCCGCGCCGCCGCACCCCCACTTCAAACAAAACCACTCTAGCAGAGCGCTAGGGCTTGTCGGTGTACGCCACGACGATCGCCTGGAGCTGCGACTCCAGGCCGTGCAGACACTCAAGCTGGCTCTCGGTCAGCGGCGCCGCCTGCAGGCTGCGGACGCGCGAAGCGACGCCGCGGCCGCTGCTGTTGGCCGGCCGGTAGACCAGCAGATAGTCCGCGCCGAGCGTCTGCTCGGCCTGGGCGACGATCTGGAGCTGGTCGCCGCTCAGCTCGGCCCATGTCCACCCGGTTGTGCTCATACTTCCTCCTGCTTGCGGCCCGGCGCCTTGCCGACGCCGTGCATCGGTACGGCCCGCTGTGCCACACGCCTTTCGCCATTTGCGCGCTGCAGCAACTCCACGCTCGTCTCGTGCTGCAGAAGCCGTGCCGCCGCAGGCCCTCACCCCCTACCCTCGCCCACTAGCGCTTAAAGATCGACATACGAAAGCGCGGGTCGGCGCCGCACTCGGCGCAGCGCCCATCCTCCAGCCCGACGACGCGCCCAATCACGCCGCTGCGCTCGACCAGCAGCGCGCCGCAGCTGTGGCAGCGCGTGCTCTGGCCCGGCTCCGGCCCATAGATATAGTGCAGGCCGGCCTCGTGCCCCAGCCGCCGCGCCCGCGCCACCGATGCCGCCGCCGCCGCGCCCGCGTCGCCGGGCAGCACGTGCCAGGGCGTGGTCGCGCCCAGCGCGTCGCGCACCCAGCCGGCCAGCGCCTGGACCTGCTCGGGCGAGTCGTTCACCTGCGGGTGCAGCCGGGTCGTCACCTCGATATGGCAGTTCCAGCGCTCGCGGGCGTGCGTGGCGATCTCGAGAATGCCGCGCCACTGCTCCACCCCGGCGAGGCGCCGGTAGGCCGCGTCGTCGAACGCGCGCAGCTCCAGGCTGATGCCGTCGAGGTAGTGGCCGAACCGGTCGAGCGCGTCCATCGTCGAGTAGCCGGAGGTCACCAGCGCGGTGTAGCGGCTGGTGGCGCGGCTGAACTTCAAGACGTCGGTGACGTACTCAAGTGAGACCGACGGGTCGCTGAAGCTCCAGAGCACGCCGCGGCACAGCCGATCGAGCGCGACCGCCGCGGCCCGCTCGGGGTCCAGCCGGCGGCGCCGGCTCTCCTCCGCGGGGATCGCGCCATACTGGCCGCGCTGCTGATCGGCCGGGAACGCGTAGCCCCAGCCGCCGATCGCCAGCACCTGGGTCTCCGGGAAGAAGTGCCACAGCCGGTGCTCCTCGACCGGGCTGAAGGTGGCCGCACCGATCATCCCGTCGTTGAGCACCGCGATGCCGTCGTCGGTGGCGGTGCGTATCAGGCAGCGCCCGGTCTCGCCCGCCGCCAGGGTGCAGCGCCACTGGCAGACGCCGCAGCGCCGCCGGCCTTCGGCGTCGAGTTCCACAAGCTCAGTCAGGCGCATACCCTCTCCTACTGGCATTCTACTGTTCGATGGAGTATAATGCATTTCAGGCTGTGGTATCAAGTGTCTGGCAGCGGCGGGGTATGATGCGTGTTTTTGCACGACCGTACGCCCGCGGGCTGAAGCCCGCGGCCACCACGACGAAGCCCGCCCGTTTACGGGCTGGGGCAGGCCCCACCTGCCAAAACATGCGGCACGCCGCCCTCCTGCACCCTTCCTTGCCAGGCGAGGCGGTCGGGGGAGGGGTCCGAATCATCGACTGCGTACATCTTGTTAGTGAGATAAGAAGGACAATGGACGAGACTCCCTATCGACGCGGGCTCGGTCTCGAGCAGTCGTCCACGACGGACCTCGGAGACCAAGCCGGCGCGGCCGGCTGGGAGAGCGACCCGCACGAGCACGACGACGAGCGGGCCACGCCGGGCGTGCGCGGCGTCGTCAAGGAGCTGCTTGAGACCGCGATCTTCATCCTGCTGGTCTTCCTGATCGTTCGGGGCGTGATCCAGAACTTCAAGATCGAGGGCCAGAGCATGGAGCCGAGCCTCCATACCAGCCAGTATATCCTGGTCAACAAGATCGTCTACTTCCACTTCGATCTGAACGCCCCGCTGCGGCTCCTGCCCGGCAACGCCGACCTCCCGGCGAAGATCGTCTACCCGTTCCATATGCCGCGCCGCGGCGAGGTGGTGGTCTTCGAGTACCCGCGCGACATGAGCAAGGACTACATCAAGCGCGTGATCGGCCTGCCCGGCGAGACCGTGATGATCAAGGACGGCCAGGTCTTTGTGAACGACGAGCTGATCGACGAGCCGTACCTGCGCGGCGTGCAGACGACCTGCCGCGGCGACGACCCCTGCAACCTCGGCGCCCCGATCACCGTGCCGGCCGGCGCGGTCTTCGTGATGGGCGACAACCGCAACAACAGCAGCGACTCGCGCGAGTGGGGCGCGCTGCCGCTCGACGGGATCATCGGCAAGGCATGGGTCTCGTACTGGCCGCGCGAGCACTGGGGCGTGATCCCCGCGCCGACGTACGACCCCGCCTCCGCCGCACAGTAGCCGGCTAGCCCGCTCGAACGTTCGAGCGCTCCAACACAATGCATATCGCCATCAACGCCCACCTCCTGGCGCACACCCGCAGCTTCCGGCGCGCGGGCGTGTCGAACTATGCCGAGGCGCTGCTGACTCAGCTCGGCCAGATCGACCGGCGCAACCGCTACACGATCTACACGACGCGCGGGCTCGGCAAGGCCGCGCTCGGGCTGCCACCCAACTTCGCGGTCCGGCCGAGCCTGCTGCCGACGATCAACCCGCGCGTGCGCATCCCGTGGGAGCAGCTGCTGGCGCCCGCGCTGCTGCGCCTGGCCGGCGCCGATGTCTACCACGGCGTGCTCAACGTCGCGCCGCTGTTCTGCCCAGTGCCGAGCGTGATCACGATCCACGACCTGGCATTTCTGAGCTTCCCGCAGACCTTCCGCAAGGTCAACCGCGCCTACCTCTCGTGGGCCACCCGCGCGTCGGCCCGCCGCGCCGCGCGCATCCTGGCCGTCTCCGAGGCGACCAAGCGCGAGATCGTGCGGCTGCTGTGCATCCCGCCCGAGAAGATCGTCGTGACCTACGACGCCTGCGACCCGCGCTTCGCCCCGCCCGACCCGGCCGAGCTGGCGGCGTTTCGCAGGCGCGCCGGCCTGCCCGAGCGCTTCATCCTGTTCCTGGGCACGCTGGAGCCGCGCAAGAACCTGCCGACGCTGCTGGACGCCTACGCCCGGATCGCGTCCTCGACCGACGCGCCGCTGATCATCGGCGGCGGCAAGGGCTGGCTGTACGACGAGATCTTCGCCAAGGCCGAGTCGCTCGACCTGGGCGACCGGGTGCGGTTCGCCGGCTATATCGACGGCGCCGACCAGCCGCTCTGGTACGCCGCCGCGACGGTGTTCGCCTTCCCGTCGCTGTACGAGGGCTTCGGCATGCCGCCGCTGGAGGCGATGGCCTGCGGGACGCCGGTCGTGACATCGACCAGCAGCAGCCTGCCCGAGGTCGTCGGCGACGCCGGGCTAACCGTCGCGCCGGACGACCCCGACGCGCTCGGCGCGGCGCTGCTGCGGCTGCTGGGCGACGCCGAGCTGCGCGCCGAGCTGCGCGAGCGCGGGCTGCGCCAGGCCCGGCGCTTCTCGTGGCGCGAGACGGCCGAGCGCACCCTGGCGGCGTATGAGGATGCGGCCGGCGCCGCGGCCCCCGCTGCAGTGGCGCGCTAATTCGCTGTTTGCCCTCACCCCCCCCTGCCCCCTCTCCCGTGGCGACGGGAGGGAGGGAGGTGAGGGCCTGTGGCGCATCAGGGCGCGCTCCGTAAGAAGCCATATAAAAAAGGAGGGGTGGAGCGGCTTTGCCGCTCCACCCCTCCCCTCACACAGAATCTCTAGCTCTGGCCTTCGCGCCGGAGACCCCTGACGCGCTCGACCAGGCCCTGGGTGCCGTCGGCGATCCCGTCGCTCACCCCGCGGGCGCGCTCGATCAGCGGGCTGGCCTGCTCGGCGATACCCTCGCCAATCGCGCGCGTGCGCTCGACGGCCTGCTCGCCGCGCCGGTAGCCGCGGCGCAGCGCCACCGGCCCCTGCTTGCGGACCGAGCGGGCGGTCTGCTCGACGCGCGTCGCGCCCTGCGCAACCACGCTCGGCCCCTGCTTGCGGACCGTGCGAGCGGCCTGCTCGACGCGCGTCGCGCCCTGCGCCACCATCGACGGCCCGCGCTTGCGGATCGTGCGGCCCAGCTGCTCGACTCGCTCGCCGCCGCGCGCGACCACGCTCGGCCCCTGCTTGCGGACCGAGCGGGCGGCCTGCTCGACGCTCTCGGCGCCGCGGGCCAGCAGCCCCGGGGCCTGCTTGCGCACGGTGCGCGCGGCCTGCTCGGCGCGCGTCGCGGCCGCGGCCAGCGATGCCTCGGCGCGCCGAAGCCGCGCCGGCTGGCGTCGGCGGCGCACCAGCATCAGCACGCCGACGATGGCGGCGAGCAGCACGCTCAGGCCGCCGGCGATCATCACCCAGCGCTCCTGGCGCTCGGTGTCGTACGACTCGCGCTGGAACACGCCGCCGGCGCCTCCAGCCATATGCTCGTCCATAGTGCCTCCTATTTCATCCGGGCGGCACGCCCGGCGGCGGCCGAACAGCCGCAGACCTGTTCGATGCAAGGAGCGTGCCATCGGCGCGCCCCGGCCCAGGCCCCGATATCCCATGGAACGCTTCTTGCAAACCTAACCTCTGGCTAGTCAGCTGAGAGGTCCAGATCTTGGCGTACCAGCATTTTTGCTACAAACTGTTCTGGCATACTCGATCAGCTACTCCTGCTTGCTCTGGAAGTGTTTGAATGGCTGTGCGCGACCACAGTCGGCCGGCGCGGCAGAGGGTCGGCAACCGCGGTCGTGGCGCTATAGCAGTCGGCAGAAGCCAGTCGACAGTACGACGGATGGCAGCACAACGGCATCCCGTTCGTGCATAGTGACTCAATGGTTTTGCTCGCAGCTATAGAATTCGAATATGCGACAGCCTGTACGTAGTTTACGGCCCGCTGCCACAGCTTGATATATGGCAAGGTTCTATGCCCCTTGTAATGGTCGTTGACGACGAAGATGTGCTGGTCGAAATGGTTGCGTCTCTGATTGAGGACCTGGGGCTGCAGGCGCTGGTTGCTACCAACGGCGAAGAGGCGTTGTCATCGCTGACCACTGTGCCCGAAGCTCCGGCGCTCATTCTTTCGGACGTCATGATGCCGCGTATGAACGGGATCGAGCTTGCGCGTATGCTCAAGCTCGATCCGCGGCTGAAGAACGTGCCCATCATTCTGATGAGCGCCGCGGGCCGCCCGAGCGACACCCACGCCGCCGATGGCTTTGTCCATAAGCCGTTTGACCTCGATATGCTATCCAAGTTGATCGAGCGCTATGCGAGCGAGTACCGCGCGCGTGTGGCCTAGCGTACTTTTGGAATGAGGAGTGGGGTATGGCCGAGCATTCGGCGGAAGAGGTGCGGCCGCAGCGCCGCCGTAGTCGAAGCAAATCAGCCGCACAGCCCGCCCTGGCGCAGCCCAAGCTGAGCGCGGGCAACCTATCCCTCGATCGCGTGCTTGGCGGCGGCATCCCGCGCGACTCGCTCTATATTCTGACCGGGCCGCCCGGCGCCGGCAAGACCATCCTGGCCCAGCAGATCTCGTTCGCCGCGGCGCGCTCGGGCCTCAAGGTCGTCTACTTCACCAACGTGTCGGAGCCGCACGCCAAGCTCGTCGAGCACATGCGCAAGTTCGACTTTTACGACCCCGATCTCGTCGGCGACCGGATTCTGATCTACAACATCACCAGCCAGATCCGCCACAAGGGGTTTCACGAGACGCTCGACTTCATCGTGGAGACCGTGCGCAGCGAGAAGGTCGACCTGGTGATCGTCGACAGCTTTCGCGGCCTCAAGCACATCCTGGACGTCAGCGTGCGCGAGCGCGGCTCGATCTTCGACCTGGCCGCGCAGCTCTCGATCCTGGGCTGCACCAGCCTGCTGGTGGGCGAGTACACGCCCTACGAGATCCAGACCGACCCCGAGTTCGCGATCGCCGACGGGATCATCAACCTGCAGCACGCGACCGAGGGGGCGCAGGAGCGCCGCACGCTGCGGATCGCCAAGATGCGCGGCGTTGGCTACCTGGGCGGCGAGCACAGCATGGCGATCAACCAGTCCGGCCTGCTGGTCTACCCGCGCCAGGAGACGATCACGCAGGCGCCCAGATACCGCGCCACCGACGAGCGCGTGTCGACCGGGATCGCCGGGCTGGACGAGATGATGCGCGGCGGGCCAATCCGCTCCAGCAGCACGCTGATCGCCGGGTCGGCCGGCGCGGGCAAGACGCTCCTGGCGCTGCACTTCCTGGCCGCCGGGGCGCAGCGCGGCGAGCGCTGCCTGATGGTCTCGTTCCAGGAGAACCCCGAGCAGCTCGCGCTGCGGGCCGGCCAGTTCGGCCTGAGCCAGCTGCTCGACATCGGCGGCGGGCGCACCGAGGTGCTGTTTCTCTCGCCGGTCGAGCTTGATCTCGACATGGCCGCCGCGCTGATCCGCGAGGCGGTCGAGTCGCGCAAGGTTCAGCGGGTGGTGATCGACAGCGTGGCCGAGCTGGAGTTCGCCGTGCGCGACCTCGAGCGCTTCGACGATTTCCTGGCCTCGCTGGTCGGCTTCCTGCGCGGCCACGAGGTCACCACGCTGATGACGCGCGAGATCACGCAGCTGTTTGGCAACGAGCTGACGATCGCCAGCCGCGGGCTCTCGTATATCGTGGACAATATCGTGCTGCTGCGCTATATCGAGGTCCAGGCCGAGATTCGCCGCGCGCTCGCGGTGCTGAAGATCCGGGGCAGCGACCACGACAAGGCGCTGCGCGAGCTGATCTTCGCCAATGGGATGGCCAGGATCGCCGATCGCTTCGCGGGGCTTTCCGGGATCGTGACCGGCATCCCGCGCATGTCCGATGGGCTGTTCGCCGGCGAGCGCATCCCGGCGGAGGAGCGCTGACGTGGCGGCGCAGCCGGCCAGCGTCGATCCGCACACGCCGGTGGTGCTGGTGATCGACGACGAGGATTATGTCGCGGATATGGTCGCGACGGCGCTCGGGCTCGAGGGCTACATCGTCCATGTCGCGTACAATGGCCGCCAGGGGTTCGAGCGCGCGCACAGCCTGAGCGTCGACCTGGTGATCATCGATCTCATGATGCCGTACCTGGGCGGCGAGGAGCTGGCGGCGCGGCTGCGCGAGGACCGGCAGGCCGGCGAGGTGCCGATCATTCTGATCAGCGCGGGCGCGAGCCCGCAGCAGCTGCTCGACGGCATCACGTTCGTCGCGAAGCCGTTCGACATCGGCCGCCTGCTGGCGCTGGTCGAGGCGCGGATCGGCCGGCCGCCGGATGGCCGGGCGGCGCAACGCGCCGAGCAGTAGTGCCTACGCGATGCTGCTGTGCCTCGTTGAACTCCTCCCTCTGCCCCTGGAGGGGAGGGGATGTCGGAGCAGGGTCCATGATTCATCCCACATGTTCCAACTCGGACATCTCGCTGTGTCGTGCCATCCCCCACACCCACGAAAAAGAAACCCCCGCCCCTGGCAGGGGCGGGGGCAGGGGGTGGGGTTTGTAGAATAAAATACGGGATGACTCATGACCCGAGCTTCTCGGATAGGAACGAAGAAAGAACCTCTATGGCGGAGAGCATTGCGGCGATGGAGCAGGCTTACACCGCGGCGCTGCGCGCCGGCGACGCCGGCGCGGCCCGCGCGGTGGTCGCGCGCGCGCGAGCGGCCGGCGTCGCCCTGGCCGAGATCTACCTGCGCATCTTCACGCCCAGCATGGTCACCATCGGCCGGCTGTGGGAGCGCAACGAGCTGACGATCGCCGAGGAGCACCTGGCGACCGCGATCACCGAGGGGCTGATCGGCGAGCTGTCGCCGTCGTTCGCGCAGGCGCCGGCGGGCGGCGGCACCGCGCTGATCGGCTGCGTCGAGGGCGAGCGCCACGTGCTCGGCGCGCGCATGCTGGCCGACCTGTTCCGCGACCAGGGCTGGCGCGTGCTCTACCTCGGCGCCGACGTGCCCACCGCTGACTGGGTCAAGCTGGCCGTGCGCTACCAGGCCGACCTGGCCGCGATCTCGGCCGGCATGCGGCTGCACCTGCCGGCGGCCCGCGCGCTGGTGGCGCAGCTGCGCGCGTCCCTGCCCGGCCTGGCGATCCTGGTCGGCGGCGGCGCCTTTGACGGCAGCCCCGGCCTGTGGCGCGATCTCGGCGCCGATCTCTACCATGCCGACCCTGGCGCGGCGGTGGCGCTGGCCGGCGTGCATGCCCGGCGCTAAGGCAAGGCCGGCAAAACTGCCGGCGTCGTTCATAGACCATGGACGATAGACAATAGATGATGGAAGTCGCTCCTATTGTCCGTCGTCGATCGTCTGGTGAGAGAACCCGCGAGGAACAACCGCCGACGCGCACGAGTGGCGCCGGCGGTTGCCGTAGCATATGCTCCAACAACAGCCTGAGCCCAGCAGGCGCGCGCCCGATCTCCCCGACGACGTCGCCCGGCTTGCCGCCGAATATAGCCCCGAGCCACTGCTGCAGCTCGACAGCGCGGGGGTCGTGCGATCCGCCAACCCGGCCGCGCTCGCCGAGCTGCGCTACGAGCCGCACCAGCTGATCGGCCGGGCCTTGGCCGAGCTGCTCGACGAAGGCAGCCACGCCAAGGGCGCGGCCATGCTGGAGGCCGCCGCCCAGGGGCCGACCGAGGTCTTCGAGCTGAACCAGCGCGCCGGCGACGGCACGATCGTGCTGGTCGGCTATCGCGCGGTGCCGCTCGGCGGCGGGGGCGCGCTGCTGATCGGCCACCTCATGGCGACGGTCATCGCGACGACCGAGCGGCTGATCGCGCTGAACCGCCAGCTGAACGCGCTGTTTGCGATCGCCTCGGTGGCATCGCGCTCGCTGGTGCTGGCCGACCTGCTCGACGAGGTGCTGGGCCTGGCGCTGGCCGAGCTGGACGCGCAGGCCGGCGCGGTGCTGCTGGCGGCCGCGCCGGTGGCGCTGGTGCAGGCCGGGCGCGGCCACCAGACGGCGCCCGCAGCCATGTATCTCGCGGCGCAGCGAGGCTTCGCGACCGCCATCGCCGGCCGCCTGCCCGACCCGCTTGCGCTGGGTGCGCCCACACACGACAGCCTCCGGCGCGGCGAGCCGTTCGTCGTCAGCGGGAGCGCCGAGGAGATCGGCCTGGCGCCGGACGACTTCGCGGCGCCGGTCGGCCCGCTGCTCAGCCTGCTGGCCGTGCCGCTGCGCGGCGAAGACCAGCTGCTCGGCTGGCTCTACGCCGTCACCGACCGCTACCACACGTTTGGCGCCGGCGCGATCGAGCTGGTGCGATCGATCGGCGATCTGCTGGGGCCGCCGGTCGAGAACGCCCGGCTGTACGGCGCGCTGCTCGACATCAGCGGGCAGCTCGGCGCGGTGCTCGACAGCATCGACAGCGGCGTGCTCCTGATCGACAGCGACGGGATCGTGCGCTACGCCAACGCCCGGCTCGGCGCGCTGCTCGAGATCGACACCGGCGGCTGGCCGGGGCGCCCGCGCGAGAATCTGCTCGCCGGCCTGATCGAGCCGGTCGAGCAGCCGGTCGCGCTGTTCGGCGGCGAGCTGTGGGCCACCGCCGGGGCGCAGAAGGTGCTGCGCCGGTTCACCGACCAGGTCGTCGGCGCGAATGGCGCGCGGCTGGGCGCGATCGAGGTGTACAGCGACGTCACCCAGGCGCACGAGATGGACCGGCTCAAAGATGAGTTCATCGCCGCCGCCGCGCACGACCTCAAGACGCCCGTAACGGCGGTCAAGGGCTACACCCAGATCGCGCTGCGGCTCTCGCGCCAGACCAGCCAGCCCCGGCTGATCAAGCAGCTCGAGATGATCAACGCGCGCAGCGACGACCTGACCTACCTGATGGACACGCTGCTGGATATGTCGCGCATCCAGGCCGGGCGGCTGCACCTGGACCTCGAGCGCTTCGTGCTGGGCGACCTGATCGAGCGCGTCATCCAGCACTTCGACTTCGACCTGCAGCGCAAGGGGCGCCGGCTGGCGACCGACCTGCCGGCCGAGCGGATCGAGGTGGTCTGGGACTGCCCGCGGATCGAGCGGGTGCTGATCAACCTGATCGGCAACGCGCTCAAGTACTCGCCCGGCGGCGGCGAGGTGGGCGTGCGGCTGCGCCGGCTGGCCGCCGCGGATCACGACGAGACGATCGAGCTGGCCGTCACCGACCACGGGATCGGCATCCCGCCCGAGGAGCGCGAGCAGATCTTCGACCGGTTCTACCGGGTGCCGCAGGCGGCCGCCAGCGGGTTCAAGGGCTCGGGGCTAGGTCTGTACATCTGCCGCAGCGTGGTCGAGGCGCACGGCGGCCGCATCTGGGCCGCCGAGGCGCTGCACGGCGAGCCGGGCACGACCATCTACACCGTGCTGCCGCGCCACACCGTGGCAGGGCGCGCATAAATCCCGCGGAGGCTACGCGCGCCCCGGGCGCGCACACGTTGCTACGGGGGACTGCGCGTCCCCCGCGCCCCCGCGGGCGGGGGTGGGCCGCCACCCCCGCCGCCCCCCGGCCGGGGCTGCGCCCCTGGACCCCAAAATCAGGCTGTCTCTTGCTGAACGCTTGGCGCGCATGCCTGGCTGAATCCACGCGCGGCGGGCCTGCACACGTTGCTACGGGGGACTGCGCGTCCCCCGCGCCCCCGCGGGCGGGGGTGGGCCGCCACCCCCGCCGCCCCCCGGCCGGGGCTGCGCCCCTGGACCCCAAAATCAGGCTGTCTCTTGCTGAACGCTTGGCGCGCATGCCTGGCTGAATCCACGCATAATTGAAAACAACATGTTCAATCGGAATGGTGCCAGGCATGCGCCACGATGCTTACAGCTGGTACGGCATCATTTGCCGGAGGGGGGCCGCGGGCGCAGCGCCCCGGAAGAACCCTTGCCCTACTGCAGCAGCACCACCAGGAGCGCGATCAGCGCCGGCCCGCCCTGGACGAACAAGATCGATCGCTTCGCCGTGAGGCCGCCATAGACGCCGGCCACCAGGACGCACAGGAGAAAGAACAGCTGGATCTGGCTGCCGGCCGCGGCGTTCGGATGCGCCAGCCCCCAGATCAGGCCGGCGGCCAGGAACCCGTTGTACAGGCCCTGGTTGGCCGCGAGCGCCTTCGAGTCGTGCGCGATCTGCGGGGTCGTCCCGAAGATGCGCTGGACCCTGGGCGTCGTCCACAGGAACATCTCGAGGACCAGGATGTACGCGTGCTCGAGCGCGACCAGCGCGACGAGAGCGATGCTGAGCAGGTGCATGTGAGGGCTCCTTTGCGGTGGGGTACGGCTTCAGGCCGGGTTTACCGGAAACGGCACCACCATGCCGTCGTCGCTCAGCGTCCACACGCTGCCGTCGCTGGCGGGGATGCCGGAGGTGCGGCGCCAGCGCTCCGGCATCGGGATCGGCAGCGCCAGCAGGCCGCCCGCAGGCGTGTGGAACAGCACGAAGTCCAGCTGCCCGCTGATCGGCCCGGCGACCGCCACGCGCACGCGCCAGCCGCCGCTCCACTCGCGGTAGAAGTCGTAGCTCAGGCTGGCGTCGCCGAGCAGGCGCGCGAGCGCCTCCGCGATACACCTGCGCGCCAGCGGGGCGAGGGCGTGCAGGTCGGTCACCTGGGTTGGGCGCTGCGGATCGCTCATGCTCGTGATCCAATCGCTCTATTGGTGGCTGGTCTCTAGGGTAGCGACCGAACTGAACCGCGCAGCGGGCCAGTAACATCAGTCGGCGCCCTACACCCGCGGCGGACCCTGGACGATCCGCTGGTGCGCGAGCGCCAGGCCATCCGCGTCGTGCGGCACCTCCCAGCGCGACTCGATCCACCACGTCACGCCCGCGTCGGCCCACGGGCGGATGATCGCCGCGACCTGCGCGGGGTCGTCGCCAGGGGTCTCGCCCTCCATGATGATATCGAAGGGCGTGGTCTCGCTGCGGTGCTGCTCGACGAAGCGCCGCATCTCGGGGATCTCTGCCGGCACCGCCAGCCGGCCCTGCCCGTCCGCCTCCAGGACGTACGGCATCAGGCCGTCGTAGCGCGCCGCGCGCCGCATCGACTTCGGCCGCGGCCACGCGCCGACCGCCCAGATCGGGATGCGCGGCTGCTGCACCGGCGGCGGCGGCGGGTAGAAGGTCGTCGGCTGCACCTGGTAGTGCTTGCCGCTGTAGCCGAAGGGCTGCCCGCGCCAGAGCCCCGTCAGGATGTCGAGCCCCTCGTCGAGCAGCTCGGCGCGGGTCTTGCGGTCGGTCACCTCGCCGAAGGCCGCGAAGCCGGTGTCGAGCGCGCCCAGACCGACCGAGAGGATGACCCGGCCGTTCGAGAGGTGGTCGAGCGTCGCGGTCTCGCTGGCCAGCTTCCACGGGCGCATGCGCGAGAGCGGCGTCAGGTCGGTGCCGAGCCGGATGCGCTGCGTCTGCATGGCCGCGGCGGCCAGCGAGACCCAGGCGTCGACGCCCCAGACGGTCTCGGCGACAAAGAAGCCGTCCCATCCGGCCCGCTCGGCGTCGCGCGCGAAGTCCGCCGCGGTGCGCGCATCCCCGGCGGGCAGGACAAAGCCATAGTTCATAATCCCTCCTCGCCTGCTTCACATGACGATTCGAGCTGCTATGGTAGCATCGCTCTGTGACAGCAACCGTCACGGGTGGCACGGCGCGCAGGAGCGCCCGGTGGGCGAGTATAGGCGAGGAACAGGCGGGTGTCAATCCTTTGTGGGGGCTGCGCCCCCACGCCCGGCTGTTGGGGCGCTGCGCCCCCGGCCCCCCGCCTGTCATCTTGTCAGCTTGTCATCTTTTCTCCGGGGCGCTGCGCCCCCGGCCCCCGCCCGCCCGCCGCCCGGGGGAACCCACGCCGGTTCAGGCGGCCCCCCTCCGGCAAATGATGCCACCTCAGCTGCACGGTTCGTGGCGCATGCCTGGCACCATTCCGATCGGACGTGTTATCTCCCGCTGCGCCTGGATTCAGCCGGGCATGCGCACCAGACATTGCAGCCGAGACAGCATCTTTTTGGGGTCCAGGGGCGCAAGCCCCGGCCGGGGGGCGCGCAGCCCCCCGCACAACCGAGTGGGAGCGCGGGGGCACGGGGGGCGCGCAGCCCCAGTGGGGGTTTGTGGGGCGCAGCCCCGCGATCAAAAGCTGGAAGGTGTGGTATACTGGCGCGAAATGAAGCGCCGGACGACGGGCGCGGGAGAGCATCGCTTACGCGATCGCCGAAGGAGCAAGCCGGGGCGAGCCACGCCCCCGCGAATCTCTCAGGCCCCCGGACTGCGCCCCGACGGCACTCTGGAGAGCCCGCGAGCAGCGCTCGCGCGGCACCGAAGGAGTAACCTGGCCGGCGGTCAGCAGTCAGCAGTCAGCAGTCAGCGGTCCAACGTGGCCGACTACTGCATACTGCGACCTGCCGACCGCGGCGCGGGGCATCTCTCAGGTTCGCGGACAGAGTTCAGGCAGCCTGGCCTGAGTCTGTTCGCGTTTTGATTCTTATGCCACACGACACCTGGCGACTGCTGATCGACACGGCCGAGCGCGGCGCCACCAACATGGCCCGCGACGAGGCGATCGCCGCGGCCTGCGGGCGCGGCGCGGCCCCGCCGACCCTGCGGCTCTACCGCTGGCGGCCGGCCTGCCTCTCGCTGGGCCGCTTCCAGCGCAGCGCCGAGCTCGACCGCGCCGCCTGCGCGCGCGCGGGGGTCGAGGTCGTCCGGCGGCCGTCGGGCGGGCGGGCGCTGCTGCACGACGACGAGCTGACCTACGCGGTCGTCGCGCCGCTCGATCACCCGCTGCTGGGCGCCGGCTCGATCCTGGAGAGCTACCGCCAGATCAGCCTGGCGCTGCTGGCGGCCCTGCGGCGGCTCGGCGCCGACGCGGCGCTCACGCCGGTCGGGCGCGAGCGGCGCGTGGCCGGCTCGGCCGCCTGCTTCGACGCGCCGGCCGCCTACGAGCTGACGGTGGACGGCCGCAAGCTGGCCGGCAGCGCCCAGACCCGCCGCGAGGGGGCGATCCTGCAGCACGGCGCCATCCCGCTCACGCCGCACGCCGACAGGCTGGCCGCGCTGCTGCTGCGCCCGCCGGCCGACCTGGGCGAGAAGATGATCGCGCTCGACCAGGCGATCGGGCGCGCGGCCGGCTTCGACGAGGTCGCGGGCGCGCTGACCGCCGGCTTCGGCGCGGCCTGGGGCGTGGCCTTCGAGCCCGGCGAGCTGGCCGACGAGGAGCGCGCGATCGAGCGGCGCCTGCGCGACGAGAAGTACGAGTCGGAGAGCTGGACCTACGCTCGCTAGTGCCTGTACAACGTAGTCAGTCGTCAGTAGACGGAGACCAAGGACGAACGACCAAGGACCAACATCATTTTCGTCTTTCGTCGCTGGTCCTTGGTCCTAAACCGCAAGGTGCATTGAGACGGTAGACAGTACTGACTACTGACGACAGACGACTGACTACTGCCCAGGTCGCGTTGCGCGTTCTGCGCGGGCCGTTCGCCTTTCTTCACGCCATTCGCCGAGGACTATCTGGTATAATCAGGCCACCCCACAACACGCCGGACTACACTTCCCCGACAGCCGAAAGGAGGCAAGGCCAATGACGGCCTCAGCAGCACTCAGACGAACGCCGCTCTACGATCGCCACGTCGCGCTGGGCGCGCGGATGGTCGAGTTCGGCGGATGGGAGATGCCGGTGCAGTACAGCGGGATCGTGGACGAGCACAGCGCCGTCCGCAATGCCGCCGGCCTGTTCGACATCAGCCACATGGGCGAGATCGATGTCACGGGCCGCGACGCGCTCGCGTACCTGCAGCACATCGCGACGCAGGACGTCGCGACGATCGGCGAGGGCCAGTCCAACTACTCGCTGCTCTGCCGCCCCGACGGCGGGATCGTCGACGATATCTTCATCTACCACCTGGCCGACGGCTACATGGTGGTCGTCAACGCCTCCAACACCGAGAAGGACTTCGCCTGGATGCTCGACAACATGCACGGCTTCGACGTCGAGCTGACTAATATCTCCGACCGCACGGCGATGCTGGCGCTGCAGGGGCCGCGGGCCGAGTCGATCCTCGCGCAGATCGCCGACGCGGCCGCGGCCGGCCTGCCGTTCCACGGCGTCACGACCGGCGCGCTGCTCGGCGACATCCCGGCGCGGATCGCCCGCACCGGCTACACCGGCGAGGACGGCTTCGAGCTGTTCGTCGACAACGACAGCGCCGCGCGGCTCTGGGACGCGCTGCTGGAGCAGGGCAAGGCGGCCGGGCTCAAGCCGGCCGGCCTGGGCGCGCGCGACAGCCTGCGCTTCGAGGCGTGCCTGCCGCTCTACGGCCACGAGATCGCCGACGACATCAACCCCTACGAGGCCAAGCTCGGCTGGGTCGTCAAGCTCGACAAGGGCGACTTCGTCGGGCGCGAAACCCTGCAGGGCGTCAAGCAGGCCGGCGTCCAGCGCAAGCTGGCCGGCTTCGAGGTCGTCGGGCGCGGCATCGCGCGCGGCGGCTACGAGATCCGCGACACGGCCGGCGCGCGTATTGGAGAGGTGACGACCGGCATGCCCTCGCCGACGCTCGGCAAGAACCTCGGGCTCGGCTACGTCCCGGCGGCGCTGGCGGCCGAGGGCGCCGAGTTCGACGTGGTCGTGCGCGACCGGCCGGTGCGCGTGAAGGTGGTCAAGACGCCGTTCTACAAGCCACGCTACAAGAAATAGTTTTGAGCTTTGAGTTTTAACTATGCCATACGAAACTCAAAACTCAGAACTCAACATTCAGAACTTCTCACGTAAGGAGGCACATCATATGGCATTCAAGACCCCCGCCGAGCTGCAGTACACCAAGACGCACGAGTGGATCAAGATCGAGGGCGACGAGGGGACGATCGGGATCAGCGACTACGCGCAGGATTCGCTCGGCGATGTCGTTTATGTCGAGCTGCCTGAGGTAGGCCGCAGCTACGAGACGTCCGAGGTGTTCGGCGCGATCGAGTCGGTCAAGGCTGCTTCGGACCTGTACCTGCCGGTCGGCGGCGAGGTGACTGCGGTCAACGACGAGCTGCTCAGCCAGCCCGAGATCCTCAACAGCGACCCGTACGAGGCCGGCTGGATCTGCAAGATCAAGCTCGCCCCGGGCGTCGGCGCGCTGATGAGCGCCGAGGCGTACGAGAAGTACGTCGACGAGATTAAGCACTAGGAGTAGTCAGTAGCCAGATTTCAGTAGCCGGTACCAGTGAAAAACGTTGCATGTCGCCGGTTCTGACTACTGACTACTGACTACTGACTACTGACTACTAACTACTGACAACTGGGATGGAGCACAAAGTGTCTCACTACATATCAATCACCGACGCCGAGCGGGCCGAGATGCTGCAGGCGATCGGCGTCGATTCGGTGGCCGATCTGTTCGGCGACGTGCCGGAGGCGGTGCGGTTCCCCGAGCTGAACCTGCCGCCGGCGATCTCGGAGATCGAGCTGCGGCGCGAGCTGGGCGCGATGTCCGGGAAGAACGCCAGCCAGTCGACCCACAGCATCTTCCTCGGCGCCGGCGCGTACAACCACTTCGTGCCCAGCGCGGTCGACCAGATCCTGCGCCGGGCCGAGTTCTACACCGCCTACACGCCCTACCAGCCCGAGATCAGCCAGGGCACGCTCCAGGCGATCTTCGAGTACCAGAGCCTGATCTGCGCGATCAGCGGCATGGACGTGGCCAACGCCTCGCACTACGACGGCGGCACGGCGCTGGCCGAGGCGGCGCTGATGGCCGTCGCGTCGACGCGCAACCGCCGCACGATCGTGGTCGCGCCGAGCGTCAACCCGCAGTACCGCGCGGTGCTGCGCACCTACCTGCAGGGCAGCGGCATCCGCGTCCGCGGCGACGAGAACCCCGACGCGACGCTCGACGAGCTGATGGCCCAGGTCGACTCGAGCACCGCCGCGGTGATCGTGCAGAGCCCGGACTTCTTCGGCGCGCTGCACGACCTCAAGCCGCTGGTCGAGCAGGCCCACGCCGCCGGGGCGCTGCTGCTCAGCCACTTCGACCCGATCGCGCTGGGGCTGTTCCAGACGCCCGGCGAGGCCGGCGTGGACATCGCCACCGCCGAGGGCCAGCCGCTCGGCGTCGGGCTCAACTTCGGCGGGCCGTACCTCGGGATCTTCACCTGCAGCGAAAAGTACATCCGCAAGCTGCCCGGCCGGCTGGCCGGCGCGACGATGGACGTGGACGGCAAGGTCGGCTACGTGCTGACGCTGCAGGCCCGCGAGCAGCACATCCGCCGCGAGCACGCGACCTCGAATATCTGCACCAACCAGGGGCTCATGGCGCTGGCCGCGGCGGTCTACCTGAGCCTGGTCGGCCGGCAGGGGCTGCGCAAGATCGCCGAGCTGTGCTACCACCGCGCCCACTACGCCGCGGGCGAGATCGCGCGGCTGCCCGGCTACACACTGCTGGACCGCGGGCCGTTCTTCAAGGAGTTCGTGGTCGGCTGCCCGCGCCCGGTCGCCGAGATCAACGCGGCGCTGCGCGAGCGCGGCATCGTCGGCGGCTACGACCTGTCGCGCGACTACCCGCGGCTCGGCGACGCGATGCTGCTGTGCGTGACGGAGATGAATAGCCGGGGCGAGATCGACGATCTGGTTGCAGCCCTATCGGGTTTGACAAGGTGACAAGATGGCAAGGTGAGGGGGTGAGTCTCATTCACCCGGTCACCTTGTCACCCGGTCGCCTTATCACCCGGTCAAGAGATATGGGGCTAACCACTGAACAACTTGCGGCGATCCTGAACCGGGCCCTGCCCGGCGAGCGGCTGCGCGACTCGCGCCACCTGCCCGGGGATCGCTATGCGATCGAGCTGGCCGGCGGCGAGCGGCTGGCCCTACAGGTCTTTGAATCGACCGAGGCGGCCGCGACGGCGGCGGCGGCGCTGCGGCTGCTGCGCGGCGAGGTGGACCTGCCGGTCCCGACGCTGCGCGCCAGCGACCCGGCCGGCGAGACGGTCGGCGCGCCCTACCTGCTGCTGGGCGAGCTGAGCGGCGATCCGATCGCGCAGGAGGTCGCCAGGATCGGCGACGAGCAGCTCTACAAGCTCGGGCGGCGGCTCGGCGAGGTGACCTACCGGGTCCACCGGCTGGTCTGCCAGCGCTACGGCTCGCTTGCCGCCGAGGACCCGGGCGCGGGCGACGACGTGCGCGGCTATGTGCTGGCGCGGCTGGCGGGCGACATCCGGCGCTGCGGCGAGCTGGGGCTGCTGGATCGGCGCGGCGGCGCCGAGCTGGTCGGCTGGTTCGAGCGGAGCTTCCAGCCGATCGGTCGCCTGCCGGCGCTGGTCTACGGCGGCCTCGGCCCGCACAACATCCTGGTGCGCCGGGCCGAGCGCGGCTGGTCGATCGCTGGATTGACCGGCTGGGGCCAGGCGCTGGGCTGGAGCCCGCTCTGGGACCACGTGATCCTGCTCGACAGCACCGACGACGCGCGCTTCTTCAGCCTGCGGGTCGGCTACGGCAACGGCTACGACGAGCAGACCAGCCGCGCCTACGAGCAGGTCCGCGAGCACGCGATGGCGCCCTACCGCATGCTGCTGATGCTGCGGCGCATGCAGGAGGCCTACGCGCGCGGCCGGCCGGACGAGTGCGAGCGCCGGCGCGGCGTGCTGCGCGGGCTGATGCGGTTTTTGGATATGTAAGTGGGCGGGGCCAGGGGAGAGCAGATCCCTCCCCTGCAACCCCACCCACATATCGTCAAGTGAATGGGAATGACTATGGATACGTTCGAGCCACCGATCTTTGAGCTTTCAGGGCCTGGGAAGTACGGCACGAACCTGCCGCAACTGGATGTGCCTGCTTCGGAGCTGCCGGCGAACCTGCTGCGCCAAGATGATATGGCGGCAATGCCGGAGCTGACCGAAACCGAGGTCATGCGGCACTTCACGCGCATCAGCCAGCGCAACTTCTGCATCGACACCGGCCTCTACCCGCTAGGGTCGTGCACCATGAAGTTCAACCCGAAGCTCCACGAGGAGGTCGCGCGCTACCCAGGCTTCGCCGGCGCGCACCCGCTGCAGGGCGAGGAGCTGTCGCAGGGGGCGCTGCGGCTGATGTACGAGCTGCAGGGGATGCTGGCCGAGATCTCCGGCTTCGACGAGGTCTCGCTGCAGCCGGCGGCCGGCGCGCAGGGCGAGTTCACGGGAGTGCTGGTCTTCCGGGCTTACCACCTGGACCGCGGCGACACCGAGCGCACGGAGATCCTGGTGCCCGACTCGGCCCACGGCACCAACCCGGCCACCGCCGCGATGGTCGGCATGAAGGTCATCGAGGTCAAGTCGGGGCCGCGCGGCAACTGCAACATCGAGGATCTGAAGAGCAAGCTCTCGCCGCGCACCGCCGGCATGATGCTGACCAACCCCAACACGGTCGGGCTGTTCGAGCAGAACGTCCAGGAGATCGCGCGGCTGGTGCACGAGGCCGGCGGCCTGATGTACGGCGACGGCGCGAACTTCAACGCGATCCTGGGCATCGTCAAGCCGGGCGCGGTCGGGTTCGACTTCATGCACTACAACCTGCACAAGACCTTCACCACCCCGCACGGCGGCGGCGGCCCCGGCTCGGGCGCGGTCGGCTGCACGGCCGAGCTGGCGCCGTTCCTGCCCGGCCCGCGCGTCCGTGTCAGCAGTCAGCGGTCGGCGGCGGATAACTCAAAACTCAAAACTCAAAACTCAAAACTCACGTACGAGCTCTTCACCCCCGAGAAGTCGGTCGGCCGCGTGAAGACCTTCTGGGGCAACTTCGGGATGCTGGTGCGGGCGTGGACCTACATCCGCACGCTCGGCGCCGCCGGCCTGAAGCAGGTCAGCGAGATCGCGGTGCTGAACGCGAACTACCTGCGCGTCAGGCTGCAGGGCACCTACCCGCCGGCCTACGACCGGGTCTGCATGCACGAGACGGTGCTCAGGGGCCAGATCGCCGAGGCGCCGCAGGCGCGCACGCTCGACATCGCCAAGCGGCTGATCGACTACGGCTTCCACCCGCCGACAGTCTACTTCCCGCTGATCGTGCCCGAGGCGCTGATGATCGAGCCGACCGAGACCGAGAGCAAGCGCAACCTGGACGCCTTCGCGGACGCGATGCTGCGGATCGCCGACGAGGCCCGCCGCGACATCGAGATCCTGCACCAGGCGCCGACGACCGCGCCGGTGCGGCGGCTCGACGAGGTGCGCGCGGCGCGCCAGCCGATCCTCAAGTACGACGCCGAGAAGTTCGCCAGGCTGCGCGAGGACGCCGCCGCGCGGGCCGGCGATCAGCTCGCGGCGCCGACAGCGTAGGCTGTGCTCGCGGGGGCGCGTGGGGGCTGCGCGCCCCCCGCGCCCCCGCGGGCGGGGCATGCGCCACCGGCATTGACACTGACGTGGCATTTCTTGCCGGAGGGGGGCCGGGGAACCGGCGCGGGTTCCCCGGGCGGGGGCCGGGGGCGCAGCGCCCCGGAAAGACTCCTGGCGGGGGCTCGGGGGCGCAGCCCCCGAAAGAAATACCCCTAATTGACGCATTTGGGTGCGAATGTTACACTGCGCGCGGCTACGGAGACCGTGGCGTGACATGTTGGCAAGCAGCGTGATTGGGAGGCGCGTATGTTCCAGACGGTTGACCACATTGCCTTCGCGGTGCGCGACATTGACGAGGCGATCGCCTTCTACAGCAAGATGTTCGACATCACCGAGTGGGAGCGCATCCCCATGCCGGAGCGCTTCCAGGTCGTCGCCGCCGCGCGGGTGGGCGGCTTCATGCTGGAGCTGATCGCGCCGACCTCGGACGAGGCGGCCTTCGCGAAGTACCTGCGCGAGCGCGGCCCGGGCATGCACCACGTCGCCTACCGCGTCGAGGACATCGAGGCGACGCTGGCCGAGGTCAAGGCGCGCGGCGTCCAGCTGATCGACGAGGCCCCCCGCCTGGGGCTATACAACCACCTGGTCGCCTTCCTGCACCCGAAGAGCACCCTCGGCGTGCTGATCGAGCTCGTGCAGCATCAACATTAGCGGAGTTCTAAGTTCTGAGTTTTCAGTTCTGAGTTGTGCTACTCCGCAACTCAAAACTCAAAACTCAAAACTCAAAACTATAGAGAGTCGTGCTCACACAGCTACGCGGGAAAATTATCATCTCGGCGCTGCTCGGCCTGGCGGTGGTGGTCGCGCTCGGCCTGCTGAGCGACATCCGCGAGGTGCGCCAGAGCTTCGCGACCTTCCAGTGGGCGATGCTGCCGGCGATCCTGGGCTTCACCGCGCTGAACTACGCGCTGCGCTGGGCCAAGTGGGACTACTACCTGCGCCGCATGGGCATGGGCCTGGGCGTCAGCTACGGCGACAGCGCGCTGCTGTTCACCAGCGGCATGGTCATGGCCGTGACCCCCGGCAAGGTCGGCGAGGTGCTCAAGTCGTACCTGCTCAAGCGCGTCAACGGCACCGCGATCAGCGCCTCGGCGCCGATCGTGCTGGCCGAGCGCGTGACCGACGGGCTGGCGATGCTGCTGCTGATGGGCTTCGGGCTGACGCTCTACCCGCCGGCGCGGCTGGCCTTCGCCGCGCTGCTGGCCCTCACGCTGGTCGGCCTGCTGGTGCTGCAGTCGCAGCGGCTGATGGACATGGCGCTCGGCCTGGCCGCGCGGCTGCCCTACGGCCGCCGGATCGCGCCTCGGCTGGCCACCGCCTACGCCAGCAGCAAGCAGCTGCTCTCGTGGCACATCCTGCTGCCGTCGACGGTGATCAGCCTGGTGTCGTGGTTCGGCGAGTGCGTGGCCATGTACTACGTGCTGCGCGGGCTGGGCGTGCCGCCCTCGTACCTGCTGCTGCTCCAGTCGACCTTCGTGTTCGCCGCTTCGACGCTGTTCGGGCTGGTCTCGTTCCTGCCCGGCGGGCTGGGAGTCTCGGAGGGCTCCAGCACGCTGCTGCTCGAGCGGCTCATCCCGCTCGCCGCCGGCCCCGCGACGACCGCGACGATCATCATTCGCTTCTGCACGCTCTGGTTCGGCGTCACGCTGGGCGCGGTCGCGCTGGCGATCTTCACCCGGCGCTACGGCGAGGAGCGCGAGCCGAGCGGCCCGGAGCAGGGCGCGGGCGAGCCAGTCGTGCGATGACCGGGTGACAAGGTGACAAGGTGATAGGGTGATGTTGCTCGCCTTGTCACCTTGTCACCTTGTCATGTGTACTTGAGAAATGTATGCGCGCTTTTCAAATTCTGATCTGCTTCGTAGCGCTGTCGCTGGCGCTAGCTGGGCTGGTGGGCTGCGGGTCGAGCGCGCTGCTCTCGGCGGTCGGGCCGGCCTCGGCCGAGCTGCGGCCGACCGGCAACGGCGAGCACGTCGACATCAGCTACACGATCGGCCAGCCGGCCAGCGTCTCGGTGTACCTGCAGGACGCGGCGGGCACGCGCTACAGCCTGCGCGAGGGCGAGCAGCGGCTGCCGTCCGGCGACCCGTACCGGCTGCAGTTCGACGGCACCGCGCCGACGAGCGACCCGGTGCTGCAGCGCCGCGCGCTGCCGAGCGGAAGCTACACCTACATCGTCCAGGCGAGCGGCGCGAGCGGCGAGTCGGCGCAGGCCGAGGGCACGATCACGATCGCCGGCGTGGACGCCCGCCCGCCGCTGATCGAGAACCTGGTCGTCTCGCCCGACACGATCTCGCCGAACGCCGACGGCATCCAGGACATCGCCGAGATCACCTACCAGCTGCCGGTCACCGCCACGGTCGACATCCTGTTCACCACGCCGGATGGCGCCACCACGTTCCCGTTCGTCGCGGCCGACGAAGAGGGGCCAGGGCCGCAGCAGCACATCTGGAACGGCAAGACCGTCGACAACACCCTGCTGCCGGACGGCGCGTACAGCTATGTCGTGCGCGCGCAGGACCGCTTCGGCAACCTGGTCGTGCAGCCGGGCCGGATCGCGATCAGCGGCGGCGGCCAGCCCGAGGTAAAGATCACCTACACCAACATCGCGCCGGAAACGATCATGAAAGGCGAGGTGATCACGATCACCATGCGGGTCAAGAACACCGGCAAGGTGCCGATCCGGACGTACGGCCCGCCCTCGGGCTACCAGTACAGCACCGACGACGTGTTCTCGTCGATCCAGGCCGGCAAGTACGTGGTCAAGCCGGGCGGCTTCTGGCGGGTGGGAGTCGACTGGGACGCCAACAGCGGCGGCGCGGCCAAGCGCTACCCGTTCCGCTGGGCGGTCACGCCGCGCCCGGCCGAGCAGTGGAGGACCCCCGGCGAGGAGGATGTGCTGATGCCCGGCGAGGAGGCCGAGGTGATCGGCCGCATCCGCGTGCAGCAGCCCGAGACCAAGATGAGCTTCTACGTCGGCCTGATCCAGGACGGCGTGGGCTTCTTCCAGGATCGCTCCGGCCGCACGATCGTCAAGGTCAGTTTCTAATTATGGCAATCTATGGTATAATGCTGCTCGGCCTACAACCGAGGAACGACGGGCTGCGCCAAGCCCGCTCGCGATTAGCCAAGGAGACAGCTGTGGCGCTCGAAAAAGAAGAGAAGACCGGCATTATCACTGACTATCAGGTGCACGGCGGCGACACGGGCTCGCCCGAGGTCCAGGTCGCGCTGTTGACCGAGCGGATCAACCAGCTGATCGAGCACCTGAAGACGCACGCCCACGACCATCACTCGCGGCGCGGCCTGCTGAAGCTGGTCGGCCGGCGGCGGCGGCTCCTGGCCTACCTGAGCGGTAAGGATAAGGATCGCTATCGCCAGCTGATCGAGCGGCTCGGCCTGCGCAGATAGATCGCCTGGGGAAGACCGATCAGGATGACGATTGCTCAGCAGTGCGCTTGCGGTTCCAATATCGCATCCGCAATTTCTTACACCGGTTTGAATCGGTAAGTTCCATGCAAGCCCAGGGAGCAAGGCCCCCTGGGCTTGCGTCTGTTGTAGGCCGCTTTCGATCTTTTGGGGTCGTTAGGGATTGGAGATTGAAGCCGAACGCTTGTAGGAAGTAGTCAGATATTAGTAGTCAGTACCGGCCAATCGCATCGCCTTGCATTGGTACTGACGACTGACTACCGGCTACTGACTACTGCTCGGCGGCAGCCTCCAGTACCTAACGCCCCGCGCGGGGCCGCTCGACGCGGCCCGTCAAAGGAAAGGTGTATGTCAGAAAGGCAAGTTCACTCAGTTAGCGCCGAGATCGCCGGGCGCACGCTCACGCTGGAGACCGGCAAGCTGGCCGAGCAGGCCGACGGCGCCGTGACGGTGCGCTACGGCGACACCGTGCTGCTGGCGACGGTCGTCGGCTCGAAGGAGCCGCGCGAGGGGATCGACTTCTTCCCGCTGACGGTCGACTACGAGGAGCGCATGTACTCGGCCGGCAAGATCCCCGGCAGCTTCTTCAAGCGCGAGGGCCGGCCGACCCAGACCGCGATCCTGACGGCGCGGCTCACCGATCGCCCGCTGCGCCCGCTCTTCCCCAAGGGCTACCGCAACGAGGTCCAGGTGATCATCACGACCTTCTCGATCGATATGATCAACGACCCGGGCCCGCTGGCGATCATCGGCGCCTCGGCGGCGCTGTCGCTCTCGGACATCCCGTTCGCCGGGCCGGTCGGCGCGGCGCTGGTCGGCTACCTCGACGGCGCGCTGGTGATCAACCCGGAGATGGCCGACATGGCCAACAGCCGGCTCGACCTGGTGGTGGCCGGCACCAAAGACGCCGTGCTGATGGTCGAGGCCGGCGCCGAGGAGCTGACCGAGGACGAGATGCTCGACGCGGTCCAGCAGGGCCACGCGGTCTGCCGGCAGCTCTGCGAGCTGCAGGAGCAGCTGGTGGCGCTGGCCGGCCGGCCGAAGCGTGCGTTTACGCCGCCGCCCGCCGACACGTCGCTCGAGGACGCGATCACCATCTACATGGGCGGCCGCCTCAAAGAGGCGATCAACAACTCCGACAAGCCGGCGCGCCAGGCCGCGACCGACTCCCTGCGCGCCGACGTGCTGGCCCAGTTCACGGCCGACGAGCCGGAGGAGGAGCTGCCCAGCCGCGTCAAGACGGTCACGAAAGCTTTCGAGGCGCTGCTGAAGGAAGAGGTGCGCTCGGCGATCCTCGAGCACGGCCTGCGCGTCGACGGCCGCAGCCCGACCGAGGTGCGCCCGATCTGGATCGACGTCGGCGTGGTGCCGCGCGTGCACGGCACCGGCCTGTTCACCCGCGGCCAGACCCAGGTGCTGACGATCACGACGCTCGGCTCGCCGGGCGAGGAGCAGCGGCTGGACGACCTCGGGCTCGAGACGACCAAGCGCTACATCCACCACTACAACTTCCCGCCGTTCAGCACCGGCGAGGCCAAGCGGCTGGGCTCGCCGCGGCGCCGCGATATCGGCCACGGCGCGCTGGCCGAGCGCTCGCTGCTGGCGGTGCTGCCAAGCCAGGACGAGTTCCCCTACACGATGCGCCTGGTCTCCGAGGTGCTGTCGTCGAACGGCTCCTCGTCGATGGCGTCGGTCTGCGGATCGAGCCTCTCGCTGATGGACGCGGGCGTGCCGATCAAGCGGCCGGTCGCCGGCGTGGCGATGGGCCTGATCACCGGGCCGAGCGGCAAGTGGAAAGTGCTGACCGACATCCAGGGCCTCGAGGACAACCTCGGCGACATGGACTTCAAGGTCGCCGGGACCTCCGAGGGCGTGACCGGGCTGCAGATGGACATCAAGACCACCGGCATCACGTTCGATATCATGCGGCAGGCGTTCGCGCAGGCGCGCGACGGCCGGCTGCACATCTTGGGCAAGATGAACGAGGTGCTCAGCCAGCCGCGCGAGGAGCTCTCGCCCTTCGCGCCGCGGATCATCACGATCCAGATCAGCCCCGACAAGATCGGCGCGCTGATCGGGCCGGGCGGCAAGACCATCCGCAGCATCACCGAGTCGACCGGCGCGCAGATCGACGTCGAGGACGACGGCCGGGTGTTCATCGCCACGGCCGACGGCGAGGCGTCCAAGCGGGCGGTCGCGATGGTCGAGGCGCTGACGCGCGAGATCAAGGTCGGCGACGTGTTCCTGGGCAAGGTCGTGCGGATCATGCCGTTCGGCGCCTTCGTCAACCTGGTGCCCGGCAAAGACGGCATGGTGCACGTCTCGGAGCTGGACACCACGCGGGTCGAGAACGTCGAGGACATCGTGAAGCTGGGCGACGAGATCAACGTGATGGTGATCGGGATCGACCAGGGCACCGGCAAGGTCAGCCTATCGCGGCGCGCGCTGCTGACCGGCGAGACGGCCGAGGAGCGGCGGGCGGCCGGCGCGGGTCGCGGCCCGCGCGAGGGCGGCGACCGCGGCGGGCGCGGCGGCGGGCGCGGCTTCGGCGACCGCGATCGGCCGCGGCGGCGCGAGCCGTAGTCGGTAGTCGGTAGTCGGTAGTCAGTACCGGCGAGAATCAATGATTCTCGCTGGCACTGACTACTGATATCTGACTTCTGGCTACTGACCTCTATGCTTGACAAGCTCCGCAAAAACTGCTAGAGTATGGGCGCGCGGGAGTGGCGCAATGGTAGCGCATGTGCTTCCCAAGCACAGGGCTGCGGGTTCGAATCCCGTCTCCCGCTCCACTTCTGAGGCTTCAGAAAGCCAAACCCCACCGAGCGATCGGTGGGGTTCTTCGTTTTGACAGCCATGATGATCCCCGGCTGCCTCGCTCCCGCTTCCGCCCTGCCTCTCCGGCGCGCACGTGGAGCGCTTGCGATCACAGTGCCGGCAGATTGCCGGGAAATATGGCGCCCAGGTACTCCACGACGCCAGGCGAGTGGGAGCGGCGCACCACCGGGTTCAGCGGCTTCTTGGCAGCGAGTTCGATCATCCGAATGTACGACTCGCGCACGAGCGGCCAGACCGCGCCAATATCACGCGCCAGAAACCAGCACCACACCGCCTCCGGCGCGCTGGGAAACTCCGGCGCATTCGGGCGCGGGGCGCGACCTCCGCCGGCGCACCACTGCAGATCGGCGAGATTGTCGCCGCGAAGATACGGGGCGAGCACCGCGGCAGCTTGCGATGGGCCGTGGAGCGTGAGCGCGATCCTATCGCGTGAGAGATCACAGACATAGATCATCCCGATCGTCAATCGGACCGCCTCCTGCCCCTTGGGGCAGAGTGTCACGCCCCAGCGCTCGGGCGCGCTGCGGCGTGCATGTTCGATCGAGCCGGCAAGAATCGCAAGGCATTGGCGACGAACGGGTGCTTCTGTGAGCCACTCGGTGATCCATTCCTCGGCGAGGTCGCTCGACGCCCGCTCGCGCGCAGACAGCTTTATCACGGCTTTATCCCTACACTACGCCATTTCGCCCAAGCACACAGTACAATCGGGCACCCGCAGCGGCTGCTCCGCCCGCCTCCGTCCGCGCTGGCCACTGCCCAGGTTGCGCTCTGCGCGTTGCGCTCGTATCCGCTCCAGCGCCACCGGCATGTCTTTGGACAGACGCTTCAGGTATTCGTCATCGCCGAGATGGTCCTCGCGTCGGCCATGACGAATACCTGCCAGGTGGTCGAGTCACGCTTCGCCGGTGCTTCGATCATCCGTGGGGCGGCCCTGGTCGTCCAACCGCGGCGGGCGCTGTTCCACCAGCCGGCGGGTGATGTCGTCGTGCGCGCCCCAGCCGATGCCCGGCCCCTGCCGGTCGTCCGTCAAGCCCGGATGGAGATAGGCGCCGCACACGTCCGCGGGCTTGGCCTCTTCCACCACCAGCGGGAACGCCTGCGCCCACGCGTCCTGGCGGATGCCGGTCACCTGCCAGCAGACCTTCAGCCCCGCGCGACCGCCGGCGATCCGAAACTGGTTGTCGGCCAGTTCGTCGGCAATGTGCAGCTCGGGCGCCGGCGCGCCGATGGCCGTGAGTTGATACCGGACGTCGCGATTGAGGCGCTCGAACCATGGCGGCAGGACCACCGTCGCCGCGCCGTCGTCGTCGAGCACGGCCGTCCCATCGTAGACGTTCTTGCGCACATCGGACTCGACGAAGGAGTGGTTGAGGTAGGTATTGGCCGGGTCGAGCGGGTGATCGATCTTGAACCCGCCGCCGCCTTTCTGCAGCTCACCGGCGACGTAGACTTTGCCGATGAACACCCCCGCGTAGCCGTTAAAGTTGACGCTGTAGTCTGGGCGGCGGCAGATGCCGCGGATGGCGGGGCTATTGATGTCGCCGCGCCAGGTCGACCCCTCAACGCCCGTGCCGGTGTCGGCATGGCCGTACACGCCGGCGGCCCCTTCCGCGCGGCCGTACACGCCCACGCCCGACCCCTGGCCGTCGCCGTGAATGGCCGAGCGGTAGCTGACGCCGTAGACGCCGTTGCCGAACGGGCTGCGGCCGTACACGCCGGCGCCCCGGTCGCTGATACCCGCGACGCCGCTGCCGCCGTCGGTGGGGTTGATGCCGACGACGCCGCTCTTCCCGGCCACATGCGCCTGGCCGAACACCGCGTCGTTGTTCGCGCTCTCGGCGAAGACGCCGATGCCCGTGCCGCTGCCGGCGATGACCGCCGTGCCGGTGCTGCTGCGCGCGGCGACCCCGGTGCCGTCCTGGCTCTCTCCCGTGACGCCGGTCCCCCAGTCGTTCGGATTCGAGCCATACACGCCGCTGCGATCCCGCGCGCGCGTTTGCCCGACGACGCCGTGGTTGCTGCCGCTCTCGCCGACCACGCCGGGGCCACCCTCGCTGCGGCCGTACACGCCGTTGCCCTGCATGCTGATGCCGGCGACGCCGCTACCGCCCTCGCTGGCGTTGAAGCCGACGACGCCGCTCTTGCGCGGGGCCTGCGTCCGCCCGACCACCCCGTCGTCCCCCTCGCTCTCCGCGCGCACGCCATTGCCGGTCACGCTCCGCCCGGCGACGCCGGCGCCATCCTGGCTGACGCCCAGCACGCCATTTCCGGCCGGGTTCGTCCCGAACACGCCGCTCTTGCCAAAGGCGAGCGCCTGGCCGACGACGCCGTCGTTGTTCTTACTCGCGCCGACGACGCCATTGCCGTCGCCGCTCTGCCCGCGCACGCCGTTGCTGTTCGAGCTGCGGCCCAACACGGCGTCGGCGCTGTCGCTGCGTCCGAGCACCGCGATGCTATTGGTGCTGGTGCCCGCGACGCCGACGCTATTGGTGCTGGTGCCGAGCACCCCTGGGCCGCCGTCGGTGTTCTCGCCCCACACAGCCGCGTCGGTGGTCGATGATTGCTCGTGCAAAGTCATGCGCGTTGCTCCTCTCTTGTGTTTCCATCGGAGGCCGACCGCCCGCTCGGCGTGGCAAAATCGCATCAATCTCGCGCGCCGCTGGCAGTCGGGCGGCGTGTGTGCCGTTCGGCCACAGCCGCTCTTGCTCTCACGATACGTCAATGGACACCATGCAGCGTATCCGAACACGATTGTGCTGTCAAGGCAGCGGCGCGGGCAGCGCTGAAGCCGATCCACAACTGGGTCAAGCACTACGAGCGGACGTGGAACGAGCGCTTCGACGCGCTGGGCGACCTGCTGGAGGAGCTCAAAGAAACGGAGGAAGGACCTGCTGGCAGTGGCGAGTAAGGGCGCGGCAGCAGTGACGCTCCCGACGAACACGCAGATCCTGATCACATCGTTCGTGGTTGTGGCGCGGCGGCAAAGCCGCCGCGCCACAACTACGAAAAAGAAACCCCCGCCCCTGGCAGGGGCGGGGGCAGGGGGTGGGGTTTGTAACATACGGGATTCATCCCCGCCCCTGCCCAGGGCAGGGAGCAGATTGGAGGCGCTTAGCTGCCGGCGATCTCCACCGTGTCGCCCGCGGGAACGTGCGACAGAATCCAGTTGAGCACCTCCGCCCGGTCCGTCCGGTACGCGAAGTCGACGCCCTGGCAGGTCTGGGCGCTGAGGCCGAACGAGTTCACGGCCACGATCAGGTTCGAGCTGGTGCCGCCGTAGAAGAACGGCCCGCCCGAGTCGCCGTTGCACGTGCCGCCGCGGCCGCCGCCGGGATTGTTGGAGGTCTGCAGGTTGTAGCCGTCGGTCAGATGGCTGCGCAGATTGACCAGCGTGGAGGTGGCCATCAGGCGCTCGCGGAACGAGAGTACGTGCGCCGGGTTCTTGGCGCTCAGCCCGTAGCCGCTGACGGTGAACGTCAGCTCCTGCTGGCCGCGCCGCGTGGCCAGCCCGTCGAGCGTGCCGGCCGCGGCCAGCACACCGTACTCGCCGGGGTCGATCGCCTGGTCGAGGATCACCAGCCCGACGTCGTGCGTGTTCGGGAAGGTGACGAAGCCGTCATAGCCGTAGTTGTACAGCTCGTGCGACGTCGCGCAGAGCGTCCCGAGCGTGCCGGCGGCGCAGTAGTCCGGGTAGCCGGTGACCGGGTCGAGCTCGGTGGCCGGGTCGTAGTGGACCCCGGCGTCCTGCTGGAAGTAGACGCGCGCCGAGACCGCGCCCTCGACGCAGTGGCCGGCGGTCAGGAACACGTGCTCGGATAGCAGCGAGCCCGAGCAGCGGCCGATGAACTCGCCGCTCGCGTCGTAGCCCACCAGCAGCCCGACGTAGGGGTGCTCGAAGTCCTTGACGTAGTTGCCGGTGATCGCGCTCGCGGGCGCGACGACCACCAGCGCAACCAGCAGCACGGACAGTCCGATCAGCAGTCTTCGCTTCATGGATCACTCCTCCTTCGTTGATACCGCGGCTGAAGAGCGCGTGGCCGCCCGCCGACGACGTATCGCCCGCACGGGTTTGTGGTCGCGCTCGCTCGAAGAGGGGCGGGCGGCTGGCATCGGGCCGGCTGCCCCTGCAGCGTTGCGCAGAACGATAAAGCCACTCTGCTGGACGCTATACCAACATGAACCACCAGTCGGCCGCAAAATACTGATATTTTAGTTAAATATGTTAAACATTGCCTCCTCAGCCCAGCTTGCGGGCAGATCTTGGCACGACCGGCAACCATAGTGGCACGTTGTCACATGCGCCGTACCAGGCGCTGCGGCGATCGTCGCCGCAGGTGCGCGCGTGCTTGCGGCCAGCGGGCCGAGACTCGCCGGCGACGAGGCCGCGCCCGAATACCCCTTTCTGACGCGGTTTGCCACGAAGCCCGGCAGCGCGGCCAAAGCAGCGGCGAGCGCGAAAAGTGCGGCACCGGCAGCGAATGCGCCTCATTGGCACGCCGGCGAATCGCCCGGCCGACCTGTGACCATACAGGGAGCATCGAGCTATAGACAGCGGAGCTGGTTCGGTGCTATGGTTGTCACAGGTTAAGAAATAGTTAAACGAATTCCAGCGGACCTGCACCTTACAAACCGAGCCACTCACCGAGCCAGACACCCGGCGTCGCGCCAATGAGCGGCCGGCTGTCCCGCGGAACGGCCGAGCCAATCGTCGATCGGCCGTCACCCGTGTCCTTTGGACTGGCACCTACATCGCACTCACGCATCGAATGGTTCAAGGAGGACATACTATGAACGCACCCATTATCGAGCGCAGCCATCGCTCTTTCCGCACACATCGTTCGGCGAAGCTACTCAGCACGATCTTGATCGTCGCCTGTCTGATCGCCAGCGTCGTCGCCATCGGCCTGCCGAGCACATCGAGCGCAGCCCCCGCGGCCGCGGCCGGCGCGCCGGTCCTCGTACAGCCGGCCACCGGCGGCTACCTGGGCAGCGCCACCGAACTCGCCCAGCGCAAGCAGCTGGCCAGCCAGGGCGTCGAGCCGTACAAGTCGGCGGTCAGCGACGCGCTCAACTTCGCGAACGGCAAGCTGAGCGCCAACCCGTCGCCGCAGGAGCCGCTGAACATCTCCGGCACCACCGGCGCGTTCGTCGACGACACCGCCGCCGCCTACGGGCTGGCGCTGGCCTACAGCGTCAGCGGTGACGCGAAGTACGCGCAAAAGGCCCGCGCCTTCATGATGGCCTGGGTGAACACCACCAAGAGCACGAGCAACACCTGCCCGAACAGCGGATCGTGCCAGACCTCGCTGATCATCAGCCGCGTGGCGCCGGGCTTCGTCTTTGCCGCCAGCCTGATCAAGCCGTCGGGCGCGCTCAGCGCCGCCGACGACCAGGCCTTCCGCACGTGGCTGCGCACGGTCATCCTGCCGACGGCCTCGCAGCGCATCAACAACTGGGGCGACGCCGGCACGTTCATGCGCGTCGCCGTGACCGACTACCTGGGCGACACGGCCGGCTTCGCCGCCGCGATCGCCAAGTGGAAGTCGCTGGCCGACCTGATCGCCTCCGACGGGCACATCCCCGAGGAGACCCGCCGCGGCACGAGCGGCCTGGACTACACCCAGGAGGCGCTGGACTACAAGATCGCCGTGGCGGTGATCGCCGAGCGGCGCGGCGTCAACCTGTGGGACTACGGCCGGTTCAAGCTGGCGGTCGACTACGTCGCCAAGTACGTGCTCAGCCCGAGCGCGTGGCCGTGGGCCACCGGCGCGTCGGCCAGCATCCACCCGCTCTGGGAGGTTGGCTACCAGCACTGGCGCAGCTCGGCCTACCAGCCGATCATTCTGAAGCGCCGGCCGTACGGCTCAACCGGACACTCGGCGGTGCGCTGGACGACCCTGACGAGCGGCATCCCCTTCTAGGCTACATTTTCCTCTCTGCCCCTCTCTCCCATTCTGGGAGAGAGGGGCTTTGCTGTTTCAGCTGGAGGCCCTCACCCCCTTACTCCCTCTCCCAGCGGGAGAGGAGGATTCTTGGCTGGCGCCAGCCAAATTTCACCACCGCCAATTGTGAACCCCCGCCCCTGGCAGGGGTCTTTTGGGGGGGTAGGTTTCTGTTCTTGCGCATTGTACTGCGGCAGATGACCCCACCCCCTGCCCCCTCCCCTTCGAGGGGAGGGGGTGTGCCCTGTGGTGCTGTGGTGCGCTGCTTTGCAGCGCACCACAGCACCACCACGAATCCCCCCTCTCCCGCTGGGAGAGGGCAATAACGTCCAGATGCCATCTGGAAAAAACCTACCCCCAAGAGGGGCAGGGGGTGGGGTGCTGAAGATAGTATTAGGGCAGCATGCGCCCGCTGCGCAAGTAGCGGGTGTGCCACTCGAAGGCCTCGTCGATCAGATGCGGCGTGTGCTTGCCGGGCGACAGATCGAGCGCCCGGCGGTAGTATTCGCGCAGCGCCGGCCGGAAGTCGGGGTGCGCGCAGTTCTCGATGATCTGCGCGGCGCGCTGCTTGGGCGCCAGCCCGCGCAGATCGGCCAGCCCCTGCTCGGTCACGACCACCTGCACGTCGTGCTCGGTGTGGTCGACGTGCGACACCATCGGGACGATGCACGAGATCGCGCCGCCCTTCGCGCGGGACGGCGTCATGAAGAACGAGATGAAGGCGTTGCGCGCGAAGTCGCCCGAGCCACCGATGCCGTTCTGGATGCGCGTGCCCATGAGGTGGGTCGAGTTGACGTTGCCGTAGATGTCGGCCTCGATCATGCCGTTCATGGCCAGGCAGCCGAGCCGCCGGATGACCTCGGGGTGGTTGCTGATCTCCTGCGGGCGCAGGATGATGCGCTCTCGATACTGGTCGATCTGCCGGTTGAACGCCGCGGCCGCGTCGTTGCTGAGCGAGAACGCCGTCGCCGAGGCGATCGTCAGCTTGCCGGTCGCCATCAGGTCCAGCATGCCGTCCTGCAGCACCTCGGTGTAGGCGGTCAGGTTCTCGAACTGCGCGTCGCACAGGCCCTTGAGCACCGCGTTGGCGATGTTGCCCACGCCCGACTGCAGCGGCAGCAGGTCGGCCGGCAGGCGGCCCTTCTTGACCTCGTGCGTCAGGAAGTCGAGAATGTGGCCGGCGATCCGCTGCGAGTCCTGGTCGGGCGGCGTGAACTCACTGTTGCGATCCGGCGCGCTGGTCTCGACCACGGCCAGGATCTTCTCGGGCGGGCAGCGGAAGTAGGGCGAGCCAATCCGATCGCCGGCGTGCGTGATCATGATCGGCCGGCGGCGCGGCGGCAGCTCGGTGCCGTAGTAGATGTCGTGCATCCCCTCCAGGCCGGGGTTCTGCCAGCTGTTGACCTCGAGGATCAGCTTGTCGGCGCAGTCGATCCAGGTCTTGTTGTTGCCGACCGACGAGGAGGGCACCAGCCGGCCGTCTTCCAGGATCGCGCTCACCTCCACGATCGCGACGTCCAGGTGGCCCAGAAAGCCCTCCCAGACGGTCTGCGCGACATGGCTCAGGTGCATGTCGAGGTACTCCATCTGCCCGGCGTTGATCTTGCTGCGGCAGGTTGGGTCGGACTGGTAGGGCAGCCGCAGCTCGACGCCGTCGACCATGGCGAGCGCGCCATCCAGCTCGGGCGCGGTCGAGGCGCCGGTCCACACGCCGATCTTGAACTTCTCGCCGGCCAGGTTGGCGTCCATAATCCGCTGCGCGAGGGCGAGCGGCACCGCCTTGGGGTAGCCCGCGCCGGTAAACCCGCTCATGCCGACGTTGACGCCGGCCGGGATGAGTGTGGCCGCCTGCTCGGCGGTCATCGTGCGATCGTGGAGGGCGTTGCATAGGTTGCGATCGTGATGGGACATGGTGCTTGCCTCTATACTTTGCTGCAAAGGATGCTGTTGAGGGCTGCCGCGGCGCCGCGATCCGGCCTGAGCGCGCGCACAGCTCAAGCGGCGCGGGTGGGCCGGGCGCACGCGCGCCTACGCATCATACCGCGGCCGGCGCCGCGCCGGGTGAAGGTTTCATTCCGAATGGGGGCACAGTTGTTCACGCGTGAGCGCCGGCGCGCATCAACACAATCTCGACATCGCTTCTTAACAATACCTGAAGATGGGCCTGCTACGATACCCACAAGGCTCGCGATCTTTGTGGTGTAGTGTGGGAGGCAGCCGCAATCCGTTCAAATAACCACGACGGCACGAAGACACGAAGAGTTGGAAGGTATCAACTTCGCCTTCGTATCTTCGTCGCGAAGCTCCCAAACATTCGTATATGAAACGTATTGGCTCTGGGGCGCGACGCCGATCCAACAGCACTCGAGAGGTGGACTATGGGTGGCATGGACAATGGCGTCCCACGGATGCAGCGCACCATCCTGATCGCCGCGCACGACCCCACGCTGGCCGAGCTGATCGAGCCGTCCCTGGCCGGCGCCGGCTTTGTGGTGATCGTCGGCCACGATCAGCGGCAGGCGCTCGATCTGATCCGGCAGCGGCATCCCGACCTGCTGGTGCTCGATCGGCTGCGCCCGGTCGCGGCGGATCTGGCGCTGTGCCGGCTTGCGCGGGCCAGGGCATACGTGCCGATCATCATCGTCACGGCGCAGGCCACGATCGACGAGCAGGTTACAGCGCTCGATCTGGGCGCCGACGACGTGATCACCCGGCCGATCACGCCGGGCGAGCTGATCGCTCGGGTGCGGACGATCCTGCGGCGGACAGCGCGGCCTGCGACGCCGGGCCGCTCTAGCGACGAGCTGAAGGGTTGAGCCACAGGGCACGATCGGCCTGCTCCAGTCCTCTCCCACATCCGGGTGCGGCCGCTACGCGACCGCACCTGGATGCCACGAGTCTGGCCCCCTGCCCTGGCGGGCGAGAGGGCACGGGGGAGAGGTTTGCGGAAGGGTGAACCGCTATTCGTGCGAGGGAGCCTCGGCGGCAAGCCGGCGATCGGCCTGCTGGATCGAGGAGTCGACCAGGTCTTCGAGCAGCGCCGCGCCGAGCGGCAGCAGCCAGACCAGCGACAGGTTGTAGACCTCGGAGAGCGGGGGGCGCAGCCGCAGCCCGCGCTGGCCCAGCATGATCAGCGGCCCGAGCGCGCCCGTCGCGGCGCCCGTGGCGATCGCCCGCGCCGGCAGCCGGTCGGGCGAGAGGCGGCGCAGCAGCAGCTGGCCGAGCGTGACCAGCAAGAGCGTGTTGAACATCAGGCGGCTGTGCTCGGCCACGCTCTCGTCGCGCAAGCTCAGGTAGGGGATCTTCGGCCAGAACTGCTTCGTGTTGCCGTGCAGCACCACCATCGTCAGCACGTTCGCCAGCACGAAGCGGCCCTTTTGGCTCAGCAGGCGCCTCATCAGTTTCTCTCTTTCGCCTTTTTCGCGGTCTGGCAGAGCTGCGGCTCTGCCAGACCGCGAAAAAAGTCTTCTTGGCGGGACTTCGTCCCTCCAAACCTCCCCAGATGAGAAAAGTCTTCTTGGCGGGACGACGCCCCGCCAAACCTCCCCAGATGAGAAAAGTCTTCTTGGCGGGACGACGCCCCGCCAAACCTCCCCAGATGAGAAAAGTCTTCTTGGCGGGACGACGCCCCGCCAAACCTCCCCAGATGAGAAAAGTCTTCTTGGAGGGACGACGTCCCGCCAAACCTCCCCAGATGGAAAAAGTCTTCTTGGCGGGACGACGCCCCGCCAAACCTCCCCAGATGAACGTGGCTTCGTGGCAGGCCGAAACCTCCCCGGATCGCAGGGGGGTCCGAGATCGCCGGGTAGCCCGCTTTAGCGGGCTTGGTACTGGTAGCGCAGGGCTTCAGCCCTGCGCTACCCCCCGGCGCGCGGCTAGTCGTGCCCGTGCCCGTGCTCGCGCTCGACCACCGCGACGCTCAGGTGCTGGTCGCGCACGGTCATCACGATCCCGAAGGTCTCAAGCAGCGCCTCGGGCGTGATCACCTCGCGGCTCGGCCCGGCCGCCACCACCTTGCGCGCCAGGAGCATGGTCTGGTCGCAGTCGGCCGCCTCCTGGATGTCGTGGGTCGCCGTGATCACCGCGGCGCCGCGGGCGCGCTCGGCCCGCATGGCCTGCAGGTAGATCTCGCGGCCGGCCGCGTCCAGCCCGCTGGTCGGCTCGTCCAGCACGATCAGGTCGGCGCGGCGGGCCAGCACCTGCGCCAGGTAGACCCGCTGCTGCTGGCCGCCCGAGAGCGCGCGCAGCGGCGCGTCCTTCAGGTGCGCCACGCCCATCGTCCGCAGCGCCTGGTCGACCAGTTCGTGGTCGGACGGGCGCATGCGGCCGAACAGGCCCAGCGCCGGGAAGCGGCCCATCCGCACGACGTCGATCGCGCGCAGCGGCAGCACGAAGCCCGAGTCGTGGAACTGGCTCAGGTAGCCGATCCGGCCGGGCTGCACGCCCGGGCGCGCGCCCAGGACAGTCAGCTCGCCGCGCAGCGGCGGCAGCAGCCCGACCAGCGTCTTCAGCAGCGTCGACTTGCCCGAGCCGTTCACGCCGATCAGCGCGAGCGACTGGCCGGCGCGCAGGTCCAGGTCGATCCCCGCGACGATCGGGCTGCCCGCGTAGCCAATCTCAAGGTTGTGCGCGCCGACGCGCGGCTGGTCGCCGTGCTGCACAGCGCGCGCGCCGGAGCCGGCCTGTATTCCTGTTACGATCACACTCATGCGAGAGGTACCCCCGCTTGTTGCGCCTGGCGGCTGCGCAGATTCTGTGCCACAAACACCACGAAGAAGATAATCGTCGCGGACAGGACGATCGCCGAGCCGGCCGCGATATTGAAGTGGTAGCTGGCCAGCAGCCCGATATAGACCGCCAGCCCGCCGAACAGCGCGGCGAAGCCCATCATCGCCTCGACCCGCCGGGCCAGCAGCGCCCCCGCGCCCGCCGGCGCGAGCAGCATCCCGAAGACCAGCAGCGTGCCGACCGTCTGGAACGACACGATGATCGTGACGGCGATCAGGGCAAGCATGATGCCGTGGTAGCGCCGCGCCGAGAAGCCGGCCACCTGGGCCTGCTCGGGGCTGAAGCACAGCAGCAGGAATGGGCGCGCGCAGACCCAGGCGGTGATCGCGACGCCGATCGTGGCGATCAGCTGGATCAGGATGGCCTGCGTGCTGATGCCCAGGATCTCGCCGAACAGCACCCGCACCAGGTCGCCGTTGAACGACGTCGAGCGCGAGACGATCACCACGCCGAGCGCCAGCATGCCGACGAACAGCAGCCCGATCGCCGTGTCCGAGGAGAGTCGCGAGCGCTGCGTGATCAGGCTGATCCCGCCGATCATGAGCAGCGCGCCGACCGCGGCGCCGACGATGCCCGGCGCGCCGAGCAGCAGCGCCGCCGCGATGCCGGGCAGCACCCCGTGCGCCAGCGCGTCGCCGATGAAGGCCAGCCCGCGCAGCACCACGAACGTGCCGACGATCGCGCAGGCGATCGACACCAGCAGGCCGGCCGCCAGCGACCGCAGCATAAAATCATTCGTCACAAACGGGTCGATCAACCAGCTCATCGGTACCTCTGCCTACTTCAGGTTTGTCGTGATCGTCGCGGCCAGGTTGCGCATAAAGGTGAAGTACGAGCCGTCGTCGGGAACGACGTGCGTGGCCACTTCGACCACCCGCGCGCCAGTCTCGCCGCCGATTGCCGCCGCCACCGCGCTGGGCGTGCCGAGCTCGGTGAAGACCGCCTTGACCTGGCTCTCCTGGATCTGCCGCTTGAGCGCCGCCAGGTCGCCGGCCGAGACCTCGGCCTGGCTGGTGGTGCTGGGGATGAGCGCGCCGGTCAGCTTGAAGCCGTAGCGCTGCGCGAAGTAGCCCAGCGACTCGTGGCCGGTGACCAGCTTGCGGTTCGCCTCGGGCAGCGCCGCGACCATCCCGGCGATCTCGTCGTTCAGCTGGTCGAGCCGGCCGGCCAGCGCCTGCGCCTGCGCGGCCCGGTCGATCCCCAGGTCGGCCTTGAGCTGCGGGGCCAGCGCCACAACCACCTGCTTGACGCTCAGCGGGTCCATCCAGAGGTGTGGGTCCTCCGCGCCGACCGACTGGTCCGGGTCGCCGGTCGGCAGCCCCTCGCCCGCGCCGACCTTGCGGATGCTGATGTGATCGGATGCGGTGAAGAACCTGACGCCCGCCTGGCGCGCCTGCTGGAGCGTCTTCTCCATGCCGCCCTCGAGCCCCAGCCCGTTCTGGACGATCAGGTCGGCCTTCATGATCGCCTCGATGTCCTTGGCCGAGGGCTCCCACTCGTGCGGGTCCTGGCCGTTCGGCATCGGCACGACCACGCTCGCGGCGTCGCCGACCAGCTCGCGGACGACCGCGCCGAGCACCGAGTAGGTGACGACGATCGTCTTCTTCTGCCCGGCGGTAGCGGCCGGCTGCCCGCCGCAGGCCGCCAGCAGTGGCAGCAGCGCCGCCAGCAGCAGCGCCGCCAGCCGGCGCTGCACACCGGCTGCCTTCGCTTGTGCGCGCGATCGATCCATAGGACTGCTCATGCTTCTATCGCCACTCCTCAGTACGCGTCTGGATTGATATTATATCTCATTATTAAAAAAGGGCAAGTAGGCCATTAGACGGAAGATCAGGCCAGATAGATGCCGCTCCGCACATAAGCCTGCTCATTGATATGCTACCAGAAGACTATATCTCTCTATCATCCGCGAATCGACAGCAACAATGTATCAGTTGAAGAATTGATCAAGTGTTGTATTTAATGATATATTGTCTCTTTTTATATTGGTTCGCTCATAGTGCTGTGACAGTATTGGATGGATCACCCCACCCCCTGCCCCCTCCCCTTCCAGGGGAGGGGGTGTGTCCTGTGGTGCTGCGATGCGCTGCTTTGCAGCGTATCGCAGCACCACAACGAATCCCCCCGCTCCCGCTGGGAGCGGGGGCAGGGGGTGAGGGCCATGCAGCACAAGGGAGGGTGGGCGGGGAGAGGTCTCAGCGGTGGCGCTGGCAGACCTGGCAGAGGCCGTAGATCTCCAGCCAGTGGCCGTCGACCCGGAAGTTCAGCCGGCGCGCCAGGCCGCCGAGCAGCTCGTCGATGTCGCAGCCCTCGAACGCGACGACCGAGCCGCAGCTGCGGCAGACCAGGTGGTGCTGGTGGCCCTGCTCGATCGGCACGTAGGCGTGCTCGTCCGCGGCGGTGGTCTCCTTGGCCGCGCTCCAGTGCACGCGCGCGAGCCAGTGGTCGTCGTGCAGCAGCTCGACCGTGCGATAGACGGTGGCGCGGCCGATCGGCCCGCCGTCGCCGCCGACGTCTTTGAACAGCTGCTCGGCGCTGAATGGCTGGCTGTACTGCGTGATCCGCTCGAGAATCGCCCGGCGCGGCGCCGTCACGCGGTGGCCGCGCTCGCTGAGGTGCGCCAGGACTTTTTCGACCCACGACATTGCTGTCGCCTTCCAGAATCAAGAGAGGCTGTCATTCTCGACATTATAGCACGCCGGGTCGGCCATCGTCTTTCAGGCGCCCTGCTGGCGCAGGGCTCAGGCAACGTCAGCCCTCCCCCCCTGCCCCCGCTCCCGCGCGGGAGCGGGGGAGATCGTTCATGGGTATGGCGCGGCGGCAAAGCCGTCGCGCCATACCCATGAGAAAGAAACCCCCTCCCCTGGCAGGGGAGGGGGCAGGGGGTGGGGTCGCAATACTGAAGCCGCGCCAGCGGGAGTCAACCTAGCTCCAGCAGCACGGCGGCCGGCGCTCCTGGGCGGCTCGGCACGACCTGGCACTCGATCGGGCCATGCGGCCCCGGCTCGGCCCAGAGCCGCTGGCGGTGCAGGTGGCCGCTGACGACGTGCGTGACCTTCGGCTGGCCGCGCACGATCTGGCCCAGCGTGAAGTTGCCCAGGTAGGCGCTCAGCAGGCTGTAGAACATGCTCTCGGGGTGGCGCGGGATGGCCGGCTCGAAGATCGGCATGTGCGTCACCACCACGATCTGGCGCACCGCCGGGTCGTCCGCCAGCTGGCCGAGGCGCGCCGAGAAGCGCCTGGCCAGGTAGCGCGCCATGGCCTGGTCGCTCCACGGCCAGTCGATGTAGTCCGCGTCGTGGTTGACCTGGGCCTTGAGCGAGCGGTAGTCGCCGTCGCTGAGCGGCAGGTGCGGCGCGCGCGAGGAGTAGTCGTACCAGCCCAGCGTGCCGCAGATGCCGACGCCGGCCAGGGTGAGCGGCTGGTCCTCGAGCCAGACGAAGCCCTCGTCCCGCGTGATCTGCGGCAGCCACTCCTGCCACAGCGCGCGGCTGCCGTGCTCGCCGCGGTAGACGTCGTGGTTGCCCGCGATCAGCGCGCGCGGGCACGTTAGCTCGTGGAACAGCTGCAGCCCGCGCTGGAACAGCCGCAGCGGGTGGCCGATGTCGCCCGCGATGATGAAGCAGTCGGGCTGCTGCTCGCGCACCCACTCGGCGAACGCGACGTAGGCCGCGCGCTGGGCCGGCCGGTAGTGCAGATCGGCTGTTATGAGGATGCGCATTGGGGTTGGCTCCGCCTACCCATCACAGATAGCGCAGCTCCTTCGCGCGCGCGGTCAGCTCGTCGCGGAACTTCGGGTGGGCGATACCGATCAGCGCCTGGACCCGCTGCCGGATGGTCTTGCCGTGCAGGTAGGCCACGCCGTACTCGGTCACGATGTAGTGCACGTCGTTGCGCGACGTGACCACGCCGGCGCCGGGCTTGAGCGCCACGACGATCCGGCTGATCGTGTCGCCCCTGGCGGTGCTCGGCAGCGTGATGATCGGCTTGCCGCCCTTGCTGCGCGCCGTGCCGCGGATGAAGTCGACCTGCCCGCCCACGCCGCTGTAGAAGCTGTGGCCGATCGAGTCGGCGCAGACCTGGCCGGTCAGGTCGACCTCGATCGCCGCGTTGATCGCGACCATCTTCTCGTTCTGGGCGATGATGAACGGGTCGTTGGTGTAGTCGATCGGGTGCAGCTCGATCATATGGTTGTTGTGCACGAACTTGTGCAGCCGCCGCGTGCCGATCAGAAAGCCGGCGATGATCTTGCCGCGGTGCAGGGTCTTGCGCGCGTTGGTGATCACGCCCATCTCGACCAGGTCGATGATCCCGTCGGAGAACATCTCGGTGTGGATGCCCAGGTCCTTCACGCCCGACGTGCGCAGCGTCTGCAGCACGCCGTCGGGGATGCCGCCGATGCCCATCTGCAGCGTCGCGCCGTCGTCGATCAGCCCGGCGATGTGCTGGCCGATCGCCAGCTCGATCGGGTCGCCGCTGCCCATCGCCAGCTCGGGCGGCGAGTAGTCGACCTCGACGATCTGGGTCCAGCCGCGAGACGTGGATGAAGCTGTCGCCGAGCGTGCGCGGCATCTGCTGGTTGACCTCGGCGATGATCCGCCTGGCGGCGAACGCGGCCGGCTTGCTGATGCCGACCTCGAGCCCGAACGAGCAGAAGCCATCCTCGTCGGGCGGCGACACCTGGATCATCGCGACGTCGATGTCCAGGTGGTTGCGGCAGAGATCCGGGATCTCCGAGAGAAAGATCGGGGTGAAGTCGGCCCGGCCGTCGTTGACCGCCGCGCGCACGTTCGGGCTGATGAATAGGGTGTTGACGCGCAGGTGGCGCTCCAGCCCGGGCGCGACATAGCTCGAGTCGCCGATCGTCAGCAGCTGCAGCAGCTCGACCTCGCTGAGGTTGGGCGCCTCGTCGACCAGCGCGTGCAGCAGCGTCTGCGGGATGCTGCACATGCCCGACATGAACACCCGCTGGCCGGACTGAATCGTGCGCACCGCCTCGGCCGCGCTGGTCGTGTGCTGGTTGTAGTACGCCGACCAGCCGGAGCTGTGGCCCCCAGGTCGACGCGGCGCTCTGGGGATATTGGAGGTAATCATGGTGTATTCCCTACGCATCTTGTGGGTCGACGATCTGCTGCAGCATCTGGCCGCGGTGCGTCCAGGTCCCGCGGGCGATCATGCGGTTGCGGGCGATCGCGATATCAGGCCCAAGCTCGGCCACCTCCTCGATGATCGGCCAGCTGCTGCCGACTAGGGCGTGCGTCGCGGTGCGCGCCACCGCCGACGGGATATTCGGCACGCAGTAGTGGGTCACCCCGGCGTAGGTGAAGACCGGGTCGTAGTGGGTAGTCGGCTGGCTGGTCTCGACGCAGCCGCCCTGGGTGATCGACACGTCCATGATCAGGCTGCGCGGGCGCATCAGGCGCACCATGTCGTCGGTGACCAGGATCGGCGCGCGCTGGCCGGTGCTGCTGGCCGCCGCCACGACCACGTCCGCGAAGCGGATGACCTTGGCGATCACCTCGGGGTGCGCCAGCATGGTCGTGATGCGGTGCTGCGCGCAGCGCTGCTCGGTCTTGATCAGCTGCGCCATCTGGCGATCCAGCACGTAGACGCTTGCGCCGGCGCGCGCGAACGCCATCGCGGTCTCCTGGCCGAACATGCCGGCGCCGATGATCACCACCTCGGCCGGCGGCACGCCCGGCACGCCGGAGAGCAGCACGCCGTTGCCGCCGTTGCCGATCTCCAGGTAGCGTGCGGCCAGGCCGGGGGTCATCCGGCCGCCAATCTGGCTCATGCTGTGGATCACCGGCAGGTCGCCGTCGTCGGTCTCGATCGTCTCGAGCGCGATCGCGGTCACGCGCTTGGCCAGCAGCGTCTCGATCTTGCCGCGCCGCGCCGAGGCCAGCTGCAGGAAGGCGATCAGCGTGCTATCCTCGCGCAGCAGCCTGAACTCCTCCGAGGTCGGGCGCACCACCTTGACCACCAGGTCGGATCGCCAGTACAGCTCCTCCGGCGAGTAGACCAGCTGCGCGCCCGAGTCGATGTACTCGGTATCGGCGAAGCCGCTGCGCTCGCCGGCCCCGCGCTCGACGTAGACGCCGTGGCCCAGGCCGACAAGCTGCCGCACGCCGATCGGGGTCATCCCGACCCGCGCCTCGCCATCCCGCACTTCGCGGGGAACGCCAATGTGCATAGCCTGCCCCTCGTGCCGCCGTGGCAACGGGCGATCGCGCCTCATTGCGCCGAATCGTCGCACAGGCGGTTGCTAATCTGATCCTGCTGTGGATCATATGCCGTCGCCGCACAGCCCAGAGAGAAGAAACGCGGCTGTAGAGTAAAGATCTCTTCACACTCCGCTGCGCTTTGGGCTTGTTGGCCCTCACCCCCCTGCCCCCCTCTCCCGCTGGGAGAGGGGATCTTTCTGGCATCAGGGTGCGGGCGCGTACGCGCCCGCACCCTGATGCCAAGAATCTGGCCCCCTCCCCTTCCAGGGGAGGGGGTAGGGGGTGGGGTCATCTACCACAGTGCAATGCGCAAAAACAAAACCTACCCCCGAAAGAGGAAGCAGGGGTGAGGTGATCCGACGCATCAGCGCCGGGCAAGGGATTGTGTGAACTGAGCTGTAACTGAGCTATACTACGTTCATCTGACATAGCCCACGCAGGTCGCTGTAATAGAAGGGAAGACCAGCCGCGATGCCGACCATCTCACTTGGCGATGCCACGTACGCATACGACGTCCACGGCCGTGGCGAGCCGCTGCTGCTGCTCCACGGGGCGCTGGTGTCTCGGGCCTACTGGCAGAGGGAGGTAGCGATCTTCTCCAAGTACTACCAGGTGATCACCTGCGATCTGCGCGGCCACGGCGAATCGTCGCGATCGGCGGGGCCATACTCGGTCTCGCAGTTCACCCGCGATGTCGCGAGCCTGATCGGCGCGCTCGGGCTCGGCCGGGTGGTCTGCTGCGGGCACTCGCTTGGCGGCATGGTCGCGCAGGAGCTGGCGGCCAGCTACCCCGACCTGGTGCGCGGGCTGGTGCTGGCCGACACCTGGTACGACCCGCGCGGCCTGCCCTGGGAGCCGTTTCCATTCAGGACCGTCGCGCTCAAGTGGATGCTCTACTCGACCTCGGTCGATCAGATGGCCAACCTCATGGCGCGCGGGCTGGGCATGTTCAACACCGATATCGGCCCGTATGTGCGCGCGGAGGTCGGCCGCCACATCGACGACCGCGCGAACTACATAAGCATCTGGGACGCGGCGATCGACTTCGACGGGACGGCGCGGCTGTACCAGATCGCCTGCCCCACGCTGATCATGACCGCGTCGTACTTCCCGTACACGCTGATCCAGGGCATGGAGATGCAGCGGCGCATCCGCGATGCCAGCGTCATCACCATCCCGCGGGCCGGCCACTGGCTGAACTGGGATAACCCGGCCGCGTTCGACCAGGCGCTGGCCGGCTTCCTGCGCCAGGGCACGGTCCGCGGGAGGTAGACCTGCGGTCTGGTGGTATCCCACCCCCTACTCCTTTCGGGGGTGGGTTGTTCGTTTGTGGCGTGGTGCTGCGCCGGATCACCCCACCCCGCGGGAAACAGTAGCTGGTCACGGGGTTTCGGCTCCGCCGAAACCCCGTGACCAGCCTACACTCCCCCCTCTCCCATAGGGAGAGGGGGGCAGGGGGGTAAGGGGCAGCAGCCACTCAGCTCAGCTTGATCTTGTGGCCGACCTTCTTGAGGATCTCGCTGGCGATCACATAGCGCTGGATCTCGTTGGTGCCCTCGTAGATCCGGAACACGCGCACGTCGCGGTACATCCGCTCGAGCGGCAGCTCGCGCGAGAAGCCCATGCCGCCGTGGACCTGGATGGCCTCGTCGATGATCTGCGAGGCCGCGTCGGTGCAGTACAGCTTGACGATGCTCGACTCGAGCCGCGCCGGCTCGCCGCGGTCGACCTTCTTGGCGCAGTCGTAGACGATCTGCTCCATCGTGTAGAGCTTGACCGCCATATCGGCCAGCTTGATCTGGATCGCCTGGAAGTCGGCGATCGAGCGGCCGAACTGCTGGCGCTCGACCGCGTACCTGAGCGCGAGGTCGTAGGCCTCCTTAGCGATGCCCAGGCAGGACGCGCCCAGGCCGCTGCGCCCGATGTCGAGCGTCTGCAGCGCCACGCCGTAGCCCTGGCCGACCTGGCCGAGCACGTTGGCGGCCGGCACCCGGCAGTCCTCGAAGTACAGCGACGCGGTGTGCGAGGCCCGCAGCCCCATCTTCGGCTCGACCTTGCCGACCTTGAAGCCGGGGAAGTCCTTCTCGACGATGAAGGCGGTGATGCCGCGCGGCCCCAGCTCGGCGTCGGTCGTGGCGAAGACCACCAGCACGTCGGCGAACGAGCCGTTGGTGATCCACATCTTCGACCCGTTCAGCACCCAATCGTCGCCCTGCTTCTTGGCGACGGTGCGGAGGTGCGCCGCGTCCGACCCGGCGTTCGGCTCGGTCAGCGCCCAGGCGCCCCACTTCTCGCCGGCGATCAGCGGCCGCAGGTACTTGTCCTTCTGCTCGGGCGTGCCGGCCATGAAGATCGACGTCGCGCAGAGCTGCACGTGCGCGCCGATGATCGTGCCGTGCGAGGCGCACTTGCGGTTGATCTCCTCCAGCAGCACGCAGTAGCCCACGATGCCCGCGTCGATGCCGCCGTACTCCTCGGGGAACGGGATGCCCAGCAGCCCCAGCTCGCCGGCGCGCTTGAGCGTCTCCAGCGGGACGCGCTCCTCCTCGTCGATCAGGCTCGCGATCGGCGCGACCTCCTTCGCGGCAAACTCGCGAACCGCCTGCCGTAACATCTGGATATCTTCGGGAAGCTCGTACTCCATTGTCGGGTTCCTTTCGTATGCTGCTCGTAAAGGCGTGTATCGGCCACGCAGATGGCGATGGATGCGGTGCGTCGATTATAGAGCGAGAGCCGGGCGGCGTCAACATGACGCACTGCGGCAAACTCATACGCTTGGGCTGAAATCCCCCTGCGATGTTCGGGCTGCCGACTGGCGACTGGCGACTGCAAACAGCACGCTCCAGTCAGCAGTCGGCGGTCGGCAGAAATAGTTGGTTCAGGTGCGCCGCGCTGTAGCTGGTGGGCCTGCGGCCTTTTTCGGCGCCGTTCGTCTACATGATCGAGCGCTCCGCCGCCGCCGGCATATTGCAGCCCACGGTAGCGCAGCGCATTCCGTCTGAACAAAGTTTCGCTGGGCAGCGATCAGCTTTACGGCTTGGGGAGGAGCAATCACTTTCAAATAACCACGAAGATTCGAAGCTGATTGAGGCGTTCTGAACCTTCATGTGTTTGTGTCTTCGTGGTAAATGTTCGGAACTCCCCGTATTTGAGAGGAGCACATTCATGGAAACGATAGCGAACGACCGTGGCCGGCCGCGCATCCTGGGGGTGTTCGCGCACCCCGACGACGAGACTTTCTGCGCCGGCGGTGCGCTGGCCAAGTATGTCGCGGCCGGCTGGGAGGCCATGGTCGTCTCGGCCACGCGCGGCCAGGCCGGGCAGATCCGCGACGCGCGCGTCGCCACCCGCCGCACGCTCGGCCAGGTGCGCGAGCGCGAGCTGCACGAGGCCTGCCGGCGCCTGGGGGTGCAGCGCGCCGAAGTGCTCGACTATATGGACGGCACGCTCAAGGACGTCGACCAGCGCGAGCTGACCGGCGCAGTTGTAGGCATCGTGCGCGCCTTCCAGCCCGACGTGGTGATCACCTTCGGCGCCGACGGCGCGTACGGCCACCCCGACCACGTGGCGATCAGCCTGGCGACCAGCGCGGCCTGCGGGCTGGCCGGCAGCCCGGAGCAGTTCCCCGAGCAGCTCGCGGGCGGCCTGGCGCCGCACCGGCCGGATCGCCTCTACCACAGCCACTTCCCGCGCAGCCGCCTGCTGCTGCTGGACCAGCTGGCGCGCTGGCTGGGCGAGTCGGCCACGCGCTTCCGCGGCACGGCCGACTTCGTCCGCGCGCTGTCGCTGTTCGCGCAGGAGGCCACCACGCTGCGCTACGCCGGCGACCACGTCGACGTGGACTGGTTCCCGGCCGGCTTCTACATCGTCGAGCAGGGCGAGCCGGGCGCGAGCCTGTACCTGATCCTCTCGGGCCACGCCGACGTCATGCACGAGGAGCCCGACGGGTCGCTGCGCCGGCTGCGGCAGCTCGGGCCGGGCGAGTTCTTCGGCGAGCTGGCGATCGTGCGGAACCAGCCGCGCACCGCCCACGTCGTCGCGGCGGACGACGTGACCTGCCTGGTCTTCGCGCCCGGCGCGCCGAGCGCGTACGACGGGCGCGGCGAGGACGCCCGCATCATCGGCGGGGCGGCGCCGGGCGACTCGCCCGACGAGCCGGCCTCCGGCGCGACCGCCTGCATCGACGTGTCGGCCTACGTCGACCAGAAGATCGCTGCGGTCGCGGCGCACCGCACCCAGTACCCGATCGAGCCGGACATGTTCCCGCCGGCGATGCTCCAGGAGATGCTCGGGCGCGAGTACTTCGTGCGGGTCCAGCCGCCGCTCGACCTGGCGACCGCTCTGTGAGTGATAGTGATTCGTCTTTTCCGGGGCGCTGCGCCCCCGGCCCCCCTCCGGCAAGAAATGCAACCTCAATTTGATTGCCAGTGGCCCATGCCTGGCACCATCCGATCGGACGTGTTATCTCCTGCTGCGCCTGGATTCAGCCAGGCATGCGCGTCAGGCATCGCAAACGAGACGGCGCTCTTTTTGGGGTCCAGGGGCGAAGCCCCGGCCGGGGGGCGGCGGGGGTGGCGGCCCACCCCGCCCGCGGGGGCACGGGGGGCGCGCAGCCCCCCGGATGCTGTGTGGTTGGCTACACCGCGGGGGCACGGGGGCACGCAGCCCACGCGGGGGCACGGGGGCGCGCAGCCCCCGACAAACAGACACACATTGATTGACACCACCCCGCGTCGTGATGTAGAGTAGCCCGCATTGCTCACCTGTCACGACAAAGAGGAGCGAGCGCGATGGAACAAGGCTACTACCGCTTCCCAACCATCCACAGGGACACGGTCGCCTTCGTGTGCGAGGGCGACCTGTGGCGCGTCCCGGCCGGCGGTGGCGTGGCCCGCCGGCTGACGACCAACCCCGGCCAGGCGCTCACGCCCGCGTTCTCGCCGGACGGGGCGCTGCTCGCCTTCGCCGGGCGCGACGAGGGCGGCCCCGAGGTCTACGTGATGCCGGCCGAGGGCGGCCCCTCGCAGCGCCTGACCTTTCTCGGCGCGCAGTCGGAGGTCGCCGGGTGGAGCCCCGACGGCCGCTCGATCGTCTTCGCCAGCAGCGCCGCCCAGCCCTTCGCCAGCCAGTACCAGCTCTACGCCGTCGACCGCGAGGGCGGCGAGCCGCGCCGGCTGCCGACCGGGCCGGCCAGGAGCGTCTCGTTCGGCCCCGACGGCGCGATGGTGATCGGGCGCAACACGACCGACCTGGCGCGCTGGAAGCGCTACCGCGGTGGGCTCGCCGGCGACCTGTGGGTCGACGCCGAGGGCGACGGCGACTGGCGCCGGCTGACGCGCATCGCCGGCAACGTGGCGCTGCCCCGGTGGGTGGCCGAGCGCGTCTATTTCGTCTCCGACCACGAGGGCGTCGGCAACCTGTACTCCTGCCGGCCCAGCGGCGACGACCTGCGCCGCCACACGCACCACGCCGACTACTACGTCCGCCACCCTTCCACCGATGGCTCGCGGATCGTGTACCACGCCGGCGCCGACCTGTTCCTGTTCGACCCGGCCACCGACCGCGCCGAGAAGATCGCGGTCGAGCTGTACAGCTCGCGGTCGCAGCGCAAGCGCAAGTTCGTGAGCGCCGAGAAGTACCTGCAGGGCTACGACCCGCACCCCGGCGGCCGCGCGATCGCGCTGACGGTGCGCGGCCGGCCGTTCACGCTGGGCGCGTGGGATGGCCCGGCGCTGCAGCACGGCGACCTCGGCAGCGTCCGCTACCGCCTGGCGGCCTGGCTCGACGAGCGGCGCCTGGTCGTCGTCGGCGACTCGGGCGGCGAGGAGACGCTGGAGATCCACCACGCCGACGCGAGCGCCGCGCCCGAGCGGCTGGAGGATCTCCCGATCGGCCGGCCGGTCGGCCTGGCGCCCGCGCCCGGGCGGGCCGCCGTGGCGCTGGCCAACCACCGCAACGAGCTCATCCTGGTCGACCTGGCGGCGCGCTCGGCGCGCGTGCTCGACCGCAGCCTGCACGAGACCATCCACGGGGTCGCCTGGTCGCCCGACGGCCGCTGGCTGGCCTACGGCTTCTCGAACACCCAGCAGACCTCGATCATCAAGCTCTGCGATGTCGAGAGCGGCGAGACGTTCGAGGTGACTCGGCCGGTGCTGCGCGACACCAGCCCGGCCTTCGACCCCGACGGCAAGTACCTGTACTTCATCTCCCATCGCGAGTTCAACCCGGTCTACGACAGCCTGCATTTCGACCTGAACTTCCCGCAGGGAACGCGCCCGTACCTCGTCACGCTGCGGGCCGACCTGCCCTCGCCATTCGCGCCGCGGCCCTCCAGCGCCGATGAGCCGGCCGCGCCGCCCGCCGAGGGCGCGCCGAAGCCGGAGCCGGACGAGCGGCCGGCGCTGCGGATCGACCTGGACGGCATCGCCGACCGCGTGGTCGCCTTTCCGGTGCCGGTCGGCCTCTACAGCCAGATCCTCGGCATCAAGGGCAAGGCGCTGTTCTCGTCCCGCCCGGTCGAGGATTCGCTGGGAGCCCAGGTGTACGGCGGCGGCCCGCCGCCGGCCAAGCACAAGATCGAGTCCTACGACTTCGAGGAGCGCAGCCGCGAGACGCTGGTCGAGGGCGTCACCAGCTTCGACATCTCGCGCGACGCGAAGACGCTGGTCTACCGCTCGGGCAACCGGCTGCGCGCGATCAAGGCCGGCGAGAAGCCCAAGGATGACGGCCCGCCCGGCCGCAAGAGCGGCTGGCTGGACCTGGGGCGCGTCAAGGTCTCGGTCGACCCGGGGGCGGAGTGGGAGCAGATGTACCGCGAGGCATGGCGGCTCCAGCGCGACCACTTCTGGAATGCCGACATGTCCGGCGTCGACTGGCAGGCGGTCTACCAGCGCTACCTGCCGCTGCTGCGGCGCGTCGCCACGCGCGCCGAGTTCTCGGACCTGATGTGGGAGATGCAGGGCGAGCTGGGCACCTCGCACGCCTACGAGGTTGGCGGCGACTACCCGCCCGAGCCGCACTACGACCAGGGGCTGCTCGGCGCCGACCTGCGCTACGACGAGGCGACCGACAGCTACGTGATCGAGCGGATCGCCCGCGGCGACGTGTGGGACGAGGCCGGCAGCTCGCCGCTGGTCCGCCCCGGCGTCAACATCCGGCCGGGCGACCGGCTGGTCGCTGTCAACGGCCGCCGGGTCGGGCGCACCGTCGCTCCCGGCGCGCTGCTGGTGAACCAGGCCGGCGCCGACGTGCTGCTGACCGTGGCCGGCGGCGCGGGCTCGCCCGGCGACGATGCGACGCGCACGGTCGCGGTGCGGACGCTGCGCAGCGAGACGCCGGTGCGCTACCGCGAGTGGGTGGAGTCCAACCGCCGGCGCGTCCACGACGCCACCGACGGGCGCGTGGGCTACGTCCACATCCCCGACATGGGGCCGCGCGGCTACGCCGAGTTCCACCGCAGCTACCTGGCCGAGGTCGCTCGCGAGGCGCTGATCGTGGACGTGCGCTTCAACGGCGGCGGGCACGTCTCGCAGCTCATCATCGAGAAGCTGGCGCGCCGGCGGCTCGGCTACGACGTGCAGCGCTGGGGCCAGCCGGCGCCGTACCCGAGCGACTCGGTCATGGGGCCGCTCGTCGCGATCACGAACGAGCAGGCCGGCTCGGACGGCGATATCTTCAGCCACGTCTTCAAGCTGATGAATCTAGGCCCGCTGATCGGCAAGCGCACCTGGGGCGGCGTGATCGGGATGAACGTGCGGCATCGGCTGGTGGACGGCAGCATCACGACCCAGCCGGAGTTCTCGTTCTGGTTCAACGACGTCGGCTGGCAGGTCGAGAACTACGGCACCGACCCCGACATCGAGATAGACATCCGGCCGCAGGACCACATCGCCGGCCACGACAGCCAGCTCGAGCGCGCGCTCGCCGAGGTTCAGCGCCTGCTGGCCGAGCACCCGCCCACGCTGCCCGAGTTCGGCGAGCGGCCGCGGCTGGGCCTGCCGAAGCTGCCCGGGATCTAGCGCAGAGACGCTTCAAGTAATAACCACGAAGACGCGAAGACACGAAGGTTCGGGGCAATGTAGAGCCTTCGTGCCTTCGTGCCTTCGTGGTTAACAGCCAGCGCGGCCGTATGTGATTGGTATTGAAACGAGCGCTTGGTTCTTAAACTGCCGGCTGCTGGCTGCCGACTGCCGACTGCCGACTCGCGCTATGCCGCGGCAAGGCGGGTCTGCTCGCCCAGCAGTCCCGCGGCGACCGACGCAAGCTGGTGGGCTCTGCCGCGCCGCAGGGCCATGTCGAGCCGCTCGGGCGGCAAGGCGGCCCGCAGCTCGGCCAGCACCGGCTCGGCCTGCATGTGCAGGTCGGCGCTGCTGGCCGGGTGGTGGAGCGCCAGCCCCAGCAGCTCGGCGGCCTGCTCGACCTGCCCGCCGCGCGCGTGCAGCCGCGCGATGCCGGCCAGCGCCTCGAGCGCCAGCGGCACCGCGCCGATCGCCATCGCGAGGCGCAGCGCCTCGTAGTGCAGCTCGGCCGCCGCGCCGATCTCGCCCAGCTCCCACAGCGTGAAGCCCAGGTTCACCAGCGATATCGCCGTGCCGCGCTGGTCGCCGATCGCGCGGTAGATCGCCAGGCTCTCCTCGTGGCTGGCGCGCGCGGCGGCGTAGTCGCGCTGCAGGTGCGTCACCCAGCCGATGTTCGCCAGGCAGCCGGCCACGCCCCAGCGGTCGCCGAGCGCGCGGCGGATCGTCACGCTCTCGCGGTAGCAGTACAGCGCGGCCTCGAACGCGTGCTGCGCGGTGGCGGTGTTGCCCAGCCCGTTGAACACGAACGCCAGGCCCGAGCGATCGCCCAGCGCCGTGTAGATCGCCAGGCCCTCCTGGTAGTGGCCCTCGGCCTCCACGTACGCGCCCTGGCGGAAGGCGACGTTGCCGAGGTTGTTGAGGACGTGCGCGATCCCCGGCCGGTCGTCGATCTCGCGCGCCAGCGCCAGGCTCTCGACCAGCTGCTCGCGCGCCTCGGCGTACGCGCCCGCGTCGGTGTCGAGCCGGCCCAGCCGGCTCAGCGCTTCGGCCGCGCCTTTGCGCTCGCCGATCAGCAGCGCCAGCGCCAGGCTCTGCCCGAAGCAGACCCGCGCCGCGGCGAACTCGCCTAGCAGATGGTGCGTCTCGCCCAGCAGCCGCGTGAGCGACATGATCCGGCGCTGGGCCTGCGCCTGGTCCTGCGAGCGCAGCTCGCCGGCCTGCACGACCGCCTGCGCGAACATGGTGCGCGCCTCGCGCAGCGCGCAGATGCCGAGCGCGTGCGCCCCCGCCTTCTCCAGGTAGTCGGCCGCCTTGCCGACGACGTCGGCCTTGCTCCAGTGGTAGGCCAGCAGCTGGTACAGCCACGGCTCGTCGGTGTACGCGCGCTCGTACCACTCGGCCACGGCGCGGTGCAGCTGGCGGCGCTGGGCGAACAGCATCAGGTTGTACACGACATCCTGCGTGATCGCGTGCTTGAAGCTGTAGGCCAGCTCGGGCTCGGGCGAGTCCAGCGGCGTGATGTCCAGCCGCGCCAGCGTGGCCAGGTCGTCGGTCAGGCGCGTGCGGTCGAGCTCGAGCGGGTAGATGCCCTGCAGGATGCGGAACGCGAACACGCGCCCGATCACGCTGGCGACCTTGAGCGCGAGCTGCTGGGTCGGCGTGAGCCGGTCGATCCGGCTGATGATCGCGGCCTGCACGTTCTCGGGGAAGGTCAGCGCGCGCAGGTCGGCGTCGGGCGCCAGCTCGCACACGCCGCCGGCGATCCGGATCAGGCCGGCGTCGCGCAGCGCGTAGGCCAGCTCCTCGCTGAAGAACGGGTTGCCCTGGGCCTTCTCGCGGATCAGCTGCGCGACCGGCTCGGGCAGCGCGGTCACCTGCAGGCGCAGGCACACCAGCGTCTCGGCATCCTCGGGCGAGAGCGCCTCCAGGCGCAGCCGCAGGCCGGCCGCCTCGGCCACGCGCCGCTGCTCCTCCGACAGCTCGTGGCGCGAGGTTGGGTCGGCCGGCGAGCGCAGCGCGATCACCTGCAGCAGCGGGCGGATCTGCGCGCAGGCCAGCTGCGCCAGGCCCCAGGAGGCCGAGTCGAACCAGTGCGCATCCTCAAGGATGAGCAGCTTGGGCGAGCGCGCGGCCGAGTCCTGCAGCAGGCGCAGCAGCAGGTCGCGGGTATTGTCGGCGCGCACCTGCCCGCTCAGCTGCGCGGTCACCTCGTTGTCGGGCAGGTCGAGCGGCAGCACCGCGTTCAGCAGCGGCGCGAGCCGCAGCAGCTCCGGCTCGTCCTCGAGCAGGTTCAAAACGTGCGCCCGGCGCGCCTCGACGTCGCCCAGCACGTCGAGGTCCAGCATCCGGCTGAAGATGCCGCGCCAGGCGTAGTACGGAGTCGACTGCTCCATCGCGTCGGCCGTGCCGACGAAGGTGGTGATCCGCAGAGTCTCGGCCAGGTTGCGCAGGTTCTCCAGCAGGCGCGATTTGCCCATGCCGGCGTCGCCTTCGATCAGCACGACCCCGCCGTCGCCGCCGCGCAGGAGCGACTGCAGCTGCTCGGCCAGCGCGGCGCGCTCGACGCTGCGGCCAACCACGTCGACATTCGATCGCGCGGCCTGGAGCCTGGACTGGGCGTGGGCCGGGCTGAGCGGGCGATAGATCGGGATCTGCTCGGCCTTGCCCTTGACGCTGATCGCCGGCAGGGCCTCGAACGCGATCCGCGACTGCGCGGCCAGGAAGGTCGCCTCGTCGCACAGGATGGACGAAGGGCCAACGACCAAAGACGGCGACGAGAGCTGACTGGCCCTTGGCCCCTGGTCCTTGGTCTCTAGCGCAGCCGCCTGCATCAGCCGCGCGGCCAGGTTGACGACGTCGCCAAGCATGGTGTACTCGCGGCGGCGCACGCTGCCGACCTCGCCGCAGAACGCCCGGCCGGTGGTGATGCCGATCGCGCTGGGCATCCCGAACTCGTGCAGGGTCGCGGCCATCGCCATCGCCGCCTGCACGCCGCGCACCGGGTCGTCCTCGTGGGCCAGCGGCGGCAGCCCGAGCGCGGCCACCAGCGTGACGCCCTTCTCGTCGACGTTGATCTTGTTGACGCTGCCCTCGTAGCGGTACAGCGCCGTCTGGAGCGCGCGCATCACCCGCTGGGCCTGCGCGAGCGCGTCGGGCGCGCTGCTGTCGAGCCCGGGCAGGTTCACGAACAGCACGGTGATCCGGCGCAGCTCGGCCAGCCAGGCGGTCTGCCCGGCGACCAGGCGCGACAGGATCGCGCCGGGGATGTAGGCCCGCAGCGCGCCATCGACGCCGGTGACGAGCGGTGGGGGCTGCAGGGGGCGCCGAGCGGCGGGCGCGAGCACGGCTTCCAGCCGAACCGACATGGTGACAGGGTGAGGGGGTGACGCGGCGACAGAATCAGGCTCGACGTCATTAGTCTCCGTGTCTCCGTGTCTCCGTGTCTCCGTGTCTCCGACGACGGGGACGCCGGCGCACCACGCGCGCACCAGCGCCCAGGCCTCCGGCGCGAGCACCACCTCGCCGGGGCGGGCCAGCTGCACGGCGGCGCCGGTCTGCAGCAGCGCCGGGCCGGCGACCAGCAGCTCCCAGCGGCCGTAGACGCCACCGACGTGCATGATCGCCACCTCGCCGGCGCCGACGCCCGTGCGGATGGAGAGCGGCGTCCCTGCGGCCACCCCGCTGTCGCGCAACGTCTCCTGCAGCGCCAGCCCGCACTCTGCGGCGCGCGCGGCGGCCAGCGCCAGCGCCTGTTTGTCGGCGCGATCGTCGGCGGGCCAGAGCGCCAGCAGCGCGTCGCCGGCGAACTTGACGGTGTCGCCGCCGAACGCCGCGATCGTCGCCGCGAGCTTGCCGAACGCATCGTTGAGGATGGCGCTGAGGTCCTCCGCGCCGGCCGGGCCGCGCTGGGCCAGCCGCTCGGCCAGCGCGGTGAAGCCCGAGATATCGGCGAACAGCAGCGCCGCGGCGAAGCGCTCGGTGGCAGCCATGACCGCCGTGCCCGCGCCGCCCGCGTAGCGGCGCACGACCATCGCGGGGACGTAGCTGGCCAGTGTTTCGGGCAGGGTCGGCATGGCAGGTATCCGCAGCGACGGCTATGCTATAATCGGAGCCACACACGATGCGCCGGCGTTGCAAGGGTATTGTACTCTGTGGCCCTACGGCTGGCAACCCGGAGCCTACGACTGATGATGATATGATCGCCTCCATCCGCGGCACCCTGATCTTCGTCGGCGTCGACCACGTGGTCGTCGAGACCGGCGGCGTCGGCTTCCTGGTCTACGCCCCGCGCACAGTGCTCGGCTCGCTCGGCGAGATCGGCGGCGAGGTGCGGCTGTACACCCACATGCACATCCGCGAGGACCTGCTGGCGCTGTACGGCTTCGCCTCGTCCGACCAGCGCCACCTGTTCGAGACGCTGCTGGGCGTCAGCGGGATCGGCCCGAAGGTCGCGCTGAGCCTGCTCTCGTCGGGCACGGCCGACGAGCTGCGCGCGGCGATCGCCGGCGGCGACACGGCCAGGCTGGGGCGCGTGCCCGGCATCGGCAAGAAGACCGCCGAGCGGCTGGTGCTGGAGCTGCGCGGCAAGCTCGACCTCAAGGGGCTGCCGGCGGCCGGCGCCACCCCAGCGCTGAAGGCGGCCAACGCCGAGCTGGCCGAGATGCTGGTCAGCCTGGGCTTCAGCGCCGCCGAGGCCAGCGCCGCGATCGGCGCGCTGCCGGCCGACGCGCCGGCCGAGCTGGAGGAGCGCCTGCGGCTCGCGCTGCGCTACTTCGGCGGAGCCTAGCCTGCGCGCCCCACCCCCCTGCCATGAGAGGGGATGTAGAGATGGCGGTGGGGTGCGGCGCGCTTCGCGCGCCGCACCCCACCGCCAACACCATATCCCCCGCTCCCCCAGTGGGGGAGCGGGGGCAGGGGGTGAGGGGGATGGTGTAGCACCACAATTGATATGACACTCACCCATCAGGGATCGGTTACTGAAGCCATCTCGCAACAAAGAGTGTCTTGCGTTACGAGTGATGGTGGTATATACTGCCGCGTAGGCAGCCGGCCAGCCGATGCTGCGCTCCCCCACGTCCCTAGCGCCTGCGCTGAAAGCGCACTAGAGTGAAGGAGGCCACGCATGGCCAGTGCAGCCGAAGCCCGACAATCCTCCACAAGCCTGCAGCCGCGCGAATCGCGCCCGCTGTTCGTGAAGCTGCCGTTGCTCTGGAAGGCCATGATCATCACCTCCTTCGCGATCAACCTGATCCTGATCGCCGCGCTGATCGGCCTGCTCTACTTCGCGTGGAGCTGGCGCGCCGCGCTCGCCGACACCACCGTGGGCCTGCAAGGCTTCGCGCGCGGCAACGTCGCCGAGCTGCGCGACGTCGTCCAGCAGCTCCAGGCGGCCCATATCAAGACGACCATCCCGCTCGAGCAGCCGCTGCCGCTCAAGGGCCTCGGCGTGGTCGTGCCGGTCAGCCAGGAGCCGACGGTGACGCTGGTCGACCCGGTGCCGCTCTCGCTCGAGGGCGCCGACATCGACCTGGGCAACGGCAACCGGCTGCGCGCCAACAATATCAGCCTGGTGCTGCCGCAGGGCACGCCGCTCAAGATCAAGCTCGACATCAGCATCCCGCTCGACGACGTGACGATCCCGATCAAGCTGAACGTCCCGGTCGACATCGCGATGGCCGACACCGAGCTGGCGCCGCAGTTCAAGCGCCTGGGCAACGTCGTCGACCGGCTGGTCTACCCGGCGCGCAGCCTGCTCGAGCTGCCGGACGTCCAGAAGCCCGCCCCGCCGCTGGTGCCGAAATAGTAGTCAGTCGTCAGATGTCAGTAGTCAGTACCGATGCGTCACAATGCCATACAACGATACCGCCGACCGCCAACTGCTGACCGCCGCCTGCCGACCGCCGACCGCCGACCGCCGACTACTGACTACCGACTACTGACTACCGACTACTGACTACTGACTACCGACTACCGACTACTGAATACGGATGACAATGAACAAGCTAGTGCTCTGGGACATCGACGGCACGCTGATGTACAGCGGCGGCGTGGCCGGCGAGGCGATGCGCGCGGCGATGCTGCATGTCTACGGCAGCTTCTCGGCCGAGGAGCGCCACCAGTACGCCGGGAAGACCGACCAGCAGATCATCCTGGAGGCGTTCGCCGACCGCGGCCACGACGACCTGCTGGGCGAGCTTGAGCTGTTCACCGCGACGTACATCGAGGAGCTGGGCCGCCGGCGCGCCGAGTTCCTGGCGCGCGGCCGCGTGCTGGCAGGCGTGGCGCAGGCGCTCGAGCGCCTGGCCGCCGAGCCGGTGGTGCAGTCGGTGCTGACCGGCAACCTCCAGCCGATCGCGCGGATCAAGCTCGACATGATGCGGCTGGCCGACCACCTCGACCTCGACGTCGGCGCGTACGGCAGCGACCACCACCGCCGCGCCAGCCTCGTGCCGATCGCGGCGGCTCGCGCCGAGCGGCGCTACGGGCGGCCCTTCGCCGGCCCCGACGTGATCGTGATCGGCGACACGCCCAACGATATCGACTGCGGCCGCGCCTCCGGCGCGCGCACGGTCGCGGTGGCCACCGGCCCCTTTAGCGTCGACGAGCTGCGCGCCCACGGCGCCGACGCGGTGCTGGCCGACCTGTCCGACACGGGCGCGGCGATCGCGGCGATCCTGGGAGCGCTGGGCGACGGGAGACCGTAGGCCATTATCGTCCGGGGCGCTCCGCCCCCGGCCCCCCGCCTTGTCATCTTGTCATCGTGTCATCGTGTCATCTTTTCTCCGGGGCGCTCCGCCCCCGGCCCCCCGCCTTGTCATCTTGTCATCTTGTCGTCTTTTCTCCGAGGCGCTCCGCCCCCGGCCCCCCGCCTTGTCATCTTGTCATCGTGTCATCTTTTCTCCGGGGCGCTCCGCCCCCGGCCCCCCGGCTGGGGGAACCCGCGCCGGTTCCCCCAGGCCCCCTCCGGCAAAGGATGCTGTACCAGCGGCAAGCAGCGTGGCGCATGCCAATCACCATTCCCGCGGGGCGGGTTGTGACCCGTTGCACGGCGATCGTCCAGCGTCCAGCGTCCATCGTCTTTGGTCCTTGGTCCTTGGTCCTTGGTCCTTGGTCTTTAGTCCAGCGTCTATCGTCCAGCGTCTATCGTCCGGGGCGCGCCGCCCCCGGCCCCCCGGCTGGGGGAACCCGCGCCGGTTCCCCCAGGCCCCCTCCGGCAAAGGATGCTGTACCAGCGGCAAGCAGCGTGGCGCATGCCCATCACCATTCCCACGGGGCGGGTTGTGACCCGTTGCACGGCGATCGTCCAGCGTCCAGCGTCCATCGTCTTTGGTCCTTGGTCCTTGGTCCTTGGTCGTTGGTCCTTGGTCGTTGGTCCTTGGTCGTTGGTCCTTGGTCCATCGCCCGTCCTCTCTCCGGCGATCTGCGCTCGCACGGCTCGGCTGACAGCTTCCTGATAATCGGCCTCCGGCGCGTAGCGCATCCCTCACGCCTCGATCAGCGCTGGCTCATTCATCCTCGGCCTCCGCGGCGCTAGAATCGTCTCAACGATGGCGGTTCTATACGTCGCTATACATACGGAGGAGGTCAACGATGAGACCCACACTGCTACGGCGCGGCTGGCGTATCGCCGCTGCGCTGATCGGGCTGGCGGCGCTCGCGCTCGCGGCGCTGCCCGCCGCCGCCGCGCCGTTCGACGGGCGGCGCACCCAGTTCGCCGACGGAGCCTTCCAGACCATCTGGACGCGCACGGACGCCAGCGCGGTTCGCGGCGGGCGCAGCTGGTACTGGGGGCCGCAGCCCTGGTTCGACTACGCCGAGTTCTACCGCCAGGGCGTCAACGGCCTGCGCACCGTGCAGTACTTCGACAAGGCGCGCATGGAGATCAACAACCCGAACGACCGCAGCTTCCAGGGCGGCATGACCAACGGCCTGCTGGTGGTCGAGCTGGTCTCGGGGCACCAGAAGAAGGGCAACGACCCCTACGACTACGATGCGCGCTCGCCCGCCGACGTGCCGGTGGCCGGCAACCCCAAGGCCGACAACCCCAACAGCCCGACCTACGCCTCGTTCATCGGCGTGGCGACCTTCGACAACAACAGCTACCGCGACCAGAACCGGCTGGGCCAGCGCGTCGGCGCGTCGATAGACAAGTGGGGCAACATCTCGGCCCGGCAGGACCTGGCCGACGCGCGCCCCGAGACCGAGATCGCGCAGTTCAACACCGCGACGAACCACAACATCCCCAAAGTCTTCTGGGAGTTCATGACCATGCAGGGGCCGGTGGTCGAGGATGGCCAGGTGCGCAGCCGCCCGATCGTCGACTGGCTGTCCACGATGGGCCTGCCGATCACCGACGCCTACTGGGTGCGCGCGAAGATCGGCCCGGCCGAGCAGGATGTGCTGGTGCAGCTGTTCGAGCGGCGCGCGCTGACCTACACGCCCGGCAACCCGGCCGGCTACAAGGTCGAGATGGGCAACGTCGGGCAGCACTACTTCCAGTGGCGCTACGGCAACCTCGGCCAGCCCTGGGCCGCGACCGACCTCGGCATGCCGCTGCTGTACGCCTCGAAGGCGAAGGCCGACGATCGCTACGAGACGTGGATCTACCTGGCCACCGGCAACGTGCAGATGACCGGCGACCCGCTGCATCCATCGCGCGGCACCGACAGCGTGCCGTTCTCGTACCGCCGCAGCTACGACCCGCTGCGGGCCTGCATGCTGATCGACTCGCGGCGCGACGACGGCGAGCACCGCCAGCTCTACCTGCTGCCGATCCTGCCGTATAGCTTCTCGGGCGAGTTCGAGAACACCTGCCTGCCGCAGCACCTGGACACGCGCAAGAGCACCACCGACCCGTTCATCCCGCCGCCCGGATCGGAGCCGCCGATCGCGAACGACTACAACCCGAGCATCTCGCCCGACGGCGCCAAGGTCGCGTTCGCCTCGGACCGCTACGGCTCGCCGCAGATCTTCCTGGCGCGCACCGACGGCGGGCTGGTCGTTCCGCTGCCGACCGACCCGGGCGTGTGCACGAGCCAGTACCCGTCCTGGAGCCCGGATGGGCGCTCGCTCTACTGGGAGCGCAAGTGCGGCGACGGCAAGTTCTCGATCATGAAGGGCGACCTGCGCTACGACGAGGACGCCACGGGCATGCTGTACGCCTCGCTGCCGAACATCCGCGAGCTGACCGGCCAGGACGCCGACAACCGCTACCCGCGCGTCTCGCCCGACGGCTCGAAGGTCGCGTTCACCTCGTACCGCGACGGCAACGCCGAGATCTACACGATGGACTCGAACGGCGGCGGCGTGGCCCGGCTGACCAACAGCGCGGCCGACGACGACGCGCCAACCTGGAGCTCGAACGGCAGCCAGCTGGCCTTCGCCAGCAACCGCGACGGCGACTACGATATCTACATGATGAACGCCGACGGCAGCGGCCAGGTCCCGCTGACCAACAACACCGCCGAGGACCGCTGGCCCTCCTGGGCGCAGTAGCGGGAGTGGCCCTCACCCCCCTGCCCCCCTCTCCCAGAACGGGAAAGGGGGGCGATCGTTCGTGGGTGTGGCGCGGCGGCGTTGCCGCCGCGCCACACCCACGAAAAAGAAACCCCCGCCCCTTACAGGGGCGGGGGCAGGGGGTGGGGTCACATCTACAGTGACGGGTGCTCGAGCGCCAGCTCGGTCGAGCGCAGCGCGATCGTGAACGTGCTGCCGCGTCCCGGCTCGCTGCGCACGCTGATCTGGCCCTCCATCTGGTCGATCGCGCGCTTGCTGATCGCCAGGCCCAGCCCCGAGCCCGAGCCTGCCGGTATCGCGGTGCGGGTGTCCTCGGCGCGCCGGAAGGCCTCGAAGATCGTCTGCTGCTCGACCTCGGCGATGCCCAGGCCGGTGTCCTCGACCTCGATGATCAGGCGCGGCGCCGCGGCCGCCGGCTCGCCCGGCCGCTGGGACTCGAAGGCGCGCACGGTGATCTGGCCGGCGCTGGTGAAGCGGATCGCGTTCGACAGCAGATTGATCAGCACCCGCCGCAGCCACATCGCGTCGGCCCAGGCGAACGGCAGGCCGCCCGCGATCTCCAGCCGCAGCTCAAGCTGCTTCTGCTGCAGCTCGGGCCGGAGCATCGCGGCGGCGTCCTTGATGCACTGGTCGACCGCGACCGGGTAGAGCGCCATGTCGAGGTGCCCGGCCTCGAGCCGCGCGGTGTCGAGCAGGTCGTCCACCAGCTTGAGCAGCCGGCGCCCGTTGCGGTGGATCGCGTCGAGCGCCTCCTGCTGCTCTTCGGCGACCGGGCCGAGCACGCGCTCCTGGTACAGCTCGGTGAAGCCGAGGATCGCGGTGATCGGCGTGCGAAACTCGTGGCTGACGGTGTCGAGGATGGCCGACTTCGTGCGGACGGCCCGCTGCGATGCGTCGAACAGCTGCGCGTTGGCGATCGCGGTGGCCACGTACCCGGCGACCATCTGGGCCAGCGCCAGCTCTTCCCGGTCGAACTGGCGCGGCGCGGCGCTGGCCAGGTTGAGCGTGCCGATCAGCTGGTCGTTGGCCCGCAGCGGGACGATCAGCAGCGATCGGGCGTTGCGGCGCCGCAGCAGATCGCGCAGCGCGGCCAGCCGCTCGTCGCTCTGCGGGTCTTCGATCGCGGTCGGCCGGCCGCTGCGCCAGTGCTCCTCGAACGGCCACCCGCGGGTCCGGATCGAGATCCCGACCGCGCTGGCCTCGGGCGCGGCCGCGCTCTCGGCGATGATCGTCAGCTCGCCGCGATCCCGGTCGATCAGGCCGAGCGACGCGTGCGACATGCCGAGCGCGTCGCGCGTCGTGACGACGATCGTCTGCATCAGCGCGTGCGGGTCCAGCGTCGAGCCGACCGCCGACGCGACGTGGTGCAGCGTGGTCAGGTCGGCCGCCTGGCGCGCCAGCGCCTCCTGGTCGCGCACCTGCGCGGTGATGTCGCGCAGCATCAGCAGCGCGCCGAGCTTGCGGCCGGCCGAGTCGGCCAGCGGCGAGCGCGTGACCTGGATGCGGCGCTCGCGCTGCTCGGCGTCGGCGATCGTGCACTCGCGCGACGTGTCGGTCTCGCCCGCCAGCATCGCATCGAGCACCGCCGCCAGCGCGCGATTGCCCACCGCGTCGCCCAGCGGCCGGCCGATCGCGGCGGGCTGGATCGCGGCCAGCGCCACGGCGGCCGGGTTGTGCTCGACGAGCCGCCCGGCATGGTCGACCACGACCAGCCCGTCGCTCATGCTGTCCAGCACTACCTGGCGGGCGATCGGGCTGATCGTCAGCAGGCGGTGGCGCCGCACGGCGTAGGCGAACGCCAGGCTGGTGGCGGCCAGCGCCACCGGGGTCATATCGGCGGGAGCGGGAGTGCTGGGCGGGCTGGACAAGAACACCATGTTGACCAGCAGCGGCAGCAGCGCGCCGAGCAGCATCAGGCCGGCCTGCTCGCGGTAGGGGCTGCCGGCGGCGACGAACGTGCGCGCGCAGGCGGCCAGCCCGGCGAAGATCGTGCTGTAGGCGATCAGCGTGTGCAGCCAGAACAGCGGCCCGTGCGGCGTCTCGACGGCGACCGCGAGCCCGCCGCTCCAGAGCGCGAGCGCGACATTGGCAAGCACGGCGGCGAGGCCCAGCGCGCCCAGCAGCACGATCCCCACGACGACCCGGCGCGGCAGCAGCTCGATCCGGCCGGTGTTGGCGAGCGCGAACAGCAGCCACAGCGGCCCGGCGAAGGCGATCCCGACGTAGGCGCCCGCCAGCCAGAACAGCCGGATCGCCGGGTCGGCCACCAGGTCGGCGAAGACGTAGCACAGCGACCACTCGGCGAGGGCCAGCATCAGCAGCGCGAACGCGCGGCTCGCCAGCCGGCGGTCGCGGGTCGTCGCGTAGAAGGCCAGGCCGAGAGCGAGCAGCGCGGAGGCCAGCACCAGCGCATTGTAGAGGGGTGATGAGGTGCTCATTTCGACAGTGTGTCCTTCTCACGAAGACGACCAAGTGGCTCGCGCGCCGCTCCCCCTCCGCTCCAGCTCATCTCCCACTCAAGCGCTGTAACCGTCGAGCATAGCGATCGATCGTCCAATCGTCAAGGGCCTCGAGACGGATGTTTAGAGGGAGAGCGAGTCTATCACCTCCGCTGCGCGGTGGTCAATACGTCTCTATGACGATATGATGACAGCCGCGCGGCCGCGCCGCCCGCGCGCCCGCACCTTACCGGCTTATTTTCAAGGATCGCGCCCTCAAGCGCTGTTAACCCTCACCCCCGCTCCACCACCTTTTGGGAGTGGGTTTTTTCTGCAGCGCATGCTGATGCCCCGCAGGCCCTCACCCCCTGCCCCCTCTCCCGCCGGGAGAGGGGGGGTTATTGGCGCGGCACGGGGTTTCGGCTCCGCCGAAACCCCGTGCCGCGCTACCGTTTCCCCCGCCCCTGGCAGGGGCGGGGGCAGGGGGTGGGGTGATCCGGCGCACGCTGACGCCATACACAAGAAAACCTACCCCCGAAAGCGATCCCCGACCAGGGGAGCGGAGATATGGTCTGGCGATGGGGTGCGGCGCGCTGCGCGCCGCACCCCATCGCCGACAATACATGCGCTCGATCATGCGGGGCAGGCTCTCATCGAGCAGTTAATGATACAGCTTGTAGTGCTACTACTGATATAAATGATGCTTGCTACCCTTTTGACATTCACACCATCAACTACTGCCGGGTGAAGCGCAACCCTCACGAACAAACCTCAGCTGTCGCCTAAC
>JADKFS010000009.1 GCA_016717335.1 Candidatus Ribeiella danica
GATGCGGCGCAGCTGATCCGACGAGAGCTGCGACCAGATCCAGCGATGGTCGAGAGTGTGGTCCGGCGTTACCGCCCAGCCTGAAATGACCCAACGTGCCGGGACGGTACGCTCTTCCTGTGCGTATCATCGCCACGCCGGCCAGGCTCAGCGTACTGCGATGATTGTGGCGGTGGAGGACACCACCGCGCAGCGGCAGCGCGCTCGGAGGCTGGAGGCCATCGACGAGGAGCGCTGGCGCATCGCTCAGGAGGTCCACTGACGGCGTGGCCCAGACATGGCCTCGCTGCGCCTGAAGCCTGTGGCGCGACCGGATCGTACGCGATTCCGATTTGATGCAGGGTGAGCTGGATTGTGACCCGCGACATGCCCTCGACGCAGCCATCGGGACGATTCGCTGCTCGGATCCATGCGCCCGCGCCCGGTGGCGCGTTGGACGAGGTCGGCCTGCTGACTGCGCTGCGGCGCTTATGTCGCCGGTTTCAACGAGGAGCACAAGCTCTATGTCGATCTCTGTGATCAACGCGTCCCGGTGGAAAGGCGCCGATCGATTTCGAATTCGCCCGCTCTTTCGCGCGACCCAGGAGGCGCTCAACAACATCGCCCAGCGTTAATGCCGAGCGGCCAGCCTGGCTTCCGGGTAATGCCTGGACACCAGCAGCGGCGATGTTGGGCACCTGACGATCCGCGATAACGGGTACGGGTTTTTGACGTGGCGACCCCAGCCGTGCAGGCCGGCCGATCGGGCCACTTCGGCTGAAACAGATGCACGAGCGCATTGATAGCGCTTTGGCGGCACACTACAGTGTTCAGCCAGCCGGGCCAGGGCACGTAGCTCAAACAATGTCTACCGCTTTCAACGCGGTACATAGTAGTGAGGTTTGGAGGGCAGCCCCTCCAAGAACATACTCTATGCCCCTGCTTTCAGCAAGAAAGCATATAACCACACAGAGTAATTTTTTGTACCAAACAGAGTAGATCGATGTCCTGGCAAAAAAGGCCCTTCAGGCTATACTCGACCGACGCTGGGCTCCCCACAGCCATCTTGAATGCTCAAGGAGCAGCCATGCTGTGCCATATTCGCGCTTTTGGCCGACGATCACACCTTATTCCGCCAGGGCTTGCGCCAGATCTCGGTGAGATCACGGGTGACTTTCTCGTCGTGGGCGAGGCAGCCGTCGGAGACGTGCACGTGCACCCGGCCAAAGAGCCTCTGCTCGATGTGATCCCTGATCGATATCGAACATGCCGCGCTTCTGGAACGGCATCCAGGCCACCGCGCGGATCGTCGACGCCAATCCCGACGCGCGGGTGATCGTATTGAACGGCGTGGTTGCGGGATCAGTACATCTTCGACGCGATCATGGGCCGGCGCCAGAGGGTACCTGCTGAAGAACGCCGATGCGCAGGAGCCGATTGAGGTACGGCACGTACACCGGGGCGAAGTACGGATCGATCTGCACCTGGCGGCCCGGCTGCTGGATCACTTCCGCTGCTCCCAGCCAGACCGCTGACCAGAGCGTGAACCTGGAGCAGCTGACCGACGGCGGGATGGATGCTGCGGCTGGTCGGTGAAGGGCGGACAACCAGAGATCGCCCCAGCAGCTCAATCTCTCGGCCCAGACCGTCGCCAACCGCCTGCGGGTGATTCACCAGAAGCTCCAGGTCAATTTGCGCAACCCAGGCCGCGCTGCACGTCCTGCGACGTGGTGGGTCGATCTCGATTGGGAAGACAGGAACAAGGGAATCCACCACAATACGGACATTATTGCTCGCCGCGGAGGTGCTTCCATGGCTCACAAAACGTGGCAGGCGTGCAGGAATGGCGGTCAGTTCCATCGCAATCCTCGACCTGATTCCAGACGGTCCATCCAACGCCGGCGCTGAGCCGGATACACCCGTCTCCAATCAGGCGAGCTTCAGCATACGTTTGGGCGCAATTGGTGCTGGTGGCGGTACATCTCTTCTGTGTGCTTTATCAATAGTGGTATGCTCTGAAGGCGCGGGCGACAGCCTGACGGTTGGTACCCCTATCCTCCGTCCTCAATACGTCAGCGATCCCGCTCAAGTTGTATTCACCAACCACGGCGGCGTTACTATTAATAGTGCAATCCTGGCGACCGGTCGCTGTATGGTGCAGTGAGGTGGATAACCAAGGAACGCTGACGATCAATGGCCTCTCTGCCAATTTTAATACGATCGACAACGCTGGGCAACCCTGGATCATCAATGCTGAGCCGTCTAACTACGGCACCATCAACAATACCGGTACGATTCAAATAACCTGTGTGATCGCTGACAGGTTCTGGAACTGTCATGGCGGGCAATCCCCGCGTGATCTCTGGCAGCGTCAGACCAGCACCTCCACCAGCAACGCCGGACGGAAACGCCGACCCCAGCACGCCGACGGAAACGCTGACGAACCAGTACCAACCAACACGCCGGGACGAATACGCCCATATTACCCACCAACACGTTGACGAGCACGGCCACGGCAACGCCCACCAGCATATCGCCGATCTCGGGGCGGGCCTGCAATGCGCGTCGCCACAATCTACGTGAGCGCGCAGGGCCGGATCGTCGGCGGGCCGACAACGGGCAAGATCTACCAGGGCAGTTTGAACGGGCACCAGGCAACGATGATCCGGCACCGAGGGCAACGACACGGCTTCGAGGCCGACAACGGCAACGACGTGATTCAAAAGCATCCGCACCGACACACTGCGCGGCAACAACCAGGCGCGACTACATCGACGGCGGCGAGAGGGCAACGACAAGTCGACGGCGGCAACGACAACTTGCCACGCCGTACGGCGGGAATTGTTATTTTATTAACGCAGTGCGACAGCGACGACGCCCTGTACGGCGGGAACGGGGACGATCGCCTCGAAGGCGGCAACGGCAACGACCTGCTGACCGGCGGCGCCAACATGCCGATCAGTTCAGCGGCGGGCCCGCACCAGACACCGCCGACTACACGCCAGCCCAGGGGTGACACCAAAGGGTTCGGTCGAGCGAACGTAACGATCGCAGGCCCCACCAACGCAGGCAGTGAATGGCAGAACAGGCTCCGTGCGCTTGGCGCACGGAGCCTGGTTCTGTCGCGCTGCCCATGTATCCACCTCCTGATATTCCGCCTTTTTGGAAGCGCGCTGCACCCCTTTGCGCCCGGGAAAGCCGCCGGGGTATCCTTTCGTCACGTGGAGCGACCGAGCGCCACCAGTGCCCTGCCACCGGCTGACCGCGGTCGCGGCGCAGGCAGGCCGCGACAGAAAGGATGGAACCGTGGCTTCTTCTACGCTGATCACGTGCGATCGGCCGTCGAAGTGGGAGCACCCGATGCTCGCCGGCGGCATCGTGGGCGGACGAGATGTTGATCGCATCGATTGGCCTGTTTATAGGCGCTGTGGCGCCGCACATACCGCCGGTAGATGCGGGCATCCGGGAGCGCGCGGCCTTCTACGCGGCAATGGCCGCCAGCCCGATCTACGCGCTCACGCGTCTGCTGATCATGACCTGCATTTTCGCTCCTGGCGCTGTTCTTCGGCGGGCTCTACCCGCTGCTGCGGCGCTGAGATTTCACGACGCTGATCTCGATTCGTGGCAGCCGGCTTGGTGGGCGGTGCTGTTCCAGCCGCTGCGCGTTCACTGGCGCAGCGCGGCGTCAACCGGGCTGCCGGCGAGCGCGACGATCCACCTACGCGGTGCGGACTCGCCTGGGGCAGCGGCTGCGGCGGCAATCGAGGCCGACGAGGTGCTGCCCTCGCTGGTGGCGATTGTTCCACTCGTTTCAGTCGATGCTCCATCGAGGTCGGCCGCCGCGGGGCGGCCTGCCGACGCCGGGGGGCGACGTCGGCCAGCCTGCGCCGGCGGGGTCGGGCGTGGGCGGCAGCAACGCACCATAATTCGCCCAGAATCCTGTCCAAAGGCTCTTGACACATTCCGCAGCAGGGGCACGGGCAGCATGCCGTGCTGGAGGCCTACCTGGCGAGTGGCGACGCGGCGTTCGGGGCGGCGTTCGCCGGTAGTTCCAGCCAGAGCTTCACCAGCCAGGCGACGAAGCTCGTGCTGGGGGCGACCAACGGGAACGCGGTGGACGCGACGTTCGACGACATCCGGCTGGATAGCGCGGCGATGCCTGCCCCTCGGGCGGCGGCACGCCTACCGCGACCCCGACCAACACGCCGGGGGGGCCGACCAGCACGGCGACGCGAACGCCGACCAGCACCCCGAGCAGCACGCCGGGTGGCGCAACCGCCACGGCCACCGCCACCCCGACCAGCACGCCGATCAGTGCGCCCGCACCCTACAACGAGATCTCCACCGCCGACAACCGGCCAGCCACGGTGAGCTACGCGGCGGGGCGAGACCTATCTGTACGACGCGGATGGCGAGCGCGTGGCCAGACCGTCACCGTCGGCACCACGACCACCACCACGGTGTACTTCCAGGGCCTGTGGGAGCAGACCACCAGCGGCGCGCGGACGCTAGCACTACACCTTCAACGGGCAGGTCGTCGCCATGCACCTGGCGCGGGCGTGACCTACCTGCACGGCGATCACCTGGGCAGCGTCAGCTTGGCGACCGACAGCGCGGGCGCGGTCGTGAGCCGGCAGGACTTCGACCCGTGGGGCGCGGTGCGCAGCGGCGGTGTGCTCCAGACGAACCTGAACTACACCGGCCAGCGACTGGACGGAACGGGGCTGCTGTATTATCATGCGCGGTATTATGACCCAGCGCTGGCGCGGTTTGTGTCGGCGGATACGATGGTGCCGGGAGTGGGGGCGCTCACGGCCTGGCCGAGTGATGCGACCGCCACACCGTTGTTTTGCGCAGGGCCGAGGATAAAGATGGCAATCCCGGCACCACAGGACCCAAAGGGTTGAATCGCTACTCTATGTCTCTAACAACCCGGTACGGTCGAAGGACCCTACAGGGCATTGCCCCATGTGTATAGGGGCTGATTGGCGGTGGCATCGATCTCGCTGTACAACTTGCTACAAATGGTGGAGATTTCCACAAGGTCAATTGGGTGGAAGTTGGTGTCAGCGCCGCTGTGAGCGCAACGAGAGTTGGTCTAGGGAGCGTGATTGCCAATGTATCCAAATCAGTCGTTGTTAATGTCGGCTTGAATACTTTGGCAAGTGCTGCTGTAAGCTATGTAGGCGCCGGAAGTCAAAACACAGTGCAAGAAGCCGTTACTCTGGTCAATTTGCACATATCGATCCTATTCGTGCAGCAGCCACAGGTGCTATGACGGGTGGCATTAGGGGGCAGCAGTAGGCGAACTTGCTCGAGTTGGAACAAACGCACTGGCCATGGCCGAGCCGAGCGTCTCAGTTTGGCTGATAAGCTCTTCATTAATTCAAATGCAATCATCCGCGATACGAACGCGCATTCAATATATGAACGAATGTATGGTTTAGGCGGTCTTATTTCTACAACCCTGAATAATTCAGGGCCGGCAATTCCATCGAATGTTACTAATCGCCTGCCGGAAGAGGCACCGTGATGCAGCGCTTTTTCGACTTCCTCATTCTGAACAATACCAATATGGTTTGTCATCCCTCGTCTTTTATATACTCGTCGGCGCAGCTGCAGGACTAGGAGCATATGCTGTTAACAGATCATAGCGGCGCAGCATCACTCTTCACGGTTCACTATTATCGGGGGAGGTGCAGGATTGCTAGTAGATCGGTCATTATCAAGCAATATACGTGGAAAATTTCTATATCGATCAATAGCTGCTGGATTCGATACTTGCTCTTCTCTCCAAGCCATACACTGGGGTTGTCGAGTGTTATCGCGGCGGAAGCTTCGGAATGGCAGTGCTTCTGCATCTCGCAACTTCCGGAACGACGGTATGGGCGGGATGCGGCTGGTGTGGCCGCCCCTACTCCGCCCCTTCCGCCAACTCCACCATCGCCGCATTCTCGCGGAACAAGCTCCCCTCGCGGATATAGCGTCGCACCGTCCGCACATCCTTGTGGCCGGTCGGCGCCAGGATCACTCGTTCGCTGACGCCGGCTTGCGCCGCGGTCGTCACCAAGCCGGCGCGCAAGCTGTAGCCGCTCAGATCGGTGGCGTCCAATCCAATCAGTTCGGCGGCGCGCTTGACTGTACGGACCACCCCGTGCGAGTGGAGCGCGACTTGGCCGACGTGCCGTGGCGATCGATCAGGCGAAACGGTGGGCCGCTCGTAATGCTCACCTCTAACCACCGGCGCAGCGCGCGAACCGGACTGAGGTTTGCGTCGCTCGCCGTACGGCAGCCCGCTACTGAAGCCTCGCCTCCTGATCGGTCGCCCGATCGACGAAGGTAAATGATCATTCCCTCCTCGACAAAGCGCACATCGGCGATGGTCAAGCTGACCAGCTCGCCGCGGCGAAACGCGCCTGCAAACCCAACCAGCAAGATCGCTTTGTCTTGTAGCCCGCGCCGATCGTCGGGCAGCGCGGCAATCATTTGGCGCAGCGTGTCGAGCAAAATAGGCGCTTTGCCCTGCGGTGCCACGCCCTTCTCGCGGCGAATGCCGCGCATGGCCCGCTCGACCTCCGGGTCTTTGGTTGGTAAGGGATGGCGGGCCTGCTTGTGGTAGTAGCTGATGCTGGCCAGGCGGCGCTCGATCGTCGATACGGAGTAGCGGTCGACCAAAGCGACGACGTAGCAGAGGATGGTTTCGGGCGCGGCAGGAAGCGAGCGGCGACCGTGTTCGGTACACCAGGCGGTGAAGTGCTTCCAATCGGCGGCGTAGTTCTGGAGGGTGTGCGCGGCGTGGCTGTGGACCGTGTAGTTGCGGGCGCGAGTGAGCAGGGCGTCGAGATCGACATTGGACATCATGGCACCTCGATTGACTATGCGAATACGAGGTGGGCCACGATAGCAGATGTGAGGTGGGGGTTGAAGAGGAACGGCGGAGGCCACGGAATGACAGTGGCCATCTTCCGCTACTTCCGCCATTTCACACTGGTTAGAAAAGGAGCCAATCTGAGATTAAGACAATATCAGTCATTTTGATGCAAGCGCATAATCTGTAGCATCGCTGACTTCGATAGGTACTTCGAGCCATGTACCAAGAGCATCGCCATATTCATACTCAGCTTGGTGCTTAGCATCATCAACCGTTTGATGCCAAGTGTCACCTACTGGAACTCCATTAGCAGTGAATCTATTGAGTGTAACGTTCCCCTCTTCTCCTTCGAGAACAATCACATGCGGCAAAGGGAACTTATTACGATGATCTTTACCTTGTGTTAGATCTGGCGGCAATCCTTGATAGTGTTTCACTCGGGGTTCAACCCTTAGCTCATCGATAAGGGCAAACTGACGTATTTTCACGAACGACCTCCTTTAAGGATTGGTAATGCCAACGTGAGAGTTCTCTATGATCTCTCTCCCATTAGGACTAATGGCTTCGAAATGAACGTGTGGTCCTTGCCGAGGATCGAGCAGATCACTTACGGTCATCCGGAATTGCCGTAAGCCATCTGCTGATCGAAAAACTCCTTCGGCCATTTCTTTGTAACCTTTCCCTAGCCATTTTTCAGCAAACTCGAGCGCTTTCTCGGCTGTTAGCCTTCCTCCACCAATGTTTCCCAATCCTGACGTAACAACCGAACCCAGAGGCATTAATCCGGCGAGCGAGTTATTGACAAACTCTTGCTGTGTTGGACCAACAACTTGATTATCCTTAATGTGACATCCAGCAAAGAGACAGCCAAGCCATGCTAAAGCCTTGCCGACCTTGGAGTCAACCGTGCCCCATACCTCGTTACACGCAGGACATACATTTGGTCCAGGAACAGCGTGTCCACTCGGATCAGTATACCGCAGCGGATTATTCTGGACATAGCTATACCGATTGAGGCTTTGCGAGTTTGCCGGCCCCACGGGCTCCCGGCCTTCTGCTTGTCCTCATCGCTCAGCTGGAACCAGAACGGCTGATTGTTCTCGCTCCCGATCTGGGACACAAACCCCGGCTCGTGGAAGTCGACCGTCAGCGGCTTGAGCGCCACGCCATCCATGCCCCCAGAGACATTCCCCGGTACCACGCTATCCGCACTCACAAACCGCGCGATCGCCGGGTTGTAGTAACGCGCATGATAGCACAGCAGACCCGTCTGGTCACTGGCGTCAGAGCCATGACCTTGTCTTGGCCGGCAGGAGGAGGGGGAATCACCCCCGCGTGCGCGTTGGCCTGACCGTAGGGTGCGCCAGCACGCAGGCCAACAGCGCAGACAGCGGCCAACCGGCGGTGGCTTTGACGAATCGCCGGACCATTTCGGTGGGGCCGGTGCCGATCGCACCAGCCGCTCCGGCACCGGAGTCCGCTGGCGGTCGGCGCCGCTGCCCAAGCCCCCGGAACCAACACACTGCCCCGCGCATCCGCGGCACAGGCGGTGCGATCGATCGTGCGCCCGTCGTCGCGGCAGTCGGCATGGCCTCGGCGGAGCCAGGTGGTGCGGCGCCACACGGCCACGGTGATGCGGCAGGCCGCTCCTGCTGGCGTGCCTGTGCCGCCGCTGGCCCGGCCGGGTGGCCCGCGACGCCGCGCCGCGTCAACTCGGTGCGCAGCGCGGCAGCGGTGGTCGGGCTGCGGCGTGCCGCACGCCGCAGCTCGGTGGGTGACCGCCTACGCGGCGCGCTTCGTGCGGCGGCGCTTGGGCGCCGATTCGGTCTCCGGCTCCGGCGCGCTCGGCTCGGTCGCCGCGGCCTGCTCGGCGTCGGCCGACGCCGCGGCGGGTGTCTCCTCCGGCGCGGCGAAGCTGACCAGCACGATCTCGGTCGCCACCAGCACGGTCCTGTACTGCCGCTGCGCGCCCGCGCCCCAGGCCTGCTGGTCGATCCGCCCGATCACCTGGACGCGCGTGCCCTTCGCGAGCCGGCGCTGGGCGACCTCGGCCTGCGCGCCCCAGGCGGTGATCTGCCCTGGGTCTTCTCGCGCGCCGCGCCGCTCCCGTCGCTCCAGCGCTCCCTGGTGTACAGGCTGAACGTCACAACCAGCTTGCCATTCGGGGTGAACCGTGCGTCCGGTGGGTTGCCGACGAAGCCGCTGAGCTCGAACTGATTGGTCTTCATGGTCTGCGTGCCTTTCTCGCCGTTCGGCGACTGCGGATTGCTGATGGCGCGCACACGCCAGACGGCGGGAAGGTCGCGGTCAAAACGCGTCACTTTCGGCCGCCGAAGGGCAGCGCGCGGCGCGCGCCGGGCAAAAGTGATTCATTTTGACGGCGGCCGGCCGTCTGGCAACCTGTGGCGACAGCTCAAACCAGCGGCGCGCGAACGTGGAACGGATCAGCAGACTCAGGAGGCCAGGCAGGTGCCAGCGCGATCGACGACCACCAATCGGACGAATGTTCAGCGCGATCATGCACCAGCACAGCGTGGCCTGCTGCGCCGGAGGAACCGCAGCGCTGGCGAGCCGCGCGGATACGGATCAGGCCGCGCGCGACCGGGAAGCAGGCCAGGTGGCAGTGGCCCGTCGTTGACGCACGTCCAGTGCAGCGGGCTGATCGCGTCGCCAGGAACGGCGGGCAGCGGTCAGCGCACGCGCGGTGTTCAACCGTGGCGCGGGCAGCGGCGCGTGCTGATGGCCGGCGATCGCGGTGGAGACCCGCGCGGCGCGTGCGCAGCGACCCATCCTGCCCCGCGCGCATTGATGGCCGTGGCGAAGGCAACGACGCGACAGTTTGGGAGGTGGACGCTTCGTGCATGGATGGCGGTGGAGTGATTCGGCCCGGCTGGCGTGGTGCGCGTCAAGCGTCGCGTGATCGTCACGAATAATAATGTGCGTTCTTGAGCTTGAGTACGTTCTCGGAATTGAAACAATGGCGCGAAACGAGTTCACCCCTTGGCCGAGTGCGCGCCAGCAATGATCACGTATTATCGTCTCAAAGCCCGCACGCGCATTGCTTATGATGCGTTATGCACATGGACGCGGCTCACATAGCCGTCAAGAGGTGCGCAGCTCATCACGTAACTCGTCGGGGCTGATGCGCTTGTCGAGCAGCGCCGCACAGAGCGCTCGGTGTATCGCCCGGCCACACCGCTGCACCTCCTGATCGCTCGCCTCTGGAAGTTGCCGCTGTAAGTTGACCTCGAATGCCTGTGCCGTGCCGGTGAGCAACGTCTCGATCACCTCCCAGAACGATTCGGTCCCCAGTTCCAGCGCAGCGTGAAGAGCAGGCCGGCAAAATTCGACGTGGCTCACGATCAGATCAATGCCTGCCTTGATATACTGCTGCGAGTCTACCTCTGCCAGGTGCTCGAACTGAGCGTGGAAGTCCTGGCACCTCCTCAAGATGGCTTCTAGACACAGTCCATGTAACACCAGCTCACGCTTAGTCGGAAAGTAGTGGTAGAGGCCGCCGATGCTCAGACAGGCCGCCGCCGCCGCTTGCCGCATCGAGAGCCGCCGCACGCCCTCGCGCTCGATCAATGGCGCAACCGCAGTATAAATCTCGCGCTGGCGCGCCAATCGGTCCTCTGGAGGACGCCCTCTTTTACCGAACAGCATGCCCGTTTCCTTCAGATAAATCAGCGTGTTATTGCCAAATCAACTGTGTATGTGTCACTATATCACGTAGAGTCCATACTATACAGCCAGTCGCTATACCACACAAGAGTTTAGATCAGATTCGATCGAACAAGCTGACAGTCTATGGGAGGAGCGTCCTCCCGAACCAGCACACGAGAGGAGGCACTGCGATGGTCACATCAGGTGACGTGCTCGAACATCCCGTGACGCGAGAGAGGATCATTATTCGCAAGACGGCACACGACACTGGCGGTGAGTTGTTTCAGGATCTGTATTTACAACCGGGGGCGTTCGTCGCAGCTGAGCATATTCACCCACTCCAGGAGGAGCGCTTCGAGGTCATCGCCGGGACGCTTCGTGGCCGTGTGGCAGGCAAAGAGTTCGCCAGTGGCCCCGGAGAGACCGTCGTGGTTCCCAGGGGCGCGCCGCACGTCTGGTGGAACGCAGGCGATGACGAACTGCACGCGCTGGTGGATCTGCGGCCCGCGCTGCAGATCGAGAGCTTCTTCGAGACCTTCTTCGGCCTTGCCCAGGACGGCAAGGTCAACCCGAAGACGGGCTTGCCGAATCTCTTCCAGATGGCGCTGGTGATGCGTACCTATCCCAACGAAACCATCCTGGCGCGCCCGCCGCGTATCGTGCAGACGCTGCTGTTTGGCGCACTAGCGCCGATCGGGCGGCTGCTCGGGTACACAGGGCGTACGCGTACCCTCATGCCCGGCAGACACGTGCTCGATAAACGGAGGCGATTCTGCGGCGGCGCTCGTGATCGCTCGCTATACCCGCACATCCGACACGCCTCGCTGTGCTCGCCGGCACCGTAGCAACAGGATGAGCCATGGGAATATCGCAAATCTTCACTATGGAGCGCATGACAGGCACTGTGCTCATTGCGTCCTTCATCTCGTTCGCCATTGGCGGAACGCTGCCGATCGTGGGCGAGAAGGGCAACAGGCGCATGTTCAACCTTCTCAAGCTGTCTCGGCATTGCGCACAATGCGCTTACGACGGCCCTGCTGCAAGCGCGGGCACCAGATGCGTTACGTGGACAGGTGACAGGTGCGCTCACGCTCAGTTTCGGCCTGAGTCCGATTGGAGCACTTGGGATGGGGGTGCTTGCCGAGCACATCGGCGTATCGAACGCGATTAGTTGTGGAGCGATTGCAGCGAGTCTCTGTATTGCGGTGACAATGCTGTCCTATCGCAAGCTCCGCCAACTCTAAGTCTTTCTCGTGAGGCAATACGCGTACAAAACGAGTTATCGCTCAACACTACTGTAATAGAGATTATCACGATTTATTTACAGAGAGATGGCCACGAACACAGGCGAAGCCGAAAGTTGTGTAACCCACAGCAAACTGCCATGACCATATCCCGTGCGGTGTCTTTCCAGAGACGGATCGTGTCTTTCACGATCCGACAGCGCTTGATGCTACAGATGATGTGCTCAATGAACACCCGACGCTGGGCAATTGCGCCGTTTTCGGCTTTTTGTGTATCGGTCAGCTCCTTCCCGCGCGGTTTCTTGTGCGGTTGTATGATCACGACCCCTGCGAGCGTAAAACCGACAAAACCGAGATCTTAGTAATTCGCTGCCCTCCGGTAACGGATAGGGCGTTTGGTCGGCGATTGGTTTGTCGTGGCGACCTCCTTCGTAGGTGTCGCTGAGAAACGGGACCGTGCCAGTCGCTGCCCCGAGCAGGACGTTTTTCACCGTATGGCGCTTTTTCTTGCCGCTATACCACGCGCTTTGTTCATCCGGGTCTTTGGGGCGGGTGATCGGTCGTTCTGTGCCATCGTGAAAAAAGGGAGCGCGGTTGGTGCTGCCGCAGCTACCTGTGGCGCTGTGGCCTCCAGATCGGCGAGGCGTTGTTGTAGCGCCACAAGGTGGCGTGCCGGCAGATCCCGATATCGCTCAGGGTTTGGTGGAGCACCGGCAAAAGCACATGATCCACTTGTTGGCGTTCGACTGCGACATCTCGGAACATGGCGCCGTGCGCAACCTGGAGCGCCGCCACCTTGAGATAGCTCAAAATGAACAAGAGACGATCTTCCGGGTGTTGGCAGCGGGCAGCCGGTGTACTGGCTGTAACGGCGACCGGTGCGCGGCTTGCCCTCCATTGTCCAATCCTGCATGCGGCGCACAAACGCAGCTTCAAAGGACGGGACAAACTGCTCGAACTCGTCCACAGTCAAGCTGGTCAAGTCCAAGATTCGGTAGGCTTTCGTCTTGATATCCTGATATCGCACCATATGGTTCGCCTCCTTGCATACAGAGGCAGTAGTATATCATAAATCGTGATAATCTCTAATGATCATATCGCACAGTATTGTACGTGAGGCCAGCAGGGAGCCGCCGCGCTGTGGCATCCACCGTTGCAGTAGCGGGTGGACGCCGTCCCAGCCACCGCTCGCCGCCATCCGGTCAGGCACGGTCGCCCAGCGATCGCGGCGGCGCGCGGCTGGTCACCGCATCGAGGGGCCTGGCAGTGCGCGTGGTACGCTGCGGCGGCCGGTCCAGCCGATCCATGATCGTGCGTGTTGGATGGGCGGGAACGGACACACCCGCACCCGCTGTGGCTCCGCCCGGTGTGATTGGCGCGGCGCCGGCTGCTGGCGGGCTGTCTGCGCTGTTCGGGACCCCACGGTCTCCAGCCCCGCCGCCGGGTGGTGTGTGTCTTCCGCGCCACCGCGCGCCGCTGGCTCCGGCTCGGATGTGCGGGCGGCTGGAATTGCCGCCGCTGGAGCGGCCACCGGGCACGGCACGTCCGGGCAAGGTTCGGGCAGGATCGTCGCCGCAGAACGCGTCGCAATGCCTTGTGCGTTCACGTCCCAGGTCGCCGGCGAGAGAATGACGAAGCTGCGCTGGCGATCGGCGCTGATCTCCGCCGGATCGTCCCGGCGGCAATCAGCTCGCCCTCGCGCCGCTGGATGGTGTCCGTGCTCACGCGGAGCTGCCGCGCGACCTCACTCCGCGTCCAATCGAGCACGATCCCGCGCGGGTCGCAATCGGCGTAGTGGTGGTACACGTCCAGCAGTTCTTGCGCGGTGACCGTGATCGGCCGGCCGCCGCGTGCCGGCGCAGGGCCAGCTGATTCGGCCGTCACGCGGGTTGCCGCTGCTGTGTGGCCGGCCGGCGTGTATTTGGCCAGCAGCCGGTCGACGTCGCATTGAAAGTGTGCCATGCCACCCGCTGTCGAGCAAATCGGTAAAATAGGTGGCCAGCGCGCGAATCTCGTCGTCGGGATAGCGCGCTCGGAGCAGCTGGCACACGAAGATCGCCCGCCGCGCGCTGCGGCTGTCGTCACGATAGCCATGACAATCGAGCCCAACGGGCGCATCGGCGAGCAGCTGGCCGAGCTGCGCGTTCGCGTTGACGAGCGCGTGGAAGCGCGGGCTGGCGGCCAGGGTCGCGCCGTTGGGGAGCCTGATCCAGTCGCCTGCAGATCCGTCATTTGGCGCGGAGGGTTGAGCGAGGGAACTGGGCACGCAGATCGTCCACGCAGACCGGCGCGCCAGCCGGGCGCGCGATGCGCACCTGCCACGATTGGTGGTGTTTGCGATTCCAGCCGCCGGGCAGCCGGGCCAGGTGCACCGCATCAGCACTACAGGCATCCGCGCCAGGACTCGTGTCACGCAATGCGCGCTGCAGCGCGCTGCGCTCAGTTGCCTCAAGGGGCCGGTCGAGCGGCAGCCAGGACTGGTAGTTGCCGGGACTGCTCTCGACCAGCTCGGCGCCGGCGAGCGCCACGTCGTCCAGCCACAGCCAGGCGCAGGGCAAAGCGGTCGCGTAGCCACGGGTCCGTTCGGCGAACAGGCACGGTGCGACATACAGGTTGTACTGGCACTCGGCCAGCGTCTCAGCGCATTGAACGGCTGCCGTGAACTGTCGCGGCAGCTCGAACCAGGTCTCGCGCAGCGGTTCCATCCGCGGGTCGCCGTCAATCCAGCCAAGGCACAGCCAGCCGGCTTGGCCGGCGAAACGGGAGGTGAGAAAGGCACGGATGGCGCTCGCGGGTGGGGTGTGTGTTCGTTCCGTGGGCATTGGCGGTTCCTTTCGGTGCTGCGGCGCCAGCAAGCGCGGTCGCGCGTTCACATCCACCAGACGGGCGCACGCTGCTGTCAACCAGCAGCAGCTGCTGCTCAATCTACACGTCGTGGTTGACGGCGGCCGCCCGCTTGGTAGGCTGGTCAGCCGCGTGGCCACGCGGCGGCGCCCGCCATGAATAGTCAGGAATGCGGACGGTATCGGCCCACCCGACGTCACGCATCGTCGGTGCCAAGCAGGTCGACCCACGCCGACGCGGCGGCACTGGCCGATCGTTCGGCCCCGGCGGCAGCGTTCGGCGCACCGGCCTCCGCCACGCCAGCGGTGGTGGGTGCACCCGGCAACCACAGCAGCGTGGCGAGCGACTCGCCCCGCCGCAGCAGGTAGCGACCGCGCAACAGGTCGTAGATGTGCTGCTGAAGCTCGACCCGCGGCGTTGGGCTTCTTGTGTCAATTCCTCCAACAGCGGGTCATCCGTGGCCAGCCGCAGCTCAATACGGCGAATCCCAGCCGTGTGGCGCGGACGGGGCCATGCCACTCTCCTAGCCGCGCAGCCGCGCCCAGGCGCGCTCGGGGATTTGACTACCGATCGCCAGATACCCCTGGGTGTTGGCATAAGCTGGCCTGTTTTGGTACTTGGAGATGCGGGATCAATGCGCGCAGCACTGGCGCGAAGTAGTACGCCCCCACCAACCGCTGGATGATAACCATGGAATTGCTAGGGAGCTTTATGGCCGACCACTTCGACATTCTGGCGCCACTCTACGATCGCGTGATCGGGCCGCCTGGCCCCGAGCGGCTGCGCGACCTTCTGCAGCTTCCGGCGGATGGCTGGCTGCTCGCGACGCCGGCGGTGGGACCGGCCGCATCGCGGCGCAGCTCCGCCCGCTGGTCGGCCAGCTGGTCATCAGCGACCAGTCGCGGCCGATGCTGCGCCAGGCGCAGGCCAAGGCGGCCGCCGCGCCGGTCCAGGCGCGGGTGGAGCGGCTGCCGTTCCCGGACGCGGCCTTCGCGCGCGTGCTGGTGGTCGACGCGCTGTATCACTTCGCCGCTCAGCCCGCGGCCATCCGCGAGCTGCTGCGCGTGCTCGCGCCGGGCGGTCGGCTGGTGATTGAGGAGCCCGATATCGAGCTTCCGGCCGTCAAGCTGGTCGCGCTGGCCGAGCGGCTGGCCGGCATGGGCAGCACCTTCAACCGGCCGGCCACCATCCAGGCAATGGTTGCGGCGCACGGCCACACGGCGCGGGTCGAGCGCGACGGGCGTTTTGCGGCGTGGGTCATCGTCGACATATGACACGCAAGCAGCCAACACACCCCTGGCGCAGGTTTCGGCGCCGGCGCTACGAGCGGGCCGGCCAGCTCTGGCGCGATCTTGGCACGGTGTTGGGCCAGCGCCGGCGCATACGCGACGGAGCGGCGGGCACGGCGCTCGCGCCGGCGTTCCGCGAGCGGCTGCTGTTGGTGGTGACCGCCGTCAACCACTGTCGCTACTGCGCCGACTTCCACATCCAGGCAGCCGCCCGCAGCGGCATCACGCCCGCGGAGGCGCGCTGGCTGCTCGCCGGCGCCGTCGACGCCTGCCCCGCGCACGAGATCCCGGCGCTGCTCTACGCCCAGCAGTGGGCCGCGCGCGACGGGGCGGCGGACACGACCGCGCGCGCGGAGCTGGTGGCGCAATACGGGCCGGCGCTGACCAGCGAGATTGAGCTTGCCCTGGGCGTGATCTGGGTCGGCAACCTGCTCGGCAACACGGTCCAACGTGGCTGCGTAAGCTGCGCATTGCCTTCGCCGGCAGGTCTTGCTGATCGCCGCCTCCGCTTCCAAGTGACCAAGGGAGCGGAGCATCCTTAGCGCGCGCAGCCGCGCCAATCCCAGTTCGGGACGGCTTGGCGAATGGCGCTGTCGTCGTTGGCGGCGCAGGCGCGGCGCTCGATCGCCGCTGTGGCAGATGACAGATCGGAGAGCCAGAACCGTACGGTACCGTCGTCGCCGCCGCTCAGCAGTACGCTGCCGTCGGGGCTCCACGCGACGGCCTCGATCGGTTGGGCGTGGGCGCGCAAACGGCGCACGACGCTGCCGCTGGTGGCTTCGATCACGACTACCTCACCCCATCCTCCAGCCGCAATCCAACGGCCATCGGAGCTCCAGGCCGTTGAAAACAATTGGTAGGGTTGAGCAATCACGTAGAGCAGTTCGCCCGTCTCGGTATCCCAAACCCGCACGGTCTTGTCGACCGAGGCACTAACTATGCGCGTACCGTCGGGGCTCCAGGCCAGCGCCCAAATCGTCGAGGTGTGGCCGTTCAGCTGGCGCAACAGCTTGCCGGTGGCGGCATCCCAAATCCCCGCGCGCCCGAAGATTCCTCCGATCGCCAGCTTCTGGCTATTGGGACTCCATACCACACTGTGGATTACGCCCGCACCCTCGATGCGCAACTCATGCAGAGCCTGCCCGGTGGCGGCATCCCAGATCCGCGCGCCACTTTTCGTGCCAACGGCGAGCCAACGCCCGTTGGGGCTCCACGCGGTGTCATAGACAGCTGCGCGGTTGTTCAGGCTCTGGAGCACTTTTCCGCTGGCGGAGTCCCATACGGTCAGGATCGATTTCTATTCCACCTGGCTGCGAAGCGCGTGCCATCGGGGCTCCAGGCCAGCCCGCGCACGGTGTTGGGCGAACCTTCGGGGATGGCGAGCGTGTGCTGCACGGCCAGGCTCTGAGCATCGAGCAGTTGAATCTGACCCGGCAGACCGACCAAGATCTGCTGACTGTCGTGCCCCCAGGCCAAGGCACCAACCACGTGTAAACCTGAAACCATGCGCAGCTGCGCGCTGTCGTCCAGCGTCCAGGACGAGCGAAAGAAGTCCTGACCTGCCGTAGCAGTTGATGCCCTACGGGCGACGAGGCGGCCACCTGGGCCGTACGGGTGGGCAGTCGCGCCCAAGGCGTTATTGAGGGCGCTGAATCTGGACGTGGCCGGCGATCGCGGCAGATGCTGGCCATCGGGACCCATGCGCCTGCGAGATCGGCTGTTTCCTGTGGCAATGCGCCCATCGCGATGTTTCCTGGAAAGATCCCCAGACTCGGACAACCGGGATCGGCTGTCGCCGAACGATTACGCCAGGCTCCAACAGGGCTCCAGCACTGGATGGAGGATAAAACTTGGTGCGGGGCGCTCGACAGCAACCGGGACCACCCTCAAACGAGCCGAGTTCAAAGGCGTCGCTAAAGGGTGCCGTGTAGCTCAGTTCGTACTTCAGAGCGCCGGTGCTAGCGTCCACAACACGGGTAGTGGCATCGTCGCTGCCGATCAGCAGTTGGCTGCCGTCGGGGCGCCAGGCTAGGTGAACGGCCGATCGCTGGTTGGGCAGCGGGATGGTGCGCATAAGTGTACCGTTGGACGTATCCCAAACCCGCACGCCAACTGGATCAGGCCCACCATAGACGACCTGGCCGTTTCGAAACCCTACACGAGTGTTGTCGTAGCGGCGGCATCTGAAGGCGACTGGGGCTCAGGCTCCAGGCCAGGCTATTGACGGCGACGCGCGACTGATCGGGCAGTTCGTGCAGCAGCTGGCCGCTGGCGGCGTCCCAGAGCCGGATCACGCCATCGGAACTACCGGTGGAAAGCTGGGTACTGTTGGGGCTCCAGGACCGACATCTGCGAACCGGTCGAGCTAGAGGTGCGCAGCTGGCCAACGGATGCACCCACAGCAAGGCGCGGTGCTGTGTCGGCTGGCGGTAGCGACCGTACGGCTGTCAGGACTCCAACCAACGTCCATAATCTCAGCAGTGTGGCCACGCAGCACGCCGCGGAGCGGAGCGGTGTCGAGTGCAGCGTAGGCCGCTCGGGCGATCAGCGGCTCCTGGGCCGACTCGGGGTTAGAGAGCGCGGCTAACGCGAGCGGGATAGGCGCGTTCCCGAATTGTGTCGGGCAGGGCGATCAGCGCCGCTGCCGGCGCGGGGCCGCGCCCTGCGCGCGCAGATTGGCCTCTGCGCCGCCGCTACAGCGGCTTCGAAATGCGAACTCCTGTGCTGAAGTGATTGCACACTACCAGCAGCGCGCCAAACGTCACCAGGATGCGGCGCAGCGTACGGGCGCGTCGCTGCTCCTGAGCCAGATTCTCGCGATCGCGTTGGGCCTGCTGCTCTTGCGCAAGCTGTTCGGCCTCGGCGACCTGGCTCGCGGTGAGGAAGCGCTGCTCGGACTGGCTGAGCCGCGGATCGGTGCGC
>JADKFS010000010.1 GCA_016717335.1 Candidatus Ribeiella danica
CGGGGGGCCGGGGGCGCAGCGCCCCGGAAGAAAGGGCCGCTCGGCACGGGCGCATCAGGCGGGGGGCCGGGGGCGCAGCGCCCCGGAAGAAAGGGCCGCTCGGCACGGGCGCATCAGGCGGGGGGCCGGGGGCGCAGCGCCCCGGAGAAAAGGAAGATAGGCGCCAGGCCTAGCAGGCGGGGGGGCGGGGGCGCAGCGCCCCGGAAGAAAAGCTGACCAGCTGACAAGGTGACAAGGTGACAAGCTGAGGGGGCGCAAGCCCCGAAAGACTTATTGCAATCGGGGATCGAAACGGGTGCGGGGGCGCACACCCCGTGCCGCCTGTCGCGCGCTCGCGGTACATACGACAATGAAACGTATGAGCCACCGGCGCATGTCGGTGGCACACAGGCCGAACGGCCAGGAGAACGCCAATGAACCGCAACGGAAGGGCCTCGCAGGCCGGGAGTGTCGCGCCGCAGGCCGGGAAAGCCCCATCGCAAGCCAGGAAGGTCGCTCCGCAGGCCGGGAAGGTCGCTCCGCAGGCCGGGAAGGTCGCGCCGCAGGCCGGGAGTGTCGCGCCGCAGGCCGGGAGTGTCGCGCCGCAGGCCGGGAGTGTCGCGCCGCAGGCCGGGAACGTCGCGCCGCAGGCCGGGAACGTCGCGCCGCAGGCCGGGAACGTCGCGCCGCAGGCCGGGAGAGCCACGCCGCAGCCACGGCGGCGGACGCTCGCGGCCTACCAGCCGAAAGCTGCCATGGCCCAGCGCCTGCTGGCCGCGCAGACCGCGCTCGACACGACGCTGCGCGACCCGGTCATGCTGGAGCTGCTGGCGGCCCACGGCTACGACACGGCCAAGATCCTGGAGGGCCAGGCGCTGATCGCGGCGGCGCGCGCCCGCCACCAGCAGCAGCGCGACCACCGCGGCGATCGGATCGCCGCCACCGACACCCTGGCCGCCAGCCACGCCGCGGCGCGCGCGATCTACCAGCGCCAGGTGGCGATCGCGCGAGTGGCGCTGCGCGACGACCGCAGCGCGGCGCAGAAGCTCGATCTGGCGGCGCGCCAGCGCCGGCTGGCCGGCTGGCTGCTGCAGGCGCAGCAGTTCTACGCCAACGCCCTGTGCAACGCCGCGATCGTCGAGGCGCTGGAGCGCTATGGCGTGACCCGGCCGCAGCTTGAGCAGGGCCAGGCGCTCGTCGCGGAGGTCATGGACAGCCACGGCACGAAGCAGCAGCGCAACCTGGTGGTGGAGGCGTCGACCCAGGCGCGCGACGCGGCCTTCGCGGCGCTCGATCGCTGGATGTACGCCTTCAAGACGATCGCGCGGATCGCGCTGGCGAGCCAGCCGCCGATGATCTCGTAGGGGCTGCGCGCCCCTCCTGCCCCCGCGGGGGCTGCGCGCCCCCCGCACCCCCGCGGGTATCGGTTACCCCCAAGCTCTGCGGGGGCTGCGCGCCCCCGCACCCCGCGGGCGGGGGTGGGCCGCCACCCCCGCCACCCCCCGGCCGGGGCTGCGCCCCTGGACCCCAAAAAGAATGTCGTCTCGTGTGCCAGGCTTGATGCGCATGCCCAGCGCAATCTAGGCGTGGCGGGATGCGCACACGGTTGTACGGGGGGCTGCGCGCCCCCCGCGCCCCGGGCGGGGGGGCCGCCACCCCGCCACCCCGGCCGGGCCGCCCCTGGACCCCAAAAAGAATGTCGTCTCGGTTTGCACCCCGGTGGTGCATGCCCGGCTGAATCCAGGCGCGGCGGGAGGCGCACACGGTTGTACGGGGAGCTGCGCGCCCCCCGCGCCCCCGCGGGCGGGGGTGGGCCGCCACCCCCGCCACCCCCCGGCCGGGGCTGCGCCCCTGGACCCCAAAAAGAATGTCGTCTCGTGTGCCAGGCTTGATGCGCATGCCCAGCGCAATCCAGGCGTGGCGGGATGCGCACACGGTTGTACGGGGAGCTGCGCGCCCCCCGCGCCCCCGCGGGCGGGGGTGGGCCGCCACCCCCGCCACCCCCCGGCCGGGGCTGCGCCCCTGGACCCCAAAAAGAATGTCGTCTCGTGTGCCAGGCTTGATGCGCATGCCCAGCGCAATCCAGGCGTGGCGGGATGCGCACAGGCCGTGCTCGGAATGGTATGCGGCATGCGCCACGATCATTACAACTGATCCGGCATCATTTGCCGGAGGGGGGCCGGGGGCGCAGCGCCCCGGAAGAAAGGGCCGCTCGGCACGGGCGCATCAGGCGGGGGGCCGGGGGCGCAGCGCCCCGAAAAATCGGAACGCCCATTAGGGCAAGATCAGATGTAGATCGCCAAACTCGTGCCACAGGTAGCCCGCGCGCAGCGCCTCCGCGTAGGTGATCTGCAGGTGCTCGCGGCCCGCCAGCGCCTCGAGCATGGCGAGGTGGCTGGCGCGCGGCTCGTGCAGCCCGGTCAGCAGCGCGTCGGCTGCGCGGATGCCGCGCTCGGGCGTGATCACCAGGCGCGTCCAGCCCTCGCCGGGGTGCGCCACGCCCGCCTCGTCGGTCACCGTCTCGAGCGCGCGCACCACTGTCGTGCCGACCGCCACCACGCGCCGACCGGCCGCGCGGGTCGCGTTGACCAGCCGCGCGGTCGAGCCCGGCACACGGTAGATCTCCTCGTAAGGCGGCTCGTGGCTCTCCTGGCTGGCGACGCCGGTGTGCAGGATCAGCGGGGCCACCTGCACGCCCTGTGCGACCAGCCGCGTGATCAGCTCGGCCGTGAAGGCGCGCCCCGCCGAGGGCATCTCGGCGCTGCCCGGCTCGGTGGCGTAGACGGTCTGGTAGTAGCTGGACGGCCAGCCCTGCCGGACATAGCCGTAGCGGATCGGGGAGCCGTGCTTCGCCAGGTAGGGCAGGAGCTGCTCAGGCAGGCTGAGCGTGGCGATCCACAGGCGCGTTGGCCCGGCAGCCGACGGCCCGCCGTAGGGCGTGTGCAGGGTCACACTAGCGCCATCGGGGAGCTGCAGCGTTTCGCCGGCCGCGGCGTCGTGGAATGGCTCAGTGGCGCTCGCGGCCGGCAGGCGCGGCTCGACGATCCAGAGCTCGGCCGGCAGCCTCGTCGAGAGGTGCAGCTCAAGCGCCATGCCGTCGGCGCGGCGGGCCGGCAGCGCCGCGTTGAGCGTCCCGCTCGTGTTGATCACCAGCAGGTCGCCCGGCGCCAGGAAGCTCGGCAGCTCGCGAAAGCGCGTGTGGACCACGCAGTTGCACGAGCGGTGCGAGACCATCAGCCGGACCTCGTCGCGGGCCAGCCCGCGCGCCTCGGGCGGCTCGCCGGCCTCCAGCTCGGGCGGCAGCTCGAAGTCCAGCCCATTGAGATCCGAGAACGCCAGATGCGTGAGATAAGTTTTGTCCATTGTGTGAATCATGGTGTCACGTCTGAACATCTAAACGTTTGAACGTTTGAACGTTGGTATGTCTCTTGTTAGCTCCTAGCTCGAGGCTCCAGCTCGCGCGCCTGATATCGCCCGCTGGGATGCTCGCCCTCGATCAGCTCGACCAGGCCAGGCACGCTCTGCTCGGGCGGCGGCCGGTCGCTGATATCCTCGCCAGGGAAGGCCTCCTGCTGCATCTGCGTGCGCATGTCGCCGGGGTCGACCCAGTAGACCCGCCAGTCCGGCTGCTCGGCCGCCAGGATGGCCGAGAGCTGCTCCAGCGCGGCCTTGCTCGATCCGTAGCCGCCCCAGCCGGGGTAGGCTTCGACGCCCGCGTCGCTTGTTATGTTCAGCAGGCACGCGCCCGGCCGGAGCAGCGCGCGCGTCTCCTGGATCAGCGCGAGCGGCGCGATCGCGTTGGCGCGGTAGACCTGATCGAGCGTGTCGAGCGGGTAGTCGAGCAGCTGCGGCTGCGGGCTAGGCCCCAGGAGGCTGGCGTTGTTCACCAGCGCGTCGAGCCCGCCGAGGGCGCGCGCGGCGTCGGCCAGCGCGCGCCGGTGCGCGGCGTCGGTCACATCGCCGGGAATGGCGACCACGCGGGTCTGGCGGGACAGCTCCGCCTCGGCCGCCGCCAGCGCCGCCGCGCCGCGCGCGTCGACGATCAGCGCCCAGCCGCGCCGCGCCAGCTCGCGCGCCAGCGCCAGCCCCAGGCCGCGCGACGCCCCGCTGATCAGCGCGGTGCGATCTTTATGTAGAGTCATCTTCGTCTCCTCTTCATGGGCAGCGTGGGTACGCCATGACTCTAGCTCGTGGCGCGCCGCGCCGCATAGGTCATACGTCCGGTTTAGGGCTGTACTTCCGTACAGGGGTGCCCCTGACGCTTCACAAACCCTCACCCCCCTTGGCAGGGGCGGGAGGCAAATTCATGGCAGCAGGGTGCGGTCGCAGAGCGACCGCACCCTGCTGCCAGAAGGATGCCCCCCTCTCCCAGTGGGAGAGGGGGGCAGGGGGGTGAGGGTACAAACGCATCAGCTTGACGAGGTGACACGTTCTAGCATAAGATGGTGCATCCCGTCAGATACCGCCTTTCAATAATGTGGAGGGGACAGCTATGGCGCTGATACCAAGCATGCTCCTGCGGCAGCTCTACACGTTCGGCAGCCTGAAGAACACCGAGCAGGGCGTGCAGTTCTCGATCAAGAACCGCCTCAGCGACGCTGAGTTCACCGAGCTGCAGGGCGTCAAGATCGACGGCCGGGCTATCCCGCGCGAGGCGATCGTGCTGGATCTCGGCGACGGCACCGTACTCGCGCCCGACCAGGTCTCCGCCGGCAAGCCGATCGCGTTTGCGCTGCGCGGCGTCGTGGTGCTGCGCGCCAAGATCGACCCGCTGCCGCTCGGCAAGCACAAGGTCGAGATCGCGTTCAAGACCAAGCAGTTCGGCGCGCTCAAGTTCGAGGTCGAGGACGCGATCGCCGAGGTCGACACGCGGCTGGTCCACATCCCGCGCAGCCCGGCCGACGACTACGCCGAGGAGATCATCCGCAAGCGCCAGTCCTTCGTCGAGGAGATCACCGGGGTCAAGCTGCAGCACGTCAGCCAGTACTCGTTCGACCCGCACATCGCCGCCGGGAACTGCGAGAACTTCACCGGCGTGGCGCAGGTGCCGATGGGCTTCGCCGGCCCGATCGCGATCGACGGCGAGCACGCCCAGGGCGATTTTCTGATCCCGCTCGCCACGGCCGAAGGCACGCTGGTGGCCTCCTACAACCGCGGCATCAAGGTCGTCAACCTGAGCGGCGGCGTGAAGTGCACGGTGGTGGACGACGCGATGCAGCGCGCGCCGGCGTTCGTGTTCGACGACGCGCGCGCCGCGCGCGAGTTCGTGAGCTGGGTCGCGGCCAACATCGACAAGATCCGCGAGGAGGCCGAGGCGACGTCGAGCATCGCGAAGCTGCTGGACATCGACCCCTACCTGGCGAGCAAGTTCGTCTACCTGCGCTTCAACTACTCGACCGGCGACGCCGCCGGGCAGAACATGGTCGGGCGTGCCACCTTCGCGGCCTGCAGCTGGGTGCTGGACCACTACGAGGGCGTGCGCCACTTCTACCTGGAGTCGAACTTCGCCACCGACAAGAAGGCCTCGCAGGTCAACATCATGCACACGCGCGGCAAGCGCGTGACGGCCGAGCTGGTGATCAAGCGCAACGTGCTGATCGAGAACATGCGCGTGGAGCCGGAGGGGCTGGCCTACCACTACGGCGTCGCCAGCCTGGGCGGGTTCCTCTCGGGCGTGAACAACAACGGCCTGCACTCGGCCAACGCGATCACGGCCATGTTCATCGCCACCGGGCAGGACGTCGCCAACGTCTCGGAGTCGTCGGCCGGTATCCTGTACGCCGAGCTGACCCCCGAGCGCGACCTGTACCTCTCGCTGACCATCCCCTCGCTGATCGTCGCGACCTACGGCGGCGGCACCGCCCTGGCGACGCAGCGCGAGTGCCTGGAGCTGCTGGGCTGCTACGGGCGCGGCAAGGTCAATAAGCTGGCCGAGATCGTGGCCGGCGTGGCGCTGGCGGGCGAGATCTCGCTGGCGTCGGCGATCTCGTCGTCGGACTGGGTCTCGAGCCACGAGAAGTACGGGCGCAATCGCTAGGGCTATTTGCCCTCACCCCCCTGACCCCGCCCCTGGCAGGGGCGGGGGCAGGGGGAGGGGTCGCCAGTGGCTGATTAGTAGGCCGCCAGGCCAGCCGACCCGGCCGGCAGGCCGCCCGCGCCGGGGAGCTCGACCAGGCTACCGTCGGACTGAACCGCGTAGGCGCCGATCGAGCCGTCGCGGCCGTTGCGCACGTACAGGAACTGGCTGTTGACGCTCAGCGCCATGTCGGTGGCGCCGCTGCCGGTCGCGGCGGTGTGCCCATCGGGGCTGACCAGGGTCAGGCTGCCGTCGACGCCGATCGCGAAGCCCGTGATCGAGTTGCTGGCGGCGTTGGCGGTGTAGGCGTAGCGGCCATTGTTCGTGACGACCAGCCAGCACGCCGCGCCCTGGTAGGTCGGCGCCGAGCCGGTCACGACCGCGAGTGTGCCGTCCGGCGACACGGCGTACGACGAGGCGGCGCTAAGGCCGTTCTGCCCGCCGCCGGCCTCCGAGAAGAACACCTGCCCGCGCTTGCCGAAGGCGAAGCCGAACGGCACCGCGCCGGAGGAGTGGTTGACGATCGGGCCGCTCGCGCGCCCATCCGCGCCGACCAAGTACGCGTCGATGGTCTGCGTGTTGCGCTCGGCCACCAGCAGCAGCGCGCCGTCCGGGCTGAACTGGACCTGCGCCGGCGCCGTGGCGCTCCCGCTCAGCGGGCGGGTCGAGCCGGCCAGCGGCGCGAGCGAGCCGTCGTTCCCAATCGCGAACCCGGAGATATTGCCCGAGCCGCCGGCGTTCAGCACGTACAGCAGGTTCTTGTAGACCGTCAGGCTGGTCGGCCGCGCGCCGCCCGAGGCGACCCGGTCGGCCAGCGTCAGGCCGTCGCGATCGACCCGGAAGCTTGAGATGTCGTTGCTGCCGGCGTTCACCGCGAAGAGCCACTGGTGGTTCTGGCTGAGCACGATCGCGCCCTGCGAGCCCAGGCCCGCCGCGATCCCGGCGCCACCGGTGGCGTAGCTGCCGGCCGGCGTCAGCGTCCCGTCGGACGATCGACTCCATACGACGACGGCGTTGCCGCCGGCCGCGTTGGTGAGGGCGTAGACCGCCCCAACGCTATTGGGAGCGGCGGATGCGACGCCGCCGCCGATCAGGGCGGACAGCAGCAACGTGGCGGCAAACAGCGACTGGACGACCCGTCGGATAGAGAAGCGGTGCATGAGATTTCCTCCATAAGGCCGCGCCGCGCAGCGGCGGCGCAGGTGTGATTGCACTGAGAAGCCTGTGGAGGAGCGTCCGGCCGGCCCGCTCCCGCCTATATCGTGCTTCCACAGAGACAGTCAGGCTCGGGGGAATTTCGTTACACCGAATCGTTACAGGAATGCTCCTGGGGGCTGCGCGCCCCCCGTGCCCCCGCGTGGGCCTCGCGCACCCGTGGCTTGTTCGGGGGGCTGCGGGGGGGGTGCGCCCCTGCGCCCCGCGGCGGCGGAGGCGGCCGCCACCCCGCCGCCCCCAAGGGGCTTGCGCCCCTGGACCCCTATATGATGCTGCCACGTTTGCGATGCCTGGAACGGCGCATGCCCGGCGGGATCCAGGCACGGCGGGTTGCAACCGCGCCCCGGAGAAAGTTGACCATGACCGCCACGACGCTTATATCTGGTACGCCATCAATTGCCGGAGGGCCGGGGGAACCGGCGCGGGTTCCCCCGGGCGGGGGGCCGGGGGCGCAGCGCCCCGGAAGGATTCTGGCGGGGGGCCGGGGGCGCAGCGCCCCGACGCACGGGCGGCTCGCGAGCCGCCCCAACCGGAAGGATTGACTCACTCGCACGGAGTGTGGTACGATGCAGCCCGGTCGAGCCGCCATACCCAAAGGACAGCGATGCGTTTTTACGCCTTTGTCTCGCTCCTGCTCATCGCGTTCACCCTGGATGTGGCATTGCTGGTGCTTGGCCTTCGCTCACCCGGCGCGCGCCTGTTCCAGCCGGCCGCCGCGCTGGCCGCGGCCCGCCCGAGCCCAACCCCGACCGCCCGGCCGCTCGCGCCAAGCGCGAGCGCGACCCCCTCGCCCAGCCCGACTCCGCAGCCCACGCCGACGATAAGCCCATCGCCCAGCCCCACCGCCACCGCCAGCCCGACCCCGCCGCCGACGGCCACCGCCACCCCTGCGCCCCGCCTGATCGCCGGCAAGAGCGTCTCGTTCACACCGGACGACCGGGCCGTGCGCGCCAACATACGCCTGGCGCTGGCCCTGTACGACGGCGCGCTGACGCACGTGATCCTGGCGCCCGGCGAGGTCTTCTCGTTCAACGCGGCGCTCGGCCGGCGCCCGCAGCGGCTGCCCTGGAAGGACGTGCTGGTCAAGCCCACCGCCGCGCCGCCCGCGCCCGAGGGCGCGCCGCCCGCCACGCCGGCCGCCGAGGCGCAGCCGCAGCGCGTGCAGGGCGGCGGCCTGTGCGACCTCGCCAGCCGCTACGTGATGGCCGCCCGGCCGCTGCTGCCGGCGCGGGCCTTCCAGTTCGTCAACCACGTCCGCTCGAACGGCATCCACCTCAGCGGCGTGCCCACGCGCGACTCGGTCTCGATCTGGGCGATCGGCGGCGGCAAGGGCGAGCAGGACCTGACGATCGCGAACACGACCGACGGCTGGGTCGAGTGGATTGTCGAGCGCCACGGCGAGAAGATCACCGTCACCGCCCGGCTGTGGGATCGCTCGCCGCTGGGCTCTTGAATCCCATCCGTGGCAGGGCGGGACCAGAATCTCGGCAGCAGAGGCGGTCGCACCTGCTGCCAAACGAAAAGAACAACCCCCCGCTCCTGGCTGGGAGCGGGGGGTTGGGGGGCGAGGGCCAGCACAGCTACTCGCCCTTGACAGCCGTCCACAGGTCGGTGAACGCGGTAGTCTTGTCGTTCTTCACGATCCACTCGAGGCGCTTGAAGGTCTCCGCGTCGGGCGCGAAGCCCTCCTTATACAGCTCCTGGATCTTCGGGTCGAGCAGCTTCTCGGCGTCGGTATTGGGCGTGATGCCCAGGTTGAACGCCGTGTTCTTGGCCGCGACCTCGGGCCGCATCAGGTAGTTGACGAAAACATGCGCGGCGTAGATGTTGGGCGAGTCGGCCACGATGCAGGCGTTGTCCTGCCAGACCGTGCTGCCCTCCTTGGGGATGACGAACGCGATATCGGCGTTGCCCGAGTAGTCGCCCTCAATGCCCGTGCGCGCCTGCAGGGCGTTGTTGTTGTAGATCTGGCCGATGACGATCTCGCCGCTCGCCAGCTTGCGGCTGACATTGTCGCTGTCGTATGCGGCGAGAAACGGCTTCTGAGCCTTCAGCAGATCCTCGGCCTGCTTGAGCGCGGCCGGGTCGGTCTCGTTCATCGACTTGCCGAGGTAGTGCAGCGCCGCGCCAGGCGCCTCACGCTCGTCGTCGAGCATGCTCACTTCGCCCTTGTACTGCTCGACCTGCTTCGGGTCGAACACGACTCCCCAGCTGTCGATCCCGCTGGGGAACTTCTGTTTGTTGTAGGCCAGCCCGGTCGTGCCGTAGTTGTAGGGCACCGAGTAGAGGTTGCCCTTGTCGTAGTACAGGTCGAGGTTCTCCTTCTTGATGTGCGCCAGGTTCGGCAGCAGCGACTTGTCGAGCGGCGCGATCAGCTTATCGCGCCACATGATCTCCACCGCGTAGTCGGATGGGAACACCACGTCGTAGCCCGAGTTGCCCGGCCGGATCTTGGCGATCATATCCTCGTTGTTGCTGTAGACCTCCATGCTCACCTTGACGCCGTACTCTTTCTCGAAGTCGTCCAGCACCTGCGGGTCGAGGTAGTCGGCCCAGTTGTAGATGTGCAGCTCTTTGGGCAGCTTCGACTTGTCGACCTGCAGGTCGGCCATCTCGCCGCCGCTCGCCGCGGTCGGCTGCTCGGCCATCGCCGTCGGCTGCTCGGCCGCCGCGGTCGGCTTGGGGGCATTCGTCGCCTGGGGGGCACTTGTCGTCTCGGGAGCGCTTGTCGCCTCGGGAGCCGTCCCGCCGGTAGAGGCAGTCGGCTGCGCCGCGCCGCCACCCCCGCCGCACGCCGCCAATACCAGCAGCGCAGCGAGCAGCAGCATGAGGAGTTTGAGTCGAGCCATCTGTTTTCCTCCTTGTGATTGGTCGTTCGTCCTTGGTCGTGCTAACGTCGCTGCCGCTGCACGAACTGCGACAGGCCTACCAGCGTCATCGAGATGATCAGCATGAGCGTGGAGATCGCGTTGATCTTGGGGGTGACCGCGCGCTTGACCTGCGAGTACACCTCGATCGGCAGCAGCGACGTGCCAGGGCCGGTCGTGAAGAAGCTGATGATGAAGTCGTCCAGCGAGATGGTGAATGCAAGCAGCGCGCCGCCGATGATGCCGGGCAGGATCAGCGGGAAGGTGATTCGCCAGAACGTCCGCCACTCGTTCGCCCCCAGGTCCTGGGCGGCCTCCTCCAGCCGCCGGTCGAAGCCCTTCAGGCTCGCGCGCACGACCACCACCACGAACGAGATGCTGAAGGCGATGTGCGAGATGATCACCGTCGTCAGGCTCAGCTTGAGCCGGCTGCCGGTAATGGTCTCGAGGATGCCGAACGAGAAGGCGAAGAACGCCAGCAGCGCCAGCCCCATCACAATCTCGGGGATCACGATCGGCAGATAGAGCAGCGCGTCGAAGGCGGTCTTGCCGCGGAAGCGGAATCGCTCCATCGCCAGGGCCGTCAGCGTGCCGATGATCGTCGAGATGATCGTCGAGATCAGGGCGACCTTGAGCGTGTTGATCGCCGCGCCGATCAGCCGCTCGTCCTGCAGCAGCTTGGTGTACCACGCGAATGTGAAGCCGGTCAGGCGCGTGCCGAAGCTGTCGGTGGTGAAGGAGAACACCACCAGGATGACAATCGGCGCGTACAGGAAGATGTACATGAGCACGGAGTGGGCTCCGAGCAGCATATCGCGCCAGCTGCGCCGCCGTTCCTCGACCCGCGGCGGTGCGCTTGCGCGGGCCTGAGCCTGCGAGGTTGCTTCGATCATCGGTCTTCCTCTGTCGTCACCCGAAAGTAGAAGATCACCGCGACGGTCAGTACCAGCATGAAGATCAGCGCCATGGCCGAGCCGAGCGGCCAGTTGGGCGGGTTCGAGCGGGTGAACAGCCGCTGCAGCAGGTTGCCGAGCATGTCCACCTTCGCGCCGCCGAGCAGGTCGGACACCACGAACTGGCCGACGGTGGGGATGAACACCAGCACCGAGCCGGCCGCCACGCCGGGCATGGTCAGCGGCAGCATGATGCGCAGGAACGCGCGCGTGCGGTTGGCGCCCAGGTCGGAGGCCGCCTCAAGCAGCGTGAAGTCGAAACGGTCGAGCGAGGCGTAGATCGGCAGCACCATGAACGGCAGCTCGCCGTAGATCAGGCCGATCAGCACCGCGCCGGTTGTGTTCAGCAAGGTCTGGCGCGGCAGCCCGACCGCCTGAAACAGCGTGTTGAGCACGCCGTTGTTGCTCAGAATGATCATCCAGGCGAACGTTCGCACCAGGAAGTTGGTCCAGAACGGGATCAGCACCAGGAACAGCAGCACGCCGCGCCAGCGCGCGGAGCGCTGCACGATGAACAGCCCCAGCGGGTAGCCGATCAGCAGGCAGATCGCCGTGGTGGCGACGCCCATCCAGAGCGAGCGCAGGTAGGCGTTGACGTACAGATCCTTGGTGAAGAGCGTGACGTAGTTGTCCAGGGTGAAGCGCCAGATCACGCTGCCGGTCGGTCCGGGCGTGAGAAAGCTGTAGAGCAGGATCACCACCAGCGGCAGCGCGAAGAACACCGTCAGCCAGAACAGGCCGGGGAACAGCAGCGCGCCCAGGCGCACGCGGGCGCTCCCGCGCAGCATGCGCAGCAGCGGGTTCGCGCGCCGCTCCGGGGTAGGCATGGATTCGACCGCCATTACCACTCCTATGAACGTAGTCAGTAGTCAGATATCAGTCGTCAGTACCGGCGCTATTCATCGAAATTCGACGATACTGACTACCAACTACTGACTACTGACTACTCCGTCAGCACGAGCGCATTCTCCACCGGCCACCACAGGAAGCCCTGCTCGCCGCGCTGCCAGTAGGCGTTGCGGTCGATGGTCGAGCGGGCGTTCTGCTCCCAGACGCTAAATAAGCGCTCGCGGCCGAGGTTCACCAGGATGCGGGTATCGCTGCCGATGTACGAGACGCGGTCGACCAGTACCGGGAAGATATTCGCCGCGCTCTCGGGCGGCTGCACCGACAGCCGCGCCTTCTCGGGGCGGATCGAGATGAAGGCCTCCTCGCCGACCCGCACCGGCTGGAGTACCTGGCCGTGCAGCGTCAGGCCGTCGTCGGTCGTCAGCGACACGTCGGACGACTCGATCGCGCTCACGCGGCCCTGGACGAAGTTCGACTCGCCGATGAAGTCGGCCACGAAGCGGCATGTCGGGCGCTCGTAGATCTCGGTCGGCGAGCCGATCTGCAGGACCTTACCGCCGCTCATCACGGCGATCCGGTCGCTCATCGTCAGCGCCTCCTCCTGGTCGTGGGTCACGTAGATGAAGGTGATCCCGACGCGCTCCTGCAGGCCCTTCAGCTCGAGCTGCATCTCCTTGCGCAGCTTGAGGTCGAGCGCGCCGAGCGGCTCGTCGAGCAGCAGCACGTCGGGGTGGTTGACCAGCGCGCGCGCGAGCGCCACGCGCTGCTGCTGCCCGCCGGAGAGCTGGCGCGGCCGCCGGCTGCCGTAGCCGGCCAGCCGCACCATGTCGAGCGCCTCGTCGACGCGCCGGCGGATCTCGATCCGTGGGACGCGCTTCATCTCCAGGCCGAACGCGACGTTCTCGGCGACAGTCATGTGGGGGAACAGCGCGTAGGATTGGAACACCGTGTTGACATTGCGCTGGAACGGCGGGATCGTGCCGATCGGCTTCCCGCTCAGGAAGATCTCGCCGGTGGTGGGGTACTCAAACCCGGCGATCATGCGGAGGCTGGTGGTCTTTCCACACCCCGATGGCCCGAGCATCGAGAAGAACTCGCCATCGCGGATCTGCATAGAGACATGATCGACCGCGCTCACTTCGCCAAACCGCTTGACGACATCGCGCAGCTCAACGGCTAAGCCGTCCTTCACAGCTCGTCCTCCCTCCACAACGATTAGGAATGGTTGATGGCGCAGAGCAGAACGATTGGACCGGCAGCGACCGAGCAGGCCGCCTGTGGCCCTGCGGTCGAGTGGCCTAACAACCCGCTCAGCGCAAGAGCAATGCCGTCGTCGCTCGCCGTAGCGATTGGAGCCGCCTCACTACATGAAACACTGGCTCGCGCAACGCTGCGTGCGACCACTTCGAGATGGGCCAACGACCCTCGACCTGGGGATAGCGTGATTATACCACACTCAAGCGTCGGCGCTGGGAAGGTGTAGAAGCGCATTCTCGAGCGCGAGCTGTGGGTTGACGTTCTCGCGCAGCTGCCGCGCGGTGTCGTCGAGCCGCGCCACAAAGGTGTGGATGTCGGCCAGCTGGTAGCGCCGCGCCGCCTGGGCGATCGCCTCGCGCCGGTCGATATGGACGATCTGGTCGGGGCAGCCGGCCGCCGCCAGCATGACGTCGCGCCACCAGCTCTGCCACAGGCTCAGCGCGGCGAAGACGGCGGCCTGGTCGCCCGAGCGGTACTCCTTGGCGCGCTCCTCGGCCCAGCGGAAGCCGGCCGCGCGCGGCTGGGCCTGCATCGCCAGCAGCGCATCGAGCTGGGCGTGGCGCGCCGCCAGGTCGTCGGGCGCCGCCGCCAGGCTGAGCGCCATGCCGATCCGCCCGCCGCTCCAGGCCGCCAGCAGGCCGGCCTGGTCCGCCGGCAGCTGGGCGCGCGCGCGCAGCGCCGCCGCGACCTGCGCGCGCGGGATCGGGCGCAGCTTGATCGGCTGGCAGCGCGAGACGATCGTCGCCATCAGGTCGCCGGCGGTGTGCGCCACCAGGATCAGCGTGGCGTAGGGCGGCGGCTCCTCAAGCGTCTTGAGCATGGCGTTGGACGCGGCCTCGGTCAGCCGCTCGGCGTCGTGCAGGATGAAGACGCGCCGGCGGGCCTCGTAGGGGCGCAGGTTGATATCGGCCAGCCAGTCGCGCACCGTGTCGATCTTCAGCTCTTTCTGGCGCGCGGCCTCGTCCGGCTTCAGGCCGGCCGCCTGGCTGGCCATCCCGGCGATCCGCACGTCGGGGTGGCTGCCGCGCGCGATCCGCTTGCAGGACCGGCACGCCAGGCACGGGTCGGGGCCGCCGGCCTCGCAGTTCAGCGCCTGGGCGATGCGCAGCGCCAGCAGCGACTTGCCGACGCCGGCCGGCCCCGAGATCAGGTACGCGTGCGCCGGCCGGCCGGCCGCGATCGAGCGCCGCAAGAAATCGATCGCCCACTCGTGGCCGATGATGTCCCAGTTGGTCATTGCAGATGCTCTCGTCTACGTGGCCCCGCTTGCAGGCCAGCGGTGGGCCGCACCGGCTGCGAGCCGTATCTTCAAGGCTCAGAGCCGCGTTTGTGTAAGTAGAAGCGGTTGATAATGAGGGCGTGATGTCGCACTACACCATCTTAATCATCGATGACGTCCCCGACCATCGCGACTTCCTGAGGCGGCTGCTGCGCGGCGCCGGCTTCCGCGTCATCGAGGCGAACCCCGGCGCGGAGGCGCTCGACGCGGCCGGAAAGGAGACGCCCGACCTGATCCTCACGGCGCTGTCGCTGCCGGGCCAGCCATCCTGGGAGACCGCCCGCCTGCTGCGGGCCCTGCCGTCGCTGGTCGGCACCCCCATTCTGGGCGCCACGGTCTTCAACACCCTGCTCTCGCGCTCGCGCGTCCGCGCGATCGGCTGCGCCGACTTCGTCGACAAGCCCTTCGACCTCGACGAGCTGCTGCTGCATATCGCCGCCCTGCTGCCGCCCAAGGCCCCACTGGCGCTCATCGCCGCCTAGATCCCGACAAGGTGACCGGGTGACTGCGTGAGCGGCGCCTTGTCACCTTGTCACCTTGTCACCCCTATCACTTGAAACCCCAAGCCCCGCGCCGTCACACGACGGGCGGCTGCCGAAACACCAGCACCCCATTGATCCCCCCGAAGCCGAACGAGTTCGACATCACGACCTGCAGCGCGGCCTTGCGGGCCTGGTTCGGCACGTAGTCGAGGTCGCAGGCCGGGTCGGGCGACTCATAGTTGATCGTCGGCGGGATGACGCCGTGCTTGAGCGCCAGGATCGCGGCGGCGGCCTCGACCGCGCCGGCCGCGCTGGTCAGGTGGCCGATCATCGACTTGGTCGAGCTGATCGGCACGCTGTTGGCGTACTCGCCGAAGGCGCGCTTGATCGCCAGCGTCTCGGCCACATCGCCGGTCGGCGTGCTGGTCGCGTGGGCGTTGATGTAGTCGACCTGCTGGGGGCTGATCCGCGCCCGCTGCAGCGCGCGCGCGATCGCGCGGGCCGCGCCGTCGCCCTCGGGGTGCGGCGCGGTGACGTGGTAGGCGTCGCAGGTCGAGGCGTAGCCGATCAGCTCGGCGTAGATGCTGGCGCCGCGGCGGCGCGCGTTCGAGAGGCGCTCCAGCACCAGCACCCCGGCGCCCTCGGCCAGCACAAAGCCATCGCGCTGCGCGTCGAACGGCCGCGAGGCGCGCTCGGGGGCGTCGTTGCGGGTCGAGAGCGCGCGGATGGCGCAGAAGCTGGCCAGCGTGAGCTGGCAGATCGGCGCCTCGGTGCCGCCGGCCAGCATCACCTCCGCGTCGCCGCGGCGGATCACCTCGGCCGCCTCGCCGATCGCCTGCGTGCTGGCGGCGCACGCGGTGGCGATCGCGGTGTTGTAGCCCAGCAGCCCGAGCTGGATCGCGACCTGGCAGGAGGGCATGTTCGGCAGCGCGCCGGTGATGTAGAACGGGTTGATCTTGTCGAAGCCGCGATCGAACATCGTCCGCGCGGCCTTCTCGGTGTCGGGCGGCGAGGTGCTGCCGTTGGCAATCAGCGCCCCGACCTCATAGCGGTTGCCGTCGTCCAGCACCAGGCCCGAGTCGGCTAGGGCCATGCGCGCGGCGGCAACCGCGAACTGGCTGGCCCGCGAGACCCGCCGCGCCTCTTTCGCATCCATATAGTCGCGCGGCTCGAACCCCGCCACCTCGGCCGCGATCCGGCTGGGCGAGTCGCCCGGGTCGCACAGCGTGATCGGCCCGACGCCGCTGCGCCCCTCGACCAGGCTGCCCCAGTAGGGCGCCAGCCCGATGCCGAGCGGCGTCACCACGCCCATGCCGGTGACGACGACCCGCTCGTCTTCATCGCGCTCGTCGGCCCAGGCCGGCGCGGGCTGCGGAGTCAGATCTTCGTCGAGGATCTCTTCAAGCAGATCGTCGATCGCTACGTCAAGCGTCGTGGCGCCGAGCGCGTCTCGGCCGGCCAGCTGCAGCAGCCGGTGGCGCAGCAGCTCGCGGCGTGCCTGCGTGGTACTCTCCGTCCTCGACATCGGCAGTCTCCTTCAGCTCGCGTTCGTGGCAGCTAACGGGTGGCCGGGCGTCCAGAGCTATGTGTAGCCCATGCGGGCTGGATTATAGCATGGCCACCCACGCCCGGCAACAGCGTGGATTTATTTTTATGTAAATCAAGGGGATGGTTTTTTGGAGCGCGTCCTGGTGTTCCGCAGCACCACCGCAGTGCAATGCGCAAAAACAAAAACCTACCCCCGAACGGGGGTAGGGAGGAGGGGTGATCCGGCGCATCTTACGAAGGCCGCTTGCGCGGCCTGCCCAGCCCGCGTGAGCGGGCTGAGTAGCTGTAGCCAAGGGCGTTAGCCCGATGGCGGCAGGCAATAGCAGAAGACTTCATTAACTTAGGCATGCTTCAATTCCAGGGATATCGACGTGCCACTGTACGGGCGCGCTATAGCGCGCCCCTACGCCTGTGGGGCAATGCACGGTCACGCGCGATTGAACCATGCCTTAGATGAACCTTTAGCGCAGCAGGTAGACCAGCGCCACGACGACCGCCAGCGCGAGCCGGTAGAGCGCGAAGATCCCGAAGCCGGCGCGCCGGATATACTCCAGCAGAAAGCCGATCGCCAGCGCCCCTACCGCGCCCGAGACCAGCGTGCCGATCAGAAAGACGTCGATCTCGCTGCTCGGGATGCTCAGGATATCCGGCAGCTTCAGCAGCACCGCCGCCGCCGTGATCGGCGCGCTCAGCAGGAACGAGTAGCGCGCCGCCGCCGTGCGGTCGAATGTCAGCAGGCGCCCCATCGTGATCGTCGCGCCCGAGCGCGAGACGCCCGGGATGAGCGCGCAGGCCTGGGCCAGCCCGATCAGCAGCGAGTCGCGCCACGAGATCGTCTCGATCGGCTTGGTCTGCGCGCTGGAACGGTCAATTATGTAAAGCAAAGCGCCCATCAGCGTGAGCGTCGCCGCGATCAGCAGCGGCGCGCGCAGCGCGCGCTCGGCGGTCTGCTCGAGCAGCGCGCCGATCACCGCACCCGGGATGGTCGCGATCGCGACCGAGCTGAGGATATGCTCGGACAGGGTGCGCTTGCGCGGGTGCTCGCCGCGCAGCGAGCCGGCCAGCCACGCAAGCAGGCCGGGCACGGCCGCGGCCAGGCTCAGCCAGTCGCGCCAGAAGTAGACCACCAGGGCGACCAGCGTGCCGAGGTGCAGCGCGACGTCGAATGTCAGCGAATCGATGATGCCGCCCTGCCACCCGAAGAACCACGGGACCAGGATCAGATGCGCGGAGGACGAGATCGGCAAGAACTCGCCGAGCCCCTGCACAATGCCCATCACCACCGGCTGCGCGTACCCGACGATCGCGAGAATCCCGCAGACGATCACCGTCACACCCGCAAAGATTGCGATACTTGGTCGCACCGCCGGGCCTGCCACGGCCGGGGGCGACGACGAGGAAGTTTCCTGCATGTGGCGCGCTATGCCTCTTTTTCATCAGCTGCTCGTGCAAGGGTCGCCGGCATGCTCGTGCCGGCGCACGCATTATAACAGCAGTTACACTACTACGCGGCATCTTTCCTTGCAGAGGTAGGGCCGTTGCAACGTCTTTGACCCCACCCCCTTCCTCCTTCTAGGGGGGGGGAAGGATCTGGCGTCGTGGTGCGGTCGCTGCGCGACCGCACCACGACGCCGACAAGAATCCCCCCTCTCCCGCGTGGGAGAGGGGGGCAAGGGGGGTGAGGGCCGACGTTGCACGAGCCTTGCTTGCAGAGGCAGGGCTGTTGCAACGGCGGTGGTGTAGACCAGGCCCGCTACGGCGTCGTATAGCTGAGATCCGCGTAGTCGAGCATGAAGAACGGCGGCAGGCTGAAGGCGCCCTCGGCCAGGTTGCCGACGCTGATCTCGTTGCGGCCGGGGCGCAGCAGCGCAGCGTCGAAGGACCAGCTGTAGCTCGCCCACGTGCCGGTCTCGAGCGGGTGGTCGTCGTCGGGGAGCGGGTTAGGCCCGCTGTAGATCTCGACGCCGTTGACCTGCACCCGGATCGGTGTCTTGGCCGGCCCCTCGGAGTCCATGCCCTCGACGGTCAGCGTCGCGCTGCCGGCCGGCTGCGCCGCCACCTCGAAGCTCGCGCGCATGGTGCTGTACTCGGTCGCGGTGCCGTAGATCCAGGTCGCCGTGCGCCCGCCGTAGGTCCGGCCGCCCGCGCGGCGGTAGCCGCCCTGCCAGTCGGTATCCTCGAGGCGGACGCGCGTGGCGCTGCCCTGCTGGCTCTGCTGCGGCGTCGAGGCGGGCTCGGCCGGCGCGGGGCGCGGGCTTGGTGCCTGTGTCGCCTCGGGCGGCGGCGCGGGCTGGGTCGGCTCGGCCGGCTGGGTAGGGTCTGGCTGCGGCGCCGGCACCGTGGCGGCGAGCGGCGCGGACGTCGAGGCGCTCGCGACGGCCGGCGCGGTCGCCTCGGGCGGCGGGCTGGCCTGGCTGGTTGTCGCGGCGCCGGCGCCGCTCTGCCCGCGCGCCGAGCGTGCCATGGCGATGCCGCCCACGGCCAGGATCGCGGCCGCCACAATGATCCCAAGGTAGGTCCAGGCCAGCTTCTGGAGCGGAGCGCGCCGCGCGCGCGGGGATGTGCCAGCGCCTAGCGCGAGGTCGCGCGTCTCATACGGGTTGTTGGATTGCGTGGTGGGCGGACCGACCGGCTGCTGCAGCAGGTGCTGCAGCTGTCGCTGGGCGTGCAGCCGCTCGAGCTGCCCGATCAGCCGCTCGAGATCCTGCGCCATCTCGCCGGCGCTCTGGTAGCGGTCGGCCGGCCGCTTCTCCAGCGCCCGCGCGAGCATGGGCTCGACGATCGCCGGCAGCCGCGGGTTGATGCTGCGCGGCGGCGGCGGCGGCGTATGGACGTGCTTGCGGAGCACCTCGACCGGGCTCGCGCCGGTGAACGGCACCTGACCGGTCAGCATCTCGTACAGCACCACCCCGACCGAGTACAGGTCGGTCCGCACGTCGGCCACGGCGCTGCTGGCCCGCTCGGGCGCCATGTAGGTCGCGGTGCCCACGCTCTGGCCGGGCGGCGTCAGCTCCTGGCTCTCGTCGATCAGCTTGGCGATGCCGAAGTCGGCCAGCAGCGGCCAGTCGGCCTGCGGCAGCATGATGTTGGCGGGCTTGATATCGCGGTGGACGATGCCGCGTCCGTGCGCGTACTTCAGCGCCGATAGCAGCGGCAGAATCAGGCGCAGCGCCGCGATCGGCTCGATCGGCCGGCCCGCGAGCTGGTCGTCGAGCGTCGCGCCGCTCTCGATGTACTGCATCACCAGGTAGTGCAGCCCGCGCTCCTGGCCGTAGTCGAAGATCGGCAGGATGTTCGGGTGCTGCAGCTGTGCGATCGCGTGGGCCTCGCGCTGGAAGCGCGTCTCAAACTGCGGCCCGATGTCGCTCGCCAGCACCTTGACCGCCACGTAGCGGTTGAGCGAGCTCTGGAAGGCCTTATAGACCGCCGACGTGCTGCCGCGGCCGATCACCTCGATCAGATAGTACTGGCCGAGATAGCTCTGTGACAGATCGTTCATTGACAACACCGCTTCCCCATCCGGCTGCGCCGATGGCGTCGTTCTTGCTAGGCGATCGTAGCGTTCGCGCTCACCAGGAGGCGGCTATGGCTCGCGCAAGACCAGGACTGCTGATCTACCAGCGCTCCGATACGATCGAAGAATATATTCAGCTCGACCGAGACCTCGCGACGATCGGCCGCTCGGAGGCGTGCGATATCGTCGTGCCGCACTCGATTGTCTCGCGCCTGCACGCGCGGATCGCGCTCGAGCACGACCGCTACGTGCTCTCCGACGCCGGCAGCGCCAACGGGACATACGTCAACGGCGAGCGGATCGAGCAGGGCCACCAGCTCAGCACCGACGACGAGATCTGGCTGGGCTCGAGCGATGTCGTGCTGAGCTTCTCGGACCCCGACGAGACGCTGAACGTCGCGCTGCACCACGGCCCGCCCGCGCTGTTCGTCGACGAGGGCGCGCGAGTCGTGCAGGTCCACGGCGTGCCGGTGCAGCTCACGACGCTTGAGTACGAGCTGCTGCGCTACCTGGCCGAGCACCCGCGCATCGTCTGCACCCGCGAGGAGTGCTTCCTGGCCGTGTGGGGCCAGCCCTACGACCACACTACCTGCGAGGACGCGCTCAACGCCTGCGTCGCGCGACTCCGTCGCAATCTTCGTGCCGCTGCCGAGAGCGTCGGCCAGCCGCCGCCGCAGCTCACGACGATCAAGCGGGTCGGGCTGCGCCTCGACAGCGAGGTCGCGGTCGCACCCTCGCCGCGATCTGCCGCGGACATGCGCGAGCGCGTCGTCGGGACGTAGCGCGGCTGGGCGCCTGCGGACGATGGACGAAAGACCAAGCACCAAGGACGGAAGACAGGGGATAGGGGACAGGGGATAGGGGGGATAGGGGATAGGAGGGGATAGGGGACAGGAGATACCGGCCCATAGTCCCACACCCGACCATCACCTTGTCTCCTTGTCTCCTTGTCTCCTTGTCTTTGCCCCACGCCTCAGGCCCCACGGCTCCTTAGCATCTTGTCATCTTGTCATCTTGTCACCTTCGTCAGGGATCAGGGGTCAGCATTCAACGTTCAACGTTCAACGTTCAACGCTCGTTACCTTGTCTCCTTGTCTCCTTGTCTCCTTGTCTTTGCCCCACGCCTCAAGCCCCACAGCTCCTTAGCATCTTGTCATCTTGTCATCTTGTCATCTTGTCACCTTCGTCAGGGATCAGGGGTCAGCATTCAACGTTCAACGTTCAACGTTCAACGCTCTCGTCACCTTGTCACCTTGTCACCTTGTCAGCTTTCTGTCGACTCACTGCTCGCCTTGTGGCGGCCAAGTGACGTAGCCGCATCATTCGGTTTTCGCTCTCCGCGCGTTATCCTTCCTTCGACGGCGTGAGCGACGCTCCGCTGCTTGTCGAGCTAAAGAAGGAAGAAACAATGGCAAAGATACTGATCGTAGGCTCCGGCGTCGTCGGCCAGGCGACCGGCAAGGGCTTCGCCAAGAAGGGCCACAGCGTCGGCTACGTGGACATCAACCCGCAGACGATCGCCCGGCTGCGCGCGGCGGGGCTGACCGCGACGACCGCGGCCGAGGCCGACTGGGATTCGGTCGACGTGGTGCTGCTGGCGGTCTCGACGCCCAGCGTCGACGGCGAGATCGTGCTGGACTACATCGAGGCGGCCGCGCTCGACGTCGGGCGCGGGCTGGCCCAGACCGACCGCTACGTGACGGTGGTGGTGCGCAGCACCGTGCCGCCGACGACCACCGATCGGCGGATCACGCCGATCCTCGAGCGCGCCTCGGGCAAGCGCGCCGGCGTGGGCTTCGGCGTGGCGATGAACCCCGAGTTCTTGCGCCAGGTCAGCAGCGAGCAGGACTTCGCGCGGCCGTGGGTCACCGTGCTCGGCTGCTCCGACGCGCGCACCGGCGCGATCCTTGAGGAGCTGTACCGGCCGTTCGGCGCGCTGATCGTGCGCTGCACGCCGACCGAGGCCGAGATGATCAAGTATGTCAACAACATCTACAACGCGGTCAAGATCAGCTACTTCAACGAGGTGCACGCGATCTGCGAGCAGCTCGGCATCGACAGCAGCCTGGTCGGCGCGGCGGTGGCGCGCACGGCCGAGAGCATGTGGAACCCCCTCTACGGCACCCGCGGCGGCGTGCCCTACGGCGGCGCCTGCCTGCCCAAGGACACCGCCGCGCTCATGCAGTTCGTCCGCGAGCGCGGCTGGGACCACCTGATGCTCGATGCCGCGATGGAGGTCAACCGCCGGCTGGAGCAGAGCGTCCCGGCGGCCGCCTCGCCCGACAAGATCGACGAGGCGCTCGAGTCCGCGCGCGTGCGCGAGGCCGAGCCGGCGCCCCAGGAGGAACTGGCGCTCGAGCTGGGCGCGCCCCAGCAGCCGGCGCGCGTATATCGCTCGTAGGAGGCTGTCTGAATAGGGTGGTTTGGAGGGACGAAGTCCCTCCAAGCATATTCTTTTTGGCCGCGACCGGCCGACGAGGGGGCGCGGAGTCGGCAGGCCCTGCCTGCCCTCGTAGAGGGACACTCAAAAATGCAATTGATACATCTGATCCTGGATCTGCTGACCGGCGCCGCGCTGCTCATCCCGATCGGGCTGCTGGGCGTGTGGCGCTGGCTGATGTGGCTGGCCAAGCGCATCCCGGCGCTGTTCTACCGGCCGATCGAGAACGACTACGACTGCACGGCCACGCTGGTCACGCCAGTCTACAACGAGGACCCGGCGCTGTTCCGCATGGCGATCGAGTCCTGGATCGCCAACCGGCCCGACCGGATCATCGCGGTGGTCGACGTGACCGACACGGCGTGTATGGCGATCGCTCGCTCCTACGCCGAGATCGACGTCATCCCGATCGACATCCCGGGCAAGCGCCCGGCCCTGGCGGCCGGCGTCGACGCGGCCACGACCGCCATCGTCGTGCTGGTCGACAGCGACGTGATCTGGGAGCCGGACGTGCTGCGCAAGCTGAAGATGCCGTTCGCCGACCCGCAGATCGGCGGCGTCGGGACGCGCCAGCACATGTACCCGACCGACGGCGTCCGCCCGACGATCTGGGAGCGGCTGGCCGACATCTACCTCGACATCCGCTACTCCGACGAGGTGCCGGCCACCACCCGCTGGGGCCGCGCGGTCAGCTGCCTCTCGGGCCGCACCGCGGCCTACCGCACCCGGCTGCTGCAGACCATGCGCCAGGCGTTTCTGAATGAGACGTTCCTCGGCACGCCCTGCATGAGCGGCGACGACAAACGCTACACCTGCCTGGTGCTGCAGCGCGGCTACCAGACCTGGAACCAGCTCAACGCGCGGGTCTACTCGACCTTCAAGCCCGACTTCAGAGGCTTCGTCAACCAGCGCATCCGCTGGAGCCGCAACAGCTTCCGCAGCGACCTGCGCGCGCTGTGGCAGGGCTGGGTCTGGCGCTACCCCTACCTGGCCGTGATGCTGATCGATAAGACGATCGCGCCGTTCACGCTGCTGCTCGGGCCGATTGTGCTGGCCGTGTCGATCGCCGTCGGCAACTGGCGGCTGGTCGCCGCGCTGCTGATCTGGTGGCTGCTCAGCCGGACAATTAAGATCCTGCCGCACCTGCGCCGCCGCCCGGCCGACCTGCTGATTGTGCCGATCTTCATCGGCGTGACCTACTACATGTCGCTGGTCAAAACCTACTCGCTCTTCACGCTCACCCAGCACAAGTGGCTCACGCGCGCCGTCGCCGTCGTAAACGGCAAGGTGTCGCGCGTTGGCGATGCCGCGCACTGATCCGCCTGGCGCACCAAGGCCGACGGCTCGCGACGCCGCGAACAAGAAATCTACCCGATAAATCTTGTTAGGCATGGTTCAATGCTCGGGATTTCGACGTGCCACTGTACGGGCGCGATCGATCGCGCCCCTGCCCCTTTGCCACTGTACGGGCGCGATATATCGCGCCCGTACGCCTTGGGGCAATCAACGGTCACGCGCGATTGAACCATGCCTTAGGAGCAGCAAATGAACGCTCGAAGCGCTACTGACACGCTGTGGCGGCGCGGCCTGGTCGCGCTGCTCGGACTGCTGGCCGCCCTGGCGATCGGGCTGGCGCCCGCCCCTGCGCTCGCGGCGCCGGCCCCCGCGCCGGGGTGGGATACCGAAGATGGCGACCAACCCGGCCGCCCGGCCGCCTGGGATGTCGTCGACGACGCGGACAGCCCGCCGCCCGGCGCCGCCCAGTCGCTCGACGGCGCGCAGGCGCAGCCGGCCGCCTGCCTCGGCTCGCCGACGCGCCGCATCCGCTACACCAGCGACGGCGTGATCCACCTCGAGGGCTGCGGGCAGTCCTTTCGGCTGAGCGACGTGGCCGCGGCCGGCATCGGCGCGGACAAGCTGCAGCTGACCGACCCGGCCGCCAAGATCTGGCTGCTGAAGGTCAAGCTCAAGGTCGAGGAGGGCGCGACGCTCAAGGTTGTGGGCGGCGCGGGCGGCGACGCGAGCTGGCTACGCCTGCAGAGCACGCCGACCAGCGGCGTCTGGCTGCGCGCCGAGAACGGCGGCCTGTTGCTCCAGAGCACCAAGGTGACCTCGTGGGACCCCGCGCGCGGCGCGCCCGACACCGACCCCAGCGTGGGGCCGGGCGGGAACGGCGGCCGCGCCTACATCGCCGCCCGCTCGGTGCTGACCAAGGGCCGGCCGACCGCCGCGCCGACGGCCTGCTCGGTCGATGGCGGCTCGCGCGAGCCCTACGAGGCGCGCATGGACGTGGTCGACTCGGAGCTGGGCTACCTGGGCTACTACGCCGGCGAGTCCTACGGCGTGGCCTGGAAGGTCTACTACAAGGTCAACCCGGCTGACCCGACCGACGCGCCGCCGCCCGGCCGCACGCTCTACGCGATGGCCGACGTGTTCGGCAACGTCAGCGGCAGCAGCTTCCACCACAACTACTTCGGCAGCTACACCTTCGGCGGCTACTGCATGCGCTGGACCGGGAACACCTTCGCGAACAACGTCCAGTATGGCCTCGACCCGCACGACGACTCGGACTACCTGACGATCGCCGGCAACATCTTTCGCGACAACGGCGGCCACGGCGTGATCTGCTCGGTCGAGTGCGATCACCTGGTCATCCGCGCGAACCAGTCCTACCGCAACCAGCACGGCATCATGCTGCACCGCAACACCAACGGCGCGCTGGTCGAGGGCAACGTCAGCCGCGACAACCGCGGCGCCGGGATCGCGATCTTCGACTCGCACGGCGCGGTCGTGCGCGGCAACACCGTCGCCAACAACGGCGAGTCGGCCATCCGCCTGAGCGTCGGCGCGTCGCGCAACCTGGTCGAGAACAACAGCCTGACCGGCCTGTCTGCCGGCGGCGTCGGGCCTGGCTATGTGATCTACACCTACAAGGGTAGCGACCCGCCGACGACCGGCGACGGCCTGCCGAAGGGCAACGTCTTCAGGAACAACCGGCTGGCCGGCTACAAGAGCCCGCTGATGAAGATCGGCGAGGCGACCGGCAACCTGTTCGAGCGGAACACCATCGCCGGCCCGGCCTCCGCCCTGGCCTTCAGCCAGGCGGCCGGCAATGTCGTGCGCGACAGCGCGATCGGGAGAGCGTTCGCGATCGTGCTCGACAGCAGCAGCGCGGTCACGCTGCAGGACAGCCGCGGCGCACTCTGGCTGCTCTCGCAGGGTGTCCCGGCCGCCACGGTTGGCCCGAGCGGCTCGTCGCTGCGGCTGACCGCCGCGAGCTTCGGCGCGCGCGTGACCGTCACGCCGATCGACCTGCTGGTGCGGCCGAGCGGCGGCGCGGTGGTGGCGCGGCCAACGGCGTGGGCGGGCGAGGCCCGCGCCTGGAGCGAGCGCGCCAGAGCGACCGGCGTCCAGGTCTCGCACCAGGCCGGCGGGCTGCAGCCGGGCGCCTGCTACGGCGTGGCCGCGAACGGGGCCACGTTCGCGCGGCGCGCGGCCGACGCGAGCGGACGCATCTCGTTCGGATACGGCGTGGGCACGACGCCGGTCGCCTTCTCGATCGTGCGGCTGGCGCAGTGCGCCTAGCGCAATTGCAGATTGTAGATTACCGCAAGCGCATGAGGTACTCTTCAAATCTTCGAGTCTTCGTGCCTTCGTGGTTACTTGGGCAGCTTTGTCCCTTTGCGCGAGCGAACATGCGTGGCTGGCGCCAGGCGCGGCGGCCATGTCACGATTCTGACGACTTGCCGTCGGCAGGCTGACCGTGCCCCATCATTCCGCTTTGGCGCTCCGCCGGGTAGACTGTTGTCATACGTCATCACGCGCGTCGCGAACCCCGCCGGAGGGTAGATAGCGCCTCCGCCGGCGGGGGTGTCGGGGGGCGGCGAAGCCGCTCCCGACAGAATACGTGCTTGTTGCCACCCGTGGCGAAGCCGCGCGGGCGGCAACAAGCACCAGACCGGCAACGCCCGGAAGGGACACAGTCAGCCCATGAGCACAAACCACATGAATGAACATACAAAGCGCTTGCTCCCGCTCGTCACGCAGTTCATCTACGTCGACGACATCAACCGGCGCGGGCGGCGCATGAGCCTGGCGGCGCTGGCCGTCGCGGCGAGCCTGCTCTGCCTGCTGCTGGCCTGGTTTGGCGCGCGGCGGCTGCAGATTGTGCTCGGCGACCAGGCCGACCGGCAGCTCGCGGCGCGGCAGTACCAGGCCGCCGAGCGGCGCTACAGCCAGGCGCTGTTCTTCGGCGGCTCCGACGCGCACATGCTGCTGCAGCGCGGGCTGGCCCGCCAGCAGCTGGGCGACCACGCCGGCGCGGCGGACGATTTCACGCGCTACATCGCGCTGCGCCCGGCCGAGTCTGCCGGCTACCTCGGCCGCGGCGCGAGCCGCCTGCAGCTCGGCAGCCCAGGCGACGCGCTGAGCGACTTCAACGCTGCGATCGAGCGCGACCCAGCCGGCAGCGCCGGCTTCGCCGGCCGGGGCCGGGCCTACGCCGCGCTCCAGCAGTGGCAGCCGGCCGCCGCCGATCTCGACCACGCGGTCGAGCTGGGGCCGCGGGATCTTGGCGCGCTGCTGGCCCGCAGCGACGTGCGCGAGCAGGCCGGCGACTACGTCGGCGCGCTGGGCGATCTCGACCGCGGCATCGCGCTCGACCGGCAGAGCGCCGAGCTGTACAGCCGGCGCGGCGCGTACTACGAGCGGCGCGGCGACGCCTCGCGCGCGCTGGCCGACTACCAGCAGGCGGTTCGGCTCGATCAAAACCTGGCGCCGGCCTACGCCCGGCTGGGCGAGCTGTACCTCAAGCGCAAGGACTACCCGCAGGCCGAGGCCAGCCTGACCCGGCTGATCGAGCTGCGCCCGCAGGACCAGTCAGCCTACGTGCAGCGCGCCGGCGTGCGGCTGAAGGCCGGCAGCCCCGATGGCGCCGTCGCGGACCTGCGCCAGGCGGCCGAGCTGAACCCTCAGTCGCCCGATCTCTACCTCATGCTGGCGCACGCGCACGAGGCTGCCGGCCAGTGGCAGGAGGCCGCCGACGCGCTCGGCCGCGCGATCGAGCTGGACGGGCAGCGCGCCGGGCTCTACCTCGAGCGGGCGCGCGCCGAGCGGCAGCTGGGCAGGAGCGACGCAGCGCTGGACGACCTCGACCGGGCGCTGCAGCGCGACCCCGCCAGCGCGCCGGCCCAGACCATGCGGGCGGAGCTGCGCGCCGCGCGCGGCGAGTACGAGGCCGCGCTGGACGACTACAACGAGGTGCTGCAGCGCCAGCCCGGCAACGCGCCACTGTTCGTCGCACGCGGGCGGATCTACCGGCAGCTCGGCGACGCCGACAGCGCGCTGGAGGAGTTCAGGCAGGCCACCGCCGCCGACCCCGGCTGGGCCGCCGGGTTTGTCGAGCTGGGCCGCGCCGCCGCCGCGCAGGGGGATGCCGGGCTGGCCGGACAGAGCTTCGACCAGGCCATCGCGCTGGAGCCGGACAAGCCCGGCGCGTATGTCGCGCGCGGCCGGTTCTACGCCGACCAGGGCAAGCTGGCCGAGAGCCAGGCCGACCTGGACCGCGCGCTCCAGCTGCGGCCCGACGACGCGCCGACGCTCGTGGCGCGCGGGCAGGTGCAGGCCGCGCAGGGCCGCGCCGACGCGGCGCTGGGCGACTACGGCCGCGCGCTCGAGCTCGACCCGAAGAGCGTCTCGGCGCTGCTCGCGCGGGCGCGGCTGCTCAGCCGGCAGGGCGCGCACGACCAGGCGTTGCAGGACGTCAACGCCGCCGTCGCGCTGCGGCCGGACGACGCGGGAGTGCTTCTCGCTCGGGCGCGGGTGTACGCGCTGAAGGGCGACGCGCCGCCGGCCCAGGCCGATCTCGACCAGGTGCTGCGGCTGGACGCCGAGAGCGTCGAGGCGCGCGTGCTGCGGGCGCAGCTGTACGCCGGCCAGCAGCTGAACGACCAGGCGCTGGCCGAGCTGGGCCAGGCCGCCGCGATGCAGCCGAGCGACCCGGCCTCGTTCAAAGCCCGCGCGGCGCTGCTGCGCCAGCTCGGCGACAACGCCGGCGCCGAGGCCGACCTGGCGCGGGCGCGCGAGCTGGAGCCGGGCAACCTCGACCTGGCGCTCAAGCAGGTCGCGGTGCTGAAGCAGCAGGGCAAGCTGCTGGAGGCGCTGGCGATCTACCGCGCCATCCTGCCGTCGGCCGGCGACCCGGCCCCGATCTACCTCGACGCCGGGCAGATGCGCTACCGGCTGCAGCACTACCGCCGCGCGGTGGCGAACTACGAGCTGGCGGCGCAGCTCCAGCCCGACAGCGCGCCGGCCTACTACGGCCTCGGGCTCGCGCAGCGCAAGCTCGGCCGCTTCGCCGCCGCCAAGGCCGCGTTCAAGACCTACCTGCGCCTCACGCCCGACGCCCCCGAGCGCGCCGAGCTGGCGGCATGGATCGCGAAGTGGGGCGGCTAGGTGAGATTGCAGATTGCAGAATGGGATTGTAGAGCCATGAAGATAAATTTCCAGACACTGGCTGCCGCTCTGATGTGCGCCCTGCTGGCCGGCTGCGGCGCGGCGGCTACCGCGCCGCCCGCGCCCACACCCGCAGCCCAGCCGCAGCGGACCGCCCTGCCGCCCCAGCCCACGCCGCCGGCCCTGGCCGCGCTGGCGGGCCGCGCGCGCGCGTGCGATGCGCCGGTCGATACCGCCACTAACCCGGCGCAGCCGCAGCCCGATGAGAGCGCCGGGCCTGCCGTGGTGCACTACGACGACGACAGCAACACGATCGAGCTGCGCAAGGGCGCCCAGGCCACGCTCGCGGCGGTCGGCCGCACGATCGGCCGGCCGGATGCCCTGCGCGAGCTTGCCCCCGGCGAGTGGCTGCTCTCGGCCAACCTGCGCGTCGAGGCCGGCGCTGCGCTGCGCATCGCCGCGCCCGAGGTGCGCTGGCTGAAGCTGCGCAGCGACGGCGGCGGCTTCGTGTGGCTCAAGGCCCAGGGCGGACAGCTCGAGATCGCCGGCGCCTGCGTGACCTCGTGGGATGCCGGGCGCCAGGGCTACGACCAGAACGAGAAGGACGGCCGCAGCTTCGTGCTGGCGCGCAGCGGCGCGCATATGAGCATTCACGGCGCCGACCTGCGCTACCTGGGCTACAACGGGCCCGAGTCCTACGGCCTGGCCTGGCGCCAGGGCGGCACCACCGGCGAGATCGTCGACAGCTTCGTCTCGCACAACTTCTACGGCATCTACAGCTTTGAGGTGAACGACCTGGTGATCCGCGGGAACGAGGTCTACAGCAGCACGATGTACGGCATCGACCCGCACACCGCCTCGCTGCGGCTGGTGATCGAGGACAACGTCGCGCACGATAACGGCAAGCACGGCATCATCCTGGCCGAGGAGTGCAGCGACGGCGTGATCCGCAACAACGTGGCCTACGACAACCTGCACCACGGCATTGTGATCTACCAGCGCTCGAACAACAACCTGGTCGAGGGCAACACCGCCTACGGCAACGGCGGGCACGGCATCAACGTCAACGACTCGACCAACACCACCGTGCGCGGCAACACCGTCTACGACAACCTCGCGGCCGGCATCGGCGTGGGCCAGCAGGCGGCAGCGAGCCAGGTCGTCGGCAACCGCGTGTTCGCCAATCGCGGCGACGGCGTCACGCTCTACAGCGATGTCAAAGACACGCTGCTGCGCGAGAATACGATCAGCGACAACGCGCGCTACGGCGTGTACCTCAAGAGCGCGGGCGGCATGCGCCTCGAGGGCAACCAGGTGACCGGCAACGCGATCGGCGTCTACCTGAACGTCGCCCAGCCGCCCGAGGTCTCGCAGGATTCGAACCAGATCCACGGCAACCGCGAGGCCGACATCAGCCACAGCGCGGCGCAGCCCTCGCCCGCGCCCGAGGAGGAGCCATGAGATTCAACCGGCAGGCCGTACCCGTCGCCGTCGTCGTGCTGATCGCGGCCGGCCTGGCGCTCGCGCTGCTCGGCTTCGGCCTGCAGCGCTCGCTGGCGCGCGGCCGCTCGACCTACTACGTCAGCCCGTCCGGCCGCGACTCGAACGAGGGCGACTCGCCACAGGCGCCGCTCGAGACGATCCAGCGCGCGGTCGACCGGGCGCGGCCGGGCGACGTAGTCGAGCTGGCGGCCGGCGTCTATCTGCAGGACGTCGTCTCGAAGCGCGGCGGCGAGCCGGGCGCGCCGATCACCATCCGCGGGCCGGCCGGGGCGATCGTCAAGGGCGCGGGCGACTCGCGCATCTTCGAGATCCGCCACGACTACCTGACGCTTGAGGGGTTTACGATCGACGGGCTGTGGGGCTCGCCGGCCCAGCAGCAGGGCTATCGCGAGAAGCTGCTGTACGTGGTCGGCCGGAAGCCGCGCGACGGCGTGGCCGGGCTGAAGGTGCTGCACATGACCTTCAAGAATGCCGGCGGCGAGTGCCTGCGGCTGCGCTACTTCGCCCAGCGCAACGAGGTCGCCTACTCCAGCTTCGTCGGCTGCGGCGTGCACGATTTCAAGTTCCACGCCGGCAAGCGCAACGGCGAGGCGATCTATATCGGCACGGCGCCCGAGCAGCGCGCCAACGGCGTGAACCCGACCGCCGACCCGGACCAGTCGAACGACAACTGGGTCCACCACAACACCTTCGACACACAGGGGAACGAGTGTGTCGACATCAAAGAGGCCTCCTCGGGCAACGTCGTCGAGTACAACAGCTGCACCGGCCAGCAAGACCCGAACTCAGGCGGGTTCGACGCGCGCGGCAGCAGGAACATCTTTCGGCACAACCAGAGCTTCGGCAACGTCGGGGCGGGCATCCGGCTGGGCGGCGACGGCGCCGACGACGGCGTCGACAACCAGGTCTACGACAACACCTTCCGCGACAACGGCGCCGGCGCCATCAAGCTCGTGCGCCAGCGGCAGAAGCTGTGCGGCAACGTGCTGCGGAACAATCGTGGCGGCAAGGTCGTCGGCCACGCGCAGTCCGACCCCGCCGCAGCGTGCGGGTGATAGCGACGGGGGCAGAGGGAATCATGCGGCGTGGTGCTGCGGCGGCAAAGCCGCCGCAGCACCACGCCAAAAAACCCCCGCCCCCGCCCCTGGCCGGGGCGGGGGTGGGGTTCTGAAACTAGATCGACCGATCCTTGCGAAGTAGCGCCCAGCCGCCGGGCAGCGCCAGCGCCGCCAGCCCGAGCTTGATCGCGTCGCCGGGCAGGAACGGCCACACGCTTGCGGCCAGCAGCGCCGGGATGTTCAGCGCGCCGGTGAGGAGCGAGGTCGCGGCGGCGAGCCACAGGAACCCGCACAGCAGGATCACCAGGTTGCCCAGCAGCATCGCCGGTATCGCCGAGACGACCCGCCGGTCCCAGCCGCGCGAGGCCAGCGCGCCGACCAGCGCGGCGGCCAGCGGCATCGCAAGCAGGTAGCCTGCCGTCGGGCCGACGATCACCGGTAGCAGCGGCACGCTGCTAGGGCTCCACGCGCTGCGCCCGCCCGAGAAGACCGGCAGCCCGGCCAGGCCCTCGGCCAGGTAGAGCAGCATCGTGACGGCGCCGAGCCGCGGGCCGTACAGCGCGCCCAGCAGCAGCACCGCGAACGTCTGCATCGTGACCGGGATCGGCGTGGTGGGGATCGGGAAGCTGATCCGCGCGCAGAGCGCCAGCACCGCGGTGCCGGCCAGCGCCAGGATTCCGTCGCGTACCAGCGGTCGCTCCAGCACGCCGGCGCGCGGCAGCAGCTGCTGGGCAAGCGTGGTCCGAGCATTCAGCATGGAAACCTCCTGTGTGCGGCAAGCGCCGCCATGGTGTTTTACTCCGCGTATTATATGCAAAGCCGCGCAGCGCGCGAGTTAGCATCCGGCAACCGCCAGTTGTCGTTGTGGGACTCTGCCAGATCACCCCACCCCCTCCCCCCGCCCCTGGCAGCGGCGGGGGAGACAACGACTGGTCCCGAGGTTGCGGCGGAGCCGCAACCTCGGGACCAGTTATATATCCCCCCACTCCCAGCCGGAGGGGGCGGGGGGGTGAGGGCGGCGATCGACTACAGCTCCACCTGGGTCCCGAGCCCGCGCCGCAGCGCCTCGGCCAGCGCCAGCTGACCCACCGCCATGTCCTGCGCCGCGTTGCCGACCGACTTGAAGAAGGTGATCTGCCGGTCGTCCGATCGGCCGGCGGCGCGCCCGGCGATCAACTCGCCAAGCTCGACCACCTGCCGCTCGTCGATCAGGCCGGCGTCGCGCGCCTGGATCAGGTCGCCCGCCTCCGCCCACGCGCCCTCGCGCTGATCGACCACCACGCGCGCGCGGCCGACGGTCTCCGGCGGCACCTCGGCCATAGCGGGCGTGTACGACCCGACGCCGTTGATGTGCGCGCCGGGGCGCAGCTCCGCGTCGGCAAACAGCGGCGTCGGCGAGCTGGTGGCGCAGCAGACCACATCGGCCTCGGCCAGCGCGACGGCCGGCGAGTCGGCGATCCGCAGCTCGGCCGCCAGCCCCTGCTCCCGCAGCGCGGCGACTAGCGCCTCGGCCCGCGCGCGCGTCCGGTTGACCACCCAGACCCGCTCGATCGGGCGGACGGCACAGACCGCCTGGACCTGCGCTGCCGCCTGCGCCCCCGCGCCGAACAGCGCCAGCACGCGCGCATCGCGCCGGGCCAGCGCGCGCGTGGCGGCGCCCGAGGCCGCGCCGGTGCGCAGCGCCGTCAGGTAGGTGCCGTCCATCGCCGCGATCGGCCGTCCGGTTGCTGCGTCGAGCAGCACGACCAGCGCGTGGATGCTCGGCAGCCGGTGGCGCGCCTGGTTGTGCGGGAAGATCGAGACGACCTTGAGCCCCAGTGCCGCGCTCTCCGGCAGCAGCGCCGGCATGAACAGCGTGTGCGAGTCGTGCGCCGCCTGGCCGATCGCCGCCCGCAGCGGCACGGTCGCCCGGCCGCTCGAGAGCTGCGCGAAGGCGCTCGCGACCGCGTCGATCGCGGCGTGCATCGGGGCGGCCTGGCGCACCTCGGCCGCGGAGAGGATGAGCATGCGTGGCTCCTTATAGAGCGATCAGGTAGACGATAGACGATGGACGATAGACGATAGCGTTGTCGACGCGCATCGTCCATCGTCTATCGTCCATCGTCAGGATGATGTCGCTATTAGCATCCTGACGGCAATCCGGGAGCTACAGTCAGCCGGCGCATCACCCGCGAGGCGTGAGCGCCCGCTCGATCGTATCGCGCAGGTCGGCCGGCGTGAACGGCTTGTGGAGAAAGCCGGCCAGCCCCAGCCCGGCGAAGCGGCCGGTCGCCTCTTGCTCGCTATAGCCGCTCATCAGCAGGATCGGCACGTCTGGCGCGATCCGCCGCAGCTCGTGGAAGACCTGCTCGCCGCTCGACTGTGGCATCGTCAGGTCGAGCAGCACGCACGCGATCGACTCGGCGTGCAGCTGAAAGGTCGCGATGCCGCGGCGGCCATCCGGCGCGGTGAGCACGCTGTAGCTGGCGCGCTCAAGCAGGCGCGCGGTCACTGTGCGCACGCCGTCTTCGTCGTCGATCACAAGGATCGTCGCGAGCGGCAAGCGGCGGTTCGCTGCCAGTTGCGGAGCGTACCGCGGCGCTGGCTGCTCCTGGGCCGGCGAGCCGCTGCCCGTCGCGGCCCCTTCCGCCAGCGCCGGCAGCCAGACACGCACGCGCGTGCCCTGGCCCGGCGCGCTCCAGACGCACAGCGCGCCGCGATGGCTGCGCACGCTGCCCAGCACCGCCGCCATCCCGAGCCCGCGCCCGGTGAACTTGGTCGTGAAGAACGGCTCGAAGATCCGGGCCTGCGTCGCCCCGTCCATACCCGAGCCATCGTCGGCGACCTCCAGAAAGACGTACTCGCCCTCCGGCAGATCCAACCCGAGCTGGGTTGCGGCCAGCTCGGCCTGGCTCATCCGCTGCCGGTCGGCCGTCACGCTGATCGTCCCGGCCGCGCCGATCGCCTCGGCCGCGTTCATCACCAGGTTCATCACAATCTGCTGAATCTGGGTCTCGTCGGCCAGGATGGCCGGCAGCGGCGCCCCCGCGCGGTAGCGCAGCGCGACCGAAGCGGGCAGTGACGGCTGGACGCGCTGGAGCGTGGTCGAGAGGATCGCGTCGAGGTCGAGCGGCTGGATGAGGTAGCGCCCTTTGCCGGCGTAGGCCAGCAGCTGTCGCGTCAGGTCGGCGGCCTGCTGCGCGGCCTGCTCGATCCTGCTCAGGCTGGTCTGGATGCGCGCCGGGTCGAACAGCTCGGTGCGGGCCAGCCCTGCGTTCCCGACAATGATCTGCAGCAGGTTATTGAAGTCGTGCGCCATCCCGCCGGCCAGCGCCCCCAGGCTCTCCATCTTCTGGGCCTCCAGCAGCTGGCGCTCAAGCGCGATCCGCTCCTCCTCGACCCGCTTGCGCTCGGCAAGCTCCTGCTGCGCGGCCGCGTAGAGCCGCGCGTTGTCGAGGACGATCGAGGCCAGGTGCGCGAAGCGCTCCAGCTGCGCGATCTCGCTCGCGATGAAGGCCCGGCCCGGCTCCATATAGGCCAGGCCGAGCACCCCGACGATCTTCGCGCCCGAGCGCAGCGGCGTCGCGGCGACGGCGTGGAGCCAGTTGAAGACGAACTTGCGGCCTGCCCAGGTCGAGTAGTCGTCGACGACGAGCGACTGCCCGCTCGCCAGCACGCGCCCGGTGAGCCCCTCGCCCGGCCGCTGGCGGTAGTTCTTGTAGTCGGTGAAGACGCCGGTGCAGATCCGCGCGACAAGCTCCTGCTCGCTCGGCTCAGACTCGGCCGGCTCGACGGTGTAGAGGTAGCCGTCCGCGGTCCCGAGCAGCGCGCCGGCCCGGCTGACGATCGCCTCGAGCAGGCTGTGCGGGTCGTCGTGGTCGATCAGGTCGAGCGTCGTATCGTGGAGCGCCGACAGCTCCTGGTTTTGCTTTCGCAGCGCGTCCTCGGCCAGGCGCCGCTGAGCATCCTCCCAGCGCCGGTACGCCGTGATGTCGCTGAAGGTGCAGACGACCTGCCTGACGCCGCCGTCGGGCGCGAACTGCGGCTCGGCGTTGACGAGCAGCCAGACGCGGTCGGCCGTCTTGGGGCGGTAGACGCCCATCACCACGTTGCGCACCGATTGGCGCGTGGCGATCGCTGCCGGCACCGGGTGGCTCTCGCTCGGGAACGGCGTGCCGTCCTCGCGGATGACATTCCAGTTCGCGTCGTACGAGGTCTTGCCGATCAGCTGATCGGCGGTCAGGCCAAGCAGGTCCAGCGCGGCCTGGTTGCTGAACAGGATCTCGGCGCCCGGCCCCTGGATCAGCATTCCGATGTGGAGTTTCTGAAAAACCCCGTGAAAGCGATCGTCGCTGGTGGCGCTCATTTCATCGATCATGCGCATGTTCGTTCTGCAGACCCCCCAGCGAAATCGTTGTGGTGGGCCAATAGTCACGTCCACGAATGTAGTCGCGCCGGACGGCAGCGTGTCTCCGCTGCCATATGGATGGCGCGCGCGCTGGGGAAGGCAGTGAAGCAGCCACAGCCCTTCCACACCCCCTGTCGATCTTGGAGCGCGTTGCGCGGTGTTAAGTATAAGGCCAAATGGCGGAGCCGAAAACAGCTAGAGCGGGGAGATTTCTGGGCGAATGAGCATCTTTTTGCAGCCGTACACTGTGCTATAATGCGCAGCTACGATGTCGACACTTGCGCGCCGGGTTACCCGGCGTGTTTCATTAGAAAGAAAGGGATCGATCGCGTCATGTCTGCTCCTGCTCCACAAGTGATACAGCTAAACTGCCCGAACTGCCGCGCCCCGATCCGCGCGCAGATCTTCTCACTCGTCGATGTCGGACGCCAGCCCGAGCTGAAGAACTACCTGCTGGCCGGCCAGCTCAACCTGGCCGTCTGCCCGAACTGCGGCACACCCGCTATGATCGCCGCGCCGCTGATCTACCACGATCCGGCCAAGCAGCTCTTCCTGGTGCACTTCCCGCAGCAGCTGAACGCGCGCCCCGAGGACCAGGAGCGCTTCATCGGCGACGCGACCAGCCTGATCATGCGCGGGCTGCCCGCCGACGCGGCCAAGGGCTACCTGCTGGCGCCGCGCCGCTTTCTCACGCTCAACACGCTGGTCGACACGATCCTCGAGGGCGACGGTATCTCGCGCGAGGTGATCGAGGCGCAGCGCAAGCGCGTCGACCTGATCAGCCGCATGGCCGAGGCGTTCGAGCAGGGCGACGAGCAGCTCTCCGCCGCGGTGGCGCAGAACAAGGACGCGCTCGACTACGAGTTCTTCGCGACGCTCACGGCCTTTGCCGAGGCCAGCGCCCAGGGCGGCCGGGCCGAGTCGGCCCAGATCTTGATCGACCTGCGCCAGCGGCTGATCGAGCTGACCGGCTTCGACGCCGCGAGCCTGGACGAGCCCGACGCCGAGATCGAGGATGTCGACTTCGACGAGGTGATCGAGCGGCTGCTCGACGCGCCGGAGGATCAGCTCGAGCAGGTGATCGCCGAGGTGCGGCCCGCGCTCGACTACAGCTTCTTCGAGGAGTGGACCGGCCGCATCGACGAGGCCGAGCGCTCCGGCGATACGGCCGCCGCCGAGCGCCTCACCGCGCGCCGCTCCCTGATCCTCGCCACCGTCGAGCGGATGGACAAGCAGGCCCAGGAGATGTTCGAGGCCGGCGCGAATGTGCTGCAGGAGATCCTGTCCGCCGCCGACCCGGCCGAGGCGCTGCGCGCCAACCGCGACAAGATCGACGAGGCGTTTCTGCTGGTGCTCCAGGCGAATATGGCCGCGGCCGATCGCGCCGGGAACGCCGCCGCCGTCGGCCGGCTCGAGCAGATCGAGCAGCTCGCCATGGAGATCATCCAGGAGTCGCTCTCGCCCGAGGACCGCTTCATCAACCAGCTGCTCCAGGCCGAGAAGCCGCAGGACGCGACTAAGCTGCTGCGCCAGAACCCGGCCCAGATCACCACCGCGTTTGTCAAGCGCCTCAACGAGCTGGCCGACGAGATGGACGGCGACGGCCGCACGCCGCTCGCGGATCGGCTGCGCCAGCTGGGCCGCGAGGCCGGGGCGATGCTGTTTTAAGTAGTCGGCAGTCAGCCGTCAGTAGTCGAGCGGCGCTGACTACTGACGGCTGACGACTGGCGACTGACTGCCTGTATGAAACGTCTCCTTCGCCTCGTGCTGCTGCGCCTGCTGGCGCTGCTCGCGCGCCCGTTCGCCCGCCGCCCCGCCGCGTCGATCGGCGCGGTGCTCTACATCAAGCCCGACCACCTCGGCGATCTCCTGCTGGCGACGCCTGCGCTGGCCGCGCTGCGCCTGCGCTACCCCGGCGCCCGGATCACCGCGCTGGTCGGGCCGTGGTCCGAGATGGCGCTGCGGCGCAACCCCGACGTCGACGCGCTGCTGGCCTGCCCGTTCCCCGGCTTCGAGCGCCGACCAACGACCAACGACCAACGACCAACGACCAACGATCCGCGTGGCTGGCTCTCGTTCGTCGTTGGTCGTTCGTCATTCGTCGTTCATCCCTACCTCACCCTGCTCCGCTACGCCGCCCTGCTGCGCGCCGGGCGCTACGACCTGGCGATCGTCGGTCGCGACGACCACTGGTGGGGCGCGGCGCTGGCCGCGCTCGCGGGCGTGCCGCGGCGGGTGGGCTTTGCGGTGCCAGAGTGCCGCCCATTCCTCACCAACGCGCTGCCGTGGGACCCGCGCGCCCACGTGACCGCCCAGGGGCTGGCGCTCGTCGCCGCGGGGGAGGCCAGCAGACCAGGAGACCAGGAGGCGGGCCTCCAGCTGGCCGCTCTGCGGGTCTTGCCCAAGCCGCGCTTCGACCCCGCCCCGGAGGACCTGGCCTGGGCCGATCGCTGGATCGCCGAGCAGGGGCTGGCGGGCGCACGGCTGGTCGTGATCCACCCGGGGACCGGCGGGCCGGCGAAGCTGTGGCGCCCCGAGCGCTGGGCCGCGGTCGCCGACGCGCTGCAGCAGGACGGCGCGCGCGTGGCGCTGACCGGCGGGCCGGACGAGCTCGCGCTGGCCGCGGACATCGCCGAACGCATGCGCTCCGCGCCGCTGGCGCTGGCCGGACGCACCAGCGTGGGGCAGCTTGCCGCGCTGCAGCGCCGCGCCGCGCTGACGCTGGGGGTCGACAGCGGCCCGCTGCACCTGGCGGCCGCGCAGGGCGCGCCGACCGTGCACCTGTATGGGCCGGGCGACGCGGGGCGCTTCGGGCCGTGGGGCGACCCGGCGCGGCAGGTCGTCGTGCGTGCGGAGCTGTGGTGCAGCCCGTGCGGCGTGTTCGGCGCCTGCCCGCGCGGCCTGGCCCAGCCCGAGTGTATGGATCGGATCGCCGTCGCGCAGGTGCTTGCTGTGGCGCGGCGCCTGCTCGATCGCGCGCCTTGCTAGCGCTGCGCGGCAATGAATGGGTAGCTAGAAGTTTTCTCGCGAAGGGATGCGGACGGTTTTTTGCAGCAGGGCGCCGCTTTGCGGCGCACCCTGCTGTCAGGACGATCCCCCCGCCTCCTCTCTCGCGCACGGGAGAAGGGGCGGGGGGGTGAGGGCCCGCGGCGCCTCAGGGCTTGGATGCGGCGGCGGCCTGGCCGCTGAGCTGCTCGCGCGCCTGGCGCATCAGCTGGCTCAGCCGGCCGTTGATAATCTCCTGCCACTCGGCGGCCTCCGAGTCCTCGAGCGCGCCGCCGCCATACTTGAGCTCCATCGCCATCTCCCAGCCCTTCCGCTGCGCGAACTTCTCAAGCTGCTCCTGGCGCTCGGCCGTCCAGCGCTTGATGAAGCGCTGGAACGCGCGCTCCAGGATCTTCGAGCCGTCCGGGTTCAGCGAAGGGAGGGGGAACCACTCGTGCGCATCGTGCGCGGGGTCGTGCTTCTTTGCCGAGGTGTAGTAGATCTGCTCGCAGCTGCGGCAGCATCGATACTCGCCGGCGCCATCAAACGCCGCAGGATTGTTCGCTATGGCGCCTATCAGCATGCGATCGGTGAGCCCCATAACGTATACCTCAATCAGAACAGCTACGCCTGGACATAGCATACCATACGGCGTGGTACTTGTACATATCCTCTCACGGTGGTGCCGGGGCCGCGCGCCCCGTGCCCCCGCGGGCGGGGGTGGGCCGCCACCCCCGCCGCCCCCGGCCGGGGCTTGCGCCCCTGGACCCCAGATGCAAAGCTGCCTCATGTTCAGCGCTTGACGCACATGCCTGGCAGCATCCAGGCACTACGGGATGCAACTCGCCCTGCAAGCCTGGTGATAGGCATGCGCCACAGGCAATGCAATTGGTACGGCATCATTTGCCGGAGGGGGCCGGAGGGGGGCCGGGCGGAACCGGCGCGGGTTCCCCCGGGCGGGGGGCCACGGGCGCAGCGCCCCGGAAGGCAGCTGGCGGAGCGTCTTGAACCGGCGCGGGTTCCCCCGGGCGGGGGGCCACGGGCGCAGCGCCCCGGAAAGAGAATACGCCGTCGGCACGACTGTAAGGTGGGGGGCCGCGGGCGCAGCGCCCCGCCAAAAAGGTGCGCCACACCTCACCCATGGTATAATTCATCCCTGTCGCCGCACAGGGCCGCCGCGCCGGCGTGAAAGCTGCTGCGAATTGATGTGAAAGGCCTCCGATAATGAACTTATGGCATGACCTGGAACCGGGCCCCAGCGTGCCGGATGTCATCCACGTGATCGTCGAGATTCCCAAGGGCTCACGCAACAAGTATGAGTATCATAAGCAGACCGGCGCGTTCAAGCTCGACCGGGTGCTCTACTCGCCGGTGCACTACCCTGGCGACTACGGCTTCGTCCCGCAGACCTACTACGAGGATGGCGACCCGCTCGACGTGCTGGTCGTGACCAACCTGCCGACGTTCACCGGCTGCATCGTCGAGGCCCGCCCGGTCGGGATATTCCGGATGAGGGATAAGGGCGAGCCGGACGACAAGATCCTGGCGGTGCTGCACTACGACCCGTTCTTTACCGACATCGGCGACTACTCCGATCTGCCGGCGCACTACCTCAAAGAGGTCGAGCACTTCTTCACCGTCTACAAAGACCTGGAGGGCGTGCGGGTCGAGCCGATCGGGTGGGAGAACGGCGAAGTCGCCAAGGAGCGCATCCGCTTCGCCGTGAACAACTACTGGGATATGCGCGCCGGCCGCCTGCCCAAGCGGGTCTAGCCGGGCGACTGCTACACGGATTCTGCTGGGTGGGGGTGCGAGGGCGGGCCGCTGGCCTGCCCTCGCACCCCGCTCTGGAGAGGCGGCGGGGCTTGTGGCGCCCCGCCGCGCCTCCCCAGCCAATGCACTGTGGTGCACCACGAGCTACAGGGGCTGCTAGGCCGCCCTTGCAGCTGGGAGCCGACAACCTGAACATGTCAGCAGATGATCATGGAACAGCGCGCGAGCGGCGCACCGCCTACTCGGCCGGCGGTGTGATCTACCGCACCAGCGGAGCCACCTTCGAGGTTGCGCTGATCGCGACCAACGAGGGCCGGCGCTGGGGCCTGCCGAAAGGCCACGTGCGGCGCGGCGAGGCCGCCGAGGCCGCGGCCGTGCGCGAGGTCGCCGAGGAGACCGGGCTGCAGGGCCGTATCGAGCGGCATCTCGCCACGATCGAGTACTGGTTCCGCGCCGGCCCGACGCGCATCCACAAGTACGTCGACTTCTTCCTGCTGCGCTACGTCGGCGGCGCGCTGGTCCCCCAGCAGGCCGAGGTCGACGACGCGCGCTGGTTCCCGCTCGACGAGGCGCTGCGGCTGGCGAGCTTCGACCGCGAGCGCGATGTGCTCGAGCAGGTCCGCCGCATGGCCGAAGCGGGTGAGCTGGCGGCCGCCTAGCCTGCCGCTCCTCCCTTCCCCCGCGCGGAGCGGGGGCGATCGTTCGTGGGTGTGGCGCGGCGGCAAAGCCGCCGCGCCACACCCACGAAAAAGAAACCCCCGCCCCTGGCAGGGGCGGGGGCAGGAGGTGATGGACGCGCCAACCAGCTAGCCGGAGCCGCCGCCCGCGCCGGCCGACTTCTTCGGGCCCTTCAAGGTCGCCGCCAGCAGGTCGCGGTTCATGCGCGCGATGAAGTCCATGCTGATCTCCTTCGGGCAGACCGCCGAGCACTCGCCGATGTTCGTGCAGCCGCCGAAGCCCTCCAGGTCCATCTGGTCGACCATCTGCACCACCCGGTCGTAGCGCTCGGGCTGGCCCTGCGGCAGCAGGCCCAGGTGCGCCACCTTCGCCGCCGTGAACAGCATAGCCGAGGCGTTCGGGCAGGCCGCCACGCACGCGCCGCACCCGATGCACGCCGCAGCGTCCATCGACAGGTCGGCGTCGTGCTTGGGCACCGGGATCGAGTTGGCGTCCGGCGCGCTGCCGGTCGAGGCCGAGATGTAGCCGCCGGCCTGCACCACCCGGTCGAGCGCGCCGCGGTCGACCACCAGGTCCTTGATCACCGGGAAGGCCAGCGCGCGCCACGGCTCGATGTAGACCGTGTCGCCATCGTGGAAGTGGCGCATGTGCAGCTGGCAGGTGGTTGTCGCGCGCTCGGGGCCGTGCGCCACGCCGTTGATCACCAGCCCGCACATGCCGCAGATCCCCTCGCGGCAGTCGTGATCGAAGGCGATCGGCTCCTGGCCCTTCAGGGTCAGATCTTCGTTCACGACGTCGAGCATCTCCAGAAACGACATGTCCGGGCTGACGTCGTTCGCATCATACTGCACGAAGCGCCCCTCGGACGCGCCGCTCTTCTGGCGCCAGACGTGTAGTGTTAGTTTCATCATCTATCTCCAGTAGCCAGTCGTCAGTCGTCAATCGTCAGTACAAATGTGCCTCAAGGGATTTCATTGGCGTATTGCAGCCTCGCTCATCGGTACTGACGACTGATATCTGACTACTGAGTACTTACTTGTAGCTGCGCTGCGTCAGGTGCACGTAGTCGAACGTCAGCGGCTCCTTGTTCAGGATCGGCTTCTTGCCCTCGCCGCCGAACTCCCAGGCCGCCGCGTAGGCGAAGCGATCGTCGTCGCGCATGGCCTCGCCGTCGGGCGTCTGGCTCTCCTCGCGGAAGTGGCCGCCGCACGACTCGCTGCGGTGCAGCGCGTCGATGCAGATCAGCTCGGCCAGCTCCATGAAGTCGGCCACGCGGCCGGCCTTCTCGAGCGCCTGGTTCAGCTCGTCGGCGCTGCCCGGCACGTTCACGTTCTCCCAGTACTCGGCCCGCAGCTCGGGGATGCGCTCGATCGCCTGCTTGAGCCCGGCCTCGTTGCGCGCCATCCCGCAGTAGTCCCACAGGATCTTGCCCAGCTCGCGGTGGAACGAGTCGACCGTGCGCTTGCCGTTGATGCCCAGCAGCCGCTTGTTGCGCTGCTTGACCTCGAACTCGACTTGCGCCGCCGCCGGGTGGCTGGTGTCGATCTGGCCCGGCTTGGCGCCGGCCAGGTACTCGCCGATCGTGTAGGGCAGGATGAAGTAGCCGTCGGCCAGGCCCTGCATCAGCGCGCTCGCGCCGAGCCGGTTCGCACCGTGGTCCGAGAAGTTCGCCTCGCCGATCACGAACAGCCCCGGGATGCTGCTCATCAGGTTGTAGTCGACCCACAGCCCGCCCATCGTGTAGTGGATGGCCGGGTAGATCCGCATCGGCACCTCGTAGGGGTTCTCGCCGGTGATCCGCTCGTACATGTCGAACAGGTTGCCGTACTTATCGCGGATGGCGTCGATCCCCAGGCGCCCAATCGCGTCGGCGAAGTCCAGGTACACGCCCAGCCCGCCCGGCCCGACCCCGCGGCCCTCGTCGCACACGCCCTTGGCAGCGCGCGAGGCCACGTCGCGCGGCACCAGGTTGCCGAAGCTCGGGTAGCGCTCCTCCAGGTAGTAGTCGCGCTCGCCCTCGGGGATCTGGTTCGGCGCGCGCGTGTCGCCCTTGCGCCGCGGCACCCAGATCCGGCCGTCGTTGCGCAGCGACTCGCTCATCAGCGTCAGCTTCGACTGGTACTCGCCGTGGACCGGGATGCAGGTCGGGTGGATCTGCGTGAAGCACGGGTTGGCGAAGAACGCCCCGCGCCGGTGCGCCCGCCAGATCGCCGTCGCATTGCAGCCCTTGGCGTTGGTCGAGAGGTAGAAGGCGTTGCCGTAGCCGCCGGTCGCCAGCACGACCGCGTCGGCCATGTGCGACTCGATCTTGCCGGTGACCATATCGCGCGTGACGATGCCCTTGGCGTGGCCGTCGACCAGGATCACGTCGAGCATCTCGGTGCGCGGGTACATCGCGACCTTGCCGAGGTGGATCTGGCGGCTGAGCGCCTGGTACGCGCCGAGCAGCAGCTGCTGGCCGGTCTGGCCGCGCGCGTAGAACGTGCGCGAGACCTGCGCGCCGCCGAACGAGCGGTTGTCGAGGTAGCCGCCGTACTCGCGTGCGAACGGCACGCCCTGCGAGACGCACTGGTCGATGATATTCACGCTGATCTGCGCCAGCCGGTAGACGTTCGACTCGCGCGCGCGGAAGTCGCCGCCCTTGACGGTGTCGTAGAACAGGCGGTAGATGCTATCGCCGTCGTTGCGGTAGTTCTTGGCCGCGTTGATGCCGCCCTGGGCCGCGATCGAGTGCGCGCGGCGCGGGCTATCCTGGTAGCAGAAGCACTTGACGTTGTAGCCCAGCTCGGCCATCGTCGCCGCGGCCGACCCGCCGGCCAGGCCCGAGCCGACCACCAGCACGGTGTACTTGCGCTTGTTGGCCGGGTTGACCAGCCGGTACTTGAACTTGGCGGTGTCCCACTGCTGCTCGATCGGTCCCTGCGGGAGCTTCGAGTCGAGCCGCACAGTAAACTCCGTGCCGGGACGTGTCGTGACGTCAGGCTTGGTTTCAATGGACATATCTATCTCCTGGTAAGTAGCCGGTAGTCAGGTGTCAGTAGTCAGTACCGGTGAATTTCAACGTCGTGCGGCAGTGTTAGCTACTGAGCGCTGACTTCTGACTACTGCACAATCCCAAACAGCACCGCGACGGGCACGGCCGTAAACCCGACCGTCAGCAGCAGCGCGACCGCGGCGGCGATTGCGCGCAGCGGCGTGTTCGTCCGGTAGCTGTTCAGGCCCAGCGTCTGGAACATGCTCCAGAAGCCGTGGTACAGGTGGAAGCCAAGCATCACCATCGCCACGATGTAGAACAGCGTCGCCGGCCAGAACTGGAACGCGTTGATGACGTTCTGGTAGGTCGAGAAGCTGCCGTTCTCGGGGTGCTTGAACTGGCCCGCGCCGAAGCCGACGACGCCGAAGGTCAGATTCATCAGGTGGTACACGATGAACAGGAACAGCATGACCCCGCCCCAGCGCATCGTGCGCGAGGCGTAGGTCTGCTGGACCGACTTCTTGACCTGGTAGCGGTTGCTGCGCGGCCGGCCGGCCCAGTCCTGGCGAGTCAGCTGGTACGCCATCGCCACGTGCAGAACCACCGCGGCCACCAGCACGATGCGCGCGATCCACAGCAGGTGGGTGTAGGCCAAGACCGGCTCGCCGAGCGTGCGCAGGCCGGCGGCGTAGGCGTTGAATGTCTCCGGGCCCAGGAAAATCTTGAGGTTTCCATACATGTGAACGGCCAGAAAGCCGATGCCGATGAGCCCGCTGATCGCCATGATCGCCTTTTTGCCGATCGACGATCGGTAGATCGTGATTGCTGCCGCCATACGTCAACCTTTCTCTGTGTAAGGCTACCTGCTGCCGGAAATGCCAGGGTGGTTTCTGATGGTAGGGTTCATTAGTTACATACGAGTTCCACCTGTGGGGTCTGGCGGGGCCGGAAGCCCACCAGGCCGCCCCAGTGGACCCATTAAAAAGACGAAGATCGCTTCAGCTCGCGCAGCGCGGCGACGAGTGTCGCGCTGTCGTCCTCGGTGTTGTAGAAGTACGGCGAGATCCGCACGAAGCCGGGCCGGTAGTCGACCACGATCTGCTGCTCGCGCAGCGCCCGCACGATCGACCCTGGGTCGCCGGCCCGCAGCATGACGATCCCGGCGTGCTCGGCCGGGTTCGCCGGCAGCTTGAGCGACGCGCCGATGTCGCGCAGCCGCGCCACCAGGTCGGCGACCAGTGCCTGCGTCCGCGCGCGAATGCGCTCCGGCCCCAGCTCGATGATCATGTCGAGCCCCGCGCGCGCCGCGTAGACCGCCGCCATCGCCGGCGTGCCGACCTCGAAGCGCCGCGCGTCGTCGTGGAACTCGAACTGCTCGGCGTCGAAGGCGAACTGATCGCGATGGCCGAACCAGCCGGCCAGGGTCGGGCGCAGCCGCCCGATCCGCTCGGGCCGCGCGTACAGCTCGACGATGCCCGGGCCGCCCAGCAGCCACTTCAGCCCGCCGCTCAGGTAGAAGTCGAGGTCGTCGGCGGCCACGTCGACCGGCAGCTGGCCGGCGGCCTGGTAGCCGTCGATCAGCACGTGCGCGCCGGCGGCGTGGGCCAGCCGGGCAATCTCGCCGATCGGCTGGATGTAGCCGCTGGTGAAGAAGACGTGCGATGTGGCTACCAGCGCCGTGCGCTCGTCGATCGCGGCGGCGTAGCGCTCGAGCGGCACGCCGACCCCGTCGTCGCTCGGCAGGATCACTAGCTCGACGCCCGGCCGGACCAGCCACTGGTGCGGGATGGTCGGGAAGTCGAGCGTGGTGGTGACGACCCGGCTGCGCCGCTCGTAGTCGTAGCAGCTCGCGACCACGCCGAGCGCCACACCGACGCTGGGCGCCAGCGCGACCGAGCCGGGCGCGCCGCCGACCAGCCGCTCGAAGGCGGCCCGCAGCGCCGCGGCCTCGCCGAGCCAGGTGCGGTACCAGGCGGTGGCGCCGTACTCCTCCCAGAGATCGAGGAACGCCCCGACAGCCGCACGCGAGCGCCGCGAGAGGGCGCCGAGGGAGCAGGTATTCAGAAACGTGCTGCGGGCTAGGGTGGGAAACTCGGCGCGGTAGCTGGCCCAGTTGACTCCGGCGGATTCGGCGGTCATACGAGCTTTCTAGCGCTACAACGATACTCACCCAAGAGTGAGAAGAGTTTCACGATCGTCGCGTATTATAGCGCAAACGCATGGGGTTGTCGAACGCTGGAGCGCGGCCCAAATACGTGAGAAAAGGTGCAATGAATATTTCACCCTTATTCTAGCAGGGTTGATCGAGAGATCCAAGATATCTTTCTTATGGGATCTATATGTGATTTGTTATGAGTGGCTGTCGGCCCTCACCCCCTGCCCCCTTTCCCGTCGTACGGGAGAGGGGGACTCTTGCCTGGGCTCGGGGTTTCGGCGGAGCCGAAACCCCGAGCCCAGGCAGTATGTACCTCCGCCCCTGAATAGGAGAGCGGGCATTTCTGGCTGAAGCCGGCTTTCTTCCCATCACAGCGGCTACCGACTACTGACTACTGACTACTGAATCGGCGTGCAGCCGCTCGAGCGCGGCGGCGTCGAGGAAGCCCTCGGCCGCGCCGGTCGCGCCGATCTTGTACGAGGCGAAGGTGATCGCGCGCCGAAGCGACTCGTAGGGCGCGCCGGTGGCGTGGAAGTAGTGCACGAACGCCGAGAACAGCGCGTCGCCGGCGCCGATCGTGTTGACCACCGGGCGGGTGCGCACGGCCGGCAGCCGGCCCACGAAGCCGTCGCGCCGGACCGCCAGCAGCGCGCCCTGCTCGCCCAGGCCGACGACGACGACCGCGGTGCCGTAGCGCGACTGGACCTGGCGCGCCCACTGCTCGGGCGGGCACGGCAGCCGCTCGTGGCTCATAAACAGGATGTCGGCGGCGGCCATGAAGTCGCGGTTGTAGGCGTCGTCGAGGTCGGCGATCGCGTGGACGTCGGTGGCGACCGGGATGCGCCGGCGCGCGCGCTCGAGCAGCGGGCGCGAGAAGTTGATGTTGCACAGCGCCGCGAGCGCGCACCCCTCGATCGCCCGCTCGAACTGCTCGGGCGGGTAGCTCTGCTCCTGGATGTCCTTCAGGTCGGTGTTGGTCTGTCGCCGCCCGGTGTGGTCGTACAAGATCGCCGACTGCGGCGTCTCCGCCAGCGACGCCAGCACGAACTCCGCCGGCAGCCGCTCGGCCCGCAGAGTCTGCTCGACCACGCCGCCGGCCAGGTCGCGCCCGATCAGCGAGGCGAAGCGCACCGTGTCGCCCAGCGCCGTGAGCGCCTTCGCCACATTGTAGCCAACCCCCGCGACGGTGCTGCGCACCCCGAAGAACGGGTAGCGCACCGGCTCGTACGCGATCGGGAAACCGTCGACCTGCACGGTTGTCTCGATATTGATCAGGCCGGAGACGAAGATGCCGGGCATGCTGCCTCCTGTTCACCTTCCGCTTCACCTTCCGCCGGATGCCCATCCCCGGGACGGCGATCAGGACATGTGCGCCGCGCGCGCACCCTGGTAGATCGCCTCGAGCCGCGGCACGATCACCTGCCAGTCGTAGCGCTCGCGCACCAGCGCCCGGCCGGCGGCGCCGAGCCGCTGCCCGAGCGGCCGGTCGTCGAGCAGGCGCAGCACCGCCGCCGCAAAGCCGGCCGGCTCGTCGGCCAGCAGGCAGTGCTCGCCTCCGCGCAGGCCCGCAACGCCCTCGGCGCCCATCGCCGTGCTGACGACCGCCGCCTCGAGCGCGAGCGCCTCCAGCAGCTTGAGCCGCACGCCGCCGCCGATCCGCATCGGCACGATGTAGACGGCCGCCCCCGCGATGTACGGGCGCGCGTCGGGCACCTCGCCGGTCAGCACGAGCGCGCCCTCGGCTGCCAGCTGCAGCAGCGCCGGCGCGGGGCGCTTGCCGACCACCAGCAGCCGGATGCCGGGGCGGCGCGCCCACAGCAGCGGCAGCACCTCGCGCACAAACCAGGTGATCGCGTCGACATTCGGTCGGAAGTCGAGCGTGCCGCTGAACACCAGCGTCGAGTCGCGCAGCTCGATCGGTCCTGACCGATCGCACAGCAGGGCCGCGCGGCTGAAGGCGGCCGTGTCCACGCCGTTGGGCACAACGCCGATCGGCACGCCCGGCGCCAGCGCGCGCATGATCGCGCGGTCCTCCTCGGCCACCGCCAGCACGAGGTCGCACGCGCGCATCACGCGCGCCTCGTAGCGCGCGAGCTTCTGCCACTGCGCCAGCGAATACATGCCCCCAGCCAAATGTTGGATTTTAGATGTCGGATGTTCGATTGGCGCGTCGATCGTCGCGCGCAGGCTGTTCAGAGCGGCGCGCTTCTGCAGCACGTACTCGGCGTTGAACTGATCCAGCACCAGCATCGAAGGGTGAAAGATGGAGGATGAAGGATGTGCGCCGCCAGCAGCCGGCTGCCGACTGCCGGCGGCGCTGCGGGAATAGCTTGAGCTTTGATCGCCAGATTCATGGCTGCTGGTGTGGAGCAGGTACCCGGCCATCTCGATGCTCTCGGCCTGCACGATGTCGAACGTCTCGGTCGCGAGCAGCGCGCGCAGCGCGGCGGCGTAGGCCGGCGCGGCGTTCCGCAGCGCCATGTCGGGCAGCGGCGAGGTCAGCGTCGTCCAGGCGCGCCGCGGCAGGCCGCGCGACGCCGGGCCGCGCACCGTCACGACGCGGCAGATCCGCTGGAGCGGCGCGAGCGCGCGCTCGGTCGCCGCGTCGGCCGCGAACGACAGGCAGGTCACGTCGTGGTGCTCGGCCAGCCCGCGCGCGAGCTGGTAGATCCGCATGGTGCCGCCGCCGTGTGGCGGGTAGGGCGGGTAGGGGGACAGCAGTAGGATGTTCACGCTGATAGGTGCTTTCTGTCAGCCGGGGCCAGACACGACCAAGGACCAAGGACCAAAGACCAAAGACCAAAGACCAAAAATGAAAGACCAAGGGGACGATGGACGATGGACCATGGGCGATAGACGATGGATCAAGCCCCAAACCCCTAGCCCCTAGCCCCAAACCCCTAGCCCCAAGTCCCATCGCACCTTGTCACCTTGTCACCTTGTCATTACCCAAGCCCCAAGCCCCGGCGGCCTTTCAGCCGAGCCACGCGCGCACGATCCGCCACAGGTGCGGCAGAAACAGCACCAGCCCGACGATCACCGCCATGATCGCGGTCAGCAGCACCGTGCCCGCGCCGACGTCCTTGGCGATCTTGGCCAGCGGATGGTAGTCCGGCGAGCAGAGGTCGACCGCCGCCTCCACGGCGGTGTTGACCCCCTCGGCGGCCAGGACCATGGCGATCGTCAGGATCAGCGCCAGCCACTCGTACCGGTCGATGCCCAGCGCGGCGCCGAGCGCGACGGCGACCAGCCCGAGCGCGGTGTGGATCTTGGCGTTGCGCTGGGTCCACAGCAGGTGCAGCAAGCCTGCAAAGGCGAATCGAAACGACGCGGCCAGCGTGGCGGCGCGCATGTGGTGCCCGCCCGGCGCTGCAGGCTCGGGCCCGCGTGGTGCAGGCGGCGGCGAAACGATCATAGTCGTACTACGGCACGCTCAAACGATAGGCCGTTGACGATTGATCATTGATCATACCGGCGCATCGTCTATCGTCCATAGTCCATCGTCATAGTGGCATATCGCACAGAACTACTCTATTAAAAGATCGGGCTGCGAGAAGCGGCGGCTGTTGCCCATGTGCGGCCACGCCATCGCGCCGACGTTGTCGAAGATCTGCTTGACATGCACGCGGTCGTGAAAGACCCACTCGTGCAGCAGGTCACGCACGGTGAGCAGGCCGACCGTCGGGTGCAGACCGGAGCGCTCCAGCCGCGCATCGGTCAGGCTGGCGATCAGCGCCAGGCTCGCCAGCCGCTCCCGCACGAACTCGTGCAGCAGCTCGCGGCCGTTCCGCTCGCAGTCGCGGCGGGCGCTGGCGACGGCCGACTGATCCCACGGCTCGAGCAGCGGCTGGTCCTGATCGACGATCGCCTGGATGCGGCCCGCGAAGCCGCGGCGCTCAGCCTCGATCAGGTGGCCGATCACCTTGTTGACGCACCAGTCATCCGGCGTCGGCCGCCAGCTCAGCTGCGCCGGGCTCAGCGCGCCAACCTCGGCGGTGACGGCCGCGAGCGACGATCGCAGGAGCCTCGCCACCACGGCCGGGGGCAGCGGGTCGCTCGTCACGCTCATTTCGACCATATCGATCCCTCTTTCGGGGTGGCCCCTTTGGCGGGCTTCGCACATCCTGGACCCAGTCCGTTTCAAATAACCACGAAGGTAGCGGCCTGGCCTGCGCACCCTCGCGTCGTCGCGGTGAAACCACCAAGCTTTCGTATGCGAGGGGGCGGCCCGCCGTAGCGCCTCGCTACGCCCGCGGAAGCCCGATCTGCTGCATGATCGCCTCCTCGCGCGCCCGCATTGCCGCTGCGTCCTCCGGGCCGCGCTCGTGGTCGTAGCCCAGCAGGTGCAGGACGCCGTGGACCGTCAGGAAGGCCAGTTCGCGCTCGCGCGAGTGGCCGTACTCGGCCGCCTGCGCGATCACGCGCTCGTAGGAGATCGCCAGGTCGCCCAGGTAGCGCGGCGCATCCGGCGGGCGCACGAACGCCGCGTGCGGCTCCGCGCTGTCTTCCTCGTCGTCGCCGAACGAGAGCACGTCGGTGGGCGAGTCGACCCCGCGGTAGTCGCGGTTCAGCGCGTGCAGCGTCGCGTCGTCGGCCACCAGCACGCTCAGCTCGACCGGCCCGGCAACCCCCTCGGCCGCCAGCGCCGCAGTCGCCGCGCGCTCGATCAGGGATGGGTCTACATCATCGACAAATCGATCGTCCACCTGGATGTCTACTTCTACCATATGTATCACCAGGCAAGGAGACAAGGAGACCAGGAGATTGGTATGGCGCGCCCCTCCTGGTCTCCTTCTCCTTGTCCCTCCTCTCCTTGTCTATCAAGAATGCTTCACCAGCTGCGGGGCATAATCCACCCGCGGGTGATAGATCCCCTGCAGCGTGCTCATAAACGCCTGGCGGATGCGCGTGATATCCCTCAGCGTCAGGTCGCTTTCGTCGAGCTGGCCGCTCTTGATCCGCTCGTCGATGATCGAGTTGACCAGCTCCTCCAGCGTCTGCTGGCCGGCCTTGGCGCGCCCGTTGCCATTGGCCGTGTCCTCGCGGGCCAGGGCGATCTTGCCGCTCTGCGCCTTCGAGCGCACGGTCGCCTCGACCGAGTCGGCCAGCATCATGATCGCCTGCTCGCGCGTGCGCGGCTTGGGGCCGGGGTAGCGAAAATCGTTGATGTTGACCGTATCCTCCTGCTGGAGCGCCAGTTGGTAGAAGTGCTTGATCACGCTGGTGCCGTGGTGCGACGGGATGAAATCGACCACCTGGCGCGGCAGGCGCGCGGCGCGCGCCATCTTGACGCCCTCGGTCACGTGCTCGCAGATGATCTCGGCGCTGGTGTGCGGGTCGAGGTCGTTGTGGACATTCTCGCGGTCGCTCTGGTTGTCGGTGTAGAAGTACGGCCGGATGGTCTTGCCGATATCGTGATAGTACGAGGCCACCCGCAGCAGCAGCGCGTCGGCGCCGACCGCCTCGGCCGCGCTCTCGGCCAGGTTGCCGACCGACAGGCTGTGGTAATACGTGCCGGGCGCCTCGCGGATGAGCTTGCGCAGCAGCGGCTGCTTCGGGTGCGCCAGCTCCATCAGCTGCTGCGGCGTCACCACGTCGGCGAAGTGGCCGACCATGTTGTACAGGCCCAGCGAGATGAACGCCGTCGCGGCGCCGTTGATCCCGCTCGACCGCAGGATGGGCAGCCACTGCTCCAGCTCGAAGCCGCCGGGGGCGGTCAGCCAGAACGCGATCTGCGCCAGCGCGGTCGCCAGCGCGACGATCACGCCCGAGCCTACGAAGTGCAGCCAGCGCTCGCCGCGCCCGATCGTCAGCACGCCGATCATGCTGCCGAGCACCAGCGCGATCGCCGGCGCGGCCTGGCCGTCGTCCAGAAACGCGATCACCAGGCCGATCAGCGTGACGACCATCAGCGCCACGCCGCGCGGGAACAGCGTGGCCAGCAGCAGCGCGATCACCGCCAGCGGAAACGCGTACAGCCAGCTCTGCCCGAGCGGCACCACCAGCCGCGCCGCGAACGCCGTCAGCACGAACATCGCCGCGACGACCAGCAGCGGCCGGGTGGCCATCCACACGCTGCGCTGCATCTTGCCCAGGTACAGCCGGAAGATCGTGGCGATCAGCGCGGCCAGCAGCCCCTTGCCGCCCACGCCGAGCCAGTCGACGTTGGTCTGGAGCACGCCGAGCGCCTCGAGCTTCTCCTCGATCGCGGGCGTCACGATATCGCCGGCGTGCACGATGCTCTCGCCCTCCTGGACTGTCACCAGCACCGGCTTGACCGCGTCGCGCAGCTCCTGCTTGCGCTTCTGCGTGGCGGCGTCGTCGAGCACCCGGTTGGGCCGCAGAAACGACCGGCTGAACAGCAGGATCAGCTCCCGGTCGACCTTGCCGTCGTCGGCCAGCGAGCTCCAGTACGGCATCGAGCGCTCGCGCAGATCCTGCACGTTCTGATCGCTCAGCTCGTAGTTGTACGCGTTCATGGCCTGGTCGTACAGGTTGAGCGACTCCTGGCGCACGTGCGCCCAGCCGTCCGGTGAGAGCCGTGTCAGCTGGACGGCCAGCGCCGGCGAGATCACCAGCGTGCTGTTCGGCAGCGGCACGCTGGTCAGCTTGGCGCGCTTGCTGGCGGTGTCGAGGCTGGGGTCCTCGCGGATCTGGCCGACCGTCTGCAGTAGATCGGCCAGGTTGGCGCGCTGCTGGACGGGGATGCTCGAGTCGCGCACGTAGACGACCGCCTCGGGCGAGCTTTCGGCGTGGATGCGCTCCTGCTCGGTCTGCGACTCGCTGGCGAAGGTGAGCGTGCGCGGCGCGCGGAAGTCGATCGGGCTCGGGCTGCCGCGCCGCAGGCCGGGGTTGGCGGGCAGCCGCACCGCCATCACACCCCACAGCAGAAGCGCGAGCAGCGCGCTCACCAGCGTCAGAATCCGGCGCTGGCGGCGCTCCCACTCGGCCGGTGAGCGCGGCTGGCGCACCTCGCGCCGCCCGCGGCCAAGCCGCTGTATCCATCTCCGTCGCATAGCTGCACCTGCGAAGTTATGAGTTATGAGGTATGAGTTGCCAACCGCCTGAACTCAAAGCTCAAAACTCCTAACTCATCACTTCTGGCTCAAAATCTCGCGCGCGATCTGGCTGATCACGCGCCCGTCGGCCTGGCCCTTGAAGCGCTGCATCAGCACCGGCATCACTTTGCCCATCGCAGCAAGGCCGCCGCCGCCCAGCTCGCGAATCGCCTCGGCCAGCTGCGGCCGAAGCTCGTCGGGCGTGAGCTGGCGCGGCAGGTACACCTCGAGGATCGCCGCCTCGGCCTCCTCGGTCGTGGCCAGATCCTCGCGCCCGCCCTTGTGGTAGAGCTCGGCCGCGTCGTGCCGGCGCTTGACCTCTTTCGCGAGCGTCTCCTGCATCGCCGTCTCGCTCAGCGCCACGTTGCGGTCGATCGTCGCGCCGGCCGCGATGCCCGCCTCGCCGCCGGCCGCGTCGAACGCATCCTTGACAATGGCCATCTGCGCGTTCTTCAGCGCCGCGAGGGCCATGCGGATCACCTGGACGCGCAGCTTGTCGCCGCCGCGCATCGCCGCCTTCAGGTCTTGCTGGAGCTGTTCCTGGATGTTCATAGTGTGCGTTCCCCCTCCCCCTGCCCCTCGCGGGGATACATGTTCGTCCGTGGCGCGGTGTTGCGCCCGATCATCCCACCCGCTGCACCCGGCCCCTGCCTGGGAGGGGTGAATACTCGCTCTCTCCCCTAGCGACGGGAGAGGGTAGGGAATGAGTGCCTGCGCTGCTAAAGCATATTGTAGCAGACGGGCAGCCCGCTTCAGCGGGCGTGGCCTGGGTAGCGGCGCGCTTCAGCCCGACGCACCCCTCGCTACAGCGTGACGTGGCGCGGGTGCACGCGCTGCTTCTCGGACACGATGATCGCGCGGACCTGGCCCACCGCGTCGTCCAGGTGGTACTCCCGGTTGATCACCAGGTAATCGAACTGATCGACAGCATCCATCTCCTTCATCGCCATCTCCAGCCGCCGCTCCATCTGGTCGGGCGACTCGGTGCGGCGCCACTGCAGCCGGTTGCGCAGCTCCTCGAAGCTGCCCGGCGATAGGAAGATGAACACCGCATCGGAGGACAGCCGCTTGATCGTCGCCGCGCCCTGCACGTCGATGCGCAGGATGACGTCGCGGCCGCTCTCGAGCGCCTGGCGCACCTCGCTCTTCGGGATGCCCTTGTAGTGGCCGTACACCTCGGCCCACTCCAGCAGCTCCTCGCGGGCGATCATCTCCTCGAAGCGCTCCTTGGTCACGAAGTGATAGTCGTAGCCGTCGCGCTCGCCCGGCCGCATCGGCCGGCTGGTGGCCGTGACGACAAAGTGAAAGGGGAACCCGATGTCGCGCATGCGCATCAGGATCGAGTCCTTGCCGACGCCGGACGGCCCCGACAGCACCACCAGCAGTGGCAGCGGTGGCTTGCCTTCGAGCAGCGGGTTGAGATTAAGGTCCTTCATCTCGCTCCTGCGTGGTATAATCACGGCTTGTGTTCGTTTCAACGTTTGAACGTTGGAACATTTCGACCATCCGGTGTAGCAGTTGAACCTTAGGACGTTCGAGCGTTCGAGCGTTCAAGCGTTCGAACCTTTGAACGTTTCGACAATGTACTTCGACGCCCTGACGCTCGCCGCCGTCGCGGACGAGCTCCACGAGACCATTCTCGACGGCCGCATCCAGCGGGCGCTGCTCCCCAGCCCGCTCAGCGTCGCGCTCGAGATCTACAGCCGCGGCCGGCGCTACCACCTGCTGCTCTCAGCCCACCCCCAGTTTACGCGGGCCCACCTCAGCGTCGCCAGGCCCTCGCGCGGAGTCGAGCGCGACACGCCGCTGCTGCTGCTGCTGCGAAAGTATATCGTGGGGGGACGGATCGTCGCGATCGAGCAGCCCGAGCTCGAGCGTGTGCTGCTGCTAAGTATAGTCAAAGGACCGCGAGCGCGCAACACGCCATCTCAGCCGGACGATCCCGACGACTTGGACTTGCCAGACGCCGACGAGGACGACCAGGAGCCGGATGACCCCGCCGCCGAGCCGCTGCGCTGCGACCTGATCGTCGAGACGATGGAGCGCCGCGGCAACGTCATCCTGGTCGGCGACGACAACCTCATCCTCGAGAGCGCGCGCCACGTGACGCCGCGCATGAGCAAGCGCCCGGTGCGGCCGCGCGAGCCGTACGAGCTGCCGCCGCGCCAGGACAAGCGCGACCCGCGCAGCGCCACGCCAGATGGAATGCGCGACCTGCTGGGGGGCGGCGAGCGCGACCTTGCGCGCGCGCTGGTCGGCGCGTATCGCGGCCTCTCGCCGCTGGCCGCGCGCGAGGTGGTCTTCCGCGCCGTCGGGCGCGTGCCGGCCGCCCTGGAGCCGGACCTGCCGTGGGCCAAGCTGGCGCTGGCGCTGCGCGACCTCTGGCTGGACGAGTGGCAGCCCTGCCTGGTCCCCGGCGGCGAGGGGCCGCTGGCCTACGCGCCCTACATGCTCAGCCACATGCGCGGCGCCGAGCCGGCCGGGTCGATCGGCGCCGCGATCGAAGCGTTCTACAGCGCGCGCGAGCAGCTGACCGCCCACAACCAGCGCCGCGACGCCGTACGGCGGCAGCTGGTGGACGCGCGCGAGCGGCTGGACTTCCAGCGCCAGGGCCTGGCGACCGAGCTGCAGCGCGCGGCCGAGCTGGACCGGCTGCGCTGGGAGGGCGAGATGATCTACGGCTTCATGCACACGCTCACGCCAGGACAGGCCGAGCTGATCGTGGAGGGCCGCACGATCGCGCTGGACCCGCGTCTCACGCCGGTCGAGAGCGCGCAGCAGCGCTTTCGCGCCTACGACAAGGCCAAGGGCGCGCTGGCAGGCGTGCCCGAGCGGCTCCAGGCGGTCGAGGCGCGGCTGGCCGGCCTGGACGAGACGCTGGCGCTGCTCGAGCTGGCCGAAGGGTTCGAGCAGATCGAGGGGATCGCCCGCGAGGTGGTCGAGCTGGGCTACGTGCGGCCGGCGCCCTCCAGCCGCGGCCAGCCGAAGCTCCGGCGCCAGCCGCCGCTGCGGCTGGACTCGAGCGACGGCATCGCGATCTACGTCGGGCGCAGCGCCGCGCAGAACGAGCAGGTCACTTTCAAGATCGGCGCGCCGGACGACCTGTGGCTGCACGCGCGCGGCATCCCGGGCGCGCACGTGATCGTCAAGAGCGGCGGGCGCGAGGTGCCCGAGCGAACCCTGGAGGAGGCGGCGCAGCTGGCGGCCTACTTCTGCCAGGCGCGCGCGGAGAGCGCGGTCGAGATCGACATCTCGCGGCGCAGCCTGGTGCGCCGCATTCCCGGCGCGCCGGCCGGCCTGGTGACCTACCGCGCCGAGCGGACCATCCGTGCCGCGCCGCGCCCGCCCGGCTAGTGCCAGGACACTGTCGTCAGTCGTTAGTCGTCAGTATGCCGAGGGCGCTCCAAAGCCATACGGCGATATACCCGATAGCATTGGCGCTCCTGGAGCGAGGTGAACAGATTGTTAGCTGCTGCGGTTGACAGTCGTTCCGCGGATCTAGTACAATCCGCTGTAGCGCCTGGCATTCAGGCACGCCGCCGCAGCGCGGCTGGGCCTCGTACGTGTAAAGGATTGCCTGCATGGATCTTATCCGGATTCTGATCGATTTCGTCCTGCACATCGATAAAAACCTCGAGATTTTTGTGCAGCAGTATGGCATGCTCACCTACGCGATCCTGTTCGTAGTCATCTTCTGCGAGACCGGGCTGGTCGTCACGCCGTTTCTGCCGGGCGACTCGCTGCTGTTCGCGGCCGGCGCGCTGGCGGCCTCGCTCAACACCGGCGGCGTGCTGAACCCGGTCGCGCTGTTCGTGGTGCTGGCGATCGCCGCGGTCGCCGGCGACACGGCCAACTACATGATCGGCCACTTCATCGGGCGCAAGCTGCTGGAGCGCAACGTGCCGTTCCTGAAGAAAGAGTACATCGACCGCACCTACGAATTCTACGAGAAGTACGGCGGCAAGACGATCATCCTGGCGCGCTTCGTGCCGATCGTCCGCACGTTCGCCCCGTTCGTGGCCGGGATCGGCAAGATGAACTACAGCCGCTTCATCACCTACAACGTGATCGGCGGCATCGCCTGGGTCGCGATCTTCGTGTTCCTCGGCTATGTGTTCGGCAACATCCCCTTCGTGAAGGACAACTTCGAGCTGGTCACGCTCGGGATCGTGCTGATCTCGGTGCTGCCGATGGTGATCGAGTACGTGCGCAGCCGCCGGCAGCCCCGCCCGGCGGCCACCCCGGCCGAGAAGCCGATCAAAGGAGGGATCGATGGCGCTGCGTAAGCTGCTGTCGCGGCCGCTGCCCGAGATGCCGAGCGAGGCGCCCGGCATCCGCTCCGTCGCCGAGCAGGCGCTGGCGACGCCGCAGCTCGTGCCTGTCCGGCTGTTCTGGGAGAACCTGCGCGCGCTGCAGCCCTGGTGGCCGGTGCTGGCGCCGCTGCTGCTCTGGTACTTCGTGCGCACCTACCAGCGCGAGCGCGCCAGGTACCTTGCGGAGCGCGCCGCTGCCTAGACGTTGTGGTGGTGTGGACGCAGAGCCGCCCACATCCCCTTCATCTCTTGCAGCAGCGGGTGGCCCCTGCCCTCACCCCCCGGCCCCCCTCGCCCGTTGGGAGAGGGGGGTTCTTGACAGGTGCTGGGGTTTCGGCTCCGCCGAAACCCCAGCACCTGTCAAATTTCACCCCGCCCCTGCCAGGGGCGGGGCAAGGCAGGGGATATAGGGAGAGTCAGCGCGCGGCGCGCAGGATCGCATCCGCGACCCGCGCCGCGCGCACATTCATCTGCACGTTATGGACCCGCACGATGTCGGCGCCGGCGGCGATCGCGAGCGCGGTGGTTGCGGCGGTGCCCTCGTCGCGCTCGTGGGGCGGCAGGCCGAGCGGCAGCCCGATGAACGACTTGCGCGAGGCGCCGAGCAGCAGCGGCAGCCCGAGGGCGCGCAGCTCGGCCAGCCGGCGCATCAGCACCAGATTCTGCTCAGGGGTCTTCCCAAAGCCCAGCCCCGGGTCGACGACGATCCGGTCGCGCCGGATGCCGCACGCCTCGGCGTAGGCCACGCGCTCGCGCAGCTCGGCGATGATCTCGCCGATCAGGTCGGCGTACTCCACGCGCGGGTAGTGGCCGCCCAGCGCGCCGACCTGCGGTGTGGCCCGCCGGTTGTGCATGATCACGATCGGCGCCCCGCGCTCCGCTACCAGCCGCGCCAGCGGCTCGTTCCAGCCGCCCGCGGGCGTGCGCAGCCCCCAGATGTCGTTGACGATCCGCGCGCCCGATTCGAGCGCGGCCGCGGCGACCTCGGCGTGGTAGGTGTCGACCGAGATCGGCAGCGCCAGCTCGCCGGCGATCGCGCGGATCGCCGGCACGACCCGCCGCAGCTCTTCGTCGACGCCGATCGGCTGGGCGCCCGGACGGGTCGACTCACCGCCGACGTCGAGCAGATCGGCGCCCTCGCCTGCCTGGCGGTGAGCCTGCGCCAGCGCGTCCGGCACCAGGTCGGCGCCGGGCCGCGCCAGCCCGTCGGCGCTGAACGAGTCGGGCGTGACGTTGATGATGCCCATCACGTAGGTGCGCGCGCCCCACGCGAGCCGCGTATCGCCCAGCTCGAGCGCCTGCGCCGGTTCGTCCATCGTGAGCTCTCCTCTCCGCGTTGCAGGGCCGCGCCCCTGCTCGCGCTGTAGCAATGCGAGACGCGCTCCCTCTCGAAGCTACGCGCCGGCCTGCGGCTCGGCCGAAACAACCGGCGCCGGCGCCGGCGACCGGATCGTGATCAGGCCGGCCAGCACCAGCGCCGCGCCGAGCAGCTTGACCAAGCCGAAGCTCTCGCCGAACAGCCAGGCCGATAGCGACCCACTCACGATCGGCACCAGCAGCGAGAAGCTGGTGGCCGCCGCCGCGCCGCGCCGCGCGATCGCCCAGTTCCAGATCATGTAGGCCACGTAGACCGGCAGCACGACCATGTAGACGATCGCCAGCCAGCCCGGCGCCGAGATCGCGGCCCAGTCCTGAGCCAGCGCCGCGGGGGTGGCGATCGCCAGCAGCGGCAGGCTGCCGGCCAGCAGCGTGTAGGCCGAGTAGGTCTCGGGCGGGTAGGCGCGCACCAGCGGGCGATTCACCACGCCGTAGAGCGCGAACGACACCGCCGCCCCCAGGCTGAGCGCGTCGCCCGCCAGCGTCCCGGTCGCGCCGCGGTCGAGCTGATCGGCCAGGAAGATCACCACGCCCACCAGCGCGACCGCCAGCCCGATCCAGCCGCGCATGGCGGTCCGCTCGCCGCGCAGCGCCAGGAAGACCATCGTGAACAGCGGCACCATGGCGATCAGCAGCGAGCTGGAGAACGGCGAGGTGCGCTCCAGCCCCAGCACGAAGCCGAGCTGGTACAGCGTGTAGCCCATCAGGCCGGCCAGCGCGAAGCGCGGCAGGTCGGCCCGCCGGATGCGCCAGCTGCGCCCGCGCGCGGCCAGCACCGCGAAGGACAGCACGGTCATGAGCGCGAAGCGGACGAAGGCGAACGCCAGCGGCGAGATCTCGGCAAACGCGCTCTTGGTGACGACGAACGTCGAGGCCCACAGCCCGACGACGACCAGCTGGGCCAGCTCCGGCCCGATCGACCCTACGACGCCACCACGGGCTGGTTGCTCGACCGCCAGTTCTTTGCTATTCATATTGTCTCTACGATATCGTTAGCAGGCTGGCAGGTTAGCAGGTTCGAACGTTCAAACCTTCCAACCTGCTAACGTGCTAACCTTTCAAGGTTCTCGGTTCTCGGTTCTCGCTCGTGCTCCAGCAGCGCCTGCTTGCGCGCCAGGCCCCAGCGGTAGCCGCGCAGCCCGCCGTCCTCGCCAATCGCGCGGTGGCACGGCACGACCAGCGAGACCGGGTTAGTCGCGCAGGCGCGCCCGACCGCGCGGGCGGCGCCGGGCTGGCCCAGCTCGACGGCAAGCTGCCGGTAGGTGCGGGTCTCGCCGTAGGGGATCGCCTGCAGCGCCTGCCAGACGCGCCGCTGGAACGCGGTCGCGCGCACGTCCAGCGGCAGGCCGATCTGGCGCTGCTCGCCGCGCAGGTGGCGCAGGATCGCGGCGACCCACTCGCCGAGCACGTCGTCGTCGCGCCGGATCTCGGCCGCCGGGAACTCGTCGCGCAGCGCGCCCGCGAGTGCCGCGTCGTCGTCGCCCAGGCTGACGAAGCAGACCCCGCGCGCTGTGGCGGCGACCATCAGCCGGCCGAGCGGCGAGTCGGCCAGCGCGTAGCTGATCTGCGCGCCCGCCCCGCCGCGCTGGTAGGTCGCCGGCGTCATGCCGAGCTGCTCGGGCGCCTGGTCGTACAGCCGGCTGCTGGAGCCGTAGCCAGCCTCGTAGAGTGCGGTTGTCACAGTATCTCCTTGTCTGAGCCGCGCTTTGAGCCGCTCGAGTCGGCGCGCGTCGGCGTACTGGCGCGGGGTGATGCCCATCGCGCGCTTGAAGATTCGCTGGAAGTGTTGCGGGCTCAGCCCAACCGCGGCGCCAAGCTCGTCCAGCGTCGGCGGCTGCTCCGGGCTGGCCTCGATCAGCCGGCAGGCCCGCGCGACCAGGTCTTCGTGAGCATCGGGCGCGGCGGGCTGGCCGGGGCGGCAGCGCAGGCACGCGCGAAACCCGGCCTGCTCGGCCGCGGCCGGCCGCGCGAAGAACAGCACCTGGTCGCGCCGCGGCCGCCGCGACGGGCAGATCGGCCGGCAGTAGACCCCGGTCGAGCGCACCGCGTACACGAACGCGCCGTCGAGCGCGGCCTCGCGCTCCAGCACCGCCTGCCAAAAGCGTTCCTCGTCCACAGCATTCCTCATATCAGTAGCGTTCAATTGAACACGCCTGCCGTCTGCCGGCTGCAGTCCGCCGACTGCCGACTTTAGGCATGGGGCAATGCTCGGGATTTCGCCTTGACCCTGTACGGGCGCGATATATCGCGCCCCTGCGCCTTTGGGCAATGCACGGTCAAGCTCGATTGAACCATGCCTTCCACATGATAAAGCCGATCATTGCTCGCGTCTACCCGATTCTTGCGCTTCAATGTTGCTGCTGGCACGCCGCGTGCAACACTGGCTGCGGTAGCCACGTTGAAAGGAGCGACCCGCCATGACCGAACGCAGCCGTGAGCCTGCGCAGCCGCAGGACAGGCCAAGCCGCGATCCATCGACCAATACGCCGCTGAACGGCCCCAACCCGCCGCTCGAGGAGCACCTGCGCCAGCTGGCGGGCTACCGGCCGCAAGAGGACCAGGGCACCCTGATCGACGCCGACGACACCGACGACCTCGGGCAGATTAGCTCGACCGATACCTACGAGGGCGAGCTGGAGGCCGGCGTCGACGACGATCTCGATCCCGACAGCGAGCGGCTGGAGCTGCTGACCGAGCTGGAGCTGCGCGCCGAGGAGACCGACGACCCAATCGAGGCGGTCGAGGAGGGCTTTACCTATGTGCCGCCGATCGACCCGCCGACTGTGCCGGGCGGCGGGCTGCAGAACGCCGAGATCGCCAGCGGGCTGGGGCTCTCCGCGCTCGACGAGACCTACGACGAGGACCACCACGACAGCTTCCTGAGCGCCGACGACGAGGTCAGCGCGCGCGTGCGCGAGGCGCTGCGCGCCGACAGCAGCACGACCCAGTACGCCGGCCGGGTTGCGATCGAGGCCCGCGGCGGGGTTGTGACGCTGCGCGGCCTGGTCGACGACCTGGTCGACAGCGATAACCTGCTGGCTGTGGCCGAGTACGTCGAGGGGGTCGAGGAGGTGGTGGACGAGCTGCGCGTGCGCGGGCTAGAGTAAGGGTTCATATTTGTCTAACTTCCCCAGGCACCGCCGTCGGGCTAAAGCCCTCGGCTACTGCTACGAAGGCCACCTCCGTGGCCTGGGGAAGTTATTCTTTTATCGGTCCTAATTGTAACGCTAGATCTCGTCAGGGTACAGCGTGGTGCTGAGGTAGCGCTCGCCGTTGCTCGGCGCGACGAAGACGATCAGCTTGCCCTTGCTCTCGGGCCGGCGCCCGACCTGCAGGGCCGCCCACGCCGCCGCGCCCGAGCTGATGCCGACCATCAGCCCTTCCTCTTTGGCCAGCCGGCGCGCTGTCTCGAAGGCGGCGTCGTTCGAGACCCGCAGGACCTCGTCGATTAGCTGGACGTTCAGCACATCGGGCACGAATCCTGCGCCGATGCCCTGGATCTTGTGCGGCCCGGCCAGGCCGCCCGACAGCACCGGAGAGCCCTCGGGCTCGATCGCGATCGTCTTGAAGCTCGGCTTGCGCGCCTTGATCACCTCGGCCACGCCGGTGATCGTGCCGCCGGTGCCGACGCCGGCCACCAGAATGTCGATCTGGCCGTCGGTGTCGCGCCAGAGCTCCTCGGCGGTCGTGCGGCGGTGGACGTCCGGGTTGGCGGGATTCTGGAACTGCTGCGGGATCCAGGCGTTCGGGATCTCGGCGGCGATCTCCTCGGCCTTCTTGATCGCGCCGGGCATGCGCTCGGCCGCCGGGGTCAGCACCAGGTCGGCACCAAAGCCACGCAACAGCTTGCGGCGCTCCAGGCTCATATTGTCCGGCATCGTCAGGATCAGCCGGTAGCCCTTGGCGGCCGCCACGAAGGCCAGCCCGATGCCGGTGTTGCCGCTAGTCGGCTCGACGATCACCGTCTCGCCCGGCCTGATCGTGCCGGCCTGCTCGGCAGCCTCGATCATCGCCAGCCCGATCCGATCCTTCACGCTGCTGGCGGGGTTGAAGAACTCCAGCTTGGCGGCGATCGTCGCATGGGTATCGTTGACGCGCCCGAGCCGCACCAGCGGCGTATTCCCAACCAGCTCGGTGATGCTACCGTAGATGCGCCCCATCACACTCCTCGCTTCTTACGTTTGTCAATCAAGTTACTGCTATTGTAAGCACCGTATCGCATCGCGTCAAGATCGGTGGTACAATAAAGGCGCAACATCACCAGGCATTCCGGCGTCCAATCAGGGTTAGGGGGCTTCGTTTTTAATGTGCCCAGCGGTGGCGGTTCTGGAGTGGCCTTCGGCCGATTCAGACTTCTCCAGCGGGATGTGCACTCGAAAATCCCTTAAAGCGCTAGAACGGCATAACGTTGGAGCGTTTGACGTTCTAACGTTGTGACATTCCAACGAACAATACACGAAGGAGCGACGCTATGAGTGAGAGCCAGACCCCCAACACCAACCCGCAGTCGGGGCCGGACAAGGATTCGTCGGATCTGCTGGTCGAGCTGCGCGAGATGGGCCAGCAGCTCGAGGCCGCGCTGCGCGCCGCGATCGAGAGCGACCGCGCCAAGCAGCTGCAGAAGGACATCACCGGCGGCGTGCGCGAGCTGGCCGGGCAGCTCGGGTCGGCGGTCAAGACGATCCAGACCAACCCGCGCTTCCAGCAGGCCGAGGAGCGCGGCAAGCAGGCGTTCGAGCAGGCCCGCGAGAGCAAGGTCGTGCAGGACATCCAGGAGACGATCGTGGCCGGCCTGGCGCAGCTCAACACGCAGCTCCGCAAGGTTGTCGAGCGGCTCGACAACGATGTCGCCGCCAAGCCCAGCAGCGGCCCGGACACCCACCACGTGCCGGTCGAGCATGAGCCGCCGGCCACGGGCGAGACCACCCGCCTGGACGATCAGTAGACGTCAGCGCCCTCGCCGCCTGCCCCCCTCTCCCAGCCGGGAGAGGGGGGATCTTTATTGGCTCAGGGTGCGGTCGCAAAGCGACCGCACCCTGAGCCAATCGTGACTCTTCTGGTCGTACACTGGCAGAGCGCTCGGGATGGCCCGGTGATGCGCCGGATTACCTCTTACTCGACCGCGACGATCGCGCCGGTAAAGAAGGCGCCGGTCCCCCAGGTCTCGACCACGCGCCCGAGCGGCGCGAGCGCGGCCGCGATCGTCGCGGGCGTATGCAGGATCTTCAGCACCTCGTGGTGTGTGCCATCGTTGAGGATGCGCTCGTGGAAGTACTCGACGCCGGGGGCGTGCTCCGGCTGCCAGGGCGCGCTGTCGACCACCATCGCCCGGCCGCCCGGCCGCACGACCCGGCGCAGCTCGGCGAGGAACTCCCCCAGGCGCTGGTAGGGCACGTGACTCAGCCAGAAGCCGAAGAAGCAGCAGTCGAAGCTGCCCGCGGCGAAGGGCAGGCGGTAGGCGTCGGCGCGCACGCGGCCGGCCTCCAGCGACTGCTGGCGCAGCCGCGCGCCGAGCTGCCCCAGCATCGCCGGCGCGTAGTCGATCGCGGTGACCGTGGCCCGCCGCGCGAGGTGCTGTGTCCACCAGCCGGTGCCGGCCGCGACCTCCAGCAGCCGCCCGTCGCCGAAGGCCGCCACCCGCCCGCGCAGCGCGGCGACCTCGGCGTGCCAGCGCTCCGGGTCGGCCCGGTCGGCGAAGCGACCCCGGCGCAGGTACCACTGGTCGTACTCACCCGCGCGCTGCTCGTAGTAGGCCCGCATCGCGGCGTCGCGGTCGGCCGTCAGGGTATGTGTCATCAGGCCACCACTGCTACGCCTCGGCCAGCTCGCTCAGCGCGCGGCGCAGGCGCTGCAGCTCGTTCTCCAGCAGCGATTTGCGCTGCCGCAGCGCCTGCAGCTCGCTCTCGCGCTGCCGGATCATCGTGTCGAACGAGCCGACCTGCAGCATGCGCTCGATCTCTCTGGCGCGGTTGTGCATCCCCTGGGCGCGCGCGCGCTGCGCGGACTCCGGCTCGGTGCTTCCCAGTGCTCGATACATCGCCATTCCCTCCTGGCGTGCCCGACGCATCAGAGCCGCGTCGAGTTATGCCAATGGCTATTGCTTCGCTTCTGTGGTCCAGCCAAGGATACCTCACAGCGGCGAATTGCGGATGGTACCTCGGAGGGACAAGGGCATAGGACCTTAGAGGGAGATTGTATAGGAATGGTTAGGTGAGAGTGGTGCCCCTCACCCCCCTACCCCCCGCTCCCCACGAGAGCGGGGGGCAGGGGGTGGGGTGCTCCGGCGCAGAGGCTGAGCTAGGAAGCTGCCAGCAGCGCCTCAAGGTCGCGGCGGTGCTCGACGGCGTGGTCGACGATCCGGCGCAGCCACTGGCCCTTGGTGTGCACCGGGCCGTATGGCCCTGGCGCGCCGTAGTCGTCGATCGTCTCGATCGCGCGGCGGGCGTGCCCGAAGGCGCCCTCCAGCCGGCTCAGGACCTTCTCGCGCGGCAGGGTGGCGTTCTTCTGGCGGCGCTGCTGGTTCAGGTCGGCGACCTCCATCCAGCCGGTCTGCTCGTTCAGCTGCATCGTGGGCGCGATCTCGCCCAGCGCCAGCAGGGCCAGGCCGTAGCTCGAGTCGGCCACATGCATAGCGATGTCGTGCGCCGTCCAGCCGTCGGCGCGCGTGACTGTGCGCCACTGCTCATCGCCGAAGCGCGGCAGCAGATCCAGCAGGGCGGCGCGCTCGCGCTCCAGCGTGGCGAGCAGCTCCTCGCGATCAGGTGTGTTGGCCATTGATGTCTCCTTCACAGTTAAGGTTCTTGCGAACCGTACGGTTCGCGGCGGGTGCATCCCTGCCTGGCATAGGCCCTCACCCCCTGCCCCCCCTCTCCCGGCCCGCCAGTATTTACTCCCGCCCCTGGCAGGTGCGGAGGCAGGGGGTGGGGTGGCTACACCCCAGCACCACCACATCTGGTAAAAAATGCAAGATCATGGAGCCGCGCCCGGCGGCACCGTGGAACAGCAGTTGCCATTGCCTATTATACTCGACCGGTCGCGCGCCGCGGCAGCCGCGCGTTTGTCGCGACTAGGGGGCGATGATATAATCACGGACTGAATCATCTGTACTACGCTGGAGGGGAGAGGGAATGCGCGTCCTGATGCTGTCCTGGGAGTACCCACCCCACGTCGTCGGCGGCATGGGCAAGCATGTGATGGACCTCGCGCCAGCGCTGGTCCAGCAGGGCATCGAGGTTCATGTCGTCACGCCGCTGCTGCGCGGCGGGGCCGCGCGCGAGACGACCGCGGACGGGGTGCACGTCCACCGCGTCGAGCCGCCGCCGATGGATGCGTTCGGGTTTGTGTCATATGTCCAGCAGACCAACAGCCTGATGGCGCAGGCCGCCCGCGATCTGCCGCACGAGATCGGCGACGTGCAGCTGATCCACGCCCACGACTGGCTGGCCGCCCAGGCCGGCGTCACGCTCAAGCACGCCTGGCGCCGCCCGCTGATCGCCACGATCCACGCGACCGAGCGCGGCCGCCAGCAGGGCTACGTCGGCAACCCCCACGCCGAGCAGGTCAACAGCACCGAGTGGTGGCTGACCTACGAGGCCTGGCGGGTGATCGCCTGCTCGCGCTTCATGACCGAGCAGATCACCAGCTACTTCCACACACCGTCCGACAAGATCGACGTCGTGCCGAACGGCATCTATGTCGGCGCCGACCCATTCGCCTCGCCGGAGGAGCGGCAGGAGTTTCGCCGGCGCTTCGTGGAGGACGACCAGCCGCTGGTCTACTATGTCGGCCGACTGGTGTACGAGAAGGGGCTGCACGTGCTGCTCGACGCCTGGCCGCAGATCCGGGCGGCCGTGCCGCGGGCGCACCTGCTGATCGCCGGCACCGGCGCGTACTCCGAGGCGCTCAAGAGCCGCGCCTGGGTGCTCGGGATCGGCTCGGAGGTCACGTTCGCCGGCTTCATCTCCGACGACCACCGCGATAAGCTCTACCGCGTCGCCGATGTCGCAACCTTCCCCTCGCTCTACGAGCCGTTCGGGATCGTCGCGCTCGAGGCGATGGCGGCCTGCTGCCCGGTGGTGGTGGCCGCCACCGGCGGGCTCTCTGAGGTCGTGACCCTGCACGAGACCGGGCTGACAGTTCACCCGGACGACTCCGGCTCGCTGGCGTGGGGGATCTTGCACGCGCTGGAGCACCCCGAGTGGTCGCGCACGCGGGCCGACAACGCGCTGCGCGTGGTCAGCGACGTGTTCAACTGGCGGGCGATCGCCGCCGCGACCGCCGATGTGTACCAGCGCACCTACGCCGAGTGGAGCGACGACGGCTGGGGCAAAGACTGACGGGGCGCCCTCACCCCGCCGGGAGAGGGGGTATTCTTTTCAGCATCAAGGGGCGGTCGCAGAGCGACCGCCCCTTGCTCCTAGCCCCGGGTGGGGCAGGGGCTGAGTGCTACGACGGCTACTTATCGCGCGCCACGTCGCCCAGCGCGGCCTGCGCCGCCGCCAGCCGCGCGATCGGCACGCGGTAGGGGCTGCACGAGACGTAGTTCAGCCCCATCTTGTGGCAGAACATCACGCTGCTCGGCTCGCCGCCGTGCTCGCCGCAGATGCCGACCTTGAGGTTCGGCCGGGTCGAGCGGCCGCGCTCGGTGCCCATCTGCACGAGCTGGCCGACGCCCTCCTGGTCGAGCACCTGGAACGGGTCGTCCTTGAGGATCTTGCGCTCGACGTACAGCGGCAGGAACCGCCCGGCGTCGTCGCGGCTCATGCCGAAGGTCGTCTGGGTCAGGTCGTTGGTGCCGAACGAGAAGAACTCGGCGATCTCGGCGATCTTGTTGGCCAGCAGCGCCGCGCGCGGCAGCTCGATCATCGTGCCGATCATGTACGGGATCGCCTCGCCGCCGGCCGCGATCTCCTCGTCGGCCACGCGCTTGACCAGGTCGGCCTGCGCCTTCAGCTCGCTCAGGTCGCCGACCAGCGGGATCATCACCTCGGGGTGTACCTTGATGCCGCGCTTCTGGACCGCCACGGCGGCCTTGAAGATCGCGCGGGCCTGCATCTCGGTGATCTCGGGGTAGATGATGCCGAGCCGGCAGCCGCGGAAGCCGAGCATCGGGTTGGCCTCGCGCAGCCCCTCGATCGTGGAGTGGAGCTTCTTGGCCGTGATGCCCATCTTCTTGGCCAGGTCCTCGATCTCGTCGTCGCCGTGCGGCAGGAACTCGTGCAGCGGCGGGTCGAGCGTGCGGATGGTGACCGGCAGGCCGTCCATCGCCTCGAAGATGCCCTCGAAGTCGCTCTGCTGGAGCGGCTCGATCTTGGCCAGCGCTTCGCGGCGCTCGTCGAGCGTCGCGGCGACGATCATCTCGCGCACCGCGTCGATCCGGTCGCCCTCGAAGAACATGTGCTCGGTGCGGCACAGGCCGATGCCCTCGGCGCCGAACTCGCGCGCGACCTGCGCGTCGTGCGGAGTGTCGGCGTTGGTGCGCACGCCCATCGTCCGGAACTCGTCGGCCCAGCTCATGAACTCGGCGAAGTAGCCGGTCACCTCGGGCTCCGTGGTCGGCAGCGTGCCGGCGTACACCTCGCCGGTACCGCCGTCGAGCGAGATCGAGTCGCCGTGCTTGACGACCTTGCCGTTGACGGTGATCTCGCCGGCCTTGTAGTCGATCTTCAGCTCGCCTGCGCCGGCCACGCACGGCTTGCCCATGCCGCGCGCCACGACTGCGGCGTGCGAGGTCATGCCGCCGCGCGCCGTCAGGATCGCCTGGGCCGCGACCATGCCGTGGAAGTCCTCCGGCGCGGTCTCGGTGCGCACCAGGATCACCTTCTTGCCGTCCTTGGCCAGCTCCTCGGCCTCGTCGGGATCGAGCACCACCGTGCCCGACGCCGCGCCGGGCGAGGCCGGCAGGCCGGTGGTCAGGTACTGGCCGGCCTTGCGGGCTGCGTCCTTGGCCGCCTGGCTGATCATCGGGTGCAGCATCTGGTCAAGCGCCGCGGGCTCGACCCGCAGCACCGCGGTCTGCTTGTCGATCACGCCCTCGCGGACCAGGTCGACCGCGATCTTGATCGCGGCGGCGCCGGTGCGCTTGCCGTTGCGGGTCTGCAGCATCCACAGCTTGCCGCGCTCGATCGTGAACTCGACGTCCTGGACATCCTTGTAGTGGCCCTCAAGCTGCTTGGCGATCGTGGCGAACTGCCCGTAGACCTCGGGCATCTCCTGGTGCAGCTCCGAGATCGGCCGCGGCGTGCGCACGCCGGCCACCACGTCCTCGCCCTGGGCGTTGACCAGGTACTCGCCGTAGATGTGCTCGTCGCCGGTGGCCGGGTTGCGGGTGAAGGCCACGCCGGTGGCGCTATCGTTGCCCATGTTGCCGAAGACCATCGACTGGACGTTGACCGCGGTGCCGAGGTGGTCGGAGATCTTATTCAGGCGGCGGTAGTCGATCGCGCGGCGGCCCATCCACGAGCTGAACACCGCCCCGATCGCCATGCGCAGCTGATCGAAGGGGTCCTCCGGGAAGTCGACGCCGGCATCCTTCTTGATGATCGCCTTGAACTGCTCGGTGATCGCGTCGAGCTCCTCGGCCGAGAGGTCGGTGTCCAGCTTGCTCTCGCCCTTGGCCTCGGTCATCACGTGCTCGAGCTCCTCGCCGTCCACGCCCAGCACGATCTTGCCGAACAGCTGGACGAAGCGGCGGTAGGCGTCGGCCGCGAAGCGCGGGTTGTCGGTCAGCTTGGCCAGGCCGGCCAGCGTCTGCTTGTTCAGGCCGAGGTTGAGCACGGTGTCCATCATGCCGGGCATCGAGAACTTCGCGCCCGAGCGCACCGACACCAGCAGCGGGTTCGACGGGTCGCCGAACTTCTTGCCGGTCTGCCGTTCGACATCCTTGAGCGCCTCGGTGACCTGCTCCCACATGCCTTCGGGGAACTGCTTGTCGTTGTCGTAGTAGCTGTTGCACGCCTCGGTGGTGATCGTGAAGCCCGGCGGAACCGGCACGCCGGTGCGCGTCATCTCGGCCACACCGGCGCCCTTGCCGCCCAGCAGGTCGCGCATGCTGGCGTTGCCTTCGGTGAAGAGGTAGACCCACTTCTTGGACATGAGTAACTCCTTCGTCTATCACGTAATAATGGTGGCACGCTGGCACGTTCGAGCGTTGTAACGCGCTAACGTGCTGACGTTCGAACGACTCACGCACGGTCCTCGATGTTCTGGCGCATCCACGCCGCCAGCGCACCGTCGCGCAGCTGGCCCCTGGCGATCGCGCTCGTGATGCCCTCCAGCGCCGGCTCGTCGGCGGCGAGCACCCGGCCGTTCAGCTCGACGAACAGGCGCAGCGCAGCGGCGGCGATCCGCTTATTGCCATCCCAGAAGGGATGGTTCTGCACCAGCGAGTAGACCAGCGCGCCAGCTTTGTCGGCCAGCGCCGGGAAGGCCTCGGCGCCGAAGGCCGATCGCCGCGGCGCCGCCAGGGCCGACAGCAGACCGCTGGGCGACATGACTTCAAATCGATCCGCATATCTCGCGGCGATTCGATCGCGAATGACCAGGATTTCATCAAGTGTAAGGTACACCATCCGGCATTTAAGTTAAGAGTTCGCCGTGAAGTGTTAAGAGATGTCCTTTTTTGCCGCGGCGGCAGGGCGGCGCGAGCGCCGTCAGCGCTCCACGCAGCGCCGCTCGATCCACGCCACCAGCGCCGCGCGCGCGAGCGTGCCCTGCGCCAGCGCCATCATCGTGGCGTAGGCCTCGTCGTTGCTGGCGGTCAGGGCGTGGCCGTTCTGCGCAAGGAACACGTCGAGCGCGACCAGGGCGACGCGCTTGTTGCCATCGGAGAACGGGTGCGCCCGCACGATCGCGTGGCAGAGCGCGGCGGCCTTCTCGGGCAGGCTGACAAACGCCTCGTCGCCGAGGACGCTGGCGCGCGGCACAGCCGCTGCCGCCTCCAGCCGCCCGAAGCCGGCCTCGGTGATCCCGGGCATCCCGCCAAGCGCGCTCAGCAGCAGCGCGTGGATGGCGATCAGGTCGGCGGGGGAAAGGTACTGCATCGGAGTTTTGAGCTCTAAGTTTTGAGTTCTGAGTTGAGGCCGAGGCAACTCAAAACTCAGAACTCAGAACTTAAAACTTCACGTAAGGTTCATAAGGGCCTCACGATATTTTGCCATCGTGACGCGCGCGCGCGCGATCAGCTCAGGGGCGATCTCCGGCAGCGCGCGCACGACCACGCGGCCCTCCGCGACCCGCTCGATCGAAATGACGACGGCGGGCCGCCGCTCGAGCCATGCGCGCATGGCCTCCGGCAGATCCGCCGCAGACAGCTCAAGATCGTCCATGCTCAATCGCTGGGAGCCGCTCATCGGGCGCCAGCCGCCGGCACTTCGGCGGCCGCTCGCCGGCCACGGACGGCCAACAGCATTCTCCCTTGCTCAGCGCCCGGTACTATACCGCGCTTTACGAGGCGTGTCAAAGCTACTCAGTGGGTCTGTGCGGGGGCTGCGCGCCCCCGCGCCCCCGCGGGCAGCCTGGCGTCCCTCAAGCGTGCGCGGGGGGCTGCGCGCCCCCCGTGCCCCTGCGGGCGGGGGTGGGCCGCCACCCCCGCCGCCCCCCGGCCGGGGCTTGCGCCCCTGGACCCCAAAAGAAGGCCGTCTCGTTTGCGATGCTTGACGCACATGCCCGGCGGAATCCACGCGCGGTGGAAGACAACACGTCCCATCGGAATGTTGATGGGCATGCGCCACCACTATCGGATATGCCACAGGCATCATTTGCCGGAGGGGGGCCGGGGGAACCGGCGCGGGTTCCCCCAGGCGGGGGGCCGGGGGCGCAGCGCCCCGGAAAGACAGCTGGCGGAGCCGCCTGAACCGGCGCAGGTTCCCTCGGGCGGGGGACCGGGGGCGCAGCGCCCCGGAAAAGCGGGCGCGCGGGCGGCGCACACCCACGCCGCCCGCGCTAGAATTGGTATAATAGCTGATCGTACGGCTACAGATTGAGGAGGATCACGCAATGCGCTACCTAGTCCTGATCCTGCTGCTGATTCTGGCGGTGCTGCTGGTGCTGTTCGGCGTTCAGAATCCCCAGCCCGTGACGGTGAGCTTCCTGTCGCTGCAGACCGCCAACCTGTCGCTCTCGCTGGTGGTGGTGATCTCGGCGATCGTCGGCGCGGCGCTGGTGGCGCTGCTGAGCGCGTGGGGCGCGATCCAGCGCGGGCTGCGCGGCCGGCGCGAGATCAAGCAGCGCGCCGACGTGGATGCGCGCCGGCGCGAGCTCGAAGAGCGTGTCGCCGCGCTTGAGCGCGAGAACGCCGCCCTGAAGAAGCAGGTGGCCGCCGCGCCGCCGCTGGCCGCCGCCTCGGGCAGCCCGCCGAAGCCCTAGTGCGCTTGCAGTGCAGGGGCTTGGGGATTGGCGAGTCGATGCCCAGTACGCCGATTGCAGGCCCGGATACCTCGCTTTGGAATTGCACTGCGTACTGCTCTGCTGAAATGTCTTCCTCGTTATGGACAAAAGGTGGAAGACGGAGGACGGAAGGCCGTGCTATTCGTCTTCCGTCTTCCACCTTTTGTCCTCCGCCCAGAGAACCTGATACATAGCCGTACTGGCTACCGACTACTGACTACTGGCTACCGATTGCTGGCACGAGCGGCCGCCGGCGCCGCCCATCCGCAAACCCGTGCTATAATGCCATCTTCCAGACAGGACACATTGGGGGTATTTGCATGTCCGGGAAGCTACTGTCGAGCCTCAACCCCGCGCAGCAGAAAGCTGTGCAAGCGATCGATGGGCCGGTGCTGGTGCTGGCCGGCCCCGGCTCGGGGAAGACCCGCGTGCTGACTCACCGGATCGCGTATCTGATCGGCGAGGCCGGCGTCAACCCCTACGGCATCCTGGCGGTGACGTTCACCAACAAGGCCGCGCGCGAGATGAAGGAGCGCCTGGACGCCCTGCTCGGCCCCGGGCGCGCGGCCGCCCTGACGGTCGGCACGTTCCACAGCATCTGCTCGCGCTTCCTGCGCCGCGATATCCCCCACCTCGGCCGCGAGCGCGACTTCGCGATCTACGACTCCGACGACCAGCAGCGGCTCATGAAGCGCGTGCTCAAGGACCTCGACCTCGACGAGAAGAAGTACGCGCCGCGCGCGATCCACGCCACTATCTCGCGCGCCAAGAACGAGCTGGTCGACGTGGCCGAGTACCGCCGGCTCGGCCGGACCTACTTCGACGAGGTGGTCGCGCGCTGCTTCGAGCGCTACCAGCAGCTGCTGCGCGACTCGAACGCGCTCGACTTCGACGACCTGCTGGTCGAGACGGTGCGGCTGTTCGAGCAGCACCCGGCCGTGCTCGAGCGCTACCAGGAGCGCTACGCCTACCTGCTGGCCGACGAGTACCAGGACACCAACCGGGTCCAGTATATGCTGCTGAAGCTGCTGGCCGCCAAGCGCCGCAACCTGTTCGTCGTCGGCGACGAGGACCAGAGCGTGTACGCCTTCCGCGGCGCCGATGTCCGCAACATCCGCCTGTTCGAGGAGGACTACCCCGAGGCGCAGGTGATCCTGCTGGAGCAGAACTACCGCAGCACCCAGGCGATCCTCGACGTGGCCCAGGCGGTGATCAAGGGCGGCGAGAAACGCAAGCACGCCAAGAACCTGTGGACCGAGAACGAGCAGGGCGTGCTGGTGCAGATCCAGGAGGGCTACGACCAGGACGAGGAGGCGCAGTTCGTGGCGGCCGAGATCGCCCGGCTGATCGCCGGCGGCGAGCAGCGGCCCGGCGACATCGCGATCATGTACCGCACCAACGCGCAGTCGCGCGCGGTCGAGGAGGCGCTGATCGGCCGCAGCCTGCGCTACCAGATCGTCGGCGGCACGCGCTTCTACGAGCGCAAGGAGATCAAGGACGCGCTGGCCTACCTGCGCCTGGCGCTCAACCCCTACGACAGCGTCGGCTTCGGCCGGGTGATCAACTGGCCCGGCCGCGGCATCGGCGAGCGCACCGAGGACGAGCTGAACCGCTGGTCCGCCGGTCTGGGCGTGCCGGCCTACGTCGCGCTGCAGATGCTGGCCGACGAGGCTGGGGTGGGCGGGCGAGCGGGCGACGATGACGCACTCGCTCCTTCGCCGCGCCCCTCGATCGCCCTCTCGCAGCCGGCGCCGTTCAGCGCGCGCACCAAAACTGCGCTGCTCGGCTTCCTGCGGCTGATCGACGAGCTGATCGCCCAGCGCGAGCAGGGCGACCTGGGCGAGCTGATGGACCTCCTGCTCAGCCGGGTCGGCTTCCAGGAGGCGCTGCTGCGCGAGTACGGTGAGGAGGAGGGCGCCGACCGCTGGAACAACGTGCAGGAGCTGCGCAACACCACGGTCAACTACATCAACATGCCGCGCGAGAACCAGCTGCCGGTGTTCCTGGAGGAGGTCGCGCTGGTGTCGGACGTCGACCAGGTCAAAGAGGAGCGCGACTCGATCACCTGCATCACGCTGCACCAGGCCAAGGGGCTGGAGTACCCGGTCGTGTTCGTGGTCGGCCTGGAGGAGGGGCTGCTGCCGCACTCGCGCTCGCTCGACGACAAGGACGCGCTGGAGGAGGAGCGCCGGCTGTTCTACGTCGGCGCGACGCGCGCCCGGCAGCGGCTGTACCTGCTGTACGCGTTCCGCCGGACCAGCTACGGGCGCACCAACACCGCGGTGCCGTCGCGCTTCCTGGCCGACATCCCCAAGACGCTCGTCAAGCAGGCGCCCAAGCGCGGCCACGCGCCCGCGCAGCAGACGACCATGTTCACCGGGCGCAGCGCGCTCGGTGGCGCCGGCGCGCGCGGCACCCCGTCGTCGCGGCTCACTCCCCGGCCGAGCGCCGTCTCCCAGCGGCCGGCCGCCGGCGCGGGCGTGCCGGGCCGCGAGGTGGCCTTCTTCGCCGGCCAGAAGGTCCGCCACGCGACCTTCGGCGAGGGCATCGTCGTCAGCTCGAAGATGGTCGAGAACGACGAGGAGGTCACGGTCGCGTTCAGCGGCAAGGGTGTCAAGCGGCTGCTGGCGAGCTTCGCGAAGCTCGAGAAGGCTGAGTAGCGCTTCGCGCGGCGGGGGCTGCGCGCCCCTGGACCCCAACATGAACCCGTCTCATTGGCGATGCTCGACGTACATGCCCGGCAATATTCCCAGAGCTGCGGGTCACAACTCGCCCTGCAGGAATGTTGATGGGCATGCGCCACAATGCCTGAACCTGAGACGGCATTCTTTGCCGGAGGGGGCCGGGGGCGCAGCGCCCCGGAATGACGCAGATTTAGGACCCATAAAAGAATACCTTCCCCAGGCCACGGAAGTGGCCTTCGTATCAGGAGCCAAGGGCTTTAGCCCGACGGCGGCCCCGCCCGCGACGAAACGTCCGTCGCGCGCCCGACGACGAGCGCGAGCAGCGCGAGCAGGCTGCCCAGGGCGTACGGCGCCGGCGCGCCAAGCCGGTCGAACGACAGCCCGGCGATCAGCGGGCCGCCCACCAGCGCCGCGGTCAGCACGAGCTGCAGGTTGCCCATCAGCCGGCCCTGGCCGGCCGGACCGACCCGCGACGACAGCAGGCTGGTCAGGCAGGGGATGCTCAAGTTGCTGCCGATCGCCAGCAGCGCGACGATCGGGTAGAGCATCCAGTCCTGCGGCGCCAGCGCCATCAGCGCCAGGGTCGCGGCCATGAGCGCCATGCCGCCGAGCGCGAGCGCGCGATCGCCGAAGCGCCGCCGCAGCCAGCCCAGCAGCACGGCCTGCGTCACGACCGCGCACACGCCGACGAACGCGTAGAACAGCGCGTTCGCGGCGGCATCCCAGCCAAAGCGCGCGCCGCTGAAGATCGGGAAGTTGCTCTGCAGGCCCGAGAACGCCAGGTTCAGCAGCAGGATGGTCAGCAGCAGGCCGCGCGTGCCGCGCAGCCGCATGGCCTCGACAAGCTGGCCGACCGGGTTCAGCCGGATCAGCGCGGCGCGCGAGCGCTGCTCGGGCGGGAGCGACTCGGGCAGCACCAGCAGGCCGAAGGTCACGTTGGCGAAGGCGATCGCCGCCGCCGCAAAGGCCGGCGCGCTCAGGCCATACCGGCTCAGCGCGCCGCCGAGGATCGGGCCCGCCATCATGCCCACGCCGAAGGCCGCGCTCACCAGCCCGAAGCCGCCCGCGCGCTCCTCCGGCGGCGTGGTGTCGGCGATGTAGGCCTGGGCGGTGCTGAGGTTGCCGCCGGTCAGCCCGTCCAGTAGGATCGCGGCGACGACCAGCCAGAGCGTGTCGGCCAGGCCGAGCAGCACGTAGGCCAGCGACGTACCCAGCAGGCAGACCAGCAGGACCGGCCGGCGCCCGTGGCGGTCGGAGAGTCCGCTGAGCAGCGGGCCGCCAAACGACTGCGCCAGCGCGTAGAGCGAGCCCAGCAGCCCGACCAGCGTGCCGCCGGCCGCCAGCCGCTCGACGTACAGCGGCAGCAGCGGGATGACGATCCCGTAGCCGAGCATGTCGACGAAGACCGTGACGAAGATGAAGATGCGCGGCGAGAGCCGCCGCGGCCGGCCGATCGACTCGCCGATCATACGCGCTCGTCGGCGGCGCGCCGATCCATCAGCCTGGCGCACTCGGCGACGATCGCCTCGCCGAGCGCGTCGCCGGGCAGCCCCGCCGCGCAGAGCGGCCGGCCGAACGACACCCGGACGGTGCCGCGCTGCAGCGACGGGAACAACACCTGGAGCGTGGCGGCGAGCAGCTGGTGGTGCTCCGGCCCGCGCAGGCGGGCCAGCGGGTGGCGCAGCGCGGCGGCCGAGAGCACGCCGCTGACCACCACCGGCACGACCGTCAGATCGGCGACGAGCCGCGCGAAGACGGCGATGCTGGCGGACCAGCCGCCCAGCGCCGCGACCGCGCCAGGCAGCACCGCCGGGTCGGGCTCGATCCGCCCGCCGGGGAAGGTCAGCAGCGCCCCGCCGGAGCGCAGGTGGCGCGCGGACGCGCGGATCACCCCGACGCGCTCCGACGCGGCCTCGCCCACCGTCAGCAGGTGCCGCGAGGTGTTGGCCAGCGCCCGCAGAAACGGCCGGTCCGCCGCGACGATCCGCAGGTCGCAGCGCGGGATCGCGGCGAACAAGGCGATCGTGTCGTACAGCCCGGGGTGGTTCGAGACGATCAGCAGCGGGCCGGCGCGCGGCAGCGTGTCCTGGCCGTCGACGGCGACGCGGCGGACGTACTGGCCCAGCGCCCAGGCCGCGCCGACCTGCAGCCCGGCCGAGGCGACCAGCGCGTCGTACGTCAGCACCTGCCGCGCGAGCCGGCGCGCCGGCCGGCGGCACAGCCGCTCCAGCAGCGCGCGCCCGCGGCGCACCTCGCCCAGCCCCAGCGATACCAGCAGATCGTCGCTATTGATGCGGGTCAGCTCGTCGAGCGGCGTCGCGCCGCCTTGTAGATGTATCACCGGCTGGTCCTACGTATGTAGATCATCATACTGTGATATACGGAGAAGAGCTGTGACTGTATCTTCCAGAGCCGCAGGCGGCACCATTCGCGCCGGGATCATCGCGCTCACGCTGGCGACGGCGCTGATCCACATCTCGCTGCTGTTCCCCGACCCGGTCTTCATCATGAATGGGCTGGGCTACCTCGGGCTGCTCGGCGGGCTCTACCTGCCGCTGCCGCAGCTCGCGCGCTGGCGCGGCCTGATCCGCTGGCTGCTGATCGGCTTCACCGCGCTGACGATCGTGCTCTGGCTGGCCTTCGGCTCGCGCATCCCGATCGCGTACGTCGACAAGGCGATCGAGCTGGCGCTGATCGCCCTGCTGCTGATCGAGGCCCGTCGGGCGTAGTGCGCTTTCAGCGCAGGGACTTGGGGCTTGGGGCTTGGCATTATAGCGCCCAATCCGCTGATCGCACGCCCGAACAGCTCGATTGGAACTGCACTCGTACAAGGTTCCGGACGTTCGTGTCGGGTTTGGGGTGCCACGATCGGTTCCAGGGTTCTGCAGTTCCGTGGCCACAGAACCACAGAACCGCAGAACCAACCGGCGACAACCAGCAATGAACTTCTAGAAAGCTGCACTAGCCCACGAAACGGCGCGGCGGCTTCAGCTGAAGCCGCCGCGCCAGCCTCTGCAAGCCTCACGTCTCTGTCGGGCCAGCCGACGAGGCGAGCCGCCACAGGCGCGCGGCGATCACCTCGAACCAGCAGACCACTCCGACCAGCAGTCCGTAGAACGCCAGCCCCTTAAGCGCGAACGCCGGCCCCACCACCGCCGCCACGACCAGCGTGAATGTGGCGTAGCCCGACCAGCGCGGATCGCGCCGGAAGCTGCGGGCGAGCACCAGCAGCGCGGGCCAGAACGTCAGCCCCAGCGCGACGAAGGCGGCATCGTGGGTAATGCCGGCCAGCGTGGGCGGCCCGCCGCCGTAGGTCGGGTCGGTGGGCGAGCTCAGCGCGACCATCGCGCCGCCGGCCAGCGCGAGCAGCAGGCAGCCGATCCGGCTCGCGCGATCGTCGGGCAGCGCGCGCCGCAGGCCGTAGGCAAACCCCGGCAGCAGCAGGCCGCACGTGACGAAGGCGGCGACCATCCAGCCGCCGTACGGCCCGAGCGAGAGCCCGCTCGGCCAGTCGACCGTGGGCGCCGTCAGAGGGTCCCAGCGCAGCGAGCGAATGAAGTCGTACTGCGCGACGGTGAGGACGACGATCGCGCCGGCGAGCAGCACCGGGCCGATCATGCCGGCGAGCGCGGCGAGGCGCAGCAGTCGCGGGTCCGCCCGACGTTCGATCATGGTGCCTCCGGCATGTGCTGATGTTTGCAGCAGATATGATACATCATGAGGGCGGGGGCTGCGCGCCCCCGTGCCCCCGCGGGCGGGGGTGGGTCGCCACCCTCGCCGCCCCCCTCCCGGGGCTTGCGCCCCTGGACCCCAAAAAGAAGCCATCTCGCTTCCAGCGCCTGCCGCACATGCCCGGCAATATTCCCAGAGCTGCGGGTCACAATTCGCCCCGCAGGAATGTTGATAGGCATGCGCCACAATGCATGAACCTGAGGTGGCTTTTTTTGCCGGAGGGGGGCTGGGGGAACCGGCGCGGGTTCCCCCAGGCGGGGGCACGGGGGCGCAGCGCCCCGGAAGAAACCTACAGCGGTGAGCGAGCTCAGGCGGGGGCACGGGGGCGCAGCGCCCCGGAAGAAACCTACAGCGGTGAGCGAGCTCAGGCGGGGGCACGGGGGCGCAGCGCCCCGGAAGAAACCTACAGCGGTGAGCGAGCTCAGGCGGGGGCACGGGGGCGCAGCGCCCCGCAATGTAACCGGGCGCGCGCCCGATCGTATCACATGGTGCACGCCGGATCTGCCGCGCGCAAGGAGGGTTCGGATGGGATCGTTTTCACTGGTCGCCGGCCTGGTGGTGCTGGCCATCGTGGCGGTGGCGGCGGCCCTGGCGCTCCGCCCGATCGGCCAGATCATCCGCATCCGGCGCACGCCCACCGTGCCGGTCGGGATGCTGCCGGACGCCGGGCCGGCCGAGGTGTTCGGCCGCGCCGCCGGGGAGCCGCACGCGAGCCCGATCGCGCAGGCGGCCTGCCTGTTCTGGCAGGTCGAGGTCCAGGAGTACCGCAGCTCCGGCAAGAGCGGCCACTGGGCGACGATCGTGCGCCAGGCGTCGACCGAGCCGTTCGAGATCGACGACGGCACCGGGCGGATCGCCGTGCTGCCGTCCGGCGCCGAGCTGACGCTGGTCGACGACGTGCGCGCCTCGCGCGGCCTGTTCGGCACCATGACCGACGAGATGCTCGAGTCGCTTGAGCGGATCGGCGTGGCCACGCGCGGGTTTCTCGGGTTCCAGCGCCGGCTGCGCGTGTTCGAGCGCCACATCACACCCGACGAGCAGGTCTACGCGCTGGGCTACGTCGAGCGGATCGGCGGCCGGCCGCTGCTGCGCTCGATCCCCAACGCGCCGCTGCTGCTGGCCGACCGCAGCGAGAAGGATCTGCTGCTGAGCCTGTACGCGCGGGTCGGGCTCACGGCGCTCGCGCCGATCCTGGCGATCGGCGTGCTGATCGTGGTGCTGCTGGCCGCGCGCGGCGCGCCGTAGGCGCCGGCCGCCGCGCGGCCAATCCTTGCAGGCGCAGATTTGCTACGAATAGCGGCCCACTGCCCCCAAGCCCTCACCCCCTGCCCCCTCTCCCAGAACGGGAGAGGGGGTGTTCTACCGGCATCTGGGTGCGGTCGCGGAGCGACCGCACCCAGATGCCGGCAATTTAAACCCCCCGCCCCTGCCAAGGCGGGGGCGCGAGGGGAGGACCACTCGATCTACACGATATCGAGATACACCGTTTGTACAAATGCGCGGCAAGCCGCTATAATAGCGGCCGTACTCTACGATACGATAATCCGCCGGGGATCGGGCGCGCCTGGCCCCGGCTCGTGCTACAGGCGAGGTAGGCATATGTTCAGGAGACTGTTCGGCCGTGGGCAGGACGCTCCGCGCAGCGAGGAAGAGGCCCTCCAGGAGGAGCAGAAGATCGATCAGGCCACCGAGAAGGCCCGCCGCGGGTTCTTCGGCCAGATCTCCAGCCTGTTCGCGGTCGACGACCCGATCACCGATGAGCTCTGGGACGACCTGGAGGCGCTGCTGATCCAGGCCGATGTGGGCGTCGAGACGACCCAGTACCTGGTGAACCGCACGAAGGACCGCACCATCCGCAACGGCGTGAAGCGCGTTCGCGAGGCCAGGGATATGCTGAAGACCGAGATGGTGCGCGTGTTCCAGGATCAGGTGCGCCCGCAGGCGCAGGCCCGCCCGTATGTCATCCTGGTGGTGGGCGTGAACGGCGCGGGCAAGACGACCCTGATCGCCAAGCTGGCCAGCCGGCTGAAGACCCAGTACGGCCGCAGCGTCCTGCTGGCTGCCGCCGACACCTTCCGCGCCGCGGCCACCGAGCAGCTCGAGACCTGGGCCGAGCGCGCCGGCGTCCCGGTGATCACCCGCGGCCAGGGCGCCGACCCCGGGGCGGTGGTCTACGATGCGGTGGACGCCGCGCTGGCGCAGGACGTGGACGTGCTGATCGTCGACACCGCCGGCCGGCTGCATGCGAAGGCCAACCTGATGCGCGAGCTGGAGAAGCTGCGCAACGTCATCCGGCGCAAGATCCCCGACGCGCCGCACGAGGTGCTGCTGGTGATCGACGCCACCACCGGCCAGAACGGCGTCCTGCAGGCCAAGTCGTTCCTGCAGGCGGTCGACGTGACCGACGTCGCGGTCACCAAGCTGGACGGCACGGCCAAGGGCGGGATCGCCTTCGCGATCGCCCAGGATATCGAGCGGCCGATCCGCTACATTGGCACGGGCGAGAAGATCTCTGACCTGGCGATGTTCGACTCGCAGGCCTTCGTCGACGCGCTCTTTATGTAAGGGATTCTCACTTTTTTAACTAGCCCACCACAGGGGAGGTCTGGAGGGGCCGAAGGCCCCTCCAGACCTCCCCAGCAGAACAGTTATGTATTCGAAAATCCCTAATTGCAGACTGTAGATTACGATATTTCCAATCTGCAACCTGCAATCTACGGTGGAGGTGGAAGTGGCACTTGAATTCGCGGCCTGCCCGGTTTGCAAGCAGAAGCTGGCGCTGCAGGAGTACATCCTCGTGGGCAACGAGGTCGTGTGCAACAACTGTGAGACCAACCTGCGGGTCGAGAAGCGCCGCCCGCTCCGGCTGGCGGTCGTGCCGATCGAGGAGACCTATAATGCCGATATGCGGCCGGAGTCGTACGGCTAGCAGATGACCAAGGACGAATAGCCTCGTGACGAAAGACCAAGGACGAAAGATCAAGAACGAACGACGAGCGACGGCGACAGGTTGGTCGTTGGTCGTTGGTCGTTGGTCGCTGGCTCTCGGGCTCGCGCTGCTGCTGAGCGGCTGTATGCTGATCTCGGGCGGGCGCGCCTCGTCGGATGCGCTGCCGGAGGGCGGCAACATTAGCTCGACCTTCGTTGGCGCCGAGGGGCTGCAGGAGCAGACGATCGACACCGGCGCCGCCGGCGCGGCGCTGAGCGCGACCGTGTTCGTGCAGGCCGAGCGTGGCGAGCTGCAGGTCGAGCTGATCAACCCCGACGGCAGCGTGGCCTTTGCCGTCAAAGGCCGCCCCGACGAGCAGGTCGCCCGCTCGGGCAATGTGCTCACCGACGACCGCGGGCGCCTGCGCTACCGCGTGATCGCGCGCGGCGCGCGCAACGGCGGCTACCAGGTTCTGTACCAGCCCGCCGCCCAGTAGCAGCTCGAAAGAAGGGTGCGTGATATGCCGCGCAGCAACGACGACATCCTCGCGACGGTCGCGGAGCAGCAGATCGAGTTCATCAACCTGCAGTTCACCGACATCGTCGGCCTGGTCAAGAATGTGACCATCCCGGTGCAGCAGCTGCACGACTGCCTCGACCACGGCGTCTGGTTCGACGGCTCGGCGATCGAGGGCTTCGCGCGGGTGGCCGAGAGCGATATGTTCCTGGTGCCCGACCTGGAGACCTACGCGGTCATCCCGTGGGATCAGGCGGCCGGCTACCCGACCGCGCGCATGATCTGCGACGTCTACACGCCCGACGGCAAGCCCTTCGCCGGCGACCCGCGCTACATCCTCAAGCTGGCGGTCGACGACGCGGCCCGGATGGGCATGCTCTACAACGTCGGGCCGGAGCTGGAGTTCTTTCTGTTCAAGCCCGGCGCGGCCGGCAACCCGCTGCCCGACCCGCACGACGCCGCTGGCTACTTCGACGTGTCGACCGATATGGCCACCCACATCCGCCGCCAGATGGTCCGCGCGCTGGCCGCCTTCGGCATCGAGGTCGAGGCCGCGCACCACGAGGTGGCGATCGGGCAGCACGAGATCGACTTCAAGTATGGCCCGGCGCTGCGCACCGCCGACCACGCGGTCACCTTCCGCACGACGCTCAAGGCGGTCGCGCAGCAGATGGGGCTGTACGCGACGTTTATGCCCAAGCCGATCGCCGGGATCAACGGCAGCGGCATGCACGTTCACCAGAGCCTGACCGATATCGCGACCGGCAAGAACCTGTTCTACGACGCCGACGACCCCTACCGCCTCTCGCAGACCGCGCGCCATTTTATCGCCGGGCTGCTGGCCCACGCCAAGGGCATGATCGCCATCCTGGCGCCGCTGGTCAACTCGTACAAGCGCCTGGTGCCGGGGTACGAGGCGCCGGTCTACCTGAGCTGGGGCCGCACCAACCGCTCGGCGCTGGTGCGCGTGCCGCGGATCAGCGCGCGCCGCCCGCAGGCGACCCGGATCGAGCTGCGCTGCCCCGACCCCTCGTGCAACCCGTACCTCGCCTTCGCGGTGATGCTGCGGGCCGGCCTGGACGGGATCAGGCGCAAGCTGGCGCTGCCGCAGGCGGCCGAGGAAGATCTGTACCACGTCGACCCGCGCGCGCGCCACCTGGAGACGCTGCCGGGCTCGCTGGGCGAGGCGCTGATCGAGCTGCAGCGCGACGAGGTGATCGGCGATGCGCTTGGGCCGCATGTGCTGGAGCGCTTCGTCGAGGCCAAGATGCAGGAGTGGGATTCGTACAGGATCGCGGTCAGCCAGTGGGAGCTCGATCGCTACCTGCCGATCTATTAGAGCCTGTCTGCAAAGCCGATCTTCCTTGACGAAACATGACCGAGGACCAAGAGCACCTATCCTGTTTTGTCGCTCGTCTTTGGCCCTTCGTCAGCAAGATGATGCCCTTTGCAGACAGCTTCTCAGAAGCGTATGGCTGAGCACACCCCAACACTCGAACAAGCGCGGCGCCACACCCGGCCGGAGACGAGCGCCTGGCTCACGCTGGTGACGTTCTTCGCGATCTTCTGCGCGCTGATCGCCACGCTCTGCGTGATCGGCTGGCGCTACTACACCACCGCGACCATCCCGGTGAGCGGCACGCTCGTGCGGGTGCACGCCCCCGCCGGCGTCACGTACCAGGCCAGGGGCAGCGTGAACCGCGACACGCCGGTGGCGCCCTGCAACACACCGCCCAACCCGGCCGACCGCTGCAAGGAGATCAGCGAGGGCGACCACGTGCGCGCGGTGCCACAGGCCGGCTACGGCCCGGTCGCGTCGATCGTGCTGCCGGACCAGACCAGGGTCGCCGATATGTACGCGTACCCGACCGGCGCCGACCTGACGCTGGACCGCTACCAGGTGTCGCGCTGGACAACGCGGCTGCAGGATCTGCAGTTCTCGCAGACGGCCGGGTACGTGCGCTACGACCTGCCCGACAAGCTCGGCCAGCCGTACGAGACGATCTCCTATGGCGTGGCGATCACCGAGGGCGTCAGCCTGCTGCTGGCGCCCGGCGGCAGCTACAGCGTCGACGTGCCGCACCCCGACGGCAGCCACCCGCCCGCGCTGGCGCCGTCGGGCAAGCCGATCATGGCAGAGATCACCGTGCGTGCCGGCAGCGTCGAGGCCCGCACTCCCGGCGGCACGGCGATCGTCCGCCCAGGACAGAAGCTGCAGATCGACGCCGCCGGCGTGGCCGGCGAGCCGCAGCCGGCCACCTGGCAGCTCATCCGCGACGGCGACTTCTCGCAGTATATGGCCGGCAATCGCGACACCTGGGAGCTCTACTCGCACATCTTCGACGCAACCGTGAGCGAGCGTGAGAAGAACGGCAGGTTCTTGTTCTACAACGGCTGCAAGCCCGAGACGCCGTCGTTCTGCACGGCGGACCAGGCCGCGAACATCGTGCAGTTTCACCGCGAGGGCAACCAGCCGAAGTCGTTCGGGATCGGCATCCAGCAGGATCTCGACCTGGACGTCTCAGAGTACCGCTCGCTACACTTCTCGATGTGGGCGCGGGTGATCCAGCAGAGCGTGCAGGGCGCGGGGATCGCCAACTCCGAGTGCCCGATCACGATCGCGTTCGACTTCAAGCAGAGCAGCCCGACCGACAACGAGGAGCACCGCCTGATCTGCGCCTACCGCGACGAGACCGGCCAGCTGGCACAGCTGAACGGCAACCTCTCCGGCGAATTCATCTACCGCGCCGTGCCGCCCAGCCTGTGGTACCACCTGAGCTACGACCTGCGCGACGGACACCTGCTGCCCTCGGCGCGCTACCTGCAGCGGATCAGGATCTACGCCAATGGGCACGACTATATCTCGGAGGTTACCGATATCTCGCTGGTCGCGGCGCAGTCGCCCTAGTACAAGGTTCCGGACGTTCGTGTCGGGTTTGGGCTGCCACGATCGGCTCTGCGGTTCTGCAGTTCCGTGGCCACAGAACCACAGAACCGCAGAACCATCTGGCGACAACCAGCAACGAACGTCTGGAAAGCTGTACTAGTGGCTCGCCACACTGATTGTGGCGGGTGGGGTCTCAGGGGAGGCCTGCATCCTCTGACCCCTCCCCTAAGCTGATCGTGAGCACGAAGAAGCCATGCTCTACACTGGGGTTGACCTGATCGAGATCGCGCGGATCGAGCACGCGATCGAGCGCTGGGGCGACCGGTTCCTGCGGCGGGTGTTTACGCTCGCCGAGCTGGCCGCCTACCGCGGGCGGGCGCCGTCGCTCGCGGCGCGCTGGGCCGCCAAGGAGGCCGCCGCCAAGCTGCTCGGCGTCGGGTTGCGCGGCATCGGCGCGGCCGGGCGGGCCTCCGGCGCGGTGGCCTGGACGGAGATCGAGGTGCTGAGCGACGCGCAGGGCCGCCCGACCCTCACGCTGTACGGCGCCGCCGCCGATCGTGCGCGGGCCATGCGGCTCGGCCAGATCGCGCTGAGCCTCTCGCACACCCGCGAGCACGCGATCGCCAGCGTCGTGGCCCTCGACGAGGAGATAGGGTGACAAGGGGACAAGGAGACAAGGAGACAAGGTGACCAGGTGACCAGGTGACCAGGTGACCAAGTGACATCCTTCATCCTTCATCCTTCAGAAACTCAAGGATCGCCGCGGTGACCTCCGCGCCGCGCTCCTCGTGCGGGAGGTGGCCCGCGCCGGCGACCTCGTGCAGGGTCGCGTTCGGCAGGATCTGCGCCAGTCTCCGCCCGTCGGCCGCCGGGAAGACCGGGTCGTCGGCGCCCCAGATCACCAGCGTGCGCTGCGCGATCGCGGGCAGGTTGGCCGGCACCGGCTGCGCGCCGTCCTTCGGCGAGCGCGCCTGCCAGACCTGCGCCGCCGCGCTGCCGCGCACGCGCGTGGGCGCGGCGTAGCCCCGCACGGCCTCCTCCGTTAGCCAGTCGTGAAGCTTCGAGACATACTTGAGCCCCGGGCGCACCAGCCGCGGCCCGGTCGAGTAGAATGCCAGCGCGTAGCCGAGCAGCGGCGGGATCACCCAGCGCGCGATCGGCGGGCGCTCGGTGGCGAAGGCCTCGGGCGAAACCACGACCAGCGAGCGCACCCGCTCCGGCGCGACGATCGCGATCTGCATCGCCACGCGCCCGCCGAACGAGTGGCCGACGAAGTGCGCCGCGCCAACCCCCAGCGCGTCGAGCGCGCCGAGCGTCAGATCGGCCTGCAGGCGCGTGGTGTAGACCGGCGCGGCTGGGCGAGACGAGGCGCCGTAGCCGATCTGGTCGGCGGCGATCACGCGGTGCCCGGCGGCGAGCAGGGCCTGGCGCTGCGCGCGCCAGGTGAACGACCAGGCGCCGAAGCCGTGCAGCAGCACCACCGGCGCCGCCTCGCGCGGCCCGTCGTCGGCGTAGTGAATGTCGTAGCCGCCGACGCGGACGAAGCGATCGTCGCCGGCGAACTCGCGCGGCGTCAGCCGCTCGCGCAGCGGCGTCAGCAGGTACGCTCCGGCGATCAGCGCCGCCAGCAGCCCTAGGGGAACGATCAGGCACATACAAGTTTGCTCATCGCTATGCATTAGGTCACGTTGCGCGGAGCCGGCCCGATCGAGCGGATCGGCCCGATACGGCTCTGTACGCTGCGCTGGGCATTATAGATCTCTTCGCGTCATCCCTGATCTTGCGCCCCACCCCCCGCCCCCTTTCGGGGGTAGGTTTTTGTTTGTGGCGTGGTACTGCGCCGGATCACCCCACCCCCTGTCCCCCGCCCCTGGAAGGGGAGGGGGTGTGTCCTGTGGTGCTGCGGTGCGCTGCTCTGCAGCGCACCGCAGCACCACCACGAATCCCCCCGCTCCCGGTGGGAGCGGGGGGCAGGGGGGTGAGCGCCAAAGCGCAGCGGGCCGCAATGCCATAAATCGGCCACACCGTGTGGTACAATACAGGCCGTTCGGATCAAGACAGAAAGGCAGCATTCGTGAGCGACACGCAATATGATGTTGTGGTGATCGGGGCCGGGCCGGGCGGGTACGTGGCCGCGATCCGCGCGGCGCAGCTGGGCCTCAAGACGGCCGTGGTCGAGCGCCAGTACTGGGGCGGCGTCTGCCTCAACATCGGCTGCATCCCAACCAAGGCCCTGCTCCACACCGCTGATCTGCTCGAGGATGCTCGCGATAGCAAGCGCTTCGGCGTCGTCATCCCCGAGGCCACGCTCGACTGGGACGCGGTCCAGCGCTACAAAGACCAGGTCGTCAAGCAGATGACCGGCGGCGTCGGGTTCTTGATGAAGAAGCACAAGATCGACCAGCACAACGGCGCCGCCCGGCTCACCGGGCGAAACAGCATACAGGTCACCGACGCCGGCGGCAAGCAGACCAGCCTGAGCGCCAAGAACATCATCATCGCGACCGGCGCGCACCCGCGCGATCTGCCGCAGGTCGGCGCGACCTTCGACGAGGACCGCATCCTCTCCTCGACCGGCATGCTGGCGCTGAAGCAGGTGCCGGCGTCGCTGCTGGTGATCGGCGCGAGCGCGATCGGCTGCGAGTTCGCCTCGGCGTTCCGCACGTTCGGCTCGCAGATCACCCTGGTCGAGGCGCTGCCGCGGATCGTGCCGGTGGAGGACGAGGAGATCAGCGCCGAGCTGACCAAGGCCTTCGCCAAGCGCGGGATCAAGGTGATGGCTGGCGCACGCTTCACCGGTGTCGACCGCTCGGAGTCGCAGATCGTCGCCACGGTGATCGACTCGAACGGCAAGGAGCACAAGATCCAGGCCGAGCGCATGCTCCTGGGCATCGGCATCGCGCCGAACACCAAGGACCTTGGGCTGGAGGAGGCCGGCGTCGAGCTGGACCAGCGCGGGTTCGTCAAGATCGACGGCATGATGCAGACCAATCAGCCCGGCATCTACAGCATCGGCGACTGCGCGGTGTCCTCGCCTTGGCTGGCGCACAAGGCCTCGGCCGAGGGCATCGTCGCGGCAGAGCGCATCGCCGGCCACAACCCGCCGCCGATCGATTACGGGAAGATCCCCGGCTGCACCTACTGTAGTCCCGAGATCGCCAGCGTTGGGCTGACCGAGGCCAAGGCGCGCGAGCGTGGCTACGACGTCAAGATCGGTAAGTTCCCGTTCTCGGCCAACGGTAAGGCGACCATCCTGGCCGAGCGCAGCGGCTTCGTCAAGATCGTGGCCGACAAGAAGTACGACGAGGTGCTGGGCATCCATATCATTGGCCCGCACGCGACCGAGCTGATCGCCGAGGGCGGCGTGGCGCTCTCGCACGAGGCCACCGCCGAGTCGCTGATGCGCACGATCCACGCCCACCCGACGCTCTACGAGGCGATCGGCGAGGCCGAGCACGCCGCGGCCGCGGGCGAGGCGATCAATATCTGATACTGGGAGCATACGATGCCGGTCATGATCAACCTCACCACCGCCGAGCACGGCGGCACGAGCATAGCCTGCGGCACCCACGAGGGCTGCGGCGTCAACTGTACCTGCGGCTGCCCGTACACCGGGATGGAGGAAAAGGGCCGGGTCGAGACGATCGCCGACGTCGAGCGGCGCTACCCGGGCGAGTGGCTCGGCCTCGTGATCCCGCCCGGCGAGGACGAGTTCGCGCCCGAGCGCGCGATGCTGGTGGTCCACAGCGTCGACGACGAGGAGGTCTGGGACGCGATCGCGCGCGTCACGCACAACCAGATCGTCCACGTCTACTACAACGGCTCGCTGGAGCACTACCTGGAGTGGGCCGATCAGCCAGCGTAGCACGATGGTGAGGCGCAGGCGCGGCCCCGCCATGCCGGCCGCGTACTTCCGGCTGCTGGCGGCCACCGTGGCGGCCGGTATCTCGTCGCTCACGCTGCTCGAGGCGCAGACCTGGAACATGCTTGTGCTGACGCTCGGCGCGACCGAGTGGGGCCACCTGGTGGCGCCGCTGGCGCTGGCGGCGCTGCTGCCCGGCTGGCGCCGCGATCGGGCCGGCCGGATCGGCGCGGCGATCGGCCTGGCCGCCGGCATTACCTCGCTCTCGTCGCTGGCGCGCGCCGCGCAGGTGGCTCGGCAGCTGCCCGCCCGGCTCGCCGCGGCGTTTGGCGACGTCCCCGCACGCGAGCGGCCGGGCGCGCCCGCGCGCCCGGCGCCGCTGGTCCTCCGCCACGTGCTGCGCGGCGTCCGGTCGCCCCGGATCGGCAAGACCCGCCACGTGTACGCGACGCACGGCGACCTCAAGCTCGCGCTCGACCTGTACCGCCCGGCCGAGGTGCACGAGCCGCTCCCGTGCGTGGTGGTGATCCACGGCGGATCGTGGCACAGCGGCGACAGCAAGCAGCTCCCGGCCTTGAACAGCTACCTGGCCGCGCGCGGCTACGTCGTCGCGGCGATCAACTACCGGCTTGCGCCAACGCACCGCTACCCGGCCGCCCGCGACGACGTGCAGGCGGCGCTCGGCTACCTCAAGGGCAGGGCGCGCGTGCTCGGCCTCGATCCTGAGCAGATCGTGCTGCTGGGGCGCTCGGCCGGCGGGCACCTGGCGCTGCTGGCGGCCTACACGATCCGCGACCCGGCGATCCGCGGCGTGATCGCCTTCTACCCGCCGACCGACCTGGTCTACGGCTACAACCACCCGGCCAGCAAGCGCCTGATCGACGGCATCTCGATGGTCGAGAACTTCCTGGGCGGCAGCCCCAGCACGGTCGGCGAGATCTACGAGACCGCCTCGCCGACGAGCTGCACCGGGCCGGACTGCCCGCCGACGCTGCTGATCCACGGCGGGCGCGACAACCTGGTCGACCCGGTCCAGAGCGAGCGGCTGGCCGCGCGGCTGGCGGTGGACGGCTGCCCGCACCTGTACCTGCGGCTGCCCTGGGCGACCCATGGCTGCGACGTCAACTTCAGCGGGCCGAGCGGCCAGATCAGCACCTACGCGGTCGAGCGCTTCCTCGCCGCTGTGACGGCAGCTCAGGCGCGCCACGCCTGAGACGCTATTGCCCTCTCCCCGCTAGCCCCCCTCTCCCGCCGGGGGATTCGTGGTGGCGCTGTGGTGCGCTGCTCTACAGCGCACCACAGGACACACCCCCGAGAGGTACATTCTTGGCATCAGGCCGCCAGCCGCCGCAGCATCTCGATGCAGGCGCGGCCGTGGTGGTACGGGCACTCCCACGGGCCGACCTTGTGCTGATCGGCGTAGGGCACGCCCTGGCGGTTGAGGATCTTGAACCACTCGCCGTGCCGCCGATCGACAAACTTCTGCTCGATGTACTGCCAGCAGCCGGCCGCCGCGCGCGCGAACTGGACCCGGCCGGAGAGCTGGTAGGCGTTGTAGAAGCCCACCATTGCCTCGGCGTGCGCCCACCAGTGCTTGTCGGCGCTCCTCGGGTCGCCCGAGTCGCTCTCGTACAGCAGGCTGCCGTCGGGCTCCAGCGCCTGCGCGTACACCGCCGCCGCCATCTCGATCGCCGTGGCGCGGACCCGCGCGAGCAGCGCCGCATCGCCCAGCGCCTCGGCCGCCTCGATCAGCAGCCAGCTGCCCTCGATGTCGTGGCCGTACGAGATGCCTTCCTCGAGCGAGGCCCAGGCGTCGTCGAAGAACAGCCTGAAGTGGAACGTGCGCGGGTCGACCACGTGCTGCAGAAAGATCTCGATCAGCTCGCGCAGCCGCTCGCGCAGCCGCCGGTCGTCCCACACGCGCAGCAGGTTGGCGTAGGCTTCCATGATGTGCAGCAGCGTGTTCATCGACTTGCGGCAGTTCGGCTCCTTGTCGCTCAGGCGCATGTCGGCCAGGGCGCCCCAGTCGGGGCCGCAGCCCTCGACGTAGCCGCCGTAGGCCGGCTCGTGCGCGTGCGCCTCGAGCAGCTCGAACAGCGCCTGGGCCAGCCGCAGGCTCTCGGCGTCGCCGGTTGCCGCGTGGTGCTCGGCCAGGCCGTAGATCGCGAACGCCTGGGCGTAGCTGTGCTTGCGGGCGTTGACCGGCGCGCCTTGCCGGTCGATCAGCCAGTAGACCCCGCCGTGTCGCTCGTCCCAGAAGGCCCGCGCGAGGTAGTCGCGCGCCCGCTGCGCCATCGCCAGGTAGGCGGGGTCGCCGTAGGCGCGGTAGGCCGCCGCGTAGGTCCACAGGATGCGCGCGCACAGCACCGCCGAGCGCGGCACGTCGTTCAGCACGCGCAGGTCGTTCGTCAGCGCGCCGTAGAAGCCGCCGCTGTCGGCGTCCACGGCATGCTCGATCCAGAAGGGGAGAATGTTTCCCTGCAGCTCCGCCTCAATGCGCTGCCGGAGCCCCCGCCTGTCAGCGGGGTCGATGCCGGAGAGCTGGCCCGGTTGACTCATAGCGATCACACCTTCTTCAGTACGTATCGAACAGCGAGCGCAGCCCCAGCGCGTCGCGGGCCTGCTCCAGGCTCCAGCCCTCGGGCAGCGGGCAGGCGATCGCGACAGTCTCGCCGGCCGGCAGGTCGAAGTAGTTGTCGCTGAAGCGCACGTCCGCGCCCTCCAGCCCGACCTCGACGAAGCGCGCCAGCGCGCGGCCGCTCACGTGGACGACCAGCCGCGATCCATCCGTCTGCAGCTCGGCCGCGAGCGCCGGGTCTAGCAGCTCGACGTGCTTGTGCGGCGCGAAGGCGACCACGCTGGTCGCGCGCCGCGCGCCGGCCTGCCACAGCTCGCACACCAGCGCGCGGCCGCGGCGATTGCCGTCGCTCAGGTAAGCCGCGAGGTCGAGCTGCCGCACGGCGGTCGTCGCCAGCGGCGCGGCGGCCAGCGGCGCCTCGCCGGCCAGCAGCCGCTCGCCGGCCATGGTCTGCAGCGACCAGCGCACCTCGCCGTCCCACGTCGCGGTCGTGTCGTTGGTCACGTAGATGCCGGCCTGGTCGCCCGCGTCTTCGACCGAGAGCAGGATCGGCGCGTACATGCGGCGGGTGGCGTACTGCAGCGCCTTCCAGCGGCCGTAGTAGTCGATGCTCGACCAGGAGGCCACCGGCCAGCAGTCGTTCAGCTGCCAGTACAGCGCGCCGCCGCAGCGCTCGCGCAGGCGCCGCCAGTGCTCGATGCCGACCCGCATCGCCTCGGCCTGCAGCAGCTGGGTCAGGTAGACCAGCGAGTCGAAGCTGTTCGGCAGGCGAAAGTGGTCGGTCATGTAGGCGATGATCCTGCCGTTGCCGCCGCGATTGCGCTGGTGGTGCTCCATCACGTAGGAGGTCATGTTCCAGTCGGCGGGCTCGGCGTAGGTCGCGATCGTGGGCAGCGCCGGCAGCGACTGGAAGCCGAACTCGCTCACGAAGCGCGACAGGTGCGCGCGGTACTCCTCGAACGGCTTGAGCGCGTGCCAGACGGTCCACAGGTGCGTGTCGCCCGCCGCGTCGCTCTGCGGCACCTCCAGCGGCAGGTTCGAGGAGGGCGAGCTGGGCCAGTAGTCGTGGTCGGGGTCGTCGGCGCGCACCCAGGCCGGCAGCAGCTGGTGGAAGAAGCGCACGTACTCGGCCTTGAGATCCTGCGTGTCCGGGCGATCCCAGCCCCACTGCGCCCAGCCCTGCTCCATCTCGTTGTTGCCGCACCACAGCGCCAGGCAGGCGCGGTGGCGCAGCCGCCGCACGTTCTCGGCCACCTCGGCCCGCACATTCGAAAGGAACGCCTCGTCGCCCATCGGGTAGACCGAGCAGGAGAACATGAAGTCCTGCCAGACCAGCAGGCCGTAGCGGTCGCACAGGTCGTAGAACGACTCGAACTCGTAGTAGCCGCCGCCCCAGACCCGCAGCATGTTGTGGTTGCAGGCGGCCGCCGAGCCGATCAGGTCTGCGAGCTGCCGGTCGGTGATCCGCGTCGGGAACGAGTCGGACGGGATCCAGTTGGCGCCCTTGGCGAAGATCGGCACGCCGTTGACCACGAAGCCGAACGAGCGCCCCCAGCCGTCGGCCTGCTGGCGCAGCTCGAGCGTGCGCAGCCCGACCTGGTAGCGCCGCGTCTCGATCGGCGCGCCGTCGGCATGAAGCGTTATGTCGACTTGATAGAGCGGCTGGGCGCCGTAGCCGTTCGGCCACCACAGCTGCGGCTGCGCGATCTCGATCGCAGCGGCGGCCCGGCCGGACACAAACGCGGCCTGGGCCGACTGCCGCCCGCCGTCGGGCGCGGCGACGCTCACGCGCAGATCGAGCGCGGCCGGCTCCCACGACTCCACGCTCGCGGCGACGCGCAGCGTCACGCGGCCGCCGTCGTGCTGCTGGCGCAGCGACACGTCGTCCAGGCGCGCGTGGCGGTGGCCCTCCAGGCGAATATCCTTCCAGATGCCGATCGCAGGCAGCTGCGGGCCCCAGTCCCAGCCGAAGTGGCTGGGCGCCTTGCGCAGGTGCTGGCCGCCCGGGATCGCCTCGCCCACGCCGGGCAGGCGGCGCGCGCGCTCGCGCTCGGCGACGTAGCGCACCGGCGAGCGGAAGCGCACCAGCAGCTCGTTCTCGCCCGCGCGCAGCAGCGCGGTCACGTCCCAGCGGTGCTGGCGGAACATATTCTCGGCCTGCCCGACGAGCTGGCCGTTCAGCCACAGCTCGGCCAGCGTATCGAGGCCGTCGCAGAGCAGCAGCACGCGCGGCTCGGCCAGCAGCTCCGGCGCGGCGACAAAGGCGCGCCGGTACTCCCAGTCGCCCTCGGCGACCCACTGGACGCGCCGCTCGTTATCGCCTACGAACGGGTCGGGGATGCGCCCGGCCGCCATCAGGTCGGTGTGCGCGCCGCCGGGCACGCTGGCCGGCAGCCACGCAGATTCGCCCACCTGACGAAACTGCCAGGCGCCGCTCAGAGATTGTGACATCATCAGCGCTCTCCGCTATGCGCGGGCGGTCGCCCGGCGCGAATACCTATGTTGTTTCCCCGCCCTTGGCAGGGGCGGGGGACAGGGGGTGGGGTGATCGGGTGCATTATGGGGTCTGGAGCGCGAGGCCGGGCGCCTCGACGCGGATCGGGCCGCGCGGCGTGCCCGGCGGCAGGTCGATCGCCAGGGGCTGGTCGGGCCGCAGGTCGAGCGGCGATGTGCGGAACACTTCCTGCCCACTTACGCGCACCACTATGACTGCCCCACGCACCACGCGCGTGCTCGCCAGCGTCACGGTTCGGCCGCCGTCCGGGCGCGCCTGGACGCCCAGCGCGCCCTCCGCCGCGGCGCCGGCCAGGTCGCCCAGCCCCCACAGCGGCAGCCAGTCGGCCTCGATCGCGCGCGACGCCCCCGGCGCCAGCTGCGGGTGATCCCAGAAGGTCAGCTGCGCGCCGCTCCACAGCTCGACATAGCTGCTGTCGCCATCCGTGAACACCTGCCGGTCGAAGTGGTCGCTGAAGCCGAACACCTTGGCGCCGGCCACGCCGGGGCCGTGGACCACGGCCGCGCCCTCGTCCAGGCTGGTCTCGTAGACGCCCAGGAAGGCGACCGGCCACGGGCTGAACGCGCCCAGGTAGCCGCTCCAGCTGGAGGGGCGGCTCAGGTCGCGCGAGCCGTCGCTCGGCCAGACGATCCAGCCGCCCGGCCCCGGCAGCGCGCGATCCTCGGTCGCGTGGACGATCATGCGGTCGGACGGCACCACCAGCCGCACGCCCGCGCCGATCGCGCTGGCGCCGCCCGGGCTGAGCGTGGCGCTGGTCCACATCTGCAGCGGGTGCGCGGCGGCGGTCGGGTTGCTGGCCTGCATCAGCACGTGAAAGCGCCCCTCGTCGGCGGCGAGGCGCACCGTGCCGGCCAGCCCCAGCCCGCTCTGCCGCTCGGTGGCGGCGAGGCGCACGCTCAGCTCGCCCGCCCCCCGGGTCAGCGTCATATCCCAGGGCAGATACTCCAGGTAGCCGTGCTCCTCGGTCGGCGCGGCCCACTCCAGCCCGCCGACCCCCAGCCACCAGCCGCGCTGCCCGAACGGGCTCGGCTTGACCACCGGGTTGCGGTAGAAGATATTGTGGCCGGTCGCCTTGTCGACCGCCTGGTAGAGCCGCCCGCCCAGCTCGGGCAGGAACGTCAGCTCGAGGAAGCGGTTCTCGACCACCAGCGCCCGGTAGGCGACCGGCCGCGGCGGGCCGACGCGCGCCCGGTCCAGGCGCGGGTAGGGGAAGATCGGGTCGCCTGGCGCGGTCGGCAGCAGCGCCGCGGCGTAGTCGTAGGTCGGGATCGTCACGCTGGCCTCGCGCGAGCGCACGCCCTCCGGCAGCGCTGGCAGGGCGTAGCGCAGCGGGCGGCGGTAGCGCCACTGGAAGTAGTGCTGCCCCACGTTGCCCATCTCGACCCGCCAGCCCGGCGAGTTGCTCGGCGTGTAGGTCAGCACGCGCCGCTCGAACGCCTGGAACAGCACGTCGGTCGCCACGCCGCCGACGCGCGCGCGCGCCCAGTACGGCTCGGTGATCGGGTAGCCGAAGGCGAACAGCGGGTCGACGATCTGGCCACGCCGGGTGCGCCCGCCCTCGAGCACCGGCCCGGACGCCGACATGAACTCTTGGAACACGCGCGGCACATTGTGGCCGGTGGCCGACTGATACGCCACCAGCTCGGTCTCGGGCAGCGCTAGCTCGGGCCGCCTGCCGACCCCACTGGGGCCGTAGCTCGCGTCGACCCGCGCGCCGGTGCGAGCTGCCGCGCGATTGCTGCCGTCGAACGAGGCTATCGCCGCGAGCGCCGCGTAGGTCGGCGCGTCGGGGTTCGCGGCCGGGTCGCCGGCGATCGGGATGTCGGCCGGGGTGCGGCGCTCGGCCTGGCTCTGGCCGAGTGGAATGCGGCCGCCGATCAGCTCGGCCACCAGCAGGCCGCCCGTGACGAACCAGGGCGACGAGCGGTCGCCGGCCGGGTCGCTGATCTCCATCCTGGCCTTGTCGAAGTACTGCACCAGCCGCGCGCCACCGGGCGACTGGTCGTAGCGCTCGTAGCGGCGCTCGCCCGGCCGCGCGCCCCAGGTCCACGAGCGCTGCGCGGCGCCGCCCTCGACCGGGCTGTCGACGCGCGTCCAGCGCGCGCGGAACGCCGCGTCGGCGAAGCCGTCGTCGCCCGCCGCTGCGGCCGGCGGGGCGGGCGGCAGCGCGGCCAGCAGGCAGAGCAAGAGGAGCAGCTGGGCGGCTCTGGTGATCACATAGCCCTCATATCTTCTCATAGAATGCGCGATACGCGCTATTGTACTGGCGGCGCGGCGCGCGCGCAATCGACATTCATGAGTCATCCCACAGTCTACAAACCCTCCCCCTGCCCCTTGCCCTGCCAGGGGAGGGGGTTTCTTTTTCGTGGGTGTGGCGCGGCGGCGTTGCCGCCGCGCCACACCCACGAACGATCGCCCCCGCTCGCCTTGCGGGGAGCGGGGGGTGAGCCGGCGCACGACAACGCTATGAATGAGAAAATCTACCCCCAGCGGGGGCAGGGGGAGCTAGCCAGAGCTGGGATGATAGATCATCACGGGGGTCGTCGTGCCCCGCACAATCTTGTCGGCCACGCTGCCCAGCAGCAGGCGCGCGACCCCGCTGCGCCCGTGGGTCGCCAGCGCGATCAGGTCGACAGTGTGGGAGCGGGCGTACTCGAGGATGCCCGTCGCCGGGTGGCCGACCACGATCTCCGTGCGCACGTCCAGCGACTGCGCGCCGAGCCGCTCGGCGATGCGGTCGAGGTAGCCTTGGGCGATGTCTCTGGCCTGCTCCAGCGTGGGATGGCCCGGCACGGGCAGCCCGCCGGTCACTTCCGGCGCGATCGCATGCAGCAGCGTGAGCCGGGCGTCCGTGAGCGCGCCGAGCGTGGCGGCGTGCGCGAGTACCTGCTCGGCCAGCGGCGAGCCGTCCAGCGGGATCAGCACATGCCTGAGCTCGACCGGCGGAACCATGTTCGGCGACAGATCGCATGGCCGCACCAGCAGGATCGGCACCGGCGCCAGGCGCACCAGCGCGTCGGCGGTGCTGCCGAGCCAGGCGCGCGAGAACGCGCCGCGGCCGTGCGTGGTCATCACCACCAGGTCGACGCCGCTGGACGCCGCGTACTCCTGCAGCGCCTCGGCGACGGCGCCATCGAGCAAGCTGGTGGTCACGCGCAGCTCGCCGCCGGCCTCCAGCTGCTGCGCCAGCCTGGCAAGGTAGACCTGCTCCTGCTGGCGGCTCTGCGTATCCATCGCGGTGTCGAACATCGGGACCGAGTCGAGCGTCATTGGCACGCCGATCACGTGGATGTGTGCCAGGTGCAAGGAGGCCCCGGCGCGACAGGCGATGCTGCGCGCGAATGGGAGCGCGTGCTCGCCGAACGAGGAGCCGTCGAGCGGGACCAGCACTCTGCGGAACATCGGATTCTCCTTCCTAGCAGACCTCCGTGCGGGAAAATCGCGGGCGGCCGGGGGTGATGCTGATGGTGTGATCGTAGCATGGCGGCGGCTGCGGCGACGGAAACATCCGGCTACCGCGCAGGACGAGTTCGCAACGCTCAGGCTGTTTTCCCTGACACCCCTGCCCCTGTCCGGTCGCTACGGGGCAAGGGGGATTCTTGGCAGGTGTTGCCCGCCCCTGACGCTGAGTGGCAGCGGGGCGATGGCTCAACCCTCAACAGCCGCTTTGACAGGCGAAAGATCGTCAATTATAGTACCGGGCGCTCCCGAATCGCTCATCCAGGAGGCTCACCAATGGCTGAGGCGGCGGACCCCGGCTGCGTCATCGCGCTCGACGTCGGCGGCACTTCGATCAAGAGCGGCGTGGTGTGCGGCGGCAGCGTCCTGGGCGCGCCGCGCCAGACGGCGCTGCAGGAGGCCGGCCCGGCGCGCGCGATCCTGGCGGTGTTCGGACAGGTGCTGTGGCTACACCTGCGCGAGCTCGGCGATCGGCGGCTGGCCGGCGTCGCGCTGGGCTTCCCGGCGCCGTTCGACTACCCGCGCGGCGTGTGCCTGCTGCGACACAAGTTTGCGGCGCTCTACGGCCGCGATATGCGCAAGGCGCTGCGGGCGTTCCTGCCGGACGCGAGCGTCCCGGTGCTGTTCCGCAACGACGCCGAGGCGGCGATCGTGGGCGAGGCGCGCTATGGGGTGGGCCGGCGCTACCGCCGGCTGGTCGGCCTCACGCTCGGCACCGGGCTGGGCTCGGCGTTCCTTGAGGCCGGCCGGCCGGTGACCGACCGCGCCGATCTGCCGCCCAGGGGCGAGCTGTACGCCGTGCCGTTCCACGGCACGCCGGCCGACGAGCTGTTCTCGATCCGCGGGCTGACCGCCCGGCTGCGCGCGGCGACCCCCGCGCTGAACGAGATCAAGCCCGCCGCCGATCTGGCGCGCGCCGGCGACCCTGCGGCGCGCGCCGCGTTCGCGCAGTTCGGCGCGGACCTCGGCGAGCTGCTCGCCCCGTTCGCGCGGACCTTCGACGCCGAGGCGGTGCTCCTGCTCGGCGGCATCGCCAACGCGGCCGACCTGTTCGCCGACGCCATGCGCGGGCGCCTCGCTGCCGATGTCGTGGCCGGCGAGCTAGGCCCGCGCGCGGCGCTGCTAGGGGCGGCCGCGCTGCTCCTGGACGATCGGGCTACTTCCCGGTCGTCGGCAGCCAGCCCCGGCTGATATAGTCGTTCATCGTCAGGCCGATCAGGATCGCCAGCCAGAAGAACGCCGCCCCGGCGACGACCCAGGTCAGCCGGTCGCCGTAGCGCACGTGCATGAAGTACAGGATGATCAGCAGCACCTTGGCGACGGCGATCGCCAGCGCCAGCGCGAGGTTGAGCGGCCCCAAGTCGACGAAGTAGGCCGCCACCGTCGCGGCCAGCAGCGCCATCAGGGCGACGTAGACGATCACGTAGGCTCTTCTCGGAACGATCGCGTGCTCCATGCTCTTTCCTTCGCTTCAGCCGTGCCCGATCAGATACAGCAGCGGAAACAGGAACACCCACACAATATCGATGAAGTGCCAGTACAGGCCGAGCACCTCGACCGGGGTGGCGCGCGGGCGCGCGCCCCGGCGCAGCGCGAGCGCGGCGAACGCCAGCGCGGCGACGATCCCGATCGTCAGGTGGATCGCGTGCAGCCCGGTCATCAGGAAGTACAGCAGGAAGAACAGCTGCACCTGCTGCGCGTCGGCGCCGGCGTAGCCGAAGCCCAGCGCCGGGATCAGCCGCTCCTGGTACTCGTGGTAGTACTCGGTCGCTTTGACGCCCATAAAGGCCGCGCCCAGCAGCGCCGTCAGCAGCAGCATGCCGACCAGCCAGCCGCGCCGGCCGGTCTGGGCGGCGTGCACGGCCAGCGCCATGGTCAGGCTGCTGGTGAGCAGCACGGCGGTGTTCAGGCCGCCCAGCACTACGTCGAGGTGGTGGCTGGCCTCGGCGAAGGCCTGCGGGTAGACCAGGCGGTAGATCGCGTAGGCCGCGAACAGCCCGCCGAAGAACATCACCTCGGTCGCCAGGAACACCCACATGCCCAGGCTTGCGCTCGTGCGCTGCTGCTCGGCGTCGTCGAACTGGTGCGCGTGCCCCGTGGCTTGGGGCCTGGGGCTTGGGGCCTGGGGCTTGGGGCCTGGGGCCTGGATATCACTTGTTGTCATGGGTGTGCCATCAGCTAGCATCCTTCATCGCTCATCGCTCATCCTTCATCGCTCATCCTTCGCCCAGCTCCCCTGCGGCGTGAAGCTGTCGGGCTGCTGCGGGTCGTAGGCGTACGGCCCCACCGTCACCACCGGCGTCTCGCTAAAGTTCGTCTCGGGCGGCGGCGAGGTGGTCTGCCACTCCAGCCCGGTGGCCTTCCAGGGGTTCGGCCCGGCCCGCTCACCATAACGCAGCGACCAGATCAGATAGATCAACGGCAGCACGTAGCCAACCGCCAGAATCGACGCGCCTGCCGTGGACATAACGTTTAGCACCTGGTATTCGGGTGCGTAGGCGTGGTAGCGGCGCGGCATGCCCTGGTAGCCCAGCAAAAACTGCGGGAAGAAGGTCAGGTTGAAGCCGAAGAAGATCGCCAGCGCGGCCAGCTTGCCCCACCACTCCGGGTACAGCCGACCGCTGATCTTGGGCCACCAGTAGTGGATGCCGCCCAGGTAGGCCATGACCATGCCGCCGACCATAATGTAGTGGAAGTGTGCCACCACGAAGTAGGTATCGGTCACGTGCACATCGATCGGCAGCGCGGCCAGGAACAGGCCGGTCAGCCCGCCGATCGTGAACAGCCCGATGAAGCCGAGCGCGTAGAGCATGGGCGTCTGCAGCGCGATCGAGCCCTTGTGCAGCGTAGTGGTCCAGTTGAACACCTTGATCGCGGATGGGATCGCCACCAGGTAGCTGAGCAGCGAGAAGATCATGCTGGCATAGATCGACTGGCCGGCGACGAACATGTGGTGGCCCCAGACCAGGAAGCCGATCACGGCGATCGCGACGCTGGCGAAGGCCACGAACCGGTAGCCGAAGACCGGCTTGCGCGCGAAGCAGGTGATCAGCTCGCTGACCACGCCCATACCCGGCAGGATCATGATGTAGACCGCCGGGTGCGAGTAGAACCAGAACAGGTGCTCGAACAGCAGCGGGTCGCCGCCCAGCGCCGGGTCGAAGATCCCGATCCGGAACACCCGCTCGACCCCGATCAGCGCCAGCGTGATCGCCAGCACCGGCGTCGCCAGCACCAGGATGATGCTGGTCGAGTAGAGCGACCAGATGAACAGCGGCAGCCGGAACCAGGTCAGGCCGGGCGCGCGCATCTTGTGGACCGTGACGATGAAGTTCAGCCCGGTGAAGATCGACGAGAACCCGACGATGAACACGCCCACCACCACCGGGATGACGCGCGTGTTCGAGTACATCGTACTGAAGGGCGTGTAGAAGGTCCAGCCGGTGTCGACGCCGCCGAGGATCAGCGCGGCGAAGGTGAACAGCCCGCCCACGATGTAGACGTACCAGCTGGCCAGGTTCAGCCGCGGGAAGGCCAGGTCGCGCGCGCCGAGCATCAGCGGCACCAGGAAGTTGCCCAGCACGGCCGGGATCGACGGGATCAGGAAGAACCAGACCATGATCACGCCGTGCAGCGTGAACAGCTTGTTGTAGGTCTCGGCGTCGACCAGCGCGCCCTCGGGCGTGATCAGGTTCAGCCGGATGATGGTCGCCGCCACGCCGCCGATCACGAAGAACAGCGTGATCGAGAGCATGTACAGGATCGCGATGCGCTTGTGGTCGGTGCTGAGCAGCCACGACCGCGCGCTATAGCTGGTGTTGAGGTAGTTGCGGACCGGCCGCACGGCGGTGGATACGCTCATACTTCCATCCTTTTCGTCACGAAGGCATATTCGGTCCGCGACCGCGCCTGGCCGCGCCCAATCCACGATCCGCCCGCCAGGACAAATCGACATCTTCCCATTGCGTCGCAATACTCCGATCATGTCGCGCCCCACACCGGCAGCGCCGCGCGTCACGGCGGCGGCTGCGCCGTCTGGGATGCTCCCGGCGCGGCCTGGCCGGCGCCCAGCGACTTGATGTAGGCGATCAGCTGCAGGATCTGCGACTCGCTGACCTGACCTTTGAAGCTCGGCATCACCGGCTGGTAGCCCGCCACCACCTGGCTCTGCGGCAGCAGGATCGAGTTGCGCACGTAGCCCTCGTCGGCGATCGCGCTCTGCCCGCCCTGCAGCTGCACCGGGCTGCCGAACACGCCCACCAGCGAGGGCCCGGCGCCGCTGCCGTCCATCCGGTGGCAGCCGCTGCAGCCCAGCCCGCTGAACAGCTTCTCGCCGGCCGCCGCCATCGTCTGCGGCGCCTGTGGGCCTCCCGCCGCGCCGCCGCCGAGCCAGGCCTGGTAGGCGGCCGGCTCCATCACGTACACGACCCCGCCCATCACGGCGTGGTCGGTCCCGCAGTACTCGGCGCAGAACAGGTGGTACTCGCCGACCTTCGAGGGCTGGAACCAGATCGCGGTGTAGCGCCCCGGCAGCACGTCCTGCTTGACGCGGAAGGCTGGCACGTAGAAGCTGTGGATCACGTCCTCGGAGGTCATCAGCAGCTTGACCGGCCGGCCCAGCGGCACGTGCAGCTCGGCCAGCTCGCGCTGGCCCTCGGGGTGCTGGAACTCCCACATCCACTGGCGGCCCAGCACGTAGATCTCGAGCGCGTCGGCCGGCGGGCGCTCGATCCGGAAGTACAGCGTGGCCGCCCAGACGAACACCCCCAGCGCCATGAGGGTCGGGACGATCGTCCAGGTCAGCTCGTACGGCAGCGTCGCCGTGATCTGGCCCGACCGGTCGGCGCGCGCGCCGCGGCGGTACTTGACCGCGAAGTAGACGGTCAGCCCGGCGATCGGCAGCGCGAACAGCAGGCTGAGCGCGATCAGCGCGTAGTAGAGCAGGTCGACCTGGCCCGCTACCGTGGAGGCCTGCTCGGGCATCAGTGGAAGTTGTCCCATTCCGTCGTCGCTCCTCTGTCATGCAGGCGCTGCGCTCAGGTCAGCCCGGAATCGTGCCGCGCGGCGCGGCGCCGCTCGAGCCGGAACAGCGCCAGCACAGTCGCGCCGAGCAGCAGCGCCGTCGCGACGCCGGCCAGCCGCAGCACGCTCATGATCGCGATGTCGTACTTGCCGGTGACCGGGTCGTAGTGGTAGCAGCGCAGCAGCAGCAGGTCGACCGGCGAGCCGATCCGGCCCGACGAGGCCTCGACCAGGCCAAGGCGCAGGTCGGTCGGCGCGTAGTCGATCCCGTAGAAGTAGCGCGACACGTTCCCCTGCGGCGTCAGCAGGATGCTGCCGGTCGGGTGGGCGAACTGGTGCTGCTGCGGGTCGTAGGCGTAGCGGAAGCCGACCGCGGCGGCCAGCGCGTGGATCGACTCGGGCGGGCCGGTCAGGAAGTGCCAGCCGCCAGCCTCGTCGGGCCGCCCGTAGCTCTGCACGATCTCGGCCTTCTTCGCGCTGGCGTCGGCTGGCCGCTCCCCCGGGTCGATGCTCACGGCGACGACGTCGTACTGCTGGCCGGCGCCGAACGAGATCTGGCGCAGCGTGTCGCTCAGCTGGTGCAGCGCGATCGAGCAGATATTCGGGCAGCGGTAGTAGGCCAGCACCAGGATGACCGGCCGCGCGCCGAGGTAGTTGCCCAGCCGCACCGCCGCGCCGTCCTCGTCGCGGAACGCCAGCTCGGGCGCGACCTGCGCGCCGAGGCGCTGGTCGAAGCCGACCTGGCCCAGCAGGTCGTCGGAGCCGCCGTCGGCGCGCGCCGCCGCCGGGGCGCATAGCGCGACCAGCAGGGCCAGCAGCCCGGCGACCGCGCCGGCTGTGCGATAGCTCATGGCCTGCTCCCGGCTGCGCCCGGCCCGCCGAGCGATCTGATGTAGGCGATCAGCTGCGCCAGCTCCTGGTCGCTGAGCTTGCCCCGAAAGCTGGGCATGATCGGCCTGTAGCCCGCGACGACCTGCGCCTGCGGGTCCAGGATCGATCGGCGGAGATACGCCTCGTCGGCCGTCACGGTCTGGCCGCCCTCGAGCTGCACCTGCGAGCCGAACACGCCCTCCAACGAGGGCGCCGCCCCGCCGCCGCCCATGACGTGGCAGCCGCCGCAGCCGCTGCCGGCGAACAGGCGCTGGCCCGCCGCGGCGTCGCCGGCCTGATTCACGACTGGCTGCGCGGTGGCGGCCGGTGCCGGCTGGGCGCCGGCCGGTCGCCCGCTGCCCTGGCCGAGCGGCACGGGTGTGGGCTCGTCCGGCTGCCCGCCCGCGCTCTCCAGCTCGTGCGCCTGGTCCTCGCCGAGCCCCGGCTGCGGCGTGGCGGCGCGGGCCGGCAGGCCGCGCTCGGCCAGCAGGTCGATCGCGCGCTCGATCGGGATGTGCAGGGTGTCGCCCGAGCGGCCGTAGCTGCCCAGGCGAGCCTCGTCGGTCGCGCGCAGCTGCTGCAGCTGCTGAGCCAGGTCGGCCGCCTCGCGCGGCTGCGGCGGCTGCTGGCCGCGGTCGAACAGCGGCGAGATCGCGGCGTCGGCCTGGTCCGCGCGGCCGGCGAGAAAGCCGAACAGCAGCGCGACCGCGAACCCGCCGGCCGCCACCGTCAGCGCCAGCGCCGCGCCGGCCAGCACAATGCCGCGCACGCGCACGTCGCTGGGCTCGTGGCCGAGCGCGCGCTTCCGCTCGATCTCCTCGGCGCGCTCGGCCTGTCGCTCGGCGGCGCGCCGCGCGGCCCTGCGCTCCGCGCGCGTGCGCAAGTAGCCGAGCAGACGGCTCAGACCCAGCGAGGCCAGCAGCGCCGCCGCGAACGTAGCGAAGTCGCGCGGGCCGGGGCGAGGGCTTGGGAGCTTGCGATCAGCCATGCTCGACCGCCTCCTGCGCCGGCTGGCTGCGCGGGTCGTGCGGCGCCAGCAGCGGGCGGCGGGCCAGCAGCCAGGCGAACGCGGCGACCCAGACGCCGCCGACCCCGACTGGCGCGGCGATGTCGGTCCAGTACACGCTCAGCCCGGCCGGCCGCAGCGGCGGCATGATCAGCCAGAACAGCTCGAGCAGGTGCACCGCCAGGATCAGCGCAGCCACCGCCGTGAGCGCCCGCACGCTGCGCTTGTTCCGCCGCGCCAGCAGCAGCAGGAACGGCAGCACGAACTGCAGGCCGAGTACGGCCAGGATGACCCACGACCAGCCGCCCTGGCTGCGGCCCACGTACCAGGTCACCTCCTCGGGCAGGTTGCCCGACCAGATCAGCAGATACTGCGACAGGGTCACGTAGCCCCAGAACATCACGAACGTGAGCAGCAGCCCGCCCAGGTCGCCGAAGCGCGCCGGCATGTCGAGCCCGGCCAGCGGCGAGCGGCGCGCCAGCAGCCCGGCCGCCAGGATCGCGAACGCGAAGCCGCTGAGGCCCTGGCCGGCCACGTAGATCAGCCCGTAGATTGTCGAGTACCAGTGCGGCTCGAGCGACATCACCCAGTCGATCGACGCGAAGGTGACCGTCAGCATGTACAGCACCAGCCCGAAGCGGCTCAGGTCGCGCATGCGCCGCTCCAGCGCCGGGTCGCCGCTCTGGTCCTGCCGGAGCGACCAGCGGTTGAGCAGGGCTGCCAGGCCGATCCAGATCGCGAAGTACAGCGCGGCGCGGCCGGCGAAGAACGGGACGTTCAGGTAGGGCTGCTTGGCTTGCAGCAGCGGGTCGGCCGCGACCTCGGCCGGACGCGCCCAGGGGTACAGCGCCGCCATCCCGAGCAGCGGCAGCGGCAGGAACAGCAGCGCCAGCAGCGCCAGCAGCATCCCGGCGGCCTCCTGTACCCGGCGCACCGGGTAGCCCCAGCTGCCGCCGACCAGGTGGTACAGCATGGTGATCGCCAGGCTGCCGAGCGAGATGCCCAGCCAGAACTGCAGCGCGAGCAGGTACGAGCCGAACAGCTGATCCGGCGCGACGAGCCAGCCGGCGACGCAGCCGGCCAGCCCCAGCGCGCCGGCGATCAGCGCCGGCCACTGCGCCCGCCGCGCCAGCGCGCGCCACTGCTCCTGCCGGTTGTCTCCCGTCGGCTCCATCGCCTGCTCCCGATCTGCTTCCAGAGCCAGTAGTCGGTAGTCGGTAGTCGGTAGTCGGTAGTCGGTAGTCGGTAGTCGGTAGTCGGTAGTCAGTAGTCGGTAGTCAGTAGTCGGTACAGTGGTGGCTTTCCAAAGCCGTACAGCCGCCACCCATAGCTGATGTTGGTCCTTGGTCGTTCGTCCTTGGTCCTTGGTCGTTCGTCCTTGGTCGTTCGTCCTTGCTCTTCGCCGTACTCGCGGCCGCGCGCTACCTCGATCCGTGCCGCGCTCTGCTCGCCGCGATCAGCCGCTCGGCGCCGCCCTGGCTCTGCAGCTGCTGGCGCTGCTCCGGCGGCACGTCGTCGAGCGTCGCGTTCTGGCTGAGCTGCAGCGCGCGGATGTAGGCGACGATCGCCCAGCGGTCGCGCGGCTCGACCCGGTCGCCGTAGCTGTACATGCGGCCAAAGCCGTTGGCGATCACGTCGAACAGGTAGCCGGACGGCGCGTCGCGCAGGCGCTGCTGGTGGTACGTCGGCGGCGGCGAGAAGCCGCGCTGCACGATCGTGCCGTTGCCGTCGCCCACCAGCCCGTGGCAGGGCGCGCAGTAGATGTTGTAGCGCTGCCGGCCGCGCTGCAGCACCTCGCGCGTCACCGTGAACGGGAACTGGTCGGCCAGCTGCCCGCCGATCTTCCCGGTCTCCAGCAGCTCGTCGGGCTGCAGCAGCCCGAGCGCGAGGGTGCCCGAGATCACCGGCCGGGCCGACTGCGCGTCCGGGTAGAACGTGGCCGCCTCGTACGGCTGGATGCGCGAATCGTCGCGCATGTTCTGCCCGCAGCCGGCCAGCAGCGCGGCGCACAGCCACAGGCCCGCCAGCCCGATCGCGCGGGCCGGTGCGGCGCGCGGCCAGCCCGTCACATATCGCAGCCACTCGATCATCTCGCGCCCCTCACCAGTCCACGTCGGCCACGCCCCGCGGCGCCAGGCCCGCCAGAAACTCGCGCGCCCTGGCGTGGTCGTACTGCGGGTCGCTCGACTCGATGCACAGGAAGAAGCGGCTGCGCGAGGCGAGCTTGAAGCTCGGCACGTTGAAGACCGGGTGGTACGGCCGCGGCAGCCCGTTCAGCCCCAGCATCGCCAGGACCGCCGTCAGCGCCGCGACCAGCACCGTCGTCTCGAACGTGACCGGGATGAACATCGGCCAGCTGTGCAGCGGGCGCCCACCCACATTGAGCGGGTAGTCGATCGCCGTCGTCCAGAGCTGCAGCAGGTAGCCGCCGACCCCGCCGACCACCCCCCCGGCGAACACGATCAGCGGCAGCCGGCTGGGGCGCCGGCCGATCGCCTCGGCCAGCCCGTGCACCGGGAACGGCGCATAGGCGGCGAGCTTGCGGTAGCCCTCGTCGCGCGCGCGCCTGGCCGCCGCGAGCAGCGCGTCGGGGTCGTCGAACTCGGCCATCACGCCGTAGAAAGGCTCTTTCTGCTCCATCTGATGATCCCTCTCCGAGTGATCCTGGTGTGCCGCAGGCCCTCACCTCCCTGCCCCCCTCTCCCGTCGCCACGGGAGAGGGGGATTCTTGGCTGGTGCAGCGGTTTCGGCGGAGCCGAAACCGCTGCACCAGCCAGTTGTTACCCTCGGCCCCAGGCAGAGGTGTCCACCAGGCGCGCGGCGCCCGCCCTAGTCGCCGGCGGCGCGCGGCTCCGGCGCTGCCGTGCGGGGCTGGCGGCCCTCGGCGCGCTCGCTCGTCTGCTGCACCAGCTCGCGCATCTCGGCGATCGAGATCATCGGCAGGAAGCGGATGAACAGGAACAGCAGCGTCAGGAACAGCCCGATCGTCCCGACGAACGTCGCGTAGTCCCAGAAGGTCGGGTAGTACATCGCCCACGACGCTGGCAGGAAGTTGCGGTGCAGGCTCTGCACGACGATCACGTAGCGCTCGGTCCACATCCCGACGTTGATCAGCAGCGAGAGCACGAACAGCAGCGGCACGCTGGCGCGCACGCGGCGGAACCAGAACGCCTGCGGGGCCAGCACGTTGCAGCCGATCAGCACCCAGTAGGCCGGCGCGTACGCGCCGAAGGCCCGGTCGGCGTAGACAGTCTGCTCGAACCGGTTGCCGCTGTACCACGCGCTGAACGTCTCCATGAGGTAGCCGTAGGCCACCATCATGCCGGTCGCCAGCATGATCCGCGCCATATAGTCGAGGTGCCGCAGCGTGATGAAGTCCTCCAGGTGGTAGAACCGCCGCAGCGGGATCGCCAGCGTCGCCACCATGGCGAAGCCCGAGAAGATCGCGCCGGCCACGAAGTAGGGCGGGAAGATCGTCGAGTGCCAGCCCGGCACGGTCGCGACCGCGAAGTCGAAGCTGACGATCGTGTGCACCGAGACCACCAGCGGGGTGGCCAGCCCGGCCAGCAGCAGGTAGGCGGTCTCGTAGCGGTGCCAGTGGGCGGCGTCGCCGCGCCAGCCCAGCGCCAGCGCGCCGTAGATCAGCTGCCCGATCCGGCCCTGCGCGCGGTCGCGCAGCGTCGCCAGGTCGGGGATCAGGCCGACGTACCAGAACAGCAGCGAGACGCTGCCGTAGGTCGAGACGGCGAAGAAGTCCCACACCAGCGGGCTGCGAAACTGCGGCCAGACGCCCATCGTGCTCGGGTAGGGGATCAGCCAGTAGAACAGCCAGGGCCGCCCCAGGTGCAGGATCGGGAACAGCGCCGCGCAGGCCACCGCGAACAGCGTCATCGCCTCCGCGAAGCGGTTGATCGAGGTGCGCCAGCGCTGGCGCAGCAGCAGCAGGATGGCCGAGATCAGCGTGCCGGCGTGGCCGATCCCGATCCACCAGACGAAGTTGGTGATCGCGAAGCCCCAGGCGACCGGGATGTTGATGCCCCAGATGCCCACGCCGACGACGAACAGGTAGGTCACGGCGACCATCAGCAGCATCACCAGCAGAAACGAGATCCCGAAGCCCAGGAACCAGCCCCGGCCGGTCCTCTTCGTGAGCACGATCGCGCTGATCTTGTCGGTGACCGACGCGAAGGTGTAGTCGCCCTGCAGCACTGGGCCGCCGGCGCTCGTGTCGGTTCGATTCGCGGGCCTCGCGTCTTCCATGCGTTGATCTCTCGTTTCTGGCGCGCCGTCTCTGGCTGCACCCGGTCTCCTTGCCGCTATGCTACCTGCCTCCCGCCGCCGCGGGCGCGTGTTTGAAGAGTAAGGCATGGTTCAATCAAGCTTGACAATTCATTGCCCCCAAGGCGCAGGGGCGCGATATATCGCGCCCGTACAGTGGCAAGTCGAAATCCCTGGAATTGAACCATGCCTTAGGCATGGTTCAATCGAGCTTGACAATTCATTGCCCCCAAGGCGCAGGGGCGCGATATATCGCGCCCGTACAGTGGCAAGTCGAAATCCCTGGAATTGAACCATGCCTTAGGCATGGTTCAATCGAGCTTGACAGTTCATTCCTGGGTGTCTTGGCGGCGAAAAGGGCCTCTCAGACAGGGATCTCAGGGTTCGGGTTACGCAGCCGCGCCAGGTAGCTGGTGCGCGGCTGGGTGCCCAGCTCGGCCAGCAGGCCGTAGTTGAGCGGCTGGGCCTTCAGCTGCGCCACCTGGCTGGCCGGGTCGTTCAGGTCGCCGAACACGATCGCCCCGGTCGGGCAGCTCTCCTGGCAGGCGGTCTTGACCTCCCCGTCGCGCAGCGGCCGGCCGTCCCGCTCGGCGGCGATCCGCCCGGCGCTGATCCGCTGCACGCAGTAGGTGCACTTCTCCATCACGCCGCGGTCGCGCACGGTGACGTCGGGGTTGTGCATCAGCTGGATCACCGGCGTCTTCTGGTCGGAGTACTGCAGGAAGTTGAAGCGCCGGACTTTGTACGGGCAGTTGTTCGAGCAGTAGCGCGTGCCGACGCAGCGGTTGTAGACCATATCGTTCAGCCCCTCGGCGCTGTGCACCGTCGCGGCGACCGGGCAGACCAGCTCGCACGGCGCTTGTTCGCACTGCTGGCACGGCCGCGGCTGAAACACGGCGGCCGGGTTGTCGGCGCCGCCGGTGTAGTAGCGGTCGACTTTCAGCCAGTGCATCTCGCGGCTCACCTGCACCTGCGGCTTGCCGACCACGGGGATGTTGTTCTCGGCCTGGCAGGCGACGACGCAGGCGTTGCAGCCGATGCATGCGTTCGTGTCGATCGTCATGGCCCAGCGGTGCCCATCGTAGCGGTACTCCGGCAGCAGCGAGGGCAGACCCTCGCCCGGCACCGCCGCCGCGGCGCCGTGGATGAAGTTGGGGTTCTGCTGGAACTCGGCCAGCGTGCCGAGCTTGACCAGATCGCTCCCGTCGACGGCGAAGTGGTCCTGGGTCGGCGCGAGCGGGTAGCGCTCGCCGGTCCTGACCAGCTCGGCCCCGCCTGCGATCCACGGCGCGCCCGAGCTGCGCAGCGCGTAGGCGTTGTAGCCGATATTGCTGCCGACCTGGCCCGCGATCGTGCGCCCGTAGCCGAAGAACAGCGTGACCGCGTCGTCGGCGTGCCCCGGCATGACCCACGCCGGCGCGCGCACGGCCCGGCCGCCCAGGCGCAGCTCGACCACGTCTTCGCTCGACAGCCCCAGCCGCTCGGCCGTCGCCGGGCTGAGCAGCGCCACGTTGTCCCAGGTCAGCGTGGTCATCGGCTTGGGCAGCTCCTGCAGCCAGGCGTTGTTGGCGAAGCGCCCGTCCCAGATCGTCGGGTCGGGCCGGAAGACCAGCTCCAGGCCATTCTGCGGCGTGGGGCGTGCGGCTTGGGAGCTGAGCGCGCCCGGCCTGACGGACACCTGAATCGGGGCAAACGCCGTGCCTTCGACCACCCCATCGTGGAGCGACTGGCGCCAGAACTGCTCGAAGTCGGCGCCGCCGCGCTGGCCCTGCCAGTAGCCGCGCACGATCTCGTAGCTCGACCCGCCGGTCTGGCCCAGCAGCGCGGCCAGCAGCTCGTGCGGCGAGATGCCGCCGTGCAGCGGCGCGATCAGCGGCTGCACGATCGAGACGGTGCCGTCGAAGGCCCGCGCGTCGCCCCAGGCCTCGAGCGGGTGCGCGGCGGGGATGTGCCAGTGGCTCAGGCTGGCGGTCTCGTCGGCGTACAGGCCGGTGTGCACCCGCATGGCGACCCTGGCGAGCGCCTGGGCGAAGCCGAGGTCGGCCGGCGCGTCGAAGGCCGGGTTGCAGTCGATCGTCACCAGCAGGCTGACCTTGCCCGCCGCCATGTCGGCCGCCAGCGCGCGCAGCGACTCGCCGCCGTTGGCCGGGCTGGCCGCCACGGGCGGGATGTGCAGCACCGTGGCGCCGGTATTGCCCAGCGCCTCGTTGATCGCGTGCGCCAGCGCGTGGACGATCGGCGGCTGCTGGTCGCCCGCGATCACGATGCTCTTGCCGCGGCTGGCCTGCAGGTCGCGCGCCAGCGCGTCGGTCCAGGCGCCGGGGATCGGCGACGGCTGATCGGGCGCGCCGACGCCGCCGACCCCCAGCCGTGCGGCGACCTCGCGCGCGAAGGGCTCGACCAGCGACGCGCGCAGCGGCAGCCGGTGGTCGGCCATCGCCCCGGTGATCGTCGGCATGCTCTCGACCGCGTACAGCCGGTTCATGCGCGCCTGGCCCTGGCGCACCCGCCGGCCGTCGATGAGGTCGCGCGCGTAGCGCAGGCTGCCCGGCCCGTGCAGCAGGACGTCGGCGTCGAGCGACAGGATGCGCTCGGCCTGGTCGAAGCGGTAGAGCGTGTCGACCGGCTGACCGAACGCCAGGCGCGCGCCCTCGAGCGCGCTGTCGCGGCCGGCCGGCTGGTACTGGTGCCACTGCGCGGCCGGGTAGCGCGCCAGCAGCGCCTCGATCTGGGCGGCCAGCGCGGGCGAGGTGATCGTCCCGGTCAGCAGCCGCAGCCCGGCGCCCTGGCCGCCGGCGAGCGCCTGCAGCCGGGCCGTGAGCGCCGTGACGAAGGCCTCCCAGGTGCTGATCCGGCCGACGTTGATCACCGCCTGCGAGCGGTCGGGGTCGTACAGGCCCAGGATAGCCGCCTGGCCGAACATATCGGTGGCGCCCAGGCTGTCCGGGTGGCGCGGGTTGCCCTCGATCTTGGTCGGCCGGCCCTCGTGGCTCTCGACCAGCACGCCCCTGGCGATCCCGTCGAGTGTTAGCGCGCTGGCGTAGTACAGCGGCTTGCCGGGGACGATCTCGGCCGGCTGGCGCACGTAGGGCACGATCGTCTCGCGCGGCCGCGCGCAGGCGCTCAGGCCCGCCAGCGCGAGCGAGGCGCCCATCAGCTTGAGGAACGAGCGGCGGCTGAGCGAGGCCCGCCACAGGTCGGCGCCGCGCGGGAACTCGTGGCGCACGAACTCCTGGAACTCGGGCGTCTCGGCCAGCTGCTCGAGGCTGCGCCAGAGCTGGCTGCCGCGCGCTCCCGCCAGCCGCGCGCGAATCGCGGCCAGGTCGAGCGATCTGCGGTCCGTTTCGTCTTGCATGGTCACCGGCACCTAGGCCATAAACAAATGCTTACCCATCCCAATCGTCGCGGCGAGCGACTCATCAACGGTGGCAGGTCGAGCAGCTGGTCAGCTGGCTGACCGGCATAATCCGGTACTCCTGCACCAGCCGCCGGCCGAGCGCGAGCTGGTCCTCGGCCGGCTGGTAGTCCATGTTGAAGACCTCCTCGCGCGGCCGGATGTACTGCTCGGGCGCGCGGTGGCAGCTCAGGCACCAGCTCATCTGCAGCGACTGGGCCTTCCATGTCAGCGGCATCTGGTCGACCCGCCCGTGGCACGTCACGCAGCCGACGCCCTTGTCGACGTGGATGGCGTGGTTGAAGTAGACGTAGTCGGGCAGGTTGTTGACCCGGTTCCAGGCGATCGGCGTGTCGTTCGCGAGGCTGTCGCGCACCGGCTGCAGCATCGGGCTGTTCTGCCAGATCTGCGAGTGGCACGACATGCAGGTGTAGGTCGGCGGGATGCCGGCGAACGAGGAGGTCTCGGCCGAGGTGTGGCAGTAGCGGCAGTCGATCCCCAGCGCCTTGACGTGGTGCTCGTGGCTGAACGGTACCGGCTGGCTCACGGGCACGCCGACGCCGGTGCTCCAGGGCGAGCGCACGAGATACCAGCCAGCCGCGAGCAGACCGGCGAGCGCCACGACCGCGCCCAGGATGCTGGCCCTGGCGATCGTATTCGTGCTCGGGTGGAAGATCTGCGACATCCGCTCCTCGCCGGCGATGCCTGACCCGCTGGCTGTAAGGGTAGCAGGTGGCGCGCGCTCCGTCATTGGACGGCTGCACGAAACTGCGCGGGCGATCCGGCGGCTTTTTGGACATTTGTCCCAGCAGCCAGCACAGCTCGCCGGAGCATCGATCCCTCGCCACACGATGGACGATGGACGATAGAAGTGCCAGCATCGTGGATGGCCTATCGTCGTTGGTCGATCAGCCCCACTCGATCACGACCTTGATCTCGTCGTCGGCGTGGCCGCGCAGCGCCTGGGCAAAGTCGGCGAACGGGTGGCGGTGCGTGATCAGCTGCGCGACGTGGTCGCCCCAGCGCGCCTGGGCCTGCGCCAGGTCGTCCACCGCCATCTGGAAGTGGTCGCGCGAGGCGTTGACGCTGCCGAACATCACCTGGTTCGCGAGCACCAGCTTGCGCAGCAGCTCGGCGCCGGGGATCTGGATCGTCTTGTCTCCGCCGGGGATGCCGGTGACCACGTAGGCCCCGTCGAGCCCTAGCGCGTCGAGCAGGCTGAAGGTCAGCGACGGCACGCCGGCGGCCTCGACGATCAGGTCGACCGCGCCGAAGACGTCGTCGATGTGCATCGGGCCGATCGCGCGCCCGTCGACGTAGCGCCCGCCGATCGCCTCGAGCCAGCGCGGGCGGGCCGAGTCGGGCTCGACGATGTCCAGCCCGAGCACCTCGGCGCCGCGCAGCATAAGCGCCAGCGCCGCCAGCAGCCCGATCGGCCCCAGCCCGGCCACCAGGCAGCGCCGGCCGTGCAGCCAGTTGGGCGTGGCCAGCGCCGCCGGGAGGCGCGCGCCCTGCAGCCGCACCGCCTCGTCGATCGCCTTCTCGGCCACCGAGAGCGGCTCGGCCAGCACGCCGACCGGCGCCAGCTCGGGCGGCACTCGCACGACGTACTGCTCCTGGTCGACCGCGTACTCGGCCTGGTAGCCGTCCAGCCCCCAGATGCCGCGCTCGCGGTACTCGCCGGTGCGGCACATATCCGAGCGGTTGATCAGGCATGGCCGGCACTTGTCGCAGCCACGCCGCACCGTGAAGACCGCGTAGTCGCCGACCTTCACGCGGCGCACGTCCGCCCCGACCGCGACCACGCGGCCGAGCATCTCGTGGCCGATCACCAGATCCGGCTGGCCGTCCGGCGCGCGGGCGCGCCCGCCGTCGGCCTCCTCGCGGTCGGTGCCGCAGATGCCCACGCGGACGATCTGCAGCTTGACCTCGTCAGGCGCGCCGATCGCCGGCTCTGGCCGCTCGGCCAGGTGCAGGTCGGTCGTGCCCGGTTTGAGCGCTATCGCTTGCATGCTTTTATCCTTGCTATGAGCTGGCGCGGTGAATTCTGGCGCGTGGCCCACCAATCTGTGCTAGCGGCGCCCATCCGCGCTATCGGTCGGCTCCAGCCGTGGGCCGGCCAGCCAGCCCGGCTCGCGCAGTTGCTCCTCGTCCAGCTGGCGCAGCCGCGCCGCCAGAATGGTCGCACGCCCGAGGTAGCCGACCAGCCGCCCGGCGTCGTCGCGGCTCACCACCGGCAGCCGGCCGACGTTGTTGCGGAGCATCTTCGTGAGCGCGTCTTCGACCAGCTCGTCCGGGTAGGTCACGAGCAGCCGCGCGCTGCCGGCGTCCAGCACGGTCATGCCGCCGCCGGGATCTTGCCCCAGCGCGCGGAACAGGTCGCCGCGGGTGACGATTCCGATCAGGCGACCCTGCTCGTCGGCCAGCGGCAGCGCCTGGTGGCACGTCACCGCCGGGTCGCCGCGCGCGATCCGGCCGGAGAGGTCGGCCACCGTGGTCGTCGCCGGGATCGTCAGCAGGTCCCTATCCATGATCTCGCCGACGCGTACCAGCGCAAATGGGTCGACGCTGTACTCGCGGGTCAGGTGGTAGCCGCGCCGGGCGACCTTCTCGGTCAGGATCGAGCGGCGCATGATCAGCACGGTGACCGCGTGCGCCGCCACGCAGCCGACGAGCAGCGCCGGCAGAACGTTCAGGTCGTGGGTCAGCTCGAGCACGAAGATCATCGATGTCAGCGGCGAGCGCATGGTGCCGCCCATCATCGCGGCCATGCTGATCATCGCCCATAACCCGGGGTCGCCCAGCGAGATCCAGCGCGCCTCGACCGCGCCGAGCGTCCCGCCCATGATCAGCAGCGGCGCGAGCACGCCGCCCGAGGTGCCCGAGCCGAGCGCGATCGACCAGACCAGCGCCTTGACGACCAGCAGGCCGATCAGCAGCCCGCCGAGCCCCTGGCCGAGCAGCAGGCCGTGGATCACGCCGTAGCCGACGCCGAGCACGCGCGGGTCGACCAGCCCCCCGACGCCGATCGCCAGCCCGCCGATCGCCGGCCACCACATCCAATGGATCGGCAGCTTCTGAAACAGATCCTCGCAGGCGTAGACCAGCACCGTCAGCAGCGCAGACCCGAGGCCAGCCGCCAGGCCGATCGCCAGGGCAATGCCGATCGCGCTGGCGGGCAGGGCCGTGTGGGCCGGCACCGGGAAGATCGGCCCGGCCCCCAGCAGCGGCACGCGCACGACGCTCGCGACCGCCGCCGCCACCGCCACTGGGATGAACGAGCGCGGGCGCCACTCGAACAGCATCAGTTCGACCGCCAGCAGCACGGCGGCGACCGGCGTGGCGAAGATAGCGGCCATTCCGCCGGCCGCCCCCGCGACCAGCAGGGTCTTGCGCTCGGCCGCCGATAGGTGGAACAGCTGCGCGAACAGCGAGCCGAACGCGCCGCCGGTCATGATGATCGGCCCCTCCGCGCCGAATGGCCCGCCGGTGCCGATCGAGATCGCCGACGAGAGCGGCTTCAGCACCGCCACCTTTGGCGACATGCGGCTGCGCCCGATCAGAATCGCCTCGAGCGCCTCGGGGATGCCGTGGCCGCGGATGCGCTCCGAGCCGTAGCGGGCCATCAGGCCGATGATCAGCCCGCCGACCGCCGGGATCAGGACGACCCAGTAGCCCAGCGTGCTGCCGGCCGGCGAGGCGTCAGCGAAGGAGAGGCGCCTGTAGAAGGCCAGGTTGGTCGCCAGCGCGATCAGCCGCACCAGGAGCGCGGCAATCAGCGCGCTGGCCACGCCGATCGCCAGCGCCATGCCGGCCAGGATGAGGATGCGCGTATCGCGCGTGAAGTCGGCCAGGCGATCGTGCCTGGTGATCGTCTCGACGTTTGTGCTCAAGCTGCTGCTTCCTTCACTCTCTTCCTTATCGGAGATTTGGCCCGCGTTCGTCTCACGAAGAACCGGCTACGGAAGACGATCGATCGTCGTCTTCGGTCTTCCGCCGAACCCGGATCGCACTTGCGCCAGCCGGTACGTAACTTACATCGCTCAGCCTTCGCCCGAGCACCGACGCGATCACCCCGCCGAGCAGCAGCGCGGCTGCGCTGGCAAGCGCCATATCGGCGACGCGGCGGCATCACTCTATTCACACCGCATATCGCTGGCGCCCTGCGATCTCAATTGGCGCCTCTTCGATCTCGATTCACCCGCCCGCGATCTCGAGTCGCACGCCGCCGCTCCTTGTCACCGCGTCACCCGGCCACCTAGACGACCTCGCGCACCTTATCCTCGAGCACGGTCTTGATGATGTCGAAGCGCTTGCGCTGGCCCTTGATCAGCGCCTCGGCGAACTTGATCGCCTGCTTGGTGGTGGTGTTGCCCGGCATCGGCGGCTCGTTCGGGTCGACCACCGCCTGGATCACCGCCGGCCCGGGGTGCGCGAGCGCCTGGCGCAGCACGCTCTCGGCCTGCTGCGGGTCGTCGAGCGTGAAGCCGGCCGCGCCGCAGGCGATCGCGTAGGCCGCGAAGTCGATCGGGTGCAGCTCGACGCCGTACTCCGGGTTGCCCTCGAAGACGATCTGCTCCCACTTGATCTGGCCGAGCACGTTGTTCTTCACGATGATGATCTTGACCGGCAGCTTGTACTTGACCAGCGTCGCCACCTCGCCCATCAGCATCGTGAAGCCGCCGTCGCCGACGATCGCCACCACCTGGCGACCAGGGTAGGCCACCGCTGCGCCGATGCTGTAAGGCAGGCCGTTGGCCATCGTCGCGAGGTTGCCCGAGAGCGAGAACTGCATCCGGCCGCGCACCTGGATGTAGCGCGCCGCCCAGGTCGCGATCGTGCCGCTGTCGGCCGTGACGATCGCGTCGTCGTCGAGCAGCTTGTCCAGCTGGTAGGTCACGACCTGCGGCTTCATCGGCATGTCCATGCGCGTGCCGCGCTCGTCCATCAGCCCGCGCCAGTCCTTCATGCGCTGCTGGGCCGTCTCCAGGAAGCGGCGGTCGCCCTTGCGATCGATCAGCGGCAGCAGCGCGCGCAGTACGTCGCCCGAGTCGCCCACCAGGCCGACGTCGGGCGGGTAGCGCAGGCCGATCCGGGCCGGGTCGACGTCGATCTGCACAGCTTTCGCCTGGCCGGGCCTGGGGTAGAACTCGATGTACGGGAAGCTGCTGCCGACGACGATCAGCGTGTCGCACTCCTGCATGGCGTCCTGCGACGGCGCCGTGCCAAGCAGGCCGATCCCGCCGGTGGTGTAGGGGATGTTGTCGGGCACCACTGCTTTGCCGAGCAGCGGCTTGACGATCGGGCCGGCGACCTTTTCGGCCAGCAGGATCAGCTCGTCGCGGCAGCCGAGCGCGCCCCGCCCGGCCAGGATCGCCACCTTCGACCCGGCGTTGATCAGGCCGGCGGCGCGCTGCAGCAGCGGCTGCGGCGGCAGCGGGTGCGCGCTGGCGAACAGGTCGGCGCTGTGCTGCGGGATGTTCGCGCTCGATCGCTGCGAGTCGCCGCTCTCCCAGGTCTGGATGTCCTTCGGGATGGTGATGTGCGCCACCGTGCGGCGGCCGAGCGCGGTCTTGACCGCCTCGTCGACGACATTGACCACGTGGGCCGGCCCCATCACGCGCTGGTTGTAGGCCGCCACGTCCATATAGAGCTTGTCGAGGTCGACGTCCTGCTGGTAGCTCGTGCCGATCAGGTCGTGGAAGGTGTGCCCGGTGATCGCCAGCACCGGCGCGCCGTCGCACTTGGCGTCGTACAGGCCGTTCAGCAGGTGGATGCCGCCGGGGCCCGAGGTGGCCAGGCACACGCCCAGCCGGCCAGTGTACTTGGCGTAGCCGCAGGCGGCGAAGGCGGCGGCCTCCTCGTGGCGCACCTGGACGAACCGGATGCGATCCTGGCGGGTGCGCAGCGCCTCGAAGATGCCGTTGATCCCGTCGCCGGGCAGCCCGAAGATCGTGTCGACGCCCCAGGCGACCAGGCGCTCGACCAGCAGGTCGGCTACTGTTTTTGCCATCAATACCCTCTCTTGAGCGTTGGAACGTTAGAACGTTGGCAGGTTCGGGGTGGGGTCTGGGGCGGGCAAAGCCCGCCCCAGACCCCACCCCTCCCCCAAGGCGGAGCAGATTTGTGATTCGCCTGCGGGAGCCTGCCCTCAGTGGAACGCCAGCCCTAGCCAGCCCGCCAGCTCGCGCTCGTACGCGGCGGCGGCGGGGTAGAGGTCCGCGATCGAGGTGAGCCCCTCCGGCCGCACCGCCAGCGAGAACCGCTGGATCTTGCCGGCGACCTCGAAGCTGTACACCAGCGCAGGCTCGCCCGCGCTGTCGTCGTACGCGATGCCGAGCAGCCGGCTATCCAGCGCGCGGATCAGCCCGGCGAGCTGGCGCGCCGAAAGCTCGCGCAGCGGCGGCTCGCTCTCGGGCGGCGGCCCCTTCGGTTGGGCCCGGTCGGATGGCATCGGCTCACCGCTGGCGCGCCCAGGCCACGTCGGGCTCGAGGCGCGGCTGGTAGTGAATCGGCGGCAGCGCCAGCACGGTCGTCAGGCCGGGCGGCGCGGCCAGCACGCGCGGGATGGCGTGCAGGATCAGCGCGGCCGCCGCCGCGTCGCCGTGCAGGCCGCCCTGGACGACCACGCTCACCGGCGGGGTGGCCTCCACCGAGATGGCGTCGTGCGTGTCCAGCGCGCCCACGGCAGTCTGCCAGATCAGCTCCACCACGTCGCGACCGTGCATCCAGCCGCGCGCGATCTGGCGCAGCCCGCGCACCTGCCCGGGCGCCACCGTGAGGTAGGGCGTGCGCACCCACTCGCTCGCGACGATCGGGTCGATCGACTCGGTCAGCCCGGAGAGCTGCCAGCCGAGGCCCGCCGCGATCATGTGGATCGACTCGGGCAGGCCAACGTGGCGGACCGCCCCGCGCGCGACGTGGTCGCGGAACTGGTCGAGCGCCAGCCCGGCCCCGATGCGCTGCTGCAGGCTCGCGCGACGCTGGGTCGCGTCCACCACGCGCGTGACGGCGATCCGGCGGATGTCGACGCACGGCGCGGTCAGCACCAGCGGCAGGAGGTCCATGATGAAGCCGGGGTTGACTCCGGCCCCCAGCACGGTCACGCCGCTCTGGAGCGCCTGGCGGTGCAGCTGCGCGGCCGCGGCGGGGTCGCGCGCGTAGGGGTAGACCAGCTCCTCGCAGGTCGAGATGACGTTGGCGCGCGCCTGCACGCACGCGAGGATCTGCGAGTAGACCTCGTGGAAGTGCGAGCCGGTCGCGAGGATGACCACGTCCGGCCTGGTTCGCTCGAGCAGCTTGCCCGCGTCGTCGGAGACCGGGGCGCCGAGCGGCTGCCCGAGCCCGAGCAGCTCGCCCATGTCGTGCCCGACCTTGGCGGGGTCGCGCTCGATCCCGCCGACGATCTGCAGCCCGCGCTGCTGCGCGACCAGCCGGGCGATGTCGCCGCCGATCGCCCCAAGCCCGTAGTGGACGATCCGGATAGGGTGTAGATAAGATTCCATGGCTCTGCCTCGCGCGATCTGAAGTCGGCCGGCCGCCCGCCGACGTGTAGTGGCTGCAGCATACCAGGCTGGCCCGGCGGCGTCATCGGACGGCTGCGCCAAGATGGATGCGCCGCCGGCGAGCGTTTTTGGCCGTTTGGCCCACAGGGTTGGCTGGCGCTGCACTGTTTCTCCTCACCCCCCTGCCCCCCTCTCCCGTGCGCGGGAGAGGGGGGATTCTTGGCGGGGCCGGGGTTTCGGCTCCGCCGAAACCCCGGCCCCGCCAGTATTTACCCCCGCCCCTGGCAGGGGCGGGGGCAAGGGGTGGGGTGATCCGGCGCAGCATGGCGCCATAGACAAAACCTACCCCGAAAGGGGAGCGACGGATGTCGAGCGCGGGCTGGCGGAGGGCGGCCGGCCGCCGGCAGCGGGATTGCCGGCCTTGCGCAGCATCACGGCGGCGTAGAGCTGCGCCGCCGCGTCGAACGTGCGCGGGTCGCGGCCGGTCAGCTGCGCGATCTTGTCGAGCCGGTAGGCCAGCGTGTGCCGGTGGATGTGCAGAGCCTGCGCGGCCGCAGACGGCGAGAGATTCGACCGCAGAAACGTCTCGAGCGTCGCGAGCAGCTCGGGCTCGCCATCGAGCGGCTGGAGCAGCCGCCAGGCCAGCTCGGACTTCATCGCCTGGCTGTCGCTGCACACGAAGCCGGCCATGCCGAGATCCTCGATCTGGAACACGCGGCCCGGGCCATAGAGCGAGGCGCCGGTCTCGAGCGCGCACTGCGCCTCGACGCAGGACTGCGCGAGCGCGCGCCAGCCGGGGTGGTGCCAGCCGACCCCGGCGCTGGCCGCAGCCCGCGCGTCGCCGGCCAGCTCGGCCAGGAACCGCTGCAGGCCGCCCGCGATCTGCAGGCGTCGCGACTGCGGCGCCGTCGGGTCGAGCGCGGCCAGCACGACCAGCCGGTGGTCGTCGAGAAAGCCGTAGACGTCGGCGTCGTTCGGGGCGACCACGCTGCGCAGCTGCTCCAGCAGCTGCGTGTGGATCTGATCGAGCCGCAGCGCGCGCGTGATCGTCGGCAGGCTATCGCTCGGCGCGACCGTCTGCAGTAGCCGATCGGTCAGCGGCCCGAAATCGATCACGATGACGAACCGGGGCACGTTCAGATCGATGCCAAGCAGCTCCGCCTCGTGCAGCAACACCTCGGGCGCTGTGTGGGATCGCTCGTCGAGCAGGTCCGCGACGAGCTTATCGCGAATCCACGTCTGCCGCGGCAGCCGCTCGATCACAGTCATCTGGTGGATGATCAGCTCGGCCAGCGTCCTGGCGACCTGGCCGAGCTCCCTGCCCTGCGGCGACATGTCGCCCAGCACGATCGCGCCGACGACCGCGCCGGCGTAGGTCAGCGGCAGGCTGATGCCGGCGAGCAGCTGCTCGCCGTCTTCGACCGCGGCGCCGCGCTCGATCGCGCGCTCGGCCGAGGGCAGCCGTAGGCCAACCAGGCGCTCGTCGGTGCTCGCGAGGATACGGCCGGCCGCATCCACGACGCCGACCTGCTTGTCGAGGCCAGCCGCGACGCGATCGACGATGCGCCGGGCAATGTCCGTGTTCAGTCTCACGTCTGTTTCACCTGGCTGGCTGCGGCTAGGCGGGCCCTGGGCAGGGACCTCTCACATTCCGATCTGGCAAGCAGCAATCGCTGTACCATCGCGCGCCCCTCGTGGGCTGTGATACGCCGGATCACCCCGGCCCCTGCTCCCTCCCCTTGGAGCAACCCCGGTTTGAACAGAAGTATCAAATAGATTAAGATAGGGCACGACTTCAAATGAGAGGATCACCGATGCTAAACCAAACCGACTCCATCCAGATCGACCAGGCCCACCTGCTGCACCCGCTCCACCACCCCAGCGCCCACCTGACGCCCCAGGTCTGGGTCTCCGGGCAGGGCGCGCTGATCACCGACGCGGGCGGCGCCGAGTTCATCGACGGGCTGAGCGGCCTGTGGTGCGTCAACGCCGGCCACGGCCGCGCCGAGCTGGCCGAGGCCGCCAGCCGCCAGATGTCGACCCTGGCGTACTGCTCGTCCTACGCCGGCTCCACCAACCTGCCGGCGATCGCCCTGGCCGAGCGGCTCAGCCAGCTGCTCTACCCGTCGATCAACACCTTCTTCTTCACCAGCGGCGGCGCCGAGGCCAGCGAGACCTCGTTCAAGACCGCGCGCTTCTACTGGAAGGCCCAGGGCCGGCCCGAGAAGGTCAAGGTCATCTCGCGCATGCGCGCCTACCACGGCGTCACGCTTGCGGCGATGAGCGCCACCGGCCTGCCGGCCTACTGGCCGATGTTCGAGCCGCGCGTGCCCAACTTCCTGCACATCGAGTCGCCCTACCCCTACCGCTTCGTCGGCGACGACCCGAGCGTCAGCCCCGGCGTGGCGGCGGCGAACCTGCTGGAGCAGGCCATCCTGCGCGAGGGGCCCGAGACGGTGGCCGCCTTCATCGCCGAGCCGGTCCAGGGCGCCGGCGGGGTGATCGTGCCGCCGGAGGACTACTTCCCGCGCATCCGCGCGATCTGCGACGCCTACGACGTGCTGCTGATCGCCGACGAGGTGATCACCGGCTTCGGGCGCACCGGGCGCTGGTTCGGCCTCGAGCACTACGGCGTCGAGCCGGACATCGTGCAGTTCGCCAAGGGCATCACCAGCGGCTACATCCCGCTCGGCGGCGTCGGCGTGTCCGACACGATCCGCGCGGCGATCGACGGCGTGCCGCCCGACAAGCGCTGGATGCACGCCTACACCTACTCGGGCCACCCGACCTCCTGCGCGGTCGCGCTCGCGAACATCGACATCCTGGAGCGCGAGGGCCTGGTCGAGCGCGCGGCGACGCTGGGCCGGCGCCTGCTCGACGGGCTGCGCCAGCTGCTGGAGCTCCCCGGCGTCGGCGACGTGCGCGGCCTCGGCATGATGGCGGCGGTCGAGCTGGTGGCCGACAAGGCGACCAAGCAGGCGTTCGCGCCGGCGGCCCAGGTCGGCCCGCGAGTCGCCGCCGAGATGCTGCGGCGCGGGCTGTTCACGCGCATGCTCGGCGAGATCATCTGCCTCGCGCCGCCGCTGGTGTCGACCCCCGAGCAGATCGACCGGATCGTCGAGGTGATCGGCGAGTCGGTCGCCGCCGTGATCGAGTAGGCGGCTGCGAGGGGTGCGGCGCGCAGCGCGCCGCACCCCTCGCCAACGATGAACCCCCTCCCCGGGCGCGGGGAGGGGGCCGGGGGTGGGGTAAGGATCAGCAGCGCGCACGCGCTAGGTAAAGATCGGCTTGCGCTTGGTGCGGGTGGCCCCCTCGAGCTGCGGGTGCTGCGGGTAGCCCGCGTCGTCGAGCAGAAGGTTGAGCCGCGCGCTCAGCTGGGCGTAGGTGATCTGGTAGTTCGACTCCTGGATAGCCTTCAGCGCGTGGTAGGTCATCGCCCCGTGGTACGTGCCGTTGATCAGCGCATCGTACGAGTACTCCTTGTCGCTGGCCCCGCTGAGCAGGATCTCCTTCATCCGCGACTCGGGGAACTTCACGCGGCCCTTCGGCTGGGCCTTCCACGGGTTGTCGAGCACCGGGTCGCCGCGCAGCGCCGGGCTGAGGAAGCGCACGCGCCGCTCGTCCGGCACGCGGATGCCGGGCAGGTTCTCGGCGACCGCCGCGCGCGTGACGGTGCCCGAGAAGCACGAGTCGGAGATCACCGTCAGGCTGACGCCCTTGGGCAGTCCGGCGAACACCTCGCGCAGATCGTCGTCGACCAGCAGGTTGTCGGCCGTGTCGTAGGGGCAGAGCGCCTCGTCGTAGGTCGGCTCGTCGCCGGAGGTATCGGCGACGTAGGTGCCGTGCGAGGAGTTGGTGAAGACCAGCACGTCGTCGGCGCGCGCGCCCGCCAGTAGGCCCTTGATCCCGTCCAGGATGCGGGCCTTGGTCGCCTCCGCGTCGGTGATCAGCGTGATGTCTGTGCGCGCGAAGTCGAAGTGGCCGACCAGCAGATCGGCCCATGCCTTGGCGTCGTTGATGCAGCCGTTCAGGTCGCTGCCGTCGTACGGGTAGTCGTTGATGCCCACGCAGAACGCTTTCTTCGCCATGGTTGGCCTCCTTACAGAGCTATCGGGGCGGGCTGCCGGTGGAATGCGCTTCTCCATTATACTAAACGGCGCTGCCGGGGCATTTATGGCATGGCCTGCGCGGCCGGCGTTTTGTGCGGGGGGCTTGCGTGCCCGCCTGCCCTCACCCCACGGATGGCACCCACAGTGTGCGGGGGGCTGCGCGCCCCCCGTGCCCCCGCGGGCGGGGGTGGGCCGCCACCCTCGCCGCCCCCCTCCCGGGGCTTGCGCCCCTGGACCCCAAAAAGAACCCGTCTCATCTGCAGCGATTGCTGCTCATGCCCAGCTGAATCCACACGCGTAGAGAGGCAACACGTCCGCTCGGAATGGTGCCAGGCATGCGCCACGAGCAGTGCAGCCGGAAAGGCACCATTTGCCGGGGGGGGCCGGGGGCGCAGCGCCCCGGAAGAAAGGAATCGCTGTCGAAATGGGAGCAGGCGGGGGCCGGGGGCGCAGCGCCCCGAAGATCGCCTCGCGCTTTACATATTGGCATTTCCATCATAGAATCAGTCCAGACCGGCCGCCTATGGCCGCGAGAGGAGCTGAAGGATGAGCGACGACCAGAGCGCGCGGCCCGCCGCGCCGGCCTGGGCCACCTGGGCGCTGAGCATCGTCAACGGCGCTGTCGGCGATTACCTCAGCGAGCGCGACAACGGGCTGTCGATCGATATGGCCTTCTACCATGGCAACCGCCCGCTGCCGCTCACGCCTGAGGCCCTGCAGCGCGCCTATCCGCAGCCGACCACGAAGATCTGCGTGCTGATCCACGGCCTTGGCTGCAACGAGGGCATCTGGCTGTTTCACGACCCGGCCCGGCCGGGCGGCGAGACCTCCTACGGCGCGATGCTCCAGGCCGACCTCGGCTTCACGCCGTTCTTCGTCCGCTACAACACCGGCCTGTCGATCGCCGACAACGGCCGGCGGCTGGCGACCCTGCTCGGCGAGCTGCTCGCCTGCTACCCGGCCCCGGTCGAGGAGATCGCGCTGATCGGCCACAGCATGGGCGGGCTGGTGCTGCGCAGCGCCTGCCACGACGCCGCCGAAAGCCAGGCCGGCTGGGTCGAGCAGGTGACGCAGGTGTTCTACCTCGGCACGCCGCACCAGGGCGCGAGCCTGGCGCAGCTCGGCCACGTCGCGACCGAGGTGCTGCGCGCGGTGCCGCACCCGATCACCCGGCTGATCGGCTCGATCTTCAACCTGCGCAGCCGCGGCGTGAAGGACCTGCGCTTCGGCCGGCTGCTCGACGCGGAGACGCCCGCGCGCGACGTGTCGCCCGACGATCGCTGGGATGTGCCCTGGCTCGCGCACGCGCACCACCACCTGATCGCCGGGACGCTGACCGACGATCCCCTGCACGCCGTGACCGCGCTGTTCGGCGATGGCCTGGTCCGCGTGGGGCAGGCGCATGGTCACGGCGACCCGCCCACCTCCGGCCACAGCGTGCGGCTGTTTCCGGGCATCCACCACCTCCAGCTGACGCGCGACCCGGACATCTATCAGCAGATCAGGCACGGCTGCACAAGCGTGTGAAGGGGATGTCAATGGATCAGCAAAAGCTCCGGCAGCTCCGCGGCGCCAACGACCTCCTCCAGGAGACGGTCGAGGCGGCGACGGTCGCGATCGCCGAGACGCACCGGTCGATGATGCGCGGGCCGTACGCGCTGCTGCGCTGCTTCCCCGCGATCGCGGCCCCCGCCGCGGCGATCGAGCAGGTTCAGCTGGCGCTGACCGACAGCGTCTACGGGACGATTCGCGCGGTCAACCGGATGGCCGGCGCCGTGGCGACGCAGCTGCTGGATCGGCTGGCCGATCCGGAGCCGCCCGAGTGAGACACGATGTCGATCCTTGACGAGCGGCCCGCCTGGGAGCGGCGCTTCGAGCATTTCCTGGAAGGCTCGGCCGGCGGCGACGTGGCCCACGACCTCGCGCATATCCGGCGGGTGGTCGCCGGCGCCGTCGCGCTCGCGCAGGCCGAGCAGGCCGACCTGGCGGTGGTGCTGCCGGCCGCCTGGCTGCACGACTGTGTCGTCGTCCCGAAGGACTCGCCCCTGCGCGCGCAGGCATCGACCCTGGCCGGCCGCGCGGCGGTCGACTTTCTGCGGCCGCTGGGCTACCCGGCCGAGCACCTGCCGGCGATCCGGCACGCGATCGAGGCGCACAGCTTCTCGGCGCAGATCCGGCCGCGCACGCGCGAGGCGATGGTCGTGCAGGACGCCGACCGGCTGGATTCGCTCGGCGCGATCGGGATCGCGCGCTGCCTGATGCTGAGCGGCCAGCTGGGGCGGCGGCTCTACGATCCCGGCGAGCCGTTTCCGCTGGCCCGCGCGCCGGACGACACGCGCAACACGATCGACCACTTCTATGTCAAGCTGCTGCGGCTCGCCGAGCAGATGAACACCGACGCAGGCCGCGCGGAGGCGCTCAGGCGCACCGAGTTCATGCGGGCATTTCTGGACCAGCTCGGCCACGAGCTGCCGTAGCGCCGGCCGCCAGGCGAGATCGCTCTTCTGTGCTACACTATAGAGGCGATCCGCCGGACGAGGAAACGGCCGCCATACGATGGCAGCCGTGGGGGAGACAGAGGGCGACGTGCAGTATATGTCGCGCCTCCCGGCGCTTCATGACGACCGTCGCGATCATCATTTGTTCTGTGCATAAGTAAAGCATATTGCGTGCCACGGCGCATCGGCGCTAAGGACGATCGGCGCTCCATCGCAGGACCGATCGGCGCTTTGGGCCGGCGGCGCTGCTCGGCAAGGTCCCTCCAAGCCACCCTTTTCATACGCTACGAGGAGGCATATGGCCCAGCAGATTCCGATAGAGCAGCAGCAGGCGGTCGTGCGGATCGCCCAGGCGCTTGGCGAGACAGCGCCGGGGCCGCGCGGGCAGATCCGGGCGATCGTGCGCCTGTGCGGCCCGCAGCAGGCGCAGACCTGGCTCGAAGAGGTGCAGGCGATCGAGGCAGACGGCGGCATGCTGACCGAGGATGGTACGCGGCGGCGCAGCCCCGGCGGCGTCTATTTCAAGATCGTGCGCGACGCGCTATTCAAGGCCGGCCAGAAAGAGCACGTCGCCGAGATCTTCTGGAAGCGCGGGACGCGGCAGACTGCCGGCGCGTCGACGAGCGGCGCGCCGCGCGCCACAGCGCCGGCGTCGACGGGCTGGGCCGACCGGGGGCCGCTGATCGCAGAGAGTCGATCTGGAGCAGGAAAGGTGACGACCGTGAAAGTGACCGTGATTGGGAGGCCCGCCAAGGTGGTCGAGCGACCGGACTTCACGCTTCTCATGATGAAGCACAGCGGCGCGCTGCCCTCGCTCCCCAAGGGCATCCCCGCCCCGCCGAAGGTGCCGGAGACCAGCTATGTGATCTACATCGGCGCGAAGCAGTGGCGCGGCGTGGCCTCCGCGCTCAGCTCGAACCCCGACGACGTGCTGATCGTCGAGGGGGCGCAGGTGTACGACGCCGAGTATGCCGCGATCACTGTGTTCGCCACCAACACGACCACCAGAGCGCTCCAGCAGGCCAAGCGGCAGACCCAGCAGCAGGGGGGATGACGGCATGTCGGCATCGCTGATCGATAAAGTGCCGCTGTTCGCCTCGCTGCCCGCGGCTGAGATCGATCACCTGGTATCGCTGGCGACGTTCAGCAGCTACCCCGCCGATACGATGCTGTTCTACGAGGACGCGCCCGGCGACCGCTTCTACATCGTGCTGAGCGGCGAGGTCGCGATCATCAAGGCGCTGCACACGCCCGAGGAGCGCATGCTCGGCATTCGCGGCGGCGGCGAGTTTGTCGGCGAGATGAGCCTGCTGCAGCCCGACGGCCTGCGCACCGCCAGCGCCCGCACGGTCACCGACGCGCAGGTGATCGAGCTGACGCGCGCCCACTTCGACGAGATGCTGCACCGCAACCCGACGCTCGCCTACGATATGCTGCGCGTGCTGGGCGACCGCCTGCGCGCGTCGCACGAGCTGACCATCCGCGATCTGCAGGAGAAGAACCGCCAGCTGGCGCAGGCCTACGCCGACGTGCAGAGCCAGAACCAGCGGCTCGCGCAGGCCTACGCCGACCTGGAGGCCGCGCAGGAGCAGATCATCGCGAAGGAGACCCTGGAGCGCGAGCTGCAGCTCGCCCGCGAGATCCAGGAGAGCATTTTGCCGCGCAGCCTGCCGCAGCTGCCCTGGCTCGACCTGGGCGCGCGCATGGTGGCGGCGCGCGAGGTCGCCGGCGATTTCTTCGACGTCATCCCGCTCGGCCCCGGGCGCCTGGGCCTGGTCGTCGGCGATGTGTGCGGCAAAGGCATGCCAGCGGCGATCTTTATGGCGCTGACGCGCAGCCTGCTGCGCGTGGAGGTCAGCCGCGCGCTCGCGCCGGACGAGACGCTGCGCGGCGTGAACGTGCACCTGCAGGATATGAACGCCGCCGGCATGTTCGTCACGGTGATCTACGGCATCGTCGATCTGCCGACCCGGACCTTCACCTACGCCCGCGCCGGCCACGAGCTGCCGCTGCTCTGGGATGCGGCGGGCGCGCCGCTGGACCCGGCGCGCGGCCTCGGCCACCCGCTCGGCATACTCCCCGACCCGGCGCTCGACGTGCAGACGCTGCGGCTGCCGCCCGACGGCGTGCTGCTGCTCTACTCCGACGGCGTGACCGAGGCGACCGACGAGCGCGGCGATTTCTTCGGCTCGGAGCGGCTGCTGGCGGAGGTGAGCGCGCGGGTGGCAGCGCCGGCCCAGCGGCTGTGCGACGATCTGGTGGCGACTCTGACGGCCTATCACGGCGCCGCCCCCCAGGCCGACGACATCACGCTGCTGGCGGCGCGCCTGCGTTGACGACCGTGAGCGACACCCGCGCGATCCGCTTGCTGCCCGCGAGCGTCGAGCCGGCCGACCGGCAGCTCGCCGCCAGCCCGGCGCTGCTGGCCGGCGTCGAGCAGAGCGGGCGCGCGTCGATGCGCTGGTACCGGTTCAGCCCGCGCGCGCTGCTGCTCGGCTCGTCCCAGCGAACCGAGGCGGCCGACCTGGCGGCCTGCGCCGCGGCGGGCGTGCCGATCCACCGGCGACGCAGCGGCGGCGGGGCGGTGCTGGCCGATCCGGGGCTGCTGCTGCTCGACCTGGCGCTGCCGCCGGACCACCCGCTCTACCTGAGCGACGTCACCGAGTCCTACCGCTGGTTCGGCGAGGTGTGGGCCTCCGCGCTGCAGGGGCTGGGCCTCGACGCGCGGGTCGTCTCCGTCGCCGAGGCGCGCGCGGACACGCAGGCGCTCGACCCGTTGCTGCGGCCGGTCTGCTTTGCCGGCCTCTCGCCCTACGAGGTCGTGGTCGGCCGACGCAAGGCAGTCGGGCTGGCGCAGGTCCGCCGGCGCGGGGGCGCGCTGCTGGAGGCCGGCGTCTACCTCAGCTGGTCGCCGGAGCGCACCGCCGCGCTGATGGCCGCGCCGGAGCAGGGGCGCGCCACCCTCGCGCGGCTGCTGGCCGAGCGCGTGGCCGGGCTCGCGCAGCTGCCGACTCGCGAGCCGATCGCTGCCGGCGCGGTCGAGCGGGCGGTCGAGCGCGCGCTTGAGCAGAGAGCCGGCCTCCAGCCCACCCCCGACGACTGGAGCGCCCACGAGCGCGCGGCGCGCGAGACCGCCGCCCCCGGGTACGCGGCGCTGCAGAATCACCAGTAAGTAGTCAGCAGTCAGCAGTCAGTAGTCAGTACAGCGACGATAAATCACGCCCCGATTGTTCCGCTTGCCCCCGCATGAGCATCAGGTTCCTCAGGCAGCCATGAGCGCCCCATCAGCGTCGCGCTACGGCTCCGCTATCGCGTCGAGCCGTCGAATGCCTATAATGGAAGCCAGAACACTGTTTTAGCGAGCGTCACAGGTGGGGTCGCCCCAACTGGACTAAAGGAGCGGACGATGAGACGACGCGCATTGTTCCTGGCGCTGGCGCTGCTGGGCCTGCTTGCGCTGCTGCCGCTGCCGGCCAGCGCGCAGGCGGCCGAGCGCTGCTTCCCGCAGACCGGCTACTGTATCAGCGGGGCTATCCGCTCGTACTGGGAGCGCAACGGCGGCCTGGCGGTGTTCGGCTACCCGATCGGCCCGGTCGCCGACGAGTTCATTGACGACTGGGAGGGGCCGGCGCAGTGGTTCGAGCGCGACCGGCTGGAGGATCACGCCAACCAGGGGCTGGGCGTGCTGGCCGGCCGGCTGGGCGCTCAACTGCTGGAGATGCAAGGCCGGCCGTGGCAGGATCAGCCGAGTGAGCCCGGCCCGCCGCGCGGCTGCCGCTACTTCATCGAGACCGGCCACAGCCTGTGCGGGGCGTTTCGCAGCTACTGGGAGCGCAACGGCGGGCTGGCGCGCTTCGGCTACCCGCTCACCGCCGAGGTGAACGAGCAGGTCGGCGGCTGGCGCGGGACGGTGCAGTACTTCGAGCGCCGCCGCATGGAGTACCATCCCGAGAACGCCGGCACGAAGTACGCCGTGCTGCTGGGGCTGCTCGGCCGCGTGGTGGGCAATCAGCCGGGCGCCTGCTTCGAGGCCGGCCCGCCGCTGGCCGCCACTGCCTGGGCCTACCGCGACACGCTCGGCTGCGCGTACCCCTACGCGCGGGTCGAGCAGATCGCCTACGAGCCGTTCGAGCGCGGCGCGATGCTGTGGGTGCCGGGCATCGGCTCGCGCCTGGGCAACGGGATCGTCGTGATCACGCGCGACCCCGCCACCGGCGCGACGACCTGGCGGACCTTCAACGACACCTGGCGCCCCGAGGAGCCCGAGCGCGGCGGCGAGACGCCGCCGGCTGGCCTGTACGAGCCGATCCGCGGCTTCGGCAAGCTCTGGCGCGAGCAGCCCGACGTCCGCAGCGCGCTGGGCTGGGCCACCGCGCCCGAGCTGGCCGAACAGGGCGTGTTCTACAGCTTCCAGGGCGGCCTGATGGTGCTGCGCCAGAGCGTCGACCGCGTCCACCTGCTGTTCGGCGAAGGGTCGCGCGCCGAGGAGATCACGCGCCTGCAGTGAGCCCTCATGCTGAGAAAAAGCACCCCCTCTCCCGCGCACGGGAGAGGGGGGCAGGGGGGGCGAGGGCCTGTGGCCGAGCTGCAACAGGCAAGATCGAGCAGTAGCGCGGTTCGCGCTACTGCTCGATCTGCGCGGTGAGCAAGATCGCCTGCGCGATCTCGCGCATCGACTTGCGCGTATTCATCGACAGCTGCTGCATCTTGCGAAACGCCTCCTGCTCCTTGAGGCCCTGCGTGTCCATCAGCACGCCCTTGGCCTGCTCGACCAGCTTGCGCGTCTCCAGCGTCTCGGTCAGGTCGGTGACCTGCTGGTCCATGCGCTGGTAGACGTTGTAGCGAGCGAACGCGATCTCGATCGCCGGCATCAGGTCGGTGTCGCGGAACGGCTTGACCAGATAGTTCATCACGCCGGCGTCGCGCGCGTTGGACACCTGCTCGCGGTCGGCGAAGGCGGTCAGCAGCAGCACCGGGGCGATCCGCTCGTCGTGCAGCACCTTGGCCGCCTGGATGCCGTCCATGCGCGGCATCCTGACGTCCATGATCACGAGGTCCGGGCGCAGCTCGCGCGCCAGGTTGATCGCGCTAATGCCGTCGCCGGCCTCGCCGACGACCAGGTAGCCAAGACCGATCAGCGTCTCTTTCAAGTTCATCCGGATGATCGACTCGTCGTCGACAATGACTAGGCGTAGTTGCTGGGCCATCGGGGTCTCCTTCTTGTGCGGGTTCCGCCGGGAACGCTGCTTGGTGCCACGCCGCCGATCGTCCTGGATCGCGGCCTGGCGGTTGAGATGAACCGGTGCGATACGTGTGTGCGACACTCCGGTGTGGCCGCGCGTGCCCTGGCGTGCTTGCGCCGTTGCGCGTCTGCCTCGATGCCAGCTGAGGTCACGCCTCATGTTCCAATCTTGCCAGTGCGTCAATTATAGCCGATATTGGCATCATGCAATTGTAGCTTCCACCGGCTCAATCTACTACCCCAGAATGCACGAATATGCCGCCGCCCTACTTGTGGCTTTCCGTCAGGCGCCTGGCCTCGTGCGAGACGCCTCGTTTGTCACCTCCGCCCTGCCAAACCCATAGCTGTGCGAGATTTGAAGATACTAAAGCATCCCAATTATCTCACGCAAAGCCGCAAAGCCGCCAAGCGTGAAGGCCTTTTCTCTGCGCCTTTGCGCCTTTGCGCGCGCATTCCACACCTTAAAACCCTCAAGCAGGAGGTGCGGAGCGGGCGCGGCCCCCGCGCCACGCGGAGATAACGGAGATAATGGTATACTTCGTGCCGGAGGCAGATCTCTGCCGGTAGCTGCCGCGCGCCTCAACCGGCGCACGGCTGCATCGATGCGCTGGAGCCCATGCGAGTCGCGATCTTTACCGAGACGTTCTTGCCGAAGCTCGACGGGATCGTCAGCATCCTCTGCCTGGCGCTGCGCCGGCTGGCCGAGCGCGGGCACCAGGCGCTGCTGATCGGCCCGCCCGACGTGCCGCCCGAGTACGCCGGCGCGCGCTGCGTCGGGGTTGGCGGGCCGCGCTTCCCGCTCTACCCCGAGGTGCGGATCAACCTGCCGAGCCGCCGGATCGGCCGCGCGCTGCGCGCGTTCCAGCCCGACCTGGTCCACGTCGTCAACCCGGTCTTCCTCGGCCCGACCGGCATCGCCTACGCGCGGCGGCTCGGCCTGCCGCTGGTGGCCTCCTACCACACCGACATCCCCGGCTACGCGAAGTACTACGGCTTCCCGTGGGGCGAGCGGCCGCTCTGGTGGCTCTTTCGCACGATGCACAATATCGCCGACCTGAACCTGGTGCCGTCGACCTACATTCTCCGGCAGGTGCGCGCCCACGGCTTCCGGCGCGTGCGCTGGTGGCGGCGCGGCATCGACACCGCGCGCTTCCGGCCGGGCCTGCGCGACCCAGCCATGCGCGCGCGCCTCAGCGGCGGCCACCCCGACGACTTCCTGGCGCTGTACGTCGGGCGGATCGCCAAGGAGAAGGGCGTCGAGCGGCTGCGCGACCCGCTGCGGCAGCTGCCCGGCGTGCGGCTGGCGTTGGTCGGCGGCGGGCCGGAGATGGGCCAGGTGCGCGCGCACTACGCCGGGTCGCCGGCTGTCTTTACCGGCTTTCTCGACGGCGACGAGCTGGTGGCGGCGTTCGCCTCGGCCGACGCGCTGGTCTTCCCCTCGACCAACGAGACCTTCGGGCTGGTGGCACTTGAGGCGATGGCCTGCGGCCTGCCGGTGGTCGCCACGATGACCGGCGGGCTGGTGGACATCCTGGAAGACGGCGTCAACGCGCTGGTCTACGACCCGGCCGACCCGCGCGGCATGGCCGACTGCGTGCGGGCGCTCCAGCGCGACCCGGGCCTGCGGGAGCGACTGAGCGCGGGCGCGCTCGCGCACGCGCGCGGCCGGAGCTGGCAGGCGACGATGGACCAACTGATCGATTTCTATGGCACGGCGATGCGGGTGCGCCGCGTGAGGCAGTAGCGCTTGGCTAGAGCCCTTCCCGACGTCGCATTTGAAGCGAGCCGGCTATGACGATGATCGATATGAACGCAACCCCGCGGCTCGTCACGCTGCTTCACGCCCTCTGTCTGCTCGAGGAGCCGGACTGCGGGTCGCGCGCGCTGGCGCTGCTCGCCGACGGCGATCGCCTGCAGGTCGACGCGGCCGCCAGTGGATTCCTGCATGTCCGCACGCCGGCAGGGCAGCCGGGCTACCTTCCGGCCGCGATCTGCGCGCCGTCGCTCGACGGCGCGGCCCGCGATCAGCTGCCGGTGACGCGCGTAGTCCAGCCGGTCGCGCTGTACCGCCGGCCGGAGCGCGGCAGCCAGTTTCTGGCCCCGTGGATCGTGCCGGTCGACGAGACCCTGCTGGTGATCGGGCGCGAGTCGCGCTTCATCCGCGTCCAGCGCTCAAACGGGCAGACCGGGTATGTCCCGGAGCTGGCGTGCGGCACGATCGCCATCACCGCCGGCGCGCCCTACCCAACTACGCGCCTGCGCCAGCCGGTGGCGCTGTACAGCAGCCCGACGCCGGGCGACCAGCTGTCGAGCAGGTGGATCGTCTCGCCGGAGGAGACGCTGCTGGTGCTCGGCGGCGAGAGCGGCTTCGTGCTGGCGCAGCGCGACGACGGGCAGATCGGCTATGTTCCGGCAGCGCTGTGCGGCAAGGTCGCGCCCGACCAGATCTTCCACGTCGGGCCGGTCGACCTGGGCTGGATGGCGCTCGGCGGCGGCTGGGGGCTGATCAACTGGGGCGGTTTGGCCGCGGGGCTGCTGGGGCTCGCGCTGGTCGAGGCCGGGCTGAAGCCCTACGTCGGTCTGGCCGCGCTCATGGGCGTGGCGGCGCTGCTGTGGTTCGCCGGCCACCGCCGCACGGCCGCACGGTCGTTCGCGATCGGCCTGCTGCTGGCCTACGCCCTGCTGCACCTCGCCAGCGGGGGGAGGCTGACGCTGTGGCGCTAGGCAAGCATTTGCCCTTTCGGCCGCTGCCAGGATTGGGCGATGTAGTTTGAATAGTATCTCAACCACCCCCGGACTCGCTCGCCGGCCGGCCCAGCTTCGCCTCCAGGGCGGCCAGCGCCGCGGTGAGCTGCTCCTGGCGCAGCGCGGCGGTCATGTCGCCGCGGGTGCGCTCGAGCACGGCCCGCAGCGCATCGGTAGTGCGCCGCAGCCCGCCCGTGATCGCGTCGGGATAGTCGACCGTCACCAGCATCGCGTAGACGTCGTCCATGATCTCCAGCAGCGCCTCGCCGCGCGCCACCTCGCCGTGGCGCAGCCCGTCGAGGATGGCGCGGCGCAGCTCGGAGGCCGCCTCGGCCAGCCCGTTCAGGTAGGCCGCCGGGTCGACCTGGATGTCGGCGTGGCCGGGCGCTGGGTCGCCGTGCAGGAACGCGTAGACCAGCCGCGCCTCGGCGTACTCCTTCAGCGCGTCCTGCGCGTAGCCGGCGTAGAGCAGGTCGGGGTGGTCGGACAGGCCGGCGCGCAGCCCCTGCGCGGTGGTGGTCGCCTCGCGCAGCAGCCCGTGCGCCTGCTCGAACTCGCCGCGGTGCACGGCGCGGATCGCGTTGGCGCACTGGCGCACCAGCGAGCGCGAGGCTGTCAGCGCGCGCTCGCGCGCCGCGTGGCTCGACTCGATCTGCCCAACCGCCTCGGCGACGATCGACTCAATCGTCATGCCAGCTCCTTCTTTCGATCCTGGGGCGTATACGGTGGCGCCGCCTGCCCGCCCCGGCAGGGCGGGGCGAACGAGCACCAGTATACCATGGTGTGGATTGCGGGGGCTGCGCGCCGGGGGGGGGGGGGGGGGGGGGGGGGGGGGGGGGGGGGGGGGGGGGGGGGGGGGGGGGGGGGGGGGGGGGGGGGGGGGGGGGGGGGGGGGGGGGGGGGGGGGGGGGGGGGGGGGGGGGGGGGGGGGGGGGGGGGGGGGGGGGGGGGGGGGGGGGGGGGGGGGGGGGGGGGGGGGGGGGGGGGGGGGGGGGGGGGGGGGGGGGGGGGGGGGGGGGGGGGGGGGGGGGGGGGGGGGGGGGGGGGGGGGGGGGGGGGGGGGGGGGGGGGGGGGGGGGGGGGGGGGGGGGGGGGGGGGGGGGGGGGGGGGGGGGGGGGGGGGGGGGGGGGGGGGGGGGGGGGGGGGGGGGGGGGGGGGGGGGGGGGGGGGGGGGGGGGGGGGGGGGGGGGGGGGGGGGGGGGGGGGGGGCGGCGGGGCAGAGGGGGGGGGGGCAACGCCTATGGGCGGGGGGCGCGGGGCTTGCGCCCCCGGACCCCAAAAAGAGCGCCGTCTCGTCTGCAGCGCTTGGCGCGCATGCCCGGCTGAATCAAGGCGCGGTGGGATGGAACTCGTCCGGTAGAAATGGTGCTGGGCATCCACCACGCTGCTTGCATCTGGTACGGGATGATTTGCCGGAGGAGGCCGGGGGGACCGGCGCGGGTTCCCCCGGGCGGGGGGCCGGGGGCGCAGCGCCCCGGAGCAAACCTGACCAGGTGACCAGGTGACCAGGTGACCAGGGCCGCCCCGAAAAAACACCTGGCCGGAGGCCGTATGAACCGGCGTGGGTCCCCCCGGGCGGGGGGCCGGGGGCGCAGCGCCCCCGCTGCTTGCCCGCCCCTGATTCTTCTGCTATACTCTGCCAATCGAACAGTTGTGTTTATCGTAGCGCCAGATGCATCTAAAAGGCCTATGGTTGGGGAGAACAATATGAAACTGCTGTATCTCGACCCGCGCGCGCTTGAGGCCGACCCACAGGGCGTGCGCGAGGCGCCGGGGGATGTCGAGGGGCTGGCCGCGACCATCGCCGAGCACGGGCTGCTGCAGCCGATCGGCGTGCTCGATGTCGGCCGCGGGCGCTTCCGCGTGGTCTACGGCAACCGCCGCCGTGAGGCCGCCGTCAAGCTCGGGCTCGAGCGGGTGCCCTGCATCATCCTCGACGCCGACGACCCGCGCACGCTCATCCAGCAGCTCACCGAGAATGTCCAGCGCCAAGATCTGAACGACCTGGAGAAGGCCCGCGCCTTCGCCCGCCTGCGCGAGCAGCTGGCCGAGGGCCGCGCTCAGAGCGAGGGTGAGCTCGACGATGCGACGGCCCGCACGGTCGGCCTCTCGGCCCGCACGGTGCGGCGCTACCTCGGCCTGCTCGACCTGCCCGAGGAGATCCAGGTGCTGCTGCGCGCCGGCGACCTCAGCGTGACGCAGGCCCAGCACCTGCGCCGCATCCCCAACCCGCGCACCCAGGTCGAGCTGGCGCGCGCCGCGGTCGAGGAGGGCATGTCGGCGGCCGAGCTGAGCCGGCTGTCGTCGTACTTCGCAGCCAACCCGCAGCTCTCGCTCGACGACGCGCTCAGCGCGCTGGCGCAGGGCGTCGAGCTGCGCCGCGAGGTGGTCGGCCAGCCGGCCGCGCCGGCGGGGGGCGGGCCGCTCGCCAAGGGCGGCGCGGTGGCCGTGGCCGAGGAGCGCGACGACGACCTGTGGGACGACGAGCCGGCCGAGGACGACGGCGCGTACCTGACGGTCGACGAGGAGACCGTCGAGAACCAGCCCAAGAACAAGGCCCGCGTGTTTCGGATCCGCTCGCTCGACCAGATGCTCGACGAGACCGACCGGCTCGCGCGCGCCCACGTCGAGGGCGACCTGGTCAAGTGGGTCAAGAGCGACACCGGCGCCCCGATGAAGGTCCGCCTGCTGCTCAAGCAGGTCGAGTCGCTCGCGCGGGCGCTGCGCACGCTGGCCAGCCAGGAGGGCTGGGAGTTCGACGAGTAGCCGAGCCGACGAAGGACGAAGCACGAAGGGCTAGGGCAGTTGACGGCTCGCTTGCTCCTTGGTCGTTCGTCTTTGGTCGTTGGTCACGAGAGGAGGTCGACCATGTCCGAGGGAACGATCGTGGACCGCGCCGAGGAGTTCGTTCTGCTCAACGCGCGGCTGCTGGAGCGCCGGCAGTTCGCGCTGCTGTTCCGCGGCGGCGCGGCCGAGCAGGTGCGCGCGGCGCTGCTGGCCTACCAGAATGAGGACGGCGGCTTCGGCAACGCGCTCGAGCCGGACAAGCGCTGCGCCGACAGCCAGCCGATCGACCAGGAGGTCGCCCTGCACGTGATGGACGACGCCGGGCTCGACCAGGCGGTCGCCGGGCGCATGTGCGCCTTTCTCCAGACGATCAGCACCGCCGAGGGCGGCGTGCCGTTCGTGCTGCCGACCGTGCGCAGCGCGCCGCGGGCGCCCTGGTGGAACACCGACGACGACCCGCCCGCGTCGCTGAACCCGACCGCCGCGATCGCCGGCCTGCTGCACAGGCACGGCTTTCGCCACGCCTGGCTCGACCGCGCGACCGCGTACTGCTGGCAGGCGATCGGCCAGTCGCAGCTGGATGAGCCGCACCTGCTGCTGTCGGTCATCGCGTTCCTCGAGAACGCGCCCGACCAGGCGCGCGCGCGGGCCGAGTTTGACCGCCTGGCCGCGAATCTGTTCGCGAAGGGCCTGGTCGAGGTCGACCCCGCCGCGCAGGGCTACCTCAAGATGCCGCTCGACTACGCGCCGACGCCGCAGAGCTGGTGCCGCCGGCTGTTCAGCGACGACGTGATCGCCGCGCACCTGGAGGCGCTGGCAGCGCGGCAGCAGCCCGACGGCGGCTGGCCGATCAGCTGGCCGACCGTCAGCGCGGCGAACGAGCTGGAGTACCGCGGCGTGGTCACGCTGGGCGCGCTCAAGACCCTGCAGGCCTATGGGCGCCTCGGCTAGTGGTCATTTGCTATGCGCATCGCCCGTGTCGTGCGGCAGGTGCTACGTCTGGGCTTCACGGTTCACGCTTCACGCTTCACGCTTCACGCGAATGGCGACACTCAAAACAAGCGACCCACTAGCTCGCGCCGGCGCCGCCGAGCAGCACGTTCGCGTTCCAGAGCAGCAGCGCGCCGAGCGCCGAGCCGACGGTCGCGGCGAACGCGAGGTTGCTCAGGAGCGCGTGCCTGCGACGCAAGCTCTCCGGGGTCGCGCCGCCGAGGATCTGCAGGCAGCTGTAGGCGTAGCCGCTGGCGATCGCGCTGAAGAACAGCATCGCGATCAGGCCGCTCTTGTGGTATGCTGAGAGCAGCGCGGCGTCCTGCGCCACGCCGGCGCCGTCGACCGTGAGCGCCTGGCGCAGCAGCGCGAGGCCGAACAGCCCTACGACGCCGATCCCGAGGTTCAGCAGCAGGTGCTGCCGGCGCCTCGCGAAAGCGCTAACGCTAGATGCCCAGCCGGCCAGCTTGCCGGCGAGAAGTGTGCGCAGCTTGTTCATCATCGTTGTTCCTCCACACCACCAAGTGCTCCGATACATGTGTGGCGGGGTGCAGGGGCGGCCAAGCCACCCCTGCACCCCGCCGTTGGGAAGTATGTATTCGAACGCCCCTATCATGATCAACGACTGTGAGGGCGATTCCGATGCTCCGCCGATCGACTGATTGTGCGCTGATTTTGCGTCGCCCTTGCGTCGCTTTGTAGCAGGGTCAATGCCACTAACATTTGACATCCAGGCCCGCGACTCGGCCACCCGCGCCCGCACCGGCCTGATCGCCACGCCGCACGGGGCGGTCGAGACGCCCGTGTTCATGCCGGTCGGCACGCGCGGGACGATCAAGTCGCTCACCCCCGAGGAGGTGCGCGACCACGGCGCGCAGATCATCCTCGGCAACACCTACCACCTGTACCTGCAGCCCGGCCACGAGCTGATCGCCCGTCACGGCGGCCTACACCGCTTCATGGACTGGGACGGGCCGATTCTGACCGACAGCGGCGGCTTCCAGGTCTTCAGCCTGATCTACGGCGGGATCGCCGACGAGGTCAAGGGCCGCCGGCCGACCCAGCACCCGCAGGTCAAGCCGGGCATGGTCAAGGTGACTGAGGACGGCGTCCTGTTTCGCTCGTACATCGACGGCTCGAAGCACTTCTTCACGCCCGAGAAGAGCATCGAGATCCAGAAGGGGCTCGGCGCCGACATCATCCTGTGCTTCGACGAGCTGCCGCCGTTCCACACCGGCTACGACTACACCGCCCGCTCGCTCGAGCGCACGCACCGCTGGGAGGCGCGCTGCCTGGCGTACCACCAGCAGACGCTCGGCGGCGCGGGGCTCTCCTTCGACGCGCCAAACCCCGACCAGGCGCTGTTCGGGATCGTGCACGGCGGCGTCTTCCCCAACCTGCGCCAGGCCAGCGCCGAGTACCTGGCGGCGCTGCCGTTCGACGGGCTGTGCATCGGCGGATCGCTCGGCGGAGACAAGACCCAGATGCGCGAGGTCGTCGACATGACGGTGCCGCACATGCCGGAGGCGCTGCCGCGACACCTGCTCGGCATCGGCGACGTGGACGACCTGATCGAGGGCGTGGCGAGCGGGATCGACATGTTCGACTGCGTCAGCCCGACCCGGCTCGGCCGGCACGGCGCGGCGCTGGTGCGCGACCCGGCGCGGCGCTGGCGGCTGAACGTGCTCAACGCCGCGCTGCGCGATGACCCCGCACCGCTGGACTCAGCCTGCGGCTGCTACACCTGCCGGCGCTACTCGCGCGCCTACATCCACCACCTGTTCCGCGCCCAGGAGCTGCTGGGCATCCGGCTGGTCAGCCTGCACAACGTCGCTTTCCTGGTCGACCTGATGCGCCAGATCCGCGAGAGCATCCGCGCCGGCCGCTTCCGCGAGCTGCGCGCGCAGTGGCTGGCCGTCTAGCCGCTCCATCCCAGGCGTGCGAACACCCGCAAGGGACAGCGAAAGAGGGCGTCAGCGTGGCTGGCGCCCTCTTTCCTATGATCGATAGTATTACATGGCCTGAGTCTTGCTGACCACATGCTCACCGCCGGTCACACGGCCGGCGGCGCCCCATCGAGCATCGCTCAACACAGGAGGCCAGAGATGAAGGTGAAGCATTGCTTCTCGTCGTGGCGACCCCGCCGCCATTGGCGCGCGCTGGTCTGCGCCCTGGCGCTGAGCCTGGCCGCCCTGCCGGCACTCGCCGCCGCGCAGCCGCTCACAGGCACCTTCGCCGGGACCGACATCGGCCGCGAGGTCGCGTTTTCGCACGCGGGCCAGTCGCGCAACGAGTGGGCCGGCGTGCTCAAGCTCAAGCTCGACAGCGGCGAGGTGCTGCCGGTCTTCTGCATCGAGGTTGGCGTCCGCGTGCGCTCGGGCGATCGCTACCGATCCGACGGGTCGGTTCTGGCGCTGCCGAACGGCTGCAAGATCCGCTACCTGCTCGACAAGTACCCGGCCTCGACGGCGAAGACCGTGGACGAGGCGGCCGCGCGCCAGATGGCGATCTGGTTCTTCTCCGACGGCGTCGACCCGGCCACGCTGACCGACCAGAACATACGCGACCGTGCGACCGCGCTGGTGAATGAGGCGAAGCAGGGCGCCTGCCCGAGCCGCCGGAGCGAGCCGCCCGGCCTGACGATCGAACCGCCCAGGGTCAGCGCCGCTGCGGGGCAGACGCTGGCCTACAGGCTGCGCGCGAGCGCGGCAGATGCCGGCCAGGCCGTCACGATCCATGTGGACGGCCCCGCGGTTCTGCTCGGCGCCGACCAGCAGCCGCAAGGCCAGGCCGCGGCGGTGACGCTCGACGCGCAGGGGGCCGGCCAGTTCTGGGTCAGAAGCAGCAGCCCGGGCGAGACGACGATCAGCGCGACGCTGCCGTATCGCCTGGACGCCGGGACGGTGTTCAGCCACATCGACGATCGGTCGCCCACGCAGCGGCTGGTCCTGGCCGAGGGGCAAGACCTGGTGGCAGGCGCCAGCGCGGCGGTCAGCTGGGCGCCGGGGGCGCCTGGCGCCGCGCCGTCTCCCACGCCGGAGGCCAGCCCGACCGAGCTGCCCAGCCCGACCTCGGGGCCGTCTGCACCTCAGCCGACTCATCGCCCTGCGCCGAGCGAGACACCCGCTACCGACCTGACGCCCACGCCGGGCGCGACGGCCGAGGCGACGGCCACGCCGATGGCCACCAGCCAGGGCGAGACGGCCACGCCGGCAGCGGCGCCTGCCGGGGCTGTCGCGGGCCGGCCGCGCAGCCTGCCCCGCACCGCCGCCGTCGGAGATCGCGCGCCGACGCTGCTCCTGCTGATCGTTCCGCTGCTGATCGCCGTTGGCTGGCGCCTGCGGCGCCGGGCGGCCAGGTAGCTGTCGGGTTTGGCGCAGCTGTTTTGCCGTGGGGGTTCAGGGGTGTCGGGCATAGCCCCATAGGCATTGCAACAGCACTGACGTAAGACGAGGGGTGGCGGGCTTTGCCCGCCACCCTCTTTTGCATAATACCGCAGGCGGTCGCGCTACAGCGCGACCGCCTGCGGCCCGGCGTCGCCGGACTGCTGGCTACTACTCGGCTGCTCGCGAACGATGCCATTGCGGACGATCGTCAGGTCCGGCTCGGCGCCGTCGGCCAGCTCGCGCTTGAACACGTAGTACGACTGGCCCGGCATCGTGTGCTGGATGCCGGTCAGCTCCCAGCCATCGGCGCCCATCCCGTTCAAGAAGCGCCGCGCAAACGCGCTGGTGCGCTCGCCCTCCTCGGGGTAGCCCTCCTCGCCCTCGACCGAGATACGCTTCCAGGCGGCGACATACACGACTTTGTACTCCCAACGTGCGGCCATTGTGGGTCCTCGCTTTCCTTCGGGCGATTGTTGCGGTGTGGCCCTCTGGGTCACGCGGGTAGTATAGCACGATTTTGTGTAATTGTGTAATCAGGTAATTCAATCTCAACCCGCATCTTCATCCATGCCGCCGAGTTGTGGAAGTCGACCGCGGCGCTGCCGGGCGGAACCAGCGCGTCGCAGGCCGCGCGCAGCTTGTCGGAGAGGCGCAGCTCCAGCACCGGCAGCGCCTGCTCAAGCTGCTCCAACGTGCGCGGGCCGAAGATCGGCGCGGTGATGCCGGGCTGGTCTTTAACCCACAGCAGCGCCAGCAGCGCCGCGCTCATGCCGGCATTCTGGGCCAGGTCCGCGAAGCGCCGGGCGAGCGCGATCCCACGCGGCGTCACGCGCTCGGCGTACACTCCGCCGCGCCGCACTGCGCGCGAGTCGTCGGGGCGGTCGCTCGCATCGGCGTAGCGGCCCGCCAGCACGCCCTGCGCCATCGGCGCCCACGGCAGGATCGCGAGCCCATGGGCCTGGCACAGCGGCACCAGCTCGTTCTCGATCCGCCGGTCGAGCAAGTTGTAGGGCGGCTGCTCCGAGATGTAGCGGGCGTGGCCGTTCAGCGCGCTGGCCATCAGCGCCTCCATCACCCGCCAGGCCGGGTGGGTCGAGCAGCCGATATAGCGCACCTTGCCCTGGCGCACCAGGTCGGTCAGCGCGCCGAGCGTCTCTTCGACCGGCACATCGGGGTCGGGGCGGTGCACCTGGTACAGGTCGACGTAGTCGGTCTGCAGCCGGCGCAGCGAGTCCTCGCAGGCCCGGATGATGTGCAGTCGCGAGTTGCCGCGCTCGTTCGGGCCGGGGCCGACCGGGAAGTGCACCTTGGTCGCCAGGACAGCGCGGTCGCGCCAGCCGTTCGCGGCGAGCAGCCGGCCGATCATGCGCTCGCTGTCACCGCCGTTGTAGCTGTTGGCCGTGTCGATCAGACTAATCCCGGCGTCGAGCGCCCGGCCGATGATCCGGCCGGCCTCGTCTTCGCTGGTCGGGTTGCCGAAGTTGAGCGTCCCGATGCCGAGCGGCGCGATCTTCACACCCGTGCGGCCGAGGGTTCGATACTCCATACTTCCTCCCCAAACTGTTGCTCCGGCGCTCGGCCTCTACTCGACCCGCAGCACCACCTTGCCGGCGTTGCGGTTCGCCTCCAGCAGCTGGTGGGCCTCGGCCGCCTGTGCGAGCGGCAGGATCGTGTCGACGACCGGCCGCAGCTCGCCGCTCGCGAAGCGCGGCAGCGCGAACTCGGCGAACGCGCGGGTCAGCGCGATCTTCTGCGGCAGCGGCGTGCGGCGCAGGGTCGTGCTAGTCACCGTCAGGCTCTTGCCCATGATCGCCCCGAGGTCGAGCTGGCCGCGCGAGCCGCCCAGGAAGCCGATCAGCATGAGCCGGCCGCCCGGCGCGAGCGCAGCCATGTTGGCATCCCAGTAGGGCGCCCCGACGAAGTCGAGCACGACGTCGGCGCCGCGTCCGCCGGTCGCCGCGCGCACGCAATCCTGGAATGCCTCGGCCCGGTAATTGATCGCGACCTCGGCGCCCAGCTCGCGGCAGAGCGCCAGCTTCTCATCCGACCCGGCCGTCGCCAGGACGCGCGCGCCGGCCGCGCGGGCGAGCTGGATCGCCGCCGTGCCGACGCCGCTCGCACCGGCGTGGATCAGGGCCGCATCGCCCGGCTGGAGTCGCCCGAGCGTGAACAGGTTGAGGTAGGCCGTCAGGAACGCCTCGGGGATCGCGGCGGCCTGCTCGAACGAGAAGGGCTCGGGGATGCGGATCGCCACGCCGGCGGGCACGGCCGCCAGCTGCGCGTAGCCGCCGCCGGTGACCACCGCCATCACGCGGTCGCCGGCCCGCCAGTCGCCGGCCGGCGCCAGCACCTCGCCGGCCAGCTCCAGCCCCAGGATGGGCGAGGCGCCGGGCGGCGGCGCGTAGCCGCCGCGTCGCTGGAGCAGGTCGGCGCGGTTGACTGCGGTCGCGCGCACGCGGACCAGCAGCTCGCCCTCGGCCGGCTGGGGGTCCGGCGCGTCGTCGTAGCGCAAGACATCCGGGTCGCCCGGCTGATCGAACAGAATTGCCTTCAATGTACCCTCCATCGTACTGGTGCCGGGAGGTTTGGCGAGGCTTTGTCCCGCCGAGTCTGCTTTGGGGTCGGCTTTCGGGCGAGCGCATCCCGGCCCGCCGGCCCTCAACCGCTGCCCCACTCTCCGCAAAACGAAAGACGATCGACGCTTCTGCTGCTGTCTATCGTCTTTCGTCTATCGTCTATCGTCGAGCTACGCTTGATCTTCGCCCTTGAGGCAGCGCACGGCCGCGTCGCAGAGGATGGCGACGCCCTGCGGCAGGCACGCCTCGTCGAAATCGAAGCGCGGGTTGTGGTGCGGGTAGTCGAGGCCGCGCGCCCGATCGCGCGCCCCCAGGAAGAAGAAGCTGCCGGGCACCCGCGCCAGCACCGCCGAAAAATCCTCGCCGCCGGTGGTGCGGTAGGTCGTGTCGATCTGCGGCTCGCCCAGCACTGCCGCCGCTGATTGGTAGACCATCGCGGTGGGCGCTGGCGCGTTAACGGTCGGGTCGACGCAGCGATCGATCGCGACCTCGGCGCTGGCGCCGAGCGCGGCCGCGACACCGCCCGCAACCTCGGCGATCCGGCGGTGCAGCAGCGCGCGGGTCTCCTCGTTGAAGCTGCGGATGCTGCCGAGCAGCGCGGCCGACTCGGCGATCACATTGCCGGCGTTGCCGGCGTGGATGCTGCCGATCGTGACCACGCCAACCTCCTCGGGGTTCAGGTTGCGCGCCACCACCGTCTGCAGCGCGACGACGATCTGCGCCGCGACCAGCACCGCGTCGATCGACTGCTCGGGATGGGCGGCGTGCCCGCCCCTGCCGCGCACCTCGATCTTGAGCAGGTCGGCCGCGGCCATCATCGCGCCGCTGCGCACCACCGCCGTGCCGGTGTCGTGGTTCGAGGAGACGTGCAGCCCCAGCGCCACGTCGACGTCCGGCCCGCTCAGCACGCCGTCTGCGATCATCGCGTTGGCGCCGCCCAGCCCCTCCTCGGCCGGCTGGAACATCAGCTTGATCGTGCCGGGCAGCTGATCGCGGTGGCGCGCCAGCAGCGTCGCCACGCCGATCCCGACCGCCACATGCCCGTCGTGGCCGCAGGCGTGCATCACGCCGGGCGTTCGGGAGCGGTAGGGCACGTCGTTCTGCTCGTCGATCGGCAGCGCGTCCATGTCGAAGCGCAGCAGCACCGTGCGATCGCCCGGCTGCCCGCCCGCGAGCAGCCCGACCACGCCGGTCCTACCCACGCCGGACATCACCTCGTAGCCAAGCTCGCCGAGCCGCTCGGCCACGATCCGCGCCGTGCGGATCTCCTGGAAACCCAGCTCGGGATGCATGTGCAGATCGCGCCGGATGGCGACCAGCTGATCGCGCAGCGCCTCGGCCTCGTCCAGAAATGGTGCGCTCATACTCTCCTCCCCAAACGGCACGGTTCGCGAGAACTACGCCTTATCGAAGACCCGGCATCGGAAGCAGCGCTGGCTTGTGCTCGACCTCCGCGGCCGACGGGCCGGCCGCGTCGACCAGCAGCATCGCCTCGGCCGGCGAGGCGCCCAGATCCCTGGCGGTCGCGGGGCTGGCGGCCTCGACGACATCGTAGCCGAAGTGTCGCAGTAGCTCCTCAATGTCGTAGCGTAGCGCCGGCGACGTCGCGACGATCGTGATCCGCGGTGGTACCCATTCCATAATCGTCTCCTTTTGGGCCAGCTGCTCTGGCCGGTAGGGTGTGGATGGTCGGTGTGCGGCGTCGGCCGCCGCGTCGGGTGGCGCGGCGCTCGCTTTCGAAACGGTGTCTCGGCGGCGCGAAGCGTGTGGCGTCGGCGGGCTGATACAGGATACGCTCGTACGTGGGCGGATGTCAACCGACAGAGGCACATGGTCGTCATGCCGTGCGGCACGACAGGGTGCGGGTGGGGCGAGGGAGATGACTGACGGCGTGGGGGTCGTCTTCGCGTGCAATGGGCGCCCCGGTTGCTCACACTCTACACGAGCATGCCGCTGCCGGCTGATATAAACCCAACATCTAACGTTGAGAAACCTTAACGTGATTCAGCCGCCGCTATGGTGATTCGAGCGCGGATCGCGGGCCGCGTTCTTTGCACTTTTTACCACACGAACCGGCCCGCCGGCTCACTCGTCCGCGGGCAGCGGGCGGTCCGGCACCCAGGTGTAGCCGTCGTCGTCGCACAGGTAGACCTCGCGCAGGCCGTGGGGCTTATCCTGCGCGCCGGCGAGGACGACGTAGCCGAGCCGCCGGGCGGCGGCCTCGGCCGCGTCGGGGGCGCAGCCGTGCAGGCGCAGCTCGACGCCCGCGCCGCGCAGGCCGGCCTCGCGGACCAGCCCGACCAGCGGGTGCCGCTCGTAGGTGTGGTCGGCGTGCAGCATCCACTCGCCGCCGTAGCCGCGCAGCACCGCGAAGTCGCTGTCGGCGTAGACCAGCTCGGCGCCGAGCACCTCGCGCTGGAAGGTCAGCGCCCGCTCGATGTCGCTCACCAGCAGATTCACGCTCAGGCCCGCGAGCGACCGGCCGTACTCCGGCGCGGGCATCCAGGGCTCACCGGTCCGTCGCTTCATACGTGTCCTCCTCTACGCTGCCATGGGGCAGCCATGTCTCGTGGACGTGCAGCCAGGCCAGGCCGTTCGGCGCGCCGGCCTGCTCGGCCAGCACCGCCGTGCTGATGCGCGCGGTGGTGCCGGCGGCGTCCTGCTGCCACTCCTCGTAAGTTGCCACGGCCAGGCCGCCGCGCTGGCAGCGCAGCTGGGCGCGCTCGATCCACATGCGCCAGCCAGGCCGGCTGCCGTGCGCCGCGCGCAGGTCGCGCAGCAGCGCCTCGCGCGTGGCAAGCTCGCCGGAGGGCGAGATCAGCGTGAACTGGGCGCCCGTGCTATCGACCAGGCGCGCGAAGGCGGCGTCGGTCGGCGGCAGCGTGCCGTCGAGCCAGGCCTGGAAGAACTCGTGCAGCTCGACGATCTCGGCGTGCCAGGGCGGCAGCGGCATCATATCGCCGCTCATTCGCCGAGCGCGTAGGCGGCGCGCAGCCAGCCGACCAGCTCCGCGTCGACCTGGTCCGGGTGGTTGAGCTTGATCTCGTTGTGGTAGCGGTTCTTCGAAACCCGCTCGACCCTGGCGAGGCGCGGGCTGGCGATCGGGCTATCGGTGCGCAGGTTCAGCGTGAGCGAGCGCTTGCGCGGGTGAACGCCCGCAAAGCCAGTCGCGCGCGCGAGGTGGATCGAGGTCTGCTTCGGCTGCTCGGCGAACGGCCCGATCGCGCGCAGCGCCTCGAGCAGGCGCTCGTAGGCCGCCCGCACATCCGGGTCGCCGCCGGCGAACAGCGCCGCCACGGCCTGCTGGGAGTCGGTCATCGTCTTGCTCCTGCCGTATGTCGAGTAGAACGGGTGTTGCTATTGTACACCCCTGGTCAAGCTCTGTTCCGGCAGCGGTTCTTCTTCCGGGGCGTTGCGCCCCCGGCCCCCCTCCGGCAAATGATTCCACCTCAATTGCGATCGTCGTGGCGCATGCCTGGCACCTTTCCGATCGGACGGGTTGTCTCTCGCCGCGCCTGAATTCAGCTGGGCATGCGCGCCAAGCATCGCAAGAGAGGCGGGATTCTTTTGGGGTCCAGGGGCGCAAGCCCCGGCCGGGGGGTGCGGGGGCGCGCAGCCCCCCGCACAAGCCAGGGGAGCGAACGAGGCCCGCGGGGGCACGGGGGCGCCCAGCCCCCGGCTGCGCAGCCACATAATCCCCACATCGCTTCTTAACAATGTCCCAAAACGAGTTTGCTACGATAGCACCATCGAAACCGACATACACACAAGATAGCGAGGCAATCGAATGAAACAGACACACGCCCAGCCCAACCGCAATAAAGTCAACCTGATCGTCGACAGCGCAATTTTCACGGCGTTTCTCGTGGCGATGGCCCCGCACTTCAGCGGGATGGCGGTCCACGAGTGGCTCGGCATCTCGTTCGGCGCCGCGATCGTCACGCACCTACTGCTGCACTGGCAGTGGATCGTCGAGGTGACGAAGCGCTTCTTCGGCAAGGTGACGGCGCAGTCGCGGATCAACTATGTGCTCAACGCGCTGCTGTTCATCGACGTCACCGTGATCATCTTTACCGGCCTGATGATCTCGCGGTCGGCGCTGCCACTGCTGGGCATCCAGCTCGCCTCGGGCGGGATGTGGCGCGGGGTGCACACGCTCTCGGCGAACCTGTCGCTGGCCCTGACTGGCCTGCACGTCGCGCTGCACTGGAAGTGGATCGTCAACGTGGTCAAGCGCTTCGTGGTCGCGCCGCTGTCGGCAGGCCGCCGCGCGCCGCAGCCGAGCGCGGGCACAAATCGTCTGCAGAAGGGGGTCTGATGCGATCGTCGTGGCGCATGCCTGGCACCTTTCCGATCGGACGGGTTGTCTCTCGCCGCGCCTGAATTCAGCCGGGCATGCGCGCCAAGCATCGCAAGAGAGGCGGGATTCTTTTGGGGTCCAGGGGCGCAAGCCCCGGCCGGGGGGCGGCGGGGGTGGCGACCCGCCCCCGCCGGCGGGGGTGCGGGGGGCGCGCAGCCCCCCGAACGGGCGACGTGGGGGGCGGGGCCGCGCAGCCCCCGAGCGGGGCACGGTGGCGCGCAGCCCCCGCTTGCGCTTCTGCCATTATTGGATACACTCTACGCAGCGATCGATCGTCCGGCGGCCACCCCACAGCGTAGGAAGAAAGAGGCGCCTATGTCAGCCCGGTACACCGACCAGGAGCTGCGGCTGCTCCAGCTGCTCAGCAGCCGCTACCCCACCATCACGGCCGCCCACATCGAGATGATCAACCTGAGCGCGATCCTGGCGCTGCCGAAGGGCACCGATCACTACATCTCGGACATCCACGGGGCCTACGAGCAGTTCGACCACATGCTGCGGCACGCATCCGGCGCGATCCGCCGCAAGATTCACCAGACCTTCGACGGCGAGCTGCCCGAGCAGCGGCAGGTCGACCTGGCGATGCTGGTCTACTACCCCGAGAAGAAGCTGCGCGAGGTGCTGGCGTCGCTCGACGCGCCGCACGACTGGATGGTCGAGACGATCGCCCAGCTGGCCCGCGTGGCGCGGACGGCCTCGCAGAAGTACACCCGCAGCAAGGTGCGCAAGCGGCTCGCCCCGCAGCTGGCCTACATCCTCGAGGAGCTGCTGACCGAGAGCCAGGCCGATCATAACCAGAAGGATCACTACTACAACAGCGTCGTGCGCTCGATCGTGACGCTGGGCGAGGGCGAGCGGGTGATCGTCACGCTGGCCTACCTGGTGCAGCGCCTGGTCGTCGACCGGCTGTACATCCTGGGCGATATCTACGACCGCGGCCCGGCCGCCGAGAAGGTGATGGATCGACTGATGGCCTACCACTCGGTGGCGATCCAGTGGGGCAATCACGACATCTCGTGGATGGCCGCCGCCGCCGGCTGCGACGCGCTGATCGCGAACGTCGTGCGCCTGTCGCTGCGCTACGCCAACCTCGAGACGCTGCTCGACGGCTACGGCATCAGCCTGCGCCAGCTGGCGCGCTTCGCGCAGGCCGCCTACGGCGACGACCCCTGCGCCGCGTTTCAGCCGAAGGCCGGGCCGCCGGTCGAGGAGTACTCGCGCGCCGCGATCGCCCGGATGCACAAGGCGATCGCGATCATCCAGCTCAAGCTCGAGGCCCCGATCATCGGGCGCCACCCCGAGTATGCTATGGCCGACCGGCTGGTGCTCGATCAGATCAGCCTGGCCGATGGCACCGTCACCCTGGATGGGGTGGCATACCCGCTGCGCGACACGCGCTGGCCCACGCTCGACCCGGCCGATCCGGCGGCGCTGACCGACGAGGAGGCCGCGGTGGTGGCGGAGCTGCGCGAGCAGTTCATGCACAGCGAGCGGCTGCAGGAGCACGTGCGCTTCCTCTACAGCTACGGCAACATGTTCGAGGTGCAGGACGGCAACCTGAAGTTCCACGGCTGCCTGCCGGTCGACGAGCAGGGCGAGTTCGTCGCCTTTCCGCTGGGCGGCGACACGCTGGCCGGCCCGGCGCTGCTGGAGCGCTACGAGCAGATGGCGCGCGAGGCCTACTTCAGCCACGACCCGCAGGCGCGCCAGGCCGGCCAGGACGCGATGTGGTACCTGTGGTGCGGGCAGCAGTCGCCGCTGTTCGGCCGGGCGCGCATGACCACCTTCGAGCGCTACTTCATCGCCGACCCGGCCACCCACGCCGAGCCGAAGGGGCCGTACTACGCCGTGCGCGACCGCGAGGAGTTCTGCCGCAGGGTGCTGGCCGCCTTCGGCGGCGACGTCGAGCGCGGGCATATCATCAACGGGCACACGCCGGTGCGCGTCAAGAAGGGCGAGCGCCCGCTGATGGCGAACGGCAAGCTGATCGTGATCGACGGCGGCATGAGCGAGGCCTACCAGCCGGTCACCGGGATCGCCGGGTACACCCTGATCGCCAACTCGCACGAGCTGATGCTGGCCGCCCACGAGGCCTTTACCTCGGCCGACGAGCTGATCCGGCGCGGCGTCGACGTCACGCCGCGCACCGAGCGGATCGCGGTCTTCCCCGAGCGCGTGCTGATCGCCGCGACCGACACCGGCCGGACGCTGCGCGGCCAGCTGGAGGATCTGCGCAAGCTCGTCGACGCTTACCGCAGCGGCGTGCTGGTGGAGAACGCGCGCGCTGCCGGCTCGGCCGGCCAGTAGCATGCCCCTGCGCTCCCGCCGGAGCGGGGGAGGAGGCGGCTTTCGGGGATGGGTTTTTCGTTTGTGGCGTGGTGCTGCGCCGAATCACCCCCTGTCCCCCGCCCCTGCCAAGGGCGGGGAAAACAACAGCTGGTCACGGGGTTGCGGCGGAGCCGCAACCCCGTGACCAGCCAACAATCCCCCCTCTCCCGCTGGGAGAGGGTGAGGGCCTGGCACCCCGCTAGTCGAGGTGGAACACCTCGAGCAGCTCCCCCATCATCTGGTCGGCGTGGGTCGTGCCGACGCCCTCGAAGAACGGCGCCATGAACTCCTGCCACCTGGCGTTGATCTGCTCGTGCGACATGCCGTCGAGCGCGGCCTGGAAGCTCTCGGGCGTCTCGAAGTAGCCGAACAGCAGCCCGTCGTCGCGCATAAACAGCGAGTAGTTGTGCCAGCCGGTGCGGCGCAGCGCATCGAGCATCTCGGGCCAGACGCTCTGGTGGCGCGCCTTGTACTCGGCGATCTGCTCCTGTTTGACTTTTAGGAGGAATCCTACGCGTTTCATAGATATGCTCATCTTTCTGCGCTCATCCAGCACATGCTGCACGTTCGCTGCTGTATCTCCGCGTCCCCGGTCAAGGGCCAGGCCGCGTGGCGCGGGAGTCCTTTTGTCTGGGACGGATTATGCTCTAGAGCTCACCTTGGGCCAGGCGCCGCACCGTCTCAAGCGTATCGATCTCCTCGGCCGGCTTGTCGTCGCGGATGCGGACGATCCGCGGGAAGCGCAGCGCGTAGCCGCTCTTGTGGCGCGCGCTGGGCTGCACGATGTCGAAGGCCACCTCCAGCACGATCCGCGGCTCGACCAGCCGCGCCCGCCCGAAGTCCTTGATCGTGTGCGCCTTGAACCACTCGGTCAGCGTGGCGATCTCCGCGTCGGTCAGTCCGCTGTAGGCCTTGCCCACGTTCAGGAGCGTCGGGTCGTCGGCGCTGGCGCGCACGGCGAAGGTGTAGTCGCTCAGCACGTCGCGGCGCCTGCCGTAGCCGACCTCAACCGCCGTCACGACCACGTCGAGGGTCGCGAGCGCCCGCTTGACCTTCAGCCACTCGCGGCCGCGCCGGCCGGGCTTGTAGCCCGAGGCCGGGTCCTTGACCATCAGCCCCTCGTTGCCGCGCGCGCGGGCCGCGTCGAACAGACCGTCGATCAGCGCGATATCGTCGCAGCGCGTCAGCAGTGAGGGGGTGACAAGGTGAGGAGGTGACAAGGTGACGGTCTCATTCAATCGCGCCCCGATCTCCTTGTCTCCTTGTCTCCTTGTCTCCGTATCTTCTCTCAGGAGTGATTCGAGCCGCGCCCGCCGTTCCGCCAGCGGCACTTCAAGCAGCACCTCGCCGTCCTGGTACAGCAGGTCGTACGCGACGAGGATCACCGGCGCCTGGGCCAGCACCGCTGCGTCGACGGTCTTGCGGCCGAGGCGGGCCTGCAGCTCCTTGAAGGGCAGGATGCGGCCGTCGCGCGCCGCCAGGATCTCGCCGTCGAGGATCAGCTCGCCGGGCAGGGCCAGCAGCGGCGCGTGCAGCTCGGGGAAGCGGTGGGCGATCTCGTCGAGCGTGCGCGAGTAGATCGCCAGGCGACCGCCGGAGATGTGGGCCTGGCCGCGGATGCCATCGTACTTATCCTCGACGAAGAACGCGCCGGCGATCGAGCGGCGGATCTCCTCGGGCGACTGGATCGGCGAGGCCAGCATGAACTTGAGCGGGTGGAACAGGCGCATGCGCGCCTCGCCAAGCCGGCCCTGGCGCGCCAGCAGCGCCGTCTCGCCGACGTCGCCGAGCAGCATGTTGGCCCACTGCACCTGGCCCACGGCGACGCCGGCGTAGCGCGCCAGCGCGTCTTCGAGCTGGCCCTCCTGCAGGCCGATGCGCAGGTCGCCGCCCATGATCTTGACCACGTACTTGGCCTCGAGCGGCGTGGCGCGGCGCAGGAACGCGGCCAGCAGCGGGCGCTTCTGCGAGGGGCCGCGCGCCGCGACCAGCGCAACGTACAGCCCGGCCACGTCGGCCAGCGCGAGCGTGGGCGCCGCGGCGGCGTGGCGCTCCAGGGCGATCTCAGCGGCCGCGCCGGCCTCGCCCATGCGCGTCGCAAGCGCGCCAAACGTCTCGGCGTCCATCCCGGCAAGCTCGCAGACGGCGTCGCGCACGACCGCCCAGCCGACGTTCAGCACGCGCTCGTCGGCCAGCGCGAATGGCCGGCCGGCAAGAAAGCGCGCCGCAATCGCCAGGTCGCCGTCGGGCAGCGCAGCGAAGTAGCCACCGAGCAGCGCGGCCTTCTCAAGCTTCTTTGGCGTGGCCGCCAGCCGCTCGCATAGCTGAGCGAAGTCGTAGAAGTTCATAGCGATAGTGTAGCACAGCTTGCCGATTCTGCTGGGGCGCTGCGCCCCCGGCTCCCCCGCCGCCCGTACCAGGCTTCCTTTCTTCCGGGGCGCTGCGCCCCCGGCCCCCCGCCACCCAGTGGGTACCCGGGGAACCCGCGCCGGTTCCCCCAGCCCCCCTCCGGCAATTGATTCCACCTCAATTGCGATCGTCGTGGCGCATGCCTGGCATCATTCCGATCGGACGTGTTATCTCCCGCCGCGCCTGGATTCCGCCGGGCATGCGCACCAGACATTGCAACCGAGACAGCATCTTTTTGGGGTCCAGGGGCGCACGCCCCGGCCGGGGGGCGGCGGGGGTGGCGGCCCACCCCCGCCCGCAGGGGCACGGGGGGCGCGCAGCCCCCCGCAAACAGTCGGGAAGCGATGCTGCCGCGGGGGCACGGGGGGCGCGCAGCGCGCACCATCAGGTTGCAGCCGCCACGAATGCGCCTTACAATCTGGCGGCAGTGGCACCGTGCCACCAGATGGAGGAGCACAGCCATGAGATCATTTCGCCACAATCTTCTGTTCGCGATCACGGGGTGGATTGCCGGCGTCGTCATCACCCTGGGATTTGGCCTGCTCTGGCCGCGCATCTTCCTCGACGTCGGGCCGCCCACCCGCTTCAGTACCTCGTATGATTATGTCATTCTAGCGACCGTGCTGCTGATCGCATCGCCGGCCGCGCTGGTCGGCGGGCTGGTCGGCGGGCGGCTGCCGCGCGAGGGGGGGCGGCGCGAGCAGCTGATCGCCGCGGTGATCTTCGGGATCGTGCTGGCGCTGCCGTTTGGCTGCCTCGGCTTCTGGTACAGCGGGTGGTAGCGCGCACTTCGCGGCCGCATGTGAAAAGAGAGGATCACTGCTATGCCAGAGAATGCGCTCGTCAAGAAGCTGAAGCTCAAGCCCGGCCAGCGCGCCGCGGTCGTCAACGCGCCGGAGGGCTACCTCGACGCGCTCCAGCCGCTGCCGGAGCACGCCGATCTGGCCGAAGAGCTGGTGGGCCAGTTCGACTGGGTCCAGCTCTTCGTCGGCAACCAGGCCGAGCTGGAGCGGCTGCTGCCGCCGGTGTGCGCGGCGCTCAAGCCGGCGAGCTTGCTGTGGATCGCGTTTCCCAAAGGAGCGTCGAAGATCCAGACCGACCTGACCCGCGACCGCGGCTGGGACGCCGTGCAGCAGGCCGATCTCAAATGGATCAATCTGGTCTCCGTGAACGAGACCTGGTCGGCCTTTTCGCTGCGGCCGTACCAGCCCGGCGAGCCGCGCCGGTCGTTCCGCTAGAGCGCCGACGGAGGCGGGTACTTCCAACGAGCCGTGCTCATCGCAATCTGCAATCTGCAATCTGCAATTGCGCTAGGAGTCGGTCGCGGCGGTGCCCAGGCGCGCGTGCCGCTCGGCGCGCTGCTTGATGCCGTAGAGCATCTTGCGCTCCATCATGAAATTGAGCGGCTCGACCATCGCCCGCCACATGAACGCGTTCAGCACGGTCGGCGTGTAGTCGCCGCGGCTGCGGACGATCAGGCGCGTCGTCGCCGTATCGACCGGGTCGAGGATGAAGGACCAGCTGCTCGTGTCGGGCGGCACGCCGGCGGCCCTGAGCACCAGCGCACGACCCGGCTCGGCCGAGACGACCGTGAAGTACGGGTAGCCCTCCGGCCCAAGCCGGACCAGGTCCCCGGCGCGCAGCTGCCACTCGGCGACGATCCGGTCGGCGCTGTGCAGGTCGCAGCCCGCCAGGTTCTCCAGCCAATCGTAGCTGTACAGACCACCGCGGCCCTGGCCGATCTGGGCAAGCCAGGGCCACACCGCCGGCGCTGGCGCGTCGATAGTGATCGCGCGCGTGTAGCCCATCCTGGGCTGCGGAACCAGGTCGTCGCCGGGCAGCTCGCGCCGCAGCTCGGCCTCGGTCGCGCCCCAGCGCAGGTGCCAGGGCATGATGACCCACACGTACAGCGCGCCGAGCGCGGCAGCGCCGAGCGCGAGCACGCCGCCGACGAGCCGCTTCGAAAGATGAACCATCGGCTTCTCCTTAGGCGCGGCCGACCCGCTCAGGCCGCAGCCGCGCGCCGCGAGCATCGATCAGGTGATCGTTCGCACGCGCTGAGCATAGCGGCCAAATGCGCCGATTGCCGAAAAGATGTCTTAACGAAATAGAAGGGTTACGTAACAAAACTCGCTCCAATCCGAGAGAGAAGGCAGCTTTCCGGTTGGATTTTCGCTTAGGGATTTTCGAATACATAACTGTTCCACTGGGCTAGTTAAAAAAGCGAGAATCCCTTATAGGCAGGGCTCGTGCAACGTCGGCTCCCACCCCCGGCAGAGGCGGAGGCGAAAATTGGGCTGGCGCCGGATGCCAAAAGAACACCCCCTGCTCCGTACTGGAGCAGGGGGTAGGGGGTTGCAATGCCCTTGCCGTAAGGGAAGGCTAGGCGCTAGCGCGCGCCGCGGGCCCGGTCCCAAGCGTAGCGCACCGAGTCCTTGAAGCGATCCCACGTGCCCGGGTTGCGCTCCTCCCAGCGGCGGCGCGCCTCAGGCTCGAGCCGGTCCCAGTCCCAGCTACCATACTGCGGGTCAGTCGCCAGGCCGTAGCCATAGCGATAGACCGGCTGGTACTGCTCGTAGCTGTAGCCGCTATTGGTGCCGTAGGACTGGTAGTGGGAGCGGAAGTCGCTGTCGTGGCTGTTGAAGTAGTCCTCGGCGCTCTCGCCCGCCACGTCGCCCGCCGCGCCGATCCCGGCGCCGGCCGCCGCGCCGGCCACACCACCGACCACGGTGCCGACCGGGCCGGCGACCGAGCCCATCGCCGCGCCGGTGGCCGCGCCCGCCACCGTCCCGCCGCCCGTGCCGACCTTGCTGCTCTCGCGCCACTTGTCGTCGATGTTGGTCGCGCCGGTGGAGGTGGACGAGGACCTATCGTAGTCGCGCGCGCGGCCCATCGTGCCGCGGCTGCTGTCCTCGGCGCTCTCGCCCGCCACATCGCCCGCCGCTCCGGCTGCCGCGCCGGCCGCCGCGCCCGCGATGCCGCCAATCGCCATCCCGACCGGGCCGCCCGGCGCGCCCATCGCCGCGCCAGTGGCCGCGCCCGCGACCGTGCCGCCGGCAGTGCCGACCTTGCTGCTCTCGCGCCACTTGTCGTCGATGTCGGTCGCGCCGCCGGCGTTGGTGTCAAAGCGGCTCCAGCCGCTCTGGCGCCACTCACCGCCGCGCTGATCGACGTCGACTGCGCCGTAGCGCTGCATGACGCTGTAGGCTGTGTTCGCCATGTCGTCGGAGGTCTTGACCATCACCAGGGTGCCGCCGCGGCGCACGCCCTCGGCGTAGAAGTTGGCATCCTCCTCCGGGACGCCAGCGCCGACCAACGCGCCGATCACGCCGCCGGCCGCCGCGCCGATGCCCGCACCCACGAGCGTGCTCGCGCCGGCGGTGCCGAGCGCGGCCGCCAGCGGGCCAGCCGCCAGCACCGGGCCGATGCCCGGGATCGCCAGCGCGCCCACGCCGACGAGCAGGCCCAGCACGCCGCCGAGCACGCCGCCGCCGACCGCGCCGGCCGCAGCGCCCTCACCAGTCGAGCTGCCCGTATCGCCGACGGCGCGGGCGCTGGCGTACTCGCCGCGAGCGTCGTTCGCCAGCAGGCTGATCTCGTTGCGATCGAAGCCGTTGTTCACCAGCTCCTGGACGACGTTCTGCGCGCCCGTGAAGGTGTCGAACAATCCGACTACTGTCTTAGCCATGGTGAATTCTCCTTCCGATATCTCCTCAACGCTGTCTTTCGTGCGGCCCGGTTACCGGGAGCGATTCTATTGCCGCTCCCGTGTCGCCGCGTTGCGCGCGAGTCCGAGCCGCGCGGGTAGACGGCAACCATACAGCACGTTTCTTGCCACGGCTGGGCGACACCGGCGAATTCAGCACTCCAATGCGAAGATTGCCCCTCCGCCTATCCCCGCCCCCGTCATGGCAGCGAGCAAAAACTGGCGGGCGCGGCGGTTTCGGTGAAGCCGAAACCGCCGCGCCCGCCAAGCATCTCCTTCGCTCATGGCGACGGGGGAGGGAGTGAGGATCAACAGCAGGGAGCTGAGGGCAGGCTACTCCTCGTGCTGGGCCGCCAGGCCCGCGCGGTCGAGCACCGTGATCGTCCCGCGGTCCAGCGCGAGCAGCCCGAGCGCCTCGAAGGTCTTCAGCGCGCGCCCGACCATCTCGCGCACGGTGCCGAGGCGCGCGGCCATCTCGGCCTGAGTCAGCGGCGGCGCGTGCTCGCCGCGCTCGGCAGCCTCGGCCTGGGCCAGCAGCAGCCCGGCCAGCCGGCCCTGCACGGTGTGGAGCGACAGCTCGTCGACCAGGTTGACCATGTGGCGCAGCCGGCCGGTGAACTCCTTCAGCAGCGCCAGCGCCAGCGGCGGGTGCTGCTCGACGACGCCCAGCAGCCGCTCGCGCGGCAGCGCCAGCAGCGCCGCGTCGGTGAGCGCCTGGGCGTTGGCCGGGCACGTGCCGCCGTCGAACATCGGCACGGTGTTGAAGTGCGCGCCCGGCCCCAGCACGTTCAGCACCTGCTCGCGCCCGCCGGCCGAGCTGCGCGCGATCTTGACGTGGCCCTGGACGATCACGTACATCGCCTCGGCCGGGTCGCCCTCGAACTGCACGAACGAGCCGGCCGGCCGACGCAGCGGCATCGCGATTGCCGCCAGCGCCGCCAGCGCCTCGTCGGGCAGGCCGGCGCAGAAGCCGACCCGCCGCAGCAGCGCGGCGCGCTCAGCTATGCTTGAATCATTATGTCTACTCATTTGCATATGGTGGTCATGATGATCCTGGGCGCTGCTCTGGGATGTCTATTGTACAGGATGTATGGGCTGTATGGATGGGGCGCTGCGTCCCCGGCCCCCCGCCTGAGCTCGCTCACCGCTGTGGGTTTCTTCCGGGGCGCTGCGCCCCCGGCCCCCGATTGGTGCGCCTATGCAAAGTGGCGCATGCCTATCAACATTCCTGCGGGGCGAGTTATCACCCGCAGCTCTGGAATATTGCCAGGCATGCGCGCCAAGCGCTGAAGACGAGACGGCATCTTTTTGGGGTCCAAGGGCGCGCAGCCCCCCGAACGCAGTACAGAAGATCTTTAATGCATGATCGCCGACACATAGATCGTAGTCTGCGCGCCCCTGGGCGTGGTCGTTGCAGTCGCGGGGCTCGTGGCGGTCGGCGTCGCGGTAGCCGTGCGCGTTGTCGTGGTCGTCGCCGTCGCAAGATTCGTGGCGGTCGGCGTCGCGGTAGCCGTGCGCGTCGGGGTTGCGGTGGCCGTGCGCGTCGCCGTGGCGCTGGCGGTCGGCGTCGCGGTTGGGCTGGGATCGGCCTCGCCCGGCAGGTAGATCAAGATCCGGCTGCGATTGTGATCCAGGACATACAGGCGCCCGGCGGCGTCGTAGCGCGAGGAGGTCGGCATCGAGCCGAAATCGCCCAGCGCGGCCACCGGCAGCGGGTTCGCCAGCGGGTCCTTGTAGATCATGGGGAAGCGCGGGCCTAGGTAGCCGTTGAAGCCGAGCGCCATATGCCCCCGCGCGTCGAACGCGGGCTCCCACGGACCGCAGAGCGGGTCTTGCTCAAACGTCGGGCAGTTCGGCGCGGTGAAGCTGCCGCCGCGGCCGAGCACGTGCGTGGCCGGTATGCCGAACAGCGCCGCCGCGGGCGCGAGCGGTAGCGCGGCGGCGTCGTACTCCAGCAGGCGCAGGTTGCCGTCGAACTCGGTGTTGTGGTCGGACAAGAACAGGTTGCCGGCCGGGTCGAACGTCAGCGCACCGGGGTGGCACAGCGAGTCGGCCGAGGGGTTGTCGCGCCCGCGCCCCTGGTTGCACTGGTTGCCGCTGAGATTGAGCTGGCCGAGCACGATGTCGACGACCGGCTGGGTGGTGATATTTCGAACCCGAAACGCGCGGTGGCTCTCCTCGTCGGACAGCCACAGGCAGTCGCCGCAGCCGGGCTGCGTGTCGATCCCGCCGAGCAGCAGCGTCCAGGTCCAGCTCAGGCTGCCGCCACCCTTCACCGGCAGCGGCGAGCTGATCGTGTAGGCCGGCACGGCGCCGCTCGTGAGCGGGAGCTGGTAGCCGTAGACCCCCGCGCTGTTCAGGTCGCCGTGCAGCACCCACAGCCGCCCCTGTCCGTCGTCGCGCATGCGATGGAACCAGGGCCCCCAGCGCTTGCGGGTCAGGAAGCCCGGCTCGCCGATCACGCCGTCGGCCGGCTGGCCGCTGCTCAGGCTCTGCGGGTCATTCCAGAAGACCATGCGCGAGGCGTCGCCGTAGATCAGCTGGCTCGCGGTCACTTCGAGGCCCATCCCGCCGTACAGGCCGCGCTGGCCGGTCTGGTTGAACAGCCCGTGATCCTCGGACTGGAAGAAGGTCGCGTCCTGGCTGTACGCCTGGGCGCCGGCCGGCTTGCTGAAGTGCAGCACCTCCTGGAGATCCCAGCCGGCCCACATGAGGCTGCCGTCCCGGTCGACGCCGAGCCCGCCCCAGGCGCGCCCCTCGCTTGCCGGCACAGCCTCCTGCTGGACCTCGCCGACGTAGCGCACGAAGCGCTGGTGGCCGCTGTCGTCGACCCACACGCCGCCGCTCGGGTCGATCTCCAGCCCGCGCGGGTTCGACAGCCCGCTGCCGAGCAGCCGCGTCGCGACCATGCCGCTCTGGAGCGGCGGCGCGAACGCCAGCACGCGGTTGTTGAGGCTATCGGCGACATACACCACGCCGGCGGCGCTCACCCGCACCGATTCGGGCTTGTCCATGCGGTCGAGCGCGCTGCTGGCCAGCGAGTCGCCGAAGCTCGGCTGGCCAAGCACCAGGTCGGCTGTCGTCGCCGGCAGGCCCTGCGCGGCGCTGTATGGAAAGCGCAGTACGCGGTTGTTTTGGGTATCCGTGACCCACAGGTTGCCCGCGCCGTCGAGCGCGACGCCCGCCATCAGGTCGCCCACGCCGGGCGGCGGCGCCAGGCACAGGCTGCTGGCGCTGGGTCGATAGAACGAGCCGCCGCGATTGCACGTCACGCCGCCGAAGTCGGCCTGGCCCCAGACGTAGTCCGCGGTCGTGTCGGTCGTAAACGGGCTGTTGTAGCGCAGGATGCGGTTGTTGAAGAAGTCCGGGACGTACAGGTTGCCCTGCGCGTCGGCCGCCATCGTCACGCCCGAGCCGCCCTCGGAGAGGCTCATCTGCTCCTCGCGCATGCCGCACAGCGTTGTAGCGTCGGCCATCGGCACGTCCGGGTACAGCTGGAAGGCGCTGTCGCCGTTGCAGGTCGAGCTGCCAGCGCTGGGCTGGCCCAGCACGACGTCGGCCGGGCGGTTCGGCTGGATCGCGCAGGGCTGGCCGTAGTCCGAGTACGAGGTGCAGGGCTGGTTGGCGCTGGTCGTGCCAAGCCCGCCGAGCCCGACGATCCGGCTGTTGCCGGCGTCGTAGACATAGACCCGGTTCGGCTGCGCCGATCGGTCGACGTAGACCCCGGCCGGGTTGAAGATCTTGGCGCCCACAACCTCGTTGAAGGTCGCCTGCGCGAAGGATGGCTGGCCAAGGATGATGTCGGCCCAGCCGTCGCCCGCCACGCCGCGCGCGAGCGGGTCGACCGCCAGCAGCGGCTTGTAGATATCGTCGCCGGCGGGCGTGATGTAGTGCAGCGACCCCAGCGCGCCGGGCATGAACGGGGAAGCAGAGAAGTCCGCCTGGTACCCACCGGCGGGGCCGGTCGTGACCTGGCGGGCCACGCTGCCGAAGGAGATCGCCAGCGAGTGCGGCGCGCCGGGGCTGGTCGTGGAGATGTTGGCGGGGCCGCTGCCGACGATCAGGCGGGTGGCCGGATCGGCGCGGTAGGTCAGCGCCGGCACCTGCACGACCCTGGTGTTGCTCCCGTCCGCGACCTGCACGCTGTCGCCGTCGGCGATCAGCCGGTCTAGCGCGACGGCGAAGCTCCCGGCCTGGTCGGCGGGCGTGGTCCGCACGACCGCGGGAGCGCCGGGGTGAGACAGCGTCACAGTCACGCTCGCGCCCGCCGCCGCGAAGCCTGAGACGATCGAGCTGATGCCGGCCGAGTGGCTGCCGCCGTATGGCATGCCGCCGGACGTGTCGCGGCGGATCTGCACCTTAAGGATGCTCTGCGCCCGGGCTGAGGGCTGGCCGGCCAGGCTTGCGCTCGCGCAGAGGATAGCCAGGAAGGCCAGGCAGGCGGCCAGCGCACCCCAGCCTCGTATCTTGATCACGTGTGCTCTCCTTGTATAGCGCAATGGCACTTGCTGCCCTCACCGCCTCCCCCCTCTCCCAGCGGGAGAGGGGGGTTCCTTGGAGGGTGCCGGGGTTTCGGCTGCGCCGAAACCCCGGCGCCCTCCAGTATTCATCCGCCCCGTGGCAGGGGGTGGAGTGGCCGGCCAGTGAACCGACAAACCTTACCCCGCAGGCATTATATGAGGGAGCGCGCATCCAGCATCGTCGTTTCCAGATACGAAATGGTTAAAGAATCGCAATAGGGCTTGGAATGGCTTGCTACACGGTTCTGGCAGCAGAGCAACCTTTGTGACAAAAGTCGCTTCTTTTCATGCCCAGAAGGACTACCCTACAGTCAGAACAATGACAGCATGAGGAGGAACGACCATGCTTTCCGCTTCCTACAGACAACTGACGGCCATCATTGCGCTGCTGGCGCTGCTCTTCGCGCTGGCCGCCTGCGGCACGCCGCCCAGCCAGACCGGCCCGACCATGGCCAAGGCCCCGACGCCCAAGCCCGCCGCGGCCGAGGCCGCCGCGCAGGACAGCGGCTCGCCGCTTGGCACGCTGGAGATCCGCAGCGTCGACCTCGGCTTCAAGCCGACCAGCCTGAACGTCGAGAAGGCCGGCCGCTACACGATCAAATTCACCAACGACGGCGCCATCCCGCACGACGTGACCTTCAACAACGGCACCAAGCTGGCCGCCAACGCCAAGGAGACCAAGACGGCCATCGTCGACGTGCCAGCCAGCGGGATCAGCTTCATCTGCTCAGTGCCCGGCCACTCCGAGGCCGGCATGAAGGGCACCATCTCGGTCGGCGGCAGCACCGCCGGGACGCACAACGCCGACGACCACGGCGGCCCGCCGCCCACCACCGACGTGCAGCCCGACGACAACGCGCCGCCCTACACGCTCTACGACGCCGCCGCGCCGGCCGCGCTCAGCGGCACGACCCACGACGTCGACCTGGTTGTGCAGGAGAAGAACATGACGGTTGCCCAGGGCTTCGTGCAGCACGTCTGGACCTTCAACGGCACAGTGCCCGGCCCGGTCATCCGCGTGCGCGTGGGCGACACTGTTCGCATCCACCTGAAGAACCCGGCCACCAGCCAGCTCGCCCACTCGGTCGACTTCCACGCCAGCCAGGTGGCCTGGAACGACGAGATGACCTCGATCAACCCCGGCGAGGAGAAGCTCTACGAGTGGAAGGCCGACTACGCCGGCGTCTGGATGTACCACTGCGGCACCTCCCCGGCGCTGCACCACATCGCCAACGGGATGTATGGCATGGTGATCGTCGAGCCGAAAGAGGGCCTGCCCAAGGTCGACAAGGAGTTCGCGCTGGTCCAGAGCGAGTGGTACCTCGGGCCGCAGGGCCAGCCCGCCAGCCTGACCAAGGCCTCGTCCGCGGCGCCCGCACCCGACTACGTGGTCTTCAACGGCGTGGCCAACCAGTACAAGGACAACCCGCTCAAAGTCGGCACGGGCGAGACGGTGCGGATCTTCGTGCTCAACGCCGGCCCGAGCATCGACAGCTCGTTCCACATCGTCGGCACGATCTTCAACACGGTGATCAAAGAGGGCATGGTCCTGAGCGCCGACAACCCCGGCCACTACGGCTCGCAGGCGGTCGACCTGGCCCCGGCGCAGGGGGCGATCGTCGAGTTCACCACCGCCGAGGACGGCCTATACCCGATCGTCACCCACGCGTTCACCTACGTCGGGCGCGGCGCGCTGGGCCTGGTCCAGGCCGGCGACGGCGACCCGAAGAAGTAAAGGGGATTTGCATTCCGCGATTGAAGACGTGAAATGCTCACGCAAAGCCGCAAAGCGCGCAGATCTATTCTTTGCGGCTTTGCGGCTTTGCGTGAGATGACCGAGGTGTTTTATTATCTGCAAGCCCCGGCAGCGCTGCAGCACAGGCGGCCGCTTGCGCGGCGCCTACAGGATACGCTACAATCAGCATACAGAGCGAATAGAAGGACACCGGCGATGACCACAACAGGCGCGAACTGGACCCTCCCGCTGATCGACCTGGGGCGCTGCACCGGCTGCCGGATCTGCGAGCAGCTCTGCCCGACTCACGCGGTCGAGATGCGCGGCGGCCACGCGGCGATCGTGCGGCCGGCCGACTGCACCTTCTGCGAGGTCTGCGAGTCGTACTGCCCCGAGGGCGCGATCGGCCGGCCGTTCACGGTCGTGTTCGCCGGTGCGCCGCGTGCTACGGCGACGTGAGGAGCGCGCCGCCGATCGAGTGTTGAAGGGGCGCCCCGCTGATGCACACCCAGGCGCGCTATTTTATCCGCACGGCGCTGGCCTACCTGCTGACCGCCTTCCTGGTCGGCGCGCTGGTGCTGCTCAACCAGGCGCTGGCGATCGACGGGCGGATCGGGGCGCTGATGCCGGTGTTCTACCACCTGCTGATGGTCGGCTGGGTCACGCAGCTGATCTGCGGCGTGTCGCTCTGGATGTTCCCGCCGCTCTCGCGCGAGCGGCCGCGCGGCGACGAGCGGCTGGGCTGGATGACCTACGGCGGGCTGAACGCCGGGCTGGCGCTGCGGGCGATCTTCGAGCCGCTGCACGCCTGGCTGCCCCAGCCCTGGCTGGGCTGGCCGCTGGCCCTGTCGGCGCTGCTGCAGGTGCTGGCGATCTGGGCCTTCGTCGCCGCGATCTGGCCGCGTGTCAAGGCCCGAACCCAAAAACGCTGAATGCTGAACGCTGAATGCTGCAGTGTAACGTTCATCGTTCATCGTTCATCGTTCGGAGAAGCGGATGCCACGCCTGAGCCAACTGATGATCCGCACCGCGCTGGTCTGGCTGGCGCTCGGCTACAGCCTCGGCGGGCTAGTGCTGCTGAACAAGGGCGTCCCGCTGCTGCCCTGGCTGTGGGCGCTGCGCAGCTCGCACATCCACATCCTGCTGGTGGGCTGGACGGTGCAGCTGGCCTGCGGGGTGGCCTTCTGGATCTTGCCGCGGCTCGACGCGGGCGGCTCGCGCGGCGACGAGCGGCTGGTCTGGGGCTGCTACCTCTGCCTCAACGTCGGGGTCGCGCTCGCGGCGCTGCACGGCCCGCTGACGACGCTGCCGGCGGCCGCACCGATCGGCGGCGCGCTGCTGATCGTGGTTGGGCTGGCCTATCTGGCCGCCGCCTTGCTGTTCCTGCTGCACGCCTGGCCGCGGGTCGTGCCGTTCCGGCTGCTGCCGCGCCCCGCGCGCGCCGGCCCCGACAACCAAGACGATCCCTCATGAGCGCTGCGCTGTTCACCCCCACCGAGCGTTGATACGCCGATCACCCCACTCCCGCCGCTGCCAGGGACGGTGGTAAAAGAGCTGGTGGCGTGGTTTCGGCAAAGCCGAAACCACGCCACCAGCTCAGAATCCCCCTCTCCGCAAACGGGAGCCGGGGCAAGAGGGCGAGAGTTCTCACCCGGAAAGATCACCAGGTCAGCGGCGCACCAAACGAGGTCGAGGGGTCGGGCGGCGGCCAGGCGCGCATCTGGCGCTCCTGCTCGGCGTCGCGCACAAGGTAGTAGACGTTGTCGCGCGTGAGCGGGTCCTCGAAGGTGCTCACGAGCTGCTTGAGCACGTCCAAGTGCTCGGGCCTCGGCTCCAGGCGGTAGCCGGTCGCCCCCTGCGCGCCGATGCGGCCGAGCAGCCCGGCCTCGGCGAGCGCCTCCAGCGCGTCTGCGAGCGCCCACGGGATCTCGTGCAGCCACTCGCTCAGCTGTGCGGCGTCGCCAGACCAGCGCGGGTGGCGGTAGAACAGCAGGATCACTTGCAGCTTCAGGGCTGAGTCGATCAGGCCTGGCGCTATCAGGCCAGCGCAGCTTCGCTCCATGTTGCCTCCCCGTGGCGCGCCATGGCGCCTGAGGTCCGCACCGGCATCCGGGCCGGCCCTGTTCAGATCGCATCCCCGCGCGGCCGGCTGCCCGGCCCGCTACGACGGGGTGCTTCTTGTATGATGGCTTGGAGGAGATCTTGCGGGGATTCTACCATCTGGCCAGTGGCGCGTGGCAGAAAGGAACGGCAACGCCTGGTTGATACTTCTTCACCTGGGCGCGCTACTCGCCGACTGGTGAGAGCAGGTAGCCCTTGCCGCGCACGTTGAGGATATAGCGCGGCGCGGTGGGGTCGGGCTCCAGCTTCTGACGCAGGTGGTGGATGTGCGGCTTGATCAGCTCGCCGGCCTCCAGCTCGTCGGCTTCATAGCCCTGGGCGCAGCGCACGAGCTGCGCGTACGAGAGCATCGTGCCGGCGTGCTCGGCCAGGCACAGCAGCACGCGAAACTCGGTCGGCGTGAGCGGCAGCGTGCGGCTGGCCAGCGTCGCCTCCTGCCGCCAGGTATCGAGGTGCAGCGCGCCGACGGTGATCGCGCGCTCCGCCGACCCGCCCGAGGAATCGGCCGATCGGCCTGCCTGTGGGCCGCGCAGCTCCTGCACCGCCGAGCTGACCACGTCGAGCAGGGTGCGCTCGCGTATCCGCTGCGATCGCGCCAGCAGGCCGGCCTTGACGCGCTCGATCACCTGGATCGGCTCGGTGGTCTTGAGCAGGTAATCGAAGATGCCCTGGTGCAGCCCCTCCACCGCCGTGTCGAGCGAGCCATGGCCGGTCAGCACGATGATCGCGAGGTCGGCCTGGCGCTGGCGCGCCGCGGAGACCACCTGCATGCCATCCATACCCGGCATCTTGAGGTCGACCAACATCAGATCGAACGTCTGCCGCTCGAACAGGGCCACGGCCTCCGCCCCATTTTCGGCGGCGGTGACATCATAGCCGGCGCGCTGGAGCAGCGCGCCGAGCGTCAGGCGAATCGAAGACTCGTCGTCCACAATCAGGATGCGGGCGGCCTGGCTCATCAATAGCTCCTCTGCCAAATACCAGCTGTGTTCCAGGTGTGTTTATGGCGGATGAATCCTAGCACTGGGCTCGTGTTGTGTCAAACGGGTGCTGCGCCCCCGGCCCCCGCCTGCTGCTCCTGCGGACGGCCAATCCCTTTTCCGGGGCGCTGCGCCCCCGGCCCCCGCTTGGTGCCCCCATTCGGGGTGATCCGAATTCTTCCGGGGCGCTGCGCCCCCGGCCCCGCCCCCCGGCCCCCCTCCGGCAAATGATGCCGTACCAACTGCAAGCATTGTGGCGGATGCCCAGCACCATTCCAATCGGACGAGTTTCATCCCGGCGCGCCTTGATTCAGCTGGGCATGCACGCCAAGCGCTAAAGACGAGGCTGGCTTCTTTTGGGGTCCAGGGGCGAAGCCCCGGCCAGGCGGCACGGGGGGCGCGCAGCCCCCCGAAAGCGCGCCAGCAATGCACCTAGGGGCGCGCCGCCAGCGCCTCGGCCACGCGCGCCAGCACATCCTGCGGCGCGGCGGTCTTGATCACATAGTCGAAATGGTGCAGGTCGAGATCGTCGACCGCGCCCTCGATCGGGCTGCTGCCGGTCAGGAACAGGATCGAGACCTCCGGCTGGATCTCGCGCGCGCGATAGGCCACGTCGAGCCCGCTCATCCCCGGCATCTTGAGATCGAGCAGCAGCAGGTCGAACGACGACTGTGCGATCAGCTGGAGCGCTTCCTCGCCGCTCGCCGCGGCCGTGACGGAGTGGCCGCGCCGCTGCAGCATCGCCTCCATCGTGAACAGGATCGCCGCCTCGTCGTCGACGATCAGTATGCGTGCCGATTGCCCCACCAAGCAGGTCCTCCTCTGGAGCGCATCGCCAGTGCCTGCGGTCCGCGTCAGCTATCCAACCTGTACGGCAGCGCCACCCGGAAGGTGCTGCCCTGCCCCTCGACGCTGTCGACTTCGATCTGGCCGCCGTGCTGCGTCACGATGTGGGCGCTGATCGAAAGCCCCAGCCCCGTGCCGTGGGCCTTGTTGGTGAAGAATGGCTCGAACAGCCGCGGGCGTAGGTCGGCCGGGATGCCGACGCCGGTATCTTGCACCTCGACCACTGCCACGGTCGGTCCCGCCACGGTGCGTATGGTCAGCGTGCCGCCCTGCGGCATCGCGTCACTCGCGTTGAGGATCAGGTTTAGGAACACCTGGCGCAGCTGATCGCCGTTGCAGATCACCTCGGGCAGCTGCGGGTCAGGCGAGAAGATCACGCGGATCGATGTGTGCCGCATGTTGACGACCGCCAGCGCCAGCGTGCCCTCGAGCAGCTGGTTGAGATCGGCCGGCGCCAGCTCGCCGCGGTTCGGCCGCGAGAACTGCCGCATCCGATCGATGATGCCGGCGATCCGCCCGAGCTGCTCGCGCGCGACGCTCAGGTAGTGCGAGTCGCGCAGCTCGGGCGGCAGGTCCTCGTGCAGCAGGTACAGGCAGTTGCGCGTCGCGTACAGCGGGTTGTTGATCTCGTGCGCGATCGATGCCGCCAGCTGCCCGACCGCCGCCAGCCGCGCGGCCTGCAGCATCGCGGCCTCGGCCGAGGTCACCCGCTCGGTCAGCGTTTGCTGCTGCTCTTCCAGGCTGGCCAGCTGGCGCGTGAGCGCGGCGGCCGCCCGCGTGCTGCGCTCCTCGGAGATCGAGGTGGCGGCCAGGTTCGCCAGCCCCTCCAGCGTCAGGCGCGCGTCGGCGGCGAGCTCGCCCTCGTGTGCCGAGAGCAGCAGCAGCACGCCGATCGCCTGGTCGTGCGCGACCAGCGGGATCGCGACCGCGCCGCCGGGCGCGGTCGCGAGGTGCAGCTCGTGCAAGACCTGCCCCTGCGCGCCGGCGATCTCCGGCCGCGCCCAGTCGGCGGCGGAGGCTGCGGCGCACACCCGGCGGCGCGTAAAGGTCTCGCCGAGGATGCCATGGTCGATCGACATGCTCAGGCCGGGCAGCGGGCTGAATCCCGCGCTGGCGCGCAGCGCCAGCCGCTGGCTTGCCGGCTCGTACAGGTAGATCGCGCCACGATCGGCCGCCGGCGCGAGCGCCAGCGCATACCCCAGCGCGCGCTGCAGCGCCGCCTCCAGGCTGCTGGTCGAGAGCAGATCCTGGCTGAACTGCAGCAGCGTGTTCAGGTGCGCGGTGCGCTGCCGCACGCGCTGCTCGAGCTCTTCCGCCGCGCGCTTGCGCTGGGTGATGTCGTTGTTGATCTCCAGAATCGCGATCGGCGTGCCCTGCTCGTCGCGCTGCAGCGCCTGCCGGCTCGCCACCACCACCCGTGAGCCGTCGCGGCGCGTGTGGACCAGCTCGCCCTCCCAGCGGCCGTCCGCGAACAGCAGCTTGTCGATCTTGTGCATTGGCGCGCCGCCGCTCGTCTGCAGCAGCTCGTGCGAGACCTGCCCCAGCGCGGAGTCGCGCGGCCAGCCGTACTGCTGCTCGGCGCCGTGGTTCCAAAAGATGATCCGGCTGTCCAGGTCGCGCACGATGATCGCGTCGTAGACCAGATCCAGCAGGTTGGCCTGCTCGCGCAGCCGGCTGGCCTGGTGCGCCAGCGCCTGCTCGGCCAGCTTGCGCTGGGTCGTGTCGCGGATCACGCTGGTGATCAGCAGGCCCTTGTCGGTCGCGAGGGCGCTCAGGCTGATCTCGACCGGGAAGATGCTGCCATCCTTGCGCAGCCCGGCCAGATCGCGCTCGCTGCCCATCGGGCGCGTGCGCGGCGCGCTGGTGTACCTGGCGCGGTGGCGGGTGTGCACGTCGTGCAGGCGCGCCGGCAGGAGCAGCTCGACCGGCTGATCGATCAGCTCGTCGCGCCGGTAGCCGAACAGTCGCTCGGTCTGGCTGTTGACGACGACGATCCGCCCGCGCCCGTCGACGATCACAATCGCGTCGGGGGCCGCCTCGAGCAGCGCCTGAAATGTGGCCTCCATTGAGATGGGCGAAGACGCCTCGACCAGGCCGGCCGGCGCAGAGCGACGCCCGTCAATAGCGGGGGTTGGCTTCGCGATCTCCCGCTTCTCGTCGCCCATAGGACACCTCTGTCTGATCGGCCTGCTGCTCGAAGGACGGCGCGCCCGCACATGATACACATTCCTGGCAGACCGGCAACATGGCGCGGGCCGCGCGAGGCGTCGATCTGGCGCCCTTGGGCCTCTCTATGCCAGAAAACCTCTTTTGCCGCCGCACGTTGTCGAACGATATCGGCTAGTGGAGCAATTATTACAGTGCGCCATTTGCCGCTGTGCTATGGTTATTGTGAAGAGTCTATACCGATGGGGAGGGTCTGGGGGCGGCTCTGTCGCCCCCAGACCCTCACCCTGAACGGGCAAGGTTCGCAAGAACCTTATCTAAGGAGGGCCTGATGAAACGCGTTGATCGCTACGGTATCGAGGCACTCGTGCTGATTGGGCTGGGAGTTCTGTTCCTGCTGCAGAACCTCGGCCTGTTCGGCGGCGTCGCGAGTCTGATCTGGACGATCGCGTTCCTCGCCGGCGGCGCCACATTCCTGGTCGCGTTCGCGCGCAACCCGGCGAGCTGGTGGGCGTTGATCCCAGGCTTCTGTCTGCTCGGTATTGGGCTGATCATGGGGCTGAACGAGTTCTTCCCGGTGGCCGGCGGCGTGTGGAGCGGGGCGGTGTTCCTGGCCATGCTCAGCCTGGGCTTCTGGGCGGTCTACCTGGCCGGGCGCGAGCGCTGGTGGGCGGTGATCCCCGCGGGTGTGCTGCTCACCCTGGCGCTCATCACGGTTCTAACCGAGACTGTCGCCAGCGCAGAGCTTGGCTGGGTGTTCTTCCTCGGCATGGGCCTGACGTTCGGGCTGCTGCCGCTGCTGCCCGGCCCTGAGCAGCACAAGCTGCGCTGGGCGCTGATCCCGGCCGGGGTTATGCTGGCAATGGCGCTGCTGATGCTGGCGCTGTCGGAGCCGATCTTCAACATGCTCTGGCCGCTCACGCTGATCCTGGCCGGGCTGTATGTCGGCTACCGGGCGCTGCGCCCGCGCCACCAGCTCTGAGCGGTGCGGATTGGCTTGAAGAAAGGAGCGCTGCTATGAAACCGCGTCTCGCCCGCAGCACGACCGATTGCATGGTTGCCGGCGTGTGCGGCGGTCTGGGAACATACCTCAGCATCGACCCGGTGTTCGTTCGCCTCTTCTTTGTCCTGCTGACGCTGGGCGGCGGCTCAGGCGTGCTGGTCTACCTGATCCTGTGGATCGTGATCCCATCGGCCGAGCAGGGCCAGGTCGGCTCGCCCGAGACGATGCGCAGCGGGGCGGCGGACGAGATCGCCGATCGCGCGCGCACGCTCGGCGAGGAGCTGCGCAGCGGCGCCGTCGCGAACAACCCGCGCGCCGGGCTGATCATCGGCGCCGGCCTGCTGCTGCTGGGGCTGGTCTTCCTCGTACAGAACCTGCAGATCGGCTGGCTGCGCTGGCTCGATATGAGCGTGCTCTGGCCGATCCTCCTGATCGCTGGCGGCATTCTGCTGATCTGGCGCCGACTGAAAGGAGCAACGGTATGAGCACCCCTACGCTGGCCCAGGAGCGGCGGCCGCGGCCCGGCCTGGTCGGGCCGACGATCTTGATCGGTCTGGGCCTGATCTTTCTGCTCAATAACCTGGGCATCCTGGGCTGGGAGGTCTGGGGCGCGCTGCTGCGGCTCTGGCCGCTCGCGCTGATCGCCGTCGGCCTGGATCTGATGTTCGGCCGCCGCTCGACGCTCGGCTCGCTGCTGGTGGTCGTGCTCATGCTGGCGGTGGCCGGCGGCGCGCTGTGGTACCTCAATGCCTGGCCGGGCACGGCGCCGGGGCTCACCACTGAGGCGATCAGCCAGCCGATCGGCCAGGCCGATCGCGCGAACGTCTCGATCACCATGGGCGTGGGCTCGCTGAGCGTCGGCGCGCTGACCGAATCGTCCGACCTGATCGCCGGGACGATCTCGCACAGCTCGCGCGAGCAGCTCGTGCGCGAATTTAACGTCAGCGGCGGCGTCGCGAGCTACGCGCTGCGCGTCGACGGTAAGGACGACTGGTCCATGTCGTTCGACAATCGCGGCGGGCGCGGGCCGGTCTGGGATCTGCGCCTGAACGCCGGCGTGCCGATGCAGCTCAATCTGGCGACCGGCGCCGGGCAGGCCACCATCGACCTGGAGCGGCTGCGCCTCGAAAACCTGAAGATCTCCACCGGCGTGGGCCAGACGACGATCACGCTGCCGCAGAGCGGCCGGCTGTCGGCCAAGATCGACGGCGGCGTGGGCCAGACGACCATCAAGATCCCGGCCGGCATGGCGGCGCGCGTGACTGCAAGCGCCGGCATCGGGCAGGTGCGCATGCCGGACAGCTTCAGCCGGCAGGATCGCACGTACACCTCGCCGGGCTACGACGCGGCCGAAAACCGGATCGAGCTGACTGTCAGCGGCGGGATCGGCAGCATCGTGGTCCAGCAGCTGTCCGGCAGATAGCACAGCCGCCCTCGCTCCCCCCTCTTCCGCTGGGAGAGGGGATTCTTTAGGCTAAAGACGGCCCCCGCCCCTGGTAGGGGCGGGGGCCGGGGTGATCGCGATCCCGCCGCCGCACGAAGAAAACAGGTGAGAGAGGAGGGCGAGAAGATGATCCCGCAGCACCGTCAATGCTCGGCCGGCGCGTGGCTGTCGCCCACCACCAGCTGCACCGCCTGCCCAAGGTCGTGCAGGTCGACCGGCTTGGCCAGGTAGTTCTGCACGCCAAGCGTGCGCATTTGCGCGCGCAGCCGCGGCGTGTCATACGCCGTCAGCACCATCACCGGGATGTCCGGCCGATCGACGTGCAGCGCCTTTACCAGCGCCGAGGCCGCGCCGCTCTCGGGGCTCGGGTCGATGATCAGCAGGTCGACCTGCTCGCGCAGACAGCGCAGCCAGGCCGCGCCGGGCGAGGGCGCGATCTCGACCTCGGCCTTTGACGCGTCGAGCAGGCGTTGTAGCCCGCGCTGCGTCACCAGCGCCGCAGTCGGGTCGTTATCCACGATCAGAATGTGAGGATGCTGCATGGATGTTCTACCTTCTTGACCACAGCAGTGCCCTACGCGTGCGTATGCTATCAAGAAGCGAACGTCGTGTGGGAGAATACTCGATAACACCAGGTGGAGACTCGACAACAGGCAGGCCGCTGGGATGCGGTAGATTGCAATTCGCGGCGGTGTGAGGTCGGGCGCGAGGTTAGTCGTGCAGCGGCATCGCGACCGGCAGTATGATCGTAAAGGTCGTTCCGACGCCGACGGTGCTCTCGACGTCGATGTGGCCGCCGTGCTGCGCCACGATGTGGCCGCTGATCGCCAGGCCCAGGCCGGTGCCCTGTGGCTTGGTGGTGTAGAACGGCTCGAACAGGTGCGACTGGTGCTCCGGCGGGATGCCGATCCCGCTGTCGGCGATCTCGACCACGACGCTATGCGCCTGGATGGGCGCCGGCGGCAGCTGAAAGGTCGTGATCCGCAGCAGCCCGCCGTCGGGCATTGCGTCGCAGGCGTTCAGCGTCATATTGAGAAACACCTGCCGCATCTGGTCGACGTGTGCCGTCACCAGCGGCAGGTCGCAGGCCGACTGGATGACGATCGCGACCTGCCCGTGGCGCAGGTGCGTCTGGACCAACTCGAGCGTCTCGCGCAAGATCTGGTTAATATCGACCGGCTCGAACTCGGTGCGCGCGGGCCGGTAGAAATCGCGCATCCGCGTGATGATGCGCGCGATCCGGCCAAGCTCATCCTGCGCGATCTGTAGAAACGCTGCCGGCGCCGAGTCAGGCGGCAGGTCCTGCTCGATCAGGTAGAGGCTATTGCGAGCGGCGTAGAGCGGGTTATTGATCTCGTGAGCGACCGACGCGGCCAGCTCGCCGACCGCCGCCAGCTTGGCGCTCTGCAGCAGCTGCGCCTGGGCGGTGTCGAGCCGCGCCTGCGTCTCGGCGTGCAGCGACTGGGTCTGCGTCAGGTCGCGCTGGAGCCGGGTGGCGCGCTCGCGCTGGGTTGTCTCGAGGATCGCCACCGACGTGAGGTCGGCCAGCGCCTGAACGAATGGCAGGTCGCGCGGGATGAACAGGTGCGCGTGGGTGCCGCCGTACAGTACCAGCGCGCCCAGGCGCTGGTGCTCGAACCGCAGCGGCGCGATCAGCGCGCTGGCTGGCGGCCATGGCTGGACGAGCGGGCTAATCGTGGCGCGCTGCTCCTCGTCGAGCTCGTCGAGCGCCAGCTCGAGCTCGGGTCCGCTCATTAGCATGGCGCGCGGCGCTATGAAGGCGCGGCCGGCCACCGACTGGCCCGGCTGGATTCGCAGGGCCGGCGCGGGGCCGCCGCTGGCCGCCCGCAGCACAACCTGCTGGCCGGAAGGGTCGGCCAGGTACAGCAGCGCGCCGCTGACGCCGGGAAAGCGCTTCACCGCCTCCTCGACGACCAGGCGGATGATCGCCGCGACCTCGTGGGTGACCAGCAGCACCGAGCTGATCGCCAGCAGCGTGTCCAGCCTGCTGCTGTGCGACGCCGGCTGGAGCGCGCGACTCGCCTCGAGCTGAGACGACAGCCGGGCAACCTGGCGCGCGCGCGCGGCGTCGCCGTCGCGCGTGGCGGCGAGCTCGGCCTCAAGCTCGGCCACGCGCTGCTCGAGCAGCGCGATCCGCTCGCGCTGCCGTATGCGGGCGCGATGGGAGCGAATCTGTTCTGTTGCGACAAGGTTCTGCATAGCCTATCCATCCTATCACAGGTTGCCAGACTAGGCAATGACGAGGGGATCGCCAGGTTGCGATCCCTCAACCTGAGGTAGTCGGCTTTTCTCGTGATAAGTCCCACAAATATGGCATACTCTCGTGTAGAATATCACAATATAGTGAGAGTGACAGGGAGGGACGAAGAATGGCACGTCGCAAACGACAGAACCCGCTCCTGGCGGTCGCCCAGACCTACCTCAACCAAAACATGCCCGAGATGCGCAACGCGGTGATCAACCTGCGCATGCTGGATGGGCCGCCGGGCTCGCCGCGCTTCGCGGCCACCGCCGAGCTGTGCACCACGAACGTCTGCCCGCACGGCGTGCCGATCGCCATCTCGTCTGCCGGCCACTGCCCGGTGATCGACTGCCCGCTGCGCCACTCCGTGCGGCTGCTGCTCGATCGTCGCGGCGGCGTGGTCGAGACGATCAGCAGCGGCATCCACTGGACCTAGCGCACGCGGGCTGAAATCTTCCCACCGTCTTCGGGCCGCCGACTGCCGACTGCAAACAGCAGGCTCCAGTCAGCAGTCGGCGAAGTGGAAGGTAGCGATCGGCGTTTCCTATCCTCGTGTCCTCGTGGTGAAGATTCCGAGCGCGCGTGTTTGAAAGATCTTGGCCCTACAGCTGCGCCAGCCGCGCTTTGAGTGTCGACGCCGACGCTTGAAATGCAGCAAGCTCCTCGTCGCTGATCGGCAGGTTCAGCACCTCCTCGATCCCATTGCGGCCCACAATCGTCGGCAGGCTGATCGCGATCCCATCCACGCCGTACTGGCCGTGCAGCGGGCTGCTGACCGTCAGCACCGTGTTCTGATCGCGCAGGATCGCCTCCACAATCGTCAGCAGACCCAGGCCGATCGCGTAGTAAGTCGCCTTCTTGCGCTTGATGATCTCATACGCCGCCGTGCGCGTCTGCTCGTAGATCGAGTCGAGCGTGGCCGGGTCGTAGCCGCGGCCGTTCGCGCCCACGAAGTCGTTCAGGCGCACGCCGGCGATGTTGGCCAGGCTCCAGAGCGCCAGCTCGCTGTCGCCGTGCTCGCCCACGATATAGGCGTGCACGCTGCGCGGGTCGACCCGGTAGTGCTCGCCCAGCAGGTAGCGAAACCGCGCGGTGTCGAGGATAGTGCCCGAGCCGAACACGCGGCCGGCCGGCAGCCCGGCGATCTGGTCCGAAATCGTCGTCAGGATGTCGACCGGGTTGGTGGCGATCACAACGATGCTATCGGGCGCGGCGTCGACCACGCGCGGCACGATCTCGCGAAACACGGTGGCGTTGCGCTGCAGCAGGTCCAGCCGGGTCTCGCCGGGCCGCTGGTTCGAGCCAGCGCAGATCACCACCACCTCGGCCCCCGCCAGCTGCTCGTAGCCCCCGGCCGACATGCGCATCGGGCGAACGAACGGCAGCCCATGGTTCAAGTCCATCGCCTCGCCCTCCGCCCGCGCCGCATCGGCGTCGATCAGCACGAGCTCGTTCGCAACCCCGCGCTGCATCAGCGCATAGGCGAACGACGCGCCAACCATCCCCGTCCCGATCAGTCCAACTTTTCCGGCGATCGGCATGGTTTCCCTCCTTTTTACAGTTGGGGATGTGGGAAGTGGCCACAGGCCGCTCCTCACATCCCCACCACTGGGCTCATTAGGAAGAGGCTATAGTATACCATTGGCAAAGGTTATCACCCTACAACCCTCTGTTAGCGATTCTTTTCGGCGCGCAGAACTGTACCGGCTATGCTATACTCCAGGCGTCAAGTAACTGACACAGGCTGCGCCTGCATAGCGAATGCTGACCTGGCGGCCCGTGGCTGCGCGACAGACCAGCGAGACATATCGGAGAAGGTATCATGCACGACCTGATCATCATCGGCGGCGGGGCAGCGGGCTTGTCGGCGACGCTCTACGCGCTCGGCAAGCAGCTCGACGTCGTCGCAGTCTACGAGGAAGTAGGCGGCAAGGCCGGCACGCAGCAGCGCCTGCAGGGCCAGGTCGGCGAGGAGTATCTCGCGGGGGCCGAGGCAGTCCAGATCTTCGAGCGCCGCGTCACCACCCACAACGGCGCGATTCTGCGCGACCGCGTGATCGGCCTGGCCAAGGCCCGCGGGGCGTTCCAGGTCGAGACGCAGCGGCACGGCGTGCTGCAATCGCGCGCGGCGATCCTGGCGACCGGCGCCACGCCGCTTCATCTCGATATTCCCGGCGCCAGAGAGCTGCTGAACCACGGCATCGGCTACTCGATCACCACCCACGCCCAGCTGGTCGCGGGGCGCGACGTGGCGGTGATCGGCACGTCGCGGCGCGCGCTGCAGGGCGTCGTCGAGCTGGCGCGCACCGCCGGCCAGATCTACCTGCTCGCGCCCGACGCAACCGGAATGACCTCGCCGCTCGCGATCTCGCTGCGCCGCCTGCCGAACGTCAGCGTGCTGGAGGGCTACAAGGTGGTCGAGATCGCTGGGTCCGGCCATGTCGAGCAGGTCGTGATCGAGCGCGACGGCGAGCGGACCTACCTGAAAGTCGACGCGGTGTTCGCCGATCTCGGCCTGCTGCCCAACAGCGGCGTCGCGCGCCGGGTCGCCCAGACCAACGACGACGGGTTTATCCTGATCGACGACAAGAACGCGACCACGCTGCCGGGGCTCTACGCGGCCGGCGACGTGACGACGGCCTTTGGCGAGAACTTGCTGATCGCGATCGGCGATGGAGCGCGCGCAGCCGCCGGCGCGTATGAGTACTTGCTCACACACCCTGCGCCCGAGGGGTTCGAGCCCGCCGACTAATAGCGGCCTTGGCGGCTTGGCGTGAGACAATGGGCAGCGCCAATCGCTCACGACAACAGGAAGGGGGTCGGGTGGTGGACACCGTACGACAGTGGATGACCAGCCCCGCGATTGTCGCCCAGGCGACGACGACACTGCCGGAGGCGCGCCAGCTGCTGAAGGAGCGGCGGATCAGGCGCGTTCCGGTTGTCGACGCGGCGGAGCGGCTCGTGGGGATCGTGACCGAGGGCGATATCAATCGCGTGTCGGACTCGCACGTGGGCGACGTGCGCGACTACAACCTGTACCATCGCGTGGCCGATCTGCCGATCGGCGAGATTATGACCCGGGAAGTGGTGACCGTCTCGCCCGACACCACGATCCTGGAGGTGGCGCGGCTGCTCTTACAGCACCGCATTGGCGGTGTGCCGGTGGTCGACGGCGCGCATATCGTCGGCATGATCACCGAGAGCGACCTGTTCCGCCTGATCGTCGTGCAGGAGGCCGAGCTGCAAGATCGCTCGATCGAGCTGGGCAGCATCCTTCTGTAGCTCACTGGGCCAGGCCGGCACGCGCAGCCTGGCGCCCGATGTTCGCAAGGAGATCGTCAACTTCGACAGATGGCAGCAGCGCCGAGCAATAGAAGTGGCTCCGTCGCATGCCGGCTACCATCAGCCGCATGATCAAGGCTGGATCAACTGCTCTGCTCTTCGCTACACGCACGAAGAGGTGCATCGATGGTAGAACTAGAAACGATCGCGATCGCACACGTCATGCTTCGAGACGGTCGCGAGGTTACGGTCCGCCCCCTCGAGTTCAGCGACCGCGCCGCCATGCTCGCCTTCGGCCGCGCGCTTCCGCCCGACGACCGCCTGTACATTCCGGATGACTTCGAGAGCCCCGACGTCATCAATCGACTTGTGAGCGCGCACAGCGCCGACCACTGGCGGCAGATCGTCGCGGTCGCCGGCGACATGATCGTGGGCTATGGCGCGATCCAGCAGCAGCCGGGCTGGTCGAGCCACGTCGCCGAGCTCCAGCTAGTCGTCAGCTCGGGCTGGCGGCGCAGCGGGCTGGGCTCGTTCCTGGCGCCGCTGCTGCTCGACGGCGCGCGCGAGATGGGCGCGAGCAAGGCGATCGTCGAGATGATCGAGGAGCAGGTCTCCGGCCGGGCGATCTTCGAGCGAATTGGCTTCCGCGTCGAGGCGCGCCTGGCCAATCACGCGCGCGATCGCTGCGGCTGCTCGCACAGCCTGGTGATCCTGGCTTCGCAGATCGGGTAGGTCGCCTGGCGCGGCATGCTACCCTGAAGGCATGGTTCAATTCTAGGGATTTCGGCTTGCCACTGTACGGGCGCGATATATCACGCCCCCTGCGCCTTTCGAGCAATGAACGGTCAAGCTCGATTGAACGATGCCTGAACCGCACGAATCGCCGAGGCCTCCGGGCGGCTATGCCGCCCGGAGGCCTCGCTGACTCTCCAGCTGTTCAGACAGGCTGCTAGAGCTGGATCAGCGAGAAGACCGGGTAGTTTTCGAGCCGGGCGCGCCCGTTGGCCTTCTTTAGCTCGACCAGGCACGCCACTTCCTCGACCTTCGCCCCAGCTAGGCCCACAAGCTCGCACGCCGCGGCGATCGTCCGGCCGCTGGCCAGCAGGTCGTCGAAGACCACCACGCGGGCGCCCTCCGCCAGCGCGTCGCGGTGGAGCTGCAGCTTGTCGGAGCCAAACTGGAGATAGTACTCAATCTCATACGTCGCGGCTGGCAGCCGGCCATATTTGCGGACCGGGATCATGCTGGCGCCGAGCCGGTAGGCCAGCGGCGCAGCGAAGATGAAGCCGCGCGACTCGATACCAATGACCGCGTCGATGTGGCGGCCCTCGTAGTGTGCGGTGAAAGCGTCGATCGCCTCCTGGAATGCCGCAGGGGTGCGCAGAAGCGGCGTGATGTCCTGGTACTCGACGCCGGGCACCGGGAAGTTCGGGACGTGGCGAATGTAGTCGGCCAGACTCTCCTTGACGGACATAGCAGCCTCCTTCTATGGCGGCACGATCATCACACGACGCGATATACGGGTTCGCGCCAGTTCAAGAGCATACTTCTCTGGCTACTATAGCGCGATTGAGTCACGAAGTAGTTACAATTCCGCAACCGGTCGATAGCGTTTGCTCTGGAGGGTGCGCTTCGCTCGCCGGATCACCCCACCCCCTGTCCCCCGCCCCTGCCAGGGGTGGGGGAAACAACAGCTGGTCACGGGGTTGCGGCGGAGCCGCAACCCCGTGACCAGCCAACAATCGGGAAAAAACCTCCCCCCAAAAGCCTCATACCCCTCCCTTGCCAGGGGAGGGGGCCGGATTCTTGGCGGCTGAGTGCGGGCGCTTTGCGCCCGCACTCAGCTGCCCGAACAAGATCGCGATCGCCGCCGGTGCGACTTTTGTCGCAGCCAGGGCGCGCGCTGCCTGCTAGGCTGGTATCGGTTGAAGCCAGACAGGAGCGTGCTATGAAAACCGATCCGACGCCGACGACGGCCGCGGCGATCGACGCCACGGCCACCCTCAACGAGCTGATCGCGCGGTACCCGCAAACTCTGCCGGTGCTGCAGCGCTTTGGGCTGGACACCTGCTGTGGCGGCGCGCTGCCGCTCGGCACCGCAGCACAGCACCATGGGCTTGCGCTCGACGATCTGCTGGCCGCGCTCAGTGTCGCGGCGGGGGCGCAGCAGCGATGACTCGGAGCACGCGAGCATTTGCGATCGCCGGCCTGATCGCGCTGCCGGCCGCCGCGCTGCTGTACCTGTTCTCCCTGCTCGGCATCGCCGCGGCCTGGGCGGCCATGGTGCACCTGACGCTGTTCGGCTGGATCACGGCGATGATCGCCACTGTGAACTACCACACCGTGCCGGTGTTCGCAGCGCGCGACTTTCCCTTCCCGCGGCTGATCTGGGCGCACTGGCTCGGCTGGGCCGCGGGGGTCGCGCTGGCGACCACGAGCCTGCTGGTCGGCTGGTCGGCCGGTGTGGCGCTCGGGTTTGGGCTGCAGCTCGCCGCGGCGCTCATCTTTGTCGCCAACACCCTGCTGCTGTTTCTGCGCGGGCCGCGGCGGGCAAACCGGCCGCTGCCGCCGGCGATCGCCGGGCAGCCGATGGTCGACAAGATCGGCACGCAGGCGACCAGGGGCGCCGGGATCGCGCTGCCGCTGGCGCTGCTGCTGCTGCTGGCGAGCAGGCTGGGCTGGATCAGCGGCGCCTGGCTGCTGCCGGCCGAGCACCTGGCCACGCTCGGCTGGGTGCTGCTGATGATCGTCGGCGTGGCCTACCACGTGCTGCCGCGCTTCAGCGGGCGTGGCACGCGCGGCGCGTCTTGGGCGCGCTGGCAGCTGCTCTGCCACTACGGCGCGCTGGCGCTGATGGTGCCGGCGCTCGGCTTCGGCTGGGGGCGCGCCTTCGCAGCTGGCGGCCTGCTCATGACGCTGGCGCTCGGGCTGTTCGCCTGGACGATCTGGCCAACCCTCGGCTCGGGGCCTGCGATGTTGGCTGCTGGATCGCCGATCCGGCAACCTAACGTCCAAAATTCAAAATCGATCATTCCGCTGGAGGAGCATCGCAGATGAGCACGCTCACGCTTCGCTGCATCAAAGCGGCCTTTCTCGCGCTGGCGCTCGGCATTGGCCTGGGGGCCTGGTTCGCGCTGGATCGCGCGGCGGGCGCCCGGCTGCGGCCGCTGCACGCCGAGCTGAACCTGTGGGGCTGGTGCACGCTGCTGATCTATGGGATGGCCTACCACATGCTGCCGCGCTTCGCGGGCCGGCCGCTGCAGCGCGTGCGGCTGGCGGCGGCCCAGTCGTGGCTGGCGATCGGCGGCGTCGCGCTGGTGGCGCTGGGCTGGCTGGCGCTGCTCTACGCCCTGCCGGCGGCCCAGCTGATTCTGGCGACCGGCGGCGCGCTGCAGGTTGTCGCGGCGGCGATCTTCGCGCTGCTGATCGGCGAGCTGCTCGGCGGCTAGTACACGTCGGGGGAAATCTCTCCCCGGCTCAGTCGGCAGTCCGCAGTATGCAGCTCGTCGTTACTGCCGACTGCCGGCTGCAACCCTGTCGGTAGTTCTTCCACTCAATCTTAGGAATGGTTCAATCGCGCGTGACCGTTCATTGCCCCACAGGCGCAGGGGCGCGATATATCGCGCCCGTACAGTGGCACGTCGAAATCCCGAGTATTGAACCATGCCTTAACCCCGGCCCCCTGGTAGGAGGGGCTGAGAGGGCTACCAGCGCACGGCGTGCGCTCACGGGCGCATCACCTCGACGAGCGCGTCCTGGCGATCGGCCGCGGCGGCGCACTGACCGTGCGCAGCGCAGGCGCCTGGCTGGGGACGGAGATGGCAGGCGAGCGGGCGTCTCGGCCTTTGTGCCGCTGCGGCGGGGCCACGATCGTCGGCACCGGCGGCAGCCCTAGGTCGAGGCGGTTGGCGAGCGCCGCCTCCACGTACATGTCGTCCGGCTGAGCGCCGGCCGCCGGCGTGGCCTGGGTGCTGGACAGGATCGCCCAGCCGCCAAGCGTGACCGCCAGCGAGGTCGCCGTGATCAGCGCTTTCAGCCCCGGCGCGCCGGACGCCCGCTGCTTGCCCGGTCGAGACATTGTCATCGTATGTTGCTCCTCGCGCGATACGCGCAGATCGCGTGGCTGTCAGTCATCGCCCTCGTGCTCTTCGTGCTCGCCATCCTCGTGCTCGCCACGCCGGCCGCTGGGCGCCGCCGCCGCGCCGTTGTAGAGCACCTGGCCGGTATTGGCGTCGACATACACCGAGCCGCGGTCGAGCACGACCTCATAGGCGACCACGCCCTGGAAGTCCACCAGCTCGGGCGGCTTGGCCAGCGCCGCTCCGGGCGCGGCGGCCTGCCCGATCGCGACCGCGATGTCGCGCGACACTGCGTAGGCCTGCGAGGCGGGCGCGCTGGGTGACTGCGACGCCTGATCGAGCTGATTGGCCAGATCTTGCTGCTGCTGATAGGCCTGGCTGAGCTGCTGGTTGGCCTGCTGGATCTGCTGCTGGTAGGCGGCGTCGCGCTGCTGGATGGCCGCCTGCAGCGCGGTTGGATCGAGGCTCGTGCCGGTGGTCGCGGCGGGCTGCACAACCTCGGCCGGCGTGGCGCCGCTCGTCTGCGTCGTGAGGTACGCTGCCACGCCGCCGACCAGCACGAGGATGAAAGCTGTAATGGCGGCCGCGATGGTGAGGGCGGTCTTCTGCATCATAAGCATGTCTCCATAGCTGCACGCGTCGGATTCGGGTGCCGGCTCGCGTGGATGTCGGGTTGCACGTATCACAATAGCGGCGCTTGCTTGGAACATTCTTGAGCGCCCCGGTAAATCTTTCCAAGCAAATTTCAAGCATTGGCTGGTATGCTGCTGGTGTGAGAGCTTATCTTGGAATTACCCCATCCCCCCGCCCCTGGCAAGGGCGGGGATGAGCAGCCACTACTTCTTGTATAATGAGGGGGCCTACGCCGGCATCCGCGCGCAGGGCACGATGACAAAGAGGGTACGATGCGGGTACTGATCATCGAGGACGACCAGCGGCTAGCCCGGCTTATGGCGCGCGTGCTGACCGAGGAGCACTTCTCGGTCGACGAGGCGCACGACGGCGACACTGGGCTGGAGCTCGCGCTGCGGGGGGTCTACGATGTCGCGGTTATCGACTGGATGCTGCCTGGCCGCGACGGGCCGGCGATCTGCCGCGCCATCCGCGCCGCGCGGCTGCCCACCGCGATCTTGCTGCTGACGGCGCGCGGGCAGATCGAGGACCGCGTGACCGGGCTCGACAGCGGCGCCGACGACTACCTGGTCAAGCCATTCGCGTTCGAGGAGCTGCTGGCCCGCGCGCGCGCCCTCGGCCGCCGGTTCACTGTTATCTCGACCGACCCGTGGGAGCTGCGCTGCGGCGACCTGGTGCTCGACCTGCGCGCCCGCACCGCCCGCCGGGCCGATCGGACGCTCGACTTGACCGCCACCGAGTGGAATCTGCTCGAGTTCCTCATGCGCCACCCTGGCCAGGCGCTCTCGCGGCAGCAGATCCTCGATTATGTCTGGTCGTACGAGCGCGACGTGCAGCAGTCGATGGTCGAGGTCTACATCTCCTACCTGCGCCGCAAGCTCAATCTGCCCGGCCGGCGCGATCCAATCCAGACGGTGCGCGGCGTCGGGTATCGATTGGAGGCAGACAATGTTTAGCGGCCTGCGTCTGCGCCTGACCGTGCTGTACCTGCTGGTCGCGCTGGCCTTGATCGCGCTCGTCGGCGGAGGCACCTACAGCCTGCTGGGCTACTACTTTCAGACCAGCACCGACCTGGCGATGCGCTACCGAATCGCCCAGGAGTTCCAGCGCTACGGCGCAGCGCTGCCATCAGATCTGGCCGACGCCGAGCGCAGCTGGACATCCAGCTACGCAAGCCTGATCCCGACCACTTCTCGGGCGCCCCTCCCCACCCGGCGCTCCGGCGAGGATGACCACGAGCACGAGAGCCAGCCCAGCGACAGCCAGCACGTCGACAGCTACGACAGCCAGATCGCCGCGATCTTCGTCACGGCGCTCGACGCGCGCGGCCAGGCGCTCACGCAGACCCAGACGTTCGCCCCGGCGCAGGCCGTGAGCCGGGACGCGGCGGTCAGCGCGCTCGGCGCGGGCAGCGACGTACGCACCGCGCGGCTGAACAGCGGCGAGCGAGTGCGCCTGATCACCTACCGGCTGAGCGGCAGCGGCCCGCCGCTGCTGCAGGCCGGCCGAACGCTGTCCGACCAGGATCGCGTGCTCCGGCAGCTGCTGATCGGGCTGCTGGTGCTCGGCAGCGCGAGCGCGGTGGCGCTGGGCGTGTGCAGCTGGTGGCTGGCCGAACGCTCGCTGCGGCCGGCTCAGGAGGCCTGGGAGCGCCAGCAGTCGTTCGTGGCGAACGCGAGCCATGAGCTGCGCGCCCCCCTGACGCTGCTGCGTGCGAGCGCCGAGGTGGCGCTACGCGGGATGTCGCATAGCGACCCCGACAACCGCGCGCTGCTCGAAGATGTGCTCAACGAGACCGATCACATGAACCGGCTGGTCGGCGACCTGCTGCTGCTCTCGCGGATCGACGCGGGCCGCCTGAAGGTCGAGCGAACCCGCATCGATCTGTCGGACCTGGTCTCCGACGTCCAGCGCCAGGTCGGGCGCCTGGCCAACGAGCGCGGCGTACGCCTGAGCGCAAGCGGCTTAGCGGGCGTGATCCTGGGCGACCCCACGCGGGTGCGGCAGGTGCTGATCATCCTGCTCGACAACGCGCTGCGCCACACGCCGCGCGGCGGGGCGGTCGAGATCGCTACGCAGCCCCACGGCCGCCAGGTCGACGTTACTGTGAGCGACACAGGCCTGGGGATCGCGCCGGAGCACCTGCCGCACGTGTTCGAGCGGTTCTACCGGGGCGAGAGCGTGCGCGGAGCCGAGGGCAGCGGCAGCGGCCTGGGGCTGTCGATCGCGAAGGCGCTGGTCGAGGCGCAGGGCGGCCAGATCGCGATCGACAGCCGGCTGGGCCAGGGCACGCGCGTGACGCTGAAGCTGCCGGCCGCCGAGGTTGCTCCTGCGACCAAGGCGCTGGCAAGCGGGTGATTACGCCTCCGGGGCAAAGACGCGCGCGAGGTCGCGCTCGAGCCGTGGGAAGAGCACGATCAGCGCGGCGACCCCGACCAGCGCGCCGGTCAGCATCCTGAGCCAGAAGTTTGGCGTGCCGATCGCGTCGCCGCCACCGCGGAAGCCCAGCCCGAGCACGTCGTCGACCAGGTGGGTGAGGCCGTCGACCGTTATCGGCAGCAGCAGCAGCCCGGCGACCTTGAGCGAGGTCGGGCGCAGCCGGTGGCGCAGCGGCGCGAATAGCAGCCCGGCCAGGACGATCGAGCCATACATCGCGGCGCAGCGGTGGCAGAACGCGACCTGGTGGCCGTACACGAAGAACGAGCGCTCGGGCAGCTGGTGGCACAGCGGGGTGTACAGGCTGAACAGCAGCGCGCCGAGCAGCGGGTGGCCGCTCGCCTTCGCCAGCGGGGAGAGCCACGGCAGCCCGGCGTAGAGCGCCGCCGCGCCGTTGACGAGCAGCAGCCAGTGGCGCCCGGTCCATCGCACGGCGCCGTCGAGCCGCTGATCCCAGCCTGAACCGATTGCGCCGTCGGCCATAACGCCTGCTCTCCTGCACGATCGCTGATTGTTTGATCCTACCACAAGATCGGGCAGCCAGCTAATCCCGTGTTGGTTTCAGAGGCACACATGATCACCCCACCCCCTGCCCCCGCCCCTGCCAGGGGCGGGGGAAACGGTAGCTCGGCACGGGGTTTCGGCTCTGCCGAAACCCCGTGCCGAGCCACTAATTTCCCCCTCTCCCGTTGGGAGAGGGAGGCAGGGGGGTGAGGGCCTGCAGGGCCTCAGCAAAGGGGCGTGTCCTGTGGTGCGGCGGTGCGCTGCGCTGCAGCGCACCGCCGCACACCACCGCTGTAAGCTCTCAGAGCTGCTCGTCGGGCGGGGCGGCCGGGTCGGGCGGCGGCTGATCGAGCGCCGCGCCCCAGGGCAGATCCTTGACAAGGCGGAAGGCATCGCGGTGGCGCTTGAGCGCGCGGTAGCGCCCGACCCCGTCGCGCGACGAGATCGTGGCCTCGGCGTAGGCCTTGTTGCTGGTCGGCTCGCGGATCACGCGGCCCCAGATCGGCGCGCCCGGCGGGAAGCGCGCCATCGCCGCGTACGAGAACTTGCTCTCCTCCCACTGCGAGGGCGCGCCGCGCGCGCGGCGCTGGAAGTCGGGCCGCCAGAGCCGCTGGGGAAAGTGGCACCAGTCGCTCACGAGCGGGCAGGGCTGGTCGTGGGCGCACGGCGCGATCGTGCGCGCGCCCGCGCCAAGCAGCCAGTCGCGCGCCGCGCGCACCACCGCGAACGCGGCGGCCGTGCCCGGCTCGACCACCAGCAGCAGCCCGCCGGTCATCGCCCAGGCCGCGGCGAGGGCCTGCTGCCGCGCGCCGGGGCCGAGCTCGTTCAGCACGTGGCCCAGCACGACCAGGTCGAAACGTTGGAGCGTTGGGGCGTTGGGGCGTTGGGAGGTTTCGTCCGCACTGAGATCGACTCGCTCCCAGCGCGCCGCGCGCACGGCGGGCGACTCGGCGTCGCGCGCAAGCTGGCGCCCAAGCGCGATGAAGGACGGCTCGCGCTCCCAGGCGGTCAGCGCGCGCAGCGACGGCCAGCGCGCGGCGGCGGCCCACAGGGCGGTACCTGGCCCGCTGCCTAGGTCGAGCATCGTCTCGGGCGCCCAGTCCGGCAGCCGCGCCGCCGCCGCGCCGATCGCACCGTGCAGCTGCGCGTAGGTCGCCGGCAGGATCATGGCCGCGTAGCCGAGCGACTGCGCCGCACCGCTGGCCAGGGCAGGCTGCTCGCCGGCGCGGGGCGCCCGGTAGCGCTCGCTCAGCGCCTGGGCCTCGCGAACCCAGCGCGCGGCCGGCACAGACGCCAGCGCCCGCTCGATCGCCTCGCGCAGATCAGCTGGGAGGGATAGCATCAAAACCCTTTTCGTCCTTGGCCTTTCGTCCCGCGCCTACGGCGTCGGCGTCTCGGTCGGCGATGGCGCGGCGACTTGCTGGGTCGGGATCTCGGTGGGCGTATTGGTCGGCGGCGACGCGTCTGGGGCGATCGTGGGGGTCGCGGTTGCCTGGAGCGTCGCCACGGTCACAGAAACAGTCGCCGTCGCGCTTGCGAGCGGCGACGGCGATACGGTTGCTGTCGTTGGCGTGGCCGTGGCCGGCGACGCGGTTGGCGATGAGATCGGCAGCGGAGTTGGCGTCGGGCTCGGCTGCGCCGTCGGCGGCTCGGTCGGCGGCGGTCGGCGGCTCGGTCGGCGGTGGCGGCACGTCCGTCGGCTCAGGTGGCGGCTCGCGCGTCGCCTGGGGCGGCTCGGTCGGCACCTCAGTCGGCTGCGCTGTCGACGCCTCGGTCGGCGCCTCGGTCGGCGTCGTGGTCGCCGTCGGAAGCGGCGTCTCGGTGGGCCGCACCGTCGGCATGATCGTCGCGACCGGCGGGCGTGTCTGCGGCAGGGTCGTGCTCGTGCCCGAGAACGCGCCGCGCAGCACGACAAACAGCAGGACGATGAACAGCCCGCCGAGCAGCGCCGCGACCAGCCACATCCGCGGCGGGCCGCGCCGCCCCGCGCCGTACGACCCTGCCCGCGGGCGGTCGTCCACGCGATACGGCACCTGCTGCTCATCCGGCAGGCGCGGCGGGGGCGCCACGCGCTGGCGCGGCTGGCTTGGCGTCGGCGGGCGCGCGACCGGGCCAGGGCGCGACGAAAACTGGCCCACCTGGGTCGGCTCGGCCGCGGACTGGCTGCCGGAGATCGGGGCGGGCAGCGGCGGCGCGACCTGCGGGGCGCCGAGCGGCGTCTGATCGCGGCCGAGCGAGACCGTCGCCTGGCCGGCCGACGAGCTCTGCGGCAGGGCCAGGCTGGCGAGCTGCGCCGGAGTCGAGATGGCGACCCCGTGCTTGCGGGCCACCACGCGCAGCGCCTCGACGAACGCCGCGCCGCTCGCGAACCGGTTCTCCGGGCGCTTCGCCAGGATGCGCGCCATCACCATATCCAGCTCGTGCGGCTGGCGCGGGTCGAGCGTCGAGGGCGGCGGCGGCGCCTTTTGCGCGTGTGCGACGATCAGCTGGGGCGTCGCGCCCGAGAAGGGGACCGCGCCGGTGACAACCTCGTAGGTCGTGATCCCGAGCGAGTATAGGTCGCTGCGCCCGTCCACCCGCTGCGCCGACGCCTGCTCGGGCGAGATATACTCAGGCGTGCCCATGAAGATGCCGGTGCGGGTCAGGCGCTGGCCATCGCCGCTGCCCTCGGGCGCCTGCGCGATGCCGAAGTCGGTCAGCAGCACGCGCCCCTCGGCGTCGATCATCACGTTGTGCGGCTTGATGTCGCGGTGGACCGCGCCCTGGCTGTGGGCGTAGTCGAGCGCCGCCGCGACCGGGCCGACGATCGCGATCGCGACCCCCAGGCCCAGCGCGCCGCGCTCCTCAAGGATCGCGTGCAGCGTCCGGCCGCGCACATACTCCATCGCGATGTAGCGCAGGTTATTCTGCTCGCCGACGTCGAAGATCGTGACGATATTGGGGTGGCGCAGGTTCGCGGCGGTGACGGCCTCGCGCTCGAAGCGCTGGGCAAACTCCGGGTCGACCGCCAGCTGCGGCGCAAGCACCTTGAGCGCCACCGTGCGCTTGAGCATGGTGTCGAGCGCGCGGTAAACCCGGGCCATGCCGCCCCGCCCGATCTCCTCTTGGACCGTATAGCGGCCCAGCTGCTGGCCGACCAGATGTGTCAACGAGGACTCCCGAACAGTAGTGAGTAGCCAGTAGCCGGTAGCCAGAATACATCGCCAAATTCAGCGCATCTCAATGGCACTGACTACTGAAATCTGACGTCTGACTACGGCCTGGTATTTTCGATTGCCTGATGGTATAATCCTTGACAAGTTAGAGCGATTGTACCATATTGCGCGCCGGATTCAAAACCGCGCGGGTGTCCATGCTGAGGAGTGCTCCATGCAGCCAAACCCTGCACCGCTCCTGGTTATCAGGCGTCAGGATGCCAGCCCGGCCGAGATTGAGTGGAATAAGCCGGTTCTCACGCTCGGCCGCGATAGTGCGAACGATATCATCATCGACCACCCGCTGGCCTCGCGCCGGCACGCGCGCCTGGAGCGCGACGAGGGCGGCTATTTCGTGCGCGACCTCGAGAGTACGAATGGGACCTATCTCAACGGCGACCGCGTCGAGGGCGCCCGGCCGCTGCGCAACCAGGATCGAGTCTGGGTCGCGGACACCGAGATCATCTTCAACGACCCCGAGGCCACTCAGAAGGGCCCGCTGCCGCTCGAGATCCTCAAGCGCGTGCGCGCCGCCGAGGAGGGGGTGCGGATCGACAGCCGGGCCAAAGAGGTCTATATCAGCGGCAAGCTGCTCGCCCCGCCGCTGACGGTCAAAGAGTTTCAGCTCCTGGAGCTGCTCTACTCGCACAAGGGCCAGGTGATCAGCAAGGACGAGATCGCCCAGAATGTCTGGGACTACGAAGTATACGACTACAACGCGATCGATGCGCTGGTCTACCGGCTCCGCCAGCGGATCGAGCAGGACCCGGGCAACCCGCGCTATCTGCTGACGGTGCGGGGTTTCGGGTACAAGCTGAATACGCAGGCCGAATGATAGTGGTATGAGCGACCTCTACACCCACCGAATCGAGATCTACACCAGCAGCCTGATCATCTCGGGCTCGTACGACCTGCCGATCTACCGGCGCGTGAGCGACGCGATCAACGGCGAGCAGCGCCGCTACCTGCCGCTGCGCGACGCGACGATCGCGCCGCTGGAGCGCGCCCAGCAGATCCAGCGCGTGGCGAGCCTGCTGGCCGATCGCGGCGAGGCGCTGCTGATCGCCACGCTCGCCGAGGCCGCCCCGCCGGAGAGCTACCCGCGCGAGGAGCAGCTGCGCGGCGTGGTGCCGATCACCGCAATGCTGTTCACCTCGGCCTTCGTCGTGCGCGCGACCATGCACAAGCGCCCCGACCTGTCGCTGACCGAGACGCTCGAGCGGATCACCGACGATTTCGTGCCGCTGCGAAACGTGCAGCTGTTCCCGCTGCTGGGCGGCTTCGCGCCGATCGCGCGCGACTTCGCGGCCCTGGCGCGCGCCCGGATCGTCGCGCTCTACCCGCTCGACACGCCCCCTGCCGATCTGCCCACCTCCCCGCGCGAGGATGCGACGCCGATCGTGGATCAGGCGTAGCGCACTCAAGAGCCCGCAATCCCCGCCAGGACGCGCCAAATACCCCCTCTCCCAGCGGGAGAAGGGGTGAGGGCTCCCTCGCCCGCTCAGGGCGTTGAGCTGCCGCCGCGACGGCGCCCCCAGACGCGCCGCAGCAGCATGAACATCAAGATCGCGAAGAAGATCACCAGCAGGAACGCCAGCACCGGCACGAGGATGGCCAGCAGCGACAGCACCAGCGAGACCACGTCCTCGAAGAAGCTGATGATCGGATTGGCGATCCCAGCGGTCGAGACGGTCGCGAGCGGCCGGGCGGTGGCGCGCGCGCTGTGCGTGCCGCCGGCGATGATCACGCCGGAGATTGCCGCGAGCAGCGGGTTGACGCTGCCGTCGCCGCCGCTGGTCGCCATGAACAGGATCGCCCCGGCGATCGGCGCGACGACCAGCCCGACCGCGTGCAGCGTGTGGTCGACCGCCGGGATCTTATCGCCGACGAAGTCGAGCAGCGCCAGCACCGCGACGATCAGCAGCACGATCGGGTGCGACAGCGCGTCGAACGGCTGGCTCAGGTGGATGAGGTTGGTGTAGCGGCCCAGCAGCCCGACCACCAGCAGCGGCAGGTAGGCGTTCAGGCCGGCGGCGGTCGAGAGGCCGAATGCCGACAGCAGGTTGGCGATTGCGCTCATGCGGTGCTCCGGTGTTGCCCACGCCCCGGTGGCGATACGGCGCATGTCATGGACGCTGGGCGGGCGATGTTTGTTGCGATTTGAACGAGTAGTCAGTCGTCAGATGTTATACTGCTCGGAAAGGGGGGTGGCCCCCCCCGGCCTGCCCACCGGGGGGGGGCCCCCCCCCCCCCGCCCGGGGGGCCCCCCCCCGGGGGGCCGGGGGGCCCCCCCGGGGGGCGCGGGGCCCCCCCCCCCGCGGGGGGCGGGGGGGGGGGGGGGGGGGGCGGGCCCCCCCCCCCCCGCCCCCGGCCCCGCCCCCGCCCCGGCCGGCCGGGCGGGGGGGGGGGGGGGGGGGCGGGCGGCCCGGCGCCCGGCCGCCCCCCCGCCCCCCCCCCCCCCCGCCCCCCCCCGCCCCCGGCCCCGCCGGCCCCCCCCCCCCCGCCCCCCCCCCCCCGGCGGGCCCCCCCCCCCGCGCCCCGCGGCCCCCCCCCGCCCCCCCCCGCCCCCCCCCCCCCCCCCGCCCCCGGGGGGGGGGGGGGGGGGGGGGGGGGGCCGCCCGCCCCCCGGGGGGGGGCCCCCCCCGGGGGGGGCCGGGGGGCCCCGGCCCCGGCCCCCCCCCCCCCCCCCCCCCCGCGCCGGGGGCGGCGGCGGGGGGGGGGGGCCCCCCGCCCGGCCCCCCCCCCCCCCCCCCCCCCCCCCCCCCGGGCCCCCCGGGGCCGGGGCCCCCCCCCCCGGGCGCCCGGGGCGGCGGGGGGGGGGGCCGGCGGGGGGGGGCGGGCGGGGCGCGGGGCCGGGGGGGGGGGGGGGCCCGCCCCCCCCCCCGCGCGGGGGGGCGGCCCCGGGCCCCCGCCCCCCGCCCGCGCCCCCCGCGCCCCCCCCCCCCCCCCCGCCGGGGGGGGGGGGGCCGGGGGGGGGGGCGGCCCGGCCGGGGGGGGCGCCCCCGCCGGGGGGGGGGGGGGGGCGCCCCCCCCCCCCCCCCCCCCGGGGGGCCCGGGCCCCGGGGGGGGGGGGGGGGGGGGGGGGGGGCGCGCCGGCCCCCGGGGGCCGGGCGGCCCGCCCCCCCCGGGGGGGGGGGGGGGGGGGCGCCCCCCCCCCGGGGCCGGGGGGGCCCCGCCGCCCCCCCCCGGGGGCCCCCCCCCGGGGGGGGGGGGGGGGGGGGCGCCCCCCCCCCCCCCCCCCCCCCCCCCGCCGGGGGGGGGCGGCCCCCCCCCCCCCCCCCCCCCCGCGCGGTATAGTAGTCAGCACCAATGAGCGCCATCGCTCGCCGCCGGCACCGCTGCGCAGCATCGATACGACGCTCATAGTGCCGCGCAGCATCGATCCACGCTGGTACCGACTACCGACTACCGGCTACTGGCTACCGCCCCGCCACATCTCGATGATCTGCCGCGCGATGCTGAACGGCGGCGGCAGCTCGGGCAGCGCGTCGCGCGCGAACCAGGCCGCGTCGGCAAGCTCCCTGGCATCGATCGCGATCTCGCCGCCGGCGTAGCGCGCCGTGAAGCCGACCATGAGCTGGTGCGGGAACGGCCAGGGCTGACTGCCCACATAGCCGATCTCGGTCACCTCGACGCCGACCTCCTCGCGCACCTCGCGCGCCACGCACTCCTCCAGCGTCTCACCCGGCTCGACGAACCCGGCGACCAGGCTGTAGCGCTTGCCCCAGCCGGGCTTGCTCGCAAGCAGCACCCGGTCGCCGCCGTCGTGGATCAGCACGATCGCCGCCGGGCTGACCGGCGGGTAGAGCGAGTGGCCGCAGGCCTGGCACGAGCGGCCCCAGCCGTCCAGCGGGGATAGCGGGCCGGCGCATGCCGGGCAGAAGCGGCTGGTGCGCGACCAGTGCAGCAGCTCGGCGGCGTAGCCCGCCAGCACGCCCAGCTCGGCGTCGGCCTGCGCCAGCACCGCGCGCAGCCCGAGCGCGCGGAGGTCCTCCGGGATTGGCGCATCCTCGGGCAGCACGCCGACGAGCAGCGCCCTGCCGTCGAGCGCGCCGAGCAGAAACGACTCGTCTGCGCCCACGGCGGCGGGCGCAGACGCGCTGCCCTCCAGCAGGGCCGGCGGCCCGTCGGCCGGCATCAGCAGCTCGGCGCCGCGGAACAGCAGCCAGTAGGCCAGTCCATCAGGTGGCGTTGCGGGCGGGTAGAGGCGCACAAAGCGTGGGATTGTCATCGCGGCAATATCCGTTTCAGTCAGGAGACCGAAGACGGAGGACGGAGGGCGGATTGCGCTCGTCGTCCGTCTCCCGTCCTCCGTCATACGCAGGAGGCTTATGTCGACAGGGAATTATACCACCACCGTCTCCTGGTAGACCCCGAACACCTCGCGCAGCACGTCGCAGATCTCGCCTACGGTCGCGTAGGCGCGCACGCAGTCGAGGATCGGCCCCATCAGGTTGATCTCGCCCTCGGCGGCGGCGCGCAGCCCGGCCAGGCTCCGCTCCAACAGATCGCCGTCGCGGGTCGTGCGGACGTGGTTGAGCCGACGCAGGTGGCGCGCCTCGCCCTCGGCGTCCATCTCGAGGATCGGGACCTCCAGCGGCGCCGCGACCACATACTTGTTGACCGCGACGATCCCGCGCTGGCGCGAGTCGATCTCCTGCTGGTAGCGGTAGGCCGCGTCGGCGATCTCGCGCTGGAAGTAGCCGTTGCGAATGGCCGGGATCACGCCGCCCTGGGCGTCGATCTGCCGGAAGTACTCCAGGCACTCGCGCTCCATGCGGTCGGTCAGCGCCTCCACGAAGTACGAGCCGCCCAGCGGGTCGACGGTGTTGGCCACGCCGCTCTCCTCGGCGATCACCTGCTGGGTGCGCAGCGCGATCGTGACCGCCTTCTCAGAGGGCAGCGCCAGCGCCTCGTCGAGCGAGTTGGTGTGCAGCGACTGCGTGCCGCCCAGCACGGCGGCCAGCGCCTGGATGGTCGTGCGGATGACGTTGATCTCAGGCTGCTGCGCGGTCAGGCTGCAGCCGGCCGTCTGCGAGTGAAAGCGCAGCCACCACGAGCGCGGGCTCTTGGCGCCGAAGCGCTCGCGCATGGTGCGGGCCCAGACGCGCCGGGCCGCGCGGTACTTGGCGATCTCCTCGAAGAAGTCGTTGTGCGCGTTGAAGAAGAACGAGATCCGCGGCGCGATCGCGTCCACGTCCAGCCCGCGGTCGACCGAGGCCTGGATGTAGGCGATCCCGTCGGCCAGCGTGAAGGCCAGCTCCTGCGCGGCGGTGCTGCCGGCCTCGCGGATGTGGTAGCCGCTGACCGAGATCGGGTTCCACTGCGGCACGTGCTGCGCGCCGAACTCGAACGTGTCGACCACCAGCCGCATCGACGGCTCGGGCGGGAAGATGTACTCGTTCTGGGCGATGTACTCCTTCAGGATATCGTTCTGGGTCGTGCCGCGCAGCTTCGACCAGGGGATGCCGCGCTTCTCGGCCACCGCCAGGTACATCGCCCAGATGATCGCCGCCGGCGAGTTGATCGTCATCGAGGTGCTGATCTGGTCGAGCGGCAGCCCGTCGAGCAGGATCTCCATGTCGGCCAGCGACGAGACCGCCACGCCGCACTTGCCGAACTCGCCCTCGACCAGCGGGTGGTCGGTGTCGCGCCCGTACAGCGTCGGCATATCGAAGGCGATCGAGAGGCCGGTCTGTCCCTGCTGCAGCAGGTACTTGAAGCGCGCGTTGGTCTCCTCGGCGCTGCCGAAGCCGGCGAACATGCGCATCGTCCAGAGCTTGCCGCGATAGCCGGTCGGGTGGACGCCGCGGGTGAAGGGGTACTCGCCGGGGTGGGCGATCTCGCCCAGGTAGTGGCGGAGCATCGCCGCTACTGTAGGGTCGCTCGTCGCATCCTGGCTCAGCGAAGGTTCGCCGCTGCCGGCCAGGTCCAGCGGGGTGTACAGGCGCTCGATCGGGTCGCTGGAGGTGGTCATGAAAGCGACGTCGCGCTCGGGAGCCTTGTCGAGCGCCGGCCAGAGCGTCTGCTGCTCCCACTGCTGCTGCGCGGCGCGAATCTTCTCTCCATTCTCGAACATCTTCGTTCCTCCCTAAAAACGATGAACGATGAACGCTGAACGATGAAGATCCCCATCCTTCACCATTCAGCGTTCATCGTTCGGCGCCCAGCGCTGGCAAGCTACTCGCCGGTGACCTCGTCGCCGGGCGCGGGCGGCCAGCTGCCGAGCATCAGGCCAAACACCGCGCCGAACAGCGCGCCGAAAATTGCCGCCTCGACGTAGCGCTTGGTGGTGGTGGCGAGCAGGACGGTGATGATCAGCATGAACACGGCGCCGCCGATCACCTTATAGATCCGCGGCATGGGCTTGCGCGCCGGCGCGGCCGGCCGGGCGGCGGGCTTCGGCGCAGCCGCAGCCACGGGGGCGGCAGCGGGCTTCGGCGCGGCCGCGGGGGCGGCGGGCCTTGGCGCGGCCGCGGGGGCGGCCGGGGCATCGCCGGATTTGGCGGCGTTGGCGGCGCGGATCGCGGCCAGCCGGGCGGCCTTATCGTCGGGCATGGTGGCCGCGGCGGCGGGCGCCGCTGGCGCCGGCTCGGCCTTCGCGGCGTTGGCGGCGCGGATCGCGGCCAGCCGGGCGGCTTTCTCGTCGGGCATATTGGGGCTTGCGGCTGCCGAGGCAGCCACATCAGCGACAGCGGGCGCCGCAGGTGCCGCGGGCGCGGCGCCCTCGGCCTCGGCCTTGGCGCGGTTCGCGGCGCGGATCGCCTCTAGTCGGGCTTTCTTGTCATCAGCTTCTGGCATTGCGCGATCACCTCACTAGTAGCCTTAGAACGTTAGGACGTTAGAACGTTAGAACGTTAGAACGTTAGGGCATTTCGACGTTAAAGCATTTCAACGCTTCAACCTGCTAACGTTTCAACATCTTAGTTGCCCACAAACCCGCCCAGCACGTGCCGACCGATCACGACACGCAGGATCTCCGACGTCCCCTCGCCGATCGTCAGCAGGCGCTGGTCGCGGTAGATCCGCTCAACCGGAAACTCCTGGCTATACCCATAGCCGCCGAACACCTGGATCGCATCCCGGCAGATCTTCTCGCCCGCCTCCGAGGCGAACAGCTTGGCCATCGCCGCCTGCTTGCTGTACGGCTGGCCACGATCGCGCAGCCATGCGGCATGGTAGACCATCATTCGCGCCGCCGCAAGCCCGGTGGCCATATCGGCGACCATATTCGAGACCGACTGGTAGGCGCCGATCGGCTTGCCGAACGCGGTGCGCTCCTTGGCGTAGCTGCAGGCCGCCTCGTAGGCCGCCTGGGCCAGCCCGATCGCCATCGCGCCGATGCCGATGCGGCCGCCGTCGAGCACCTGCAGGAACTGGATGAAGCCGCGCCCGCGCTCGCCCAGCAGGTTCTCCTGCGGCACGCGCACATCCTCCAGCATGATCGCCGTGCTGACCGAGCCGCGCAGGCCCATCTTCGGCTCGTGCTTGCCGAAGCTCAGGCCGGGCGTGCCGCCCGGCACGACGATCGCGCTGATGCCGTTCTTGCCCTTCTCCGGGTCGGTCACCGCCGTAAAGATGATATGGCCGGCGACCGGCGCGTTGGTGATCCACATCTTGGAGCCGTTCAGCACCCACTCGTCGCCCACCAGCCGAGCGGTCGTGCGGGTCGCCCCGGCGTCCGAGCCGGCGTGCGGCTCGGTCAGGCCAAACGCCGCAATGTAGCGCCCCTCGGCCGCCGGCCGGAGGAACTTCTGCTTCTGCTCCTCGCTGCCGAACAGCGCGATCGGCGCGGAGCCCAGCCCCATGTGGGCCGAGTAGGCCAGCGCGGTCGATCCGCAGGCGCGAGCGACCTCTTCGACCGCGATCGCCGCGCTCAAGGTATCGGCGCCGGCACCGCCATACTCCTCGGCGAAGGGGATGCCCATCAGGCCGAGCTCGCCCATCTTCCGAAACGTCTCAGCCGGAAACTCACCAGTCTCGTCGACGTGGCGGGCCAGCGGCGCGATCTCTTTTTGGGCGAACTCGCGCACCGCCTGGCGGATCATCTGCTGTTCTTGGGTAAGCTCGAAATCCATACGCAACCTCCTACCGGACGCCATTGTCGGCTGCGCGGCTAGTATACCATATTTTTTCACAAACTCTTTGGGGATGAGCAGGGCCTGCGCGGGGGTGCGCGCCCCCCGCGCCCCCGCGCTTGCGGCACGCCTGCGGCATTCGGGGGGCTGCGCGCCCCCCGTGCCCGCGCGGGCGGGGGTGGGCCGCCACCCCCGCCGCCCCCCGGCCGGGGCTTGCGCCCCTGGACCCCAAAATGGCGCAGCCTCACATTCAGCGCTTGACGCGCATGCCTGGCTGAATCCACGCGCGGGGGATAAAACCCGCCTCAATAGGAATTTGATAGGCATGCGCCACGTATGGATGAAATTGAGGTGGCATTCTTTGCCGGAGGGGGGCCGGGGCGCAGCGCCCCGGAAGAAGACACGATGGGGCCAGGGGCGCAGCGCCCCAGAAGAACACCGCTGAAGCGTAGGGGTGGCCGATCGCCCTCGACGGCGACTCTCCGAAATTCTGCTATACTTGCACGAGATCGCGGTATGGGCCGCGGCGCCCTTGCCCCTAATGGATGAGCAGATGAATCTTGTATTGCGACGCTTTGGCTTGCTCACGATCATCACCGGCGGCGTGTTTGGCCTCTCATGGGTCCTCCTCTTGTTGATGAGCCGACTTTTCCTCGGAGGTGCTGCGCCAATTGCGCTTGGCACGCTGTTACAGGCGAGCGCCGGCTCGTTCTGCTTTGCCTATGGCGTCATGCACCTGCGCGGCCAGGCCGATCCGCCACCAGTCGCACAGTCCGTTGAAACCCTCGGGATTATCGCGATCGGGGTCAGCCTCTGGATCATCGCCGGGCGCTATCTCATGCCAGCGACCATCCCGCTGCGGGCGTTTGCGCTCCCGTCGCAGGCGAGCATGCTGCTTGGCGGCGCGAGTTTGATCACCGGGCGCCTGCTGCGGCGCTACCACGCAAGCAAGCGCCATATGTCAATGGTGATGGGCGGCGCCGTCGCCGTCAGCGCCGCGCTGATCGTGCTCCTCACCAGCCTATGGTACCTGTAGGCGAGCTACCGTTTGTAGCATGTCACCAACGCTGCGCTACAGGGGATCAAGAGTCGTATGTCGCTGCCCCTGCTGACCACGAAACTCCACATTCCCCACACGCTGGTCGCGCTGGTGGATCCACGCCTGTTTGAAAAGCTCAGCTGGGGGCTGGAGCACGCCGCGCGGCTGATGCTGGCCTCCGCCATTGCCCCACAGGCGTACGGGCGCGATCTATCGCGCCCGCACAGTGGCACGGCGAAATCCCGAGCATTGAACCATGTCTAAAGCCAGCTACCAAGAGGTGATCCGTGCCACGCATTGAGGAGCGCTTGAGCGCTATGGGGCTCGCCCTTCCGCCGCCGGCCCAGCCTCCTGCGGGGGTCGTGCTCCCGTTTCAGGTCGTCCGCATCATCGGCCACCGAGCGCTGATATCCGGCCACGGGCCACAGAACCCCGACGGGTCGTTCGCCGCGCCGCTGGGGAAACTTGGGCGCGAGGTGACGCTGGAGCAAGGCTACGTCGCGGCCCGCCTCACGGCGCTGTCGATCCTGGGCAGCCTCAAGCGCACGCTGGGCGAGCTCGATCGGATCGCGGCCTGGGGGCGCGTGTTCGGCATGGTCAACTCGGCGCCTGGCTTCAACCAGCTGCCCAGCGTCATCAATGGCTTCTCCGACCTCATCCTTGAGCTGTTTGGCCCCGATGTCGGCGCGCATAGCCGCAGCGCCGTCGGCCTCGCGGAGCTGCCGTTCAACCTCCCGGTCGAGATCGAGGGCGAGGTCGTGCTCGCCTCGGAATGATGCTGGGGGCGGCGCCGCCCTTACGCCGGGGCGCTGCGCCCCGGCCCCCCTCCGGCAAATGAGGCCACCTCAGTATCAAGTCCAGTGGCCCATGCCTCACACCATTCCGATCGGACGTGTTGTCTCTCGCTGCGCCTGGATTCAGCAGGAGCGCGCCCACAGCTCAGGCGCCGCCGCGTCGGCCGCGCGCGCCGCCGGCGGGGCCGGAATCAGCTGTGGCTGGGAGGCAGCGACGCCACACTGCCTGTCGAGCCACCTGAACGCGCCGGAGTGGTACAAGGTCGTCTCGGCTTTGCCCAGCACCAGCACGCCGGAGGGCGCCAGCGCCGCGTCGAGCTGCGCCAGCACGCGCCCCTGGGTCGCGGCCGTGAAGTACAGCAGCGTGTTGCGGCAGAGCAGCAGGTCGATCTCGCCGATCGGCTCGTCGTCGATCAGGTTGTGGCGCTGGACCACCACGCTGTGGCGCAGCTGCTCGCACACGCGGTGGTGGCGGTCCTCCTGCACGAAGTAGCGGCTCAGCAGCGCCGCCGGCACGTGCCGCACCGCCCAGGCGTGGTAGCGCGCGGCGTCGGCCTGCTGCAGCGCGTCGGGGTCCACGTCGGTGGCGAAGATCGTCACTCGCGCGGCCGCCTGTGCCGGCCCCAGCGCTTCCGCCAGCAGGATCGCCAGCGAGTAGGCCTCCTGCCCGGTGGCGCACCCGGCGCTCCAGAGGCGCAGCGGCTCGTGCGGCGACTTGCGCTGGAGGATCGCCGGGATGATCTCGTCGGCGAGCAGCTGCCAGACCTCGGGGTCGCGGAAGAAGGCGGTGTGGTTGATCAAGAGCGCGCCGAAGAGCTGATCGGCCTCGCCCGCGATCTGGCCGAGGTAGTCGAGGTACAGCGACTCGTCGGCGATGCCCAGCTGGGCCATGCGGTGCCTGAGCCGCCGCGCCAGGTAGGCGGGCTGGTAGGCCGAGAAATCGACCCCGTGGCGCTGCCGGAGCAGGCCGGCGATCTGGGTGTACGGCAGTGTGATGCTAGACATACGCACGCTCGAAGCACCCGCTCTCCTGATGCGCTTGCTCGCGGCCCAGGTACTGCGCGATGCACCTCAGCAGCTGGTCGACGTCGAATGGCTTGATCAGGGTGCCGCAGCGCAGCCGGCGCAGCGGGACGGCCAGATCGTCCAGCAGGCGCGGGTTGGTGCTGCTGATCACGATCGGCAGCCCGTGCGTGGCGTCGTGCTGGCGGAGCTGCTCAAGCAGCAGCAGCATCGCGCCCGCCTCGTCCGAGCGCAGATCGAGAATGACCAGGTCGGCCGACGCGCTCCGGATCTCATCCGCCGTCACCTGCTCGCTCGGGCAGCAGCGGGGCACGTACCCCTCCTCGGTCAGCAGATCCACCAGCAGCGCGCAAATGTCCGGGCTGGAGTCGGCTATAAGAATGATGTGCGCATCGCTCATGTGTGCTCCTCGGGCCAGCTGGCATCGGGGCGATCCAGCGCGGAGCGGCTGGTCCCCCGCTCGGCAGGCGGTCGTGCTCGTAGCGACTCATTCTGAAAGTGCACTGTAGCACTGTGACATGCCAGCTGCTGTGGGGTAAACCCCAGGGGCTTTGTCAGGTAAATACCCGACAAGGCCTCGTTCCCTTACAGGAGTAGATGTTGCGCTCGCGGCGCATTATGCCTGGTCGAGCCAGCCGCGCTGGATGGCGTAGCGCACCAGCTCCGCGCGGCTGTGCAGCCCCAGCTTCTCCATCGCGCGCATCTTGTAGGTATCGACCGTCTTCACGCTGAGGGAGAGCCGGGTCGCGATCTCTTTGTTGCTGTAGCCCAGCGCGGTCAGCCGCACCACGTCGGCCTCGCGCTCGCTCAGGTCTTGCTCGTGCGCGACGCTGCTCTGCGTCTGCCCGCGCACGAAGCTGTTGACCAGCCGGCCGGCCAGCGACGTATCGAGGAAGGTGCCGCCGCTCGCCACGCTGCGTATCGCGCCGATCAGCTCCTCGGCCGCGGCCTGCTTGAGCACGTACCCCTGCGCGCCCGACTGGAGCATCTGGCGAACGTAGCCGGCCTCGCCGTGGCGCGTGAGCGCAACCACGCGCACATCGGGGCACAACTGCCGCAGCTGGGCGGTCGCCTGGGCACCGTTGACGCCCGGCATCGAGAGATCCATGACCACGAGATCGGGGCTGCAGTCCAGCGTCTGCTGCAGCATCGCGCGCCCATCGCCGGCCTGCCCGACCACCTCCATATCCGGCTGGGCGTCGATCAGCGCCTTGAGCCCCTCGCGCAGCACCACGTGGTCGTCGGCCAAGAAGATCCGCAGCTTACGCACTGGTCGCCTCCTCCTCCGGCGCGGCGTGCGGCAGCGGGATACGGACATACACCGTCGTGCCGCGCGCGATCGCCGACTCGAACGTCACGGAGCCGCCGACCAGCGCGACGCGCTCCTGGATGCCGAGCAGCCCCAGCCGCCGCTCGGATGCGCCGGACGGCGGCTCCGTCTCGAGGTCGAAGCCGCGACCGTCGTCCTCGACGATCGCGCGCACCTCGCTGGCGCGCTGCTCGAGGATGACGCTGACGTGCCGCGCCTGCGCGTGCTTGAGCACGTTGGTCAGCGCCTCCTGCACCACCCGGTACAGCACGATCTCGATCGCCGGCGGGATGGGCGCGTCGTTCATGCCGGTTGCCTGGAACTCGGCGGCGACGCCATTGCGCTCGGACCACTCCTCGACGTGCTGCTGGAGCGCGATGTGCAGCCCCAGGTCGTCGAGCGTGCTGGGCCGCAGCTCGATCGCCAGCCGGTCCACGTCGTCGTCGAGCTGCGCGGCCAGCCGCTGGAGGCGCTCGATCGTCTTCTGCGTCGGGGACTCGTTCAGCCGGGCCAGGTCCAGGCGCAGCGCGCTGATCTGCTGGCCGAGCTGGTCGTGCAGCTCGCGGGCGATGCGGTGACGCTCCTCCTCCTGCGCCGTCACCAGCTGGCGCAGCAGCTCGCCGCGGGCCGCCTCGGCGCGCCTGCGCTCGGCGTTCTCGCTGCGCAGCACCTGGTTGGCTTCGGCCAGCTCCTGCGTGCGGTCGCGCACGCGCGCCTCCAGCTCGTCGCGGGCGTGGCGCAGCTCCGTTTCGGCCCGCTTTCGCTCGGTGATATCCACGAAGGTGGTCACCGCCACGATGATCGTGCCATCCTGATCGCGGATCGGCGCCGAGCTGACGTTCATCACGCCGCGGGTGCCGTCGCCGCGCGCGAACGCGATCTCCTCGTTCTGGACGATCTCGCCCGCGGCGATCGAGCGCGCGAGCGGCCACTCTTCCGATTTCAGCGCGCGTCCGTCGAGGCTGTATCCCTGGTATCGGTCATACTCCGCGACGCTGGATGCCTCGACATACTCGTGGCGCCAGATCCGGCTCACCTGGGCGTTTCCGAAGATCAGCTTGCCCGACGGCGCCTCGGCGATGATCACGCCGGCCGGCAGCTGCTGGAGCACCATCGCCTGCCGGGCGCGCTCCAGCTCAAGGTCGCGGTACAGACCTCGGAGCTCCTCGTCGGCCCGCCTGCTGATAGTAATGTCGACGACCGTGATGATCACCCCATCGATCTTATCCTCGATCGTGCGGTAGGGCAGCAGCCGCGCCAGGTACCAGCAGCCCTCGTGGCTCGGCACCTCGCGCTCGACCTTCGCCAGCGTCTCGATCACGCTGGCGGCGTCGGCGATCAGCCGGTCGTAGTGGAGCTTGTGGGTGATGTGCGCCAGCGGGCGGTTGATGTCGGTGGGGATCAGGTTAAAGATCGCCTGCGCGCTGGGCGTGTAGCGCTTGATCCGCAGCTCGCGGTCCACGAAGATCGTGCCGATCTCGGTCGAGGACATCAGGTTCTGCAGATCGTTGTTCGACTGGCCGACCTCCTCGACCTTGTGCTTCAGCTCCTGGTTGACGGTGATCAGCTCCTCGTTGACCGACTGCAGCTCCTCCTTGCTGGTTTCCAGCTCCTCGGTGGCGGCGCGCAGCTCCTCGTTGATCGCCTGCAGCTCCTCGTTGGCGGCCTTGTACTCCTCGACCGCGGTCTCGTACTGCTCGATCGTCGCGCGCAGCTGCTCCTTGGCGCGCTGCAGCTCCTCTTCGAGCTGGCGCACCACCGGCTCGGCGTCACGGCTGCCGCCGCGCTCGAGATCGTCGGCCTCGGCCACGTCGTTGAAGATCACCAGAATGTAGCCGCGCGCCCAGTCCGGCTCGCGGATCGGCTGCACGACCAAGTTCACCAGCCAGGCCTTCGAGTCCAGCTCGACCCGCACCCGCCGGCTCTCGAGGCCGCTGCCCCGCTGCAGCACCGCGAACAGCGCCGTCCGCAGCTCGACCCGCACGTCCGGGTGGACGACCTTGAGCAGGTTGTGCGACGGCTCGCCCTCGGCGAACTGCAGGAACCGGCTGACCCCGCGCGACAGGTGGACGATCTCGTACTCCTCGTTGATGATCACGCTGGGCGGCGTGTGCTCGGCCAGCAGCTGCGCGTGCAGCTTGCCGAACGAGCGCACGTCGCCATCGCTCGCGCCCGCCAGGATGGGCGGCCGGCGGAGCGTGCCAATCAGCGGCACGGCGGGCATCGGCGCGGGCAGCGTGGCCGGCGCGGTGCGCCGCTGGTACAGGCGATGGATCTTGTCGATCGGGGTGAACAGCCCCGGCACGCCGTCGGTCGACTCGGATGCGCCCAGCAGCAGGTAGCCGTCCGGCCGCAGTGTGAAGTGGAACAGATACAAGACCTGATCCTGCATATCGCGGTTGAGGTAGATCAGCAGATTGCGGCAGGTGATCAGGTCGAGCTTCGAGAACGGCGGGTCGCGCAGCAGGTTGTGCGGCGCGAACAGCACCAGGTCGCGGATCTCCTTCTTGATCCGGTAGCGGCCCTGCTCGGGCATGAAGAAGCGCTGGAGCCGCTCGGGCGACACGTCGGCCGCGATCGTCTCCGGGTAGAGCCCCTGGCGCGCGATGGCGATCGACTCCTCGTCGATATCGGTGGCGAAGATCTGGATGTTGGGCGTCTGCTCGATCGTGAGCGCGTGCTCGTAGAGCAGCATGGCCACCGAGTAGGCCTCCTCGCCGGTGGCGCAGCCGGCCGCCCACACGCGCACCTGCTCGCCGGGCTCCTTGCCGGCAAACAGGCGCCGGACGATCGTCTCCAGCGCCAGCCAGGTGGTGCTGTCGCGGAAGAAGTTGGTCACGCTGATCAGCAGGTCGCGCAGCAGCGCCTGGATCTCCTCCGGGCGCGTGCTCAGCACGACCAGGTAGCTGGCCAGGTCGCCGACCGCGTTGACCTGCATGCGCCGGCCGATCCGCCGCAGCAGCGTGGCGCGCTTGTACTGGCTGAAGTCGTGGCCGGTGCGCGCGCGCAGCATGGTGAAGATCTCGCGCAGCGTGTCGGACTCGGTCTCGGGGCGCGGCGCATCCTCGGGCGGGAGCCGGAGCGACTCGGCGCCGCGCCAGTACTCGATCAGCCTGGCGGGCATCTCCGCCACCGGCAGCACGAAGTCGACCAGGCCGGTCGCGATCGCGTTGCGCGGCATCGAGTCGAACTCGGCCTCGGACGGCTCCTGCGCCAGCACCACGCCGCCCTGCTCCTTGATCCGCTGCGCGCCGATCGAGCCGTCGGCGCCGCTGCCCGAGAGGACGATCGCCGCGGCGTTAGGCCCGTGCGTCTCGGCCAGCGTGCGGAAGAACAGGTCGATCGGCGCGCGCTGGCCGCGCCGGCCCTCCGGCTCCCTGGGCTGGAGCGTGTGGTCGACCATCGAGAGGAACTTGGAGGGCGGGATGACGTACACCCGGCCCGGCTCGACCGTGATCGGCGCGATCACCTGCATCACCGGCATCGCGGTGACGTGCTGGAGCAGCTCGGCGGCCCTGCTCTCGTGCTCGGGCGACAGGTGCAGGATGACCACGAAGGCCATCCCATTGTCTTCCGGCACATTCGAGAGGAAGCGCTGCAGCGCCTGCAGGCCGCCCGACGAGGCGCCGATCCCGACGATCCGCAGATCCCCGGCGCCGGCCCGATCGGGGCGCGTGGGCTCATCCGGCTGTGGCGAATCTGGACCCATAAGCGTGCCTGCGTCTCATTCTTCGATCACGTGGTCGATCGTCAAGCCGATCGCTCTATAAGCGAATGGCAGCTTCTATTATACCGCGCCGCGGCGCCAGTGATCGGGTTCTTTCCGGGGCTTACGCCCCCGGCCCCCGCCTTGTCAGCTTGTCAGCTTGTCAGCTTGTCAGCTTGTCTCCGGGGCGCTGCGCCCCCGGCCCCCCGGCACCCAGCGGGTACCCGGGGAACCCGCGCCGGTTCCCCAGCCCCCCTCCGGCAAATGATGCCGGATCAGCTACATTGTTGGTGGCCTATGCCTATCACCCTGTCTACGAAGCGGGTTGCCACCCGCCGCGCCTGAATTCAGCCAGGCATGGCGCCAAACATCGCAAACGAGACGGTTCCCTTTTGGCGGTCCAGGGCAACGCCCCGTCTCACGGGCGGCGGGGTGGCGGCCCACCCCGCCACGCGGGGGCACGGGGCGCGCAGCCCCCCGAAGAAGCGGGTTGCCACCCGCCGCGCCTGAATTCAGCCAGGCATGCGCGCCAAACATCGCAAACGAGACGGCATTCTTTTGGGGTCCAGGGGCAGCGCTGCGCCCCGGGCGGCCCGGGGGCAGCCACGCCTCCCCGCGGGGCCCTGGGCGCATGGCAGCCCCGGACGCGGGTTGCCACCCGCCGCGCCTGAATTCACCAGCGGCGCGCCATCGCAAAGCGGCTGCACAGAGGTGGCGTCCAGGGGCAGGCGCCGCCCCGCGGGGGGGGGGGGGGCGGCCCGGGAGGCGCTGGAGGTGCGCTTTTGAGGGCCGGGCAGGAGCGCGGCCACGCCCTGCCCGACCAACCCGGTCGCCTGCCCGGCCACCCCGGTCGCCTGCCCGGCCACCCCGGTCGCCTGCCCGGCCACCCCGGTCGCCTGCCCGAATCGAGTCGGTAACCCGCCCGATCGAGTCGGCGCCCGACCCGACACAGGCGATCGGCAAGCCCCACGCCCCACGCCCCACGCCGCACAGCTCAAGGGCCGCACGCTACAAGTGACAGAGAGTGTTGCTTTTGGGGGTCTGGGGGCGCACCGCGGCACACGACGTGCTGGATGGCCAGCAGCCTCGCACTGGATAGGGAACACTCTGGAGAAAGGGAGATCGCATGCCAGGCCACGAGATCATCGTGATCGGCGCGTCGGCCGGCGGGATCGAGGCGATGACGAAGATCGCCCCCGACCTGCCCGCCACGATCCCGGCGGCGATCTTCGTCGTCCAGCACATTCCTGCGACCGGGCCGAGCATGCTGCCGGAGATCCTGCGCCGCGCCGGCGCGCTCCCGGCCAGGCACCCGGCCGACGGCGACGCGATCGAGCACGGCTGGATCTATGTTGCGCCGCCCGACCACCACATGCTGATCGAGCCGGGCCACATCCACGTCGTGCGCGGGCCAAAGGAGAACGGCTTTCGCCCGGCGATCGACGCCACCTTCCGCACCGCAGCGCGCGCCTACGGCCCGCGCGTGGCCGGCGTCGTGCTGACGGGGATGCTGGACGATGGGACCGCCGGGCTGCTGGCGATCAAGCGGCGGCGCGGGATGGCGATCGTCCAGGCACCGGCCGATGCGCCCTTCCCAAGCATGCCGGCCAGCGCCATGCGCTACGTCGAGGTGGACGCCGCGCTCGCGCTGGTCGACATCCCGCCGCTGCTGGTGCGCCTGGCGCACCAGCAGCCCGATCCGGAGAGTGAGGTGCCTATGTCGGAGCAGCTCGACCTCGAGGCCGGCATCTCGGAGATGGATCGCGAGGCGATCGAGCGGGCCGACACGCTGGCCAAGCCCGCGCCCTTCTCCTGCCCCGACTGCGGCGGCGTGCTGGCCGAGTTCTACGACGGCGACCTGCTGCGCTTCCGCTGCCAGGTCGGGCACGCCTTCTCGCAGGAGAGCCTGCTGGCGTGCCAGACCGAGACGCTCGACCGCGACCTGTGGGCGGCATTCCGCTCGCTGGACGAGCGCGCGACCCTGGCGCGCCGGCTGGCGCGCGACGCGCAGCGCTTCAACGACAGCGTGGGCGAGCGGCGCTTCGCGCAGCTGATCGAGCAGGCCGAGTGGCAGAAGCAGCGCCTCCGCCAGGCGCTGCTGAAGGAACAGGCTGGCGCGTAGCCCGGTGGCTTCTCTTCACTATTTGCCCTCACTCGGCCGGCGGCCGATCCACGCGCGCCGCGTCGATCGACGCCTGCAGCGGGGCGGTGGCGTCGGTCGGCTTGAGCTCGCGCATCGTCGGGGGCGCGTCCGGCCTGCCGGCGCGAGCGGGCTGCTGGTCGAGCAGCCGGGCGTCGATCGCCTCGGCCAGCCGCCGCGCCGTGTTGCCATCGACCAGCCCCTGGCGCAAGAGATCCTGCAGGGTGGCCCGCTCGATCCGCAGCAGCTGCTCGCGGGTTGCGCGCAGCTCCTCGGCCTCGAGCGCCGACTGGTTCTGGTAGAGCCCGTCGAGCTCGGCGTCGAGCTGCTGCCCGGCCGCGCGGTAGGCCATGTCGAGCTGCGCGTACACGCGCGGCGAGAGCACCGCATCGTCCTCGAGCCGCCGCAGCTCGCGCCAGGCCGCGCGCAGCATCAGCAGCTGGGCGCGCCGCTCGTGGTACGCGCGCCGCAGCTCGTCGCCGCCGTTCAATCCCATCCAGCGCAGCAGCGGCTCCATGCTCAGCCCCTGGATCAGCAGCGTGAACAGCACGACGCCGTAGGTCAGGTCGAGCAGCAGCTGCCGACCGGGCAGGTTCACCGGCAGGCTGAGCACGACCGCCAGGCTGACCGCGCCGCGCAGCCCGCCCCAGAACAGCGTGTGCAGCCAGCGCAGCGGCAGCACGCGCGGCAGCGGCAGCACCGCCAGCCCCAGGCCGTAGACCACGATCGCGCGCGCGAGCAGCACCGCGCCGATCGCGACCGCGATCGGCCACAGGTTGGCCAGCATGCTGGGCAGGTCGACCTCCAGGCCGATCAGCAGGAACAGCGCCGAGTTCAGCAGGAACGCGATGTACTCCCAGAAGTTGAGCAGCGCCAGGCGCGTCGTCGGCGACATCCCGCGCCGCGCGCCGACGTTCCCCAGCACCAGGCCGGCCATCACGACCGCGATCACGCCCGAGACGTGCAGCACCTCGGCGATGATGAAGGTGCCATAGGTCAGCATCGTCGTGAGCGTGATCTCGATCAGGTGATCGTCGATCCGCGCGGTCAGGCGCGAAGCCAGGGTGCCGGTCACGGCCCCGATCAGCAGCCCACCGCCGACCACCAGGACGAAGTCGAGCGCGTCGCCGGCGATGTCGAAGCTGCCGGCCACAACGACGCCCAGCATGATCCGCGAGAGCACGACCGCCGTGCCGTCGTTGAACAGGCTCTCGCCTTCGACCAGCAGCTCAAGCGTGTGCGGCACGCCGAGGCGCTTGAAGATCGCCAGCACCGCGATCGGGTCGGTCGCGGCGACGATCGCGCCGAACAGCAGCGCGGTCGGCCAGGCCAGCCCGATGCCCCAGTGGACGAGCGCGCCGACGATGCCGGCCGTGAGGAGCACGCCCGGGATCGCCAGCACGGCGATCGGCATGAGCGTCTTGCGCAGCGCGGTCGCCTCGATCTGCAGCGAGGCCTCGAACAGCAGCGCCGGCAGAAACAGCATCAGGATGAGGTGGGGCGTCAGGTGGATCTCATCCAGCTCAAGGTCGCGCAGCAGCGGCAGCGGGCCGCGCAGGAGCACCCCGAGCACGAGCCCGGCCAGCACCAGCGCGACCGGGTAGGGGAAGCGGGTCGGCCGCGTGGCGATGCCGACCGACGCGATGATCAGCAGCAAGACGATCATCGCGATGTCGAGCGTGGCAACATCCATTAGACAGCTACCCTCACAGGCCCCTGCGCGCTGCGGCAAGCGCCTGCCGCAGCGCCGCGAGCACCAGCCGCTCCTCGCCCGGCGCGACCGTCTGCGGGTTCAGCGCGATCGTGTCGCCCTCGACCAGCCCGACCGCGACCGGCGGGTCGCCGCGCAGCAGCGCCCCCACCAGCTGGTCGCGCGTCAGCCCGCACTCCTGGCCAACCCGCACCAGCGCGCGGCTGTGCGGCTGGCCGGCCTCGCTGGGGAAGCCGCGCGCCAGCTGGAGCCCAGGCACATCCCGCAGCCCATCCAGCCAGAACTGGACCATCGTCTCGTAGCTGTCCAGCAGCGCCGCCTCATCCTGCGCCAGCGACCACTCGACCGCCGCGAGCATGCCGACCAGCTCCTCCTTGCCGACCTTCATCGGACGGCCGAGGCTGTAGTTCGGGCTGCCGTTCAGCCGGCAGGCGGCGATCAGGTCCGGCCGGCCCAGCACCAGCCCGGCCGACTGCGGCCCGCGCAGGCCCTTGCCGCCGCTGAAGATCGCGACGTCGGCGCCCATCTCGGCGGTGAAGCGCCACAGGTTGGCGATCGGCGGGATCTGCGCGGCGGCGTCGACGATCACCGGCACGCCGCGCGCGTGGGCGGCCGCGATCACCTGATCCAGCGGCAGCGCGCCCTGCGCGAAGTGCGCGCCGGCGAAGTAGACCACGCAGGCGCTGCGCGGCGTGATCGCGGCCTCAAGCTCCCACAGCTGCGCGCCCGGGGCCACGCCGATCTCGACCAGCCGCGCGCCGGTCTGTCGGATGGCGTAGTCGTAGCCGTTGCGCTGGCAGCGGTGGACGATCACCTCGCTCGGGCCGCCCGCCAGGTACGGGAAGCGCGCGATCGCGGCCGGGTCGTCGCCGGCGATACAGGCCGCCACCGCCAGCGTGATGCCGGCCGCCGCGCCGGACGAAACGTAACAGGCCGGGTTGTGGGTCAGCTCGGCGATGCGCGCGCCGACGCGCAGCTGCAGCGCGTCCAGGTCGACGAACGCGCCGGCGGCCGCGGCCATGGCCTCGATCACCGGCGGCGGCATGCGCGAGCCCCCCAGCCGGGTGAGGGTCGCGGCGGCGTTGATCAGCGGCCGAATCCCAAGGTCGTCATAGGTCGTCATTGCGCTGCCTCTCGTCGTGGCGGCGGCGCGGCGCAGCCGGGCGCACCCGCGCCGCAGTGTGCGGAATACAAGTCGGAAGGGAGTGGGTGATGCCGCGGCTACTCTACAACCCGCGCGGGGCGCTGTCAAGAATGAGGGCTACCGCTTTTCCGGGGCGCTGCGCCCCCGGCCCCCCGCCTTGTCAGCTTGTCGTCTTGTCAGCTTGTCAGCTTCTCTCCGGGGCGCTGCGCCCCCGGCCCCCCGCCTTGTCAGCTTGTCGTCTTGTCAGCTTGCCGGGGCGCTGCCCCCCGCGCCTTGTCAGCTTGTGTCTTGTCAGCTTGTCGCTTTTCCGGGGCGCTGCGCCCCCGGCCCCCCGCCTTGTCATCTTGTCGTCTTGTCAGCTTGTCAGCTTGTCAGCTGTCTCTCCGGGGCGCTGCGCCCCCGGCCCCCGCCCGGGGGAACCCGCGCCGGTTCCCCCGGCCCCCTCCGGCAAATGATGCTGGCTCACATTCACGGTCTGTGGCGCATGCCTATCAACATTCCTGAGGTGGCGGGTTGTCTCCCGCCGCGCCTGGATTCAGCCGGGCATGCGCGCCAAGCACCGAAACCGAGGCGGCATCTTTTTGGGGTCCAGGGGCGCAGCCCCACCCGCGGGGCGCGGGGGCGCGCAGCCCCCGCACAAACGATCGCAAAGACCTAGACAGAACGACGCCCCATGTAGTACACTGGTGGCAGCAGAATCAGAGATTAGTGAGCCAATGACAGACACAACCAACAGCCAGCTGCGCGTCCTGGGCATCTTCGCGCACCCCGACGACGCCGAGTTTACCTGCGGCGGTAGCGCGGCGCTCTGGGCCAGCCAGGGCGCGCAGATCACGTATGTGGTGATCACCAACGGCGCGGCCGGCAGCAACGACCCGAACCAGGACCTGGGCGAGCTGGTCCGCCTGCGCGAGGCCGAGCAGCGCGCCGCCTGCGATACGCTGGGCGTGCAGGAGCTGATCTTCCTGGGCTACGCCGACGGCACGCTCCAGCCGACGATCGAGCTGCGCCGCGACCTGACCCGCATCATCCGGCGCCTCAGGCCCGACCGGGTCGTCACCGGCGACCCGACCACCGTCTTCGCCGGCTACGAGTACATCAACCACCCCGACCACCGCGCCGCCGCGGAGGCCGCGATCTACGCGGTCTTCCCGAGCGCCGTGACGCGGCCGATCTTCCCCGAGCTGCTGGACGAGGGACTCGAGCCGCACCAGGTCAAGGAGGTCTACGTCTCGGGCGAGGCGGCCAGCGTCAACCTGTACGTCGATATCTCCACCACGATCGAGCAGAAGATCGAGGCGCTGCGCTGCCACAAGAGCCAGCTCGACCCCGGCGACGGCCAGTGGATCCGCGACTGGGCCGCCGAGACGGGCAAGGCCGGCGGGCTGCAGTACGCCGAGGCGTTCCGCGTGATGAAGCTGGTCAACCAGGAGAGCACGTAGTTTCCAGCCGCGGGGTTGAGCGGAGCGCGGCGCGCTCCGACGGCCTGCGTGGCTCGTTTTATAGTAGATCCGGCGAAAGGATCTTGGAGCGCGTGGTCGCGACGGCTGGAGAGATGGGTTGGTCCCCCATCGCCGGGACCGGGCGGCCACGCGGTCGAGATCCCTGTGAGAGGAGGGCAGATATTCAAAGGTAGACCTGTGCATCCAAGGGGTCGTTGCCCAGGCCTGGGACGGAGGCGACGCCCGACAGCTCACCCTACCCCGACTTGGGGTAAGCTCCCAGGACGAACCGCCGGTGATGCCTTCCGGCGGAGCGCCCTTGAACAAGTGCCCTGATCGACATTGCAGATTGTAGATTGCAGATCGCAGATTGTCTCAACCCAATCTGAAATCTGAAACCTGAACTCTACAATTCTTGGAGGCATTGCTCCGAAAGGCTTTACAGAAGGGGGGATCTCACTCGACCAGACAACGAGCAACTGAGCGCGCCCTGCCCCTGCGAGACGCTCGGTGGGGGGCAGACCGCAAGCGTACAGAGCCACAGAACGGTCACACTGAGCCGCCCTTTTTAACGATGAGCGATGAACGATGAACGATGGATAGCTGGACGATCTGGTTCAGCGCTCAGCGTTCGGCATTCAGCGCTCTAAAAGCCTTTCAGGAGGACAATATGTTTCCGGCCGATCCGACGATGCAGCAGACATTCGCCGAGAATGTCTGGTTGCACTTTTTCCAGATGGGGCACTCGTCCAGTACCTCCGCGCGGCCCTCGACGATCCTCGTTCGCGGGGAGGGGTCGCGCGTGTGGGACCAGGACGGCAAGCTGTACATCGACGCGCTTGCCGGCCTTTTCTGTGTGAACGCGGGCTATGGCCGCCGCGAGATTGTCGACGCGGTGGCGGCCCAGCTGATGGACATCTCCTACGTCTCCCCCTTCTCGTTCCCCAGCCTACCGCAGATCCAGCTCGCCGGGCGGCTTGCCGAGATCAGCCCGATGGGCCCGCAGACCCGCACCTTCTTCGTGACCGGCGGCTCCGAGGCGGTCGAGACCGCGCTCAAGCTCGCCAAATCCTACCAGCGCAAGCGCGGCTTCGCCGAGCGCCACAAGACGATCTCGCGCCGGGCGGCCTACCACGGCACCACCATGGGCGCGCTCTCGGTGAACGGCCTGACCGGCGTGCGCAACGGCTTCGGCCCGCTCGTGCCCGGCGCGCGCCACGTGCTGCTGCCGCACCACTTCCGCTGCGACTACTGCGCGGGGGCGAGCGCCTGCCGCGGCACCTGCGCCGACGAGATCGAGCGGCTGATCGAGTTCGAGGGCCCCGAGACGATCGCCGCGATCATCATGGAGCCGGTCCAGAACAGCGGCGGCGCGATCGTGCCGCCGCCCGGCTACCTGCAGCGCGTCCGCCAGATCTGCGACCGCTATGGGATCGTGATGATCGCCGACGAGGTGATCTGCGGCTTCGGGCGCGTCGGCGGCTGGTTTGGGTCGAGCGAGCTCGGCGTGGTGCCCGACGTGATGACCTGCGCCAAGGGCATCACATCCGGCTACGCGCCGCTCGGCGCGGTGATGGTGCGCAAGGAGATCGCCGACACGTTTGTCGGCGAGGAGGCCGACAAGTTCATGCACGGCATCACCTTCGGCGGCCACCCGGCCAGCTGCGCGGCCGCGCTCGCGAACCTGGCGATTATCGAGCGCGAGGGGCTGTGCCAGCGCTCGCGCGATATGGGCGATTACCTCATGCGCGAGCTGCGCGCGGCCGTCGGCGAGCACCCCAACGTCGGCGACATCCGCGGCAAGGGCATGTTCATCGCCCTGGAGCTGGTGCACGACCAGGCCAGCATGCGCGCGCTGGAGGAGCCCAACCTGATGGCCTGGCTCTCCGACCAGTTCAAGCGCCGCGGGCTGATCTGCCGGGCCGACGACCGGCTCGACCCGGTCATCCAGCTCGCGCCGCCGCTCAGCATCCCGCAGGAGGACGCCGACCAGGTGGTCGCGATCGTCGCCGACGTCATCCACGCGCTGGGCCGCCGGATGGGCACCCAGCCGACGATGGAGGCGGTCAAGCTGCCGCAGGCGCTGGCGCTCGAGCTGGAGCGTGGAGCCTAATCGGCTCGCTCGTCCTATACCCCACCCCCTGCCCCCGCCCCTGCCAGGGGCGGGGGAAACGGTAGCTCGTCACGGTGTTTCGGCTCCGCCGAAACACCGTGACGAGCCAATAATTCCCCCTCTCCCATTTTGGGAGAGGGGGTTAGAGGGTGAGGGAATAGGCAAGTTACGCCAGTCGCCTGAAGCGCCACTGCGCCAGCGCGGCGGCCAGCACGAACGTGAGCGCGGCGATGATCGCCAGCATCAGCCAGCTGAAGTTGCTCGGCACAATCCCGCGCAGCATGATCGCCTGGAAGGCCTGGATGGCGTGCGTCAGCGGCAGCGCGTAGCCGACCGCGCGCACCGGCGCGGAGAAGTTCTCCAGCGGCAGGAAGAACCCGCTGAAGAACATCGACATCAGCAGCACCAGCATCGCCAGCTGGATCGCCTGGCTGTCCGAGGTGGCCCAGGCCGAGATCGAGAAGCCGATCCCCAGCGACGCCAGCGTGAACAGCACCACCAGACCGGCGAACAGCGCGACGCTGCCCAGGAACGGCACCGCCAGCGGCGTGAACACCAGCAGCGCCACCAGCGCCGCCGTGATGATCCCGACAAAGATCGTGTAGCCCAGGTATTTGCCGAGCAGCACCTGGTTCAGCGAGACCGGCGCGACGCGGAACAGCTCCATCGCGCCGAGCAGCCGCTCGCGCACCAGCGACAGCGAGCCCAGCGTCACCGCGATGTGCTGGATGATCAGCGCCAGCACCCCCGGCGCGTAGAAAGTCATGAAGTCCAGCGCCTGCCCGCGCACGTTCTTGTACTCCGGCCGCACCGGCGAGACCAGCACGTCCGGCGGGATGGTGTTCTGGACGCCGTTCTTCGCCGCCTCGGCCTGGGCCTGCTGCAGCGCCTTGAGCTGCACCGCGCGGTTGATCTCGTTCACCTGCGCGTAGGCCAGGTACTGGATCCACTGCTCGTTCAGCGGATTGATCTCGTTGTAGCGGAAGTCGACCGCCGACTGCTCGCCGCGCGCCAGCCGGCCCTCGACGTCGGGCGGCAGCGTCTCGACCACGTCGATCTGGTTGGAGTCCAGCAGCGCCTGGGCCTCGTTCGCGTCGCTGGTGGTCTTGACCAGCGTGAAGTTGGCGGTGATCGCGTTCTCGAGATCCTTGACGTTCACCTGGCCGAGCCCCTCCGGCGGCACGACCAGCACCGTCCGCAGCTTGGGCCGCTCGCCCTGGTAGCCGACGCCGAACAGCATCAGGATCAGGAATGGCCCCAGCAGCAGGCTCAGCACCAGCCTGGGCTGCCGGCGGATCTCGTTCACCTCTTTGCTGAAGAACGACAGCAGGCGAATGATCGGCTTAAACATGGGCGTTGCTCGCTTGCTCTGCGGCGCTCTCCGCCTGCTCCATCAGCTGCACGAAGATGTCGTCGAACGGCGGCACGTACTCCTCGGCCTGCCGGATCGTGATGTTCGGCTGCTCGCCCAGCGCGCTGAAGATCGCCGGCAGGGTCTTGCCGGCGTCGTCGGCGTAGATGTACAGCAGGCCGGGCTGGCTGCGCGAGCGGCGCACGTCGCGGATAGCAGGGTGGCGCTGCAAGATCTGCAGCGCGTCCATCATGTGGGCCGGGTCGACGACCAGCCGGATCACCTCGCCGCCAAGCGCCTTGCGCCGCAGGTTGTCCGGCGTGTCGAGGTGGATCAGCCGGCCCTCGCGCATCACGCCGACCATATCGCAGTAGGCCGCCTCGCCGACGTACTGCGTCGTCACGACCAGCGTGCGGCCCTCGTCGCGCATCTGGCGGAAGTGCTCCCAGAACTTGCCGCGCAGCACCGGGTCGATCCCGGCGGTCGGCTCGTCGGCGAAGATCAGCAGCGGGTTGTGGACCAGCGTGCAGGCCAGCTCGAGCCGCCGCTGCATGCCGCCCGAGAGCTGGCTGCCGAGCCGGCGGCGCGCGTCGCTCAGCTCGACGAACTCGAGCACCTGCTCGAGCGCGCGGCGGCGCTTGAAGTAGCCCATGCCGTAGAGCGAGGCCACGAAGTTCAGATTCTCCCAGACGGTCAGGTTCGGGTAGAGCACGAAGTGCTGCGGCATGTAGCCGAGCCGCTCGCGCGCCCGCGGCGTGAAGCGGTGCGGCGTCCGGCCGAGCACCGAGAGCGCGCCCTTGTCGGGCTTGTACAGGCCGGTCAGCAGGCGCACCGTCGTGGTCTTGCCGCAGCCGCTCGGCCCGATCAGGCCGAAGATCGCGCCCGGCGGCACCTCGAAGCTCAGGTCGAACACGCCGACATCGCCGCCGAACACCTTCTCCACGTGCTCGGCGCGCACCATCATCTGCGGCAGGTTGGCCTGGATCAGCGCGCCGGAGGTCGCGATCGGGCGAGTGATTCTCTGTGCGTCCATCAATGTTCCTGACTGCTCGCGCAACTGAGGGGCCGGCCCGCGCCACCCCCGCCTTCGCCATAGCTATAGATCCACGCTGTTGTCTCGGGCGACTGAAAGCAATTAATGTGCCAGTGCTCGGCCCCTCCCCCTGCCCCCTCCCCTGCCAGGGGAGGGGGTTCTTTTTCGTGGGTGTGGGGGAGGGCCACCAACCACTACAAGCGATCGCGCAGATCGAGGAGCGCCTGGTGCAGCCGGTCGAGGTAGCCGGCGATCTGCTGCGAGCCCAGGTCGACCTGCACGGGCACGTTGAGGTGCAGCGGCACGGTCGTCGAGATGTTGACGGTCTGGTCGAAGGCGATCGGCACGGTGGTGCTGATCGGAATGGTCGTGTCGATCGGCACGGGGATGTCGAAGCTGCCCAGCGCGGTGTCGACCGGCAGGCTGAGCGTCTGGTTGATCCGCACCGACGTGTTGATCGGCACGTCGAGCGAGCGCTGGATCGGCACGTCGATATCGATCGGCACCTGCTGGTCGATCGGCAGGTCGTAGCGCACCTGGCTGCCCTTGGCCGCCTGCACGCTCTCCGCCAGGCGCTCGACCTCGCCGCGCAGGGTGCCGCGCACGCTCAGCAGCCGCCCGATCGTCAGCGCGTGGACGATCAGCGAGACCGCCAGCAGCGCGACCATGACCATCTCGAACGGCCGCAGCTGGCGGCGGGCCGTCTCCGCGGCGACGACCTGGGCCACCCGGGCGGCCTGCAGCTCGGCCACCGCGTCGGCGATCTCAGCGATCTGCTCGTCGAGCGTGTGATCGCCGACCGGCTCGCGATCTGGCTGGTCCGGCAGGATGTGCGCTGCCTGCGGCATTTCGGGTGGCTCAGAGTAGCTGTTGGACATCACGCCCTCCCTTGCTTCCACGGCGCGCCGGCCTGCGCGCCCGATCCGCCCGGCTAGTCGCAAGAAGTGTACCAGACTGCAGGTGGGGGCAGCGCCCCTGGACCCCAAGGTGACAAGGTGACAACGTGCCAACGTGCCAACGTGCCAACGTGCCAACAGGCTTGGAACGATGGGCAGGTGACGCGGCCCGTTGCGCCCCGCCCGGTCGGAATGTGGATGGGCATGCGCCACAGGATCGAACGTGAGACGGCCTCAGTTGCCGGAGGGGGGCCGGGGGAACCGGCGCGGGTTCCCCCGGGCGGGGGGCCGGGGGCGCAGCGCCCCGGAGATAAAGGTGACAAGGTGACAAGCTGACAAGCTGACAAGGTGGGGGCGTAAGCCCCCGGAAGAGGGCTCACAGGTGCACGATCTCGCACTGCCCGCCGGCCAGGCGCACGATCGCGTCCGCCACGACCAGCCGGTGGCACTCGCCCGCCCTGGCCTCGAAGCACAGCAGCGCCGACGGCTGGGCGCGCGCCAGCTCCAGCGCGGCCTGCAGCGCCGCGGGCTGCTCGCCGACGATCGCCTCCATCGCCGCGAAGAAGGCCGGGTAGTCGTGCGCGCGGCGCAGCTCGTCGCGCAGCGGCTTGGGCGTGCCCAGCGCGACGAGGTGGGTGTAGGCGATGCCGGCGCCGGCCAGGTGGGCCGCCAGCCGCTTCTTGCTGAAGTCCGGCTTGCGGCTGAACGGCAGCTGGCGCACGTCGACGATCTGCGCGATCTGATGCGCCAGCAGCAGGTCGAGGAACGTCTCGATCGTGTGCCCCTGGTAGCCTGCCGTGTACAGAGTCAGCATGGCGTATCGCTCCGCTAGAGTGACCGCTCGATCCGGAACGGCGTGCCCTCGATCGGCTCCTCGTCGAACTCGCGCGCGGCCAGGTGTCCGGCAAACACAGCCTGCGCGATGATGCTCGGCGCCTCGGCGTCGCCGATCGTCCGCAGCGTGCGGATGAGGCCCTCCTCGCGCGCCGCCGCCAGGTCGGACGCCAGCGTGCCGCGCGGCAGACGGTCGGTCACCAGCACCACCGCTTCGCAGGCGATCTCGGTCGTGCGGCCGGTCAGCGTCGACGTCAGCGTCACGGCGTCGGGGCCGATCGCGCCGAGCGCGGCGCGGGCGTGCAGCTCGACCCCCAGCTCCAGCAGCCGGCGCTGGACCCGCTCCTGCTCAAGCGTGAACTGCGACCAGTACGAGATCATCGGCGCGGCCGTCACCAGCACGACCTCGCAGCCGCGCCGCGCCAGCAGCTCGGCCAGCACCCCGCCCATGTAGTAGTGGTCGTCGTCGTACAGCACCACCCGGCCGTCGGGCAGCCGCTCGGCCATCAGGTCGTCGGGCGTGAAGACGTTCGCCAGCTCGTGCCCGGGGATCGGGTGGTGCAGCGTTCGCCCGACCCCATCGCGGCGCCAGTCGGCGCCGGTGGCGATCACGATGTGCTCGTAGCCGGACGCGAGCAGGTCGGGCGCGCTCATCGGGTTGCCCAGGTAGAGGCTGACCGTGGGCAGCTTGCCGATCTGGGTCAGGCGCCAGTCGATCACGCGCCGCCACTCCGCCAGGCCCGGCAGGCGCGACTCGCGGGCCACGCGCCCGCCCGCCTCGCGCAGCCGCTCGACCAGCGCGACGGTGTAGCCGCGCTGCCCGAGCGCGCGCGCGCACTCCAGGCCGGCCGGGCCGGCGCCGACCACCAGGATCTCGGCGTCGCCCCGCCGCGGCGCGATCGTCTCGGGGTGCCAGCCGCGGCGCCACTCCTCGCCCATGGTCGGGTTCTGGGTGCAGCGGATCGGCACGCACTTCGTGTCGCCCGACACGCAGATGTTGCAGCCGATACACTCGCGGATGTCCTCGACGCGCCCCTCGCGGATCTTGAGCGGCAGGAACGGGTCGGCGATCGACGGCCGCGCCGCGCCGATCATGTCGAGCACGCCGCGCCGGATGGCCGAGACCATCGACTCGGGCGAGGTGTAGCGGCCGACGCCGACCACCGGCTTGCTGGTGAGCCGCTTGACGAAAGAGATGTACGGCTCCTGGTAGCCCTCCTTCTCGAAGCGCGAGGTCGCCGAGTCGTTGCTCCAGCCGGCGATGTTGACATCCCACAGGTCGGGCAGCTCGGCCAGCATCGCGACGATCTCATACGCCTCGCCCTGGCCGCTGAGCCCCTCGTCGCCGAGCAGCTCGTCGACCGCCAGCCGCACCGCGACCGCGCACGTGTCGCCGACCGCATCTTTCGTATCTTCGATCAGCTCGCGCAGCAGGCGGACGCGGTTCTCGAGGCTGCCGCCGTACTCGTCCGAGCGATCGTTGTAGCGCCGCAGCAGGAAGTGCATCGCCAGGCTCAGGCCGTGGCCGGCGTAGCAGTAGACCAGGTCGAAGCCGGCGCGCTTGGCGCGCAGCGCCGCGGCGCGGTGCCAGCGCCGCAGGTTGCGGATGTCCTCGCGATCGGCGCGCCGCGCCTGGCCCGGCTCGTAGCCGGTGCCGCCCATCAGGCCCAGCGCGCTCGGCCCGATCGGCGTCGCGCGCGAGTAGAAGTTCGGCGCGTCGTGGCCGTTGTGGGTCAGCTCGATGCCGGCCAGCGCGCCGTGGCGGTGCACCGTCTCGGCCATGAGCGCCAGCGCCGGGATGTCGTCGTCGTCCCACAGGCGCCCCTCGATGTAGGGCGCCAGGTCGCTGCTGTGGTGGATCTCGACCTCCTCGGTGCAGACGACGCCCCAGCCGCCCTCGGCCTTCACGCCGCGCATGGCCGCGAGGCTGCGCGGCATCCGGTAGCCCATGCCGTTGCAGTGCGGCACCTGGTAGAAGCGGTTCGGCGCCGTGACCGGGCCGATCTGTACCGGCTCGAAGAGGATGCTGAATGGGTCCGCCATTGTGTCATTACTCCGTCTTAATGCTGGTGCCAAGGATCTGCCGATCAGGCGACGCGAACGTCGACGCCGCGGGCCTGGAGCGCCTGGCGCGCCGCGGGCGGCGCGGCCGCGTCGGTGACGAGCACGTCGATGTCGTCCACCTGCGCGACCGTCACCAGCGACGTGACGCCGAACTTGCTCGAGTCGAGCAGCGCGACCAGCCTGCTGGCCGAGGCGATCATCGCGCGCTTCACCTGCGTCTCGCCCATGTTCGGGTCGGTGCAGCCGGCCGCGACGCTCAGCCCGGTCGAGGATAGAAAGACCGTTCGGGCGTGGACTTCGGCGAAGAAGCGCTCGGCCGAGGGGCCGACGAAGGTGAACGACACGTCGCGCAGGATGCCGCCGCAGCAGATGATCGTGGCATCCGGCATCAGGCGGCGCAGCTCGTTGGTGGTGTACAGGCCGTTGGTGAGGATCGTGAGCCCGCGCCTGGCCGCCAGGTGCCGCGCCATTGTGGTCACGGTCGTGCCGCCCTCAAGGATGATGATGTCGCCGTCTTCGACCAGCTGGCTCGCGGCGTAGTGGGCGATCGCCGCCTTGGTCGCGGCGTTCAGATCCTGCTTGGCGGCGTAGCGCGGCTCGATCGCGGCCTCGCTCTGCCGCAGCGCGCCGCCGTGCGTGCGGCGGATCTGCCCGGCGTCGGCGAGCGCCTGCAGGTCGCGCCGGATCGTCATCTCCGACACGCCGTACCTGCGGCTCAGCTCGGCGATGCTGGTGGTGCCCTGGTCCTGGACCTCGCGCAGGATTCGCTCGCGGCGCAGCGCTGGCAGCATGGTCGTCAACCTTCTGCGTGGGGTTCGGGCGCGGCAAGCCGCCCGCGAAAAAGAATGCTTCTGGCGAGCCTTACAGTTCGGAGTGGGTGTGAGGGCGGGCTTCGCCCGCCCTCACACCCCAAGTGTAAAGCGGATCGCTGCCAAGCGAAACCTTGCCTTACGGCGCCCGCAGCGCCCGGATGATGCCGGGCTCGCTCGGCACGCCCAGCAGCCGCAGCGCCAGCAGCGCCGCGCCGAGCACCGGCGGCAGCTCGGGCAGGGTGCAGCGGCGCTGCGGCATGCGCGCGCGCAGCGTGGCGTCGAGCGCCCGCGCGAGCAGGTCGCCGCGCTGCAGCAGGCCGCCGACCAGCGCGATCTCGCAGTCGCCGCCAAACCCCAGCCGCCCAGCGACCGCGGCCGCGCACTCGGCCAGGTCGTCGGCGGCGCGGCGCAGCAGGCCCAGCGCAACCTCATCGCCGGCCTCGGCGGCCGCGAAGACCAGCGGGGCCAGCGCGGCGATCTCGGCGCGCGACATGCCGCTGGCGTAGACGCGGTGCATGATCTCGTTCATGTCGGCCAGGCCGAGCGCTCGCCGCACCTCGGCCTGCAGCGGCGTGGCCGCGCCCCGGCCGTCGTAGGCGCGCACCGCGCTGCGCAGCGCCTGCACGCCCAGCCAGTAGCCGCTGCCCTCGTCGCCGATCAGGTTGCCCCAGCCGCCGGCGCGCCAGTCCGCGCCGGCCGCGTTCAGGCCGTAGCACGACGAGCCGGTGCCGGCGATCAGCACGATCCCCGGCCGGCCGCTCAGCCCGCCGGCCAGCGCGATCCGGCAGTCGTGGTGCACGCCCAGCCGCTCGGCCGGCGCCAGCCGCAGGTCGCCGGCGATCGCGCGAACCACGTCGTGATCCTGCGCCGAGACGATCCCGGCCAGGCCCAGGAAGGCCGCGTCGAAGGGCGCCTCGCCGAGGCCGGCCGCGGCGCGCGCGGCCGCGACAGCCTGCCCGATGTTCGCGCGGCTGCGCTCGACCCCAATGTCGTCGTAGTTGGATGGCCCGCCCAGCCCGCTCCCGCGCACCTGGCCGTCGTCGCCCACGATCGCCGCCTGCGTCTTGGTCCCGCCGCCGTCAATCCCCAGCACGTAGCGCATCATACCACCTCCCGGCCCACTCGGCCTGCGGCTTCACAAAGGCCTTGACCACCCGCGCCGGCCGGCTGCCCTGGTTGATCAGGCGGTAGCTGCCGGCCGCGGCGGGCACGACGAAGGTCTCGGCGTAGCTGAAGCGCTGGCGCATGCCCGCGGCCGTCTCCAGGATCAGCGACTCGCCCTCGACCAGGCTCATAATCTGGCACGAGCCGGCGGTGTCGACCGCGATCTCGCCGGCGAACTCCAGCCGCTCTACGTCGTAGAAGTGATCGGCGTGGGTCGGCTGGTGCACGACCTGCCAGCCCGGCCCCTCTCGCGCCACCCGCGGCCGCGAGACCAGCTCTTCGCAGACGCGCGCGCCCTTGCGCTCGAAGAACAGGTTCTCGAAGGCGCGCGCGATGTTCAGCGGGCGCGGCCGGCCGTCCAGGTCCAGCCGCATCCAGTCGTACATCTTGAAGGTGAAGATGTACGGCGTGGCGCTGATCTCGAGCACCAGGTTGTTCACCCCCGAGCAGTGGATCGTCCCGTGCGGGATCAGGAACAGGTCGTGCTTGTGCGCCGGCTCGACGTTGACGAACCGCTCGATCTCGACCGGCGTGGCCTCGCGGAAGCTGCGCTCGAGCGCCGCGCGGAACTGCTGCGGGTCGGCGTCGTCGCGAAAGCCGAGGTAGACATGCGCGCCAGGCGCGCAGTCCAGGATGTAGTAGGTCTCGTCCTGCGTGAACGCCTCGCCGAAGTGGCGGCGGATGTAGTCCGGCCGCGGGTGGCACTGCACCGAGAGGTTCCCGCCGCCGAAGGTGTCCAGAAAGTCGAAGCGGATCGGGAACTCGTAGCCGAACCGATCGGCCGAGTCGCCCAGCACCGCCGCGCTGTCGTGGAACATCAGGAAGTCGAACGAGACCTCCAGCAGCGCGCCGTCGCTCGTGAACGCCAGCCCGTTCTCGGGGACGATCAGCTCGAACGACCAGGCGTAGTTCGGCGCGTCCTGCGGCAGCTCGGGGATGTGCCGCTTGATCCACTGCCCGCCCCACGGGCCAGGCTCGAACCACGGCCGCACACGAAAGAAGCTGCGGCTCATCGCCTGGAGCCCGCCGCGCAGGTCGTCGCCCGACATGACCGCCGGCTGGTCCGGCCGCTGCTCGTCAATTATTATGTCGATTCGAGGCAGCAGCGCGGCCTTATGGCGGTTGAGCGCGACCCAGTCGACGAAGTACATGCGCTTGTACATCGCCCGCGGGTCGGCCGGCGCGCGCGCGCCCAGGTTGCGGACGCTGCCGGCGCGGGCGCGGAACTGGATCTCGTTCTTGGGCACGTCGACATACGCCAGCGGGCCGTCCCAGCCGGCCAGCGCCGCGCCGCAGCCGTACAGAATGCTCACGTCGGCGTCCGGGTCGGGCCGCAGCGCGGCCAGCCGCCCGGCGTCGAAGAAGTCGCGCAGCTCGCCGGCGAAGCGCGTGCCGAAGATCGGGTCGTCGCCGCCGAGGAACGGCGCCACCAGGCGCTCGACCTCCTCCTCGGGAAGCAGCGCCTGGTCCACCGCGACCCAGCCGGCGCGCACCCCGCGCGACCGCAGGGCCGCGTCGAGCTGCTCGCGCAGGTGCGGCCAGAGCACGCCCACGTAGCCGTCGAGGGTCACCCGGCGCTCGCCGGCGATTCGGCCGGCCAGCGCGGCGTAGCCCAGCCCGATCGCGCCGGGCGGCAGCGCAAAGCCGGGGTAGAGGTCGTATTGCCCGTCTGGCGGGGGCGCGTGGTGGGCCGGCGCGAGCGCCTGCGTCGTCTTGCGCCAGGGCTGCGGCAGTGACATGGCTACTCTCCCTGGTCAGGCCGGCGGTAGTCGTCGTCGTAGCGGGTGATGTCGGCCTGCTGCCAGTTGCCGAAGGCCACCTCCAGCACGCGCACGCGCCCGGCCCTGCTGCCCAGTCGATGCTTCGCGCGGGCCGGAATCCAGATCTCCTCGCCGGCCTGGGGGTACAGCAGCTCCTCGCCGACCTGCACGACCGCGCCCTCGTCCAGCACGATCCACAGCTCGGCCCGCCCGGTGTGCGACTGCAGGCTCAGGCGCTGGCCGGGCAGCACCTCCATCAGGCTGACCGTCACCTCCTGATTGTTGGCGTACTGCTTGAACGAGCCCCACGGCCGCTCGACGTAGTCGACCGGCGGCTGGCTCGCGGGGATAGGCCTGGTCTCGTAGCTCGTCATAGGTGATGCTTTCTTATTGGGGTGGGGTGTGGGCGGGCGCCCGCACCCGCACCTGGGGAGGTTTGGCGGGCAACAGCGCAGCTCCTGCAACATGCAGGGTCGCTCAGTGCGGCGCGGCGAGCGATGCCAGGAACGCCTGGCGCTCGACCAACGCCGGGCGGCCGTCGACCTCGACGACGACGTGGCGGAAGTTGCGCTCGGCGATCGCGCCGTAGTCGTGCCCGGCGCGCGCGGGGTAGACGCCGAGGTAGACCAGCGGCGTGTCGCCGGTGTTGATCGTGCGGTGCGCCGTGCCGCCAGGAACGTAGACGATGCTCTGCGGCCGCAGCGGCGCCAGCGTGCTCGCGCCGCTGCGCTCGTCCTCAAGCAGCATGGCGCCCTCGCCGCGCAGCCCGATGTAGATCTCGGCGGCCGGGCGCCAGGCGTGCAGGTGGCCTTTGGTCATGTAGTACTCCGCGCCGACGCGGCCCGGCTGGAGCACGCCTAGCCCGTAGTGCAGGTCGCCGTCGCCGTCGCCCGGCTCCACGCTTGCGACGCAGTAGATCACAGGGTCGCCGGTGGCGCAGGCCGCGGCGTAGGCGCGGGCGTCTGCAAAGCAGCCCGCGAGGTCGCTCAGGCGGCGCGCTGCGCCGGGCACGCCCTCGATCGCGCCGGCGCCCAGGTCAAGGGTTGTAGCTAGCGCTGGGATGTTCATCGGCGGGCGCTCCTACTGACACAGCTACGCGATCGCCTCCCTGGGCAGAGGAGCGGGCAGGGGGAGGGCGCGACTCGGCGGCTGCGTAAGCTCTGCTAAACAAGACCATCGGCCACAACTATAGCATAAAACGAACATCTTTCAACATGAAATCTCACAAGAATGAACACAAAAAAGCGGGGTCGCGCGACCCCGCCCAGCCGACCCTGCTTCTGCCCGCGCTACCAATGCTGGCCCATCACCGCGGCGATCCCGCTCTGCAGCGAGCTATGGGTCGCGATGCTGCTCAGGTCGACCCCCAGGCCGACCAGGGTCTGCGCGACCTCGGGGCGAATGCCGGTAAGCATCACCCGCGCGCCGAGGAGCTTGACCGCCTGCGCCGCGCGGATCAGCCCATTCGCGACCTGCGTATCGACCATCGCGACGCCGGTGATGTCGAGGATCGCGACGTCGGCGCCGCTCGTGGCGATGCCCGACAGCAGCGACTCCAGCACGTGCTGGACGCGCCGCGAGTCCATCGTGCCGATCAGCGGCATCACCACCACCCGATCGCTGATCGGGATCAGCGGCGTGGACAGCTCCGCCAGCAGGGCGCTCTGGCTGCGGATGATCTCTTCCTGGAACATACTCTGGCGCAGCGCCTCCTCGGCCTGCTTGCGCTCGGTGATGTCGCGCGCGACGCAGACGATCCCCTGCGCTTCGCCGGCGGTGTCGAGCATGAGCGAGGCCGAGAACGACACCGGGATCGCCCGGCCATCCTTGGCCCGATAGCTCTTCTCGGCATTGCTGAGCGAGCCATACTTGACGACCGGGCTGATCGTCCATGTGACAAACGCCTCGTCTGCGAACAGTACGTCGATCGAGCGGCCGATCAGCTCGCTCTTGCGGTAGCCGGACAGATCGAGCGCCGCGCGGTTGGCGGTCCGGATCGTCGCATCCAGCTCAACGACGATCAGCGGGTCGATCATCGACTCGATGATGTTGTCGACATACGCGCGCGAGACGACCGAGGCCCGCAGCTCGTCGTTAAGCAGATTGGTGGCGGTCGCCACGGCGTTGAGGATGCTGTCGTCCTCGCCGACCGAGACGTGCTTGCTGAAATCGAGCCCGGCCATGGCCACCAGCAGCTCCATAACCTCCTGGAGACGCCGCTCGGTCTCCAGCGCCGCGCCGCGGCGCGCGTCAAGCTCCCCGGCAATGTCGGACAGCTCGGCGACGATCTGATTCGGCTCGTCGCCCTGGCGTGGCGCGACGCCATCTTGCTGGGTATGCGCCATCTGCGCAACGATGTGCCGAATCGCCGCCATCTGAGCGAGCTGGCCCGGCGGCTCCGCGGGAGTTATGTCAGAAATGTTCTCAGCCATGCGATCGCCTCTGCTTCCGATGTGAAGAGCTTTACGGGAGAAAACGCCGACCGGTTGAAGCCGAGAAAGAAATTCCCGATCAGCCGGCTGATCGGCGAGCCGACCAAGATCGCGACGGCGGTATACTGCGCGGCGCTGCCCTCGCCGGCGTAGTAGTCGCGGGCCTCACGGCTCTGCGACTTAATCTGCCGCATGTCGACCAGCAGCGGGCGACGCCTGCCGCCGCCGATCCGGGCGCACGCCCGCACATTCTCCTGCGCATCCTCCAGCGTCTGCTCGACTCCGGGCAGGATGACCGCATGGAACATGCCGTGCTCATCTACACGCTGTGTCGCGCTGCGGGTGGTGATCTCGTGTGGTTGCATGGCCGCTGCGCCTCCGTGAGCTTGTGGTAGCGCCGAGAAAAGCACCGCTGGCCCACGAGCGCCTGAAGCGGCGCGGGCCGGCATCGCGGAGGCTCGACATGGGGCGGTAGCGAGCGCGGTTGAGCTATCATAGCACGCGCCGGCCTGCGGAGGCGATAGGGTTTGGTTGCGTTTGCTGTTCGGTTTTGCACCACTTCTCTCTTCCGGGGCGCTGCGCCCCCGGCCCCCCGCCTTGTCAGCTTGTCAGCTTGTCAGCTTGTCAGCTTGTCAGCTTGTCAGCTTGTCAGCTTGTCAGCTTGTCAGCTTGTCAGCTTTTCTCCGGGGCGCTGCGCCCCCGGCCCCCCGCCCGGGGGAACCCGCGCCGGTTCAGGCGGCTGCGCCAGCTGTCTTTCCGGGGCGCTGCGCCCCCGGCCCCCCGCCCGGGGGAACCCGCGCCGGTTCCCCCGGCCCCCCTCCGGCAAAGAAAGCCATTTCAACTGCAATGCTAGTGGCACATGCCCGGTGCCCTTCGGTGGGCGCGAGTTGCAACCCGCCGTGCCTGGATTCAGCTGGGCATGCGCGCCAAGTATCGCAACAGCGGCGGCATCATGTTGGGGTCCAGGGGCGCACGCCCCGGCCGGGGGGCGGCGGGGGTGGCGGTCCACCCCCGCCCGCGGGGGCGCGGGGGGCGCGCAGCCCCCCGAAGAAGCGAGTTGCATTCCGCCGTGCCTGGATTCAGCCAGGCATGCGAGTCAGACATCGCAACCGAGACGGCATCATGTTGGGGTCCAGGGGCGCACGCCCCGGCCGGGGGGCGGCGGGGGTGGCGGTCCACCCCCGCCCGCGCGCCGCGCAGGCGAACTGGTTGACGGATAACTAACCGGGGGTATGGGGGCGCGCAGCCCCCGCGCAGCGCTTGACAAACCGCTGCGCGACAACGTACTATTTCGATCGGTCTCGCTTCGACAAGAGGTGACAGCTGATGAACGTACTCGTGACGGGCGGCGCCGGATATATCGGCAGCCACACCTGCCTGGAACTGCTCCGGGCCGGCCACCAGGTCGTCGTCGTGGACAGCCTCGTCAACAGCAATGCCGAGTCGCTGCGGCGCGTCCAGCAGCTGGCCGGCGCGGCGCTGACCTTTCACCAGGTGGACCTGCTCGACCGCGCGGGCCTCGACGCGGTCGTGGGGCAGTCGCCGATCGACGCGGCGATCCACTTCGCGGGGCTCAAGGCGGTCGGCGAGTCGGTCGCGATGCCGCTGCGCTACTACCAGAACAACATCAGCGGCACGCTGGTGCTGTGCGAGGTGCTGGCGGCACACGGCGTCAGGAACCTGGTCTTCAGCTCGTCGGCCACGGTGTACGGCGACCCGAGCCGGGTCCCGATCGCCGAGGACTTCCCGCTCGGCGCGACCAACCCGTACGGCCGCACCAAGCTGATGATCGAGGAGATCCTGCGCGACCTGCACGTCGCCGACCCGAGCTACAATATCGCGATCCTGCGCTACTTCAACCCGGTCGGCGCGCACGCGAGCGGGCGGATCGGCGAGGACCCGAACGGCATCCCGAACAACCTGCTGCCCTACATCGCCCAGGTCGCGGTCGGCAAGCTGCCGCGGCTGCGGGTGTTCGGCGGCGACTACCCGACCCCCGACGGGACCGGCGTGCGCGACTACATCCACGTGGTCGACCTGGCGCTCGGGCACCTGAGGGCGCTGCAGCGGCTCGCGGCGGCGCCTGGCGTCGTCACGTACAACCTCGGCACCGGGCGCGGCTACAGCGTGCTCGAGGTCGTAGCCGCGTTCGAGCGGGCCAGCGGCGCGAAGATCCCCTACGAGGTGGTCGGCCGACGGCCCGGCGACAGCGCCACCAGCTACGCCGACCCGAGCAAGGCCAACCGCGAGCTGGGCTGGTCGGCCGACCGCGACATCGACGAGATGTGCGCCGACGCGTGGCGCTGGCAGTCCGCCAATCCGAACGGCTACAAGGCATCCTGAGGCGCTGGCGCTGGGGTGCCGCACCCCAGCGCCACACTTGAACCCGGGCTGGCGCGCGCCAGCACAAGAAGCGGCCTCAGCCCAGCGGCGCGACCGGCTCGGTCGCCGGCCGGCGCTGCCAGCGGATGAGCGCGTAGCCGCCCGCGCCGGCGATCAGCAGCCCCACCAGCAGCCCGCTGGCGTTGCCGATCAGGTCGCTGATGTACTCCCACTGGCTGCCAAACAGGTAGCCCAGCATACCGTAGCCCAGCAGCCAGGTCAGCTCGCCCGCCGCGTCGTAGACCACGAAGCGCCCGGGCGGATAGTCGCTGCTGCCGGCGACCAGGTTGATCGGCACGGCGATCGGCGTCAGCACGCAGCGGGTCAGGTAGATCGCAACCGGGGCGTGCCGCGCGAAGTAGGCCTCCGCGCGCAGCCACGCCGCCGACTGCCCGTAGCGGCGCTGGATCGGGTGGCGCAGCAGCCGGCCCATGCCGTAGCTCAGCGCATCGCCCAGCACCACGCCGGCCAGCCCGACCGCCACGGTGGTGTAGCTGTCGAGGACGCCCTGCTGGACGAAGGCGCCGCCGGCCACGACACAGAGGGTGCTTGGCAGCGGCAGGCCCATCGCGGCCAGCATAAACACCAGCGCGAGCATAAGCGGGCCATAGGTGACGATATAGGTCAGGAGCAGGTCGTTCAGATCGCTCAAGCTCATGGAGTGGCCTCCTGCTTTGACAGCACGCTCTGGACCGCCTCGGACAATGCGCGCGGCCCACCAGGATTGTGCTGCTCCTCGCTGAGCATATCGAGCGGCTTGTTCTCGTTGCCGGCCGCCGGCACCCCGATCCCCTCAAAGATGACCTGCTCCGGCACGCCGGTGCTGTTGGCAATGTAGCGAACGCTCATCCATGGCCGCACGTCGCGCAGGCCGGTCGCGACCGGATTAGCGCGGTACTCTGTGATCGCGGCGCGCGCCTTGTCGATGATCGCCAGCTCGGTGCTGTTCGGCGACTGGCCGAGCTGGTAGGTCCTATTGAGCTCGCCCAGCGCCTGGTCGGCGTTGCGCCGGTCGAACGGGATCGACAGCGCGCTGTACAGGTACTCCTCGGGCACCGCGTAGGCCACCGCGATGAAGCGGATCGTCATCCACGGGCGAATGGCGTCGACGGTGGCGGTGCCGCGGTCGAGCCCCTGCTGCCGGATATACTGCAGCTCGCGGAACGACCGGACAAATCGTACGCCAAAGAACCCGGCGAGCGCCAGGCCAACCCCGATCACCGCGATCGTGAGCAGCAGCCGCACCTTTGGGCGACGCATAAGGGGCTGCGGTCGATCTTTCATTCAGAGGTCCTTTGCTCCTTCAAACCTGCGAGGCGGCCCTATTGTAGCAGAGCGATCTGCGGCGTGCTTGTGGGTGGCTTCCACTCCCGATCGGGGCCGCGCGCGCCGCCCTTACAGCGGGGCGCGCAGCCCACGCCCCCCGGCCCCCTCCGGCACATGATGCCGGCTCACATTCACGGTCTGTGGCGGATGCCCAGCACCATTCCTGCAGGGCGGGTTGTCTCCCGCCGCGCCTGGATTCAGCCGGGCATGCACGCCAAGCATCGAAACCGAGACGGCCTTCCTTTTGGGGTCCAGGGGCGTAAGCCCCGGCCGGGGGGCGGCGGGGGTGGCGGCCCACCCCCGCCCGCGGGGGGGGCACGGGGGGCGCGCAGCCCCCCGACAGCAGTGTGGCGCGCATTGCCCGCGGGGGCACGGGGGGCGCGCAGCCCCCCGACAGCAGTGTGGCGCGCATTGCCCGCGGGGGCACGGGGGCGCGCAGCCCCCACAGGCAGAACGTATCCTTTACTCGTAGCGCAGCGCGTCGATCGGGTCGAGCTGCGCCGCGCTGCGGGCCGGCGCGATCCCGAAGAACAGCCCGATCGCCATCGCGAAGCCGACCGCCAGCGCCGCGGCGCCGAGGCTGGGCGCGGCCTTGATCAGGCCGGTCAGATTGACCGCCAGCGCGATCGCGATGCCCAGCGCCAGCCCGATCAGCGCGCCGAGCAGGCTGATCGTCAGCGCCTCGAGCATGAACTGGGTCAGGATGTCGCTCTCGCGCGCGCCGATCGCCTTGCGCAGGCCGATCTCGCGGGTGCGCTCGCGCACCGACACCAGCATGATGTTCATAATCCCGATGCCGCCGACCACCAGCGAGATCGCGGCGATCGCGCCCAGGAACAGCGTCAGCGTCTGGGTCGTCTGGACGACGCTGTTCAGGATGTCCTGCTGGTTGATCACGCTGAAGTCGTCGTTGTCGCCGCTGGCGGGCAGCTCGTGCCGGTCGCGCAGCGTCTGCTGGATCTCGCTCAGCGCGGCCGTCACGCTGTCGGCGTCTTTCGCCTGCACTGCAATGCTGGAGACCAGCGCCGCGCCGCCCTGGAGCGCCCGCCCGCCGAACAGCCGGCGCTGCGCGGTGCTGAGCGGCACGATCACGCCGTCGTCGCTCGATCCGAAGCCGCTGCCGCCCTTCGACGCCAGCACGCCCGCGACCTTGAAGCTCTGGCCGCTGATGCGGAGCGACTGCCCCAGCGCGTCGCCGTCCGGGAACAGCGATGTGGCGACGTTCGCGCCCAGCACCACCAGGTTGGACATGCTGTTCACGTCCGATTCGGTGATGAACTCGCCCTCGGCAAGGCTGACGTTGTGGACCACCAGGTAGGCCGGCTGCGCGCCGGTCACCTGGGCGTTGGTGTTCTGGCTGCCGGCGACGAGCTGGCCGAAGCCGTTGTACTCGGGCGAGACGAGCGTGGCGTCGGGCACGTTCTGCGGGTCGGCCAGCGCCTTGGCGTCCTCGGTGGTCAGCGTCTGGCTGCTGCCGACCTGCCCGCGCACGCCGCCGGAACTGCTCGCGCCGGAGCGGACGGTCAGCAGGTTAGCGCCGTTGGATGTGATGGTGGCGGTGATCGAGGCTTGCGACCCCTGGCCGATCGCCATCAGCGCGACGACCGCCGCCACGCCGATGATGATGCCGAGCGCCGTGAGCAGCGTGCGCAGCTTGTTGGCGGTCAGGCTCTTCAGCGCGATCTCGAACGTCTCCATCAGGCTGATCCCGCCGGCCTGCAGCGCGGCGATCTGCGGGTCGAGCTCGTCCGCAGGGATGGCGCCGTCCGCGCCGGCGCGGATCTCGTCTGGCGCGGTTGGGGTGATTGTGCTCATGCGTTCCTCCGAGCAGATGCCGGCGGCGGCCGGCGCGCGATCGAGAGCCGGGGCCGCGCGCGATCGCGCGCGGCCGGCGCGGCGGCCGGGCTTGCCGCGCCGAGCGGCGCCAGCGGCCCATCGCTCTGCAGCAGGCCGTCGTGGACGCTCAGCACGCGCCGGGCGTGCGCGGCGATATCGTGCTCGTGGGTGACCAGCACGATCGTAATGCCCTGTTGGTTCAGCTCCTCGAACAGCACCATGATCTCGGCGCTGGAGTGCGAGTCGAGGTTGCCGGTCGGCTCGTCGGCCAGCAGCAGCGCCGGCCTGGTGATCAGCGCGCGGGCGATCGCCACGCGCTGCTGCTGCCCGCCCGAGAGCTCCTTCGGCCGGTGGCCCATCCGGTCGCCCAGGCCGACCAGCTCGAGCACCTCCCTGGCGCGGGCCTCGCGCTCCGCGGCCGGCACGCCGCCGAGGTAGACCAGTGGCAGCGCGACGTTCTCCAGGGCAGTCTGGCGCGGCAGCAGGTTGAACTGCTGGAACACGAAGCCGATCTTGCGGTTGCGCACGGCCGCCAGCAGGTTGCGGTCGAGCCGATCGACCGGCAGCCCGTCGAGGACGTACTGCCCGGCGGTCGGCGTGTCCAGGCAGCCGAGCAGGTTCATCAGCGTCGACTTGCCCGACCCCGACGGCCCCATGATCGCCACGAACTCGCCGCGCCGGATCTGAAATGTGACGCCACGCAAGGCTGGCACGTCGATCTCGCCCATCCGGTAGGTCTTGCGCAGGTCATGCACGTGGATCATTGTGTCCATCTATCGCCTCCCGGCTCTCGGCGTTCAGCGTTCAGCGCTCAGCGTTCAGCGTTCAACGTTCAGCGTTCAACGTTCCCAAGCCCCACTCAGCACTGCTCGTCACCTTGTCACCTTGTCACCTTTAGAATCCCGGGGGTGGTCCGCCCGGGCCGCCGAAGTTGCCGCGGTTCGTGTTCTGCGTCGTGCTGGTGGTCGTGGTCGCTCGGGTCACCGACAGCAGGTCGCCCGGCTTGAGGCACTGCGCGCCGGTGTCGACACAGCTCGTGATCACCGTCTGGCCGTTGCTGACCGCGCCGGTCTCGACCTGCACGGTCACGGGGGTGCGCTGGCTGCCCTGCAGCACCGTGACGGTCTTGGTCGCGCCGGACGTCTGCACGGCGCGGCTCGGCACCAGGATGGCGTTGTCGATCTGCTGGATCTGAATTTCGGCGGTGGCGCTCATGCCGACCTTGATCGGCGCGTCGCCGGGATCGAACTCGACCTGCACCGGGTAGGTTACCACATTCTGCGACACCGTCGCGGCCGGCGCGACAGTCGCGACCGTGCCCTTCAGCGTGACATTCGACACGGCATCGAAGGACAGCGCCACGGGCTGGCCAACCTGGATCTTGGCCGCGTCGGTCTCGCTCAGGTTGACCTGCACGTGCAGCTTCGAGCGGTCGACGATCGTGACGGCCGCGCCGCCGCTGCTGGCGAGCGTCCCCTGCTGGACCGTGACTGCCGAGACCACGCCGTCGAACGGCGCCTTCAGCGTCGCCTGGTCGAGGTCGCGCTGGGCGGTGTCGACCTGCACCTGCGCCTGCAGCAGGCTGGCCTCGGCCGAGGCCATGTCGGCGTCGGTCGCGGGCGCGGTGAGCTTGTCGAGGCTGGCCTGCGCCTGCGCGACCTGCGCCTGGGACTGGGCGATCTCGGCGACCGTGCCGCCCTGCTTCAGCTTGGTCAGGCTGGCCTGCGCCTGGATCGCCGACGCCTGGGCTTGCGCCAGGTCGCTTGCGCTTGGGTTCTTCAGCGTATCGAGCTGCAGCTGAGCATCCCGCAGCGACGCCTCGGCCTGCGCGATATCGGCGACCTCTTTCTGGCGGGCGACGTCGTAGGCGACCTGGGCCTGCGTGACGGCGTTCTGGGCGCTGTCGAGCGAGGCCTGGGCCTGCACAAAGGCGTCGGCGTACTGCCGGCGCTGGGCGTCGTTCAGGTAGTTCTGCTTCTTCTTGCCGCTGGCGTCGGTGGTGGTCGGGTTGACCGGGTCGGTGCCCTCGTCCTGCACGTGCTGCCAGTTGTGCTGGGCCGTCGCGTACTTCGACTGCGCCTGCGTGAGATTATTGACGGCGTTCTGCAGCGCGAGCTGGGCGTTGGTCTTGGACTGCGAGGCGCTGTCGCGGGTGAGCTGGAGCGATGTCTGCGCCTGGTCGACCTTGCTCTGCGCCGTGCTGAGATCGGCCGGCGACGGGTTCTTCAGGGCGTCGAGCTTGGCCTTGGCCGCGTCGAGCTGGGCCTGCGCGCTCTGGATATCGGCTTTGGTGGCCGTGCCGCTGCGGGTCTTGTCGAGCTGGGCCTTGGCGCTGTCCAGCGACGCCTGCGCGCTGGCGAGATCCTGCGGCGTGGTCGAGCCGTTCTTGGTCTGCTCCATCTTGGCCTGCGCGGCCTTCAGGTTGGCCTGGGCCTGCTGGAGCTGCAGCTGCAGGTCGCTCGGGTCGATCTGCGCAAGCGTCTGGCCGGCCTTGACCTGGTCGCCCACCCGCACGAGCACCGACGTCACCGTGCCGTCCTGCTGAAAGGGCAGCTCGACGGTGCGGGCCGCCGCGACCGAGCCGCTGCCGCTCACCGAGAGCACGAGCGCGCCCTGGCTGACCGTGGCGGTGGTCGTGGCGGTGGTCGTGGTCGCGCTGGCGCGCATGCGCCAGAAGACAATCGCCGCGATGGCGATCAGAATGATCGGGACGAGCACCCAGCGCGATCGCAGCCGCTTCAAGATCGGCGCGCCCGAGCGATCGCGTGGGCTGGGAAATGGGGCAGAGAGACGCATAGCGCAAACCTCCGTAGCTGGAGCGCCGCCGCCCAAGTGCACGGATCGGGGCGGCCGCCGATAGCTCCATCGTATCAGAAACTTTTTCAGAAATTGTTAAGAAGTGATAGCGAGAGTATGAGGTTCGCACATGATACCTTCATCCCTTGCCCCCTTCCCCAAGGTGAAGGGAAAGGGAGGTTAACCTACCGGCATCAGGGTGCGGGCGCATAGCGCCCGCACCCTGATGCCGAGAATCTGACCCCCTGCCCTAGCAGGGGAGGGGCTACGGGGGTGGGGTATCTGGCAAGCGAACGACTTCGCACGAAAACCTTCTACTTGAAAAAGAATAGCATCATACTGTCCACATTACTTCCTAACAATATCTGAAGATGTTCCTGGTATGATAGGCAATATTGCAGCGGAACGCATGTTGCCAGTGGCAGCGATACTGTTCGGCAACACTGCCGACAAGACTGATCAGGAAAGGATAGCGAACCAATGAGGCGTGAGATGAGAGTGTTCTTGACGATGGCGACGACCGTGCTGATGGCGGTCGTGCTGATAGCCTGTGGCGGGACCACGACGCCGACAGGCAGCTCTGCGCAGCCGACCGCTGCGAGCGTGCGCGAGCCGACGGCGGCGGCCGGCGGCGCCGCGACGCTGCCGACCGGCGCGCCGGCCGCGGCGACTGCGGCTGCGGATACCGCGACCGCTCCCGCGACGACCGCGCCGGCGGCCGCGACAACCGCCCCTGCGCCAGCGGCGACCACCAACACCAAGCTCAACCTGAACGAGGCGACCGACCAGGAGTTTATGAGCGCGATCCCGAACATGGGCAGCCGCATGGTGCGGGAGTTCCTCGAGTATCGCCCCTACGTCAGCATCCAGCAGTTCCGTAAGGAGATCGGCAAGTACGTCAGCGCCGAGGAAGTGGCGGCGTACGAGCAGTACGTGTATGTCCCGGTCGACGTGGACCAGGCCGACGCGGCGACGCTGCAGCAGCTGCCGGGCGTCGACGCGGCGACCGCCGACGCGCTGATCGCGGGCCGGCCGTATGGCTCCAACCAGGCATTTCTCACCAAGCTGGCCGAGAGCGTCCCCAGCGCCGACCTGACTCTGGTCGAGTCGTACCTGGCCGCGAAGTAAATGGACCTGGGGTGCGGGCGCGGCTTCGCCGCGCCCGCACCCCACCGCTAAGCAAATTTGGAGGGACGAAGTTCCGCCATGAATCTTCTTTCTGGCCGCGACCGGCCCGCAATCAACCTGAAAAAGAGCTTTAGGAAACAGGATCACATGGAGATGACAATCGTCGAGCGGCGGCTGCGGGTGTTCTTGCTCGGGCTGGCCGGGTTCATGTGCGCCGGCACAGTCGTCGAGCTGCTGCTCGCCAAGCACACCGAGACCGCGATCCAGCTGATACCCTTTGTGCTGTGCGGGCTGGGGCTCATTGCGGTGATAGCCGCGCTGCTGCGCCCGCGCCGCGGCACGCTCGTCGCGCTGCGGGTGGTGATGGGCTTGCTGATCGCCGGGAGCCTGCTGGGCGTCTACGAGCATGTCGAGCACAACCTGGAGTTCGCGCTGGAGATCCGGCCGAATGCCGCGCTCAGCGACATCTGGTTCAAGGGGCTCAGCGGGGCGAACCCGCTGCTGGCCCCCGGCATTCTGTCGCTGGCGGCCGTGATCGCGATCGCGGCGACCTACTATCATCCGGCGCTCGGGAAGCGCCCGGTCGACCCGCGCTGACCCGGCGCCATAGAGGGATCGGTTGGAACGCAGCAGGAGATCGCGGCCAGTTGCTGGCCGCGCGCAGAGGTGAGTGATGCAAGAGCTTCGATTTCGCGCGATGGGCTGCCAGATGCTCGCGGTGATCGACCGCGACGACGGGCCGGCCGGCGCGCAGCTGACGGAGGTGCCCGGCTGGTTCGAGGAGTGGGAGCAGCAGCTCAGCCGCTTCCGCGCCGACAGCGACCTGGCGCAGCTCAACGCCGCCGCCGGGCGGCCGCGCGTGGTGCGCCCGGTCCTGTGGGAGGTGATCCGCATCGCGCTCCAGGCCGCCCGCGAGAGCGACGGCCTGGTCCGGCCGACCATGCTCGGCGCGCTGGAGGCGGCCGGCTACGACCGCTCGTTCGACGCGCTCGACCGCGACTCGGCGGCCGCGGCGCCCGCGAGCACGGCGCGGGGCGAGCGCCGTGGCCTCTGGGGCGCGCGGCCCGCCCCGCCCGACTGGAGCGCGATCGCGCTGGACCGGCGCACCCACAGCGTGGCGCTGCCGGCCGGGGTGCGGCTCGACCTCGGCGGCGTGGCGAAGGGGTGGGCCGCCGACCGCGCCGCGCGGCAGCTGGCCGCCACCGGCCCAGCGCTGGTGGACGCCGGCGGCGACATCGTCGTGAGCGGGCCGATGGCCGACGGCTCGCCCTGGCCGATCGCGATCGCCAACCCGTTCGCGCCAGACGCCACGGTTGGCGCTCTGCTGATCTACTTCGGCGCGGTGGCCACCTCCGGGCGCGACTACCGGCGCTGGCGGCGCGGCGGCGTGGAGCAGCACCATATCATCGACCCGCGCACCGGCCAGCCGGCCGAGACGGATGTCCTGTCCGCCACCGTCGTCGCCGCCGACGGCCCGTCCGCCGAGGCGGCCGCGAAGGTGGCGCTCATCCTGGGCAGCCGCGACGGCCTGGCCTGGCTGGATGCCCGCCCGACGCTGGCCGGGCTGCTCGTGCTGGACGACGGGCGCGTGCTGAGCAGCCGCCGGCTAGGCCCCTACCTGGACCAGACGCCGCTGCCCGCGAGCGCGGCCAGCGCGGCGCCTGCCATGGCACCTGCTGGTAGCTGAAGGTCATATTTTTTGCCTCATCCCCTCCCCTGGAAGGGGAGGGGCGGGGGCTTTCGGGGGTACATGGCGCCGCCGTGCGCCGAATCACCCCACCCCCTGCCCCTGCCAGGGCCGAGGGAAACGGTAGCTCGGCACGGGGTTTCGGCTCCGCCGAAACCCCGTGCCGAGCCAATAATTCCCCCTCTCCCAACTGGAGAGGGGGGCAGGGGGTGAGGGCCTGTAGGGTATCAGCATGCGCTGGAGAAAAAACCCACCCCCGAAAGGGGGTCGGGGGGTGGGGTGATCCTACCAGATTCAGGAGTCAGCGCTGGCGCGCCCGCCGCCGCGCCGCGCGCGGATCATCGGGCGGCGCCGCACCCCTGAGAGCGGGCGGCAGCACATCGGGCAGCGCGGCGCCCGGCTCGACCATCCCGGCTCGGATGATCCGCAGCATCTCGGCCTCGACGGCCGGGTCGGTGTCGGGTGACACAAACGCCGCCAGGCGCCGGTCGACCTCGGCGCTCGCGCGCTGGATCAGGTCCTGGCCGCCGGCCTTGGCGAACTGCTCGCGGTTGGTGCGGTCGTAGACCGGGCCGGGCAGGTACAGCTCCTGCTGCCAGTACTTCAAGGTATGCTCGTGCGTGAGCAGGTGCTTCTCGGCCAGCAGGCCGCGCACCAGGTCGATCGTCGGCAGATCGTCCTTCACCGCCAGGTCGCGCACGAAGTGCAGCGCCTGCGCGCACAGCTCGTCGTCCAGCACCAGCTTCGGCAGGCTGAAGGTCAGCACGTAGTCCAGCATCCCCGGGCCAGAGACCGAGTTCACGCCCGCCAGGGCCGCCAGCAGCGCGCTGCCGAACGTCTCGGCGCCGGCCTGCGCGTCGATCAGCTTGCCGTCGCCCAGCGCCATGTAGCTCTGCGTCGGCAGGCCCAGCTGCTTGGCGACCGCGACGTAGGCCGCGTCGAGGTACAGCGCCTCAATCGCGGCCATGGGCGACTGGGCCGTCTTCATGTGGAACGTCGCCGGCGCGCCCCCGAATAGCACCGGCGCGCCCGGCCGGACCAACTGGGCCATCACGATGCCCGCCAGCACGTCGGCGGTGTGAAACACCGTCGCTCCCAGCAGCGTGACCGGCGCGATCAGGCCCATCAGGGTGACCGGCACGATCTCCACCGGGATGCCGTACTCCAGGCAGTCCAGCAGGTTCTGGCAGGAATCCTCGCCGTAGCGGAAGAAGCCGGTCGCCGTGATCGTGAAGATCGAGAGCGGCCGGGCGATCAGGTCGGCGCGGTCACGGCGGAACAGCTGCATGATCTCGGCCATGCGCGGCACGCCGTGCTCGGTGAACGCGCCGCTCACGATCGGCTTCTGCGAGTTGAGCAGCGACAGGTACAGGCGCCAGGCGTCGCTCACCTGCGGCTCGATATCGTTGGTCGAGAAGGCGGTGGCGAGGTACGCGATGTGCTCCAGCCCGTCGCAGACGCGCACGTACTCGATGAAGTCGCGCGTGTTGGCCAGGCGCGTCTCGCCGGTGCGGTGGTCGAGGATCTTCAGGCCGCTCGACCCGGGGACGAAGTGAACCCGGTCGCCGCCGAGCACGGCGTGCGGCTGGCCATCGCGCGTGAACAGCGTCAGCTCGCGCGGCGCAGTCGCGAGCGCGCGGTCGACCACGTCGGGCGGGAAGAGCACGCGCTCGCCGTCCCCGACCGTGTCCCTGGTGGCCAGGCCGAGGTCGAGCAGGCGCCGGCGCAGCCCCTGACCGCGCACCTCGATGCCGATCTCGGCTAAGATGTGCTTGGCCTCATCCAGCACGCGGGCGATCAGCTCGCCGGAGATGACCTGCAGCGTCGGTCGCATCGTTTACACCAATTGCTAGATCGTCTACCTGGGCGCCGCGGAGCGATCGGCTGCGATGCGCCCCACGAGGCGCTCATTGTAAACGAGCCGTAGCATATGATCAAGATGATGTGTTTTCGGGGGCAGCGCGCCGCTGCGCCGCGCTGTCAGGTGTTTGCCCGCACCGGACAGTCGGCATCAGGGAGTGGCGGCACAGCGGCCGCTCCCTGATGCCAAGAATATCGCCCGCTCCTCTGCCAGAGGAGCGGGCGAGGTATCCAGCGGGCGAACCGCCTCGCACGAATCTGCCGGCCGCTATACGCGCACGCCAGTCGGCAAAAACCACACGGCCGAATCGCGCAGCACCGTCGCGGCCTCGCGATCGCCGACCACCACCGCGGCCTCGTGATCCCCGACGACCGCCGGCAGGCAGACCGTAAAGGTCGAGCCCTCCCCCGGCGCGCTGGCGACGGCGATCGAGCCGCCCATCATCTTGCAGAACACGCTGCTGATCGCCAGGCCCAGGCCGGTGCCGCCATACGTTTGGTGGGTCGACGTCTCGGCCTGCGTAAACGGCTGAAAGAGCCGATGCAGATCGTGCGGCGCGATCCCGATCCCGGTGTCCACGACGTTGAAGACCAGCCAGTCTCGATCGATGTGCGTCTCGTGGGCTATCGTCAGCGTGATCGTGCCGTGCGCGGTGAACTTTGCGGCATTGCTCAGCAGGTTGAACAGGATCTGGCGCACCTTCACCATGTCGGCGTGCATCCAGCCGAGCTGGCCGGAGGGCGCGACCACGAAGCGATTGTCGCGCCCCTCGATCAGCGGGGTGGCGGTGGCGACCACCTCGCGAACGACTTCGGCGACGTCGAAGGTGGACAGATCGAGCTCCGACTTTCCCGCCTCGATCTTTGAGAGGTCGAGCACATTGTCGATCAGCGCAAGCAGATGCTTGCCGGCCGACTGGATCGCCTTCAGATCGGCGAGAATGGAGGGGCTGTCCATCTGCCGCAGCTCCAGGTTCATCAGCTGGCTGTAGCCGAGGATGGCCGTGAGCGGCGTGCGCAGCTCGTGGCTCATGTGCGCGAGGAAGGCGCTCTTGGCGCGATTGGCAGCCTCGGCGGCGTCCTTGGCCTGGAGCAGCTCCACCTCCGCGCGCTTGCGGTCGCTGATGTCGCGCCAGACGATCAGGCGGCCGCACAGCTGGCCGCGGCGATTGCGCAGCGACGAGATCCGCAGATCCAGGACATGCTGCGTGCCGTCCCGCTCGACCACGATCTCGTCGGCGATATCGGTCCGGTTGAGGTACGGCGCGACGACCGTGGGCCAGCGGTCGTGGAGGTACGCGATCGGCTTGCCGATCAGCTCCGACGTGCCGTAGCCGAGCGCGCTCCGTGCGGCGGCGTTCATGTCGACCACGCGGTTCTCTTCGTCGAGCACGAGCACGCCGTCGCTCATGCTCTCGACCACCGTATCGCGCGCGACCGGCACGATGTCCAGCAGCCGCAGCCCGAGCAGCCCCCAGCCCCACAGCAGCCCCGAGATCGCAAAGGCGAATGGCGTCAGATCCAGGCGATCCCAGGGGCCAAGGCCGGCGATATACAGCGCGTTTCCGACCCAAGGGGCAAACACGCTGCCGAGCATCACCAGGGTCTGCATGCTGTAGAGGTTCGCCGAGCGCATGTGCGATCGCAGGAGAATGATCGTCCCGGACAGCAGGCAGCTGTAGGCGGCCGCGGTGTGGACCCAGAACCAGGGGCCGTAGGTCACCTCGAGCGTGGCAAAGGCGCCGTGCACGGCGAGGTGCGACTCGCGCCACAGCAGCCCGTGCAGCTCATTCGTCCAGACGAAGACGAGCGTCAGCGCAGGAACGAGCGCGAGCAGCGCGAAGTGTCGGCGCTTCAGCCAGATCGCACCGCTGTACTTCAGGCCAAAGACGAGCCAGCTGGCTGGAACGACGACGATGCCGATATACTGGAGCTTGCTCCAGAAGCGCGCGTCGGCGACGTTGGAGCTGCTCAGCTCCTGCGAGTAGCCGAACGACCAGATCGTGACGCCCAGCATGAGCACAATCAGCGCGGCCCTGCCGGGCCCGCCGCGGCGCAGCCAGATATCACCCGCAAGCAGCAGCGACACGAACCCGACGATCAGCAGTGGAATCGAGTAGGCGGTATTCGGCCAGAGCATATCTGTCTCGCTGTTTTGAAATGATGCGACGAGCCACTAGCACAGCCTTCCAGAAAAGCGCGCCGGTTGTCGCCAGTTGGTGCTGCGGTTCTGTGGTTCTGTGGCCACGGAGCTGCAGAACCGCAGAGCCGATGGTGTCAGCCCAAACCCGACACGAACGTCCGGAACCTTGTACTAGGCGCTCGTGCCGACGCTGCGGCTGGCGCCGGCCGCGTGGTGCTCCGGGCCGGCGAGCAGCGCCTCGATCTTGCCGAGCAGCCGCGGAAAATCGACCGGCTTGGTCTCGTACTCATCGCAGCCGGCCGCCAGGCAGCGCTGCCGATCCTCCGTCAGCGCGTAGGCAGTCAGGGCGATCACCGGGATGTGGCGGGTCGCCTGGTCGCCTTTCAGGTGGTGGGTGGCCTGCCACCCGCTCATCACCGGCAAGCCCATGTCCATCAGGATGATCTCCGGAAGCTCCGCCTGCGCCAGCACGATGCACTGACCACCATTGGACGCCGTGATGACCTGATGGCCCTCCCATTTCAGCCGCCGCACCAGCATCTCACGATTCATCGCGTCGTCCTCGACGACCAGAAGCTTTGCCATCGCCCCTCAATCCTTTCGGCGTAGATCCCCGCGCTGCTTCGACGTGCCGCACTCCCGAATGCCAGCCTCTAGCCCTCTGCGCTCAGGCGCCGTGGCCTCAGTCTGAAACCGGTCGATTGAGTCATGTCACACATTTTGTACTTACTATACCGGTTTTGCCCGATGCGCGCATGTGGATATTCTTGGGAGATTGTAGGGAGAAATCCGATGGCCGGCGGCCCTTTTGGATGCGGGGGCGCGCCCCCACACCCCGGCCCCCTTTCGGGGGTAGGTTGTTGTTTATGGCACAGTGATGCAATCGATCACCCCACCCCTGCCCCTCCCCTGCCAGGGGAGGGGGTTTCGTTTTCGTGGGTGTGGGGGATGGCACGACACAGCGAGATGTCCGAATTGGAACATGTGGGATGAATCATGGAAGAGGAGTATGAGGCTACTCCAGGACGATCGCGGTATGCTCGGGGTCGACGAGCAGGTAGCCGGTGCTGCGCACGGTGATGAGGTACTCGTGGGGGATCTTGCGCCGCAGGTTGCGGACGTGCCAGCGCAGCAGCACCTGCGCCTCGGCGTCGTTCGCCAGGTAGCCGTGCGTGCGGTGCACGATCTCGGTGTAGCGCTGCACGCGGCCGGGCGTCTCGGCCAGGCAGCACAGGAAGGCGTACTCGATCGGCGTCAGGCTGAGCGGCCGGGCCGCGAACGTCGCGGTGTGCTGGAACAGATCCAGCCGCAGCTCGCCGACCTGCAGGCTGCGGGGCTCCGGCCTCGGCGCGCCAAGCTCGCGGCCGTGGGGCGCGCCGGGCGCGATCGCCGCCATGGCCTCCTCGCGGGGGTACGGCGCGAACTCCTGGGCGATCACCTGCAGCGCCGCGATGCGCCGCCGCTCGCGCAGCCGGCGCACGGCCGCGCTCTCCACGCACTCGAGCAGCTCGGCCGAGAGGCACGGCTTCAGCAGGTAGTTGAACGCCCCGCAGCGCAGCGCCGCGACCGCCGTCTCCAGCGAGCCGTAGCCGGTCAGCAGGATCACCTCGGGCGGGAAGCGGATGTTGCGCGCGGCGCTCAGCACCTCGATGCCGTCGATCTCGCGCATCCGAATGTCGGTCACGACGACGTCGAAGCTCTCCTGCTCCAGCAGCTGCAGCGCCTCGGTCCCGTTGGCCGCGGTCGTCACCTGGTAGCCGGCGTCGATCAGCACGCTCGCGAGTAGCTGGCGGGTCGTATTGTCGTCCTCAACGAGCAGTATACGTGCGTCCATAGTATCCCTTCCGATACCTCGGCTTGCTCGGCGGGCCGCTGAGCCACCTCACCAACATCAATACCATTCATATAACCACGAAGACGCGAAGATCCGAAGACGGGTATGTGATCCGTATGACGACAGAGTCGATCAGAAGTCACCTGACCTGGCGGGCTGCTCGGCGGCGCGCACGCCGTCGCCGGCCGGCAACCGGATCGTGAACGCGCTGCCCGCATTCGGCGTGCTCCGCACCTCGATCGTCCCGCCGTGCTGCACCACGATCTTCTCGCTGATCGCCAGCCCGAGCCCCGAGCCATCCGGCTTGGTGGTGAAGAACGGCTCGAAGATGCGCGCCTGGACCGCCGGGCTCATCCCGATCCCGCTGTCGGCCACCTCGATCGCGATCGCCGCGGCCGCCTGCGACGTGCGCAGCAGCAGCGTGCCGCCCTGCGGCATGGCGTGCGCCGCGTTGACCACCAGGTTCAGCAGCGTCTGGGTGATCGCGTTGCCGGAGCCCCAGATCGGCGGCAGCTCCGGCGCCAGGTCGCGCTCGACGCGGATGCCCTGCCGCGCCAGGGTGCTGCCGGTCAGGAGCAGCACCCGCCCGATCAGCGCGTTCACATCGATCGGCGCGCTCACGGTCTCGTTGGGGCGGAAGATGTCGAGCAGCTGGCGCAAGATCTGCCCAACGCGGATGACCTCCTCGCGCGCGAGCTTGAGATACTCGGCCCGCCGCGATTTGTCGACGCGCTCGGCCATGTGCAGGCAGCTCTCCACCGACTGCAGCGGCGTGTTCACCTCGTGGGCGACCGTCGCCACGAGGCGGCCGCTGGCGGCGAAGCGCTCCTGCTCGATCATCTGCGCCTCGATCTGCAGCCGCTCCGTGACGTCCACCGTGTGGATCATGATCTGCTCGACCACCAGGCCCGCGCTGACCAGCGGGAACACCTCCACGTCGAGCACGTGCAGCGTGCCGTCGGGAAAGGCGATCCGCTCGCGGTCCTGGCGGGCGCGCCCATCCTGCAGCGTGTCCAGCACCCACCGGCAGGGCGTGGATGCCGAGCGCTCGCACAGCGCCAGCCAGGGCTGGCCGGTCAGGTTGCTCACCTGGTCGCCCAGCAGGTTCGCCAGCGACTGGTTGAGCGCCAGCACGCGGCCGTCCTGGTCGAGCAGCATCAGCCCGTCCTTCAGCTTGTCGAACAGCATGCGCAGCAGGTCGCGGCTGCGCCGCAGATCCTGGTTGAGGATCTCCATCTGCAGATAGGCGTTGGTGAGCGCCTGCTCGGCCTGCTTGCGCGCCGTGATATTTTGCGAGGTGCCGATCATCATCTTCGGGGCGCCCTCGGGCGTGCGCGTCAGCACCCGATCGCGGCTGTAGAGCCACTGCCACTCGCCGCTGGCGTGCCGCAGCCGGTACTCGTTCTCGAACGTCTCGCCGTCCGACATAGCCCGGTAGCGCCGGCGGATCTCGTCGAGCCGGGCGTAGTCGTCCGGGTGCATCAGCGCCAGAAAATAGTCTGCGCCCATGCGCTCGATCTCGTCGGCGCCGTAGCCGAGCGCGGCCGGTATCGGGCGATTCAAGAAGACGTCGCGGCGCTCCTCCAGCTCCCAGACGTAGATCAGATCCGGCGTTGCCTCGGCGATGCTCTGCAGCAGATGCTGGCTTTCGCGCAGCGCCTGCTCGGCGCGCTTGCGCGCGGTGATGTCGGTGATCATGCCGAGTGCGCCGACAAAATTGCCCGCGTCGTCGCGCAGCGGGTTGGTCGCGACGAGCGCCCACAGCTCCGAGCCGCCGCTGCGCAGGAACTTGAAGTCGTGCTGCTCCTCGATCCCGGCCGCGCGGCGCCCCAGGTTGCCGGCCGCGATCGCGCGCCACTCGTCGTCCATATAGTCGAACATAAACGTGCCGAGCATCTCCTCGACGGTGTAGCCAAGCATCTCGGCCATCTGCCGGTTCACAAAGGTGGTCCGGCCGTGCGCGTCGAGGATCCAGACGCCTTCGACGGTTGTCTCGACGATCTGCCGGTAGCGCTCCTCGCTGGAGCGCAGCGCCTGCTCAGCGCGCTTGCGCGCGGTGATGTCGGCCGATACGGCGGCGATGCGCAGGACGCGGCCATCCGTGTCGCGGAGCGGGGACGAATGATGCCAGATCCAGCGGATCGCGCCGTCCGGGCGCATGATCCGGAACTCCGTCTCGGTGGCCTCGCCGCGCGCCTGGCGGAGAAATAGGTCGCCAATCAGCTCGCCGTCCTCGGGCAGCACCGTCTTGAAGAACGAGAAGGCCGGGTCGTAGGCCGACTGGTAGGGCCGGCCCCAGATCGCCTCGAAGGCCGGGCTGACGTAGAGCGCCAGGCCGTTCACCGGGTCGAGCAGCCAGAACACCTCGGGGATGTTTTCGGCCAGCTCGCGAAAGCGCTGATTCGACTCGAGCAGATCGGCCTCGACCCGCCGCCGCTCGGCCAGCTCGCGCTGGGCGGTCTGGTAGAGCCGGGCGTTGTCGATCGCCAGCGCGGCGCGGTCGGCCAGATCCTCCAGAAACGCCGTGCTCTCAGTCGCCGCGCGCGGCCCGCGGCCCAGGTGGATCAGGGAGAGCGTACCGACGATCTGCCCGTTGCTGCGCAGGGGCGTCGCCAGCACGCTGCGGAGCTGCGCGGCCGCCAGGTGCTCCAGGTGAGCCGGGCCGATGAACGCCGCCAGATCGGCGGCGTGCTGCGGCAAGAACCGCCGCGTCCGGCCGGCCAGCAGGTGGCTGCGCAGCGGCTCCTCATCGGCGCACCAGCGCATCTGCGCCAGCACGGCCTGCGTGGTGGAGAGCAGGATCGGATCGGTGTGATGGTAGGCGGCCGGCTCGAGCCACCGGCCGTCGTCCGACAGCATGCAGATCACGCACATCACGTCGAGGCTCTCGGCGATGCTGCGCGCGAGGATATCCAGCACGTGCTGGTACTCCAGCCCGGCCCGCCCGATCGCGCGGGTCAGGTCGGCGATCACGGCCGTGCGCAGCGCCTGCTGGCGGGCGTGCTCCTCGGCGCGCCTGCGCTCGCTGATATTGCGCACCATCATGACCGACTCGCTCTCGCCGCTCGAGATCAGGCGCGCCTCGAAGTCGTTGAGGCTGCCCTCCATACGCTGGTGCTCGAGCGCGACGCCGAGGCGCTCGGGCGTCAGCAGCCCCAGTTCGACCAGCGTCTGGCCGAGCAGCGCCGCGCCGCCGCGCTCGCGCTGCTCGGCGTGGGCCGCCAGCGCCTGCTCAAGCTGCGCCTGCGTGAGCTGCCCCTGGTCGATCAGATACTCGCCCAGGCGCTGGGGCACCGTGAACTCGATGCTGAGCGGCTGGTCGCGCTGCGGCGCGGACTGCGCCTCCGCCAGCGCCTGCCGGTCGAGCGGCAGCACCTCGGCGATATGCTGGCCGACGCAGCGCGCGTCGATCCGCGGCTGCGCGCTGTCCCTGGCCGGCTTGCAGTCAAGCACGACGCCGTCGCGGTCGAGCCGCACGATCGTATCGGGGATGGACTCGAGGAGCGCGCGGTTGCTCGCCTCGCTGGCGCGCAGGGCCCGCTCGGTGCGCTTGCGGTCGGTAATATCGCGCACGATCACCAGCACCTCGTCGTCGTCGCAGGTGACCAACCTGGCCTCATAGCAGCGCAGGCCGCTCGGCATCGGCAGCTGGTACTCCATCTGCTGCATCTCGCGCTGGGCCAGCACCGCGCGAATCGCCGCCTGCATCCGCCCGACAAGCTCGGGCGGCAGAAGATCGGGCAGCGTGGCGCCGACGATCTGGTCGCGCGGGACGTACAGGTCGCGGATATCGCCGGCGTGGACGTCGAGGAACGTCCCGTCGTGCCGCAGGCGGAACATCAGATCGGGGAGCGCGTTGAGCATAGCCGAGTTGCGGGCCTCGCTGCGCCGCAGCGCCTCTGCCGCGATCTTGCGCTCGGCGATCTCGCCCTCCAGCAGGCGGTTGCTGGCCTCGAGCGCCGCGGTGCGCTGCACGACCCGCCGCTCCAGCTCGTCGTTGAGGCGGCGAATATCCTCCTCGGCGCGCCTGCGCTCGGTGATGTCGCGGGCGACCAAGATATACTGGGCGCGCCCGTCCTGCTGGAGCGCCTTGGCGGCGAACTCGAGCGGGACGGCATGGCCGGCGCGGTGGCGCAGCCCGGCCTCGGAGTGCGCCACCCGCCCGCCTTGCATCAGCCGGCGCCGGCGCTCGCCCGTGACCGAGGTTGTCTCGGGGTCGGCCAGCACCGCGAGCGACGGCAGCTCCAGCAGCTCGTCGCGGCCATAGCCGCTGAGCTGGCAGATCGCGTCGTTGGCATAGACGATCCGGTCGCCCTCGCCCACGATCACGCCCTCGCCAAGGTCGCTCAGCCCCTGGAGCAGCGCGCTGTACCGATCGCGCTCCTGGCGGATCTGCCCCTGCAGCAGCCTGCGCGCGGTGACGTCGATCGTCATGCCGAGCCAGTAGCTCGCCGCGCCGGGCGCGTCCGAGCGAATGAGGCCGTGGCTCTCCAGCCAGTGGATCGAGCCGTCCGGCCAGACGACGCGGTACTCGAGCGCGCCGGACGATCGCGCCTGCGCCGCGTCGCGCAGCGCCGCCACGACGAAGCCGCGATCGTCCGGGTGCACGGCTGCGATCACATCCTCCAGCGTGAGCGGGGCGCCGGTATCCGCGAGGCCAAGCAGGGCCAAGCTGTTGCGCAGGAGCTGAAACTTGCCGGTGACGAGATCGCAGGCCCACAGGTTCGCGCCGATCGCCGACAGGGCGAGCGTCAGCAGCTGATCGTCCTGGCTCTGCGCGAGCGCGCCGTCGGGCAGGCGCCGCAGCGGCAGGTATAGCCACAGCATGAGCGCGGCCTGCGCGCACGCCAGCAGGCCCGCCAGCGCCAGCGCGGGCGAGCGCTGCAGCGCGCCCCCGGCCAGCGCCGCCAGGCCCAGCGCCAGGGCGAGCGGGATAGACCAGCCGAGCGCGCGGCGGCACAGGCTGACGGCGGGGCGGTCGGCCCTGCTGAGCGATGGCTGCATAGTTATGATCCTGTGTCGTTGACATCACGGGGCAGCGAGACTGCACGACAAGTATACCATCCGGGCGCGGACAATCGATAGTAGGCGCGGCTTCGCCGTGGGTGGGGGCGCTACGCCCCGGCCCCTCCGGCAACTGATGCCTTCTCACGTTCGATCCTGCGGCGCATGCCCATCCACATTCCGACCGGGCGGGCTGCAACGGGCTGCGTCACCTGTTCATCGTTCCAAGCCTGTTTTGTCACCTGGTCATCTGGTCATCTTGTCATCTGGTCATCTTGTCATCTGGTCATCTTGTCATCTGGTCATCTTGTCTCCGGGGCGCCGCGCCCAGATTTCGCCAGGCATGCGCGCCAAGCATCGCAAACGAGGCGGCCTACTTTTTGGGCTCCAGGGGCGAAGCCCCGGTTCCGGTTTGTTTCCGCCACGTTATCCCCTCTTTTCGCTCGCAGGCCGGCCCCTCTGCTACACTCTGCATGGCACAGGCGCCGCCAGCGCGGTGGCGGGCTATGGTGTGCCGAGCGCCTCCGGCGACGAAAGGATGTGTCAGCGATGGGCGGCATGGACTCCAAGATCGGCTTCGCCCTTGGCGGGCTGGCGGGCAACAGCGATATGACAGATCAGATGCTCGGATCGACCGCCCGCTGGACAGCGGGCGTGCGCGCGCTGGAGCGCGCGCGCGAGGATCGCCTGTTCGACGATCCGTGGGCGCTGGCGCTGGCCGGCGAGGAGGGCCAGCAGTGGATCGCGCAGCGAACGGCCGACTCGGTCATCCCGATCGTGCTGCGCACGCGATTCTTCGACGACTTCTTGCAGCGCGCGACGCGCGAGGACGCGGTCCGGCAGGTCGTGCTGATGGCGGCGGGGCTGGACACGCGCGCGTTCCGGCTGAGCTGGCCCGCGCAGACGCGCCTGTTCGAGCTGGATCAGCCAGCGGTCCTGGAGCACAAGGCGGCGATTCTCGGCGCGGCAGGCGCCCGTCCGGCCTGCGCGCGCCAGACCATCGGCGCTGATCTGACCGACCCGTGGGCCGAGCGGCTGGTCGAGGCCGGCTTCGAGCCGCAGCAGCCCTCGACGTGGCTGCTCGAGGGCTTTCTGTTCTACCTCCCCAGCGCGATCGGGGCGCGTATGCTCGACCAGGTCGGCCGGCTGGCGGCGCCGGGGAGCCGGCTGGGCTTCGATATCATCAACGGCGCCGTCTTGACCTCGCCGCTGACGCGGCCGTGGGTGGAGATGCAGGCCAGATCCGGCGCGCCTTGGGTTGGCACTATGGACGACCCGGTCGGCTTCCTGGCAGAGCGCGGCTGGAGCGCGACGCTCAGCCAGGCCGGCCAGCCGGACGCGAACCACGGCCGCTGGCCGTACCCGGTCATCCCGACCACGATGCCGGGCATGCCGCACAGCTGGTTTGTGATCGCTCAGAGGTGAGCGTTCGGGGGCTGCCCTGGACCCCAAAAAGAACGCCGCCTTGTTTGCAATGCCTGATGCGTATGCCCGGCTGAATTCAGGCGCGGTGGGAGGCAACTGGCCTCGCAGGTATGGTGCTGGGCATGCGCCACCAATATCGGATATGCCACAATCGACAATCTGCAATCGCACTCGATGGGGGCCGGGGGCGCAGCGCCCGGGAAGAAACACCTGCGAAACCGCTGCCCAGCAAAGAATCCCCCCTCTCCCGCCGCCACGGGAGAGGGGGCAGGGGGGGTGAGGGCAGGATGCGCGCTAGGAAAAATGCACCTCGCAAGGGGACATGTAACCACGCGGGCGCGCGGCGCATCGAATCAGCTGCAGCGCCGCCACAGGCCGTGGCAGCGCCCAGCTCGATCAGCGCCAAAGGAGCCACCCATGAAAATCGTGATCGTCGGCGGCGTGGCCGCCGGTATGTCCACCGCCGCGCGCCTGCGGCGGCTCGACGAGCGCGCCGAGATTGTCGTGCTCGAGCGCGACCGCTACGTCTCCTACGCCAACTGCGGCCTGCCCTACCATATCGGCGGAGATATCCAGGATCGCGAGCGCCTGCTGGTGGTGACGCCCGAGCACCTGCGCACGACGCTCAACCTCGACGTTCGGACCGAGCACGAGGTGCTTGCGATCGATCGCGCGGCCAAGCTCGTCTCCGTGCGCGAGCGCGCGACCGGGCGCACGTACGCCGAGGCGTACGACTCGCTCGTGCTGGCGCTGGGCGGCGAGCCGATCCGCCCGCCGGTGCCCGGCGTCGACCACCCGCGCATCTTCACGCTGCGCAGCATCCCCGACATGGACCGGATCATCGCCCGGCTGGAGGCCGGGGCGCGCCGCGCGGTGGTGATTGGCGCCAGCTACATCGGCGCTGAGATGGTCGAGGCGCTGCGCCGGCGCGGCCTGGCGGTCGATCTGGTCGAGCTGCAGGACCAGATTATGCCGCTGCTCGACCGCGAGCTGGCGGCCGGCCTGCGCGACCATATGCTGCTTCAGGGCGTGCGCCTGCACCTTGGCGCTGCCGCGCAGGCGTTCGAGGATCGCGCGGGCGGGGTGGCGGTGGTGCTCGGCAGCGGCGCGCGGATCGAGGCCGACCTGGTGGTGCTGGCGGTCGGGGTGCGCCCGGCGGTGGGGCTGGCGCGCGCCGCCGGCCTTGCGCTCGGCCCGCGCGGCGGCGTCCAGGTCGACGCGCAGCTGCGCACCTCCGACCCGAGCATCTTCGCTGCCGGCGACATGGTGGAGGTTATCGACAGCGTGACTGGCGAGCCGGCGGTCGTGGCGCTGGCCGGCCCGGCCAACCGGCAGGGCCGCATCGTCGCCGACACGCTCGCCGGGCGGGCCAGCGGCTACACGACCACGCAGGGCACCGCGATCGTCAAGATCTTCGAGATGACCGGCGCGATCACCGGCGCGTCGGAGAAGCGGCTGCGCGCGCTCGGCCGACCCTACCGCAAGATCTACATCCACCCCTCGGGCCACGCCGGCTACTACCCCGGCACCGCCCAGATGCAGCTCAAGCTGCTGTTCGCGCCGGGCGACGGGGCCATCCTCGGCGCGCAGATCGTCGGCTTCGACGGCGTGGACAAGCGCATCGACGTGCTGGCGACCGCGATCCGCGCCGGGATGAGCGTGTTCGACCTGGAGCGGCTGGAGCTGGCCTACGCGCCGCCGTACGGCTCGGCCAAGGACCCGGTGAACATGGCGGGGTTCGTGGCCGGCAACCTGCTGCGCGGCGACGTCGCGTTCTGGTACGCCGAGGACTACCCGCTCGCCAGCGGCGACGCGCTGATCGTGGACGTGCGCGGCGAGGCTGAGTACGCCGACTGGCACATCGACGGCGCGCGCAACATTCCGCTGCCGCAGCTGCGCGAGCGACTGGCCGAGCTGCGCGAGCTGGCGGGCGGGCGGCGCGTGCTGCTGTACTGCATGGTCGGCTTCCGCAGCTACCTGGCCTACCGCACCCTGGCGCAGCACGGCTTCGAGGGCGCGGCCACGCTTGCGGGCGGCGGCAAGACCTTCGCCTGCTACCACGGCGCCGAGCCGGCCCCCGCCACGCAGCCCCCGCCCCTGATCAGCTACGGCGAGGAGGATCTGCAGGCCGAGCAGGCGCTGGTCGAGTCTGACTGATCACACTGTGGACCCTCACCCCCGGCCCCCCTCTCCCGTGGCGACGGGAGAGGGGGGATTCTTTGCTGGTGCCGGGGTTGCGGCGGAGCCGCAACCCCGGCACCAGCAAGTGTTCACCCTCGCCCCTGGCAGGGGCGGGGGCAGCGGGTGGGGTATGTGTCGGGCGGCCCGTTTCGCGGGAAAGCGAGTCCCCGCACGAGGCAGAAGAGGTGGACCAAAGGCCCGAAATGTGCTATATGTCATAGCACGACCGATCTGCGAGGTCTGTGCTTGTTTGTGTCGGGATTCACCGCGCTGAACAACCGACCGGAGGCCGCCTACGTCTGATAGCTCAACCGGCGCCCGCTCGGCCTGGAGCCCGCTCGCTCGGCCGGCCTTTCGTGCGCTCTGGCTCGCGGCGCTGGCCTCGAATATCGGCACGCTGATGCAGGGCGTGGCCGCGGCCTGGCTGATGACCTCGCTGACTACGTCGCCGGTGCCGGTGGCGCTGCTGACGACGATGGCGAGCCTGCCGCTGTTCCTGGTCGGCCTGCCCGCCGGCGCGCTGGCCGACGTGGTGGACCGGCGCTGGCTCGTGCTTGTGACCCAGGTCTGGATGCTCGCGGTCGCGGCGCTGCTCGGCGGCCTGGTCGCGGTCGGCTGGATGACGCCGTGGCTGCTGCTCACGCTCACGTTCCTGCTCGGCCTTGGCGGCGCGCTGAGCGCGCCGGCCTGGCAGGCGATCGTCCCGGATCTGGTGCCCCGGCGCGAGCTGGCGACCGCGGTCGCGCTGAACAGCGCCGGCTTCAACCTGGCCCGGGCGATCGGCCCCGCCTTCGGCGGCCTGCTCGTCGCCGCCGCCGGGGCGGCCACCGTGTTCCTGCTCAACGCGGTGTCGTTTCTCGGCATCATCGCCGTGGTCGCGCGCTGGCGCCCTGCGGCGCGCGAGCGCCCGGCGCTGCCCGAGCGGGTGGGCAGCGCGGTCGCCGCGGGGCTCCGCTTCACGCGTCACTCGCCGCCGCTCCGCGCGGTGCTCGTGCGCACGGCCGCCTTCATCTTCGCCGCCAGCGCGCTCTGGGCGCTGCTGCCGGTGGTCGCCACCCGCCAGCTCGGGCTCGGGGCGACCGGCTACGGCGTGCTGCTTGGCAGCATCGGGCTGGGCGCGGTGGGCGGCGCGGCCGTGCTGCCGCGCCTGCGCGAGCGCTGGACGGTCGACCGCCTGGTGGCCGCGTTCACGCTGGTGTTTGCGGCCGGGATGTTCGCCCTGGCCTACGCCGACAACCTGCTGCTGCTCAACGCCGCGCTGGTGGGGGTCGGCATGGCCTGGCTGACGATCACCTCGAGCCTGAACGTCGCCGCGCAGACGACGACGCCGGCCTGGGTTCAGGCGCGCGCGCTGGGCATCTACCTGCTGGTATTTCAGGGCGGCTTTGCCGGGGGCAGCGCCGGCTGGGGGCTCGCCGCCGAGCGGATGGGCGAGCGCGGGGCGCTGCTAGTGGCGGCGGCGCTGCTGCTGCTGGGCCTGGCCGCCGGGCTGCGCTGGCGCCTGCACGCGCGCGAGGAGCTGGACCTGCGCCCGTCGCAGCACTGGCCCGAGCCGGCCCTGGCGATCGAGCCGGACGCCGAGGGCGGGCGGGTGCTGGTGACGGTGGAGTACCGTGTGGCCGTGCCGCAGCAGGCCGCGTTCTACCAGGCGATGGAGCAGGTGCAGAGCATCCGGCGGCGGGATGGCGCGCACCGCTGGGGCCTGTTTCGCGACGCGGCCGATCCGGAGCGCCTGCTCGAGACCTTCGTCGTCGCATCCTGGGCCGAGCATCTGCGCCAGCACGATCGCGTCACCATGGCGGACCGCGCGGTCGAGGAGCGCGCCCTCGTGCTGCAGCAGCCCGGCACGGCCCCAATAGTGACGCACTACATCGCCACAAGCGCCTCGATCGGCGCAGTCTGATTCGCCCCGAAGCGCGCCGGTTCGTGAATGAATCTCCCCCGGAGGCGTCCCTTTCTTCTCACCGCGCCCCATCCGAATGGGATATACTCAGAGCTGAGAGATGGGTCCCGGCGGCGCTGGCGCGACCGTGGCCGCAGACCTCGCGGGATGCAGCAGGGCAGCGCTGCCCGCCTTGATCCACCTGATCTGCCGAACGCGATCGCTCGGCAGTCGCGCCGCGCGATCGAGAGGAGGACGCTATGGCTCAGACAGCACAGAGGAGCCGCGGCCTGGACCGATCCAGCTCGCCGCCGCTCACCGAGATCGAGTCGCTCATCACGGCGCTTGGGTCGCACGACGTTCTGGCGCGCGACCGCGCTCGCCACGCGCTGGTGCAGATCGGCCAGCCAGCGGTCGCGCCGCTGGCCGCCGCGCTCCGCGATGATCGCGAGCTCGTGCGCGGGGAGGCCGCCAGGGCGCTCGGCGAGCTGCGCGATCCGGCGGCCGCCGCGGCGCTGATCGGGGCGCTGGACGACCAGGGCTTCGACGTGCGCTGGCTGGCGGCCGAGGGGCTGATCGCGCTGAAGGCGGCCGGGGTGGCGCCGCTGCTCAGCAGCCTGATCGACGCGTCGTGGGACAATGTCTGGCTGCGCGAAGGCGCCCACCATATCCTGCGCTCGCTGCTCGGCGAGCCGTTCGGCGCGGCGCTCGCCCCCGTCGTGGCGGCGATCGAGGGCGTCGAGCCCTCCGTCACCGTGCCGCTGGCCGCGTACAAGGCGCTCGACGCGCTGCGCGCCCAGCATTGACCTGCCCGGCGGGGGCGGCAGACACCCCGCCGCCCCCGGCCGGGGCTTGCGCCCCTGGACCCCAAATGCAATGCCGCCTCATTTCCAGCGCTTGGCACGCATGCCCGGCTGAATCCACGCGCGGCGGGACAGAGCTCGCTCCGACGAGGCCCGCCCCACTGAGTCAGCTCTATCCCGCCCCGTCGGAATGTTGATGGGCATGTGCCACCAGGGTATGCAGCTGAGACGAGCTGATTTGCCGGAGGGGGGCCGGGGGAACCGGCGTGGGTTCCCCCGGGCGGGGGGCCGCGGGCGCAGCGCCCCGGAAGAATTCGGATCGCACCGAATGGGGACACCAGCCGGGGGGCCGGGGGCGCAGCGCCCCCGGAGCGCCCCGGAAAAGGGATTAGCCGTCAGCAAGGCCAACAGGCGGGGGGCCGGGGGCGCAGCGCCCGGAAAGGGGACCGGGGGGCGCAGCGCCCCGGAAGAAAAGGGCAGCGCGCCCCGGAGCGCAACTCAGGGCGTAATCTATGCTATCCTAGTGGGCCGCCACAGGAATGATGCCGGGACCACCCCGCAGCTCAATAAGGAGTTTCATGATGCCCCCCACATTTCAGGACCAGCTGCGCTCCAGCATGGCCGTGCTCCGATCGATGGAGCGGCAGTCCGGCGAGATCGAGGCGATCGCGGAGCGCGTGTGCGACACAGTGCTGAGCGGCCGGCTGCTGCTGACCTGCGGCAACGGCGGCAGCGCGACCGACGCACAGCACCTGGCCGAGGAGCTGGTGGCGCGCTACCGCGCCACTCGCCGCGCGCTGCCGGCGATTGCCCTGACCGCCGACTCCTCGGTGCTGACCTGCATCGCCAACGACTTCGGGTTCGAGCAGCTGTTCGCCCGCCAGATCGAGGCGCTGGCGCGGCCGGGCGACCTGCTGCTCTGCTTCAGCACCAGCGGCAGCTCGCCGAACATCACCGCCGCGCTACGGGCGGCGCGAGCGCGCGGCGCCGGCACGATCGCGCTGCTCGGTAAGGATGGCGGCGCCGCGCTCGCCCTGGCAGACCTCGCGCTCGTTGTGGCCAGCCAGGATACCGCGCGCATCCAGGAGGCCCACCTGCAGGTGCTTCACTTCATCTGTGAGACGATCGAGGTTGCACTGACGGGTGAGAAGTAGGCATGAGCCGGTTCCGATGTATGCGATGGCATTGGAGTGGCCTTGGCTAACGACGGCCGGCCGCTGGCTACGGGCTGCCGACTGCCGGCTGCTATCCGTTCTTGCCTTCCGCGCGACCCTATGCTATAATCCGGCCAGTTTCGCGTGATTTGGTCGAACTGGTGGGGGCGCCACGGTGAGACGCTGGTGACCCCCGCTCTTTGTGTGTAAAGGAGAGCGACGGGCTATGTCGCAGCAGATCCTAGATGAGATCGAGCGCCGGCAGTTCAAAGAGACCGTGCCGGAGTTCCGTGTCGGCGACACCGTGCGCGTCGGCGTGCGGGTGGTCGAGGGCAACCGCGAGCGCACGCAGGAGTTCGAGGGTGTCGTGATCCGCCGCCGCAGCAGCGGCATCAACGAGAACTTCACCGTCCGCCGGATCGCCTCGCACGGCATCGGCGTCGAGCGCACGTTCCTGTTGCACTCGCCGCGCCTCGAGTCGATCAAGGTCGTTCGCACCGGTAAGGTGCGCCGGGCGAAGCTGTACTACCTGCGCGGGCTGACCGGCAAGGCGGCGCGCATCAAGGAGCGCCGGTAGCCCAGCGGCGAGCGATGAGCGGGTGATGCGAGATCGGCTTCAGCGTTCGGCCTTGACCGCTCAGCGCTCGGTCGTGCGCTGGGCCTTCGCCCGCTTCTACCGCGAGTTCGCCTGGACGTACGACTCGGTCGCGGCGGCCGTGTCGAGCGGGCGCTGGGCCGTGTGGGGCCGGGCGGCTCTGCCGTACCTGGCCGGGCGGGTGCTCGATCTGGGTTGCGGCACGGGCAACCTCCAGCAGGCGCTGGCGGCCGACCCGGCCGGCCGGCTGGCGATCGGGCTCGACGCCTCCCCGCAGATGCTCGCGATCACGCGCGACAAGCTCGTGGATAACGGTTTCTCAGCGCGCCTGGTGCGAAGTATCGCCCAGGCGCTGCCATTCCCGGCCGCCTCGTTCGACTCCGTCGTCGCCACCTTCCCGACCGAGTACATCGTCGACCAATCCACGCTGGCCGAGCTGCGGCGCGTGCTCCGGCCGGGCGGGCGCCTGGTCGTGGTGCTGGCCGCGACGTTCGCCGAGGATGGGCTCTACCACCGGCTGGTCGATCTGCTGTACCGCGCGACGCTGCAGCGCTCCCCGCGCGGCGCGGCGGCTCAGCCGGCCAGCTCGACGCTCGGGCGCAGCCTGGCGGCGTGCGGCTTTGCGGTCGAGGAGCGCTGGGAGCCGGCCGCAGGCAGCCAAGTCCACCTGATCGTCGCTAGCATCGGTTGAAGCAAAAGACAGAACCGCAGATGCACGCAGATTAAGATCCCCGTATCAGCGTATATCCGCGTGTATCGGCGATTGATTCCGGTGATGGTGTCGTGCCGCCGACGATCGATGAAGAACTGAAGCTATGGGGCGCGGGCAACCGCCGGGTCGCCGGCGTGGACGAGGTGGGCCGGGGCTGCTGGGCCGGCCCGGTCGTGGCCGCCGCGGTGATCCTGCCCGAGTCTGTGCTCGCGCGCCCCGACCTGCTGGCCGGCGTCGACGACTCGAAGGCGCTGACCCCGGCGCAGCGCGAGCAGCTGGCCCGGCGCATCCTGGAGCTGGCCGAGGCCTGGGGCGTCGGCGCCGCCCCCGCCCACGTGGTCGACAGCCACGGCATCCTGCCGGCGACGCGCCTGGCAATGCAGGTGGCGCTGCTCCGGCTGGCGCGCCCGGCCGACGCGCTGCTGATCGACGCGGTGCAGCTCGCCGGCTGGCCGTGCCCGCAGCGGTCGCTGATCAAGGGCGACGCGCGCTGCCTCTCGATCGCGGCGGCCTCGATCGTCGCCAAGGTCGCGCGCGACCGTATGATGGTCGACCTGGGGCGGCACGCGCCGGCCTACGGCTTCGAGCACCACAAGGGCTACGGCACGGCAGAGCACGAGCGCGCCCTGCGGAGATACGGCCCGACCCAGCAGCACCGCCGCAGCTTCCGGCCACTGGCGGATTTTCTCACTACCGGAGCGTGGCCCGAGCGCGACCGGGTGACCAGGTGATTGGGTGAGGGGGTAACTCAGTAATTTGGTGAAGTTCGGCCTGACAAAGTCACCTCGTCACCTTCGTCACCGTGTCAGAGCTGAGGAGAGAGCAATGATAGTAGATCTCACGATAAACGAGAAGGTCAAGCAGCTCCGCCGCGAGGGCATCCGGCCGGCCGAGCATCTCGTGCGCTCGATCGTCAGGGCCGGCGAGGCCGCGGTTGGCCCTTTGCTCGCGCTCGCCACCGACATCGGGCTCATGCACGAAGACGATCCGGAGTGCTTCGCGCCGCTCCACGCCCTGCGCCTGCTGGGGGAAGTCGGGTCGGTTGCGATCATCGAGCCGCTGCTGCGCGAGCTCCCGGTCGAGCTGGAGTACGACGGCGAGGAGCTGCCCAAGCTGTGGGCCGAAGAGTCTGCACAGATCATTGGCCACCTGGGCGCCGCCGCGATCGAGCCGCTCTGGCGGATCGCCGACGACGAGGCCTGGAACATCCCCGCGCGCAGCGCCGCAGTGCTCGCGCTGGGCTACGTGACGGCGATCGAGCCCGAGCGCCGGGACGAGATCGTAGCTGGGCTGCGCGAGCGCCTGGATCGAGCCGAGGATGTGGTGCTCGCGTCGCATCTGGTGATCGGGCTGGCCAACATCGGCGCGCGCGAGGCCTACGACGACGTGATGGCGTGCTACCGCGCCGGCAAGCTCGCCCAGGCGATCATCCCGCCCGGCGCCGCGCGCCAGCTGCTGCTCTCCGATAGCTCGAAGCGGCTCGGCTGCACCACCCACACGCTGTGGGAGCGCTACGATCAGCACGGGCCGGTTTTGAAGGATGAAGGGTGAAAGATAAAGGGTGAAGGGTGAAGGGTGAAGGGTGAAAACGCCACCTTCTCATCTTCTCATCTTCTCATCTTGTCCAAACCGCTATGCAGATCTCGCCGCTCAGGCCCGATAACCAGCCGGCCACACTCGCGTACCTGCGCGCTTCGCCCTACCGCAACGCGCTGCCGCTCTCGAACGCGACGCAGCTGCGCGCGCGCTGCGACGTGCTGATCGCCCAGCAGCAGGGGCGCGTGCGCGGGGTGATCTCGACCTACCACGACCTGCCCATCCCGAATCTGACGTTCGCCGCCGACACCGCCGTGCCGGTCGGGCCGCTGATCGCGGAGCTGGCCAGCCGCAACGCGCGCCTGGTCGGCGTGCCGGCCTGGGCACTGCTGCCGCTCGATCGGCGCAACCAGCTCGCCCGCCACGCCCAGATCCTGGGGTCCGAGATCGAGTATCAGATGGTCGCCGAGCCGGAGTCGCTGCGCGTCCCGGCCGGCCACTCGCCGCGCCGGCTGACCGACGACGACCTGCCCGAGATGGGCGCGCTGGCCGAGGCCGCCGGACTGACGGTCTGGCACAGCGGCGCACTGGCGCTCGGCCCGGCGTTCGGCTGCTTCGCCGATGGGCGGATGGTCGCTATGGCCGCGACGCACTTCGCGACGCCCGAGATCGTCGAGATCGGCCACGTCGCCACGCACCCGGACTACCGCCGGCGCGGCTACGCCTCGGCGTGCACGGCCGCGCTGGCCCAGGCCGCCTTCAAGCTGGCGCCGCGCGTGTTCCTGATGGTGCTGGAGAGCAACGTCGCCGCGCTTGCGGCCTACAAGCGGCTGGGGTTCCACACGCTCGAGCGACTCTACCTGACCCAATTCACGCTCGCGCCCGCCGGGACGTTCGAACGCTGAAACGTTCGAACGTTCTAACACGCTATGCGTCTACGCACCCACATCCTGACCTCGGCGCTGCTTGCTGGCACGCTCTACCCGCGCGCGCCCCTCCGCGCTGCGCTGCTGCTGGTAGGCGGCGTGCTGCTCGACGCCGATCACTACCTGCTCTACGCGCTGCGCAGCGGCGACTGGCGGCCCACCGGCGCGTGGCGCTACGACGGCTGGCGGCACCTCCCGCCGGGTTCGGGCGACACCCGCGCGCGCTACGGCTCGCTCCGGTCGATCTTCCACCGCCCCCGCATCACGCTGCCGCTGGTCTGGCTGCTGAGCCGGCGCTGGCCGGCGCTCCAGCCGCTCGCGATCGGCGTCACACTGCACCTCGCGCTCGACCTCCCGTTTCTGCGCTACGACCAGCGGATCTGGCGCCGCGCCGCCGGCCGCTGCGAGCGCTGCGGGGCGCGCAACGTGCGGCTCGACATTCACTACCTGGTCATGCCGCGGCACGGCGGCGCCCGCTGGGCGGCATCCAACCGCGCGGCCTGGTGCGATCTATGCCGGGTCGAGCTGCGCGGCTACTAGCACAAGGTTCCGGAAGCTCGTGTCGGGTTTGAGCTACCACGATCGGTTCTGCGGTGCTGCAGTTCCGTGGCCACAGAACCACAGCACCGCAGAACCAACGGGCGACAACCAGCAACGAACGTCTGGAAAGCTGTACTAGCCTCGCTCCCACTCCCGTCATCGCCGGAGCGAGAACACTTTCGAAACCCCGGCCGGGGGCAAGAATCCGCCCGCTCCCAGACAGAGAGAGGAGCAGGGGCAAGGGCAAACAGCCCACTGAACTCTACTATATCACCACGTACTAAGTGTTTTGAGTACTAATGGCGGCAGTTCGGCGCATTTATGGCATTGCATCCGCCAAAACAGAATGCTATACTGAGTGGTAGTTCACACGATCGCTACAGACATCATGCCGAAGCTCGAAGGCGTTCTCGAACGGATCACCTTTCACAGCGAGCAGGACGGTTACACCGTCGCCCGCGTGCAGCCGCGTGATAAGAACCACGTCGTCACGATCGTCGGCAAGCTGCTGGGCGTGCAGGTCGGCGAGTCGCTGGAGCTGGACGGGCGCTGGGTCGACCACCCGGCCCATGGCCGGCAGTTCGAGGTCGAGCGCTACCGCACTGTGCTGCCGGCAACCGTCGAGGGCATCCGCCGCTACCTCGGCTCGGGCCTGATCAAAGGGGTCGGCCCGGTCACCGCCAAGCGGATCGCTGAGACGTTCGGCGCCTACACGCTGCACGTGCTCGACCACGAGCCGCTGCGGCTGCGCGAGGTTCCCGGGCTGGGGCCCAAGCGCATCGACCGGATCATCCGCGCCTGGGATGAACAGCAGCAGATCAAGACGATCATGCTGTTCCTGCAGGACCTCGAAATCGCGCCGGGGCTGGCCGTCCGCATCTATAAGCAGTACGGCGAGCAGGCGCTCAGCGTCGTCCAGGCAACGCCCTACCGCCTGGCCGACGACGTCTACGGGATCGGCTTCTTGACGGCCGACAAGATCGCGCAGGCGCTGGGAATCCCGCACGATTCGCCGCAGCGGATCGGCGCGGGGCTGCGCTACACGCTCAGCCAGGCCACCGACGAGGGCCACTGCTTTTTGCCCTGGGACGAGCTGGTCAGCCGTGGAGCGGCCATCCTCGAGGTCGACGAGCCTGCGGTCGCGGCGACGCTGGAGGCAATCGCGATCACGCGCGAGGTTCATCTCGAGACCTGGGATGGCGTGCGGCAGATCTACCTGCCGGCCTTCTACCGCGCCGAGCGGTCGGTGGCCGAGCGGCTGCACGAGCTGCTGCGGGCGCCCTCGCAGCTCGCGCCGTTCTTCCGCGAGGCCAACTGGGCGCGCGTGTTCGACTTCCTGGCCGACCGGCGCGGGATCGTGCTGACCGATCAGCAGCGCGAGGCGGTCGAGATGGCGCTGACCAACAAGGTCAGCGTGCTGACCGGCGGCCCCGGCACGGGCAAGACGACCACGCTGCGCACGATCATTATGGCGCTGCAGCAGCGCGGCGATACCTTCCTGCTGGCGTCGCCGACCGGCCGGGCGGCCAAGCGGCTCAGCGAGGCGACCGGCGCCGAGGCGATGACGATCCACCGGCTGCTCGAGTTCTCGCCGATCGGCGGGCCGCACTTCAAGCGCAACGGCGACAACCCGCTCGACGCGGCAATGGTGGTGGTGGACGAGGTCAGTATGCTCGACATCCTGCTGGCAAATAACCTGCTCAAGGCCATCCCCCAGCAGGCTCACGTGCTCCTGGTCGGCGACTCCGATCAGCTGCCGAGCGTGGGGCCGGGGCGCGTGCTGCGCGACATCCTGGACAGCATGGCGGTGCCGAGCATCCACCTCGACACGATCTTCCGCCAGGCCGAGGGCAGCGGGATCGTCGCCAACGCGCACCGCATCAACGCCGGCGAGCACCCGCACGCGCGCAACCTCGACGACTTCTTCTTCTTCCCGCGGCCTGAGCCGGAGCCCTGCGCCGAGCTGGTGGTCGAGCTGGTCACCGAGCGAATCCCGCGCCGGTTCCAGCTCGACCCGCGCCGCGACATCCAGGTGCTGACACCGACGCACCGTGGGCCGGCCGGCGTGGCGAACCTGAACGCGCTGCTGCAGGCCGCGCTCAACCCCCCGGCGGCGGAGCGCGCCGAGCAGCGCTTCGGCGCGACGGTGTTCCGGCTCGGCGACCGCGTGCTCCAGCTGCGCAATAACTACGATCTGGACGTCTATAACGGCGATATCGGCGAGGTCGTGGCGATCGAGCCGGTTGACCAATTGCTGACCGTGCGGTATGATGGTCAGCGCGACGTGGCGTACGACTTTGGTCTGCTCGATGAGCTGACCCTCGCGTACGCTATTTCTGTCCACAAGGCGCAGGGCGCCGAATATCCCTGTGTGGTCGTTCCACTTCTGACACAGCACTATACGCTGCTTCAGCGGAACTTGCTGTACACCGCCGTGACGCGCGCCAAGCGTCTGGTGGTGCTCTTAGGCGACCGCCGCGCAGTGGCGATCGCCGTCAAGAACAACCGCGTGTCCGAGCGCTACACCGGCCTGGCTCGCCGACTCAAAGGTCTCTGAGGTTAGCTATCTGAAGTAGACTGCTTTGTGTTGCGCGCTATCTCTACGCCCGATCGCGTACTATCGAAATGCTACATCGATACTAACGCAAGAGCAACATCGGCGCAGGCACTTCCAGCGTGGAGGAGTCTGGCTGTCTTGCCCGTTCCAGGAAACGACTCGCCGGTCGACTATAGCGGGCCGGTACGAAAGGAGAGGCTATGAACATGGCACACCGCGTCTTCGCCCCTCATTGGAAACGCCAGGCATGGCGCATCGCCGCCGCTTTGCTAGCTCTTGCGCTCATGACAACCACTGCGCTTGCGGCCGGGCCGCCGCTCACAGGCGTGCTCTCGAACGTTCCCGCCGCGCTTGGCGAGTATGTCCACGTCGCGCACACGGCCGGAGCGGCGCCGAAGCAGACTTGGGCCGGAGTGCTCGAGCTCACGCTGGACCCGCCGGCATCGAGGGTCGTGCGCACGTTCTGCATCGAGATTAACGTGCCCACCTCAACCCGGAACCGCTATGTGAGCGATGGGCCGATCACCAGCCTGAACAACAACGGCGGCAAGATCGCCTACCTGCTGAATAAGTATCCGGCGTCGGGGTACACCACCCAACTGCAGGGCGCCGCGATGCAGCTGGCGATCTGGCACTACAGCGACGGCATCGACCTCAACACAGTCGACGTCGCCAATTTCCCGGCCGAGCAGCCGGCCCGCGACGCCGCGCTGGCGTTCGTCGCCGAAGCCGACAGCGCCGGGACGCCGGCGTTCAATACCAAAACGCTCGCGCTCACGCTGAGCCCGCAGAACCCGGCCGTCGTGGTCGGGCAGACGGTGACGTTCACCGTCGACGCCAGCCCCGACGGGGCCGGGCTGACCGTGAATATCGCGATCACCGGCGCGGCGCAGGTGGTCGGCGGCGCGACCAGCGTGACGCTCAACGGGCAGGGCCAGGCCACCTTCGACGTGCTGATCACCGGGCCTGGCAATATCACCCTGGACACCAGCCTGCCCCACCAGGTTGACCCCGGCACGATCTTCGACCCTGCCGCGGCTAACCCAGGCAAGCAGCGCCTGGTGCTGGCCGAGCCAGTGCCGCTCACCGCCACGGCCAGCGCGTCCTGGCAGGTGACCGCCGCCACGGAGACGCCAACTGGCGCGGCTACCGCCACCGCGACTGAGGTAAGCACGGCGACCCCGACCACGGTCGGCACCGCCACCCCGACCACGGCCGGCACCGCCACCCCGACCACGGTCGGCACCGCCACCCCGACCACGGTCGGCACCGCTACGCCAACGACGGTCGGCACCGAGACCCCGACGCGGACACCCGGCGAGTTCCCTGGGACCGCCACGCCGACCCGCAAGCCGGGCAAGAAGACCCCCTCCACGGCCACGCCGACAGCGGTCGAGACGGCCACGGCGACCAGCGAGGTGCAGACGCCGACCGGCGTAGTCGAGACTGGCGTACCCACCGGCACGCCGATCATCTTCAGCCAGACGGAGACCTCGACCGTGACGGGGCCGCAGGGGACGCCGGCCGGCGCCGGAGATAATAGCAACCGGACCGCCGCGGGCGGCGCCGCGCAGGGGCGCCTGCCGCGCACCAGCGGCCCGGGCGACGCGGCCTGGCAGATCGTGCTGCTGGTCGCGGCGATGCTGCTGACCTTCGGCGTGCTACTCCGCCGGCGCGGCAACCGCTAGGCGTTCGCATCCGTACTCATTACCCTCACCCCCCCAACCCCTCTCTCCCGGTACGGGAGAGAGGGGCGTCCTTTCCCCAAGAGCGCGGTCGCTATGCGACCGCGCGCTCTTGGGGAACATGTGTCCCCGCCCCTGGCAGGGATGGCTGGGGGAACCGGCGTGGGCTCCCGGGTACCCGCTGGGTGGCTTGGGGAACATGTGTCCCCGCCCCTGGCAGGGGCGGAGACAAGGGGGAGTAACCTAGCGCCGCGCTGCGGTAATCACTCGGGCATGAGCGCGCGCAGCTGCCGGATCAGCGGCGCGACCGTCTCGGGGATGCTCCCGTCGAAGACCTCGGCCACCTTGATGCGGCGGCGCGGCCTGGCGACGATCTCGTAGGCGAATCGGTCGGGGGGTTGCCCGCCGGCTGCAGGCGCAAGGCGCGCGAAGTCGACCGCCCGCAGCGCGGCGAGCAGGTCGTCGAGCTGCGCCGCCGTCAGGCGAGTCGGTTCGCCGGCGGGCGCGTGCCCGGCCGCGCCGCTGCGGCGATAGGCCACGCGCCCGTCGCGGAAGACGACGATCTCGCGCGAGCTAAAGCTGAGCCCGCCGCTCTTGCGCATCGCGACGAGCGCGCCGCGCGGCAGCGTGAGCTGCTCCGGGTCGTCGGCGCTCGGCGGCGGCGGCGCGGGCCGTCGGTGGCTGGCCGGCGACGGCTGCGGATTCACGCTCAGCTCGCTGTCGCGCGGCTCGTCGGGGATCTTGCCCAGCACGCGCCGCTCGATCGGCGCGGGCGGCTGCTTGTCATGCTGATCGCTCATTGCACCTGCACCGTCCGTATCATCTGATCCATCCGCTCGCCGGCGGCCGCGAACTCGTCCTCGGGCGCGGCGAGCGTCAGGTAGTAGGTCCGGTCTTTCGTGACGACGATGTACTCGCGCGCGCGCACTACCACCGGCAGCGAGGCCCGCCGCGGCGCGTCGATCGGCTGCACGACATAGGCATACTCGATCTGCGCGGCCCTGGCCCCGCCGACCGTCGCATCGCCGCTCGACAGAAAGTGATACCCCGTCAGCGCGCCGCGCGCCGCCACACGCCGGTCCACCAGATCCTGCAGCGTCGGCGGGCTCTGCGGGTCGAGATCGCGGCTCTCGACCGTCAGCGTCGTCTTGAAGGCCGAGGCGGTCTGCGGGTCCTCGACCTTCAGGAGCACGTCCTGCAGCGAGTCGGCGCTGCTCCAGGTGGCGGGGTAGGTGATCCGAAACGGCGAGTCGCTGTCCTGAAACAGTGTGTCCCGGCCGGTGACCTGGGCGCGCAGCAGCCAGCCCAGCGCCAGCGCCACCAGCACCACGACCGCCACGCCGGCATCTTTTCGCAGCAGGCGCACGCGGTAGAGCGCTTCGTTGTCGGTCGTTCCAATCATGTCACTCCTGGTGCCGGTAGTCAGTAGTCGGTAGTCAGTGGTCAGTAATCGGTAGTCGATACAGGGACAGCTTTCTGATGAGCTAAAACGGATCGGCGAGACCAAAAGAGCCCCTTGTGATGCGATCCGCCTCACTGCCGACTGGCGCCTGCCGACTGCCGACTGGTATAGAATACGCTATCGTGCCGCGCGCCCTGTCGTTATGTCGAGCGTGCGTCGCATCAGCGCCACCAGCGCGAAGAAGACCAGCAGGGCCACCACCAGGCCCAGCGCCAGCGAGCGCCACGGGTCGACCGTCAGCCCGGCCGCGCTGACCTCGGAGATTAGCCAGGTGAACAGGCCGTTCAGGATCGCCGCGACCGTGAAGCCCAGCGGCACCCACCAGCCCGGCCGGTGCTCGAACTTGGCCTGGGCCATGAAGTAGCCCAGCAGCCCGCCAAACGAGGCCTGCGCCAGCGCGGTCGTCACGACGTGGATGACGCCCGGTGCCAGGGCCACCCCGGCGTTGTCGATGATGTAGTGCAAGTTGAGCAGCGTCGCCACGCCGAGCCCAGCCACCGTCCCGTAGACAATCCCGTCCATCCGCTCGTCGAACTCGTCGGTCGCGTAGACCAGCGCGCGCACGGACACGTAGGTGATCGCCTGGAAGGTAAATCCGACGATCAGGACCGACGCCAGCAGCGAGAACAGCGTGTTGGTACTCGACCAGCTCGCGACCTGGAACCAATCGTTGATCAGCCGCAGGCCGAGCGCGTCGGTCAGCAGCAGCGCCAGCAGGAACACCTGGGCCACGCGGGCCTTCGGCTCGGGCTCGAGCCGATCCTGCCGGTAGAAGTAGACCAGCCACAGCGCCGACGGGACGATCGCCAGGAACAGCCCGACCAGGATGAGCGTGGTGCGATCCAGCTCGCCCAGCCGCCCGCCGATCGCCGCGACGATCGCGCTGAAGATGCCCATACCGACGATCTGCAGCACGCTGGCGCGCCAGAAGCCAGGGTGCGGCTTGTTGACCAGCGCGTAGTGCCGATCGCAGTAGACCCGCTGGCTGATGATGTTGTACGGCGGCGCGACCGGCTCATCGCAGATACAGCAGCGGACTGGTTCGCTCATACGTTTCCTTTTTCGTTGGAACGTTGAAACGTTGGAACGTTCCAACGCCTTAACGTCCTCGCCGCAGCGTCGCATCGACCTGGAACGGGCTGGAGGCGTCGTCCGGCACCTTGATGCCGTCGTCGGCCACGATCGCGCGATAGCCCGGCGCGATCACGATCGCGCTGTACATCTGGCCGCGCGGGATGGCCGCCTCGCTCTGATAGAGCCCGTCGGCGTCGGTCACGCCCTCGGTCAGCACCTCGTCGCCCTGGACCGTGTCGTCGGCGGCGGCCTCGCTGGCGCTCAGCTCCGGGTTGAGGATGAACACCTGCGCACCCTCGACGCCGCGGCCGGTGTCGGCGTTCGTGATCGTGCCGCGCACGAACACCTGGTCCTCGGATGGCGGCGCGGGCGCGCCGGGCGCCGCCCCGGTCGTGCACACCGCGAGCGAGACGTCGTCCACAAACAGGCTGCTGACGTTGCGGCGCGGGTTCTCGGCGGTGAACATCAGCCGCACGGTCTTGCCGGCGAACTGCGCCAGGTCGGCGCGCACCAGTCGCCAGGAGTCGTCGCCCTGCGACGAGGTCAGCTTCTCGATCGTGCCGATCACGTCGCCCTTGGCGTTCGCGATCAGCGCGTTGAACTTCGCCTCGGCCGAGAACACCCCAAGCAGGCCGGTGGTCTCGGAGTGCAGCAGCCGGTAGTAGCTCAGCCGCACCGTCGTGGCGTTGGCGGGGATGCGCACCTCCTGGTAGATGTACTGCACCGCCTCCTCGTCGGTTCCGCCCAGCCAGGCGCTGCGCGCGCCGGTGTGCGGCAGCTCCGTGTCGATCAGGCCGGCGTTCGTCTTGGGAGCGACCTGCACCCAGCCGTCATCGCTCTCGAACCCGCCCGAGGTCACCACGTCGGTGCAGCCAGCCGGCAGCGACTCGGTCGGCGGCGGGGTGGTCGGCCCGCGCTGCGGGATGGTCGGCGTGCTGGCCGGCGGCTGCGGCGTGGAGGTGGACCCGTCTACGCTCAGGCCGACCTGGGCGAACGCGCCGCGCACCGCGGCGGCCTCGGTCGCGCTATACAGATCCGTCGCGGCGCGCACCGTCGCCCGCGCGGCGGCGAGAAAGTCGTCCTCCGGCGTCAGGTACTGGGTCATCGTCCGGTAGTAGATCTTCTCCATCTTGTCGATGCCGACCGCCTGGGCGACCAGGTAGGCGGCGTGGTTGGGGATGCCGCTGTTGATATGCACCCCGCCGTTGTCGGCGCGGCGGCTCAGCGGCAGGTTGGCGTAGTCGCGCATGGTGCCGGGCTGACCGATCGCGTTCAGCGGGTCGGAGCGGTCGTAGTTTCCGCCCGCAGTGGGGTCCTGCATATCGCGCATGTACGGCAGCGGGAACGGCGGCGACTTGACCACCTGCTCGCCGAGCGTCCAGTTGCCGCGGTCGATCAGCACGCCGAAGACATCGGCGTACGACTCGTTGAGCGCGCCCGACTGGCCCTCGTAGATCAGCTGGGCGGTGCTGTCGATCACGCCGTGGGTGAACTCGTGCCCGACCACGTCGAGGCCGTAGGCCAGCGGCTTGAAGATCCGCCCGCCGTCGCCGTAGACCATCTGAGCGGCCTCGCCGATCCAGGCCGCGTTCTCGGCATCCTCGGGGTCGCTGCCGTAGTGCACCGTCGAGACCATGGGGCTGCCGCGCCCGTCCACGCCATCGCGCTTGAAGGTGGTGAAGTAGTAGTCGTAGACCTTGCCGGCCGCGTCGTGCGCGGCCTGGGCGATCTTGTCGCGCGAGCGCTCGCCCTCCTCGATCAGCAGCCGGCCGGGCACCTCGGTGCTATTGTCGGCCGTGTAGGTGCGCCGCTGCTTGCCGGTGTCGGCGCTGTCGAAGCGGTGGACGACGACCGGGCGTCGGGCGTTGACGAAGTAGCGCCACTGGCCCAGCGGCGTGTCGGTCATAATCGTCACGAGCCAGCTGAGCGTGGCCTTGCCGCGCGGATCGACGTAGATCGCCAGGCTGGTCTTCTCGCCCAGCACCCTGGTGGTGACGCGGGCGCGCTCGGCCGGCTGCAGCTGCTGTTCGAGCAGGTCCCGCAGCGCAACGCGCTCGGCCAGATCCTTGCGCAGGCTGGGCTGGTCCGGCAGATCGAGCGCGGGGGCGAGCTGCCCGTTCACGGCGACGACGCGCGCCTGCGGGTCGAGGTGCACGACCAGCTGCCGGCCGAAGACGGGGATTCCGTGGTAGACCTGGGCCATGCGAACGTGCGTGAAGTCGAGCTGCGGGTCGGGCTCGACCGGGCTGAGCTGCAGGTCGGCCGCGACGCTGCCGAGGCCGAAGAGGGCGCGGTTCTCGTCGAGGAAGCCGCGCGCGATCGCCAGCGGGTCGCCGATCTCGGCGGCGGTCGGGGTGTAGGGCAGGCGGCCGGCCGGGCCGGCGCCGCTCAGGAAATCGGCCACGCCGCTGACCGGGTTCCAGTGCACGTCGAGCGGCGCGGCGGCACGGCGCTGCAACAGATCGAAGGCGTCGGCGGGCGTCGGCGGCGCGGGCCAGCGCACGGGTGTGGCGACCGCCAGGCCACCCGCGGCCCAGCCGGCCGCCCAGGTGCCGTCCACACGCGCCCTGAGCGCGGCGCCCGGCTGCGGGCGCGCCGAGATCGAGCCAGCAATCAGCGCGCCCATAACCAGAAAGACAAGCGGGATGTGCCATCGCCGGAAAGGCTGGCTCCTCATTCGCACCCTCGTCACATAGAGCGGTCAGATCGGGTAGATCTCATTATATCAGGGTTTTGGTGGATGCCCAGCACCATTTCTACCGGACGAGTTCCATCCCGCCGTGCGTGAATTCAGCCAGGCATGCGCGCCAAGCGCTGAAGACGAGACAGCATCATTTTGGGGTCCAGGGGGCGCGCCCCCCGCTAGCGTGGTGTGAGCAGCGCCCGCGGGGGCACAGGGGCGCGCAGCCCCCGACGGCTAACCTTTTCTTGACATTCGCACCACCCTACGCTATACTCCCGATCGCCCTTTAAACGCGCGTTTAATGTAGTGGGAGCAGCGCCGCTCAAGCAATCTAGCTTCGTCACATCTCGCGAATCATTGCGGGTGCAGCCGAGCATACCAACGACACGGGCGTCGGCGAGAGTCGGTGGCCCGTCTTTGTTTTTTACAGAGACGCGCCTGCGGTTCTGTGGGTGTGTCCGGCGTGCCCCAGCAGATGGCGCATCTTCAGAGTATGGCGATTCATAAGGAGAGGCCCATGCGAACAAACTCACTCCTGCGCTGGTCCGGCCTGCTGATCGTGCTGGCGATGCTGCTGACCGCCTGCGGCGGCACGGCGCCCGCGGCGACCGGCGGCGCGACGGCAGCGCCCGCAGCTGGCGCTGCGACGGCGGCGCCCGCGGCTGAGGCCCCCACGGCCGCGCCCGCGGCCGAAGCTCCCACGGCCGGCTCGACGACTGCTGGCAACTTCCAGATTCCCGCCATCGAGGATGGCAAGCTCAACGTGGCCATGATCCTGATCGGCCCGCACGACGACGGCGGCTGGTCGCAGTCGCACTACGAGGGGCTGCAGTACGTCGAGAAGAACGTCCCGAACGTCCACACCGCCTACATCGAGAACGTGCCCGAGGGCGCCGACGCTGAGCAGGTGATCCGCAGCCTGGCGCGCAAGGGCTTCAAGCTGATCTTCACCACCTCGTTCGGCTACATGGACCCGACCGCGGCCGTGGCCGAGGAGTTCCCCGACCAGACCTTCATCCACATCAGCGGCTACAAGACCAACGATAAGAACTTCGGCAATCTGTTCGGCGCGATGGAGAGCATGAAGTACCTGGCCGGCATGCTGGCCGGCGCGCGCGCCAAGCAGGATGGCCAGACCAAGCTCGGCTACATGGCCACCTTCCCGATCCCCGAGGAGCTGCGCCTCGGCAACGCCTTCGCGATCGGCATGCGCAAGACCTGCCCCGACTGCACGCTGGACGTGCGCTGGATCAACACCTGGCACGACCCGGTCAAGGAGAAAGAGGGCGCCGCGTCACTCTTCGACGCCGGCGCCCACGTCGTCTTTACCGGCGCCGACACGCCGGCCTCGGCCGACGTGGCCACCCAGAAGGGCAAGTGGGGCATCACCTACGACTGGGCCGGCGGCTGCAAGGCCGAGCGCTGCCTGACCGCGCCGTACTGGAACTGGGGCCCGATCTACGCCAAGGTCGCCAAGGGCGTGGCCGACGGCAGCTACAAGGTCGGCTACGACTACTTCGACGCCGATAGCGGCGGCCTGGGGATCTACGGCTTTATGGAGGGCGAGACCCCGACCAAGGGCGTCGCGGATCTGCCGCCCGAGGTGCTCCAGCAGGTCAAGGACACGCTGGCGAAGATGCAGAAGGGCGAGTTCACGCGCTTCGACGTGTTCGCCGGGCCGATCAAGGACAACACCGGCAAGGAGATCGTCCCCGCCGGCCAGAAGCTGCAGCAGATCGACCTGGATCAGTTCGATCCCAAGTCGGGCTGCACGTACTGCATGCACTGGTGGGCCGAGGGCGTGACCGCCGAGCTGCCTGCGAGCAGCTAGCCGAAAGAGACAAGGAGGCAAGGAGACAAGGAGGCAACCGGCGCTCCTTGTCTCCTTGTCTCCTTGTCATCAACGAGACAGCGCTTCTATATGACAGAGACGCCCAACGTCGTCAGCATGCGCGGGATCGTCAAGCGCTTCCCCGGCGTCCTGGCGAACGACCGCGTTGACTTCGACCTGCGGCGCGGCGAGATCCACGCGCTGCTCGGCGAGAACGGGGCCGGCAAGAGCACGCTGATGAACATCCTGGCCGGGCTGTACCGGCCAGACGCCGGCGCGGTGCTGATCGACGGCCGGCCGGTGTCGATCGGCTCGCCGCGCCAGGCGATCGAGGCCGGCATCGGCATGATCCACCAGCACTTCATGCTGGTCCAGTCCCAGTCGGTCACCGAGAACATCCTGCTCGGCATGTCCCAGCCGCGCTTCCGGCTGCGGCTGCCCGAGTACGAGCGGACGATCGGCGAGCTGAGCGAGCGCTACGGCCTCAAGGTCGACCCGCGCGCCAAGATCTGGCAGCTCTCGGTCGGCGAGCAGCAGCGCGTCGAGATCCTCAAGATGCTCTACCGCGGCGCCGACGTGCTCATCCTCGACGAGCCGACGGCGGTGCTCGGGCCGCACGAGATCGAGGGGCTATTCGTGACGCTGCGCGGCATGGCCCAGAGCGGCAAGTCGATCATCTTCATCAGCCACAAGCTCAACGAGGTGATGGCGATCGCCGACCGCGTGACGGTGCTGCGGCGCGGCAAGGTGACGGTGGCCGATCTGCCCACCGGCGAGACCAGCGCGGCCAAGCTGGCCCGGCTGATGGTCGGGCGCGACGTGCTGTTCGTGGCCGAGCGCGAGCCGATCGAGCCGGGCGAGACGGTGCTGAGCGTCGAGCAGGTGCACGCCGCCAACGACCGCGGCCTGCCGGCGCTGCGCGGCCTCTCGCTGCACGTGCGCGCGCGCGAGATCGTCGGCATCGCGGGCGTGGCCGGCAACGGGCAGCGCGAGCTGGCCGAGGTGATCACCGGCATGCGCCACTGCAGCGCCGGGCGGGTGCTGCTGAACGGCGAGGAGATCAGCAACCAGCCGATCCGCCGCGCGATCAGCCGCGGCGTCGCGCACATCCCCGAGGACCGCAACCGCGTCGGCAGCTCGCCGAACCTCAGCCTGACCGAAAACATGATCATGAAGCAGTACCGCCAGGCGCCGATCGGCCGCGGCTGGAGCCTCGACCAGGGCGCGGCGACCGTGTTCGCGCAGCGGCTGAAGGAGACCTACGAGATCCGCGCGCCCTCGGTCGACATCCAGGCGCGCCTGCTCTCGGGCGGCAACCTGCAGCGGCTGATCCTGGCCCGCGAGATCACCGCCCGGCCCAAGTGCATGGTCGCAATGCAGCCGACCCACGGGCTGGACGTCGGGGCGATCGAGGCGGTCCATGGCCTGCTGCTCGAACAGCGCCGCGAGGGCGTGGCCATCCTGCTGATCTCCGAGGAGCTCGACGAGCTGCTGTCGCTGAGCGACCGGGTGTATGTGATGTACGAGGGCGCGATCGTCGGCGAGGTGACCGACGGCGACATCGATCGGATCGGGCTTTTGATGGCTGGCGCGACGGCGCCATCCGCGCCGCACCAGGTTGCGCCCTAGCGGTAGAGACGGACGACATATGGCCTCCAATACCCCGACCCTCCCTGGACGAGCCTTCCCGATCCGGCTGCACATCGAGCCGCGCGCCACGACGCCGCGCTGGCTGGCGCCGGCGATCTCGATCGGCGCGGTCGCGCTGGCGCTGCTGATCGGCGCCGCCATCCTGGCGCTGGCCGGCGGCGACCCGATCGCCGCCTACGGGCAGATCGCGCGCTCGTCGTTCGGCAGCATCGACGTCTTCTCGGATACGCTGGTGAAGGCCATCCCGCTCATGCTGGTCGGCCTGGCCTGCGCGCTGGCCTTCCGCATGCGGCTGTGGAACATCGGCGCCGAGGGCCAGTTCTACATGGGCGCGTGGGGCGCCAGCGCGGTCGTGCTCGCGCCGCTGGTCGGCCCGGAGACCTCGCGCTGGATTACGATCCCGCTGATGGCGCTGGCCGGCATGGCCGCGGGCGCGGTCTGGGGCTTCATCCCCGGCGTGCTCAAGGCGCGCTTCAACGTCAACGAGATCATCTCGACGCTGATGCTGAACTATATCGCGATCGCCTGGGTCGACTACTTCATCTTCGGCGTGTGGAGCGAGGGCGGCTTCCAGATGAGCGCGACCTTCCCGCGCAACGCCTGGCTGCCGCGGCTGACCGACTTCGCGGCGCAGGTGCGGGTGTTCAGCGGGCTGACCACCCACCTGGGGCTGGCCTTCGCGCTGGCCGCCGCGGTGGTGGTCTGGTGGATCTTGAGCTACAGCCGCTGGGGCTACGAGATCCGGCTGATCGGCGACAACCCGCGCGCGGCCGAGTACGCCGGCGTGCCGATCGCGCGCCAGATCATGCTGGTGCTGATGACCTCCGGCGCGCTGGCCGGGCTGGCCGGCATGTCCGAGATCAGCGGCGTGGTGCACCGGCTGCAGGGCGCGATCTCGCCGGGCTACGGCTTCACCGGCATCATCGTGGCCTGGCTGGCCAAGCTCAACCCGTTCGCGATCATCCTGGTGGCGATCCTGTTCGGCGCGCTGATCCTGGCCGGCCGCGAGATCCAGCCCTCCGGCATCCCGAAGATGATCCAGGGGATCGTGCTGGTCTGCCTGATCGCCAGCGACTTCCTGCTGCGCTACCGTGTGCGCCTTCGGCGCGTTGAACGTTAGCACGTTTGAACGTTTGAATGTTAGCACGTTAGCACGTTCAAAGGTTCGAAGGTTTGAGCGGTTGTATCGATAGAATCTTCCAACGGTTTAACGTTCGAGCGTCCCAACCTTCTAACGAAGGAACCACATGGACCCAATCATCATCCTGCAGGCCGGCGTCGCCAGCGGCACGGTGCTGCTGTTCGCGACGATCGGCGAGATCTTCGCGGAGCGCGCCGGCGTGCTGAACCTGGGGGTCGAGGGCATGATGCTGATGGGCGCGATGAGCGCCTTCAGCGTGGCCACCCGGCTCGGCAACCCCTGGCTGGCGGTCGTGGTGGCCATGCTGGTGGCCGGGCTGCTCAGCCAGCTGCACGCGGTCATCGTGGTTCACCTGCAGGCCGACCAAGTGGTCAGCGGGCTGGCGCTGACGCTGGTGGGCACCGGCCTGAGCCTGGTGCTGGGCGAGGGGCTCAGCAAGGCCGGCGGCGGGGCGCTGCTGCCGGTCTTCTCGATCCCGCTGCTGTCGGCGATCCCGTTCCTGGGGCCGATCTTCTTCGGCAACCAGAGCGTGATGGTCTATGTCGGCTACCTGATGGTGCCGCTGGCGTGGTACTACATCTACCGCACGCGGCCCGGGCTGAACCTGCGCGCCGCGGGCGAGTACCCGGCCGCCGCCGACGCGCTGGGCGTGAACATCTACCGGCTGCGCTACCTGTACGTGTTCGTCGGCGGCGCGCTGGCGGGGCTGGCCGGCGCGACGATCAGCCTGGCGGTGTCGCCGGGCTGGTTCAGCGAGCTGACGACCAGCGGCCAGGGCTGGATCGCGATCGGCCTGGTGATCTTCGCGCAGTGGGACCCGCTGCGGGCCGCCTTCGGCGCGTACGCCTTCGGGGCGCTGCGCCGCCTGATCCTCGACATCCAAGGCCCCGAGCAGCTGCTCGGCCTGCGCAACCCGTTCTTCTATAACCCCTACTGGGGCTTCTTCCTGCAGATGCTGCCGTACGCCTTCACGATTCTGATCCTGGTGCTGGGCACGCGCGAGGCCGTGCGCAAGCGCCTGGGCGCGCCCGCCGCGCTGGGGCTGCCCTACGTGCGCGGCGAGCGCGGGCGCTGATAGGGCCAGGCGCCGTGCTTGCGCGTTCGGCGGGCCGCTCTGCAAGCAGGATATCGGACATCACAATGCATCTCGAACTCTGGCAATGGGCGCTTGGCGCATTCGGCGCGTTCCTGGTCGGCCTCTCGAAGACGGGCATCCCCGGCCTCGGAATCCTCAACGTCGCAATCTTCGCGCTGGTCTTCCCCGCCCGCGAGTCGGTCGGGCTGGTGCTCGTGATCCTGATCTGCGGCGACATCGTGGCGGTCTCCGCGTACCGCCGCGACGCGAGCTGGCCGCACCTGTGGCGGCTGTTCCCGTGGGCGGCCGCCGGCGTCGTGGCGGGCTACTTCGCGCTCGGTCGGGTGGACGATTCACAGATGCGCCACCTGATCGGCGTCATTCTATTAGGTCTTGTCCTGTTTCAGTTTATCCGCTCGCGCCGACCGGCCCGGCCCGACGACGAGGAGCGGCCGCCGCGGCCCTGGCTCGCCCCGATCACGGGCATCACCGCCGGGTTTACGACCATGGTGGCGAACGCGGCCGGCCCGGTGATGGTGCTGTACCTGCTGGCGATGCGCCTGCCGAAGATCGTGTTCGTCGGGACGGCGGCATGGTACTTCCTGGCGATCAACCTGTTCAAGGTGCCCTTCAGCGCCTCGCTGGGGCTGATCAACCCGGCCTCGCTCGGCGTGGACCTGTGGCTGGGCCCGTTCGCGATCGTCGGCGCGCTGGTCGGCCGCCCGATCGTCGAGCGCCTGAACCAGCGCCTGTTCGAGCTGCTGGCCCTGGCGCTCACCTTCGTCGCCGCGCTCGCCATGATGCGCTAAGACATGGTTCTTGCGAACCTTACAGTTTGGGTGGGGGTGTGGAGAGACCTCCGGCCCCGCCAGACCTCCCCAAGCTATAAAGCGGAATTGCCATGACACCGACAATCGAAGAGCTGCAGCTGCAGATCGGATCGCTGGAGGCCGAGCTGCTGCGCCTGCGCCCGATCGAGGCCGCGGCCCGCGAGGCATGCGCCTTCCTGGTCGGCCGCAGGCCGGGGTTCGCGCCGACCTACGCGCGCGGGGGGCGGCGCGCGCCGCGCCGGGGGCCCAGGAGGGCCGGGCGGGGGGGGGGGGGGCGGGAGCGGGGGCACGGGGGCGCGCAGCCCCCGCAGAGACCAACCTATATCTGTAGCGCGCGCTGGTAGAGCGCCGTGCCGTAGAACTCGTACGACGCCGCCTTGTCGGGGAAGTCGATCAGGTGCACGGTGAAGCGCGCCGGCAGGCCGTTGTCGGGGCAGCGCTCGCGGAAGAACGACGAGTAGGCCCGGAAGTACGACTGGCGCAGGCGATCCTGCTCCTGCGCGTAGCCGAGCGGATCGGCGAGCGGGCTGGGCGCCTTCGGCTGCGCCCCGAACGCGTGGATCTCCAGAAAGTCGACGTCGGCGATCGAGCCGCAGATGCCGGCCTCCCGCAGCCACTTCTCCCAGCACGCGAACACCAGCGGCAGCTCTTTCTCCGGGTCCATCGACGTCACCGTGTCGAGGCCCAGGATGGCGGTGGCCGAGTGCCCGCCGGTCAGGCCCGAGAAGTAGATCTTCAGATCGCCGTCGGGCTGGGTCTCGACGACGAGGTTCGAGAGCACCGGCGTCTCGCCCTCGTAGTAGTAGGTCACTTTCCCGCGCCGCTTGACCTTGAGTGCCATACCAATCTCCACTATCGCTCCGCGCCGGGCGCGGAGCCTCGCCGCAGACTCTACGACAACGCGCGTCACCCTGTCAAGGCGCCGCAGGCGGCACCCCGAGCGCCGCCAGCGCCCCAGGCAGCGCCAGCTGCTGGTAGAAGGCGTCCATCTCCTCCGGCGAGTAGGGCATGTCGTGGTCCAGCCACCACTGCAGCAGCGTCAGCAGCGTGCCGGCGAGCGCGTGCGCGGCGAGCGGCACCGGCACGCTCGGCGGCTGATTCGCGGCCAGCGCCGTCAGCTGCGCCTCGATCAGGCCGCTGAGGTGCGCGTGCCCGCGCTTGAACAGCAGATCGATGCCGCGACCCCACAGCAGCGCCTTGTACAGCCGCTGGTGCTCGCGCACGTGCCGAAACAGCCCCAGGCTCGGGAGCGCGGGCCCGTCGCCGCCCGTGCGCCTCGCGATTTGCTGGGTCAGGTGGTCGAGCATCCGCTCGAACTCGCTGACGAGCAGGTCCTCCTTGTCATGGTAGTGGGTGTAGAAGGTCGAGCGGCCCACATTCGCGCGGTCCAGGATGTCCTGCACGCTGATCAGATCGTAGCGCCGCTCGACCAGCAGCGCGATCAGCGCCTCGCTCAGCAGCTGCCGGGTGCGCTGCGAGCGGCGATCCTCCTTGGCAGATTTCATGACCTCGCCTCATCTCCGCACATGAGCGGCAGTTTGTTCGCTATCGAACGTTCCGGCGCGATTGGCTGTTGACCCAAGCGCGCGCTGCGTGTATGCTTGCTATCGAACAAGCTGTATGGTACCGGACACGATGTTCGTTAACTATACCACATATGGAGGCGCTGGCATGAATCACGAGACGGACGATCGATCGGCGGGTCGGCAGCATCGCCACGGGTGGCACGAAGGGAGCGCGGGTGCGCCCGCGACGCGCGGCCGCACGATCGAGTGGGCCTGGGCGTACGATGCGCTGGTCAACACGCTGACGCTGGGGCGCGCGACGGCGCTGCGCACCGCCACGGCCGATCTGGCGCAGGTCGGCCCCGGCGACGCCGTGCTGGACGTGGGCTGTGGCACCGGCGACCTGACGCTGGCCATCCAGCGGCGAGTTGGGCCCGCGGGCCGCGTGTGCGGGATCGACGCGTCGGCGCCGATGATCGAGCAGGCGCGCCGCAAGGCAGTCCAGCGGGGCGCCGCGGTCGATTTCCAGGTCGGCTACATCGAGCGGCTGGCCTTCCCGGACGCGTCCTTCGACGTGGTGGTCAGCAGCCTGATGTGGCATCACCTGCCGACGGACCTGCAGGCCGAGGCGCTCGCCGAGCTGCGCCGCGTGCTCAGGCCGGGCGGGCGCCTCCTGATCGTGGATTTCCGGCACCCGACATCGCTGCTCGGCCACGTCGGGCTGGTGATGTCCGGCCACGGCTCTTCGCGCGTCGGCGTGCAGGATGTGCGATCGCAGCTGGCCGCGCATGGGTTCCGCGACGTCGAGCAGGGCAAGATCTGGCTGCCCCTGCTCGGCTTCACCCGCGGGCGGGCCGCGGCCTGAAGGCGAGACACCGCCCAGGCGGCTGAGCGGCGAGCCGGCGTGTCATGCGACGCGCCGGCTCGTCTGATCTGCCTGTAACGCCAGCGCGGCTGCCGAGACAGAGTAGCAGACACATTCGATGGCCGAACGGCCGCAAGAAAGGAAGGCACCGCATGGCTATGGCGCTCTACGGGCTGTACAGCGATGAGCAGATGGCGAAGGAGATTGAGGCGAAGCTGGTCGCCGCAGGCGTGAAGCGGCGCGGGATTCAGATACTGACGCTGCCGGCCAACGAGATCGAGCACGGGCAGATCGGCAGCTTCGCCGAGGGCAGCGCCCACATGCACGACTCCGCGCGCGACCACGTCGGCAGCTTCGCCGAGGGCGACAGCCACATGCACGACGCCGCGCGCGACCACGTCGGCAGCTTCGCCGAGGGCGACAGCCACATGCACGACGCCGCGCGCGACCACGTCGGCAGCTTCGCGTCGCACCTGCACGCCGACGACATGCTGCGCGACCTGATCGCGGCCGGGATGTCGAGCGACGACGCGCAGGCGTGCGTGATGCGGATGATGGATGGCGGCGCGCTGCTGCTGGTGCGGCCCGGCGCCGATCGCATGGACGAGGCGACAGCTATCCTGCGCTCGGCGTAGTGGCTCGCCTCGGTAGGCTGTTTGCCCTCACCCCCTACCCCCTCTCCCGTTCTGGGAGAGGGGGTATTCTTGCTGGCACCAGCAGTGGGGTGATTGGGTGCGGCCGCCCCAGGGCGGCAAACTTCATTCCAAAGACCGATCTCGCTCGCCTCGAAGTCGACGCCGGATAATGCTACAATAGCAGGCGCAACACTCCTTCGACACAGCTGCGATCAGCGCCGGGCTTGAGCGATCGACGATCGCCGGCAAGCCCCGCGCGAGCGTTCGGCTATTTCGCCGTCCGGAGAGAGAGGCTATGCCCACACCTGCTGCTCCAGCGCCGCCGATCCACCGCGCCCCCGACGACGTCGTGCTGGCCGCGCGCGGCGAGCGGCTCAACCGCGCGCTGACGCGCGTGAGCGATGCCCCGCTGCGCGCGGGCAACGACCTCCACCTGCTGCGCAACGGACCCGAGACCTACGAAGACTGGCTGGCGGCAATCGGGCGCGCGCAGCGCTGGGTCCACCTCGAAAACTACATCTTCAAGTCCGACGGCATCGGCATGCGCTTCGCGGCGGCGCTGGCCGAGCGCGCGGCGGCCGGCGTGCAGGTGCGGGTGCTCTACGACTGGTTCGGCTCGCTCGACGTGCCCGGCTGGTTCTGGCGCAAGCTCCGGCAGGACGGCGTCGACGTGCGGGCGTTCAACCCGCTCAGCATCGGCGCGCCGCTGGCGGTCGTCCACCGCGACCACCGCAAGCTGCTCGCCGTCGACGGGGTCTACGCATCCGTCGGCGGGGTCTGCATCGCCGACCCCTGGCTGGACCGCTCGCCGGTGACGGGGCTGCCCTACCGCGACACGGCGGTGCGGGTGCGCGGGCCGGCGGTGCTCGATCTCGAGCGGGCCTTCGCCAGCGTCTGGGCGCGCGCGGGGTCGCCGCTGCCGGCCGAGGAGCTGCCCAGCCACGCGGAGGCGTCAGGCGGCGATGTGGCGGCGCGCGTGATCATCCAGGAGCCCGACCGGATGCGCATGCTGCGGGTGCTGCAGGTGCTGCTGGCCGCCGCCGAGCGGCGCGTCTGGATCGCGGACGCCTACTTTCTGGCGGCGCCGATCCTGCGCGAGGCGCTGATCGCGGCGGCGCGCGACGGCGTGGACGTGCGCATCCTGCTGCCGGCCACCAACGACCTGCCGCTGGTCGGCGCGCTCTCGCGCTACGGCTACCAGCCGCTGATCGAGGCGGGGGTGCGGATCTGGGAGTACGCCGGCCTGATGATGCACGCCAAGACCACCGTGGCCGACGGCTGGTGGTCGCGGATCGGCTCGACCAACCTGAATGTCACCGGGCTGCAGACAAACTGGGAGATCGACTTGGTCGCGGAAGATCGGCCGTTCGGCGCGGCGATGGAGGCCATGTACGAGGAGGACCTGTCCAACGCGCGCGAGATCCGCCTAAGCGGCGCGCGGCGCCTGCGGCCGCGCCCGGTGCGGCCGGAGAGCCGGGCCGAGCGCCAGGCTCGTCGCCACCGCTCGGCCGGCAGCGACCGGGCCGGGGTCACGGCGGCGCGGTTCGGCGCGGCGATCCAGGTCGCCGGCAGCGAGACGCTGCAGCGCCACGATCGCACGATCGGCGCTGCGATCGGCGCGACGCTGCTGGCGGTGGCGCTGGTGGTGGCGCGCTTCCCGCGCCTGCTGGCCTGGCCCTTCGCTGCGATCGGCGGCCTGCTGGGCGGCATCGGCCTGGTGCGGGCGATGCGGCCACCCGGGCCGCTGCAGCAGCCGGCGATCCGCAAGCGCGCCGGTTGGGCCCGGACGCCAGCCCGGCGCCTGACGCGGCGCGGGCAGCACCTTCGGAAGCGTGGCTGACTCGGGGCGCTGCGCCCCCGATCCCCCGCCAGGAGATTTTCCGGGGCGCTGCGCCCCCGGCCGCCGGCACCCAGTGGGTACCCGGGGAACCCGCGCCGGTTGGTGTGGCGGCCAGCTCTTTTCCGGGGCGCTGCGCCCCCGGCCCCCCGGCACCCAGCGGGGAGCTGGGGAACCCTCGCCGGTTCCCCCAGCCCCCCTCCGGCAAATGATGCTGCCTCAGATTCTCCGTCTGTAGCTCATGCCCATCAACATTTCCTGAGCGGCAGGACGCAACACGATGAGTATGGATGTGGGCGCTCAGGCGGGTTGCCGCCCACCGTGCGTGGATTCAGCCAGGCATGCGCGCCAAGCATTCGGCAAGAGGCAGCATCATTTTGGGGTCCAGGGGCGCAAGCCCCGGGAGGGGGGCGGCGGGGGTGGCGATCCACCCTCGCCCGCGGGGGCATGGGGGGCGCGCAGCCCCCCGCAGGATTTGGGGTAACCGACACCTGCGGGGGCACGGGGGCGCGCAGCACCCGACAGGGCTACTCGACGATCAGGCGCATGTCGCCGGACTGGCGCAGGATTGCGACGGCGGTGCGCACGCCGGACTGCTCCCAGCGCAGGTCGATCACGGCGTCGGCCAGCCGCAGGCCGTGGATCTCGACCCACGGCAGCCAGTCCGGCAGGTGCGGGCGCACGATCCGCAAGGTGCGGCTCGCGGCGTCCGGCTCGAGTCCCAGCAGCCCCCACAGCAGGCTGGGCAGGGCCCCCGCCGCCCAGGCCTGCGGGCTGCAGGCGAGCGGGTACTGCACCGGCGCCGGGAAATCGCGCCGGTCGTAGCCGGCGAAGACCTCGGGCAGCCGGCTGTCGGGGAAGTGCACCGCCGCCTCGCACAGCGCCGTGAAGACCTGGGCGACCTCCGCGTCGAAGCCGTAGCGCTTCAGCCCGATCCCGATCAGCGCATTGTCGTGCGGCCAGATCGCGCCGACCTGGTAGTCGATCGGGTTGTAGGCCCGCTCGGCGGCCGAGAGCGTGCGGATGCCCCAGCCGCTCCACATGTGCGGCCCCATCAGCGCGTCGCGCACATGGCCGGCTCGCTCGGGCGGCACGACCCCCGACCACAGCGCCTGGCCGGCGTTGGAGGCGACCGCCTCGACCTGACGCTGCTCCGCGCCCTCGAGCGCGAGCGCGTAGGTCTGGCGGCCGGGCATCCAGAAGGCCGCGTCGAAGCGGCGCTGCAGCGCATCGGCCGCCTGCTCCAGCTCGGCCGCGCGCTGCGGATCGCCCGACCGCCGGTACGCGCCGGCCAGCAGGCGCTGCGCGCGATAGAGGTAGCCCTGGACCTCGACCAGCGCGATCGGCGACTCGGCCAGCGACCCGTCGCGCCGCACGATGCTGTTGCCGGAGTCCTTCCAGCCCTGGTTGCTGAGCCCCTTGCCGGCCTTGCGCTGGTACTCGATAAACCCGTCGCCGTCCTGGTCGCCGTAGCGCGCGATCCAGCCGAGCGCGGCGTCGACGTTCGGCCGCAGGTGCTCCAGCAGGGCGCGGTCGTCGGTCCAGCGCAGGTACTCGCCGAGCAGCACCAGCCAGAGCAGCGTCGCGTCGATCGTGCCGTAGTAGGGCGTGAACGGCACCTCGCGCAGGTTGGCCTGCTCGCCGATGCGCAGCTCGTGCAGGATCTTGCCGGGCTCCTCGTCGCGCTCGGGCCGCTCCCGGCTGCCCTGGTAGCTCGCCAGCACGTGCAGCGTGGCGGCGGCGATGCGCGGCTCGTACGGCAGCATCTGCAGCGCGGTGATGCAGCTGTCGCGGCCGAACAGCGCCACGAACCAGGGGATGCCGGCGGCGAAGAACAGGTCGCTCCGCTGCAGAGTCGTCAGCATCTGCAGGTCGTCGAAGGCGCGGTCGAGCAGGCGGCCGAGCTGCGCGTCTCCGACCCGGACAGTGGTCGTGCCGATCTTCTGCTTGCCGCGCTCGGCGCGCTCGTGCCAGGGCGCGTCGGCGTGGATCGGGCTGTGCTCGCTGCGGCGGCGGTGGTCGTCGGCGGGCTGCTGGTCGGCCACGCGGATGGTGCAGCTGAGCGTCACGGCCGCCTGCGGCGCAAGCTCCAGCCGGTAGGTCGCGGCCCCATCGCCGAACGAGTCGGGCGGCGGGTCCAGCTCGACCGTCGTAGTTCGCAGGTGGCGGTCGGCGCCGTCGTAGCGCAGCGCCAGGGTGCCGGCGGCGAAGGCCGGCTGGTGAAGCGTGCCGCGCTGCTGCGGCGGGCTGCCGCGGATAGTGAAGATATCCTCGAACTCGGCCGCGAAGCCGAGCGCGATCGTCGTCGCGATCGGGGCGGGCGTGACGTTGCGAACCTCGATCTGCTGGCTCAAGCAGTCGGTGACGACCAGCGTGCGGGTGATCGCCAGCGACTGCTTGTACAGCATCGGCCCATCCTCGCGCGGCAGGTCGGGGTTGCTGAGCACGCAGCGGATGCGGTTGATCTCCTCGGCGGCGGCGTACAGCATCACCGGCCGCACGCCGTCGACCGACAGCGAGGACTGGCAGAGAAAGCGGCAGTCGTGGAAGTACAGCCCGTAGACGTGCTCGCCGGCCGACACGTTCCCATCCATCTCGGTCAGCAGAAACAGGTTGCCCTGCTTGATCGTCAGCGCCGAGGTCAGCGCGGGGGTCTTCGGGTTGTGCGGCGGCACGAAGCGCGAGAGCGTGCTCCCGCCGGTTGGCTGTGGCTCTGGCATGGCGATCTCCAGCTCGCGGCGACGCCGGGCCGCGCGACGCAGGCGGCCGGCGTGGAGCATGTTGCAAGTGGCATACCAGGCGCTGCGCGCGGCTTGCTCGGGGGCGCTGCGCCCCCGGCCCCCCGCCCGGGGAACCCGCGCCGGTTCAAGCGGCCTCCGGCCAGGTGTTTTTTCCGGGGCGGCCCCGGTCACCTTGTCACCTGGTCACCTTGTCATCTTTTCTCCGGGGCGCTGCGCCCCCGGCCCCCCGGCACCCAAAGGGTACCCGGGGAACCCACGCCGGTTCAGGCGGCCTCCGGCCAGGTGTTTTTTCCGGGGCGGCCCCGGTCGCCTTGTCACCTGGTCACCTTGTCATCTTTTCTCCGGGGCGCTGCGCCCCCGGCCCCCCGCCCGGGGGAACCCGCGCCGGTTCCCCCGGCCCCCCTCCGGCACATGATGCCATCTCAGCTGCACTGCTGGTTGCGCATGCCTAGCAACATTCCTTGGAGGCGAGTTGCAACCCGCCGCGCGTGGATTCAGCCGGGCATGCGCGCCAAGCACTGGAAGCGAGACGAGTTTATTTTGGGGTCCAGGGGCACACGCCCCGGCCGGGGGGCGGCGGGGGTGGCGGCCCACCCCCGCCCGCGGGGGCACGGGGGCGCGCAGCCCCCGCAAGCCGTGTGGGTTGCACCCGCGGGAGGCACGGGGGGCGCGCAGCCCCCAGGGCTCGCGCAGCGAGAAGCTAGGGATCGCCCGCCGCGCGGGGCCGGCGCAGCCCGACCACCTGCAGCGCGCGGCGCAGCAGCTCATCGACCACGTCGGCCGGGCCTTTGTAGTCGCCGCTGCCCAGCGATGCGCCCGCCACCTCCTGCGGGTCCGGCGCCGCGCCGCGCTCGGCGGCGATCGCGTCACGGCGCTCCATGATCCAGCGGTACAGGTCGGCCTCGGTCCGTCGCTGGAAGGCGCCCAGCGCGCGCCGCTCGCGGATCAGCCGCACGATCGGCATGTAGACGGCGTCGTACCAGTCGGCGACGGCCTCGTCCCGGCTGATCTCGCCGCCGCGCTGCTGCGCCAGCAGCGCGCGGTGCACGTTGATATGCCGCACGAGGTCGAGGTAGCAGCCAAGCTCGCTGAACTCGATCCGCTCGTCGGGCCGCAGCTGGTGCAGGTTGGTCCACTCCAGAAAATCGCTGTACTCCTCGGTCCGCAGGAGATCGCGCACCGACAGCGCGGGCGTGAGCGGCACGTCGACGATCAGCTCGGTGATCTCGGCCTCGATGTACTGCCGGCCGAGCGTGCGCGCGACCGACACGCGGTGGTTGCCGTCGCGCACGAAGTAGATGTCGCCGATCTTCCAGAGATCGATCGGCGGCAGATCGCCCGATTTCAGCATCAGGCGGCCGACGCTGCCCCAGCGCTGCCGGGCGACGGTCGCGCGCGGCAGAAAGTGCCGGTCGAAGTCGGCGTAGCGCCCCTCGCTGCCGACGATCTGGTCGAGCTCGACTGTCCGCTGGCCGATGGCGTGCTGGCCGCGCACGTTGATGCGCCTGCGAACATCCTCGAAGGTCAGCAGATCGTTCGGCTGCTGGCGCACCAGATCGAGGATGGACGCCAGCAGCGCCCGGCCGCGCGCGGCGCGGAAATGCTGAAGCTCGGGCGACATCTCCCACGACGAAGTCATCACCAGTCCCCTTTGCTACTTCGCTTCCCGACGGTGTCTGCTCGAAGATGCGGGTAGGCCAGGGCGAGCGGCATCAGAGCGGCGCCATCTTGTGGGCCAGGCGCGCGAGCAGCCGCGCCTCGACGTCTTCCGGCAGATCGGCCGGCGTCGCGTCGAGGGCGTGGTAGAGGCGGATCGTCTTCGACAGCGTGTCGAAGACCACCCGGCAGTCGGCGCAGCCGGCCAGGTGCCGCTCCAGCTCGCGGCACAGCTCGGCGGCCAGCTCGCCATCCACGTAGGCGTTCAGCTGGCCCAGCAGATCCCGGCACCGGGTGGAATCGGCATGGCGGTGCTCGGTCATCATGCCCCGACCCCATCGGCGGCAAGGTAGCCCGCCAGCAGCTCGCGCAGGCGCAGCCTGGCGCGGTGCAGCCGCACCTTGACCGCGCTCTCGCCCAGGCCGAGCGCGGCGGCGGTGCCCTGGGTGCTCAGGCCCTGCAGCTCGCGCAGCACGAAGACGACGCGCTGGCTTTCCGGCAGCGCCGCCAGCGCGTGCTCGAGCTGCGCCCGCAGCTCCAGATCGAGCGCCGCGCGCGCCGGATCGATCGGCCATGCCTGCAGATTCTGCGGCAGATCGTCCGGCTGAAGCGTCTGGTCAAGCACGTCGATCGCCGTCGTCGGGGCCTGGCGGCGCCGCAGCTGCATGAGCGCCTCGTTGGTCGCGATGCGGTAGAGCCAGGTGCCCAGGCCGCTGCGCCCCTCGAACGAGCCGATCTTCTCGCAGGCGTGGATGAACGTGAGCTGCAGCACGGCCTCGGCCTCGTCGGGGTCGGCGATCATATGCAGGGCGCGGGCATAGACCAGCGGGGCAAAGCGCTTGATCAGACAGGTGCAGGCGTCCGGCTCGCCGCCGCGCAGCCCTTCCAGAAGCGCCATCTCGCTATCGTAGACGCTGATGTCAATGGGCGGTCCGGGCACGAGCCACTCCTTCTAATCCCTGCGGATGTACTCCCTGCGGATGCGGGGCCTGCGACGCCGGTCTATTGTACGCATGATCGCGGCGCGTGTCGAGCCCGGCTCGGGGACGCGCTACGCGCGGTTTTTCGGGGCGCTGCGCGCCCCTGCACCCGATCCGAGTCGTATAGACAGCGTGCGTGTCTGCGTGGGCGGGCTCCCGCCCCCACACCCCCGGCCGGGGGCGGAGCCCGCCCCCAGACCCCCTGCAAAGAGTGCCATCTTGGCGGCAACCCAGTGGCTCATGCCCAGCCGAATCACGGCGCGGCGGGATGTAATTCGCTGTGATGCATTCGAAAGCCATGCGCGGCGTCTTGCTTCCGCCCTTTCGGAATGTTGCCGGGCATGTGCCACTTCGCGTGCAATTGAGCATGCATCATTTGCCGGAGGGGAGCTGGGGGAACCGGCGCGGGTTCCCCAGGCGGGGGGGCCGGGGGCGCAGCGCCCCGAAAAAAGAGTCGCCGGGGCGCGCAGCCCCTGAGCCACACGCTCAGGGGGCTGCGACCGGCATCGCGGGCGCGAGCGGCTGCGCGCCGGCTGCGCCGCGCAGGAGCTGTGCTGCCTCGCGCGCCAGCGACTCGTCGCCGCGGCGCGCCCCGACGATCTCAAGCCCGGGGGCCGGGCCGGCCAGCACCACGCGGCGCCCGCCAAAGCCACGGGCAGCCGCGGCGAGCGGCCCGTCCAGCAGCGACGCCAGCTGGACGATCAGGACATCCGCGCCGGCGAGCGCCGCCTCCGCCCCCGGATCGTCCCCCGCGGCGGAGCGGACCGTGGCGCGCGGCAGCTCGCGCGCCACGGCGGATAGCACGGCCTGGCGCAGCGGCTCGTCGGCCACTACCGCGATGGTCAGGCCCGCGCCGCCGGCCGACTGAGCGGCCCCCGCGCGGCGCAGCAGCAGCGCGTGCGCCCCGGCGATCGCGCCACCCACCAGGGCATACCCGGCCCAGCGCCCCGACTCGGCCAGGAAGTCGGGCTCGGCGGCGCCCAGCAGCGCGCCAAGCACCAGCCGCACGAGCGTCACCGTCGCGACCACGGTCGCCACGATGCCAAACAGCAGCGCGGCGTACAGGTAGATCCGCCGCGAGAGCGTGCGCTCCTCGGCGGGCGCGGCGCGCACGCGCCGCTCGACCGATTGCGCCATCACGGCGTACACCGGCAGCGCCACCAGCGAGAGCGCCAGGTAGATGCTGAGCGGCTCGCGCCAGCCCGCGCCGAGCGCGTCCGGCGCAAGCGCCAGCCGCGCCAGCGTGGCGAGCAGCCCGCCCAGCCCGAAGAACAGCGCGCCCAGGCCGACCGCGGCCATCAGGTAGCCAAAGACGCGCTGCGCCGTCGCGCCGCGCTCGGGCGATTGGTCGGCGCGCGCCTCCTCGGCCATCTGGCGGCGGTGGTAGGCCCACAGCGGCGTCGCGACGATCACCAGCGCCAGCGCCTGCGTGTGGTCGGTCAGCAGCGTCGACCAGGAGGCGCCGCCCAGCGCCGCCAGCAGCACGGCGTAGAGGATGGTTGCCATGCCGCCGATCGCCGCGACCGCCGCGGCCGCGACGACCAGCGCGCTGTAGACCTGGCGCAGGCTCGAGCGGGCCTCGTCGGCCTGCAGCGGCGTGCGCTCGCGCACCAGCCCGCGCGCCCAGAGATGGTGCGGCAGCCAGATCGCCAGGCCGGCGATCAGCATCGCGGCGGCCGAGCCGATGCCCGCCGTGCTGCCGATGGTGGGCGTCAGGGCCAGGCGAAGCAGCTGGGCCAGCAGGTCGACCGCGGCATACGCCGCGACCGACAGGCTGACCGCCTGCACGACGACCATGTACCAGCGGCGCAGGGTCGCCGGGGCGCCGGTCTGCTCGACCTCCCGGCGATCCTGGCCGACGACGCGCCAGTGGTAGAGCCAGATCGGCGCGTACACCACCACCGTCGCGATCGACGCGGCCAGCTGCGTGCCAGACAGACCCAGCGCCTCCCCGCCCAGCAGCGCGTCGAGCAGATCGCGCAGGCCGAACAGCACGACGAGCGCCATGACCGCCAGCGCCAGGTAGACATACAGCCGCCGCAGCGCCGAGCGCTGCTCCTCGGCGTGCGCTGCGCCGCGCTGCACCACCCACCAGTGGAACGCCCACAGCGGCAGCCCGATCAGCAGCAGCGCCGCGCTGCCGCTCAGTCGCAGCACCTCCTGGTCGGCCGGGCCGAGCGCCTGCGGCGCCAGCAGCCGCTCAAGCAGCGTGCCCAGCAGGTCGCTGGCGCCGGCGGCCAGCATCTGTAGGCCGATAAATGCGGCGGCGTAAAAATACAGCCGTCGAACGATCGTGAGTGCCATGTCCGACTCCCTTCAGCATCGCTCGCGCGCTATACAGGCTTCGCCGGGATCGGGAGATAGAACGGCCCGCCGACGATCTTCCAGGCGTCGCCCTCGCGGCTCAGCAGCACGTCGCGCTGCTCGTTCCACTCGTTCGAGCCAAACAGCCCGCCCGGCTGCACGTGGGTCAGCGTCACCTGGACCGTCGCCGCAGCGCCGCTGACGGTCGCGCCAGTCACGCGCATCTGGCTCTGCTGGAGCTGGCCGCCGAGCTGCTGCTGCAGATCCAGCAGGGAAAGCTGCGCGCGGGACTCGGCGGCGAGGTACGCCTGCGCGGCGGCGTAGTCCTCGGCGTAGGCCGCCTGGTAGAAGCGCTGGACGACGCCCTCGGGGGTCGTCTCGGGCGCCAGCGTGGGAGCGCGGCGGGACACAAGCGGAATGGCGACCAGCCCGATCACGATCAGGAGCACGGCTCCGGCCACGATCGCGGCCAGTAGCGGGTCGATCCTGCGGCGAGCGGGCGTGGCGCCGGCGGGCTGTGGCGTCTGGCTCATATGCAAACTCCTAGAGGTGATGCGGCGCCTCTGCCTGCGATCGGCGGGGTGCGTGGCGATAGGCGAGCGCCTACGTCTCTATGCTTCAGTATACCGCGGTTGGCGTTTCTCCGCATCAGTCGGGAGTATTCTCTTTTGTGGTGCTCTTCCGGGGCGCTGCGCCCCGGAAGAGCACCGCTTGTCGTCGCGCGTATTCTTTGCTACACTCGACCCAACTTCAACCGAGACAACCACTCAAGGAGGTTCACCATGCACTGCCCTATGTGTGATGCCGTCATCCCCAACGACTCCCAGTTCTGCATCATCTGCGGCGCGTCGGTAGCCCAGGCCCCCCCGCAGACCGGCCGGACGCAGCGGCTACCGCCGGGCCACCCGCTGGCGCTCGACCCGGCGATGGTCACCTCGGCCTTCACGCTCCCCGGCTTTCGCCTGGTCCAGGCGCTCGGCATCGTGCGCGGGCTGACCGTGCGCTCCGCCAGCTTCGGCGGCCAGATCGCGGCGGCCTTTCAGTCGCTCGGCGGCGGCAATATCCGCACGATGACGGCGGTCTGCGAGCATGCGCGCACCGAGGCCTACCTCATGACGCTCGAGCACGCGGCCCAGCTCGGCGCCAACGCGATCATCGGCTTCGGCTACGATACGACCGAGATCGCGCAGGGGATGACCGAGGTTCTGGCGTATGGGACGGCCGTGATCGTGGAGCCGGGGCGCGGCTAGGTCGGCGCCCGCGTGGTGGTATACTAGCGCCTACAGCCCTGCCCTTACGGATATGTAGCGTGGGAACCTATGCAAGACATGTCGCTCCGCGGCGCGCTCGCACGATCGGCACGCGCGCGCATCCCCCGCCGCTATCACTACCCGCTCCGCCAGGCCGCCTACGAGCTGCGCGCGCTGCGGTATCGGGGCACGCGGGTCAGCTGCCCGTGGTGCCACGGCACCTTTCGCACGTTTCTCCAGCACGGTGCCCCCAGCCTGCCCTACCTGAATACCTTCTGCCCACGCTGCTGCGCATTCGAGCGACACCGGCTGCTCTGGCTCTACTTGACGGCCCGGACCCAGGTGTTTACCGCGCCCCTGCGCATGCTCCACGTCGCCCCAGAGTACATGGTCCAAAAGGTCTTCCGCTCGCTGCCGCAGACGCGCTACGTGAGCATGGATTTCAGCTCGTCCCTGGCCATGATGCACGCCGATCTGACCGCGCTGCCCTTTCGATCGGATAGCTTTGACGTCATCCTCTGCAGCCACGTGCTGGAGCATATCCCGGCCGATCGCCAGGCGATGGCCGAGCTCTACCGCGTGCTGCGGCCGAGCGGGTGGGCCATGCTGCTCGTCCCGGTCGACTGGGCGCGCTACACTACGCTCGAAGATCCGAGCATAGTCGACCCGGCCGAGCGCGCGCGCGTGTTTGGCCAGCACGACCACGTGCGCCTGTACGGGCGCGATTATGTCGATCGGCTCAGCGACGCCGGATTTCAGGTGCGGGTGGATGCCTATGCCGCGACGCTTGAGCCGCAGGTGGTTGCGCAGTACGGCATCAATGTGCGAGAAAAGCTGATCATCGGCACGAAGGCCGACCGCGGCGCGGCGGCCCAGTCAGCCCAGGCGGAAGAGGAGTATCTCTCTTGCTCGCCGCCAGCCTTTGTGGAGCACGCACGATGACCGACGACTTCTTCCTGCGGGAGGTGGCGGATGCAGACCTCCCGATCTTCTTCGCGCACCAGTTGGACCCGCAGGCCAATGCTATGGCGGCCTTCACGAGCAGGGACCCCGCCGACCGAGCTGCCTTTATGGCGCACTGGCAGCGGATCATGGCCGATCCCACGGTCATCATCCGGACGATTGTCTCCGGCGGGCAGGTGGCCGGCAGCGTGCTGAGCTACGAGGACGACGGCAAGCCCGAGATCGGCTACTGGCTTGGCAGGGCGTACTGGGGCCAGGGGCTGGCCACCCGGGCGCTCGGCGACTTTCTGGCGCAGGCCAACCCGGCCCGCCCGATCTATGCCCGCGCGGCCAAAGACAATGCCGGCTCGCTGCGGGTCTTGGAGAAGTGTGGGTTCGCGATCGTCGGCGAGGACAAGGGGTTCGCCAACGCGCGCGGCGCGGAGGTCGAGGAGTTCTTGCTCCGGCTTGAGTAGCGATGCCCTGACGGGCAACGCTTGTGCTGCGCCTTGTCGTCACGCTTGCTGGCGGGGCGAGAGCTCACGCCGGATGGCCGCTGCCCAGGCGCGTACCCGCTCGGCTGCGCCCTCCGGCCGATCGGGCAGATACACCTCGGCGATCGTCATCGCCCACTGGCGCAGCGCCGGCTGGCGCTCCGCCTCCGGCTTGAGAACCCGCGTCGCGCCTGCGGCGGCCTTCCCGACGCGACGCCGGATCTCCTCCACGGCAAGATCGTGATCGAGCCGCGCAGCAAAGACCGCCCGCAAGCCCGCCAGCGCCGCATCTGTAAACTGCGCGGGGTGCTGCAGGTTATAGGACGCGACAGTCAGGAAGTGTTCGGCCATGAGCTCGCGGTCTTGCTGCTCCCAGGCCAGAATCGCCCCAAGCATGTCCCAGCAGGCCAGGCCGTTCACCCGGGGCGCGCCGCACTCCGGGCAGCGCGACACATGTGATAGCGTCTGCTCGTTCATTGCGCTCCCAGCTCGCTTGCGCGCCGTGCTGCGCCCGCTCCGATGATCGTCGGCATGCGCTCGACGCCCCTATCTGACAGCAGGCTCAGGCGGGCTTATACTCGCGGATGTCGCCGAACGGCGCAAACCCCACGCGGGCGTAGACCCGCGCGCCGTCGTCCGATGCCTGCAGGATGGCGACGGTAGCCCCGTGCTCGCGCGCGTCGCGCAGTGGCCGCAGCGTCATGGCCGTGCCAATGCCGCGCCGGCGGTAGGCTGCGTGGGTGATGATGTTGTAGAGGCCCACCGCGCCACCGCCGACCGTCAGCTCTGCACTGGCGACCGGCAGATCGCCCAGGCGGCCCACGTACAGCCAGATCGGCGCGTCGTCGCGCAGCAGCGCCGGGGCCGCGCGCTCGTAGAAGCGCAGCACGTGCGGGTCGGGCGGTGTCCAGCCCGCCGCGATCATTTCGGCAAAGTCACGGAGCTGGGCAGCCGTGCGGACCCGCTGGATGTTCAGGCCATCCGGCGCCGGCCGGTCGAGCGAAAGCGCACCAAGATCGGCTGCCATCGCCAGCTCGCGATCGGCCGGCTGCAGTCCGGCGGCTTGCAGGTACGCCGCCAGGTCGGCCGGCTGATCGGCCGGGCCGTGCCACCACGAAAAGGGCCGGCCAGCCTGCGCGAATCCGGCGATGGTCGAGCGTATTCGCGCGGGCGCAGCACCTGCGTCGAGCCGCGCCCGGCAGACCAGGTTGAAGGTGTCGCACGGCAGGCCCGAGTCGACCACCACCAGATCGGGCCGGTCGTCCACGCGCATGCCCGGCGTCTGCTGGTGGACCCAGCCGGCGTGCACGGCCAGGTTGTCGTCGGCCGCGGCCAGCAGCGCGGCGCGCGACAGATGCCTCACATCAGCCATTCGTTCCTCAGTTGCTTGCCACGGTCGGGCCGGTTGTCGATCGTGGCCGCTGCCGAACGACTATCTACGGAGCTCAACCGGCCACTGATATGCTAGGGTTCATAAAAGAATGACTTGGCCCAGCGTCTGTGTCATCCTGAGCGGAGGCCGCAGCCGGAGCGAAGGCTCTCTCGCTACAAAGATGATCAAGAGATGCTTCGCTGCGGCTCAGCATGACATTCCCGAGGTTCGGAGGGACTTCGACCCGCCGAGCCTCCCGAGCAACATCGCTCAACGCTCGTGTCACAGCTCCTCGAACACGATGTCCTGCGCGCCGTGCCAGAGGCACAGCTTGCCGAGCGCGGGCAGCTGCTCGCGGCCCTCGGCAATGGTCAGAAAGTGGTTGCCGGCGAGCTGGCCGACCTTGCTGGCGAAGCTCGCGCTGCCGTAGGGAAACAAGATCTCGGTCTCGCTCATCCCGCCGGGGTAGAACAGGATGTCGCCGCGCGAGGGGTGGCTGGTATGGTTCTCGAAGCCCACGCCGAGCTGGAAGTCGCCCAGCGGGATCCAGCAAGCCTCGCCGCTCCAGCGCGCGTGGATCAGCTTCTGGCGGTAGGGCAGCAGCCGCCGGAATGCCGCGCAGGTTTGGGGTGCGTCGGCCTCCTCCAGCGCGGCGGTGAACACGTACGGGCCGGCGGTGATTCGAAGCGTCGTCATGTGCTCCTCAATGCGTTGGAACGTTCCAACGTCCCAACGTTCTAACGTTCCAACGTGCTAACCTGCCAGCGCGCGCAGCACCCGCTCGGGGGTCATCGGCTGGCGGTTGAGCCAGGCGCCGGTCGCGTCGTGGATGGCGATCGCGATCGCCGCGGCGAGCGGCACCATCGGCATCTCGGCCATGCCGCGCGCGCCGTAGGGGCCGTTCGGGTCGGCCAGCTCCATGATCACCGGCACGACCTCGGTGGGCATGTCCAGCGCGGTCGGCAGCAGGTAGGTGCTGAAGTACGGCGTCAGGATCTTGCCGTCGCGCACCTGAAAGTGCTCCAGCAGCGCGTAGCCGACCGCCTGTGCCAGGCAGCCCTCGATCTGGCCCTCGACCTGCTGCCGGTTGATCGCCTTGCCGACGTCGTGCACGCTGATGATCTTCAGCACGCGCACCTGGCCGGTCAGCGTGTTGACCTCGACCTCGACCGCCTGGGCGGCGTAGCCGTAGCAGTAGTTCGGCCGGCCCAGCCCGCTGGCCGGGTCGAGCGGCGTGGTGGCCGGCGGGCGGTACTGCACGGTGGCCCTGGCCGGCCGATCCTCGTCGGCCCACCTGCGCTGCGCGGCCAGGCAGGCGTCGCGCACGGCCCGGCCGCCCATCAGGGTCATGCGCGAGGCCGAGGCGCTGCCGGCGTTCGGCGCCTCGGCGCTGTCGTCGGTGAACATGATGATCTTGTCGGCCGGCAGCCCAAGCGTCTCGGCCGCGATCTGGCGCAGCGCCAGGTGCGCCCCCTGGCCCACGTCGGCCGCGCCGACCCGCACGTGCGCGTGGGTGGGCTCCGGGCCGCCCAGCAGCTCGACCGTCGCGGTGGACTGCTCGGGGTAGCCGAATGAGTAGCCGACGTTCTTGATGCCGCACGCCAGCCCTACGCCGCGACGTAGATGGTTTTGAGTTTTGAGTTTTGAGTTTTGAGTTTCGCCGTGTGATAACTCAGAATTCAAAACTTTGAACTCAAAACTTGGGAAGCGCGCGCGCGCTTCCTCGACACAGCGCTCCAGCACGGCCAGCGCGCTCACCCCAGGCGGGATGGGCAGCTGGGAGGCCTCGACGCTGCCCTCGCGGTAGATGTTGCGCCGGCGCAGCTCGACCGGGTCCATGCCGAGCGCCTGGGCCAGCCGGGTGACCATGATCTCGGCGGCGAAGTGCGCCTGCGGCGCGCCGAAGCCGCGGAACGCGCCGGACGGGACGTTGTTGGTGTAGACCACGTAGCCGTCGACGTGGATGTTGGCGACCTCGTAGCAGCCGTTCGAGAACAGCGTGGCGATCTTGGTCACCTCGGCGCTGGTCGAGGCGTAGGCGCCGCCGTCGCCGACCACCTCGGCCTGCACCGCCGTGATCGTGCCGTCGCGCCGCGCGCCCCAGCGGCAGCGGATGCTGAACGGGTGGCGCTTGTGGTGGCCGATCATCGACTCCTCGCGGCTCCACACCAGCGCGACCGGCTTGCGCAGCTTCCAGGCCGCCAGCGCCAGCAGGTGCTGGATCGACAGGTCCTCGCGCCCGCCGAAGGCCCCGCCGATCGCGGCGTAGCGCACGACCACCTGCTCCTCGGGCAGGCCCAGCACCAGCGCGATCTGCCGGCGGTCCTCGTGCAGCCACTGGCCGGCCGTCTCGACCACCAGGCGACCCTGCTCGTCGACGTAGGCCACGCCGGCCTCGGGCTGCAGGAAGGCGTGCTCCTGCCAGGAGGTGTTGAACTCGTCCTCCAGCACGACGTCGGCCTCGGCGAAGCCGCGCTCGATATCGCCCTTGCGGATGGGCATGTGAAACAGGACGTTGCTGCCGTGCGCCTCGTGGACCAGCGGCGCGCCGGGGGCCATGGCCGCGCGCGCGTCCGATACAACCGGCAGATCCTCGTAGGTCACGGCCACCAGCCGTGCTGCGGCGGCCGCGGCGGCCTTGCTCTCGGCCACCACCAGCGCGACCTTGTCGCCCTCGAAGCGCACCTTCTCGCCACAGAGCACCGGCTGGTCGTGCTCGATCAGGCCGTAGCCGTTGGACGGCACGTCGGCGGCGGTCAGCACCGCGACCACGCCAGGGTGCGCCAGCGCCGCGCTCGTATCGATCGCGGCGATCCGCGCGTGCGGGCGGTGCGCGAACACGACCTTGAGGTGCAGCATGCCCGGCCGCACCAGGTCGGCGGGGTAGCTCGTCGCCCCGGTGACCTTGCCGAGCGCGTCCGGCCGCGGGAGCGATTCGCCAATAAGTGTTGCCATAAGCGAACTCCATCGCTATAGTTTTGAGTTTTGAGTTTTGAGTTGAGGCTTCCTAACTCAAAACTCAAAACTCAGAACTCTTAACTTCCGCCGCAGCGGCAAGCACCGCGTCGAGGATCTTGCGGTAGCCGGTGCAGCGGCAGATATTTCCACTCAGCGCGACCTGGGCCTGGCCGAGGTCGGGGCTGGGCTGCTCGTCCAGCAGCTTCGCGCCGGCCATGAGCATGCCGGGGATGCAGAAGCCGCACTGCACCGCGGCGTTGGCGATGAAGGCCTTTTGTAAAGGATGAAGGGCTGAGCGCTGAACGCTGAGCGCTGAACTGTCTTCGGCTTCGACCGCCGCTGCATCTGTAATATCGCTTGCCAGCGCGCTTTCGTTTAGCGTTTTGCGTTCATCGTTCTGCATTCGGGCGAGGCCTTCGATCGTCGTCACGCGCGCGCCGTGGGCCTGGGCCGCGGGCGTCAGGCAGGCCATGACCGCCTGGCCACCCAGCCAGACCGTGCAGGCGCCGCACTCGCCCTCGGCGCAGCCCTCCTTCGCCCCGGTCAGCCCGGCGTCCTCGCGCAGCGCGTCGAGCAGCGACTTGGCGGGCGCGTCGCCGGCGAGGGTGTACGGGCGGCCGTTGATGGTCGTCTCGATCGTTTCGACCTCCGGTGCCGCAACGTTGGAACGTTGGAACGTTGGAACGTTGGAACGTCCAGGCGTCTCGAGCAGCACCGGGCGCTCCGGCCAGCCCTCGCGCTCGCGGCCCGCGGCGATCCGGCGCAGCCCGTCGGACAGCAGGCCCGCCAGGGTAGCCAGGCGGTAGGCGGCCGAGCCGCGCACGTCGTCGATCGGCGCGACATCCTGGCAGGCCAGCCGCCCGGCCTCGGCGCAGACCTCGGGCGTGAGCTGCTTGCCGGCCAGGTAGGCCTCGGCCGTCGGCGCGCGCACGATCGTCGGCGCGAGGCAGCCGAGCGTGATGCGAGCCTCGGCAATTGGGGCTTGGGGCTTGGGGCCTGGGGCTTGGGCGCTTGTCCCACCAGTCCCAAGTCCCAAGCCCCTAGTCTCAAAGGTGAGCACAATCGCCATATCGATCACCGAGATCGCCTGGGCGCGCCGCAGCCCCAGCTTGACGAACAGGCCGCGCTGGTCGGCCCGCAGCGCCGGGAAGCGGATCTCGCGCAGCAGCTCGTCGGGGCGGATGGCCGTCTTGCGGAAGCCGGGGTAGAACTCGCGCAGCGGCACGACCCGCTCGCCGGCCGCGCTGATCAGCGCCAGCTCGGCGTCGAGCGCCAGCAGCGGCGCGATCGTGTCGTTGGCCGGCGAGGCGGTGACCAGGTTGCCGGCGATCGTCGCGCGCGTGCGGATCTGCGGCGCGCCGACCTCCCAGCAGGCCTGCGCCAGCGGCAGCGCGTGCCGCACGCACGCCTCCGACGCGATCACGTCGTTGTGGGTCGCCAGCCCGCCCAGCGCGATCACGTCGCCCTCCTGGCGCACGTACTTCAGCTCGCGCAGCTTCGTTATGTCGATTAATGTCGTCGTCGGGCGCACGCCGCGCTGCAGCTCGACCATGACGTCGGTGCCGCCGGAGACGATCCGCGCCGCGCCGGCGTGCTGCTCAAGCAGGGTGAGCGCCTCGGCTAGCGTCGCCGGTTGGTAGTAGTGTTGCCAGAGCATATATCTTTCTCCGTCGTCCATCGTCGCCCGTCACGAGCGCGGCTTCAGCAGCCGGCCGCACGGCTCCGCCACGATCTTCCCATCCAGAAACAGCGTCGTGCCGCGCAGCAGCGTGCGCACCACCCGGCCGCGCAGCGCCCGCCCGACGTACGGGCTGTGCCGGTGGCGGTAGAGCAGGTCGGCGGCCTGCAGCGTATAGCCGGCCTGCAGGTCGACCAGCGCCAGGTCGGCGTCGGCGCCGACGATCAGCCGGCCCTTGTCGGGCGCCAGCCCGAAGCGCCGCGCGACGAACTCGGACGTCACGGCGGCGATCGTAGCGAGCGGCAGCCCGCGCCGCGCGTAGCCCTCGGTCAGCAGCAGCTCCAGCGTCGACTGGCAGCCCGAGATGCCGCCCCAGACGTCGAAGTAGTGTTGAGTGTTGAGTGTCGAGTGTTGAGTTTCAGGAATCGTGAGCTGCGCCTCGTCGCCTTGTCGCCTTGTCTCCTTGTCTCCGGCCGGGTCGAGCCCTTTCATCGCGGGCGGCGACGGCGAGTGGTCCGACGCGACCATCGGCAGCGCGCCGTCGAGCAGCAGCTGCCACAGCGCGGACTGCTCGGCGAGCGGGCGCAGCGGCGGAGCGCACTTCGCGACCGCGCCCAGGCGCGCCAGGTCGTCCTCGGTCAGCGCCAGGTAGTGCGGGCAGGTCTCGCAGCTGACGTCGACGCCGCGCGCGCGGGCCTCGGCCACCAGCGCGACGCCGCGGCCGGTGCTGACGTGGACGATATGCAGCGCGCAGCCGGTCTCGCTCGCGAACAGGATGGCCCGCTCGATCGCCTCCAGCTCGGCCACGACCGGCCGCGAGCGCAGGTAGTCGCGTGCGCCGGTGCGCCCCGCCGCGATCGCCTTGCGGGCCAGCCCGCCGGTGATCTGGTCGTTCTCGGCGTGCACCGCCACGATCCGGCCGAGCCGCGCCGCGCGGGCCATGCCCTGGTAGAGCGTCAGGTCATCCGCCGCCACGAAGTCGTCGATGCCGCTGCTCGACATGAACGCCTTGAAGCCGATCACGCCGCGCTCGGCCAGCTCATCCAGCCGGTCGAGGTTTTCCGGCGTCAGGCCGCCCCACAGCGCGAAGTCGACCAGCGACGCGGCCCGCGCCGCGGCGAGCTTCAGGTCAAAGCTGGCCGCGTCGAGCGTGGGCGGGTGGGCGTTGAGCGGCATGTCGAAGAAGGTCGTGCCGCCGCCCGCCGCCAGCGCGCGCGTGCCCGTCGCAAAGCCCTCCCAGTCGGCGCGGCCGGGCTCGTTGAAGTGGACGTGCGCGTCGATCACGCCGGGGAACACGTGCAGCCCGGCCGCGTCGATCGCCGCGTCGGCGGTGCCGGGCAGCTCCGGCGCAACCGCGACGACCCGCCCGTCGGCCACCGCCAGGTCGGCCCGCCGCACGCCCGCGCCGGTGACCAGCGCGCCGTTGCGGATGATCAGGTCGTACAGACTCATAACATACCTCAACCACCACTTTACAGTTGGGGAGGTTCACAAGAACCAGTCTTAGGCATGTTTCAATTCCAGGGATTTCGACGTGCCACTGTACGGGCGCGATATATCGCGCCCCTGCCCCTTTGGGGCAATGAATTGCCAAGCTCGATTGAACCCTGCCCTAATCTACAATTCGGCCAGCATCTCAAGGAACTGCCCAAGCACATCGATCGCGACCCCCACGTCTTCGGCCATCACCGACTCGGCCGGGTTGTGGCTGACGCCGCCCCTGCAGCGCACGAACAGCATCGCCACGCGCGTGAGGTCGGACAGCGCGACGGCGTCGTGGCCGGCGCCGCTCGGCAGCTCGAGCACCGGGTAGCCGAGCGACTCGACCGCGCGCCCGAGCAGGCCCGCCAGCGCCGGGTCGCACAGCACCGCCGGGCTCTCCTGAATCGTGCGCCAGCCGCGCGTGACGCCGCGCGCCGCCGCGATCTGCGCGGCCCGCTCGGCCAGCTGCTCGACCGCCCGCGTGCGCCGCGCGTCGCTGCGGTGGCGCACGTCCAGGCTCAGCGCCACCTGGCCGGGGATGACGTTGCTCGCGCCCGGCTGCGTGGCGATCTGCCCGACCGTGGCGAGCAGGCCGGGCTCCCTGCGCGCCAGCGCCTCGGTCGCCAGGATGAACTCGGCCGCGGCGCACAGCGCGTCGTGGCGCAGGTCCATCGGCACCGTCCCGGCGTGGCCGGCCATGCCCATGAAGTCGACCGCCAGCCGGCTCTGGCCGGCGATCGCCGTGACCACGCCCACCGGCAGGCTGCGCGCCTCGAGCACCGGCCCCTGCTCGATATGCACCTCGCAGTAGCCCAGCAGATTGTCGCCGCGGCGCCGGTCGGCGGCCAGCCGCTCGGGGTCGCCGCCGAAGGCGCGGATCGCGGCGGCCATCGTCACCCCGTCGGCGTCGGCGCGGCTGAGGTAGGATGGGTCGAAGGTGCCGGCGACGACCTTGCTGCCCAGGTAGGCGGTGTGGTAGCGCACGCCCTCCTCGTCGGCGAAGCCGTACAGCTCGACCGCGTAGGGCAGCCGGCGCGACTGGTCGTGCAGGCGCTGCACGCTGGCCAGCGCCACCAGCACGCCCAGCGGGCCGTCGTACTTGCCGGCGTCGCGCACCGAGTCGAGGTGCGAGCCGAGCAGCAGCGTCTTCGCTCCGCTGCGTCCGGCCTCGTAGCGGCCGATCACATTGCCGACGCTGTCGCAGCGCACGCTCATCCCGGCCGCGCGCATCCAGTCAGCCACCGCCGCGCCGGCCTGCCGCAGCGCGTCGGTCGCGAAGCGGCGCGTCAGCCGGCCGTGCTCCTCGCTGAAACCGGCCAGCCGATCGCAGCGCTCCATCACCGTACGCGCGTGCTCGTCTATCATCGTCGCTCCAGTGTGGCCGAAACTTGAGACTTGGGACTTGAGAGCCTGTCTGAGAAGCCCTTTTTACCACCAAGCCACCAAGACACCAAGGGTTGAAGGATATGATCACAGGGACGTGCTGGCATCAGGACCACCCAAGCTTGGTGCCTTCGTGCCTTGGTGGTTACTTTCAAACAGTCTCTGAGGCCTGAGACCCGAGAGCTGAGAACAGCCGACTGCCCTAGCTGCCCCGATACGTGCTGTAGGACCACGGCGAGACCAGCAGCGGCACGTGGTAGTGCGCGTCCGCATCGGCGATCGCAAAGCGGACCGGGACGTGGTCGAGGAACGGCGGCGCCGCGGCGGCGACCGGCTGGCCGGCGAAGTACGCGCCGACCGCGAACACCAGCTCGTAGCCGCCCGCCTCGACCTGATCGCCCGCGAGCAGCGGCGCGTCGGTGCGCCCGTCGGCGTTCGTGCGCGTCGTCGCAAGCAACCGGCGGCCTGCGCCATCCCGATCGAGCCGCCACAGCTCGATCGCCACGCCGGCGGCCGGCCGGCCCTGGGCCGTATCGAGCACGTGGGTTGTCAATCGCCCAGGCATGATTGCCCCCTGTAGTCAGTAGTTAGCTGTCAGTAGTCAGCTATCAGTAGTCAGTATCAGTGCAGTCCTCGTAAATCGATGTATCTGATTACTGACTACTGACTACTGACTACTGTTCAATCTTCGCCCCCTGGTCGATCCAGGCGCCGAGCAGCGCGCGCTCCTCGTCGGTGATGCCGGTCTTATTGCCGAACGGCATGGTCTTCGAGATCACCGCGCGCTCCTTGATGCGGGCCGCCAGGCTTTGGATGCGCTCGGGCGTGTCGAACGTGACGCCGGCCGGCGCGACGGTGAACTGATCGTCGGTCGGCGTGGCCGAGTGGCAGGGCTGGCAGCGCCGGGCGATCACCGCGCGCGCCTCGCTGAACGGCACCGTTCCGGCGCTCGCGGCCGCGCTCAGCGGCCCGCGGTCGCGCACGATCAGCATCGTCACAAGCGCGATCGTCGCCAGGGTGGTGCCGGCCGCCAGGCGCAGCCAGGCGCCGTAGGTGAAGCGGATGTTCAAGAAGTGCCGCACCGCCGCGCTGCCGACCATCAGGATCGCCAGAATCAGCCAGTTCAGCGTATTGCCGTAGGTGCTGGGGAAATGGTTGCTGACCATGACGAACAGCACCGGGAAGGTCATATAGTTGTTGTGGATCGAGCGCTGCTTCGCGCGGTAGGAGAGCGCCGGGTCCTGCGGCAGGCCGGCCCTGGTCGCCGCCACCAGCTCGCGCTGCGAGGGCACCACGTAGAACCAGACGTTGGCGGTCATCAGCGTGCCGAGCAGGGCGCCGACGTGGATGTAGGCCGCGCGGCCGCTCAGCAGGTGCGTGAGCCCGTAGCTGACCGCGATCAGCAGCACGAACGAGATCGCGAACGCCAGCGGCGTGTTCTTGCCGAGCGGCGAGCGCCACAGCAGGTCGTAGGCCAGCCACGCGCCGATCAGCGTGCCGACGCCAATCGCGATCGCCGTGCCCGCGCTGATGTTGGCGACGCCCGGGTCGACCATATAGGCCGCGCCGCCCATGTAGTAGACGACGACAAGCAGCCCGATCCCGCTCAGCCAGGTCGTCAGGTTCTGGAACATGAACCAGTGCACCTTGGCGGGGTAGGGCATGCCCGGCGGCAGCAGCTTCTTCTCGACCTCGTAGAAGGCGCCGCTGTGCAGCAGCCAGATCTTGCCCTGCACGCCCTCGCTGGGCGGCTCGACCGGCCGAAGGTTGCGATCGAGCCAGTTGAACAGCAGCGAGTTCCCGATCCACATGATCCCGGCGATCACGTGGACCCAGCGTATGAACAGATCGAGCAGCTCTCGAAGCGTCGCTTCCAACGCTAACCTCCCCTATAGCAGTGGGCAGTCGGCATGAGCCAGTCGGCAGTACGACGGATGGCATCACAAATCGTTCGTGCGTAGCGGCTCAATGCTTTTGCTCACAGCTATAATACCGGTACGGAGTAGTCAGGATTCGGTGCGACGGATTCGATAGCGCACCAGGTCGAACGACATCTGGCTCTTCGGAAAGTAGCTGCGCGAGTGCCAGAGCGGCAGCTCGTCGGAGCTGTAGCCGACCTCCTCGAGAAACAGGACCGGGTGGTACGGATCGAGCGGCATGTCCGGGAAGTCGCAGCCCCGCGCGATCTCCGGCTGGACGTGGGCGACCTGGTACTCGGTGCGCTGGTTGCAGCGGCGCTCGAGCAGATCGAACAGCGGCTCGGTGATCTCCGGGCTTGCCAGCGCCTCCTGGACCAGATCGTCGCCAAGGATGCGCGTTGGGATCGAGTTCACGCAGTAGATCACCGGCTCGCCGTCGGCGGTGAAGATCTTGTGCGAGCGCAGCACCGGCGCGCCCGGCTCGAGATCGAGCGCCGCGGCCAGCGCCGGCGCGGGCTGCGCCACCGCAACCGTGATGTAGCGCACGCCAGGCTGGGCGCCAGCGCGCGCGATCAGGTAGGTGAAGTCCTCGGCCTCGTTGAGCGGGTTGGCCAGGCGCGAGAGCCGGCTGACGAACGTGCCGACGCCGTGCCGGCGCGCCACCAGCCCCTGCTGCGCGAGCGCGGTCATCGCGCTGCGGATGGTGGCCCGGCTGACGCCGAACTCGGCCGCGAGCTGGTTCTCCGTCGGCAGCTGCCCGCCGACCGGGTAGATGCCGCGCCTGATCCGATCGCTCAAGATGTCCAGTATCTGCGCCGCAAGCGAAGCGACGCGCACGGGCATGCGGGCGTTCATGACCTTGGCCCTGATCGATAGCGGTCGCGGCAGGCGAGCTGCGTGCGACGGCGGCGATGCGGCGAGATAGCGACTGTGACTCTGGGTGGTTCGCGAGGTTAGATGGCAGCCATCTGACCTTGAGTATAGGCCACGCCGCGGCAGATGTCAAGCAGTTTACAGGGGCGCTGCGCCCCCGCCCCCCCGCCTTGTCATCTTGTCTCCTTGTCTCCTTGTCTCCTTGTCTCCTTGTCTCCTTGTCTCCGGGGCGCTGCGCCCCCGGCCCCCCGCCCGGGGGAACCCACGCCGGTTCCCCCGGCCCCCCTCCGGCAAGTGATGTCGTACCAGCTCCAAGCATCGTGGCACATGCCCGGCAATATTCCCAGCGGGGCGGAATACAACGCGCTACGCTCGCCAGGCCTTGGTCGTTGGTCGTTGGTCGTTGGTCGTTGGTCGTTGGTCTATCGTCTATCGTCTTTCACCCGGTCACCTTGTCTCCTTGTCTCCTTGTCTCCTTGTCTCCTTGTCTCCTTGTCTCCTTGTCTCCTTGTCTCCGGGGCGCTGCGCCCCCGGCCCCCCGCCCCCCTCCGGCAAGTGATGTCGTACCAGCTCCAAGCACCGTGGCGCATGCTCAGTACCATTCCTTGGGCGTGGGTTGCAACCCGCCGTGCGTGGATTCAGCTGGGCATGCACGTCAAGCGTGCCAACTGAGGCGGCATCATTTTGAGGTCCAGGGGCGAGAGCCCCGCCCGCGGGGCACGGGGGGCGCGCAGCCCCCGGTGGATTGCACCAAAGATCATGCACCGACAGCGTCGAGCAGGCGCAGCCTGGCGATCTTGGCGATCTCGCCGAGCGCGGTCGCGATCTCCTGCGATCGGTCGTTCAGCAGGCGCGCCTCAAAGCTCGCCAGGATGCTCTGGCGGGTGTGCTCGCGCACGCAGATCACGAAGGGGAAGTCGAACCTATCGCGGTAGGCGCCGTTCAGGCGCGTGAAGGCCGCGAACTCCTGCGGCGAGAGGCGGTCGAGCCCGGCCGACGACTGCTCCCTGGACGACTCGGCGGTCAGCGCGCCGGCGATCGCCGCCTTGCCGGCCAGGTCGGGGTGCGCCTGGATGAGCGCGACCTTATGCCGATCGTCCGCGCCGTACATCGCGGCGCAGAGCGCCTGGTGCAGCTGGTCGAGCCCGGCGAACGGGCGCGCCGGCCAGGCCCCATCGGCGACCCAGGGCGAGCGCTCGAACAGAAAGCCCAGCTGTGCCACGAACTCGTCGCGGCCGAGCGCGTTGACGTCCTCGAGTGTGAGCGGTGACATTTCGTCTCTCTCCTCCTTGCCCTTTCGGAAATAGGTATTCGCTATGGGGAGTGAGCGAGCGCCAGCGCGCTCACTCCGCGACGGCGATGAACAGCAGGTCGTTCACGTTCGTCAGCGTCGGGCCGGGGCGCAGCAGGTCGTCGAGCGCGGCGAAGAAGCGATAGGCGTCGTTGCGGCGCAGGAAGTCGTCGGCGTCGAGCCCGAGGGCGCGCGCGCGCGCCAGAGTCTCGCCCGTCACGACGGCGCCGGCCGCGTCGGTCGGCCCGTCGCCGCCGTCGGTCGCCAGGGCGACCAGCAGCGCGCCGGGCAGCCCGGCCATGCCGGCGGCCGCGCCGAGCGCCAGCTCCTGGTTGCGCCCGCCCAGCCCATCGCCGCGCAGCGTCACGGTCGTCTCGCCGCCGCAGATCAGCAGCGCCGGCCGATCGAGCGGCGCGCCGCGCAGCGCCAGCTCGCGCGCCAGCGCCGCGGCCACCCGCCCGACCTCGCGCGCCTCGCCCTCCAGGAAGGTCGTCAGTAGCAGCGCGTTGAAGCCGCGCGCGCGCGCCGCCGCCAGCGCCGCCTCGGCCGCGGCTGCGTTGCTGGCGATCACCGCGCTGTGGACCCGCGACCACAGCGGCTCGCCCGGCTTGGGCGTCTCGGCGACCTCGCCGGCGACCCCGCGGCGCAGGTGGTCGAGCAGGGCAGCCGGCAGCGCCCGCGCCAGATCGTAGCGCTCGACGATCGCCCAGGCATCCGCAAACGTGGTCGGGTCGGGCGCGGTCGGGCCCGAGGCGATCACGTCGAGCGGCGAGCCGACCACATCGGAGACGATCAGCGCGGCGACCTGCGCCGGCGCGGCCATGCGGGCCAGCTGGCCGCCGAACAGGCGCGTGGTGTGCTTGCGCAGCGCGTTGATCTCGCCGATCGTCGCGCCGCAGCGCAGCAGCGCCGCAGTCATCGCCTGCAGGTCGGCCAGGCTGAGCCCCGGCGCGGGCCAGGTCAGCAGCGCCGAGCCGCCGCCGGAGATCAGCACCAGCACCAGATCGTCGTCGCGCAGTCCCTTGAGCAGCCCGGCCATCCGCTCCGCCGCGTCGGCGCCGCGCTGGTCGGGGATGGGGTGGCCCGCCTCGAGAAGCATGAGCGATGAGGGATGAAGGATGAAGGGAGGATCGGCTTCATTCATCCTTCTGCCTTCATCCTTCATCCTTCCAGTGTGCCCTTCCTTCACCACCACCAGCCCGCCGGCCAGCCGATCGCCGAGCGCCTCGGCGGCGGCATATGCCATCGGCGCGCCGGCCTTGCCGGCCCCGACCACCACGACGCGCCCGACACGCTCGTAGCGCCGCTCGGCCACCACGATCGCCTCGCCGTCGCGCCGCAGCGCGCGCCGCACCGCGCCGGCCGGGTCGGCGGCGCGCAGCGCCGCGGCCATCACCTCGGCCAGCGCCGGGCCGCGCGGGTGCGCGCGCAGCGAGCGGGTCAGCAGCAGCTCTGGGTTCATACGATCACCTCTCGGTAGCGCGCCGACAACGGGTTGGCCCGCCCGCTCGTCACCTGGCCACCTTGTCGGTGGTGCAGTGGCGCAAGAACCCCTCGACCGTCAGCTCAGGGTCGCGGTGCAGCGAATCCTCGAAGGTGATATCGCTCAGCTCCGCGTACTCGCTCGCGCGCGCCGCGAGCAGATCGGGGTAGCAGCGCGCCAGCGCGGCCGCCGGTTCCTCCTGCGGGCGCGGCCGGAATAAGCCGTGCCAGACGATCGGCCGCGGGCTCGCGAGGTAGTCCTGCACCATCTGCTGCTGGCGATCCGGCGAAATCGCCAGGTAGACGATCGTGGCGGCGCGCCGGATGCTGCGCAGGACCTCGGCGTCGACGTAGATGGCGCTGCCGGTCATGTCGACGATCAGCCGGGCGCCCGGGTCGCCGCTCTGCGCCAGCGCCGCCGCGATCTCGCGCAGCACCTCGGTCTCGTAGGCCAGGTAGAGCGCCTCGTGCCGGGCGTAGCGCGCGTCGTACGGAAAGCCCATCCAGCGCCCAAGATCGGACACCGACTCGGCGGCGACCTGGTGGCTGACCCGCAGCCGGGCGGCGATCAGCTCATCGCAGTGCAGCCAGGTATAGCCGGCGGCCGCGAGCCGGGCGGCCCAGGAGCTTTTGCCCGCCCCCGACATGCCGATCAGTCCTAAGATCACAGCTCCCCTCCAGTGCGCCTTACAGAGTGGATTCTACGACTGCGCCCTACCCGGCGTACAGATACAGCTCGCCAGGCTGCAGCATGTGGCAGCGCTGGAGCGGCGCGCGGCGATCGAGCTCGTCGAACAGCAGCCCCGAGCTGACGCGGTTCTCGGCAAACAGGTCGTTGTGGATTCCGATCAGCACGCGCGCCCGCAGCCGCACGGCCAGGTCGATCGCCTCGCCCGGCCAGAGGTTGCCGATGATCTCCTGCTCCTCGCGGAAGAAGTCGCGCCCGTTGATCGGCAGCAGCGCCAGGTCGATCGCCTTGCCGCCCAGCGCGGCGAGCAGCTGCGGGATCACGATCGTGTCGCCGGCATGGTAGAGCGTCACGCCGTTGCACTCGATCAGGAAGCCCATCCAGCGCGCGCGCCCCTCGGCGTCGACCTCGTAGCTGTAGTGCGCGGCCGGGATTGCCGTGTAGGCCAGGCCGGCGGCCGCGACGCGCTCGCCCAGCCGCGGCGTGACGATGCGCTCCGGCGCGATGTCGGCGCCGAGCGCGAGATCGCGGCCCTGCGGCGAGGTGATCAGCGTCGCGCGCGGCGAGGCGGCCATCAGCGGCCCCAGCGTCGCGACGTCGACGTGGTCCATGTGCTCGTGCGTGGCGAAGACGATCCGGGCGTGCCGCACGGCGCCCGGGTCGAGCGGGATCGGGATGCGCCGGCGCGGCCCGCCAGTGGCGGCGACCGACTCCGACAGGTACGGGTCGATGTAGGCGATCGTCTCGCCGCCTTTGACGACGAAGCCGGCCTGGCCGAGCGACCAGAGCGCCAGCTGCCCCGGCGGCACGGCCAGCCGGTCGATCTGCGCGATCAGCGCCGCGCTGCTCTCTGAAGCCATATCTCCTCCTTGAGAACTGTGGAGCGTGGAGCCGTACGGGAAACAGCCCTGACGGTTGACGATTGACGATACCGGCGCATCGCCAATGGCCGATCGCCACGCCAGCGTGTCGCCGTAGCGTGTTTCCCGCCTATTGTACCAGCCCTTGGCGCACTCAGATCTGATCGATATGAATCGGCCCCGCCGGGCGTCATATAGGCAGAGGTTCATCACGCTCAAGCGCTGTTTGGAAGGAGACGATGCCGTGGACCTGCCGACGAACAAGGAGGCGCTGCTAGCCGCGCTGGAGCACGGTCGAGCGATATGGGATGCCCTTCTGGCGCGCCTCGACGCCGCGACGATGGCTGAGCCAGAGGTGGAGGGCGACTGGTCGGTCAGGGATATCCTGGCCCACGTCGTCGCGTACGAGCAGTATGCCGCGGCGCACGCCGGCGACCTGGCGCGGCACGGCACGCCGTCGGGCCAGGCGGTGGCGGCGCTCGACGCCTACCACCGCGAGCAGCTGGCGGCGTATCGCCGCGAGCACCCGGACGCGCCGGACGACGTGGAGAAGCTGGGCACCGATCAGCTGAACGACCTCTTCGTCACAGAGTGGCGGGCCGTGTCCCTCGCGGAGCTGCTCGCGCAGGGGCGGCGCGCCTACGACGACACCGTCGGCGCGGTGATCTTGCTGAGCGAGGAGGCGCTGGCGGCGCCACAGCAGATCTTCGGCGATCGCTCGATGCTGCGCATGCTGCCATACCAGTCGTACATCCACTACGAGAAGCACGCCGTCTGGATCGAGCGCTGGCTGGCGCAGCGCGGGCAATGAGCGCCGCGCAAGCACACAACCATCACCGGGTAATAGCAGTGATACGGTAGCTCGCGGCAAAAAGGATAACCCCCTCTCCCGGAACGGGAGAGGGGGCAGCGGGTGAGGGCCAGCGGCCATCAGCTAGCGCCGGCGCATCCGCGTCCGGATCGAGTAGCCGGCGGCGATCAGCGCGAGCCCGCCCGCGAACACCAGCCAGCTCGCGCCCGCGCCGCCGTCGCCGGTGTTGGGGAGCTGCTGCGGCTGGCCCTGGGCGGCCTGCGCGGTGGGCTGGGGCGTCGGCTGCGGGTTGGTGACCTGGGTCGACGTCGCGTAGCCGGCCATCGTCTGGTCGCCGGCCGTGGCTGGCGGGAACAGCGTGCCGACCGGCATGTAGAGCGTGAGCGCCTGCTGCGACGTGTTCTCGACCGTCAGCGTGCCGCGGCCGTAGAAGTTGTCGCTGGCGTTGCCGATCTGCACCTTGTTGCCGACCGGCTGCCACGAGCTGAGCGTCACGCGTACCTGGCCGGACTGAGCCGCGTCGAGCAGCGAGGTGCCCTGCGGGCTCGCGGGCGCGGCCGTGGCGGCGCCCGCGACGGCCTGCGCTGTTGTGCCTCCCGCCGGGCTGCCGGTCGCGCCCTGGGCCTGCCAGATGCCGTACTGGGCCTCAAGGGCCTGGCTCTGGTCGGCCGCCAGGTTGTTGCTCTGGATGTACGCCAGCGCGCCGGCCACCTTCGCATCGGCCACGCCATTGGGCGCCTGGATCGACGTCGGGAACGCCTGGCCGAAGTTGGTGCAGAACGCCTCGAACGTCACCGTGGCGGTGCCGCCCGGCTGTAGCGTAAAGCTCTGCGCGCCCTGGCCGGTCTGGGCCAGCGCCACCCCGCCAAACGCGCTCGCGACGACGGCGAGCGCGACCGCTCCGATGATTCTCACAAATCGCATACCTTGATCTCCTTCTTGTCCACCTCGCCGCGCGCCTCTCCCGCTCGCGGCGTGCTACCCAATGCAAGAACGGTGCCTTCGAGCGCCTGGAGTGGCGCCAGCCCCTCGTCCTCCGCGCATTTTACAAACCCCACCATCTGCCCCCGCCCCTGGCAGGGGTGCGCAGCACGCTTGACATATCTATTCGTATCTTATATCATTCGTGCACGAATGATTAAACTACATATCGTATGGCACAAACTATGCATGAGCTTCACCGGGCGGCGCTCGAGATCCGCATCCTGATCGCAATCGCGACCAAGTGGTCCGGCCGCTGCCTGGAGCAGCGGCTGCAGGCGCAGGGCATCGCGATGAGCAGCCTGCAGTACGGGATCATGCGGCTGCTCTTCCACGAGCGGCACACGATCAGCGAGCTGAGCCGCAAGATGACCCTGGCTCCGGCGACGCTGGTGCCGGCGGTGGACGCGCTGGAGCGGCACGGGTTTGTCGAGCGCGGGCGCGACCCAAAGGATCGGCGGCGGACGCCGCTGGCGCTGACCGAGCAGGGCGGGGCGATCCTGGCGCTCGTTCCGCCGGTCGACGACGAGGACGTGCTGGTGCGGAGCCTCGCAGCGATGGGGCCCGAGCACAGTCGGCAGCTGCTCGATCGGCTGCGCGATCTGGTCGCGGCGATGCCCGACGGCGCGGGCGCGGTGGCCGAGCTTGCGGCCTCGGTCAATCGCGCTGACTGAGCGGATTCATCTTGTGGTGGGTGTAGGGGCGGCGACGCCCTGGCGGGGAGGGTTCGGGAGGGGCCTTTGGCCCCTCCCGAACTACGTAAATCAATCAGGCGCCAAGAGCGAGAGAAGGAGATTTCGGAATGGCCTATGGAGCCGCCGCCGCCCCGCCCGAGCAATCGGGGCGGCTGGCCTACAAGTGGAAGGTGCTGATCTCGGTGATCTTCGGCATCTTCATGATTATCCTGGACACGACGGTGGTCAACGTCGCGTTCCAGACCATCCGCCGCGAGTACGGCGCCAGCCTGAGCGACTCGCAGTGGGTGATCAGCGTGTACGTGCTCGCGCTCGGCATCGCGACGCCGATGTCGGGCTTTCTGTCCGACCGCTTCGGCATCAAGCGGATGTACGTCGGCGGTCTGGCGCTGTTCGTGCTTGGCTCGCTGCTGTGCGGGCTCGCGCCCACGATCTCGCCGAGCATCTGGCTGCTGGTGGCCGCCCGCGCGCTGCAGGGCATCGGCGGCGGGATCGCGCAGCCGCTCGGCTCGGCGCTGCTGTTCAGCACCTTCCCGCCGCGCGAGCAGGGCATGGCGCTCGGCATCTTCGGCATCGCCTTGGTGGTCGCGCCCGCGCTCGGCCCAATCATGGGCGGCCTGCTGGTCGACCAGGGGCTGTGGCGCTGGATCTTCTTCATCAACATCCCGATCGGGATCGTCGGCGTCACGCTGGCCTCGCGGTTCCTGCGCGAGCGCAGGCCCGAGCGGCGGCCGGCGCTCGACCCGCTCGGCATCGCCACGGCGATCGTCGGCTTCGGCTCGGTGCTGTACGCCGCCTCGATCGCCGCCGACCAGGGCTGGGGCTCGGCGAGCGTGCTGGTCTGGTTCGCCGTCGGCGCGGTCGCGCTGGCGGCCTTCGGCGTGATCGAGCTGTTCGTGGCCAAGGAGCCGCTGCTCAACCTGCGGCTGTTCGCCCGGCCGACCTTCCTGACGGCCAGCCTGATCGGCTACGTCACGGTGATCGGCCTGTTCGGCGCTGAGTTCCTGATGCCGGTGTACCTGCAGGCGCTGCGCGGCCGCACCGCCCTGCAGACCGGCCTGACCCTGCTGCCGCTGGCGCTGACCTCGGGCGTGATCACGCCGATCGCCGGGCGGCTGTACGACAAGATCGGCCCGCGGGTGCTGATCGTCACCGGCTTCTCGATCCTGCTGATCAACACCTGGCAGCTCGCGCACCTGCAGGGCGATACGCCGATCGGCTGGATCCTGTTCCTGCTGGCGCTGCGCGGCGCGGCGCTCGGCCTGACCATCCAGACGACCTTCGCGACCGCGCTGTCGGCCGTGCCGCGCTCGGCGCTGGCGCGCGGCTCGTCGCTGATCAACGGCACGCGCTTCGTGGTCCAGTCGATCGGCGTGGCCGTGCTGGCGACCGTGCTCTCGAGCTCGCTCTCGCCGGAGGTCAAGGGCCTGCAGAACCAGTTCCAGCAGCAGGCCAGCCAGCCAGGCGCCGTCGTCGCCACCAAGCCGTTCGGCGTCTGCGAGACGCCCGGCGTGCCGGCCGATCAGAACGTGCCGCCGGGCGTGCCTGCGATCGCACAGGCCCAGGCCAAGCAGTCGATCGACCGGGCCTGCAGCGAGTACCTGGTCGGCTTCGACCGGACCTATAAGCTGACCTTCTACGTGGCCCTGGTGGCGATCGTGATCGGGCTGTTCATGCCGGGCTGGCCGTTCGCGTGGGCTGGCCGCACCGCCGCGGGCGAGGCCCCGGCCCCCGCCGCGCACTAGTACAGCGTGGTCGAAATACCTAGTACAGGTCAGCGGAAGTCTCTGTCGGGTTTGGGCTGCCACGATTCGGTTCTGCAGTTCCGTGGCCACAGAACCGCAGAACTAAGTCGTCCATCGTCTATCGTGCGCGCGGCGCGCCAGCGGGCAAGCGACAGCTCGCCGTCAGCTTTTAGACGAAAGATCGTACGGATGTGCGCAGCGGAGTATGTTAAAATGATCCGGGTAATCGTCGTTATGGATGGTGGAGAAGCCTCTTGAGCGAAGACTCTCAGCCCAGACGACCGCGGCCGCGCTCGGCATTTGTCGAGCTGCTGCGCACTGCCGCCCAGGCGCTGATCCTCTTTTTCGTGCTCTCAGCCCTGATCGGGCGCTTTGAGGTCCACCAGATCAGCATGGAGCCAACCTTCCACGAAGGGCAGCGGGTGCTGGTCAGCAAGCTCGGCAGCATCTGGTCGAGCCTGTTCGTGCGCACCGCGCACGCGGCCGAGACGACACGCACATCGCCGTTTGCGCTGCAGCGCGGGCAGGTCGTCGTCTTCTACAAGACGCCCGCGCGCGACGACGACGCCCTGATCAAGCGGGTGATCGGGCTGCCCGGCGACCTGATCGAGTTTCGCGACGACGAGGTGTGGATCAACGGCGCGCGGCTCGACGAGCCGTATATCCACGGCGCGCCGACCACCTGCGGCGTGACCTGCGAGCCGATCCGGCTGGCGCTGGACCAGTACTTCGTGATGGGCGACAACCGCGAGAACAGCCTCGACTCGCGCAGCTTCGGGCCGATCTCCTCGGATCAGATGGTCGGCCGGGTGGTGCTGCGCTACTGGCCGTTCAGCCAGGTCGAGTACTATCCCTAGAGGTTGCGACCCCACCCCCTGCCCCCTCCCCTTGCCAGGGGAGGGGGATTATTGTTGGCGGTGGGCCCGCGCCACGTGGAAAGCCCCCGCTCCTTTGGGGAGCGGGGGACCGGCTGGGGGTGAGGTCAAGCAGCGCGGCTCTCCTAGAGCAGCGGGCGGCGGTAGTAGCTCCGCCGGAACAGGCTCAAGATCAGCAGCAGGATCACCGCGCCAAGGATCGCCCACAGGATCTCGATCCGGAACCCTTCGATGTTGACCGCCAGGATCGAGGGGAGGCCGATCCGCGGCGCGAGCCAGGAGCCGATCAGGGCCCCCAGGAAGCCGATCACCACCGACGCCAGGAACCCGCCGGGGCTGTAGCCGACCAGCATCTCGGCGATAGCGCCGCAGATCGCTCCGACCAATATCAGAAGCAGCAGGCCAACCAGGCTCATCGCTTGTCTCCTTCGCGAACAAACAAACACATCTTGACGAAGGAGACAAGCAGATTACGTGCCACAGGCAGGCTAAAAGCCGCCTACGCGCGGTCGCCGCGCGCGGCCGCCTCCATGAGCGCCTGGATGCGCTCGACCATCTCGGCCGGGTTGGGGTGCAGCCCCTCCAGCAGCAGGGCGTTCTCGTAGATCTGCTCGACCAGCGCGCCGACCAGCGGGTCGTCGGGCCGCTGCTCCGCCAGCCGCGCCAGGTCGGCGATCAGCGCGTGGCCGCGGTTCAGCTCGACGATCCGCGGCGGCACCTTGAAGTCGCGCTCCAGGATGCGCTGGATGCGCTCCATCTCGCGGTTCGGCGCGTCGTCGGGCGAGATCAGCCGCGCCGGGCTGCTGCGCAGCGCGTTCGAGGCGCGCACCGCCGTGACGCGCTCGCCCAGCCGCTCCTTGAACGCCGTCACCAGCCGCGCGAACGCCTCGTCGGAGACCGCGACCTCGGAGGGCTTGCCCTCGCCGGGCAGATCGAGGTTGGGGTCGTCGGCGTTGCGCAGCTTGAGGCCCTCGTACTCGCGCAGGCCGGTCAGCATGAAGCCGTCCATCACGTCGGCCAGCAGCAGCGCCTCGATCCCGCGCTCCTCCAGCGCCTCCAGGTGCGGGCTGCGCCGGACGCTGCCGAGGTCGCTGCCGAGCACGTAGTAGATCTCCTGCTGGCCCTCGACCATGCGGCCCTTGTACTCGGCCAGCGAGGCCAGCCCCTCGCCCGACCTGGTGCTGTGGAAGCGCAGCAGCGGCAGCAGGTCGTTGCGGGCCGACGCCTCGGAGGCGATACCCTCTTTGAGAAAGATCCCGAACTCGGCCCAGAACTTCGCGTACCGCTCGGCATCCTGGGCGGCCAGCTCGGCCAGCTCCTTGGTCAGCCGCCCGGTCAGCGTCTTCTTGAGCCTGCCGATGATCCCGCCGCTGCTCTGGACCATCTCGCGCGAGACGTTCAGCGGCAGGTCCTCGCTGTCGACCACGCCCTCGACGAAGCGGAAGTAGCCGGGCAGCAGGTCCTTGCCCTCCTCCTGGATCAGCACCTTGCGCGAGTAGAGCTTGATCTTGCCCTCGACCCGCCGCTCGATCAGGCCGCGCTCGCGCCGGCCGGGCACGAACAGGATCGCGTGCAGGTCGAGCGGCGCGTCGGTCGAGAGGTGCATGTGCAGCAGCGGCTGCTCGAAGTCCATCGTGAGCTGGCGGTAGAACTCGTCGTACTTGTCGGCCTCGACCTGGCGCGGCGCCTGACGCCACAGCGCGGTCTGCTGGTTGGCGCGCTCGGCGCCGACGTAGACCGGCCAGGCGACGAAGTCGGAGTGGCGCTTGATCACCTGCCGCAGCTTCCAGTCCTTGGCGAACTCGGCGGCGTCCTCCTTGAGCTTGAGGACGATCGTGGTGCCGCGCTCGGCCCGCTCGGCCGCCGCGACCGTGAAGGTATCGCCGCCGTGCGACTGCCACAGCGCCGCCTGGGCGCCGGGCTGGTGCGAGCGCGAGATCACCGTGACCTCGTCGGCCACCACGAAGGCCGAGTAGAAGCCCACGCCGAACTGGCCGATGATATCGCTGCGCTGGCCGGACTCGAGCCGCTCCATGATCGCGCGCGCGCCCGACTGGGCGATCGTGCCGAGGTTCTCGATCAGCTCCTCGCGGGTCATGCCGATGCCGCTGTCCGAGATCGTGATCGTCCCGGCGCCCTCGTCGCCGTCGACGTGGATCGCCAGCTCGGCGGCCGGGTCGAGCACGTCGTGGTTGGTCAGCATCTCGAACTGGACGCGGTAGAGCGCGTCGGACGCGTTCGAGATCAGCTCGCGCAGGAAGATCTCGCGGTCGGTGTAGAGCGAGTGCGCCAGGATGTTCAGCAGCTGCTTGACCTCGGCGCGGAACGGGACGGGTGTTGGCTCTGCGATCGGCTTCTCTTCAGCTTCGGTGGTCATAGCATCCTACCTCCAGGTAGCGCGGATTAGCACTTCATTGGTGACAGTGCTAATAATAACGAAAGATCGCCGGATCGGCAAGTTGGTGTGCGGGGGCTGCGCCCCCACGCCCCCGCCTGGGGCTGCGCGCCCCCGCGCCCCCTGCTAGGCGTTGGGCACAACTCCAGCGCCTGCGGGGGGCTGCGCGCCCCCCGTGCCCCCGCGGGCGGGGGTGGGCCGCCACCCCCGCCGCCCCCCTCCCGGGGCTTGCGCCCCTGGACCCCAAAATGACGCAGCCTCACGTTCAGCGCTTGACGCACATGCCCGGCGGAATCCAGGCGCGGCGGGAGGCAACACGTCCGATCGGGATGGTGCCAGGCGTGAGCCACCAGCAATGCAACTGGGAAGGCGTCATTTGCCAGAGGCGGCCGGGGGCGCCGCGCCCGCGAAAACTGCACACTGTCGCCTCTACGACACTCAACAGTGAGCCGCCGAGCGCAGCGAACAGCTCATGCGGCTTGACGAAGGGATGAATCGGCGGTAACATCCCCAGATTGTGATTGGCAAAGCGGAGCAGGTCTGCCCATGAAAGCGGCGATTGGTCCGCTGCGCCGCGCGCGACGCGGGCCGGCGCAGACAGGCAAGACCAACACATGAACGAGAGCGCCACGCCGCGCGTGTTGATTATCAGCCACGACGTCGTGGGCGGCCGGATGGCCGGGCCAGGGATCCGCGCATGGCAGCTCGCCGGCGTGCTGGCCGCCGAGCATCCCGTCACGCTGGTCGCCCCCCGGATGATCGATCTCCAGCCCCCCGGGTTCCTCTGCGGCGACTATACCTGGGGCGACTCGGCGTCCCTGGCGGCCTGGCTGCGCGAGGCCGACCTGGTGGTCGCCAACGGCTTCGTGCTGGAGGGCCACCCCGAGCTGGCCGCGATCGCCCAGCCGCTCGCGCTCGACCTGTACGACCCGGTGCTGCTCGAGAACCTCGAGCTGCTGCGCGCGGCCCCGCCCGAGCAGCGCGCCGACCGCGCCGCGCGCGACCAGGATCTGCTGGCGCGCCAGCTCGCCGCCGGCGATTTCTTCCTCTGCGCCACCGAGCGCCAGCGCGACCTGTACCTCGGCGCGCTGATGCTGGCCGGCCGGCTCACCCCCTCGCTCGCCGACGCCGACCCGCAGGCGCGCGGCCTGATCGACGTGGCGCCGTTCGGCCTGCCCGCGCAGCCGCCCGTGAAGCTCGCCCCGGCCCTGCGCGGCGCCCTCGACGGCGTCGGGGCCGACGACCCGCTGCTGCTGTGGGCCGGCGGGCTGTGGGACTGGCTCGACCCGCTGACGCTGGTCGAGGCGATGCCGCAGGTGCTCGCGCGCCACCCCGACGCGCGGCTGGTCTTCCTGGCCGGCCGGCACCCCGGCGTGGCCTCCGAGATGCGCGCGCCGCGCCAGGCGCGCCAGCGCGCCCAGGCGCTCGGCCTGCTGGGCCGCCAGGTGTTTTTCTACGACGAGTGGGTGCCCTACGCGCGGCGCGCAGATTTCCTGCTCGAGGCCACCGTCGCAGTCTCGCTGCACCGCAGCCACCTCGAGACCGCCTACGCCGCCGTGCGCTCGCGCTTCCTCGACCACCTGTGGGCGGGGCTGCCGAGCGTGGTCAGCGATGGCGACGCGGCGGCCGAGCTGGTGCGCCGCCACGGGCTCGGCCGGGTGGTGCCGCCGGAGGACCCGGCCGCGCTGGCCGCCGCGCTGATCGATCTGCTGGACGACCCGGCCGAGCGCGCGGACTGCGCGGCGCGCGCGAGCGACCTGGCGCGAGAGTTCACCTGGGAGCGCACGCTGGCGCCGCTGCGGCGCTGGGCCCGCTCGGCCAACGTCGCGGGGGCGACACGACGAAGGAGAGCGGCGATGGAGCAGCCCGCCACCGAGAGCGCGGCGCCGCAGCCCGAGCTGCCGGCGCTCGCGCTCGACCAGCTGACCGAGCTGATCCGCCAAGCCGAGACGCTCTGGCGGATCGGCGACGCGGGCGCGCCGGCCGGCGGCCTGAATCCCAGGGACGCCGTCCGCGCGGCCGTGCGCCAGGCCGCCGCGCCGGTCTACCAACGGCAGACCGAGTTCAATGCGGTGGTCGTGCGCGCGCTGTACTGGCTGATGAGCGAGGTGCAGCGCGCCGAGACCCAGCACGACGCCGACCGGGCGGCCATCCACGCCGGGCGCGACGATCTGCTGCGGCGGCTGCTCGAGCTATCGCTCCAGCTGACGGATGTCGAGGGCCGGCTGCGGACGATCGCGCGGGAGGCGCTGCCGAGCGTGCACGACCGCCTGGCCGATGAGGAGCTGGCCAGCACCGCGCTCGCGCAGGAGATCAGCCGGCTCGTCATGAGGTTGCAGCCGTGAACGCGACCGTGATCGTGCTCTCGTACAACGGCGCGCGCTACCTGCCCGCCTGCCTGGATAGCCTGGCCGGCCTGCCCGCGCAGTTCCAGGTCCTGGTGGTCGACAACGGCTCGGCCGACGAGTCGCGGGCGCTGGCGCGCGCGGCCGCGGGCCGTGTCGCCGTCGTCGAGAATGGCGAGAACCTGGGCTTCAGCGGCGGCATGAACCGCGGCATGCGGCTGGCGCTCGGCCTGGAGACGCTGCCGGGCCTGGCGCTAACCCCGGCCGACGTGGTCGTGCTGCTCAACCAGGACACGCGCTGCCTGGCGGGCTGGCCGGAGGCCATCCTGGCGCCCTTCGACGACCCGGCCGTCGGCGCGGTTGGGTGTAAAATCTACGCCGACGACGAGCGCACGATCCTGCACGTCGGCGCGGGGCTGGACGCGCCGCGGGCGACGACGTATCATATCGGCCAGGGCGAGCGCGACCAGGGGCAGTACCCGGACGTGATGCCGGTGCAGTACGCCACCGGCGCGGCGCTGGCGCTGCGGGCGAGCGCGCTGCGCGAGGTCGGCCTGTTCGACGAGCGCTTCAGCCCGGCGTATATGGAAGAGGTCGACCTGTGCGCGCGGCTCTGGCGCGCCGGCTACCGCGTGGTGGTCAACCCGGCGGCGGCGCTGATCCACTACGAGGGCACGTCGACGCCCGACCCGCTGCTGCGGGCCTACTGGTTCAACCGCGGGCGGCTGCTGTACCTGGTCAAGCACTGCGAGATCGCGGAGCTGGCCGGCGCGTTCGCCGCGGCCGAGCGCGCGTTTCTCGGCTCAGTCGCCAGCCCGGGGCTGCTGCGCGCGATCAAGCGCGCGTACCTGGACGCGCTGCTGCGCATGCCGGACTGGCTCGCGGCCCGCGCGGCGTGTCAGGAGACTCCCGTCTCCGCCGACGAGCGCGAGCAGGTGCTGCAGATCTTCGCATCGCTGCGCGATGCCTGTGTGCGAGGGGACGCCGCGCTGAGCGCCCGGTCGATCGCGAGTTGAGTGAAATGACAACGATGGAATACGCTGCCGAGTACCTTCTGGTGTACTACACCCCCAGCCTGCTCAGCGGGCAGACCGCAGTCGTCCAATGCCGGATCACCAACCGCGGCGAGAAGCCGTGGGAGCTGGAGGGCGACCGGCCGGTGAACGTGGCCTACCGCTGGACCGACGAGCGCGGCCACCGGGTCGTCCCCGACGGCCGGCGCACGCGCTTCCGCCGCGCGGTCGAGCCGGGCGAGACGGTCGACTGCAGCGTGATCGTCGAGCCGCCGCTGCTGCCGGGCACCTACACGCTGCAGATCGACCTGGTGGCCGAGCAGCATGCCTGGTTCGGCGACATGGGCCTGCCGACGCTCGACCTGAATGTCGTGATCCAGCCGCTCGACGAGGACCGGCTGCGCGTCTGCATCGTCAATACGAACTGCCTGCTGAACGACGCGGTCGGCAACTGCGTGGTCGAGCAGCTCAAGTACTTCGAGTCCCAGAACCACGTCGTCCACGTTCTGGCCGAGCATATCGACGAGCACCTGCCGCTCGACGTGCGACGCTCGGTCTTCTGCACGTCGCTGGCCGAGGTCCAGGAGGGCAGCACTGTGGCGGCGCGCTCGTGGATCGCGCAGCAGTTCTACCAGGCCGACCTGTACATCTTCCACTACCCGGTCTACTACCCGCTGGTCGAGTCGATCCGGCTGGTGCAGAGCGGCACGATCATTTTCGATTATCATGGGCTGACGCCGCCACACCTGTGGGGCGACGGCAGCGGCATGTCGTTCCTGGTGCAGGGGCAGAAGAAGGCCACGCTGGCGCGGCTGGCCGACTACGCGATCGTCCACAGCCAGTACATGGCCGAGGAGCTCCAGAGCTACAGCGGGGTCGACCCGGAGCGCATCCGCGTCATGCCCTACGCGGTGCCAGTCAGCCAGTTTCGCCCGATGCCGCGCGACCCGGAGCTGGTCGAGCACTACGGCCTGGAGGGCCGGCGCGTGCTACTGTATATCGGCCGGATGGCCGGGAACAAGCGCATCGACGATCTCGTCAGGATGCTGGCGGTCGTGCGGCAGACGCTCCCGGAGACGACCCTCATGCTTGTCGGCGACAACAAGTTCTCGGTCTACAGGCAGATCTGCGACCAGGCGCTGGCGATCGCCGAGGACCTGGGCTGCGCCGAGCAGGTCGTCTTTACCGGGCCGGTCAACCACGAGGAGCTGTACCGCTACTACAACCTGTGCGACGTGTACGTGACCAGCAGCCTGCACGAGGGCTTCTGCGTGCCGGTGATCGAGGCCATGGCCTGCGGGCGGCCGGTCGTCGCGACCGACGCGACCGCGCTGCCGGAGACGGTCGGCGACGCCGGCCTGCTGTTCCCGGCGGAGGATGTCCAGGCGATGGCCGGCCAGGTGACGCGCATTCTGACGTCGATCGCGCTGCGGGCCGCAGCCAGCTGAAAGATACGAGCGCTCAATGTCAACCAGCATACAGCTACCGCGCATCGCCTTTGTGATCCCGCGCTACCTGCCCGAGATGGTCGGCGGGGCCGAGACGCTCCTGCAGGGCTACGCCGAGCAGCTCCGCGAGCACGGCTACCTGGTCGAGGTGCTGACGACCTGCACCGATCAGCTGGGCGCGTGGAACAACGCGCTGCCGCCCGGCCCGGACGTGGTTCGCGGCGTGCCGGTGCGGCGCTTCCTGACCGACATCGGCAACCGGCGGCGCTACTGGCAGCTGGCCGAGGAGCTGAGCAGCGCCGGCCAGCTCGAGTATCGCAAGCAGCGCGCGCTGCTGCACGAGAGCCTCAACAGCGCCGAGCTGGTCAGCTACCTGCAGCGGTCGATCGGCGACTACGAGGCGGTGATCGTCGGGCCGTACGCGTTCGGGCTGGCCTTCGCGGCCGCGCAGGCCGCCCAGGGCAAGGCGATCTGGGTGCCCTGCCTGCACGACGAGCCGCTGGCGCACTGCACGGTGGTGCGCGAGGCGCTTGAGGAGGCGCGCGGCATCCTGTTCAACGCCGAGGCCGAGCAGTGCTTCGCGCGCGAGCAGCTCGGGCTGGCCAACCCCCACGCGGCGGTGGTCGGCTGCGGCTTCCCGAGCGACGCGCCGCGCGGCGACGGGGCGCGCTTCCGCGCGCAGCACCAGGTGTCCGGCCCGCTGCTGCTCTACGCCGGGCGGATCATCCCCGAGAAGAACGTCGGCCAGCTGGTGAGCCTGTTCGAGCGGTACCGCCAGCGCTTCCACCCCGACGCCACCCTGGCGCTGGTCGGCGAGCGCTCGGGCGTCGACGTCGAGCGGCCGGGCGTGCGCGCGCTGGGGCGCCTGCCCGCCGAGACGCTGCGCGACGCCTACGCCGCGGCCGATCTGTTCTGCCAGCCCTCGCGCAACGAGAGCTTCTCGATCGTGATCATGGAATCCTGGCTGCAGCAGCGGCCGGTGCTGGTCCACGACGACTGCGCCGTGACGCGCGAGCATGTGGCGCGCAGCCAGGGCGGCTGGACCTTCAGCGACTTCGAGAGCTTCGCCGCGGCGCTGTCGGCGGCGATCGACCAGCCGCAGGCCGCGGCCGAGCGCGGCCGCCTTGGCTACGAGTACGTCCAGCAGCACTACGCCTGGCCGGTCGTGTTTGGCCGGCTGGCCGGCGCGCTCGAGCAGCTGCTGGCCGAGCGCACGCTGGTCGAGCAGCTCTCGCAGCGCGGCATCCGCCGCGCGCTGGAGTTCACGCGCGAGCACTACCAGGCGCGGCTCGGCGATCTGGTGGAGGAGGCGGTGCCGGAGGAGCGGCGGCTGTCGATCGATCAGCTGCTGACCCCGCTGCGCCACCAGGCCGCGATCGGCCTCCCGCAGCACCGGGTCGAGTCGCGGGCGCGTCTGATCGGGCCGATCATTGCCTGGCTGCGCCGCAACCTGACGTCGCACCTCAAAGAGCCCTACGTCGACGTGATCGTCCAGCAGCAGGCGTCGTTCAACGCCGAGCTGATCGAGCGGCTGCAGCACGCGCTGGAGTACTCGATCCGCGAGCAGCGCCGGATGGAGCGGCAGATCCGCCTGCTGGAATCACAGCTCAAGGCCGCGCAGCACCGGACCGACTCCTCGGAGCCCCCGACGTCGTAGTGCAAGCTATCGCACCTCCGATTCGCCTGAAGACGATAGGCGATAGATGGCATGCATATTGCCCGATCGTCCATTGTCACGCAAACCAGAATCGAGCAGCGGATAGCATGCACGTAGCCTAAGGAGCAAACCATGACGCCCACCGCGACCTCTCGACAGTCGATCGGCCACGGCCGCGCGCGCGCGCGGATCTGGCTGGTGGCGCTGCTGCTGGCGACCCTGGCGCTGGCGCAGGCCCGCCCGGCCGCGGCCGGCTACGCAGACTACTTCCCGCCGCAGCCGGGGTTCACCCACACCTCCCTGCGCGCCGACGACATCCCGCCGGGCCTGGGCGTCTCGGGCGCGCCGTTCTTCCGCGGCGGCCCGGTGATTGGCGAGGTCGACGGCAGCACCGCCGACGGCAAGGAGATCGTGATCGCCGGCCGCGACGGGCGCGTGTACGCGTATCACAGCAGCGGCGCGCTGCTGTGGGAGGTCGACGTGCCGGGCCTGGCGTCGTGCACGCTCACCGACCCGATCGGCGACGCCAAGATCAACAGCGTCCCGGCGATCGGCGCGCTGTACGGCGACGGCGTGCCCTACGTGCTGGTCGGCTACGGCACCGTCCAGAACACCAACTGCCCCGGCGGCGTGATCGCGATCCGCGGCAATAACCACACCACCGCATGGAACTTCGTCGTCGCGCCGCTGTCGAGCAACGGCTTTCTCGACGGCGTGGCCTCCTCGCCGGCGCTGGCGGATGTCGACCACGACGGTACGCTCGAGGTCGCCTTCGGCGCGTTCGACCGCGAGGTCTACCTGCTCGAGCACACCAGCGCGATCCGCTGGCACTACCAGGCCAACGATACGGTCTGGTCCTCGCCGGCCTTCGCGAATATCGACGCCGACCCCGACCTGGAGCTGATCGTCGGCACCGACATCACCGGCAACCCCGACGGCGGGTACGTCTACGCCTTCGACACCCAGCCGGTGCCCGGCGGCCAGAAGAAGTACGGCACCGGCTACATCTGGCGCAACACCTACAACCAGGTGATCTACTCGTCGCCGGCGGTGGCCGACCTGGACGGCGACGGCAGGCTGGAGGTGGCGATCGGCTCGGGCTGCTTCTACAACAACGCCATTGGCGCCGGGCGCTGGGTCAAGGTGCTCGACGCCGCGACCGGCGCCGAGAAGATCACCCTGAACAGCCTGGGCTGCAGCCGCTCGTCGCCCGCCGTCGGCAACCTCGACTCCGACCCGCAGCTCGAGGTTGTGACGGTGGTCAACGGCCAGTTCTCGGGCAAGACGTACTCGTGGGTGCAGGCCTGGGACTGGAACAACCCCAACGCGAAGTGGACCACCATCCCATCCGGCCCGCTTGGCGGCGACGACCCCAACGCCGACGACCTGGGCTCGGCGATCATCGCCGACCTGGACGGCAACGGCTCGCCCGAGGTGATCGTCTCCTACTCGAATAGCGTGGTCGTGCTGAACGGCGCGAACGGCGCGCAGCTGACCTGCGGCGGCTCGGGCTGCGGCGCGCAGCGCTCGCTGTTCGCCTGGATGCCGCTGAAGAGCACGCCCGCGGTCGGCGATATCGACAACAGCGGCGACCTGGAGCTGGTGGTCGGCGGCAGCCACGCCGGAGGCGATTTCGCGGGTACGCCGAACGGCTTCCTGTACGTGTGGACCGACTTCGCCGGCAAGCTGGGCAGCCCGGCCGGCGCGGCCGGCGCCTACGCCGCGCCCTGGCCGATGTTCCGCGGCAACCCGCAGCACACCGGCACGCTGCCCGAGCTGCAGGTCGCCCCGCGCGCGATCACCTCGGTGATCCAGGTCGGCCAGTCCGACACGACCGCGCTGGCGTTCAACCTCAGCGACGGCCGGGCGTTCTCGTGGAGCGTCGTCGCAAGCGACCCGCAGAACATCGTGCAGCTCAACCGCACCAGCGGCACCAGCGCCGATACGCTGCTGGTCACGCTCAACGCGCCCGCGACGGTGGGGACCTACAACGCCTCGCTGCAGGTGCAGGTGCCGGGCTACGGGTCGCTGACGGTACCGGTCGAGCTGATCGCGGCCCAGCAGGTCTCGCGAACGCGCATGCCGCTGCTGCGGCGCTGAAGTAAGGAGCGGAGTGTGAGGCACGTGGTCACGCGGAGGTTCCCGTCGTGGGGCGGGCAGGTGTATGGCACGACACCCCCAGGGGTGGTCTCGCGGCACACGCTTGCGCTGGATGGACGAGAGAGCAGCCATCTCGGCGATGGCTGGCACGAGCCGGAGGATGGCTTTCGCTGGACCCGCGAGCGCGCCACGGCGTTCCTGCACCGCACGCGCGGCCAGGACACGCTCGAGGTCGAGCTGTCGGGCGGGCCGCGCGATCTAGGGCCGGCGCGCGCGACGATCGAGGCCGGCGGCGCCAGGGTCGAGCTATGCGCGCCGAGCAAGGGCGGCTGGGAGACAACGCGCCTGAAGCTGCCGCCGATGACGGCCGAGCAGGCGATCGTGCGGGTGACGATCGGCGTCGAGCGCACCCGCACCCCCATCCAGGCCGCCGGGGACGACAATCGCGCGCTGGGCGTGGCCGTGCGCCGGCTGCGTCTGAGCGGCACGAGCCGGCCGGTCGACCTGGCGCTCAGCTCGGTCTGCAACCCGCAGCACTGGCAGCACCCGCTCTGGCGCGAGTGCCTGGACGCGCTGGCCTTCCGCGCGCCGTTCGGCGTGATCGCGCCCGAGGTGCAGCACCGCAAGGTCTGGGAGTGGGTGCACGGCGTGGCCGGGCTGGCACGGCTGGGCTGCATCCGGCCGGCGGCCCGCGCGCTGGGCGTGGCGGCCGGGCACGAGCCGGTGATCTACTGGCTGGCCAACCGCGTCGCGGGTGTCTACGCGACCGACCTGTACGACGGCAGATTCGCCGACAACGAGGCCACCCCCGACGTGCTGCGCGACCCCGGCCAGTACGCGCCCTACCCCTACCCGCGCGAGCGGGTGCACTTCCTGCCGATGAGCGGCACGCACGCCTGCTTCGCCGACGAAACGTTTGACTTCGTCTTCTCGTTCTGCTCGATCGAGCACTTCGGCAGCCGACAGAACAGCCTGCGCTCGCTGCAGGAGATGGCGCGCGTCCTGCGGCCTGGCGGTGTCGCCGTCGTGTCAACCGAGGTCCTGCTGCACGATCAAGCCCCGCTAGAGGAGATCTTCAGCCCGTGGGAGATCTACGAGACGCTGATCGCGCCCAGCGGGCTGCTGATGATCGGCGACATCGCCCCGGCCGACCTAGGGCCTTACTGTGCCAACCCGATCAATCTGCTGTTGGCCGACGACCTGCGCTCGCCACGGCCGCACTTCGTGCTGCGGTTCGACGAGCACCTGTTTACATCGGTGATGTTCTTTCTGCAGAAGCCGTGAAGAATAGATGAGGATATGGGTCGGCCGCTGCCTACAAAAGAGGCGCCGCACCCGACAGAGAATTGCACAGCCAGCGGCGAGCTTTGGTGTATACTAGAGCGGTTTTCAAATTCACGAAGCAGTGCGACGGCGCCGCCTGACCAGGCGATCGGCCGTCGCGCGTGCGTTATGTCACAAAGGCCCAGCGGACTGAGCGGGCGACCAGCAGATCGAGCGGGCAGGCAGCACCGCCGCACCCACTCCCGATCTGTTTCGCCCGCTGAACTCTTAGAGCGAACGTAGGATGGGTGAAGGAGCGTTATGAAACACCTGATCACCGGCGGAGCCGGCTTCATCGGCTGTAACCTGGCCAACACGCTGCTGACGCGCGGCGAGGCGGTCACCGTGGTAGATAACCTGAGCCGCCCGCTCACGCCGCTCAACCTGGAGTGGCTGCAGTCGCAGCACGGCCAGCGGCTGCGCTTCGTCAAGGCCGACATCCGCGACGCCGAGGCCATGCGCCGCGCCGTCGCCGGCCACGACGTGGTCTACCACCTGGCCGGCCAGGTCGCCGTCACCACCTCGGTGGTCGACCCGCGCGGCGACTTCGAGGCCAACGCGCTCGGCACGCTGAACGTGCTCGAGGCGGCGCGCACCGCCGAGAAGCCGCCGGTCGTGTTCTTCGCCTCGACCAACAAGGTCTACGGCGGGATGGAGACCGTGGCGATCGCCGAGCACCCGACCCGCTACCTCTACCGCGACCTGCCCGAGGGCGTGCCCGAGACGCAGCTGCTCGACTTCCACTCGCCCTACGGCTGCTCGAAGGGCGCGGCCGACCAGTACGTGCGCGACTATTCGCGGATCTACGGGCTCAAGACCGTGGTGTTCCGCCAGTCGTGCCTCGCCGCCGACCAGCCGGTCCTGACGCCGTTCGGCAACAAGCCGATCGCGGCGCTGCGCGCGGGCGATATCGTCCACAGCGGCCGCGGCTGGACGAAGGTCCGGCGGGTCTGGAAGACCGGCGTGAAGCCGGTGCGGCGCCTGACGACCATGAACGGCCTGTCGATCACGCTGACGCACGACCACCGCATGGTGCGGCCGCACGGCCTGCTCACCAACCAGCAGTTCGCCTATGGCGACTTCCTGGCGGTGCTGCCCGAGGCGCGCTACGCCCCCGCCTGGGAAGAGGTGAGCGACGCGGTGCTGGACGCCGAGCAGTTCATGGCCGCCGTCCAGGCGAAGACTTCGGACATGCGCTGCCTGAACGAGGCCGCCGCGATCGCCGAGCGGCTGCTGCCGCTGCGCGGCGACCGGCTGCTGGCAGTGGCCGAGATCGTCGGCCGGCTGTTCGGCGACGGCAACCTGTCGATCCACCAGCGCCAGTCGCGCAGCAACCCATCGTACTATGTGCAGCACTACGGCTCGCTCGACGAGCTGGCGCAGGTCGCGCAGTGGCTCGACTGGCTGGGGCTGCCAGCCAGCGGCGTGATCGAGAGCGCTTCCGAGTCGGAGCTGCCAAGCGGCCGGGTCGTCAGCGGCACCTCGCACCGCATCCAGCAGCAGACGATCCCGGTGTTCACGCTGTTCGAGCTGCTCGGCGTGCCGGTCGGCGACAAGGTGCGAGTCGACTATGAGCTGCCGGCGTGGGTGGCTGGCGGCCACCGGATGGTCAAGCGCGCGTTCTTGCGCGGCTTCTTCGGCGCGGAGCTGGGCCGGGTCTACGCCGACTCGTACATCGCGCCGTCGCTCGCGCAGTCTAAGGACGTCGAGTACCTCGCGAGCGGCCGGCGCTGGGTGCAGCAGCTGCGCGACCTGCTGGCCGACTTCGGCATCGAGACCTCGTCCTTCGAGGCCAGGCCGACCGCCTACAAGCGCGGAACGACCGTGCAGATGACCGTGCGGCTGCTTGGCGGCTATGACCTGTACCCCAAGCTCGCCGCGATCGGCTACGGGTTCAGCGCCGAGCGCACGCGCCACCTGAACACGCTGCTGCGCTGGACGTGGACGCATACCTCGCCACAGTGGTTCGAGGAGACCAGCGACCTCTACCGCGCCGACGGCCCGCTGTGCTGGGACAGCCTGGCGCAGATCGAGGAGCTGGGCGAGACCGAGGTGTACGACCTCGAGGTCGAGGACGAGACTCACCTGTTCGTCGCGGGCGGAATGCAAGTCAGTAACTGCATCTACGGCCCGCGCCAGTTTGGCGTCGAGGACCAGGGCTGGGCCGCGCACTTCGTGATCGCCGCCACGCTGGGCCGGCCGATCAGCATCTACGGCGACGGCAAGCAGGTGCGCGACATGCTGTACATCGACGACCTGGTGGCCGCCTACCTGGCCGCGCTGGAGCGGATCGACAAAGTCAGCGGCCAGATCTACAACATCGGCGGCGGCGCGCGCAACACCCTCTCGATCTGGGCCGAGTTCCGCCCGCTGCTGGAGCGGCTGGCCAGGAGGCCGATCGACGTGCGCCACGGCGACTGGCGGCCGGGCGACCAGCCGGTCTACATCAGCGATATCCGCAAGGCCGGCGCCGAGCTTGGCTGGCAGCCCAAGGTCTCGGTCGAGGACGGCATCGGCCGGCTGGTCAGCTGGGTCCAGGAGAACGAGCACCTGTTCACCAAGTGACCAATACAATCGTTAGAAGGTTGGAACGTTGGAACGCTCTAACCTTCTAACCTTCTAACCTTCTAACACATTATGAGCGATCCGCAATCAGACAATCCCCTCTTCACCGCCGCCCCGCAGCCCGACGAGCCGCTGCTCGCCGCGGTCGAGCGCGCGCTGGCCCGGCGCGACTCGCCGCTCGACCAGCTGCCGACGCTGACGAACGTGGCGCTGGGCGACCCGTACCTGGCCGAGCAGCTGGCGGCGCTGCGCGCGCAGTTCCCACTGCGCCCGCCGGAGGCGCGCGGGCTGCTCGGCCGCCTGCGCGCCCGGCTGGCCTGGCGCCTGCTCGGCCCCGAGCTCGACCGGATCAGCACGACCCACGCCACGCTGCTGCGCCTGCTCGACAGCCTGGTCGTGCTGATCGACGAGGAGCGCAGCGCGAGAAGAAGGATCGAAGAACATATAACGCTGAACGATGAGCGATGAGTGTTGAACGAGGTGCGAACGATCCTCCGCCGTTGAAGCAGCGAACGAAGCTGTTCGCACTGCGGGTCATTCGCCTGTACAATACGCTTCCTCCAAGGCCGGATGCTCAGGTGATCGGCAAGCAACTACTGCGTGCAGGCACATCGGTTGGAGCTAATTATCGCGAGGGGATGCGCGCACGTAGCAGCGCAGAGATGATAGCCAAGTTCGGCATTTGCATCCAGGAGCTTGAAGAGAGCGCGTACTGGATGGAGCTGCTGGTCGAGGCGGAGCTGGTATCTGACACGGCTCTCGCACAGCTGTTGGATGAGACAAACCAGCTAATCGCTATTTTGACCGCAAGTGTCAAACAGATCGCAAGAACTCAAAGCAAACGGCGAGGATACGGAAACGAGTAATCTTTCCAACGCCCATCGCTCAACATTCAGCATTCAGCGTCCAGCGTTCAGCGTCCAGCGTTCAGCGTTCAGCATTCAGCGCCCAGCGTCCAGCGTCCAGCGTTCAGCGTCCAGCGTCCAGCGTTCAGCGTTCAGCGTTCAGCGTTCAGCGTTCAGCATTCAGCGTTCAGCGTTCAGCGTTCAGCGTCCAGCGTTCAGCGTTCAGCGTTCAGCGTTCAGCGTTCAGCGTTCAGCGTTCAGCATTAGGAACTCTCGATGACGCCTGAGTCTTCGCAGGTCAGCATTCAGCGTTCAGCGTTCAGCGTTCAGCGCTCGACGCTCGGCGTCGTCTGGCAGTCCTCCTTCGCCTCGCTGACCGGCTACAGCGGCTCGTCGCTGGCGTACGTGCTGGGGCTGGACGCGCGGGGCGTGGCGGTGCGGCCGCTGTACCTCTACGGCGCCGACTACGACGAGCACGTGCAGGCCGGCGGCATGCACCCGCGCATCCGGCAGCTGCAGGGCCGGCCGCTGCGCCTCGACGCGCCGCAGGTGGTCTACGCGCCGGGCGACCGCTTCAGCAAGAACAGCGGGGCCTACCGGGTCGGCTTCACGATGCTGGAGACCGACCGCCTGCCGGCCAGCTGGGTCGAGCAGGCCAACCAGATGGACGAGCTGTGGACGCCGACCGCCTGGGGCGCCGAGGTCTTTCGGTCGAGCGGGGTCGCGCGGCCGGTGCACGTGGTGCCGCTGGGCATCGACGCCGCGCGCTTCCGGCCGGCCGAGCCGCGCCAGCGGCTGCGCGACCGCACGATCTTCCTGTCGGTGTTCGAGTGGGGCGACCGCAAGGGCTGGGACGTGCTGCTGCGGGCCTACCGCGCGGCGTTCCGGCCATCCGACCCGGTGCTGCTGCTGCTGAAGATCGACTGCCGCATGCCCGCGCCGAACCCGATCCAGGCGATCGCGCGCGAGCTGCCCGCGCCCGCGCCGCCGGTCGGGCTGATCTACAACCAGCCGCTCGACGCCGCCCGCCTGGTCGAGCTGTACCAGTCGGCCGACTGCTTCGTGCTGCCGACGCGCGGCGAGGGCTGGGGCATGCCGATCCTGGAGGCGATGGCCTGCGGCGTGCCGGCGATCGCGACCGACTGGGGCGGGCAGACGGCCTTCCTGAGCGCCGAGAACGGCTACCCGCTGCCGATCCGCGGGCTGGCGCCGACGGGCAGCGACGCGGCGAACTACCGCGGCGCGCGGTGGGCCGACCCGGACGAGGCCGCGCTGGTCGATCTGCTGCGCCGCGTGGCCGGCGACCCGGCCGAGCGCGCCGCCAAGGGGCGGCTGGCGCGCCAGGAGGCCGAGCGCTGGCCCTGGTCGCGCGGGGTGGGGGCGATCGTGGGCAGGTTGGAACGTTGGAACGTTTGAACGTTCGAACGCTCCAGCGCGCTAGCGCGCCTTGCGGGTGAGCCAGCGCAGCAGCCGCATCGCGCGACCCTGCTCGACGGCGGCGAGCGCGCGGCGCGCGGCGCGCGACTGCTCCTCCAGCCAGCCAGCGCGCGCCTCCAGGTCGGCCAGCTGGGCCTCGCGCTGGGCCAGCCGCCGCCGCAGATCCTCGGCCTGGTCGCGCAGCAGCTCCGCGTCCCGGCCGGCGGCATCCTGCGCCGCCAGCTGCGCCCGCATCTCCAGCGCCAGGCCGCGCAGGTCGGTGTTCTCCTTCCAGAGCATCCAGAACCTGCGCTCGTAGTCGCGCGCAAGCCGGTGGGCCGGCTCGTCGCGGCGGCGGTAGCGCGTCGCCCACGGGGTGAGAAACGAGGCGTCGAAGTCCACGTCGCGGTAGAAGCCGTGGCGCGCGAACAGCTCGGCCCAGCGCTCGGGCGGCTGGACGTTGACGTGGGTCGCCTCGCGGTAGTCGAGCGGCGTCGAGGAGAACAGCACGTCGTCGGCGTGCGCGCAGAAGTTCGCGACCGCCCGCTCGGCCTCGGCCTGCGGCATGTGCTCCAGCACCTCGATCGAGACGATCAGGTCGTAGCGCTGCGGGAACGGCTCGGCCACCGACCCGACCCGGCAGAACGGCCGGACGTCCGGGTGGGCCTGCCCGATCGCGTACGCCGAGAGGTCGACGCCGAAGGCATCCACCGCGCGCTCGCGCAGCGTCTCGACCAGGAAGCCCATCGCGCAGCCGGCGTCGAGCACGCTGCGCGGCCGAATGTCGGCGACGATCCGATCCGCGACGGCGCCGAAGAAGCGCAGCCACTCCGGGTTGCGCTGGTAGGGCTGGCCGCAGCCGTGCTGGTAGTAGTACGCGTCGAAGTGCTCGGCGACCTTCACGTCTCTCCTCGGGCGCAAATAGATCCGCGGATTCACGAGGATGAAAATAACCGATCCACGGATAAACGCGGATTTACGCGGATAGGGTTTTCAACTTTATCCGCGTTTATCCGCGTGAATCTGCGGATAGAAACAATCGATCCACGGATAGGAACATTCGATCCACGGATAAACGCGGATTTACGCGGATAGGGTTTTCAACTTTATCCGCGTTTATCCGCGTGAATCTGCGGATAATCATCCGATCTTATCCGCGTTTATCCGCGTGAATCTGCGGATAATCATCCGATCTTATCCGCGTTTATCCGCGTGAATCTGCGAATCAATTTCCGCTTCTTCATAGCTCGCGCCGACGCGCCACTCGCCCGGGATCGCCAGCACCCCGTAGCGGTCGCCCAGCGCGTTGCTCTGCACGACCAGCCGGTACATGCGCTCGTGGTGGTCGTAGGTGTGCAGCATCGTGCTGTCCACCACCGCGGCGCTCACCAGGTAGCGGCCGGCCAGCAGCGGCAGCGACGCGATCCGGTAGTCGATATGGCCGGCGCCGGCGACCAGCGGGATGTCGACGCCGTCGAAATGGGTGTTCGGGCCGTTCAGCCAGAAGCCGCTCTCGTGGTACAGGCCCACGCCGAAGACCGGCCGGCTGATCGGCTGGTGCGCCAGGTAGCGCACCCGCACCGTCAGCGGCGCGTTGGTCTGGAACAGCGCCCGCTCGCGCCCGTCGGCGCCGAGCAGCTCGACATGCGTGATCTCGATCTCGCGCGAGCCGTAGCGCTGGCCAGTGGAGGCGACCTCGGTCTGTCCCGACTCCTCCATCTTCGCCTGCTCGCGCTGGTTGACGTCGACCAGGTAGGCGTCGATCACCTCGCCGGCCGGCCCGACCATCTGCGGCTCGCCGTGGTCGAGCCAGATCGCCTGGTCGCACAGCGCGCGCACCGTCTCAAGCTGGTGCGAGACGAAGATGATCGTCTTGCCGCGCTGGCGAAAGTGGTAGATCCGGTCCATGCACTTGCGCTGGAACGACTCGTCGCCGACCGCCAGCACCTCGTCGGTGATCAGGATATCCGGGTCGACCGCGGTGGCGACGGCGAAGGCCAGGCGCGTGTACATGCCCGAGGAGTAGTGCTTGACCTCGACGTCGATGAACTTGTCGATCTCGGAGAACTCGATGATCTCGGGCAGCTTGGCGCGCATCTCGCGGCGGCTGAAGCCCAGCAGCGAGCCGTTCAGGTAGACGTTCTCGCGCCCGCTCAGCTCGGGGTGGAAGCCGCTGCCCAGCTCGAGCAGCGCCGCCACGCGCCCGTTCATCGAGACCGCGCCGCCGGTCGGCTCGAGGATGCGGGTCATGAGCTTGAGCGCGGTGCTCTTGCCCGCGCCGTTGTGGCCGACCAGCCCGAGGCTCTGGCCGGGCTCGACCGCGAAGCTGACGCCGCGCAGCGCCCAGAACTCCTCGCCGCCGCTCTGGCGCCGCAGCAGCCGGATGAAGCGCCCCTGGATGCTGTCCTGCCGCTCGCGGTGGAGGATGAAGCGCTTGCTGACGTTGGTGAATTCGATGATTGGTGCCATTGAAGTAGTCAGAAGTCAGAAGTCAGTAGCCAGTAGCCCGACATCTGACTACTGACTACTGACGACTGGCTACTCTCCTAGCGGGTTAGTCGCTTATACGTGATCCGGCCATATGCGTTTCAGAGCATCGTAAAGCTTTGTGTCGCTGGCACACAAAGGCGACAACGTAGGCATCGTAGAAACGATGCCTATGAGCGGCGTGCCCGGTACTCTCCGGATTATACCATAGACTCCCGGTGTGCTCAGGGCAGCTGGGGGTTTTGTTTTCCCCGTCCCATATGGTAGCAGGCGGCGTGCGCCTGTAAAGGTCGCGATCAACCGTCTTTCCACCCGCCCAGCCTTCCCCCTCCCCCCGAAAGACTGGTTTCCCGCTCCCTTTCCCCTTCGGTACAGGCGCTGTGCCGCCTGCTGAGGCTTCGCCGGGGAAAAACAAAAAAAACTGTCACCCTGCCTCGTTTTGGGGAGGGGTGGCAGCTCGTGCCGATACACGCAGTGCAAGGAGCAAGCGTATGAGTCCAAATGAGTGGCGACAGGTAAGTCAGGTACTGGATTACATTCTCGCGCAGCCCACCATAGAACGCGCCGAAACCACCAGTGTGAAGAGCACGCCGCCAGACAAGGAGAAACGCAAGCCACCGCCCCCGAAGCCACAGGTTGAGCAGTTACAACTCTTGTGAAACTATTTCATGCTGAAAATAGTTCATGGGAGGAATCAGTTTTGCCTGACGCATGGAATGGTGGTAGTATTTGTGGTGAGGGTGTAGGAGCCGTTACCTCCCACACCCCCATGCGGAAAGGTGAGGATGAGTCACCCAGCCGCGCCGCAGATTGTACCATGACTTTGGCCCCTTCCGCCTCCTTCTCATCCTCTCCTGCCCGCCGACTGGTGGGTTCTATTCGTTGTCAGGAGGATGGTGATGACAACCAAATCAAAGCCGGCTGTCTCCGTGCAGCCAAGCGCAGTCGCCGCATTTTTTGACATACTCGTTGCCCTCTTTGTCCTGGCTGTTGGCTGTGGCCTTTGGTATGCAGGCGCGTACTTTACGCTTGATGCTCTGAGAACAGTCGGCATAGCGGTCAAGCAGCTTGACGGATTTGAGTGGTTTATCCCGGTGGGCGTGTCACTCCTTGAGCTTCGCTACTGGCCAAGCGTCAAACAGACCCAGGCCAAGACGCTGGCACTCCTTATGGTTGGCGGGTTTGACTTGCTCTCGACCACCTACGGTATCTTCCTCTGGTTCCCGGGCCGCACCATCCCGCTCGGCCTAGGATATACGATACCCCGAGCCGGCCTTGCGCTCTTTGTGCCAGTCGTCCTCTTCAGCTTCATTCTCACCTTTGGCCCCGAGCGCATCATTCAGTGGGCAGGCAAAGAAATCAAGCGAATGTGGGGTACAGCATGAGAGACCTTCTGGAAAATCCACTCATCCAGCTCCTGCTCATCGTCGGGTGTGGTATGGGACTGTCCTGGATCGCTGCGCGTGAGGAGCGGCGCCGGGGTGCTCGGGGCTTGCCGTACCGGACATTGCCACAGCGCATCTTGGATGGACTCACCGGCCTTGAGCCCAAACAGCCACCCGTGGCATCCGGCATGGCGCCAGAGGATCGGTGGGTGCAGGCAGCCAAAGACCTTGACTTGCCCGTGGAGAAGGTGCTTGCCCTTCGACAGATGGTGATTGGGGAACAGCCACGAAAGTCACCGAGCAAGCGCACGTAGCGATGTGCATTGTTTGCAATTTGGCAGAGGATCGGGGAGCGCCGGAGAGCAACTCCGGCCTTTTTCGTAGAACGGAACGGCTAATATTCCGAGGGCAGAAGGATAGTCGTCGCACTTCTGTCAGCTTCCGTCAGAATCAGATTTTCGTGCCGTCATGGAGGTGGTAGGCTGAGAGCAGCCGAGGCCTTCTAATAGCGACAATTCATTTTCGATGGTATCTTCAGGGTCCACATCCCCCCAGTCGCCAGTCACATGCCGGCGGACAAAGTCGATGGGCGTTTGCTGATTTGTTTCAAATGCCGTTATCGCGCCACGGGTGGCACCCAATTGGCCAAGAGCGAACTTTTGTTCAATCACCATCTATCATCTCCTTTCTGTTTGGGCCGTGCAGCATACGCTGCCGGCCTTACCTGAAACAGCTAATACCGAAAGGGAATTTTGCAAGGCCGAGCAAAGCGAGTGCTATTGAAGCCTGCACAAAAGGGGGCGCTTAGCTCCCCTTCCTTGGTCACTTGCAACTGGGGAGGGCGCTACGAGGCTATGCTCATTGTCAGCGCAGGAGGCACAGAGGCAGCGTGTGGTATGGTCTCTAGGTGAATAATCTGCCGGGGGAAGGTATCGGGATGTCGGGGGTGTACCAAACAGGCTCTCGAAAAAAGGAGGAGTCTGCCAAGTCTGCCGAGGTCACTTTGAACAGCACCGCATACTCCTCAAGCTGCATCTCTTCAAGCTGTATGGCTGCATGTTTGAGAATATCCTTGGCATAGTCCTCATCCTTGGCAAAAAATATATACGTTAATATGTTTGTTGCAAAGGTTTTTTCGTATGGACCTTGGGCAAAGAAACACAAATTCCGGATTTTCTCCCGAATTTGGACGGGCATATGGGAGCCGCGCTCAACCTCAAGACAGAAACAGTATCGATGCTGGTCAATCCGTATATCAATCCAACCATCCGGGATGACCCCAGTGACGCTGCCATCACCCCGCTGCACTTTGACCGGAAACCGGCGATCCCGTTTCATATCTAAGTCCGTCATCATACCGGCAATGGTGACGACCGGTGTTTCATCCGGAACCGGTGGGCTGAGATAAAGAAATCATTGACCGCAACCATATGCCACCAGTGGGAGGGCAAAAACGCCTTACTTCCATGGTAAACCGGCGCACTGCAATGCCCTCAAGAGCAGAATCTTTTTCCCTTCGGTCCCACTTTGTAGAGCCAGGTGGTGCCGCCTTTGCCTTCATAAAGAAGCGGCTTCTTGTCTAACACCTTCCCATCAGCAAGGCGTTTCAACCGAACCGACACATCCTGATATGCTCGCCATTGAAAAATGCGCTGCACTTGTTTGATGGTCAAACAATCATAGTGATTGACCATCTTTAGCGTGCATATCAACTGGTGAAACTATTATCTGAGCCATAGTGAGGCGCTTATACGCTGCCGCGCGGCTTGACCGGGAGCTTGCCTGACGGGACTGACTTCCCAGCCCCGTGCGATTTGGTTGTCCGGGCGGCAATTTCCGCCAAGACGTCAGAGATGGGCCGGTTATCCCGCTTGAGGAGTTTCTGCCTCTCAACGGCAATCTTGTCCCGGTCCAGCCATTTGCCCTCTTCATAAATCGTCACCAGCTGATTCATTTGGAAATCAAAATACCCGCCATCGGTACCCCGGTATAGGTTGGGGTATGCAGCAAGAACAGAAAGGTTTTTAAATTCATTAAACTTTGTGCCCACTTATAATATTGCTCATGCATCGGGTAATCGGTCTCATGGATGTCAATCAATTCCCGTACCCGTTGTTCCCGATACACACTAATGGGTTTCGTGTAGGTATCGTAGCGCCCTTCCGTGCGCTTCACTTTCTCAGGGTCCACCGTGAACAGCCGTCTGGCCAACAGGAGTGCATCGTCCAATAAATCCACTGTGCCGATAAGTTGCGTTTTTAGTGACAATAAGAGATTCTGTAACGACTCGCTATAGGCAAATTGACTCATATTCTGATGGGCAACGGTCAGCCAAATATTGTACCGCCGCATCAACACATTGACGAGGCGTTGTAATTCATGGGCAAACATGGCCTGACTTGCGGCCGTGTCGGTCGTAAAATCGTAGAGTTCATCAATAACAAGGCTGACAGGCTCAGCGCCAATCCCCGGTATTCCAGAAAATCCAGGATATTCTGAAATGCCCAGGTGATAGCCTGCCGCTTGCGGGCTGCGGCATCACTCCCTTTGAAGTCCCGAAAATCCAACAGCACAATGAGCTTTTTCTCCACCACCTCGGCCCAATTAATGCCAGGCAGAGATGCGCCATAGATTGCCCGTTGGAGCTCATTCACACGATAGGGCAAGAGTTTGGCATCTAAGGTCTCGGGGATGTCTTTGAGTACCCGGTCCATTTCGGTAATTTGCCACCCCTGCTCCAATAGCCGAAGCCGCCAATAGTCGCCGCTTTTTCCAAGTCCAACAAAATAATTGGGATACGCCGCCACGCATCTGACCCACAGAGGTACCGGCCAATGTGGGTACTCTTGCCGCCGCCAATGGCACAGCAATAGTGGATGCCTTGATTGCGGACACTGTCAGCAATCACGGCCGGTGGATTTTTGTCAGGGTCTACGTCCCGAAAATGCGTCCCAATAATAGTCTCACCCATGGAGTACTCTATTTGAATGCCATCATAAATGAGAAACCAACCGGCAATGGAGTTGACGTTAAGCGAATATCAGCGAGGGACACAATTCCCGCTATCACCATGACTGCCCACATAGCGCCAATGATTACTTTATATTCCTTCAAGGAAGCAATCTTGTCATTTGCCCGGTCGTTAAACTCTTGCAGCGGCGTCTTACTCGGCGCTGGCGCTGGTGGTTCCGGAGGTACTACCGGATCAGGCGCGTTTGACACCGTGACTACCTGGTCTTTTCGTGGTCGGCCTGGCCCACGCTTGGGCGGCTCTTTAACAATAGGCACGGTTGCTGCACGGGGTCAGGTTGGACCGGTGTCTTGGCTTTCGGTGGGGTTGGAGGATTACTCATAGCGGTCTCCTTTCGAGATGGTGGTGGTGGGCTCCCCTCAAACGAGGGGTTATGTGCCGAATAATTGTGCAAGAATACCTGACAGCCAGCCCCGCGACTACTTCGGCTGCCATCTTATTAACCGCTTTGACATACGGCAATAACTTTTCAGGTATCGCATCGGACACTAATTTCAATGCTTGTCCATACGACATTGCGTTTTTTGGTATCTCGATTTTGATGAATAGATTATGTACTTCTTCCATTGCTGCCGCACCTCCTTTCTATCCGTAGCAGTACAGCCAAGCCGCAGCTGTCAACGGGGTATGGTGAGACAATGATGGTGGTTTGTGGATTGTCGAACCTATCCCCTTGACACCTGAAGTGCAGGCTGTTACCTACTGGAGGTCGTGTCGGAGAGGCGGGATTGACGGCTGTAGAGCAGCAGATCTGCAAAAATCCGGATTGTGGTTCTGTTTCGGGGTCTATTTCAGCTCTTTTTTGATTTCGCTTGTTTCTTCAGTCCGTTTGGCAGTTCAGTTTCAGATAGCCGGCGTGTCTCTCCGTATAGGCTTGCGGTAACACCTCAGGCAATCGACGGGTTTCTCGTATGAACTTGCGATGCAACCAACAGGTCCTTCCCAGAATAGAAAGCGAATCCTATACCATGACAAAACTGGCAAACATGGATATAATATCCTCTATCATAATTCGCCGGGTCAATTGGTGTTCTCTTCCGGCCATACCCAGGTTACTGTCTTGAGCATTTAATCCACGGGTCTTCTACCCCTGGATAAACATAAGATACTCCTTTCCTTGACAGATGACACACAACTCATCACTATAATTTAACCAAACATCAATATTTAACTCACCATCGATATATGATTTCCATATTCTAGAATGATGCTCTGTTGGTTGAAATTGTTTCCTTCACAAAAACTCTAATTCGGGTTCAGTTTGTGCGAAGTTGCACAAGTAGCGCCCCGGTCAAGAAACACAGGTTATAGGCAAGTAAGCGCGTACTGATGCGACAAATCACGCCGGCGAGCGAGCGTGCCTGGGGCTGTTCAATATGAAACACGGTCTGCAAGACACTAAATGCCGTCTCAATGTTGCGACGCATCCGCCCGATCCAGCTGCGCTTTGCCTTCGACCACGGCTCGCGCTTGCGACTATCCTTGCGCGGCGGCGCCAGAATCTCCACGCGATGCTTCTCGCCCAGCACCGGCTCAAGGGTCGGGTTGTTGAAGGCGCCATCGCCCAACACCAGCAGGTCGTGCGCCTGCTCAAACACGGCACTCATCGGCGTGCTGTCGTGCAACGACGCCGAATAACAGCCAATCATCACGACTTGACCGATAGTCGTCGTCACGTGCAAGCGCAATCCGAACAGCTTGGCGCCCGCGCCTTTGCTGGCCACACCGAAGTCCTCCGACCCACTCACGGTGCAATTCTCGCCGCCGCGGGTATAGGTCGCCAGCGGGACCGACGCGCTGTCCAGCAAGCGCACGGGGTCATCGTCGCTCAACAAGCCGTTGTGCCAACTGATGACCCGTCGGACCTGATCGACGAGCAAGCCCAAGGTGGTGCGGCGCTGATTGAACCAGCCATCAGACGGCAGATGCGGAAACAACGTGGGGTGGTACTGGCGCAAGAACGCCAGCCCGAGGGCTTCGTGCCCGCCAAACCACGTGTCGATGATCAAGGCGACCGTAATGACCTCGCTATCGCTAAAGATCGGTGTTGGCCCGCTACGGCGCCACTTTCCGTAGTGGTGTTCGAGCGTCTGATAGGCATCGTCCACCAGGGTATACCAGATCGTCCAGACATCTTCCCAGCGCGCGTCTGTGATAAAATCCGTTCTACCAGCCATCGTGGTTCCTCCTTTGTAGTGTTGCAACCAGGAAGATGCCGGTGGCTGATTATTGTCAAGTTCTACCCCCGAATTAGAGTAAAATACAGTTCACTAACAATGTCCCATCAGGAAACGTGTGAATAATCCGGTTGCTCTCAACAAAGTAGCTCATCTTATACCCCTTTCTTTGAGTCATGGAGTCTATCAGCCACGAGACAACCGTTTCTTCCTATTTCAGCTATGCTTTGTAAGCTTCACGAGAAGCAAGTGAGCGCCATGCAACCACATGCACGTCCGACTCAAGCTGTTTCCTTCTCTAATCTGGGCATTGCAGAGGAACATATCATCCAGGACACGTGTGCTTAGCGTGGGGCACTTTTGGTCTATCGCCATCTCCGTTGTTCGTTCCCAAAAGCCTTCAAGAACCTTACACGCTCTCCCTCTCATTGGTATCTTATAGCATCTGCATTCTTAGCTGACACCGGTTGCGCTCAATCGCCGTTGAGCGCGCGGGTCAATGCTTCCGGAGGAATATTGCCGGCGGCGAGTTTCCGCGTGACGCGGTGTAGCATGCTTCGGGAGAACGGCCGCCGACCAATAATAATGGTGGTACCGGGGAACCAGATGATGGTCTCGCCACCTCGGTGCCGTTCGTGCCCACCAAGGGCGCACAATGCTTTGATAAGCTCTGGCGGTTTCACAACGCCCGGTTTCATAGACCCCCCTTGGATACCTTTCGAGCAAAACGCTGGCGTAGTCTTGCCGACCAACCAAGCATGAGCAGATTGGAAACAGATCGGCCTTGTCAGGCGAACGCGTCAAGAGTATACTGGCGTTGACTTTGTCGCTCGGCGACTTTGCCTTGCTCCCCGCCTCATGCTACCTTCCCAGCAGCAATACGTCATTATGAGCAGTCGGAACAACCACCACAATCCCAGCCATGGCACCAGCGTGAAGCGCATGCCCCCTTGGATGCGCCGCAGTTCCCGGCGCCAACCAGTGTTGTGGCCGAAGCGCTCAGGAAAATTCAGGCAGACGGGACGGTGCTTCAGTATGTCGCACCAGACCCCAAAAACGACGAGCCGGGTGGCTGGTACACGAATCAGCCAAATAGACCAATTAATCTGGCGCGTCTTGCTGATGACCAGTTTGGTGAACGGCTTCTCAGTCTTGCTTCCCAAATATTTTGGGCGGCATATCATGCCGGAGACGACAGTAGACCGGAAGAAACAGACCTACGAATCACATCGCTTGCACAGGTCTTAACTGGCTATCGGCATGACCCGGCCTTCATCGAGATGGCCACCTCCCTCGTTACATTTGATGCGAAACAAAATCGGCTTGACTATCCCAATCACCCTCATCCCGGAGGCCCAAACAAATGGGCTGTAGAAGAGGTTCGTACTCAATTAGAAACCAGACGGGACAAGATGTAAATGCCAAAACGTGTCCATCTGTCACACCTTTTGCAGACGAGGCTGGATGAGTGAACAACAACGTCTCAATGCCACTGACATCACCACCTTTGGAGACTCTGTCGGCTGATACGTGAACGGCGCCAACTCACGATTCAGCAGGTTGAACAAATTGCACAGATTAACCAAAAATATATTAGCCGCTTGGAGACAGACGGCCCGTTCGGACATGAGAACTTTGAGCGCTATGTGCAGGCGCTGCAATCCCCGACTATCCACTACCCATTGACCGATGCACAGGCAACCATCTTGCGCACCCTTTACCGCAACAGGCGAGCAAGCCGAATTCGAAACCTTGAGGACCGCTTTGCTGTTGTGGATTTTGCCTCCATCGGGCAGGATGAGAAATTTGCGGGGCTGGTACAGGAGCTTCGCGAGCACACGGGGCCTGCTTTCATCATGGATGACCTGTGGTTCATCCACGCTGTGAATGGTGCACAGCTCAAGCTGTTTACCGTTGACCCTCGCTCCTCTCCCTTTCTGCGGCGTTGGGACGGCTGGCGTCATC
>JADKFS010000011.1 GCA_016717335.1 Candidatus Ribeiella danica
GTCCATGTTCGACGAGATGATCGGCACCCTCAGCGCGATCCGGCGGCTGAACTGTGTGCGCGTATTGACGGCGTGGCGCGAGCGGATGGAGGAGCGGCGCGGCACCAGCAGAACGTCGTCAAAGGTCAGGGCGGTCTCGGATCGTAGTTTCATTGAGCTGTCCTTTTCATTTCCACGCAGGGTCTCTTTCAAACGAAAGCGGCGCACATGCTACCACACTCTGCGCGGGATCACAGCGGTGCTATACTATCGCGCATGCGAGAATGAGCACCTGGAGCGCCCATGCGAATCGAGCGCGCGACTCTTGAGACCTGCGGCGCGGCTGCCGGCGCGGTGGTGGTGATCGACGTGCTGCGCTCGTTCACGACCGCCGCGTTCGCGTTCGCGGCCGGCGCGCGCGAGATCCTGCCGGTCGGCACCGCCGAGGACGCGCTGGCGCTGCGCGAGCGCTTCCCCGCCGCGGTCGTCGCCGGGGCCGCGCCCGGCGGCTGGCCGATCGCCGGCTTTGATCTCGGCAACTCGCCCGCGGCGCTGGCCGATCGCCAGCTCGGCGGCCGGCAGATCATCCTCTGCACGGCCGGCGGCGCCAAAGGGCTGGTGCGCAGCCGCGGCGCCGAGTCGCTGCTGGCGGCCAGCCTGGTCTGCGCCGGGGCGACGGCGCGGCACCTGCTGCGCCTGGCACCGCCACTGGTGACGCTGGTCGTCACCGGGATCTACCACGACCGCGACGGCGACGAGGATATCGCCTGCGCCGACTATATCGCGGCGCTGCTGCGCGGCGACGCGCCCGAGCCGGCCGAGTATGCCCGGCGCGCGCGCGAGTCCGATTTCGGGCGGCGCTTCACCGACCCGCACCACCCCGCCACGCCGGCCGCCGACCTGGCGTGCTGCGCCTCGGTCGACCGGTTCGACTTCGCCATGCCGGTCGACCGCCGCGGCGACCTGCTGGTGATGACTGCTCTCGCGGTGTGAGGGCCATCTGGCCCTCGCACCGCGTGTGGGGGCTGCGCGCCCCTCGCACCGCGTGTGGGGCTGCGCGCCCCTCGCACCCCGCGGGTGCGGCAACCCATACCACTTTCGGGGGGCTGCGCGCCCCCCGTACCCCTGCGGTGGGGGTGGGCCGCCACCCCCACCGCCCCCCGGCCGGGGCTTCGCCCCTGGACCCCAAAAAGAATGCAGCCTTACATTCAGCGCTTGGCGCGCATGCCTGGCTGAATTCACGCGCAGCGGGAGGCAACTGGCCTCGCAGGTATGGTGCTGGGCATACGCCACCACTATCGGATAGGCCACAGGCATCATTTGCCGGAGGGCGGGGAACCGGGGGGGGGGGGGGGGGGTTCCCGGGCGGGGCCGGGGGCGCAGCGCCCCGGAAGAAGGGGATCGTAGGGGCGTTCAATTGAACGCCCCACAGATTCATGCTATGCCGGGGGACCGGGGGCGCAGCCACCGAAAGAACAGCCTATGCTATACTGACGCAGATCCCCGAGCGACAGAGAGCAAGAAAGCCTATGCGGATCGAACAGGTCACGCTCGAGACGTGCGGCCAGGCCAGCGGGCCGGTGGTGGTGATCGACGTGCTGCGCGCGTTCACGACCGCCGCGTTCGCGTTCGCGGCCGGCGCGCGCGAGATCGTGCTGGTCGGCGCGGTCGAGGAGGCGCTGGCGCTGCGCGAGCGGCTGCCCGGCGCGCTGCTGATGGGCGAGGTCGGCGGGCTGGCGGTGGGCGGCTTCGACTTCGACAACTCGCCCGCCACGCTGGTCGGCCGCGACCTGCGCGGCGCGCGCCTGATCCAGCGCACCAGCGCCGGCACCCAGGGGGTTGTGCGCAGCCTGCGGGCCGAGCTGCTGCTGGCCAGCAGCTTCGTCTGCGCCGGCGCGACGGCCCGCTACCTGCGGCGGCACGCCCCGGCGAGCGTGACGTTTGTGATCACCGGCAACTACTTCGCGTCCGGCGGCGCTGCCCCGCCCGGCGGCGGCTACCCGGCCGACATGCGCGGCGACGGCGACGAGGACGCGGCCTGCGCCGACTACCTGGCCGAGCTGCTGCGCGGCGCCGCGCCCGAGCCGGCCCCGTTCCTGCGGCGCGTGCGCGACTCGCCGCCCGGCCGGATCTTCGCCGACCCGGCCCGCCCCGAGTTCCCGGCCGAAGACCTGGGCTACTGCACCGACCTCGACCGCTTCGACTTCGCCATGCTGGTCGAGCGCCGCGACGGGCTGCTGCGCATGACTCCTGTCGCGGCATGATCCCGCCTTGTTCCGAAGACGAAGGGCGAACGAGCAAAGACCAACATCCGCTTCGTCGTTGGTCTTTGCTCGTTCGTCTTAACCAGCCGCTTCGTAGCGCTGGAGCGCCGCCGGCAGCTCGGCCAGCGACGCGACTCGGATGTGGGCGCTCGTCGCGGCGGGGCTGTCGGCCTGCAGGTAGCCCCACGGGCCGCGCCTGAGGAACACCGCCACCATGCCGGCCGCGGCCGCCGGCGCGACGTCGTTGTCGATCCGATCGCCGACGTATGCGATCTCGTGCGGCGGCGCGCCGGCCAGCTGCGCGACCCGCGCGAAGAACTCGGGCGCGGGCTTCTCGACGCCCAGCCCTGCCGAGGAGGCGACGAAGTCGGCCGGCAGGCTCATCGCGCGGAGCTGTCGCTCGGCGCCGGCAGGCTGGTTGCCGGCCAGCCCGACGCGGTAGCCCGCGGCGCGCAGCGCCTGGAGGCACGGCAGCGCGTCGGGGTAGAAGTCGGCGGGCGCGATCCCGGCGGCGCCCCCTGCGGCGCGGCGCGCGCCCTGCTCGCGGTCCACGTCCATGCCCGGGCGGAGGATCTCGAACACGCGCCGGTGGTGCTCGCCTCGCGCGATCACCCCGCCGAGCACCGCGAAGAACGTGAAGCGCGGCACGCCCATCCAGTCGGCCCACGCGCCCCACATGCCCGTCTCGTCCACCAGCGTCTCGCCCACGTCGAAGCAGACAACGCGAACTGCCATGGCAGGTCTCCTCTCGCTATCGCTGCGCCGGATTATACCGCGCCGATGCCGAGCTTCTCGATCAGCGTGGGCTGGTCGCGCAGCGCGATGCGGGCGATCTTGAGGTACTGCGCGACCCAGCGGCTCAGCGCCGCCAGCGCAGCCCGCCGCTCGCTGGTGGCGCGCCGCGCCGCGCCGAACGCCACGACCTGCGCCCGGTAGGCCTGGTCGAACGCGCGCACCACCGCCAGCTCCCGCTCCAGCCGCGCGGCGTCGTAGCCGTAGTCGGCAAGCGTCGCCCCGATCGGCGCGACGCCGAGGGCGTTCGCGAACAGCGTGCCGGCGGCGGCCAGAAACCCCGACGTGCCGCGCGGCGTGTGGCCGACCAGCCCGAGCGTCGTGCTGCGGGCTGGTTCGTGCTGGAACACCGCGCGGGCCAGCTGCGCGAGCGCCTGGTAGCTCGCCCACGCGCGCCGCTCGGCCGCGTGCGCCTGAGCGGTCGCGAGCCGCGCCGCGCCACTTGCCGCGACGCGCGCGTCCACTGCCGCGACGGCGGCATCGTAGAGCCGCTGGCCCTCGCCCAGCCTGGCCGCGCCGTAGCCGTACGCCGCGACGAGCGACAGCAGCTCGTCGTCGGCGAGCGTGTTGCTGATCGCCAGGCGCGCGGCGTTGAGCTGGTCGGCGATAGCAGTTCGGTCGTGAGATGCCATTGGTCTTTCTCCTTGCTTGCGCTGTCGCCTGACGGCAGATGAGCGTCGCACGGCGATCCCTCGCCGTCGCATGGATACAGCCGCACTATCACATGGCAAAGAATAAGTGTCGCATGACCATTGCTGATCTATCGCATGGCGGCAGCTATATGTCGCATGAGGGTTTCTCGTTGTCGCATGGCTATGGCTGATCTATCGTATGGCGGCAGATATATGTCGCATGATCATTGCTGATCTATCACACGGTGGTCGATGTGCATCGCATGATCATCGCTGATCTATCACACGATGGTCGATGTGCATCGCACGCTTATTGCTGATCTATCACACGGCGGCGGATACCTCTCGCATGGCCGCTCCTGGGCCTTCGCACAGCGCCAGTATAGGGCGGGAGACATACCAAGGAGGCACCAGCTGAGGCGCAAGGCGACGCGCGACTCCTGTCTTCGCGGTAGAATAGTGTATCGTCCTTGGTCCTTGGTCCATCGTCCTTGGTCCATCGTCCATCGTCCATCGTCCATCACCCATCGTCCTTGGCCTTTGGTCCATCGTCCATCGTCCTTGGCCCTTGGTCTTTGGTCTTTGGTCTTTGGTCCATCGTCTTTCGTCCTTGGTCCATCGTCCATCGTCCATCGTCCACCGTCCATCGTCCATCGTCGAACGGCGGACAGAAAGAGGAGCGCCCGATGAACGTCTCGCTAGCCTACGGCCGCGGCCGGATGACGGTCGAGGTCCCCGACGACGCGGTGGTGATCGCGCCCGCGGAGCTGCCCGGCCTGGCCGACGAGCGCGCGGCGTTCGACGCTGCCGTGCGCGCGCCGATCGGCGCGCGGCCGCTGCGCGAGCTTGCGCGGCCCGGCGACACCGTCGCGATCGTGATCGCCGACATCACGCGCCCCTCGCCCAGCGAGCGGCTGGTGCCCTGGATCATGCAGGAGCTGGCGCAGGTGCCGCGCGAGCGCTTCGTGATCGTCAACGGCACCGGCTCGCATCGCGCCAACACGCGCGACGAGCTGGTCCAGATGCTCGGCGAGGAGCTGGTCGAGACGGTGCGGATCGTCAACCACAACGCCTTCGATGACGCGACGCTGACCCAGCTCGGGCGCACGAGCTATGGCGGCGAGGTCTGGGTGAATAACGACTACCTGCGCGCGGACGTGCGGATCGTGACCGGGTTCATCGAGCCGCACTTCTTCGCCGGCTTCAGCGGCGGCCCGAAGGGGATCGTGCCGGGCCTGGCGGGCATCAAGACGATCATGCACCTGCACAACGCCGAGATGATCGGCGACCCGCGCTCGACCTGGGCGCGGCTGGAGGGCAACCCCGTGCAGGGCGAGATCCGCGAGGCCGTGGCGATGGCCCCGCCGCACTTCATGGTCAACGTCGCCGTCAACCCGCGCCGGCAGATCAGCGCGATCTGGGCAGGGCACTACCTTGCGGCGCACGCGGTCGGCTGCGGCTTCGTGGCCGAGCACGCAACGCGCGCGGTCGAGCAGCAGTTCGACGTGGTCGTCACGACCAACAGCGGCTACCCGCTCGACCAGAACCTATACCAGACGGTCAAGGGGATGAGCGCGGCGGGGCGGATCGTCCGGCCCGGCGGCGCGATCGTCGCGGTGTCGGAGTGCTGCGACGGGCTGCCGGAGCACGGCAACTTCAAGCAGCTGCTGCAGATGCGCCGCACCCCGCGCGAGCTGCTGGAGATGATCGAGGCGCCCGGCTTCGAGCTGTACGACCAGTGGGAGGCGCAGAGCCAGGCGCTCGTGCAGCGCAGGGCCGACGTGTACCTCTACTCGTCGCTCGATCCCCAGACGGTGCGCGACGCGATGCTCGAGCCGATCGACGACGTCGAGCGCGCGCTCGCGGCGCTGCTGGCGCGCTACGGGCCGGGCGCGCGCGTGGCGGTGCTGCCCGAGGGCCCGCAGACGATCCCCTACCTGCTGGAGGCAGCCGTCTGATCGCTTCGTTTCTTAGGCACGGTTCAATCGAGCTTGACCGTGCATTGCCCCACAGGCGCAGGGGCGCGCTATAGCGCGCCGGTACAGTGCCCCACAGGCGCAGGGGCGCGATATATCGCGCCCGTACAAGCGAAGCATCTCTTGATCGTCCAGTACACTAACTGTAAAGCCGATCGCTACCAAGCGAATATGCCCGGAATCGGGAGCATATGCTGCTGTCCAGGATAGAGGCCGTTTCGGCGAGGATATGCTGGAAATACTCACGCATTGGCAGGCGCATATTCAGCTAGACGCCTGTTATTGGGGCGCCGAGGGCCAGCGAACCGTTAGGACGAGCGATTCCTCAACAGAGCGAAACGAGTGCGGCGTGCCGGGGCCAAAGAGGACAAAGTCTCCCTCCTTCTCAAGCGCGATCTCTTGATCGGGAAAAAGGAGCACAAAGTGGCCGCGGATAAGGATGTTGAGGGTCGTAACGGGGTTGGCGGGCGCCCATGTGTCGCGGGTCTCGCCCTTCGCGTGCGTGTACCACTTCAGCTCCAGCTCCGATGTGCGAAGCGGGTTCTCGTCCCCGGGCATGAAATGGCCGAGAAACCAGCCGCGCGTGTCCTTCGAAGCATCGATGGCGTTCCCGGAAATCGGGGTAGATGTACGTGATCCCATGTCATTGCTCCTAGCGATCTGCCGCCCAACGAGCGGCGCATCAGCCGCGTGCTAGAGCATACCAAAATGCTCGAAATCACGCGCGAAGCGGCCGGACTGCCTGCGCGCCTTTGGCGCCCCCGGCATATATATCGCGCGCTGCGCTGAAATCTAAACTTGGGTGGTTTTTTGGGGAGGGCGCAGCCCTCCCCAAGCCCCTCCGCTTTAGTTATTTATGCAGCGCGCTATAGTACTATAGCAGAGAATTGGAACGGTGAGGAGTGCCAATAGTACGAACGGAAAGCAGCCCCATGAAGAATACTTGCGCGTTAGTAAGGATAAACCACGTACGGTGGGTTGATCAGAGCGCCGCTAGGGGTACAGCGTCTCGTGCTTCGCCAGCATGCGGATGAACTGCTCGATCCGCCTTGCGCGCGTCTCAGCCTTTTTGGCCGTCTGAATCCGGAAGAGCAGGGCGTAGCGGTTGCGGCTACTGAGGGTGGCAAAGAAGGCCAGCGCCGCCGGGCTCTGATCCAGCGCGGCCTGAAAGTCGTCCGGCACGACGGCGGCCCGCTGCGAGTCATAGGCCGCATCCCAGCGCCCGTCCTGCCTCGCTCGCTCGACGGCGGCCAGCCCGGCCGGCATCATGGCGCCGCGCTCGATCAGAAGCTCGGCCTTCTCGCGGTTGATCTTCGACCAGATGCTCCTTGCGCCGCGCGGCGTAAACTTCTGCAGCCACGACGCCTGATCGTGGCTCTTCTTCTGACCGTCGATCCAGCCGTAGCAGAGCGCCACCTCGAGCGCCTGATCGTAGGTCACCGACGCGATGCCGCTTGCCTTTCTCGCAAGGCGCAGCCAGACGCCGGTCGACGCAGCGTGGTGCTGCTCCAGCCAGGCGGCCCATTCGCGCGGCCCCTCGAATTGGACCACGAGCATATCAGAAGTGGATGCCATACCTATCTCCGTCTGGGTCGCCTGCTCAGCTCCCGGGGTACCGGTGCCGCCTATGCTTTCTGCGCCACGACCCCAATCCATTCTCCCGTATCACTCAGTGGTGTACCGCGCAGATCATCCCAGAGACTGTGCACGAGAAAGCCCTGTGCTCTCAATTCGGCAGAGATAGTTGCGGGCGCATAATCTTGAAACCAATTCCGATACACACCCTCTAATACCACGTGTGGCCCCGGCCTCCAGAAGCCTTGCTCCGCGGCATACCACCCCTTGCGCAGACCATGGCGTTGACGATGCACGCGCGTGGAGACGTCCAGCACAAAGTAGCCCTGCATGCGGAGCGCCTGATAGATGGCCTGGAGTAAGCGGGCGCGCTGGGCGGGAGCCAGCGTGCAAAAATCGCCATAGATCAGCGGGAGCGAATGACATGGGTGCTCCTAGTGTCATTTGACAACACCATGATCCACCAGTCGGTTGCATACGCTCTGCTCTTGCTACCTGCGCCCGCGCCTATTTCACGAACGCATCCTGAATCGCGTCCGGTTGAGCCGCGGGTTAGGCCCGACCGTGTTACATGTCGGGCCTGAGCTTACGCTTGCCTGACGATATCGACCGAGATCTCCATTGCTGGAATCGCTCCTCTGTTCTCCAGCCAGTGCGTGGTGTTCCTATCCTCGGGCCAGCCCAGTCCCGGCCCATAGTCCGTAGCGACTCCATCTCGATGGTCAGTGATCGTTCCTTGCAGTATGTAGACGGTACCTGGCCTGTCTTTATGGTCGTGAATTGGGCCGAAGACGCCTCCAGGCTCGATGGTCACCATACGCATTCGAAGTTGGCGCCCTGCCATGCCCTCGATCTCGGGGCCAAGGTCAACCGTTGCAAGTACCTTCACCGTGACACCTTTCGTCTCAGGGGCCACCTCTTCGTTGCTCATCGTGCACTCCTCTCTGTACTTCCAGGGCCTAACCATGATTGTCAGCCGCACAATTGAACCATGCCTAACGCGGCGCTAGCCCTCCAGGTCAAGGGTCAGGCGTTGGAACGCCGCCCGACGTTCCGCCATCCCATCGCTGATGTCCCAACGGTTGTCGTGGAACCGGCCGGACTCGCCGCAGGACGCGAGCCCCGAACTGGCCGTTCGATGCGCTCGGCCCGTTGAGCCGCCGCGTCGAAAGCGGCGCCGAAGATCCCGGCAGCAGGCGCGGCCGCTGGATTCGCTGCCGCCGCTGCTCAGACCGCTCGAACTTCAGCGAGCCGCTTGACTGAGTATTCGTCGTCCCAGCAGACGGCGGCTTCCCATGCGGCCGACGCTTGCGCGGCGATGTCGTGCGCCTCGTCGTCGAGACCGGCAGCGTTGTGGGGCAGCACCAGGTCGAGGTCGGGGACGTCGACGTGCGCCTCATCCCAGTCGATCAGCGCGACCCGATCTGCGGTCAGGCGGATGTTGCGCGGGTTGGGGTCGCCGTGGACGACGCAGGTCGGACGCCCGACGAGCCGCGCCCACGCTGCTCGGCAGCGCGCAACGCCCTCAGGCGGCATCGCGCCGAGGTCGATCTTCGTCCCGGTCTCGGCGTGCAGGAGGTCGGTCGACGATCGCCAGCCCGGCCGCTGCGGCCACCCCGCCGTCAACCGATGCAGCTGGCGGAGCGTGTCGGCCACGCGACGCCAGTCGGCCTCGGTCGCGGGCGGTCCGCCCGCGACGTAGGTCATCACCACCACACCGTCGGCGAACAGCCGGCCGTCCGTCGTCGGGATCGGCACCGGCACGGTCAGCCCGGCACGGTCGAGGCGGACGAGGAGCCCGGTCTCCCACGCGAGATCGGCGTCGCTCCTGCCACCGCGACGCGCGACCGCGAGCTGCCCGTTGACGCGCACGCTCCACACGTCGTTGGCCACGCCGCCAGCGAGCGGTTCGATGCGCGCGATGTGGTCGCCCCACTGCTCGAGTGCCTCCCATCCCACTGGTCACATCCTCCCCTTCACGCATCGCAAGATTATGCCCGATCGACACAAACGACATGCGTTGCATAGACATGGTTTCGCTTGGCAGCGTTCAGCTCTACAGTTGGGGAGGTCTGGGGGCGGGCTTTGCCCGCCCCCAGACCCCCACCCGGAACTGTAAGGTTCGCAAGGAGCTTGTCTTAGCGATTTGCTGATTGGGAAGCCGGCCTGTCTTGAAGCCTGTCAGTATCCGTCAGATAGTGCTCAAGGAGCGGGGGCGAATCGTTCTGCTCGACTGTGCGATGCGCGGACGTTGAGTCATTCTGATTGGTGTCTGACCGAGAGGTGAGAATACCCCCTTCGGCGGCCAGAATAAGCATACTGCCAAGCAGCAGCAGCACACCGGCAACCCCGGCCAATACCAGAATCAGCGAGCTGAGGCCAATGAAACCGTTGAACAGACCGATGCAGATCGGAATGAAACAGCCGACTAACAGGCTACACAGCACCAAGAGCAGCCCAAGCGCATGCCGCTGATGTTGCCACATCTTCGCCATTCCATCGGCTGGACGAGGCGATGATTCAGGGGTACGGGATATGGCTTGCGGGAACAGCATCTGCGCAATCGCTTGAACATCAAGATTGCAGGTCGGACAGCGAGCTGTTGGCGCTGCAAGTGGGGTAGCACACTGAGGACAATACATCGTTCCTCCCTTCAAAGGCACATTGCTCATCGTAGCCATATCATGCGCCGCTGTCGTACCACCACACCTACCTATCACTACGATTGGCACCAAGGTTGTTCTTCGACGAGACGACGAGTAAGGCAGAAGTGTTGCAGAAGGAGTTTACGGTGAAGCGCCCCAACGCATGCGTTCAGCCCTCGCGAGCGCGCTGGGACAGCCTTCAAAAAAGTGACGATCTCGCGCTCAGCGGCCGGACTGTATGCGTGTGTTGGGTGGCAGCTCTCGGATTGGGATCTGTCGCTTGACCGCAAGTGTTGCTTTCAATCGGGTGTAGCGTTCAAGAGGTCCATAGAGCGAGCGATGAGCCGGATGCGGAGGCAACCCGCTAGGAGCCGCCGACGAGCGGCAATCTCCAAGCATTCCTCGCCGCAAGCCTCCGCCGGCAGCATCGGCCGGGCACAGGGCGTTGACAAAGCCCCTCGGCTCTTGGCCGAGAGGCTTTGCGGTGCGGCGTTCGCTGCAAGCGTTCGCCACGTGTCTGCAGCTTGATCCGGTCGCCGGATGGCCCGCGCCAGCAGAAGAAAGCGCCGTCTAGAACACGCCGGGCACCAGGCGCCATCGCGTTCTCACGGCGTACTCGCCGTACCCGGGCAGCTGCTCGGCGAGCACCCGATCCTCAATGACTGTCCTGAGGACCAACAGAACCAGGCCGAACAAGGTCGGAATGAAGGCCCAGTACGAGTTGAGCACCAGCGGGAACGCCACTTGTAACATCACCATGCCCAGGTAGCCGGGGTGGCGGACATAGCGATAGAGCCCCGTATCACACACGTGATGGCCTCGCTCGGTCTGGATCCGAACGGTGCTCGAGAAGAACTTGTTCTGGCGCTTGGCCACGGCGAACAAGATCTGTCCGAGCAGCATCAAGGCCACGCCCGCGACGGTGACCCCGATCGGGACGTGCCCTGACCAGCCGAAGCGCCCGGAGTCGAGGCCGGCGACCACGAAGGTCACGATGCTGACGAGGAAGATGGCGCCAAGGATGCGCTTGTCCCAGGTTTGGCCGGCCCCGGCGTTTGCGGCGCGCTCCACGGCGATGTCGGAGCCCCTGGGCACCAACACGTGACTCAGCGTGGCGCCGACCAACGCGACGATCACGTACAGAAGGCCCTGCCAGTACACGAGCTTCCACGCGCCGATGAAGATGAAGGTGGCGTAGAGCAAGACCCCGACGTAGCTTGCCGCGATGGCCCTCAGCCTGCTCATATCAACTCCGCTCTCTGCGTGTCCATCCAACAGTTTCGTGTGGAAACCATCTGAATGGCTGATTATACCTCTGGCATCGCGAGCTGGTCAAACAGTCCTAGAGCGGCAATATGCGCCTGTGCGCGCCGCGGCGTGCGCAGCGCCGCGGCGCGCACAGGCTCGCACACCTGCCCCGCGATCCGTATAATGGACCGAGCTACATCGTATGGGGATAGGAGATCGATCATGGGAGAAGGCGGGCTCGCACTACTCGCTCGGTGGGAGAGCTTCTATGTCATCATCGGTACTGCGGCTGCAACGTTGACGGGCCTGCAATTCATCGTGATCACGCTGGTGGCCGAGCTGAACCGCGGAACGGCGGAAACAAACCGCGCGTTCGGCACCCCGACCATCGTCCATTTTTGCGCGGTCCTGTTTATTGCCGCAGTCATGACCGCGCCGTGGCCGTCACTTCTGGATGTCGCGATTGCGCTCGGCGTCTGCGGGGTGGCAGCACTGCTGTATGCCGCGCTGATCATACGGACCGCGCGGCAGCAGACCAACTATCAGCCTGTGCTGGAGGACTGGGTGTGGCATTTTACGCTGCCGCCGCTTGCCTATGCCACGCTGCTGGGCGCGGCGCTTATGTTGCAAAGCCACCCGCTGGAGACTCTATTCCTGGTTGGCGGAACCGTGTTTCTGCTCCTGGTCGTCGGAATTCACAACGCCTGGGATTCCGTCACCTTCATTGCGCTCCACCGCCGGCGGCCGGGAAGGCGTGCGGAGCAGGATGAGGTTTGACGCAGCGGACCCGACGGAAGACGCGAGACCGGAGGCGGCGGCCATTCGCCCTCCGTCTTCCGCCGCCCGTCGGGTACCTCCGGACCGGGCGCGCGGCAGCCAGCGCCTCGCCGCTGCTACCTGAGCACGCCCGTCACAGGCCACACGGCCTTCGGCTGGAGATCGGCCGGCAAGACCATCCCGGCGCGCGAGAACGCCGGCGCCAGCTGCTCCTGGACGAAGCTCTGGAAGACCTCCTGCGACTCCCAGACGTCGACGATGCGCATCCCGCCGCCCTCCATCGGCCCCTCGACGTGCAGCACCTGCCCGGCCGGCGGCCGGTTCTGAACCCCGAGCTCGCGCAGGACCGCCGCGCCCTGCTCGGGTGTCATCTCGGGGATCTCGATCAAGAATGCCAGTGCCATGCTGTGCCTCCTTTGCAGCACGAAGGTCGCTCGGCCCGGGCGGCGCGCAGCGCACCGCCCTCACCATAGAATGCGAGCGCCGGCATTGCCCTGGATGAATCGAGCAGGCTCCAGCCGGAGCGAAGGAGCTCTTTTACAGTTGGGGAGGTGTGGAAGGGCCTCGGGCCCCTCCACACCTCCCAGTAACATCACAGTGGTTGACCGCTAGCCGATCGGCCGGATCTCGACCAGGTTGCTGTGGAAGGTGCTCTGTCCGGCCAGGTCGGCCAGCTCGTCGGATGTCGTCCAGTTGACGTTGCGGCCGCCCGGCGCGAGCCGCGCCCAGCGCCCCTTCGGCGCGACCGCCACGCCCGGCGGGACGTCGTCGGTGACGACGGCGCGCAGCTGGCACCAGCCGCGCGCGCTCTCGACGATCACCGCGTCGCCGTCGGCAATGCCGCGCGCCGCCGCGTCGGCCGGGCTGATCTCGACGAACGGCGTGCCCTCCTTGGCCATCAGGCTGGGCTGGTTGGCCATGCTGCTTGAGACGTAGTGGTGCGAGGCGCCCGAGATGAGGACCAAAGACGAACGACCAAGGACCAAAGGCAAGGCTTGTGTCGAAGCTTTTTCGTCCTTGGTCTTTGGTCGTTGGTCTATCGCAAATTCGGTGGGCGGCGTGTACTCGGGCAGCGGGTCGAGCCCATCGGCGGCGAGCGCGTCGCAGCGCAGCTCGACCTTGCCGGAGGGCGTGGGGAAGCGCCCGTCGGCGAAGGGCACGTGCGCGCCCGGCGCGAAGCTGAGCGGCACGGTGCCCTCGGCCTGCAGCCGCTCCAGCGTGACGCCGTCGAGCAGCGGGCTCTTCGCGCGCGTGGCGTCGAGCACGTCGCGGATCGCCTCCTCGGCGCTCTCGCGCAGCCACGGCTCGTCGTAGCCCAGCGCGGCGGCCAGCAGGCGCGCCACGTCCCAGTTGCTCTTGGCCTCGCCCAGCGGCGCGATCGCGGCGTGGTTGTACTGCAGGTTGCGGTGGCCGTAGGGCTTGTGCAGGTCGACCTGCTCGAGCTGGCTGGTCGCCGGCAGCACGATGTCGGCGTAGTCGGCCGTGTCGGTCATGAACAGCTCGTGCACCACCGTGAACAGGTCGTCGCGCATGAGCCCCCGGATGGTCAGGCTGGCGTTGGGCGACGAGGCGACCGGGTTGGCGCAGAAGACGAACAGCGACTTGATCGGCGGGTCGTGGGCCTCGCCCAGCAGCGCCGCGCCGATGCGGTTCATGTTGATCGCGCGCGGCGTCGGCGGGCACTCGGCGGCGTGGCCGACCGCCGCGGCGTCCCAGCGCAGGTAGCCGCTGGCGCTGTAGGCGAGCCCGCCGCCCAGCACGCCGAGCTGGCCGACGATCGCGGGCAGGCAGCAGATCGCGCGGAAGGTCTGGCCGCCGTTGCCGTGCCGCTGCACGCCGTCGGCGGTCTTGAGCAGCGCCGGCCGGGTGGTGGCGTAGCGCCGCGCCAGCTCCACGATCGTCTCGGCCGGGACGCCGGTGATCGCGGCGACGCGCTCGGGCGGGTACTCCCGCGCGCGCTCGCGCAGCTCGCGCCAGCCGAGCGCGTGGGCCTCCAGCCAGGTCTCGTCGTGCAGGCTCTCGGCGAAGATCACGTGCATCAGCCCGAGCGCCAGCGCGCCGTCGGTGGCGGGGCGCGGCTGGATGTGCTGGTCGGCCGAGCGGGCCGTGAGGGTGCGGCGCGGGTCGACCACCACCACGTGGGCGCCGGCCTTCTGGGCCTGCCGCAGCAGCGGCATGAAGTGCGGGCTGGTGCTGGCCGGGTTGTGGCCCCAGATCAGGACGAGCCTGCTGTGCAGCACGTCGGCCGGGTCGGGCGCCCAGCGCGCGCCGAGGGTCGCCTCGACCGCGCGCTCGGCCGCGGCGCCGCAGATCGCGCGATCCAGCCCGCTGGCGCCCATGCGGTTCCACAGCCGCGCGTTGACGATGCCGAGCTGCAGCATGCCGAGCGTGCCGCTGTAGGAGTAGGGCAGGATGGCGGCGGCGCCGTGCTCGGCGATAATGCCCTTCCAGCGCTCCGCGATCTCGGCGATCGCCTCGTCCCACGAGATCCGCTGCCACTGGCCGCCGCCCTTCGGGCCGACGCGCCGCAGCGGGTGCTGCAGCCGGTCGGGGTGGTACACGCGCTCCAGGTACGGCCGCACCTTGGCGCACAGCCAGCCCTGCGTGACCGGGTGGTCGCGCTCGGCGTAGAAGCGCACGGCCCGGCCGCCGCGCACCTCGGTGATCGTGGCGCAGGTGTCGGGGCAGTCGTGCGGGCAGGCGCCGCGCACCAGGCGCAGCTCAGCGTCGGCAGCCATAGGCTGGATCTCCCCCTGGCAGTTATGGCGTTAGGTAGTTGACGGATTGTACCACAAGCTCGAAGCATCCACTATAGTGGGCAGTCGGCAGGCGCCAGTCGGCAGTACGACGGATCGCATCACAAAGGCATCTCATTCTTGCATCGTAGCTCAATGGTTCTGCTCACAGCTATAATACACGCCAGTTCACGCCTCACCCGCCCGCGAGCGCCCCGGCGCGCAGCTCGCTGCGCCGCTGGCGCTCCTGGCGGAGCTGGTAGGCCAGCATGCCGATCACCGGCAGGAACACCAGCGCGTCCGACCAGCCATGCGGCCCCCAGTGCAGGTAGACCAGCGGCGCGGTGGCGCTGAACACGCACACCAGCCGCCCGAGCGGCCGCCAGCCCAGCAGCGGCGCCAGCGCAAGCGGCCAGGTGACGTACCAGACCCGGAAGACCGGCGCGACCAGCAGGGCGACCAGCAGCAGCCAGCAGCTCGACTGGACGAAGCGCTCGAAGCTCGGACGGCGCCAGACCCGGTAGAGCGCGACCAGCAGCGCCAGCCCGACCAGCGCCTTGCCGCCCCACGACTGCGCGGCCAGGGCAGCGCCGCGCCAGGATGCGGCGCTCGACGCGGGCGCGCCGAGCCGCGTCAGCACCTTCGGCGCGCCGCTGACCAGCAGCGCGCTAAGCGAGTTCTCGGGCTTCATGGCCGACTGGGTCGCGATCGGGGCGCTGATCGCGCGGGCGACCTGGCCGTAGGGGGCGTGCAGCGCCAGCGCGCAGAGCAGCACGATCGCGCCGATCTGCGCCGCCCGCAGCAGTCGCTGGCGCCAGGATGGGCTCTGGCGCAGCAGCATCAGCGCGTAGATCGGCAGCAGCACCAGCGCGGCCCACTTGATCAGCGCGGCCCCCGTGAGCGCGGCCACAGCGGCGCGCCAGCGCGCGCGCTGGGCCAGGAACACCGCCAGCAGGATCAGGCCGATCATCAGCACATCGTTGTGGCCGCTGCCGGCGAACTCGATCAGCGCGACCGGGTTCCAGGCGTAGATCAGCGTGCCCCAGCCCTGCTGCCAGGGCTTCCAGGCGCCCAGGATCGACCAGATCAGCAGGCTGTTCAGCAGGTGCGCGGCGAGCATCACCAGCTTGTAGGCCAGCATGTAGCGCCACAGGCCGCCGCCGAGGGCCTCGACCGCGAGCGTGAGCCCGTGCGAGAGCAGCGTCCACAGCGGGCCGTAGACCGAGGGCGTGTCCTTCCACGAGACCAGGAAGTGGAAGTACGGGTCGTCCGCGAAGGCGATCGGCGGCAGGATGGCCGGGTTGGCGCCGTGCAGCGCGGCGATCCGCCCGTAGATGATGTACGAGTAGACGTCGCGCGAGAGCATGTGCGGCAGGGCGATCAGCGGCAGGCTGAACAGCAGCCCGCCGGCCAGCAGCGCGCCGAGCGTGGGCCGGCGGGCCGGGCCGCGGCGGGCCAGCTGGATCGCCCGGGCGTAGGCGAAGAACAGCAGCGCCAGGATCAGCCCCAGCTCGACCCGGCAGATCGTCGCGGCGGGCAGCCCGAGGCGCGCGTTGAGCAGCTGGAACGGGTTGAGCGGCGCAACGGCCGTCAGGTAGCCGGCGGGCGCGAATGCCAGCAGCCCCGGCACGGCCTGCGGAGCGGGGATGTGGCGCAGCAGGAACAGGGCCAGAAAGCCCAGCAGCATGACCGCACCGTAGCGGGCGAGCGGGCCGGATCGTGGTTGCATAGGCGTGCTCCCATATGTTGGTGTGATCCGCGGATAACACGGATTGGGCGGATAAACGTCGGTTAGATCCGCGGATAACACAGAGAATGCGGATAAACTGTACGTTGATGTGATCCGCGGATAACACAGAGAATGGGCGGATAAACTGTACGTTGATGTGATCCGCGGATAACACAGAGAATGCGGATAAACTGTACGATGGGCAATCCACTATCCGCGCTATCCGCCTTATCTGTGGATCAGAGCCGTCGATCCGCGTGGTGATGTGATCCGCGGATAACACGGATTGGGCGGATAAACTGTACGTTGATGTGATCCGCGGATAACACGGATTGGGCGGATAAACTGTACGTTGATGTGATCCGCGGATAACACGGATTGGGCGGATAAACTGTACGTTGATGTGATCCGCGGATAACACAGATAATACGGATAAACTTACGAGAATGAAATGGGCACATTGCTTCGCCCGTGGATCAGAGCCGTTGATCCGCGGCTGACACAGATGCGCTACTGGCTGCTCTGTAGGGCACGCCGCTGGCCCCGGCGGACCAGCTCCACCGCCAGCAGGCCGAGCGCGGCGGCGGCGACGAACGCCAGGTAGACCAGGATGCGCGGCAGCGAAAACAGGTCGGGCAGCCGCGACGGCCCGATCGACACGGCATCCCAGGCGTTCAGCAGAAACGACGCGAACGACAGCGCGATCGTGATCAGCGCCAGGCGCCACTCCACCGCTGTGCTGACCAGCGCGATCAGCGTGAGCAGGTACCACGAGAACCCCAGCCTGGTCAGGAAGATCGAGAACAGCAGCGCCAGCACGGCCCAGCCGCGGATCAGGGTCATCGTGCCGCGCTCGCGCGCCAGGCCAACCCACAGCACCGCCAGGGTGAAGCCGACGCGCGCGATCAGCCGCAGGGCCGGCGGCTCGGCGGCGCCGCCCTGCCCGAGCAGGCCGGCGTGCTGCTGGAGCAGGCCCGGCCCCTCCCAGAACGGCGCGTACAGCAGCAGCGCCGTCCCGCCGAGCAGCAGCGCGCTCTCCGCCAGATCGCGCCAGCGCCGAGCGCGGATCTGGCGCAGCAGCAGCGCCGCCACCAGCGGCAGCGTGATCAGCTTGACCAGCACCGAGAGCCCCAGCGCCACCAGCGCGAGCCGGCGGCGCGCCAGCACCAGCGCGAAGATCGCCAGCAGCAGGAAGAACACCATCAGCGTGTCGACCTTGCTCTGGCCGTACGAGGCGACGATCGGGTTCCAGCCGTACAGCACCACGCCGGCGAGCGCCTTGCGCGGCCGCAGCCGGCGCAGGATCAGCGCGACGAGCGCGAGGCTGGCGAGGTTGAAGCCCAGAAACGTAAAGCGGTAGAGCAGCAGGCTCGCGATCACATCGTGGCCGCCCAGCCAGGCCAGCCCGATGTTCAGCAGCATCCAGGCGGGCAGCTTGTTGTCGCCGGCGAAGTGCGTGTAGCGCGCGCTGGCGAAGCGGTAGATCGGGTCATCGGAGAGCTGGTCCGGCGCGACATAGTAGGGGTTCTGGCCGTGCACGGCGGCGACCCGGCCGGACACAATGTAGTTGTAGATATCGCGGTCGACGTTCGGCAGCGCGCAGGCCGCCACCAGGAAGAACAGCAGCGCTGCGCCGGCCGCGACCGCCAGGCTCGGCCGGTCGGGCGGGTGACGCCAGCAGATCCAGACCGCCAGCAGGTAGGCCGCGAACCGGCAGGCGCTGACGGCGATGAGCCAGCCGGCCAGCGCCAGCCCCCCTGGCGGGATGGACAGGGGCAGCGCCGCCATGGCGCCCCAGAGCGGCAGCGCGGGGATCAGCGCGGCGCTTGGCGCGGCCATGCGGCCGGGAGTGTGCGGCAGCACAAAGGCAAAGAACAGGCTAGTCGCCAGTAGGACCAGGGCTAGACCGGCGAGGGGCAGGGCAAAGCTTAGCTCACGCCGAAATCGTACGCCGCTCAGCAGGAGTCGTGATTGCACCGTTGTACCTCGTGTGTGTCGATGGCTGGGCTTGCGGACGGTTGCTCTCCTTCTGCCGCTTTGGTTGACAGACTCGCCTTAGCACGTTTCGTGCCGATCTTCGCACGGCTGCCGATCGAAGCGCACATCTCCATTGCCTCCGGGCCGGCGCAAAACCTCCCCAACGAGGCTGATATTTCGCCCCAGCGTGGCAAGGAAAATGCTGCTATCGCCCCATCGACAAAGCTGTAGGTCGCGCAGGCCCGGTGTGTTCCGGGGAAGCCAGGGGAAAGTCGCCCCACAAAGGGCCGTAGAGGCCCTGCCTTGGCATACAAACTGCCGATCTGAGCGCAAACATACCTAGTTGGAGGAGCTGGTCATGACCACACACGCGACAGACAGGTTCCAGCGAGAGCAGTTGGAGGCCCAGCACGCACCTGCGGTGGAATTGGAAGCCTCGGTCGGCGGAGCGACCGGCGCGCGCGTACAGCGCGAGGGGAACGAAGTGTTGAAGGTCTCAGCGCACTCGCGGCCGAACGCCGTCGCCGGAGCGATCGCCAACATCGTTCGGCATCAGGGAGCTGTCGAGATCCAATCAGTCGGCGCCGGCGCCACCAACCAGGCCATCAAGGCGATCGCGATCGCGCACAGCTACCTGTCCGGCGAGAACATCGGGATCTTCTGCCGGCCCTCGTTCGCCGATGTGCTGATCGACGGGCAAGAGCGCACCGCCATTCGCCTGCTGGTCGAGCGCACCTAGCCCGCCCCTGCGCGAAAGCAGGCGGCGTGGCACCTAACCTGGGGGTGGGCGACAGGTTCGTCGCCCACCCCCACATCTTCACCCTGCAGGTGGGGTTTCCACGAATCGTATTCCCCGGCGCTGTTGGCCCGCATCCGATCCCCCTCTCCCCTGGCGATGGGAGAGGGGGATTCTTGGCTGGCGCCGTGGTTTCTGCTGCGCCGCGGCTTCGGCGCCTGTCAGGAGATTCACCTCGCCCGTGGCAGAGAAATGGGAGCGGGGCAGCGTTATTCGACGAGCGAACTGAGTTGTAACTCGCGCATGTAGGCTATAAATATCCTGCAATCAAACAGGTGGACATCCTGGATCTTTGCTCCGGTGACCGGCAATGCTGCCCGTGTGACAGTCGGCCATCCACGACACTGATGGCGGAAACGACCCCGCCAGAAGGACATCGGCGCCATGAACCAACGACTGGTCAAAGAGATCATGCAGCGCATGCTGCTTACGTGCCTATCCAACACTCCCATCGATATGGTCGCGCGGCGCATGAACGACTATCGCGTACACGCCCTGGTCGTCGTCGACGACGACGGCTACGCGATCGGCATCGTATCGCAGACCGACCTCCTGATCGCGCACTGCCGCACCGAGACCGAGCTGAGCGAGTGTATCACCGCCGGCGACATCATGACCCCAGCCGTGATCACCTGCACCCCCGAGACCACCATCTTCGATGCCGTCACCACAATGACCCGTCATCATATCCACCGCCTGGTCGTGGTGAAGCCCCACACATCCAAGCTGTACCCCCTGGGGGTGATCTCGATGACCGATATTATTCGGCACCTGCTCAACGATTCGTCGGACGAATCGCAGCCTGCGCTACCCTACCAGAGCGATTTGTCACACCGGAACTGAGAGGCGTTCAACCCATCCGCCGGGGGCAGAGCTTCGCCGCCGCGCCCCCCACCGTCGGACCAATCAACCGTCGAGGTTCCCTGATGGCGCACCCACGATCGAATGGGTGCAGATCGTGCTCCACACCACGGCACTGATTCGAACGGCATAGTAGTGAGCAGTAGTTGGAAGGCGGTGTGCTCGACCGTCTACCGACGAGCTTAGGAGGCAACGACAATGGATGTAATTCTCCTTGGCCCGCCGGGCGCCGGCAAAGGCACGCAGGCGGTGATGATCGAGCAGCAGACCGGTCTGGTGCACGTCTCCAGCGGCGATCTGTTCCGCGCCGCGCTGCGGCAGGGCACCGAGCTGGGCATGCTTGCGAAATCCTACATGGATCGCGGCGAGCTGGTGCCCGACGAGGTGGTCATCGACATGATTATGGAGCGCATCGGCCAGACCGACTGCCGCGAGGGCGTGCTGTTCGACGGGTTCCCGCGCACGACCGAGCAGGCCCGCGCGCTCGACTGTGCGCTGGCCCAGCGGCGGCGTCAGATCGACTACGTGCTGTACCTGAGCGTGCCGGACGATGTGCTGATGCGCCGCATCGCCGGCCGACAGACCTGCCGGACCTGCGGGGCGGTCCACAACATCTACTACTTCCCCGCGCGGCACCTGGGCGTGTGCGATACCTGCGGCGGCAAGCTCTATCAGCGCAGCGACGACTCGATCGAGACGGCCCAGCACCGCCTTGAGGTCTACTTCTCCCAGACGCGCCCGCTGATCGAGTACTACCGCAAGCAGGGCAGCCTGGCCGAGATCGACGGCCAGCGCGAGATTGCGCTCGTCGCCGATGCCATGCTCGAGGCGCTTGGGCTGACGGAGCAGATGACCAGCGCCGAGCTGCGCTAACCGCGCCTCCTCCGCCGCCACTACATACCCCTCCCCGCAAGGGGAGGGGATCTGCTGTTCTTCGCTCCCCTCCCTGCCCCTGTCGGGGGGCAGGGTTTTGTTTATGGCGCGGCGATGGGCCGATCATCCCAATGTGCCCCTCCCAGCGGCGCTGGGCACCAACAAAGAACCCCCTCTCCCGGCTGGGAGAGGGGGCAGGGGGTGAGGGCCAACCGAGACTGCTATGCCCGCACCTGCTCGGCAAACTGCAGCTGGTAGAGCCGGTGGTAGAACCCGCGCCGCGCCAGCAGCTGCTCGTGGCTGCCGTCCTCGACCACCTTGCCCTTGTGCAGCACGATGATCCGGTCCACGTCGCGGATGGTCGAGAGCCGGTGCGCGATCACGATGCTGGTGCGGCCGTGCAGCAGCCGCTTCAGCGCCTCCTGGATCAGCGCCTCGGTCTCGGTGTCCACGCTGCTGGTCGCCTCGTCCAGGATCAGCAGCACCTCCGGGTTGAACGCGATCGCGCGCGCGAAGGCCAGCAGCTGGCGCTGGCCGACCGACAGGTTCGATCCGCGCTCGCGCACCTCGTAGTCGTAGCCGCCCGGCAGCTGCTCGATGAACGGCGCGGCGTTGGCGATCTCGGCCGCGCGCCGCACCTGCTCGTCGTCGATCTCCTCGGCGTGCAGCCGGATGTTCGAGGCGATCGTCCCGCTGAAGCAGACCGGGTCCTGCGGCACCGCCGCCACGTGGCGGCGCAGCTCGGCCTGGCGCAAGTCGCGGATATCCACGCCGTCGAGCGTGATCGCGCCCTTCTGGATGTCGTAGAAGCGCGCCAGCAGGCTGATCAGCGAGGTCTTGCCGGCGCCCGTCGCGCCCACCACCGCGACCGACTGGCCGGCCGGGATGGACAGCGAGATGCCTCTGAGCACCCAGTCGTCGGAAGGCTGAGGGATGAAGGATGAAGGATGAATCGCCTCGCCGGCCGGCACGCTCGGCTGACCATCCTTCATCACTCTGCCTTCTGCCTTCTGCCTTTCGTTATAGCTGAACCACACATCCTCGAACTTGATCGCGCCGCGCACGGGTTGGGCCAGCGCCCGCGGGTGCTCGGGGTCCCTGACCTCCACCTCGGTGTCGAGAATGCGGAAGATCCGCTCCGACGAGGCCATCGCGCTCTGCAGCGTGTTGTAGTTCTCGGCGATCTGGCGGATCGGCTGGAAGGCCTGGTCGGTGTACTGGATGAACGCGACCAGCGTGCCGATCGTCGCCAGGCCGCCCAGCACAACCTGGCCGCCCAGGTTCAGCAGCAGCGCGGTGGCCGTCACCGAGAGAAAGCTGACCGCCGGGAAGAACACCGCGAAGGCCAGCAGCGAGCGGAACTGCGCGGCGCGGTAGTCGGCGCTCAGCTCGTCGAAGCGCACGCGGCTGCGCTCCTCGCGGCTGAACAGCTGGGTCACCAGGATTCCGGTGATCTGCTCGTTCAGGTAGGCGTTGATCCGCGCCAGCCGCTGGCGCACCTGCCGGAACGCGGTGCGCATCACCCGCTGGAAGAACATCGTCGCCAGCGCCATCACCGGCAGCATGATCAGGCTGATGATCGCCAGCCGCCAGTTCAGGATCAGCATCGTGGCGACGACCAGCACGAGCCGGGCGCTGTCGCCCAGCAGCGCGACCATGCCCTGCGCCAGGAACTCGTTCAGCGCGTCCACGTCGTTGGTCAGGCGCGTGATCAGCCGCCCGACCGGGTTGCGGTCGAAGAACGACAGGCTCATGCCCTGGATGTGGCTGAAGATCCGCATCCGGATATCGACCATCACCTGCTGGCCGGTCGACTGCATGATATAGGTCTGGCCGTAGCGGCAGGCGAACGCGATCAGCAGCGCGCCGATGTAGATCGCGAAGATCGGAAGCATGCCGGCCGGGTCGTGCCGCGCGATCGGCCCGTCGATCGCCGCGCGCACCAGGTAGGGCGGCGCCAGCTCGGCCAGCGCCGCGCCGAACAGCAGCACCAGCGCCACCGCCAGCCGCCGCCAGTAGGGCCGAACGAACACGACCAGCCGGCGCATCAGGCGCCCGTCGTAGGCCTTGCCGAGGATCTCGTCGTCCTCGAAGTTTGTCGTGGCCATGGTTCCTCCTGGTAGTCAGCAGTCAGATGTCAGTAGTCGGTACCTTTGACGAGCCTGGCAACACGCCGGCACAATCAGTGAAAGCCGCTGAAGGCGCAACGGTACTGGATACTGTGTACTGGCTGCTGGCTACTCTTCCGTCAGCTCCGCCTCCAGCAGCTCGCGCCGGTACATCGCGGCGTAGCGCCCGCCCTGCGCGATCAGCTCGCGGTGCGTGCCGCGCTCGACGACCTCGCCCTCGTGCAGCACGATCACCTGGTCGGCGTCCTTCACGGTGGCGATCCGCTGGGCGATGATGATGCTGGTGCGCTCGCGCATTATTTCGCGCAGCCCCGCCAGGATCTCGGCGGCTGTGTGCGTGTCGACGCTCGAGAGCGCGTCGTCGAGCACCAGGATGGCCGGGTCGCGCAGCACAGCCCGGGCGATCGCGGCGCGCTGCTTCTGGCCGCCCGAGAGCGTCACGCCGCGCTCGCCGATCAGCGTGTCGAGCCCGCTCGGGAACTGCACCAGATCGTTGCTCAGCCGCGCGATCGTGACGGCCCGGTCGATCTGCTCCTGCGTCGCGTCCGGCCGGCCAAAGGTGACGTTCTCGCTCAGCGGCACGCTGAACAGGAAGGTGTCCTGCGGCACGTAGCCGATCGCGCGCCGCAGATCGTCCAGCGGCAGCGCGCGGATGTCGTGGCCGTCGATCAGCACCTGGCCCTCGTCAGGGTCGCGCACGCGCGCCAGCAGGTTGACCAGCGTGGTCTTGCCGACGCCGGTCGCCCCGACGATCGCGAGCGACGAGCCGCGCGGCACCGTGAACGAGATCCGGCGCAGCACCCAGCCATCCCGCGTTTGAACGTTGGAGCGTTCAAACGTTGAAACGTTCGAGCGCTCGTCGGCCAGAGCGTGGTCATATCTGATGCCCACGTCGCGAAACTCGATCGTCCCGCCGACGGCGACGCGCTCCGGGGCGCCAGCGGTCGTGGTAATCCCGGGGGTGCGGTGCAGCACCTCGGCGATCCGGCCCATCGAGGCCGAGGCCTGCTGGTACAGGTTGACCGTCCAGCCCAGGTTGATCATCGGCCAGGAGAGCAGCGCCATATAGGTGTTGAACAGCACCAGGTCGCCCAGCGTCATCACGCCCTGGGCCACGAACCGGCCGCCGACCAACAGCACCACCGCGCCGGTCAGCCCCATCACGACGGTGATCGCCGGCCAGAGCAGCCCGCTGAGCAGCACGTAGCGCACGTTCGTCGCGCGGTAGCGCTCGTTCTCGGCCAGGAACACCTCGATCTCGGCCTGCTCCTGGGCGTAGGCCTTGATCGTGCGGATGCCGCTGAAGTTCTCCTGCGCGCGCGTCGACATGTCGCCGAACTGGTCCTGCACGCCGCGGAAGATCTGGCGCATGCGCCCACCGATCACGATGAACAGGATGGTGATCAGCGGCAGCAGCAGCAGCACCAGCAGCGCCAGGGTCGTGTTCGTCAGGAACAGCAGCGTCCCGGCGAAGCCGATGAACAGCGTCGCGGTCATGAGCGAGTTGATGCCCGGCCCGAGGAACTGCCGCACCGACGAGAGGTCGTTGGTCACGCGCGTCATCAGGTCGCCGGTGTGCGACTGGCCGTAGAAGCCCTGGTCGAGCATCAGCAGGCGGCGGAACAGCGCGCCGCGAATGTCGAACTCGACCAGGTAGGCCCCGCCGGCCACGAACAGGCGCTGGCCGAAGCGGAACAGGCTGTCGATCAGCGCCAGCACGATCATCAGACCGCCGGCCTGCAGCAGGCTTATCGCCACAACCCCGCGCGTGCTCAGCTCGTCCACCGCGCGCCGCAGGATCTGCGGGATGATCGAGGTGAGCGCGGCGGAGCATGCGGCGCACAGGAAGCCGAGCAGCAGCCGCCGACGATAGCGGGCTACGAAGGGCAGCAGGTGACGCAGATGTTCCACGGGAGACACCTCCTTGATGTGGTCACGAGGGCAGGCAGGGGACGGCAAGATGCGCGCCATCACCTGGTTGGCGCGCATGAACGCAGCAAGTATAGCACCGCGGCCGCGGTGTGTCAGTACGACTTTAGATTGAGGGTGGGGATGTTCTTGTTTTCCAAGGCCAACGACAGCGGCCCTGGCGCTATGCCAGGGCCGCTGCCGGGAGGTCATCGATGGCTTGTCAGAACGTCCATCCCACTCTTCGCTGCGTAGCAACGTACTGGTTTTGTTTTGTTGCGCGCTCGCCGACGAAGCAGGCGGTGATGTCGAGAGAAGCGTAGTGCTGCGACGTGTGATGCGTTGACTTCATCGATGAGCGGTGCGATGAACGTCCTGACAAGAAGAATGATAGCACGCCGGACGGCGCGGCACAATGGCGCAATGGTCACCCAGCCGGGCGCGGGCATGGCGGGCCGGACCCATGCCAGAAGTACCATTGTGGCGACCGGCGGCTCGGTCACATACCAGCCGCGCGCTCGTCCGCCGGCGCCGGCGACTGGCGTCGTCTGCTCGTACCAGAGGCGCGCGCGGCCTTCGGCGGCCGCCTCGCGCCGCCGGCGACCGTGTCGGCCATGCTGGCGATCAGTTTGCGCACATCGATCGTGCGCCGTGGTCGGCTCGCCTCGATATGCTGATTGACGATTCTCGCCACCTGCTGGCGGATCGCGGCGTCCAGCATCCCGAAGCGCTTCACGAGGTCGAACCAGTTCCCCTGGCCCTCCGATGCGACCGCGATCTGCTCGGGCGTGACTGACATGCAGTCGACGTAGATGGTCAGCGGCGCGCGCGTGCGGGCGATCAGCCGCAGGCAGGTGGTCGCCACAGCCGCGTACTGCTCGCGCGTGACAAGCATGTCCACCGCGAGCGACAGGTGCACGGCCAGCGGGGCATCGAAGATCAGCTCGTGCTCGGCAGCGTTATGGGGCAGCCGCGCCACGTCGCCGATCGTCGTGCGCGCGTCGATCGCGATCGCAGTCGGGCTGGCGAGCGTAATGCGCTGCTCCGTCGGCACGATCTGCGCGAGACTCTTGCCGATCATCTCGGGCGTCACCGCGTGCTCGATAAACTGCTGGCCGAACTCGGCGAACGAGAGATCTCGTGTACGTCTTGCCATCGTCTAACTCTTCACTGTTCTTCTTCGTGGCATATTGTATAGCAAGAGGGCGGCCCAGTATGCCGCTGTTCCAGGGCCGCCACCTCTGACTTTTCCGGGGCGCTGCGCCCCGGCCCCCGCCAGAATCTTTCCGGGGCGCTGCGCCCCCGCTCCCCCGCCCGCGGGAACCCGCGCCGGTTCCCCCGGCCCCCCTCCGGCAGGTGATGCCGTACCAGTTGCGCTGCTAGTGGCCTATGCCTAGCGCCATGCCTGTGGAGCGGGTTGCATCTCGCCGTGCCTGGATTCAGCCGGGCATGCGCGTCAGGCATCGCAACAGAGACGGGGTCATTTTGGGGTCCAGGGGCGCACGCCCCGGCCGGGGGGCGGCGGGGGTGGCGGCCCACCCCCACCCGCGGGGGCGCGGGGGGCGCGCAGCTCCCCCGTACAAGTGTGTGGCCCCGCCAAGGGGGGCGCGGGGGGCGCGTAGCCCCCGGCACAGCCTTGACACCAGATGTATCATAGGGGCAACCTCCGCCTGGTACGATCCCATTGGTCCTGGCCGCCAGTGTTTCCTCCTCGCGGCGAATCGGCAGGGGCGCAGCTCCCTGGCACACTCAAGCGGACGTCATCCCGATCGAGCCTACCGTCACAAGAGCAGATCTCAGCACGAAGGAGAGGATGGCATGGCGACAAGCTGGCAGATCGACGAAACAGACGAGTTCGTGCTCGTCCGCATCGTGGGCAACTACGACGGTATGGATCGATTCGCAGCGGGCCTGGAGGCGATCGCGGCTCACTGCCGCACGGCGCAGCGCTGGCGCGTCCTGATCGATCTCACGGATATGAGCGACCCGGTCCCGCCGCGCGATCGATTTCTTCTGGGCAAGCAGGCGGCGCGCGTCTGGGGCCGCCGGATCAAAGTGGCGCTCCTGGCAAAACCGGCCGATATCACGCACTTTTTCGAGAACGTCGCCACAAACGACGGCGCGAACGTGCGGGCGTTCGGGGATCGGGAGGAGGCGCGTGCATGGCTGAAGGCCCGGGCGCTGGCGTAAGCAGGATCTTACGTCAGGCGGCGCGCTGCCGCCGCGCCTGCGCTGGCCGCACCAGAGCGACCAGCACGCGGTAGATCGTCAGGAACAGCAGGCTGGCGCCGCTGCCCCAGTAGATCGCGCGCGCCCACAGCGCCGCGCTGTCGGTCCCGCTCTGCAGGCCATGCAGCAGCGCCAGCAAGTACATCGCGAAGCTGAGGAAGTGGATCAGCCGCCACATGTTCCGGCCGATCCGCTGGCGCAGGTAGAAGCTGAGCCCGACGATCGCCATCAGGTAGAAGCCAATCTGCCCCAGGCCAACCCACAGCGGCCGGTAGCTGCCGGTTGCGAACGGCACGAGCAGCTGGGCCAGGCTGTAGTTGCTGTACCCGTCGCCCAGCAGGATCAGCGCGTGGAACAGCCCGATCGCCAGCCCCAGCAGGCTGGTATGCTGGTGCAGATCGAACGCCACCGGCCCTCCCGGCCAGACCCGCGCCAGCTTGTTGGTCATCAGCAGCCCCAGCGCCATCGAGAGCCACAGCAGCCCAAACGCGACGAATGCGCTGGCGCGCGAGAGGTACCAGTAGGCCTTCGGCTCGGGCCCCAGCAGCGATGCGCTCAGGCCAGGCAGCCAGGTCGGCAGCACGACCACCGCAGCAAACACGCCCAGGCCGACCGCCAGCAGCATCAGCGCGACGGTCTGCGGCGACATCGCGGGCGGCAGGTCGTCCAGACGCTCCGGCGCGGGCGGCGGGCCGGATATAGCGGCCTGCGTCGCCTCAATCGAACGCAGATCCACGAGCGTTGGCTGCGACACATCGGTCGGAGCAACGGCCTTCTGGGCGTTCGCGGCGCGAATGGCGGCCAGACGGGCAGCTTTCGGGTCGGCCATATCTGATCTCCTCACTCCCTCGGGCGGGGCCTGGGGCGGCTGCGCCAGCCCTGGCACTCCTGATCGCTTCAATGGCTAGGATAGCGTGGCCGCCTTGGAGTGTCTTTAAAGCGCGCCGTGAATCCTCCAAGCAAATGTTAAGCTTTTCGCCCCTATCCGTCGTGCGGTGGAGCTATGCTCGGACCGCTGAGCGATGCGCCGGCGCGCCGGATGTGTTTTCATGCGCATAGGCGTAGAGTGACAGGCTGCCAGGCTGTCTCTATAGCTGTGAGCAAAAGGATTGAGCCACTACGCACGAACGAGATGCCGTTGTGATGCGATCTGCCGTACTGCCGACTGGCTCCTGCCGACTGCCCACTGCTATAGTGGCGTCACATAGACAACTCACACCAGCCGATCGGATCGGCGGGAGGTTTTATATATGGATATCGCACTTCAGACGCTGCTGGAGCCGCCGCGGGCGGCTCCGCGGCGCATACGACGGCGAGCCCCGGCCGAGGCCGACACCCTCCCCGTCATCACCACGCGCGGGCGCCGGCTGAACGTCCGCCCCGTCACAAGCGAGGACACGCCGCTGCTGGCCGACCTGCTCGCGCGTCTCTCGGCCCGCAGCTGCGAGCTGCGCTTTCTCAGGCCGCTGGCCAGCGCCGAGGCGATCCGGCGCGAGGCCGAGCGGGCGACCCAGCGCGGCCCACAGCTCGGTCTCGCGCTGGTCGCGACCGACATCGAGCGCGGCGTCGAGCGCGCGGTCGCCTTGGTCGAGCTTGCGCACGATCCCAGCGCCCTCATGGTCGCCGAGCTGGCCGCGGTCGTGCGCGACGACTACCAGGGCGAGCGGCTCGGGACGATGATGATGCGGATGCTGATCGAGATGGCGACGCTGCGCGGCGTGCGCGCGGTGCGCGCGACGCTCCGGGCCGATAACCGGGCCTCGCGGCGGATGCTGCAGGGCGCGGGGCTGGTCTACCGTGCCACGACGCTGTCGAGCGAGATGACGATCTTCGCAGATCTGACGACGCCGACAGTCTAGTGCAGGGTTACGAAAGTCCGCATAGGGTTTGGGCCACCACCATTGGTTCTGCGGTTCTGCGGTTCTGCGGTTCTGCGGACGCAGAACCGCAGAACCAACCGGCAAAGCCAGGAGCGCTTTTCTGGAAAGCTGGACGAGTCCCGCTGACGAAGAAGAAAAAAGGAGTACAATATCAGCAAAACGTCTTTGATCCCGCCGCCGTCGTCCACGTAGACTCAAACTACGGCTGGAGCACAAGGAACAGACATGGAGGCCCGGGAAGATCTGAGAGGAGCGAGTGCTCGTGCGGTGGCCGCGCTCAACGCCGAGCAGGGCTGGAGGCTGACCCCGGCGGAAGCCGCCGCCTATACAATGGCGGTCGTCGCGTGCGCTCCGGATGAATGGGACGAGCCGGCGCTGCTGCGCCTGGCGCACAACTACCACCAGGATCACCCGATGGTCGTGGCGCTGCAGGAGCCGCAGAACCCGCAGCACGAGCTGGCCTGGAGCGGGCTGCGGTCGCGGATCATCCCGATGCTGTGCCACGCCGGCGTGAACGCGGGCGACTTCCCCAGCGTCGATCTGGACGACCTGACGCAGATGGCGCTGGACGAGGTGATGAAGGCGCTCGCCAGCTTTCGCTTCGAGAGCCGCTTCTCGACCTGGGCCTACACGGTGGTCGTTCGCCGTGGGCGGCGCTACCTGCGCGATCTGAGCGCGGCCAAACGCTCCACCAATCAGGTCTCGCTCGATCACCACAGCGCGGCCGGCGCCGCGATACCGGCGGCCGCGCACCCGGAGGTCGCCGTGGCGGGGCGCGCGCTGGCCGCGCTGGTCGACAGCGTGCTCACCGAGGTCGGCGGCATGCGGCTGGCGCACATTTTTCGCCTCTGGGCGCAGGAGGATATGCGGCTGGTCGATATCGGCCACCGTGTCGGACTGAGCACCTCGCGGGTGAGCGTGCTGCTCGACCAGGCGCGCCAGATCCTCCAGCACCACCACGAGATCCGGAGCTGGAGAGACGATCTTGCCCCGCCGGCAGGCAGGCTGTAGGGCGCCTGGGCTGAAGTTCCCCCAATGTTTTCGGACTGCCAACTGGTGGCTGCCGGCTGCAAACGGCACCGTGCAATCAGCAGTCACCAGTCGGCAGAAGCGATTGGTTCTTTTCTGCCGACGGGTACGAGTGGTGGCGCTCACCGTGCCAAGCACAAGCCCTTGCGCGTTAGTGAAATTGCAGATTGCAGATAGTAGCGTTTGCGTATGAACGATCGATCGTGTGTCGAGACCCAGTCCTGGCTCCAGCAAGAGCTTCGATCGCAGCATGCCGCTCCGCCGGCGGATGTGATCGCGCATGTCGCGGCGTGCGCGCGCTGCCGCGGCGCCCTCGCGCTGCTGGCGATCAAAGCGCTTGGCCTGACCGCAGCGCCGCAGCCGATCAGCTGCGAGCGGTGCCAGGATGAAATGGCCGCCTTTATCGACCACGCCGGCGACGAGGGGCTGGCCGCGGCGGCCGGCCGGCGGCCGGCGGTCTGGTGGCACATCTGGACCTGCGCCGACTGCGGCGAGGTCTATGTGATGGCCGAGCGGGCGCTTCGCGCCGCGCGCCAGGGCCTGATCCCGCCGCTGACCCTGGAGCCCCAGCCGGCACGGCGCCCGGCCCACCGGCCGCTCACGCGCATCCCGCGCTACCTGCTGCGGATCGCGCTGCCCGAGCGGCTGGGGGCCGCCGGCGTACTGCGCGGAGGCGAATCAGGCGAGCTGGTGCTGGACACCGATGTGGCGGTCGATCTCGAGTACACCATCAGCGCCCGCCCCTCGGGCGCAGGCCAATGGCAGCTGAGCGCCGCCGTCAGCCCGCCGCCGCTGGGCTGGCTCGAGATCAGCTTCGGCGAGATGCGCTTCCGCGCCCGCTTCGACGCGCGCGGCATCGCGGTCGTGCCCACCGTTCCCGACATGCTGCTCTCGTCGCACAGCGGGCCGGATCTGGAGGTCGGCATCGAGGTCGACTGAAGGCCGGTAAAGGCATCTTCCCCTGGCGGAATTCTTTCGAGGCGAGAGCCCGCGCGCTTCTCATCGAACATTAAGCCAGCACCCCCAACTTCTTGGGGAATTCTAAGATTCCAGATCTATGATTGTCGACAAGGGGACGCGGTGGTGCACTCGCAGTGCTCCTCCGACCTGCCAGGACGGGTTCTGCTCGAGAGGAACAGGCTGTTCTGTAAAGCGCCGCGGCGCCCCTCTTTTGGCCTTCTTCCTGAGAAGGGAGAAGACCTCATATTGGCGTGGTGGCGTGGCCCGAATGCGGCCGCGCCGCCACGCCAAATCGATCCGCTCAAGCGGGAGCGGGTCGCGAGCGATGAGATCGACAACTCATACGGGAGGAATGTATGGCTCGAAATGATACTGCTCGCCGGCGTGCCCTGGTGTCGGGCGCGAAGGTGCTGCTCACCGCGGCCGCCGTCGCCGGCACGATCGGCGGCTGGGCGGCGATTGGCGCCAGCGACCGGGGCACGGCCGCGGCCGCGCCTGCGCAGAGCGATGCTCCGGTCGCGCAGGAGCGCCAGCAGACTCAGGCGCCGCTTGTGTACACGCGCCGCCATCACGACGGCGGGGGCGGCACGGCGCCACAGGGGCAGCCCTACGGCAGGGGCCAGCGACAGGGGCCGCAGCTTGGCAGCGGCCAGCAGGGTCCATCGCTCGGCGGCGGGCAGCAGGGCGACGGCACGCAGATCCAGCCGCCTTCCAGCAGCACATCGCCGCTCCGCCCGCCGATCACCAGCTCGCGAGCCTCGCGCTAACAGCTGAGTAACACGCCATTCGACGGGCGACGGAAGACGGTGTGATTCGTCTTCCGTCGCCCGTCTTCTGTCGAACCACCAACAACCTCCCGAGCCCATGGCGGCCGGAGCGGAGGGCAGGGAGTGAGGTCATGGAGCGCAAGCGCGCTCAGGCGGTGCGGGCGCGGTAGAGCAGCGCGCCGCCCACGCCGAGCAGGCAGAGGCAGGCGCAGACCAGCAGCGTCAGCGAGACACCGATCACGTTCGACAGCGAGCCGATCAGCAGGCCGCCGATCGGCGTGCTGCCGGCGAACAGCAGCATGTACAGGCTCAGCACCCTGCCGCGCAACGCATCCGGCACCGAGAGCTGCAGCAGCGTATTCGCGCTGGTCGAGAAGAGAATGCCCGCGAAGCCCAGTGCCACCAGCAGCACGCCCGAGATGGCAAAGCTGGTTGAGATCGCGACCGCGCCCAGCAGCAGGCTGAAGACAGTCGAGCCGAGGATCAGCCGGCGCATCGTCACCTGGCGCGTGTAGGCGGTGCTGAGGGCGCCAACCAGCGAGCCGAAGCCCAGGAACGCCGAGAGGCCGCCGAAGCCGGCCGCGTCGGTGTGCAGCACGAAGCCGGCCAGCAGCGGCAGCACCACGCTGAAGTTGTAGCCGAACGTGCCGATCGCGGCGACCACGATCATGATCAGCAGCACCGCCGGCGTGCGCCAGACATAGGCCAGCCCCTCGACCAGGCGCTGCGCCATCTTGCCCGCAGGCGCGGCCGGCGCGGGCGACAGGGCGCTGGAATCCATCCTCAGCAGGCCGACAAGCACGGCAACGAAGCTGATCGCATTGACGAACAGCACCAGCGCGATGCCCGCCAGCGTGCTGCTGGCCCGCGCGATCATGATGCCGGCCAGCGCCGGGCCGACGATCCGCGCCCCGTTGAACAGCATCGAGTTGAGCGCCACCGCGTTGACCAGGTGCTCGCGCCCGACCAGCTCGACCACAAATGACTGCCGCACAGGGTTATCGATCGCGGTGATCACGCCCTGGAGCAGCGCCAGCACATACACGTGCCAGAGCTGAATCGCACCACTCGCGACCATGGCGGCGAAAATAGCCGCCTGGATCAGCGCGGCCACCTGTGTTATGATCACCAGTCGGTGCTTGGGCCACCGATCGGTGATCACACCGCCGATCAGCGAGAGCAGCAGCACCGGCAGAAACTGCAGCGCCGTCACCAGGCCCAGCGCGAACGGCGAGTGGGTCAGCTGGAGTACCAGCCAGTCCTGCGCGGTGCGCTGCATCCAGCTGCCGGTCTGCGAGATCAGCTGGCCGATCCAGAACAGCCGGTAGTTGCGCACCTCCAGCGCGTGGAAGCCGCGCGCCAGCCCGCCGAGCCAGCGCCCGGCTCGTGTCGGCGCGGCGGGCGCCTCGATATCGTCAGCCGGCTGGCTCGGCTGTGGTTTTGCGTTCATCGCTCGCATCATGTTCCTCCTGGATGAGCACCCGACGCAGCGCCGGCAAGGCCAGCTGCACGGCCGCCAGCTCGTCTGCGCGCAGCTGCGCCAGCAGCGGCGCGAGCCGCTGGAGCATCTGCGCCTGCGCGCGCTCGTAGTGGCTGCGCCCGTGGTCCGTCAGCTGCAGCAGCGCCTGGCGGCGATCTTGCTGGTCGGGCACGCGCACGATCCAGCCGCGCGCCACCAGCGCCTGCACTAGCTCGCTCATCGCCTGCAGGCTGACCCGGCGCTTCTTCGCCAGCAGGCTGAGGGTCAGCGGCTCGGCGGCGAGGTGCGCCAGCACGCGAAACTGCGGCATCGTCGTCTCCTCGCCGGCCTCGCGGCGCACCTCGGCCGCCACGATCCGGTTCAGCAGCGGCAGGACGGCCAGCAGCTCCTTGGTGGTCTCCAGCGCCTGGTCGGCGTCCCTATCCATGGCAAACTCCTCAAGTATCTTGATGATAAGGATACCTGATGATCTCTTTGTTGTCAAGGGTCGGGGGGCTGTACGTCCCCGTGCCCGCGCGGGCGGCTCCCGCGTCCCCAGCGTGTTCGGGGGGCTGCGCGCCCCCCGTGCCCCCGCGGGCGGGGGTGGGCCGCCACCCCCGCCGCCCCCCGGCCAGGGCTTGCGCCCCTGGACCCCAAAATCATGCAGCCTCACATCCAGTGCTTGGCGCACATGCCCGGCTGAATCCAGGCGCAACCGGATGCAACAGGTCCGATCGGAATGGTGCCAGGCATGCGCCACGACGATCGCAATTGAGGTTGCATCTTTTGCCGGAGGGGGGCCGGGGGCGCAGCACCCAAAACATAGCTACACGCAAATGTGTTGTACAATACCACCTCATCGTTTAGGACTGCGCCAAGGAGCACATATGAGCTCTGCTGCCAGCCTCACGCTCGACGAGCTGTCCCAGCGTTGCGCCGGAGAGACCGAGAAGTTCAACCGGCGCCAGGCCAATGACCCACAGTACTGCTTCGAGATGCTGCGGCGCGCGCTCGCCGAGGGGCTGCCCGAGGCCTTCACGCGCGTCTATCAGGTCTACGAGCGGCAGGTGCTGATCTGGGTGTACGGCCACAGTCGCTTCGTGCAGACGAACGAGGATGCCGACTACTTCGCGGGCGTGGCGTGGAGCACGTTCTACTTCGCGCTGCGCGGCCCGAAGTTCGCGGGGTTCTCGTCGCTGCCGCAGCTGCTCTCCTACCTGAAGATGTGCGTGCACAGCGCGATCGCGCAGTACCTGCGCGACCAGCAGCCGGGCGCGGCCACGCCGCTCGGCGACAGAGACGATCTGCCGCACACGCCCGACCTTGGGACGCGCGTCGACGCCGCCGAGGTCTGGGCGTGCATCTGCGGGCTGCTGCCGGATACGCGCGACCGGCTGCTGGCGCGCTGCGTCTTTATGCAGGATCTCAAGCCGCGCCAGATCGTTCAGTCCTACCCCGGCGAGTGGTCCGGCGAGCGCGAGGTGTCGCTCGACCTGTATCGCATCCGCCGGATCTTGCGCGGCTCGGCCGAGCTGCGGCGGCTGCTGGGGGGCGATGAGGGTTCGCCCTTCGAGGGACATTCGAACACGTAACTGTTCCGCTGGGCCAGTTAAAAGATCAAAAATCCATGTTGCCCTGGCGCGATATTCGTATGCCCCCCGCATTTAGATACACGAGGGACATCAACAGCCCGGTTGTACACGCGAGGTACTCTATGAAGTGTAGCTATCCGCCGCCGCTCACGGATGATCAGATCTCCGATGCGCTCGACGACCTTGCAGATCGAGATGTGCGCGATCATCTGGCCGGGTGCGCCGCCTGCGCCGCCCGCCTGGCCCAGGCCCAACAGGCCGAGCGGACCTTGCGCGCCGGACTGCATCGGTGGGACTGCCCGCCCGCCCACCTGCTCGGCGACTATCACCTCCAGCGTGTCAGCCGGGACGACGCGCGCGCCATCACTCGCCACCTGGCCGAGTGCGCGCGCTGCACCGAAGAGCTCGACGAGCTTCGCCTCTACCTCCCCGCCGGCCAGGTGCCCCCCGCTCCCGTCGCGACGCCCGCGCGCGCCGCGCTCGGTTCGCTGGGCAAGCTGTTCGGCCAGATCCTGCCGCGCACGCCCGCGCACGCCCTGCGCGGCGCCGGCCCCGAGCCGATCGTCGCCGAGGCCGACGGCACGACCATCATCCTGGACGTACAGCCGGCCACCGACGCGCGCCTGGCGCTCCAGGGGCAGGTCGTGGCCGAGGATCTGGCGGCATGGGCCGGCGCGCTGGTCGAGCTGCGCCAGTCCGGCGCCCTGCAGGCGACCGGCGTGGTCAGCGACCTGGGCGGGTTTAGCTGCGGGCCTCTCACCGCCGGGGTGTCCGAGCTGCGGATCACGCCGCAGCGCGGCCGGATGCTGATCCTGGCCGATCTCCAGCTGAGCGCGTGACGCGCGTGGCCGCCGGCAACCTCTGCGTGATCTACTATGGCTGGCTGATCGCGGATGCCTCGGGCGCGCCCAACCGCGCCGCCGCCGCGATCGCCCGGGCCAGGCCGCGCGTCCTGATCGCGGCCTTCTCCACCCTCCAGCCACGGCTGACCAACCTGAGCCCACAGGTGCGCGAGCTGCTCCAGGCGTCCGGCGCCCTGCTGTTCGCCTATGTGCCGACCGGCTACGGCGCGCGCGACCTGGCCGACGTCAAGGCCGAGGCGGCCGGCTGCCTGGCAGGCGGCGCCGACGGGATCTTCTACGACGAGGTGCCGGCCTGCCCCGACGAGGCGCAGCTGGCCTCCTACCAGGCGCTGCACGCGCTGGTCAAAGAGCGCGGCGGGCGGGTGATCGCGAACACCGGCGTCGACCGCTCGGACGAGTCGCTCATGCGCGTCGCCGACATCCTCATGGTCGAGCACCAGTGGCGGACCTTCGGCGAGGCCAGCCCGTGGCGAGCCGGCTACCCGCCCGAGCGATTCATGGGCGTCTCGAGCAACGAGCCGGGCGCCGACGCCTTCCTGGAGGGCGCGATCGACCGGCAGACCGCCGTGCGCGATACCAGGGCGGCCTGGGCCTGCGGTGTCGGGTGGCACTACAGCACCGACCGCTACGTCGAGCTGCCGGCCTGGTTTGCCGACTACGTCCGGGCGCTTCGCAAGAATTGACCTCACCCCCTTGCCCCGTGGCAGAAAGACCTACCGAGCTGCAGCTTGCACGTGGCAGTCGGCAGCAACGACGAACTGCAGACGGCGGACTGCCAACTGAGCCGGGTAGAGACCCCACCAGCCTGCACTAGAAACAGAACCCCCTCTCCCGTGGCGGCGGAAGAGGGGGCGGCGGGTGAGGGGCCAGCCAGAGATACTACCCCTGAGTCACGGCGACAGTCTCGCCGATCGTGCCGGACGGCATCAGGCCGAGCAGGTCGTTCACCGCCAGCAGCGGGTCGTCGGTGTTGGCCGTGCGCGAGAGCACGTTCGCGAGCGCCGCGGTGACGATCGGCGTCGAGAACGAGGTGCCGGCCCAGCGCACCCACCCGGTCTCATTGATCAGGCTGTCAGGCAGATTGTCGATGAAGACGCCCAGGACGCCGTTGGTCAGGTCGGTCGTGGGTGGGTCGGTGCCGAGGGCGACCTCGCCGCCGAATGCGGCAAAGCCGACCGTCGGCGGGGCGTCGGCCTTGTTCGTGTAGCTGGCCGGCGTGATGTTGTCCCGCTTGAGCGCGCCAACGCCGGTGACGTCGGCGTAGGAGGCCGGCGCCTGCGCTTCGGGGATGGCGGCCAGCCCGGCGCTGCCCTGGTTGCCGGCCGCGGCGATGACGGCCACGTTCGAGTCGCTTACGAGCGCGAAGATGTCCTCCATCAGCTGCTGGAGATCCTCGCCTTCGAGCGGGACGTTGATCAGGAAGCTGCAGTTCACCAGCAGCGGCGCATCGTCCTCGCGATCGCTCAGCGTCTCGATCGCGTTCATCAGGTCCTGCAGCTCGCCGGTGGCGTCGTCGTGCAGCACCTGGATCATCCGCAGCTTGACCTGCGGCGCGATCGTGCGGATGATCCCCGCGACGAACAGCCCGTGCGAGGACATGGTGTAGTCTTGCCCGAAGATGCTGGCGATCGGGAACGAGCTGTTGTACCACACCTCGAGCTGGTCGACCGCGCCGGGGCTCGACGTGCTGAGCGTGCGGTCGACCACGTTGAACGCGCCGCTGGAGCTGCTGAGCAGGCGCTGGAGCAGCGGGTGCGGCTGCACCTGGTTGGTGACCCGATCCGTGTGCGCCGCCTGGAGCAGGGACAGCCGCGGCACCGTGTCCAGAATAACGACCTCGACCGGCCGGGTGAGCTCGCCTACGCCAGGCGCGCCGAGGCCGGCCGGCATCGTAAACTCCCAGGGCGCCGGCGTTGTTCCGCTGCTCGGCACCAGGACGCTGACTGGCTGCGCGCCCGGTCCGCCGCCGATGATGAATTTAGCGCCGCTCATCAGCCAGTTGGCCGACGCCGCGCGCAGGTTGAACCTTTCTGCCGGAGGATTCACGCCGCGCGCCGGCGCGCGCTGGCCGGCCGGCCGGGCGGCCTCGGCCGGCTGCTCGCCGCCCTGCAGGTATTCGCCCGACCCCGTCTGGCCCACGTCGCCCTTGTCGACCCGGCGCCCCTGGAGCGGCGGCAGGGCGATCTGCTTGTGGACCTCCCTGATAAACCCGAGCAGCTCGGCCGGCTCGTCGCGGAGCTTGGGGACCCAGCCGACCACGTTGGCCAGCGTCCGATCGCGCCCGCGAATGATCGCCACGCGGGCCTGCGCGAAGTCGATCTGCATGGATAGCTGGCGCTCGGCGATGTTCCGCCGGACCTCCTCTACGATCTGCCGCTTCGTCAGCTTTCGATCCGGGTCCGGCGGGTACTCGGCCAGAATGCAGATCTGCCCGGGCATGAAGGCGATCGGGGTGTCCTTCGGCGGCTGGGGCGGCTCGTCGTCGCACACCCACCGGCAAATACGCCGCCGCACTGCCCTCCAAAACGTCTCAGGCGGTCGCTGGGATGTTGTCATATTCATACTCCTTTTCAGCCATCGAAAGCGAATCGGTCGAGAGTGGGCCGGGGTCGCCGATCAGCTGGAAGGCGCCCCAGAACGCGGGGTGCAGCGATCGCGCGCCCTGGATCGCCGCGCACTGGGCCTGGCGCAGCGCGGCGGCCTTGGATGCGCCATCTCGCAGCGCGCGATACAGCTGCTCCATCAGCGCAACTGTCGAGTCATCGGCGACGCGCCACAGGCTCACGACCAGCGCGCCCGCCCCGGCGTACAGCACCCGGCGGCCCAGGCCGATCAGCTCGTCGCCGGCGGCCACGTTGGCCCGGCCGGTCTCGCAGGCGCTGAGCGTCACCAGCTCGTAGCTCAGGTCTTGCTGCAGCAGGTCGTCGGCGTAGAGCTGGCCGTCGGCGAGCTGGATGTACGACAGGTCGGGCTGGTCGAGCCGGTGCTCGCCATGCGCGGCGATATGCAGGATCTGCGTGGGCGCGGCCTGCAGCGCCGCGCGGCGCGCGGCATCGTCGCAGTGGACCTGGCCGCCGAACAGGCCGCCCACCAGGCGCGCCTCGGCGGTCGTCTGCGGCAGCCGGCCATCCCAGGAGTGCGCCAGCGCCAGCGCGCCAGATGGGCGCCGCGGCCCACGGCGCGTCGCCAGGCCGGCCGCGGGTAAGACCACCACCTCGTACCGCTCGATCAGGTACTCCTCGCCGCTGTGCAGCAGGTGGATCGGCAGGTAGTGCAGCGCGCCGAAGGGCACGACCAGCAGCCGCCGTCGCCCGCGCATACGCTCGGCCAGCGGCTGCAGCAGGCCGGCGTACAGCCGCTGCAAGATCGCCTGCGCGACGCCCGCGAGCGTGCGCGTGAGCGGCGCGGCCGACCCGGCGCCGAGCGCGGCCGCGAAGTTGAGCTGCAGCTGCGCCAGCAACCGATCGACCTCGGCCACGGTGGCCGGCAGCGCGTGAACCGTCAGGCGCGCGCCGTCGAGGGCAAACGCCCACAGCTGCGCGCCGTCGTTGTAGAACTCGATCAGCAGCGTCTCGTCGTCGATGCTGCGCTGGATCTCGCGCAGCGGCGGCGACGAGGCCTGGCCGGCGGCGCTGCGCTCGCCGCCGCGCAGGTACAGCTGCTCGGTGATCGCGCGCATGCGCCGCTCGCGCCCGGCCACCTCCCGCAGCGCCTGCTCGGGGGTGTGCGCGCCGGGGCGGCTCTCCTCGCCGGCGGGCTGCTGGTGCGCCAGCCGGTAGAACCACTGGTGCTCCTCGCGCAGCCGGTTGAGCTCATCGATCAGCGCGCGGCTGCGCGGGTCGTCGTAGGCCCAGCGCAGCTGCTCGCGGTTGGCCAGGTGGCCGAGCAGCACCTGCGACTTCGTGCGCTCCAGGCTCTCGAAGGCCTGCTCGGGCCGGCCGGTGCGCAGGTACAGCCCGATCAGCGCGCGCAGCGCCTCGCCCTTATCCTCCAGAAACCCCGGCCGCAGCGTCATCGTCAGGCTGCGCTGCACCCGCTCGATCGTCGCCGCGGCCGCACGGTAGCGGCGCGCCGCCCGTGTGTCGTCGCCGCTCGCCTCCGCCACGCGGCCGAGCAGCAGGTGGCTGGTGTAGCGCAGCGGCGGGACGTTGGCCTGTCGCGCGATCCGCAGCGCTGCGGCAGCTCCGCGGATGGCCCCCGCGAGATCGCCGCCGGCAAAGGCCGCCTGCCCCTGCAGCATGCTGGCCGTGGCGTACGTGACCTGCTGCTGGGCCGACTCGAAGCAGGCGGCGGCGGCGGCCGACTCGCGCCGGGCGGTGGCGATATCGCCCTGGCGCAGCGCGATCCGCCCGCGCCGCAGCCGGGTCGTGGCGCTCCAGGTGGGCGTGTCGAGCGCGGCAAAGACCCGCTCGGCCTCGTCGAGCGCGGCCAGCGCCGCGCTCGAGTTGCCTAGCTCGGCCTCGGCCGAGGCGAGCTGCAGCAGGCTGAGCGCCTCTTCGTAGGACAGGCCGAAGTCGCGAAAGGCGGCGATCACCTGCTGCGCCAGGTCGCGCGCCTCGGCGTAGCGGTTGAGCAGCAGGTAGCACTCGACCACCTGGCGGCTGACGTGCGCGGCCTCGATCGGCATCTGCTCGGCGACCATGCGATCGTGCGCGCCGTGCAGCAGGTCCAGCGCGCGGCGGTAGTGCCCCTGCGCGCCGGCGATGCGTGCCAGGTTCAGCTCGGTGGTGGCGAGCGAGCTGGTCTCGTCCCGCTCGGCGAAGAAGGCGTGCGCCCGCTCGTGGTACGCCGAGGCCATGCGGAAGTCGCCGAGCGCCTCGTAGATCAACCCGATGTTGGTCTGCAGCGGCCCAAGCCACTGCTGGCCGGCCGCGCCCAGGGATATCGCGATCTCAAGGGCAGCGTGGAACTGCGCCAGCGCCTGCCGATCCTCGCCCAGCTGGCCGTAGACAACCGCGGTGTTCAGGTCGAGCACGAGCCGCTTCTCGTGCATGCCGTGGCGCGCAAGGATCGCACGGGCCTGCTCGGCGTCGGCCAGCGCCTCGGCGACGCGGTTGAGGTCGACGCTGATACCGACCCGGCCGATCCGGGTGCGCGCCCAGCCGACCTCGTCGCCGCACTGCAGAAACAGGTCGCCGGCCTGCCCGAGCGCCTGCCAGCCCTCCTCGATCCGGCCCAGCAGCTTCAGCGCGTCGCCGCGCGCCATCATGCCCATGGCCGAGTGGCAGCGGTCGTCGCGCAGCCGGCCGATCGCGATGATTAGCTCGGCGATCTCGAGCGAGCGGTTCGCGTTGATCGCCCAGTGCCGGTCGGCCTCCTGCTTGAGGCGCGCCACAGCCTCCGCGACCGTCGAGTCGGCCAGCGGGGCGACCAGCGCGATCAGGGCGGCGGGGTCGGCGAGCAAGGCGGCCGCCAGGCCGCTGCTGTCTATTGATCGTTCGAACATGCTCTTCAATGCCGCTATGCCGGGGGGCGAGGCGAGGATGTTGGAGGGAGCGTGCTCACCCAGGCTGGAGAGTGCCAGTGCTGATCTCTGCACAAATGAACGGGCCGCATGATCGAAATTGGTGCAATGTTCCCGGAAACTGCCGGATGTAGTAGAGGCTGTCCCTCTCACTCCCTATGTTTTGGGGTAGGTTTTCTCGATCGCGCCCTGGCGTGCCACAGGCCCTCACCCTCCAGCCGCCACCAGTCAGCATGAACCCCCGCCGCTCGCAGGGGCGGGGGCAGGGGGTGGGGTGTCTGACGAGAGAGCTGCAAAGCAAATTACTCCTCGGGCTGCTGCGTGAGCCGCCAGGCCAGGTAGCACAGGTAGCCGGCCGGCTGGCTCTGCCGCAGCACCACCAGCCGCTTCTGCAGGCGCCCGCTGGACGGGTCGGCGTACTCGACGACGATCTCTTCGTCCTTAGCGACCCAGCGGATCTTCGAGGCGGGCTGCTGCTCGACCAGGAAGCGGACGACCTGGCCGGGCTGGATGAACAGGGCCTTCACCGCGGTGTCGTCGCCGGGGGTCATCGGGCCGTAGCGGGCGCTGTTGAGCTGCGCCCAGCGCGCCTGGTCGACCGCCGCCAGCCGCCCCAGGCTATCCTCCAGCCGCGCCTGCTCGTCGAGATCCACGCGCAGCCGCCCGACCTTCGTCTCGATCTGCCGGAGCGCCGCAGCCGCCGCCTCGCGCACCTCGGGCTGCGTGTCGCTCAGCGCGGCGAGCAGCGGCTCGACGACCTGGGCGTGCTCCTCGCGCCCCAGCGCCGCCACGGCGGCCTGGCGCAGCCGCCAGTGCTTGCGCCGCGCGAACCACAGCACCACGCGCGTCTCGAAGCGGTGCTCGGCCAGCGCCGCGACCAGCGCCGCGACCGCCTGCGGGTGGCGGATCTGGCCGAGCGCCTGGGCGGCGGCGCTGCGCACCTCGATGCGCGAGTCGCCCAGCGCGGCGGTGAGCGGCGCGACAGCTCGGGCGTCGCCAAGCGTGCCCAGCGCCTGCGCCGCCGCGCCGCGCACGCGCGGGTCGGCATCGCTCAGGGCGGCGGTGAGCGGCGCGACCGCCTGGGCGTCGCCGATCTCGCCCAGCGTCCACATCGCCGCCCGGCGCACGACGGTGGCCCGGTCGCGCAATGCTGCGCGCAGCGGCGGCGCGACCTGCGCGGTGTTGACGGCGCTCAGCGCCTGGACCGCAGCCTCGCGCGCGGCGGGCTCGAGATCGCGCAGGGCCGCGGTGAGCGGGGCGATCACCTGCGGGCAGCCGATCGCGCCCAGGGCGCGCGCCGCCGCGATCCGCACGCCAAGCGTGGGGTCGCACAGCGCAGCGCCGAGCACCTCGACCGCGCGCGAGTCGCCGATCGAGCCGAGCGCCTGCGCCGCCGCGATCCGCACGATCGGCAGATCGCCCGCGAGGGCCTCGCTGAGCGGCGCGATCGCCTCGAGGTCGCCAAGCGTGCCGAGCGCCTGCGCGGCCGCGATCCGCGTGGCGATCGGCGCGCGCCGCAGCGCCTCGCACAGCGGCGCGGCCGCGCGCGGGTCGCGCAGCGCGCCCAGCGCCCGCACCGCCAGGTGCGAGAGGGCCGGGTCGCGCACAGCCGCGGCGAGCGCCGTGACCGCGCGGGGGTCGCGGATATCCCCGAGCGCCTGCACCGCGGCCGCCTGCACGATCGCCGGCATCCGGCCCAGCGCCGCGCTCAGCGGCCCGATCGCGCGCGGGTCGCGCAGGTCGCCCAGCGCGCGCGCCGCCATGATCCGAACGAAATCATCGCGGTGCCTGAGCGCCCTGATCAAACCAGGCACGTCGCCCCTTCTGCGCAGCTCGTCGACGTTCGGCGCTTTGAATAGACCAGCGGGCAGCAGCATATCGCACCTTCCGATTCTTGTATGTCTCCTGTACCAACAATAACGGCGCGCGGGAGAAAATATCAGCCCTGCGGCCGGCCAGATCGTCCCCCTGCCCCCTGCGGGGGTTTGGTCGTTTGTTTATGACACGTTAGCGTGCCGGATCACCCCACCCCCTGCCCCCGCCCCTACCAGGGGCGGGGGAACATATTGGCGATGGAGTGCGAGCGCTTTGCGCTCGCACTCCATCGCCAAACCTGTAAATGCCTGGGGCGGGGGTAAATACTGGCTGGTGCAGTGGGTTCGGCGAAGCCGAACCCACTGCACCAGCCAAGAATCCCCCTCTCCCGTCGCCACGGGAGAGGGGGCAGGGGGGTGAGGGCTCGCCCCTGTCATCATCCTGTCATCTTCAGAGCGGCCCTGGCGGCTGATAAATCTCGCTGGCTCGGCTTTGTTTGGGCAAGTGGGTTGTTTTGCCAAGCCGAAAGGAACACTTCAATGCATACACGCTCGCTGCTCCGCTCGATACTCCTGGCCGCTCTGACGTGCGCCGTGCTGCTGGGCATGGCGGCGCCCGCGTCAAGGCTGCTGGCCGCCGACGATCAATCGCACGCGGCGACGGCGCAGCCGGCCGCCACCGGCGATCACCAGCTGAACCCCGGGCCGGTGGCCGCGCCGGAGCTGCCCTCGCTGCAGCAGGGCCAGGCGGATATCCCCGCGCCGCAGCCGGTCGTCGCCGCGACGCGTATCCCGACGCCGACGATCGACCTCAAGCTGCTGCTGATCGCGGCCGATGGCAGCGAGGCGGCGCTGCCGGCGATCCGCCAGTCGCTCGACTACCTGGGCGCGCCATACACGGTGTGGGTCGCGACCCAGCGCCCGAACCAGCTGACCGCGGCGGCGCTGTCGAGCGGCGACCACGGGTTCTACCAGGGCGTCATCCTGACGACCGGCAGCGTGAGCTACTCGCCCGACGGCGGCGCGACCTGGCAGAGCGCGCTGAGCCAGCCCGAGTGGCAGGCGCTCTGGGACTACGAGGCGGCCTTCGGCGTTCGCCAGGCGACCTGGTACACCTTCCCGACCGCCGACTACGGCTTCGGCGCGTTCACGACCGTCGACACGTCGGTCGCGCCGGTGGCCGCGACGCTCACGCCGGCCGGGCAGGCGCTGTTTCCGTACCTGAACGCCGCGAGCCCGGTCACGATCCGCGACGCGATCGCGTACCTGGCGCCGGCCGCCGGTATCAGCACGACCGCGCTCTTGATGGACGGCGGCGGCCACGCGCTGGCGGCGGTGCGCTCCTACCCGGACGGCCGCGAGAACCTGGCGCTGACGTTCGACAGCAACGCCTACTCGATCCACCACCTGACGCTGGCCTACGGCGTGATCAACTGGCTCGCGCGCGGCGTCTTCCTGGGCGAGCGCAAGGTCTATCTCGGCGCGCAGATCGACGATTTCTTCATCCCGGATGAGACCTGGGCGCCCAGCACGCCCTGCGGGACCGACCCCGAGCTGACCGGCACGTCGTACCGCATCGACGGCGCGGACCTGCACGCGGTGGCGAGCTGGCAGCAGCAGATCCAGTCCCGGCCGACGTCCGCCGGAATCCGGCTGGACATGGCCTTCAACGGCGAGGGCGCCACCGACCTTGAGCCGAACGACACGCTGATCCCGGCGACGCTGGAGCTGAAGGACCGCTTCAAGTGGATCAACCATACCTTCAGCCACCTGCTGCTGACGGCGGCGACCTACGTCTCCACCACCGGCGAGATCGCGAGCAACCACGCCATCGCCGCGCAGCTGGGCCTGGCCGACTACAGCCACGAGAATATCGTCACGCCGGAGATTTCGGGCCTATTCAACCCGGACGCGATGCAGGCGGCCTACGACAGCGGCGTGCGCTACCTGGTCTCGGACACATCGCACCCCGAGCAGGGCACGCCGACGCCGAACGCCGGCACGTACAACCAGCTCCAGCCGGGCATCCTGATGATCCCGCGCCGGCCGGACAACCTGTTCTACAACGTCTCGACCCCGGCGGAGTGGGTCGCCGAGTACAACTGTCTGTACAGCGGGTTCTGGGGCCGCAACCTGGCCTACAGCGAGATCCTGGATAAGGAGAGCGATATGTTCCTGCAGTACCTGCTGCGTGGCGAGATCTACCCCTGGATGTTCCACCAGCCGAACCTGCGCGCCTACGACGGCTCGCACACGCTGCTCGGCGACCTGCTGGACCGCACGCTGGCGAAGTATGACCAGCTGTTCAACCTGCCGATCCAGAGCCCCACGATGGACGAGCTGGGCCGGCGCGTGGCAGCGCGGATGGGCTACAACCAGGCGGGCGTGACGGCCAGCATCGTTCCGGGGCAGTCGATCACGCTGCACGCGCAGCAGGGCGCGACCGTGCCGGTGACCGGCCTGTGCGGCAGCGGCGCCGAGATCTACGGCGGGCAGTCGATCGCCCACATCAGCCTGACGGCCGGGCAGTCGATCACGCTGCCGCTCAACGGCTGCCACGTCGCCTTTATGTCGCTGGTGCTGCAGTAGCGGTGCCTCCGGCGAGCTTGACAGTTCATTGACCGAAGGCGTAGGGGCGCGCTATAGCGCGCCCGTACAGGGTCACGTCGAAATCCCGAGCATTGAACCATGCCTTAGCCAGATTGAGTGTGAGACAGGTAAGACAATGACAAAGCCGATCTCAGTTCTGCTCACCACCGAAGGGACCTACCCCTTCTTCGAAGGAGGCGTCAGCACCTGGTGCGACGTGCTGATCCGCCAGCTGTACGACGTGGACTTCACGCTGCTCAGCCTGACGGCCCAGCCGGGGCTGCGGCCGGCCTACCAGCTGCCGGCCAACGTGGTCCGGCACCTGCCGCTGCCGCTCTGGGGCACCGGCGGCGCCAACGAGCTGCGCTACGAAGTCGGCTGGCGCGACCTGCACCGCATGCGCGGCCGGCTCGGGCAGCGGGTCAGCCGCACCGAGTTCGCCGAGGTGTTCGATATGCTGCTCACCGGGCTGCTCTCGAACCACGGCACGCTCGAACAGGTCGGCGAGGGGCTGCGGCGGATGGCGCGCTTCTTCGAGACCCACGACTACGACGCGACCTTCCGGCACCACATGGCCTGGAGCGTCTTCCAGAGCCATGTGGCCGGCTGCGCCGAGGCGCTGGTCGAGCAGCAGCCGGCGCACGACCTCCGGCAGCCAAGCCTGCTCGAGACCGCCGAGGCGCTGCGGCTGCTGTACCGCTGGCTGACCCCGATCGCCATGCCGATCCCGCCGGTCGACCTGGTGCACGCCAGCGCCGCCGGGCTGGCCAGCCTGCCGGGGATCGTCGCCAAGCTGCAGCACGGCACGCCGCTGCTGCTGACCGAGCACGGCGTGTACCTGCGCGAGCGCTACCTGGCCTGGGCCGGCGCGCAGGCCAGCCCGTTCGTGAAGCTGTTCGCCACGCGCGTGACGCGCCGGCTGGTCGAGCTGACCTACGCCAGCGCCGACATGATCTCGCCGGTCAGCGCGTGGAACGTGCGCTGGGAGCAGCGCCTGGGCGCCGCGCCGGAGCGGATCGTCCCGATCGCCAACGGGGTCGACCCCAAGCGCTTCGCGCCGCAGCCGATGCCCGACCCCGAGCGGCCGACGCTGGTCTGGGTCGGCCGGATCGACCCGCTGAAGGATCTGCTGACGCTGATCGACGCCACGGCGCTGATCCGCGAGGCCATCCCGAACGCGCGCGTGCTGCTGTTCGGCAAGGCGCCGCAGGGCAACGAGGCCTACGACGCGGCCTGCAGGGCGCGCCAGCGCGAGCTGGGGCTGGAGGAGACGCTCCAGTTCATGGGCTTCGCCAAGAGCCCGCAGGAGGCCTACGCGCAGGGCCACGCGGTCGTGCTCTCGAGCATCTCCGAGGCGCTGCCGTTCTCGGTGATCGAGGCCATGTTCTGCGGCCGGCCGGTGGTCGCGACCGGCGTGGGCGGCGTGCCCGAGGTGATCGGCGACACCGGGCGGGTGGTGCTGCCGCGCGACGCGCGCGGGCTGGCGGATGGCTGCATCGAGCTGCTGCGCGCGCCGGAGCTGTGCGCCGAGCTTGGCGGGCGCGCCCGCGAGCGCGCGCTCGAGCACTACACCCTGAACCGCGCGGCCGCGGCCTACCGCACCGCCTACCGCCGGCTCAACGCCGACGCCGCGCGCACGAGCCGGCCCGCGCCGGCCGAGGAGACGACACGGACGGGACGGCTGGCGCAGCTGCTGGGCGGATTGAAGTCATGGGGAGGCACGTATGAGCCAGGCATTGGGTGAGATCGCCGCGACGCTCGGCGGCGCTAAGGCGCGCGCGAGCGGCCAGCGCAAGGGCTACAGCACCATGCTGATCTCGCTGGCCGGCGCGGTGACGCCCGACGGCGGGCCGGAGGGCGCGCTGGAGCTGGCGGCGATGCTCGAGTCGCAGGGCGTGACCGACGCTGTCGCCGCGCGCTACGGGACCGCCGACGTGTTCGCGCTGGCGCACCAGCTGCTGGCGCTGCCGCGGGCGAGCGAGCCGCCAGCAGCGCCGGCGATGCAGATCGTGGCGGGGTGGGAGCCGGCGCTGCTGCTGCGCAGCCTGCTGCGCAGCGCCCTGATGATCGCCATGATGGGCATGCTGCTGGTGGGCGTCCAGGCCTACGAGCGGGCGATGCGCGCGCTTGGCGTGCCGGGCTGGACGACGATGCTGGGGCTGCTCGCCGCGATGGCGATCGCCGGCGGGATGATGCAGGCCAGCGGCTGGCGCGTCTCGCAGGCGCTCAGCCAGGGGACGACCCGGGCGGTGCGGCCGCTGCTGCTGCTCGGGCTGGCGTTCGGGATGTCGATCGCGCTGGCCGTGTCGGCGGCGCTGGTGGGCGGCGGGATGCTGCTGGAGCTGCCGCCGGCCGGGCTGGCCGGGCTTGGCGCGAGCTGCCTCGCGCTGACGCTGCTGCTGCTGCTGAGCGGCAGCCTGGTGCTGCTGGAGCGCACGCACTGGGCCGGGGCGGCGCTCGGGCTGGCCGGCGGCGGCGCCTGGCTCGCCCACAGCGCCCACGCGCTCGGCGCCGACCCGCGCACAGCGGTCGCGCTCAGCTACCTGGCGGCGATCGCGCTGCTGGCCGCGCTGCTGGCGCTGGCCATCCGCCAGGTGTCGCGCGCCGCCGACCGCGGCATCTACCGCGTGCCGCCGGCCGGCCAGATGCTGTACAACGCCGCGCCCTACCTGGCCTACGGCGCGCTGGCGGTGATCTACGTCTTCGCCGGCCAGCTCAACGGCTGGCTCGGGCGCGTGCCGGACGGCTGGACGCGCGACCAGGCCATCGCCGCGCTCAACGTCGCGCACCTGCTGAGCCTGGCGACCGTGGTGATCAGCCAGGGCGTGGCCGAGTACGCGCTGCGGCTGTTCTGGGGCGCTATCCGCGCCGCCCAGTCCGAGGCGCTGGTCTGCGACTACGCCGCGATCCGCGCCTCGGTGCAGCTGTTTCTGCGCCGCCACCTGCGGATGGTGCTGCTCGGCCAGGCGCTGGCATCCCTGGCGGTGGCCGCGCTGGCGCAGTGGCTGTGGGCGCGCTACCCGCTGGAGGCGCTGCTGGGGCCGCTGGTGACGCCCATGCTGTACATCAGCCTGGCCGGCTACAGCCTGCTGGCCTGGGGGCTGTACGGCTGCGGCTTCGCGGTCACCGTCGCGCGGCCCTGGCCCGCCGTGCGCGCGCTGCTCGCCGCCGCGACGCTCGAGTTCGCCAGCGGCCTGCTGCTGGGGCAGGCCGGCGGGTTCGCCCTCTCGGTGGTCGGGGTGGTGGTCGGCGGCGCCTGGCTGGCCCTCAGCACCCGCCGCATGATCGCCCAGATGCTCGACCGCGTCGACTACCTGCTGTACCAGGCGTTCTAGTACGGCTTTCCAGAAAAGCGCTCCTGGCTTTGCCGGTTGGTTCCGCAGTTCTGCGGCCGCGGAACCACAGAACCGCAGAACCAATCGTGGCGGCCCAAACCCCATACGGGCTTTCGTAACCCTGCACTAGCGATTCAATCGAAAAGGAGCAAGCCAATGTCATCTCGAATCCGATCGATCTGCCTGATGCTGGCGCTTGGTCTGCTGGCCCTGGCCGGGTGCGGCGCGCCCGAGCGGCAGCCCAGCGGGAGTGGCGCGGCGGGCGCGCTGCCGGCCTACCCGCCGGCGGCCACCGCCACGCCGGGCGACACCTCCGCGTTCGTGCCGCTCGCCGCGGGGGGCGGCTACCCGGCGCCCAGCGCCACCGCGCGCACCGCGCCCACCAGCACCGCGACGCCACGCACCGCGCCCACCAGCACCGCCACCCCGCGCTCGGCGCCCACCAGCACCGCGACGCCAATCGCGACACCGCGCGCGGCCCCGACCAGCACGCCCACCGCCGTGCCCGGCCAGATCTGGCGCCCGGCGCCCGGCACGACCTGGCAGTGGCAGCTGACCGGCCTGCCGGTCGATCTGTCGGTCGACGCGGCGATGTACGACATCGACCTGTTCGACAACGACGCGAGCGTGGTCACGGCGCTGCACGCCAGGGGCCGCAAGGCGGTCTGCTACATCAGCGCCGGCACTTGGGAGGACTGGCGGCCCGACGCGGGCCAGTTCCCAGCATCGGTCAAGGGCAGCAACGTCGAGGGCTGGCCGGGCGAGCGCTGGCTCGACATCCGCAACCTGACGGCGCTGGGGCCGATCATGGAGGCGCGCATGGACCTGTGCAAGTCGAAGGGCTTCGACGGGATCGAGCCGGACAACGTGGACGGCTACACCAACGGCACCGGCTTCCCGCTGACCGCGCAGGATCAGCTGGCCTACAACCGCTTCCTGGCCGGCGCGGCCCACAAGCGCGGCCTGTCGGTCGGCATGAAGAACGACATCGACCAGGCGGCGGCGCTCCAGCCGGCGTTCGACTGGGCGATCAACGAGCAGTGCTTCCAGTACGACGAGTGTGACGCGCTGCTGCCGTTCATCCAGGCCGGCAAGGCGGTGTTCCAGGCCGAGTACGAACTGAGCGTCAACGAGTTCTGCCCGCAGGCCCGGCAGATGCGCTTCAGCTCCATCCTCAAGAATATCGATCTCGACGCGTACCGCGTGTCGTGCGATTAGACATGGCTCTTACGAACCTTCCAGTTTGGGGTGGGGGTTGGGGGCGGGCTTCGCCCGCCCCCAACCCCCACTCGTTCGAGTGTAGACCTTTCCTTCAATCCAGTTTGCTTGCTGATCGACTATGCCGGCCGGCGGGTGTAGCGGTGCTTCACCCCGACGGGGAAGTGCTCGGGGTCGCCGTTCGGCCGCAGCAGCACGCGCGGCAGCTGGCGCTCGGCTAGCACGTAGCTGGCGAACTCGCCGTTGAGCCGCAGCAGCTGCGCGCGGAGCGACTCGGCGATCGCGCGCTCGCGCTCCGCGCCGCCCTCCGCACCCGGCGCCAGCTCGACCAGCACCGACAGGTAGCGGTCGCGGTCGGCGTCCTCCTTCGTCTCCAGCACGAACTTGCCGGTGACCCACTCCTTGATCGGCGGCTGCTCCAGCCCGACCGTGACATTCTCGGGGTAGATGTTCGCGCCGAAGTAGGAGACGGTGAAGTCCGAGCGGCCGAACACGTAGACGAACGGCAGCGCCCGCGCGCCGCGATCGCTCTGGCCGTGCAGCTCGGCGAGCGGGTCGAAGCCCCAGCGGCCGAGAAACGCGATCATCTGCTCGTACGGCACGATGCCGCCGGTGTCGAGCATGTTGTAGCGCACCAGCGGGATGCCGTTGTCGCCCGTGAACAGCAGCGACCGGCCGTCGCTCTCGAAGTAGCGGCTGAGCGGATCGTACTGGGCCAGCGTCGGCAGGCGCGACTCGCCGAACAGCTCGCGCGCCGCGTCGGGGTTGCCGGCCAGGAACCGGCGGATGCAGATCGACAGCGGGGTCTCGTTCGCCAGCACGCCGGCGTCGGCCGTGCCGTACAGCGAGGCCGAGTCGTAGCACGGGCTGCGCGCGCCGGCCCGCTCGCCCACCAGGCTGCGCCACTCCTCGCTGAAGACCTCGCCGGCCATGACCAGCTTGATCCGGTAGTCCGCCCAGGCGATCCCGCGCGCGATCCCGCCGTCGACGACGTCCTTGAGGAACGGCGGGTAGCCGAGCAGCACAACCTGCTCGAACGCACCGCCGAGCTCGGCCACGACCCGGTAGATCTCCTCTTTGTTGTTGCCGGGCGCGATCACGGTGATCGGGTAGCCCTTGCTCGAAAGGTAGCGGCAGCAGCTCGCCGTATACAGGCCGCCGACCCAGGTGCCGAGCGCGAAGCAGACCACCGCCAGGGTGCGGCGCCGATCCGCCTGGAAGCTGTCGTGGAAGATCTGCTCGAAGCGCGTGGCGATGCGCAGCTCGTCGGCGATGAAGCGCGGCCAGAAGGTCGGCTTGCCGGTCGAGCCGGACGAGGCGGCGATAAAGTCGCAGCCCTCGAGCCGGCCGTCGCGGCACAGCTCGGCCAGCGGGTAGCGCAGCTGGTAGCTCTGCTTGGTCGTCTGCGGCAGGCGCGCGAAGTCCTCGGTCGTCCGAACCGCGGCGGGGTCGACGCCCTGCCCCGCCAGGAACGCGCGGTAGGCCGGCACGCTCGCCGCGACCGAGCGGAACAGGTCCAGCGCGGCCTGCGCGGGTGGCTCGGCTTCGTGCCGGCCCAGCGTGGCGTCGAGCGGCGTCGAGAGGAAGGACTGCCACGCCGCGAGGGCCTGTCCGCTGCGATCGGTCTCCATCGTCGTCACCTCCTGGGGAATTTCTTCTGCTGCCGAGAGCTGCGTAGCGAGCAGTATACCAAAAGTGGCCTGCGGCGGGGGCCGCGCGCTTGTAGTGTGTGGCGCAATGGTTTTGCGCGGCTGTACGCCGGCGAGGGGAGCGCCGCACCCCCAGAAGGCACACAAGGCCAAACTGCCCTGTCTTTGCGATTCGCTGAGCGTGGCGTGTGGCACGCCACGTGCATAGAGCCTGATCGCCCCGCGTCTCTCGGATCGTGGCGCGGGCACTCTTCCACGGGGCGGCGCCGGATGTCAACGTCCTGCACCGCCCCCGCCAGGCACAATACACGATCGAACGTGTGAGCCGGTCGGGAGCGAGCCCCGCACCACTGCATCGCCCCAGGCCATCCCTATCGGCATCACCACATCTGAGGAAAGGACGAGAAGCATGACTCAACAGTCTTCTAGCGGACAGCAGCGCCCCGCGGCGTCCGGCATGTCGCAAGAGGGACAGGGAACCGCGACCGGCGCGGCGCGCGAGGTGACCGATCAGGTCAAGCAGACCGCCGGCCAGGTCACCCACCAGGCCCAGCAGGCCGCCGGCCAGGTGGCAGGCCAGGCCCGCGAGCAGGTGGCGTCGCGGCTGGCCGACCAGAAGGATCGCGCCGCCGAGGGCCTGAGCGGCGTGGCGCGCGCGCTGCGGCAGACCGGCCAGCAGCTGCGCGACCAGGACCAGCAGGGCGTGACCGGCTATATCGACAGCGCGGCGTCGCAGGTCGAGCGCATCTCCGGCTACCTCCAGAACAACGACCTCGGCCGGCTGGTCGACGACGTCGAGGGCTTCGCGCGGCGCCAGCCCGCCATGTTCCTGGGCGGGGCGCTGGTGCTGGGGCTACTCGGCGCGCGCTTCCTCAAGAGCTCGCGCCCGTACACCGGCACGACCGGGGGCTACGCCGCCGGCGCCAGCATGGCCCAGCGCCGGCCGGGCTACTACACCAGCTACCCAAGCCAGGTAAGCGGCACGTCGAGCTATGGCTCTGGCATGACGTCCGGGGCCTACAGCGGTGACCGCACCACCAGCGAGCGGGCATCGCCCTACAGCACAGGGGCGCGGTCGTACGACCAACGGCGGGAGGAGTAGCGATGCAGCAACAACGCGACGAACGATCGCTGGGCGAGCTTTTCGCCGAGCTGGCGCGCGAGACGAGCACGCTGGTACGGCAGGAGGTGACGCTCGCCAGGACCGAGATGACCCAGAAGGTGAGCCAGGTCGGGCGTGACGTCGGCGTGATCGGCGTGGGCGGCGCGGTCGCCTACGCCGGGCTGCTGGCGGTGATCGCCGCGCTGATTCTGGGGCTGGGGCAGCTCATCCCGCTGTGGCTGTCATCCCTGATTGTCGGCTTTGTGGTCGCAGCTGTCGGCTACATCCTGATTCAGCGGGGCTTGAGTGCGCTCAAGCGCGCGGATTTGACACCACGAGAGACAGTCGAGACGCTGAAGGAGGATCAGGAATGGGTGAAAGATCAGACGAGCTAAGCCGCTACGATCTCAGCGACGACCTTCCGCTCGACCAGGGCGCCGAGGCGACCGAGGCGACTGAAGATACGGCTGAGATCCGCGCGGGCATCGAGCAGACCCGCAGCGATATGAGCGAGACGATCGAGGCGATCCAGGAGCGGCTCGCGCCCCAGCACATCAAAGAGCAGGTGAAGGAGCAGGTGCGCGAGCAGTTCGAGGAGGCCAAGTCGACCGTGCGGGATGCAACTATAGGAAAGGCTGAAGAAATGGTACGAAACGCTGGTGACACGATCAACGAGGCGCGCTATGGCCTCATGGAGACGATCCGGCAGAACCCGCTCCCGGCCGCGCTGGTTGGGATCGGGCTGAGCTGGCTGTATATGAACCGGCGCAGCGGCGCCCCGAGCAGCTACGCGCGCTACGGCGCCCAGGACCGCTACTACCGCGGCCAGCCCGGCTACACCGGCGGCGCGAACTACTACGCGGCCGGCGCGCGCGGCTACGCCGAGCAGGGGCAGTATGGCGCATCGGGCGCGCTGCACCGGGCACAAGAGACGGCCGGAGACGTGGTCGATCGCGCGCAGGAGACGGTTGGCAACATCGCCGACCGGACCCAGCAGACGGTCGGCAATGTCGTCAGCCAGGCCCAGGAGACCGCCGGGAACATCGCGAGCCAGGCCCAGGAGACCGTCGGCTACATCGCCGACCAGGCCCAGCACCAGGCGCAGCGGGTCGAGGACCGCTTCCAGCGGATGCTGTACGAGAACCCGCTGGCCGTCGGCGCGGCCGCCCTGGCCGTGGGCACGGCGATCGGCTTCAGCCTCCCGCAGACGCAGCGCGAGAACGAGCTGATGGGCGAGACCCGCGACAACCTGATCGACCGCGCGCAGGAAGTCGCGCAGGATACCATTGAGAAGGTCCAGCAGGTCGCCGGCGAGGTCGTGGACCAGGCTCAGACGACCGTGCGCGAGAATGCCAAGGAGCTTGGGGGCAACGCCCAGTAGGATTTCGGCCCTCACCCCCTGCCCCCCTCTCCCAGCGGGAGAGGGGGGATTTGTTGTGGTGCTGCGGTGCGCTGCGGAGCAGCGCACCGCAGCACCACAGGACACACCCCCGCCCCTGGAAGGGGCGGGGGCAGGGGGTGGGGTGATCGGGCACATCACTACGCCATATACGAACAACCCACCCCAAGAGATAGGAGGAGCAGAGGGCGAGCGCTGGCGCATCCGCTACTTCCCGCGGTACCGCGCGATCAGCTCCTTGGTGAGCTGCAGGTACTGGTCGCCGAACGCGTCGCTCGGCTCGATGAACGAGCCCTCGTAGAACTCGTTGAAGCTGGTGAGCACCACCGCGGCGGCCTTGCGCGCGATCGCGGTCTGCCAGGTGCCGCGGTAGTAGTCGCCGTTCGCGCGGTCGCGCACGACGTGCCCCTGGCCGCGGTAGCGCGTGTCGTCGTAGCCGGGCTGCACGGTGGCGATGAACGGCTTGCTGGCCTTGTGGCTGGTGTTGTAGGTCTTGAGCCGGTTCGCGTACGAGGCCATCGCCGCGCCGTCGGACTTCTCCCAGCTGATGTCGAAGTAGTACAGCGCGTCGTAGACGTTCAGGTAGAAGAAGTCGTCGGTGCCGCCGAACCAGAGCTGGTCGCGATTCGGGTCGGCCTGGTCGCGCAGCTGGATCCAGTCCTGCGGGCTGCCGAGCGCCTTCGGGCCGTAGAAGAAGACCACCGGCTTGCCCTGCCAGGTGAAGTAGGCCGGGCTAGAGGTGAAGTCCTTGCGGATCACGTCCAGCGCCTCGGCCATCTTGCCGGGCGTGTACAGCTCGACGAACGAGGCCGGGTCGGGGAAGAGCACCACGCGGATGTGCCGGCCGCTCTCCTGCACCAGCTGCAGCAGCCGGCGGCAGCGCTTGTCGATCCGCTCCTCGTGCGGGCCGAACCAGGCGCACACCAGCGCATCGATGCCGGCGTCGTCGGCCTGCTGGATGTGCCTGCGGATCGCCTCGTCGTCGCCGCCGCTGTAGGTCGGGCTGGCGACCGCGCTCATCTTGCCGGAGGCCCAATCGTCCGGCTCGTACCAGGGGTAGTAGAACGCCAGCACGGGTCCCGGGCCGCTTGCACTGGACGGCGGGGGCTGCGAGGGCGTTGGCGCGGGCGCGGGCACTGGCTCGCCGGTGGGCGAGGTCGGCGCCACCGTGGGCGCGACAGTTGGCTTCTGGGTCGGCGCTGGCGCCGGGGCCGGCTTCGGCGTGACCGTGGGCGTGCCGGTGGGCGCGGGCCGCTTCGTCGGCGTGGCAGTCGGCGGCGTCGCGATTGTTCTGAACGAGACCTCGCCGGCGAATGTCCCCGTGGCGATTGCGCCGACGATGTCGACCAGCATCTCGCCCAGCTGGTAGATCGATACGATCGTCGCGAGCTTCTTCAGCGCCTCGGTGCCGACCACCACTCCCAGAGTCGCCATGGCCTGCTGTAAGAAGGCCCGCTGGGCGTCGCTCGCCAGCATGTTGTAGAAGTGCTTGCCTGCCCCGTACGCATCTTGATCTGCAATCGCCTGCACCGCGCCGACGAACTCCGTGCTCCGCCTGGCGATCGACACGGCGTTGATCAGCCCGTTGGCGGTCTTGAAGGATGGATCGGCGTTGAGCATCTTCAGAGCGATCGAGATCAGGTTCATGCTCAGCGCGACCGGGCTGCCGCCCTGGATGGTCGGCGTGGCGCGGATCGCCTGCGATGTAGCGCGCGCGGCGTCGAACTCGACATCCCAGACAGCCTGCTGACCTGGCGGAAGAGCGCCTAATATGGCGTAGATCCCGCCGAGATCGTCTAGGTTGTGGCTCGCCAGGGCATTGGCAGGCTTCAGCTGTAGCGATTTGCTGGGCGCCACAATGATGATGTTGGTCCAGAACTTATGGAGATTCTTGACCGCGATCTTGGCATGGCCGGGTGAGGAGGACAGCACAAAGCCCTGAATCGCACCGCTCCCGGTCGAGTTGTCGGCGACGACGCTGGCGCGCTGCGTCTGAGCATAGGTGATCAGCCCCGGCTGTGCCAGCACAACCAGCAGACAGGTGATCAGGATCGCGATTCGCTGGAGATGTCTGTTCGCCACGTCGGACTCCTCTCGAATCTGATCGGGCAAGCTTATCGTCGAGCTGGTCTACTTCTTGGCGCTGTACTTTTTGCCGCTCGAAAGGGTCGCGGCGAGCTGGTAGCCCGCCCCGTCGGCCAGGACGGCGTACTCATACGGCTGATGCGTCTCCGGGTCCACCGGCGGCGCGGCGAGCGGGCGTCCATCCGCGATCGGAGCGTAGCTGGGAAACAGATCGGCCAGCGCGCCGGGGTAGCGGCTGTTGGCCGCGCGGTACTTCTCCAGGCCGATCTCGAGCGTCACGATGTCAAGCACACGCTGGGCGTCGGGCGCAAAGCCCTGGCCTTCGACATACGCGGGCTGGTCGGGGTTGGCGAAGAGGCTGGCCACGGCAGACGTGGGGAAGGTCGTGATGACCGTCGGCACGACGCCCTCTGGCACCATTGCGGCGGCCGGCTCAGCCGTCGGCGCGGCGGAGGGCGCGGGCGCGGGGGGCGGCGTTGGCGGCGCGGCCGTCGGCTGCGCTTGGGGCGCCGGCGCAGCGCTGGGCTGGCTTACCTCCGACGCGACCTGGGTCGCCTGCCGCGCGTACCAGAGATACGCGCCCGCGCCAAGCAGCGCCAGGGCGGCCAGCGCGACGATGATGAGCAGCGGGGAGCGTCGATTCATGACTGCGCTCTCACTCTTCAATTTCCAGCGTCTGTATGGGTAGTATACTCCAAGCGTCAATAGAATTGCGGCAATGCGCTCGCGCGGGGCGCTGCGCCCCCGGCCCCCTCCGGCAAATGATGCCGTACCAACTGCAAGCATTGTGGCGGATGCCCAGCACCATTTTGATCGGACGTGTTGTCTCTCTACGCGTGTGGATTCAGCTGGGCATGCGCGCCAAACGCTGAAGATGAGGCGGATTCTTTTTGGGGTCCAGGGGCGAAGCCCCGGCCGGGGGCGGCGGCCACCCCCGCGGGGGCACGGGGGGCGCGCAGCCCCGCAAGAGGAAAGAGACCAGCGCCTCTGAGTAGTCGCTCCTTAACCGGACGCCGCCGCCACCCATGCTATACTACGGGCTGCGACCCGCCCAGCATGGGGATACGATGGAAGACTCACTGCCGCTAGCCGCCGCCTACCAGCGACTGCTCGGCGAGCTGAGTCGGCGCCTGGGCGCCGATCACGCCGAGCTGCTGCTCCACGCCGACTCGCCCGCGCCGGCGCCTGCCGCCGTGCGCGCCGGCGCGGATGGCGCCGACGAGGCCGGCTGGCGCTGGCTCGACATCCCGATCAACGAGGGCGCGCGCGAGGTCGGGCGGCTGCGCATGGCCTTCGCCGCCGCCGCGCCGCTGCCCGGCCCGGCCGATCGCGCCATGGCCCAGGCGCTGGTCGATCTGGCGCCGCTGCTGGCCCAGGAGCGCCAGCAGGTCGCGCTCACCCCCCTGCGCGAGGCCGGCCGCCGCATCCTGGCCGTCACCGAGGAGGAGCTTCAGCGGATCATCCTCGACATCCACGACGGGCCGGTCCAGAAGCTGTTCGTGGTCTCCTCGCAGCTGGCGCTGCTCCAGAGCCAGATCGCCGACAGCCCCGAGCTCCAGCGCCGCGAGATCGAGGCGGCCATCGGCCGCGCCGCGGAGCTGGTCCAGAGCGCGCTCCAGGAGATCAAGAATACCCTCAGCACCTTCCGGCCGGCCGAGTTCCAGCGCCGCCCGCTCGAGTCGGTCCTGCAGGGCCTGGCGTTTCAGCACGAGTACGCCACCGGCAACCAGGTCGATCTGTACATCGCCGGGCCGATCCCGCCCGTCAGCATGCCCGTCAAGATCGCGCTGTACCGCGTGCTGCAGGAGGCGCTCTCGAACAGCTACCGCCACGCCGGAGTCGACAGCCAGGAGGTCTTCCTCACCAGCCAGGATCGCTGGGTGATCCTCGAGGTGACCGACGAGGGCATCGGCTTTACGCCGCCGCCGATGGAGGGCCCCGGCGCGACCGAGCGCGAGGAGCACATCGGCCTGCGCGGGATGCGCGAGCGCGTCCACCTGGCCGGCGGGAGCCTGCGCGTGATCAGCCAGCCCGGCCACGGGACGCGCGTGATAGTACAGGTGCCGAGCGATGCCTGAGCCCACCCAACGGAAGATCCGCGTCATTCTGGCCGACGACCACGCCCTGGTCGTCGAGGGCCTGCGCGGCCTGCTCGCGCGCGAGCCCGATATAGAGGTGATGGCCACCTTCACCGACGGCGACTCGCTGCTCGACGAGCTGCAGTACACCCGGCCCGACGTGATCGTGATCGACATCCAGATGCCGGGGCGCGATGGGATCGCCTGCCTCGAGGAGATCCGCCGCCTCGGCCTGCCGGTCAAGGTCGTGCTGCTCAGCGCCTTCAGCGACGGCGGCACGCTGCAGGCCGCCTGGGAGCAGCAGGCCGACGGCTTCGCGCTCAAGACCGACCCGCCGCGCCAGACGGTCGCGACGATCCGCAACGTCGCGCATGGCCAGATCGTCTTCCCCCGCGCGGTGCGGCAGGCCTCGCGCGATGCCAGCCAGCGCGGCGGCGCGCTGGCGCGGCTGACCGAGCGCGAGCTCGATGTGCTGCGCCTGCTCGCCGAGGGCCAGACCAACGCCCAGATCGCCGACCGGCTCGCCGTCCAGGAGAGCACGGTCAAGTTCCACGTGCAGAACATCTTCCAGAAGCTCGGCGTGGCCAACCGCACCGAGGCCGCGCAGGTCCACTACCGCGAGACCCAGGGCGCCCAGTAGGCCCTCGGCTGGTCGGCCCTCACCCCCTGGCCCCGCTCCCGTGCGCGGGAGCGGGGCCAGGGGGTGGGGATCTACCGCTGAGCAGGGTTTGAGCGTACTCTACGAGGGGACCGGGGCCGCCTCGAGCCGGCTCAGCGCCGCTACTGGCTTGGCGAACGGGATGTCCTTGACGTCGGCGTACTTGCGCAGCAGGTGGTAGGTCAGCAGCAGCTGCGAGAGCGCCAGCGGGTCGCTGTGGCGCATCTCCATTCGGTCGACGTAGTCGCCGAACTCGTCGGCGCGCAGCGGGTGCAGGTCCGGCAGATGCCGGAAGATCGCCTGCTCCAGCTCGGCGGCGTGCTCGGGCGTGACGCGGCCGTCGATCGTCAGGAAGTCGGCCGGCTTGCCGTCGGCGCGGCCCAGGTCCAGCCGGACGCCCGAGTTCGGGGTGCGCATCTCGTCGACCAGGTAGCTCAGGTCGGGGTGCGGGATCGTCGGGCGCAGGGTCAGCTGCGCGTTCAGGTTCGCCCCGGCCTCCTCCGGCGCCACGCCCTCGTCCGGGTGGAAGTGCACCACAATGTCGGCGTACTGGCGCTGCGGCCGGATGAAATCGCGCGAGTCCGGCTCGCGCTTCTCCATCTCGGCCAGCACCTCCTCGCGCACGTAGCCGCGCTTGGTGGTGTCGCGCTTGACCTTCCAGACCCGCCGCAGGTCCTCGGGCGGGCTGAGGTAGACCTTGACGTCGTAGAACTGGCGCATCGTCGGTGTGTAGAAGCCGAGCAGGCCCTCGACGATCACGAACTCGAGCGGCCGCAGGTACTCCGGCCGCACCAGCGACCCGGTCGAGTGGTCGTACACCGGCTTGAGGATCGGCTGGCCGTAGTGCAGGCGCTCCAGGTGCAGCTCCAGGATGTCCAGGTAGTTGCAGTCCGGGTGCAGCGCCGTGATGTTCAGCTCCTTGCGCTCACGCCGATCGTACTTGTGGTAGTCGTCCGTGCAGACGTGCGTGACACGATCGGGGCCGAGCAGCTTCACCAGCCCGCTCGTGATGGTGGTCTTGCCCGCCGCGCTGTCGCCGACAATGCCCAGGATGATGGGCCGCTGTTTTCTCATAGCTATCCTCATTGTCTGCTGAGTAGCCAGTTGTCAAACCTATCGACCGCGAGGGCGTTCGATACGGAGATCTCTATCCAGTACACACCTGCGTGAGCGGTGGGCCGGGTGCGCGGGCGCCGCGCGTTTGGCTCGGGCCACCTCCCGGCCCACGCAGATGATCGCGCGAGTCATGGCATCAGCAGCCGGTAGCCAGCACAGGGTCAGTGCTGGCGCGTGGGTCGGCCACAGTCATTCTGCCGGGGGCGCCGGGCCCGCGCGGGCGCGTTGCCGCTACCCTGCGAGATCGCCGTGGCGGGCCGCCAGTGACTGCCGGCTACCGGCTACTGATCGATCCCCCCTTGAAAGACGCGGCTCTGGCGAATGTCTGCTGCGTCGATACGAACCAGCTCCTCGCGGGGGATGATGCCGCCCTGCCGCACCAGGCGGTTCGCCTGGCGCAGCTTGGCTCGATCAATGGCGTTGCGCACGCTGCGCGCGTTGGCGAAGTGCGGCTGCTGCACCCGCAGCTCCAGGTACTCGGCGAAGGCCCGGCGCGCCTCGGCGTCGAGGCAGTACATCTGCGCGGAGATCATCAGGTCCGCGATCGCGAGCAGCTCATCCAGCGAGTAGTCGGGAAAGTCGATGTGATGAGCGATCCGCGAGCGAAAGCCGGGGTTCGATTGAAAGAAGATATCCATGCGCTCTTTGTAGCCGGCCAGGATCACGACCAGGTCGTCGCGCTGGTTCTCCATGACCTGGAGCAGCATCTCGATCGCCTCCTGCCCGTAGTCGCGCTCGTTCTCCGGCCGGTACAGGTAGTAGGCCTCGTCGATGAACAGCACGCCGCCCATCGCCTTCTTCACCACCTCCTTGGTCTTCGGCGCAGTGTGGCCGACGTATTGCCCGACCAGGTCGTCGCGCGTGGCCACCACCAGGTGCCCCTTGCGCACGTAGCCGAGGTGGTGCAGGATCTTCGCCATCCGCATCGCCACCGTCGTCTTGCCCGTGCCGGGCCGGCCGGTGAAGCACATGTGCAGCGTCGGCCGATCGGTCGCCAGCCCGCTCTGCTCGCGCAGCCGCGCGACCAGCAGCAGCGAGGCGATCTCGCGGATGCGCGTCTTCACCGGCCCCAGCCCGATCAGCTCGCGGTCGAGGTCGTCCAGAATCTGCTGGATGTTCGAGCCCTGGTAGGCGGCGTCGAGGTCGACGGTCGTACCTTCAACAGCGGGGTCTGTGCTCATAGTGTTGTGTCCGCTTCTAGGCCGAGACCGGGAGGCCGGGAGACCGGGAGACAAGGAGACGAATCAGTGGTGTCTCCTGATCTCCGTGCCTCCTGGTCTCCGTGTCTGGTCGTCACGACTCGTAGCGCTGCCCGCTTGGCTTGTCCGTCGCGTACGCGCGGAGGGTGTACTTGACCTGCCGGTCGGCGAACTCCTGCCGCTCGAGCTGGAAGCCGGGCTCGTCCTTGGGCCGATTGACGATGAAGCTCAGCGCGGTGGTCTGCCGCCCGTAGTGGCGGTCGTAGCCGGTCACGCGAATGTACTGGTTCGGGAACGTGGCGCGGCAGCTGTTCAGCTCAAGCATGATCGCGGCCGCATCCTTCATATCGAACATCGGCAGCCCCCACATGTCCCAGTAGACATTGCGCGGGTGCGGGTCGTCGGTGTACTCCAGCGAGATCGGCCAGTCGTTGTCCAGGCAGTACTGGATCTGGGCCTTGATCTCCTCGTCGGTGAAGTCCGGCAGGTACGAGAAGGTTCCCTGGGTGATGCGCATATGATCCTCGCAGTAGTCAGTAGCCAGTAGTCAGTAGCCAGTACCGCGGAACATCATTGAGCTCATCGATACTGACTACTGATAGCTGACTTCTGATATCCATATCGTTCGGCAGTCGGTCGCCGGCAGTAGTCAGTAGCCAGTAGTCAGTAGTCAGTATCGCGCAACATCGTCGACCTCAATGGTACTGACATCTGACATCTGACTTCTGACATCTCTATCGCTCAGTAGCCAGTACCACGGAATATCGTCGACCTCAGCGGTACTGACATCTGACATCTGACATCTGACATCTGACATCTGACATCTGACTTCTACACAGTTGGTGTCACAACAGCGTCCGGCACGTCGGTCGAGGTGAACTCGAACGAGATATCCTTCCAGATCTCGAGCGCCTTGTGGAGCGAGGGCGACCACTTGGCGGCGCGCGCCAGGATCTCAGGCCCCTCGTTCAGGTAGTCGACGCCGGCGTTGCGCGCCTGGATCATCGCCTCCACGGCGACGCGGTTGGCCGTCGCGCCCTCGGCGATGCCGTCGGGGTGGCCGATCGTGCCGCCGCCGAACTGCATGATGCAGTCCTCGCCGAGCAGGTGCAGCAGCTGGTGCATCTGGCCGGCGTGGATGCCGCCGGAGGCCACCGGGAACACGCCCGGCATCGAGGCCCAGTCCTGCTCGAAGTACAGGCCCTGCACCGGGTTGGGCGCCAGCTTGTTCTCGCGCAGCGTGGCGTAGTAGCCCTGGATCGCGTTCGGGTCGCCCTCGAGCTTGCCGACGACCGTGCCGGCGTGGATGTGGTCGACGCCGGCCAGGCGCATCCACTTGCTGATCACGCGGAAGTTGACGCCGTGGGTCTTCTGGCGGGTGTAGGTGCTGTGGCCGGCGCGGTGCAGGTGCAGGATCACGCCGTTCTTGCGGCACCAGTTTGCCATCGACTGGATGGCGGTGTAGCCGATCGTCAGGTCGATCATCACGATCACGCTGCCCAGCTCCTTGGCGAACTCGGCGCGCTCGTACATCTGCTCCATCGTGCCGGCGGTGATGTTCAGGTAGTGGCCTTTGATCTCGCCGGTGGCGGCCTGGGCCTTGTTCACCGCCTCCATGCAGAACAGGAAGCGGTCGCGCCAGCGCATGAACGGCTGGCTGTTGATGTTCTCGTCGTCCTTGACAAAGTCCAGCCCGCCGCGCAGCGCCTCGTAGACCACGCGGCCGTAGTTGCGCGCCGAGAGGCCCAGCTTGGGCTTGGTCGTCGCGCCGAGCAGCGGCCGGCCGTACTTGTTCAGGTACTCGCGCTCCATTACGATGCCGTGCGCCGGGCCCTGGAAGGTCTTGGCGTAGTGCGGTGGGATGCGCATGTCCTCGAGCCGCAGGCTCTTCAGCGCCTTGAACCCGAACACGTTGCCGATGATCGACGAGGTCAGGTTCGCGATCGAGCCCTCCTCGAACAGGTCCAGGTCGTAGGCGATGTAGGCGATATACTGATCGGAGCCCGGCACCGGGTCGACGCGGTAGCACTTGGCCTGGTAGTGCTCGTGCGCGGTCAGGCGGTCAGTCCAAACAACCGTCCAGGTAGCGGTCGATGACTCGCCCGCCACCGCCGCCGCCGCCTCGACCGGGTCCACGCCCTCTTGCGGGACCAGCCGGAACGCGCACAGGATGTCGGTGTCCTTCGGCTGGTAGTCCGCATCATAGTAGCCCATCTCGGCATACGGCGCTACTCCGGCCGACCAGCGGCTCTTCTTTGCCCCATTCGTCGAAACAGCCATCGCGGCTCCTCCTGCTCTACGAAGCGCCGAGCGCAGATGTGTCGCTCGTCACTCGTCATGCTTAACGACCTTGCTTAGTGATGCCAGTATATCAAGCATGCATCGTGATGAAAATCACCAGAAGGAGAGTCTTCTATCTGCCTGAAAGGAGAGGGGCCATCCGGCTTGTGGTGGGGGCGGCCCCCCCAAATGGAGAGGCTTCGTCTTTACCATCTGGCAGGCGCGCGGGTGAAAACAAGCTGGTGGCGTGGTTTCGGCGGAGCCGAAACCACGCCACCAACAAAAAACCCCCCTCTCCCGCGCACGGGGAGAGGGGGGCAGGGGGGCGAGGGCTACCTATCGGAAACCGCGGCGGTCGCGCCGCTCCGGCCGGCCGTCGTTCTGGCCGCCGCGCTGAGGCAGCGCGCCGCGGCTGGCCGGCCGCTGGCCGCCTGCCATCTGTCGCTCAGGCGCGTGGCCGGGCTGGCGGCCGCGGGTCTGCGGCATCGCCGGCGGCGCGGCCACGCTGTAGTCGAAGCCGGCGATCGTGTGGCGCGGGATCGGCCGGCCGACCACGCGCTCGATCGTCCGGACGATCGCATCGTCCTCGGGCGTCACCATCGTGAAGGCGTCGCCCTCGCGCTCGGCCCGGCCGGTGCGCCCGATCCGGTGGATGTAGGCGTCGGCGGTGTCGGGAATGTCATAGTTGATCACGTGCGAGATGCGCTCCACGTCGATCCCGCGCGCCGCGATATCGGTCGCGACCATGATCTGGAACGTGCCGTCGCGGAAGCCGTCGAGCGCGGCCTGGCGCTGGTTCTGGCTGCGGTCGCTGTGCAGCGCCGCCACGCGGTAGCCGGCCCGCTCGAGCTGCTGGGCAAGCCGCGAGGCGCGGTGCCTGGTGCGGGTGAAGATCAGCACCGAGCGCGCGTCGGTGCGGCGCAGCAGCTCCAGCGTGAGCCCGGTCTTCAGGTGCTGGGCGACCGGGTAGAGCGCGTGGCTGACCGTGGTTGCGGGCTTGCTCAGGCCCACCGCGATGCGGCGCGGGTTGCGCAGCGCCTGCGCCGTCAGCTGCTCGATCTCGGGCGGGAAGGTCGCCGAGAACAGCAGCGTCTGGCGGTTGGCCGGCACCTTCTGCAGGATGCGTCGCACCGAGGGCAGGAAGCCCATGTCGAACATCCGGTCGGCCTCGTCGAGCACCAGCACCTCGATCCCGTCGAGCCTGGCCTTGCCGTTATCCATATGGTCCAGCAGGCGGCCGGGGCAGGCCACCAGGATCTCGACGCCGTCGCGCAGCGCGCGCTCCTGGGGCGCCATCGGCACGCCGCCGTAGATCGTCGCGCAGCGCAGGCCGGTCGCCTGGCCCAGCGCCTTGATCGCGTCGCTGATCTGCTCGGCCAGCTCGCGCGTGGGCGTGACGATCAGGGCGCGGGTGCGGCCGCGCGGCCCCTGCAGCAGCCGCTGCAGGATCGGCAGCACGAACGCGGCGGTCTTGCCGGTGCCGGTCTGGGCGGTGCCGATCAGGTCGTGCCCGGCCAGCGCCGGCGGGATGGCTGCGTCCTGGATGGGCGTGGGCGCGGCGTAGCCGGCCCGGCGCACACCCTGCATGATCCGCGGGTCGAGGTTGAATTGGTCGAAGTTCAAGAAGTAACCTTTCGTCTGAACACGGTCACACAGGCACGCAGAGCGGCTGGTAAAGCTCGAAAGCTCCCGAGTCCTCGGTGTCTCTACGGTGCGTGTTCAGTTTGCTTGGGGAGTCTGGATGGTGCGAAGGGGTGAAGCGAGGTTCACGTTGCCGGCACAGCCACAAAACTCCGTGCTTACAGGACGTGTCCCTCTGGGAAGAAACGGTAAGCGAACAGCTCAACAGACTGTCGACCCAAACCCAGAGCGGATCGACAACCCGCTGATTATACCACATGATCGGACTACGTGCGGCTGCGCCGCACCCGCATCGCGATCCCCTCTTGAGTGCTGCGTGGAGCGCCCCTCCCCTACTCCCTTTCGGGGTGGGTTTTCATGTGTGGCGGCGTGCCGCGCCGGATCACCCCACCCCCTGCCCCCGCCCCTGCCAGGGGCGGGGGAAACAGCAGCCAGGCGCGGGGTTTCAGCTCCGCCGAAACCCCGCGCCTGGACAACAATTCCCCCTCTCCCGCGCGCGGGAGAGGGGGGCAGGGGGGTGAGGGGCTACCGCGCGCCCAGCGCATCCCCCAGGATCTCGCGCAGGTCGTCCTGGTCGAACGGCTTCTCGATCACGAAGTTGACCCCGCGCTCGCGCGCCTCTTCGTCGCTGAACTGGCGCCCCCAGCCGGTGATCAGCACGGTCGGCACGCGCGGGTCGCGCGCCTTGATCTCTTTCAGCAGGTCCCAGCCGTTCATGTCGGGCATGCCCAGGTCGGAGATCACCAGGTCGTAGGTGTCCGGCGCGAACATCTCCAGCGCCTCGCGGCCGCCCGATGCCTGCGCCACCTTGTGGCCCCAGCGCGACAGCAGCCGGACGGTCGCGTCGCGGATCATCGCCTCGCTCTCGACGAACAGGATGTGGCCGGGCTGCACGTTCTGCGCCCGCCGCAGCCGCGCGGCGCGGCCCCCCTGCTCGGCGATCCGCACCGGCAGCCGGATGGTGAAGCGCGTCCCGCCGCCCTGCTCGCTCTCGACCTCGATCTGGCCGCCGTGGCTCTGGATGATGCCCAGCGAGACCGCCAGGCCCAGCCCGGTGCCCTGCTCGCCCTTGGTGGTGAAGAATGGGTCGAAGATCCGCGCGCGCACCTCCGGCGGCATGCCCACGCCGGTGTCGGCCACCTCCACCACCACGTCGCCCGAGCCGTCGCCCGCGACCTTGTCGTCGTAGGTCGTCACGGTGATCTTGCCGCCCTTCGGCATGGCGTCGACCGCGTTGATGATCAGGTTGGTCAGCACCTCGCGCAGCTCGGCCGGCCGGCCCGCCAGCCCGGTGACCGGCTGGAGCTGCTTGACGATCTCGATCGTGGCGCCGCGGCTCTGTGCCACGTCGCGCCAGCGCGGCCGGGTGATGTCGATCGCGTCGCGCGCCAGCATGTCGAGCCGCACCTCGGTCATGGGCGTGTCGTGCTCCATGCGCGCGAACCCCTGCAGCCGGCGCACGGTCTCGGCGCCGTCCTTGGCGGCCCGCTCGATCACCCGCAGCATCTCGCGCTGGTCGTCGCTCAGCGGCTCGAACAGCAGCAGCTGGGCGTTGCCGAGAATGCCGGCCAGCAGGTTGTTGAAGTCGTGCGCCACGCCCGAGGCCAGCTGCCCGACCGCGCGCACCTTGTCGACCAGGTTCAGGTGCTCCTGGGTGCGCGCGAGCTTGGCGGCGGTCTCCTCGCGCTCCTGCGACAGGCGGGCATTGTGCAGCGCGGTGCCGAGGTAGTGCGAGAGCTCGCGCAGCGTGGCGACCTGGGTCTGCCCGTAGGCGCCGGGCTCGCGGCTGGCGAAGTCGAGCGTGCCGATCGCGCGGCTGGCGCCGATGATCGGCACGACCACGCCCGAGCGCAGGCCACCGGCCGCCAGCCCGCGGTCGTAGCCGAACGTGCTGCGCACCAGCTCGGTCTGCACCAGCGCCGTCCCGGTGCGGCATGCCGTCTGCCAGGGCGTGCCCTCGGCCGGCACGCGCTTGCCGGGCGGCAGATCGGCCCAGTCGCGCACGGCGAAGTCGTACACCGTCTCGAACGAGAAGCTGGCGTCGTCCTCGTTGAACAGCGCCAGCGCAGCGTAGTCGCACGGCACGACCCGGCGGATCTGGTGGATGATCGTGCGCAGGATGCCGGGCAGCTCGTGGCCGACGTCGCGCGTGCTGACCTCCTGGGTGACGCGGGTGACGACCTCGAGCTGGAGCGTGCGCTCCTGGGCCTCGGCGTACAGGCGCGCGTTCTCCATCGCGATCGCGGCCTGGTTGCCGAGCGCGGCGATCGCCCGCAGCTCCTCCTCGCTGTAGTGGTTTGGCTGGTCGCTCTCCAGCATCAGGACGCCGTAGATGCGACCCTGGCCCATCAGCGGCACGCCGAGCCAGCTGCGCGCGAGCGCGCCGCCGATGATCTGGCGGTAGCGCGAGTCATGCTGCGCGTCGTCGATGATGATCGCGCGGCTCTGCTCGACGATCTGGCCGATCAGCGGGGCCTCCTCCAGTGGCATGCGCCCGCGCGCCGCCAGGCCGCCGAACCCGCGCGTCGCGGCGATCTCGAGCGCGTCGCCAGCGATCAGCAGCAGCGCGCTGCGGTCGTACGGCAGCACCTGGGCCAGCTGGTCGAGGATCAGCTCCGGCACCCCGTCGGGCGCCAGCGCGGCGCTCAGCGTCTGCGAGACACGGTAGATCGCCTCGGCAAGCTGGCGGCGCAGCTGCTCGACCTGGAACAGGCGCGAGTTCGCCAGCGCGACCGCCAGCGGGCCGGCCAGCGTCGCGATCTGCTGCTCGTCGAGCGGGCCGAACGCGCCAGGCCGGCTGCTCTGCAGCACGATCACCGCCAGCAGCTGGCCGCTGCTCAGCACCGGCGCCCCGATCTCCGCCCGCGCCGCCGGGAGGCCCGGCGCCGGGTCGAGCGACGGATCGAGCCGCAGGTCGTCCACGCGCAGCGGGCTGCCGGTCAGCGCCACCCGCCCAGCCAGGCTGGTCTCGTCGAGCGGCGCGCGGGTCGGCGGCGCGAAGGTGCTGCCTCGGGCGCTGCCGTTCAGGTGGAACAGCAGCGACTCGCCCTCGACCAGCGCGACGCCGACGCTCTCGTAGTCGAAGGTCTCGCACAGCGCCGCCGCGAACCGGCGCACCAGCTGGTCGGCGTCGAGCGTGGCGTTCAGCTCGCGCCCGATCCGCAGCAGGCCCTCCAGCTGGCGCACGGTGTCGGCCAGCGAGCGGTTCTGATCCTGCAGCTCGCGCGACGAGCGCTGGAGCGACTGGGAGAGATCCTCGAAGCTGCGGGCGAGCTGCCCGACCTCGCCGGCCGCGCGCAGCGGCAGGGGGCGCTCGGCGGAGCCCTGCCCGAGCGCGGCCGCGGCCGCGACGAGCTGCCCGAGCGGGCGGGCGGCCCAGCGCGACAGCAGCCACATCAGCAGCAGCGCGCCGACCAGCAGCCCGGCGGCGTAGGGGGCCATGTCTTGCGCCAGGCCCAGCGCCACGCTCTGGACACCACTCCACACCAGCGGGCCCACGAGCGGGGCCAGCAGCTGGTCGAGGATGGTATACGCCCAGTAGGCCAGGCCGGCGATACCGCCGAGCAGGGCCAGCGCGCCGAGCAGCGCGGCCAGAAAGGCTCTGCGAGCGAGCGAGGAACGTTGTCGGGGGCGATCTGCCATGCGGCCGGGCCTTTACATAGGTAGTAGAAGATGCAGGTTCGGGCCCGGGTTAAAATGATACGGCGGTTTGCGGAGCTTGTCAATCCTTCTTGCGCTGCGCGCGTGTCGGAGCCCCTCCCCCTACCCCCTCCCCTGGCAGGGGAGGGGGTGAATCTGGCGTGGTGGTGCGGTCGCTCATCGACCGCACCACCACGCCGACAAGAATCCCCCCTCTCCCGCACACGGGAGAGGGGGGGGAGGGCAATGGCGTCCAGATGCCAAGAGGATGAGGCTAATGTATCAACGCTCTCGACACACTGACTACTGACTACTGGCACTAGGCCATGGCGACGTAGCGCCGCTGGGGCATGCGGCCAAGATCGGCCCAGAGCGCCTGGTCGGCGGCGCGGCGCTCGGCCGGCGACTCGCCGGAGCCCTCGGGGAAGTCGCTCGCGAAGCGGCGCTCGGCCTCGTCGAGCGCCAGGCCGCGCGGGTACAGCTTGACGATCTCATACTCGCCCTCGCCAAGCACAGCGGCGACCGGCTCGTCCCACAGGTGGAAGCGCTCGTAGTCGACGGTCGAGACCAGCACCGGGCCGTCAAGGTAGCCATCGTCGCGGCTGCCGATCCAGTAATTGATCACCAGGAAGCGCCGCTTTCCTGGGATGTGGTCAAACCGTGCCATCATGGCGCCCTCCTCGACCCTGAGTATGTGTTGGCGATCATTGACATTGTAGCTGCCACAGCACATCGTTTTGTTGAGGTATGGTAACGGCTAGTGAATATGCGGCAAGATGCAGCTCCGCGCCGTCCCGGCGCGCGGCCTACCCCACGAACGCCGACCACTCGGCGTAGCGCCTGTTCAGCATCTCCTGGACCTCGCCGTACTGCAGCTCAAGCGACTTCACGCGCCGGCCGTCGCCGTCGATCCCGGCCGCGGTCATCTCCTCCGCGAGCTTCTTCAGCTCCGCCTCCAGCATCGCGATCTCTTCCTCCAGCGAGGCGAGCTTGCGCTGGCGCCGGCGCTCGTCCTTGCTCTGCTCACGAAAGGAGGTCGAAGGCTGGAGGCTAGAGACTGGAGCGCTGCCATTGCTGGGCGCCGGGGCCTGCCCGTTCGCCGGTGCCCAGCCCAGGTTGTCTGTCGTCTCCTTGTCCGCTGGTCTCTTTGTCTCCTTGCCGCTCGTCGCCCGTCGTGCGTCGTCCGCCGGCTTGCGCTCCTTGGCCTCACGAAACGCGAAGTACTCGCTGTAGGTCCCGTCGAACTTCTCGATCGAGCCGCCCTCGACCATCCAGATCGTGTCGGCCACTGCGTCGATGAAGTAGCGGTCGTGCGAGACGAACAGGATCGAGCCGTTGTACTCGTTCAGCACCACCTCCAGCGCCTCGCGCGCGCCGATGTCCAGGTGGTTGGTCGGCTCGTCGAGCACCAGCAGGTTGCCGCCCATCAGCGTGAGCTGGGCCAGCGCCACGCGGCTGCGCTCGCCGCCGGACAGCTCGCCGACCAGCTTGAACACGTCGTCGCCGCTGAACAGAAAGCGCCCCAGCAGCGTGCGCGCCTCGGTCTCCTTGATCAGCGGCTTGACCCGCCGGATCTCCTCCAGCACGGTCGCGCTCATCTGCAGCCCCTCGTGGGCCTGGGCGTAGTAGTTGAACGTGACCTTGTGGCCGAGCCGCACCTGCCCGCGCAGCGGCGGCAGGTCGCCGACGATCGTGCGCAGCAGCGTGGTCTTGCCGCTGCCGTTCGGCCCCATCAGCGCCACCCGCTGCCCGCGCTGGATCTCCAGGTCGGGGCACTGGATCAGCTGGAGCGCTGAGCGCTGAACGCTGAGCGCTGAGGAGGCGGCAGCTGCGTCGTTCATCGTTCTACGCTCATCGTTCATCATTCGGTATCCGACCACCAGCTTATCCAGCTTCAGCACCATCTCGCCGCTGCGCAGCTGCGTGCCGAGGTTCATCGCGATCTTCTTCTGCTGCTGCGGCGCGTCGATACGCTGGTCGATCCACTGGCCGTTGGCGCCCTGGTAGCCGTTCTTCAGGCGGTTGAGGATCTTCTCGCGGCCGCGCGCCTCCTTGGTGCGCTGGCCGGCCTTGAAGCGCCTGATGAAGTCCTCCGTCTTGGCGATGAACTCCTGCTGGGCCTGGAACTGCTTGAGCTGCAGCTCCAGCTTCTCGGCCTTCAGCTCCAGGTAGCGGTTGTAGCCGGCCGGGTAGTCGCCGTCGAGCTTGCCGTTGGCGATCTCCAGCGTGCGGTTGGTCACCTTGTCCAGGAAGTAGCGGTCGTGCGAGATCACGATCAGCGTGCCGTCCCAGTCCTTCAGAAAGCGCTCGAGCCACTCCAGCGCCGCCAGGTCGAGGTGGTTGGTCGGCTCGTCGAGCAGCAGCAGGTCGGGGTCCGAGAGCAGCGCCGCCGCCAGGGCCGCGCGGGTCTTCTGGCCGCCGCTGAACTGGCCGACCGGCTGCTCGCGCTGCTCGTCGACGAAGCCCAGGCCGTGCAGCGTGCGGTCGATCCGGTGCTCGATCTCGTAGCCGCCGGCGTGCTCGAAGCGCAGCGTCAGCTCGCCGTAGCGCTCCATGCGCTGCTCCCAGTCGGGCGCGCCCGTATCGGCCAGCGCGTGCTCCAGATCGCGGATCTCGTCGTGCAGGCTGGTGAGGTGCGCCAGCGCGGCGTGCATCTCCTCCATCAGCGTGCGCTCGCCCGAGAAGTGCGCCTCCTGCGCCAGGTAGGCCAGGCTGCGCCCGCGCGCCAGGTGCATCCCCCCGCTGGTGGGCTCCTCGACGCCCGCGGCAATTTTCATCAGCGTGCTCTTGCCCGCGCCGTTCACGCCGACCAGCGCGACCTTGTCGCCCTTGGCGACCTGGAAGGTGATGTCGCTGAAGATCAGCTCGGCGCCGTAGTATTTAGTCAGCCCGCTGACATGAAGAATAGACATCGCTTAACTCCTGACAAGAAAAAAGCCGTAGAGCAGTCGCCTGCGCCTACGGCTGAAAGAGCTATCTTACTTCCTAGATCGACATCATCGGCTGGAAAAAGGGCGCACTCATCCTAGGTGTCGCTAGCCCAGCTTGACCGCAAGGGCGACCACCATAGGAGCCATGGCAAAAACCTCCAGCACGATACGCGGCACGACCAGAACAGCCGTAAGGATACCATGCGGCTCTGCCGCTGTCAATCAGTCCAAAGGCGGTCCCCCTGAGATCCAAGAGGTACCTCCCCAGTGAGCTTGCCAAAGGGGGGACAGGGCCGCAGCGCCCAGCAGAGCGCCTGGCAGGGGGCGCGGGGGGCGCAGCCACCCGCAAACTAAGCTGTAACTCAGCCATCATATTATTGAGCCAGTGGCGTTGACGCACGCATTCGATCGTGCTACTATGCCGTGAAAGCCCCCTGCAGAAGCAAATAAGGAGCCCCCATGAAACTGCACGAATATCAGGCCCGCGATATTCTGGCCAAGTACGGGATTCCGGTGACCGGCGGCGGCGTGGCGACGACCGCGGCCGAGGCGCGCGCGATCGCCGAGCAGCTCGGCCGCAAGGTCGTCGTCAAGGCCCAGGTGTTCGTCGGCGGGCGCGGCAAGGCCGGCGGAGTGAAGCTGGCTGACACCGCCGAGCAGGCCGAGCAGGTCGCCGGGCAGATCCTGGGCATGGACATCAAAGGCCTGACCGTCGAGAAGGTGCTGGTCGCCGAGGCGATCGCCTACGAGCGCGAGATCTACCTCGGCGTCGTCATGGACCGCGGCTCCAAGCGGATCGTGGTGATGGCCTCGGCCGAGGGCGGCGTCGAGATCGAGGAGGTCGCCAAGACCAACCCCGACGCGATCGTGAAGATCGCCGCGCACCCGACGCTCGGGCTGCTGCCCTACCAGGCCCGCGAGCTGGCCTTCGGCATCGGCATCACCGACGGCAAGCAGGCCCGCCAGTTCGCCCAGATCGCCTCGGCGCTCTACCGCGCCTATATGGAGACCGACGCCACGCTGGCCGAGATCAACCCGCTGGTGGTGCTGCCCGGCGGCGCGCTGCAGGCGCTCGACTCGAAGATCGTGCTCGACGACTCGGCGCTGTTCCGCCACGCCAACCTCGAGGCGATGCGCGACTCCTCCGACGAGCCGCCGGCCGAGCGGCAGGCCCGCGAGGCAGGCATCACCTTCATCAAGCTCGACGGCAATATCGGCTGCATGGTCAACGGCGCCGGCCTGGCCATGGCCACGATGGACGTGGTCAAGCTCTACGGCGGCGAGCCGGCCAACTTCCTCGACATCGGCGGCGGCGCGGGCAAGGATAAGGTCAAGGCCGCGCTCCAGATCATCCTCTCCGACCCGAGCGTCAAGGCGGTGATGTTCAATATCTTCGGCGGCATCACCCGCGTCGACGAGGTCGCGCGCGGCATTATCGCCGCGCTCGACGAGGTGCCCACCGACGTGCCGATGATCGCCCGGCTGGTCGGCACCAACGAGGAAGAGGGCCGCAAGCTGCTGGCCGAGTCGAAGCTCATCCCCGCCGCGACGCTGGCCGAGGCCGCCCAGAAGGCCGTCGCCGCCGCGCAGGCGAGCTAGACCAGGAGACCAGGAGACCAGGAGGCAAATGCTCTCCTGGTCTCCTGGTCTCACTCGTGCAACATCAGGCCGGCTGTTGGGGTAGTTGCCAGCCTCCCTGGCTTTAACTATACCCTATAGCTGTGAGCAAAAGCATCGAGCCACTACGCACGAACGAGATGCCGTTGTGATGCCATCCGTCTTAACTAGGGAAGCACCTGCGGCGCGCCAATCAGCCTGCGAATCATGGCGACGATCTCGTCCACCGAAGCCGGTTTGTGGAGCGGCGCGCAGTTGAGCGCCTGGAGCGATTGACTGTTTTCGTGCAAAAACCGCTGATCGGCGGCATACAGGATCACCGGGGTGCCGCTGATGGCAGAAGTGTTCCGTATCCGCTTCAGCAGCTCGTACCCGGCATAGCGCGCTTCCATCCATAAGTCGGTAATCACCAGCGCCGGCTGCGATTCCTGGACAATCTCAAAAGCCTCCCGAGCATCGTGGCAGCCGATCGATTGATAGCCCTCGTCGGATAAGAGGTCGCAGAGGAAATCCCGGATGGCTTGCTCGTCGTCGACAACGATGATGAGTGGGCGCTGCGCTGTCATCATCTATCTCAAGCTCCCCGATCTTGCACCGAAACCGTACCGATACCGCGGTCATCATAGCATGCCCACACAATCAAAATCAATAGAGCATGGACGCTTTCGTGCGCGGGGGCGGGGGATTCTTGTCGACGTGTTGGTGTGGTCGCGGAGCGACCGCACCAACACGCCAGATTCATCACCTCCCCTATCAGGGGCGGGGGCAGGGGGTGGGGTCAAAAAGACGTTGCATGAGCCCTGAGGGTTGGCCGCGCTCAAATCAACTGCCGCTCAACGGCAGGCGCTAGCTCATTCGGGCTTGGCCTGCCGATCGACCAGCTTGAAGAAGGCGGTCAAGACATTATGGGTCGTGTCGTCGACGCAGGTCACGACGGTAAACAGCCCGACGACGCGCAGGTTCGCGACGCCGACATCGTTCACCGAGTAGTGCTCCGGGCTGTCTTTACGGACCGTGGCGGTGCCCAAGGCGCGCGATCCCCAGCGAGGCTCGCGATAGGTTGAAATTTGAATGTCACTCATAAGATGTCCTCACGTTCGATGTCGATACACTGTTATCCAAGAATATCCGCCACCACGTCCTTGGCCCAGTAGTGGGTTTGGCCCTGGCGCGAGAGGCGTCGGATACCCCCAAGGTGATCCCCCAGCGTGACGATCGCCGGCTCTTCCATCCGCTCGCCGTGCTGCACCTTGACCTGGCCCAAGCCCACGCACGCCAGCAGGCCGTTGCACAGGCAGCGCCGGTCCTCGGTGTTGCGCTTCAGGCCGCGCTTGTTGACGTAGCCCTCGACCGGAGCGGCGGCGCAGCGCTGGAAGATGGTCCGCGTCCCGGCCTCGCTCGGCGTGCTCAGCCCGATCTGCTGCAGCAGCCCGATATCGCAGACCCGGCGCCGGCTCTCGAAGACCTCCTGCTCCGCCAGAGTCGACTTGAGCTGGACGACCTTGAACGCAAACCCGGTTGGCGAGAACACTGTTGTCCGCACCAGCGCTGCGTCGTCCGTGCCGCTGCGCAGCTCCTGCAGGATCGCCGACCGGAACTCCGGCTGCATGCCGGACTCCTCGGCCAGCGCGAAGACCGAGCCAGTCTGCACGCCGACGGCGCCGGCGGCCCGCGCCTCCTGCAGGCCGCTCTGGCTGCCGTACCCGCCGGCGAGCCAGAACGGGCGGCCCACGTCCCGGATCGCCGCCAGATTGGCCACATCCTTGGCGCCGTAGATCGGCTGCCCCAGATCGTCTTTCGTCAGCGGGCCGACCGGGTTGGCGTTGTGCCCGCCTGCCGTATGGTTCTCGATGATGAAGCCGTCGGGGGCCTCGCTCGCGCTCGCCGCCAGGGCATGCACCAGGCCGTCGAGCGACACGATCGCCAGAAAGGCCGGCCGCCGCAGCGCGTGCCTCGCAAAGGCGCCGTCGGCGATCTGTTTCGGGTCGAAGGAGATCGCGAACTCCTCGCCGGCCTCCTGATACAGCACCGGCATAGCTCTGGTCACCGCCTCGTGGTTTGCCAGGCGCGAGCAGATTGCCGGCAGGCCATCGGGGTTTCCCGCGCCGACGACCACGGCGTCCACGCCGGCCAGCATCGCGCCGTACATGACGTAGATCAGCGGGAGCTCGATCTTGTTCAGAAAGTTGATGAAGATCGTGCCGCTGTGCCCTTCCTTGGCAAGCCACACTTCCGCGAATCCGGTGGCGATCAGAAGCTCGATCACGTCCGCATCCAGCTCCAGGGTAACCAGGGAATGGTCGCCGGCCGGCGCGGGCACAGGCGGCACCCCGCTCTTCGTGTGGACAATCTGCATCGGCGCGCGTTCGAACCGGTCATCAGGCGATTTTCCACCAGCGATGAAGTAGCGGTCACAGATCTTACGTCCGATGCCCGTGCCGAACGCCTCGTCGAAGGCGCTGAGCGCCCGGCGGGCGTGGCCGCCCGGGTCGCCGAGCTGCAGCAGCCGCACGTAGACCACGTCCAGGGCGGTGCCGGAGACCGTACCAGCGGCCTCGCCTGGGCGTGCCGTGGCAACCGCCTGGGCGAGCCGCCAGTTCGAAACGTATACTCCCATACCGCCCTGGATGAGCTTGACCTGCTTGAGGAACTGCATCGCCGTCTACCTCCTGTTCATTGCACTACTGACTCAGGGCGCGCCACTACGTCGACACCATCCGTGTAGTGAGCCACTGCTGCAGGGCGGCCCGCACCGCGAGCGGAGTAGACCCGCTCTGCTCCGGCACCTGCGGGTAGCCTTCGACCCGCCCGCGAAACTGCGCGCCGTTCTGCCAGATAAAGGTCCTATATTCCGTCTCTGCAATCGTAAAGCGGTAGATCTGCCCCTGCCGCTGCACGCGCCCAAGTTTGCTTCTCATGGCGTCGATATCCTTATGCTATGGTCCTCTCGCGAGAAGAGCGGCTTCGCTCAGGGAGGGAGGGCAAAAGACCCCTCCGTACCTCCCCGGCAGTGGGGGCTCGGGGCGACTCAGCCGCCCCGAACCCCCACTGCCGTGCCGGGAAGCATTCACAGGTGCGGCGGCCCGTGCGGCCCTCCACACCTCGGACTCGCCGGCGCTGGCCAGGTCGAGCAGGTCCGCCTGCTGTCGCTCACGGTGCCCGCCCAGGCGCTGCTACGGTGATTCGAACGGCACCTCAGCCGTCCAGCGTGCGTCGGTGAGCCGATTGACAAACGTGAAATGCACGACCCACGTGTTCGTGTCAACGTGGTGGCCACCCCAGCGCCAGGGTGACGCGAGGCGGCCATCCTCGCCGACGGCCGGCATTGGTGTGCGCAGCGAAGGTGACGCGCTCGAAGCGTTCAGGTGGACGACGAACGTCGCGCCGCCGTTTGGGGCGAATACCACTACCGGGTATCGTACCGACATAACCGGCATCCTTTCTCACGTTATCGCTGGCCCCGCGGAGACAGCGCAGATTCACCCGATCGGCAGCTCGACGTGGTCGTCGTTGCCCAGCCAGAAAGTGTTCGGCTGCACGGTGCGCTCGTATCGCACTGTTACGTCGGTCAGCTCAAACTGGTCGGCGGTATTGGCAAGCACGAGGTTGGGAGGGCCGTTGAACCGTACGACATAGGCGGCGATCGCCTCCTGTAGCTTGTCTCCGGTCGGCTTCTTTGGGCTATCATCATACCAGACAAAGTAGAGCATCACGCTCCCCTGCTTTCTCGCGGGTCGATCGCGGTCGCATCAGCCGCCGCATTAAACGGCGGCTTGCTGCCTGGCGCCAGAGCAGCACAGGCACAGCCAACACAGGCTTATACCGACCACGTATCTTAATTCTTAGGGATTCTCGCTTTTTTACCTAGCCCGGTGGTGGGGGCTCGGGGGCGGCCTGGCCGCCCCCGAACCCCCACCACCGGGGAGGTCTGCAGGGCCATCGGCCCCTGCAGACCTCCCCGGTGGAATAATTTTCTGTGAGCCCTACCGTGGTCTTCAAACAGCTGTGCCGCCCACGCTGGCTGAGGAGTCTGCCGAGCGAAGCGCGGCTCGAGCGGCGCCGGTGCCGGGGTGGCGCGTCGCAATCATCCCACTGGCTCTGTGGGGCCGAGCAACCGCGCGTCACCGGGCCGTACGGCGGCATTTGGTGTGCGCGGGCGCGGTCAGCGGGCGCTGGCCGACGCATCTATAGTGATCCTCGGCGGCGACATGCGCAGCGCCGATTGGGTTAGAGAACGATCCTGGCTATCGCAAACCGCTTGAGTGCTCATCAGGCGCTACGCGATATGGTCGAGCGCGTCCCTCGGGCCTGGAGGGTCATTGGACAGGCGAGTGGCACTACTCAGTATACCACACATAGTGTGCTGGCGCGGCGCGCAGCCTGCACCCCCTGCTAGGCTGGGGCGCTCCGCTAGCTGTCTTCCGGTGCGCTGCGCCCCCGGCCCCCCTCCGGCAAATCAGGCTGTCTCCATTTCAATGCGAGTGGTGGATGCCTCACACCATTCGAGCACGGCCTGTGCACATCTCGCCGCGCCTGGATTCAGCCAGGCATGCACCACAAACGCTGAGAATGAGACGGCATTCCTTTTGGGCTCCAAGGGCGCAAGCCCCGGCCGGGGGCAGCGGGGGCGCGGGCGCGCAGCCCCGGCCGCCAACGCACGCTTGCTTGCTCTTGCGTCGCCGTGCTACAATAGCGCGGAAGGCCCCACGATCCGCGAACACACACTAGCCATGCCGTGCGCGTGGCGATGATATGTATAGATCAATGAGCATCCCAGACACGATTACCATCGACGGCCCGGCCGGCGCGGGCAAGAGCACGCTCGGCGAGCTGCTGGCCGCGCGGCTGGGCTACCTCTACTTCGATACCGGCGTCATGTATCGCGCGCTCACCCTGGCCGCGTCGCAGCGCGGCACGGACCCCGCCGACGCGGCGTCGCTGAGCGCGCTGGCGCGCGACCTCGACATCGATATCCTGCCGCCGACGGTCGCCGACGGCCGGCAGTACACGGTGCTGGTGGACGGCCAGGACGTCACGTGGGATCTGCGCGGCCCGGCGGTGGACCGGCAGGTCTCGCTGGTGGCGAGCCACCCGGCGGTGCGCGCGGTGATGCGCGCCCGGCAGCGCGCGATCGGCCTGCGCGGGCGCGTCGTGATGGTCGGGCGCGACATCGGCACGATTGTCTTGCCCGAGGCGAGGCTCAAGATCTACCTGGAGGCGTCGCTGCACGCGCGCGCCGGACGGCGCGCGGCCCAGCTGACCGCGCGCGGCCAGCCGGCCGACCTGGTCGCGATCGAGGCCGATGTCGCCCGCCGCGATACGCTCGACAGCCACGTGATGGGCATCGCGCCCGACGCGCTGGTGCTGAGCAACGATGCGCTCTCGCCCGAGCAAGAGGTTGATCTGATCCTGGGCCGCCTGCGGCGGGATGGCGCCGTGACGTGAGCCGGGCCGCGCGTGGCCGCTGTGAGCCAACCTTGTTGCTGGCTGCTCTAGCTGTGAGCAAAACCATTGAGCCACTCTGCACGAACGAGCTGCCGTTGTGATGCCATCTGTCCTACTGCCGACTGGCTCCTGCCGACTGCCATAAAGGGCTGAGGAGATCGTCGAGTGCCGTGAACGACCTATCGGGCCCCGAGCGGATCGGCTACGCGATCGTCCGCGCGATGATTCGGGTAGCGCTGCTGCTGCTGACGCGCACTACCGTCCGCGGGCGCGAGCATGTGCCGGCCGGCGGCGCGGGCATCGTGATCAGCAACCACGTGGCGGCGGTCGATCCCGGGGTTCTGGTCGGCGTGCTGCCGCGGCCGATCGCGCTTATGTCGAAGGTCGAGAACTACCGCGGCGTGATGAAGCTGTTCATGCCGATGGTCGGGGCTTTCACGGTGCGGCGCGGCGCGGCCGACCGGCGCGCGCTTGGCACGGCCGAGCAGGTGCTGCGGCAGGGCCGGCTGCTGTGCCTGTTCCCTGAGGGCACGCGCAGCCGCGACGGCGCGCTCGGGCCGGCCCACGGCGGTGCGGCCCTGCTGGCGATCAAGACCGGCGCTCCGATCATCCCGGTCGCGATCACTGGGACGCCGCGGATCTTCAGCCGCCGGTTTCCGTGGCTGGGCTTCCCGCGGGTGACTGTGACGATCGGGCCGCCGTTCGTGGCCGAGAGCGATGGCCTGGCCCGGCGCGACGAGCGCGAGCGCATGACGGATCGGATGATGCTACAGATCGCCGCGCTGCTCCCGCCCGAGATGCGCGGCGCCTATCGGCACGACACGCGAGCGCAGATCGAGGATGTTTCGACGACTGGGTAGGGCCGACGCTCGCACCACCTCCAGCGCGGGGCGACGGTTGCGCCGCGAGTAGTTGCATGAGTCGAGGAGGCCGTCCATGTTCGGCATCTTAAAGCCACGTATCGAACTCGAACTAGACGAAGGCGAAGAACAGCTCTACTACACGCGCCGCCACTGGATTCTGCTGCTGATGCGGATCGGCACCCCGCTTGTGATCGCGCTTGCGACGTTGCTGCTCGCCTTCTATCGGGCGATCGGCGGCCTGTTCTTCGTCTTCATGCCCGATATGGGGACGGATCTGAATCCCGCCCTGATCGACATCCCGAACATCGCCTACGTGATCGTGATCGCCGCGCTGCTGTACTGGTGGTCGCGGCGGAGCAGCGCCAAGGGCAGGAAACCCTCGCTCTCTACGAGGGCGGCCGACCTGCTCATCTTGCTGGCCGCCGGCGTCATCGCTCTGGTGATCTACTTCCGCTACCGGGGCGGGCGGGTCTTCCTCATCGATTCGGGCTACGCACGCGGCACCGACCTGCTAAACCTGGTGCTGCTCTTGGTGATGCTCATCGCCGTGGGCGTGATCGTCTACCTGCTGATCGATTGGGCGAACGACTACCTCGTTCTGACCAACGTCCGGGTCATCTACGACGACACGCAGCTGCTCGTGCGCCACGTGCAGCAGGATATCCAGATCGACAACATCCAGCAGGTCAGCCTGAGCGCCGAGAGCTACTTCGCCTACTTCCTTGGCCAGCTCGCGCTCTGGCGCGACCAGCTGCTGCACTCCCTCAGGCTGCGGAGAGCGCCGCCGCCCGAGAAGGTCGCCGTCGCGTACGGCAAGCTGGTGATCGGCTCGCTCAGCGCGCGCCGGCTCGTGTTCGATTGGGCCTACAATCCGGCCGAGATGCAGCAGCGGATCAACGGCGAGCTGAGCAAGCTGCGCAAGCGCCAGGAGCCCGAGCTGCTGCGCCAGATCATCGACGACCAGATCTACGGGCATAAGCCTGCTCCAAAGACGAACACGCCGATCCAGGTTGTGGAGCGCGAGGGGCCGCTGCCGTGGCTGTTCCACAAGAACCCCGAGATTAACTACGCGAAGGAAGAGATTGTCTGGCGGCCCTACTGGATCTTCCTGGCGCTGGCGATGTTCCCGGCCATCGCCGCGCTGATCCTGGTCACCATCCTGCTGGTCGTGGTCACCCGGCTTGAGCTGATCGGCGGCGGCCTGGCGCTGCTGGTCTGGCTGCCGGTCGCGCTGGTGTGCATCGGGCGGATCATCTGGGTGCGCGAGGAGCACGAGAACGACAAGTACATCCTCCAGCGCGAGAAGATCATCGACGTCGACAAGAAGCCGTTCGGCCCCGAGAGCAGCCGCAGCGCGCCGCTGAACAACATCCAGGATATCTCGTTCGACGTCAGCTTTGTCGAGAGCATCCTGGGCTACGGCGACGTCACGATCCTGACCGGCGGCTCGGGCGCCAAGTTCACGTTCAAGCATGTCCCCGACCCGCGCGGCGTCCAGGCGACGATCAACGACTACCTGACCGATTTCAAGAAGCGCGAGAAGGCCCGCGCGCAGCAGGCGACCCTCGATCTGCTCAAGCAGTACCACGCGCTGCAGCTCGATCACGACGAGCTGATCGCCTCCGATCAGCTGCAGTCGGTCGCCGAGAAGGTCAAGGAGTACCTCGCGGCCGATACGCAGGATCAGGTCGAGCGCGAGATCACGGCCCGGCTGCCCGAGGCGGTGCAGCGCCAGGTGAATGGCACGCTGCGGCGCGAGCTGCTGCGCGGCACGTTCTTCCGCCGCCGACGCGCGCCATAGTGCCGATACATCTAAAGAGGAGGTGTGGCGGAGGCGAATCCTCGCCACACCTCCTCCCAAGGGATGGCAAGATTCGGTGATGCGTCGCCGCGAGATAGTTTGGCTGTTGCTCTGGCTCGCGGCGGCGCTGCTGAGCGGGGCCGTCGCGCCCGGCCGCGCGCGCGCCCAGGACCAATCGCCGCTGACCCTCGACGTGCGCGCCGGCTACGAGGGCGCCTACCGGATCGGCGAGTGGTTCCCGGTCACGGTGGAGATCGGCAACGACGGCCCGGATATCTCCGCCGTGCTGGAGTGGAGCTTTCCGGGCCAGCCCGACGAGCAGGCGTTCCGCCAGGAGGTCGACCTGCCGCGCGGCTCGCGCAAGCGCGTGATGCTGCAGGTCGTCGCGCAGAGCTTCACGCGTAGCGGCCAGCTGCGCGTGCTGGCCGAACAGAACGTGCTGGCCAGCCAGGATCTCAGCCTCGATCCGCTCGACCAGGAGGTCTTCCTGGCGGCGGTGGTCAGCAGCAATCCGGCGCTGCTCAACAGCCTGGACGCGCTGCAGGTGGCCGGGTTTACCAGCGCGCACGTGCAGCACCTCCGCGCGACCGATCTGCCCGATCATGTCGCGGGGCTCCGCGGCCTGAGCGCGCTGTTCCTCCACGATCTCGATAGCGCCGCGCTCAGCCCCGCGCAGCGCGATGCCCTGGACACCTGGGTCGGCCTGGGCGGGCAGCTGGTGGTGAGCGGCGGGGTCGGCGGGCAGAAGGTCGCCGCCGGCCTGGCCGACCTGCTGCCGGTGCAGGTGGGCGGCGCGCTGGCCCAGGGCGATCTCGCGCCGCTGGCCCGGCTGGCCGGCCCCGACGCCGGGGCGCTCACGGCCAGCGCGGCGCTGAGCCAGGCGCAGCCCCGCCCCGCCGCCGAGCAGCTGCCGCCCGACGCGCCGCTGCTGTTCCGCTGGCGCTACGGCGCCGGCCTGGTGACGTTCAGCGCGTTCGATCTGGTCAGCCTGCGCGAGTGGGCGGGCGAGCCGGCCCTGTGGTCTAGCGTGCTGGAGCGGCAGGCCGCGCCGCTGCTCGGCGCGCAGCTCACCGAGGTCGACCTGCTCGACGACGTGCTCAAGCTGCCGTCGCTGAGCCTGCCCTCCGCCGGCACGCTGCTGACCTTTCTGCTGGTGTACATCCTCGTGATCGGGCCGCTCAACTACATCCTGCTGCGCAGCCTGAGGCGGCTGGAGCTGGCCTGGGTGACGGTGCCGCTGATCGTGCTGCTGTTCGCGGGCGGGCTCTACGTGGCGGGTCGGGCGCTGCGCGGCGGTGCGGTGCAGCTCAGCCAGGCCGCGGTGGTGCAGGGCGCCGAGGGGCAGCCGCGCGGGGTCGCCACCGCGTTCATCGGCCTGTTCTCGCCCGGCCGGTCCACATATACGGTCGGCTTCCCGGCCGACGCGCTGGTCAACAGCCCGGCCGCCCGCGCCTCCCTACGCGACCAGCCCGCCGCAGTCGTCGCCGGCCCGTCGGGCGCCCGATCGGTCGCGCTCCAGGCCGACGTCGCGTCGGTGAGCAGCTTCGCGGCGCACTCGGCGATCGATCTGCCGATCAGCGTGCAGAGCAACCTGATCAGCGATACGGCCGGCCTGAGCGGCGAGGTGCGTAACGCCGGCGCAGGCGCGCTTGACGACGCGCTGATCGTGTACGGGAACACGTTCGCGCGGCTGGGATCGCTGGCGCCCGGCGCGAGCAAGCAGATCGCGCGCGGCGACCTGAAGAAGAGCTTCCCGCGCTCGGTCGATCTGCCGGAGGTCGACCAGTTCGACCGCCAGGCGATGCTCAACGCGCTGTTCGACCGCGACCGGGCGCGCGCGGACGACGGCGTCTACCTGCTCGCATGGGCCAAGCAGCCGACGATCGGCATCACTGTCGACGGGCAGGCGGCGGCGCAGAGCGGACTGACTTTGTATGTCGTCCGGCTCGCATCGTTCCGGAACATGGGACGCTGATTCGTGGCAAGGTGACAAGGTGACAAGGTGACAAGGTGACAAGGTGACAAGGTGACGAATCTCACGACCCGAGCCACAAGTCCCAAGCCCCAAGCCCCAAGCCCCAAACCTCAAGCAGGAGCGGCTCAACACCGGTAGATCGTATGACCGCTCTCATCACACAGGTTCGCGCGCTTGTCGCGGCGCAGCAGATGATTGCCCCCGGACCACCGATCGTGGTCGCGGTCTCAGGCGGGCCGGACTCGCTCTGCCTGCTGCACGTGCTGGCGGCGCTGCGCGAGGATCTGGGCGTCACGCTGCACGTGGCCCACCTGGACCATATGATCCGCGGCGCGGAGTCGGCCGCCGAGGCGGAGTTCGTGGCCGACCTGGCGCGGCGCTGGGGGCTGCCCGCGACGATCGCGTCCGCCGACGTGCCGGGGCTGGCGCGCGCGGCCGGCGCGAATCTGCACGCGGCGGCGCGCGATGCGCGCTACAGATTCCTGGCCCGCGTGGCGCACGCGTGCGGCGCGCAGGCGGTGGCCGTGGCACACCACGCCGACGACCAGGCCGAGACGGTGCTGATGCACCTGCTGCGCGGCGCCGGGCCGGAGGGGCTGCGCGGGATGCGCCCGGTCGTTCCATACGATGAGTGGACGGCGGACCTGGAGACAAGCAGACAAGCAGACAAGGAGCAAGCGCAACGCGATCTCTCCCTGTCTCCCTGTCTCCTGGTCTCCCCATCTCTTATCCGCCCGCTGCTACAGGTTACTCGCGCCGAGATTGAGAGCTACTGCGCCGCGCACGGCCTCGATCCGCGCCGCGACCCGAGCAACCAGGATCTGGCGGCCACGCGCAACCGCATCCGGCACGATCTGCTGCCCCGGCTGATCGAGTATAATCCGCATGTCGTCTCCGCGCTCGGCCGCACCGCCGCTATCTGCGCCGAGGAGCAATCCTTCGTCGACGCGGCGCTCGCCGCCGTGTGGGCGGCGCTGGCGCGCGAGCGCGAGGGCGGGGCCGACTTCGCCGGCGCGGCGTGGCGCGAGCTGCACCCCGCGCTGCAGCGGGCGGCCATCCGCCGGGCGCACGCGCGGCTGGGGCACGGCGCGACGCTCGGCATGGAGCATGTCGAGCAAGCTCGCGCCCTGATTGGTCGCGGGGTTGGTGGGCGGGCCGATCTGCCGGGCGGTGTGGCGCTCGTGGTCGGATACGACGGCTCGTTCACGCTTGGCGCGCCGCTTCACATCGATAGTCCGCAGCTTGGCTCCGACAGCGTGCCGCTGCCGGCCGAAGGGCATGTCGACCTGGGCGAAGGCTGGGCGATCGAGGTGACTCGGCTGCCAGGCCCGCCGCCCCGGCCGGTCGATCGCTGGGAGGTCTACCTCGACGCCGCGGCGCTGGACCAGCCGCTGCTGGCGCGCCGGCGCCGGCCGGGCGATCGGCTGCGGCCAGCCGGCGGGCGCGGCGGCCGGCGCCTGCAGGACCTGCTGGTGGACGCGAAGCTGCCGCGCGCGCTGCGCGACGCCTGGCCAATCGTGGCCACGCCGTCCGCGATCGTCTGGGTCGCCGGGCTGCGTACGGCCGAGGGCGCCCTGGCAGGCCCACACAGCCGCGAGATAGTGAAGATCCGTTTCGTAAAAGATACGTAGCATGTTATAACGTTCCAACATCCCAACGTTCGAACGTTTCAATGGAGCACACAAATGGGCATGGACGACGACATGGCCAAGATCCTGATAACCTCGGCCGAGATCCAGGCGCGGGTCAGCGAGATTGGCCAGCAGATCGCCCGGGACTACACGCCGCTTGGCGACCTGCTGCTGGTCGGGGTGCTCAAGGGCTGCATGATCTTTATGGTCGACCTGGCGCGCGCGATCCCGTTCCCGCTGGCGATCGACTTTATCGCCACGTCGAGCTACGGCCACAGCACGCAGTCGAGCGGCGTGGTACGACTCTTGAAGGATCTCGACACAGATATCTCGGGCCGGCACGTCCTGATCGTCGAGGATATCATCGACAGCGGGCTGACGCTGGAGTACCTGCGCAGCCAGCTGCTGCGCCGCAACCCGGCCAGCCTGCGGATCTGCGCGCTGCTGAACAAGCCCGATCGCCGGATCGCCGACGTCCCGGTCGACTACCTTGGCTTCGACATCCCAAACGAGTTCGTCGTCGGCTATGGCCTGGACTACGGCGAGCGCTACCGCAACCTACCCTACATCGGCGTGCTGCGGCAGGAGATCTACGCGGAGTAGGCCATCCGCAGCTTACAGCAGCTCATATTCCATTGCCTGCGCCGCCGACTGCCGACTGCCGGCTGAATGTTAACGTGGTATTAGAATCTACGAAAGGAGCGCAAGGTTGTCGTCGATCTGTGATCTCGTTACCTTGCCGGGGGCGGGGGCGGTTTGCTATAATGGCGCCACTACAAACGGGAGCGTCATTGTCTCTCGGTTTTCTCAACTATACCTTCTAGTGAGGAGCCTGGCTCCTGAGAGGGGAGCGGTACACAATTATGGGCGATAATCGGTGGCTCAAGAATAGCTTTGTTTACCTGATCATTCTGGTGGCCGCGCTGGCGCTGTTCTTCAACTACTTCAACAATCAGCAGAATGCGCCGAATGAGAAGGACATCTACAGCGTTCTCAACGATGCCAAGGTCGGAAAGATCGAGTCGATCGATGCGCAGTCCGGTAGCAACGATCTGATCGTCACCTACCGCGACAGCAAGAAGTTCCGCTCGCGGATCGAGTCGAACGACAGCATCACGAACCTGCTGGTCAACGCGACGGTCCCGCTCGACAGCGTGAAGGTCAACGTGCAGCCGGCGCCGGCGTGGGGCGGGCTGCTGAATATCTTCACCATCCTGCTGCCGGTGCTGCTGATGATCGGCTTCTTCATCTTCTTCATGCGCCAAGCCCAGGGGTCGAACAACCAGGCGCTCTCGTTCGGCAAGAGCCGCGCGCGCATGTTCTCCGGCGATAAGCCGACGATCACGTTCGCCGACGTCGCCGGGCAGGAGGAGGCCAAGCAGGACCTGACCGAGGTGGTCGAGTTCCTGAAGTTCCCCGACAAGTTCGCGGCGCTGGGCGCGCGCATCCCGCGCGGCGTGCTGATGGTCGGCCCGCCCGGAACCGGCAAGACGCTGCTCTCGCGCGCGGTGGCGGGCGAGGCCGGCGTGCCGTTCTTCTCGATCTCGGGCTCCGAGTTCGTCGAGATGTTCGTCGGCGTGGGCGCCTCGCGCGTGCGCGACCTGTTCGACCAGGCCAAGCGCAACGCCCCGTGTATCGTCTTCATCGACGAGATCGACGCGGTCGGCCGCCAGCGTGGCGCCGGCCTCGGCGGCTCGCACGACGAGCGCGAGCAGACCCTTAACCAGATCCTGGTCGAGATGGACGGCTTCGACACCAACACCAATGTGATCGTGATCGCGGCGACCAACCGCCCCGACGTGCTCGACCCGGCGCTGGTGCGGCCCGGCCGCTTCGACCGCCAGGTCATCCTCGACGCGCCGGATGTCAAGGGCCGCGTCGCGGTGCTGAAGGTGCACACCAAGGGCAAGCCGCTGTCCGACGACATCAACCTGGACGTGATCGCGCGGCAGACGCCGGGCTTCTCCGGCGCGGATCTCGCCAACGCGGTCAACGAGGCGGCTATCCTGGCGGCGCGCCGGTCGAAGAAGAAGATCGGCATGTCGGAGCTGCAGGACGCGATCGAGCGCGTGGCGATGGGCGGCCCCGAGCGCCGCAGCCGCGTGATGACCGAGCGCGAGAAGCTGATCACCGCCTACCACGAGGCCGGGCACGCGATCGTCGGCGCCGGCATGCCCAAGGCCGACGGCGTGCAGAAGGTCACGATCATCCCGCGCGGCCGGGCCGGCGGCTACACGCTGTTCCTGCCGGACGAGGACCGCAACTACATGAGCGTGTCGCAGTTCGAGGCGCAGCTCGCCGTGGCGCTGGGCGGGCGCGTGGCCGAGGAGATCGTCTTCAGCGACGTGACCACCGGCGCGTCGAGCGACATTACCACCGTGACGCGGATCGCCCGCGCGATGGTGACGCGCTACGGTATGAGCCAGAAGCTCGGCCCGATCGCCTTCGGCGAGAAGGATGAGCTGATCTTCCTCGGTCGCGAGATCAGCGAGCAGCGCAACTACGGCGACGAGGTCGCGCGCGAGATCGACCAGGAGGTCCACCGGATCGTCGACCAGGCCTATAGCCGGGCGCGCGAGATCCTGACGAGCAACCGCGCAGTGCTGAACGACATGTCGAGCTCGCTGATCGAGTACGAGACGGTCGACGGCGAGCGGCTGCGCGAGCTGCTCGGCCGGGTGATGCAGCTCCAGCTGCCCGACGCGCACGCCAACGGTAACGGCGCCAAGCCGATGGTCGACGTCACCACGCCGCTGCAGGCATAGGGCATCGAGCGCGGAAGCGACGGAAGAGCGAAACCCCCGGAAGGGAGCTGGACTACATTGTCCAGCTCCCTTTCATTATTCGCCGCAATACTCTCGGGTCTTCTGCTGCCACGGTTCCTCGTTCAAGCCGCCTGTGCTATAATAGGCGCCAGTCGAACACACCCACAGGAGGCGCGCGTTATGTCCGGCCACTCGAAATGGCATTCGATTCGCCGCTCAAAAGGCATTCTCGACCAGAAGCGCGGGCAGCTCTTCACCAAGCTGGCGCGCGATATTACGATCGCGGCGCGCGAAGGCGGCGGCGGCGACCCCGAAGGGAACTTCCGCCTGCGGATCGCGGTCGACAAAGCTAAAAGCGGCAATATGCCGGCCGACAATATCCAGCGCGCGATCGATCGCGGGCTGGGCAAGGGCGGCGAGGCCAAGATCGAGGAGATCTACTACGAGGGCTACGCCCCTGGCGGGATCGCGCTGCTGATCGAGACGGCCACCGACAACCGGAACCGGACCAACTCCGAGGTCCGCGCGGCGCTATCCAAGGCCGGCGGCAACCCCGGCGAGCCGGGCTCGGTGGCCTGGATGTTCGAGCAGAAGGGCCTGATCACGATCGACCTGACTGCCAAGCGGCTCGACCCCGACGAGGTGATGCTCCAGGCGATCGACGCGGGCGCCGACGACGTCGAGGTCGGCGAGGATGCGATCGAGGTCTACACCGAGTTTCACAGCCTCGCGGCGGTGCGCCAGAAGCTGCTCGCCGCCGGGCTGCCGCTGTCGGGCGCAGAGAAGACCATGCTCGCCAAGACGACGGTCCAGGCCCAAGACGACGAGGGGCTCAAGGCGATGCGGCTGATCGAGCGGCTCGAGGACCTCGACGACGTGCAGAAAGTCTACTGCAACCTCGAGGTCAGCGAGGAGCTGGCCGAGCGGTTCGCCAGCGAGTAGCTTCGAACGCTGAACGCTGAACGTTGAACAATGAAAGTGACTTTCGTTCAGCGTTCAGCATTTAGCGTTCAGCGTTTTTATGAGAACAATCGGCATCGACCCCGGCACCGCGATCATGGGCTGGGGCATTGTGGACGAGCAGGGCGGCGCGCTCAGCCTGGTGGCCTACGGCGCGCTGACGACGCCGGCCGGCATGCCCGCCCACGATCGGCTGGTCATCCTGTACACCGGCCTCCAGAAGCTGCTGGCCGAGCATCGCCCCGAGTCGGCCGCGATCGAGGAGCTGTTCTTCGGCAAGAACGTCAACACCGCGATCACGGTCGGGCAGGCGCGCGGCGTGGCGCTGCTGGCGCTGGCCCAGGCCGGCCTGCCCATTCACGAGTACAAGCCGACCGTGGTCAAGCAGGCGGTGGCCGGCTACGGCGGGGCCGACAAGAAGCAGATGCAGGAGATGGTCCGCATGACCCTGCGGCTCGCCAGCGCGCCCAAGCCGGACGACGCCGCCGACGCGATCGCGATCGCGATCTGCGACGCCTACACCGCGCCGATGCTGCGGCGCATCGCCGAGGCGGGCTGAGCGGCGCCGCGGGTCAGCACCGTCTCGCCGGCGGCGCGCAGCGCGGCGATGTCGCGATCGACCGTGCGCTCGGTCACACCCAAGGCCACCGCTAGGTCGCCGACGGTCGGCTCGGTGCCCTGCTCCAGCGCCTCGGTACACAGGCGCCGCAGGCGGATCTGCCGCTCGGCGACCTTGCCGCCCCGCAACCGGGCCTCCTCATCCTCGGCGCTCTCGATCGTCCAGATCACCTCGGCAAACTCGTCGGTGCGGAGCGGCCTGCCGCGCGGCACGCCCTGCCGCGGCAGGCGGACGCGCACCTGGCCCTGCTGCGGCCGGGCGCCCTGCCCCGCGGCGCGCTGCAGGTCGGCCAGGACCGTCTGCAGCAGCGTGGCCATACCGCAGCGCCGCGCGAGCGCCTGCGCCTGCAGCAGCAGCTGCGCTCCCTCGGCCGCGCGGCGGCGATCCAGTAGGTACGCGCCGTAGCGCGCGCAGGTCAGCGCCAGCTCGCTCTCGTAGCGCGCCGCCGCGAGCAGCTCGGCGCTGGTCTTGAAGCAGGTGTCCTCATCGGGCAGCGCCTCGGTCGGGGCCGGCAGCCGCCCGCCGGCGCCCGCCGCGCGCACCTGGCCGAGCAGCCGCAGCGCGACGCCCAGGTAGGGCTGCGAGCCGACCTCCTGCGCCAGGCCGACCGCCTCGGCGGCGGCCCGGTAGGCGCGATCGAGGTCGCCGCGGTCGAGCCACAGCTCGGCCAGCGCGATCAGCGCGCGCGGCTTCACCAGCCGATCGTCGGTCGCGCAGGCGGCCTGCAGATCGCGCAGCCCCTCGTCGTAGCGTTCGAGCGCGCGCAGCACCTGGCCGCGGTACATGCGGTTGACCTCGACCGCCGCGCTGATGCCGAGCTCGGCGCAGATCGCGATCGTCTCGTCCCAGGCGGCCAGCGAATCGGTCAGCCGGCCGACGGCGTAGAGGGCGACGCCGCGCAGGTACTGGCACTCGGCGATCGTGTAGCGCGCGTGGGTGCTGCGGAAGAACGGCAGCACCGCGTCGCACGCACGCAGGACCTCGTCGAAGGCGCCGCGCAGCAGGTGCACATTTGCGAGCGAGACGCGGCAGAGGCGCTCGTGGTAGTCGTCGCCGAGCGTGCGGTAGATCGACAGCGCCCGCTCCAGGTTTTCGACCACGCGGTCGGTCACGCCCTCCTGACGCCGCCAGGTCCAGGCCAGCAGCTCCAGGCAGCGCGCTTGGCCGCCTTGCGAGTCGACTGCCTCGTACAGCTCGAGCGCCTGCTGCAGGTAGGTCAAGGCCTCGGCGTAGGCGTTCATGTGGTAGCTGGTCTGGCCAGCGTGGTAGCAGGTGTCGGCGCGGTCCTGCAGGCGCGGGCTTGCGTCGGCGAGCGCCATGGCGCGCCGGCTGGCGGTGCGGGCGCTGTCGTACTCGTTGGTCAGCCCGTATACGAAGCACAGGCCGTTGAGCGCCTGGATCTGGGCGCTCCGCCCGGCGTTCGAGCTGCCCGCGCCGTTCGATTCGGCGAGTCTCAGAGCCTGCTCGTAGGCGCCGATCGCTTTGGCGTAGTGGCTCAGCAGCGCGAAGACCTCGCCGCGCTTGAGGTGGATGGCCCGGCGCGTGTCGGCCTCGCCCGCGCCGCCGCTGGCCGCCAGCTGCCCTGCGGCGGCGAGCGCCTGGTCGTAGCAGCGCAGCGCGTCGCGGTAGGCGCAGATCACCCGGGCGCGGTCGCCGGCCTGAACCAGGTGCGGGATGGCTTTCTGCCACGCGCCCGCCAGGTACAGGTGCTGGGCCAGCGCCTCGACGCGGGCGTAGTGCTCCTGCTCGAGCACCGCGGCGGCGCGCAGGTGCAGCTCGCGGCGGTCCGGCTCGCTCAGCTCGCCGTAGATCACCTCGCGCAGCGTCTCGTGGCCGAAGCGGTAGCCGGCGTCGTCTTCGACCAGGAACTGGCGGCGCAGCAGCTGGTCGGTGACCAGCGCTTGAACGTTGGAACGCTCTAACGTTTGAGCATCTGAGCGTTGGGCGTCAGCTGCTGCCGTTTGCTCTGTCTCACCTGTCATCCGCGCCAGTGTCGAAGGCGAGAAGGTGGTGCCAAGAACGGCGGCGGCGTCGAGCGTCTCGCGCGCGGAGGGCGGCAGCTCGCGCAGGCGCTCGTCGATCGCCTGGCGCAGCTCGACCGGCAGATCGAGCTCGTGGTAGTCCGTGTCCGGCGTGTCCCACGGCGTGCGCCAGACGCCCCGCTCATCGCGCGTCAGGCGGCCCTGCTCGTTCAGCGCGCGCAGGGTCTCGAGGATGAAGAACGGGTTGCCGCCGGTGGCCGCGGCCAGGCGGGCGCTGAAGCGCGGCGCGGGGTTGGGCATCCGCAGGGCGCGGCGCACCAGGTTGGTGCACTCCTCGGCGCTCATGCCGTGCAGCTCGACCCGCCGCAGCAGCCCGGCCCGGTCGAAGCGCAGCAGCGCATCCCAGACGCCGGCGCGGCGCTGGATCTCGTCGGCGCGCCCGCTGACGACCAGCAGCACCGGGGCGGCGCGCAGCTGGGGCAGCAGCGCCGCCAGCGCCGCCAGCGCCGCCTCGTCGAACCAGTGCAAGTCCTCCAGGATCAGGATCTGCGGGGCGACCTGGCCGAGCGCAAGCAGCACGTCGGTGAGCGCGGCGTGCAGGCTGGCGATCTGCGTGTGGCCGGGCTGGGGCGCCAGCAGCGACAGCTCGGGCAGCCGCTCGGCCAGGCGCGGCAGCAGCGGGAGGAGTGAGATCATCGTGTGCGCGGGCAGCAGGTCGGCGACCTGGCGCGCGCGCAGCGGAGTGAGCGCCTGCTCCAGCGCCTCGCGCAGCGGGCCAAACGGCAGCGCCTGGGCATCCTCGCGCGCGCCTCCCCAGCTCACCTGCGCGCCGCGCCACTCGGCGCCCGTCGCCACCTCGCGCAGCAGCCGGCTCTTGCCCTGGCCGGCCGCGCCCGCCACCAGGACCATCCCGCCCGCGCCGGCGAGCGCGCCCTCGATAGCATCCATCACCTCGGAGCGCGCAGCCTGCCGGCCGACGAACGGCAGATCGGCGGCGATCGCGAACTTCATCGCCTCGGGCGGCTGGCCGCCCAGCTGCTGCGGTGCGCCGGTGCGCCGCCGCCACATCGCCGCGATCTCCTCGTACAGGCTCAGCGTCTCGGGCTCCGGCTCGAGGCCAAGCTCCTCGCGCAGCGCGGCGCTGCACTGCTCGTAGGCGCGCAGCGCGTCGGCCTCGCGGCCGAGCAGGTAGTACAGCCGCATCAGCGCGCGGTGGGCCTCCTCGCGCAAGGGGTCGGCCCGCACGAGCCGCAGCGCGCTCTCCAGCGCCAGGTCGTAGGCGCGGCGCTCCTGGTCGTAGGCCAGCAGCCGTTGCAGCGCGCTCAGGTAGGACTCGCGCAGCCGCTCGCGCTCGTAGAGCGCCCAGTCGTCGTAGCAGGTCTCGAGAAAATCGCCGCGGTAGAGCGCGATCGCCTCGCGCAGCAACGCGACCTCGGCGGCGTCGGGGCGCTCGGCCAGGCGGATCTGCTGCTCGAACACCAGCAGATCGACGCGGGTGGACGGGTCGGAGCGAAAGGTCACGGTATCGTGGGCGATCGCCAGCGTGGGCGTCTCGTCAAGCCCCGGCGGCATCAGCAGGCGGCGCGCGCGCCAGAGCGTATCGGAAAGCATGCGGCGGCCCTGGCGGGGCATCAGGTCGGGCCAGAGCAGGTCGACCAGCTTATCACGGCTCTGGGGGACATCGTGGCGCGCGATCAGGTAGCCCAGCAGCGCGAGCACGCGCTGGGTCGGCGGGTGCGCGGGCGCGTCCTGGCCGTGGGTGATCTCGAGCGCGCCGAACACGGTGATCCGGGTGATAGGTCTGCTCATTGGCACACTTGTAGTTGCAGTGATCTGCCAGGGCGGCGCGGCGCGCGAGCAGCGAGCCTGCCCGCTGCCCTGCGGCGCTGGCGGACACGGCAGAAGCGGCGGCGATGGGTCGATGTCGCCAGGCGACAGCCACGCTGCTTACGAATGCCATGAATAGAACGATCCGCGCGACGTAATTGTATGCGGCGCATCAGCGATTGTCAACGATTGCTGGTGGGCTGCCCTCACCCCCCTGCCCCCCTGCCCCCGCCCACCGCGGGGGAGATCGTTCGTGGTTGTGGGGCGGCGGCAAAGCCGCCGCCTCACCCCCTGCCCCCGCCCCTGCCAGGAGCGGGGGCAGGGGTGATTTTGAGAACGCCCTGCATATTGACGGCGCGCTTCCAGCGCCTTATAATGCGGCCGGGAAGGCTGGATACGAGGAAGCAAGTATGAAGTTGCTCGTGTTTGTCACGGAGTACAGTGCAGCCGATTCGACCGTCGACGCGCTGGTCGAGCAGGGCTTCCGAGTCACGCGGCTGGCATCGACCGGCGGCTTTCTGCGCAAGGGGAACACCACGCTGCTGGTCGGCCTCGAGGACGGCGCCGTCGAGCGAGCGACCGCGATCGTGCATCGCAGCGCGCCCGGCGCCCTGGCGATCACGCTCGACCTGGAGCGCTACGAGCGGATTTGAAGATCCTGTATGTCGCCAGCGGCATCCCGGTCCCCGGCACGCTCGGCGGCTCGACCCACACCCTAGAGGTCGCGCGCGGCCTGGCGCAGCGCGGCCACACCCTGCACGTGGCGGCCTGCTCGCGTGAGGGCTGGGCCGGCATCGCCCCGCTGTTCCGGCCGGCCTCGTCGACCTACGCCGGCTTCCACCTGCACCACCTCGATCTCCCCAAGCCAGCGGCGCTGCTCGGCGCCCCGCTGATCCTGCGGCTGGCGCGCGCCGTGCGGCCCGATGTGATCATCGAGCGCTACTACAACTTCGCCGGCGGCGGGCTGATCGCCGCGCGGCGGCTCGGCATCCCAACGATCCTGGAGGTCAACGCGCTGATCGTCGACCCGCCCGCGGTGTTCAAGCGCCGGCTGGACGACGCGCTGGGCGGGCCGATGCGCCGCTGGGCGGTCGCGCAGTGCCGCTGGGCCGACCGGATCGTGACGCCGCTGCACACCACCGTGCCGCCGGAGATCCCGCGCGCCAAGATCGTCGAGCTGCCGTGGGGGGCTGCCGTCGACCGCTTCACACCACCGGAGGGACTTGGGACTAGGGACTTGGGACTAGGGAACCTGGCCCAAGCCCCAAGCCCCAAGCTCCAAGTCCCAGTCGTAGTATTTTTGGGCTCGTTCCGGGCCTGGCACGGCGTGCTGGACTTCGTGCGCGCGGCGGCGATGCTGCTGGCGCTCGGGCGCGACTGCCGGTTTCTGCTGATCGGCGACGGCCCCGAGCGGGCGGCGGCCGAGCGGCTTGCCGCGGCCTGGCCGGGGCGCTTCACGTTCACCGGCGCAGTGCCCTACGACGAGGTGCCGCGACTGCTGGCCGGCGCCGAGATCGGCGTGGCGCCCTTCAACACCGCGCCGCACCCGGCGCTGCGGGCGGCCGGCTTCTTCTGGTCGCCGCTCAAGATCTACGAGTACATGGCCGCCGGCCTGCCGGTGGTCACGGCCGACATCCGCCCGCTCGACCAGGTGATCCGCGATGGGCAGGAGGGCGCGCTGTTCCGGGAGGGCGACGTGACCGGGCTGGCGGGCGCGATCGCGCGCCTGCTCGACGACCCCGCGGCCGCGCGGGAGATGGGCCGGCGCGCGCGCGCGCGCGTGGCCGAGCGCTACTCGTGGGCCCGGCACTGCCAGGAGCTGGAGCGGGTGATCGGCGAGATTGCCGGCGCCGGCTGAGCCGCGACGATCGCCTATTCTCTCGCAGTCCTATGTGATGGGTCAACGGTACGATGGACGATAGACGATAGACGATAGACGATGGACGATGCTTCGGTATAGTCTATGGTCCAGGGTCTATGGTCTTTGGTCTATCGTCTATGGTCTTTGGCCTATCGTCTATAGTCTACGGTCTTTGGTCTACGGCCTACGGCCCATCGTCACAATGTTTTGCGCCTGGTAGATGATCGCTATATAATGCCTCCGATCGATGCCGGCGCATCGCCCCGCCCCACGCCATCGCGTGCACAAGACGCGCAGGAGCACCCACCGTGACCAGCCAGCTTACCAGCCTGCTCGCCCAGCACAAGGCCCGGATCGCCGACGCCCTGCTCGGCACCCCGGTCGTGCAGCGCATCCACGCCGCCTCCGAGGACGACCGTCAGGCCACCGTGCTGGCCGGACTCGACGGGCTGATCGGCATGCTGCAGCAGCAGCGGCCCGTGCTGGATCAGACGCTCGTCGCCATGGCCCAGGCGCAGCTGCGCGACGGGATCGAGCGAGACGACGCGCTGGCGCTGCTCGACGCGCAGCGCGACGCGATCTACCGCGTGCTGGCCGAGGCGCCGCCTGCGGCCGACGAGGCCCTGGCTTCCGCCAGGACGCTGGAAGACCTGGCGCACCTGAGCGCCCGCACGATCGTCGACACTTACCACCGCGAGGTGATCGATCGGCTGCAGGAGGCCAGCGCCGCGCAGGTCGAGCTGCGCGAGGCGATCCAGGAGCTGTCCATCCCGATCATCCCGCTCTACAACGGCGTGCTGGTCGTGCCGCTGGTCGGCCGGGTGGACACTGTGCGCGCCCAGGCGCTGACCGAGTCGCTGCTGGAGGCGATCGCGCGCGAGCAGGCCGAGATCGTGCTGCTCGATATCACCGGCGTCGCGGTCGTCGACACCAGCGTCGCGAACCACCTGATGCAGACGGCGCGCGCGGCCAGCCTGCTCGGCTCGCAGGTCGTGCTGGTCGGCATCAGCGCCGAGGTGGCCCAGACGCTGGTGCAGCTGGGGCTCGACCTCGGGCGGCTGGTGACGCTGAGCAACCTGCAGAGCGGGATCGAGTACGCGCTGGCGCAGCAGGGCCTGGCGATCACGGCAAAGGTATGACCGGCCCACTGCGCGTGCTGCTGCCCAGCGACGTCTTCCCGCCGCGCTGCGGCGGGGCCGGCTGGAGCGCGCACGCGCTGGCGCTGGCGCTGATCGGGCGCGGGCACGATGTCACCGCGATCGTCCCTCGCCGCAGGACCAAGGACCAAGAACCAAGGACCAAGGGCGAGCGATCTTTGGGGCGCGGGGCTGCGGCTTTGGAACGTGAGGAAGTCGCTGAGCGACAACCTGCTTCCATCAAATCCCAAGCCCCAAGCCCCACCCTGAACATTGGGCTTTCCTCGCTCGCCCCTGGTCTTGAGGACGTCCTCGGCGTGCCGACCGTGCGGGTCGACTACTGGGCGCCGAACGTGCCGATCGTCCAGAACTACTTCCGCCACGAGCGGCTCTGGCCGCGCCTCGCCGATGCGATCGCCGATATTGCGGGCAGCCCTGCTCAATCTGCAATCTCCAATCTCCAATCTCCAATCATCCACGCCCAGCACGTCCAGAGCGCCCCGGCGGCCGTGCTGGCCGGGCGCCGGCTCGGCGCGCCGGTCGTGATCACCGTGCGCGACCACTGGCCGTGGGACTACTTCTCCACCGGGCTGCATGGCGACCGGCTGCCCTACGGCCGGCAGACCTGGGCCTCGCTGGCGGCTGATCTGCCGGCCCGGCTCGGCCCGGCGCGCGGCGCCGCGGCGCTGCTCGCCATCCCCTACATGCTGGCGCACCTGCGCCGGCGCCAGGAGGCGCTGCGACAGGCCCAGGCGGTGATCGCCGTCAGCCGCTACATGGCGCGCCGGCTGGAGCCGATCGTCGGCGCGGAGCGCGTGTACGTCCTCCCGAACATAGTCGACCTGGCCGCGATCGACGCGGCGATTGCGACCCCGGCGGCGAGCGTGGCGCCGGGCGAGCCGTACCTGCTGTTCGTCGGCAAGCTGGAGCGAAACAAGGGCGCGCACCTGCTGATCGACGTGTTCCGCGAGCTAGCCACGCTTGGGGCTTGGGGCTTGGGGCTTGGGGCTTGGGAGCCGGGCGCTGCTCAAGCCTCACACGCTAGCCCTCAGGTCCCCCAGCTGATCATCGCCGGCGACGGCCCGCTGCGGCCGGAGCTGGAGCGCGAGCTGGCGGCGCTGGGGCTGCAGGTGCGCTTCCTCGAGTGGGTCGACCACGACGAGGTGCTGCGGCTGATGGCCGGCTGCGAGCTGCTGCTGTTCCCGTCGGCTTGGGGCGAGCCGCTGAGCCGGGTTCCGCTGGAGGCCTCGGCCTGCCGCGCGGCAATCCTGGCGATGCCGACAGGCGGCACGCCCGACATCATCGACGACGGCGTCAACGGCGCGCTGGAGACGACGCCCGGCGGGTTCGCGCGGCGGCTGGCGCAGCTGCTGGCCGACCCCGCGCGGCGGCGCGAGCTTGGCGCGGCGGCCCGGCGCGTCGCCCGGGAGCGCTTCGCGAAAGAAGTGGTGGCGCAGCGCATCGAAGCGCTGTACCGATCGCTGCTCTATAGCAGTGGGCAGTCGGCAGAAGCCAGTCGGCAGTAAGACGGATCGCATCACAACGGCATCTCGTTCTTATATACTGGCTCAATGGCTTTGCTCATAGCTATAGGGTTACACCCTCTCAGGCTCCCTCTCCCCCTAACCCCCCTCGCCCGCGCGGGAGAGGGGGGGTGGCTGGTCATGGGGTTGCGGCGGAGCCGCAACCCCATGACCAGCTGTTATTTCCCCCACCCTTGGCAGGGGCGGGGCAGGGGGTGGGGGTCTGCCGCAGTACAAGCACAAAACCCCTTAAAGGGCACGGGGTGCCAACACAGAGTGCTTTGCGCGGCAATCGCGCGGCGCCGCCTTGGTATGCTTTTTGCTTTTGCGTCTCAAAAGCTAGCAGCGATCTTACGAGGGCATGGGCTATGCTGATCCACGAGTTCTGGGCATCAACACATGATTCGGCCGGGGAGCCGCGCGCCGACGAGCGCTGCGTCGGCCTGGTGCTGGGCGGTGGGGGCGGCAAGGGCGGCGCGCACCTGGGCGCCCTGGCAGTTATCGAGCAGGTCGGCCTGCCGGTCGATCTGATCGCGGGGGCGTCGATCGGCGGGGTGGTTGGCGCGCTCTACGCCGCCGGCTACAGCGTCGACGAGATCGGCGCGGCCTTTGGCGGCGCGACGCCGTGGAAGCTGTTCGAGCGCGACCCGCTGGGGATGGGCCTGCTCGGCGCGCGTCGCATCCGCGCGATCCTGGAAGACATGCTCGGCGCGTGCACGTTCGAGCAGCTGGCCATCCGCTGCGCTGTGGTCGCCACCGACCTGGTGACCGGCGACGCGATCGTGCTCGACAGCGGGCCGATTGTCGAGGCGCTGCTGGCCACGATGGCCTTCCCCGGCATCTTCCCGCCGGTGCAGTCCGAGGGGATGCTGCTGGCCGACGGCGGGATCGTCAACAATCTGCCGGTCGACGTGGCCCGCGCGCTGGGCGCCCACAGGGTCGTCGCGGTCGATCTGGGGTATGTCTGCGATGATTTTACGCCTGCGGCCGGCGGCGGCGGCGCGCTGGGCTGGCTGAACCCGCTGCCCAGCCTACCGCTCACGCTGGCGAACCGCGGCCTGGCGGTGATGATGGCGCGGCTCACCCGCTACCAGCTGGCCGAGAGCGCGCCCGACCTGCTGCTCTGCCCCAAGGTCGAGCAGATCTCGACGCTCGACCTGAGCCGCATCAACGACGAGGCCAGCCGCGCGGCGGGCGAGCAGGTGGCGCGCGACGCGCTGGCCGATCTGCTGGCGCTGCGGGAGTGGCGCAGTGTCGATCGCCCCTCAGAGCTGCCCGCCCGCCGCGTCGCCCAGCAGGCGCAGAACCTGCTGGCGCTCGGCTAGGCTGGGCGTCCCCGCGATCGCCAGCGAGCCGCCGATCACGCGCGGGCCGGCGGGCGCCGGGCTGCCGTCGCCCGGCTCGACCGTGACGAAGACCGTGTCGTAGTCGGCGATCGGCTCGTCGGCCCGGATCAGCACCCAGCCATTGCCGTCGCGCGCCTCGAAGGTGCCAGCGCTGCTCTGCTCGCCGCCGCGCGCCAGCCAGACCTGGTAGACCTGGCCGGCGGCGAGCTGCGGCAGCTGCTGCGCGACCAGGCAGGCCGTCTGCCCGCGCGGCGTGGACCAGAAGTGGCCGTTGGCCTGGGTCCCCGCGAGCGAGAACCACTGCAGCGACTGGTCATTGAGCAGCACGATCATCGTCTGCCAGTTCTGGCGGTTGGAGGCGATCTGCGTGCTCTGCTGGTTGATCCGGCGCTGGAGGGTGACGTTCCAGCCGAGCAGCGCGATCGCCAGCGCGGCGAAGGCCAGCGCGGCCCAGCCCGCCCGCGCGCCGAAGAGGCGGCGGACAGGCGCGGCCTGGGGGCGCGCTGCGCCGCTGGCGCCGCCACGCCGGCCGCGCCAGCGACCGCGGCGATAACCTTGGCGCGCAGCTCTGGCGCGGGCGCCTGCTCGGGCGCGCCGTAGGGCAGCGCGCCTGCGACCAGCCGATACTCGCGCAGGTCGCGCTGGCACTGTGGGCACGCCGCAAGATGAGCCAGTGGGGCCGGGTCCTCGTCGGCCTCGCCGAGTGCATGTGCCGCGAGCCAGGGCTGGATAGCATCACATTGGGTAGCAGGTTCGACTGACATGAGTGGCTCGATTATGTATATTTGCCAACGCTCAAGCGCCGCCGGGACGCCTTGGAGCACGCGCTTGGTCCGCCCTCGATAGCGGGCGCTCTACTGAGTCTACGCAGAATGACACCAAAAGAGTCTATTCTTCGGCAAACAGGCGCCGCAGCGCGTCACGCAGCTTATCGATCCCGAGGCGCAGCCGGGTGTGCACCGTGCCCAGCGGCAGGTCGAGCCGCTCGGCGATCTCGCGGCGCGTCAGGCCGCCCCAGAACACCAGCTCGATCACCTCGCGCTGCGCCGGCGGCAGCCCCTGCAGCGCCTGCTGAACCTCGCCGCGCAGCAGCGCCTCGTCGAAGCCGGGGTCGATCGATGCCTGCGGCTGCAGGTCCTCGTCCGAGATCTCGCGACGCGCGTCCTTGCCGCGCCGGCTGCGCAGCTCGTCGATCGAGCGATTGTGCGTGATCGAGAGCAGCCAGGAGACCAGGCTGCCCTGCGCGGGCTGGTAGCGGTCGAGGTTGCGCCAGCAGCGCACGAAGACGTCCTGGGTGATCTCCTCGGCCGCGCCGCGATCCTGCACGATCCGCAGCGCCATGCTGAAGACCAGCCGGCTGTAGCGATCGTAGAGCGCGGCGATGCCGACCGCCGGCTGCTCGCGCAGCAGGGCCGCCAGCTCGACATCGCTCGCCGCCGTGGATGGCGTGGCGGTGACCTCGTCCACGTCTCCAGCTCCTTTCGATTGCTCGCAAAGACAGGACGATCTCGCCGATTGCGCGGACTGCAGCCACGATCGTTCGCCGTCGGTCGCGCCATTGTAGCATGGAACGAGCGACAGGTGTGCTACAATGGCCGGCGATAGTCCGCCGTCCGCCGTCTGCAGTTTGCAGTTTGCAGTTTGCAGTCTGCAGTTTGCAGTTCGCCGTCCGCAGTCTGCAGTTTGCAGTTCGCCGTCTGCAGTTCACAATGTCCGACCTTCGTGACGACAAGCGTCGCTTAAGGCTGCCTACTGCCCGCTGCCTACTGCCCGCTGAATCACAGGAGTAGGCGTGACCAGCAATCCGCCATCAGAGCCAATCCGCGTCGCCATGCTCGCCCGCGTGGTCTTCCCGCTGCACGGCTTCGGCGGGATCGAGCGCCATGTCTTTCACTTGGTGACGCACCTGGCGCGGCTCGACGTCCGGGTGACGCTGTACGTCCAGCGCCCGAGCGACCAACGACTAATGACCAATGACCAACGACCGACGACCGACGACGAGCCTGCGATGAACGGCGCTGAGGATTGGTCCTTCGTCCTTCGTCCTTCGTCCTTACCCGGCGTGGAGAAGGTCGTCTTCCTGCGCTACGACTACACCTCGCCCTCGCTGCGCCCGAACTCGATCCTGGGGCGCCAGATCAACTACCCCTGGTACTCCTGGCGGCTGGGGCGCGCCGCGGCGACCGAGGCCCGCCGCGGCGGGTTCGACGTCGTGCACGCCCAAGGGCTGTGCGCGCTCGGCTACGGCTGGATCAGGCGGCGCGACCCGCTGCTGGCGCGGATTCCGTTCATCGCCAACCCGCACGGCCTGGAGGAGTACCGCACGCAGGACTGGCGCAAGTGGCTGGCCTACGCGCCGTTCCGCGCGCTCTACTCCTACGGCACCCGCTGCGCCGACCGCGCGATCGCGACCGACGCCTGCACGAAGGACGATCTGCCGCGCTACCTCGGGGTCGACCCGGCGCGCGTGGCGGTCATCCCCAGCGCGATCGATGTGGATGAGTGTATGGATTGGACGCGCGACGAGCTGCGCCGGTCGATGCGCGCGCGCTTTGACCTGGACCACGCCGACCTGGTGCTGCTGAGCGTGAGCCGGCTGGAGCGCAACAAGGGCTACCACGTGCTGGCGGCGGCCCTGGCGAAGCTGAGCGGCCGGCTGCCACCGCGCTGGCGCTGGCTGCTGGTCGGCCAGGGCAAGGAGCGCCAGACGCTTGAGGCGCAGGCGCGGGCGCTTGGCATCACCGAGCACGTCGTCTTCGTCGGCAGGCTCGACGACGAAGAGCTGCACAGCCTGTACGAAGAGATCGACCTGTTCGTCCACCCGACGCTGTACGAAGGCTCGTCGCTAGTGACGCTAGAGGCAATGATTCATCGCAAGCCGGTCGTCGCGTCGGCCGCCGGCGGCATCCCCGACAAGGTGTTCGACGGGCGAAACGGCTATTTGACGCGCCCCGGCGACGTCGACGACTTGGCGGCCAAGATCGCGCTCGCGCTCGACGCGCGCCCGCGCTGGCCGGCCTGGGGCGAAGAGAGCGTGCGGATCGTTCGCACGACCTTCGACTGGCCGGTGGTGGCGCGGCGCACTAGGCAGGAGTACGAGCTGATGCTCGGCAAGCCGTGCTGATACTCTTTACAAATGCCCGGGTCATCTGCTATAGTACGGGCGTTCAGGATGGTCGGTTCGATCGGCTCGCGCGAGCGAAAGCGTCAGCCGCCCGTCGAAACCGCCCTGCTAAAAAGAGTCCCAGTTGAGACAGACGATCGCCCCTTTTCAGATCTCGATCGGCCCGCGGACGATCGGCGATGCCTATCCGGTGCGCGCGCGGTTCGATCGCGCCGAGACGCCGGCCGAGCTTCTTCTGCCGGGCGGCGTGCTCGACCTGGCGGCGCGGCTCGGGCAGGCGGGCGGCGCGGCGCCGCTTGGCGACCCGGCTGCGCTGGGCCGCGCGCTGGGCCGCGCGCTGTTCACCCCGGCGATCCGCGATCTGCTGCTGCGCGCCGCCAAAGACGCGGCGCAGGCGGGCGCCCGCCTGCAGCTGCAGCTCCAGATCTCGCCAACCGAGCTGGCCGCGCTGCCCTGGGAGTGGGTCACCGTCGGCGTCACGCGCGCCTGGTCGCCGGCGCTGCGCGACGACTACGCGCTCGTTCGCGTCGGGCGCGGCCCAAGGCCGGCCGCGCCTACCCCACTCGCCGGCCCGCTGTGTATCCTCGCGATCGGCGCGGCCAACGAGGCGCTGCAGCTCAGCGCGCTTGAGACGGCGCTGGACGACGCGGCGCGCGCCGGGCGGGTGGAGCTGCGCGTGCTGCGCGACCCGGCGCCGGCCGCGATCGAGCGCGCGCTGATGGATGGCCCCGTGCATATCCTGCACTGCGCCGCCCCAGTCGCCCTCACCGAGCGCGGCGCCCCGCGGCTGCTGCTGCGGCGCGAGGGCGAGCCGCTCGACCTGTCCGGCCTGCTCGCCGACGCGCGCGGTCTGCGCCTGGTGACTCTCGCCGGCCCGCAGGGCGACGCAAGCTCGATCGGCGTGGCCGCGCCCACGCTGGCGACGACGCTGCTCTCGGCCGAGCTGCCCGCGACGATCGCGTTCTGCGGCGCCCTGCCCGCCCGGCTGTCGGCCCGCTTCGCCGCGGCGTGCTACGGCCAGCTTGCCGCGGGACTACCGGTCGACCTGGCGGTGACGGCCGGCCGCCGCGCGCTGGTGGAGGATGGCGCCGGGCGGGGATGGGGCATGGCGCAGCTGCGTCTCCTGCCGGGCGGCGAGCAGCTCTTCGCCTTCCGCGCGCCGCCGCGCCGCGCACCGGCGCGCCTGCCGCGCTCGCTGATCCTGGCCGGGGCCGGCGCTGCGCTCGTGGGCGCGGTGCTGCTGGGCGCGCGGGCGATCGGCGTCGGCGCGCCGCCCCTGTCGCCGGCGCAGGCCCAGTCGGGACTCGGGGCCGGGCAGGCGACACCGCCGCTGCAGGCCGGCGACCCGGCGATGGTATTGCCCTCCGGGCTGCCGCCGGCGCTGCTCGACACGCCAACCGCGGTGCCATCCGCCACGCCGGCCCAGCCGGTCGCGCCGGGCGATATCCCGGCGCCCACCGGCTACGCTACCTACCTGACACAGCCGGACGACACGCTCGACGGCATCGCCTCGCGCATGGGCAGCGAGCCGGCCGCGATCGCCACGCTCAACATGCTCGACCCGCGCGCGCCGCTGCGCGCCGACCGGCCGCTGGTCATCCCGGTCTACCAGCCGGGCGAGGCCGGCGCGGGCGGCCTGGTGATCCGGCGCGGCAACCCGGCCGAGCGCAAGGTGGCGCTGACCTTCGACATCGAGATCGACGACGTCACGCTCTACGGCATCCTCGACGTGCTGCGCGCTCGCGGGCTGCGCGGGACGTTCTTCGTCACCGGGCGCTGGGTCCAGGCCTTCCCCGACGCGGCCCGCGCGATCGTGCGCGACGGGCACGAGATCGGCAACCACTCGCTGACCCACCCGTTCTTCTCGCGGATCGGGCTGAACGGCGCGGCGGCGGAGCTGGAGCAGTCCGAGCGGATCATCAAGGAGACCACCGGCGTAACGGCGCGGCCGTTCTTCCGCTTCCCCTACGGCGACTACACCGCCGACACCGCCGCCCTGGTCGCGCGCGAGGGCTATGTCGCCTACCACTGGAGCGCCGACGACAGCGCGATCCCGGGCTGGCTCGACTGGGCCGCACAGCACCCCTCCGAGGCCAACGGCGGAATCCTGCTCATGCACGGCCGCCACGGCACGATCGAGGCAATGCCCGGCTGGCTCGACCGGCTGGCCGCGCTGGGCCTGCAGCCGGCCACGCTCGGCGAGACGCTGCGGTAGCGCGGATGCAAGTATGCTACAATGAGTGCGAGCAGATGATTCTACGGGGGCGTACCGCATGGCCGCGGCCTATCGCAACCTGCCGGCGGTCGATTCGCTCGTCCAGGCCGCCCAGCAGCGCCTGAGCGACGATGCGCTGCCGCGCGAGCTGCTGGTCGATTCCGCGCGGCTGGCGATCGACGCCGCCCGTCAGGCGATCGGCGCCGGCGCGCCGGCCCCGCTGCTCGACGAGCTGCTGGACGCCACGCTCGGGCGCGCGCGCGCGGCGATCCGGCCCTCGCTGCGCCCGCTGATCAACGCGACCGGCGTGATCGTCCAGACCAACCTCGGGCGCGCGCCGCTGAGCGACGCCGCGCTGCGGGCGATGCGCGAGGTCGGGTCGGGCTACTCCAACCTGGAGTACGACCTGGCGGCCGGCGAGCGCGGCTCGCGCGCGGTCCACCTGGCGGCGCTGCTCTGCCGGCTGACCGGCGCCGAGGCGGCGCTGGCGGTCAACAACAACGCCGCCGCGATCTACCTGGCGCTGAGCGCGCTGGCGGCCGGCCGCGAGGTGATCGTCTCGCGCGGGCAGGCGGTCGAGATCGGCGGCGGCTTCCGCATCCCCGATGTTCTGCGCCAGAGCGGCGCGACGCTGGTCGAGGTCGGGACGACCAACCGCACCTACGCCCGCGACTACGCCGACGCGATCGGCCCGCAGACCGCGCTGCTGATGCGCATCCACACAAGCAACTTCAGGCTGCAAGGGTTCGTGCACGAGACGCCGCTGTCCGAGATGGTCGCGGCCGGCCGGGCGCGCGGCGTCGCCACGCTCGACGACCTGGGCAGCGGCACGCTGCTGCCGACGGCGCCGTATGGCCTGGCGCCCGAGCCGACCGTGCAGGAGAGCGTGGCCGCAGGGGCGGGCTTGGTGACGTTCAGCGGAGACAAGCTGCTCGGCGGCCCGCAGGCCGGCCTGATCGTCGGGCGCGCCGATCTGGTGGAAACGCTGCGCCGGCACCCGCTGGCGCGCGCCCTGCGGGTCGACAAGACCACGCTGGCCGGGCTGGAGGCCACGCTGCTGGCCTACCTGCACGGCCACGCCGCGCTGGAGATCCCGGTCTGGCGCATGATCGCCGCCGCGCCGGAGGCGCTGCGCGCCCGCGCCGAGCGGCTGGCCCGCTCGATCGGCGGCGGGGCGGCGGCTGTCGCATGCGCAAGCGCGGTCGGCGGCGGCTCGCTGCCCGGCGAGACGCTGCCCAGCTTCGCGGTGGCGCTCGGCGGCCCGCCGGACGAGCTGGCGGCGCGGCTGCGGCTGGGCACGCCGCCGGTGATCGGGCGGATCGCCGACGGCCGGCTGCTGCTGGACGTGCGCACAGTGCTGGAGGAGCAGGAGAACGACTTGCTTATCGCGATCCGCGACATGATGACAAGGTGACAAGGTGACGAGCTGAGTCTCATCCCGCCCCACTCACCCACTCACCCACTCACCCACTCGCCTGGCTAGGGTTGAGAAGGAAGCTACTGTAAGCTACTGCGGGGATTAACATCCCGCAGCTTTACTCTGGCTAGACAGCCCTGCTGCCTCCGAGTAGCGTGGCGCGCTTACACGCGCCCTGCCAAGAACACGAATGTTCTCAGCAGCGATCACATCCGCCAGCCCAGCGAAGCCACAGGATGTGCAGACAAACGAGGATTGTGTTTTCCGATTCGCTTTCGCACAATGCCCGCACGACGGGCAGGTGCCAGAGGTATTCCGAGGGTCTACCCGATGCACCGGCACACCCGACACGTGCGCCTTGTAGGCGAGAAACGCTTGGAGCTGTGCGAAGCTCCAGGAGTGGAGTGTAGCGCGCTGCGACCGTCGAGCCCTGATCCGCGTGCGAATGTGGGTCAAATCCTCGACCGCAATCGCCCGCTTTGTGCGTTTGGCCTTCGCTACAATCCCTTTGGCGATCACGTGGTTGACGTGTTTGGCAGATCGTGCTTCTTGACCAGCCAAGATACGCAAGCGGCGGCGGCTCCCCAGCGTGCCGAGCCGTTGCAGCTTGTTTCTGAGCCGCCGATGGCGATAGCGCACGTTCTTGATTGCCGTGCCCGAATGGATCGCCCCATCGCTATCGACGGCGATGTTGGTCACGCCCAGATCGATACCCAGCACGTCGTCAACGTCGATCGGGTCAGGCGTCTCGATCTCAGCCGTGGCGAACAGATACCAGTGCCCCCGCACGAAGGCCAGATCACTTTCGCCGCGTCGGAATGCGAGCAACGCCTGTTGACGTTGCCCGCACACAAACGGGATGGTCTGCCTACCATCAAGCGTCCAGATCGACACCGATGCGCGTTTGTAGGACAGGATGCGTTCGTCAAACGCGACTGCACCGAGCGGAGCAAACGTGCGCTGGGTTTGCTTGTCCAGCTTGTAGGCATCCGCCACTTTGGCGACACACCGCACGGCGAGCTGCGCGGAAAGGCCGAACGTCTCCCGCACGGCGTGGTACGTCAGGCGGTGGATGGGAAACTGGCGAAACGTCTTTGCCTCCCACGCCACCTGGCTGATGTAGTCACACGCCGCGTTCGCCGTCTCAAGCGTGCGCCGAAGCGCATCCGCCTGTTCAACCGTAGGAAGGAGCTTCAGTTGTATCGTCAGCTTCATATTATGAGTATACCACAACCCGAACGCATGGGCAAGCGGCGCTGAGTCGCCAAGGAGTCATGCGCCGCTACTCGTTTCCTCTGCTGGGGCTAAAGCCCCGCAGTTTCCAACTCGCGAGGTTCCGATGACCGACGATATCGCACGCATGCTGTACGAAGGCGCCGTGGCGGTGCGCGAGGGGCGCCACGCCGACGCGCAGGGGCTGCTGCTCCAGGTGATCGAGCGCGACGAGCAGAACGAGCAGGCCTGGCTCTGGCTCAGCGGCGCCATGGACGACCCGGCCGACCAGCAGGTCGCGCTGGAAAACGTGCTCGCGATCAACACGAACAACGCGGTCGCCCGGCAGGGGTTGGCCTGGCTGCGCGACCGCTACGGCGATCTCATGGCCGGCGCGGCGGCCCCGGCGGCAGCGGGCGCCGACGAGTGGACCCCGCCGCCGCCGCGCGGCGCCGACGAGGTCGACGAGCTGGCGTGCTACCAGTGCGGCGCCTCGGTCTACAGCGTCGCCGCGTTCTGCTGGCAGTGCCACGCGCCGATCCACTGCTGCAACAACTGCGCCTTCCGCCTCGAGTCGCGCTGCAAAGTGCTGCAGGGCCTGACCAGCACCATGGCGCAGGCCGGCCGCAACGACTGCCCGTGGTGGCGCGTGTCGCGGTAGGTAGTCAGTAGTCAGTAGTCAGTAGTCAGTAGTCAGTAGCTCACCCTCTCTCGCATGCGGGAGAGGGTGGATTGATAGAGCCAACCGCCCAACCCTCGGTACGCACCCTGCTATACGATCGTCGGTGAGATGTTGCAGATCAGGGAGCGTATCGTATGGCCGACGTTCGTGTGCCACCACAGCCAGGCTCGCCCTCCGAGGCGCGCCGGCTCTTGCCGCTCCAGAGCTTTGGAGCCTACCTGCTGCTCGGCGGTATCTTCTGCGTGCTGGCGACGATGGGGTTCGCCTGGCTCGCCAAGGGGATCTTTGCCGACCGCTTCGTCACGTTCGACGACGGCGTGATCACTTGGCTGCACGGCTACTGGGGGCCGCTGACCGACCAGGTGATGCTGTTCTTCACCACGCTCGGCGGCCCGCTGCTGCTGGGGCTCTTCATCGGCCTGGCGACGATCGCGCTGCTGCGCTCCAGGCGCTGGATCGATGCGGGCGGGCTGGTGCTGGCGGCCGGCGGCGCCGGCATCATCAACCAGCTGCTCAAGGGGTTCTTTCAGCGCACCCGGCCGGACCTGTTCCCCGGCCCGTTCCACCTCACCAGCTACAGCTTCCCGAGCGGCCACTCGATGGGGTCGATCGCCTGCTACGGCATGCTGGCGTTCGTCGGCGCGCGGCTGCTGCGCGGCAGGCTGAGCCGGGCCGCGCTCGTTCTGGCCGCCGCGCTGCTCGTTCTGGGCGTGGGCCTGTCGCGGATCTACTTCGACGTCCACTACCCGACCGACGTGCTGGGCGGCTTCATGGCCGGCGGCATCTGGCTGGCGATCTCGATCGCCGTCGTCGAGGCGGCCGAGTGGCACGCCCGCCGGCGCCGGCCTACCCCGCAGTAGTCGCTCGGATCACCCCACCCCCAGCCCCTGCCAGGGGCGGAGGTGAACATTGGCTGGTGAGGGCCTGCAGGGCGCCAGAGTGCACTCAAGGAAAGACAGACGCGCAGCGTGCTACACAGGCTCGCCGCGCTCGCCGTACACGCGCACCGTATCCCCAATCCCGACGCCGAGCGTCTGCGCCGCGCTGCCGTTGCGCACGGCCAGCTCGAGCCGGTCGCTGCTGCCGATCAGCGCGATCAGCGCGCCCACCGGCACATCCGAGAAGGTCCGGTACAGCCCGGCGATGCGCTGGTCGATGATCTGGACGACGATCTGCTCGCCCAGGCCGGCGCGCTCGAGGTGCGCCGGGGTCAGGTTGGTGATACAGTTGCCGAAGTGGTCGACGTGGATGATCCGGCCGGCCAGCCCGCCCGCGCGCCCGGGCACGGGCTGCTCCAGGTCGGCCTCGGCTAGGCCCGACAGGCGTGGCCCCAGCGCCTGCAGCGGCACGCCGCTCGCCAGATGCCCCGCCACCGGGGCGAAGATATCGCGGCCGTGGAACGTGCTGCTGACCCGCTGCATCCAGTAGCGCGGCTCGCTCAGCTCGATCACCTGGCAGACCTCGCTACCCCAGCGCGCCAGCGCGTCGCGCCACACGTAGGTCAGCACGCCGTTGTCGGGCGCGACGAAGATCGCCGTGGGCGTGCCGAGCGCGATCGCGCGCCGCTCGCTGCCGACCCCGGGGTCGACGACGACCAGGTGGATGGTGCCGGCCGGGTAGTAGCTGTGGAAGGTCTGGACAATGTAGGCGGCCTGGTGGGTGTCCTGCGGGTTGACATCGTGCGTGATGTCGATCGGGCGCGCGGCCGGCGCGAAGCTGAGGATCACGCCCTTCATCGTGCCCACGTAGCTATCGGCCAGGCCGAAGTCGGTCGTCAGGGTGATGATGCCGTTGGGGCGCATACAGCCTCCGAATTGTAGATTGTAGATCGCAGATTGCAGATTATACGTTAGCTCACAATCTACAATCTACAATCTACAATCTACAATCAGGCTTCGATCTCGGCCTTCAGCCGGCCCAGCTCCACGTCGACATCCGAGATCTCGCGCTGCACCGACACCAGCAGCTCGCGCTGCGCCCGGATGAAGCGGGTGTACGGCGCGATCGCCTCGCGGATGCGCGCCAGCATTTGGTCCAGCTCGACGTCGAACTGGCGGCGCATGGTGTCGAGCAGCTGCGTGCGCAGCTCCTGCAGCTTGGCGTGAAACTCGCGCTTGACCTGGCGGCGCTTGGCCGGCAGCACGAACAGCCCGATCGCCGCGACTGCGCCGGCCGCCAGCAGCCCGGTGAAGTCGAGGATCGCGGTCTGGAAGATCGCGATCACCAGCGCGCCCAGGCCGACCGCGCCGACCCCGGCCAGCCCGGTGGCGAGGATGGCGTTGAGCACGTCCTCGCTGAGCTGGTGCGCCTCGGTCTCGCGGTCGTAGGTCGCCACCACCTGCTGCGCGCGCCGCGAGACCGACTCGATCAGCGCGGCGCGGTTGTACTCGAACGAGCCGCCGACATCGCCGATCATGCCGTCGCGGTGCTGCGGCACCAGCTCGCGCTTCAGGTAGTCCATCACCGACTGCCAGAGCCGCAGGTTCTTGTCGATCATCCAGTCGATCAGGCCGCTCAGGCGGCTCTCGACCTGCTGCGGCAGGTCGCCGACGACCTCGCGCTGGAACGCCTGCTCGACCCACTCCTTGCTGCGCAGCTGCCAAATGTTGCGCAGCACGATCGTGTCGTCGAAGAACTCCATGCCGCGCAGCTCGAACTCGCTCAGCACGTTCTCGACCTCGGTCAGGTGGTAGCGGAAGTCGTCCCGCAGGTCGTCGTGGAACAGGTCGAGCTGGCGCTCGATGTTGTCGAGCGTCTTGAAGTCGCCCTGGAGCGTGTCGAGCCGCACCTCGACCGCCTTGAGGTACTTGTCGGCCAGGTGCTGGCCCACGCCGAGCGGCGAGAGCAGCTTCAGCCGGACGCGCTGCTGCTCGTCGAGCGTCTCCAGAATGTAGCGCTCGATCGCCTCGAAGCGGCTGGCCTGCCAGGCCTCGTCGCCGGCGCCGGCGCGGGCCCGCTGCGCCAGGCGCGCCGAGACCGGGAAGATCTCGGGCGTGATGCCGAGCAGCTCGCGCGCGTTCTGCTGGATGAAGGTGACCACCTGCTCGACCTCTTGCTGATCGAGCAGGTCGACCTTGTTGAGCACGAAGACGATCTTCTTGCCCCACTCCTGGATCGCCGCCAGGAAGCCGCGCTCGCTCTCGGTGAACGGCCGGTCGGCCGAGGTCACGAACAGCACCAGGTCGGAGCGCGGGATGAAGTCGCGGGTCAGCTCCTCGTGGCGGCGGATGATCGCGTTGGTGCCGGGCGTGTCGACGATCGTCAGGCTCCGGAGCACGTCGGCCGGGAAGTCGCGCTCGAGCAGGAACTCCTCGATCGGCTTCTGGGTCGGCTCGGGGCCGTAGCGCAGCAGCGTGATCCGGTCGGTCGTCGGGGTCACGCCCTCGGCCAGCACCTTGTCGCCCAGCAGCGCGTTGATAAAGCTCGACTTGCCGGAGTTGAACTCGCCGGCGATCACCAGCAGGAACAGCTCGTCGAGGTGCGCGATCGTATCGCCAAGCGTGCGCCCGTCGGCCGGCGCGACATCGGCGCCGAAGCGCTGGAGCGCGGCCTGCAGCGCGCCGAGCGCGCGCCGCTCCTGCTCCAGCAGCGCCTCGTGCCGATCGGTCAGCACCTTGCGGCGGCTCAGGAGCCCGAATATATTCTTAGTTGCTGTCGTCATCATTACCCCACATCATCTGCCAGCTGCGCGCCGCATCCGCGCGCCGACCGTAGTGTATCATCTGCGGGCATACATCCGCAACATCATCTTAGCAACTTCTGTTCCAGATGGGAATGTATCACAGGCGGCCCCCGCGCCTCTACTATAGATGAAGCTTTTTTTCATCTATAGCTTGCCCAAGGAGGCACTATGCACCGCAGGTTCATTCGTGTCGCTGTTCTCACCATGGTCGCCATCCTGACCCTTGCCTCAAGCGCGATCGGCCTTGCGGCGCCGGGCGGGCCGGAGCGCGCCCGCGCGGCGGCGCGCGCGCATCTCAAGGCCAACAGCGCCTCGCTCAAGATCAAGGGCGACCTGTCCGATCTGCGCGACGCAGGCGTGGTCGAGGCGCCCGGCGGCTCCCACGTCCACTTCCAGCAGATGGTCGGCGACGTGCCGGTCGAGGGCGGCGTGCTGAACGTAGGGCTCGACAGCGCCGAGAATATGCTGCTGGTGACCAGCGAGTACAAGGCCAATCTGCCGGCGGTGGCGACTGTGCCGAGCCTGCCGGCTGCTGCCGCAGCGGCCGCGGCGCGGCAGGCGGTTGGCGTCCCGCAGGCCCAGGCTGTCGCCACGGCGCTGGTGGTCTACGCCGAGGGGCCGGTCGCGCTGGCGTGGAAGGTCACGCTCGGCAGCGACGAGCCGCTCGGCTCGTGGGATGTGTTCGTCGACGCGGCCGGCGGCCAGGTGCTGGCGGCCCGCAGCACGCTGCGCCAGGCCGACGGGCAGGGCAAGATCTTCGACCCGAACCCGGTGGTGACGCTGCAGAACACCTCGCTGCGCGACCAGAACAACGCCGACTACGCCGCGCTCGCGACGGCCTACCGCACCGTGACGCTGGCGCGGCTCGACGGCTCGGGCTACCTCAAGGGCTCATACGTGAACGTCGCCGCCAAGCTCAAAAAAGACACCGCCAATTCGGCGACATTCTCGTTCCTGTACGGCCGCAGCGACGTGCGCTTCGAGCAGGTGATGGCCTACTATCACATCGACCGCACGCAGGTCTACATCCAGTCGCTGGGCTTCAGCAACGTCGACAACCGCCAGCAGGCGGTCAGCTCGAACGGCACCACCGCCGACAACTCGTTCTACAGCCCGTCGACCAAGGCGATCACCTACGGCACCGGCGGCGTGGACGACGCCGAGGACGCCGACGTGATCATCCACGAGTACGGCCACTCGATCCAGGACAACCAGGTGCCCGGCTTCGGCAGCAGCGCGCAGGCCGGCGCGATGGGCGAGGCCTTTGGCGACTACCTGGCCTTCAGCATGAACGCGGGCGCGGCAGGGCAGGGCGGGTCGTACCTCGCCTGCATCGCCGAGTGGGACGCGACCTCGTACGACACGCGCAACCCGCCCTGCCTGCGCCGCCTGGACGGCAATAAGGTCTACCCGACCAACTTCGTCAACGAGGTTCACGCCGACGGCGAGATCTGGTCGCGCGCGCTGTACGACATCTGGACAGCGCACGGCAAGACGGTCGCCGACAAGCTGGTGATCCGCAGCCACTTCTTCCTGACGCCCGGTGCCAGCTTCAGCGACGGCGCAAACGCGATCATCGCCGCGGACAACGCGCTGTATGCCGGATCGCATCTCAGTAGCCTGCGCAGCATCTTCGCCGCGCGCGGCATCGCCACAAATTAGCAGCCCCCACACCCACGTGGGAGGCTTGGCGGGGCCGCAGGCCTTGCCAAGCCTCCCAACTCAAGCGAAAACCTTGTGGCATGGTTCAACTCCGGGGATTTCGCCTTGACACTGTACGGGCGCGATATATCGCGCCCCTGCGCCTTTGGGGCAGCGAAAACCTTGTGGCATGGTTCAACTCCGGGGATTTCGCCTTGACACTGTACGGGCGCGATATATCGCGCCCCTGCGCCTTTGGGGCAGCGAAAACCTTGTGGCATGGTTCAACTCCGGGGATTTCGCCTTGACACTGTACGGGCGCGATATATCGCGCCCCTGCGCCTTTGGGGCAATGAACTGCCAAGCTCGATTGAACCGTGCCTTACTGTTTATCCTGCGTCTCGGGCTCGCCGCCGCGGCGCTCGGCGGTGTAGCGCTTGAGCGTGACCACCAGCCGGCTGAGCTGGTTGATGCCCTCGCGCAGCTGGTCGAGCAGCGCCGGCAGGTCATCGTCCGCGAACGCGCCGGTCGAGAGCCGATCGACCTCGTCGCCCAGCGCGCTCACCGGCGTGTACAGCTCGTAGACCAGCGCCTCCAGCACCTCGTCCGGCGCCATGTCGGCCCAGGGGTGCTGCTCGTGCGGCGCGTGCATGTCGGTCATGGTCAACTCCTCTTTGTGGGGCTTGGGGCTTGGGACTTGGGACTTGGGACTTGGGACTTGGGACTTGGGACTTGGGACTTGGGGCTTGGGGCTTGGGGCTTGGGGCTTGGGACTTGGGGCTTGGAGATGACCAGTGACAAGCAACAGCTCTCCTGTCTCCTTGTCTCCTTGTCTCCTTGTCTCCTTGTCCCCCTAGTCCCTTGCCCCTAGCCCCTCGGCTCGGCAAAACCGATCGAACCACTCCAGCGTCCGCCGCATATGGTCGGCGCGGTGGCGCGGCTCGCCGGCGCGGGTCAGCTCGTGGCCCTCGCGCGGGTAGCGCACGAACTCGACCACCTGCTTGCGCCGGCGCAGGATCGCGAAGAGCTGCTCGGCCTCGCTGATCGGCACGCGGTAGTCCCGCTCGCTGTGCAGGATCAGCAGCGGCGTGGCGATCTTGTGGGCGTGCGCCAGCGGCGAGTGCCGCCAGAGCTGCCCCTGCCGCTCCCAGGGGTAGCCGTCGAACTCCAGCTCGATCAGCTCGTGCGCGTCGCTGGTGCCGTGCTCGGACAGCAGGTTGTAGACGCCGCGCGCCGAGACGGCGCAGGCGAACCGGTCGCCGTGCGCGATCAGCCAGACGGTCATGTAGCCGCCGTAGGAGCCGCCGGTCACGGCGATGCGCGCCGGGTCGATCCCGCCGCGGGCGATCGCCGCGTCGACGCCGGCCAGGATGTCGGGCGCGTCGGCCAGGCCCCAGCTGGCGTGGATCGCGTCGCGCCACTCCTCGCCGTAGCCCTCCGAGCCGCGCGGGTTGCAGAAGAACACCACGTAGCCGCGCGCCGCGGTGGCCTGCCACTCGTGCCACATGCTGCGAAAGCCCGGCCCCCACATGATGTGCGGCCCGCCGTGGATGTGCACGGCCAGCGGGTAGCGGCCGGCCGGGTCGAAGTCGGGCGGGTAGAGCAGCCAGCCCTGGATCGCGCGCCCATCCGGCGCCGGGTAGCTGATCTCCACGAACGGCGCGACCGCGCGCTGCTCGATCAGCCGGCGGTTGATCCGGGTGAGCTGCAGCTCGCCGCCATCGGGCCGGCGCAGAAACAGGTCGCACGGGTTGTCGGCCGCGCCGGCGACGAAGGCCACGCCGCCATCCGGCCCGACGTCGAACTCGGCCACCAGGCGCCCGCCGGTGACAAGGTGACAAGGTGACTGGGTGACGGTATCGCCCCCAAGCTCCTGGTCTGCTGGTCTGCTGGTCTGCTGGTCTGGAAGGGTCACACGGTAGATCGGCTGCTCGCCGCGCCAGCCGGCGGTGAACAGCAGGCCGCTCCCATCGGGCAGCCAGCGGAACGTCTCGACGCTCAGGTCGGCCGCGGCGGTCAGGTCGCGCGGCTCGCCGCCGTCGGCGGGCAGCACGGCGATTCGCGCGCCGGCCGCGAGCGGGCGGTCGTCGGGCAGGCGCCGCAGCGCGATCAGCCGGCCGTCGGGCGAGGGCTCGGGGTCGTAGTAGGAGAAGCCGTCCTCGGTCAGGCGCAGCGGCGCGGCGCGGCCGGCCGCGGGCGCGGGCACGCGCAGCAGGTCGTAGTAGGCGAAGATCGAGTCGGCCTCGGGGTCGCGCGTCGCGGTCGTCAGGATCGACTGGCCGTCGGGCATCCAGGCAGGCGCGCTGTGGTGCAGGTCGCCGTCGGTCAGGCGGCGCGGCGCGGCGGGCGCATCCTCGTCGTCGTCGGGCGGCAGGTCGAGCACGTAGACGTGGTTGCGCCGGTCGTCGAAGAAGGTCGTGCCGGCGCGGTAGGGCAGCCGGGTGACCACGCGCGGGTCGAAGCGCAGCTGCTCCTCATGCTCGCGGCGCTCCTTGAGCTGGCGCAGCTCCCACTCATCCCGCGGCTCGGGCGGCGCGTCGCCGCGGTCCTCGGCCGCGCGCTCGGCCGCGCTGGCCCGACCGAGGAAGGCCAGCCGCCGGCCGTCGGGGCTCCATGCGGGCGCGGTCGCGCCCTGCGGCAGCCGGGTCAGCCGGCGCGCCTCGCCGCCGTCCACCGCGATCACGAAGAGCTGCGGCAGATCCTCCAGCCGATCCGAGACGAACGCGATCAGGCGGCCGTCGGGGCTCCAGCGCGGGGACGTATCGCTCGTCAGGCCGGCGGTCAGCCGGCGCGGCGGGCCATCGTCGACAGAGGCAAGCCAGATCGCGCGGCGGTAGCGGTTGCGCACCCGGTCGACCGTCACGCGCACGAAGGCGACCGTCCGGCCGTCCGGGCTGACGCGCGGGTCCTCCAGCCAGCCGAGCTGGTACAGGTCGTCGGGGGTGAAGGGGGTGCGATCATTCATGGGCACTCTGAGGGCTGAGCCGGTGACCAGGAGACCAGGAGACCAGGTGACAAGGTGACCAGTGACAAGGTGAGCTGTTGCTTGTCACTGGTCATCTCCAAACGCACGTCCCAAGCCCCAAGCCCCAAGCCCCTGATCCTACGCCTGCCAGTCGGCGACCTGGAACACCGGCGTGTTGCGGCGCACCGCGCGGAACTCCGCGTCGCTCAGCGGGGTCTCGCCGAGATAGTAGAGCACGTGCGCCTGCTCGTCGAAGCGCACGCGCTGGCGCACCCAGCGGCCCAGCGCGCCCTGGCGCACCACGTCGAGCAGCCAGGCCGGCGTGACCGGGTCGTACGTCTCGCCCACCAGCCAGACCATCTCGCTGCGTCGGAAGATCAGGGCCAGCCGGCCCTTGGCCTCGGCCAGGCCCTCCTCCGGCGTCGGCAGGTCGAAGCCGAGTGCGTCCAGGTTGGGCGCGCGCTGGGTCGAATTGTTGGTCATACGGTCCCTCACTGTGATCGCGGTGTGGCGGCTATTATAGCATTGGTTGGCGGGGTGGACGAAAAGTGCGGGTTGGCTTTAGGCCGCCCAACGTCTATCGTGCGGGTCGCGACGCCCCCAGTCCCTAGCCCCAAGCCCCACCGTCACCCGGTCACCTGGTCACCTGGTCACCCGTCCAAGCCCCAATGTCAAGCTGCAGCCTCGTCGGTCGAAGGTGCGGCCTCGTCGGTCGAAGGTGCGGCCTCGTCGGTCGAAGGTGCGGCCTCGTCGGTCGAAGCTGCGGCCTCGTCGGTCGAAGGTGCGGCCTCGTCGGTCGAAGCTGCGGCCTCACTATCAGAAATGGGGCGGGCGATCGAAGCACAGCGGCGGATATCTTCTTGCATACGATAGTCTATTCGTTCCCGGTTCTCGGGACAATCGACTGTAGGCGCTCTAACTGCCGACTATCCGTTCTATCGTCTATCGCCCAATCGTCTGAGCGAGGAACTCTTGTCGGCGTGGTAGCGCAATATGCAGTTCGCCGTTTCTGCCGAGCGCCGAGTGCCGAGTGCCAGCTGTAACTCGGCCGGCTAGATATAGAGCAAACGACCGGCATAAAAAGCAACAATTCTGCAATCCGTACGAGCAGTAATCGCAATCATAGAATAGCTCCTGGAGCGGGCATATGGCGGTTCACTGCGAAAGGCGCCGGAATCGACCGCCGCCTAAGCAGCACAACAAGGAGAGGACAATGACTCTCAATCGAAACCACCGTCTGCCCGCCGACTATCTCCAGGCCAGCCGCAACGCCCTGATCGGCATCCAGTCGCTGCCGGACTACGCGCCGTACAACGGGGCCTGCAGCGTCGCCGCCCTGGCCGAGCTGGGGCACGCGATGGACGAGGCCCGGCAGGCAGAGGTGCGGGCGCAGCAGGCGCTGGCCACCGCGCGCAACGCCGCTCAGCAGGCAGAGTGGGCGCTGTACGACGGCATCCTGGCGGCGCGGGCGCAGGTGATCGCACAGTACGGGCCGGACTCGCACGCCGTGCAGCTGCTCGGCCTCAAGCGCAAGTCCGAGCGCCGGCGCCCGGTCCGCCGCACGCCGGCGGCGACCTAGCGCAACACCAGGCAGCAGGTTGGGGTTGTCGGTGATACCTCTGGCTTCAACAAGCGCTCGCGGCAATCTGGCGTCTGCGGTCTACAATCTGCAATTGCGCTAGCGCGGCTTGCGGAGCGAGCTGCCCGGTTCCGGACGGAAGACGAAAGACGGAAGACGAGTCACATCGTCTTCCGTCTTCTGTTATCTGCCACACCTGCCCGTATGGACATGACTTACACCGCGGTTCCTCCTCGGCAAAGCAGAAACTACGACACCGCGGCTGCGCAATCAGCTCGCCCACCGTCACGCTTACACAGAGCGATCAGAAAATGTTAGTTGACACTTTCGTAAGTTTGTGCTAACATACCAATGTGATCGACACTGTTCTCCAAGCTATCGCCGAGCCGCGGCGCCGCGACATCCTACGCCTGATCCACGTGGCGGAGCTGTCGTCCGGCGAGATCGCCGCGCGCTTCGACGTAACGCGCCCTGCGATCTCGCAGCACCTGCAAGTGCTTGCGGCGGCCGGCCTCGTGAAGGTGCGCAAGGACGGCACGCGGCGGCTCTACAGCGCGCGGCCGGAGGGGCTAGCGGATCTGCGCGCATTTCTAGAGACATTTTGGGATGACAACCTCCTGCGCCTGAAGCAGGAGGCTGAAGCCGAGGAACGGAGGCACGTTCGCGATGACACAGCAGCAGAGTGACGTACTCGAGCGCGAGATCCTGATCGCCGCGCGGCCCGAGACCGTCTTCGAGTTCTTCGTCGATCCTGCCAAGATGGCTCGCTGGATGGGCCGGAGCGCCACGCTCGACCCGCGGCCCGGCGGCATCTGCCGGATCGATATGAACGGCAGCGACATTGCGCGCGGCGAGTATCTTGAGGTTGAGCCGTACAGCAGGGTGGTGTTTACGTTCGGCTGGGAGGGCGAGGGCAGCACGACGCCGCCGGGCGCCTCCACCGTCGAGATCCTGCTAACACCCGACGGCGACGGGACGCTGCTGCGCCTGCGCCACCACGGTCTCTCCGCCGAGGAGCGCCCAGGGCATGGCGAGGGCTGGGATCACTTCATCCCGCGCCTGATCACGGCGGCTGCGGGCGCCGACCCGGGCGCCGACCCCTGGGCGGGAGCGGCCGAGAGCTAACCACACAAGACGCCAAGAGCACCAGGTCTTTAGTCGGTGAGACGCGGCGGCACACCCCGTCGGCGCCCTCTTTCCTCATGCTTCACGCATCCAGCGGGATGATGTGATAGTTCGACGTCCCTTTCACACAGGAGGAACACCCATGACCATCCAGCAGACACAGGCCGAGGCGAACAAGGCGATCATCCGGCGCTACCGCGAGGCGCACAACGCCAATGACCTGGCCGCGCTCGACGAGATCGTGGCCACCGATCTTGTCAGCCACAGCCATCTGCCGGGCGTGCCGGGCGGCCGCGAGGGCGGCAAGATGGTGCACCAGGGCTCGCTGGCCGCCTTCCCGGACGGCCAGACGACCACCGACGACCTGATCGCCGAGGGCGACCGGGTGGTCGAGCGGTTCACATTCGTCGGCACGCAGCAGGGTCCGTTCATGGGCATCCCCGCGAGCGGCAAGCTGTGCCGGATCACCGGCATGTCGGTCTTCCGGCTGGCCGACGGCAAGATCGTCGAGCACTGGGGCGAGAACGATGGGTTGGGCTTGCTGATGCAGCTTGGGGTGCTGCCGGGCTCTGCGTAGACGTTTCTCCGGGGCGCTCGCCCCGGCCCCCGCCGGGGGAACCCGCGCCGGTTCCCCCGGCCCCCCTCCGGCAAATGATGTCGCCTCGGCTAGGCTCGTCCTGGCGCATGCCCAGCACCATTTCTACCGGACGAGTTCCGTCCCGCCGCGCGTGGATTCAGCCAGGCATGCGCGCCAAGCATCGCAACAGAGACAGGATGATTTTGGGGCCTAGGGGCGTAAGCCCCGGCCGGGGGGGCGGTGGGGGTGGCGGTCCACCCCCACCCGCGGGGGCACGGGGGCGCGCAGCCCCACGCAAACAGTGCGGGTGGTCCGACACCTGTGGGGGTACGGGGGCGCGCAGCCCCCGCAGACAGAGCTGAGCATCAGAGGCCGATAATCATCTCGAACAGCTGTCGCCGGTAGGCCGCGCTGTCGACCTGGCCCCACAGGTCCGGCAGCGCCGCGAGCAGGTCGCCGCGCTCGATCTCGCGCGCCGCGAGGTACTGCTGCGCGCCCGGGTCGTCGGCCAGGCCAAGCGCGGCCACGTGCGCCCGCGCGGCCACGCCGTCCTGCAGCGCGCCGAGGTTCTCCTGCAGGTCGACCAGCGGCGCCAGCGCCTGCTCGACGTCCGGGCCGAGCGCGTCGGCGAAGAACTCGAGCGTGTAGCGCAGCCGCTTGCCGGCGATGCGAGCCTGGTGCAGCGCCTCGCTGGTCGCCTGCGGCAGGGCGACCTCATAGGCGCGCCACAGCTCGTAGCGCCGCCAGATCGCCGAGCCGGCGAAGTCGCGCACGCGCTCGGTGACGCCAAGCTCGGGCGGGGGCAGCGCGCCAGCGCCGCGGGTTGTCAGAAACTCGGCGAACCGGCGCTTGAACTTGCCGTAGCGGCGCGACCCCAGCTCATCGACCAGCGCCTTGCGCGCCCGCGCGCGCTCGTCGGTCACGGCGTAGACCAGCCGCTCCAGCAGGGCGCGCTCGCTCGCGGGCAGGCTGTCGCGATACGCGGCCACGTGCTCGAGAAACACGTCGCCGTCGCGCACGGCGCCGAGCGACTGGGCGATCTGCCGCAGGCCGCGGCGGTAGCGCCGGATCAGCTCGTGGTCGTAGACGCCCTCGACGACCTGGAGCGAGGCGCGCAGCCGTCGGGTGGCCACGCGCATCTGGTGGACGTCCTCGGCGTCCTCGGCCTTCAGCACGTCCTCCTCGCGCGACAGCAGCTTGTCGAAGAAGCGCCGCAGCATCTGCCGCGCCGCCTCGGCGACCGGCTCGCCGCCGATCGGCTGGCCGACCACCAGCGAGGGCAGCACGGCCGCGGCATCGTCGCGCTGGCCGTCCTCGCGGCTGGCGGCCTCGACGTCCGCGACCTCGCCCGGCCCGGCCACGCGCACTGTCAGCGGGCCGATCTCATCGCGCCACATGCCGGCGCGCGCCTCGGCCCGCCGCACCAGCTTGGCTGCGCGCTCCCCGCCGACCACGATCGTCGTACCGGCCTCGTCGGCCTCGATCAGCGCCAGGCTGGCCGGGCTGTCGAGCACGGCGGCAACGCGCAGGATAGCGGCCAGGCGTAGGGCGCGCCGCTGGTCCTTCTCGCCAAGCCACAGGAACGCGGGCTCGCGGCCGGGCCGCAGCTTCTCGCGCTGAAAGGCCAGCGCGCTGGCGACGACAGCCTGATCCTCCGGGTCGCAGCCCGGCAGCGGGGCCGCGAGCGCCAGGTCGCGCCCGGCGCGATCGACGCGCTCATCGCCCTCGCGGCGCGCGGCGGCGTAGCAGGCGGCGGCCAGCTCGAGCAGGCGCCGCGCGCGGACCGGCAGGCGGTGCGCCACGCCGGCCCGATCGAAGATCGCGAGCGCCACAGCGGGCGGCGCCGCATCGATCGCCGCATCGGCGCCATTCAGATCGAACTGCTGAGTCACAATCAACTCCTTGTGGCGTGCTCGCCCGAGTATCATGCGGAATGCTCGCCCGCCCGCCCGGCGTCCAGCAGCGCCAGCCCGCGCGCCAGCTTGCTGCGCTCCTCGGGGATAAGCGTGAAGCGCGCACGCAGCAGCGCGACCAGCTCGTCGAGGTCGGGCCGCGTGCCGGTCTTCAGCAGCTCGACCTCCAGCTCGCGGAAGCGCTCCTGGCGGCCGCCGGCGCTGGTCACGCCCTCGTCGAGGCTCAGCTCGGCCACCCGCGCGCCGCCGCGCTCCGCGAAGATATGCTGGCGGGCCGTGCGGATGGTCAGGATCGGCTGGAGCGCGGCGCCGTCGAGCAGCGCCAGCACGCGGTCGCGCACCTCGCCGGCCGGCCAGGACGCGGGCCGGTCGTCGTCGCCAATCTCGACCTCCCACTCATCGCGCTCGTACATGCCGTCGCTGATCTTCGCCGCGCCCTTGAGGGTCGCGATGCGCCGATCGCCCAGGTCGCGCACGCGCAGGCCGTAGCTCCCGGCGCGCAGGCGCTGGTCTGCCGTGTCGAAGTAGGTATTGCGCTGGGCCTCGGCGCGCGGCGCGGCCACGAGCCGGAACGAGCCGAGCGCGCCCAGGCCGAGCAGCGCGGGAAAGGTCTGGTCGTCCTCGACCCGAAACTTGGCCTCGATCTCCATAGGTCCCCCCGAACGCCGATCGCGCTGCGTGTAGCGCATGTGTGTTGGGTGATTCCGCGGCTAGTATAGCATAGGATGGATCGGTGCGGGGGCTGCGCGCCCCCGCAGGGGTGCAGGCAAGCGTTGTCAGGAAGGGTGAACCTTCCTCACCCACACGCTTGGCGACGGGATGCAGCAGCACGAGCCGACCTTGGCCGAGGGGGATAGCGCACAGTGGATCTGGCATATCGCCGAGCGGCACTTCCCGCGCGCGACCCAGATTGTGGACTGGTATCACGCCAGTGAGTATCTCTGGAATGCGTCGAGCGCGATTTGGGGTCAGGCAGGGGAGGAGCGCGCCGCGTGGGCACAGGCGCAGCTGGACGTGCTGTGGGAGGGCCAGGTCGGTGGGGTAGTGGTGGAACTGGAGCAGTGGCGCGAGCGAGGCGGTTGCGGCGGCGCTGAGACTATGGTCAGCACCAGCACCGGATGGACTATGCCAGCGACCGCGCGCGCGGGCTGCAGATCGGCAGTGGCAGTGCGGAAAGCGCGTGTAAACAGCTGGTGACGGCGCGGCTGAAACAGGCTGGCATGATCTGGGATGCGATCGGGGCAGAAGCGGTCGCGGCGGTGCGCGCGTGGCTAAAGAGTGCGCGCTGGGCGGATGCGATGGCGCTGCGGGGCGTGCGGCGGCGCGGCTATTCTTGGCTGCACCCCGATTGTGGCCCCTCCGCCTGCCCCCTCCCCGCGCCCGGCGAGGGGGTTCGATTCATGGCGATGGGCTGCGGCGCGCACCGCGCGCCGCAGCCCATCGCCAGTCGTATTCCCCGCTCCCACCGGGGGAGCGCGGGCAGGGGGGAGGGAGCTCGCACGCTCAACGTGGAAGCATTTAGTCGCGCCGCAAAAGCCGCCAGCCGGCCAGCCCGAGCATCGTCGCGGCGCCGCCGACGAGCCAGCCCCAGCGCCGCGCCAGCCCGCCGCCGGACGTGCGCACGCCCTTGGACATCACCGGGATGGTCGCCAGCTTGGCGGCGGCCTCGGCCCTGGTGCGCTCCAGCAGCCCGATGTCGCCGCGCAGCTGCGCCGCCAGCGCCCGCCGGCGATCCAGGTCCTCGTCGGTGACGTACTTGCCGAACGAGCGCAGCGGCGCGATCTTGAACTGGTGCTTCTTGAACAGGTGGTAGATCTCTTTGACCTGCTCGACCGTGATGTTGCGGCCGAGCGTGTAGTCCTCGAAGCGCCCCTCCATCGTCAGCAGCGCCGTCTCGGCCAGGCAGGCGTAGGAGGTCTTGGGCGGCAGGCCGATGTCGTAGCCGAAGTCGATGTCGCCGGGGATGAGCACCTCGCCGCTCTCGATCACCAGCACGTCGGGGCGCAGCGCCGCCTCGGCCTCGTTGATGTCGGGCGGGCGGGCCACGTCGCAGATCACCGCGCCGGGCTTGCAGCGCGTGATGTCGATGATGCGCTGGCCGAAGGCCGAGGTGGCGGTGACGATCAGGTCGCACTCGGAGGTGAAGTCCTCGGCCTTGGTCGCGATCGTCACCTGGGCGCCGGGCGTCTCGGCCTCGATCGTGCGCTTGAGGTCGATCAGCCGCTCGGGCTCGATCGAGACCAGCACGACGTCGCTGACCGCCTGGGCCAGCGAGCGCGCGCAGACCGAGCCGATCGAGCCGGTCGCGCCGATCACCATCACCTTGCCCTTGGTCAGGTCGGTCGCGCCCATGCGAACCACCGCCTGCTTGGCGGCCTCGAGCGTGGCGGCGACGGTGAGCGAGTTGCCGGAGGTGATCGCGATGTCGGCCTCGTTCGCCACGGTGATGCCGGCGTCGCCGACGACCGAGGTAAACGCGCCCAGGCCCATGATCCGCGCGCCCATCCGCTCGGCCATGCGGGCCGACTGGCGCAGCCGGTTGTAGGTGAAGCGCTCGCCGTGGCGCATCATCTGGCGCGGGGTCGCCCCAAGGCTGATCAGGTAGCCCTCGATCTGCTGGCCGGTGGTCGGCGACTTGCCGCCGGTGATGTGGCCGACGTAGATCGGCGGCATGTAGGCCGACACCGCCTCGACCAGCGAGTCGGGCAGGTAGCGCGTCCAGGCGAACGGCCGGTACTTGTGGATGAAGCTGACGTCGAGCGGGTGGATGACGAAGGCGAAGCGGTTGATGCCGGCCTGCTCGGGCTGCAGGTAGCGGATCGTCGGCGTCCAGTGGATGTTGGCCATCAGGCCGAGGTAGGTGTCCTCGGTCAGCGGGGCCTGCGGGTCGGTGCGCAGCGCCACCAGCACCGCCTCGATCGTCGCGGCCGACCAGGAGCCGAGCGTCTCGCCGCCGGCCAGCGAGGGCATCATCGTGATCGCGATCGCGACGCCGCGCTGGCGCAGATCCTCAAGGTCCCGCTCGTCGGCATGCTCGACGACGACGGTCTTGTGGCGCAGCTTGGCCGGGGCGAAGCGGCGGATGGCCCCGATGTCGCCCGCCAGAATATCGGCCCACTGGAACGGCCGCTCGCGGCGGCGCGCCCCCGGCTGGTCGGGCTGCGGCGCGAGCTGCTGGAACGGCACGTCCTTCAGCCGGTCGAGCGTCGGCGGCGCGGCCTGGTCGAGCGTCTGCAGGCTGCCGACGCCCGGCACGTTGGGCAGGCCGAAGAAGATCAGCGGGTCGGCGTAGCGGACCTGCGAGGTGCGGCGGCTGAGCGACTGCGCCAGGCCGCTGTGGTTCAGGCCCGGCACCATCAAGATACGCTTCTGGCTGAAGATGCCCGGCTGGGCGCGGTCGGCCAGGATGACGCCCCAGCGCTCCAGCCCATCGCGGATGTCCCCGCCGTCGACGACCGGCGTCTGCTTCGCGGCATGGGCCAGCGACGCGCCGACGGCGTGCTGGCGGCGGGCCGAGCCCAGCTGCAGCCGCGCCGGCATGCCCTCCAGGCCGATCGCGTCGACCTTACCGTCGTGCTCGGCGATCAGCGCCCGCGCGCGCGCGGAGTCGCCGCCACAGCCGACGCGCTGCAGCTCGATATCCTGGCCCAGGAACGTCACGGTCGACGTCGCGCTGGCCTCGCCAGTATGAATGATGAGTACTTTTTTCATGGCAGCTTTCCCCTACAGGAGCGGAGTCCTGAGACGAATCTATCACTGGCAGGCGCCCGAGAGAAGGAACATTTGATGACTGCGCGTGGTCTTTCGGCAACTAGCTTTTAGGCATGGTTCAATCGAGCTTGACAGTTCATTGCCCCAAGAGCGCAGGGGCGCGATATATCGCGCCCGTACAGTGGCAATGCGAAATCCCTGGAATTGAACCATGCCTTAGGCGCGAAGCGATTCGCTCGCCGGATACCTCGCGAATCTGCCCGCTCCCGTGGCGACGGGGATGGGCCAGGGGGAGCGGGCCGGCTGCCCAATGGTACGATATGTGCAACGAGGGAGGGATTGCGGAGGCATCGGCGGGCGAGCCCAGGCGACGGGCCGCGGCCCCAGCGCCACACCAGCCGAAGACCACGCGAGGGATTCAGAGAGCGAGGAGCCTATGACACACTATGACCGTCACGCGCAGCCGGCGCTGACCGCGATCGCGCAGAACTGGTATCGCTGCACCGATATTGAGACGCTGCACCGCTGGCTCGAGGATCACGGCTACGAGTTCTACGGCGTGTTCGAAGCCGGCGAGTACGGCCGGTTTTCGCACCAGGAGGCCGAGGACCGTGGCGACCGCCGCCGGTACGTCCACTCCTTCATACAGGTGCTGCGCAGCGGCGAGATCTACGCCCCGGACGGGCACGCGACCGAGCTGCTCGATTCGCTGACCGCCGGCCCGCCGCGCGAGCGCACAGCTTGATCGCGGTTGGGTGTCGCGTCCCCTTCTCTGGGGCGCGGCGCCCCCGGCCCCCCGCCCGGGGGAACCCACGCCGGTTCCCCCGGTCCCCCTCCGGCAAATAAGGCCATCTCAGCTGCAATCGAAGTGGCGTATGCCCAGTACCCTTCGTTGGGCGCGAGTTGCAACCCGCTGCGCGTGGATTCAGCTAGGCATGAGCGTCAAGCATCGCAACAGAGGCGGGTTCTTTTTGGGGTCCAGGGGCGCAGCCCCGGCCGGGGGGCGGCGGGGGTGGCGGCCCACCCCCGCCCGCGGGGGCGCGGGGGGCGCGCAGCCCCGTACAGAAGCAACGAAAGAGAGCTGCTTTTGGGGTCCAGGGCGCCCGGGGCCGGCAGGGGTGGCGGCCCACCCCCGCCCGCGGGGGCACGGGGGGCGCGCAGCCCCCCGTACAAGCGACGGAGCGACCGACGCACACGGGGGCACGGGGGCGCGCAGCCCCCGAAACAGACGTGCGAGAAGAAAGCAGTATTTTCGGCTATACTACGCAGGGCGAAGAGTTCGTATAGTAGAGATCGGCCCGTCGCCCTAGAGGAGATCTGGGAGGGGCGGCGGGCTTGTTGTCATCTTGAGAAGAGAGGAACGCACATGGCAGAGCATCGCTGGACAGCTGACGATATTCCCGACCAGGGCGGCAAGCTGGCGCTGGTGACCGGGGCCAGCAGTGGCATCGGCTACGAGGCCGCGCGGGCGCTTGCGGCCAAAGGCGCCAGGGTCATCCTGGCGGTGCGCAGCGTGGAGAAGGGCGAGGCTTCCGCGGACGCGATCCGGCGATCGCACCCCCAGGCGGCGCTCGAGGTGATGGCGCTCGACCTGGCGGACCTGGCCAGCGTGCGGCGCTTCGCCGATGCTTTTGGAGAGAAGCACGGCAGCCTGCCGCTGCTGATCAACAACGCCGGGGTGATGGCGCTGCCCTACCGCCGCACCGCCGACGGCTTTGAGATGCAGTTCGGCACCAACCACCTCGGGCACTTTGCGCTGACGGGGCTGCTGCTGCCGGCCATCCTGGCCGCTCCGGCCGCGCGGGTCGTCACGGTCAGCAGCGGCGCGCACACCGGCGGCGCGATCGACTTCGCGAACCTGGACGGCTCGCGCGGCTATCGGCCCTGGGGCGCCTACAGCCAGAGCAAGCTCGCCAACCTGCTGTTCGCCTACGAGCTGCAGCGGCGCTTCGTAGCGGTCGGCGCGGACGCGATCAGCGTCGGCTGCCACCCCGGCTACGCCGCGACCAACCTGCAGGCCGCCGGCCCGCGTATGTCCGGCTCGCGGCTAGGTGCAGCTGCTATGGACATCGCGAATGCGCTGTTGGGCCAGAGCGCCGCGATGGGCGCGCTACCGACGCTGTACGCCGCCACGGCGGATGGCGTCGCAGGCTGCGACTACATCGGCCCGACCGGCCTGATGGGCATGCGCGGCTACCCGGCCAAGGGCCGATCGAGCCCGCGCTCGTACGATCTGGAGCTGGCGCGCCGGCTCTGGCAGGTGTCCGAGCAGCTCACCGGCGTGAGCTACGACATGACGGCGCCGTCGGTGGCGCCCGCGTGACGGCGTCGTCTATGAAGGAGGCTACCATGCGAGCACTGGTCTGGGAGGCGCCGCGCGTGATGGCGCTGCGCGAGCGCGCCGAGCCACAGGCCGAGCCGGGCACCGTGGTGCTGAAGGTCGCCTACGCCGGCATCTGCGGCTCGGAGCTGAGCGGCTATCTCGGGCATAGCACGCTGCGCGTGCCGCCGCTAGTGATGGGCCACGAGTTTGCCGGCCACATCGTCGCGCTGGGCGAGGGCGCGGGAGCGCGCAACCCGCGCCTGTCCGAGGGGCTGGCCGTGACCGCCAACCCATTAAGCTCCTGCGGGGCCTGCGAGCTGTGCGCGCGCGGCATGAGCCACCTGTGCGGGTCGCGCAGGCTGATCGGCGCGCACCTGCCGGGCGCATACGCCGAGTATGTCGGCGTGCCGGCCGAGCTGGTGGTGCCGCTGCTCGCGGGCGTCTCGCCGCGCACGGGGGCGCTGACCGAGCCGGCGGCGGTGGGCGTGCGGATCGGCGAGCTGGCCGGGCCGCTGGCGGGCCAGGACGCGCTGGTGCTCGGCGCCGGCCCGATCGGGCTGCTGGCGCTGCAGGCGCTGCGCCTGCGCGGGGCGGCGCGCGTGTTCATCGCCGACCTCGACCCGGCCCGGCTGGATATGGCGGCCGATCTGGGCGGCGAGCCGCTCGACCCGCGCACGCTGGACGTCGCCCGGGCGGTGCGCGCGGCGACCGGCGGCTATGGCGTGCCGGTCGCCGTCGACGCGGTCGGCACCGCGCGCACCCGCGGGACCTGTGTCTCGGCCACGCGCTCGGGCGGCACGCTCATCCTGAGCGGCCTGCACGAGGAGAGCGGCGTGATGCCGGCGGCCGAGATCATCCGCCGCGAGATCGTGGTGCGCGGCAGCTTCGCCTACTCGCCGGAGAACTTCGCGACGGCGCTTGAGTACCTGGCGCGCGGCACGCTGCGCCTCGACCCCTGGATCGTCGAGGCGCCGCTCGCGGAGGGCGGCGCCTGGTTCGACCGGCTGATCGAGGCGCCCGGCGCGGTCGCGAAGGTGCTGCTGGTGCCCTGACGGGCAGCTCCAGGCTGTTGACCCTCAGCCCCTCTCCCAGAACGGGAGAGGGGCTGAGGGAACATCATATGCGGATCGGCATCCTACTCGGCCGGCTTCCAGGCCGTCACGCTGCTGCTGGTGAAGCGGCCGACCAGCTCGTTGACCAGCTCGGCCGGGAGGGCCGCCAGCGTCTCCGGCGATTCGGTCAGCAGGTCGTCTGCGGTGTAGCGCTGGCGCACCTCGATGGCGACGTTCGTAAACCCGGCGTCGACGAGCAGCTGGCGGTACTGCTCGATCGTCAGCGCGCCGGCGATGCAGCCAGCCCAGCTCAGCGCCGCGCGAATCTGCGCTTCGCTCACGGGCAGTCCGATCAGATCGCCGTCCACCACGATGTCCGAGACCGCCAGCCGGCCGCCCGGCCGCAGCACGCGAAACGCCTCGTGCAGCACCTGGTCCTTGTCGGGAGAGAGGTTGATCACGCAGTTGGACACAATCGTATCGATCGAGTTGTCCGGCAGCGGGATGCTCTCGATCTCGCCCTTGATAAACTCGACGTTTGACGCGCCGGCTTTCTCCGCATTGCGCCGGGCGACGGCCAGCATCTCGTCGGTCATATCGAGCCCATAGACGTAGCCCGCCGGCCCGACGCGCTGCGCGGCCAGCAGCACATCGAGCCCGCCGCCCGACCCGAGGTCGAGCACGACTTCGCCGGGCTTGAGGCTGGCGAGCGCGATTGGGTTGCCACAGCCAAACGAGGTGGTGACGACGTCTTCCGGCAGCGCCGCGATCGTCTCCGCGCCGTAGAGCGCGATTTCGGTCGGCGTGGTGCAGCAGCTGGTGCTGTCGCTGCCGCAGCTGCTGCCCGCGCTCGGGCTGCAGCACGACGAGGTCGCGGACTGGATGCGGCTGCCGTAGTGCTCGCGCACCATTTCCTTGACGGCCGCGGGGTCTTGAGTCGCTTGAGACATTGGAAACCTCCTTACATTGACGATGTTCGATATACCGGCTAAAAAAAGAGGCGATCAGCTGAGCGTGTCGAGCCGTGCCGAAACGCGCGCTCGCAGCGCCGCGAGCGCCTCCTGTTTGAGAAAGTAGTAGGCCCACAGCCCGTGCCGCTCGCAGTCGACCAGGCCGGCCTCGCGCAGCAGCCGCAGGTGGTGCGAGACGGTCGGCTGCTTGACCGGCAGCGCGGCCTCGACGTCGCAGACGCACACGTGCCCCTGGTGGTGCGCCAGAATATCAAGGATCTGCAGCCGCACCGGGTGCGCCAGGATGAGCAGATCGCTCGTGAGCTGCTGCGCCTCGTCGGTGCTGAGCCGCGCCGACACGGCGACGTCGCAGCATGCCGCCCCGCGCTGTCTCTCTTCGATAGCGATCGTCTCTGCCATGCGTTTCTCTCAGCTCCGTGGTGGAACAGGGATGTATTCGAACGTCCCTGATTGATGAGCAGTCTAGCATATATATTGAAGCTTGTCAATATATATTCTGCGGGTGTCAGAGCTAATGCAAAGTCTTTTTGACCCCACCCCTGTCCCCCGCCCCTACCAGGGGCGGGGGAATGAATCTGGCGTGGTGGTGCGGTCGCTCCGCGACCGCACCACCACGCCGACAAGAATCCCCCCTCTCCGAGGCCTGGGAGAGGGGGGCAGGGGGGGTAACGTACGTTTTTGTATGCCCCTCCCCCGACCCCCGCGAGAGCGGCACGCAGCCTCTACGCGCTAGGGCGCGACCAGCACGATCTCGCCCAGGCCGCTGGAGATGTCGATCTGCCGCATCGTGGCGGGCGGCACCGTCACTTTGCCGCAGCCGCGCGTGGTCAGCGGGAAGGTCGCCGCGCCGCTCGAGTCGGCCAGGCAGACGGCGTAGTCGCCGGGCGGGAGCGACAGGCTGTAGCGGCCCTGCGCGTCGGTCACGCCCACCACGATCTGGCTGCTCTGCGCCTTGATGGTCAGCCCGAGAAACCGCAGGTCGCGGTCCGATGGTGTGCTGCCCGGCCCCCCTGGCAGGCTGCCGAGCAGGCTGAGCGGCATGGCGATCACGATCTGGTTGGCGAGCGGCTGGTCGGGCTGGCCGGACACATCGCTGGCCGATACGACCAGACCGCCGATGCCTGATGGGTTCATAGATGTTCCTTGTGGCTGGGTGGCCGCCGCGGTCGCCGGCGCTGCGGGCTGTGTGGCCGCAGCGGGAGGCGGGGGCTGCGTGGCCGGCGAGGCCACGGCCGCGCCGGTGGGCTGCTGGGCCGTGCCGCCGCCGCATGCCGCCAGCGCTCCGATCAGACAGCAGACGGCCAGGGATCTACGCACGCGCGGGAGCATGCGGCTGGTAGGCATAGGCATCTCCGGGTATGGGCGCGGGGGCGGAGCAGCGCTCCGCCCCCGCGCGAGTGCTGCGGCGCTAGCGGTGCAGCAGCGACAGGTAGATCGACGTTCCGGTGACCGTAAGCGCCACGGGCACTGTCTTGGTGACGCTTCCGCTCGTGAAGGTAATGATCGCCTGGTAGTCGCCCGGCGCCAGCTGGGCCGGGTCGACGGTAACAGTCAAGTTGGCCGGCGTCGTGCCCGAGGTGGCGCTGAGCTTCACCCAGGGCCTGTTGGCGCTCGCCGTCCAGCTCAGCGCATCCGCGCCGCTGCTGCGCACCGTGAGCGGCGCGGTTGTCTTTCCGGCCCCGAAGGGCGCGACCGCACCGATCACCAATGGCGCGAGCGTCAGCTCGGATGGCACCGGCGCCGAGCCGCTCGCCACCGTGATGGTGCGCTGCGCCTGGCTGGTTTTGCCCTCGCTGTCGGTTGCGACCAGCGTGATCACGTGCGTGCCGGTCGAGAGATTCACGGTGCTGACGGTCGCGCCCGTCCCCAGCGGGCCATCGATGCTGGACGACCACTGGAGCGACGCGTCGGCGAGCTGGCCGTCTTCGACATCGTAGGCGCTGCCCTGGAACACCACCTGCTGGGCCGGGTAGAACGTCGCGTTGTCCGCGGGCGCGGCGATCTGGGCCTGTGGCGCCTTGGTGGGCACCGAGAAGTCCCCCGAGGTTCCGATGCCGCTGAGCAGACCATCCGAGGCGACCACGCGCACGCGGCTCTGCGACCCGCCAGGGATCTGGCTGGTGTTGATCGTGAGCTGCTTCGCGCTGAGACCGGTCGTCAGGGGTTGCCAGCTGGCGCCGGCGTCGTCGCTGTAGAGCACGCTGTACGTCAGCGGGTCGCTATCCGCGTCGCTGGCGGTCCAGCTAATCGTGAGCGGGCCGTTCGGCACCTGCTGGCCGGCCTGCGGCGCGGTGATGTCGACCACCGGCGCGTGCGCGCTGGCGCTGCGCGAGTCTACCACCTTGCTGCCATAGCGCAGCTCGACGCGCACCGCGCCATCGACCCACGGCACGATCTCGGAAACGACTGCCGGGTGGCCGGGCGACGACTCGCCGTCGGACTGCTCCTGGGGCGCGAAGGGGTAGGCCGCGACATCGTCGCCGCCCGCATTCACGAGCGCGATCGTCCAGTCGCCGGGGGTGGGCAGCTCCAGCTCCTGGGGCTGCTGGATCAGGTTGACGGTGTCGAGCGCGCCGGTCTTGGTGTCGAGGTACACCAGGCCCGAGACCAGCAGCACACTGTTGGCCGCCACGGTCGAGACGGTGTCCGGCCGCGCGCCGCCGACGCTGGACAGGTAGCTGCGGATGCCCTCGTAGGTGAAGTCGGACACCCACTCGCTCTGGCAGTAGGTCATGACATCCTTCCAGTTGGGGTCGTAGATCGCCCGGTTGAGGATGTCGAAGCCGTACAGCGCGGTGGCGCCGGTCAGCGCCGGGCTGATCCGCCCGTTCGGGTAGGGGTAGGCCGCGCCGCCGGTGGCGCCGCAGAACTCGGCGTGGTAGCGGCTGCGCGTGTGGCCGATCTCGTGGCCGCCGTACCAGTCGCCGTACGAGCCGTCGGTGTCCCAGCTGAAGCTCCCGCCTGGCGTGCCGGTTGGCCCCGAGGCGATCGTGCCGGGGATGCCGGCGGCCTTCCCGCGCATGAAGCCGCCGCCGTCGTCGACCATGCCGTAGTACACGACGCGGCCGTCTTCGCCGGAGAAGATCCTGCGCAGCAGCTTGATGAAGCCGAGCCAGGTGTTGAGCGTGTCCACGTTCGGCAGGCCGCCGCCTGGGTAGGTGAACGTATCGCGGCTGACGCTGAGCGTCGAGATCGGGTAGGCGCGCCTGAGCCAGGACTCGAGCCGGTCGAGGTGCGAGCTGGCGGCCTGGTAGGTCGTGCCGCCGATCGTGTAGCGGACGTTATAGATGCGCAGGCGCAGCGGCGCGGCCGACAAGAAGTTGACCGTGACGCTCGAAGTGTTGTTGGCGAGATGCGGGTCGTTCTTGGCATTCGCCGGATCGAGCCGCGCGGTCAGCTTCAGGTTGCCCGTGCCGAGCCAGGAGCTAGGCAGCTCGAACCAGAAGCTGTCGTTGATCTGGGCGCGGTCGGGCGTGGTCAGGATCGTGATTGTGCCGCCAGGGTTGCCGGGTATCAGCGTGGGGAATAGAGTCACCCCGCCGCGCTCCCCCGAGAGGTTGGCGGTCACGCTGCCGATCGAGGTGGGCGAGCTGACGTGAACGCGAGCATAGGTGCGCTTGTTGGCGACCAGGTCGACGCTGTTGTTCAGGTCCTGGACCGCCTGCGTGACCTCGATCGCCGTGATTCGCATATCGGGGCCGGGCGGGCTGCCGGCGCCGGCCCAGGCGATCAGCTGGCGCAGGTAGCTGTCGCTGCCGGGGTCGATCGAGGCCGCCGAGGGGTTGCCGGTCTCGAACACCAGCCGCCCGGCGCCGTAGACCCCGGCGGCCAGCGCGACGTTCGGGTAGCTGACCGACTTGGCCAGCACGACCCAGCCGGGGCCGAGCGTGCTCAGCGGAATCGTGTCGAAGTTGCCGGAGACATCGGCCGGCGTCAGGCCGGCCAAGATCGGGTGGGTTGCGCCGGCGCGGGTGAACTCGACCGGGCCGGGCGGCGAGGGGTACTCAGGCCAGGTTATGCTGGTCACTGTCATTTCGAATCCGGGCGGGAAGACGCCGACGTTCCCCACGAGGTTGGGCTGGCTCACCACCAGGCCCCCGCCGCCGCTCACGTAGCTCTGCAGCTGGCTCGCGCGCGCGGAGAACACGTTGCCCTCGTCGACGCCGATGTAGACGACCTTGTAGGGCGTGAGATCGGCCGGGAAGCTCGTGTCCGAGCGTATGGTCGTCACCGTGCTGAAGAGGGCGCTCACCCGCGCGCATGGGTCGAAGGTGCCGGTCTTGGTTGTGAAGCACAGAATGCTCGGATCGTTGGCCTGCGGGGTCGAGCCGCTGGGCCGGGCGCCGGCGCTGCCGCCGCTCAGGCTGCCGGTCGGGTCGACTGTGGGCGTAGGCGGGGCGGGGGCGGCCAGCGTGGGAGCTATACCAGAGACGGCAAGCATGACGAGTAGCGGGAGCACCAGCAAGCGCAGCGAACGCATAGTCTCCTCCTTGGGTGTGGTTTGAGAGCTTTGTCGTGGGTTGCCCTCAGTCCCAGCCGCCAGCCACGACCGCTGGCGAGCTGCTCGCCTCGAATCCTTTCCCTGATGGCGGTGCGCAACCATGCTCCGTGCTGGCTGTCGCAAGCCCGACCCTGGCCTGCGGGGCGAGGAGCGAGGGACGACGGACGATGCGCTGATCGCCTATCGTCTATCGCCCGTCGTCGCAAGGTATATGTGCGACAGCTTGCACGCGTTTAGGTGGGTTCGCTATATAGAACGTTCCGGCTCGCTGGTTTTGGGGTTTCATCCAAAAAGGGGCGGGGGTTGAGGGCGCCGAAGCCGCCCTCAACCCCCGCCAAAACACCAGAGGTGGAGCGCTAGTCGCGCTCGGTGTTGTTGCCGGTCAGGTAGAGGAAGCTGGCCCACAGCCCGCGCGAGGAGCGGTAGAACGCGATCGGGAACAGGATCGCGAACAGCGCCAGCACGATCAGCAGCGGCGCCAGCGGCACGGCCGGGTTCAGCCCGAAGACCAGCGAGCAGACCGTGATCACCAGCAGGGTGACGACGGTGTTGATCGCCATGCCGCCGGTGATCTCGCCGCCCGCCCGCTCGAACGCCAGGTCGCAGGCCGGGCAGGTGCGATTCATAGTGAAGCCGCGGGCGAACATGCGCCCCCGGTGGCAGCGCGGGCAGCGCAGCAGCAGCCCGTCGATAAGCCCTCGCAGATAGCGTAGCATTGGTTTCTCAACTGTTCCACTTGCGAAGCGGTTCGCTCGCCGCAAACCCTCACCCCCTGCCCCCCTCTCCCGCCGCCACGGGAGAGGGGGATTCTTGGCTGGTGCCGTGCTTTCGGCGGAGCCGAAAGCACGGCACCAGCCAGTTGTTACCCCCGCCCCTGCCAGGGGCGGGGGCAGGGGGTGGGGTGATCAGCGCATCCGCTTACTGCTGGCCGGTCCCCTTTACGTAGACATCCGGCCAGGCCTTGAAGCGCGTGAAGAAGGTCTCGGGCACGCGCTGGGCGCCGTTCTCGGCGATCAGCCGGTAGACGGTGATATCCATGCCCCTGCGCGCGTGGTCGGTCTGCTTGATGGTGCCGGTCGGCATGCTGGGGTCATAGACGACCTCGGGGTCGGCCGGCGCAGGGACGATCCGGTCGATCTCGGGGCCCTTGGCCTCGACCGTGCGGTTCGGCTTGGTGCCATAGAGCCGCACCGTCAGCACCTGGGCGTCCTCATCCGCGATCGCCTCCATCAGCAGCCAGTGGCCGGTGTCGTTCACGAACTTGAGGTCGAGCACGCCGGTGTAGATCGTCGCGTCCATGCCGGGGCCGGCGCGGTCGGGGTAGCTGTAGTCGTCGTACCAGCTGATGTAGAAGGGGTGGGCGTGCCGCTCGGTGATCGGCAGGCCGGCCCAGAACGCGGCTCGGTAGACCGTGGTCGAGTCCTGGCAGACGCCGCCGCCCCACTCGAGCTGGGTGCGCTGGCCGATCACGGCGTAGCCCTGCACGAAGCCGTTGCTCTCGTCCACCGCGCCGAGCTGGGTGTTGAACGAGAACTCGGCGCCCGGCGCGATCAGCACGCCGTTCAGGCGCGCCGCGCCGGCCTTGATGTTGGTGATCCGGTAGCTGGCCGAGCCGGCGAAGCTGCTCTTGCCCTCGCCGACCAGGCCGACGATCCCGAGGCTCGGCAGGCTCTGGGCGGTCACCTGCGGCGAGATCGTCGCGATCGGCAGCGCGACCTCGCCCCGCGCAAGCTGCAGCGTCTGGCTGATCGCGATGGCCGCCTCGCTCTGCTGCAGCCGCCAGCCGATCTCGCCCGGCTGGATGATCTTGGGCTTCCCGCCGCGGAACGCCACTCGCGGCTCGGCGCTGCTCGAATCGACCACCTGGGCCAGCTTCGCGACCGCCCTGGACAGCCGCTCGGCGTCCAGCTGAACTGTCATCCGCCCCTGCTCGGCCTTGAGGGCCAGCAGCTCGGCGATCTTGGCCTGGTCCCACGTCCAGGTCTCTTTGTCGTGGCGCAGCACCAGCGGCCGGCTGAGCAGTGCGCGCGCGTCGGCGACCGCCTGGGCGATCTTGTCGTCGGTGAGGGCCGGTCTAAGCGTGCGCGTGCGCAGGGCGACGGTCTGCGGCGCGAGGGTCTGGAGCGCGCGCATAGCGTCGATCGCAGTCGCGTCGGCCAGCAGCTGGCGGCCGGGCAGGGCCGGCGTGGGCAGCACCTTGCCGTCGGCGATGCTCAGCGCGGCGTCGCGCGGCGGCCGCTCCAGATCGGCGCCAATGCTGGTCAGGTAGCCCTGCAGCCTGGCGGCGTCCACCGTCAGGCGCGGCGCAACCTCCAGCCCGCCCCGCCAGATCGCGGCCAGCTCCTGGGCGCGCTCGATCGGCCCGCCGCGGTGGCCGGCCGCCAGCGCCGCGGCGGCGGCCTGGTCGAGGTCGAAGCGCACGCCGAGCTGCTCGAACGTCGGCGTCCAGGTGCGCCCCTCGAACGTGATCGTGAGCGGCGAGCGCAGGAACGCGGCGTAGCGGCGCTGCAGCGCGGCGCGGACCTCATCCTGGCTCAGGCCGCCGACCGGCTGCCCCTGCATGCTGACGCCCTGCATCGCGCGGTCGCCGGCGAAGGCGTTGAGCGCGGTCGGCAGCGCCAGAAAGCCGCCGACGCCGACCAGGACCAGCAGCAGCAGGCCAACGATGCCGCCGCGGCGCCTGCGCCTGCGGCGCAGGTCGGCATACTGGCGGCGCCGCGCGGACCGCGCGGGCGGCGGGTCGTCGGGCGGCGGGTCGTCGGGCGGCGGCCGGATCGGCGCGGCCGGCTCTTCGGGTCCGAGCGCGCCCGCCGCGCGCCGGCGGCTGATCGGCCCGTACTCCTGGTAGTATTTATCTGGCATAGGCTGCTCGCGGGCGACGTATCGATCGGCGAATCGCGCGCTGAGATGACATGGTGGAATGCATGTGTGTAAAGCGTATCATGTTTGCATGAAGCTGTCAATATGGAGTGTTGGTGCGGCAGAGCTCGTGCAACGTTGGCCCTCACCCCCTGCCCCCTCTCCCGCGCGGGAGAGGGGAGATTCTTGTCGGCGTCGTGGTTCGGTCGCGGAGCGGCCGGACCACGACGCCAGCTCTGCCCTGGTTAGAAGGCGATCCCAGATGAGATGATCGTGGCGGCTGCCCAGGATCATTTCTTGGGCGCGAGTTGCGGCCCACCGCGTCTGGATCAGCCAGGCATGCGCGCCAGGCGCTGGACATGCGGCAGCTTCATTTTGGGATCCAGGGGCGCAGCCCCGGATAGGCCGCTATGCACGCAGGCGCAGCAGGCCGCGCCGGATCGCGATCTCGGCCGGCCAGAGCAGCGCCGCGGCCAGCAGCAGCCAGGGCCACAGCTCGCGCGCGCCGACGGCCGCAGGCGCAGGGGATGTGCTCGGGCCGGCGCTGCCGAGCGCCGACCCGCCGGTCGCAGCGCTGATCTGCGCGAGCAGCGCCGCGCCGCCCTGCGCGGGGGTGTACTCGGACGAGGGGCGCTGGACGTAGCCGACCGCCGCGGTGCGCTCCTGGCCGTCTTTGCGCTGGCGCACCCGGATGGCGTAGGGGCCGTCGGCCGGCGGCGCCACATCCTCGGCGTAGCGGCCCGGCCCGACCTGCCGCAGCGCGACGCTGCGGGCGCTCCCGTCCGGCAGGGTGATCGACGCCTGGACGTCGGCCAGGTCGACCGGCTCGCCGCTCGGGGCCAGCGAGTCGACCGCGATCGTGACCGCGTCGCCGTGCGGCGAGGCGTGGACCTGCAGCGGGCCGCTGTCGGGCTCGGGCAATGTGTAGCGGACGATCTGCGCCCAGAACTTGCCATACTCCGGCCAGTTCGGCCAGCGCTCGGCCCACGGCTGCTCGACGCTGGGCGTCCACGCGACCGCCCGCCCGAGGCCGTACTGCCAAGTCGCCAGCACCGGGTCGTCCTGCGGCGACTTGAGCACCAGCTCGGCCGCGGGCTTGAGTGTCGTCCCGACGTAGCCGCCCAGCCGCGGGATCTCGTTCGGCGCGAAGTCGCGCAGCAGCGGGTGCGGCGCCTGCAGGCTGGCGCGGAAGTCGCCCTCGATCTGCGGCTCCGAGCTGGCGATCTGGCTCTCCAGCAGGGTCAGCCGCGGGATATCCTCGGGCTGGTCGGCGAAGTGGTAGCGCCCGCCGCCCCAGCGCGCCAGGTCCTGCAGCAGCTGCGTGTCGGCGTCCTCGCCGATCGCGATCGCCGAGAGGGTGATGTCCTGCGCGCGCGCCTGGGCGATCAGGGTGTCGTAGGGGCCGCAGCGCTCGTTGCGAAACGACTGCCCGTCGGTCATGATCACGGCGTGGCGCACCTTGCCCGGCTGAGTCTCCAGCGCGCCGAGCCCCAGGTCGAGCGCGGCGCAGATATCGGTCCCGCCGCTGGTCGTGATGTCGCTGATCCGCTCCTGGATCTGCGCGAGGCTCAGGCCTGTGCCGATCGCCTGCAGCTCGACCGCCCACTCCTGTAGGTCGTTGAAGGCCAGCACGCCGATGCGGTCGTCCTGGTGCAGCGCCTCGGTCGCCAGCAGCGCCGACTCCTTGGCCATATCGAGCTTGGAGATCCCGCGCAGGCTGCCCATGCTCAGCGAGTGGTCGACGATCAGCAGCATGGTCACGGGCGCGCGCTCGGGGCGCGGCGGCGGGGTCATCGACACCGGCAGCGCCTCCTCCAGCGGTGTGTCTTTGTAGGCCCCCAGCGTGAAGCTGGCGCGCCCGCCGGTCGCGACCAGGCCGCGCCCCTCGCTGCGCACGAACTCGCGCAGCGTCGCCATCTGGTCGAGCGTCAGGTCGCCGGCCGGCACGTCGACCAGCACGACCCCCTCGTAGGCGTCCAGATCGGAGAGCTGGCTGGGCAGCTGCTGTGCGAGGCGCACATCCGCCTGGACCCCGGCGCCGCGTAGGGCTAATCGCAGGCGGGCGGACGCGCCGCGGTCGCTCTCGACCAGCAGCACGTGCGGCTGCGGGGCGACCAGGGCCGTGGCGGCGCCGCTGTTGTTCTGGGCGAAGGTGTCCGGCTGGCCCTCGACGCGCGCCTGCAGGCGCGCGATCCCCGGCTGCCCGGCGCGGCTCTGGTAGGTGAAGCGGTTCTCGCCCGGCGAGAGCGCCACCTCCTGCCCCGCCAGCTGCCGGCCTTCCTCGAGCAGCTCCAGACGGGCGGTGGCCGCCGCGCTGCTGCCGACGACCACGACGACCGAGTACTCCTCGTCCTCGCGCAGGGTCTGCGGCACGTCCACCCCGGCGACCCAGATCTCGGGCCGCCCGGCCGGCTGGTAGGCCAGCGTGTCGACCGGCACGCCCAAGGCGCGCGCCTCGGCCAGCGCGTCGCCGCGGGTCTGCGCCCCATCCGAGAGCAGCGCCACCCGCCCGCCGCCCGCGCCAATCGCGCCGCGCGCCGCCCGCAGCGCCGCTGCGATATCGGTCTGGTTAGGCTGGAGCAGCGCGCCGGATTGCGGCGAGCCGCCGGGCAGCTCGGCCAGCGGGTTCGCGCCAAACGCGATCAGGCTGGCCGGGCCGCGGTGCTCGGCCAGCAGCCGCTCGGCCTGGGCGCGCAGCGCCGCCTTGCCCGCGCCGTCCAGGCTGTCGGACTGGTCGAGCAACACCACCAGCCGCCCCTCGGACGGCGTCGCCCGGCCAAGCAGCGGGTTGGAGAGCGCGGCGACCAGCAGCGCCACGATCAGCAGCCGCAGCGCCAGGATGGCCGCGCTCACCCGACCGCCGCGCATCCGCCAGAGCGCGACGACCGCCGGCAGCAGGATAAGCAGGGCGAGAAATTGTGGGTTGCGAAACGTCACCGGTGGATGTACCCCCACTCCAGCATCAGCACGGCCAGCGCGCCGAGCGCGAGCCACGGCCACAGGTCGGTCAGCTCGCGCGGCGTGTCGGCTGCTGCGCTCTGCTCGCCGGCAACGGCGGGCACGGCCGAGCGGACCCGCAGGTTCGACTCGAGCGCGGCGCCGGCGTTCACCGCGACCAGCCCGCGGAAGACTGCCGCGCCGTCGCGGCGCTCCTCGACCCGGTAGAAGCCCGGCTGCGTGAGCGTGTCGAGCGTGATCGCCTGGGCGGAGGCCAGAGTCGCCTCCACGCCGCGCGGATCGACCAGGCGCAGCTCGGCCGCGCGCGGGTCGGGGCGCAGGGTCAGCGGCGCGCCGGCCGGCAGGCTCGCCGGCAGCGGCGGCGGCGTCAGGTCGCGCACCGTCCGCGCGACCAGCAGCGGGAAGGCCAGGCGCGTCGGCAGGTTGCCGGCGGCCGGGTCGAACGCCCAGATCGCGACCTCGTGCGCGCCATCGCGCCCGCGCAGGATCAGCGGCGTGCCGCCATCTGCCAGCCGCGGCTCGGCCCATGCCGGTGGCGCCACGGGGTAGATCGGGCCGAAGCTCACGCCGGCGAAGCTCAGGCCGGCCAGCAGGTCGCCGGTCTGAGTCAGCTCGCCCTCGCCCAGCCGCTGCGCCTGCTGGCCAACCTCGACCAGCGGGCTTCCCGGCGGCGGGTTTATCGCCAGCGCCGCGCCGGCGGGCCACTCGGGCGGCAGGAAGCCCTCGAAGATCGTCAGGTCGGCCGAGCTGCCTGGTGGCTGGTAGCCCGCCGGATCGACCACCGTCACCCTCACGCCCGGCACGGCGGCGAGCGCGCGGCGCAGCGTGTCGGGCTGCTCCGAGACCAGCAGCGCGCTGATCGGCCGCGCCTGCCCGACGCTCAAGAACGCGTCGTCGTCCTCCGCAAGGGCGTCGCCGCCGTCCAGCTCGGCGCGCAGCCGGTCGTAGCCCTTCGGCAGCGTCCAGGTCAGCTCGGTCTCGCCGCCGGCCGCGAGCGCCACCGCGCGCGTGCCGAGCAGCTGGTCGTCGCCGTAGAGCCGGATCGTCGTCTCGGCCGGAGCCTGGGCGTAGTTGGCGGCGCGCGCGTAGACCTGCAGGTTGCCGCCCCACGGCCGCGCCGCGAACGCGACGATCGCGCGGTTCGGGGCCTCGTCGCCGACCTGCTGCCAGTCCAGCTCGGCCGAGAGGGTGCGCGGGGCGGCGGCCGACTGCTCGGGCAGCGACCCGTCGGTGATCACCACGATCGCGCGGCGCCGGTCGGGATCGAGTGCGGCCTCGGCCAGCGTCAGCGCGCCGTCGATGTCGGTGCCCGTCCCGCCCGGGCGCAGCTGGTCGACCGCTGCGAGCAATCTGGCCAAGTCAGCCGCGCCGCCCGAGGCCACGATCCGCGCGCTGGGGCCGGCCGCGACCAGGGTGGCGCGGTCCTGCGAGCCGAGCGCGCGCAGCGCCGCGCGGGCGCGCTCCTGGGCCAGCGCGAAGCGGGTGGATGCCCCCTGGCGCGCGGCCATGCTGGTGGAGGTATCGATCACGACCGCGACTTGGCGCGCGGCACCGGCGAACCGGCCGAGGATCTGCGGGCGGCCGAGCGCCAGGCCGAGCAGCGCGGCGGCCAGCAGGTGCAGCAGCAGCAGCAGCGTCAGCGGCAGCCGTCGGATGCGCTGGCCCTCGTGCCGGCGCGGCACGTTCAGCCAGTGCATCAGGCTGGGCACCGCCACCCGCCGCCGCCGCTCTCGCAGCAGGTGCAGCAGCAGGATGAGCGGGATGGTTAGGAGCGCCAGCAGGCCGATTGGTAGTAGAAAGGTCATGTTGCTGTCGATAGCTGATAAGGTGAGGCGTGAGGAAGTGGCCTGTCACATTGTCATATGGACGATGGACGATGGACGATGGACGATGGACGATGGACGATAGACGATAGACCAAAGGACCAAGGACCAAGGACCAAGAATGACGATGGACCAAAGTCACCTTGTCACCTTGTCACCTTGTCACGCCCCAAACCCCAAGCCCCAAGCCCCAAGCCCCAAGCCCCAAGCCCCACGGCACCTTGTCACCTTGTCACGCCCCAAGCCCCAAGCCCCAAGCCCCAAGCCCCAAGCCCCACGGCACCTTGTCACCTTGTCACTCCCAAGCCCCAAGCCCCAGAGTCACCATGTCATCTCAGAATGCGGCGGGCGCGCAGGTACGGCACCACTTGCTGCTCGATCGGCCACTCGGTGAGCAGCTGCGCGTAGGTCGCGCCGCGACGCGCGCACATGCCGGCGACGTGCTCCTGCCAGGCCGCGACGTTGCGCCGGTAGGCCGCCACGGTCGCCGCGTCGAGCGTCAGCGGCAGCCGCTGGCCGGTCTCGGCGTCCTCCAGCTCGATCGGGCCTTGCAGGTCGGGGTGCAGTTCGCGCCGGTCGAGCAGGTGCAGCACCAGCGTCTGCCAGCGCGGCGGCGGCAGCGCGCGCAGCCCCTCCTCCAGACCCTCGGGCGCCAGCAGATCCGAGCAGATCACCAGCAGGCCGCCGCGGCTGTGTGCCTTCGCGTAGTCGCGCAGCGTGGCCGCCAGCGCGGTCGGCTGGTCGGCCTGCAGCCGCTCGACGAAGCGTAGCAGCTCGATCAGGCGGCCTTTGCCGTGGGCCGGCCCGAGCGGCGCGAGCGGCGCGGCGCCGAATGGCGTGACGTGCAGCCGGTCGTGGTGCGCCAGCGCCAGGTAGCCGATCGCGGCGACCAGCTGCTGGGCCACGCGCAGCTTCGGCGGCGCGCCCCAGCCCATCGAGCGCGAGACGTCCAGCAGCAGGTGCACGCCCACGCTCTGCTCGACCTCGCCGATCTTGACGAAGATCTCCTCCTGGTGCGCGTAGGCGTTCCAGTCGACGTAGCGGTAGTCGTCGCCGCGGCTGTAAGGCCGGCGGTCGCTGAAGATCGACGACGGGAGCTGGTTACGGCTCAGGTGCTCGCCGCCGGCGGGCGTGCCGCGCAGGGTGCGCTGGGCCTGCAGGCTCAGCCGCTCCAGCCGACGCAGGAACGCCTCGTCGAACAGCGGCAGCGCCGCGGCCTTCTTAGGGCTGAAAATATTCTTGAACCACATCGCGCTCGTCCAGTGGCACTCGCAGCGGGTCGGCCCCGACGTCGACGCGCCGCCCGCTTGCGGCGCCGCCCTGCGCAAAGCCGGGCTGGCTGCCGGGCACGGTCGGCGGCCTGCCCGAGGGCTGGGCCGGCAGATCGCCCGCGCCGGCGGTGTCGAGCGGCACCGGCTGCCCTTCGACGCCCAGCCGGTCGGAAGGGCCGGCCTGGCGCTGCCCACCGCCCGAGCCGCTGCCGGCCCCTGCGCCTGCGCCGCTCCCCTGGCCCTGATCCTGTCCCTGGCCCTGCCCGTCGCCGGCCTGCTGATCGCCCTGGCCCGGCTGGCTGGCCTGGTCAGGCGGCTGGCCGCTCTGCAGCCCCTCGATCGCGCGGGCGAGGTCGTCGAGGGCGCGCGCGGCCGACTGCCCGCCCTGCGGCAGCCCGGAGGCGCTCCGGCGCAGCTGGTCGGCTAGATCCTGGTCGCGCCCGCCGATCTGCCTGGCCGCGCCGCGCAGGCGATCGGACAGGTCTTCGCGGGTGGCCTGTGAGAGCTGCCCGGCCTGGTCGGCCAGCTCGCGCAGCTCGCGCGCCGCGCCGGCCGTGTCGCCGCGATCGAGCGCCTCGGCGGCCGGGCGCGTCGCGCCCTGGTCGCGCAGCGCGTCGGCCAGCGCCTGCAGGATTTGCGGGTCGCCCGCGTCGGCCGGATCGGATGCGCTGGCGCCCTGCGGCTGGCCGGGCTGGTCGCCCTGGCCGTCGACGGGCTGCTGGCCATCCTGCTGCTGCGGCTCCTGCGGGAGCTGCTCCGCGGGGTCCGCGGCGGCCGCAAGCGGGGGCAGCGGCAGCGTCCCGGCCGCCAGGTTGGGCAGGCCGATGCCCGAGATGATCCACAGCCCCAGCGCGACCAGGGCCAGCGCCAGGAAGGTCAGCAGATCCTGCCAGGGCAGCTGCTGGCGCCGGCTGAGCCGCCGGTGCAGCAGCGCGGCGGTGTGCCCCGACTCGGCCACCAGCCGCGCGGCGACGCTGCCCGGCGGCGGGTTGGCCGCGGCCACCTCGACCGCGGTGGCGAGCTGCTCGTCGAGGTGGAAGCGCCGGTCGAGCCGGCGCGCCGCCGCCTGAGGGGTCAGGCGCCGCCGCAGCAGCGAGCCGACCGCCAGGCCGATGACGATCAGCGACACCACGCCGAGCAGGTCGGGGCGCAGCGGCCAGCCCCACAGCAGGTGCCCGCCCAGGCCCACGCACCAGACGCACAGGCTCAGCCAGGCCGCGCGCAGCAGCGTCCGCACCCCGCGCCGCGCCCAGCGCTCGGTCGACAGCTGGTCGAGTTGTTGGAGGAGTGGCTCTTTCATATTGGGTAGTCAGTAGTCAGAAGTCAGTAGTCAGAAAGTGCATTGGAAGGCGCTGAAAATCATCGAAGTTCATCTTCAGAAGTCAGTAGTCAGAAAGTGCATTGGAAGGCGCTGAAAATCATCGAAGTTCGTCGGTACTGATATCTGACTACTTACATCTGGCTACTACCATGCCTCGATCTCCCGTACCCGTAACCTCTGCACGGCGCTCGCGCCGACGCCCGCCAGCCCGAGCAGCAGCAGCGCCGCGCCAAGCAGGCTCTGGCGCTGGTCGAGGAAGGCCCGCAGCTCCTGTGCCTGGCTGGCGCGCGCGCCGTCGCCAAGCGCCAGAAAATCGGCGGCGGCCTGGTCGGCGGCCACGCGGGCCTGCGGGTAGCGCAGCGTGCGGGCCAGCGCGAGCGCCTGGTCCAGCGCGGCGGCGGCGCTCTTGCCGCGCTCGGCGCGCTGCGCGTAGGCATCCAGCACCGCGTCCTGCCGCTGGTCCCCCAGCGCCGCGTAGGACTGGCGGGCCTGGGCGACCAGGTCGGCCGCGCGATCGTAGTCGGCCGCCTCCAGCGACGCGCGCGCCTGGCCCGCCAGGTCGTCGGCCTGCAGGCCGGCGGCGCTGCGGGCGAGCAGATCCTCGGCCTGTTGCAGCACCGCATCCTGCTCGGTGGTGCGCAGGAACTCGATCGCCGTCTGCAGCTCGGACTGCGCCTGGGCGTAGCGCCCCTGCCGCAGCAGCGCCTCGGCGCCCGACAGGTCGTAGGCCGAGAGCGCGTTGCGCTTGTATCCGCCGGACAGGTAGCCGGGCAGCCACTGGCGCCACTGGCGCTCCAGCTCGTCGGGCGTCAGCCCGTAGGTGCGCTCCAGCGCCGAGCGATAGCCGCTGCTGCGCGCCGCGACCGCCAGCAGCTCGCGCAGCCTGGCGAACGAGTAGCGCTCCACCAGGAACGCCACCATCGACAGGCTCTCGGGGTAGCTGACCTCGGGCGTGCGGTAGACCGTGTCGCGGTCGTCCAGGTCGCTCCAGCTCAGCAGCCGGTCCTGGTCGTAGGCGCGCTGCAGCAGCGCGATCCGCGTCTCCAGCTCGGGGGCCGGCCGCTCGACGTACTGCGCCAGGCCCTCCTGGAACCCGACGTTCAGCCGGTCGTCCGACAGCTCGGCCGCCACCAGGTGCGTCAGCTCGTGGCGAATATTATTCTGGACCTCCTCGGGCGTCTGGGACTCGGTCTGCGGCAGGACCACCACAAGCTCGTGGCGGCGGTAGTCGGCGTGGGCCACCACGCCGGACAGGCCGCGCGCGAGCGGGTTGGCCTCCTGGTAGCGCTCCAGCGAGGGGTACAGGCGCAGGGAGATCGGCGTGCTGGTCTGGTGGCCGAAGATCGCCGACACCTCGTCGTAGATGCCGTCGACGAAGCCGGCGTAGCGCTCGGCGGTCGCCTGGTCGCCGTCGGCATAGAGGATCGCGAAGCGCTCGGTGCGTCGCTCGCGCCAGTCGGATTCCTGGGCCAGGGCGCCGCTCGGCCACAGCAGCAGCACAAGGGCGAGCGCGGCGAGCAGGCGTGATAATCCCCTCAAGCGCATCTCCTCCGGGAATCTGCCTGGTACGCCTGTCGCGTCGGGGCAGGCGGCAGCGTGTGGTCGACAGTCTACCACATGATAGGGGTGTTTGGCTGAGAGGAGGATGAGAGAGCGGAGCTTGCATTCCCTCACCCCCCTGCCCCCCGCTCCCACGACTGGGAGCGGGGGGGGTTGGACAGTTTGGCAGGTTCGGCTTCGCCGAACCTGCCAAACTGTCCTTCTTTTCCCTCCCCTGGCAGGGGCGGGGGCAGGGGGTGGGGTGCTTCGGGCGACTTTGACGCAGCCCTACATTCCGATCGCCCAGCTCACAGCCTCGCCAACGGTTATGGTATAATAGGGTGTTCGCCGCGCCCGGCGCGGCGCGCTCAACGCTAGTGCAATGTCGACCAGCAGATAGACCGCACGATCTGGAGGATGCTCATGCCACCGCATACCCGCTCGCAGCGCCGGCGCCAGCCGACCCGCAACCAGCCGCGCCCGACCGCGAGCGCCGAGACGACCAGCCCCGAGCCAAGCATCGGCCCGACCATCCCGCTGGAGCCGCCCACGATCGCGCCGCCGAGCATGTCGGCGAGCACGCCCACCCGCCAGGGGCGAGTGAGCCGGCGGGTGATCTCGCGCCCGGCGCCCGAGCCGATCGACTACTCGAAGGACTACGCGGCCGCGCGGCTCGACCTGCGGCGGATCGTCCTGTGGGCGCTGCTGCTGTTCGTCGCGATGGTCGCGCTCAAGTTCTCGGGCGTGGTCTAGCTGAACGCTGAACGCTGAACGCTGAACGCTGAGAGCATTTGCTCGTCATTCATCGTTCAGCGTTCATAGTTCATCGTTTCAAATGGACCGCATCCAGAGCAAAGCCGCGCGCCTGCGCCGGATCGAGCACCGCCTGTACAACGCGCCGCGCGGCCTGCGGGTGACCGAGCTGGCCGACTACTGCGGCGTCGACCGGCGCACGGTCTACCGCGACCTCGAGTCGCTCGAGGAGATCGGCGTGCCCGTCTGGGAGGACGGTGGCCGCTACGGGATCGACCGCGAGTCGTACCTCTCGACCGTGCGCCTGAACCTCAACGAGGCGGTCGCGCTGTTCTTCGCGGCGCGGCTGCTGGCGCACCACAGCGACGAGCACAACCCCAACGTCGTCTCGGCGCTCAGCAAGCTGGCGGCCGGGCTGCCCGACACCACCATCTCCAGCCACATGGCCCGCGTCGCCGAGATCATCCGCGCGCGGCCGCTGCGTAGCGACTATGTGCGCGTGCTCGAGACGGTCACGCGCGCCTGGGCCGACCGGCGCAAGGTGGCGATCCGCTACCGCGCCGCCAGCGGCGAGCTGACCGAGCGGGTGATCTGCCCGTACTTCCTTGAGGTCTCGCGCAGCGAGCCGGCCTCCTACGTAATCGCCCACGACGACCTGCGCGGCGCGCTCCGCACCTTCAAGCTCGAGCGCGTCGCCGGGGCCGAGATCCTCGACCAGAGCTACGCCATCCCCGACGACTTCGACCCCTACGCGCACCTGGCCGCGGCCTGGGGCGTGATGGACGAGGTCGAGGTCGAGGTGCGGCTGCGCTTCTCGCCGGCCGCCGCCCCGCGCGTGCGCGAGAGCGTCTGGCACCACAGCCAGCGCCTGGAGGATACCGGCGACGGCGGCTGCGAGCTGGCCATGCGCGTCGGCGGTATCCGCGAGGTGCGCGCGTGGGTGCTCGGCTGGGGCGCCGACGTCGAGGTGCTGGCGCCCACTGCCCTGCGCGACGAGGTGCGCGACCACGCGCGGCGGATGCAGGAGATCTACCAGGGCGTTTGAACGGCCGAAGGAGCGGAAGATCCGCTTTCCGCCGCCTCCGCTCCTTACGCCGTTCCACGGCCCGTCTTGCGCGAATCCCGCCCCCCTGCTATCATCCGCGCGTATCACGCGCTGCACAGAAGACACCGTGGGTGGGGTCCCAGGAGAGCCGCAAGCCCGCCCCTCCCCCACTCCCCTATTATCAGAAGGAGGGACACCGATGTCCGAGCCTACCGTCTACAAGAACCTGATCGGCGGCCAGTGGGTCGATTCCGCCACCGGGCGCACGTTCGAGAACCGCAACCCGGCCGACAGCCGCGAGCTGATCGGCGTCTTCCAGGACTCCGACGAGCGCGACGTGGCCGCCGCCGTCGCGGCCGCCCAGAGTGCCTACGCCAGCTGGCGGCTGGTGCCGGCGCCCAAGCGCGGCGAGATCCTGTTCAAGGCCGCGCAGCTGCTGGTCGAGCGCAAGGAGCAGTGCGCCCGCGATATGACCCGCGAGATGGGCAAGGTGCTCCAGGAGACCAGGGGCGACGTCCAGGAAGCGATCGACATGTGCTTCTTCATGGCCGGCGAGGGCCGCCGGCTGTACGGCCAGACCACGCCCTCTGAGATGCCGAACAAGTTCCAGATGTCGGTGCGCCAGCCGCTCGGCGTCTGCGGCCTGATCACGCCATGGAACTTCCCGATGGCCATCCCCTCGTGGAAGATCCTGCCGGCGCTGATCGTCGGCAACACCGTGGTGATCAAGCCGGCCTCCGACACGCCGCTCTCGGTCTTCAACCTGGTGCAGTGCCTGGTCGACGCCGGCGTGCCGGCGGGCGTGGTCAACATCGTCACCGGCAGCGGCGGCAAGGTCGGCGAGCCGCTGATGCGCCACCCCGACGTGAAGGTGATCTCGTTCACCGGCTCGACCGAGGTCGGCAGCCGGGTCGCGCGCGTCGGCGCCGAGAGCATGAAGCACGTCTCGCTCGAGATGGGCGGCAAGAACCCGATGATCGTGATGGACGACGCCAACCTGGACCTGGTGGTCGAGGGCGCGCTGTGGGGCGCGTTCGGCACCAGCGGCCAGCGCTGCACCGCCACCGCGCGGCTGATCGCGCACCGCGCGGTCGTCGGCGAGCTGATCGAGCGGCTGGGCGCGCAGGCCGAGCGGCTGGTGATCGGCAACGGGCTCGACCCGGCCGCCCAGATGGGCCCGTCGATCAACCAGGGCCAGCTCGAGACGGTGATGGAGTACGTGCGGGTCGGCCAGAGCGAGGGCGCGCGGCTGGTCTGCGGCGGCCGGCGGCTTACCGACGGCGCGTACGCCCACGGCTTCTTCCACCAGCCGACGATCTTCGCCGACGTGAAGCGCACCATGCGGCTCGCCCAGGAGGAGATCTTCGGCCCGGTCCTGTCGATCATCCCGGTCGACAGCCTGGAGGAGGCGATCGACGTCGCCAACGACGTGCCGTTCGGCCTGTCCTCCTCGATCTACACCCGCGACGTCAACGCGGCCTTCCGCGCGATGCGCGACCTGTATACCGGCATCGTCTACGTCAATGCCCCGACGATCGGCGCCGAGATCCACCTGCCGTTCGGCGGCACCAAGGGCACCGGCAACGGCCACCGCGAGGGCGGCACCCAGGTGCTCGACGTGTTCAGCGAGTGGAAGTCGATCTACGTCGACTTCTCGGGCGAGCTGCAGCGCGCCCAGATCGATAATGCTGAGTAGCTCTGGCTGGCCCTCACCCTCCTGCCCCCCTCTCCCGTGCGCGGGAGAGGGGGTATTTTTCTGGCATTGAGGGCGGGCGCAAAGCGCCCGCCCTCAATGCCAAGAATCTTCCCTCGCCCCTGGCAGGCGGGTTTTCAGGCGGCCCAGTTGCCAAGAATCTCCCCACGCCCCTGGCAGGCGAGTATTCCTGCCGCACCACCGTGCTAAAAACAGAACCCCCTCCCCTGTAGGGGAGGGGGCAGGGGGTGGGGCGCCAAGATAACAAAACAGTCATTTTACACTCGCGCCACTTTCTAGTACTTCTTTCCTAGTCATTTCGCTTGATCACTGTGATAGAATAAGCCTGTCCAAGCCCAACTACCGATCATCATCTGGCCGCTTGTAGGAGATAGGAGCGCCTCATGGCTGGTTCTCGCCGCTCTCTGGCGTGGGCGCTTGCCCTGCTGCTCGTCTGCGCGTCGATCGCGGTTGTGCAGCGCTCCCCGGTCGCGCGCGCGGCCGGCACGTTTACGGTGACGACGGTCGACGACGCCGGGCCGGGCTCGCTGCGGCAGGCGATCGCCGACGCCAACGCGGCCGGCGGCGGCACGATCGCGTTCAGCATCCCCGGCGGCCTGCAGAGCGGCGGGCTCTGGACGATCGGGCTGCGCTCCGAGCTGCCCGCGCTCACCAGCGGCGGGATCACGATCGACGGCCCGCCGCGCCCGCTCTTCTTCACGCCGCTGGTTGTCGTCGACGGCTCGGAGATCGTGACCGGGACGAGCGGGCTGCGGATCAATTCGTCGAACAATACCGTCCGGCGGCTGGCGATCGTCAGCTTCAAGGACAACGCCGAGCACTCGGCCGGTATCGGCATTCAGGTCTTCGGCCCCGATCCGCAGAGCCGGCCGGTCGCCGGCAACCGGCTGGTCGGCAACTACGTCGGCGTGCGTCCGCGCTCGGTCGTCGCCAGCCCCAACCAGAGTGCCGGCATCGCGGTCTCGAATGCGTCCGAGACGACGATCGGCGGCACCGGCATCGCCGAGGGCAATGTGATCAGCGGCAACGACGGTCCCGGCATCGCGCTAAACAGCGTCGGCGCGACCACGATCGCCGCCAACCTGATCGGCCTGACGCTCGGCGCCGACGCGGTCGCCCCGCTCGGCAACGGCGGCAGCGGCATCGAGCTGGTCGATAGCAGCGGCGTGACGATCGGCGGCGCGGACGGCGGCTCGCCCGGGCCGGGCAACTATATCGCCGCCAACCGCGGCCACGGCGTGCTGCTGACCGGGCCGGGCGCCAGCGACAACCTCGTCGCGGGCAATACGATCGGCAGCGACGGCGAGAGCGACCTCGGCAACGCGCTCAGCGGCGTGCTGATCTCGGGCGGCGCGCACGATAACGTCGTCTCGGGCGGCGCCGACAGCCGCTCGGCGATCGGCGGCAACGGCGGCTACGGCGTGCAGATCAGCGGCAGCGGCACGATCAGCAACACCCTCTCGGGCCTCGCGATCGGCCTGCGGGCCGACGGGGTCGGCGAGCTGGGCAACGACCGCGGCGGGGTCGCGATCCTCGACGGCGCTAGCCGGAACCTGGTCGGCGGCGGCGCGGCCAACCTGATCGCGAGCAACGGCGGGGCAGGCGTGGTGATCAGCGGCACCGGCACGCTCTCCAACACGCTGTCCGACAGCATCATCGGCCTGCGCCTCGCGCCCGGCGGCCCGCTCGTGGCGGCCGGCAACCACGGCGACGGCGTGCTGATCGCCGGGGGCGCGCAGAAGACCTGCGTGGGCGGGCCAGGCCAGGGCAACACGATCGGCGCCAACCAGGGCAGCGGCGTCCACGTCTCCGGCGCGACCACGATCAGCACCACGATCAGCTCGAACTATATCGGGGTCGCGCCCCAGGGCGGCGGCTACCTCGCGCTCGGCAACACGGCCGACGGCGTGCTGGTGGACGACTCGGCCCAGCAGGTGACGATCCTCGACAACCATATCTCGCGCAACGGCGCGAAGGGCATCGCGCTCGTGCCGAATGCGCCCGCGCCCGGCGGCGACTCGGCCAGCCCGAACCACGACATCGACCCGCCGTTCGACCTGCACCTGAGCCAGACCGGCCATCTGACCGGGCGCGTGCTGGCCGACGGCAGCAGCGACGCATGCGGCGCCGCCTGCACGATCCAGATCTTCACCACCGACCCGGCCGCGCTGGACGGCCAGGGGCGCGACCTGGTTGTGCCGTCGTCGTTCGATCTGAGCCCGAGCGGGTACTTCTCAGCGACGCTGCCGATCACGCTGCCGCCGCAGCTGGCGCTGACCGCGACCGACGCCGCCGGCAACAGCTCGGAGTTCGCCGTCCTGACCAGCACGCTGGGCGTGGCGATCGGGCCGCCGCGCTCGTCCGAGGCGCTGCCCGGCCAGGCGGTCACCTACACGCACAGGATCACCAACACCGGCACGGTCGACCTGACCGACCTGCGCCTGAGCGCCGTCTCGTCGCGCGGCTGGCCGGCCGCCACCACGCCGATCTCGACCACCGAGTTCGGGCTGGCCGCCGGCGAGCATATCTCCGTCACGGTCACGCTGACGCTGCCGCCCGGTCCTGACCCGGCCGCGCGCCCGGGCGACCCGCCTGACCAGACCCGCGTGACGGTGGCCTCGACGTCGCTCGTGACCGTCACCGACAGCGTCACCGACACGACGACCGTGCTGCCGCAGTTCCTGCTGAGCGTGGGCCCGCTGGAGCAGGGCGGCCTGGGCACGCCCGACCCGCCCAACAACGTCATCCACTACACGCACGCGCTCACGAACACCGGCAACGTCAGCGCGACGGTGGAGATCACGGCCGCGACCGAGCTTGGCTGGCAGACCGGCGTGAGCACGCAGACGCTGGTGCTGGAGCCGGGCGACGCGAACGCGCGCAGCGTGACTGTCAGCCTCACCGTGCCGCCGGGCGCGCAGGCCGGCAAGGTCGCCAAGACCACCGTCAGCTTCAGCGCCCCCGGCCACTCGTCGCAGAGCGCCGTCGCGACCGACACCACCACGGTCGAGCTAAGCCCGAGCGCGCTGCTGCTCAGCCTCGACGAGGGGATGGAGGGCTCAGTCGGCGCCGGCGAGGTGATCACCTTCACCTACCGGGTGGAGAACCGCAGCAACGGCCAGGCCGCCTTCGCACTGCGGGGCGCGTCGAGCCGCGGCAGCATGATCGCATTCGCGAAGATCGACGGCAGCCCGCTCGGCGCCGGCGACAGCTTCACGCTCGGCACCACCAGCGCGACCAACACGATCGATATCGCCGTCGTGGTCACGGTCGACGACCGGCTGCTGGCCGGCGACCGCGACACCATCACGATCGACCTGGTCGACGCCGCCGACGCCGCGCGCGTGCGGGCCAGCTCGCAGAACATCGTCGACGTCACGCAGAGCGCGGTCGTCCCGCGCATGTACCAATCGTTGATTCTGCTCTGGTAGCGCGCGCTCAGGCGCAGCTGCCCCTCACCCCCCTGCCCCCCTCTCCCAGGCGTGGGAGAGGGGGAGAAGCCTTCTGGTCTCCGGGTGCGGGCGCACAGCGCCCGCACCCGGAGACCCAGAATCTGAACCCCCTCCCCTGGTAGGGGAGGGGGTATGGGGGAGGGGTCGGCGACAGGCGAATCGTTTCGCCTGGGAAAGTCCTGCAATTGAAGGGCGGTGGCGCGGGCCTTCGCCCCGCGCCACCGCCCAGAAACACCAAGGAGAAGCCTGTGCCGCTTTCGTTTCGACGCTTGAGCCTGCTCGGCCTGCTGGCCCTGCTGGTCGCCTTTGTGCCGATGGCGCGGCCGGCCGACGCCGCCGGCCCATACGTCGTCACCAAGACCGCCGACACCAACGACGGCGCCTGCGACGGCGACTGCTCGCTGCGAGAGGCGATCGTTGCGGCAAACGCCAGCCCCGGCGCGATCAGCTTCGGCATCCCGGCAGGCGACCCCGGCCACCAGCCCGCCGGCTACTGGCGCATCGCGGTCGACCCGTCGCTGGGCGCGCTGCCGGCGCTCACGGGCGGCGGCATCACGATCGACGGGGGCGCCGTCGACGGCACGCCCTCGATCGAGCTGAGCGGCGGCGGCGTGGTCTCCGGCCAGGGCCTGCTGATCCGCTCCTCAAACAACACCGTGCGCGGTCTGATCGTCAACGGCTTCGTCGGGACCACGAACGGCCACGGCATCAGGATCAGCGCCCAGGCCGCGCCGGCCGACCACAACCGGATCGAGCGCTGCTACATCGGCACCAACTACAACGGCACGGCCGCCGGCGGGCCGGCCGACACGAACAACAATGTCGCCGGCATCGCCATCCAGTTCGGCGCCAGCGACAACGTGATCGACAATAATGTGATCTCGGGCAACGGCGGCAGCGGCGTCCTGGTCTACACGCTCTTCAGCAGCGGCACGACGGTCCAGCAGCGCAACGTCATCAGCAACAACCGCATCGGCGTCACCGCCGCGGGGACGGCCGCGCTCGGCAACCGCGAGGACGGCGTCTACATCGGCGACAACTCGAACGATAACGTCGTCGGCCCGGGCAACATCATCAGCGCGAACGGCCCGGCCGGCTCGACCACCGTGTACGGCGTGAACATCGGCGGCCGCCTGCTGGTCGGCACCGATTACATCAGCGGCAACCGCGTGATCGGCAACCGGATCGGCACCGACGGCAGCGGCGGCGTGGCTCTGCCCAACGCGGCCGGCGGCGTGCTGCTCAGCGGCGGCGTGCGCAATAGCGCGATCGGCGGGCCGGGCGACGGCGACGGCAACCTGATCTCCGGCAACCACCGCAGCGGGGTCGACATCCGCAACGAGACCGGGTCGAGCGCCGCCACGGCCGGCATCGTCGTCCGCAACAACCGGATCGGCGTCGACGCGAGCGGGACCGCGGCGCTGCCGAACGACGAGGCCGGCGTCGAGGTCTGGAAGGGCGCGACCGGCGTGACGATCGGCCCGGGCAACCTGATCGGCGGCAATAAGCTGCACGGCGTCTGGCTGCTCACGCTGCCGGACACGGTCGACGGCGACGAGACGCACGGTATCAGCGTCACCGGAAACGCGATCGGCCTCGACACGGCCGGCACCACCGCCATACCCAACCAGAAGGTCGGCGTCCTGCTCGAAGGCGACACCTACGGCAATACGATCGCGGCCAACCAGATCGGCGGCAACAAGCAGGCCGGCATCTCCCTGACCGGAGACGCGGGCGCGACGCCGGCCGCGCCGGCCAGCAACATCATCTCCGGCAATACGATCAGCGCGAACGGCCCGATTGGCATCGAGCTGGTCGCCGGCAGCGGCACCAACACGATCGGGCTGAGCGGCGCCGGCGCCGGCAACACGATCTCCGGGCACAGCCAGGCCGGCATCTGGATCGACGCCTCGTCGGGCAACTTCGTCAAGGCCAATGCTATCACCGCTAATCAGGTCGGCATCTCGATCAACAGCGGTGCCAAGAACAACCTGATCGGCGGCGACACCGTGATCGAGGGCAACACGCTGACCGGCAACACCTCCCACGGCGTGCTGGTGACCGACCCCGGCACGACCGGGAACACGATCTCGCGCACCACCACCCGCGACAACGGCGGCAAGGGCATCGCACTTGCCGCCGGCGGCAACCTGGGCAACCAGGCCGGCCGGCCGGGGCTGGCCAGCCTGGCCGTCAGCGGCTCGACCCTCTCGGGCACCGTCACCAACGCCGCCGGATGCGGCGCGGGCGGCTGCACTGTCCAGGTCTTCACCGACGACAGCCCGCCGGTCGACGAGGGGCCGACCTTCCTGACCTCGTTCGCCAGCGCGGGTAGCTTCAGCGGTATCAGCGTCGCCGGCTGCAAGCCCTACCTAATCTTCACCGTCACCGACAGCGCTGGCAACACCTCGGAGTTCACCGGCCAGCTCGGGCCGTTCGACCAGTGCGTGCCGCTCGCCCCGGCCGTCACGCTGGGCGCGGGGACGCCATCCCCGCAGCAGAGCGCCTTCCCTGGCGCGAGCGCGACCTACACTCACCGCGTCACGAACACCGGCACGGCCCCCGGCGCGCTGGCGGTCACGCGCTCCTCGTCGAACGGCTGGACGACCACGCTCGACACGAGCGCCTGCCCGGCCTCGCTCGCCCCAGGCCAGTTTTGCGATGTCACGCTGGCCGTCGCCGTGCCTGCGGGCGCGCAGGCCGGCGACCAGAACCAGACCACCGTCACCGCGCAGCTCGCCGGCGCGGCGGCCTCCGACCAGAAGATCGACACCACGACGGCGATCGTCAGCTACGACTTCTCGCTGGAGCCGGCGACCCAGACGCAGAGCACCGGCCCTAGCCAGCCGGTTGATTTCGCGCACATCCTGACCAACCTCGGCAGCGGATCGGGCGCCTTCTCAGTCACCGTCAGCCTGCCGCCCGAGATGGCCGGCTGGGGCTACAGCGTGGAGCCGGCCGGGCTGATCATCCTGGCGAAGAGCGCCTCGGCGCCGTTCACCGTGACCTACACCCTGCCGCCGGGCATCGCGTCCGGCTCGACCTACACCGCCACCGTGGAGGCGTTCGCGACCGGCGCGCCGTCCGCGCCGAAGCAGGCCGAGGACGTCGTCCAGGTCACCTCGGGCGCGGTGCCGCAGATCAGCAGCGTCGTCACGCCGCCGGTGGCCGCGCCGGGCGACCCGGTGACGATCGAGTACACGATCGCGAACACCGGCGACGTCTCCGGCACGTTCGACCTGAGCTTCACGCCGCCGCCGGGCTGGCTCGTCACCGCCCCGGTCTCGCCCTCGGTGCAGCTGGAGCCTGGCGCGACCGCCGCGGTCAGCGCGACGATCGAGGTGCCGGCCGGCGCCCCGGCCGGGCAGTACCCGGTCACGCTGATCGCGGTCGCCGGCGCGGCGCCGTTCGCGCAGGCCAGCAAGACCGACATGGTCCAGGTCGCGCAGCAGGGCGGGCTGTCGCTCGATCCCGACATCGACGACCCGCTGGCGCGCGCGCCCGGCGCGGTGATCACCTACACCAGCCAGCTGGTGACGAACAGCGGCAACTTCACCGACACGATCGGCCTACAGGCGAGCAGCTCGCGCGGCTGGGATGTGCGCGCGCTGCCGGCCGGCCTGGAGCTTGGGCCGGGCGAAAGCCAGGCGATCAGCGTCGAGCTGAGCATCCCGATCGGCCAGCCGGCCGGCCTGCAGAACACCACCTACGTCACCGCGACCTCGTCGCTGCCCGCGATCTACGACTCGGCGCTGATCACCACCACGATCGCCGAGGTCGCGGGCGCGCTGATCGACCCGCACCTGCAGACGCGCAGCCTCGACGCCGGGGAGGTCGTGACGTTTACCTTCACGCTGACCAACAGCGGTAGCGTGGCCCAGTCGTACGGGCTGGCGGCCACGAGCGCGCCGCTGGGATGGAGCAGCGACCTCGCGCCGCAGAGCGCCGGGCCGCTGCTGCCGGGCGAGTCCACGCCGGTCACGCTCACGCTCGGCGCGCCGGCAGACGCGCCGAACGGCGCCAGCGCCAGCGTCACGATCACGGCAAGCTGCAGCGACCAAGTGTGCGACGATGCCAGCGCGACCGCGATCGCGCGGGTCGGCCCGCCCGGCGGCGTGACGATCGGCGGCTCGTGCGATACCACCGCGCTGCCGGGCGACCTGGTGACCTGCGTGCACACGATCTCGAACAGCGGCTTCACGGCCGACACCTTTGCGGTCGAGCTGCTGTCGTCGCTCGGCTGGAGCACGACCCTGAGCCAGGCCAGCCTGCCGCTGGCGCCCGGCGACAGCCAGGCCGTGACGATCACGATCGCCGTGCCGACCACCGCGCCGGCCGGGGCGCTGCACAAGCTGCGCGTCCGAGTCAGCGCCGCGTCGTCGCCCGGCCTCGCGCCGGAGGTGATCGACACGATCGCCGTGCTGCAGTACGCCGGAGTCCACTTCTGGCCGAGCTGGACCAGGCCGCTCGTGCCGGGCGCGAGCGTCGAGCTCGCGCACCGGCTGACCAACACCGGCAACGGCGCCGACGACTTCACGATCGAAGCGACCCAGAGCCTGGGCTGGGCGATCAGCATCGCGCCGTCCGCGACGATCCATCTTGTCGCCGGCGCCAGCGCCCCGGTGACCGTGACCGTCCAGGTGCCGCTCGACGCCCCGCCGGCCGCCACCAACCGGGTGAGCGTGCGCGCCACGTCGGTGCTCTCGCCGACCGTCTACGACGATCTGATCGACATAATCGGCGGACCGGGCGGGCTGCCCACGCCCCAGCAGTACCTGCCGCTACTGCGGCGATAGCTGTCAGATGACCCCACCACCAGCAAAGAATCCCCCCTCTCCCGTTCCGGGAGAGGGGGGCAGGGGGGTGAGGGCTATAGCGCATGAGGACGCGTTCGAGGAAAGAAATGATTCTATGAAAATACTCCTCATCCACGGCCCCAACCTCAACATGCTCGGCCGGCGCGAGCCGGCGATCTACGGGCGCATGACCCTGGCCGAGATCGACGCCGCCGTGCGCGAGCGGGCCGCCGCGGCCGGCGCCACGCTGCTGGCGCTGCAGTCGAACCACGAGGGCGCGCTGATCGACTTCCTGCAGGCCGAGGGCTGGGACGCCGACGGCATCATCATCAACCCCGGCGCGCTGACGCACTACGGCCTTGCGCTGCGCGACGCGCTGGCGAGCCTGGCCGCCCCGATCGTCGAGGTCCACCTCTCGAACGTCTACAGGCGCGAGCCGTTCCGCCACACCTCGGTGGTCGCGCCGGTCGCCGCCGGGCAGATCGCCGGGCTGGGCTGGCGCGGCTACCTGCTGGCGCTCGATTGGCTGCTCGCCAGAGACGAGCCCGGCTCGTAGCGCGTTGGCTGCCTTTCCCCTATCTCCCTTTTGGGAGTGGATTCTTTCGCCCATGGCGCGGTGATGCAACATCTTTGACCCCACCCCTTGCCCCTCCCCTGGAAGGGGAGGGGGAATAGATCTGGCGTCGTGGTGTGCCCGCTCCGCGAGCGCACCACGACGCCGACAAGAATCCCCCCTCTCCCGCGCGGGAGAGGGGGGCAGGGGGGTGAGGGCTGCCGAGCTAACATCCACAGTTCTTGGTCCCTGGGGACCTATGTTATAATGGCCGCTTGACGCATTCGGGCAGCATACGCGTGAGGAGCTTCCGACAGCATGATTTCCACCGGCGAGCTAAAAAAAGGGCTGACGATCATTCACGACGGCGAGCTGATGCGAATCGTCGACTACCAACACGTCAAGCAGGGCCGCGGCAGCGCGTACGTCCGCATGACGCTGCGCAACGTCCGCAGCGGCGCGACGGTCAACACGACCGTGCAGGCCGGCGAGAAGTTCCCGGTCGCCGAGCTCGAGAAGAAGACCGTCCAGTTCCTCTACCGCGAGGACGATACGTTCTACTTCATGGACACCGCCACCTACGACCAGCCGGCCGTCGGGCTCGACGTGGTCGGGAGCGCCGCCAGCTACCTCAAGGAGAACGAGCAGGTCGACCTGCTGACCTACGAGGGCGAGGTGCTCGACCTGGCCCTGCCGCCCAACGTCGTCCTGCGGGTCGAGCAGACCGAGCCGGGCTACAAGGGCGACACGGCCTCGGGCGCGGTCAAGCCCGCGATCATGGAGACGGGGCTGCGCGTGATCGTGCCGCTGTTCATCGAGCAGGGCGACGAGCTGCGGATTGACACGCGCACCGGCGGCTATATCGAGCGAGCGTGACAGTCGGCAGCCAGCAGTCGGCAGTAACCGCTTGGGCTGCCGGCTGCCGACTGCCTGCTTGGACATGAGGGGAGAGCAGAATCTATGGCCGACCGCGCGGGCGAGCAGCACGATCCGGAGGAGAACGACGAGTTCGGCCTGGGCGCGCTGCGTGAGGTGCTTCGCCTGATCAGCGAGACTGACATCAGCGAGATCAAGATCGAGCGCGGCGGCTCCAAGCTGCATATTCGCCGCGGGGTGGCGCAGCCGGCCAGCCCCGGCACAGCGCAGTTCCTGGTGACGCCGTCGCTCGCGGCCGCGCTGCCCTCGGCGGTCCACTCGCCGCTGCCGCCGATCGCGCCGTTCCACCAGTATGGCCCGATCGCGCAGGGCGAAGGGCCGGCTGCCCCCGCTGCCGACGCGCCGGCGGCCGGCCAGCCGATCACCTCGCCGATGGTCGGCACCTTCTTCTCCGCGCCGTCGCCCAAGGACACGCCCTACATTCACGAGGGCGACATCATCCAGCCGGGCGACCGGGTCGGCATCGTCGAGGCGATGAAGATGATGAACGAGATCGAGTCCGAGATCGGCGGCAAGGTCGTGAAAATCCTGGTGAATAACGGCCAGCCGGTCGAGTACGGCCAGCCGCTCATGATCGTAGAGCCCCTGTAGAGTTTTGAGTTTTGAGTTCATCTCACACCGCAACTCAAAACTCAAAACTCAAAACTCAAAACTTTTTATGCTACGCATACTCACCGTCTCTCAGCTCAACACCTACCTGCGCGAGCTGCTCGACTCGGATGAGATCGTCCGCGACATCTGGATCGAGGGCGAGGTCTCGAACTTCGTCCGCGCCGCCTCGGGCCACTGCTACTTCACCCTCAAGGAGGGCGAGGCCCAGATCAAGTCGGCCTGCTGGCGCACCTACGTGGCGCGCATCCCGGCGATGCCCTCGAACGGCGACGCCGTGCTGGCGCACGGGCGGGTGGCCTTCTACGAGGCCGGCGGCCAGATCCAGCTGTACGTCGACATGATCCGGCCGGCCGGCGTCGGCCTGCTGTACGCGCGCTTCGAGGAGCTCAAGGCCCGGCTCGACGCCGAGGGGCTGTTCGACCTGTCGCGCAAGCGCGAGCTGCCGCCGCTGCCGCGCCGGATCGGCGTGGTCACCTCGCCCACCGGCGCGGCGCTGCAGGATATTCTGAAGGTGCTGCGGCGGCGCTACCCGCTGGCCGAGGTCGTCCTGGCGCCGTGCAAGGTCCAGGGCGACGGCGCGGCCGAGACGGTGGTCGAGGCGCTGTACGCGTTGTACGAGCAGGACCTGGACGTGATCATCGTCGCGCGCGGCGGCGGCTCGGCCGAGGACCTGTGGACCTTCAACGAGGAGATCGTCGCGCGCGCGGTCTTCGCCAGCCCGGTGCCGCTGATCAGCGGCGTCGGCCACGAGACCGATACGACGATCATCGACTACGTGGCCGACCTGCGCGCGCCGACCCCATCGGCGGCGGCCGAGATGGTCGCGCCCGACGTGGCGGAGCTGGCCGGCGCGATCGACCTGCTGCACGAGCGGCTCGACGCGGCGGTGCGGCGCCGCCTCGACGATGCGCGCGACGACGTGGAGCTGCTGCGCCGCCGACTCGACCAGCAGTCGCCCGCGACGCGGCTGCGGCGCGACCGGCAGTCGCTCGACGACCTGCTGCGCCGCGCGACCGCCCGGCTGACCCACGGCGTCGAGCTGCGCCGCGCCTGGCTCGCAGGCGCGACAGCCCAGCTGGCGACGCTCAGCCCGCTGGCGACGCTCGGCCGCGGCTACGCGGTGGTGCGCCGCTCGGCCGACGGGCGGATCGTGACCGACCCGGCCCAGGCCGCCCCCGGCGACGCGCTGGTCGTGACCGTGCGCGGCGGCGAGATCGACGCGCGCGTGGAAGACCCTGATTCGCCGGCGCCGGGCAAACCGTGACCTTTAGGCCATTGCAATGCGGCGTGGTCGCGCATACTGTTTGGGTGTACTCCTAAGACAAGGCTTCGCTTGACAGCGATTACTGTATAGTTGGGGAGGTGTGGGGAGGCGAAGCCTCCCCACACCCCACCCCGAACTGTAAGGCTCGCAAGAACCTTATCATTGTAAAGGGTTCAGCGCATGACCAACCTCAGCGACAACCCCACCTATGAATCGCTCTACGCCCGCATGCAGGCGATCGTCGCGCGGCTCGAGGCCGGCGAGCTGCCGCTCGAGCAGGCGCTCGCGCTCTACGAGGAGGGCGTCGCGGTCGCGGCGGAATGCCAGCGCCTGCTCGACAATGCCGAGCTGCGCATCCAGGAGCTGCAGCCGGGCGCCGGGCCGCGGTCGGCCGGCTGGGAGGAGTAGCCGACCATGGTTGCCGAGCAGATACATCGCTACCCGCGCTGGATCACCTGGCTGATCGAGCTGCTGAGCACGCTGGCCGTCGGCATCGCGCTGGTGCGCTTCGCCCGCGACCTGCTCATGCTGCTGTGGACCACAGTCGGGATCGACACCACGCTGCTCGGGCGCGTGCCCTACCTCCCCGAGGTCGTGCGCGCGATCAGCGACAGCGCGCCGCTGCCGCGCGCCGAGGTTGGCGGCGACAAGACGCTGCTGCTGATCATGGCGCTCGGCCAGCTCCTGCCCGCGCTCGGCTGGCTGGCGCTGGCGCTGCTGCTGGCGCTGCTGCTGCGCAATAGCCTGCCGACCATTCGCACCAGCCCGCGCGGCATGCTGGTCGAGTTCGCGGGCGGCTGGCTGCCGGTGCCCTGGGAGACGCTGCGCGCGATCAAGGTCACCGAGGACCTGGCCGCCGAGCGCTTCGTGCTGCTGGCCGAGGCCGACCGCAAGCAGCTGACCGGCTGGCACCGCTTCTACAGCCTGCTGTACCGCCTCGGCTTCGGCCGCAGCTTCCTGATCATCTCGGCGATCAGCGACTTTCAGAATCTGATCAAGACGCTGCTCAGCGAGACTGACCGTGTCGCGCGGGTGCTCGAGAACGTCAAGCCGGCCCGGCTCCAGGAGGATGCCTCGTCGCCGCTGTTCCGCCTGCTGCTCAGCCCGGCGTCGTTCTTCAGCCGGCGGGCCAAGGACGAGGCATCGGCGACGCCCGCGCCGAGCGTGACCGGCCGCGAGACCCTGCGCGGCAGCTACCCGCCCCGCATCAGCGCGCTGTTCAGCTGGGGCACTCTGCTGCTGGCCGCGCTGCTGGTCGTGCGCTACGCGATCGGCTGGCTCAAGTTCCTCGCGCTGACCTTCCCGGCACTCCAGTCGCTGCCGGTGTTCGACCGGCTCGATCTGCGCGTGCTGCCGGCCAACTGGTGGCTGCTGGTGGCTGCGCACCTGCTGCTGATCGGCCTGGCCTGGCTGCTGGCCGGCCTGCGCAACCTGCTGCCCGACTTGGAGGCGCGCAGCGAGGGGCTGGCGGTGCGGCATTTCGGGCGCTGGCTGGTCGTGCCGTGGGCGTCGATCGCCTCGATCAAGGTGACCGAGCTCTCGGAGGAGTCGCGGATCGTCCTGATCCAGGCGTCGCGCGGGCTGCCGTCCTCCAAGCGGCTGAGCAGCCTGATCTACGAGGGCGGCCTCAGGCCGGGCGTGCTCGTCACCTCGGCGCTCTCGAACTTCGAAGCGGTGCTGCAGCGCATCGTGCTCGAGGTCACGCGCCACTCCGAGCAGGCCGCGCCGGCCGAAAAGCCGATCCTCCAGAGCGACGCGCGATCCAACCTGCTGCTGCTCAGCTTCCGCTCCAGCGCCGCGCTCGACAAGCTCGTGGCCGAGAGCCGCGCCGACCCGTCCACCAAGGTTCTGGAGTCGCGCCGGCTGCTGCGCACCGCCGGGATCATGGCCTGGCTGGCCCTACCGCCGGCGCTGCTGCTGCTCGGCGACCGCGCGATCCAGCAGGGCGTTCTGCCGAACGCGGCCCTGCTGATCAGCGCGCTGGTGCTGTTCGTGCTCACTATGCTGGAGTGGCCGCTAGTCGGGCTCTCGCTGACCACGCTCGACGACGCGACCGGCGGCGGCGAAGAGGGCAACCGCGCGTTCTACCTCTACCCGATCATCCAGCTGCCGCGCCTGCTGCCGCAGGTCGGCGCGGTTGTGCTCGTGCTGCTGGGCGTGCCGATCCTGCCGGTGCTGCTCTGGCTCGCGGCGATCGTCTGGTCGTTCCTGCTGGCGGCCGCCCTGTGCGAGGAGCTCTACGACTGGCGCGGCGGCCAGCTGTTCGCCGGCGGACTCATCCCCGTTGTCTTCCAGCTCCTGATCCTCCTCGCGTACCTGCTCGTCAGCCGCTAGCGCGATCCCACAGTAAAGAATCCGCGAATTGCGCGAATATAGCGCGCGCTGCGCTGAAAACGAACGTTTGGATGGGGTTTTGGGCAGGGCGAAGCCCACCCCCGCCTGCGGGGCACGGGGGCGCAGCCCCAACCAGCGCAAGCTGTAAAAATATGGTATACTATTTTTACCTAAGATACCCACCGGGGGTATGGGGGATCATCCTAGCTTGAGGTCAATCGAACCATGGAAAAGACGTCTATCACGGTCTACGGCACATCCTGGTGCGGCGACTGCAGGCGCGCGCTGCGGCTGCTCGATCAGCACGAGGTGACATACGATTATATCAATATAGAGACCGATGACGCGGCGCGCAGCTATGTCGAGCAGGTCAACCGCGGCTACCAGAGTGTGCCGACGATCTTGTTTCCCGACGGGTCGATCCTCGTCGAGCCGTCGAACGCCGCGCTGGCCCAGAAGCTGGCGGCGCTGAGCGGCTAGACCGAGCGCCACGAGCCGAGATGTGAAAACCGAGGACCGCCTCATGGCCGGTCCTCGGTTCTTGTTTCTGGCCGCCCGGCCATCGAGTGGCTCGCCGCCTAGAACAGCGCGTTGACCTCGACGATCTGCTCGCGGCCCGGGCCGACCGAGACCATGCCGATCCGCGCGCCGACCAGCTCGCACAGGCGCGCCACGTAGTCCTGCGCGGCCGCCGGTAGCTGGTCGAACCGCCGCACGCCGCTGGTCGGCTGCTTCCAGCCCGGCATCTCTTCGTAGATCGGCTCGACCCGGCCAAGAATGCTGATATTCGACGGCGGATAGTCGAGCTTGGCATCGTGCAGCTGGTAGCCGGTGCAGATCTTGATTCGATCGAGCGTGTCCAGCACGTCGAGCTTGGTCAACACCACCGTGTCGATGCCGTTGATCTGCGCCGCGTAGCGCGCCAGCACCGCGTCGAACCAGCCGACGCGCCGCAGGCGGCCGGTGGTCGTGCCGACCTCGGCCCAGGGAGTGCCGAGCTGCCGCAGCACCTCGGCCGCCGTGCCGCTCACCTCGGTGGGAAATGGCCCCTCGCCGACCCGCGTGGCGTAGGCCTTGTAGACGCCCACGACCGAGCTGAGCCGGGTCGGGCCGATCCCGGCGCCCTGGCTGGCGCCCGCGGCGCCCGGCGGCGACGAGGTGACGAACGGGTAGGTGCCGTGGTCGACGTCCAGCAGCGCCCCCTGCGCGCCCTCGAGCAGGATCGGCACGTCCTTGTCCAGCGCGCGCGAGATAATCGGGTGGGTGTCGGTCACGTGGTCGGCCAGCTTGCGGCCGTACTCGGTGTAGCGCAGGTAGATCTCGTGCAGCGAGAGCGGCGGGGCATTGTAGACCGCGGTCAGCAGCTTATTCTTCACATCGAGCACCTGGCGCAGGCGCTTCAGCAGCGTCTCCTCGTGCAGCAGGTCGCCCATGCGGATGCCGATGCGCGACATCTTATCGGCGTAGGCCGGCCCAATGCCGCGGCCGGTAGTGCCGATCTTGTTGTCGCCGCGCAGCGTCTCATCGTACTGATCCTGCTGCAGGTGGTACGGCATAATCACGTGCGCCCGCTCGCTGATGAACAGCTTGGAGATGTTGATCCCTTTGGACTGTAGATCCGCCAGCTCCTGGAGCAGGGCCGCCGGGTCGATCACAACCCCGCTGCCGATCACGTTGATCGTGCTCGGATCGAAAATGCCGGAGGGAACGACGTGCAGCTTGAACGCGCCGCGCTCGTTGACGACCGTGTGGCCGGCGTTGTTGCCGCCGCCGTAGCGGATCACCAAGCGCGCCCGCTCGGCCAGCAGATCGACAACGTGCCCCTTGCCCTCGTCGCCCCACTGGGCCCCGATAACTGCGACGACCGGCATAATAAGCCCCTTTCGATTCCCACGGATGGTGGTCATACTCCAATCAAGCGGTCTCTATTATAGCGTAACTGCGACATGGCGGTGCGCGGCCAATGGTCCTGATTAGGGCTATTGCCACGTCTTTTTGACCCCACCCCCTGACCCCCGCCCCTGCCAGGGGCGGGGAATGTATCAAGCGCTGGGGTGCGGTCGCGAAGCGACCGCACCCCAGCGCCATCGATTGAACCCCCTCTCCCGCGTGCGGGAGAGGGGGCAGGGGGTCAGGGTCGACTTTGCACGAGCCCTGAATTGTCATCTGGGTAAGTTGACACCGCACCGCAACGCGCTACAATACAGTGAGCATCTCTGGAGCGCCGAAAATTGCGTCGGCGCGGCACAGCCGATCGCTGCCGGGATGGTCTGGATGCTCGCGTTACCGACGACAACTCAGCCCGCGCTGCCGCTGCTCTCCGCGATCGCTCGACTGCTGTCGAGCGACCGATCGTTTGCGGGGCGAATGAACGACCTCTTCGTGCTGCTGCGCGAGGCGGTCACCTTCCACGACGCCCGGCTGGTCTGCTGGCTCCAGTCGGCCCAGTCGGCCGGCCCGCGCGAGCAGTTCTACACCCCCAACGGCTGGCACGACCTCTGGAACGACGACCTGACCCGCCAGGTCGTGCAGCGCGCCGCCCGGTGCGCCTGACGATCCCGCTGCGCCTGCTGCTGCGCGACGAGCCGCCGGATCAGCCGGGCGAGATCACCTACTTCGGCGCGCCGGTCGTCTGGAACGGCCAGCTCTGGGGCGTGCTCGAGCTGCGCGCGCTCGGCCCCGCCGCGATCGGCGCCGGCGAGCAGTCGTTCGTCGGCGCGCTGCTGCCGCTGCTGGCCGCGACCATCGCGGTCGAGGGCGGCGCGGGCGAGCTGGCCGCGCTGCCGCAGCTCCCCGGCGAGCTGACCAGCCAGCAGGAGCGGCTGATCAACACGCTGCGGGCCGAGCTCGAGGCGCCGCTCTCGCTCAACACGCTGCTCAGCACGCTGCTGCGCTGCGCGCTCGACTCCACCGGCGCGGAGGCCGGCGCGATCAGCCTGGTCGATCACGAGCGCCGCGAGCTGATCCTGCAGGTCCACGAGGGCTACGCCCGCGACTCGGTGTCGAGCGGCGATAACTACGGCGAGCCGCGCCGCCGCGTGAGCTGGGAGAGCGGCATCGCCGGCCGGGTGGCCCGCACCGGGCGCTCGATCGTGCTCCGCGACGTCACCCGCGAGCCGGACTACCTGCCCGGCAGCCCCGAGATCCGCGCCGAGCTGGCGCTCCCGATCCTGGCGAACGGCGGCGCTCTGGCGGTCCTGGTGCTCGACAGCCCGCGCTCGGCCGCGTTCGGCGACAGCGAGATGGCCTTCGCGCACGCGCTCTGCGCTCTGGCACCGCAGCCGCTGCGCCGCGCGCTGCGCTACCAGGAGCTGCTCGAGACCAGCACCCAGCTGAGCCAGGTGATCGCCAGCATGCCGATCGGCCTGGCCCTGCTCGACATCCAGGGGCGCGTGCTGCGGCACAACCCGGCCTGGCTCAGCGTCTGGGGCATCGCGCCGCCCGACGACGACACGCCGTTCCACATGCCCTGGGATCTGGTGCCGCTCATCCTCGCGCGCCTGGCCGACCCGATGGGCCTGAACGACTTCTGCGCCGGCGGGCAGAGCAACCCGGTCGAGGTGCAGACGACCACCATTCGCCTGCGCGACCCGCACCAGGAGCTCGACGTGCTCTCGGTGCCGACGCGCGACAGCCTGGGCCAGCTCACCGGCCGGCTGTGGCTGGTGAGCGATGTCACCCGCGAGCGCGAGGCCGACCGGCTCAAGAGCGAATTCATCTCGGTCGTGTCGCACGAGCTGCGCACGCCGCTGACCTCGATTATGGGCTACACCGAGCTGCTGCTGGCGCGCGAGTTCGCGCCGGCCGATCAGCGCGAGTTCGTCAAGACGGTCTACAACGAGGCCAACCACCTCTCGCAGATCGTCGAGGATATGCTGGGCATCTCGCGCCTGGAGGCCGGCAACGTCAAGCTGAACCAGTGGGTCGTCTCGATGCGCCAGCTGATCGGCGAGATGACCGCTCAGCTCAGCCACCACCTCTCGACCCGCCACCGCATGGTGATCCACATCCCCAGCCACATCCCGCCGGCCTACGTCGACCGCGACAAGGTCAAGCAGATCATGTTCAACCTGCTGATCAACGCGGCCAAGTACTCGCCCCGCGGCGGCGAGATCGCGCTCTCGGTCGAGGAGATCGCGCAGCTGCCGCCCGACCACCCGCCCGGCCGCTTCCTGCTGGTCACCGTGCGCGACCAGGGCATCGGCATCGCGCAGGAAGACATGCTGCGCATCTGGGAGCGCTTCTACCGCGTCGACAACACCAACACCCGCCGGATCGGCGGCACCGGCCTGGGCCTGTCGATCACCAGGGCGCTGGTCGAGCTGCACGGCGGCCGGATCTGGGTCGAGAGCCAGATCGGTCAGGGCAGCGCCTTCTTGTTCACGCTGCCGATCGCCACCGAGATGGTCAGGCATCCTTGATCTGTTGTGCCCTCACCCCCCTGCCCCCGGGGTATTGGTTGGCGGGGTGGTGCGCGCTTCGCGCGCACCACCCCGCCAACGCCATTCCCCGGTAGGGGAGCGATGATCCGTTGCACGCTAGTGCGCTACGAGCAGGCAAACAACAGTCGGCGGCAGGGGGCCGGCGCGCTGAGCGGCTGTCGCAACAGCCGCTCAGCGCGCCACAGTGATGCGGCCGATCTCGACCGCGCCGGCGGGGATCGGCTGCCCGTCGGCCAGCGCCGGTGGGTTCGCGCCGGTGGCCGGGTCGAACATGCCGATCACGATCGCGTACTCGCCGGCCGGCAGCTCCGGCGGCAGCGCCAGGTCGTTCGCGTCCACCACCAGCGTCCCAGGCCGCCACGACGAGGTCGGGTAGCGGCCCTGCCAGGGCGGGGCGTCGCGCCGCGCCACGGTCTCGCCGGCCTGGTTCAGCACATGCACGAAGATGAAGTAGTCGGCCGCGAAGGGCTGCTCGACCTGCCAGAAGCTGCGTAGCGCCAGGGTGTCGCCGGCCTTGAGCGCGCGCGCCGGCTCGCCGGCCTGCTGCGAGCCGATCGCGCTGCCCAGCAGGCGCGCCCCCCCGACGCGCACGTCGCCGGCGAGCGGCGACGGCACATCCGCCGCCGAGAGCCCGGTCGCGTAGATCACGAGGTGCGGCCCGAACATCTCGCGCGGGCTCGCCCCGCCGAACTCGGCCGCGGGCGGGCCGCCGGCCAGCCGGGCGTAGGGCTCGGGCAGCGCCCACTGCCGCCACGCGTCCGACGAGGCGATCAGGTAGGCGTAGCCCTGCCGCCGGTACCACGCCAGGTCGTGGCCGGTCAGCTCGCCGACCTCGGCCCACGGGCTCTCCAGCGGACCGGGCAGCGGGCGCAGCTCCGCCGCGATCCGCGCGCCGGGGGGGACGTGCGCGTCCAGCCATGCCAGCATGTGCACGCGCGTGTCGCCGCGATCGAGCCGCTGCAGGTAGCTCAGCGTGGCCGCCGACGTGGGCGCCAGCAGCAGCGCCAGCGCCAGCGCGGCCAGCGCGCCCCGGTAGCGCGGCGCGCGCGCGGCCAGCCAGCCGATCAGGGCGTCGGCCGCCGCGCCGAGCGGCAGCATGCACAGCACGAACAGCGGGATCAGGTTGCGCATGAAATGGGTCGACTGCGCCAGCAGCAGCAGCAGGTAGGGGATGGCGAAGCTCAGCCAGACCAGCCCGACCGCGCGCCTGCGCCGCACCAGCAGCACGACGCCGGCGAGCACCGCCAGGCAGGCCGGCGCGAGCAGCGCGTCGTTCCAGAAGAAGCTCGCGTAGCCGCCGATCGGCCAGGCGCCGCTGATGTCGCCCTGCGGGCCGTCGTTGTAGGCGCCCCACTGCCCCAGCAGGCCCTTGCTGAACTCGGGCCAGCTCAGCAGCGCATAGGGCGTGCCGATCAGGAAGCCGAGCAGCGACGCCGCCCCCGCCGACACCAGGCGCGGGCCGCGCCGCAGCGACTCGCGGCCCCAGCGCAGGCCGTGCGCCGCCACGATCGTGAGCGCCACCACGCCCGCGTTGTACTTGGTCGAGGCGGCCAGCCCGGCCAGCAGCCCGGCCAGCAGGTAGTCGCGCCAGCGCCCGCCGCGCGCGACAGCGACGGCGAGCAGAAAGGCCAGCAGCACCAGCAGCCCGCTCGCGACGTCGGTGGTGACGTACTGCGAGTGGCGCATGTGGAACTGCGCGGTGGCCAGGAACAGCGCGCCGACCAGGCCGGCGCCCGCGCTCCACGCGCGCCGGCCCAGCGCGTACACGCCCGCGACCGTCAGGCCGCCGAGCGCGACCGTCAGCATACGCCCCCAGAAGAAGAACTCAGGGATCGTCGTGAAGACGTGCGTCGTCACGGTCATCTGGTCGAGCGCGCCGTACAGCCCGCTCTGCAGTCCGAGGCGGTAGTGCAGCGCCAGCACGCCCAGCAGCATGTACACGTACAGCGACGGCTTCTGGAAGAAGTGCGGGTTGAGATCGCCGGTCCGCAGCATCTGGACGACATAGTTGATCGGGTTTGGCTCGTCGGGGTGGTCGACGTACGGCAGGCCGCCGCGCAGGCCCCACAGCCGGATCGCGAGTGCGCCGGCCACGATCAGCGCCGCCGCCGCAGCCTCCCAGTGCCGCCCGATCGCGCGCAGGCCGTAGCGCACCGGCGCGGCCGCCGGCCGCTTGGAGGAGGTATTCGCCAACGATCGCTCCTTTGATCAGTCGGCCAATTATACCGCAGTTGTAGTATCATGCCCGAGCCAGAGCCATATAAAGAGAGAGCAAATGTCCGACTCCAGCAGCTTCCTGATCCCGGCCGGGCGCGCGCGTGCCGAGATCCGGGTGATCAACTCGCGCTTCATCGCCAGCGCCGCGCCCTCGGCCAGCGTCGAGGCGGCGCGCGCCTTCATCGCCGAGATCCGCGCCGAGATGCCCGACGCCAGCCACCACGTCTACGCCTACGTCGTCGGCCACGGCGCCACCACCACGCTCGGCATGACCGACGACGGCGAGCCGCCCGGCACCGCCGGCCGTCCGGTGCTGGCGGTGCTGCGCGGCAGCGGCCTCGGCGACGTCACGCTGGTCGTCACGCGCTACTTCGGCGGGACGCTGCTGGGCACCGGTGGGCTGGTGCACGCCTACGGCGACGCTGCCAGGGCGGTGCTGGCGGCCCTGCCGCGCGAGGAGAAGATCGAGCGCCGGTCGCTGGAGGTCGGGCTGCCCTACGCGGCCTACGAGCCGGCCCGCAGGCTCGTCGCGGCGCACGCCGGCAGCATCCTCGCCGAGGAGTTCGCGGCCGAGGTGACGCTGCGCGTCTCGCTGCCGCTCGCGCAGGTCGCCGCGTTCGCCGCCGCGATCGGCGAGGCGACGGCGGGACAGGCGAGAGTCGTATGAGCGCCAGGACCACCTTCGCGCTCGCGCTGGCCGGCGCGCTGCTCGCAGCCTGCACGGCGATCGCGCCGCCGGTCGAGCCGACGGCCATCCCCCCGGCTCTCGGCCCACAGCCCACCGTCGAAGCCGCCGCGCGCCCCGCGCTGCAGCAGAGCGACGATGAGATCAAGGCCGGCATCCAGCAATCGCTCGACCTGCTCGCGCGGGCCTACAACCAGAACAGCCCCGCGCTGCTCGAGCAGGCGGTCGATCAGACCAACCTTCCGTTCCGCCGCCTGATCGCCACCCGGCTCGAGACATTCCAGCAATCGATCTTGGCCGGCGGTCGGTACGACTATGTCGTGAGCAAGATCGTCGCGCGGCGCGACTACGGCTTCGTGGTGGCGCGGGTTGAGCTGTGGGGTGTGGTGTTCGACTGGACCTTCCGGCAGGTGGATGGCCGCTGGGTCATGTCGGAGCCGACCGAGCAGCAGATCGGCCAGCAGCACAAGAGCGAGACCGACCACTTCGTATTCTACGCATACCCCTGGTCCGACAACGTCAACCTTAAGATCATGGAGCTGATGGAGCAGGCGCGCGGCCGCGTGCTCGAACGGCTCGGGCGCGTGCCCGACCAGAAGCCGGCCGTCTACATCAGGCCGATCTTTGGCGTCGGTGGGATCGCCAGCTCGAACACGCTCGCGTACTACGACCGCGACGACCGCGCCGGCGACAGGATCGTCATCTACGCGCCCGAGTCGTACGTCTTCTCGTATTACGACCCCGCGGTCGGCTGGGAGCAGACCCTGCTGGCCACGCTGGTCCACGAGTACACGCACCTGGTCAACCACCGCAGCTTCACGCCGCTCGGGCGCATGAGCGACTGGATGGTCGAGGGGCTGGCCGAGTACGTCTCGGACAGCGCGCGCGCCGACGAGGTCGCGCAGGCGGTCCGCTCCGGCGCGATCATCCCGATCATGGACACCTCGGGGCGCGTTTACAAGCAGGATCTGCAGCACCTGACGGGCCTGGAGAAAGACGTCTCGCTGGCGTACGGCCTGGCCGCCTCGCTGGTCGCATACACCGCCGAGCGGCACGGCGGGCTGGAGGGCTTCTGGAAGCTCGTGCGGGCCTACGACAAAGCTCAGAATCTCGACACAGCGCTGCGGCAGACGTTCGACGTCAGCTACGAGCAGTTCGACCAGGGCTGGCGGGAGTGGCTCTCGAAGAAGTACGGCTAGCGCTGTTTGGCGCTCACCCCCCGCTCCCAGACGGGAGCGGGGTATCATTCGGGCAACAGGGTGCGGTTGCTGTGCGGCCGCACCCTGTTACGAAGAATTCACCGCCTTATCTTGCAGGAGGGGTAAGCGGCCAGCGAATAGCTAGGCTGGCTGCAGCTCGCGGTAGGCTGGCGAGACCGTGCGCAGCCGCTCGACCAGCGGCGGGAGCACATCCAGCAGGTAGGCGATATCCGCGGCGGTGGTCTCCCGGCCGACGGTGAAGCGCACCGAGCCGATCGCGCGCTCGTAGGGCACCCCCAGCGCGGTCAGCACGTGCGAGGCCTCCAGCGAGCCGCTGGTGCAGGCCGACCCGCTCGACGCGGCGATGCCCAGCTGGTCGAGCAGCAGCAGGATGCTCTCGCCCTCGATATACTCGAAGGCGATGTTGGCGTTGTTCGGCAGCCGGCGCATGGGGTGGCCGTTCAGCGTGGCGTGCGGGATGCGGTCGAGCGCCCCGGCGATCAGCCGGTCGCGCAGCGCCAGGCAGTGCGCGGCGTAGCTCTCGCGCCCCTCCTCGGACAGCCGCAGCGCCTCGGCCATCCCGACGACCCCGGCGACATTCTCGGTGCCGGCGCGCCGGCGCCGCTCCTGCCCGCCGCCGTTGATCTGCGGCAGCAGCGGCGTCCCGCGCCGGATGTACAGCGCGCCGACGCCTTTGGGCCCGTAGAACTTGTGCGCCGCCAGCGTCAGCAGGTCGACCTTCAGCTCGTCGACCTTCAGCGGCAGCGAGCCGGCCGCCTGGACCGCGTCGGTGTGCAGCAGCACCCCGCGCTCGCGGCAGATCGCGCCAAGCTCGGCCAGCGGCTGGATCGTGCCGATCTCATTGTTCGCATACATGATCGAGGCCAGCACGGTGTCCGGCCGGATCGCGCCGCGCAGGTCGTCCGGACGCACCAGGCCGTCGGAGCCGACCGGCAGCACCGTCGTCTCGAAGCCGAACGACTCGAGGTACTCGACCGCGTGCAGCACCGCGTGGTGCTCGATCGCGCTGGTGATCAGGTGCGCGCCCCGGCCGGCCTGCCGCTGTGCCAGCGCGGCGCCCTTGATCGCCAGGTTGTCGGACTCCGAGCCGCCACCGGTGAAGACGATCTCCTTGCGGCTCGCGCCCAGCACCGCCGCCACCGTCTCGCGGGCGTCGTCCAGCGCCTCAAGCGCCACGCGGCCGGCGCGGTGGATGCTCGACGGGTTGCCGAAGCGCTCGGTGAAGTAGGGCAGCATCGCGGCGAGCACGCGCTCGTCCAGCGCCGTCGTCGCGGCGTGGTCCAGGTAGATGTAGCGGTCGGCCATACGAAATCCTCTCAGCTCATGTGTCAGGCCGGATTCTAACACTCTGGTGGCGTGACCGTCAAACCGCTAGCGGTTTGACGGTCACGCTCTTTCCTTTGCTGGGTGATCTTTTTGGTTATAGCGCAGTGATGGCCCTCACCCCCTACCCCCGCCCCGGCCAGGGGCGGGGGTGAACAGTGGCTTGTGCCGGGGTTTCGGCGGAGCCGAAACCCCGGCACAAGCCAAGAATCCCCCCTCTCCTAGGACGGGAGAGGGGGGTTAGGGGGGTGAGGGCTGCGCCACATCAAGAACCAATCGAGAGAAGACCCGTGCCTACGCCTTCGGCGCCACCGGCGCCTCGCTGAGCGGCGGCACGATCGATCCCGCGCCGGGCATCAGCTCGATCGACTCGCGCGCGCGCCAGCAGGCCGCGAAGTGGCCGCCGCCGTAGTCCATGAACGGCGGCTCCTCGACCTTGCAGCGCTCGATCGCGATCGGGCAGCGCGTGTGGAAGTGGCAGCCCGAGGGCGGGTTCAGCGGGCTGGGCACGTCGCCCTCCAGGATGATCCGCTTGCGCCGCTTCTCGATCTTCGGGTCCGGGATCGGCACAGCCGACAGCAGCGCCTGGGTGTACGGGTGCATCGGCATGTTGTAGAGCTTGCTGCCCTCCGCCAGCTCGACCACCTTGCCCAGGTACATCACCGCCACCCGGTCGCTGATATGCTTGACCACCGACAGCCCGTGGGCGATGAACAGGTAGGTCAGCCCAAGCTTGTCCTGCAGCTCCTCAAGCAAGTTGATCACCTGCGCCTGGATCGACACGTCCAGCGCCGAGACCGGCTCGTCGCAGACCACGAACTCCGGCTCGACCGCCAGCGCGCGCGCCACGCCGATGCGCTGGCGCTGCCCGCCCGAGAACTCGTGCGGGTAGCGGTTGATGAAGTACGGGTTCAGGCCGACCAGCGCCAGCAGATCCTGCACCCGCTCGCGCACTTCCTTGTTGTTGTTGCGCAGGTGGTGGACCCGGATCGGCTCGCCGATGATGTCGCCCACGGTCATGCGCGGGTTGAGCGAGGCGTACGGGTCCTGGAAGATCATCTGCACCTTGCGGCGCATCCGGCGCATATCCTCGCCCCGCAGCTTGGTCAGGTCGACGCCCTGAAACAGCACCTCGCCGGCGGTCGGCCGGTGCAGCTGCAGAATCGCGCGCCCGGTGGTCGACTTGCCGCAGCCGCTCTCGCCCACCAGCCCGAGCGTCTCGCCCTTCTTGATGTCGAAGGAGATCCCGTCGACTGCTTTGACCGCGCCGACCTGGCGCTGGATTAGCACGCCCTTCGTCACGGGAAAGTACATCTGGAGATCACGCACCTGAATCAGCGTGCCCGATCCTGCTCCATTTGTCGTCATACCTATCCTCTTTTTATGCCTGTTGAAACGTTGAAACGCTCGGGCCTTCTACCGAACGCGCGGGTCAGGCAATCTCCGCCACCTCGTTGAGGCGCTCCTGATTCGGGATCGGAGTCTCCAGCGTGATATCGAACAGGCAGGCCGCCCGGTGATCCGGCCCGACCGGGCGCAGCGGCGGCACGGTCTGGTCGCACTTCCCGGCGACGAAGTAGTCGCAGCGCGGGCTGAACGCGCAGACCTGCGGCAGGTTGATCAGGTCCGGCGGCAGGCCCCGGATCGGCGTAAGCCGGCGGCCCTCCTGCTCGTCTAGGCGCGGGATCGAGCGCAGCAGGCCGATCGTGTAGGGCATGCGCGGGTTGCTGAAGATCTCGTTGGTCGTCCCCTCTTCGACCACCCGGCCGGCATACATCACGTTCACCCGGTCGGCCATGCCGGCCACCACGCCGAGGTCGTGGGTGATGATGATCACGGCCGTGCCGGTCTCGTTCTTGAGCCGGTTGATCAGCTCGAGGATCTGGGCCTGGATCGTCACGTCGAGCGCGGTGGTCGGCTCGTCGGCGATCAGCAGCTCGGGGTTGCACGAGAGGCCCATCGCGATCATCACGCGCTGGCGCATGCCGCCCGAGAACTGGTGCGGGTAGTCGTCCAGGCGCCGGGCCGCGCTGGGGATGCCGACCATCCCAAGCAGCTCGATCGCGCGCTTCTGGGCCTCGCGGCCGGTCAGCTTCATATGCAGCTCAAGCGACTCAGTGATCTGGCGGCCGATCGTCAGCACCGGGTTGAGCGAGGTCATGGGGTCCTGGAAGATCATCGCGATGCGGTTGCCGCGCACGTGGCGCATCTCCTCCTCGGAGTAATCCAGCAGGTTCTCCCCATCGAACATAATCGTGCCGCCGACGATTTTTCCGGGCGGGTTGGGGATCAGCCGCATGAGCGAGAGCGCGGTCACGCTTTTACCCGATCCGCTCTCGCCGACGATCCCGAGCGTCTCGCCGCGCTCCAGGTGAAACGAGACGTCGTTGACAGCGTTGACGACGCCGTCCTGGGTCTTGAACTGAACATCGAGATTACGAACTTCGAGTAATGGCGGCATACGATCGTCCTTCAATTGTATACAGCTAGCTCATTGCTCCACGGGGCGGCCTGGCGGGATCGCAGGCCCCGCCGGATCTCCCCTGCGGTGGGGGTTCGGGGCAGCTTTGCCGCGCCCAAACCCCCACCACCGGACGATTACAAGATCCCTGGTACAGCCTTCCAGAAAAGCGTGCCGGTTGTCGCCAGTTGGTTCTGCGGCCACGGAGCTGCAGAACCGATCGTGGCAGCCCAAACCCGACACGAACTTCCGGAATCTTGTACTAATTCGCCTCACGCGGGTCGAGCGCGTCGCGCAGGCCGTCGCCGATAAACGTGAACGCCATCGTGATCGTCGCGATCGCGATGGCGGGGGCGACCAGCAGCCACGGCTGGGCCGTAATTGCGGCCTTGCCGTCGAGGATCATGTTGCCCCAGCTCACCGGGAAGAGCGCGTTCCGATCGGTGGACGGGCGCAGGCCGATCCCAAGGTACGAGAGCACCGCCTCGGCGATGATCGCGCCGGGCACGATGAACGCGCCCGAGATGATGATCGGGCCGAGCGAGTTCGGCAGCAGGTGCTTGAGCAGGATATTGTGCTGGCGCACCCCGATCGCACGCGCCGCCTCGATGAACTCTTTCTCCTTCAGGGAGAGCACCTGCCCGCGCACCAGACGCGCCACGCCGACCCAGCCGACCAGCGAGAGCGCGCCGAACAGGATCACGAAGCCGTTCCAGAACTTCCCGATCGGCGTGTCCTTCAGCGCGGACATCACGATGATGAAGAACAGGAACGCCGGGAACGAGTAGACGATCTCGGCGAAGCGCATGAGCGCCGCGTCGATCAGGCCGCCCGCGAATCCCGAGACCAGGCCGATCAGCGTGCCCAGGAACAGCGTGAACACCATCGGGACGAACCCGACCACCAGCGAGGTGCGCGTGCCGTAGATCAGCCGGCTCAGCACGTCGCGCCCGATCGCGTCGGTGCCGAGCGGGTAGACCCAGGTGCCGGTGACCTCCGGCCGGGTGGGCGTCTGGATCCAGGCCGCCTGCCGGTAGCTGCTGTTCGCGTAGATCTCGAGCGGGTTATGCGGCGCGATCAGCGGTGCGATGATCGCGATCACGATCAGAATGCCGACATAGATCAGCGCGGCGACGGTGGCCTTGTTGCGCATCAGCCGCCGGCGCGCATCGCTCCATAGGCTGCGTGGCGCGCGCGTCGCGAACACAACCTCTTCCTTGGCAACCGCGACATCCTGCAATGTTGTGGCCATAGCATTCCTCTTGTATGCGACCCGCTAAGCGGTTCGATTCTCCGACCGCTTGCAGCGCGCTCGGGTAAAATCAGCTCGGCAGATCGGCGATCCGATTGTTTCAATCCTAGTGCAATTCTAAGGGAGCTTTTCGGGCATATATCGCTGCTGGATGACGTTGGGATATGCGCGACATGCTGCCCACTGCCCACTGCAGGCTGCCACTAGCCGATGTTCCGAATCCGCGGGTCCAGGAAGCCGTAGCTCAGGTCGACCACGATGTTGGCCACCACCACCAGCGTGGCGTAGATCAGCGTCGAGCCCATGATCATCGAGTAGTCGCGCTGGAAGATTGCGTCGACGAAGTACCGGCCGATGCCCGGGATGCTGAAGATCGACTCGGTGATCACCGCGCCGGTGATCAGGTCGACCAGCGCCGGCCCAAGCACGGTGACGACCGGGATGAGCGCGTTGCGCAGGATATGGCGCGAGATCACCATCCGCTCGCTCAAGCCCTTGGCGCGCGCGGTGCGGATGTAATCCTGGCGCTTGACCTCGAGCACCGTCGCGCGGGTGATGCGCGTGATGAACGACATCGTCGAGAGGCCGAGCACCAGCCCCGGCGCAATGTACGGTCGCCAGGTGTCCCAGTCGTTGCCCGTGATCGAGATCCACTTCAGCGTCGTGCCAAATAAGATAATCACCAGCAGCCCGGTCACAAACGTCGGCACGGAGACGCCGATCGTTGCGAAGAACAGGCTCACATAGTCCACAATCGAGTTTTGTCGCAGCGCGGCGATCACGCCGAGCGGAATGCCGATGACGACGGCAAACACCAGCGCGAAGAGGCCGAGGCGCGTCGAGTAGGGCCACTGCTTAAAGATAATATCCTGAACGCTTTTCCCACGCTGGCGGTAGGATGGACCCAGGTCGCCGCGCGTGGCATTGAAGACGTAGTTAAAAAACTGACTGTCAAGATAGGCGCGCCCAACTGTCAGGGGGTTGCGCTCGCCCGCGTTCCACAAATTGCTAGCCGCACCGGGATTCACGTACTGGGGCTTGTCCAACCCGAATCTGGCGTTGAGCGCCTTGAGGGTCGCCCCATCAACCTGCTTCTTGTTATTGTCTTTGTCAAACGGTCCGCCGGGGGCCTGGTGCATCAGGAAGAACGACACCAGCGATACGAAGAACAAGACGGGAATTGCCCACAGCAGACGGCGAATAATGAATCCGGCCATCGTTTTCTCCTCGCTTGCGAATGTCTGCCGAGAGCATGTTTCCCGACCGCCGAATCCGATGCTCTCGCGTTGTTATACTGACAGCAGTGGTGACCCGCAAAGATCGGGCCACCACTGCCACCAGGTCAAGCACTACTGCTCGATCGTTACAGTGAACAGGCTGAGCGCCTGCCCAGGATAGTCCGAGTCCTGCGGAGTCGTCCCGATGTTCTTGACGTACGGCTTGACCAGGAAGTTATTCTTGGTGTTCGAGCGCATGATCTCGCCCACGTCGCCGACGATCAGCTTCTGAGCCTGCTGGTACAGGTCCGCGCGCTTGGTCGCATCCAGCTCAATGTCGGCCTGGTCGAGCAGCTTGTCGACATCGGCGTTCTTGTAGCCGGTGTTCTTCGCGAAGTTGGTGCGCGAGTGCCAGTACACGCTCAGCCAGTTCTGCGGGTCCGGATAGTCTGCGCACCAGCCGCCGCCGTTCAGGAACTGCGGGTAGGTCGAGACGTCCTTGCGCATGTTGACCAGCGTGGTGCCCTCGACCGGGTCGGGCACGAGCGTCACGCCCAGGCTCTTCTGGTACATCTGGACGAGGTACTCAGCGCGGGCCTGGTTGGCCGGGTTGTTGCTGTTGTAGCTCAGCTTGACCTCGGGGAAGCCCTTGCCGTCCGCGAAGCCGGCCTCGGCCAGAGTCGCCTTGGCCTTGGCAGGGTCGAACCCAAAGCGCGTCTCGCTCGCATCGTACCCAGGGTACCCCGGCGGGATCCAGGTCAGCGTCGGGATATCGGTGCCCTTGAGGACGTCGCGGATGTATGCCTCGCGGTCGAAGCCGTACGAGAACGCCTGGCGCACCTTCAGGTTGTCGAACGGCGCCTTGGTCAGGTTGAACTGAACCACCAGCGTGCAGGAGCCGGCGTACTCCAGGTATTCCTTACCCAGCGCCGCATCGGCCTGGATCGACGGCACGTCGTTCGGGTCGGGCGTCATCACGTCGACCTCGCCGTTCTTGTAGGCCTGCAGGGCCACGGCCAGGTCGTCGATGAATTTGAGCTGCACGCCATCCAGCTTCGGCTTGCCGCCCCAGTAGTTTTCGTTAGGCTTGTACTCGATCAGGTTGGCCGACTTGTCGATCTTGGTGATCTGGAACGGGCCGTTGCCGATCTGGTTGGCCGCGTCCTCATACCACTGCTCGCCGCCCTTGTCGATCAGGTCCTGCTTGGCCGGGTAGAACACCCACAGGCTGGCGATCGTGTGGAAGTACGGCGTCGGCTTGGTGAAGGTGAACTTGATCGTCTTGTCGTCCGGGGCCGTCACGCCCAGCGCCTTGAACAGGTCGGGCAGCTTGGCCTCGTCGGTCGGAACCTCGGTGCCGATGATCGCGTCGGCGCCCTTGACCATGTCGATGATCGTCTGGTAGTCGCCGACCACGCCGCGCGGATCGAGCGTGCGGTAGACCCCCTTGAGGAAGTCCTGGGAGGTCAGCGGCGAGCCGTCGCTGTACTTCAGGCCGTCGCGCAGCGTGAAGGTCAGCTCGGTGGCGTCGCTGTTGTACTCCCACTTCTCGGCCGCAGCCGGGACAGTCTTGAGATCCTTGTCGAGTCGCGTCAGGCCCTCGTAGTTGAGGATCTCGACGGCGATCTCGTTGGTGAACGAGGAGTCCTGCGGGTCGAGCGTATCGGGCCAGGTCGACTCAGCGATGCGCAGCGTGTTGCCGGCTGGCTTGGTGGCGCCGCCAGTCGTGGCGGTGGCCTCGGGCGCGGCGGTCGCCGCGGCCGCAGGGGCAGCGGTCGCCGCGGCCGCAGGGGCAGCGGTCGCCGCGGCCGCAGGGGCAGCGGTCGGCTGGGCTGCCGGCGCGGCGGTGCCGCCACACGCGGCCAGGATCGGGATGACGAGCGCGAGCAGCAGGGCCATCGCAAAGCTGCTCTTGAGGTTCTGTCGCTTCATGTGAAGCAAGCTCCTTTCACAAGCATCTGCACAGAAAGGCTCGAAGCTCCAAGCAATGCTCATCACATCGCTCAGAACGATCTCGGATTAGCTTCCGTTCGATCAACCACCCCCTTTCTAAGGGTTGAGCTCAGAGTTAAGCGCTACACACGTTTCGAGAGCCACGGGTACTTCATAGCCTTGGAATCCTCAGCTAGCGCATGCCGCGTGTCAGCGGCGTGAAGTACCAGTAAGATGCCGACATGTAGGAGCTTGTCCAGCCTGGCGAGGCCAACGACCAGGGCCTGTACGCGGGGCGATCCTTGCCCGCCAGCCGATCGCGGAGCGCGACAAACGAGCGCTCTGAATTGAGCGCCACTGCTTCGTTGCTTCGCAAGGCATCGCGTAGAATACAGTCGAGGTCGTCGTACTCGCGATAGTGATTGGACATAGCGTCAATCAGGGAGCCCTGCGCTCCGACCGAACGTTGTGAGATCTGCTCTCCTAGCGGTGGGCAGATGGTAACACGCTGACTTCGCATTGTCAAACGAGCCAGCCGCTTGGCGACATGTGACAGAAAAGATAGCATCGCTCACCAGGCTTCCCGGGATCGGCGGCCGATCTCGGAGGATAACGCCCACAACCCTGTGCTGGGCGCTTATTCGCGCGCATTCGCGGATTCTCTACCGGCGCTCTATACCAGCCGGCAGTATGGCGGATCGCATCACAACGGCATCTCATTCTTGCCATTGGGCTCAATGCCTCTGCTCACAGAGCTAGGCGACCGCTAGCTGCGCGTCCGTCAGCGCGAGCCGATCCAGGTACTCGGCCAGGTCGCGCCGCAGCTCGCCGTCGGCCGCAGCGTGCAGGCGCCACAGCACCCGCTGCACCACCTGCGCGTCGAACGCGATCTGCGCGTTATGCTCCGGGTCGATCGGGTCGAACAGCCCGCGCCCGCGCTCGTCGAAGCTATTCGCGATATAGGTCGTCAGATCCTGCAGCGTCTGCGCGCTCAGCGCCAGCCCGACCCGCCACAGCAGCTGCGAGAGCTCGGCCGAGCAGTGCAGCCGCCCGACCAGATCCGCCCCCAGGATGTCGACCAGGCGCGCGCGCGCGGCCGCAACATCGTGCAGGGCCGCGCGCAGCCAGAGCCGCTGGTAGCCGACCGGCGGCGGGGCAGCCGGCGGCGCGCCGACGATCTGCAGCGGTAGGCCGGCAGCACTAGGCCGGGCCGGGGTGCGAAATTCGATCACCCCGGCGTTGCGCAACACCTCGCGACTCAGATTGTCTTTATGCTCGGCGGTATTGATCGTCGCAGTAATATAGACGTTGGGCGGGATGATCGGCTGGCGATCGGGCGGGAAGCCGCGGAAGTTCAGCCGCTTCTGTCCATCCGGCAACACCTGCAGCAGTGTTGCGAAGTAGTACTCCAGCTCGTCGGGATGCAGCGCGTCGAAGCCGACCAGGTAGGCGCGATCGGCGTTGCTCGGGTCGGATGCCTCTTGCAGCAGATCCAGAAAGCGCCACGAGCTAAACTGCTCTTGGAGCGAGCGATAGTAGCGATCTTCGCCGGTGCCGCCGGGCCACGCGCCGGCGCTCGGGATCAGGGTGTACTGTGAGCTGTTGCGGCCCACCAGCGCCTCGGCGAAGGTGCGCGCCAGCTCGGTCTTGCCGCGCCCTTCGGCGCCGGTCAGGATCACAAACGGGTTGGTCTTGAGCGAGACGTAGTAGTTGACGATCAGTGAGCGCGGAAACGCGTACCCCGACGCCTCGGCGACCTCGAAAATGTGGTCGAGCAGCTCTTGCTCGCCTACCGACGGGCCATGCGCGTCCCGACATGCGGTTCGCAGCAGCCCCCCCCCCGACCGCTCGTGTCGCACCAGTGCTAACTTCCCACGGCCCTCATCGGCCATCCCGCCGACACCATCGGCAGCGGATCCACGGAAGTGTTGGAAGATCAAGTTGTGCCTCGTCTCGTCAATGGGCGAGTGCTGCCGACTCGACGTTGAGCCAGCCGATAGCACGCCAGGCGTTCACTCCTCAGTAGGTGGTGCCGTAACGAACTCTCAATTGTTTTTTCACCATGCCCTATATTATCACACACCTTGCGCGTGCATGGTTCACTCTCTTAACAATTTTTACAAATCTCCCCCCGCTCCCCCGCGGGGAGCGGGGGCGATCGTTCGTGGGTGTGGCGCGGCGGCAACGCCGCCGCGCCACACCCACGAAAAAGAAACCCCCGCCCCTGGCAGGGGCGGGGGCAGGGGGTGGGGTTTGTAACATACGGATGACTCATGACCAGAAGAATACCCCCCTCTCCCACTAGGGAGAGGGGGGCAGGGGGGTGAGGGACACCACATGCTGGCGCTAGGCAGCCACCCGCGCGCTCAGGTCGAGGTCGATATCCTGAAGTATCGACCCGTCGGGCAGTCGGCGCTGCGCATCTAGGCGGTTCACGATCTGCACGCCGCCCCGGCAGACGACGCCGCGCCCGAACAGGACATTGCCCTTGACGGACAGGCGGCAGCACTCGCGCAGCGACGGCGCGCCGGCCGGAAAGCGCTGCTCGAAGTCGTCGATGCTGCGGTAGTAGCGCGGGTCGAGCTCGACCACCGGCGGCTCGCCCGCGGTAGTCGCCCGAATCCGGCAGCTCTCATCCAGCGTGTAGAGGTCCGATCGCAGCCGCAGCAGATCGTCGCAGGTCTTGACCGGCATGAACCGGTCGCGGTTGACCCGCAGCACCTGCGCGCCCGGGAACACGGCGATCGCCGCGCCCATGGCCGTCTCGAGCTGGAACACCGCCGGCGAGGCCGGGTCTTTCGGGTCGACCGTCTTGCCGTTGCGGATCATCGGGAGCTTGAACACATTGTCGTTCTCGACCATGATCTCCTTGAGCCGCGCCAGGTTGACCCAGATGTTGTTGGTGTTGAAGTACTTGTGCCGGCGGACATCCTGGAACGCAGGTAGATCGGCCTCGGGGCACTGGGCGATCTCGCGCAGGATCAACTGCCCGTCCTTCTGCCGCGCGATGTGCCCGCCTTTCTTGTCGGCCTCGGTTCGGCCGGTCACCTCCATGAGAAACGGGATCTGTTTATCGGCCAGGTAGCCGAGAATGCCCAGGTCGATCGTCGCGCCCAGGTTGTCGACGTTCGACATAAACAAGTACTCATAGCCGTGCTCGAGCAGGCTATCGAGCAACCCCGAGATCGCCAGCGCGATGTACACCTCGCCGTGGCCCGGTGGGCACCACTCCAGCTGTGGGTCCTCCGGCCAGCTGGCCGGCTCGAGCGTCTCCTGCAGGATCTTCGGGATCTTGTGCTGCATCAGCGTGAGCGGCAGCGGCCCGCGCAGCTCGGGGTAGCGCGCCAGCACCTCGCGGGTGTCCTCGTCGGTGTTGAAGCTATTCATGAGCACGAGCGGGATCGCGCGGCCGAACTCGCGCCCGAAGCCGATCGTCTGGCGCACGATGATATCCAGGAAGGTGAGCTGATTGCGGGCGACCAGCAGCGACTTGGCTTTGTCGAGGCCCATGCTCGTGCCGAGCCCGCCGTTGAGCTTCAGCACCACCGCGCGCCCGATCGCCGCCCGGCCGCCCTCAACGTAGGTCGCGAGGTCGTTGATGTCGGGCACCGACTCGACCGGGGCGATCTCGCTCTCTGCGATCCTCCCGACGCCGCCGGAGGACAACACATCGTAGTAATATCTGAAATTCTCGATCGTGATATCGGGCAGACCCTCACGGCGCATGCGCTCCTCGAAAGGTGCGAAGTTCGCTGAGATGTGATTCGGCATGGCTCTGTCTCTTTCCTCAATGGTAGAAGTTTTTCAGCTTGTCGGCATATAGTACTGCAATCGCAGTACCACCAAGTATGTAAGTCTTCGCATTATAGCATGATGGCTTTTCAGAAACCTGAACCCCAGCATAAGCCGGATATAACAATGTGTTCATAGGTGGCAGCCCTGCTGCATCGGATCACCCCACCCCTTGCCCGCCCCTCGCAGAGGCGGGGATGAATGCGGCGCGGCGCTACCCCGCGATCGACACGGCCCTCGCCCCTCGCAGGGGCGGGGATGAATGCTGGCTGGTGGCGTGGGTTCGGTGGAGCCGAACCCGCGCCACCAGCCAAGAAACCCCCTCTCGCGCCGCGACGGGAGAGGGGACAGATGGATTGTCTCCATCGATTGGCGTGCTTTGTACCTGTACGATAATGACAATCCCTGTTACAATCGCCTTCGATGGCTATGAAGCGAGACAATCGCGAACAAGGAGAGCCGAGGAGCGCCGTGCAGATCATCCTCAACCGCAGCAGCCCCCAGCCGCTCTACACCCAGCTGGCGCAGGACATTCAGCGGCGCATCCGCTCGGGCGCCCTGCCGCCCGGCGCGCGCCTGCCCACGGTGCGCCAGCTCGCGCTGCAGCTCGGCGTGACGCGGCTGACCGTCCACACGGCCTACAGCGAGCTGCAGGCCGGCGGCTGGGTCGAGGCGACCGTCGGGCGCGGCACGTTTGTGGCCCAGCAGTCCGACCCGTCCGCCATGCTGGCCGAGCCGGCGCACGACCTCACGCCGCCGAGCATCCTCAACGATATGCTGCGGATGGCGCGCCTGCCGGGGATGCGCTCGCTGGCGATGGCCGACGCCGCGCCCGACCTCTACCCGACCCGCGAGTTTGCGCGCGCGATCGACGAGGCGCTGGTCAGCGGCGGCAGCGCCGTGCTTGGCTACACCACCTCGCAGGGCGACCCGCTGCTGCGCACGACCCTGGCCGACATGCTGCGCGAGCGCGGCATCAGCGCCGGGCCGGATGAGATCGTGATCACCTCCGGCGTCACGCAGGGCATGTCGCTGATCGCGCGCACGCTGGCGCGGCCGGGCGACGCCGTGATCGTCGAGCAGCCGACCTACCTGGGCCTGCTGAACGTGCTCGAGGCCCAGGGCGTCCGCGCAATCGGTGCGCCGATCGACGACGACGGGCTGCTGGTCGAGGCGCTGGAGCCGCTGATCCTGGAGCACCGGCCGCGCTTCATCTACACCATCCCGGTCTTCCAGAACCCCAGCGGGGTCTGCCTGAGCCCGGCGCGGCGCGCGGCCCTGCTTGAGCTGATCGAGCGCCACCGCCTGCTGCTGGTTGAGGACGACATCTACAGCCAGCTCGCCTACGAGGAGGCCGCGCCCCCGGCGCTCAAGGCCGACGATCGGTCCGGCCTGGTGCTCAGCTTGGGCAGCTTCTCGAAGTCGATGCTGCCGGGCGCGCGCGTCGGCTACATCGCCGGCGCTCCACACCTGATCAGCCGTCTGGTCGCCGCCAAACAGGCCGACGACCTCTGCTCGCCGCCGCTGCTGCAGCGCGCGCTGGCGCTGTTTGTCCAGCACGGCTGGCTGAGCGGCCACCTTCGGCGGGTGATCCCGCAGTATCGCGAGCGGCGCGATGCCCTAATGGCCGCGCTGGATCAGCACTTTCCATCCGGCCTGCGCTGGACGACGCCGCACGGCGGCTTCTGCTCGTGGGTCGAGCTGCCGCTAGGGGCGTCGACCGCCGACCTCTACCTCGCGGCGGTCGAGCGCGGCGTGGCCTTCGCGCCCGGCGATGTCTTTTTCGCCGGGCCGGCGCCGCGGCCGTACCTGCGCCTCTCGTTCAGCAGCCTCACGCCCGAGCTGATCGGCGAGGCCACCCAGATCCTCGGACAGGTGATCGGCGCGCACATGACCCGCCGCCGGTTCACCACGCCAGCGCTGGCCGATTGCCTGCCGCTAGTGTAATGGATGGGTGATATAAAATTAGTTCTTTTGGCCTATTGTTCTTATAATCGAAGAGTGATATACTGAAGCGGGTTATAAAAGACGAAGAAAAGCCGAAAATATAATCGTTTCACCGGAGCGACTGATGGATGACCTAGATGCCACCGACCTGCAGATACTGAAGATCCTGCAGGACGACGGCCGGATCTCGAACGCCGAGCTGGCGCAGCGGATCGGCCTGACGCCGCCAACCGTGCTGCGGCGGGTCAAGCTGCTGGAAGAGCGTGGCTACATCAAAGGGTACGCCGCGCTGATCGATCCGCTCTCGCTCGGCCTGACCGTCACGGCGTTCATCTTCGTCGAGTCGGCGGCCGGATGCGACCTGAACGAGCTCTGCGCGTTCCTCGTCCGTATCCCGGGCGTCCAGGAGGTCCACCGCGTGATCGGGGAGTGGTGCTTCCTGCTCAAGATCCGAACTCAGAACCCGCAGACGCTGGAGCACCTGATCTACCAGCAGCTGCGCAGCCACCCGAACGTCCGCCGCACCTTCACGTCGCTGGCAACCTCGTCGGCGTACGAGACACCTGCACTACCGCTGCCTGTGCCGGGCGAGCCTGCCGTCGTGCCATCACAAAACTAGACCGCTATTTCATATTGTAGATATACTATGGAGGAACCGCAATGACATCCTTTACACACACATATCCCGACAGCTCGGCCAAGGACGACAGCCTGGAGCTGCGCGAGCGCACCGGCGGCCGCGAGCCGCGCCGGTCGCACGAGGGACGCAACACTCTATACGAGCGGATCAGCTCATACGCAACCGCTGGCTCGCACATGCCGCTCGAGACCGAGCTGCACTGGCAGTGGGCCAACCCGCTCAATATCATCCCGGCCTTCATCGCGCTGCTGCTCGTGATCGCGCTCGTCGCTCTGGCATTCGCCGGGTAGGATCGGCTCTGGCGAACCTCACTGTCGACCCCTCCCCATTCCCCTCCCCTGCCAGGGGAGGGGGACGGATTCCTGGCATCCGCGTGCGGTTTCTACGCAACCGCACACGGATGCCAGATGTCTACCCCCCTCTTCGGTTCTGGGTGAGGGGGCAGAAGGTGAGAGTAAACAGCGCTCTGGAATGCGATCTTTATGAAATAAGTACACCTGAAAGGGTATAGAGGGAAGGGACCAGCCTCGTATGCAGCGAGAGACACGCACCGGCTACCTGCTAACTGTCGCCGCCGCGGTCGTGTGGGCCTCGACCAGCCCCGGGATCAAGTATCTGCTCGATGCGCAGCATGTGCCCGCGCTGGCGATCGCGTTCTGGCGCGACGCGCTGATCGCGCTGGCCTGTATGCTGACGATGCTGGTAGTCAGCCCGCGGCTGCTGCGCGTCGGTGCGCGCGACCTGCGCGGCTTTGCGGTGGTCGGCGCGATCTCGATCGGGATCTACCACGCGCTGTGGGTGACCTCGGTCGAGCTGAACGGCGCCGCGATCGCGGTGGTGCTGATCTACACGTTCCCAACCTTTGTCACGCTAGGGGCCTGGCTGCTATTCGGCGAGCGGGTGCGCTGGCCGCAGGTGCTGGCGCTCGGGCTGGCGCTGATCGGCTGCTTGCTGCTGGTGCGTGCCTACGACCCGGCGGTGCTGCGGGTCAGCTGGGTCGGCACGCTGGTGGGTCTGTCCACCGGGCTCGCGCACGCCGGCTACGTGCTGTTCAGCCAGCGCTCGGTCGAGACGAAGAGCCCGTGGACCTCGCTCGCCTACACGATGCTGTTCGGCGCGCTGACGCTGCTGGTGCTCTGGGTGGTGGTCGAGGCGATCTTCCCGGCGGCGGGCTCGCCGCGCTCGCTGATCGGGTCGGTGGGCAGCAGCGCGACGCCCTGGCTGGCGCTGCTGGTGCTGGCGCTCGGGCCGACGCTTGGCGGCTACGCGCTCTTCACGATCGCGCTGCGCCACATCCCCGGCCGGATCGCCAGCCTGGTCGTGATCCTTGAGGCGCCGGTCTCGGTGATGCTGGCGGTCTTCTTTCTGGCCGAGCGGCTGGAGTGGCCGCAGATCCTGGGCATGGGGCTGATCCTGGTCGCCGCGGCGCTGCCGGCGCTGCTGGGCGCCGACGAGCGACGACGGGCCATCCGCGCCGAGCGGCAGGCCGTGGCGGTCGCCGAGACACTGGCCGACGTCTAATTTTTGGATCAACGAGACGATAGACGATAGACGATAGGATGCACAGGCTCTTATCGTCCGTCGTCCATGGTCTATCGTCAATTCGATCTCTCTTATCCCCCCCTTTGCGGCAGGCTATGCCGTCGCCAGATCGATCAGATCGCGCAGCATCGCCGCGGCGGTCGGCCGCGGGCCGCGCTCGAGCGTCGTCGCGCTCGTGCGGCCGCCGATGTCGGTGGAGTAGACGATGCCCATCTCGTCGCCGCCCATGCGCGCGAGCGGGTGGTCGAGCGGCAGCGCGGTCGGGCGCACGCTCAGCCGGTAGTCGCCGTCGACCTGCTCGGCCAGGCAGAGCAGCACGATCCGCGCGCCGCGCGCGCTGGCCTCGCGCAGATCGCCGGCGGTCAGGCGAGCGATACCCTGGATCTCGACATCCGCGAGCCTGGTCGGCCGGCGCAGCACCGCGTTGGCAAGAATGACGACCTTGTTCGCCGCGTCCCACCCCTCCACGTCGAGCGTCGGGTCGGCCTCGGCCAGGCCGCGCCGCTGCATCTCGGCCAGCGCCTCGGCGTAGCCGGTGCCCGCCTCCATCATCCGCAGGATGCCCTGGGTCGTGCCGTTCAGCACTGCCTCGATCCGCTCGATCCGCGCGCCGGCCAGGTCGCGAATCCCAATGTTGACGGTCGGCAGATACCCGCCCACGCAGGCGCTGAACCGCAGCCGGCTCCCGCCATGGTGGTCGGCGAGCGCGACCAGCTCGTCGTAGGCCAGCACGAGCGGGCCTTTGTTCGCGCTGACAACCGACAGCCCGCGGCCAAGCGCGGCGCGGATCACGTCCAGGCCCGGCATGCCATCGCGCAGATTGGTCAGGGTCGACTCGAGCAGCGCATCCGCGTCGACCTGCCGCGCCAGATCGCCCGCGCTCACCCCAGCACGCCCGACCGTGTCCAGCCCCGCGACGCTGCCGCGCGCCCGCTTGGCCGCGATCAGCGCCGGCACATCCAGCCCGGCCGGGTCGATCGCCGCGCCGCCGCTGTCGGCGGCGGCGACGACGGTCAGCTTCAAATCGTAGCGCCGCGCCAGGACGTCGGCCTGCGCGGGGATTAGCTCAAGGAAACTCCGCCCGACGTTGCCGAGCCCGCTTAGAATCAAACGATAGGTACGCATGGGCCACCTCTCTCGACCTTGCTCTACCGCCTGGGGCATCCGCCGCCAGGTTTGCTTTGGCTACAAGCGCGATTATACCTGCTTTCGCGCAGGCGCTCATCGCTATGCCACCAGATCACCCCACCTGCGAGGGGCGGGGGTGAACACTGGCTGGTGTGGTGGTTTCGGCTCCGCCGAAACCACCACACCAGCCAAGAATCCCCTCTCCCGCGTGGGAGAGGGGCAGGGGGTGAGGGCACCCGATCGCAGCGAAGCGTGCTACAATACGCGGGCACAAAACGTTATCGTACAGGCGTTCAATTGAGGGCCCCTGCTACCGTACGGACGTTCAATTGAACGCCCTTGCTAGCGAGTCGGCTGAGACAGGACTTGACTCGAATGACGTACGATCTTTCCCTTGCGGATCTGCGGCAGGCGCGCGACCGGATCGCGCCCTACGTCCGGCAGACACCCCTGCTGCCGCTGCCCGCGCTGCGCGGCGACATGCCGCCGCAGCTGCGGCTCAAGCTCGAGAACCTGCAGGTCACCGGCTCGTTCAAGGCCCGCGGCGTGTTCAACAACCTGCTCCAGCTCGTGCCCGAGCAGCGCGAGCGCGGGGTCGTCGCCGCGTCGGGCGGGAACCACGGCGCGGCGCTGGCCTACGGCGCGTGGCGGCTGGGCATCCCGGCGACGATCTACCTGCCCGAGCGCGCCAGCGCCGACCGTGTCGCGCGCGTCGCGGCGTGGGGCGCCGAGGTGGTCAAGCACGGCAGCCTGTGGGACGAGGCGCACGTCGCCGCCGTCGCGCACGCCTCGGCGGCCGGGCAGACCTACATCCACCCGTTCGACGCCGAGCGGACGCTGGCCGGCCAGGGCACGCTCGGCCTGGAGCTGCTCGACGACCTGCCCGCGCTCGATTGCGTGCTGATCGCGATCGGCGGCGGCGGCCTGATCGCCGGCATGGCCGCGGCGATCAAGCAGCTGCGGCCCGACGTGCGGATCGTCGGGGTCGAGCCGACCGGCGCGGCGTCCATGCGGCATGCGGTCGAGCTGGGGCGCGTCGAGCCGCTGCGCGAGGTCCGCACGATCGCCGACACGCTGGCGCCGCGATCCGTGTGCGAGCGCACGCTCGCGCTCACGCAGCGCTACGTCGACGAGATCGTGACGGTGGACGACCAGCAGATGGTGGACGCCATGCGCTGGCTGTGGGCCGAGTGCAACCAGCTGGTCGAGCCGGCCGGCGCGGCCGTGATCGCTGCGCTGCAGACCGGCGCTGCCGACGTCGCCCGCCACGCCCACCCGGTCGCGCTGATCTGCGGCGGCAACGCCGCGATCGAGCCTGTGTTCGCGGCATACCAGGGCTAGAGCCGAGGCCTTCCAAACAGTTCCGGTGGGGTGTGGGGTGGGGAAGCTCGCTCTCAAACCTCCCCAACTGTAAAGCGGCTCGCTGCCAAGCGAAACCTTGCCCTAGACATGAGAACCCGAAGCGACAGGAGCTGCGCCATGAGCGACGAGATCAAAGCCCAGATCGACTTGCTGGCCGGGTTCCCGGCGGCGCTGAAGCAGCAGCTCCAGGGGCTGGAGGATGCGGCGCTGCGCTACCGGCCCGCGCCCGGCGCCTGGTCGATCGTCGAGATCGTCGGGCACATTGCCGACGTGGGCGCGCTCTGGCCCGGCCGGACGCGCCAGATGCTCGCGACCGACAACCCGGCGCTCGCGGCCGTCGACCCCGGCTGGGTGCGGCAGCGCGACTACCAGAACAAGCAGATCGGCTTTCTGCTGATCGCGCTGGCCGAGCAGCGCGCCGAGTATGTCGAGTTTCTGCGCGTGCTGCGGCCATCTCAGCTCGCGCGCAGCGGGCGCCACCCCACGCGCGGCCCGCTCAGCGTCGCCGGGGGCATCGCGGCGCTGGCGGATCACGACCGCATCCATAGTCGGCAGATCGCCGAGAACCTCGACGCCTACCGGCGCGCCGCCGGCACAATGTAATTCCGCCGGGGCGCAGCGCCCCCGGTCCCCCGCCCGGCAAATAAGCCCGTCTTGGCAATACTCGTTGTGGCGCATGCCCATCAACATTCCCAAGTGGGCGACTTGTTTCCTGTTGCGCCTGGATTCAGCCGGGCATGCGCGTCAAACGCCGAGGAAGAGACGGCATCTTTTTGGAGTCCAGGGGCGCGCAGCCCCCCGAACGTCGCGGTGGGCGGACGCACCCGCGGGGGCACGCGGGGCGCGCAGCCCCCCGCACCAAAACAGCCACCTGTCATGTTATAATCCTCGCCTCACCCACGCGACTCGCCACAGGAGCAATGGTTATGGGGCAATCCGATCCTGGATCGCTTTCCTCGTCTGCGCCTGGGCTGCCCGATGTCGAGCGGGCGCGCGCGTACGCGGTGGCGCGCCTGGAGCGCGAGCTATCGCCGGAGCTGTGCTACCACTCGATCGATCACACCTGCGACGATGTCGTGCCGGCCTGCGAGCGGTTCGCGGCGGCCGAGGGGGTCAGTGGCGCGGATCTGGCGCTGCTCCGCACCGCCGCCTACTTCCACGATCTTGGCTTCGTCGAGCAGCGCGAGGATCACGAGCTGATCGGCGCGCGGATCGCCGGCGAGGTCTTGCCCGGCCTGGGCTACCGCGCGGCCGAGATCGCGCAGATCGCCGGCATGATTATGGCCACCCGCCTGCCGCAGTCGCCCCAGACCCTGCTCGAGCGAATCCTGGCCGACGCCGATCTGGATGTGCTCGGGCGCGGCGATTTCCTCGTGAAGAACCACAACCTGCGCCTCGAGATGGCGTATTTCGGGCTGCCTGCCTCCGACGCCGAGTGGTACCGGGTGCAGCTGCAGTTTCTGCGCGCGCATCGCTACTGGACACCCGCTGCCGGCGCGCTGCGCGACGAGCAGAAGCAGCGCAATATCGCGGCGATGGCACAGCTGCTGCTCGTGAGCCTCGACGGTAACAGATGAGCCGCGCCCGAGGCACATTCAGACTCGCCACTCGCCAACATCTCCTGTATAATAGTTGCCATCAGCCTGGCGTCCTTCATAACCAGCGTGTAGCATCGCTGAACCTGTGTGGATCGTGAGGAGCCCTCCGTGGATGGCATTCGACGGGCTCGATCGAGCTGCATACTGCTGTAGAGCTTGTCGCCAATCGCCGTGGCTCGCATGCCAGCGCTGGCCTTGACCGCTCCTGAGTCGATGCATCTAGCTGCCGCAGGAACAACGCCGATGAGTATCGAGGCCTCGCTCAGCATACCCGCCGACGTCAAACAGCTCGAGCGCATCCGCCGCTTCGTCGAGCAGGAGGCGCAGTCGCTGAACGTCGACCCGTCGGCGGTGTACGACCTGGTGCTGGCGGTGAACGAGATGGCGACCAATATCATCACCCATGGCTACAGCGGCCATCCGGGCGAGATCGAGATAGCGTTTCGGCAGGCGGGCGACGCGGTCGAGATCTGCCTACGCGACCGGGCGCCGCCGTTCGACCCGACCTGCGCGCCCGTGCCGGACATCAGCGTGCCGCTTTACCGGCGCCGCCTCGGCGGAATGGGGATTCACGTGACGCGCCAGCTCATGGACTCGATGCTCCATCGCATCCCCCCGTGGGGCGGAAACGAGCTCACCCTGGTGAAGCGCGGAGTTGTACCGAATCGTACGGAGGCTTGAACCTATGCGCGTGACCATTGAGGCCGTCCAGGGCCGCGTGCCCGTCTCGATCCTTGCGGTCCACGGCGATCTAGACGCATCGACCTACGAAGACGTGATCGCAAAGGCGAGCGAGCTCTACGCGGTCGGCGCCCGCCACATCCTGCTCGACATGGGCGATGTGCCGTTTATGGGCAGCTCCGGCATCGTCGCCATCCACAGCATCGCCATGATGCTGCGCGGCGAGCAGCCGCCCGATCCGTTGATGGGCTGGCAGGCGTTTCATTCGATCGACCAGGACCGCGGCTCGGGGAAGCAGCAGCAGATCAAGATCCTGAACCCGCAGCCCAAGGTCAGGCGCACGCTGCAGATGACCGGCATGGACCAATTCTTCGACATTCTCACCGACCGCCAGGCGGCGCTGGATTCATTCTAGCGGCCGATCACGGCGTCTGATAGGCAAGGTTTGGCGAGAGTGAGGGGCGAAGAGCCTGCCTCCTCACCCCACCCGGCGGATCGCTGCCAAGCGAAACCCTGTCGTACAAGCGAAGGAGAGACTATGGAGATCACAGTATCATCTCAGCAAGGCCGGGTGCCGGTGACAATCTTTCACGTCAAGGGGGCGGTGACGGAGACCGACGGGCTCGTGCAGCGCGCCGAGCAGGAGATCGCCGCCGGGATGCGCTTCCTGCTGGTAGATCTGTCCGAGGTCCCGTACATGGCCACCGCCGGCCTGCGCGCGCTGGACACGATCTACGAGCTGCTGCGGAGCGATACGCCCGACGAGAGCCCGGAGGCGCTGAAGGCGGGCATCGCCTCGGGCACCTACAAGTCGCCGCACCTGAAGCTGTTCAAGCCGACCAAGCACGTGGTCGAGGTGCTCAAAATGACCGGCCATGATATGTTTCTGGACATCTATTACACCGTCCAGGACGCCATCGCTTCGTTCTAGTACAGGGTTACGAACGTCCGTATGGGGGTTGGGCGGCCACCATTGGTTCTGCGGTTCCGCGGTTCTGTGGTTCCGCGGCCGCAGAACTGCGGAACCAACCGGCAAAGCCAGGAGCGCTTTTCTGGAAAGCTGTACCAATGGCCGCACCGCCCGGCGCCGGTGTCGGGGCTTTCACGTGTAGGCTTTTCGCGCGAAGCGGTTCGCTCGCCGGATACCCCTCCCTCGCACCCTTTCGGGGGTAGGCTCTTGTTTAGGCGCGGTGCAGCGCCCGATCACCCCCTGCCAGGAATCCCCCTCTCCCGTCACCACGGAGAGAGAGGTTAGGGGCGCGGGCCGGCGCTGCATCAGAATGCGCTTGAGGAGAAATCCACCCCGAACGTCCCCCGCACCCCCGCCTTGGGCAGGGATAGGGGTACGGGGTGATAGGAACCAGCCATGGATAGATCGATCATCGGCCGTGTGCCGCTGTTCGCGGCGCTGCCGCCCGACGAGCTCGAGCGCCTCGCCGCCTCGCTCAGCGAGGTGGCATTTCCGGCCGACACGGTCCTGTTTCGCGAGGGCGAGCGCGGCGATCGATTCTACATCCTGCTCAGCGGGCAGATCGCCATCATCAAAGCGCTCGGCACCGACGACGAGCGGCTGCTCGGGGTGCGCGGCGCGGGCGAGTTTGTCGGCGAGATGAGCCTGCTCAGCCAGGACGGGCTGCGCACGGCCAGCGTGTGCGCGCACGGGGATGTGCAGGTGCTGGAGCTGACGCGCGCCGACTTCGACGCGCTGCTGCAGCGCCACCCGACCCTGGCCTACGAGATGCTGCGCGTGCTCAGCACCCGCCTGCGCGCCTCGCACGACACGGCGATTCAGGACTTGCACGAGAAGAACCGCCGGCTGGCCCAGGCCTATGCCGATCTGCAGGCCGCGCAGGCCAGGATCATCGAGCAGGAGAAGCTGGCGCGCGAGCTGGCGCTGGCCAGCGAGATCCAGGAGAGCATGCTGCCGCGCGTGCTGCCGCGCATGGCCGGCTTCGAGATCGGCGCGCGCATGATCCCCGCGCGCATGGTCGGCGGCGATTTCTACGATGTCATCCCGCTCGACGAGGAGCGGCTGGGCGTGGTGGTCGGCGATGTCTCGGGCAAAGGCGTGCCGGCCGCTCTGTTCATGGCCTTGGTCTGCAGCCTGCTGCGCGCCGAGGCCATCCGAACGCCCTCGGCCGAAGAGGCGCTGCGCGTGGTCAACCACCAGCTGGCCGGCCGGAACGCCAAGCGGATGTTCGTCACCGTGCTCTACGGCATCCTGCACCGGGCGACCCGCGAGCTCGCGTTCGTCCGCGCCGGCCACGAGCTGCCGCTGGTGCTGGATGCGGGCGGCGACATCCTGCAGCCCGTCCCTGGCCGCGGGCACCCGCTCGGCCTGTTCCCCAACCCCATGCTCGACGCGCAGACGATGATCCTGCCGGCCGGCGGCACCCTGCTGCTCTACAGCGATGGCGTGACCGAGGCGATGGACTCGGCCGGCGAGCTGTTCGGGGTCGAGCGCGTCGCCGAGACCATGCGCGGCAGCGCCGGGGACAGCGCCCAGGTGCTGTGCGATCGGCTGGTGCAGGCGGTGGTGGCCTACGCTGGCGGCGCGCCGCAGGCCGACGATATCACACTGCTGGCGGTCCGCGCCCTGTAATCTGCCGCGCCCCTGCCGCCCTCCGGCCCCGACCTTTCGACTGGATCTCCCGCTCCCCCGTCTTTCGGGGGTCGTTTGCTTTTGCGCAGTGCGCTGCCTCAGATCACCGCACCAGTCAAGGATTCCCCGCTCTCATTTTGGGAGCGGGCGCAGTAGAGCGCGATTCTGAAAAACCGACGAGGTGAAGCAGGGGCCGTGGCCTGGCCGCGAGAAGTATCTGCCATCCGCCGCAAGTCGCAGACACACAGGGACAGACTTCCCGGCCATGTCAGGACATGGATCTCATGACGGAGGGACGCGCCGGCTGCTATACTCCGCTCAGTCAAACGAAAGACGTTACCGAGCGACGTTAAGGAGACGACAATGATTACCGCTCCGAAGCAGCCATCAGCATATACCGTTCACCCGCGCCTGGTCGCCAGCCGCGCGATCGCAATCATTCGCTGGCCGTTCACCAACAAGTTCGCCGCACCGATCTGGCTGGTGCTGCGGCTGTACATCGCCTCGATCTGGTTCCAGATGAGCATTTCGAAGTTCCGGGCCGGCTGGCTGACCAGCGACCCGCTGAGCCAGCTGTTCAAGCTGATCGAGAACGGGACGATGCCGGTGCCGCTGCCGTTCTACCGCGAGATCGCGGGGGCTATGCTGCACGCCGGGATCACGCCGTACCTGTCGCACGGCATGCCGTTCCTCGAGATGGCCGCCGCGCTCGCGTTCGCCAGCGGCGTGCTCGTCCCGGTCGCGGCGGTCGGCGCCATTCTGCTGAACATCAACATCATCCTGTCGGGCATGGGCACCCCGGCGTTCGATGCGCCGATCATCGCGTCGCAGATCCTGTTCCTGCTGTCGTATCGCGTCGTGGGCGCCATCGGCTTCGAGCGGATCGCGCTGCGCATCCTCGGCGCGGCCGTGCGGGCGGTCCGCCCGGCCCGCCAGACAGCCAAGGCATCCTGATCGATCTGGCTTTCCCTGACCCCAAATCCCCCTCTTCCATTCTGGGAGAGGGGGATGCTTGCCTCGTGGGATGGCTTCGGCGGACCCGAAATCACACCACCAGCCAATATGCACCTGCGCCCGTATCGGGGATGAGGCGGCGGGTGGAGCGCTCCGGCGCATCACCACACGCGAATATCGACCAGCCGCAGCACGATCGGCTCGATCAGCTCGCGCAGCTGATCCTCCGGCACGCCGGCGACCTTGCACATCACCAGGCTGTTCGAGGGGTCCTCGCCCGCGAAGGTGCCCAGCGCAATAATGTTGCCGCCGGCCCCGGCGATCGCCTGGGTCAGGATGGCCAGCTGGCCGGCCTGCTCGGGCACCAGCACGGTGACGCGCACGCCGCGCTCGCGCGCGCCCATCAGCTCCAGGAAGATCTTGAACAGGTTCGTCTCGGTGATGATGCCGACCACGTGGTCGCCGCGCAGCACCGGCATGCCGCCGATCTTGTTGTCGGCCATGATCCGCGCCGCCTCTTCGATCGGCGTGTCTTCGGCGACGGTGATGACCGTCTCGCTCATCACGCGCTCCACGGTCACTTTGCTGAGCAGGTAGTTCAGCTCCCAGATGCTCAGCGTGGTGGCCGACGAGGCCGTGGCGTGCAGCAGATCGCGCTCGGTGACGATGCCGACAAGCTTGCCGTTATGCATCACCGGGGCGCGGCGGATCTTCTCGCGGCGCATCAGCTCGATCGCTTCGGGGAGGGTGGTTTCGGGGTGGACCGGAATGACCGGGTAGGACATACGTTCGCCAACGAGCATGGTTGAACTCCTTTGTCCAGTTGTTGCTTGCTGCCTATTATAAACCAAGATAGGCAGTGCGCACGTGGTCGTTGCTCGCCAGCTGTCGCGCGGCCCCCTCCAGCTCGGTGCGCCCCTGCGCCAGCACGTAGCCGTAGTCGCTGACCGCCAGGGCCATCTGGACGTTCTGCTCGACCAGCAGGATGGTCAGGCCGGTCTGCTTGAGCTCCTTCAGGTTCTTGAACAGCTGCAGCGTCAGCACCGGCGAGAGGCCCAGCGAGAGCTCGTCGATCATGAGCACCTTGGGCTCGGCCATGATCCCGCGCGCCACCGCCAGCATCTGCTGCTCGCCGCCGCTGAGCGTGCCGGCCTTCTGGTGCATGCGCTCCTGCAGTCGCGGGAACAGCGCGAACACCCGCTCCAGGTTGCGCTTGAGGTGCGGCCGCGACCGCGCCGTCGACGCGCCCATCTCCAGGTTCTCGACCACGCTCATGTCGGTGAACAGCTGGCGGCCCTCCGGCACCAGCACCAGCCCCATCGCCGCCTTGGCGTAGGCCGGCAGCCGGCTGACATCCTTGCCCTCGAACCAGATCGATCCGGCCGTCGGCTTCAGCTGCCCCATCACGGTGCGCAGCAGCGTAGTCTTGCCGACACCGTTGGTGCCGACCAGGCAGGTCATCTTGCCCTCTTGCAGCGCCAGGCTCGCGCCCCAGAGAATCTGCACGTCGCCGTAGCCCGACGCGACGTCGCGAACTTCCAGTATTGGCATTGTCGTCTCCCTGTAGTCGGTAGCCCGTAGCCGGATGTCAGTAGCACTGTGATGCGAGGAACGACAACGTGCTTCGACGCATCTTCTGGCCACTGACTACCGACTACTGCATCAGGCTCTCGGCCAGCTTCGGGTCGCCCAGGTAGGCTTCGATCACCTGCGGGTCGTTGGCCACGTCGTGGGGCGTGCCCTCGGCCAGCTGCTTGCCGTAGTCGAGCACCACTAGGCGATCGCAGACCTTCATCGTGGCGTGCATCACGTGCTCGATCATGATGATCGTCACGCCTTGGTCGCGGATCTTGCGGATGGTCTCGACCATCATCGCGATCTCGGAGGGGTTGAGGCCGGCCAGCACTTCGTCGAGCAGCAGCAGGTGCGGGTGCGACGCCAGCGCGCGGGCCATCTCCAGGCGCTTCTTCTGGGCCACGTTCAGGCTGCCGGCCAGCTGGTCGGCGCGCTCGGCCAGGCCGACGAACTCGAGCACCTCGTCGGCGATCGCGGCCGCGCCGGCCAGGCCGTTGCCCTCGCGCCCGAAGCAGCCCCCCACCATCACGTTCTCGCGCACCGTCAGCTCGTTCAGCGGGCGGACGATCTGGTGCGTGCGGGCCAGCCCCATGCGGGCGAGCTGGTAGGGCTTCAGCCCCTTCAGGTCGCGCTCCCGAAAGATCACGCGCCCCTTGCTGGGCGCGTAGACGCCGTTGATCACGTTGAAGAGCGTGGTCTTGCCGGCGCCGTTCGGGCCGATCAGCCCCATGATCTGCCCCGCGGGGACGCCGAACGAGATATTCGAGAGCGCCTGCAGACCGCCGAATGATTTGCTGACGCCTTGTACCTGTAGGATCATGGCAACCTCGCGTCTGTTGTTGGCGAGCGGCTGGGCAAACAGCTACGGCAGCAGGCTCCGCAGCCGCGGGATGCGACCGCGCAGCCAGCCCACCGCGCCGGCCGGGATGAACAGGACGATCAGCAGCAGCAGCACGCCCGCCACCGATAGCTGGATGTCTTTGAAGATCGGGCTGGTCAGCAGGAAGCCGCGCAGGCGCTGGTAGCCAGCCGCGCCGAGCACCGGGCCAAGCACGGTGCCCTGGCCGCCCAGCATGATCATCACCAGGGTCTCGATCGAGAACTGCAGGCGAAACGCGTCGCCGGTCTCGATGTTGCCGTTCTTGAAGAAGAACAGCACCCCGACCATGCCTGGCACGATCGCCGACAGCACGTAGGCCCAGGTCTTCGCGTTGGTGGTGTCCACGCCCATCACGTCGGCGGCGTCCTCGTCCTCGCGGATCGCCATCAGCCCCAGGCCGAATTTGCTGGTCTTGACCACGTAGCTCAGGCAGATCGCCAGCAGCGTCAGCGCCAGCAGCGCGTCGTAGGTCAGCCAGAGCGCCTGGGTGGCGCCGCCGTAGGCCTTGTAGACCGAGAACTGCAGGGAGATGCCGGTCGGCCCGCCGAACGGCTCGAAGTTGTCGATGAACGTGCGCACCGCCTCGTTGACGCCGATCGTCGCCAGGGCGAAGTAGGTGCCGCGCAGCCGCAGGATGGCCTTGCCGAGCAGGAACGCCAGGATCGCCGATGCGCCGCCGCCCGCCAGCGCCGCCAGCCAGAGCGACATGCCCAGCGCGCTGATCAGGTACATCCCGACGTAGCCGCCCAGGCCGAAGAACACCACGTGCCCGAAGCTGACGTAGCCGCTGTAGCCCATCAGGATGTTCAGGCTGGAGGCCAGCGCGACCGACAGCAGCACGGTGAAGAGCACCTCGCGCACGGCCACGTTGCCCGCCAGGCCGGGCCACAGTCCGGCGGCCAGCACCAGGCCGAGCGTGAGCAGGAGCCCGGGGCTGCGCCAGGGCCGCAGCGCCCCGCCTAGGCCGCGCCGCCCGACCCGCATGCCCGGTGAAGCGATGCTGAGAGAAGGTCGATCTTTCATTTTTTCGCTCCAAACAGCCCGCTCGGCCGGACCAGCAGGATCAGCACGAACAGCAGGAACTCGATCACCGGCACCCAGGTGTTCTTCATGAACACCGGGATGACCCCTTCGAGCGAGCCCAGGATCAGCCCGCCGAGCAGCGCGCCGAGCGGATTGCCCAGCCCGCCCAGCACGCCGATCACGAAGCTCTTGAGCTGGTAGGCGTTGCCGCTGAGGATGGTGACCGGGAAGAAGGTCGCGATCAGCCCGCCCGAGATCGCCGCCAGCATCGTGCCCAGGCCGAAGCTCAGCGCCAGGATGCGCTTGGACGAGATGCCCATCAGCTCGGCCGCGGCGCGATTGTTGGCGACCGCGCGGATGTGTTTGCCGGGCCGGGTGCGGTACAGAAACATGTACAGCGCCGCGGTCACGAGCGTCGCCGCCAGCGCCGCGATCAGCCGCGTCCCCTGCAGCGTCGCCGGCCCGACGCTGACGCTGCCGAGCGAGAAGTCGACCGTGCGCGGCGAGGTGCTGAACGCCGCGGTGCCCAGCCCGATGATGATCATGTTGATCGCGAAGGTCGCCAGCAGGGTCGAGAGGTAGGGCGCGTTGATCACGCGCTGGATCGCGATCGTGTAGATCAGCATGCCGCCGACCAGGCCGACCAGCGCCGACAGCACGATGCCGAGGTAGGGGTTCAGGCCGAGCGTGCTGAACAGCAGGTAGACGCCGAACATGCCCAGCGCGATAATGGCGCCGTGCGCCAGGTTGATCACGCGCATGACGCCCCAGATCAGCGTCAGCCCCATGGCGGCGATCCCGTAGACGAAGCCGATCAGCAGACCGTCGACCAGCGAGACGAATAGCGTCGATGCCAAGGTGCGCTCCTTTGCTTCAGCCGGCGCAGGCCACGTTCGTATAGCGTTCCTATACGCGTTTGGCCTACGCCGACTGACCGCCTGCTGCTTAGCGGATGGGATACAGCGTCTTCGCCGTGACCGCCGCGGCCGGCCAGACAATCTGCTTGGCCAGCTTGCCGTCGCTGCCCTTCTGCCACTGGATGTAGACCATATCGTGGCCGAGCTGCAGGCCGTGCGCGTCGCTGGTGTTGAACTCGATCCGCCCGAAGAAGCTCAGGACATCCAGGCTGTCGAGCGCGGCCTTGATCTTCTCGGTGTCGAGCACGCCGGCCTTCTCGATCGCCTTCTCGAGGATCAGCCCGGCGACGTAGCCGCCCGCGGCGTGGTAGGATGGCTCCTCGCCGCTGTAGGCCGCCTTGTACGCGCTCACGAAATCGGCGCCCGACGGGCCGATCCAGGTCAGGCCAGCCGCCTTAGCCGAGTCGGCGCTGAAGGCGGCCGCCGGCTCCCACTGGCTCGGCCCGACCACGCCCACCGCCGCGTCGCCCAGCTCGGCGAACTTCGGCTCGGGCGGGGCCACCAGCAGGCTCAGGAATTTGGCCGCGACTTTCTTCTCGAACAGCTGCTTGGCGAGCGTCGTGCCGTCCTGGAAGTGACCGCCGCCCAGGATGGCGTCCGGCGCGGACTGCTGCACCTTGTTGATGATCGGCCCGAAATCGGTGGTGTTGGTGTCGTAGCCCTCGAGCAGCACGATCTCGTAGCCCTTGCCCTCGGCGTAGGTCTTCAGCGCGTTGGAGACGTCGGTCGAGAACTTGTCGTTCTCGTGGACGATCGCGAGCTTCTTGGCCGAAGGGTCGAGCTGCGCCAGCGCGTCGACGGCGCCGGTCAGGTAGCGGCTGGCCGGGGTGTAGACCTGGTAGACCAGCGTGTAGCCCTTGGTGTAGGTGCTGTCGGATGCGGCGCCGGTGGTGATCATAATCTTGCCGTACTGCTCGGCGATCACCGCCGCGGCGTCGGCCGGGCCGCTGCCGTAGGGGCTGATCAGGAAGTCGGCCTTGTCATCGTTGACGAGGCGCGCGTACAGCTCCTGCACGCGGTCTTTGTTGCTCTCGTCGTCGTACGATTTGGGCTCGAAGATGACCTTGCTGCCGTCGGCCAGGGCAATGCCGCCATTCTGCTTGACCTGGTTGATCCAGAGCTGCAGGCCGTTCTGCTGCCGGATCGACTCGACGTTGCTCTTACCGGTGACCGATGTAGTGAAGCCGATCACGGCCGTCTTGGTCGGCCCGGCCGTCGTCGCGCCGGATGACGCGGCGGTTGGCGCCGGGGCGGCGGTTGGCGCTGGCGCGCCAGCGTTGCCGCCCGATGCCTGGGGGGTCGGCGCCTGGCCTCCGCAGGCCGCCAGCAGTCCGATGAGGGTGAACAGAGCTGTCAGAACGATCAGGGTGCGTTTCATGACCTCGCCTCCTCTTTGAGCATCTTCCTAGGGACAGAAACGACGAGTGTAGCCTGAATACCTCTGAGCCAGCGATGAGAGTGATGAGTGGTGATAATCCCGGGTAAGTTATTCCTTTCGTTATTCAGATCGAGAACATGCCGAAATACGCTCTACTGTTCTCAAGTAAAGCTCAACATACCGAAACACATGGCCGAACCGACCACGATGTGTCTATAGTGGGCTACTGAATATGAGATAGGTGGCGTGATTGTTTCAGTAATCCTATAGCAGTATGGTGGAGGCGATGGAAAAGAAATCTTAACTATCGATGGAGGTTTGGCTACTAACTACCTTTATTCCGGGGGTTGTAGTCATCTGCTCATAGCCCAGTGATGCGCCCGATCACCCCACCCCCTGCCCGCTCCCCTGAAAGGGGAGCGGGTGTGTCCTGCGGTGCTGTGGTGCGCTGCTCTGCAGCGCACCACAGCACCACCACAAATCCCCCGCTCCCAACGGGAGCGGGGGGGTAGGGCGGCGCGGTGCGGTTGCTGTGCGACCGCACCCCGATGCAGAAAGAATAGCCCCCCTCGCCCAGAATGGGCGAGGGGGGCAGGGGACGAGGGCTTGCGTAGGCGGGCAGCCTACACGCGCCGCAGGTGTGCGTAGCGCGGCGTCCACATCATTGCATCGACGCGCTGTGCCAGCTCCTCGGGCGAGCTTGGGTCGGCCACGCCGTCCTGCTGCGCCTGCGCGCCGACCGCCAGCGCGACGCGCCGCGAGACCTGGCGCACATCCTCCAGCGAGGGTAGCAGCGGAGCGTGCGGGTCGAGCCGGGCGGGCGAGAGCCCACTCAGCGCGCGCGCGGCGGCCACGAACATCGCGTCTGTCACGCGCCGCGCGCCGGACGCGATCACGGCCAGGCCCACGCCGGGGAAGACGAACACGTTGTTGCACTGGCTGATGTGAATCGTCCGCCCGCCCCAGTGCGCCTCGGGGAACGGGCTGCCGGTGGCCACCAGCGCGCGCCCGTCGGTCCACTCCAGCAGGTCGGCCGGCGTGGCCTCGCACTTCGAGGTTGGGTTGGAGAGCGGGAAGATGATCGGCCGGTCGGTGTGGCTCGCCATCTCGCGCACGATCGGCTCGCTGAAGGCGCCCGGCTGGGCGGCCGTGCCGATCAGGATCGTCGGGTGAACTTGCTTGACCACGTCCAGCAGCGTGACGCCGCGCGGGCGGCCCAGGTGGAGCGCGATCGCGCGCGCCTGTGGCTGGGCGAACTCGCGCTTGCCCGGGTCCAGGTCCAGCCGGCCGTCGTGCACCGGGCCATGGCTGTCGACCAGCCAGATCGCCGCCTTGGCCTGCTCCTTCGTGCGCCCCTCGCTGACCATCGCGGTCACGATCTGCTCGCAGATCCCGGTCGCGGCCGAGCCGGCGCCCAGGATGACGATCTGCTGATCGCTGAGCTGGCGGCCGGTGACGGATGTGGCCGCCAGCAGCGCCGCCAGCGTCACCGCGCCGGTGCCCTGGATGTCGTCGTTGAAGCTGCACAGGCGGTCGCGGTAGCGGTCGAGCAGCCGTCGCGCATTCTGCTTGGCGAAGTCCTCCCACTGCAGCAGCGCTGTGGGGAAGACGCGCATCACCCCCTGGACGAACGCCTCGACGAAGTCGTCGTACTCCTGCCCGCGCACCCGCTCGTGGCGCCAGCCCAGGTACAGCGGGTCGTCCAGCAGCTCCTGGTTGTCGGTGCCGACGTCGAGAATGATCGGCAGCGTCGTGGCGGGGAAGATGCCGGCGCACAGCGAGTAGAGCGTGAGCTTGCCGACGGGGATGCCCATGCCGCCGATCCCCAGGTCGCCCAGCCCCAGGATGCGCTCGCCGTCGGTCACGACGATCACGCGCACGTCGGCGTACGGCGCGCTGCGGAGCATCGAGTCGATCGAGTCGCGATAGGGGTAGGAGATGTACAGGCCGCGCGGCCGGCGGTAGATGTGGCTGTAGTGCTGGGAGGCGATGCCTACGATCGGCGTGTAGACGATCGGCAGCATCTCGGTGATATGCTCTTGCAGCAGCCGGTAGTACAGCGTCTCGTTGCGATCCTGCAGGCCGGTCAAAAAGATGTAGCGCTCCTGCGCGGTGGTCTTCTGCTGGTAGTTCTCGTAGGTGCGCCTGAGCTGCTCCTCCATCGTTGCCACGTTCGGCGGCAGCAGACCCAGCAGGTGCAGATCTTTGCGCTCCTCTTCCGGAAAGGCGCTGCCCTTGTTCAGCATCGGGCACTCGAGGGCCAGGTATCCGGTCAGCGGTGTCTCTAGAATATCTTCGCCGGTCTGCTCATCGCGAGTCAGTTTCAACTTCATCATGAGCCGCTCCTTTCGCCCCTCGCACTACGTGACAAAGCCGCGGCACAGCTCTGTCGTCACAGATCTGCTTCCAGCATCGGATGGCAGGCGCCGCAGTTGTCTCATCATATGCGGTTGAGTCGGGGCGTTTGGAGAACGTATCTACATTAAGGGGAAAGATCTCTTCACTCGGGCGAGGCCTGCTCGATCAGCCGCAGCACCGCGTCGGTCGGCGCGAAGTCGAAGCGCACGTCGCCGATCTCCTCGCGGATTCGTGCGGCGCGGGCGGCCAGCTCTTGCTGCGCCGGCTGCTTGACCTTCCACTCGCCGCGGCCCTGCTTGACGATCAGCTCGTAGTTGCTGATCACCACCAGCGCGACTCTGGCTCCGCCCGCGAGCTGGCGCGCCGCTTCCAGCGCATCGACCAGCGCCTGGTAGACCGCGGTGGGCTCGGTCGCGCCCGCCACCACGCGCGTCCCCGCCCGGCGTCCGATCGGTGTGTCGAGCGCCCACTGCACCGGCCGCCGCCCGGCCGGCGAGCAGAGCGCCAGCACCCATTCGTCGGCCGGGCGCTCGACGGCCCGCTGCGCCTCGCTGGTCGCGTAGGCGCGCGTGGCGGCAGCGTTTGACGCCGCGTCGACCCGCTCGTTGCGCGGGTCGCCGCTGTGGCCTTTGACCCACTCGAAGGTGATCGTGTGCCGCCGCGCGGCGGCAGCCATGCGCTCCCAGAGCGCGCGATTCTTCTGCGCTGGGGCGCCGCCGTCGAGCAGCCGCTTGAGCCCTTCGATCACGTAGGTCGAGTCGGCCCGCAGCGTCACGCGGCACGGGCGCTTGAGCGACTCGAGCGCCCGGATGGCCGCCAGCAGCTCCATGGCGTTGTTGGTGGTGGCGCCGGGCTCCTCGCCGCTGAGCAGCTTCTCTTTGCCGCCGTGCTGCAGCAGCGCGGCCCATCCGCCCGGCCCGGGGTTGCCGCGCGCCGCGCCGTCGGTCGTGACGATCACATCCGGCAGATGTTCCGTGCTAGTATTCATCGGGGCATTATACCTTGAATACCCCTCCCGGTGCCCCCTCCCCTTCACGAACGTTGAACATTAGATCGGGTATTCATAAACCCGTCGGGTCGGCCGTGGAGGACGGTTCGTCACGCGCTGCCATCGCCCGCCGACCCGACGGGTTTCATGGCGCGATATACCCGATTATTTCGGTCATCTTCATCCAGGGGAGGCAGAGCAGCGCAGCGCAGCACCACCACGAATCCCCCTCTCCCTTCATGGGAGAGGGGGCAGGAGGGCAAGGGCCGCGAGCAGATCACGGCGTGACGACGAGCGGCGTGACCATGCCGTGCTTGAAGTGCGACAGAATATTACAGAGCAGCAGATACTTGCCCGGCTCGAGCTTCAACGTCACGGAGCCGGAATTGCCCGGCCGCAGCTCGGACACTTCGCCCAAGCTGTTGATCTTATCTTCCGGCAGCTGGTTGATGCCGGCATCGTACGGCAGCGCATCGGGAGCAAGATCGGTCCTGACGACCAGCATCTCATGTTCTAGGTCGGTGGCTGTGTTCGTCACATTGAACGTGACCTCGCCTGCCTTGACGCTGCTGGTATCTGAGGTGACGCCATAGGTTTTGAGCTTGACCTGGACGGTGGCCGGCTTGCCGGCGCCAGAGGGGGAGGGCTTGGCAGCGCTGACGGCGATCGGTCGCGCTGTTGGGGCAGGCGCAGGCTGTGCGGCTGCGGGTGGCTTGGGATCGGCCGCCGCGGGTGGCGCTTTCGAACCGCCACAGGCTGCGAGTGTCAACATACCCCCGAGGACGAGCGCTTGGAACAGCCGACCGATGATCGCTTTGGGCATTGCCTTCTCTCCTTCTATACGAATACCACTAGCGCGCACAAAGCGCGCATTCACCCCATGCGCCGGAGCGTGCTTGAGACAGGCCGCTCGTAGCCACGTGTAGATCGTGCGGGGCCCTCCGCAGCCGCCATTCGCAGATTTTATCGCGCTGCACACCCGCCGACTGAATGAGAGCATACGAAACAGGGCACGGCTCATCACAGCCGTGCGAGAGTGTGCCTACTACAGCGCCCCGAGCATTTGGAGTGCTAGAGCGACACAAGTACTGTGCTTCCTACGTCGGAGTAGTCTCCGGCCCAGGATAGAGTGACGTCGATCGAGCTTGATATGGAGGTATCTAATGGCGTGATGAGATGATAACGAAGAAAACGCTGCTGGATCGTTATCAAACAGCAATGTGAGGTTAAAAGAAGACAACGTTTGACTGTCGAATGAGAACAAGTGTTCTTAATGTTGGCAGGCTATATACTCGATTTGGGGGATAGTCAGCGCGGTTATTTCCGCATATAATGAGGGTAGATACGAATTGACACAAGGATTCTGCCCGGTTTCCGGGCAAGGTCTCGCTTAAGGTAGGGTTTGTTACGTTCGGGATGACTCATGCCGGGGCTTTGAGCCGTAACGTCCGTAAGCGCCCTGCCTCTGTTGAGCTACGCCGAGGTTGTCTATGCATTCTACGCACCGCCGCTTCGCGCTTACGCTGCTCGTCGTCGCAGGCCTGCTGGTTCTCACCACTGCGCTGCCGCGCCCGACGTCGGCCTGGCGCGCGACGGAGGTAGCCGACTTCGTTGCGCCGCTCTCGCCTGGCGAGGCACAGGCCCGTGTCGCCGCGGCGCAGCAGGCCGATCGCCAGCAACGCGCCGATCTGGCACGCCGCCTCGGCGCGACCTCGGCCGCGACGCTGCCGATGGTCCAGAGCATGTTCTTCGCGCAGACCGACCACCACGTGAGCGACCGGGCCGGCTTTCTGACGTTCTGGCGCGAGCAGGGCGGGGCGCTGCTGTTCGGCTATCCGATCAGCGAGGAGATCGTCGAGGGCGGACGGATCGTGCAGTACTTCGAGCGCGCGCGGCTCGAGTACCACCCGGAGCGCCTGGGGACCGATGATCAGGTGGAGCTCTCGCTGCTCGGGCGCGAGCTGACCGACGGCCGCGCCTTCCCCGACGGCGCGCCGGATGGCGGGGCGATGTACTTTCCCGAGACCCGGCACACGCTCAGCGGTAAGTTTCTGAAATTCTGGCTCAAGCGCGGCGGCCTGCCGATCTTCGGCTACCCGATCAGCGAGCCGTTCGAGGAGGCCAGCCCGGCCGACGGCCAGGTACGCGTGACACAGTACTTCGAGCGCGCGCGGTTCGAGTACCACCCGGAGGAGCTGGGCGGCTTCTACCAGCAGGAAGAGCGCGCGCTGGGCCTGCAGCTCGCGGCGCTGCACGAAGTCCAGCTGGCCGATCTCGGGCGGCAGGCGGCCCAGCGCCGCGGCTACGGCTTCGCGCAGAGCCTGCAGCTCTTCGGCGCGCCATCCTGGTCGCCGACGATCTGGCCGCGGCGGATCGACGTCAACCTGTCTTCCCAGTCGCTCGTCGCCTATGAGGGAGATACGCCGGTCTACCATGCGCCGGTGGCGACCGGCAAAGACGGCTTCAACACGCCAACCGGCTCATACGCGATCTACAGCAAGTACCCGATCGAGACGATGACCGGCTCGGCCGGCGGTGAGACTTGGTATGTGCCCGATATCCCGTGGGTTCAGTATGTCGTCGGCGGGGTCGCGCTGCACGGCACCTACTGGCACGACCAGTGGGGCACCGGCCTGCGCATGTCACACGGCTGCATCAACCTGAATATCGATGACGCGCAGTGGCTGTACGAGTGGGCCGATGTCGGCACCGCGGTGGATATTCACTACTGAGAGACTTTGCTGCCGGTCTCGAAGAGCTGCAGCAGCTCGCGGATCACGCGCTCGCGCTCGGACGAGTCGTCGCTGCGGATGGCGGTGGTGACGCAGCCCTCCAGGTGGCGCTCCAGCACGACGCTGTTAAACTTCTCGAGCGCGCGCTGCACCGCCGTCGTCTGCTTGATGATGTCGACGCAGTACTCATCGTCCTCGATCATGCGCTGGATGCCGCGCACGTGCCCCTCGATCGTCTTCAGCCGGTTCAAAAGCTGGTTCTTCGTATCCAATGGCTACCTCCCCACCACCCCATCCCAGGGGGGTGGGGATATTATAGTGATCGCCATGGCGATCGTCAAATATAATTTTCTACCAGGGGCGGGGCTGAAATGTGGCTGGCGCCAGCCAAAAAGCCCCCTCTCCCGCGCGGAAGAGGGGGTAGGGGTGAGGGCCCTGCAGCGGCTAGCCGACGACGCTGCTGCTTCTTTGGCGCTGGCGGACGCGCGGCATCGTGCGGGGGGCATCCTGCTTGAGGAAGCGCAGGAGCGTGTCGTTGAACAGCTCGGCCTCGTCGAGGAACGGGAAGTGGTGGCTCTCAGGCATTACAACGACTTCGGCGCTGGGGACATTGTCGAACAGATCGGCCTGGTTCGGCTGCACGATCGCGTCGCGGCCGCCGTGGACGATCAGCGTCGGGACGGTCAGGCGCGACAGCTCGGGCCGCAGGTCGGTGCGCCACATCGACCCGACCGCGCGGCGCAGCGTTGTCGAACTCGACTTCACGCTGTCGTCCAGGATCTCGTGGACAGCCGGGTCGTTCGTCTCGCCCAGGAACAGCCGAAACATATAGCGGCGAAACCAGGGCACGCGCGCGAACGCGTCGGCGAGCACGGGCCGGTCGGTCAGCTTGAGCAGCCACGACAGCGAGTCGCCGACGATTGGCGCGCCCACCGCCACAACGCGGCTGATCCGCTTGGGGTGGTTGATGGCGGTCTTGAGAGCCACCATGCCGCCCATCGAGTGCCCGACCAGCGAGACGCGGTCGATGCCGAGCTCGTCCAGGAACCGGATCACCTGGTCGGAGTAGCTCTGGATGCTTTCGGTCGAGGAGTGCCGATTTGTGTCGCCAAACCCCCAGAAGTCGAACGAGTAGGTTCGAAAATGCTCCGCGACCCGCTCGATCGTCGGGAACCAGTAGCGCCAGCTGCCGAGCCAGCCATGGAGAAAGAGCACTGGCCGACCATGTCCGAAGACTTCATAGTGGACCACTTGCTGATCGACGACCATGATACTCATTGGAGTGTCCGTCTGTGTTGGCGGCGGCTCTGGTGGCTGGAAGCGCAGAGAGGGTCTACGTCTTACTATACCATAGAACCGTCGCGGCTATCATGTTGGATATGGGATCAACAACGAGATCGGGTTTGCGGCGTCCACACGTTGCATGATCATGAACGTACTATCTCAGGCACTTTACGCTTTGACCACCCCTGAGAGCCGGCCCTGCAATCTCACGCTGGCGGCGCAGAGCTTGTGGGGGGCATTGTGGGGGTTTCGGCAAAGCCGAAACCCCCACAACCCGCAGCTCTTGATACCAGCGTGACCGGCGCTAGGCCCCGCTGCTGGGGCGCGTGCGCAGAACAGATAGGTTCGACTCGCGCTCGTGGAGCGAGCGCCGCAGCCGCCACTGCAGCATCGCAATCTCTTCGGAGATGCTGCGCAGGTTCTGCATCTCTTGCTCGAGCTCTTCCAGCAGCGCGCCGGCCTGCAGCCCGGCCATGACATTCGCGCGATCCTGCGAGAGCGTGCCCACGCGCTCCTGGATCGACGCGAGCAGTCCCATCAGGTTGGCCCACGACTCGTTATCCTGAGCGGCACGGACGCGCGCGCCGTGCTGGCGGCCGTCGGTCCACTCTCGAAGCTGGCCCTGCAGATCGCCCAGCCGCGCCTCGAGCTGCTGGATGCTCGTCTCCGCGCTGATCGCGGTCTGCTGGTCGGCGGTGCGCGCCTGGTCGGCGCTCTGCGCGATCGAGGCGAGCTGATCTTGCAGGTGCATGAGCGAGGAGCCGAGCTGGGTCTGGCGGGTGGTCACGGCCTCCTGCTCGCTCAGCAGATCCAGCAGCATCTCGCGGAGCTGCGAGGTTTCGCCCGCGACACGCGCCGCCTGCTGCTGGAGCAGGTGCGGCACGAACCAGAGCAGCAGCGCCAGCAGGGCCAGGACCATAATTCCAAGGGCGACAAATAACGCAGTCATACGATGCCTCCTGATCTACTTGGATTATATGCAGAGAGTGGGCCTCGGGTCAATGCGCTACGGCGCCTGAGGATGACATATGCATTACACCAACGCGGGCCGTTGACAACATGTTCGTGCGCTTCTATAATGCTGCGGCGAATGCCCACTTGTGAGGTTAAGGAATCCACGATGATCGAACGGATGACCCGCGTGCTGTTGCTGGCAGTGTTTCTCTTCAGCGCGCTGGCGCTGGGTGCATGCGGCCAGGATACGGGGCTCTCGCTGCCGGATCTGCTCGCGAAGGCGCAGCAGTACAGCGGCCAGCAGGTCACGGTCAACGGATTCTATGTCGGCCGCGGCGGCAGCCCGGGCCTCTCGGTGCTCACGCCGGTCGTCAGCACGCTCGACAACGGGCTGGACGCTCAGCCGGCGGGCGATTCGATCTGGCTGGAGGGCTTCCCGCAGGATCTGCTGAGCCAGCTGCACCAGCCCGGCGACGCGACCTATGGCCTGGTTCGCATCAGCGGCCAGTTCGACGCGGCCGGCGGCTACGGCGCCGAGGGTAAGTACCAGTATCAGATCCGGGTGCAGTCGGCCGAGTCGATCGAGCGCATCCGGCGCAACGAGGTGCGCGTCGCCGATCAGCCGCTCGGCGCGGGCCAGGTCGCGCTGCTGGAGCTGCTGAAGGACCCGGCCAAGTACAACGGGCAGTCGATCACCACGCAGGGCTACTACTTCTGGAATGGCGTGATCTATGTGCTCGCCGAGGGTATCTCGACCGAGGAAGATGGCGGTAGCCCGCAGCCGATCGGCAAGCAGATCTGGATGGAAGGCTTCCCGCCCGATGCATCGAGCACGCTGCACCTCGGACCGAACAACAGCTTCGTGTGGGGGCTGGTCGAGGTGACGGGCGACTTCAAGAGTGGCGGCGGCTTCGGCAAGGATGGCAAGTACACCGAGTTCCTCCAGGCGACTTCGGCGAAGGCGCTGGAGAACGTCAAGAAGTAGGGCGTAGAGCTCGGAGATCCGATCCAAACTGCTGACGGCAGACGATCGACGATCGACGGCGGCAGCGCCGCCCGTCGATCGTTGCGTGCGCAATCAGGATCGGACATGTGACAGCCGGTACTAAGGGGCAAGGCGGGCGATGTACTATTTCATCGAGCCGATGGACGAGGGCGATATCGAGCATGTGCAGGGGATCGAGCGCCGCAGCTTCACGACGGCATGGTCGGCGAACACGTATCGCCACGAGCTGCGCCACCCCTCGAACAGCCGCTACATCGTCGCCCGCGCCTCGACGACCCCGCCCCCGCCGCGCAACGCAGGCCCGCCCAGCCGGCGCGGGCTGCTGGCCAACCTGTTCCCCTCGCTGTTCGGCGGCGCGCCCGCCCCGGCCATTAGCCCCCACCCGATCGTCGGCTACGGCGGGCTGTGGCTGAGCGTGGACGAGGGACATATCACGACGCTCGCCGTGTCGCCGGAGTACCGCGGCCGTGGCATCGGCGAGCTGGTGCTCAACGGGCTGATCGACCAGGCGATGGAGCTCGACGCCGATATGCTGACGCTCGAGGTGCGGGTCAGCAACCTGGTGGCCCAGCAGCTCTACCTCAAATACGGCTTCAAGCCGGCCGGCACGCGCCCGCGCTACTACACCGATAATGGCGAGGACGCGCTGATTATGTGGACGGAGACGATCCACTCCCAGGCGTACCAGGAGCGGCTGCACGATCTGCGCGAGCGGCTGTTCGAGCGGCTGCGGCTGGAGGCGGCCGAGCCGCCGCCGGCAGGCACAAACGGCGCGGCCCCGCCGCTCCGATCGTCGCGGCTGGTCGAGTAGCGCCTGCTTCACCCCGACCTTCCCTCAAGCCATGCTCCTCAAGTAACCCCGCATCACTCGACATAAGCTTGATAGTATCCTGTGGAGCGCCCCCCACCGGCCGCATGCAGCGGGCGACGGCTACGCCGCCGCAGGCTCCAGCTCCCACGCCCTGGTTGAAATCAAGAAACCATTACTACCGGTTGTTCTTTCTTCACGCGGCATAGCGGACCAGCACATATACTGACAGTGCAACGACACGCTTCATCAGGGCGATGCCATGCCTCGCCCCGACGATACGATTGGCAGGAATCGCTTCCTGCGTCCCCCGAAAGCTCTCCCGCACAGCTGTGGAGGAAAGTATGCAGCATTCATGGGTCACGATCGAAGGTAATGAGGCGGCTGCGCACATAGCGCACAAACTGAGCGAGGTCATCGCGATCTACCCGATTACGCCCTCGACGACGATGGGCGAGATGGCCGATGCGTGGTCGGCGGCTGGCCGGCCGAACCTGTGGGGCACGGTTCCGCAGGTGATCGAGATGCAGTCCGAGGGGGGCGCGGCCGGTGCGATCCACGGCGCGCTCCAGGCTGGCGCCCTGGCGACGACCTTCACGGCCTCGCAGGGCCTGCTGCTGATGATCCCGAACATGTACAAGATCGCCGGCGAGCTGACCCCGACGGTCTTCCACGTCGCGGCGCGCGCGATCGCGGCGCAGGGCCTCTCGATCTTCGGCGACCACGCCGACGTGATGGCCGTTCGCCAGACCGGCTGGGCGCTGCTCGCCTCGAACTCGGTTCAGGAGGCGCAGGACTTCGCGCTGATCGCCCACGCGGCGACGCTCGAGGCGCGTATGCCGTTCGTGCACTTCTTCGACGGCTTCCGCACCTCGGCCGAGGTCAGCAAGATCGACCAGGTGCCCGACGATGTTATCCGCGCCATGATCGACGACGAGCTCGTGCGGGCCCATCGCTCGCGCAGCCTCTCGCCCGACCGGCCGTTCATCCGTGGCACCGCGCAGAACCCCGACGTCTACTTCCAGGCGCGCGAGAGCGTCAACCCGTTCTATATCGCCTGCCCCGCGATCGTCCAGAAGACGATGGATCGCTTCGCCCAGCTGACCGGCCGCAGCTACCACCTGTTCGACTACGTCGGCGCGCCCGACGCCGAGCGGGTAATTGTGATCATGGGCTCCGGCGCCGAGACGGTCGAGGAGACCGTGAGCTACCTGGCCGCGCGTGGCGAGAAGGTCGGCGTGATCAAGGTTCACCTGTTCCGGCCGTTCTCAGTCGAGCATCTGATCAAAGCGCTGCCGCCGACGGTCCGCACGATCGCGGTGCTAGATCGCACCAAGGAGCCGGGCAGCTCCGGCGAGCCGCTGTACCTGGATATCGTCGCCGCGCTGAGCGAGGGCCGCGCGCAGGCCAGCGAGGCGCCACGCGTGGTTGGCGGCCGCTACGGCCTGGCCTCGAAAGAGTTCACGCCGGCGATGGTCAAGGGCGTCTTCGACGAGCTAAAGCAGGTCGAGCCGAAGAACCACTTCACGATCGGCATCAACGACGACGTCACCCACACCAGCGTGTCGTTCGACCCGGCGTTCTCGATCGAGGGCGACGAGACGGTGCGCTGCGTGTTCTGGGGGCTCGGGGCCGACGGCACGGTCGGCGCGAATAAGAACTCGATCAAGATCATCGGCGAGGAGACCGAGAACTACGCCCAAGGCTACTTCGTGTACGACTCGAAGAAGTCCGGCTCGGTGACGATCTCGCACCTGCGCTTCGGCCCGCGCGCGATCCGCGCGCCCTACTTGATCAGCCAGGCCAACTTCGTCGCCTGCAGCCAGTTCTCGTTCCTCGAGCGCTTCGATGTGCTCAAGTACAACGCGCCCGGCTCGACCTTCCTGCTCAACAGCACCTTTGGCCCCGACGAGATCTGGGACGAGCTGCCCTGCGAAGTGCAGGAGGCGCTGCTCGAGAAGAACCTGCGCTTCTACCTGATCGACGCGAACAAGGTCGCGCGCGAGACCGGCATGGGCGGCCGCGTCAACACGATCATGCAGACCTGCTTCTTCGCGATCAGCGGCGTGCTGCCGCCCGATCAGGCGATCGCCGAGATCAAGCGCAGCATCAAGAAGACCTACGGCAAGCGCGGCGAGCCGGTCGTCCAGCAGAACTTCCGCGCGGTCGACGAGGCGCTGAACAACCTGACCCAGGTGGACGTCGTCGCGAGCAGCATGAAGGTGATGCAGGCCCTGCCCGCCGACGCCGTCGTCGGCGCGACGGTGCAGCTGGCCGGCATCCACCGGCGGCCGCCGGTGGATGCACAGGCCCCCGCGTTCGTCCGCAACGTGCTGGGCGCCATGATCGCCGGCGACGGCGATATGCTGCCGGTCAGCGCGATGCCGAACGACGGCACCTACCCCTCGGGCACGACGCAGTGGGAGAAGCGCAACATCGCGCTGGAGATCCCGGTCTGGGAGCCGGACCTGTGCATCCAGTGCGGCAAGTGCGCGTTCGTCTGCCCGCACGCGGTCGTCCGGATGAAGGTGTACGACCCGGCCGCGCTGGAGGGCGCGCCCGAGGCGTTCCTGTCGTCCGACGCGCGCTTCAAAGAGTTCCCCGGCATGAAGTATACGCTGCAGATCGCGCCGGAAGACTGCACCGGCTGCGGGCTGTGCGTGGAGGTCTGCCCGGTCAAGGACAAACGCCAGGTCGGGCGCAAGGCGATCAACATGGCCGATCAGCCGCCCATCCGCGAGCGCGAGAACGCCAACTGGGACTTCTTCCTCGGCCTGCCCGAAGTCGACCGCACCAAGATCAACCTGGGCGTGATCAAGAACTCGCAGCTGACGATACCGCTGTTCGAGTTCTCGGGGGCCTGCTCGGGCTGCGGCGAGACGCCGTACATCAAGCTGCTCTCGCAGCTGTTCGGCGACCACTCGCTGATCGCGAACGCCACCGGCTGCTCGTCGATCTATGGCGGCAACCTGCCGACTACGCCGTGGACGGTCAACCGCGAGGGGCGCGGGCCGGCCTGGTCGAACTCGCTGTTCGAGGACAACGCCGAGTTCGGCCTGGGCATGCGGCTGACGCTCGACAAGCAGCTCGAGTACGTGCGCGAGCTGCTGCCGCTGTTCAGCGGCGCCGTCGGCGCCGACCTGGTCGAGGCGCTGTTGCACGCCGACCAGTCGAGCGAGACGGGCCTCCAGGCCCAGCGCGAGCGCGTGGCGCTGCTCAAGCAGCGGCTGCACACGCTCGACCACACCGAGTTCCCCGAGGTGGCCGGCCGGCACAACGACCTGCTGAGCCTGGCCGACGCACTGGTGAAGAAAGACGTCTGGATCGTCGGCGGCGACGGCTGGGCCTACGATATCGGCTTCGGCGGCCTCGACCACGTGCTGGCCTCGGGGCGCAACGTCAACGTGCTGGTGCTCGACACCGAGGTTTACTCGAACACCGGCGGGCAGTCGTCCAAGGCCACGCCGATCGGCGCGGTGGCCAAGTTCGCCGCGAACGGCAAGGCGACGGCGAAGAAGGACCTGGGCCTGCTGGCCATGGCCTACGGCAACGTCTATGTCGCCCGCGTGGCGATGGGCGCCGACGACCAGCAGACGCTCAAGGCGTTCATGGAGGCCGAGGCCTACGACGGCCCCTCGCTGATCATCGCCTACAGCCACTGCATCGCGCACGGCATCGACATGCGCAAGGGCCTGGACCAGCAGAAGCTCAGCGTGCAGGCGGGCCACTGGGTGCTGTACCGCTACAACCCGATGGCCGCCGACGGCAAGAACCCGCTGACGATCGACTCGAAGGCGCCCAGCATCCCGCTGGAGAAGTATGTGTACAACGAGACGCGCTACCGCATGCTGCTCCAGAGCGACGAGGAGCGCTCGGAGATACTGATCAAGCAGGCCCAGCAGAACATCAAGGATCGCTGGCAGTACTACCAGGATCTGGCGGCCGAGCCACACAAGGATGGCAATGGCAAGGGGTCGTAATTCGTTAGCAGGTTAGCAGGTTGGAAGGGTGGAAGGCTCCAACCTGCTAACTTCCCAACCTGCTAACCTTCCAACGCTGACAGGAGCTATAGCATGTCTGAGCCATTCTCCGATACTGTGGACCTGACGACCACCTACCTGGGCCTTCAGCTGAAGAACCCGCTGGTCGCCTCGGCCTCGCCGCTCTCGAAGAAGATCGAGCTGGTGAAGCGAATGGAGGAGGCCGGCGCGGCGGCGGTGGTGATGTACTCGCTGTTCGAGGAGCAGATCAACCACGAGAGCCGCGAGCTGGACTACTACCTGAGCCGCGGCGCCGAGCACTACAGCGAGGCGCTCAGCTATTTCCCGGATATGGAGCGCTACAACATCGGGCCGGAGCCGTACCTCGAACACCTGCACCACATCAAGCAGGCGGTCTCCATCCCGGTGATCGCCAGCCTGAACGGCATCTCGCCGGGCGGCTGGGTCGAGTACGCGCAGCGGATGGAGCAGGCCGGCGCCGATGCGATCGAGCTGAATATCTACTATCTGCCGACCGACCCTGACGTCAACGGCACCGAGCTGGAGGCCACCTACATCGCGCTGGTGCGCAGCGTTCGCTCGCGGGTGCGCATCCCGATCGCGGTCAAAGTCAGCCCGTTCTTCACCGCGCTGCCGAACGTGGCGCGCCACTTCGCCGAGGCGGGCGCGAACGGGCTGGTGCTGTTCAACCGGTTCTACCAGCCCGACTTCGACCTGGAGGCGCTCCAGGTGACGCCGAACCTGACGCTCAGCACCTCGGCCGATCTGCGCCTGCCGCTGAGCTGGATCGCCATGCTCTACGGCCGCGTGCCGCTCGACTTCGCGCTCAGCAGCGGCGTGCATACGGCGGTGGATGTGCTCAAGGCGATGATGGCCGGCGCCAATGTCGCCATGATGACCTCGGAGCTGCTGGCCAACGGGGTCTACCGTATCCGCGACATCCTGGCCGACCTGAAGGCCTGGATGGTCGAGCACGAGTACGAGTCGATCGAGCAGATGCGCGGCAGCATGAGCCAGCGCGCGGTGGCCGAGCCGTCGGCCTTCGAGCGCGCCAACTACATGAAGGTGCTAAACTCATTCGACGCCCATTTGCCGTAGGGCGCACACACCGGGGCGGGGTGAAGGATCGGCGAGCCAGCCGCATCGCCCCGCCCCTCGGACCCTGAGGAGGACAAGCCATGCGAGATCTCATCATTATCGGCGGCGGCGCCGCCGGGCTCTCGGCCGCGACGTATGCGCTGGGCAAGCAGATCGATGCCCTGCTGATCTACGAGGACCTGGGCGGCAAGGCCGGACGGCGCCAGAGCCTGACCGGCCAGGTCGCCGACGAGTACCTGGCCGGCGCCGAGGCGGTGAAGCTGTTCGAGCGCCAGATCGCCATGCAGCCCGACCGGGCGCTGCGCGATAGCGTCGTCGGCATCACCAAGGAGGCCGGCGCCTTCCACGTCGCGACGCGCCAGCACGGCGTGCTGACAAGCCCGGCGGTGATCGTCGCCACCGGCGCGTCGCCGATCGCGCTCGACGTGCCGGGCGCGCGCGAGATGGTGGGCTACGGGCTGGGCTACTCGATCTCCACCCACGCGCACCTGCTGGCCGGCAAGAGCGTCGCGGTGATCGGCACGACCATCCGCTCGCTGCGCGGGGTGGCCGAGCTGGCCCGCACCGCCCTGCAGGTCTACCTGGTCGCACCCGACGCGCGCGGCCTCGACACGCCGTTCGCGCGCGCGCTGCGGCGCTACCCGAACGTCGAGATGCTGGCCGGCTACAAGGTCGAGGAGCTCATCGGCACGCACAACCTCGAGCAGCTGATCGTGTCGCACGACGACAAGCGCTACCGCCTGAACGTCGACGCGGCATTCGCCGACCTGGGGCTGCGCCCAAACAGCGATATGGTCCACACGGTCGCCCAAACCAACCAGGATGGCTTTATCTGGGTGGACGACCGCAACGCCACGACAGTGCCGGGCCTGTTCGCGGCCGGCGACGTGACGACGTCGTTTGGCGAGCAGATCCTGATCGCGATCGGCGAGGGTGCGCGCGCGGCCCTCAGCGCCTACGACTACCTGCTGGCATGGCTGCCGACGCACCAGAGCGTCCCGATCGACTAAGGGCGCTGCGCTGGCCGGATCAGATCACGCCACCCCCTGCCCCCGCCCCTGTCAGGGGCGGGGGTTCAGATTCTTACCATACGAGTGCGGTCGCAACGCGACCGCACTCGTATGGCAGAAGAATCCCCCGCTCCCGTTTCGGGAGCGGGGGCAGGGGGGTGAGGGCCTACGGGATCAATGCGCCAGCATCAACCTCCCATTCTTCTCGGCCGGCGGGTATTCCTTGAGGCGCTCGGCGAACTCGTGCAGGCGCCGCGCGATCCGACCGTTCACGCTGTTGTCGGGGAAGCAGCCCTCGAAGTCGCGCACCCCGGCGCGCACGCCGGTGAGCAGCTCGATCCCCTCGTCGATCGTCTCGATCGCCCAGACGTGGAACTGGCCCGCGCGCACCGCCTCGACCACATCCTCGCGCAGCATCAGGTGCTTGGCGTTGCTGCGCGGGATCAGCACGCCCTGGTCGCCGGTCAGGCCGCGCGCCTTGCACACGTCGAAGAAGCCCTCGATCTTCTGGTTGACCCCGCCGATCGCCTGGATCTGGCCGTGCTGGTTGACCGACCCGGTGACGGCGATGCCCTGGCGGATCGGCAGGCCGGCCAGCGCCGACAGCAGCGCGTACAGCTCGGCCGACGAGGCGCTGTCGCCCTCGACGCCCTCGTAGCTCTGCTCGAAAACCAGCCGCGCCGAGAGCTGCAGCGGCTGCTCCTGGGCGTAGGCCTGGGCGAGGTAGCCGTTCAGGATGAGCACGCCCTTGCTGTGCAGCGGCCCGCCCAGCGCGACCTCGCGCTCGATGTCGATGATCCCGGCGCGGCCCGGCCCGGCGCTGGCGGTGATCCGGCTCGGCCGGCCGAACTCGTAGTCGCCCAAGCTGAGCACCGATAGCCCGTTGACCTGCCCAACCCGGCTACCGCTGGTGTCGATCAGCAGCGTCCCTTCGGTAAGCAGCTCCTGGATGCGCTGCTGGATCAGGTTCGAGCGATAGACCTTCTCTTCGATCGCGCGCCGGACATGCGTCACGCCGATCTGCGCGGCGTCTTCCTGGCCGGCCCAGAAGTTGGCCTCACGGACCACGTCGGCCAGCATCCCGAAGTTGGCCGAGAGCTTGGTCTGATCTTCGGCCAGGCGCGAGGCCTGCTCCAGCAGCTTCGCCAGCGCCGGCGCGTCGAGCGGCCGGAGCTGCTGGCGCGCGCAGAATGTCACGGCGAAGCGCGCCACGTCGCGCATGTTCTCGGGGCTGCGCGGCATGGTCGTGTCGAAGTCGGCCTTGACCTTGAACAGCTCGGGGAAGCTCTCGTCGTAGCTCTGCAGCATGTAGTACAGCAGCGGCGGCCCGACCAGCACGACCTTCACGTCGAGCGGGATGGGCTGCGGGCGCAGGCTCTTGGTGGCGACAAAGCCCAGGCGCTCGCCGATCTCCTCGATCTCGATCTCGCGGCCGCGCAGCGCGCGCTTGAGCGCGTCCCAGCTGAACGGGTTGCGCAGCAGATCTTCGACCGGCAGGACCAGGTAGCCGCCGTTGGCCTGGTGCAGCGAGCCGGCCTTGATCTGTGTGAAGTCGGCGATCAGCGCGCCGAACTGGGTCTCCTTCTCGATCCGGCCGAACAGGTTCGTGTAGCTCGGGTTCAGGTCGACTACCACCGGCGCCCCGACCGGGGCGCTGTGGTCCACCAGCACGTTGACCTGGTACTTCCGAAAGGCCAGCTCCTTGAGCCAGGCCGTCGACATCGATATCCCCTCGGGCGGCTGGCTGGGCTGCGCCGATGGCCCGCCCTTGAAGGGCTCGATGTTCTCTAGCAGATCGTCCTGGACCGCCTTGAGGTAGGCGACGATCTCCGGCAGATCGCGGTAGTGCTCGGTCAGATCGTCGATCAGCCCGCCGACGACGTAGAGCGCGACCTGCTTGTCGAGCGCCTGGAGCTGCTCCTGGGTCGTGCGCTCGAGCGCGCGGCCCTGCTTCATCACCGCGTTCAGCTCCTCCTGGAGCGCATCGCGGCGGCCCAGCAGGTCGTCGCGGGTGGCCTGCGGCAGCGCCTGGAAGTCGGCATCGCTGAGCGGGTGGCCCTGCGACATCGGGATGATCAGCACGCCCATCGGCGTGACCTGCAGCACAAACCCGTCGTGCTCGGCGCGCTGGCCCAGGTTCTCAAGCAGATCCTCGCGCTGCTGGTGGAGCTGCTTGACGATCGCGTCGCGGCGGGCGCCGTAGTCGTCGCTCTCGAACGCGCGCGGAATCTCGCGGCGGACGTGGTCGACCAGGCTGCGCATGTCCTGCTGGATGCGGCGCCCGCGGCCGGCTGGCACCCGGCAGATCTTGGGCTGGTACGGGTCGTCGAAGTTATTGACGTAGCACCAGTCCTGCGGCGTCGGCTTGCTGTGGGCCAGCTCCTCGATGAACGCGCGCACGGCGGTCATCTTGCCGATGCCGGGCGGGCCGGCCACGTAGATATGGAAGCCGTCGTCGTAGATGCTCAGGCCGAAGCGCAGGGCCGCGACCGCGCGCCCCTGGCCGATGATCCCCTCGATCGGGCTGAGCTCCGCGCTGGTCTGGAAATCGAGCGTCTGCGGATCGACAACGCTGCGCAGCTGCTCCGGCGCCAGTGTCAGGGACGGGCACGCTGTGGTCTGCTTGGTCTGGTCCATCGTATGCCTCCTTGTTCGCCGCGCGGTCGACCCCAAGGAACGCTGATGGTTACGGTATGAAGGTGGTGGAAGACGCGCGGCATGCACAGCGAGGATAGCGTCTCCGCTGTGATCATACGCCACGGCGCCGCCGGCAGCGAGAAGAAATGGCCCTCGCTCCGTGAAGGCTTCTTCACGGAGCGGGGGCACTTCTTTCCACGCAAACTAGCGCCGCTGGGGTATGATCTGGCCAAGGACATACCAGAGGCTGCACGTATCAGCATCGAGCGACCCGCGGCGCCCCGTGCCAGACCCTCACATCCTATCGGCAAGGCGCCGCCCACGGGCGCACGCGCCGGCGATTGGGCTCGTCAGAGCCGGCCGGCGCCACCGATCAGCCGCGGACCAGACGACAGTATGCTGAGGCGACAGCAAGGTATCGGATGAATGGAAGATCGAACGCCGCAAGTCAGCGCATCTCGCGCTGACTTGCGCATGTCCGAGCCTTTTTGATACGGAACCATCTATGGAATTCATCGAAAACCAGACCTACGACGAGATCGCGATCGGTGCAACCGCCAGCCTGACCCGCACGCTCACGCAGGGGGACATCCAGCTGTTCGCGGTGATGTCGGGCGATGTCAACCCCGCGCACCTCGACGAGGAGTACGCCAAGAGCGATCTGTTTCGCAAGATCATCGCCCACGGCATGTGGGGCGGCGCCCTGATCTCGACGCTCCTGGGCACCAAGCTGCCCGGCCCCGGCACGATCTACCTGAGCCAGACCCTGCGCTTCCGGCGGCCGGTCGCCGTCGGCGATACCGTCACCGTCTCGGTCACCGCCGTGGCGAAGGACGACGAGAAGCACCGCGTCACGTTCGACTGCCAGTGCGTCAACCAGCGGGGCGAGGCCGTGATCTCGGGCAGCGCCGAGGTGCTGGCGCCGACCGAGAAGGTCAAGCGGCCGCGCGCCATCCTGCCCGAGGTGCACCTGCACGACCGCGGCGCGCGCTATCGCCAGCTGATCGCGCTGACAAGCGGGCTGGAGCCGATCCGCATGGCGGTGGCACACCCGGTCGAGCCGAACGTGCTGCTGGGTGTGGTCGAGGCGGCGCGGGCCGGCCTGATCATCCCGATCCTGGTGGGCCCGGCGGCCCGAATCGCGAGCGCAGCGGCGACCGCTGGGGTCGACATCTCGGCCTACACACTAGTGCCCACCCAGCACAGCGATGAGGCGATCGCTCGGGCGATCGCGATGGCGCGCGATGGCGCGGCCGACGCGCTCATGCTGGGGAAGCCGGGCAACTCGCACACCACCACGTTCATCCAGGCGCTGATCGCCAGCGATTCGGGGCTGGGCTCTGGCCGCCGCATGAGCCACATCTTCGCGCTGGATGTGCCGACCTACCCGCGGCCGCTGTTCATCACCGACTCGGCGATCAACACCAACCCCGACCTCGAAACCAAGCGCGACATCGTGCAGAACGCGATCGATCTGCTCCACGCGATCGTGCCCTGGACGCCCAGAGTCGCGATCCTCTCGGCGGTCGAGCTCGTGAACCCGAAGATCCGCTCGACCCTCGACGCGGCGGCGCTCTGCAAGATGGTCGACCGCGGGCAGATCACCGGCGGCATCGTCGACGGGCCGCTCTCGTTCGACAACGCCGTGTCCGAGGAGGCCGCCCTCGCGGACGGGACCACCTCGCCGGTCGCGGGCAAGGCCGACATCCTGATGGCGCCCGATCTTGAGTCGGGCAACCTGCTGACCGAGCAGCTGGAGTACCTGGCGAACGCGCAGTCGGCCGGGCTGGTGCTGGGCGCGCGCGTGCCGATCGTGCTGAACCGCCGCACCGACAACCCGCTGACCCAGCAGGCGGCCTGCGCGATCGCGCTGCTGCAGGCGCAGCACAAGCGCACCGGCAAGCCGAAGATCTGAGCGGCTCTCGCCCCCCATATTTCCCTCCCCCTACCCCCTTTCGGGGGTAGGTTTTTGTTTTTGCGCATTGCGCTGCGGCAGATACCTTACCCCCTCCCCTTCCAAGGGAGGGGGTGTGTCCTGTGGTGCTGCGGTGCGCTGCAGAGCAGGGCACCGCAGCACCACCACGAATCCCCCTCTCTCAGCGGGAGAGGGGGGTAGGGGGAGAGGGCAATGGCGTCCAGATGCCATCTGGAAAAAACCAGCCCCCTTCCCTACCAGGGGAGGGGGCTGGGAGAGGGCGGCTAAGTTAGGGGAGAGCCGTTGCCTACGACCGATCGCTCGACATCACGGCCGTCTGCTCGAGCTTTTGGCCGGGCGCCGCAGCGAACAGATAGCCAGCGCCGCGCACGGTCAGGATATAGCGCGGGTTGGCCGGGTCGGGCTCGATCTTCTGGCGCAGGTGGTGGATGTGCGGCTTGATCAGCTCGGAGGCCTCAAGCGTATCGGCCTCGTACCCCTGCGCGAACTGCACGATCTGCTGGTACGTGAGCACCTGCCCGGCGTGCTGGGCCAGGCAGACCAGGATGCGGAACTCGGTGGGCGTGAGGTTCAGCTTGCGCCCTTCGAGGTACGCGGTCTGGTTCCAGGTCGAGAGGCGCAGGTCGCCGACCTCGATCTGGCTCTCCACCGACTGCTTCGCCTCGACGGCGCGCTCGCCCTGCAGCGCGTTGAGCACCGAGTGCAGCGTCTGGTAGAGCTGGTTCTTGCGGCGATGCTCCTGCTGCTCTTCCAGCGCCATTGTGACTCGCGCCAGCACCTCCTGCGGGCTGGAGGTCTTGAGCATGTAGTCGTAGATGCCGAGATGCATGCCCTGGAGCGCCGTCTCCAGCGATCCGTGGCCGGTCAGGATAATGACCGACGCTTCGGGCTGGATCTCGCGCGCGCGCTGCGCCACGTCCAGCCCGCTCAGCCCGGGCATCTTCAGATCGAGCAGCAGCAGGTCGAACGTATGCTGGTGAATGAGATCCAGCGCCTCTTCGGCGCTCTCGGCAGTCATCACGTTGAAGCCGCGACGACGCAGCAGGGCGTCCATCGTCAGCCGGATCGGCGCCTCGTCGTCGGCGATCAGTATTTGTGCGGGTCGCTGTTCCATCACGATCTCCTTCACAAGCAGGCGTCACGGGCGACAACCGATTCGAGCCTGCCCGGATGAGTGGCGTGTTGTGTGTCGCGTGGCGCGCGTCTTCCTGCCTCGCACCACGTAATACGCAATACGTATCGACAATCCACCCTAGTGGCTCGCCACACTCATTCCGCTGGGTGCGGGCGTGGGGGCGGCTTCGCCGCTCCAAACCACCCCAGCAACATCAGTGAAGTAGACCACTAGATATTCGGCTGGTATGGCAGCACCACGCGGAACGTGCTGCCGATCCCCTCGCTGCTCTCGACCTCGATCTGTCCGCTATGCTGAGTGACGATGTGCGCGCTGATCGAGAGGCCAAGCCCCGTCCCGTTTGGCTTGTTGGTGAAGAACGGCTCGAACAGGTGCGCGCGTATATCCTCGGGGATCCCGGTTCCCGTATCCTGAATCTCGATCAGCGCCACCGTCGGCCCGGCCACCGTGCGGACGGTCAGTGTGCCGCCGTTCGGCATGGCGTCGATCGAGTTCAGCACCAGGTTCAGAAACACCTGCCGGAGCTGGTCGGCGTTGCAGAGCACGCTTTGCAGCTCGTGGTCGGGCGCGAAGATGATCTTGATCTCGGCGTGCCTGGTGTTGAGCCCGGCCAGCGCCAGCGTATCCTGGACCAGGTCGTTGACGTCGGCGGGCGCCAGGTCGCCGCGGGCAGGGCGATAGAAATCGCGCATGCGCTGGATAATTCCGGCGATTCGCGTCAGCTGCTCGCGGGCGATCGTCAGGTAGCCCGACTCGCGCACGCGCTCCGGCGGCTCGTCCTCCAGCAGGTAGAGGCAGTTGCGGGCCGCGTAGAGCGGGTTGTTGATCTCGTGGGCGATCGCCGCGGCCAGCTGGCCGACCGCAGCCAGGCGCGCGGCCTGCAGGATCGCCGCCTCAGCCGAGCTGAGCCGCTCGTTCAGCGCGCGCTGCTGCTCCTCCAGGTTGGCCAGCTGATTCGACAGTGTCGCGGCGGCGCGCGCGCTGCGCTCCTCGAGGATCGCGGCGGCGGTCAGGTTCGCCAAGCCCTCCAGCGTCGCGCGCGCCTCGGCCGCGAACGGGCCGTCGCCGGTCTTGCGCACCAGCAGCAGCGCCCCGATCGCCTGGTCGTGGGCGATCAGCGGGAGCGCCAGCGTGCCGGTGGGCAGCTCGGGCAGCTCCAGCACGCTGTGGATCTGCTCGCGCAGCTCGTCGGCCACATCGGGCATGAGCGCGCTGTACTCATCGCGCGAGTTGGCGGCCTGCACGTGGCGGTGGGTGAAGGCCGCGCCGAGCGCGCCGAGCGTCGTCGGCCAAGTCGAGCTCGGGACTTTGCTGAAGCCATCGCTCGCCCGCAGGGCCAGCCGATCGTTCGACGGCTCGTACAGATAGATCGCGCAGGCATGCGCCTCGGGCGCCAGCGCCATGGCGTGGCGCATCGCGCGCTGCAGCACGCCGTCGAGGCTGCGCGCCGGCAGCAGCTCCTGGCTAAACTCCAGCAGCGTGTTCAAGTGCGCGGTGCGCCGCTGCACCTGCCGCTCCAGCTGCTCGGCCGAGCGCGTGCGTTCGATCACGCGGCCCAGCTGCGTGCCGACGTGCGCCATCACATCGAGCAGCGCCTCGTCGGGCTCGGCGACTCTGGTCGAGTAGAACTCGAGCACCGCCACCGCCTCGGCGCCGACCAGCACCGGGAAGGCGAAGCCGGCCTTGATCCCGGTCTGCTTGGCCACCTGCGCCCGCGCGAAGGTCGGGTCCTCGGCCACATTCGAGATCCAGACCGGCTTGCCCTGCGCCAGCACCTTGCCCACCAGCCCAACCCCGGCGACGAAGTACTGCACCTCGGTCGCCGCGCGGAACGGCTCGAAACGCGATCGGTCGTCGAGGTGCCAGATCGAGGCCGGCGCCAGCACCCCGCCGGCGTCGTTCGCGGGCAGGTAGACGTGGCCGATCGGCCAGCCGGTGTGGGAGCAGATCAGGTCGATCACGCGCTGCATCGCCTCCTCGACCGACGTCGCCTCGTTCGCGGTGACGGCGGCCTCCTGCAGCAGGCGCACGAACGCGGTCTGCCGGCGCAGGTCGGCCTCGGCCTGCTTGCGCTCGGTGACATCGCGGATGACGCTGGTGATGAGCAGGCCGAGATCGGTCTGCAGCGGGCTCAGGCTGACCTCGGTCGGGAACTCGGAGCCATCCCTGCGCCGCGCCACCAGGTCGCTCAAGATGCCCATCGGCCGCGTGCGCGGCTCGGCGGCGTAGTTGTCGCGGTGCTGCACGTGCACGTCGCGCAGGCGGTCGGGCAGGAGCAGCTCGACCGGCTGGCCGATCAGTTCGTCGCGGCCGTAGCCAAACAGCCGCTCGGCCTGCTGATTGGCGATCACAATCAGGCCATCGCCGTCGATTATCACGATTGCGTCGGGGGCCGATTCCAGCAGGATCTGAAACTTTGCCTCGGCCTGGGCGTGCCCGTTGGCCAGCAGCGGCGAGATCGACGCTGCTGGCTTCGGGGCAGTCTCGGTCTTCACAAATGCTCGATCCACAGTCCTCGCTCGCACTCTCTCGTTACCGTTATGACATCGTTCTTACGAACGCGCTGGGCTCAGGTAGGCCACCCGGCGTGGGCCGCCACTGCAAACAGCAAAGCTGCATGGCAGGGAATCACCACCTCGCCGAGCCAGATGATTGGCCGATCCTATATTAGTTGAGAAAGCGCTACCTAATCGTGAAGAACCTACAACTGTGAGTGAAGAGAGGCTTACTTGGTCGGGCCGCTTTCCTGTTCTATCTGAGCGTCTATATCCAGTTTCATCGCGTGTCGCTCGCGGCGCGCGAGTTGTGGCTATATCACGCCAGGTAGCCATGTATTTCCCCTGCCAACGGTGTGCTCATGCTATGCTGCATAGGTCAGAATGGCGAACAAGGAGGTTCGTAATGGCTCGACGTCGAGTACTGATCATGGGCGCGGCGGGGCGCGATTTCCACGACTTCAACACAGTTTTCCGCAACGACGATCGCTACCAGGTCGTCGCCTTTACCGCGACGCAGATCCCCAACATCGAGGGGCGGCGCTACCCGCCCGAGCTGGCCGGCCGGCTCTACCCCGACGGCATCCCAATCATCGCCGAGTCCGATCTGGTCGACACGATCGCGCGGCTTGCGATCGACGAGGTCGTGTTCGCGTACTCCGACATCTCGTTCGAGTATGTGATGGAGCGGGCGACGACGGTGAACGCTGCCGGAGCCGATTTCCGGCTGCTCGGCACACGCCAGACGCTGATCGAGTCGCGGGTTCCGGTGATCGCCGTGGTGGCGGTGCGCACGGGCTGCGGCAAAAGCCAGACCTCGCGGAAGATCTGCCAGCTGCTGCGCGAGCGCGAGCTGCGCGTGGTTGCGATCCGCCACCCGATGCCCTACGGCGACCTCGCCAGGCAGCGGGTGCAGCGCTTCGCGACGCTGGACGACCTCAAGCGCCACGACTGCACGATCGAGGAGATGGAGGAGTACGAGCCGCACATCACGCACGGCTCGGTGGTGTACGCGGGCGTCGACTACGGCGCGATCCTGCGCGCGGCCGAGACCGAGGCGGACGTGATCGTGTGGGACGGCGGCAACAACGACCTGCCGTTCTACCGGCCCGGCCTGACGGTCGCCGTGGTCGACCCGCACCGGCCGGGCCACGAGCTGCGCTACTACCCCGGCGCGACCAACCTGCGCATGGCCGACGTGGTGGTGATCAACAAGGTCGATTCGGCTCGCCGCGAGGATGTCGACCGCGTGCGCGAGAACATCCGCGGCGTGAACCCGGCCGCGACGATCGTGGAGGCCGCGTCGCCGATCGGCGTCGACGACGCGGCGGCGATCTACGGCAAGCGCGTCCTGGTCGTCGAGGATGGGCCGACGGTGACCCACGGCGGCATGCGCTACGGCGCGGGCATGCTGGCGGCCCGCAAGTACGGCGCGGCCGAGATCGTCGACCCGCGGCCCTACGCGGTCGGCGCGCTGGCCGAGACGTTCCGCAAGTACCCCGACACCGGCGCGCTGCTGCCGGCGATGGGCTACGGCGCGAACCAGATGCGCGATCTGGCGGAGACGATCGAGCGGGTGCCGTGTGACACCGTCGTGATCGGGACGCCGATCGACCTGCGGCGAGTGATCGCGATCGCCAAGCCGGCCGTGCGCGTGACCTACGAGCTGGAGGAGATGACGAAGCCGGACCTGGCGGAGATTCTGGACGGCTTTCTCAAGAACGTTGGCACGTTGGCACGGTGAAACGTTGGAACGTTGGCACGGTGAAACGTTGGCACGTTGGCACGGTGAAACGTTGGCACGGTGAAACGTTCTAACATGCTAACGTTCCAACGACCCGGAGGCGTTATGCTGACCTATGCTCCCATCCACACCAAAGACTTCATCTCGATCCAGGACCTGACCGCCGCCGAGTACTGGGGGCTGTTCGACCTGGCGCGCGACGCCAAGCTGGTGCCGATGGCGTACGAGGCGAGCCTGAAGGGCAAGACGCTGGCGATGATCTTCGAGAAGCCCTCGCTGCGCACGCGGGTGACGTTCGAGGTCGGTATCCAGCAGCTCGGCGGCTACGCGGTCTACCTGTCGCCGGCCGATATCTCGCTGGGCAAGCGCGAGTCGGCCGCCGACGTGGCGCGCAACCTGTCGCGCTGGGTCGACGCGATCATGATCCGCACGTTCGACCACGCGATCTGCGTCGAGCTGGCCCGCGAGGCCAGCATCCCGGTGATCAACGGGCTGACCGACCTGCTGCACCCCTGCCAGGCCATGGCCGACTACCTGACGATGCTTGAGATCAAGGGCTCGCTCAAGGGGCTGGCGGTGGCCTATGTCGGCGACGGCGACAACGTGGCGCACGAGCTGATGTTCGGCGCGGCCAGGGCCGGCGCGCACCTGACGATCGCCACGCCGCCGGGCTACGCGCCCGACCAGGAGCTGCTGCTGCTGGCGCGGGCCGACGCGCGCGCGACCGGCGCGCGGATCGAGGTCGTCGTCGACCCGCGCGAGGCCGTACACGGCGCCGACGTGGTCTACACCGACGTGTGGGCCAGCATGGGCCGCGAGGCCGAGGCCGAGCAGCGGCGGCGGATCTTCTTGCCCTACCAGGTCAACGCAGCGCTGATGCGGCTGGCCCGGCCCGACGCGATCTTCATGCACTGCCTGCCCGCGCACCGCGGCGCTGAGGTCACCGACGACGTGATCGACTCGGCGCAGTCGGTGGTGTACGACCAGGCCGAGAACCGGCTGCACATCCAGAAAGCAATCCTGATCGAGCTGATGAAAGATCGAGAGGCTAGTACATGGGACGAACCGCACTCATCGCGGTTGGCGGCAATGCGCTGATCCGGGCCGGTCAGAGCGGGACGATCGCGGAGCAGCGCGAGAACGCCGCGACCACCGGCCGCTATATCATAGAGCTGATCCGGAGCGGCTACTCGGTCGTCGTCACGCACGGCAACGGCCCGCAGGTCGGGGCGCAGTTGCTGCGCTCGGAGATCGCGTCCGGCCAGGTGAACCCCGAGCCGCTGGATGTGTGCGGGGCCGATACGCAGGGCTCGATCGGCTATGTGCTCGAGCAGGCGCTGGAGTACGCGCTCGACGAGGCCGGGCTGAGCACTCCGGTCGTGACCGTGATCACGCAGACGGTGGTGAGCGAGGCCGACCCGGCGTTTCAGCACCCGACCAAGCCGGTCGGGCCGTTCTACTCGGCCGAGGAGGCGCAGCGCCGCGAGCGCGAGCTTGGCTGGGCTATGGTCGAGGACTCCTCGCGCGGCTACCGGCGCGTGGTCGCGTCGCCCGACCCGCTCGAGATCGTCGAGCTCAAGGTGATCCGCAGCCTGGTGAGCGACGGCTATATCGTGATCGCGGCCGGCGGCGGCGGCATCCCGGTGGTGCGGCGCGGCGGGCACCTGATCGGCGTCGAGGCGGTGATCGACAAAGACCTGGCCGCGGCGCTGCTGGCGAGCAGCCTGCACGTCGACCTGTTCATCATTGCGACCGATGAGGAGCGGGTCTACGTCAACTATAAGCGGCCAGGTCAGGCCGCGCTCGGGCGGATCGGCGTCGCCGCCGTCGAGGCGTATGTTCGCGCCGGCCAGTTCCCAGCGGGCAGCATGGGGCCGAAGATCGACGCGGCGCTGCGCTTCCTGCGCGGTGGCGGGCAAGAGGTGATCATCACCTCGCCGAAGCACCTGCTCGACGCGGTGCTCGGCGCCGCCGGCACGCATATCGTGGCGGACGCTCGTCGCCACGAGGAGACCGTCGCCCCGCTCTACGAATGGCTGCTCGACGTGTACGCGCTGTAAAATGAGGGATGTCTAATGCTCACGGTCAAAATCCTGGGGCCGAACTACGCCAACTGCCAGTGGCTCGAGACGGTCGTGCGGCAGGTCGTCGCCGAGCGCGGGCTCGTCGCCGAGATCGAGCAGATCACGAGCTATCCGGAGATCATGCGATGGCCGGTCGTGGCGACGCCAGGGCTGGTCATCAACGACAGGCTGGTTGTCTCCGGGCGCATCCCCAGCGCAGACGAGATCGCGAGCTGGCTGAGCAGGAACTAGCTCATGGCGTAGGCCGTGGCTTGTTGCCCTCATCCCCCTGCCCCCACTCCCGTCGGGAGTGGGGGGATTCTTGGTTGGTGCCGGGGTTTCGACGGAGCCAAAACCCCGGCACCAGCCCGTGTTTTTTCGCTGCCAAGGGTAAGGGCGGAGATCTTTCAGGTGTACATTTCGGCCTCTGCGTGCGGTTGTACAGTGACCGTACGCAGAGACCAAGCATTTGGCTCCCCAAACCAAATGCCCCCCTCTAAGAAAGAGGAGGGCACCGGGAGAGCGGTAGCGGTGGGCGCGTCAGGCTGTTGGTGTTGCCTGTGGTGGTCGCGCTGGCGGAGCCTTCTCGCCACCCCATGTCCAGGGCGTGCCGACCATCGGCAGCAGGAAGCGATCCACACCGTACCAGCCGGCGACCTTCCAGGCCAGGATCAGGGCGATCGCGATGGCGAACAGCAGGCCGTTGGTGCTGGCCGCGCCGGCCATGATGAAGTTCCAGTTCAGGAAAGCACCGAAGAAGGCGGCGATGCCGACGAAGGCGCCGGCGATCAGGGCGATGCCGACCATCGTCTCGCCGATGGCAATCAGCGGCGCGAACCACTGGTACCAGCCCTGGTCGAGCATGAACTGGATGAAGCCGCGGTACCAGTCGAAGGCGATCGGTGGCTTGCCCTTGTCGGGGAGCGCGACTGCGCCGGTCCAGAACCCCTTGAGCGCTGCGCCGCCGTCGAGCCAGCCGCCGCCGCTGATCTTGTGCCAGCCGGCGTTGACCCACTGGTAGCCCAGGTAGATGCGAATGATGGCCCAGAGCCAGGCGAGCTTGGTCGTGCTGAACAACATGTGCGCCAACGGCGGATCGGGGATGGTGACTTCACCCTGCTTGGTGACGAGCGTGGACTTCATGGCAGTTCCTCCAAATTGTGCTTTGATCAGGCGGCCGAGCATCAGTGCTGCCGTCTGTGCTGGGGGCTGAGCATCCCGCAGCAACATTTCTTGTGGATAAGATTACCATGATACCGCTTGTCATGAGATAATGGCGAGCTACCGTTGGTTGCGATCCCTTAACCTGACAGATGTGTATTGTTTCATAGCTCGTGCAATAGTTGCCGAGCTGCTACACCGGGTAGCCATGCTTTCTCGCTCCGGCCAGGTGGCCGGTGGTATGCTAGAGTCACTTCTTATGCGTGCGATGCACGCACAATCATGCGAGAGGTTGAGATGATACAAGGGCGTATCGTTATCGACTCCGAGCGCTGCAAGGGGTGCGAGCTCTGCACCACCGTCTGCCCTCAACACGTCATCCACATGTCCGGCGTCTTCAACTCGAAGGGCTACCAGCCAGCTCAGCTGGCCGACCCAACCGGCGCCTGCACCGGCTGCGCGGTATGCGCGATCATCTGCCCAGACACGGCGATCACGGTCTTCCGTAGGCAAGAACCAAGAACCAAGAACCGAGAACCGGCCGGTGTGGTCGTCGGCGCTCAGCGCGCGACTCTTGCCGCTGTGGAGAGGAGGCTGCCGTGAGACAACTACTCAAGGGTAACGAGGCAATTGCCGAGGCGGCGGTCCGCGCGGGCGTCGAGGCTTACTTTGGCTACCCGATCACGCCCCAGACCGAGCTGCTCGAGTATATGGCCCGGCGCATGCCCGAGCTGGATCGCGCCTTCGTGCAGGCCGAGAGCGAGGTCGCGGCGATCAACATGGTCTACGGCGCCGCCTGCGCCGGCAAGCGCGTGATGACGTCGTCGTCCAGCCCTGGCATCAGTCTGATGCAGGAAGGGCTGAGCTACATCGCGGGCTCGGAGGTGCCGGTGGTGATCGTCGACGTAATGCGCGGCGGGCCCGGCCTGGGCAACCTCGCGCCGAGCCAGGGCGACTACTTCCAGATGGTCCGGTCGGCCGGCCACGGCGACTTCCGGCCGATCGTGCTGGCGCCGGCGAGCGTGCAGGAGGCGATCGATCTGACGGTGATGGCGTTCGACCTGGCCGAGCAGTACCGCACGATCGCGACGGTGCTGCTGGACGGGAACATCGGCCAGATGATGGAGCCGGCCGAGCTGCCTCCCATGCGCTCCCCGCAGCGCTACGCGCCCGAGTGGGCGCTCACGGGCGCGGCGGGCCGGCCGAAGCGGCTGATCTCGTCGATCCAGCTCCAGCCCGAGGCGCTCGAGGCGACCAACCGCCACCTGCAGGACAAGATCGCCACAATCAGCGCGCGCGAGGTGCGCGCGAAGGAGTACCTGCTCGAGGACGCCGAGCTGGTGGTCGTCGGGTTCGGCTCGACCGGGCGGATCGCGCAGAGCGCCGTGAAGGCCGCGCGCCAGCAGGGGATCAAAGCCGGCCTGCTGCGGCCGCTGACGCTGTTCCCATTCCCCGACTGGCGGCTCTCGCAGCTGGCGGGCCACGCCCGCGCGTTCCTGGTGGTCGAGATGAACGCCGGCCAGATGATCGACGATGTGCGCCTGGCGGTGGCCGGCCACGTGCCGGTGCGCTTCTATGGCCGGACCGGCGGCATGGTGCCGCTGCCCGACGAGATCCTCGATGCGATCGTTCGGCTCGACCGCGAGACCAGGCGGCCGCGCTCGGCGATTCAGCTCGAGCGGCTGCTCAACCATCAGATGCTGATCAAGCCGCGCATACCGCGGTAAGCGAGAGAGGTTGACGATGATCTCCCAAGTTCCCGAGCAGCTCGTCTACGAGCGCCCCGAGGCGCTGTGCCCGATGCCGACGCACTACTGCCCCGGCTGCACGCATGGGATCGCGCACCGGCTGGTGGCCGAGGTGATCGACGAGCTCGGCATCCGCGAGCGGACGATTGGCATCGCGCCGGTCGGCTGCGCGGTGTTCGCCTATAACTACTTCGACCTCGACTTCGCGGTGGCGGCGCACGGCCGCGCCCCGGCGATGGCGACCGGCATGAAGCGCGTGCAGCCGGACAAGGTGATCTTCACCTACCAGGGCGACGGCGACCTGGCCTCGATCGGCATCGCCGAGATCATCCACGCGGCGGCGCGCGGCGAGAACATCAGCGTGATCTTCGTCAACAACGCCGTCTACGGCATGACCGGCGGCCAGATGGCGCCAACCTCGCTGCTCGGGATGAAGACCACCTCGTCGCCGCTGGGGCGCGATGTGGGCACAGCCGGCTACCCGATCAAGATCTGCGAGCTGATCGCCCAGATCGACGGTGCAGCCTACGTGGTCAGGCGCAGCCTGCACAACCCGGCGGAGATCCGCAAGGCCAAGAAGGCGATCCGGCAGGCATTCGAGAACCAGATCAACGGCGTCGGCTTCTCGCTGGTCGAGCTGCTGTCGAGCTGCCCGACCAACTGGGAGCTTACGCCGGCCGAGGCGCTGCGCTGGATCGAGACCGAGATGGTGCCGGTGTTCCCGCTGGGCGACTTCAAGAACGTTAGAACGTTAGAACGCTAGAACGTTAGAACGTTGCAACGTTAGAACGGGGGATCGCTATGCAGTACGACATCATCTTCAGCGGCTTCGGCGGCCAGGGCGCGCTGTTCGCCGGCCAGCTGCTGGCCTACGCGGCGATGGACGAAGGCCGCTACGTGACCTGGATCCCGTCGTACGGGCCGGAGATGCGCGGCGGCACGGCCCACTGCACCGTGATTGTCTCAGACGAGGAGATCGGCTCGCCGCTGGTGCGCCACCCGACCAACGTGGTCGCGCTCAACAACCCTTCGGTCGAGAAGTACGTGCCGCTGCTGGCCTCCGGCGGCAACCTGATCTACAACTCCTCGCTGGCGGTCACGGTGGTGGCGCGCCACGACATTCACGCCATCCCGATCGCGGCGAGCACGGTGGCCAACGACCTGGGCAACCCCAAGCTGATCAACATGATCATGCTCGGCGCGCTGCTGCAGCTGACGCAGGTGCTGCCGATCCCGGCGGTCGAGCGGGCCCTCGAGATCCACCTCTCGGCGCACCACCGCGGCCTGCTCGACTTGAACAAGCAGGCGCTGCACCGCGGGATCGAGCTGGCGCGCGAGGAGCTGGCCGCCGCCTGAGCGACGAACGACGAACGACCAAGGACGAAGGAAGATCGTGTTGGGAGCTCTTCGTCGTTGGTCGTTTGTCGTTGGTCTGTTCCGCTAGGGCAGCTTGATCTCGGCGACCAGCGGCATGTGGTCGGAGATGCGCAGGGTGTCCTGCTGGCGGACGTAGTGCCGGCCGAGCTGCAGAGTCTTGTCGAAGAACAGGTAGTCGAGCGTGCGGTCGGGCGCCTTGATCGCCGGGTCGTTGGCGTTGTAGGTGAACCAGCGCGGCGCGTCGGCGCCGGTCGTCTCGGCGTAGCTCGGCGCGGCCTGGTAGCGCGCGTAGAGCGGCGCGATCTCGGTCTGCGGGTTGTAGAAGACCTGGTGTCCACCGATCAGCCGCTGGTAGGCATCGGCCGAGGGCAGCAGGTTGAAGTCGCCGCCAACCACCCACGGCAGCCCCTCGGCCGTGCGGCGGTCGAGCAGCGCGCCCAGCGCGGCGACCTGCCGCTCCATGATGTCGCTCCCCTCGGCGAAGGCGTCCAGGTGCGTTGCAATTGCCACAACGTCGGCGGCCCCGTCGACCGGCAGGCGCGCCTCGAGCATGGCCCGCTTGATATTGAACTGCTGGGTCAGCGGGTCGCGCGGCACCAGCGGCAGCTGGTGGCGCTGCGCGGCTGAGATCCGGTACTTCGAGACGATCGCCAGCTTCATGCCGGCCGCGCCGTGGATGCGCGGGTGCGGCACGTAGGCGGCCTTCCAGTAGAGCGCCGTGGTGTGGCAGGCGTACTCGGGCGGCAGCAGCGGCAGCAGGCGCGCGAGCTGGTCCTCGTAGTCGGTGCGCGCCGCGCCGTCGTCGACTTCCTGGAGCAGCAGCAGGTCGGGGCGCTCGTCGCGGATCACCCGCGCGACCTCGCCGAGCGTCGTAGTGATATCCTCCCGCGAGGGGCGCTCGTCGGGCGCGTCGCCGCTCGGCACATCCGAGAAGAAGACGTAGTTCTTGCCGGCCATGTACTGAATGTTCCAGGTCATGACCTTGATCGTCTGCCCGCGCGCGAGCGTCGGCGCCGCTCCGGCGCAGGCGACCGGCTCGTCCTGCAGCGCGGCCGGGTGGAAGGTCGCCAGCCAGACCGCGGCGACCAGGAGCACGAGCAGGGTCGCCAGCACCCCAACGATGCGCAGCAGCCACTTCTTCATCGAAGTGCCTCCTCAAATCCAATCTCGATCGGCGCCCCAAGCCCCTAACCAGGCACCCCCTGTGGAAACATCACCACCTTGCCGCTCTGGCCGCTCTGCATCGTATCCATCGCCAGGCTGAAGTCGGACAGCGCGAAGCGATGCGTGATGACCGGGGCCAGGTCGACCAGGCCGCCCTGGAGCAGGCCGCGCATGCTATACCAGGTGTCCCACAGCCGGCGCCCGACGATCCCGCGCACCGTCACGCCGCGGAACACCAGGTCGTTGGCCCAGTCCAGCTCGATCGGCCGGTCGGGGATGCCCAGCAGTGCCGCCTCGCCGCCGTAGCGCAGCAGCTGGAAGCCCTGGCGGATCGCCGGGGCCGCGCCCGAGAACTCGAGCAGCGCATCGGCGCCGCGCCCCTGCGTGATATCGTGCACGGCCGCCGCCACGTCGTCCTGCGCGGGGCTGAGCGCCAGCTCGGCGCCCATCTTGCGCGCCAGGTCGAGCCGGTAGGAGCTGACGTCGGTAGCGATAATCGTGCGCGCGCCGACCGCCCGCAGCACAGCGATCGCCATCAGGCCGACCGGCCCGCAGCCGGTCACCAGGATATGCTTCCCGCGCGCGTCGATCGATAGGGCGGTGTGCACCGCGTTGCCGAAGTTCTCCTGCAGCGCCGCGATCTCCCAGGGCATATCCGGCGGGTTGCGCCAGGCGTTCGTGGCCGGGATGCGCACGTACTCGGCGAAGACGCCGTCGGTGTCGACGCCCAGGATGCGGGTGTTCTCGCAGATATGGCCGTGCCCGACCCGGCACTGGTCGCATACCCCGCACACAATATGGCTCTCGGCCGAGATAAAATCGCCGAGCTCGACGGTGGTGACCCGCTCGCCGACCGCGACGACCTCGCCGCACATCTCGTGCCCGACGATCAGCGGGGGATGGACGCGGTGGCTGGCCCAGGTGTCCCAGCGGCGGATGTGCAGGTCCGTCCCGCAGATCGAGACCGCGCGCACCTTGACCAGCACGTCCTCGGGGCCGATCATAGGAACCTCGGCGTCGCCCCATGTCAGCCCTGGGGCGCTCTCAACCTTCATCACCGCGTGCATCTTCGTTGACATACGCCGTCCTTTCGAACTTAAGCTTTTCGACCGGCTGGCATGGTACCACGGCCTGGCAGGGTGTTGCGACCAAGCGAGGCGAAACGTGAGCTAAGGCGAGTTCGCTTCAGGCTTCACGCTTCACGCTTCACGTTGCATAGGAAGGTTATCTAGCGTCTAGACGGCGTCCAGCGCCTGCTCCAGGTCGGCGATTAGATCCTCGGGGTGCTCCACGCCGACCGACAGGCGGACCATCTGGTTGGTGATCCCCAGGTCGATCCGCTCCTCGGGGTCGACGTCGGAGTGGGTCATGCTGGCGGGGTGCTCGGCCAGCGACTCGGTGCCGCCGAGGCTGACCGCCAGCTTGATCAGCTTCAGGGCGTTGAGAAAGCGAAACGCCTGGGGCTCGCCGCCGGCGATGTCGAACGAGATCATCGAGCCGGGCGCCAGGCACTGCCGGCGGTAGACCGCGAACTGCGGGTCGCTTTCGGTCAGGTGGCCCAGGTAGTAGATCCGCTCGACCTTGGGGTGCTCGGCCAGGAAGTTGGCGACATAGCCGGCGTTCTTCATCTGGCTGGTCATGCGCAGCTTGAGCGTCTCCAGGCTGCGCAGCAGCAGCCAGCCGGTGTGCGCGCCGGCCATCGTGCCCATGATCGTGCGCATGATCTTGAGCTGCCCGATCAGATCGGCCGGGCCGAGGCACACGCCGGCCAGCACGTCGCTGTGGCCGCCGATGTACTTGGTGGCCGAGTAGAGCACCAGGTCGGCGCCGTGCTTGAGCGGGTGCTGCCAGAGCGGCCCGAGGAAGGTGTTGTCGACCGCCAGCAGCACGCGCCGATCGGCGGTCGAGTGGCGGCGGGCGATCTCGGCGCACGCGGCGATGTCGACCAGCGCGTTGGTCGGGTTGGCCGGCGTCTCGACGAAGATCATGCCGAGGCGCCCGGGGGCGTCGCGGCCTCGCAGGGCGCGCTCAATCTCATCCCGGCTCGCGCCGGCCTTGAAGCCGATCGGGCGAATGCCGAAGCGCGGCAGGATGTGCTTCAGCAGGTAGTCGGTGCCGCCGTACACCGGCTCGCTGTGCAAGATCGTGTCGCCGGGGCTGAGAAACTGCAGCAGAGTGGTGCTGATCGCAGCCATCCCGCTGGAGAAGACCGCGGCGGCGGCGGCCTGGTCCCACAGCGTCAGGCGGTCTTCGAGGATCTCCAGGTCGGGGTTGTTCAGCCGGCTGTAGATCAGCCCGATCTCTTCCTGGGGCGCCTGCTTGCGCAGGCCGTAGGCCAGCTCGAAGAAGGCCTTGCCCTCCTCGGCGCTGTTGAAGACGAAGGTCGAGGTCTGGAAGATCGGGCACTTGATCGCGCCCTGCGAAAGCTCGGGCTTGTATCCGTAGCCCATCATGAGGCTCTCGGGGTGCAGCGGCCTGCCCCCGATCTCGGCCTCGGACTTGTCTGCTGCCATAGCCCGCCTCCTTGAAGGTGTGAACGGCGTCGTTCGAACAGCCCGGCATGCGCGGCTTGAAGCGAGCGTTGCCCCGCCAAACTGCCCCGGCTGGCCTCATGATACTGCCGCTCGCGGCGATGCGATCGGGCATGTGCCAACACCAGCGGAAAAGGTTTGACAATACCGCCCGCCCCAGGCGCGGGCGCGGGCCAGATTCACGGCATCTGCGCGCGGTCGCACAGCGCCGCGCGCAGACGCCAGAAAGATTCCACACTCCCATAATTAGGAGAAGGAGAAGGGGGCGAGGGTCGCATAACAATACATAACGTGGCCTGTTCAAAAGTGATAGAATCTACGTGAAATTTTGTACAAACTACCATAGACAAACGCCGCGTGAGCGGTTAGCATTGATACACCTGTCGGAACGACGGGCAGCTACGAGGTGTTTGGTCGGACGCACGCCACAGGAGGCACGCACAGCGCGAGAACACGCAATCAATCTGGCCGTAGCTGCTCGCAAGAAGACAGACGTGAACTATAGACGAGCAGCGGCAGCGAGCAGCCCATGCCTCCGGGTCATAGAGCCGGATGGACGGGCCGCGCGCTCCGGTAACGCCGCCCTGGCGGCCCGCACCTACCCGACGACCCGGTGGTCGAAGGTGGTGTCGTGGGCAGTCGGGCCGGCGCCCGGCCTATCGCCGCAGAGAGGCCAGACTAATGACAACGAACGAAACCAGCGTGATCGAGCGACGGAAGCATATCGCGCTCGTCGCGCACGATAACAAGAAGAAAGACCTATCCGAGTGGGCCCGCTACAACCGCGGCACGCTCGCGTACCACGAGCTCTACGCGACCGGCACCACCGGCAAGCTGCTCGAGGCCGAGCTTGGGGTGCCTGTCAACAAGCTCCAGAGTGGCCCGCTGGGCGGCGACCAGCAGATCGGCGCGCTGATCGCCGAGGGCACGATCGACATGCTGATCTTCTTCTGGGACCCGCTGGAGCACCTGCCGCACGACCCCGATGTCAAAGCCCTGCTGCGCATCGCGGTGGTGTGGAACATCCCAATCGCCTGCAACCGCGCGACGGCCGACTTCATGATCGCGTCGCCGCTGATGAGCGATGAGTACGTGCGGCTCGCGCCGGACTATGGGCTCTATATCGGGCGCGAGCTGGCGGCCAACTAGGATCAATCCTGTGGGTCTCTTCCGGGGCGCTGCGCCCCCGGCCCCCCGCCCGGGGGAACCCACGCCGGTTCAAGACGCTCCGCCGCTTACGATTTCCGGAGCCGCTGCGCCCCGGCCCCCGCCGGGGAACCCACGCCGGTTCCCCGGCCCCCTCCGGCAAATAATCCCGAACCAGATGCAAGCAGCGTGGTGGATGCCCAGTACCCTTTGTTGGACGCGAGTTCCATCCCGCCGTGCGTGAATTCAGCCAGGCATGCGCGCCAAGCGCTGAAGACGAGACGGCGCTCTTTTTGGAGTCCAGGGGCGAAGCCCCGGCCGGGGGGCGGCGGGGGTGGCGGCCCACCCGTGCCCGCGGGGGCACGGGGGGCGCGCAGCCCCCCGGAGCAGCTAGGATCGGATACCCGCACACGCGCTTGTGAAAATATGCTATACTAAATGACGCACGGCGTCACAAAATAACACGCGGCGTCACGCGGCGCCACCGCGGCCGTCTGATCCCCTGAGGCAACGGACATCGGGAGCGCGTCTATGCGTCGCCAGAGCCTTCCGTCGCATTTATTCGACGGGCGTCATGATCCTCCCTACGCTGTAGAAAGGATGGGCTGAGCTTTATGACCTCTTCCCACGAGATCTTCGACCACGTTGTGATCGGCTCTGGCTTCGGCGGCAGTGTCTCGGCCATGCGGCTGACGGAGAAGGGCTACCGCGTGCTGGTGCTCGAGCGCGGCAAGCGCTTCCGCGACGAGGACTTCGCGCGCAGCACCTGGGATATCCGCAAGTACCTGTGGATGCCGACGGCGCGCTGCTTCGGCATCTTGCAGATCAGCCCGTTCAAGGATGTGATCGTGCTGCACGGCGCGGGCGTGGGCGGCGGCAGCCTGGGCTACGCCAACGTGCTGATGGAGCCGACCGACGAGCTGTTCGAGTCGCCGGCCTGGCATCACCTGGCGGATTGGAAGAGCATCCTGCGGCCGCACTACGACATGGCCAAGCGGATGCTCGGTGTGGCGAGCAACCCGCGCCAGTGGCCGGCCGACTTCGTGCTGAAGCGCATCTCCAGAGAGCTGGGCCAGGACGCGACCTTCCGGCCCACGACGGTCGGGACGTTCTTCGGCGAGCCGGGCGTCGAGGTGCCCGACCCGTACTTCGGCGGCGAGGGGCCGGCGCGCAGCGGCTGCATCCACTGCGGCGGGTGTATGGTCGGCTGCCACCACAACGCCAAGAACACGATGGTCAAGAACTACCTGTACCTGGCCGAGAAGTGGGGCGCGCAGGTGCGCGCCGAGAGCGAGGTGCGCGACATCCGGCCGCTGCCGCCCGGCCAGGCCGACGGGGCGCGCTACGAGATCCTCTACCGCAGCTCGACCATGCTGGGGCGCCGCCCGCTGCGCCGGGTGCGCGCGCGCAACGTCGTCGTCTCGGCCGGGACGCTCGGCACGCTGCGGCTGCTGTTCCGCTGCCGCGAGATCACCCGCTCGCTGCCGCGGATCTCGCACCGGCTGGGCGACATCGTCCGGACGAACAGCGAGGCGCTGCTCGGCGTGGTCAACCGCGGCCTCACGACCAACTACTCCGAGGGCATCGCGATCACGTCGATCTTCAACGCCGACGCCGTGACGACGATCGAGCCGGTGCGCTACCCCGACGGCTCCGACCTGATGCGCTTCCTGGCCGGGCCGCTGCTCGACACCGGCAGTGTGTGGGCGCGGCTGCTGCGATCGGTGGTCGACGTGTTCCGCCACCCGGTCGACTTCATGCGCACGCACGTCTTGCCCGGCTGGGCGCGGCGCACGACCATCCTGCTGGTGATGCAGACCGAGGATAACCGCATCCGCGTGCGGCTGGGCCGCCACCTGGCGACGCTCTGGCGGCGCGGGCTGGTCTCGCAGCCTGACGACGACCACAGCATCCCGACCAAGATCGAGATTGGGCACGAGGTGACGCGGCGGTTCGCCGATATGACCAACGGCATCCCGTCGGGCACGGTCAACGAGGCGCTGCTGAACATCCCGATGACGGCGCACATCCTCGGCGGGTGCCCGTTCGGCCGCGACGCGCGCGAGGGCGTGATCGACCTGGACTGCCAGGTCCACAACTACCCCGGCCTGTATGTCGTGGACGGGTCGATCGTCCCGGCCAACCCCGGCGTCAACCCGAGCCTGACGATCACGGCCCTGGCCGAGTACGCGATGAGCCACGTGCCGACGCGCGACGAGCTCGCCCGGCCACGGCCGGCCACGCGCGCCGAGCAGCCCGCGCCCGAGCCGCAGGCCGCCTGATTGGGAAGTAGCCCTCACCCCCCTGCCCCCCGCTCCCAGAACGGGAGCGGGGGGTATTCTTCTTTTAGCCGTAGGGTGCGGCTGCCCCGCAGCCGCACCCTACGGCTAGGAAGATCACCCACCCAGGATTGCGAAACAGCAACCCGCAATAGAAATACCTTCCCGCCGCGCGCCCCTCGGACACTTTATACTACGGTTGGCATATCTTCTCGATCAGACAGGCCAGGGATGGGTGGTTTCCACGACCTGCCCCGCGGACACTATCTGCTTCATGCGCCACGCGCAACCACGAGAGGGTACTAATATGTCTACTGTCAATGTCGACAGAAGGGCAAGGGCAGCCCAGGCGAACGGCGCCGCGCACCCCAGCGGCGACAATCGCTTCAAGCTGCTCGAGGCCACGATGAAGCGCCTGCAGTATCAGCCGGACGCGCTGATCGAGGTGCTTCACAAAGCCCAGGAACTGTTTGGCTACCTCTCCGTCGATCTGCTGGTGTATATCGCCCACAGCCTCAAGCTCCCGCCGAGCCGCGTCTATGGCGTGGCGACCTTCTACCACTTCTTCTCGCTGGCGCCGCAGGGCGAGCACAGCTGCGTCGTCTGCCTCGGCACCGCCTGCTATGTCAAAGGCGCCGCCGCGCTGCTCGCGGCGGTGGAGCAGGAGGCCGGGGTGAAATCCGGCGCCACCACACCCGACAACAAGCTCTCGCTGATCACCGCGCGCTGCCTGGGCGCCTGCGGCATCGCCCCCGCGACTGTGTTCGACGGCACTGTCGCCGGCCACCAGACGATCGAGACGGTGATCGCGCGCGTGCGGGCCGCACTGGAGCGCTAGAACGTTCGAACGTTGGAACGTTCGAACGTTGGAACGTTCCAGCGCACTGAAAGGCCAACCCTATGGATCTTGCCGAGCTACAGGAGATCGCCGAGCAAGAGCGCCGATCGCGCAAGCCGATCCGCATCCGCTGCTGCATTGCGGCCGGCTGCCTTTCGGCCAACGCGCAGACCGTCAAGCAGCGCCTCGAGGAGGCCGTGGCGGATTCGGGCATGCAGGACCGCGTCGAGGTCTGCGGGGTCGGCTGCCTGCGCCTGTGCAGCCAGGGGCCGCTGGTCCAGGTCGACCCCGACGGCGCGCTGTACGAGAAAGTCACGCCGGAGAGCGCCCCGGCGGTCGTGGCGACGCTCAATGGCAGCGGAGAGGGCGCGGAGGCCGAGCACGGGCTGGTGCGCGGAGACCCGCAGCTGCCGTTCTTCACGCGCCAGGCGCCGGTCGTGCTGGAGAACAGCGGCAAGATCGACCCCGAGCGGATCGAGTCCTACATCGCGGCCGGCGGCTACCAGCCGCTCTACGACGTGCTGCACGAGATGCGGCCGGCCGACGTGATCGACGCAGTCATGCGCAGCGGGCTGCGCGGGCGCGGCGGCGCCGGCTACCCGACCGGCCTGAAGTGGGCCACGGTCGCGAAGTCGCGCGGCGACCGCAAGTTCGTAGTCTGCAACGGCGACGAGGGCGACCCCGGCGCGTTCATGGACCGCAGCGTGCTCGAGAGCGACCCGCACCGCGTGCTGGAGGGCATGGCGATCGCGGCGTACGCGATCGGCGCCACCCAGGGCTACGCCTACGTGCGCGGCGAGTACCCGCTGGCGATCCGGCGGCTGGAGATCGCGATCCGGCAGGCGAAGAAGCACGGCCTGCTCGGCAGCCAGATCTTCGAGTCGGGCTTCGACTTCCGGGTGGACATCCGCATCGGCGCGGGCGCGTTCGTCTGCGGCGAGGAGACCGCGCTGATCGCCTCGATCGAGGGCCGGCGCGGCACCCCGCGCCCGCGGCCGCCCTACCCGGCCGAGAGCGGGCTGTGGGGCTTCCCGACGCTGATCAACAACGTCGAGACCTTCGCCAACATCGCGCCGATCATTCGCAACGGCCCGGCCTGGTACGCGGCGATCGGCACGCCCAAGAGCAAGGGCACCAAGGTGTTCGCGCTGGCGGGCAAGATCCGCAACACCGGGCTGATCGAGGTGCCGATGGGCATCACGCTGCACGAGATCGTCGAGGAGCTGGGCGGCGGCGCGCCCGACGGCGGGTCGATCAAGGCCGTGCAGACCGGCGGGCCATCGGGCGGCTGCATCCCCGCCGCGCTGTTCGACACGCCGGTCGACTACGAGTCGCTCGCGCAGGTCGGCTCGATCATGGGCTCGGGCGGCATGATCGTGATGGACCAGTCCACCAGCATGGTCGACATGGCGCACTACTTCACCGAGTTCTGCCGCGACGAGTCGTGCGGCAAGTGCATCCCGTGCCGGGTGGGCACGGCCCAGCTGTACCGAATGCTCACCAAGATCCGCGCCGGCGAGGCTGCGCCCGAGGACCTGGAGCGGCTGCGCGAGCTGTGCCGCCTGATCAAGGAGACCAGCCTGTGCGGCCTGGGGCAGTCGGCGCCGAACGCGGTGCTGAGCACGCTGCGCTACTTCCCCGAGGAGTACGAGGCGCTGATCGAGAGGAAGGCAGATGTCAGTGGTCAGATGCCAGATGAGGTCATGGCAGCGGATGGCGCTGTGCTGGTCTCCTGACCTCCGGCCGGTGACGTCTGAAGAAATCAGATGTCAGTAGTCAGATGTCAGATCAGGGCGCGGCAGTGGAAGGAGCTGGACCTGCCCCTCGACCGCCGACCACCGACCACCGACTACTGACTACTGACTACTGAGGTAGATATGGCAGCCAAAACACTCAGTATCGACGGCAAGCTGATCAGCGCGCGCGAGGACCAGACCGTGCTCGATGCCGCGCGCGAGGCCGGCATCGATATCCCGACGCTGTGCCACCTCGAAGGCGTCTCGGAGGTCGGGGCCTGCCGGCTCTGCCTGGTCGAGATCGCCGGCAGCCCGAAGCTGCAGCCGGCCTGCGTCACGCAGGTGGCCGAGGGCATGGAGGTGCAGACGAACAGCGAGCGGCTGCGCTCGTACCGGCGCATGATCGTCGAGCTGCTGTTCGCCGAGCGCAACCACGTCTGCGCGGTCTGTGTCGCCAACGGCCACTGCGAGCTGCAGGACCTGGCCGTGGCGGTCGGGATGGACCACGTGCGCTACGAGTACGTATTCCCATCCTGCGCGGTGGACATCACGCACCCGCGCTTCGGGATCGACCAGAACCGCTGCGTGCTGTGCACGCGCTGCGTGCGCGTCTGCGACGAGGTCGAGGGCGTGCACACCTGGGATATCGCGGGGCGCGGGGCGAACTCGCGCGTGATCACCGACCTGAACCAGCCGTGGGGCGCGGCGGGGAGCTGCACCGCCTGCGGCAAGTGCGCGCTGGCCTGCCCGACCGGCGCGATCTTCCGGCGCGGCTCGACTGTGGCCGAGATGGAGCGCGACTCCTCGCGGATCGCCTATATCGTGAGCGCGCGCGACGAGCGCTGGTAATTGCAGATTGTAGATTGGTACTACAGCTGTTATTCGCTGTGGGGATGCGCCTCCAAGCCGCACTCTGCAATCTGGAGCGATGCGATGAACAAGATCCGACTCGCAACTGTCTGGCTGGGCGGCTGCTCGGGCTGCCACATGTCGTTCCTCGACCTGGACGAGTGGCTGATCGACCTGGCCGGCATGGTCGAGGTGGTCTACAGCCCGCTCGCCGACGTCAAGGTCTACCCCGAGCAGGTCGACGTCGCGCTGGTCGAGGGCGCGGTGGCGAACGAGGATCACCTGCACACCATCCGGCTGGTGCGGCAGCGCAGCCGGCTGCTGATCTGTTTTGGCGACTGCGCGGTGACCGGAAACGTGACGGCGCTGCGCAACCCGCTCGGTCCGGTCGAGCCGATCCTCCAGCGGGTCTACGTCGACAGCGCGGATGCGCGCGGCCAGATCCCGCGCGAGCCTGGCATCGTGCCGGCGCTGCTCGACCAGGTGCTTCCGGTGCACGCGGTGGTGCCGGTGGATATCTACCTGCCCGGCTGCCCGCCGCCCGCCGCCCGCATCCGCGCCGCGATCGAGCAGGTGCTCGCCGGCGCGCCGCTGCGGCTGGAGGGGCGCGAGATGATTAAGTTTGGGTAGTAGTCAGTAGTCAGTAGTCAGTAGTCAGAAAGCCAACTGCCGACTGCCGACTGCCGACTGCCGACTGCCGACTGCCGACTGCCGACTGCCGACTGCCGACTGCCGACTGAAGGGTTGCGATATGAATCAACGAATCATAATAGACCCGGTCTCGCGGATCGAGGGTCACGCCAAGATCAGCATCTACCTCGACGATTCGGGGCAGGTGAGCGAGGCGCGCTTCCACGTGACCGAGTTCCGCGGGTTCGAGCAGTTCTGCGTGGGGCGCCCGCTGTGGGAGATGGCCGGCATCACCTCGCGGATCTGCGGGATCTGCCCGGTCAGCCACCTGCTGGCCTCGGCCAAGGCCTGCGACCGCATCCTGGCCGTGACGATCCCGCCGGCCGCCGAGAAGCTGCGGCGCATGATGAACCTGGGCCAGTTCGTCCAGTCGCACGCGCTCAGCTTCTTCCACCTTAGCGCGCCCGACCTGCTGCTGGGGATGGACAGCGACCCGGCCGCGCGCAATGTGTTCGGGCTGATCGCGGCCGAGCCGGAGCTGGCCCGCGCGGGCATCCGGCTGCGCCAGTTCGGCCAGGAGATCATTGAGGCGCTCGGCGGCCAGAAGATCCACCCGGCCTGGGCCGTGCCCGGCGGGGTGCGCTCGCCGCTCTCGCAGGCGGGCCACGCGCGCATCCGCGAGCGCCTGCCCGAGGCCCGCGCGACGGCGATCGCGGCGCTGGATCGCTTCAAGGGCCTGCTGGAGCGCTTCAAGGAAGAGGCGCATATCTTCGGCAACTTCCCGACCATGTTTATGGGCCTGGTCGCGCCCGACGGCGCCTGGGAGCACTACGGCGGGAACATCCGCTTCATGGACAGCGCCGGGAATGTGATCGACGACCGGCTCGACCCGGCCCGCTACGCCGAGTACATCGGCGAGGCGGTCGAGCCCTGGTCGTACCTGAAGTTCCCGTTCTACCGGCCGATGGGCTACCCCGACGGCGGCTATCGGGTCGGGCCGCTGGCGCGGCTGAACATCTGCTCGCGGATCGGCACGCCGCTGGCCGATGCCGAGCTGCGCGAGTTCCGCGACCACGGCCACGGCACGGTCACCTCGTCGTTCTTCTACCACTACGCGCGGCTGATCGAGATTCTGGCGGCGGTCGAGCTGCTCGATCAGCTGCTGGACGACCCGGAGATCTTCTCGACCCGGCTGCGCGCTGACGCGGGCATCAACCAGCTCGAGGGCGTCGGCGTCAGCGAGGCGCCGCGCGGCACGCTGTTCCACCACTACCAAGTCGACCAGGAGGGGCTGGTGCGGCACGTCAACCTGCTGATCGCCACCGGCCAGAACAACCTGGCGATGAACCGGGCCGTCGCGCAGATCGCGCGGCACTACATCCGCGGCCCGAAGATCCAGGAGGGCATGCTGAACCGCGTCGAGGCCGGCCTGCGCGCGTTCGACCCGTGCCTCAGCTGCTCGACCCACGCCGCCGGCGCGATGCCGCTCGTGGTGACACTGATCGCGCCGGGCGGCGAGGTGCTCGACACGGCGACAAGGTGACAAGGTGACAACGTGACTCTGGGGCTTGGGCTTGGGGCTTGGGGCTTGGGGCTTGGGAGCGGTGGACCATGGAGAATGCCGTACCTGTCCTTGGTCCTTCCTTGGTCCTTGGTCTTCAAGAAAAAGTGACAAGGCGACAACATGACAACCAGGCGCGCTCCCGGTCACCCGGTCACGCGGTCACGCGGTCACTCGGTCATCGTGATCGGCTACGGCAACGAGCTGCGCGGCGACGACGCGGCCGGCCCGCTGGTGGCCGAGGCGGTGGCCGCGTGGGATCTGCCGGGCGTGACGGCGATCGTGCTGCACCAGCTGGTGCCCGAGCTGGCCGAGACGATCGCGCGCGCCCGGCGCGTCGTGTTCGTCGACGCCTGTGCGGCCGGCCAGGCGGGGCGCGCGCGGATACGCCCGGTCGCGCCAGGCGGGCCACTGGCCGCGCTGGGGCACACCGGCGACCCGGCGGCGCTGCTGGCGCTCGCCGCTGCGCTGTATGGCGCCCGCCCACCGGCCTGGCTGATCACAGTGCCCGCGGCCTCGTTCGCGCTCGGCGCGAACTTGTCGGCCGCGGCAGCGCGCGGCGTCGACGAGGCGCTGCGCAAGATCCGGCGGATCATCGCGCACCCCTACGATTGACCGTCGCGATCTTCCCACACCCCGCGTGGCCTACCCAACCACAGACCTGAACTCGCTAGTAACCCGCATCCATACCATGTGATCATCGTTCATGTTGCGATTTGCTTTATTGAGGTATGATAGTGGGAATGATATTTGATATAGAGCCGCCTCCCTTCCTGAGCGGCGGGGGCTCTGGCAAAGAGCAGCCGGCATCAGGGCAGGGCCGCCCACGCCTGACCGGTCTTGAGGACTATGACCAGGAGCGTGTAGTGAACCCCCTTGCCAAGCTAACCTCGGACATGAACCCTGACGGGACCAGACGGCGGCAGCGGCCCGTCAATGTCTTCTTCAGCCCAAAATCGATCGCGGTGATTGGCGCTTCCGAGGATGCCGGAAGCGTGGGGCGCACCGTGCTGTGGAACCTCGTCGGCAGCCCCTTTGGCGGAACGATCTACCCGGTCAACCCGAAGCGCTCGAGCGTGCTGGGGATCAAAGCCTACCCGAGCATGGCCGCCGTGCCCGATAAGGTCGACCTGGCGGTGATCATCACGCCAGCGCCGACGGTGCCGGACGTGATCGCCGAGTGCGTCGAGGCCGGCGTGAGCGGGGCGGTGATCATCTCGGCCGGCTTCCGCGAGACCGGCGCGGAGGGCGCCGAGATCGAGCGGCGGCTGCTGGAGCAGGCCCGCCGCGGCAACATCCGCCTGATCGGCCCGAACTGCCTCGGGGTCATGCGCCCGACCAGCGGGCTCAACGCCTCGCTGTCGAGCGGGATCGCGCGCCCGGGCAACGTCGCGTTCATTAGCCAGAGCGGCGCGCTCGGCACCGCCATCCTCGACTGGAGCCTGCGCGAGCATGTCGGCTTCAGCGCCTTTATCTCGGTCGGCTCGATGATCGATGTCGGCTGGGGCGACCTGATCGACTACCTCGGCAACGACCCGCAGACCAAGAGCATTCTGATCTACATGGAGTCGATCGGCAACGCGCGCGCGTTCATCTCGGCGGCGCGCGAGGTCACGCTGACCAAGCCGATCATCGTGCTGAAGGGCGGCCGCACCGAGGCGGCCGCCCAGGCGGCGGCCTCGCACACCGGCTCGCTCACCGGCCGCGACGAGGTGCTGCACGCGGCCTTCCGGCGCTGCGGCGTACTGCGCGTCAACTCGATCGCCGACCTGTTCAACATGGCCGAGGTGCTGGGCAAGCAGCCGCGCCCGGCCGGCCCGCGCCTGACGATCGTGACCAACGCCGGCGGCCCGGGCGTGCTGGCGGCCGACGAGCTGATCGCCAACGGCGGCCAGCTGACGCCGCTGGCGCCCGAGTCGCTCGACGGGCTCAACAAGCTGCTGCCCTACCACTGGAGCCACAACAATCCGATCGATATCGTCGGCAACGCCAGCCCCGACCGCTACGCCAAGGCGGTCGAGATCGCGATGAACGACCCGAACAGCGACGGGGTGCTGGTCATCCTGTCGCCCCAGGCGGTGACCGACCCGACCGGCACGGCCGAGCAGATCAAGGGCTTCGCGAAGAAGGGCGGCAAGCCGCTGCTGGCCAGCTGGATGGGCGGGGCCAGCGTCGCCGCCGGCGAGGAGATCCTCAACCGCGCGAACATCCCGACCTTCCCCTACCCCGACACCGCCGCGCGGATGTTCCACTACATGTGGCGCTACAGCTACAACCTGCGCGGCATCTACGAGACGCCGATCCTGCCCGACGCGTCCGACTCCAGCTCGGCCCAGCGCGCCCGGATCGAGCAGGTCATCCTGGCCGCGCGCGCGGCCGACCGCACCGTCGGCACCGAGGTCGAGGCCAAGCAGCTGCTCTCGGCCTACGGCATCCCGACCGTCCCGACCCGCGTGGCGACCAGCGAGGTCGAGGCCGTGCAGATCGCCAGGGAGTTCGGCTTCCCGGTGGTGGTCAAGCTGCTGTCCGAGACGATCACGCACAAGAGCGATGTTGGCGGCGTGCGGCTCAACCTGCACGACGCGAGCGCGGTCCGCCGGGCCTACCGCCAGATCAAGGCGGCGGTGCGCAACCAGATCGGCGAAGAGCACTTCCTGGGCGTCACCGTCCAGCCGATGGTGCTGGACGACGGCATCGAGCTGATCTTCGGCAGCAGCATCGACCCGCAGTTTGGCCCGGTGCTGCTGTTCGGCGCGGGCGGGCGCCTGGTGGAGGCGTTCGGCGACCACGCGCTCGGCCTGCCGCCGCTGACCACCACGCTGGCGCGGCGGATGATGGAGCAGACCCGGATCTTCACCGCGCTGAAGGGGCAGCATGGCCGGCCGCCGGTCGACATCGGCGCGCTGGAGCAGCTGCTGGTGCTGTTCAGCCAGCTGGTGGTCGAGCAGCGCTGGATCAAAGAGATCGACATCAACCCGCTGCTGGTCTCGCACGATCGGATCGTCGCGCTCGATGCGCGCGTGATCGGGTACGGCCCCGAGGTCACCGAGGCGACCCTGCCGCGCCCGGCCGTCCGCCCGTACCCACGGCAGTACGTCAAGCCGTGGACGATGAAGGACGGCACGCCGGTGCTCATCCGGCCGATCCGGCCGGAGGACGAGCCGCTGGTGGTCGAGTTCCACCGCACGCTGTCCGAGCAGAGCGTGTACCTGCGCTACTTCTACCCAATGGCGCTCGACCTGCGGATCGCGCACGAGCGCGTGACGCGGATCTGCTTCATCGACTACGACCGCGAGATGGTGCTGGTGGCCGAGCGCAGCGACCCGGAGACCGGCCGGCGCGAGATCATCGGGGTGGGCAACCTGATCAAGGTGCACGGGAACAACGACGGCGAGTTCGCGGCGGTCGTCAGCGATCGGTGCCAGGGCCAGGGCCTCGGCACCGAGATGCTGCGCCGGCTGATCGAGATCGGCCGCGACGAGCGGCTCGACCGCGTCGTCGCCGACGTGCTGCCCGAGAACCGCGATATGCAGCGGGTGTTCCAGAAGCTGGGCTTCCGCTTCCAGCGCTCGCTCGGTGATCCGACCAAGGTCGTGTTCGACCTGTAGGCTGCCGCTGGCGCGGTGGTTTTTGGGTCGCCCTCACCCCCCCTGCCCCCTTTTGGGGGTAGGTTTTCTCCAGATGGCATCTGGACGCCATTACCCTCACCCCCCTACCCCCCTCTCCCGGCTGGGAGAGGGGGGTAGGGTGGTGATGCTGCGGTGCGCTGCAGAGCAGCGCACCGCAGCATCACAGGACACACCCCCTCCCCTTGCAGGGGAGGGGCAGGGGGTGGGGTCATCTGCAGCAGTGCAATGCGCAAAAACAATAACCTACCCCCGAAAGCCCCCTGCCCCCTCTCCCAGCCGGGAGCGCTGAAGCGTGCCAAGCGAAGGGGCAGGAAGAACGCAGTAGTCGGACGGCAACCTCGGGTTGCCGAACCATTCAGCCACTCACGCCGGCTTCTGCTACGATCGGGCTAAGCGAGGCGCCTATGAAGACGATCATTGTTCCGCTCGACGGCTCGGCGCTGTCCGAGCAGGTGCTGCCGTATGTCCGGCTGCTGGCGCAGGCGCTGCGGTCGCATGTGCTCCTGCTGCAGGTCGTCGCCGCGGCCGAGCGCGAGTACCCCTACACGCGCCCCGGCGACGACGTGGACGCGCCGGTCGAGCAGATCGCGCTGCGCGGCGAGCGCCGGCTGGTCTGGGATCAGCACTGCCAGCACGTCGCCGCCTACCTCGAGGCGCACGCCAGGCAGCTGCGCGCCGCGAAGATCGACGTGTCGATCGATGTGCAGGTCGGCGCGCCGGCCGACGTCATCGTGGAGACGGCCAGCAGCCGGCGCGCCGTCATGATCGCGATGGCGACGCACGGCTACAGCGGCCTGCTGCGCTGGGCGCTCGGCAGCGTGGCCGACCAGGTCGCGCACACGACCAGCGCGCCGGTCCTGCTCGTGCGCGGCGCCACACGCCCACCGGTCGAGCAGCTCAGGCGCATCCTGGCGCCGCTCGACGGGTCCGAGCGCGGCCGGCAGGCGCTCGGACCCGCGATCGACCTGGCGATCGGGTCGCGGGCTGAGCTGATTGTGCTGCGGCCGATCGCGCCGTCGATCGAGGGGCTGATCGGCGGCGCCGGCGCGCTCGCCGGGCTGCGGGCCGCCCTGGGCGCGGAGGTGGCCCAGGCGTACGCCGCGCGGGCGGGCCGGGTCTGCGGTGATCTGCCGCCCGTCACGCCTGCCGTGACGATCGGACGCAGCGCCGACGCGATCGTCGAGGAGGCCGAGCGGCGCCGCGTCGACCTGATCGTGATGGCCGCCCAAGACGGCGGCGCGCGGCGCTGGCTGGCCGGCAGCCTGGCCGACAGCGTCCTCCACGAGACTACGATCCCGCTCCTGCTGGTGCGCGCCTGAAGACTTCCAACCTGAGGTTGAGGCATTGCGACCCCAGCCCCTGCCCCCTCCCCTGCCAGGGGAGGGGGAAATAAGTTGGCGGTGCAGAGCAAGCGCGAAGCGCTTGCTCTGCACCGCCAATCCAGCCCCCTCTCCCGTCGCGACGGGAGAGGGGGGTAGGGGGTGAGGGCCAACAGAGCACAGGCGCAGCACCCTCATCCCGCCCGCGCGGCGATCGTGATCAGCAGCCACAGCCCGTAGGCGATCGCCGCCAGCCCGATCGTGGCCAGCAGCCCGTCCATCAGCCGCACCGCGCGCGCCGAGGGGCTCAGGTCGAGCATGATCCCGCGCACCCCCAGCAGCGCGTGCGTCACCACAAACACCAGGAACAGGCCCTCCATCAGCGGGATGATCGGGTTGGCGTAGTAGGCCAGCACGTCGGCGTAGGTCAGCAGGCCGCCCTGCGCGGCCAGGTGGTTGACCAGCAGGTGGATAGCCAGCACGGCGAAGACCAGCACTCCCGTGCCGATTTTCGCCAGCCAGAGCCAGGTGTGCTCCTGCGGCCTGGGCATCGCGGCAGCGCTCATTGCTTTGCTCCTATCTCACAAGGCGAACATGCGCAGCGCAAACGCCAGGCCGCCGAGCACGACCAGCGCCAGCAGCCCGTAGAACAGCGTGCGCTGCCGCGCCACGCCGATGCCGAAGCTGGTGAGCGCCACCCGCAGGCCATTCAGCCCGTGGTACAGGCCGCCGACCACCACCAGCAGCTCGCCGGCCACAAGCACCGGCGACCGCGCCAGTGCGATAAACTGGTCGTACGCCGCCGGCCCGCGCCCCAGCGTCCCCAGAACGATCAGGTGCAGGAACAGGTACAGCGTCAGGCCGATACCGCTGAGCCGGTTGAGGATGAACGCCCAGGTTCCGACGCCGCGCCAGCGCGGGTCGAACCAGCGGGCGGCCTGGAAGAGCTGTTGCACTCGCGCGTTGCCGCTCATCGCCGTGGCTCCTTTCCAGGCCGGAACAGCCGCCTGACCTTCGCGCCAACCAGCTGCCGGCGCGCCTGCATGATCCGCGTCGCCGGGTCGACCAGCGACGGGCAGGCCGCCGCGCACTCGAAGGCGCTGTGGCAGCGCCAGATGCCATCCTGGCTGTCGGACAGCGCGCGCGCGCCGTCGTCGTCGAGCCCACCCTGCTGGAGCGCGGCCAGAACGCCCGGCCCAAGGTAACTTGGGGCCGTCCCGGCGACCGGGCAGGCGCTCATGCACAGCCCGCACTCGATGCAGTCGGCCAGCCGCCGGTAGCGGGCCGCCCCGTCGCCCGCCCCGGCGCCCTGCACCGGCTCAGCCGGCCCGACCTCGCAGAAGCTGGCCTGCTCCATCGCGGCGTAGAGCCGGCTCATGTCCACGACCACATCGCTGACGACCGGGAAGTTGCGCAGCGGCTCGACCTTGATCGTCCCGCCGTCGCGCGCCACGTCGCGGATGCGCGTGATGCAGGCGAGCTTCTCGACGCCGTTCACGCGCATCCCGCAGGCGCCGCAGGTCGAGTGGTGGCAGGCGTGGCGGAAGGTCAGCGAGCGATCGTGAAACGCCCAGACCCGCTCGACGCCGTCGAGCACGTACTCGTCGGGGCTCGCCGCGATCGTGAACCGATCGAAGTGCGGCGGCTGGTCGCCCTTCTGCCGGTAGATCTGGAATGTGACGGTCCAGTTATTCCCGCTCATCGGTTTGCTCCCCCGCGTCAGCAGGCGGGCGCGTTCGAACGTCGCGACGCGCCCGCGCGCCAACGCTCAAGCGCTGGCGTAGAACCGGCGGTACGACAGCAGCGGCGTGTCGCGCGTCGTGCAGGGCGCGCGGACGCCGAGCTTCGCGCAGACGATGTCGGCGGCCTTCTCTGCCATCACGCGCAGCGTGGTCGCCTTGCCGCCGGTGATCGTGACCATGCCGCCGATCCCGTCGCTCTCCTGGTGGTCGAAACACTTGAACGTGCGCGCCATGCTGCGGCCGCTGCCCCCGCCGACCAGCGGCCGGGTGGCCATGTAGGCGGCGCGCTGGCGGGCCCGGCGCAGCGCGGGCACCAGCTCGGCGCCGCGCTCGAGCATCAGCGCGATCTGCTGCTCGAACACCGGGACGTAGTCGGGGTCGTCGACGTCGAACGACGTGGTGCCGACGATCATCATGCGGCGCTGCGGCAGGACGATGTCGCCGTCGCCCGGCTTGCTGAGCCGGTTGATCGGCCGCTGGGTCAGCCGCTGGTCGTAGGCGACCATGATGCCGGGGGTCGGCTTGATCGCGACGCTGGCGCGAGCCATCGAGGCGACCTGCCCGGCCCACGGGCCGGCGGCGTTGACGACGATATCGGCGGCGAGCGTGCTGCGCGCGCCGGTCCTGCGATCCCACAGCTTCGCGCCGACGACGCTGCCGTGGTCGCCGACGATCAGGCGCTCGACCTCGGTGTAGGTCAGGAAGCGCGCGCGGTTGGCCTTGGCGGTGGCCGCAAACGCCAGCGCCAGCCGCAGCGGGTCGAACGTGCCGTCGGGCACTTCGAAGGCGACCTGCAGCCGAGGGTTGAGGTTCGGCTCGAGGCGCAGCGCCTGCTGTGCGGTGAGCGCGCGGGTGGCGATGCCGCAGGCAGCAGCGCCGTCGAGGAACGGCGCGACATAGGCCAGGTCGCTCTCGTCGAGGGCCACGAACAGGCCGCCGTTCGGCTCGATACACTGCGCCGCGATCCGGCGCAAGATCCGGTTCTCCTCGATGCACTCGACCGCCGACTCGCGATCGCCGACGCAGTAGCGGCCGCCGCTGTGCAGCAGCCCGTGGGTGCGGCCCGAGGTACCCGAGGCGACATCGCCGCGCTCGACCACCGTCACGTCGAAGCCGCGCAGCGCCAGGTCGTGCGCGGTGGCGCAGCCGGTGAAGCCCGCGCCGATGATCAGTGCATGGGGCTGCTTGGCCATAGTTGCCCTTCTTTCTCTGTAGAATGTTGGGCTGGCGCGCAGAATGCCGTGGTGCCGCCGCGCCTCCCTGCTCTCGCTCCCGAGCCGGGGGCGGAGCTATCGGCCCCGATGCGGTGGCGCAAAGGAGCGGTGCGACGCGATCGAGGCTCCCCCTCCGCTAAGACGGGAGAGGGCAGAAGAGGGCCGGCTGACCGGCGTGCCTTTGGCAGCGAAGCGTATCAGCCGCGACACTGACAGCATACACCAACCGCCGGCCGCGCGGTGATAAGAATCGCCTATTCGTGGGGAAGATCCCTTTACTGTCGCGCATGGTAGAATACAGGGCGCCGCGCATACCCGATTGGTTCTGGCGAACCTTATAGCTCGGAGTGAGGTTTGGAGGGGCCGGAGGCCCCTCCAAACCTCTCCAACTGTAAAGCAGGGGTGTTTAACGCCCCTGCCACCAGAAAACCAGCACGCCAATTCGAGACGTATACCATGAGTAGACTACGCCATCCTCCGATTGGGGCCCACCGATCACCGGGTGCATCTATGCTGCGCACTCTGCACATTCTGGCGCTCGGGCTGCTGCTGACCTGCCCGGCCTGCCGGCGCGGCCGGATGTTTCGCTCGCTGTTCACGATGAACGTGCGCTGCCCGACCTGCGGCGTGATCTTCGAGCGCGACCCCGGCGAGGTCACCGGCGGCATGGCGATCAACATGACGCTGACCTCGACGATCGCGCTGGTGGGCGGCGGGCTGCTGGGCGTGCTCACCGACCTGCCGGCCGCGCTGCTCATCCTGATCGTCGGGGCGCTGACCGTGGCCTTCGGGCTGCTGTTCTACCGCCACGCCCGCGGCCTGTGGACCAGCATTCTCTACCTGACCGGGTCGATCTTCGAGGACTGACGAGCGCGGCGAAGCGCCGCGCGGCCCCTCTCAAGGCGCTCCCCCTCACCCCCGGCCCCCGCTCCCCCAAGGGAGCGGGGCAGAGGCTTTTGAGGGTGGGTTTTTCCTCCAGCACATCCTGCTGCGGCGCAGGCCCTCACCCCTCGGCCCCCTCTCCCGCCGGGAGAGGGGGAATCATGGTCGGCAGCGCGGGTGCGGCTGCACCGCACCCGCGCTGCCGACCTGTTTGACCCCCGCCCCTGGCAGGGGCGGGGGCAGGGAGAGGGGTGATCCAGCGCAGTCCGACGCCATGAACAAGAAAACCTACCCTCGAAAGGGGGCAGGGGGATACCGACCCCAGTGAGTGGCGGGGGCAGGAAAAATGACGCGATCGAGCGCATCTCAATCAGGAACCAACCGCCTGCATTCGTGCGAAGTGAAGGATTCTTCACTAACGATGTTGATTCCTTTTCTGAACGCCCTACACCGCCGGTCTATGATGCACGTGTTGTATAACGACCAAACTCAATCGCTGCTGGAGGCACGCCCATGATAGGTCTAGACACCGAGACACTCGACATGGTGCTCTCGACACTGAACGAGTACGCCGAGCGAAAGCTCAAGCCCGAGTATCTGCGCGAGCTGGACGAGAAAGATGAGTTTCCCACGCAGGTGCTCAAGGACCTGTACGATTCGAACCAGTTCGGATTGCACCTGATCTTTATCCCGGAAGAGTACGGCGGTCTCGGCGGCGGAGCCTACGATGTCTACCGCGTCTCCGAAGCCATGGCGCGGATCGATCTGGGTATCGCCACTGGCGTGCTGGCGACTTTCCTCGGCACCGACCCGATCGTGGTCGGCGCCACGCCCGAGCAGAAGAAGCTCTGGATGGGCCGAATCGCCGACGAGGGCCTGCTGGTCGCCTACGGCGCGACCGAGCCGCAGGCCGGCAGCGACCTCGGCTCGCTGACCACCAAGGCCGTCCCGGTTGAGAAAGACGGCAAGGTTGTCGGCTACAAGATCAACGGCCGCAAGCAGTGGATCAGCAACGGCGGCGTGGCCAAGCTCTACACCATCCTGGCGAACGCGCCCGGCGGCCCGACCTGGTTCGTGATGGAGGCCGGCGCGCCCGGCTTCAGCTACGGCAAGCCGGAAGACAAGCACGGCATCCGCGCCAGCAATACCGCCGCGCTGTTCCTCGACGACGTCTACTTCCCGGCCGAGAGCGTGGTCGGCCTTGAGGAGGGCAAGGGCCTGGCGCAGGCGCAGGCGGTCTTCGGCTACACGCGCCTGATGGTCGGCTCGTTTGGCCTGGGCGGCGGCTGGGCCGCGCTCGAGCGCGCCATCCGCTACAGCCAGACGCGCGTCCAGGGCGGCGGGCTGCTGAGCACCAAGCAGGCCTACACCCACAAGCTGCTCGTGCCGAACGCGGTGCGGCTCGAGGCCGCGCGCGCCTACATCGAGTGGGTCGCGGAGCGGATCGACAGCGGCGCGCCCGACCAGGCGACCGAGGGCGCCGTGGCGAAGTATATGGCCACCGAGGCTGGCAACAAGGCCGCTGAGGACGCCATCCAGGCCCACGGCGGCTACGGCTACACCAAGGAGTACATGGTCGAGAAGATCAAGCGCGACGTGCGGATCACCTGCATCTATGAGGGCACCTCGGAGATCCTGGAGTGGACGATCGCCCGCGACCGCTGGCAGTTCCACCTCAAGACCCAGGGCGCCTACTACCGCGAGTGGGCCGCCAAGCTCGACCAGCTGCAGGCGCAGGAGTCGAACAGCGGCGCCGCCGCCGCCGCGCTGGCGATGCGCGCGCTCGGCGTGCTGCTGGAGCGCTGCCGGATCGACCGCCTGACCCGCAACCAGCACATCCTGTTCCGGCTGGGCGAGCTGATCTCCTACACCGAGACAGCCGCGATCTTCGCCGAGCGCGCCGCACTCAAGCCCTCGTCGGTTCTGCCGTTCGCGCCCGAGACGCTGCGCGCGATGGCCCGCATCCACGCCCGCGACGCCGCGCTCAAGGTCGCCAGCGACGGGCTGCACTGGGCCATTGGGGCCGGGCAGACCGACCCGAACCTGGCCGGCTCGCTCAACCTCCCGGCGATCTACCAGGCCCAGGCTGGCCTTATCGAGGATATGAACTTTGTCGCCGGCAAGCTGATCGAGGCGTTCCCGGCCCAGTGATGAGTTATGAGTTCTAAGTTATGAGTTATGAGTTTTGAGCCTTCAACTCAAAATTCATAACTCATAACTCATAGCTCACGAGGAGTTACGGTTATGGACTCAACTGCAGATCGCGCAATCGCGATCGTTGGCCTGGGCGCGATCCTGCCGGACGCACCGAACGCCCCGGCCTTCTGGAAGAATATCAAAGACAAACGCTACAGCATCAGCGACGTCCCTTCCGAGCGCTGGAGCCCCGCAAACTACTATAACCCCGACCCATCCGTGCCGGACAAGACCTACAGCAAGATCGGCGGCTGGGTGCGCGGCTTTGTGTTCGACTGGCAGCGCTTCCGCATCCCGCCGAAGGTCGCCGCGGCGATGGACGAGGGCCAGCAGTGGGCCGTGACGATCGCCGCCGAGGCGCTGGCCGACTACGGCTACCCCGACCGGCCGCTGAACACCGAGAACACTGGCGTGATCCTCGGCACGGCGATGGGCGGCGAGCTGCACTACCAGACCCACCTGCGGATCTCCTACCCGGAGTACATCCGCGCGCTCGAGGCGGTTGGCGCGTTCCAGGGCCTGCCCGCCGCCGCGCGCGACGCCATCGTGGCCGGCATGCGCGAGCAGGTCGAGCGGCGCTTCCCGCCGATCACCGAGGACTCGATGCCGGGCGAGCTGCCCAACATCGTCGCCGGGCGCGTCGCCAATGTGCTGAACCTGCGCGGGCCGAGCTTCATCACCGACGCGGCCTGCGCCTCGACCTTCGCCGCGATCGACGCGGCGGTCGAGATGCTCGACGAGGGCCACGTCGACGCGGTGATCGCCGGCGGCGTCGACCGCAATATGGGCTCCTCCACCTTCATCAAGTTCTGCAAGATCGGCGCGCTGAGCGCGACCGGCACGCGCCCGTTCGGCGACGGCGCCGACGGCTTCGTGATGGGCGAGGGCTCGGGGGTCTTCGTGCTCAAGCGCCTGGCCGACGCCGAGCGCGACGGCGATAAGATCTACGCGGTGATCCGCGGCGTGGGCGCCTCCAGCGACGGCAAGGGCAAGGGCATCACAGCGCCGAACCCGGTCGGCCAGGTGCTGGCGATCCAGCGGGCCTGGAAGAACGCCGGGCTCGACCCGGCCAGCGCCACGCTGGTCGAGGCCCACGGCACCAGCACCAAGGTCGGCGATGTGGTCGAGGTCGAGAGCCTGGCCAAGGTCTTCGGCGGCGCCGAGCGCGGCCGGATCGCGATTGGCTCGGCCAAGAGCAACATCGGCCACCTCAAGGCCGGCGCCGGCGCGGCCGGCATGCTCAAGACGGTCATGGCGCTGCACGAGAAGATCCTGCCGCCGACGCTCAACTCCGAGAAGCCCAACCCGAACATCAACTTCGACGCCACGCCGTTCTACCTGAACCACGACACGCGCCCCTGGGAGCAGCCAGCCGGCGTCCCGCGACGCGCCGGTGTCAGCGCCTACGGCTTCGGCGGCACCAACTTCCACGTCGTGCTCGAGGAGTACGTGCCGGGGATGCTGAAGGCCGGCGACAAGCAGCAGTTTACCGGCGCTTCGCTTGACCAAGGACGAACGACCAACGACCAAAGTGCTGCGAGCAGCAGCGCCCCTTCGTCTTTGGTCCTTGGTCCTTCGTCTCCGGCTCCGAAACCCATCCGCGGCATTCTGGCGCTGGGCGCCGAGACGCCGGTCGCGCTCAAGGATAAGCTCGACGAGATGTTCCGCAAGGTCGAGGGCGGCTGGACCCCGCCGATCGTCCCGCCCGACCAGGCCGAGCTGCGCGCGAAGGAGCGGCTGGTGATCGACTTCGGCACGCACGACGAGCTGCTGGAGAAGATCGTCAAGGCCCGCAAGGCGGCCGGCTTCGATAACCCGCAGGCCTGGAAGGCGCTGCAGCCGCAGGGCATCTTCCGCGGCAGCGGCCCCAAGCCGGGCAAAGTCGCATTCCTGTTCCCCGGCCAGGGCAGCCAGTTCGTCAACATGGGCCGCGAGCTCGCCAAGGTCTCGCCCACGGTCGCGATGGTGTTCGCCGAGGCCGACCGGGTGATGACGCCGATCCTCGGCCGCTCGCTGACCAGCTACATCTTCGTCGACGCCAGCGACCCCGACGCGGTCAAGCTGGCCGAGAAGAATCTGATGCAGACGGCGATCACCCAGCCGGCGATGCTGACGCTCGACGCGGCGCTCGCCAAGCTGCTGGGCGATTACGGCTTCGGGCCTGATCTGGTGATGGGCCACTCGCTCGGCGAGTATGCCGCGCTGACCGCCGCCGGGATCATGCCGTTCGCCGACGCGCTCGAGGCCGCGGCCGCCCGCGGCGCCGAGATGACCAAGGTCAGCATGGGCGACAACGGCTGGATGGCCGCGGTGATGGCCCCGCTCGACGTGGTCCAGCAGACGCTGAAGGAGATCGACGGCTACGTGGTGGCCGCCAACATCAACAGCTACAACCAGGCGGTGATCGGCGGCGCGAGCAAGGCGGTGGAGCAAGCCATCGCGGTCTTCATCCAGAAGGGCTTCCAGGCCCAGCGCATCCCCGTCAGCCACGCCTTCCACACCAAGATCGTCGCGCCGGCCAGCGCGCCGCTGCGCCAGGTGCTCAACCGGCTGCATATCACCCCGCCGCGGCTGCCGCTGGTCGCGAACGTGACCGGCGAGCTGTACCCGACTGAGGTCGAGCCGATCAAGGACATCCTTGAGCTGCAGATCGCCTCGCCGGTGCAGTGGGTCAAGGGCCTTGAGACGCTCTACGCCAACGGCGTGCGCACGTTTGTCGAGGTCGGGCCGAAGAAGGCGCTCAAGGGCTTCGTCGACGACGTGCTGGGCAGCAAGGCCGACGTGGTCTCGCTGTTCTCCAACCACCCGAAGACCGGCGAGCTGGCCAGCTTCAACCACGTGCTGTGCGGCCTGTACGCCGCCGGCTACGGGTTGAACGATGAACGTAGAACGATGAGCGATGAACGGCGGACGACCGACGTGCAGCCAGCAGCCATGCATGTTCAGGCAGCCGCCGTCTCACGCGCGGTTCCACAGCCCGCTCCGCTCCCGCGGGCAGAGGAAGCATCTATGACAAGCGGTAACGGTAAGAATCAGCCGGTCGATGCGCTGGGCGCGCTGCTCGCGCAGGCGCTCCAGCAGATCGCCGGGAATGGGCAGGGCACGAGCAGCTCGGCGTCGGGCGCTCAGCGCTCGGCGTTCGACCGCAACGCGGTCCCGCTCGGCTCGGTGGTGATCAGCGGCACCGGGCTCGGGCTGCCGGGCGCCGAGAAGCCGGTGATGGACCCCGACAACGCCATGCGCATCCTGCGCGGCGAGCAGTTCATCGACCTCATCCCCGAGCGCTTCCGCAACCTCATGCTCGCCAAGCGCGTGACCCGGCTGGTCAAGGGCGAGGACGGCAGCGGCCACTTCGAGACGATCGCCAACCCCGACGAGGTGCTCAAGCTGGCCGCGCGGCCTGGCTCGTTCGACATCGCCGGCGAGTACGGCGTGCCCGAGAAGCTGGTCGAGGCGCTCGACGTCACCACCCAGCTGGCGATCGCCGCCGGGCTGGACGCGCTGCGCGAGGCCGGCATCCCGCTGGTGCAGACCTACAAGAAGACCACCAAGGGCACGTTCCTGCCCGAGCGCTGGATGCTGCCCGAGGCGCTGCGCGACGAGACCGGCATTATCTTCGGCAGCGCGTTCCCCGGCTACGACCGGCTGGCCGACGAGTTCAACCGCTACTACACCTGGGAGAACCGCCACGCCCAGCTGGCCGAGCTGGAGGACCTGCGCCGCTACAGCCAGGACCCCGACACGCTGCGCGAGCTGGCCCGGCGGATCGGCGCGCTGCGCGAGGAGCTGGAGCGCCAGCCCTACGAGTTCGACCGGCGCTTCCTGTTCCGCATCCTGGCGATGGGCCACAGCCAGTTCGCCGAGTACATCGGCGCGCGCGGCCCGAACACCCAGGTCAACGCCGCCTGCGCCAGCACCACCCAGGCGATCGCGCTCGCCGAGGACTGGATCAGGTCCGGCCGCTGCCGGCGCGTCCTGGTGGTCGCCGCCGACGACGTCACGGGCGACCACCTGCTGGAGTGGATCGGCGCGGGCTTCCTGGCCACCGGCGCCGCCGCGACCGACGACCGCGTCGATCAGGCCGCGCTGCCGTTCGACCGGCGCCGCCACGGGATGATCATGGGCATGGGCGCCTGCGCCCTGGTGGTCGAGAGCGAGGACGTGGTGCGCGAGCGCGGCATGCGCGGCGTGGTCGAGCTGCTCAGCAGCGAGACCGGCAACAGCGCCTACCACGGCACGCGCCTGGACGTCGACCATATCGCGCAGGTGATGGACCGGCTGGTCGGCACGGCCGAGCGACGCTTCGGCATCGACCGGCGGGCGATCGCCCCGCAGACGGTGTTCGTCTCGCACGAGACCTACACGCCCGCGCGCGGCGGCAGCGCCTCGGCCGAGGTGACGGCGCTGCGCCACACTTTCGGCCCGGCCGCCAGCGAGATCGTGATGGCCAACACCAAGGGCTTCACCGGTCATCCGATGGGCGTCGGCGTCGAGGATGTGATCGCGCTGAAGATCCTGGAGCACGGGATCGTGCCGCCGGTGCCGAACTTCAAGGAGGTCGACCCCGAGCTTGGCCCGCTGACGCTCAGCCGCGGCGGGCGCTACCCGGTGCAGTACGCCCTCCACCTGGCGGCCGGCTTCGGCTCGCAGATCGCGCTGACGCTGACCCGCCGCATCCCCGGCTCGCTCGACCGCGTCGACAGCCAGCCGCGCTACGATCGCTGGCTGGACGACGTCAGCGGCTACGACCGCGCCGAGACCGAGGTGGTCAAGCGGGTGCTGCGGATCAAGGCCACCGGCGCCCCGACGCGCCGGCCCGTGGCGAGCAGCTGGGAGAACGGCACCGGCCCGGTCGTGCGCGCCTACGCCCCCGGCGACGGCGTGACGACCAGTGGCCTGCGGCCCGCGCCAATGGCTATGCCGGCGCCGGACGAAGCCAAGGCTCCCGCGAGGGACGAGCGGCCCGCGCCTGAGCCCGTGGTCGTGAAGACGAACGGCTACCAGGCGCCCGTCGCGCCGCCCGCGCCCGCACCCGTCGCGCCGACCAACGGCCGCCCGCCGCAGGTCGAGGTCATCCCCGCGCCGGCACCACAGCCGGTGGCGGTGGTGGTGGCCCCCGCGCCGGCGCCCGCGCCGGCCGCACCCGCCAAGGCGGAGGATCAGGTGACCGCGGCGGTGCTGGCGATCGTGGCCGAGAAGACCGGCTACCCGCGCGATATGCTCGACCTGGACTTGGACCTGGAGGCCGACCTGGGCATCGACACGGTCAAGCAGGCCGAGACCTTCGCGGCGGTGCGCGAGACCTTCCAGATCCCGCGGATCGAGAACATGAAGCTGCGCGACTTCCCAACGCTCGGCAGCGTGGTCGGGTTCGTCTACACCTACCGGCCCGACCTGGCGGTGAGCAGCCAGCCGACCAAGGACGAACGACCAACGACGAAAGTCGAAACCACCCCGGTTGGAGTAGCACCTTCGTCCTTGGTCCTTGGTCCTTCGTCCGACGTGGTGGCCGAGAAGGTCCTGGCAATCGTGGCCGAGAAGACCGGCTACCCGCAGGACATGCTCGACCTGGACCTGGACCTGGAGGCCGACCTGGGCGTCGACACGGTCAAGCAGGCCGAGACTTTCGCGGCGGTGCGCGAGACCTTCCAGATCCCGCGGATCGAGAACATGAAGCTGCGCGACTACCCGACGCTGGCGAGCGTGATCCAGTTCGTGCGCGACAACCGGCCCGACCTGGCGGTGAGCAGCCAGCCGGCAGCCGTCAGTAGCCAGCCGACCAAGGACGAACGACCAACGACGAAAGTCGAAACCGCCCCGGTTGAGGTAGCACCTTCGTCCTTGGTCCTTGGTCCTTCGTCCGATGTCGTGGCCGAGAAGGTGCTGGCGATCGTAGCCGAGAAGACCGGCTACCCGACCGAGATGCTCGACCTGGACCTGGACCTGGAGGCCGACCTGGGCGTCGACACAGTCAAGCAGGCCGAGACCTTCGCGGCGGTGCGCGAGACCTTCCAGATCCCGCGGATCGAGAACATGAAGCTGCGCGACTACCCGACGCTGGCGAGCGTGATCCAGTTCGTGCGCGACAATCGGCCCGACCTGGCGGTGAGCAGCCAGCCAGCAGCCAGCAGCCAGCAGCCAGCAGCCAGCAGCCAGCAGCCAGCGCCTGCCGCCGAGGCGGCGCCGGTGACTGCCGACCGCGGACTGCCGACTGCGGACGTGGTGGCCGAGAAGGTGCTGGCAATCGTGGCCGAGAAGACCGGCTACCCGACCGAGATGCTCGACCTGGACCTGGACCTGGAGGCCGACCTGGGCGTCGACACGGTCAAGCAGGCCGAGACCTTCGCGGCGGTGCGCGAGACCTTCCAGATCCCGCGCAAGGACGACCTGAAGCTGCGCGACTACCCGACGCTGGCGAGCGTGATCCAGTTCGTGCGCGACAACCGGCCCGACCTGGCGGTGAGCAGCCAGCCGACCAAGGACGAACGACCAACGACGAAAGTCGAAACCACCCCGGTTGAGGTAGCACCTTCGTCCTTGGTCCTTGGTCCTTCGTCCGACGTCGTGACCGAGAAGGTCCTGGCGATCGTGGCTGAGAAGACCGGCTACCCGACCGAGATGCTCGACCTGGACCTGGACCTGGAGGCCGACCTGGGCGTCGACACGGTCAAGCAGGCCGAGACCTTCGCGGCGGTGCGCGAGACCTTCCAGATCCCGCGCAAGGACGACCTGAAGCTGCGCGACTACCCGACGCTGGCGAGCGTGATCCAGTTCGTGCGCGACAACCGGCCCGACCTGACCGCGAGCAGCCAGCAGCCAGCAGCGAGCAGCGAGCAGCCAGCGCCAGCCGCCGAGGTGGCGCCGGTGGCTGCCGACCGCGTACTGCAGACTGTCTACTCAGTCGAGGACGCGGACAAGGCCCCGCGCCGGGTGCCCGTTCCGGCCCTGCGCCCGTCGATCGACCTGTGCAAGGCGACCGGCGTGACGTTCGGCAGCGGCAGCCGCATCGTCGTCGGAATGGACCGCGGCGGCGTCGGCAAGGCGCTGGTCAACCGGCTGGAGAAGCGCGGCGCGACGGTGCTGCCGATCGACCCGCAGCAGCAGACCGAGGTGCTCGAGGCTCAGCTGCAGGCCTGCCTGGCCGAGGGCTCCGTCCAGGGCGTCTACTGGCTGCCCGCGCTCGATGTCGAGCCGGCGCTCGAAGAGATCGAGCTGAAGGACTGGCGCGAGCTGAACCGCCAGCGCGTCAAGAACCTCTACCTGACCATGCGCGCACTGTACGGCTCGGTCAGCGCGGCCGGCTGCTTCCTGGTCTCGGCCACGCGGCTGGGCGGCCTGCACGGCTACGGCGCCGAGGGCGCGACCGCCCCGCTCGGCGGCGCGGTGTCGGGCTTCACCAAGGCCTACAAGCGCGAGCGCGGCGACGTGCTGGTCAAGGCAGTCGACTTCGAGGTCGGCCGCAAGACCGCCGAGCCGGCCGAGGCGCTGATCGCCGAGACGCTGAGCGACCCCGGCGTCGTCGAGGTCGGCTACCACGACGGGCTGCGCTACACCGTGACGCTTGAGGAGCGGCCGGCGGCCGACGGGCAGCCCGGCATGGAGCTGGGCAAGGACACAGTCTTCGTGGTCACCGGCGCGGCCGGCGGCATCACCAGCGCGATCGTCGGCGACCTGGCGCAGGCGTCGAGCGGCATCTTCTACCTGCTCGACCTGACGCCCGAGCCGAAGGCCGGCGACCCGAACATCGCGCTGTTCCGATCCGACAAGGAGGCGCTCAAGCGCAAGCTGATCGACGAGCTGAAGGCCGCCGGCGAGCGGCCGACGCCGGTGATGATCGACAAGAAGATCATGGCGATCGAGCGCGAGGAGGCCGCGCTGCGGGCGATCGAGACGGTCCAGGCGGCCGGCGGAACCACGCACTACCACAGCGTCAACCTGCTCGACGGCCCGGCCGTCGCGGCGGTGGTGGACGACGTGCGCAAGCGCTACGGCCGGATCGACGTCCTGCTGCACGCCGGCGGGATCGAGATCAGCAAGGCGCTGGACGCCAAGGTGCCGCAGGAGTTCAACCTGGTGTTCGACATCAAGGCCGACGGCTTCTTCAGCCTGCTGAAGGCCGCCGCCGGGATGCCGATCGGCGCGACGGTGTCGTTCAGCTCGATCGCCGGCCGCTTCGGCAACAGCGGCCAGACCGACTACAGCTCGGCCAACGACCTGCTCTGCAAGGTCACCAGCAGCCTGCGCAGCTGGCGGCCGGACACCCGCGCGATCGTGATCGACTGGACCGCCTGGGGCGGCATCGGGATGGCGACGCGCGGCTCGATCCCCAAGATCATGGAGATGGCCGGGGTCGACATGCTGCCGCCCGAGGCCGGCATCCCGACCATCCGGCGCGAGCTGACCGCCGGCGGCACCCGCGGCGAGATCGTCGTCGGGCAGCGGCTCGGCGTCATGGGCGCGGAGTTCGACCCGCAGGGCGGGCTGGACGTCGAGAAGGTCGCGAAGGCGCTGAGCGAGCGCGAGCGGCCCTACCTGATGCTCGGCCAGGTCAAGGCGGCCAAGCTGTACGGCGGGCTGGAGGTGGAGACCACGCTCGACCCGCAGGTGCAGCCGTTCCTGTACGACCACCAGATCGACGGCACGCCGGTGCTGCCGGGCGTGATGGGCACCGAGACGTTCGCCGAGCTGGCCAGCCTGCTGGCGCCCGGCTTCCGCGTCGCGGCGATCGAGGTGCGGTTCCTCAGCCCGTTCAAGTTCTACCGCCACCAGCCGCGCACGCTCTACCTGAGCGCGACGCTCAGCCCGACCGGCAACGGCGACCTGGTCGCCCGCACGGCGCTGCGCTCGGTCACCGAGCCGGCGCGGCCAGGGCTGCCGGCGCGCGAGGACCTGCACTTCACCGCGCAGGTGCGGCTGACCCAGGTGCCCGACGAGGGCCCGAAGGCGGCGCTGCCCAAGCCGGCCGAGGGCGCGCGGGTGGTCGAGCACCCGGCGATCTACAAGATCTACTTCCACGGCCCGGCCTACCAGGTGCTCGAGCGGGCGCTGGTCGACGGCGACCGGGTGATCGGCGTGATGTCCGACCGGCTGCCGCCCAACACCAGCCCGGAGGAGGTCGCGTCGCTGATGGCGCCGCGGCTGATCGAGCTGTGCTTCCAGACCGCCGGGGTGTGGGAGATGGCCAGGGAAGGCGCGATGGCGCTGCCGCTGGCAGTCGGCTCGGTCACGACCTACCGCCAGCCCGAGCAGGCCGACGGCGCGCGGCTCTACGCCGTGGTCACGGCCGTGGGCGGCGGCGGGTCGTTCGACGCGAAGGTGCTCGACGAAGCCGGCAACGTCTACGTCGAGCTGACCGGCTACCGGACCGTGCAGCTGCCGGGCGGCGTCACACTATGACAAAGTGACAAGGTGACAAGGTGACCGTGTGCGTACTGAACGCGCCGTCACCTTGTCACCCCATCACCCTGTCACCTTGTCAGGTTTATTTGATGATCGAGTGGCTCATACAATCAGTGGACGCGCACCCCGACCTGGCGCGTGCGATCGCGCCGGCCGGGGCTGCTCGGCCCGAGCGAGCTGCGCCGGCTGGCCGAGCTGAAGGTCGAGAAGCGCCGGCGCGACTGGCTGCTCGGCCGCTGGACCGCCAAGCACCTACTGCAGTCCTACGTCGAGCGGCAGACCGGTATCCGGCCGCCGCTTGACGCGCTGGTGGTGGCGAGCGACCCGGACGGCGCGCCCCGACTGATTGTCGATCGCGGCCTCAATCTGCAATCTGCAATCTGCAATCTGCAACTGTCGATCAGCCACTGCGACGGCCACGCCTTCTGCGTGATCGACAGCAGCGCCGGGTCGCAGATCGGCGCCGACATCGAGCGGGTCGAGCTGCGCTCGCCGCAGTTTGCCCAGGACTACTTTACCGAACAGGAGCTGGCCCAGGTTCGCGCCGCCCTGCCAGCCGAGCGCGACACCGTCACCACTCTGATCTGGAGCGCCAAAGAGGCGGCGCTCAAAGCCCTGCGGCTCGGGCTGACCGTCGACACCCGCAGCGTGTCGTGCGCCCTGGCGCCGCCCGACCGCTTCCCGGCGACCTGGTCGCCGCTGGCCGTGCGCTGCGCGGCGGAGCTGCCGGGCGCCGATGGCGGCGCGCTCGCCGGCTGGTGGCGGCTGATGGATATGTACGTGCTGACGATCGTCGTGCTGCGCGGCCAGCCGCACCAGCATCAACTCACACTTCTCCAGCGAGAGCACTAACGGAGGCCCCAGCGTATGGATATGGAGACCTACATTCGGAAGCTGCGCGAGCGCAGGCAGATCGCGGCCGGCTCGGCAAAAGACGCCGAGACGCAGCACAAGAAAGGCCGCCTCACCGCGCGCGAGCGCGTCGAGCTGCTGTTCGACCCCGACACCTTCACCGAGATCGACACCCTGGTGGTGCCGCGCTACGAGACCTATATGGGCGGCAAGCAGTCGCGCTACGGCGACGGCGTGGTGACCGGCTTCGGCCTGGTCAACGGCCGGCGGGTCTTCACCGCCGCGCAGGACGCCACCGTGATGGGCGGGTCGCTCGGCGAGATGCACGCCAACAAGATCGTCAAGGCGATGCGCATGGCGCTGGAGTACGGCTGCCCGTTCATCGCGCTGAACGACTCGGGCGGCGCGCGCATCCAGGAGGGCGTCGACAGCCTGGGCGGCTACGCGCGGATCTTCGACGCCAACTGCGAGGCGTCGGGCGTCATCCCGCAGATCTCGGTGATCCTGGGGCCTTGCGCCGGCGGCGCGGTCTACTCGCCCGCGCTGACCGACTTCGTCTTCATGACCGAGAACAGCTACATGTTCATCACCGGGCCGAACGTGGTCAAGGCGGTCATGCAGGAGGAGGTCAGCCAGGAGGAGCTGGGCGGCGGCCTGATCCACAGCAAGGAGAGCGGCGTCAGCCACTTCCTGGCGCAGGACGACCGGCAGTGCCTGACGCTGGTGCGCGAGCTGCTGGGCTACCTGCCGTCGAACAACCAGGACGACCCGCCCTACGTGAAGCCGACCGACGACCCCGACCGGCGCTGCCCCGAGCTGGAGCAGATCGTGCCGACCGACTCGCACAAGCCCTACGACGTGCGCCAGGTGATCGCCAGCATCGCCGACGACGGGCGCTTCCTCGAGGTGCACTCGCTGTGGGCCGAGAACATGGTCGTCGGCTACGCCCGGCTGAACGGCTGGGTGGTCGGTCTGGTCGCCAACCAGCCGCTGGTGCTGGCCGGCACGATCGACATCAAGGCGTCGATCAAGGCGGCCCACTTCATCCGCATCTGCGACGCCTACAACATCCCGGTGATCACGCTGCAGGATGTGCCCGGCTTCCTGCCCGGCACGAACCAGGAGTACGGCGGCATTATCCGCAACGGCGCGCGCATGATCTATGCCTACAGCGAGGCGACCGTGCCGAAGCTGATGGTCATCCTGCGCAAGAGCTACGGCGGCGCCTACTGCGTGATGAGCAGCAAGGGCCTGCGCGGCGACCTGCTGTACGCCTGGCCGAACGCCGAGATCGCCGTGATGGGCGCCGAGGGCGCGGTCAACATCCTGTTCTCGAGCGAGGTCAAGGCCGCCGCCGACCCGAAGACCCGCCGCAAGGAGCTGGTCGCCGACTACGAGGAGCGCTTCAACAACCCGTACGTCGCCGCCGGGCGCGGCCTGATCGACGACGTGATCGAGCCGCGCGACACGCGCCGCATCCTGATCCGCGCGCTGGAGCTGACGCTCTCGAAGCGCGAGCGGCACATCCCGAAGAAGCACGGCATTTCGCCCATGTAAGCCGTCAGCCGTCAGCCGTCAGCCGTCAGTTATCAGCGTTTGCATCGATCACGACGATCACGAAGAACGCTGCGAAGAGCTGATAGCTGATAGCTTATAGCTTATAGCAGAGGGAGATTATGTTCAAAAAGATACTGATTGCCAACCGTGGCGAAATCGCCGTCCGTGTCATCCGGGCCTGTCGCAACATGGGCATCAAGTCGGTCGCGGTCTACGATATGGCCGACGAGGGCTCGCTGCACGTGCGCCTGGCCGACGAGTGCGTGCGCCTGAACTCGAGCCTCGGGTACGTCGACCAGGAGGAGCTGATCCGGCACGCCCGCGCGACCGGCGCCGAGGCGATCCACCCGGGCTACGGCTTCCTGGCCGAGAACCCCTCGTTCATCCACGCCTGCGAGCAGGCCGGCCTGACGTTCATCGGCCCGCCCGCCGACCTGGTCGAGCACGTCAAGGATAAGATCGCCACGCTGCAGCAGGTCGAGGCGGCCGGCTTCGCCACGGTGCGGCACTCGACCGACTCGTTCGGCGAGGGCGACATCGAGGCGCTGCGCGCCGCGACCGCGCAGGTCGGCTACCCGCTGGTGATCAAGTCGTGCAGCGGCGGGCGCGGGCGCGGGACGCGCATGGTGCGCTCGCCCGAGCGCCTGGAGGAGACAGTGCGGCAGGCCCAGGCCGGATCTGCGGCCGTCTTCCGCGACAGCCGGGTCTACCTGGAGCAGGCGATCCTGCCCTCGCGCTACGTCGAGGTGCAGCTGCTGGGCGATCGGCGCGGGGCGCTCATCCACCTGGGCGAGCGCGACAGCTCCATCCAGCGCAACAACCAGAAGCTGATCACCGAGTCGCCCGCGCCCTACCTGTCGGTCGAGCAGCACGAGCACCTGTGGAGCACGGCGCTCCAGATCGCGCGCCTGCTCGGCTGCAGCAGCGCCTGCACGATCGAGTTCGTGGTCGACAGCGACTGCCAGCTGTACTTCACCGAGATCAAGCCGCGCATCCAGGTCGAGCACCCGGTGACCGAGCTGGTGACCGGGGTGGACATCGTGCAGGAGCAGATCCGCCTGGCGGCCGGCGAGCCGCTCTCGATCACGCAGGCCGACGTCCGGCTGCACGGAACGGCCATGCAGTGCCGCATCAAGGCCGAGGACCCGTGGAACAACTTTCTGCCGAGCCCCGGCACGATCAGCCTGTTCCGCCAGCCGGGCGGGCCGAACGTGCGCGTCGACACCTACGTCTACAGCGGCTGCGAGATCCCGCTGCGCTACGACCCGACCTTCGCCAAGCTCGCGGTGTGGGGCGAGGACCGCGAGGAGTGCCTGAACCGGATGCGCGGCGCGCTCGAGGAGTGCTTCGTCACGGGCGTGCAGACGAACCTCTCGCTGCTGCAGCGGGTCTTCGGCGACCCGGACTTCGCGCAGGGCGTCTACACGACCGAGTTCAGCCGCCGCCCGCTGCTGAGCGCGCGCGCCCCCGAGGCCGAGCTGCGCGACCTGGCCGCGATCGTGGCGATCTCCCACGCGCTGCGCACCACCGCCGCGCGCCCGTCGCTGCCCGAGCGGCTGCTGTCGGGGTGGCACCAGTCGAGCCGACGCCTTCCGAATTGAGGATCACAGACGGACGACAAATGACGAAAGACCAACGACGATTGTCGATTATCGAAGCGCCAGGCAATTCTTTGGTCCTTGGTCCTTCGTCCTTGGTCTGTAGGAGATAAGCATGAGCAAAATCAGCGTAATCATCGACGGCATGACCTTCGATGTCGACGTGCGGCTGGGGCAGCCCGGCGACTCGACCGCGCTCGTCGAGGTGAACGGCCAGGCGCTAAGCGTCAGCATGCCGCACCTCGACGGCGCCGACCAGCTCGCCTGGGCGCTGGTCGACGGGCGGCCGTACGAGGTCGTCGTCGATCGGCAGCTGCACTGGATCAAGTCGGCGCACGGCCTGCACCGCCTGGAGGTGCATGACCTGGAGACGCCGACCGTTCGCCCGGCCAGCGGCGACGGCCGGGTCAAGGCGCCCATCCCCGGCCTGGTCACGCGCCTGCTGATCAGCCAGGGCGACAAGGTGGAGGCCGGCCAGCCGCTGCTGGTGCTGGAGGCCATGAAGATGGAGAACCAGATCTGCGCGCCGCGCGCCGGCACGATCGGGCAGCTCAGCGTCGCCGCTGGGCAGAACGTGACCCTGCACATGGTGATGGCTGAGATCGTCTAGGTGAATACCCCTCCCCCTACCCCCTCCCCTGCAAGGGGAGGGGGTTCGGATTCTTGGCATCAAGTGCGGGCGCACAGCGCCCGCACTTGATGCCGCAAAATCAGCCCTGCCCCTGGTAGGGCGGGGCAGGGGGTGGGGTCCAACACAGTACCGATGATCAAGGGACAGCTGGCGCCGGCAGATCGGCCAGCGCGACGCGGCGCTCCTCGCGCGACTCGACGTCGCGCCAGATCACCTCGGCGCGCGCCTGCTCGGCCGGGCCGACCACCAGCACGGCGGCGACGCCGCGCCGGGCCGCGTCGCGCTGATTGCTCGCCACGCTGCGCCCGCGCACGTCCATCGTCGCCACGTAGCCGCGCTCGCGCAGCGCCTGGGCCACCCGCAGCGCGTAGGGGTAGCTGGCGTCGTCGCTCGCCACCACCAGGGCCTCCGGCGCTGCCACCCCGCTGCCCGGCGCCCTCGCAGCGGCGACCACCCGCTCCAGCCCGTAGGCGAAGCCGACCGCCGGGACCGGCTGGCGGCCCCCCAGCGCGGTCACCAGGTCGTCGTAGCGGCCGCCGCCGCACAGCTGCAGGCCGTCGTCGGAGTAGATCTCGAAGATCACGCCGGTGTAGTAGTGCAGCCCGCGCCCCAGGCCAAAGTCGAGCACGACCCGCTCGCCGGCGACGCCGTGGGCCGCAACCGCGCCAAGGATCGCGCGCAGCTCGTCCAGGCCGGCGGTCGGCAGCTCCAGCTCGGCCAGCAGCGCCGCGGCGTCGTGGAACGCCTGGTCGGGCGGGCCCTGGATGGCGCACAGCCGCTCGAGCAGCGTCAGCGCGCGCTCGATCCGCGGCTGCGGGTCTTCGCGGCGGAGCTTGCGCACCAGCCGCCCGACGATCGCGGCGGGGGAGCGCGTGCCGAACTCGAGGTTGACGCCGATCGCCTGCAGCGTGCCGAGCAGCAGCGCCTCGGCCTGCTCGTCGGTGAGCCCGTCGAGCAGGGCGGCGTCGAACGGCAGCACGCTGTGGGCCGCGTCGAGGCGCGCGCGCACCGCCGCCACGCCCTGCTCGCGCATCCGCTCCAGGCTCCAGGCCAGCAGGCCCTGCGTGCGCTCGGCCAGCCCCAGCGCGCGCAGCAGCTGGCGGATCAGGCCGATATGGCCGACGCGCACGCGGTAGGAGCGCAGCCCGGCCGCGTCGAGCCCCGCGCAGGCGAGCGCGATACACTCGGCGTCGGCGCGCGGGGCCGCCCCGCCGATCAGCTCGACGCCGGCCTGGGTAAACTGGCGATAGGTCGCCCGCTGCGGGCGCTCGTTGCGGAAGACCGGGCCGGCGTAGCGCAGCCGCAGCGGCTGCGGCAGGCCCTGCATGCGGCCCACGTAGGCCCGCAGCACCGACGCCGTCCACTCCGGCCGCAGCGCCAGCTCGCGGCCGTTGAAGCTGAACTCGTAGACCTTGCCGACCAGCTCCTCGCCGAGCTTGCGGCCGTACAGGTCGCGCTGCTCGATGATCGGCAGGTCGATCGGCTGGTAGCCGTAGCCGGCGAACACCTGCTCGATCCGCGCCAAAGTCGCAAGCTGCGGGGCCAGGTCGGCGGGCAGCACGTCGCGCATCCCGCGCACTGGGTCGATGGTTGTGCTCACGCTGTGTTGTCTTTGTTGAAGGATAGCTCGCGCGCCATTGTACTCGATCAGGTGGCGTGAAACAAGGCTTCCGTGTGTTCCGGCCCCTGTCGGCAAGGGCGAACCCTGCAGTGGGTGTGCTACGATGGAACGCATCTCTGCGCGTTCTTCGGGAAATGCGGCAGCCCTGCGGTCAATTCGACGAGCTTGAGCAGATCGAGATGCTCGATTTTGGGCGCAATCAGCCTTCAACGCTGCCTGACTCGCGTGGCTCGCCGAGCAATCTCATCTTGCTCTACCTGGGCGACAACAGCGGTATGAGATCACGCGCCATCGCCTCGATCTGCGCCAGCGGGTCGTCCTCGGTGAACGGCACCAGCACGACCGAGTCCGCGCCGGCGGCGTACAGCCGCTCGATCGCCGCCGCGCCCTGATCTGGCGTGCCGCACACGGCAAGCTGGTCGATCCACGCATCGGGCATTTCGGCACGCAGCGCGTCTTGCCCGCGCGCCGCCAGCGCACGCACGTCGTCGGCAATGCCGAGTGCTGTAAGCTGCGCGCCGCCCTCGGCAGACGCGAGCGTCGCCGCGATGACCGGCCGGAGCTTTGCTCGCGCCGCCGCGCCGTCCGCGCCGACGCTGCACCAGGCGTAGACCGTCAGTCGGTGTGGCGCGGTGCGCCCTGCCGCTGCCGCGCCGCGCGCGATCTGCTCGCGCGCCCACGCGACATACTCCGGCGCCGCGCATTCGGCCAGGATCGTCCCATCCGCAGATCGACCAGACAGCGCCAGCGACTTCGGCCCGCGCACGCCCAACGCCACCGGCGGGATACGCTCCGGCGGCAGGTCGAGCTTCACCTGGTCAAGATGGACCTGCCGCCCATCCACACTATACCGTTCGCCGCGCAGCAGCGCCCGCACCGCCAGCGCCGTCTCTTCCAGCGCGGCGAGCTGTGATGTGGGCAATGCCCCGATCTGCTGCATCCACGCCGCGACGCCGTGGCCGAAGCCGGGCAGCAGGCGACCGGGAAACAGTCGCGCGAGGGTCGCCAGCTCCATTGCCACAAACGCGGGATTGCGCGCGACGGCAGGCATGATGCCGAGGCCAACGGCGATGCGCTGGGTGCCGGCGAGCGCCGCCGTTGTGGAGGCGATCCCGCCGCCCCAGAAGCAGTCCTCCACGATCCAGAGCTCGTCGAAGCCGGCGCTCTCGGCCCGGCCGGCAAACGCAAGCAGCAGTTCGGGTGGATATTGGCAGCGAAACATAACACCAAGCGCCGGCTGGAGCATTGCCGTGAACCTTTCTGAGACGATGTTGTCTCACAGTGTCGAGATGGAGAGCTTGGGCGACGCTATCGGCGCGCCGCTCACGAACGAGCGGCGCGCGCTCGCGCATCGGCAGCCTCTTTGGCGCGATCCCGCGCTGGCATCGGCGCGTCCAGGAACGGCGGGATGATCGCGAGCAGGAGATCGGCGCGATTCACAACCGTCACGTGCGTCGTGCCGGGGAGCACGGCGAGCTGGGAATACGGGAGCCCGGCGAGATCGCCGGCCACGCCGCCGCCGAGCAATCGAAACAGCTCGACCGCATGCTCGGGGCGGACGATATCTGAGTCCCCGATGATCAGCAGGGTGGGCGCCGCAATCGCCGCGATAGTCTCGGCCGGCACGTCCTGGATGCCCCGATCCATCTGGGTCTTTTTGGCGAACAGCGCGGCGAAGCCTTCCGGATGGGGCGCTATCCGGATGTATTCCTCATGCCACGGCGACCCGACCATGGCGTCGGCGGTCATGTTCGCCATGCCATCCATGAGCCCAGGGTGCAGGCCGCTCATGGTGTAGGTGACCGAGGCGAGCACGAGCTTGCGGGCCACATCCGGGTGCCGGATGGCGAGCTGCAGAGCGACGGCGGCACCCATGCTGTAGCCGAAGATGTCGGCCTGGCCGAGCCCGAGCTGCCGAATCGCGGCGGCGGTGTCGTCCGCCATCTGCTCGATGCTCAGCTGGCGGTCGATGTCGGCCGTGCGCCCGTGGCCCTGCAGATCGAAGGCGACCACCTGCCGGGTCTTAGCGAGATCCGGCAGCAGCGCGCCGAACGAGGTGCCGATGGCCGAAAACGCGCCGTGCAGCAGCACCAGCGGCTGCCCCGCGCCGTGGATCTCGTAGTACATCTGGAGTCCGTTGACCGGAGCGTAGCCGGTTTGTGCCGGAGTGGGTGTCATCTCGTTTCCTTTCAATCTGCGTGCGCCGGTTGCGGCGGCGCACGTGTCGGGCGCCGGCCGGGGCCTCGTCACGGTTACGGCTGGTCGAACGCCACGGTTGGCCGTATCTCGATCGGGCCGGTCCACGCTTGCGGCATCGTCGCGACCACCTGGATGGCCTCGTTCAGATCGCGGGCAGTGATGGTGAAGATCCCGATCAGCTGCTCCTTCGCCTCGGCATAAGGGCCGGCACTGATGGACAGCCTGCCGTTCTGGACGCGCACGGTGATGGCGCCGCGACTCGGCTGCAGACCTTCTACAGCAAGTAAGCGCCCATCTTTCCGGAGCGCCTCGTCGCTGTCCAGGCACGCGCTTCCGAGGGCGTCGCGCTCACTGCCGGACAGGCTCTCCAGCCGCTGCTCGTCTCCGTAGGCCAGCAAGACGTACCGCATTGGGTTCCTCCGTAGCGTGGTGAACTGCTGCTCCTCAAGCATAGTCGCTCGGCGGCGCCCGAAATCGACAATGCGGACTGGCGAGACGGTTGAGCGCGTCACATCGCGCCGGTGTCGTGATGCGGCGCGGCCTCTGCCCCGCCCGCGGCATAGAGCATGGTTCGTCGGCGCGAGCGAGTCCCCGTGTTGGCCTGCGCGCGCGCTACAGCAGCCCCAGCGCGCGTGCGCGCGCCAGGGCCTCGGTGCGGCTGTTCACGTCGAGCTTTACAAAGATGTTGCTGACGTGCTTCTTGACGGTATTGGGCGATACAATCAGCTGCTCGGCGATCAGCTGATTGGTCGCACCGCGGTCGATCAAGCGCAGCACCTCTAGCTCGCGGTCGCTGAGCGGATCGGGCAGCGCCGCGGCTGGCGCATCGCGCCGTGCGTGATATGCGCCTACGCGCGGCGGCTGCGCGTCGAGCAGCCGCCGCGCGTAGGCGCGCAGGTGCGGCTGGGCCGGCGGATGGTGCGCGGCGGCTGCGGCGGCTAGCAGGTCGCCGAGCGGCGCGCCGACGTCGATCACGGCGCGCACGTAGCCTTCCGGCTCGGCCAGCCTGAGCGCCCGCTCTAGCAATGCCTGCGCCTCGCCGATCTGCCCCTGCTGCTGCCGCGCTGCGGCCAGCAGCGCCAGGATGCGAACGAGCATCCCCCAGCACTGTGCCGCCTCCGCCCGCCGCTGCAGCGGCTGAAGCACCGCCAGCGCCTCGCCGGCCCGGCGCTGCGCCAGCAGCACCCGCGCGACCAGCAGGCCGGGGTGCATGCGTAACCCGTGGCCGCTCAGCGCGTCCGGCGAGTGGGGCGCCGCCCACGCCGCCGCCGCGGCCAGATCGCCCTGCTCGATCGCAAGCGCTGCGCGCGCTGCGCCGAACAGCGCCTCCATCCAGGCCCCGCCGAAATGCGCGGCGGTTCGGTCGAGCAGGCCGCGCGCCTCGTCGTACTTGCCCAGCTGCGCGTACACGCGCGCCAGCGCCGCGGCTCCCGGCACGGCGACGTCGATCAATCCGGCCTGGGTGCCGACTGCGACTGCGGCAGCCAGATGCTCCTGGGCCTCGGCCAGGTCATTGCGTTCGTAGGCAATCTCACCCAGCTCGACGTCCAGCAGCCCCGCCAGTGGCAGCTGCGCCAGGTCGCGCTCGCGCAATCGCAGCCGCGCCCGCGCGCAGGTTTCGGCGGCGGCGCGCAGCTGGCCCTGCACGCGCTGGAGCCACGCGACCTGGCGCACGGCGACGAGCGTGGCGGCAACATCGCCGGATGTCTCGGCCAGATCCAGCGCCTCTTGGTAGGCCTGCCGCGCCGCAGCAAGATCGTCGCTGGTGCTTTCTGTCGCGTCGGCGATGCAGCCGGCCAGCGAGGCGCGCCACATAGGGAGATCGTCGCCCAGCTGGGCATGCGCGCCACGCGCCAGCGCGAGCGCCTCGCCCGGCCGGCCGTTCAGGCGCGCCAGATGCGCCTGCAGCACCAGGATCGGCCCGCGCAGCCGCTGGTGAGCGTCGGATGCCGTTGGCTGGGCGAGCGCATCCGCACGCTGCAGCATGCGTTCGGCCGCCGCGTAATCGCCACGGTTGAATTGCGCCCATGCATCGGCGAGCGCCAGCGTGGGCTGGCAGCGCACGAGCTGCCCAGGGAGCGACACGAGCAGCGCGCGCAGCGCGGCCAGCTGGCTGTGCTGCATGTGCTGATCGGCCAGCTGCTCGGCCAGGCGGGCGACGAGCGGCGCATCTGCCGCGGCCTGGGCGTGCTGGAGCGCGACCTCAAGCGCGCCGGCGCCGGCCGTCGTCGCGTACGCAGCATACCAGTCGGCGGCGCGCCGGTGCAGATCGGCGATGAGCTCGGGGTGGTTGTGCCGCAGGCGGTGCCGCAGCACGTCGCGGAACAGGTGGTGGTAGCGATACCAGCTGCCGTGATCGTCCAGCGCGATGGTGAACAGGTGGGTGCGCTGCAGCTGCTCCAGAATCGACTGGCTGTACGAGCCGACGAAAGGCGAAGGGCCAGGGGCCAGGCGAGATTCCGGCGGATCGCCCCCCAGCACCGCGTCGCAGAGCGGGCCGCACAGCCGGTCGAGCACGGAGGTGGCGATCAGAAATCGCTGGATGTGCGCGGGCTGCTGGAGCAACACATCGTCGACGAGGTAGCTGAAGATGTAGCGATGGCTCCCGCTAAAGGCAGCGATGAACGCGTGCGGGTCGGCGTGCCCGTGCAGCGCCAGGCCGACCAGCTGGAGGCCGGCCGCCCAGCCCTCCGTGCGGGCTTCGAGCGCGGCAAGGTCCTGGTCGCCCAGGCGCACGTCGAAGCAGGTCCCCAGCACCCTGGCGATCTCGTCGGCCGTGAAGCGAAGATCGCCCTCGCGCAGCTCGCCAAGCTGCCCGCGCGCCCGCAGGCGCGCCAGGGGCAAAGGCGGGTCGGCGCGGCTGAGCAATACCAGCTGCAGCTGGCTGGGCAGATGCGCGATCAGAAATGCGAGCGCCTGGTGGATTGCAGGATCTTGGATGAGGTGGTAGTCGTCCAGGGCGAGGATGAGCGGCTCGGGCCGCGCGGCCAGGCTGGCCAGCGCCTGCCCCAGCACAACGTCGATCGGTGGTGGCTGGGGGGCCTGCAGCAGCGCCAGCGCCGGGGCGGCCACGCCGGGCGCGCGCCGATCCAGCGCCGCGAGCAGGTAGCGCCAGAAGCGCTCGGGAGCAGCATCCCCCGCGTCGATTGTGAACCAGGCAAGCGATCGGCCGCGGTGCTCGGCCCACTGCAAGAGCGCTGTCGTCTTGCCGGAGCCGGCCGGCGCCGCAATCAGTGTGACCGGTCGCCGCAGCGCGGCGTCCAGCCGCGCGTCGATCCCCGGGCGCCCGATCAGATCGACCGGCGCCGGCGGGGGGCATAGTTTGACACCGAGCAGCGGCAGGCGCGTGTCGTCGAATGGTTGGCTCACGGCGCTCCTCATGAGACAACGTGTGGCCTTGCAATCTCGTAGCGGTTGGCCGGTTCAAAGGGCATCCTATCATACCATATCGCTCGATTGTGATTACCCGATCCGATACTTCTTTCGGGTACCCCCACCGGCACGGCACTCCCAGTATCCTCACATCAACGGCGATTGAGCGAGAAAGGAGCATCTGTATGAACCCCCACCTCTCCCCGCGGCTGCTGCGCGTCGTCCTGCTGCTGGCGGCGCTGCTGCTCGCGTCCTGCGGCGCCGGCGCGCGCGGCTCTGGCCGCGTCGTCAGCGAGTCGCGCCCGGTCAGCAATATCTCATCGGTCACGCTGCGCGGCGTCGGCACCTTGATTGTCACGCAGCGCGACCAGGAGGCGCTCACGATCACCGCCGACGACAACATCCTCCCGCTGCTGTCCAGCACTGTGACAGGTGGCCGGCTGGCGCTCGGCCCAAGCTCGGGCGCCGGCATCGCCAACGTGCAGCAGCTGACCTACCGCCTGACGGTCCGGCAGCTGCGCTCGGTCGAGGTGTCGGGCGCGGCCGACGTCGAGCTCCTGGATATGCGAACAGACCGGCTCGCGGTGGCGATCGACGGCACGAGCGATGTGTCTGTGACCGGGCAGGCCGCTGCGCTCGACCTGACGATCTCGGGCGCCGGCAGCTTTAGGGGCGCTGGGCTGACCAGCGCGGCGGCGACGGTGCGCGTCCGTGGCAGCGGCGGCGCGGTTGTGCGGGTCAGCGACACGCTCGACGCGCGCGTGAGCGGCGCGGGCGACGTGCGCTACATCGGCGATCCCCAGGTCACGCAGCAGATCACCGGCGCGGGCACGGTGGCACAGCAAGGACAGTAAGGAGGCACACAATGGCAACGCTCACCCGATCCACACCGGTCGCGCGGGCGATCGGCTCCTCCCCGGCGGCCGCTGCGCTCGCGAGCCTGCTGCTGCTGGTATTCACCGCGCTGGCGGCGTGGGCGAGCATCCAGCCGCCGGATGCCGTCCCGGCGAGCGCCCCGCCTGCCGCCTTCTCGTCGGCGCGGGCGCTGGCACACGTGCGCGCCTACGGCCAGACGATGCATGCGATGGGTACGCCCGCGCACGCCGAGACCCGCGCCTACCTGCTGCGCACGCTGACCAACCTTGGCTACGCGCCCGAGGTGCAGCGCGCCACCGCGATCGGCCACGTGCGGCCGGCTTTCGTCCAGGCCGGGCTGGTCCACAACGTCCTGGCGCGGCTGAAGGGCACCGGCGGCGGCGAAGCCGTGATGCTCATGGCCCACTACGACTCGGTCACGACCGGGCCGGGGGCCAGCGACGACGGCGCCGGCGTCGCGGCGCTGCTGGAGGTCGCTCGCGCGCTTACGGCCGGACCGCCGCTCAAGCACGACGTGATCTTCCTATTCACCGACGGCGAGGAGGCCGGGCACTTCGGCGCCACCGCGTTCGCGCGCGAGCACCCCTGGAAGAGCGACGTGGGGGTAGTGCTGAACGTCGAGGCCAGCGGCACGGCCGGCCCGTCGGTGATGTTCGAGACCAGCGCCGGCAACGCCTGGCTGATCGACGCGCTCGCCCGCGCCGACCGGCCGGTCGCCTACTCGCTCACCGACGAGGTCTACAAGCGCCTGCCCAATGGCACCGATATGACCGAGACCAAGAGTGCCGGGCTGGCCGGGATGAACTTCTCCTTCTTCGGCCGCGGGCTGTACTACCACACGCCCCTGGACGACGCCGACCACGTCGACGAGCGCAGTCTCCAGCATCACGGCGATCTGCTGCTCACGCTCGTGCGCGAGCTGGGCGTGGCGGACCTGCGCCAGCGCGGGGCGCAGCGCGACGACACGGTCTACTTCACTGTTCCGGCAGGGGTGCTGGTGCGCTATCCGCAGTCCTGGGTGCTGCCGCTGACGCTGCTCACGCTGGTAGCCGCCGCGGGCGCGCTGATCCTCGGGCTCCGGCGCGGGCGGCTGACCTGGCGCGGCGTCGGGCTGGGCCTTGTCGCGCTCCCGCTCGCGCTGCTGCTCGCCGCCGGGGTGGTCACGGCGGTCTGGGCGCTCATCCGCGCGGCGCAGGCCGACTACTACCAGGCGTTCTGGGGGCCGTCGATGGGCTACGCCGGCCACACCCACAACAGCCGCTGGGTCTTCCTGAGCTTTGTGTCGCTGGCGGCGCTGGCGGCGCTGCTGCTGTACAGCTGGCTGTGGCGGCGGGTAGCGGTGGCGGACCTGTCGTTCGGGGCGCTGCTGTGCTGGCTGGCGCTGGCGGCGGCAGTCGCCGTGGTCGCGCCGGGCGGCCACTACCTGTTCATGTGGCCCGCGCTGGCCGCCGCGCTCGGCTGGGGCGCGCTGTTCTACGCCCGGCCGGAGCGATCGCCGTGGCGGCAGCTTGGCGCGCTGGCCCCCGCGGCGCTGATCGCGCTGCTGCTGCTGGCGCCGACGATCGAGCTGCTGTTCCAGGTGCTGTCAATCACCTATCCGCTGCTGTTCGTCGCGCTTGCCGCGCTGCTGCTTGGCCTGCTGCTGCCGCTCGTGCGCCTGATCGCGCTCGGCCGCTGGCTCCTCCCGGGCACGGCACTGGCGGCGCTCATCTGCCTGGGCGCGACGGTCGTGACGGCGCAGTTCGACGCCGAACGCCCGCGCATGGACAGCATCTTCTACGCGCTGAACGCCGACACCGGCACGGCCGTGTGGGCCACGCTCGACCAGGCGCCGGACGCCTGGACCGCGCAGTACCTGGGCGCGCATCCGGCGGCGCGGCCGATCCACGACTACTACCCGATCTTCAGCGGCAGCCTCCCGGCCGCCGACGCGCCGGTCGCGCCGCTGCCCGCGCCGACGATCGCGGTCGTGCGCGACACGCTCCAGGGAGAAGGCCGCACCGTGCAGCTTCACCTCACCGCGCCGCAGCACGCCGAGTTCCTGATCCTGGAGCTGGCGGCGCCGGCCACGCCCGCCGACCTGGCGGCGCTGACGATCGACGGCCAGCATGTCGCGCTCGATCCTGAGGCAGAGCAGCGCCGGGGTAGGCCGTGGATGCTGAAGTTCGCGGCGCCGCCGGCCGAGGGAGTCGACGTCGTGCTGGAGCTGAGGACGCCCGCGCCGCTGACGCTGCGCGCCGTCGCCCAGCTCGACGGCCTGCCCGCCGGCGTGGGCTCGTTCGCGCCACGCCCGGCCGGTTTCCTCCGCAAACCGCAGGTCGACGGCCTGGGCGAATGCTCGCTGGTGGGGCGCACCCTGACGCTCGATGCTATCGCCAGGCCGTAGGCTATGGACCGCTATCATATCCGCGTGGCCGGCTACCTGGACGACGACTTTGCCGACTGGTTCGATGGCATGACGCTCAGCCACAGCACCGACGCCGAGACGAGCCTGACGGGTGCAGTCGCCGATCAGGCCGCGCTGCACGGCATCCTGGCCCGCATTCGCGACCTCAACCTGACGCTGTTGAGCGTGACGCGGCTCATGGACGAACCTGCTGCCGGGTGATCGTCACGCCCTGCTCGCCGGTGATATCGCCCGCTAGCCCGTCCTGGCTGGTCAGGACGATGCCCTTGACATAGGGCTTGATCAGGAAGGCCAGCCGGTTATTGAGCACCGGGATCACCGGCACGTCGCCGACGATGAGGCGCTGCGCCTGGGCGTAGAGCGCCGCGCGTCGCCCGCCGTCGGTCGCGGCGTCGGCGACATCGATCAGCCGATCGACCGTGGTGTTCCGGTAGCCGTAGCCGTGCGCTATGTTTGACGACGAGTGCCAGTAGAGACTCAGCCAGTTCTGCGGATCGGGGTAATCGGCGCACCAAGTCCGCACCATCATCTGTGGCGTCGTCATAGGATCGGCGCCCAGGTGGAACAGAGTCGCGCTCTCGTACGGGTCGAGGTTCAGCGCGACGCCCAGGTTCTGCTCGAACTGCTGCGCCACGTGCTCGGACATCGTCCGATAGAACGGGTCGCCGGAGTCGTACGCCAGCGCGATCGGCGGCAGGCTGGCGCGGGTGCCGCCGTGCAGGCGGCGAGCACCGTCGCGAGCGACGACAGCGTCACGAGCAAGCGGAATAAGGGGCGTACAGGCATTGCGCGCTCCTTTGTCATTGCCGGGCGTGCGATCGAACGAACAGGTGAAGATAGTAGGATTTGCTTATCATAGCAGATCCTGCGACAGGCTGGCAAGGGCGCGGGCGCGCGTCGGCGCGCAGCCGCCGAGGATCGCCGTGAGCCAACCACTCGACGAAGCAGGCCGCCGCTGCTCGCTGCCAATGGGATGCCGACGGGTGGGTGCAGCCCTGCACCCACCCGAGAGGAGTCAGTATTCGTTGCTAGCGCTGGTGTGTTTCCAGCGGGCGCTGATACTGCGCGATAGCACTGCTGGCGTGGGGGCGGCCGCTACGCGCATAAGCATCCAGCAGGGGGGCGACATCGTAGGGAACGCGGCGAAACTCTAGCTGTACCCGCCCGCCGTCGACTGTCAGCACAGCATACTCGGCCCAGCGATCGGCTCGAAAGTCTTCCTCGGGCTGGTGATGGCTGTACGCCAGCCCAACGCTGCCGGGGTTAAAGTGAATCTGTGGGCCGGGGCCGATCCGGCGTACGAACTGCACATGCGTGTGGCCACCGCAGTACAGGTCGGCCGTGTGGCCCTGCAGGAAAGCCGCCAGCTGCTCCTGCGGGGTGTCGGGCAGGATGATGTCGTCGAACGATTGCGGCGAGCCGTGATAGGCCAGCAACGTGCCGCCCTCCCCGAGGTCGAGCTCGATGATGCGCGGAAACGCGGCGATGAACGCCTGATCCTCGGCCGACAGCTGCGCCAGCGCCCAGGCGCGTACGTCGTGCATCGCGCGGAGACGCTCGCTGCTGATGGCTTCGGCGCCGGTCTCTGCGCCGCTGAGCAGCCAGGCGTCGGCATTGCCCAGCACGACCGGGCAGCGCAGCGCGCGCAGCTGGCCGACAACCTGCGCCGGCTGCGGCCCGCCCTGCACCGCGTCGCCCAGGCACACGATCTGGTCGGCCGCCTGACCCTGGAGATCGCGGAGCACCGCGTCGAGCGCGACGCAGTTCCCGTGTATGTCTGAAATCACCACGATGCGCATAGTGAACCTCCGTCTAGATCGCGGTCACCTTCCGGCAGACGAGCTACAACCGTCGTCCTATGCCGCGCCGCGCTTGCCCGGCGCCACTGCCGCATAGGCTGCGACCATCGTATCGATCAGTTGGTCCATCCGCTCGTCCACTTTCTGCGCGGCAGGATGGCTCTCATACCAGGCGATGATTTCCGCCGCGCCCTGGCGAAAGGGAATATTCGCCACATACTCCGGCACCAGGCGTTTGATCTTGGTGTTGTCAAAAACCATGCTGTGCGCCTTATCCCCCAGCAGGCCGGCACCCCACTCCGGGTCAAAGGCCGCGATCACCTCCGAGGGAATGTGGACGATATCGGCCTGCACCCCCATCGCGCCGGCAAGTATGTCCACGATTTGGTTCCACGTCAGCACCTCGTCGCTGGTGATGTGGATGGCCTCGCCCAGCGCGTGCGGATTGCCGAGCAGAGGGACAAATCCCTTGGCAAAATCTCGATGGTGGGTCAGCGTCCACAACGATGTCCCGTCACCATGCACAACCACTTTTTTCCCCGCCCGCATCCGGCCTAGCACGGTGTATTTTCCCTCCAGGGGTACCGACATTGCATCGTAGGTATGGGAGGGCCGCACGATGGTCACCGGGAACCCCTCCTCACGATAGGCGGTCGTCAGGCGCTCTTCGCACGCAATCTTCGCGCGCGAATAGGCCCAATACGGATTCCGGAGCGGGGTCGATTCGGTGGTGGGCCAGCTGAGCGGCGGCGTTTGATAGGCCGAGGCCGAGCTGATGAAGACGTACTGCTTGGTGCGGCCACGAAACAGCTCCAAATCCGTCTCGATATGCTCGGGGGTGAAGGCCACAAAGTCCACCACCACATCGAAGGTCAGATCTTTCACGAGCTGAGAGATGGCGGCTTTGTCGCGGATATCGCCCTGCAGCGCGGGCACGTTCGCGGGCGTGGGGCGCGTCCCGTGGCCGCGATTGAGCAGCACCACATCAATACCACGCGCGACGGCCAATTCGACGCATGCTGAGCTGATCGTGCCGGTGCCGCCGATGAATAAAGCTTTCATGGTGTCCTCCAGTGCGAGCGCAAGCTCAGAGCACCCCTGAACTCGGCCGGCTCATGCTTATGTCGCCGGAGCGCTTCCGCCCCAAGAATGCGCGAGCGCCGCCTACTGCTGCCCGGCGCCTGCAGCTCCGCCTCCAGCAGGTAGGCGTCGACAACTATAGCCGCGACCTCTGGCGATGTCAAAACGTGGAGGGCCAGTTGCGCGAGCCCTGCCCGATGACAAAAATGTTAGTTAAAACACGTATAAATCATGTTATAATCTTGATCTACCCAGTCCAATTCAAAGAGTAGCCGGCCACGTGGCCGAACGCACACGGCCCGCGCCGGAGCTATTGCTTCGTAGAGGCAACTATCCCCGAGCCTGGCGGCGATAGTTGTGAGTCCCCATGCACTGGCTTTCGGCCTCTCCCCGGAGCGAGAGGTGCGATGTCATGACACAATCATGCCATTCACGAGCGCGCGGCATGTGCCCCGCGCCGGGCCGTGCCGCATAGCGGGCCTGGGGCGCTGGCGCGCCAATTCGGCCAGGGGCGTACGGCAGAAGGAGGTAGGCGGTCGATCGATTTGCGCTTGACAGTCGCGCATAGTACACCATACGAGACAAGTGTCACCCACCGACGAAGATGGAGGATCATAATGTTGCAGGTTAGATCGATGAGCATACGATATCTGACGGTGCTGCTGGTAATGCTTATGATGAGTGTCACCGCCCTCGCATCCGCCGCGACGGCCGCTCCCGCCCTGGCCGCCGATCCAAGCCAGCCTGACTTCGGCCCGAACGTGAAGATCTTCGACCCGAGCATGCCGACGAGCGAGATCCAGGCCGCGGTCGACGCCGTCGCCAACCAGCAGGTCGACAGCGAGATGGGCGCGCAGCGCTACGCCCTGCTGTTCAAGCCCGGCACCTACGGCAGCGCCGCCAGCCCGCTCACCTTCCAGGTGGGCTACTACACCGAGGTGGCCGGCCTGGGCGCGTCGCCTACCGACGTCACCATCAACGGCCACGTCGACGTCTACAACCGCTGCCTGACCCCCGACAACTGCATCGCGCTCGATAATTTCTGGCGCTCGCTGTCGAACCTGACGATCAACGTCATGGGGCTGTCCGACTGCCGCTCCTCGGGCAACTTCTGGGCCGTCTCGCAAGCGGCGCCGATGCGGCGGGTCAACATTACCGGCGGCAACCTCACGCTCATGGACTACTGCACCGCCGGCCCGCAGTACGCGAGCGGCGGCTTCATCGCCGACTCCCAGACCGGCTTCATCATCAACGGGTCGCAGCAGCAGTTCCTGGTGCGCGGCAGCAGCATCGGCGGCTGGTCCAACGGCGTGTGGAACCAGGTCTTCTCCGGCGTGCAGGGCGCCCCGGCCCAGTCGTTCTCCACCACGCCGTACGACCCGCAGCCGTACACCACGCTGGCGACCAGCCCGGTCACCCGCGAGAAGCCGTTCCTGTACGTCGACTCGGCCGGCAAGTACAATGTCTTCGTCCCGGCGCTGCGCCGCAACTCCGCGGGCACGTCGTGGGGCAGCGGGCCGGCCGCCGGCTCGTCCATCCCGATCGGCCAGTTCTTCGTCGCCAAGCCGGGCGACTCGGCGAAGACGATCAACGCCGCGCTCGCCCAGAGCAAGAACCTGATCTTCACCCCGGGCGTCTACCAGCTCGACCGCACGATCGAGGTCAAGCGCGCCGACACCGTGGTGCTGGGGCTGGGCTTCCCCACGCTCGTGCCGAATAACGGGGTTGTGGCGATGTCGGTTGCCGACGTGGCGGGCGTCAAGCTGGGCGGGCTCATGTTCGACGCCGGCCCGGTGAACTCGCCGGTGCTGCTGCAGGTAGGCGCGCCGAATGCCCACAAGAGCAATCCCGCCAACCCGACGCTGCTGCAGGACGTGTTCTTCCGCATCGGCGGCGCGACTCTGGGCAAGGCCACGACCAGCCTGGTCGTGAACAGCGACAACGTCCTGCTGGACGACATCTGGGCCTGGCGGGCCGATCATGGCAATGGAGTGGGCTGGACCGCCAACACCGCCGACACGGGCGTGATCGTCAACGGCGACAACGTCACGGCGTACGGCCTGTTCGTCGAGCACTACCAGAAGTACAATGTTATCTGGAATGGCGAGAACGGCAAGACCATCTTCTTCCAGAACGAGATGCCGTACGACGCGCCGAACCAGGCGGCCTGGAGCCACGATGGCGTATTGGGCTACGCTGCCTACAAGGTGGCCGACTCCGTCAAGACGCACGAGGGGTGGGGCATGGGCAGCTACTGCTTCTTCAACGTCGACCCGACCATCCACGCGACACGCGCCTTCGAGGTTCCGGTCACACCGGGGGTGAAGCTGCACGACATCTTGACCGTCTCCCTCGGCGGCGTCGGCACCATCGACCACGTGGTGAACGACACCGGCGCCGCGGCCGAGGGGGCGTCCACGGTCCCGATCAACATCGTCAGCTACCCGTGAGCCGGGAGCTCGACAGACTGATCACGTGAGTGTGAGCGCCGGCGGGTCAGGGATAACACCCTGACCTGCCGGCGTATTCGTAGCGACCGGCTGTTGGAGTCAATGGTGGGATCGCCCCGCGGCGAGTGTGTGTAATAAAAAACCCGCCCCGCAAGGGGAGGGTGGGCGGTGCGGCGAGAGCGGGGCGGGGCGGCTCAGGGATTCAGCTCGACGATATCGCCCTTGACCATGAAGATCACGCGCTCGGCGATGTTGGTGGTGCGATCGGCGATCCGCTCCAGGTTGTGCGCGACGAACAGCAGGTCGACCGCTCGCGGGGTCGTCGACGGGTCTGCCTGGATGGTCGCGAGCAGCTCGGCCTGCACGCCCTTGCTGAGCTCGTCGACCCGATCGTCCGCGTTGGCAAGCTGGCGGGCCCCGTCCGGGTCCATGTTCACGTACGAGTCGAGGGCGCTGCCGAGCATGCTGATCGAGATCTCGGCCATCTGTGGGATGTCGATCAGCGGCTTGACCAGCGGCTGGTCGGCGTGGCGGACGGTGATCTTCGCGATGCCCTTGGCGTAGTCGCCGATCCGCTCGAGCTCGCTCGCAATCTCGATCGCCGCGACCAGCCGGCGCAGGTCGCCGGCCATCGGCTGCTGCGTCGCCATGACAGTGAGAGCGTGCTCTTCCAGCGCCGCCTGGGCCTGATCGATGTGACGGTCGTCGGTGATGATTCGGCGCGCGGCCTCGACATCTTGCTGCCGCAAGGCGCCGATGGCGCGCGTGATCGAGACGATCACCATCTGCCCAAGCGCGCGTATCTCTGTGTGTAGCGCCTCAAGCTGCTGAACGTAGTGTTCGCGTGGTCGCATCAGGCTCCTCCTATCCGCGCTGCGAGCGAGTCCATCCGTGTTCCGGCCTGCGTCTATTGTAACATGCGTTACTATAGCAGTGGGCAGCCGGCAGGAGCCAGTCGGCAGTCAGACGGATGGCATCACAACGGCAGCTCGTTCGGGCATGGTGGCTCAATGGTTTTGCTCACAGCTATAAAACACGCGCCAGGGCCGTGCGGCGTGCGCCGCACGGCCCCGGCTCATCGATCGGCGCTGTGCTCCAGCTTACTTGCGCTTGCCGGCCGTCCGCGCCTTCTCGACGTACTCGCGCGGGTTCTCGTCGAAGGCCTGCTTGCACGCCAGCGAGCAGAAAAAGTAGGTCTGGCCCTGAAATGTAGACTTGGGCGCGGTCTGCGGGTCGACCTGCATATCACAAACTGGGCAATGTTCCATCGTCTCAACCTCCTTGCGACGCTGCACTCGTCCGCGATCGCGCACGCGGACACGGCAGGGTGCAGCATAAGCTGTGCCATCCCTCTTCAAGTCCGGTAAGAGCCAGGGGCGTGCGCATAGCTCTCGGCTCAGATGCCGACGACCTCGCTCCCGTCCGCTGCGCGGTAGGCGTAGGCCATGCGCGGCGTGTTGAAGGCAAGCCCGATCCGCCCGTCGTGGTCCAGCAAGATGCAGCCGCCCAGGCCGCCGACGCGCCGGCCCAGCACGTCGATCGCGCGGCGTGCGGCCTCCATCGGGTCGTGGCCGGCGCCGATCAGGTCGGTCGCGGTCTTGGCGAGCAGCACCTTGATGATCGACTCGCCCCAGCCGGTCGAGGAACAGCCGCCGGTCAGGTCGTCGGCGTACAGCCCGCAGCCGATCAGCGGCGAGTCGCCGACGCGGCCAGGCAGCTTGTTGGCGGTCCCGCCGGTCGAGGTGCCGGCCGCCAGGTGGCCGTAGCGATCGAGCGCGACGGCGCCGACAGTGTCGCTTGGTCTCTCGAGCGAAGAAGGCGATCGGGAGGATTGAGCAGGCCGGACTTCGATGACCCCGGCTCCATGTCGCTCTGTCTCCTTGTCTTCAGGTTTGGCGCCGAACGCATCCTGCGTGCGAACGCCCTCCTGGTCGCGCAGCCCCTGCCAGCGCCCGCGCTCGCGCTGGACGATCAGGTCGTCCGGGTCGCAGAAGGGCACGCCGGCCGCCTCGGCGAAGCGCTCGGCGCCCTGGCCGACCAGCAGGACGACCTGGCTCTCGAGCACCCGCCGCGCCAGCGCGATCGGGTTGCGTATGCGCTGCACCGCCGCCACCGCCCCCGAGCGCAGGGTGTGGCCGTCCATGATCGCCGCGTCCAGCTCCACGACGCCGTCGCGGTTCAGGTGCGAGCCGACCCCGGCGTCGTAGGTCGGGTCGTCTTCGAGCGCGCGCACGGCCGCCTCGACCGCGTCGAGCGCGCTGCCGCCGGCCGCCAGCACGCGCCAGCCGACGTCGAGCGCCTGGCGGCAGCCGGCCTGGTGCGCGGCAACCTCGCCATCGGGGATATCCCACGCGCCGCCGTGGACGATCAGGGAAATGGGCATATGGACCTCGCGATCGTGCCTGTGATGGTGTCGGAAGAGCGGTGGAGCCTATTATAGCTGACTCTTCCGTGGCGCGCTAGCTGCAGCTTCCCTCGGGCAGAGCTAATACGACGTCTTTCGACCCCACCCCCTGCCCCCTGCTAGGGGAGGGGGAAACACAGTTGGCGTGGTGGTGCGATCGCAAAGCGACCGCGCCACCACGCCAACAAGAATCCCCCCTCTCCCGCGCGCGGGAGAGGGGGGAAGGGGGGTGAGGGCCGACTTTGCACGAACCCTCATCCCTCGGGCATAAGTCGTTACCGGTATGGAGGAGGGGGTATTTTTGCTGGAATGCTGTGCTAGGCTTTGCCCATGACAAGCTGCAGAAACTTCTTCCCGTAGACGACCATCGACGCCGCGAACGGCGCCAGCGCGACGTACAGCGCCGGCCTGCCGCTGCGCGGCCCGTCGGCCAGGTAGAGCAGCATGGCGACGGCCAGCGCCACGGTCGTGGCCTTGCCGGCCGGGTGGGCGACGGTGATCTTGGCGTGGCGGCGATAGACCAGCAGCCCGCCCAGCAGGATCGCGACGTCGCGCGCGAGCAGCAGGCCGGTGGCCCACCAGGGGAAGCCGCGCGTCTGCGAGAGCGCGATCGCCGTCGTGTTGATCATCAGCTTGTCGGCGATTGGGTCGAGCACCTTGCCGAGCGGCGAGACCTCGTGGCGCATGCGCGCGACCGGCCCGTCGAGCACGTCGGTGGCCATCGCGACGCCGAAGACGCCGAGCGCGCGCCAGCGCCCGTCGGGCTGGCGCATGTAGCGGATCGCCGCCGGCAGCATCAGCAGCCGCGCCAGCGTGAGCAGGTTGGCGGGGTAGAGGAATTCGCGCAACTGGAAGGCGTGGCGGATCTTTGCGGGCACTTTCTCACCTGATGGAGCGACAAGGTCACTCGGTGAGAGGGTGACAAGGTGAATCATCTGATTGCAGCGTCACCTTGTCACCTTGTCACCTTGTCACCTTGTCACCTTGTCATCGGCCGGGAGAGACTGCAGCAAGATCTCGGCCACGTCCTTGCGCGCGAGCGTATCGCCCACGCCGCTGTTCTTGGCGGCGTCGTCGAACATCACCATACAGAACGGGCAGGCCAGCGCCAGCGTCTCGGGCTCGGCCTTCTGGATCTGCTCGAGCCGGATCGCGTTGACGCCCTTCTTGCCCCAGCCCTCCAGCCAGGCGTTGCCGCCGCCGCCGCCGCAGCACATCGCGCGCTCGCGGTTCCACTCGGGCGCCTCGACCAGCTGCACGCCGGGGATGCTCTCGAGCATCGCGCGCGGCGCGTCGTAGATGTCGTTGTAGCGGCCGATGTAGCACGGGTCGTGGTAGGTCACTCGCTCGTTCACCGGCACGGTCGGCTTCAGCTTGCCCTCGGCCACCAGCCCGGCCAGCAGGTCGGTGTGGTGGACGACCTCGTAGTCCTGGCCGGACTTGCCGCCGAACTGCGGGTACTCGTTCTTGATCGTGTTGAAGCAGTGCGCGCAGGTGGTCACGATCTTCTTGAACTTGTACTGGTGCATCGTCTCGACGTTGGTGGAGGCCTGCTGCGAGTAGAGCATCTCCTCGCCCATGCGGCGGGCCGGGTCGCCCGTGCAGGTCTCCTCCTCGCCGAGGATGGCGAAGTCGACGCCGGCGCGCTGGAACAGCTCCACCATCGCGCGGGCCACCCGGCGCGAGCGCTCGTCGTAGCTCGGCGCGCAGCCGACCCAGTAGAGCACCTCGACCTCTTCCTTCTCGGCCATCGTCGGCACGTCCAGGCCATCGGCCCAGGCGGTGCGCTCGCGCGCGGGCAGGCGCCACGGGTTGCCCTGGCGCTCGATGCCCTCGAGCACGCGCTTCACGCCGCCGGGCACCTCGCTCTGGATCATCGTTAGGTTGCGGCGCAGGTCGACGATCTGGTCGACGTGCTCGATCATGGCCGGGCACTCTTCCATGCAGGCCCGGCAGGTCGTGCAGCTCCACAGCTCGTTCTCGGTGAACAGGCCGTGCTCGTAGAGCGGCAGGGTCTCGATCTCGCCGCGGATCACCGTGTACTGCTGGCCGTTGGACGCGCCGCTGCCGGGCGTCTCGGCCGCGGTCTCGGACTTCTCGGGGTGGACGCGGGCGACCGTGCCGTCGCGCAGCATGATCGGCGCGCCGCGCATCAGGTCGGCCATCTTGCTGACCAGGAACTTCGGCGACAGCTCCGAGCCGGAGGCGTTGGCCGGACACTTGGACTGGCAGCGCCCGCAGCGCATGCAGGCGTCGAAGTCGAGCCGCTGCTTCCAGGTGAAGTCGGACAGCGTCATTACGCCGAGCCTGGGCTCGTCCTTCTCGATCTCGGCCTCCAGGTTCGGGATGGGCATCAGCGCGCCCTTGGGCTGGAGGTCGCGGAAGAAGGTGTTGATCGGCGTGTAGAAGATATGCCTGTACTTAGTGAGCGGGATCGACGCGACGAACGCGAACGTGATCAGCATGTGGGTATACCAGAAGAAGCCGTGCAGGCCGGAGGCCACGGCGCTGCCGCCGCCCAGGCCGATCGCGCGGAACAGCGTGGCGACGCCGTAGCCGAGGTACGAGTTCATCGCCCATGCCTGGGTATACACCGGGACATCGCCGATCGTCTGGTTGGCGAGCCGCAGGCCCTCGATCAGGTAGCCGGTCGTCGTGATGTAGAGCAGCGTGCCAAGCACCCACAGGTCGGTCGAGCGGTTGTCGAGCCGGTCGGGCTTGCTGCGATAGCGCCGCCAGGTCGCCCAGATCAGGCCGGCCAGCAGCACCAGGCCCATCGTGTCGAGCACCGGCTCATAGATCTGGTAGAACCAGCCGACCAGGATCTGGCCGGCCTGTGGCCCCATCAGCGGGATGCTGAAATCTTCCTCGACCGCGATGATGTCGGTGCCGATGAACAGCGCCAGGAAGCCGAAGAAGATCAGCGCGTGCATCGAGCCGGGCCGGCGGTCCTTCAGCACCTTCTTCTGTCCGAACACCTGCGACAGCGCCTCGATCGCGCGCGCGGGAAGCTCGGAGATACGCGCGTCGGGACGGCCGCTGCGCCAGCGGTTGATATCGCGCAGAACGCCCCACGTCATCGCGGCCAGGGCGATGATGGCGCTCAGGTAGAGCGCGAGCGGAGCAAACCCCTCGCCGACGTTCCAATAGATCTGGCGGATGGCTTCCGTCATTGAAGTGCTCCCAGGGCCGCGTAGGCCGCACTGTAATACGTGAGAATCCGTATGAGGCCCGGCAATCATACCATGGCGTAACGCGGCGTGTCAAACACTGGGAGAGAGGATCTGTTTACTAGAAATGGACATTTCTTAACCGCTGCTGGCGCGCCCGCGCCGGCTGCTAGACGGACATCGCTATGGCGCATCATTCAAGATCCCACTCGACCGGGTCGCCCTCGCGCACGGTCGCCTCGATCAGCACTTTCGCGTACAGCCGGCTCCACCCGGGGTGCAGCTTCTGCGACATGCGCGTGAACTCGCCGCCCTGGAACGACTCCTTGATGTTGTCGCACGGCGCGGCGTAGCCGGTGATCTCGATCCGCAGCCGGTCGCCGATCCGCAGGCGGTCGCCAACCTGGATCGCGCCCCAGTCGAGCCCGGCGACCGTCAGGTTCTCGCCGGTGCTGCCGGGCACGATCGGGTGGCCCTCGGCCTGCAGCGCTTGGATGCGCTCGTGAGAGAAGAGCGAGACTGCGCGCTGCGGCCCGCCGTGGAAGCGCAGGTTGCGCTGCCGGTCGCCGTCGACGCCGCCGAAGCGCACCGCCGCGCTCGGCACACGCTGCTTGGGCACGCCGCCGCGCGGGTTGACGTTGATCTGGACGACGCGGCCCGGCTCGGGTGTGCTGCTCATAAATGATCCTTTTGTCATGCTTCCGAGGGGCGGCGTACACGCCCCCTCCTGGTGCCGGGTCTTTGCTCCCTCCCATTCCTAAAAGAGGCGCGAATCTTAAGGATTTTCCAAGCTTGGCATGCCATACTGTGGGCACCACTTAATTCATCCTCTTGTGGTCCCCGGCCGGCGAGTGTCCACACCGCTCGCCGGCCATTCCCCTCATCGGCAGAAGCGTGCGGTTGCCCTCAGCCGCGCGCCCTCTTGCCCGCTAATCGGCCGACGCCAGCTGCTCCCAGCCTGGCAGCGCTTCGCCCGCGCCCAGCTCGCTGCCCTGGACGATCTGCTCGCCCGATAGGCCGTAGCGGCCGCGCAGGTCGCGCAGCAGCCAGCCGATCGCGCCGGCCTGCTCGCCGTCCATAGCGCTGCCGCTCTGCTCGACGCCGATCGCCACCGAGCGCTGGTCGATGTCGCCGCGCCCGCGCCAGGCCGCGCCGCCGAACGTGCGCGCCGCCCGCGACTCGTCCGCCAGCCGGGCGATCGCGCCGCTTGTGTCGACATAGTAGTGAAAGAGCCGGCCATCGGGCCGCGCCGCCGCGGCGAGATCCTGGCCGGCCGGCCCCGGCGACGGGTAGACCACGACCAGGTCGATCGCCGCGCCGCCGCGGTCGGCGCTCGCGCCGACGCTCTCGGTCAGGTCGGTGATCGCCGGCGCCGCGGGCGCGGCCCCCAGCACGCCGCCGGTGAAGACCCGCCGCGGCACGACCTGGTCGACCTCCTCTTCGCCGCCAAGCACCATCGGCCCTTCGGCGTCGACGTCGGCCTGCCGCAGCAGGTCGCTGAGCTGCGCCGGCTGCTCGTCGTCCGCCTCGCCGAGCACCGCCGGCAGCTCGCCGATCACGATCTTGGTCCAGTCGCCGTCGGCCGGGATCTGGCAGTAGAGCACGTCGAGCGCGTAGGGCATCGCGACCAGCCGCCGGCCCTCGATCGTCAGGATCTCGGCCTTGCCCATCGGCGCGCCCATGCCGTGGTTGAGCGCGTACTTGCAGAACAGCGCGTTCGGGTCGAAGGCGCGGCCGGTGCGGGCGTTGTACAGGTCGTTCAGCACCAGCGTGCGCAGGTCGCGCTCCTCCTGCGAGTGCGGGTCACCGTGGTACATGTCGCGCGTCAGGTCGCTGAGCCGGGTGACCTTGCCGGCCCAGATCAGCGTGTCGAGCGCGTAGTGCTGGCAGGAGATCCGGCCGCCCGGCAGCAGGTGGTCCGGCCCGATCGGCACGCCGATCTCGGTCATGCGCGCCAGGTAGAGCTGGTGGAAGGCCTGGTCGGGCCGGAAGCCCTTGACCGGGTCGACCGACTGGAACAGGGTCTGGAGCAGCGCGTCGCGCAGCGGGCCGGGGCCGCTCGCGCTCAGCCGCTCGGGCTGGTCGGGCGCGTCGGGCGAGGCGTAGTACAGGTCGCGGCCGTAGGCCTCAAGGATGAACGGCAGCCCGGCAAGCATCACGGCGCGCTGCTGATCGTCTTCGCCCTGGCCGTCGCCGCTGGGCGGCGGCGTGATGACGTTGATCGGCATGCCGGTGCTCTGCGAGACCGCGTCCTTGAGCAGCGGCCAGCCAAACGGGTGCGCCCCGCCGGCCGCGCGGTAGGCCAGGTCGACCAGCAGCTTGCGCAGCTGCTGCGAGGGCTGGATCGGCTGGGGCGTCGGCGCCGGGACCGGCGGCTCGGCCTGCGGCGGCGTCGGCGGCGGGCCGGCGCCGTAGACCTGGGCGACGAACTGCTCCCACGGGAAGCCGGCCGGGTCGGTCTTGCGCCGGGGCGCGATGTCGAGGTGCCGCACCAGCTGCCGGCGCGGGATGCTGTACTTCGACACCAGGTAGCGCACCAGATCGAGCGCGGCGGCGTACTGCGCCGGCGGGTAGGGGTCGCGGCCGGTGTTGAGGTTCTCCAGCTCGATGCCGATCGAGATCGGGTTGCAGCTCGGCGAGATGAACGCGCCGTCAACGGTCCAGGTGCTCAGGCCAGCCTGCCAGGCGACGTCTTTATCGTCGACGATCTGCGAGATGCTGCCGGCCTTATCGATGTAGTAGTGGATCGAGACTGGTCGTGTATCGCTGCCGCCGCGGCGCAGGTAGTTGAAATCGCCCGGCCCGCGCGCGGCCGTCGCGTGCAGGACGACCATACGCACGCGGCGCGGGTCGCCGGGCTGGAAGTGATTGCCGATCAGGCCAACTCTGTTAATCTGCATGGCTATCCTCCGAATCGAACGAGCACAGCTCGGTGGGCATACCTGTCTGATTTTGGACGGAAGGCGAATCGCGTGGTCTTCCGCTGCCGGTAGCCTGCTACTCAGTATAGCATGGTGACTCCAGCCATGCTGTGAGGGGCGGCTGCCCCGGCACCGCCGGTGGTGCATGCCCAGCTGAATCCAGGCGCGGTGGGATGTAACACACCTCGCAGGAAAGGTGTTAGGCATGCGCCACAATCATAGCGGCTGAGATCGCGTTCTTTGCCGGAGGGGGGACTGGGGGAACCGGCGCGGGTTCCCCAGCTCCCCGCTGGGTGCCGGGGGGCCGGGGGCGCAGCGCCCCGGAAAACAAGCAGGGGCCAAATTACCCCAAAAATATGAGGACGACAAGGGCTGAGTAGGGCGCGCCGGCTAGACTATGGGCCAGGAGCCGAGAGCCAAGCACGACGATGGACGATAGCCCAAGTCCCAAGTCCCAAGCCCCAAGCCCCAAGCCCAGGGGCACTTGTCACCTTGCGGCCCCGTCGCCCGTCATCTAGAGAGGCGCGTATGCGCAGCCAGGAATGAAACGCAGGCACGAGCGTGCAGTCATAAGGTAAGGAGGATCTTCCATGACGACCGAGCTGATCGCCCCGGGCGTAGCAACGCCGATCTCCGCGCCGCCGAACTTCCCGGTGGCGTGGCTGCGCCCGACCGACGCGCAGGCGTTCTGGACGACCGACCCGCTGCACTACCCCAAGCCGATCCATCAGCTGGAGTACGCCGTCGTGGGGCGGGCGGTCCGCGGCGGATTCAACTCCGCGGCCGAGGCGCTCGGCCTGCCGATCCGCAGCGAGACGCGCCGGATCAACACCTACTTCTACCAGTCGTTCGCGCCGCCGGTGCTGCCGCCCGAGCAGCTGGCTGCCATGGCCAGTCGATCGCAGGGGCTGACCGAGGCGGCGCTCGCGCAGCTTGGCAAGCGCTGGCGCGCCGAGCAGCTGCCCGAGATCGAGCGGCAGCTGGCCTTCTGGCGCACGTTCGACCTGCGCGGCGCCGCGCTGCCCGCGCTGCTGGCGCATCTGGACGAGACGCTCGGGCGCGTCGAGCGGGTGTGGGCGATCTACTTCGAGGTCGCGCTCCCGATGCTGCTGGCGATCGGCATGTTCGCGGATCTCTACGCCGACCTGTTCGGCGCCGAGCGCGCGCAGGAGGCGGACCGGCTGCTGCAGGGCTTCGACAACAAGTCGCTCGAGGCCGACCGCGAGCTGTGGCGGCTGAGCCGGGCCGCGCGCGCGACGCCGCACGTGCGCGAGGCGCTGACATGGTGCGCGACGCACGAGGTCGCGCCGATGCTCGTGCTGAGCGAGCCGGGCCGCGCATTCCTGGCCGAGCTGCGCGCCTACCTGGAGGTGTACGGCCGGCGCGGCGACGCGCGGGCGATCATCGGCGCGCCGAGCTGGATCGAGGACCCGGCCCCGGTGATCAAGCGCCTGCAGGAGTATGTGATCCAGCCCGACCGCGACCTCGCGGCGGAGCTGGCCGCTCTGGCGGCCGAGCGCGAGCGGCTGCTGGCCGAGGCGCGCGAGCGGCTGAGCGGCCGCCCGCAGCCGGCCGCGAGCCAGTTCGAGCTGCTCCTGAGAGCGGCCCAGGAGGCGGCTGCGCTGCAGCAAGATCTGGACTTCTGGATCGACCAGCGCTGCATGTACGAGGTCCGGCTGGCGACCCAGGAGCTCGGGCGGCGCCTGGCGGATTCCGGCGCGATCGACGATGCGGGCGATGTGGCCTACCTGACGCTGGAGGAGCTGCGCGCCACCGCCGCGGCGCTGCCGCGCGCCACGCGCCACGCGCTCGTGATCGTGCGCAAGTCCGAGATGGAGCACTTCAGCGAGATCGCGCCGCCGCCCGCGCTCGGCACGCTGCCTGCCGGCGCGCCGGAAGACACTATTGGCGCTGCGCGCCTTTTGGGGGTAGCGCGGCCACAGCGGCGCTCCGCTACGGCCAGCTGATCGAGTGTGTGGGGCTGCGCGCCCCCCGTGCCCCCGTGGGTGGCACATCCACACCGCATTCGGGGGGCTACGCGCCCCCGTACCCCTGCGGGTGTTGGTTACCCCAAGCTCTGCGGGGGGCTGCGCACCCCCCGCGCCCCCGCGGGCGGGGGTGGGCCGCCAACCCCCCGGCCGGGGCTCTCGCCCCTGCACCCCAAAATGATGCCTCTCGTGCTTGCGGGGCTGCCCCGTACCCCTGGGGGTTGGTTCCCCAGCTCTGCGGGGGGGGTGCCCGGGCGGGGGTGGGCCAACCCGGGCGTGCGCCCCTGGACCCCAAAATGATGCCTCTCATTGTGCTTGCGGGGGCTGCGCGCCCCCGTACCCCTGCGGGTGTTGGTTACCCCAAGCTCTGCGGGGGGCTGCGCACCCCCCGCGCCCCCGCGGGCGGGGGTGGGCCGCCACCCCCGCCGCCCCCCGGCCGGGGCTCTCGCCCCTGGACCCCAAAATGATGCCGCCTCAGTTGGCACGCTTGACATGCATGCTCAGCTGAATCCACGCGCGGCGGGCAGCAACCCGCCCTTTCGGAATGTTGCTGGGCATGGGCCATAGACCGTGAATGTGAGGCGGGATCATTGGCACGAGCAGCAGGCGGGGGGCCGGGGGCGCAGCGCCCGGCAAGCATCCTGCCGGCGGCCCTTGCCCGCTGTGTTATAATTGTAAAGCTCTCTTCTCTTCTATCCAACCCCAGCCATCTCACGGCACCGCAGGCCGCGAGAGGGAGGCCGAGTCTATGCTCAGACTGCGACTGCTTGGCGCGCCGTCGGTGCTCGACGATGCCCGCGAGATCTATCTGCCGTCCCAGAAGGCCCAGGCGCTGCTGTTCTACCTCGCGGCCGAGGCCGAGCGCAGCTTCGCGCGCGGCCAGATCATCGCGCTGCTGTGGGAGGAAAGCGCCGAGCGCGAGGGCCGCAACAGCCTCAGCACGGTGCTGACCCGGCTGCGCCAGGCGCTGCCGCTGTTCCCGCTGCGCGCCGAGGGCGATACGCTGGCCTGGCAGCCCACGGCTGACGTCTGGGTCGACCTGCACGAGTTCCAGGCCGCCCAGCTCGATCGCGCGCAGCGCGGCGTGCTCGCGCCCGAGCGCACCCAGCGCCTCGAGGAGGCGGCCGGCCTCTACCGCGGCAGCTTCCTCGACGGCTTCAACGTGCGCGATAGCGAGAGCTACGACGAGTGGCTGCGCCTCGAGCGCGAGCGCTGGCAGCAGCGCTGGCTCAACATGCTCGACCAGCTGATCGAGGCGCACGCCGCGTCCGGCGAGTTGGATCGCGCGCTCGGGCACGCCCGGCGCGCGAACGCGGCCGACCCGCTGCAGGAGCGCTTCCACCGCGCGCTGATGCGGCTGCACTACCAGGCCGGCGACCGCGCGTCGGCGCTGGCGCAGTACCGGATCTGCCGCGACGTGCTGGAGCGCGAGCTGGGGGTCGAGCCCGACCCGGAGACCGCCGCGCTGCACCAGGCGATCGCGGGGGGCACGATCGAGCGCGCGGCCAGGGCGGTCGCCGCGCCGGCCCTGGCGCCGGCCCCGCAGCTGGCCCAGCCGGCCACGGGCAGCGCGGCGCGGGCAAGCACCTCGCGGCTGGCGGCCCGACTGGCCTCGGCGCGGCGGCGCAGCTTCGTCGGGCGCGGCGACGAGGTGTCGCTGTTCGAGGCCGCGCTGCGCGAGGAGGAGCCGCCCTTCGTGGTGCTGCACGTGTACGGCCCGGGCGGCGTGGGTAAGAGCACGCTGCTGAGCGAGTTCGCGCGGCTGAGCGCCGAGGCGAGCGTGCCGGCCCTGACCCTGGACGGGCGCAACATCCAGCCGACGCCCGACGGGATTTTGAACGCGCTGCGCGAGCTGCTCGGGACCGATGCCGAAAGCCCGCTGGACGCGCTGCCCGAGCGGCACGTGCTGCTGATCGACACCTACGAGGCGCTGGCGCCGCTCGACGGCTGGCTGCGCGACCAGTTCCTGCCGCAGGTTCCCGACAAGGCGATGATCGTGCTGGCGGGGCGCAACCCGCCCTCGGCCGGCTGGCGCGTCGACCCGGGCTGGCAGGAGATCACCCGCGCCGTCCAGCTCGGCAACCTGAGCGAGGCCGAGGCGGCCGACTACCTGCAGCGCCGCAATATCCCCGACGAGCAGCGCGCGGATGTGCTGCGGTTCACGCGCGGCTATCCGCTGGCGCTCTCGCTGGCGGTCGAGGTGCTGCTCCAGCGCCCGAACAGCCGCTTCGACGGCGCGGCCTCGCCGGACATCGTCAAGGTCCTGCTGGATCGCTTCGTCGCGGGCGTGCCGAGCGTGGCGCACCGCGCGGCGCTGGAGGCCTGCTCGCAGGTGCGCGTGACCGGCGAGGGGCTGCTGGCCGCGATGCTGGGCGTCGACGGGGCGCGCGAGCTGTTCGAGTGGCTGCGCGACCTCTCGTTCGTCTCGACCGGGCCGCGCGGCATCTTCCCGCACGACCTGGCGCGCGAGGCGCTCTCGGCCGAGCTGAAGTGGCGCAACCCGCCCTGGCACAACGAGCTGCACCGCCGCGCGCGCGGGTTCTATATGGCGCAGTTCGCCCAGTCGCACGGCCACGAGCAGTATGTCGCGCTGCTCGACCTGATCTTCCTGCACGATAACCCGTTCATTCGCTCGCTGTTCACCTGGAACGACATCGGCGGCCTGGTCGAGGACATGCCGCGCGCGACCGACTGGCCCGCGCTGGTCGAGATGGTCGGGCGGCACGAGGGCGCCGATTCGGCCGCGCTGGCGCGGCGCTGGTTCGAGCGCCAGCCCGAGGGCGTGACAGTCTACCGCGACGGCGACGGCGAGGTGACCGGCTTCGACTGCTTCGTGCTGCTGCGCCCCGAGGAGCGCGCCTGGGCGGAGGAAGACCCCTGCGCCGCCGCAGTCTGGCGCTTCCTCGACAAGCAGCCGCCGCTCGCGCCGGGCCAGTTCGTCGCGGTGTCGCGCTTCTGGATGGACCGCGACGCCTACCAGCTGATCTCGCCGACCCAGGGGATGATCTTCGTGGCCTCGATCCGCTACGTGCTGACCACCCCCGGCCTGGCTTACTCGTTCCACGCGTTCACGCACGCCGAGCTCTACACCCCGATGGCCGACCAGGTCTTGATCCGGCGCGTGCCCGAGTGCGACTTCAGCGTCGGGCAGCACCACAGTGGCATGTTCTACTATGACTGGCGTGCGCTGCCGCCGCAGGACTGGCTCGAGGCGCTGGCCCAGCGCGAGACAGAGTGAGCCGAGTATGAACTCTAAGCCAGTCATGGCACAAGCAAGAAATCGGCGCAGCCCATGCCGAGTGCACGACTTTGTGATAGTATGTACGCACTAACGCTCGTGTAACGAAAGTCTGGTGTGTGCATGAAGCTCAGCCGATTCGCCACGTTTGCCTGGGGCGTGCTGGCCTACAACCTGGCGGTGATCCTGTGGGGCGCCTACGTGCGCGCGTCCGGCTCGGGGGCGGGCTGCGGGAGCCACTGGCCGCTCTGCAACGGCCAGGTCGTGCCCCAGGCACCTCAGGTCAAGACGCTGGTCGAGTTCTCGCACCGTATGACCACCGGGCTGGCCGGCCTGCTGGTGATCGGCCTGGTGATCGGCGCGTGGCGGGCGTTCCCGCGCGGCCACCGCGTGCGCTGGGCCGCCGCGCTCTCGCTGCTGTTCATCGTGGTCGAGGGGCTGGTCGGCGGGGTGCAGGTGCTGCTGGGCCTCACCGCCGAGGACGCGTCGGTCGGGCGGGCGGTGATCGGCGGCATCCACCTGGCCAACACCTTCATCATGATCGGCGCGATGGGCCTGACAGCCTGGTGGGGTTCCGGCGGCGCGCCGCTGCGGCTGCGCGGCCAGGGGCTGCTGGCCGGCATATTCGGGATCGGGCTGCTCGGCGCGCTGCTGGTCGGCGCGTCGGGCGCGATCACCGCGCTGGGCGACACGTTGTTCCCCGCCAGCTCGCTGGCCGAGGGGCTGCGGCAGGACTTCTCGTCGGCCTCGCACTTCCTGCTCCAGCTGCGGGTGATCCACCCGATCCTGGCGGTGCTGGTCGGGGTCTACGCGATCGGGGCCGGGATGCTGGCCGCCGCGCGGCGCCCCGGCCCGCTCACGCGCTGGTTTGCGCGCGCGCTGCTGGCGATCTTCCTGGCCCAGCTGGTCGTCGGCGTGCTGAACGTCGCGCTGCTCGCGCCGGTCGCCATGCAGCTGTTCCACCTGCTGATGGCCGACCTGGTCTGGCTGGCGCTGGTGCTGGCGGCGGCGGCGGCTTTGGCCGAGCCGGCGCCCGCGCCCGAGGCGCGGCCGGTTGCGGGGCCGGCGCTTCGGCCGGGGAGCAACTAATACAGGTCGAGTGGCGATCGCGCTCGGCACGGCGATCGGGGTGGCTTTCCGCGCTTTTGCTCACAGCTATAGCGTCGGGCTGGCGGCGCCCGCCCGATGGCGCGGCGGCGCCGGGTGTGATGGCGGCGCGCACGCGGCGCGGCGAAGCAGCCCCAGCTCCGCCTGCAGATCGGGCGGCAGCGTTCGTGGATCGATGCTCGCGAGCACCTGCTCCCAGTACATGACCGCGTCTGCTCCCCGCTGGTTGAGGAGCGGGCAGGCCGGTTGATTCATTTCCATGGTTCCGCTCCTCAAAAGGCCCTCTCCCGTTTTAGGCTCGGCCTTTACTCGACCGTGACCGACTTGGCGAGGTTGCGCGGCTGGTCCACGTCCGCGCCGCGCCGCACCGCGATGTGGTACGCCAGCAGCTGCAGCGGCACGCTCGCCAGCACCGGCGTCAGTAAGTCCAGCGTCGCCGGGATCTCGATCACGTGGTCCGCCTGCGTCGCGATCTGCGCATCCCCCGCCGTCGCGATCGCGATTACCTGGCCGCCGCGCGCCTTCACCTGCTGGATGTTCGACAGCATCTTCTCGTAGGTCCCGTCCTGCGCCGCGATGCACACCACCGGCAGCGCCGCGTCGATCAGCGCGATCGGCCCGTGCTTCATCTCGCCGGCCGGGTAGCCCTCCGCGTGGATGTAGCTGATCTCCTTCAGCTTCAGCGCGCCCTCCAGCGCCACCGGGTAGTTCACCTGCCGCCCCAGGAACAGCGCGTCGCGCGCGTGCTGGTAGCGCTCGGCCAGCCCGTGGTAGATCGCCTGCGCCGCCAGGATCTGCGCCACCTGGCCCGGCAGCTCCAGCAGGGCCTGGATGTGCGTGCGGATCTCCTCCGGCCTGAGCGTGCCGCGCGCCTGCGCCAGCCGCAGCGCCAGCAGGTACTCGGCCACCACCATCGAGGTGAACGCCTTGGTCGAGGCCACGCCGATCTCCGGCCCGGCGTGCAGGTACAGCGCCCCGGCATCGGCCAGCCGCGCCGCCTGGCTGCCGACCGTGTTGACGATCGCCACGCTCGCCACGCTCTGCGCGCGCGCCGCCTCCATCGCCGCCAGGGTGTCGGCGGTCTCGCCGCTCTGGCTCAGCGTCAGCAGCAGCGTGTCCTCGCCCAGCAGCGGCTGGCGGTAGCGGAACTCCGAGCCGTAGTCGACGTCGACCCGCACGCGCGCCAGCGTCTCGATCAGGTACTTGCCGATCAGCGCGGCGTGCCAGGCGGTGCCGCAGGCCACTGCGTAGATCCGCTCGACCCGCCGCAGCTCGGCGTCGGTCAGCGCCAGCTCGTCCAGCCGGACCGCGCCGGCCTCGACGTCGACCCGCCCGCGCAGCACGTCGGTCAGCGCGCGCGGCTGCTCGTGGATCTCCTTCTGCATGAAATGCTTGTAGTCGCCCTTCGCGGCCGAGACCGGGTCCCACGGCACGCTGATGGGCGTCTTGGCAAGCAGCGTGCCGTCCAGCTGGCTGATGACCGCGCCGGCGGCGCTGACGACCGCGAGCTCGTGGTCCTCGAGGAACAGCATGCGCTGGGTGTAGTCGAGAATGGCCGGCACATCGGAGGCCAGGAAGGTCTCGTGCTGGCCGAGGCCGATCACGATCCCGCCGGCGTTGCCGAGGCGGGCGGCGACCAGGCGGCCGGGCTCGCGGCGGGCCATGGCGACGATGGCGTTGCCGCCGCGCAGCTCGGCCAGGGTGCGCCGCATGGCCTGCGCGAGGTCGCCGGTCTGGAGGTAGTGATCGCCCAGCAGCTTGGCGATCACCTCGGTGTCGGTCTGCGACTCGAAGGTATGGCCGCGGGCGAGCAGCAGCTGCTTCAGCTCCAGGTAGTTCTCGACGATGCCGTTCTGGATGACCACGATCTCGCCTGAGGCGTCGCGGTGCGGGTGGGCGTTCTCCTCGGTCACCGCGCCGTGGGTGGCCCAGCGGGTATGCCCGAGGCCGCAGGAGCCGTGGGTGGGGTATTCGCGCAGCTGGGCGCGCAGGTTGGCGAGCTTGCCGACGCTGCGGCGGAGCTGGAGGGTCTTCCCGTCGTCGATCGCGATGCCGGCGGAATCGTAGCCGCGGTACTCCAGCCGCCCGAGCCCGCCAATCACTACGCGAGTGGCCTCGCGCGGGCCGATGTATCCCATGATGCCGCACATAGTGTTCTCCCCTCAGTCAGTAGCCAGTAGCCAGTAGCCAGTAGTCAGTGCGTCGAAGTCATTCCAAGGACCAGCGAAAGCGGCCAGGTCGCCTGTGCCGGCTCGGTCGGCGCTGCTTCAATCGGCAACGCCTCGGTCGGCGCGTCGGTGGGCGCCTCAGTCGGCGCGTCGGTGGGCGCCTCGGTCGGCGCGTCGGTGGGCGCCTCGGTCGGCGCGTCGGTGGGCGCCTCGGTTGGCACTACCTCAGTCGGCAACGCCTCGGTTGGAACCTCAGTCGGCGCCTCCGTCGGCGCGTCGGTCGGCTGCTCGACCACCGGCTGCTCGACCACCGGCTGCTCGACCACCGGCTGCTGCGTCGGCGGCAGGGTTGGAGATGGCGGCACGACCGTGGGCGACGGGCTTGGGCTCGGCCGCTCTGTCATCGTCGCCACGAGCACGCGCGCCGCCGGATCGCCGGCGATGCCCAGCAGCTGCGGCGTGGCGGTCGGCGGCCTTGTCGCGGTGGGCTGCGGTCGCGCCACGGTGGGCAGGTTGGCCGCGGCGAGCGACCCGCTGCCCCAGAGCGAGGCGCTGCTCAAGATCGCGAACAGCAGCAGCGCCATCAGCGCGGCCGAGCCGCCCGCGAGCCACAGCTCGACCCTGCCCGCCGGCGCCGGGGCTGCGTCGTCTTCGGCCGGCCCTCGCACCGCCGGGGCCAGCGCACCCACGACGCCAGGATCGGCCGGCCCCGCCACGCGCGGCGCGACCTCAGCCGCGCGCGCCGGCTCCCTGCGAACGACGCGATCCTGCGCGTCGCGCGCGGCGGCCCGCAGCCGGAGGCCATCCGCGTTGCGCGGGTCGAGCGCGACCAGCTGGCCGAGCAGCTCGGCGGCCTGATCCGAGCGCTCCAGCTCCAGCGCCCGCGACTGGGATCGGCTGGGCAGGCTGACCGGCTGCCGCTGCAGCTGGACCGCCGCGCGCTCAAGGTCGCGGGCCATCTCCTGGGCGCTCTGGTAGCGCGCGGCCGGGTTCTTCGCCAGCGCGCGCAGCACGATCGCTTCGACCACCTGAGGCAGGTCGGGGTTGAGCTGGCGCGGCGGGACCGGCGCCTCATACAGGTGTTTGGCCACCACGACCGTCGGCGCGTCGCCCTCGAACGGCACCTGGCCGGTCAGCATCTCGTACAGCACCACGCCGACCGCGTACAGATCGGCGCGCGCGTCGATCGGCCCGCCGACCGCCTGCTCGGGCGCCATGTAGACGGGAGTCCCGACGGTCTGCCCGGCCAGCGTCAGGCGCTGGCTCTCGTGGGCGAGCTTGGCGATGCCAAAGTCGGCCAGCATCGGCCAGCGCGGCGTGGGCATGAGCACGTTGGTCGGCTTGATATCGCGGTGCACCACCCCGCGCCGGTGGGCGTAGCTGAGCGCGTCGAGCAGCCGGTAGACCAGCCGCAGCGCCGCCGCCAGATCGATCGGCTCTTCGAGCAGATCGGCAAGCGTGGCGGCGCCTTCAATGTACTGCAGGACGACGTAGAGCATATCGTCCTGCTCGCCATAATCGTAGATCGGCACGATGTTCGGGTGCTGCAGCCGCGCGATCGCTCGCGCCTCGCGCCGGAAGCGCGAGACAAACTGCGGGTCGTGCGGGCAGGCCAGCATCTTGATCGCGACGTAACGATCCAGCGCGGGCTGGTAGGCTTTGTAGACCGTCGCCATATTCCCGCGTGAGATCACCTCGACGACCTGGTACTGTCCAATCGAAGCGGATGGGGCAGCGCCTATTGTGTTGGGGAGAGCGAGGTTGAGATCCACGTGAATACCTCCGGCCTGCTTCATCTGAGCGTATTACCCAGATGAATGCATCCCGAGGGTATTTATCGCGGGGAGTGGGGAATAGAACGACGGCGGCGCGCGGCCGCTCTGCGACCGCACACCACCGCCAGCATGTTGCTCGTGCTATGCCGTTACTGCGAGGGTGTCGGCGCGGCGCGCGGCGCGCCGCCCAGCCCGCCGATCTGGATGCTGGTGGCCTGGAAGGTGTCGCCGCTCTGCGCGCCGAACGCGACGATCTGCTCGCCGGTCGTGATATCGCTCGCCTGGCCGTCGACCTGCTTTCGCACGGTGCCGTCCGCCGCGAGCTGTACCGTCATGGTGTCGCCGGCGCGGGTGGTGACGGTGATCGTGTTGCCCGACACGCTGCTGACCGTGCCGGCCACCCCGGCGCCGTTGCGTGTGCCGTTGGCGCCCTGCCCGTTGCCCTGCCCGTTGCGCTGTGCGTTGCCCTGCCCGCCGCGCTGGCCGAAGAACTGCTGGGCCGCCAGCGCCCGGTTTTGCTCGCTCGTCCGAGCGCCGACAACCTGCCCGCCATAGAACCCGACGCCGCCGACCAGTAGCAGCGCTACAATCCAGATGATTCGTTCCAGCCGCATGATGAGGTATCTCCTTAATATCCGATAGGTCTTGCGCAGATCGCGCACCCGAATCATTTCTATGTGTGCCCTGTCGCGCATGCCTCTGGGGCTAGGGGCTAGGGGCTAGGGGCTAGGGGCTAGGGGCTTGAAAGCCCTGTCACCTTGTCACCTTGTCACCTTGTCACCTTGTCACCTTGTCACCTTGTCACCTTGTCACCTTGTCACCTTGTCACCTTGTCACCTTGTCACCTTGTCACCCGGCCATGCCGCTACCTCCCCGGGCCGCCGCCGAGCGGGATCCGGATGCCGCCGCCGAATCCGCCGCCGTTCCGGTTCGTGCCCTGCTGCGTCGCTGCGCTTGTGGTGGCGCTGGGGATCGCCAGGACATCGCCGGGCTGCAGACACTGGGCGCCGGTATCAACGCAGCTCGTGATCTCAGTCTGGCCGTTGGCGGTCGCGCCGGTCTCGACCTGGACGGTCACAGGCGTCCTATCGGCGCCCTGCAGCACTGTGACTGTGCGGGCGCCGCCGCTGGTCTGGACGGCACGGCTCGGCACTAGGATGGCGTTGCTGATCTGCTGGATCTGGATATCGGCGGTGGCGCTCATGCCCACTTTGACCGGCGCGCTGCCCGGATCGAACTCGACCTGCACCGGGTAGGTCACCACGTTCTGCGACACGGTCGCGGCCGGCGACACGGTCGCAACGCTCCCGCGCAGCGTCACGTTCGGCAGCGCGTCGAAGAGCAGCGTGACGGGCTGGCCGACCTGAATCTTGGCGGCGTCGGTCTCGCTCAGGCTGACGTCGATGTGCAGCTTCGAGCGATCGACCAGCGTGATTGCGCCGCTGCTGCTGCTGCTGGTGCCGCTGGTGCCGCTGGCGCCGCTGCCGCCGGAGCTGGAGATGCCGCCAGGCTGGACGTTCACCACCGCCACCACGGCGTCGAAGGGCGCCTTCAGCGTCGCCTGGTCGAGGCTGCGCTGGGCGGCGGCCACCTGCACCTGCGCCTGGGCCAGGCTGGCCTCGGCCGAGGCGATATCCGGCGCGGACGCCGGCGCGGTCAGCTTATCGAGGCTGGCCTGCGCTTGGGTCACCTGGGCCTGCGCCTGGACGATATCGGCAGCGCTGCCGCCCTGGCGCAGCTTGGTCAGGCTGGCCTGCGCCTGGGTCACGGCCGCCTGGGCCGGCGCCAGGTCGCCGGCGGTCGGGTGCATCAGCGCGTCGAGCTGCTGCTGGGCATCCCGCACGACGGCCTCGGCCTGCGGGACGTCGGCGGCCTCTTTCTGGCGGGACGTGTCGAACGCGACCTGCGCCTGCGTGACGGCGTTCTGGGCGCTCTGTAGGGCCGCCTGGGCCTGGACGAAGGCGTCGGCGTACTGCTGGCGCTGGGCATCGTTCAGCGAGTTGGGCCTGGACTTACCGGTCGAGTCGGTTTTGGTCGGCTGGATCGGGTCGTTGCCGGTATCCTGGACGTACTGCCAGTTATGATCGGCGGTGGCGAACTTCGACTGCGCCTGCGTCAGCGAGTTCACGGCGTTTTCGAGCTGCAGCTGGGCGTTGGTCTTGGCCTGCGAGTCGCCGGTGCGCGTGTTCTGGAGCGAAGCCTGCGCCTGATCCAGCTTGCTCTGCGCCGCGCTCAGATCGGCCGGCGACGGATTCTTCAGGGCGTCGAGCTTGGCCTGCGCCGCGTCGAGCTGCGCCTGGGCGCTCTGGATGTCGGCCTTGGTAGCAGTGCCGGTGCGCGTCTTGTCGAACTGCGCCCGCGCGCTCTGGAGCGAAGCCTGCGCGCTGGCGAGGTCCTGCGGCGTCGCGGCGCCAGCCTTGGTCTGATCCGCCTTGGCCTGGGCCGCCTTCAGGTTGGCCTGGGCCTGCCGGAGCTGCAGCTGCAGATCGGCGTCGTCGATCTGCGCCAGCGCCTGGCCGGCCTTGACCTGGTCGCCGACCTTGACCATGACCGACGTCACGCTGCCGGACTGCTGGAACGACAGATCGACGGTGCGGGCAGCCGCAACCGAGCCGCTGCCGGTCACGCCGATCGTCAGGTTGCCCTGGCTGACCGTCGCCGTGGTAGTCGCCGTCGCCGGGGCGAGCCGCGACGGCAGCCACCACAAGACCGCCGCGGCGATCACCGCCAGGATCACCGGGATCACGAGCCAGCGCTGCTTCGACAGCGCGCCCGGCCCGGCGCCCGAGCGATCGCGGGAGCGTGGAAACGGTAGGGTGATGCGCATTGCACCTAGCCTCCTCATAAGCAGCAGTTCTCAAGCCTTCGTGCTGCCGTGAGTGTAGCAGCGAGTTGTTCAGATTCTGTTCAGGAACGCTAAACGATGGATGAGATCGCGGATCTCTACATTACTTCTGAACAATTCGTGGCTATAATGAGGGGGCTTGCGCGGCCGGCGATTTCGCACCCCTTCCCCACGCTGTGGGGCGGGGGCAAGGGACCCGATATGATCCCCCGCCCCGGCCAGGGGCGGGAAGAGCACTGGCTGGTGGCGAGCGCCTGATGCAATCGAACAACAGGCCCCTGGTGGGGCTGCGAGGGGGCGCCACGATGGGGCCGACGATCCTGGTCGTCGACGATCACGCGAATGTGCGGACGCTGATCGCGGACTATCTCGACGCGCTGGGATACCGCGTCATCACCGCGCGCGACGGCGCGGATGCGCTGGCGCTGGCGGGGCGCGAGCCGATCGATCTGATCGTGCTCGACGTGATGATGCCGAATCTCGACGGCTTCGCATTCCTGCGGATCTACCGCAAGGAGCACAACGTGCCGGTCATTCTGCTGACCGCGCGGCTGGCCGAGAGCGATAAGGTGGCCGGCCTGGAGCTGGGCGCCGACGACTACGTCACCAAGCCGTTCGGCATGCAGGAGCTGGTCGCGCGCATCCGCGCGGTGCTGCGCCGGACCACGGCCGTCGGCGGGGCGGCCGAGGAGTCGTGCCGGCTTGGCGAGCTGGCGCTCAGCCGCAGCACGCACAGCGTGACCGTCGGCGGGCAGCCGGTCGGCCTGACGCCCTCGGAGTTCGAGCTGCTGGCGCTGCTGCTTGAGTCGCCCGGGCGGGTCTTCTCGCGCGAGCAGCTGCTGGAGCAGCTCCAGGGCAACGACTACGAGGGCGTCGAGCGCACGATCGACGTGCACGTTCGCAACCTGCGCAAGAAGATCGAGCCCGACCCAACCCAGCCGCGCTATATCAAGACCGTCTTCGGCATCGGGTACCGCACCGCGATGGCGAGCGAGCTGTGATCGTCATATGATGCGCTCACTGACATTCAAGCTGGTGCTGGCCTTCCTGCTGACGAGCGTGGCCAGCGTAGCGCTGGCCTCGATCTCCATCCGCCAGTCGGTCACGAGCGAGTTCGACAGCTACGTGATCGCCCAGCAGCGCGCCAGCTTTATCGACGACGTCGGCGCGTACTACGCGAGCGCCGGCTCGTGGTCCGGGCTCGACCGCTGGCTGCGCGACCAGACCGCGCGCCGGCTGTCCGACTCGACCGCCACGCCGGCCGGCTCGCGCCGCGGCCCGCGCCTGCGCTTTGTGCTGGTCGACCCGGCCGGCATCGTCGTGTCCCCGTTTGGCCGCTACACGCTCGGCGCGACGGTCGACCGCGCCGAGCTGGCCCAGGCGGCGCCGGTGGTCGTGGACGGGCGCGTGGCCGGGGCGGTGATCACGCCCGACCTGGTGGAGTTCCGCAACGCGGCCGAGAATCGCTACCTGGCGCGCACCGACGCGGCGCTCGGCATCGCGGCGGCGGTGATGGTGGCGGTTGGGCTGGCGCTGGGCGGGCTGCTGGCGCGGGTGATCACCCGGCCGGTGCGCGAGCTGACCGACGCCGCGCAGAAGATCGCCGCCGGCGATCTGACGCAGACCGTGCCGGTGCGCTCGCGCGACGAGCTGGGGCTGCTGGCCGCGCAGTTCAACCACATGAGCGCCGACCTGGCGCGCGCGACCCAGCAGCGCCAGCAGATGACCGTCGACGTGGCGCACGACCTGCGCACGCCGCTGACCGTGATCGCCGGCTACCTGGAGGCGCTGCGCGACCAGGTGCTCGCGCCGACGCCCGAGCGCTTCGCGGCCATGTATGACGAGACCCGGCTGCTGCTGCGGCTGGCCGACGACCTGCACACGCTGTCGCTGGCGGACGCCGGCGAGCTGCCGATCGAGCGCCGCCCGGCCGCGCCGCGCCTGCTGCTCGACCGAGTCGCGGAGGCCTACCGGCACACCGCCGAGCGGCAGGGGGTCGCCCTGCGCGTCGAGGCCGCCGGCGCCACGCCGGAGATCCGCATCGACATAGAGCAGATGGCGCGCGCGCTGAGCAACCTGGTCAGCAACGCGCTGCGCTACACCCCGGCGGGCGGCGCGATCACCCTCTCGGCGGCCGCCGACCCGCAGGACAGCGCGCCGGCGCTCGGCTGCCCGCCGCCGGTGGCCTTGACCGTGAGCGACACCGGCGCCGGGATCGCGCCGGAGCACCTGGCGAACGTGTTCGCGCGCTTCTACCGCGCGGACCCCGCGCGCCAGCAGGAGACCGGCGGCTCGGGGCTGGGGCTGGCGATCGTCAAGTCGATCGTCGAGGCGCACGGCGGTCAGGTCGGCGTCGAGAGCGTCGTCGGCCAGGGGACGACCTTCACGATTACGCTGCCGGCGGCATAGGCGGGTGTACGCCGCCCCCGGCCGGGGCGTGCGCCCCTGGACCCCAAAGGGAAGGCTACCTCATTTCCAATGCTTGACGTGCATGCCCGGCGGAATTCAGGCATGGCGGGTTGCAACTCGCGTCCACCGAAGGGTACTGGGCATGTGCCACTTCGATTGCAGCTGAGCTGACATTATTTGCCGGAGGGGGGCCGGGGGAACCGGCGTGGGTTCCCCCGGGCGGGGGGCCGGGGGCGCAGCGCCCCGGAGACAAGCTGACCAGGTGACCAGGCGGGGGCGCAGCGCCCCGGAGAAAAGATGACAAGATGACAAGATGACAAGATGACAAGATGACAAGATGACAAGATGACAAGGCGGGGGCGCAGCGCCTTAGCGTAAGGGCGGCTCGCGAGCCGCCCCAAGCGGAGGGCCGGGGGCGCAGCCCCGGCGTGGTATACTTCGACATCCCAATTTCGGGCGGCTGAGCACGGAGGAAGACCCTGAGCGACTCAGACAAGATCACGGCGCGGCGGTACCTTCCGCTGGGGCGCCGCCAGGTGACGATCGCGGACGCGTTCTGGGCGCCGCGGCTGGAGGTCAACCGCGCGCGCACCATCCCGCACGTCTACCGGCAGTGCGTCGAGACCGGCCGGATCGGCGCGTTCGGGCCGGACTGGCGGCCGGGGCCGGAGATCGTCCAGCGTCGCCCGTGGGGCGGCAACGCGGTGATGTTCTGGGACTCGGACGTCGCCAAGTGGATCGAGGCCGCTGCCCACAGCCTCGCGACCCACCCCGACCCGCAGCTCGACGCGCTGCTCGACCAGCTGATCGCCAGGATCGGCCAGGCGCAGCACCCCGACGGCTACCTGAACACCTGGTTCACGACCGTCGACCCGCAGAGCCGCTGGGCGAACCTGCGCGACTGGCACGAGCTGTACTGCGCCGGCCACCTGATCGAGGCCGGCGTCGCCCACGAGCAGGCCACCGGCAAGCGCGCGCTGCTCGACGTCGTCCGGCGCTACGCCGACCATATCGCGGCGACCTTCGGCCGCGCGCCGGGGCAGCGGCGCGGCTACTGCGGCCACCCCGAGATCGAGCTGGCGCTAGTCAAGCTCGCGCGCGCCACCGGCGAGCAGCGCTACCTGGACCTGGGCCGCTACTTCGTGGACGAGCGCGGCCGGCAGCCGCACTACTTCGACCGCGAGGCGCGCGAGCGCGGCGAGGAGCCCGGCCGCTTCTGGGCGCGCAGCTACGAGTACAACCAGTCGCACCTGCCCGTGCGCCAGCAGCGCGAGGTGGTCGGCCACGCCGTGCGCGCCGCCTACCTCTACAGCGCCATGGCCGACCTGGCCGGCGAGGATGCCGACGCCGAGCTGCACGCCGCCTGCGCGCGGCTGTGGCGGCACCTCACCGGCAGCCGCATGTACGTGATGGGCGGGATCGGGACATCGAGCCAGAACGAGGGGTTCACCAGCGACTACGACCTGCCGAACGAGAGCGCCTACGCCGAGACCTGCGCCGCGATCGCGCTGATCTTCTGGGCCCAGCGCATGCTGCAGATCGACCTCGACCGGCGCTACGCCGACGTGCTGGAGCTGGCGCTCTACAACGCGGTGCTCAGCGGGGTCTCGCTCGACGGCGAGTCGTTCTTCTACGAGAACCCGCTCTCCAGCGACGGCGCGCATCACCGGCAGGCCTGGTTCGACTGCCCGTGCTGCCCGCCGAACCTGGCGCGCCTGTTCGCCTCGCTCGGCGATTATGTCTATGCCCAGAGCGACGGCGATGCCGTCGTGCACCTGTACGTCCAGGGCGCCGGGCAGTTTCAGATTGGCGGCCAGGCGGTGCTGCTGCGCCAGGAGACGCGCTACCCATGGGACGGTGCGGTTGCCATCCGTCTCGATCCCGAGCGGCCGGCGGCGTTCGGGCTGCGGCTGCGCATCCCCGGCTGGTGCGCCGCCCCGACCGCTCGCGTCAACGGCGCGCCAGTCGACATCGACGGCGCGCTCGAGCGCGGCTACCTGCGGATCGAGCGGACCTGGCAGCCCGGCGACCAGGTGACGCTCGATCTGCCGATGCCGGTCGAGCGGCTGTACGCCCACCCGGCGGTCGCGGCCGACGCGGGGCTGGCCGCCCTCCGGCGCGGCCCGCTGGTCTACTGCCTGGAGCAGCTGGACCACGACACGCCGCTGCACCGGATCGTGCTGCCGGGCGATCTGAACCTGGAGCCAAGCTTCGAGGCCGGCCTGCTCGGCGGCGTCGTCACGCTCGACGGCATGGCCGGCGCCACGGCCGACGCCGACTGGGATGGCGCGCTCTACCGCACAAAGCCGCCGTCCAAACGGCTGTGCGCCATCCGCGCGATCCCCTACTACGCCTGGGACAACCGCGCCGCAGGGGCGATGCGCGTCTGGATGAGGGCCGAGCAATGATTTTCACGATCACCCCTAACCCTGCGCTGGACCGCACGCTGACGGTGCACGAGATCGTGTTCGACGAGATGGTGCGCGCCGCCGACTCGCGGCTCGACCTCGACGGCAAGGGTGTCAACGTCTCGAAGGCGCTGCGGGCGCTCGGCGAGGCGACCGTGATCATGGGCTTCGCCGGTGGCGCGGCCGGCGAGCAGCTCGAGCGCGGCCTCGGCGCGATGGGTCTCGCCACCGACTTCACGCGCGTCGCCGGCGAAACCCGCACGAACACGATGATCCTGGACGCGGCGGGCCGCTACGTCAAGGCCAACGAGCCCGGCCCGACCGTGAGCCCCGAGGAGCTGGCGGCGCTGCTCGCGCGGGTGCGCGAGCAGGCCCGCCCCGGCGACACCTGGATCTGCTCGGGCAGCCTGCCGCCGGGCGCGCCGGCCGACCTGTACGCCCAGCTGGTCTTGCTGATCCAGTCGCGCGGAGCGCGCGCGCTGCTGGACACGAGCGGCGAGCCGCTGCGGCTGGGCTGCGCGGCCGCGCCGTTCCTGGCCAAGCCCAACGCCGGCGAGGCGGGCGAGCTGACCGGCCAGCCGGTCGACGGCGACCAGGGCGCGCTCCGCGCCGCGGAGGCCATGCTCGGCCAGGGGATCGAGCTGGTGGCGCTGTCGCTGGGGGCCGACGGAGTGCTGCTGGCCTCGCGCGGGCGCGCGCTGCGCGCCAGGCCGCCGCGGGTCTCCGCGCCGAACCCGGTCGGCGCGGGCGACGCGCTGCTGGCCGGCATCGCCTGGGCGCTGGAGCGCGGGCTGCCGCTGGAGGACCTGGCGCGCTGGGGCGTCGCCAGCGGCACGGCGGCCGCCATGCGCGAGGGGACCGGCCCCGCGCCGCGCGCGGCGGTCGAGGCGCTGTACGCGCAGGTGCAGGTTGATGAGTGCGGCTAGCGCCGCCCGCCGCGCGGGCGCAGCTGCATCACCGCCTCGCGCAGCCGGCTGGCGACGGCGCGCCAGCTGGTCTTATCGCCGCGCGCAGCCGGCGCCCGCTCGAGCGGCGCGCCGAAGCGCACGGTGACGCGCGCCGGGCGCGGGATGGGCAGCGCGGTCTTCTTCGGCAGCACGCGCGCGGACCCCTCGACCCAGACCGGGATGATCGGCACGTCGGGGAACTCGTCCGCCAGCCGGCCGATGCCGCTGCGGAATGGCCCCAGCTCGCCGCTCTGGCTGCGGGTGCCCTCGGGGAACAGCAGCACCCCGTAGCCCTCGCGCAGCGCGCGCACCACGTGGCGCAGCGGGTCGCCCGACGCGACCCGGTCGCGCGGCACCGGGATCGTGTTGAACAGCAGGCGCGTGAAAAACTGCCGCGGGCCGTTGTCGAAGAAGTAGTCCTTGGCGGCTGCGGCCAGGACACGGCGGCGCAGCTCGCGCGGCAGCGCGGCGAAGATCACCGCCGTGTCGACGTGGCTGGAGTGGTTCGGCGCCAGCACGAACGGGCCCTCGAGGGGAACATGCTCGAACCCCTCGACGCTCAGGCGGCAGTACAGCCGCACGAAGGCCAGGAAGACCCCTGCGAGGAGCCCGGATCGGGCGAGCGGATGATGGCTGGTGTAGAGGCCCATCCCTTCTCACTCCTGGTGCATCGAGACCGTCATAGGCATCAAGGTGGGTATTATAGCATCTGGATGTGATGCTTATCTGAAGCGTATCATACTTGTTGGCCCCTCACCCCCCTGCCCCGCTCCCGTCCCCACGGGAGCGGGGGCTTCTTCACCCCGATGCCGAGAATCTAACCCCCGCCCCTGGCAAGGGCGATCGCGTTTTCAGGTCCTACGTGTCGTGCTATAATAGCGCCCACACGTATGGATGCTGGAACGGTTTCAGCGCCGACCAGCCCAGGAGGTCCTGTAATGGATCCACGTGGCTTTGAAGACTCGAGCGCCGAGCTGGAGCGCCTGGCCGAGGAGCAGATCAACGACCTCGACAGCACCGGCGAGGAGCGCTCGCGCCGCGGCAAGGAGCGCCGCGAGCGTGTTCTGTTGCTCTACGGCCAGGGCGCCCTGCGCTCGGCACAGGATAACTACCACGGCGCCCTGATCATGCTCTACGGTGATGACGTGGCCCACTTCGAGCTCGCGCGGACCTTTGCCAAGCGCGCCACGGTGCTGGGCGAGCCGCGCGCCTGGTCGGTCGTGGCGGCGGCCTGGGATCGCTCGCTGCTCGGGCGCGGCCAGCCGCAGCGCTTCGGGACACAGTTCATCCGCGAGAACGGTCGCTGGTCGCTCGGCCGGATCGACACGCGTGTGACCGACCACCAGCGCGCTCTCTACGGCGTGCCGCCGCTGTGGGTGCAGCAGCAGAACGTCGAGCAGCTTCAGCAGCGCGAGGAGGAGCGATAGATGATTCGCTGCGCCAACTGCGATGCCGAGATCCCCGAGGGCGGCCAGTTCTGCGTCGAGTGCGGCGCGCCGGTGCCCCAGGCATCGGCGGCACCCGCCCGCGCCGCCCTTGGCCCAACCGAGCGCCTCGCACGGGCGGCCGGGCCGGCCTGCCCGTCCTGCGGCACGCCGAACCCGCCCGGCGCGGTCTTCTGCGTGGCGTGCGGGCGCGCGATCGAGGACCGGCCGGCAGCCGCGGCGGCGCCCATAGCCCCGGCTCTCTCGACGCCGCCACCGGCGCCGGTGGTGGCCGCGCCGCCCCCGCGCCGGGCCGGCCGGCGCGGAGACCAGGCGATGTGGAGCGGCGTCGGCGGCGGGCTGTTCCTGATCGGCCTGGCGGTGCTGTTCTTTACAGGCTGGTGGTGGCCGGGCATTCTCGTCCTGATCGGCATCAGCTCGCTGGTCGGCAGCCTCGCTGCAGGCCAGCCGCTCTGGGTCGGGCTCCAGGGCTCGCTCTGGATGTTCGGCATCGCGGCGCTGGCCGCAACCGGCTGGTGGTGGCCGGGCATTCTCGTGCTCGTCGGTTTGAGCGCGATCCTCGGATCGATCGCGCGGCCGAAATTTGGCTAGATCGCTCTAGCCAGCGTCTCTGCTCAATCCCGTCAAATGTCGTCGCACACAAAGGAGGCACACAGTGGACATGTTCATCAACATCCGATTCCTGGTCACAGTGTCGATCGTCCTGCTCCCGCTGGCCGTCCTGGCGTTCCTGGTCTTGACCAACTTGACGCAGGATCAGGAGTAGTCGCTCCGGTATCGGGGCAGCTGCCCCACTCTCCCAACGGTTGGCGCTGTCGTGCGGTCGCACGACAGCGCCATTCATTTGCCCCTGCGGGGCTGGTGTTGTTCAGGGGGCGCTGATGCGCCGCAGGCCCTCACCCCCCTACCCCCCTCTCCCGTCGCCACGGGAGAGGGGGATTCTTGGTTAGTGCTGGGGTTTCGGCGAAGCCGAAACCCCAGCACTAACCAAATTTTACCCCCGCCCCTAGCAGGGGCGGGGGCAGGGGGTGGGGTGATAGGGTGCATCCGCAGGGGCCCGGATCAGCCGTACGGCAGCACCAGCAGAATCGTCTCCATCTCCTCGCGCGTCAGCCCGCCGTGCGAGCCGTAGAACTTCTGCTCGAACACGTCCTGCTCGTACCACCAGACCGACTCGCCGACGTAGGGCAGGATCACCAGGTCGCCAACCCGGCTCAGGAACACCGGCGCGGGCGGCAGCGGCCCAAAGAACTCCTGCGCGATCAGATCCGCGACGCGGTAGACTTCGGCCCGGCCGTCGAGCGCGCGCTCCAGGTACGCGTGCGCCTCGTCCAGGTACTCGCCCCGGACGTGCAGGAACAGGTCGCGGCTCGACCCGGCCGGCACCAGCGGGCGCCCGGCCTGGTTGGTCTCGAGGAAGTCGCGGACCTGCGGAAACTGGTGGTTCAGGTAGATCGTCGTGGCCGGGTCGATCGCCACCTGCCCGTGGTCGGCCGTAACCAGCAGCAGCGTGCGGCCCTTGCGGCGCGCGAGATCGCGGTGGAAGATCAGCTCCAGCGAGGCCAGGAGCACCTCGATCTCGGCGGCCACCTGCGGCGACTCGGGCCCGTAGTGGTGGCAGATCGCGTCGATGCTGTCGACGTACAGGAAGTAGTAGGTCTTGCGCTGCTGGCGCTCGAGCAGCTGCGCCAGGTTCACCAGCGCCTCCGGCACGGTTCGGTAGGGCACCACCCGCGCGCCTTTGGTCACGATCCCGGTGTACGGCGAGTACGCATAGGTCTGGTGCTGCATGATGATCGCGTCGACATCCTGCTGCCGCATGTCCTGGTAGAGCGTCTGCGAGGGGTAGAGCGACGCAGGGTCGATATTCGTCCGCGAGAGCGTGTTGCGCTTGACGTCGCCCGCGAACGAGAACAGCAGCGGGGCGATCAGCGCGCGCAGCCGCGGCTCGTAGTAGAACCACTCGTAGACGCCGCTCTGGCCGACCGGCAGCCCCGTGTGAATCGTGGTCACATGCGCCGCGGTGGTGGAGGGGAACTGTGAGGTGAGCTTGCACACCAGCCCCTCGTCGGCGATCCGGCGCAGGAAGGGCGAGCGCTCGCGGTACTGGTCGAAGAAGCGCCAGCCAAACGCGTCGACGAACAGCAGGATGACGGTGTCGTACTTCTGGTACAGGTCGTCGCGCGGGCCGAACGGCACGCCGCGCTTATCGCTGTCGGTCAGGCAGTAGCGGATCGTCTGCGGGATCTGCGAGAAGCCGTAGGTATCGTAGATCGGGCGTATAAAGTGCGGGTTGAACTGGGCCGCGTCGACAGCCTTCAGCGATTCCGCGTTGATCATCCGGCGCTCCTTCTCGTACGCAGCTCAACGTTCAAGCTCGGCCCATTCTAGCAGATATTTGGTGATCTCCGCGTTCAGCCCGGTCTCGGCGACGTCGACCAGCCAGGTGCGGCGGCCGCGCGCGAGCCGCCCGGCCGCCCAGGCGTGCGCCTCGGGCGTGAAGCCGTCCTCGACCCAGGCGACCGCGCCGGGCCACGGGTCGAGCGCCCGCGCCACCGCGCGCGCCTTCCAGTCGGGCCGCAGCGACTCGCCGGGGGCCGGCTCGATCAGCGGGCGCGGCGCGAGCCCCCAGGCCGTCGCGGCGTCGATCGCCAGCAGCTCGCCCCACAGCGAGCACCAGATCAGGTAGTACGCCTGGTCGAGGGCCGCGAGCCAGTCCGCCAGGCCCGGCAGCAGCCTGATGGCGGGCAGGTGCGGCGCGACGCGGGTCTCGCGCGCGAGCGAGCACTGGAAGACGTTGATCACGCCGTCGACGTCCAGCAGCAGCGCTGGCCGGTCGCTCGGCAGCTCAAGCACGGGTCTGTCGGGCATGGCAATAGCTCCGCTTGCGATCCCGCTCGCGCCAGGGAGCGGGAGGGGGGGGACTACGAAGGAAGGGCTGCGGCGTCGGCTGCGCACGTCCTGGGAGCGTCAGCGCGACAGCGTAAAGTAGGCCCAGGTCCACCAGCGGCCGTCCCGCCAGCGCAGGTGGGCCTTGCCGAGGTACAGGTCCTGGTCGATCTGCACCACGTCATCGGCCACGCGGCGCACAATCAGCCGCGGATTGGTGGGCAGATCGTAGTCGAGCCGCAGCGCCCGCCGATCCGGATCGGCCAGGCCGGGCGCGAGGTAGGTGCGGAAGGGAAAGCCGCGGCATGCGGTCGGCCCGTCGTCGACATAGCCGTGGTAGCGCGGCCAGATCAGGCGCAGCGGCGCGAGCGCCTCGCGGCGCAGCACATTATCGCCGCCCGAATCGACCGCGTCGAAGGTCTTGCCGAGCCAGGGCCGCCAGGTTGCGGCAAGCGCCTCGGCAAGCTGGGTCAGGCCCGGGGCGACGACGAAGGCGACGAACGCGCCGACGTAGCGCCCGTCCAGCGGCGCGAGCGGCGGCGCGCCATCCCGAAAGATCTGGTTCAGCCGGGCCTGGCCGCGTCGGCGATCCTGCCACAGCAGATCGCGCGCGGCAAGCAGCTGCGCGGCGACCTTGCGCCGCTCGACCGGCCGGCGTGGGGAGGCAGACAACGTGCGCATGACCCATGGCTCCTCTTGACACGTCTCATTTTACCGCATGCTATGCGATAGTGGGGCGTAATTCGGGCTGCTGCAAAGAGTGTGCCAGCAGGCGGTCGCCTACCTCGCGGCGGTGCGCCCGACCACCCTTGTGCCAGCCAGGGGCGGGAGTAAAATCTGGCACCAGACAAGAACCCCCTCTCCCAGGCGCGAGAGAGGGGGCAGGGGGGTGAGGGCCGGCAGCGCAGCCGCAGCCTACTCGAGCGCCGCCA
>JADKFS010000012.1 GCA_016717335.1 Candidatus Ribeiella danica
TTGGGAAGCGAAGAATCCGTGCGACGGATTGAAACTCAGAAGTGCAAGCGGTTGATTGGACGGCTCTCACCGCTTTGGGAAGCGAAGAATCCGTGCGACGGATTGAAACTCGCGCAGTGACAGCATATTGAGAAAGGGCACGCAGCCCTTTGGGAAGCGAAGAATCCGTGCGACGGATTGAAACCCTCCAGCTGCTCAATTGGCACGAGCCAGCGCGCGCGCTTTGGGAAGCGAAGAATCCGTGCGACGGATTGAAACCGCCGTATGCAAAAGGGCGCGAACGATATGAAGTCTTTGGGAAGCGAAGAATCCGTGCGACGGATTGAAACCCCACGCGGGTTCGTGGCCGCGTGCGGCCCGGTCTTTGGGAAGCGAAGAATCCGTGCGACGGATTGAAACATCAGTCAGCCCCTCGGGCGACGGACGCGCAGTTTGCTTTGGGAAGCGAAGAATCCGTGCGACGGATTGAAACAGCTTCAACGTCTCGGCCTTGTAGCCGTCGGCGGTCCTTTGGGGAAGCGAAGAATCCGTGCGACGGATTGAAACTGCTGGGCGACGTCAGCGGCGCCACGGCCGTTGACTTTGGGAAGCGAAGAATCCGTGCGACGGATTGAAACTCCTCGACCGTGTAGCCGTAGCCCGACGCCTTTCGCGCTTTGGGAAGCGAAGAATCCGTGCGACGGATTGAAACCGGGCCGGCCGGCGCGCGACCCGACAGGCGCCGACTTTGGGAAGCGAAGAATCCGTGCGAGAGGGGCGCGCTAAACATAAGCAGGCTGATTCGGGCACGCGCTGAACATAACCGATGCGGGAGCAGGATCGGGTGGCGGTGCCGCCTGCGAGCGGGGCTGGCAGGCGCGCCGCGAATAGTTGACCGACGCGCGCGGGCCGGCGCTTCCGACAAGCAGCGGTTCCTGCCGGGGTCGGACAGCTGCGCCGCGCACGCGCGATCACGTCCCGTCCCAGCGTGCTCGCGAGCAGGTGAACGACGTCGGCTCGGTTGTCGTCTCGCAGGCGCGGTACCTGGCAGCCCGGCGCCACCCCACCCACCCACCGCACTGCGGGCTGCCTGGGCGCTTACGCCATGCGCGTGTGCTGGTCAGCCGCCGGCCGCCCCGCCGTGGCGGCGTTGCGGATGCGCTTGAGCGCGCGCAGGTTGATCAGCACATAGGTCAGCGTGTTGCGGTTGGCGATCGCGCGGCCGCGCCGCAGCTTGGGGTGCAGCATGTCCAGCGCTTCGGCCTGGCTGTTGATCCGCTCAACCATCGTGCGTTGCGCATACAGCTGTTTGTACTCGGGACTGCTGCGGTCGAGCGTATGGCGCAGCCGCGACCCGGCCCCCGCCGCGATCGTGCTGGTGCAGCCACCCTTGGCGAAATGCGCGTCGGCGAGCGGACACGTTTCGCCCGTCGGGGTCGGAAAGAGCAGCGGGCAGCGATACTTCTCACGTCGGTGCGGAACGAGCGCGGCGCGATGCTGGTAGCGGAACTCCAGCGTCATCGGCAGGCTGGCGGCACACAGCGGCGTGCCATCGACGGCGAACTGGCGGCCGGCGCCCTTGGGGCCCGGGTTGAACGGCACGGCCGCGAACCCGCCCGCCTGGTGGAAATAGTCGTAGACGTAGTGGGCATCATACGCCGCATCCCAGGCGCCAAAGCGCGGTTTGCGCCCCAGCCGCTGCTCGACCTGTTGCATCAGCGGATGAAAGTAGCTCGGGTCGCTTTCGTTGAACGGCCGGGTCCGTTCGGCCAGCACCACTTCGGTCCCGTCGGGCAGGCGCGTGACCACGATGCCGCTGGCGTAGCCCCAGAAGATGTCCACACCAACCTGGAGGCGGTTGGCGGGGTGGGCGTCCGTGGTCGGGGCGGGCGGGTCATCACCATCGGCGTCGGCGGGCGCCCGATTGGGGCGTGATTTGACGCCGAGCTTGCAGTCGGGGTCGGCGTTGGGCTGGCGAGTCTTGTCGAGGCGCCCTTCCTTGATGTACTGCTTGGGATTGTTCTCCTTGACCCAGGCGAGGATGGCCTGGGTGTCGCCGGCGATGGTGTCGCCGAAGGTGGCCTGCTGGTCCAGGGGCAGGGTCGCGCGCAGCAGCTGGACACTGGCGTCGAGCAGGAACTGCAGCGCCGGATTGGGTAGGTCGCGCAGGACGGTGGAGAAGTGGCGCCGTTTGGGGACGCTGGCGGCGACGTCGAAGCCGTAGGGCGCGGTCGGGTCGGGCACGCGGTCGAAGCCGAGCCAGTAGACCAGGGCGGGATGCTCGAGCAGGAAGGTGCGCAACTCGCTCATATAGCGCTTGCCCTCGTGGAGCTTGACGAGATAGGCGGCGGCGAAGGGGGCGCGACGGTCGGGCTGCGGACCAGGCCAGGGGCGGGCGGTCGGGCGCTCGGGGAAGTCGGCCCAGGGCAGATCGCCGAGCAGGACACGATACTTCTGGACGACGGGGTCGGCCGCAACCCAGGTGGGCAAGGGCGCTTGGGGGTGGAGGAGCGGGCAGAGCACGTCGGGGAGGCTGGGCGGACAGGCCGGCGCGGGTCGGAGGATGGCGCGCAGCCGGTTGAGCGGAGCCAACAAATCGAGTAGCATGGTATGGTCTCCGATACGGGGTGGGTGGGGAGTTGGCGCTTTCATCCTACCGCGTATCGGAGGCGCCCACGACGGTGATTGAGGAATCGGTGTCGGTGGCGAAGCAGATGGCGACGGCGATTGGGGACGTGCCAGTCATGGAGCGACGCCGATGTCGCTATCGACGTCGTTTCGGGAAGGCGAGCGACGGCAATGCAGGAACGCCCGTCGTCGAGCGACCGCAATCGTATGTGTAGCGCTCCCCTCGTGCGACGGATTGAAACTTTTGTCTATATGCTCGGCCGGGGCGTACCCCCGCTTTGGGAAGCGAAGAATCCGTGCGACGGATTGAAACGCCCGCTACCGCACCGCGCGCAACGGCCACGCCGCAGACTTTGGGAAGCGAAGAATCCGTGCGACGGATTGAAACCGTGTTGCCACGAGCGCGCCGGCTTTGGGAAGCGAAGAATCCGTGCGACGGATTGAAACAGCATCCACGCGCTTGAGCGCCGCGACGGCACGCTCTTTGGGAAGCGAAGAATCCGTGCGACGGATTGAAACCGGGCGACGCGCTCCATCACGTGCGCGGCGTAGCTTTGGGAAGCGAAGAATCCGTGCGACGGATTGAAACGTGTCGTTCAATTTGACGGTGATTGCCATGGTCATCTTTGGGAAGCGAAGAATCCGTTGCAATTGAAAGTTTACGGGCACAGCTGCGTCCCCTTCGTCATTCCTTGAGGAGTGGGACATAATACTGCGCCTTGGGTAGCGTATTCACACGGGGGCGGGTTGTCTCCCGCTGCGCGTGGATTCAGCCGGGCATGCGCGTCAAGCATCGCAACAGAGGCGGCATCATTTTGGGGTCCAGGGGCGCAGCCCCGGCCGGGGGGTGGCGGGGGTGGCGGCCCACCCCCCCCAGGGGGGCGCGGGGCGCGCAGCCCCCCGCAGAGCTTGGGGGTAACCGACACCCGCGGGGGCACGGGGGCGCGCAGCTCCCCGTACAACCGTGTGCGCTACTCAGCGCGCCTGGATTGAGCCAGGCATGCACCACCGGGGTGCAAACTGAGATAGCATTCTTTTTGGGGTCCAGGGGCGCAGCCCTGGCCGGGGGGTGGCGGGGGTGGCGGCCCACCCCCGCCCGCGGGGGCGCGGGGGGCGCGCAGCCCCCCGCAGAGCTTGGGAGTAACCGACACCCGCGGGGGCACGGGGGGCGCGCAGCCCCCCGGAGACAGTGTGGGCTGCCCCACGCGGGGGCGCGGGGGGCGCGCAGCCCCCCGTACAAAACAGAGCTAGGGGATATGCCGAAGGTACTCGCGCGCGGCCGCCACATCCTTCGTGATCTGCCCGACCAGCGCCGCGATGCCGTCGAACTTCTGCTCGCCGCGCAGGCGGTGCAGCACCTCGACCTGCAGCATCTCGCCGTAGATGTCGTCGATGAAGTCGAGCAGGTAGGTCTCGACCGTCCGGCGCCGGCCCTCAAAGGTTGGCCGCACGCCGATGTTCGTCACGGCGCCGTAGTGCAGCCCGCCGACCAGCGCGCGGCAGACGTACACGCCGTCGGCCGGCAGTACGTGCTGCTGACCCACCGCGACGTTGGCGGTCGGGAAGCCGATCGTGCGGCCGCGCTGGTCGCCTTTGATCACCTCGCCGCGCACGCTGAAGGTGCGCCCCAGCAGCCGGCTGGCGGTCTCGACGTCGCCGGCCTCCAGCGCGCCGCGGATGCGGGTCGAGCTGATCGTGGCGCCGTCCGGCAGCGTGAACGCGCTGACCGGGTGGACGCTGTAGCCGAGCTGGTGGCCGATCGTGCGCAGCCGCGCCAGGTCGCCCTCACGCTTGCGGCCCAGCGCGAAGTCCCAGCCCACCCACAGCTCGCGCAGCGCCACCGCCTGGCAGACCTGCGTCATAAAGTCGAGCGCCGGCAGCCCCATGACCTGGCGGTTGAACGGCATGACTACCAGCAGGTCGGCACCCAGGGCGGCGATCAGCTCGGCCCGCTCGTCCAGGCTGGTCAGGTACAGCCGCTCGCGCTCGGGGTGGACGACCAGGTCGGGGTGGGGGTCGAAGGTCAGCACCGCGCTCTGGCACCCCAGGTCGCGCGCGCGACGCACCGCCCCGCCGATCAGGTGCTGGTGCCCGCGATGCACGCCGTCGAAGGCGCCGATCGTCAGGATGGTCGGCTGCTCGTTGATCGCTTGAATCAGGCCATGCACGCGTTCCATAGTCACTATCTTCTTCGTCTCAGAGCTCAAAGACTTTTTCGGGCCGCCAGACCTCGCCGGCGCGCGCCAGCAGCGCCAGCAGCGCCCCGCCTGGGCCGTGCGCACGCGCGCGTGGCCCCGCGATGCCGGCGAGCTCGATCGCCTGTCCGTTGCGTAGCTGCCGCGCCTGCTCGGCGTTGACCTGGGCCGCCGGCCAGTCGGCCACCGCGATCTCGGGCGGGAGCAGGATTGACATAAGCATTTCGGGCTGATCTTCGATCGCCGCCAGCGGCGTCGCCTGCTCGATCAGAAATCCCCCGACCGCTGTGCGCCTCAGCGCTTCCAGATGCGCTCCACACCCAAGAGCCGCCCCGAGGTCGCGCGCCAGCGCACGTATGTAGGTGCCCTTGCTGCACATAACGTCGAGCGCGAGCGTTGGCGGCGACCACTCGATCAGCTCCAGCCGATCGATCGTTACGGGCCGCGCCGGCCGCTCGACGACGATGCCCTCGCGCGCCAGCTCGTACAGGCGGCGCCCCTCGTGGTGCAGCGCCGCGTACATCGGCGGCTCCTGCAGGATCTCGCCGCGGAACGACTCGAGCGCCCGCTCGAGCGCCGGCCGATCGAGCGCGGGCACCGGCGCCGTGGCCAGCACCGCGCCCTCGGCGTCGTCGGTGGCCGTGGTGACACCCAGCCTCACCGTGGCCAGGTAGCGCTTGGCGGTGCCATCCTGCACGTACTCGATCAGGCGCGTCGCCGCGCCGAGCGCGAGGACCAGCACCCCGGTGGCGGCCGGGTCGAGCGTGCCGGCGTGGCCGACCCGCTTCTGGCGCGCCGCGCGGCGCACCCGCGCCACGACGTCGTGCGAGGTCATGCCGGTGGGCTTGTCGATGTTCAGAAAGCCGTGCATCATACGAAGTTTTGCGCTCTGAGTTTTGAGTTTTGAGTTGCACTAGGTCAACTCAAAACTCAAAACTCAAAACTTAGAACTTCCCTCGTGGGCGAGTGCGCGCAGCTGCGGCAGAACCTCGTGCTCGGCCTGCTCGGGGCTCATCAGCAGCGTCGCGCCGGCGGCCTGCGCGTGCCCGCCGCCGCCCCAGCGCGTCGCGAGCGTCGAGACGTTGATCGGCTGAACTGAGCGCAGGCTGATCTTGGTCGATCCGCCCTGGCGCTCCTTGAAGACTACCAGCGCCCGCACGCCGGCGACCCGCTGCATCATGCGCACGACCTCGTCGACCGCCTCGTCGTCGGCGCCGGCGGCCTGCATCATCGCCAGCGTCACGCGCGACCAGGCGATCGGGCCGTCGCGCCGCATCTCGGAGAGCGCCAGCCCGATCAGCAGCGCGCTGCTCGGCGGCAGCGCGAAGTAGACCTCGTGGACCACCCGCAGCTGGTCGGCGCCCAGCTCGAGCAGCGCCGCGGCGACGCGCAGCGAGTTCGCGGTGGTGGCGCTAGTCTGAAAGCTCTGGGTGTCGGTGGTCAGGCCCATCAGCAGGCAGGTGGCCATCGCCGGAGTGATCGTCAGGCCCATCGCGCAGAACAGCCCGTACAGCAGCTCGGCGGTCGAGGCGGCCTCCGGGACGATCAGGTTCAGCGTGCCGTCGCCGTTGTTGGTCACGTGGTGATCGATGATCACGGTTGGAATGGCGGCCAGCGCCAGTGCGTGCTCATCGTAGACCCGCCCGACCCGCGCGAGCGTCGCGGTGTCGACCATAATCACCAGGTCGACCTCGGGAAAGGCCATGCCGGGCTCGTACACGTGGATGCGCTCGGCCTCGGGCAGCCAATTGGTGTAGCCGGGCATCGGCGAAGAGGCGAGCGGCAGCGCCGTCTTGCCCATGCTCTTGAGGGCGTGCCACATGCCCAGCATCGACCCGATCGCGTCGCCGTCGGGGTTGACGTGGGTCAGGATGACGATCCGCTCGGCCCGCTCGATCTGCGCCGCGATCGGGGGCGCGGCCTGGGTTGGGTCGTTAAAAAGCATCTTTCTCAATTATGAAGGATGAGGGAGGAAGGATGAGCCAATGCTTCTCTTCATCCTTCATCCTTACATCCATCATCCCTCATCCTTCGCCTTATGCACGTGATACACCGCGTGCCCCGCACGCTTCTTGACCTGCTTGAGCTTCAGTCGGTGGCGCGTTCCGATGCCGGGGATGAGGCGGTTGAGCCCGCTCACGACGACGAACCAGTAGTCGCCGCCGGGGCGCAAATGCTCGTACGGGTCGAGGACGAACTCGCGCTCGATCGCCTCGTCGCCAATCTTGGCCGGGATGTTCGCGACGATCAGGTCGAACTGCTCGTCCGGCGTGCGCTCCAGCCCGACGCTGCCGCACGCGCTGACGTTCGGCGTGCCGTTCAGTTCGGCGTTGTGCTGGGCGTAGCGCACCGCCAGCAGGTCGCGGTCGAGCGCCTGCACCCGCGCCTCGGGGAACAGCCGCGCCAGCACGATTCCGATCACGCCGCAGCCGCAGCCGACATCGAGGATCGTGCGGGGCGCCACCACGTCGATCGTGCGCAGGAACAGGTCGGTGCCCTCATCGATCTGGTGGGATGAGAACAGCGTGTGCGCGACATCGAACGCGAACGTCTGCCCACGGCAGTAGTAGTCGATCCGCTTTTTGAAGTAGACGTCTACCGGTGGCGCAATCATCTCAGCGACTTTTACTCCGTCGTGTCGTCTAGCTTCGGCGGGTTCTCGCGGCGCTCCTCCTCGACGCGCCGCAGCACCTCGTCGATCCGCATGCTGTAGTCCAGCGTCGTATCGAGCAGCAGGTGCAGCTCCGGCACCATGCGCAGGTGGCGCAGCTCCTGGGCCACGCGGCGGCGCAAGAAGCCCTTGGCCCGCTCGAGCGCCTCCATCGTGTCGGATCGCTGCGTCTCGTCCATCACCGAGATGTGGATCTTGGCGTGCTGGAGGTCCGCGCTCACATCGACCGCGACGACCGTCGCGAAGCCGACGCGCGGGTCCTTCAGCTCGTACTGAATGACCTCGCCCACGATGCGCTGGATCTCGTCGCCAACTTGTTGGGTCCGTTTTGACATAATATTGCAGATTGCAGATTGCAGATTGCAGATTGCAGATATCTCAATCTACAATCTACAATCTGCAATCTACAATGGTCAGGCGGTGCGCTCGACCTTCTCCTTGCGGTAGAACTCCATGTGGTCGCCGACCTGCACGTCGGTGAAGCCCTCGACGACCAGGCCGCACTCGTAGCCCGACTGCACCTCGCGGACGTCGTCCTTGAAGCGCTTGAGGCTGCTGATCCGGCCGTCGTGGATGACCACGCCGCTGCGCAGCACGCGCACGGTCAGGTTGCGCACGATCTTGCCGTCGGTCACGTACAGGCCCGCCACGATCTCGCGGCTCGGCAGGCGGAAGGTGTTGCGCACCTCGGCGAAGCCTTCGGTGACTTCCTTCCATTCCGGGTCCAGCATACCGATCATAGCTTTCTTGATATCGTCGGTCAGCTGGTAGATGATGTTGTAGAACCGGATGTCGATGCCGTGCTGCTCGGCCGCGCGGCGGGCCGCCGGGTCGGGCCGGGCGTTGAAGCCGATGATGATCGCCCGCGAGGCGATCGCCAGGTTCACATCGCTCTCGGTGATCGTGCCGGTGCCGCGGTGAATGATCTTGATCTGCACCTCGGTGGTGTTGAGCTGGCCGAGCGCGTGCTCGATCGCGCCGATCGAGCCGCTGACGTCGGCCTTCAGGATGATGTTCAGCTCCTTGATCTTGCCCTGCTGGATGTTGCTGAACAGCTCGTCCAGCGTCACGCCGCGGGTCGTGGCGATCGCCTCGAGCCGCAGCTGGCGCTGGCGCTGGGTCGCGACCTCGCGGGCGATCGTCAGGTCGTCCATCGCCTGCAGGATGTCGCCGGCCTGCGGCACGTCGTTCAGACCCAGGATCACCACCGGCGTCGAGGGGTCCGCGAAGCGCAGCTTCTTGCCGGCGTCGTTGAACATCGCGCGGATCGTTCCGGTGACGCCGCCGACCAGCACGTTGTCCTCCAGCCGCAGCGTCCCGTTCTGGATCAGCGCGGTGGCGACCGGGCCGCGGCTCTTGTCCATCTCGGCCTCGACGATCGTGCCGATCGCGTGGGCGGCCGGGTTGGCCTTGAACTCCTGCAGGTCGGCGACCAGCAAGATCATCTCGAGCAGGCCGTCGATGTTCTGCTTCAGCTTGGCCGAGACCTCGACCGACGGCACGTCGCCGCCGAACTGCTCGACGATCACGTTGGAGTTGGCCAGCTGCTGGCGCACCCGGTCGGGGTTGGCGTTGGGCGAGTCGATCTTGTTGATCGCCACGATCAGCGGCACGCCGGCCGCCTGCACGTGCGCGATCGCCTCGAGCGTCTGGGGCATCACGCCGTCGTCGGCCGCCACGACCAGGATGACTATATCAGTCACCTGGGCGCCGCGCGCGCGCATCGCCGTGAACGCCTCGTGGCCGGGCGTGTCGAGGAATGTGATCTTGCGGCCATGCACCTCGACCTGGTAGGCGCCGATGTGCTGGGTGATGCCGCCGGCCTCGCCCTCGGCCACGCGCGCCGACCGGATCGCGTCGAGCAGCTTGGTCTTGCCGTGGTCGACGTGGCCCATGATCGTGACCACCGGCGGCCGCGAGCGCAGCTCGGCTGCGTCCTGGGCGGCCAGCACGTCCTTGACGTTGTCGACGATCCCGGCCAGCTGCGGCGAGACGTACTCGGTCGTCTCCATGCTGAACTCGGTTGCGATCAGCGATGCGGTGTCGTAGTCGATCTGCTGGTTGATGTTCGCCAGCACGCCGAGCTTGAGCAGCGACTTGAGAATGTCGGCCGCGCCGACGCCCAGCGCCTCCGAAAGCTCGCGTACAGTCATCAGGCTGGGCAGCTCGACCGGGCCTTTGGGCCGCACCGGCGCGCGTGGCTGCAGAACGGGCCGCGTCGCGGTCCCGCCGCGCATGCCCATGCCGCCGCGCATACCGCCGCGCATGCCGCCGCCGCCCGGACGGCCGCCGCCACCGGGACGGCCGCCGCCACCGGGGCGACCGCCGCCGTTCGCGCTCGCGGGAGGCCCATCGGCCTCGGTGCGCACGCCGTCGTTGCGCGATGCGCCGCTGCGACCGCGCCCGCCGCGACTGCTGCGTCCGCCGCCGCCACCGCCGCCACCGCCGCCGAAGCCACCACCGCCGCCACCGCCGCCGCCGCCGCCGAAGCCCCCGCCGCCGCCGCCGGGCGGGCGACTACCGCCGCCACCACCGCCGGGCGGGCGACTACCGCCGCCACCACCGCCGGGCGGGCGACCACCGCCGCCACCACCGCCGGGTGGGCGACCACCGCCGCCACCACCGCCGGGTGGGCGACCGCCGCCGCCACCACCGCCGGGTGGGCGACCGCCGCCGGGGCCACGCCCGCCGCCACCGCCACCGCCGGGGCCACGCCCGCCGCCACCGCCGCCGAAGCCACTTAGATCATATTCATCAGCGCGCCACAATGGTCCGAAGGTAGCCGGCGTCACACTTTGTGCTGTTCTTATCGTCACGTTACCACTCCTTACCGCCGGCTCAATCAGGGTGCCACAAGCATGATAGGTGCTAGAAGCTCCAAGCAAAAGCTCATCTCGGCGGTTGCTGTCACAGTGTTCATTTGAGAGTGACCACCTCTCGTCATTATTCATTTACCAGGCCGCGCGCGATCTCTTCGAGCGCCGCGCGATCCTCCGGGTCAAGCGATTCGACGCGCAGGGCGCGCTCGAGGCCACGCCGCTTGAGCGCCTGATCCCAGCAGGCCGGGTCGTGGCACAGGTAGGCGCCGCGCCCCGCGCGCTTGCCGGTCGGGTCGACCGACACACGCCCCTCTGCGTCGCGCACCAGCCGGAACAGGCCGCGCTTGGCGTCCGAGCGTCGGCACGCGATACACATACGCACCGGCACGTGCTTGGGGCGTGGCCCCGCTGATTTTTTACCTGCCTGCGCCATCTTGATGCGGATCACATCTCCGGTGGTCGTTACTAACGACTTCCTACTCCTCGACCTCCGCCTCGGCGGCCGGCAGCTCCTCCTCGACCAGCATATACGAAGCGATCAGGCGATCGTGGTGGTAGATATTCAGTTTTTGCAGGGTCGCGCGCAGCTGCACCGTCTCGCCGATCAGGTCATCGCCGAGCGGGCCGTAGCGCTGGTTCTGATAGACCACCGTACTATCCGGGCGAACCTTGCGCTGCTCGACCTTGGCCGTCGCGAGGGCCGCCTCGGTCGCCAGCAGCTCGGCGTCCGCGGCGTCGCGGGCCTCGGCGGCCGCGCGCTCCTCGTCGAGCAGCGCCGACGCGCTCTTGATATCGATCCGCCAGCCGCTGAGCTTGGCGGCCAACCGCACATTCTGGCCCTCTTTACCGATCGCCAGCGAGAGCTGCTTGTCCGGCACGATCACCGTCGCGGCGTGCTCGTCGTCGCGCAGCTGCACCTCGACGACCTGGGCCGGCGAGAGCGCGTTGGCGATGAAATCCTTCGGGTCGGACGACCACTGCACCACGTCGATCTTCTCGCCGTTCAGCTCGTTGACGATATTCTGGATGCGCACCCCGCGCATCCCCACGCACGAGCCGACCGGGTCGATGCCCTCCTGGCGCGCCGTGACCGCCACCTTCGTGCGCAGCCCCGGCTCGCGGGCGATCGACTTGATCTCGACCGTGCCGTTATAGATCTCGGGCACCTCCATCTCGAACAGCCGCATGATCAGCTGCTTGTGGGTGCGCGAGGCGATCAGGCGCGGCCCGCGGTCCTCGCGCCGGATCTCCATCAGGTAGACCTTCAGGCGCTGGCCGTGGTAGTAGCGGTCGCTGTCGACCTGCTCCTTGGGCGGCAGGATCGCCTCGGCCTTGCCCATCTCGAGGATGACATTGCCTTTGGAGATGCGCTGCACCGTGGCGGTGACCAGCTCGCCCTCGCGGTCCATATACTCGCCATAGATATGCTCGCGCTCGACCTCTTTGATCCCCTGCAGGATCACCTGCTTGGCCGTCTGCGCGGCGATGCGGCCGAAGTCGTTGGGCGTGCTCTCGACGACGACCGTCTCGCCCAGATCGACCTCCGGCTTAATCTTCTTGGCGTCTTTGATATCAATCTCAAAGCGGTCGTCATACACCTCGTCGACCACCTGCTTCTCGGCGAAAACGCGTGCCTGGCCGGTCTGCGGGTCGAGCTTGACCGACACCTCAATTGGCGGCGGGTTGTTGCCCAGGGTGCGCCGGTAGGCGGTGACGAGCGCTTTCTCCATAACCTCGATGATCGCTTCTTTAGGAATACCACGCTCGGCCGCTATCTGTGAGATGGCCGCGTAGAACTCGTGTTTCATTCTATCCTCACCCTACCCTGCTTACACAAGCCGCCGATCCGCTATTCGGAAGGGAACAATAAGAAAAGTGGGGGCTACCCACTTTTCGGCGAAATCCGTCTCGTGCGCCCGTTAGTATACCATTTCCAGCGCGGTCGTGCAACCGCAGGGGGAGCATTTACGCTTTTGTATCGCCTGCGAGCGCCTCCGTCCACCCCGCGAATCGGCCCGGCGCGGGCGGCCCGGGCGGCTACGGGGCCGCCGTCGGCGCGGGATAGGCGGTCTCCGGCTGGGGCGCGGGGTAGGTGGTCGGCGCCGAGATCGCCGTCGGCTCTGGCGCCGGGTAGGCCGGCTGCTCGATCGCCGGCGGGCTGGCGGCCGGCGTTGCCACCGCCGAGGGCGCGGTAGGCGCCGGCACAGTGCTGACATCGCAGCCGGCCAGCAGCGCCGCGCCGAGGATCGTATATGCCACGAGGCGAGTAACACTCAACTTCACATAAGACCCCTTTCAGCTCAAGCCGAATCAGCCAGCGCCCTGCAATGAGCGCGGGCGCCGGCCATATTTTAGCAGATACGATGATAGTTGCGGGTTCGCTACGCCTACGCGGTCTTCGGTTCACCTACGGACTCCACCGCAACATCCGATGGCTCCGTCGCGCCCGGCTGCGGGCCGATCAGGCGGTGCGCAGCCGCCACCGAATCCGCGTCGCCGATCAAGCCAAGACTATCGCCCACCACAAACACCGTGCTTGACTTTGGATTCGCCAGCAGCCTGCCGTTGTGGGCCAGCGCAATGATTGAGGCGCCGGTCTGCGCCCGCAGGTCCACCTCGGCCAGCGTCCGCCCGACGAGCGGGCTGCCCGCGGGTATCGTCCGCCAGCGAATCTTCACGCCCCGCACGGTTGCGAGCAACTGGTCGAGGCTGCGCTGCTCCTCCGGGCTGGTTATAGAAGTATCGTAGGAATCATGCCGCACCGCATCAATGTACTCCTGGACCTGCTCCAGCGGGTAGTCCAGCGCCAGCAGGGTGTGGCGCACGACCTCCAGCCCGCCTTCCTGCTCAGGATGAATCACATCCTGCGCGCCGTGCTCGGTCAATCGCCGCACTCCGCTCGTGGTCGCGGCGCGCGCGATAATCGGCACGCTGGGGGCAAGGTCGCGCGCTGCTGCCACGATCAGCTCGGCCGCCGCCTCGTCCGGCACCGTCACGATCAGCGCGCGGGCCCGATTCAAGCCGGTGTGGGTCAACACCTCGGAGTTCGCGGCGTCGCCGAATAGCGTGTGGATCGCCCGCTGCTGAAACTCCGCGGCGCGCGCGGCATCCTGCTCGACGACCAGGAACGGCACCTGGAGTCGCTCCAGCACCTTGACAATATGCTCGCCAACCCGCCCGTACCCCACCAGGACGACGTGGTCGCGCATGCCATGCTCGATCAGCGGTGGCGTGGGGCCACCATGCTCCAGCAGCCGCCAGAGGCCAGGCAGGCGCTCAAGCGCCCGTTCGGCCCATGGGATCAGGTTGAACATGAGCGGGTTGACAACGATCGACAAGAGCGCGCCCGCCAGGATCAGCCCGTACTGCTCCTGGGTCAGCACCCCAAGCGCCACGCCGGCCTGCCCGACGATGAAGGAGAACTCGCCGATCTGGCTGAGCCCGGCGGCGACCACCAGCATGGTCCGGCCGGATGCGGGAAGGACGATGCCAAGCAGAAGCGTCAGCAACGCCTTGCCGATCACGATCAGGGCCGTGAGTATAAGAATCCCTCCAGCGTTCGCCAGGAGCATTGCCGGGTTCACCAGCATGCCCACCGAGACAAAGAACAGGATGGCAAAGATCTCGCGGAAGGGCAGCACTTCTGCCGCCACCTGATGGCTCACGTCGGACTCGTTAAGCACCACGCCGGCCAGAAATGCGCCGAGCGCCAGCGAGACCCCGAAGAGCTCGGACGCGCCAAGGGCGGTGCCAAGCGCCAGCGCCACCACGGCCAGGATGAACAGCTCGCGCGAGCGGGTGTGGGCGATGCGCGTGAGCAGCCAGGGCAAAAGCTTGGCCCCGGCAATCAGCATCAAGCCAACAAACAGCGCGGTCTTGAGCGCCGCCAGCCCGGCGCTCCGCCAGATATCGCCGCCGCTCCCGCCAGCGACCGCGGGCAGCAGCACAAGAATGGCGACCGTCGCCAGATCCTCCAGCACCAGCCAGCCGACGGCGACTTGACCGTGGGGCGTGTTCAGGAGACCCTGGTCCTCCAGGCCGCGCAGCAGCACGACGGTACTGGCGATCGAGATCGCCAACCCCAGCACCAGGCCAGCGCCGATCGACCAGCCCCATGCCTGCGTGAGCGCGAGGCCAAGCCCGCTCGCCAGCAGCATCTGGAGGATGGCGCCCGGAATGGCGATCCGCCGGACCCGCCAGAGATCGCTCAGGGAGAAGTGCAGCCCGACGCCGAACATCAGAAAGATCACGCCCATCTCGGCCAGCTGGCTAATCGCTTCCGTCTCGCCGACAAAGCCGGGCGTGAAGGGGCCGATCGCCATGCCGGCGAGCAGGTAGCCCACCAGCGAGGGCAACCCGATCTTCCGCGCGAGATAGCCGCCGGCGAAGGCGGTGAGCAGCGCAACCGTAATATTGGTCAACAAGGGCAAATCATGATGCATCACACAGCTCCATTTCGACTTACACGACGCACGCCTCCGTCCATCGGTCAAAACCTTGGCCGTGCCGTACCGAGCGTGCGAAGGTAATCGGAGTAGGTTAGGTCACGCACAGCAGTACGGCGCACCCGCACGAGCACCGTTGGATGCCCGAGAGTCTACCGATTGCACATGCGCAGCTGTGGAGAGGGTGATGCTACCGGAGCAGGATCACACGGAGCAGCATCGACAGGGTGGGATGAGCGATGCGACGATCGATCGCGGCGCAGGGCATCGGGCGCTCCACGCAGTGCGCGTGCCGCGGCATGGCGGCAGCGCCCAGCGGGGCGTTCGGTGGCGGCGTCGTGTCGGGTCGGGTCGGATGGAGAAGCATACCATAGTCCCTACGCGCTCGCAAGCAACGCCAAGAAGCAATGGCGCGGGAGAGGAGGGGGGCAGGGCATCTAAAGCAACATTAGGGATGTAATGTTGCTTTAGATGTGCAGAGCAGCCGAGTCAAAGTACTCGCGCCAGAACACGATCTGATCGTCGCGCACGGCGAAGATGATCGCATCCTCGATCGTGACGCGGCGGCCATCGGCGCGGTTGGTCTCGCTCCAGGTCCACTCGGCCGCGCCCTGGTCGCCGTCGAGCAGCACGCGGGTGACGACCACCTGCACGTCGAGCGCCGCCGCGAAGAATGACTCGGCGGCTCGGCGCAGCGCGTCGTAGCCTTGCCAGCGCCCGCCAGGTGAGATCAGCACACCATCGGGGGCAAAGTCCGCGACGATCGCGGCGAGGTCGGCCTGCTCCCAGGCGCGCGCCTGCCGCTCGACCAGCGCGTGGGCTTCTGCACGGTTCATTGCTTGTTCGCCCTTTCTTAGGCCGCGGCTGTTGGCCGCCCTAACATATCCTCGACCACGGCGGCCGCGCACTTCTCGCCGCTGATCATGGCCGCGTTCAGGCTGCTGGCCTCGGTGAACTCGCCGGCGAAGTACAGCCCGGCGCGCCCGCTGCGGTTGTCCGGCAGGCCGGGGTGCAGGCCGGGCGGCTGGTCGAACTGCGCGTAGGGGATGCGGTAGAGCCGCAGCGGCTGGTAGCTCGCCAGCGCGGCCTGCGCCGTTATGTCACCCTGGAACATGCTGTGCAGGTCGCGCAGGCCGCGCCGGAACAGCTCGTCGTCGCTCAGCTCCGGGATACCGATCACCGTCGCACCGAGCAGGTGCCGGCCGGGCGGCGCGTAGGAGGGCGCCACATTGGTGATCATCTGGGCGTTGTTCACGAACGCGTCGGGCGCGGGGTTCAGCGCCAGCTTCTTCGAGGCGTAGACCGGCCGGTCGCCGCCGTAGTAGAGCGCGACGGTCTGCCGGGCGCCGCGCGGCATGGCCTGTCCGCTCAGCCGGGCCGCCTCGGGCGCGGGCGTGGCGACCACCACCGCGTCGGCGAATACCTCCTCGCCGCCGGCCAGCCGGGCGCCGGCCACACGCCCGCCCTCGATCAGCAGCGCCTCCGCCGCAGTGCCAAGCCGCACCAGCCCGCGCTCCTGCAGCGTCGCCGCCAGCTGCTCGGACACCGCGCCCATGCCGCGGCTCGGCAGGCAGGCCTGCCCGTCCGCCAGCATCTTGAAGTCGAACTTGAGGCACTTCGCGCTGGTGTGCAGCTCGCGGTCGAACAGCACGCCGCCGTAGAACGGGCGGAAGAACCGGTCGATCGCCGCGTCGCTGAAGCCGCGCCCCTTCAGGAACACGTAGCTGCTGCTATCGCGCCCCTGCAGCAGCTCGTCCACCGTCTGCAGCCGCAGCTCGATCGCCAGCTGCAGCGTGCGCAGCTTGTCGAGCGGCGCGATCGCCGGCGATCTCGCCGCCGCAAGGCGCGCGCTCATATCCGGGTCGCGCAGCGGGTCGGTCAGGACCTCGCGGCGGCCGGGCAGGCAGATGATCGCGCCGGGGTCGAACGCGCGCAGATCGAGCGCGCCAAGGTCGAGCTGGCGCCGGACCGCCGGGTAGGCGTCGAACAGCACCTGGAAGCCGCGGTCGAAGGTATAGCCGTCGGCGTAGTCCGAGCGCACCCGCCCGCCGACGCCGTCGGATGCCTCGGCAATCGTTATGTCGACTTTCCAGCGGTCGAGCATACGGGCGCAGGTCAGGCCGGCCAGGCCCGCGCCAACGATCAGAACGTGCATAAGCGCGTTGCCTCCATGTAACCCCGCCTTTGTGCTACTATACGGGCTGCCGTCTCGAGTGCCTGAGAGTATAAACGATCTTGGAGTGCTAGCGATCCGTCCAGCGACCGTGTTGCGACGGAAGACGATGGACGATGGACGATGACGATAGACGATGGACCAACGACCAAAAGATGGTAATAGGCATCCGCCAGACGGGGGGCCGGGGGCGCAGCGCCCCGGAAAAACCGGGAGAGGGGGCACAGCGGCCCAGGAACACAACGGAAGGAATCACCCTATGAAAATTGTCGTCATCGGCGGCGGCAGCACCTACACCCCCGAGCTAATCGACGGGTTCATCGCCCGCGCGGGCACGCTGCCGCTCCGCGAGATCTGGCTGGTCGACCCGAACGAACAGCGTCTGGCGGTGGTCGGCGCCTTCGCGCGGCGCATGGTCGACCACGCGCGGGCGCCGTTCCGCGTCGAGCTGAGCGGCGACCGGCGCCGCGCGCTCGACGGCGCCGACTTCGTGATCACGCAGCTGCGGGTGGGCGGCCAGGCCGCGCGCCACGGGGACGAGCTGCTCGGCCGGCGGCACAGCCTGGTCGGCCAGGAGACCACCGGCGTGGGCGGGTTCGCCAAGGCGCTGCGCACCGTGCCGGTTATGCTCGAGATCGCCCGCGACATGCGCGAGCTGGCGCCGCAGGCCACGCTGGTCAACTTCACCAACCCGGCCGGCATCGTCACCGAGGCGCTGGTCCGCCACGGCGGCGTGCCGGTGGTCGGGCTGTGCAACAACGCGATCAACGCCCAGCGCGGCATCGCCGGCATGTTCCACGTCGCGCCTGAGCAGGTCTACATCGAGCAGGTCGGGCTGAACCACCTGAACTGGATCAGGCGCGTCACGATCGGCGGCGACGAGGCGACCGAGGCGGTCTTACAGGCCTACATCGAGCACCTGCGGCACGACGAGGACCCGATCCACTTCCCGCCGTTCCTGATCGCCGCGCTCGGCGCGATGCCAAGCTCGTACCTGGAGTACTTCTACCTCGAGTCGCAGGTGCTCGCGCGGCAGGCCAGCGGCGTGCCGACGCGCGCCGAGGTGGTGATGGATGTCGAGCGGCGGCTGATGGAGCGCTACAGCGACACGCACCTGTGCGAGAAGCCGCCCGAGCTGATGGAGCGCGGCGGGGCCTACTACTCGACCGCCGCCGCCGCGCTGATCGAGTCGCTCTGGGCTGGCGACGACGCGATCCACGTCGTCAACACCCGCAACGACGGCGCCATCCCGAACCTGCCGGCCGACGTGGTGGTCGAGACGCCCTGCCGGGTTGGCCGGGGCGGCGCCGCGCCGCTGCCGGTCGCTCCGCTCGCGCCGAAGTTCCACGGCCTGACCTCGGCGGTCAAGAGCTACGAGCTGCTGACCATCCAGGCGGCGACCGCCGGCGACGAGCAGGCGGCCGTGCTGGCGCTGCTGGCGAACCCGCTCGGCCCCGACGCGGCCAACGTCGAGCAGGTCTGGGCCGATATTAAGCAGACCAACGCCGGGATGCTGCCGACGTTCGAGCAGCGTTAGCACGTTGGAACGTTGGAACGCTCGAACATGCTAACGAACCAACGTTCCAAGCCCACGGCGCCTGGATCGAGTGGCTAGCGTAGAGCAGGCAATGACACACCAGCAGCGCTTCTTCCTCGGCATCGACGCCGGGGGCACCAAGACCCACGCCGTGATCGCCGACCAGACCGGGCGAATCTATGGCGCCGGCCGCGCGGGCGCCGGAAACTGGGAGTCGGCCGGGCTGAGCGGGGCCGGGCGCGTCTACGCCCAGGCGCTGGCGGGCGCGCTCGCGATGGCGGGACTCGCCGTCGACGCATTGAGCGGCGCGGGCTACGGGCTGTCCGGCGTCGACTGGCCGAGCGATACGCAGCGCCTGCGGCCGGTGCTGCGGCGGCTGGGCGTGCCCGGGCCACACGTGCTGGTCAACGACGCGATCGTGGCGCTGCGGGCCGGCTCGGACGAAGGCTACGGCATCGCCACGATCGCCGGCACAGGCTGCACGGTGGTCGGTCGCAATCGAGTCGGCGAGCAGTTCCGCACGCTGGCGCTGGGCAACGAGTGGGGCGACTTCGGCGCGGCGTCCGACGTGGTGCGGCTGGCGACTCGCGCGATCGCCTTCGCGCACCTGGGGCGCGGCCCGGAGACGCGACTGTCAGAGCGCTTCGCCGAGGCGTACGGGGCCGACAGCGTGCTCGACCTGGTCGAGCGGATCACGCGCCGCAAGGCCGACCGGCCGGGCGGGCGGCTGGCGCCGCTGGTGTTCGCCACCGCGGCCGATGGCGACGAGGTCGCGCGCGCGGTTCTGATCGCGGCCGGGCGCGAGCTGGGGCAGAACGCGGTTGCGGTCGCGCGGCGGCTGGGGCTGCTGGCCGAGCCGTTCGACCTGGTGATGGCCGGCGGGCTGTTCCGCGCCAGCTGCCCGCTGTTCCGCGAGGCGCTGATCGAGGCCGTGCGGGCGTGCGCGCCGCTCGTGCGCGCAGCCCCGCTGCAGGCCGCCCCGGCGATCGGCGGCGTGCTGCTGGCGATGGACGTGTGCGGCGAGCCGGCCGGGGCGGAGGTGCGCCACCGACTGATCGAGCAGGCCCGCCAGCACCCGATCCTGTTCGAGTAGCTTGTGCGACCGAAACCTGCGATCTACCGATACTGATCTGCCTGAAGGGCAAGGCCGCGCTCAGGCAGTGAGGTCGAGCAGCCGCTGGTAGGCGGCGTCCCAGTCGGCCGCGGCGGCCGGCTGGTACCGGTCGAGCTCGAACGAGCGGCGCACCACCGCGCGCGCCTCGGCCAGCGAGCCGAGCTGGCCCAGCGCGATCGCCTGCACCAGGATGTTGCCGATCGCGGTGGCCTCGACCGGGCCGGCGATCACCGAGCGGCCGGTGGCGTCGGCGGTGAGCTGGTTGAGCAGCCGGTTCTGCGCGCCGCCGCCGATGATGTGGATCGGGTCCAGGCGCCGGCCCGCGACCGTCTCGAGCCGATCGAGCACCCAGCGATACTTCAGGGCCATGCTTTCGAGCACGCAGCGCACCACCGCGCCAGGCCCCTCGGGCGCCGGCTGGCCGGTCCGCCGGCAGAACGCGCGGATGCGCTCGGGCATATCGCCCGGCTTGAAGAACTCCTCGGCGTCCGGGTCGACCAGCGCGACCAGCGGGGCGGCCTCGGCGGCCAGCTGCGCCAGGTCGCCGTACGACCAGTCGTGCCCCTGCGCGGCCCAGGTGCGCCGGCACTCCTGCACCAGCCACAGCCCCATGATATTCTTCGAGCAGCGGAACGTCCCGCCGACCCCGCCCTCGTTGGTCAGGTTGAACGCCAGGCTCTGCGCGGTGATCACCGGCTCGGGCGACTCGAAGCCCATGATCGACCAGGTGCCTGAGCTGAGCCAGGCGAAGCCGGGCGCCTCGGCCGGCACCGCCGCGACGGCCGAGCCGGTGTCGTGGCAGGCCGGCGCCACCACCGGCAGGTCGTGCGCGCCGGTCTCCTCGGCCACCTCGGGCTGCAGCGCGCCGAGCAGCGTGCCCGGCATCACCACCGGCGGGAAGATGCGGCGCGGGATGCCGATCGCGTCCAGCACCGGGGTGGCCCAGTCGCCCGCGCGCGGGTCGTAGCACTGGGTGGTGGTCGCGTTGGTGAACTCGCAGACCCGCTGGCCGGTCAGCCAGAAGTTCAGCAGGTCGGGGATGGTCAGGAAGGTCTCGGCGATCTCGAGCGCGGGCGAGCGCCCGGCGGCCATCGCGAGCAGCTGGAACAGCGTGTTGATCTGGATAAACTGGATGCCGGTGCGCTCGAAGATCTGCTCGCGCGGCAGGCGCCGGAGCGCCTCGGCCAGCATGCCGTCGGTGCGGCTATCGCGGTAGTGATGCGGGTTGGCGATCAGCGCGCCGTCGCGGTCGAGCAGGGCGAAATCGACGCCCCAGGTGTCCAGGCCGACGCTCGCCAGGCCGTGGCCGTGCTGCTGGGCGGCCAGGCGCAGCCCGTTCTTGATCTCGGCCCACAGCCGCAGCACATCCCAGTGCAGGCCGCCGGGCAGGCGCACCGGCGTGTTCGGGAAGCGGTGAAGCTCCGAGAGAGCGAGCCGCCCGCCGTCGAGCTGCCCGAGCATCGCGCGGCCGCTCTCGGCGCCCAGGTCGATCGCCAGGTAGTGTGAGCCTGTCATAGATGCCTCGCTGGAAGCGGGCGTCGAAAGACGTCCTCAGGAGGATCGATTATATGGCGTTTAGGGTGGCTGTCAAGCAGTGCGCTTTGTTCCCGGGGCGCTGCGCCCCCGGCCCCCGCCTGCTGGCCCGTGCCGGGCCTTCCCCTTTCTCCGGGGCGCTGCGCCCCCGGCCCCCCGCCTGATGCGCCCGTGCCGGGCGTTCCTTTTCTCCGGGGCGCTGCGCCCCCGGCCCCCCGCCTGGGGGAACCCGCGCCGGTTCCCCCGGCCCCCCTCCGGCAAGAAATGCAACCTCAGTTGCAATGATCCTGGCGGATGCCTTACAGCCTTCCGATCGGGCGTGTTGTTTTCCACCGCGCCTGGATTCAGCCAGGCATGCGCGTCAGGCATTGCAAACGAGGCGGCCTTACCTTTGGGGTCCAGGGGCGCAAGCCCCGGTCGGGGGGACGGGGGCGCGCAGCCCCCGCGAAGCGGCGCATTACGAGCGCACGCCGTACCCCGCGGGTTGACAAAGATGTCATCAGCCGTTACCCTCGGGCGTGAATGAGCGGTTAAAAAGAGCTGTCTCGCTGTTGGAAGGAGGCGATCGCTCCTCGCTTCGGTACCATACTACGCACGAGCCGCAGCCGATATCCCTGTATCACCAGGCTGCGGATGGCCGGTGCGCCGGTCGAGCTCGCCCGCTCCCAATGCGGCGATCTCCCACAGGCGCGCGCCATTCCGTGATACCGCCCTGGCCCGCTGTGGCTTCGCCAGGCGGCCCACACTGTGAGGCCGCACGAGGATTATCATGACCACCCCACCCGGCTCGGCCGACCACGACCTCGCCGCGCTCCAGCTGCGCGCGGACCGTCGGCGCCAGCGCTACGCGCACACCGCGCAGCGCCCAACTATGCTCGCCAGCACGATCGCCACGCGGGCGCGCCAGATCCTGGCGCGCGAGCACGCGCTCCCGGCGCGCTACGCGCTGCACCTGCTGATCGGCATCCTGGTGCCCCTGGCGATCGTTCTGCACCAGACCCCGCTCGCGCTGATTCTGCCCGCCCCGACGCCGCCGGCCGCCCTGAGCGACGGCAATCCGTCCGACCTCGTCGCGCCGATGGCGCCGCTCGCGCTGGGCGGCCAGGCCGGCGGCGAGACCCCCGCGCCCGACTCGGCGTTCGCGGCGATCGATGCGCTGCCTGTCCGCGCCGCGCGGCCCGAGATGCTCGAGGCGCGCCCGCTCGCCGCGACCATCGCGGCCGAGGCGGCCAACCTGCGCGGCGGCCCCGGCACCGATTACGATAAGCTCGGCGACCTGCCGGTCGGGGCGCCGCTGCTGCTGCTCGCGCAGGTCGACGGCTGGTATCAGGCGCAGACCAGCGACGGCCGCGGCGTCTGGGTCGCCGCTGAGCTGCTCGACATGGACCTGGCCGCGGCCGACCTGCTGCCCCAGGCGTCCAGCATCCCGGCCCTCCCACCGGCCCGGGTCGGCACCGTGGCCGAGGAGGGCCTCAACCTGCGCGATGGCCCCGGCACCACCTTTGTCGGCATGACCAAGCTTCCGGCCGGCACGCGGCTCGACCTGCTGGCGCGCTACGGCGACTGGTTCCAGGTGCAGGCGCCGGATGAGCAGGCCGGCTGGGTGCTCGGCCAGTACCTCGCGATCGGACCCGGCGTGGTCGAGCGCGTCGAAGCCGTGACGAGCGCCCCTGACCCGCACCCGGCGCTGGTCGGCCGCGCGGCCTTCGGAAATATCAACCTGCGCGGCGGCCCGGGCGTCGCGTACGACAAGCTCGGGACGCTGGCGGCCGGCGCGCAGCTGGGCCTGCTGGGGCGCTACGACGATTGGTTCAAGATCCGCGCGCCGGGCGGCGCGGTCGGCTGGGTGTCGAGCGAGCTGCTGCAGACGAGCGACTTCATCGTCCGGCGGGTGCCGCTGGTGCGCGACGCGCCAGCGCCGCCGCGATCCCGCCAGGCCCCGGCCGCGCGGCGCCAGGCGGTCCCGGCCCCAGCCGCCTCCGCCGGCGGCGTGGTCGACTTCGCGGCCCAGCTGGTCGGCTCGCGCTACGTCTGGGGCGGCGGCGGGCCGGGCGGCTTCGACTGCAGCGGGTTCACGCGCTATGTCTACCAGCAGTATGGACTGGACCTGCCGCACAGCGCGGCGGCGCAGTACAGCACCAGCTACGGCACGGCGATCTCCGACCCCAGCCAGCTGCGGGCTGGCGACCTGGTCTTCTTCGTCAACACCTACAAGCGCGGCATCAGCCACGTCGGCATCTACGCCGGCGGCGGCGACGTGGTGCAGGCGATCAGCCCGAAGCAGGGCGTCGGGGTCGCGAACATCGGCGGCGGCTACTGGGCCCAGCACTACTACGGCGCCATCCGGCCGTCGCGCTAGAGCGGGCGGGCCGCCCTATGGTGGCCCTCACCCCCTACCCCCTCTCCCGTCCGCGGGAGAGGGGGATTTTTGACTGGTGCCGTAATTTCGCATACCGCCGCGCCGGCGACGACTCAGACGCCGATCGGGCGCAGGAAGGCGTGGTCGCGGTTGGCGCGGTTGCACTCGATCTGCGGCTCCTGCACGAACTGGTTGTCGTACAGCCGCTTCCCGACCCGGTTGATCAGCACCCGGTACGAGACCGGCGCGCCGGCGTCGCGCAGGGTCTCCAGCAGGTAGTAGGTCAGCGCGCCGTGGAACGTCCCGCCGATCCTAGCGTCGGCGGCGGTCTGGCTGGATTTGCACGCGGCCAGCAGCACGACGTTGCCGCGCACGTTCTCCTGGCCGTAGTGCCTCTTGTCGAAGCTCGCGAGCAGCGTCTTGAACTGCTGCTTCAGCTCCTCCTCCGAGCGCGAGCGCTCCGCCAGCCGGCGGTAGCACTCCCACGCGAAGGCCTCGCGCTCGCGCCGCACCCGCTCCGCGGCGGCGATGATCTGCTGCTCCTCCTCATGGTCGGCCGGCAGAAAGCGGTAGCTGATGTCGCGCTCCAGGTTGCGCTGCACCGTGCCGGAGTGGCAGCTGTCCATCACCAGCAGCAGGTGCATGCTGCGCGGGAACTCGCGGTACAGCGCGCGCAGCGTGTCGTCGTTCATCGGCCCGGCGGCCTGGTAGTCAAACGGCACGATGCACTCGTCCTGTCCGTCCGGCTCGTCGCCGCTCGCGTCGGCCACCACGGTGCCGTGGCCCGAGAAGTGGAACAGCCGCACGGGCGTCCGCTCGTCCTCGTCGGGCTGCGCCAGCCAGCCCAGCCCATCCTCGATCGCCGCCGTCGTCGCGGCGCTGTCGAGCAGCATCCGTATGCTCGTAGGGGCGACACCGTAGGCCGACGCGAGCAAGTCGCGCATGGCCAGCGCGTCGTTCACGCAGCCGCGCAGCGGCGCCGCGGGGTAGTCATTGATGCCGACCAGCAACACCTTGGTGCTCATGCTGTGCTCGCTTTCTTGCTACGATGCGGTTCTAGGGCGCACCACAGTGATTTTGACGGGGGTAGGTTTTTCCCCGATGGCATCTGGACGCCATTGCCCGCACCCCCCCCACCCCTCTCTCCCACCGGGAGAGGGGGGATTGGCTGTTGTTTCCTCCGCCCCTGGCAGGGGCGGGGGACAGGGGGTAGGGTGATCCGGCGCAGCGCCACGCCACAAACAACCTCCCCGAAAGCAGACCCCCACCCGAAAGTGTAAGGTTCGTACGAATCATGCTCAACCGCGCTCCTGCACGGCCGCGACATCGGCGGCATCTCCGTAGCAGGTGGTGAACGACTGCCTATCGGCCGCGGCCAGCTCCCACCGGTCGCTCGACAGCTCCAGGCAGCCGAAGTTGCAGGTGCGCACGCACTGCGCGCAGAAGGTGCAGCGATCCACGTGGTAGCGCAGCACGAAGCGCTTCCTGGCCTTGTCGAGCACGATCAGCTCGATCGCGCCGGCCGGGCAGTCGCGCACGCACATGCCGCAGCCGGTGCAGCGCTCCGGGCTCCAGCGCAGCGCGCCGCGCAGCCGCTCGGGCGTGGCCGGGCGCTCGAACGGGTAGCGCCGCGTGGCCGGGCGCCGCAGCAGCGACCGCGCCAGGTCGCCCAGCATCGCGCCGATCCTCATCGCAGCACCTCCATCACGATCAGCGCCAGCCACTGCATCAGCACCAGCAGCATCCCGTAGCGCCACCACAGCCCGGCGGTCTGGTCGATCCGCGTGCGGGCGAACAGCGCCTGCAGGCCCGCGATGCCCAGCAGCAGCGCGAGCGTCTTGCCGAAGTAGGCCAGCGGGTCGGCCGCGCCGCCAAGGTAGAACGCGGCGACCAGCGCCAGCCCGACCACCAGCTCGACACTGCGGCCGAGCCGGAACAGCGCCAGCCCGCGCCCGCTGTACTCGGTCAGCGCGCCCGACACAATCTCGGTCTCGGCCTCTGGCGCGTCGAACGGTGGCAGCTCCAGCTTGCCCATCAGCCCGATCAGCGCCGCCACGAAGCCGATCGGCTGGGTCAGCGCCAGCAAGCGGCCGTCCGCGAACGCCGCGATCTCGCCGATCCGCCAGCTGCCGGCCACGAACGCTGGGCCGAGCAGGGCCAGCAGAAACGGCGCCTCGTACGAGAACAGCTGGGTCAGCGTGCGCATCGCGCCGATCAGCGAGAAGCGGTCAGCGGTGTTCGAGCCGGCCAGCCCGGTGCAGAGCGTCAGCAGGCCGAGCAGGTAGACCGTGACCACCAGGTCGCCGGCGAAGGCGAACGACGGCGCGCGGCCGGCCAGCGGCACGTACAGCGCGGCGGTCAGCGCGCCGGCCAGCGCGGCGATCGGCAGGCCGAAGAACAGCCGCGCGTCGGCGCCCTCCGGCACGATCTCCTCCTTCGCCAGCAGCTTGAGCGTGTCGGCGGCCGGCTGGAACCAGCGCGGGCCGACCCGGTTCTGCATCCGCGCCACCAGCTTGCGGTCGACCCACTCGTAGGCCCAGCCGTTCAGCAGCACGAACAGCCCGCCGGGGAATAGCAGCAGCGCAAGCAGTGTGTTCATAGATGCACCTGACGGTGACGCTGAACGTTGAACGCTGAATGTTGAACGCTGAATGTTGAACGCTGAATGTTGAACGCTGAATGTTGAACGCTGAACGTTGAACGCTGAATGTTGAACGCTGAATGTTGAACGTTGAGTGCCGACTACTGACTACCGACTACCGATCGTTACACGAGAAGCACGGGTCGACGCCGGCGAGGATCATCGGGATATCGGCCAGCTGGCTGCCCAGCGCGAGCGTCAGCACCGAGGTCAGGTTGCAGATCGTCGGCGTGCGGATGTGGACGCGCTCGGGCGTGTCGCCGCCGCCGCTCTTGACGAAGTAGAACAGCTCGCCGCGCGGTGCCTCGACCCGGCTGATCGTCTCGCCGGCCTTGATCTTGCGCGGCAGGCGCGCCGCCAGCTCGCCCTCGGGCAGCGTCTCCAGGATCCGGCGGACCAGCCGGTAGCTCTCGAACAGCTCGCGCATGCGCACCACGAAGCGCGCCTCCAGGTCGCCGGCGCTGTCCAGCACGATCTCCGGCGGGTAGTCGCGGTAGGCCGCGTAGGGCGCGTCGAGGCGGATGTCGCGCGCCACGCCCGAGGCTCGCGCCGTCGGGCCGACCACGCCCAGCCGCGCGGCCAGCTCGGCGCCCATGACCCCGATGCCGCGCGTCCGCCGCAGAAAGGTCTCGTCGGACCTGACCACGTCGAGGTAGTGGCGCGTGCGCTGCTCCAGCAGGTCGAGGCCGCGCCGGATGCCGTCGGCCTGGGCGGCGTCGACGTCGAACTTGACGCCGCCGAGCAGGTTGGCCGAGTAGTTGACCCGGTTGCCGGTCAGGCCCTCGAGCACGTCCATCACCGTCTCACGGTCGCGCCAGCTGTACATGAACAGCGTGTCGAAGCCGGCCTCGTGCGCGGCGACGCCCAGCCAGAGCAGGTGGCTGTGGACGCGCTCCAGCTCGGCCACCAGCGCGCGGATCGCCTGCGCGCGCGGCGGCGCGGCCACGCCGGCCAGCCGCTCGACCGCCAGGCAGTAGGCCATGGCGTGGCTGTGCGAGCAGATCCCGCAGACGCGCTCGAGCAGGTACAGGCTCTGGACCCAGCTGCGCTGCTCGGCGGCCTTCTCGATGCCGCGGTGGGCGTAGCCCAGCCGGACCGACGCGCCCGTGACCACCTCGCCGTCGACCGTGAACTCGAAATGGCCCGGCTCCTTCAGCGCGGGGTGCTGCGGGCCGATTGGGATGATGAAGGTCTCGCGACCGATCGCTGCAGCCATAGCCGTCTCCTGCGCGAGGCGAGGGCGAAAGACCAAAGACCAAAGACCAAGGACGATGGACGATAGACCAAAGACCAAGGACCAAGGACCAAGAGTCCTTGTCACCTTAGGGTTCATAAACGTATGCCTTCCCCAGGCACCGCCATCGGGCTAAAGCCCTCGGCTACTGATACAAAGGCCACCTCCGTGGCCTGGGGAAGGTATTCTTTTATGGGTCCTTGTCACCCGGTCACCTTGTTACCTTGTCACGCCCAAGCCCCGCGCCCTAGCCCCAAGCCCCTAGCCCCTAGCCCCAAACCCAACGGTCCTTGTCACCTTGTCACCTTGTCACGCCCCACGCCCCACCGGCCCTTGTCAGCCGTACCCCGCGGCGACGAAGTCCTTGCGCAGCGGGTAGACCCGCTCGGGCCAGTCGTCGGGCAGATAGAGCCGGTCGGTGCTCGGCGCGCCCGCCACCGCGACGCCCAGCATCTCGGCCAGCTCGCGCTCGAACGCGCCGGCGGCCGGGATGGCGTTGCAGATCGAGGGCACCGCGGGCGTGTCGCGCGGCAGGCGCACGCGCAGCGTCAGCACGGCCGGCCCCGCGCAGAAGTGGTAGAGCACCTCGATCGCCCCGGCCGCCGCGCCCAGGTCGAGCCCGGTGATAGCGGCCAGGTAGCCCCAGCCGGCCTGGCCGAGCGCCTCAGCCGCGCCGGGCAGCGCGTCCGCCGCGATCGTTATGTCCAGCCGGCCCGAATCCGGCGCCGCCGTCGCCTGCGCCCACGGCGCCAGCAGCTCGCCGGCCGCCCGTAGTGTAGTCTCGCTGTCCATACGCTACCTTCTCGCACGCCTGACCATGCGTGATCCGTCTATGGTCTATCGCCACCGTCTACCGTCGCCGCGCCCGCGCGCAGCCCCTGCAGCAGCTTGACTACCCCGTCGATGATCGCCTCGGGCCGCGGCGGGCAGCCCGGCACGTACACATCGACCGGGATGACCTGATCGATGCCGCCCACCACGCCGTAGCAGCCCTGGAACACGCCGCCGGAGATCGCGCACGAGCCGACGGCGACGACGAACTTCGGGTCGGGCATCTGCTCGTAGACGCGCCGCAGCCGCTCGCGGGCCTGGCGCGTCACCGGCCCGGTGCAGATCAGCACGTCGGCGTGGCGCGGGCTACCCTGCAGCTTCACGCCGAAGCGCTCCAGGTCGTAGCGCGGCGTCAGCGTCGCCAGGATCTCGATGTCGCAGCCGTTGCACGACCCGCTGTTGAAGTGGATCGCCCAGGGCGAGTTGCTGCGCGCCCATGTCTTGACCTGCGCGAGCGCCGCGTGCCAGGGATGGTCAAGCTGAAGCTTCATCTGGCGCCCCCGTCTCTGCCGCGCCGGCCCAGCAGCCAGGCGATCGGCACGGCCTGGCCGGCCAGCGCGGCCACCCACAGCCAGCCGCCAGGGTCGGCCGGGCCGCTGCGCAGCCCTTCCACGCGAATGCGCACCACCGGCAGGTGGGCGGTCCGCTCGCGCAGCAGCTCGTCCGTCGCGGTGTGCGGGTTGAAGCCCATCGAGAACCCGGCGAACCCGGCGCTCTGCAGCAGCCGCCGGACGGCGCGCGCCGCCTCGTCCGGGTCGGTCACCGGCTCGGCCACTCCGGACACCGCCCGGCCGGGCAGCAGGCACTCGACCTGCGGGTGCGCGACGAGGTTGCGGTACCAGTGCGAAGCTGCGCCCCAGCCGGCCGCGCAGTAGACGTAGTCGCCCAGGATGGCGTAGTTCAGCGGCGCGTAGCGCGCCTGCCCGCTGCGCCGGCCGATCGTCTTCAGCACCATGATGTAGCCGCTGAGCGGGTTGGCCACCAGCCAGCCCAGCCGGAGCCGGAAGATTGGCACCATCAGCGTGCGGTTGATCGCCCGCAGCACCCGCCGGCCCCGCTCGGTCCGGCGCGTCGTCGGCTCCGATCTCGAATCGTCTTGCATCGCACTCACCCTACTATCAAGGCCAGCAGCACCAGCAGCAGCCCGACCAGGTAGAGCCCGCCGATCGCCGACAGCCCGCCGCTGCCCAGCATCAGCACGCCCAGGTGCAGCATCGCGAAGAACAGCGCGGTCGCCAGGAACGGCCGGTAGCCGGGCGCGGCGCGGCCGGTCGCCGCGAGCTCGCCGCTGGCGTAGACGCTCGACTTGAGCGCCGAGGCGTGGCTCGGCCCGGCCAACCAGCGCCCCAGGCCGGCCAGGACGCTCACCAGCGCCACGTAGATCAGCAGCGCGACCGGCGGCGCAAGCAGCAGCTGAATCATCACACCACCTCGTCTCCCGATTGGGACTTGGGAGTTGGCACTTGGGACTTGGGACTTGGGGCTTGGGACTTGGGGCTTGGGAGTTGGGGCTTGGGGCTTGGGGCTTGGGTCACCTTGCCACCCGGTCACCCGGTCACCTTGTCTCCTTGTCTCCTTGTCTCCTTGTCTCCTTGTCTCCTTGTCTCCTTGTCACCTGCCAAACGCCGCCATCACCGCCGCGCCGGCCGGGCCAGTCAGCCAGGCGGCCAGCCCCGGCCACACGCCGAGCGCCAGCACCGCCAGCGCCAGCAGGCCCAGCGGGGCGCGCATCGCCGCCGGCAGCGCCTGGCCGCGCCGCACCGCCGCCGAGGGCTCCAGCCGGTAGACCGCGTTGACCAGCGGCGCGTAGTAGGCCAGCGACAGCACGCTGTTCAGCGCGGCGAACACGACCAGGGCCATGATCGCCGGGCTGCGGGTCGCGAAGCCGGCGACGAAGATCTGCCACTTCGACATGAAGCCGGCCAGCGGCGGCAGCCCCGCCAGGCCGAGCGCCGCCACGCTGAGCGCGAGCGCCGCCAGCGGGTAGCGCCGCGCCGCCCCGGCCAGGTCGCCCACCACGAGCGATCCGCGCTCGCGCGCCGCGCCGCCCAGGCTGTAGATCAGCGCGCCGACCGCCAGGAACGCCAGCGCGCTCATCAGGGCGTGCGTGAGCAGGTGGAACAGCCCGCCCTGCGCCCCGGCGGCCTGCCCGGCGTAGACGCCGATGCCCAATCCGAGAAAGATGTAGCCCAGCTGGCCCAGGCTCGAGTACGCCAGCAGGCGCTTGACCTGGGTCTGCCGCAGCGCCAGCAGGTTGCCGGCCAGGATGTTCAGCGCGCCGAAGCCGATCAGCAGCGCGCCCCACGAGAGCGTCACGCCCGCCAGCGCGCCGAGCGCGCGCAGCAGCGCCACCAGCCCGGCCTTGGCGACCACCGCCGACATGATCGCGCTGACGCCGCTGGGCGCCTGCTCGTACGCGTCGGGCAGCCAGGCGTGCAGCGGCACCAGCGCGGCCTTGACGCCGAAGCCGACCAGCAGCAGCGCGCCGGCCGCCAGCAGCGCCGGCGACCCGGCCGCGCGAGCGTGGATCTGCGCCAGGTCGAGCGTGCCGGCCTGCGCCAGCACCAGCGCGATGCCGAGCAGCGCCAGCACCGAGCCGGCCGTGCCCTGCAGCAGGTACTTCACGCCGGCCTCAAGCGCGGCGGGCTGCCGGTGGTAGAAGGCCACCAGCACGTACGACACGACCGCCGTCAGCTCGAACCAGACCCACAGGTTGAACAGGTCGCCGGCGCAGGCCAGGCCGATCAGCGCGCCGACCAGCACGACCACCAGCGCGTAGTATTTCTCCTCGCCGACGCGGCCGGCCAGGTCGGGGCCCGAGAACAGCGCCACCAGGCCGCCCAGCGCCAGCGCCAGCGCGGCCACCAGCAGGCCCAGCCCGTCCAGCCGCAGCGCGACCGCGCCGACGGCGAGCGCGACCGCGCCGCCCGACGCCAGCTCGCGCGCGGCCAGGGCGAGCGGCAGCCACGCGCCGGCCAGTGCCGCCAGCGCGAGCCAGCGCGCAACCCCACCTTGGATCGCCGGTGTTGGATGTTGGATTGACCGAGAAGGCATCCAAAAGCCAAAATCCAGCATCCAACATTGCAGACGCCCGACCAGATACACGGCCGGCCCGGCGACCAGCGGCAGCGCGACCAGCCAGATCAGCGCGGTGCTGTTCATGCTCAGGCCCCCCAGGCCAGGATGGCGAGCACGATCGCGAGCGTGCCGACCACCCCGACCATGTTCCAGCCGAGCAGGCCGGTCTGGGTCGCGCCCAGCGCCTGCGCGCCGCCGCGCGCCGCGCGTGCGACGCCGCGGTTCAGCCGCTCGAGACCGAACTCATCGGCGGCCCAGCCCGCCAGCCAGCCCAGACGGCCGGCCGGCCAGCCCAGACGGTCGCGCCACCACCAGGCCGCCAGCCCCAGCGCGGTCGCCCCCAGGCCCAGCAGCGTCGCCGGGGCCGCGAGCACCTGCCAGCAGATCTGCGCGGTGGTCTCGTAGCGCAGGTTGTGGTATGGCAGGCTGTCGCTCAGCAGCCGGCTGAGCGGCCCGGCCAGCAGCCATGTCGTCAGGCTGCCCAGCGCCAGCAGCACGAGCGCGACACCCGCGAGCGATGAGCGATGAACGATGAACGATGAACCGGGCTGAGCGCTCTGCGTTCCCTGCTCAGCGTTCGGCGTTCCGTAGAAGACCATCCAGACCATCCGAAAGGCGTACAGCGCGGTCAGGCCGGCGCCGAGCAGCAGCCCGCCTGTAGCCCACCACGGCGCGGCGGAGAGGCCGGCCTCGATCAGCAGCTCCTTGCTCCAGAAGCCGTTGAGGAACGGCAGCCCGGCCAGCGCCAGCGCGCCGATCACGAACACATTGCGCGCGAACGGCAGCCGCCGGCCCAGCCCGCCCATCAGGCGCATGTCGCGCGTGCCGGCCGCCCCGATCGCCGCGCCGGCCGCCAGGAACAGCAGCGCCTTGAACACGGCGTGGCTGAGCAGGTGCAGCTGGCTCGCGAACAGCGCGCCCGCGCCGACCGCGCAGACCATCGTGCCGAGCTGGCTGATCGTCGAGTAGGCCAGCGCGCGCTTGAGGTCGGTCGCGACCAGCGCCATCAGCGCCGCCATGACCGCCGACAGCACGCCCACCGCCATCACGGCGGTCGTCCAGCCGGGCACCAACGCGAAGGCCGGGTAGAAGCGCGCCAGCAGGTAGACCCCCGCGTTGACCATCGTGGCTGCGTGGATCAGCGCGCTGACCGGCGTGGGCGCCTCCATCGCGTCGGGCAGCCAGGTGTGAAACGGCGCCTGGGCCGACTTTGCCGCGGCCGCGACCAGGAAGCCGAACGCGACCAGCGCCAGCACAGCCGGCGGCAGGCTGGCCGCCTGCGCCAGCAGCGCGCCGATCTGGTCGGTGCCCAGGGACGCGCGGGCCGCCAGCGAGCCGGCCAGCAGGCCCACGCCGCCGACCTGGGTGATCACTAGCGCCTTGACACCGCCGGCCACCGCCTTCGGGTCGTCGTTGTGGAACGAGATCAGCGCGTACGAGCAGAACGCGACCAGCTCCCAGAACAGGAACAGCAGCAGCAGCGTGCCGGCCAGCGCCAGCCCGGCCATCGCGCCGATGAACAGCAGCACCAGCGCGTAGTAGCGGCCGAGCTGGGCCTTGCCGCGCATGTAGTCGATCGAGAACAGCAGCGTCAGGCTGCCGACGACCGTGGCGATCGCGGCCAGGAACAGCCCCAGCCCGTCGGGCACCAGCGTCCACTCGCCGAACACGCCGCCGGCGGGCAGCCGGATCGCGGCGGCGCTGCCGCCGTAGCCGAGCAGGGCTAGCGATGCCAGGCCCGCGGCAGCGGCGCTGCCGGCCGCCAGGGCGCCCTGCGCGCGCGGTCGGCGGTCGCCGACGGCCCAGACGGCCAGCGCGCCCAGCCAGGGCAGCCCGATCGTGAGCAACATCAGCCACGCGGCCATGACTCACCCCCTGAGCCTGGAAAGCTCGCGCACGTCGAGCGTGCCGATCCGCCGCCGCACCTGCACCGCCAGCGCCAGGCCGAGCACCGCCACGATCGTGTCGGCGACCAGCGCCGTCGCCGCCAGACTCTGGCCGAGGTTGACCTGGCCTGAAAGGCGGCCGCTCAGCACCAGCGCGAGCAGCGCGGCCTTGCCCAGCAGCTGCAGCGCGATCACCAGCTTGATCAGGTTGCGCGCGGCCAGCAGGGCATACAGGCCGACGCCGAGCAGGCCCAGCACGCCGACCAGCGCGACTTCGAGCGGCGAGAGCGTCATACGGCGACCTCCTCGGGCACGTCTTCCGGCTCGGGCAGCTGCTCCGGCTCGGGCAGCCATGGCTCTCCGGCGCCGGGAGCCGCCGACAGAGCGCCGTCGGCATGCCGATCGTGCGCGCCGTGTAGGTCGGGCGCAGGCGACCGACGGTCGTCCAGCAGGCCCAGCACGCCCAGCGCGCCGGTGAAGAGCAGCCCGATCTGCAGCAGCGTATCCAGGCCGCGGTCCTGCCAGAGCGCGCCGGCGAACGAGGGCCCGGCCGCGGCGGTAGGCGTGCCGGGCCAGGGCAGCGTCATCCAGCCCAGAGCGAGGACGGCCAGCGCGGCGAGGCCGGCGGCCAGCGGGCGCGGGATCTGGGGCGAGCGCTCAGGCGCGCCCTCGCCGGCGATGCCGATCGCGAAGACGAACAGCACCGTCACCAGGCCGCCGCCGACGCTCAGCTCGATCACCGCGATCTCGTGGGCATCGATAGCATAGAGGAGAATGGACAGCAGCGCGCTGACACCGGCCAGCCAGAGGGCGGCGGACAGGAGGCGTGTCGCGCGGATCGCCTGGGCCGCGCAGAAGAGCAGCCCGACAACCAGGAGCACGTACAGCATACACTACCTCCTCGTAGGATGCTGCGGGCGCGGGCCGGGGGCGCGGGAGCGCGCCCAGATAGCCTGGAGCCTCACTGCTGAGTATACAGCCTCCGGGCCGCCGCGCGAGTAACAGATTCTCACCCTGGGGTGGAGAAAGGCTGACTAATGCTGTTTCTCTGACCCCACCCCCTGCCCCCTCCCCGCGCCGCGGGGAGGGGGTGAAATCTGGCACCTGCCAAGAATCCCCCCTCTCCCGGTGGGAGAGGGGGGCAGGGGGGTAAGGGAATAGAGTAATACCGCCGGAGGCCTACCAGTGGCGGCTGAGCCCGCCCTGCAGCCGCAGGGCAAACGCGTTCAGCAAGAAGGTGATCGTCAGCAGCACGAACGAGAGCGCCAGCGCCACGTCGAAGCTGCCCTTGCGCGTCTCCAGCACGATCGCGGTGGTCAGCACGCGGGTCGAACCCTCGATGTTCCCGCCGACCAGCATCACCGCGCCGACCTCGGAGATAATGCTGCCGAAGCCGGCGATCACCGAGACGATCACGCCGCCGCGCGCCTCCCACAGGATCGCGCGCGTGGCCTGCGCGGCGGTCGCGCCGAGCGAGAGCACCTGGGTGCGCAGCGCCGGGTCGACCCCCAGCACCGCCGCCATGGTGAAGCCGGTCACCAGCGGCAGGCTGATCACCGTCTGCGCCAGGACCATCGCGCTGGGCGTAAACAGCCAGCTCATGAAGCCCAGCGGGCCGGAGCGCGAGAGCAGCAGGTACACCAGCAGGCCGACCACCACCGGCGGCAGGCCCATGCCGGTGTATAGCAGCGTGATCACCAGCCGGCGCCCGTAGAAGCGGTTCAGCGCCAGGAACGCGCCCAGCGGGATGCCCGGCAGCGCGCTAAACAGCAGCGCCAGCCCCGACACTCGCAGCGAGAGCATGACCACGCGCGCGGTCTCGCCGTCGCCGCTCCAGAGCAGCCGCAGCGCCTGGAGGATTCCGTTGTTGAAGTCGTCCATACGTGTGAGACAAGGAGACCGGGAGACAAGGAGAACAAGGCTGACAGCATGCCGCCCCTTCTCCTTGTCCCCTTGCCTCCCGGTCAGGTCATGGCGCCTTGCCGGGGTAGAACAGCGGCTGGCCGAACTTGTCCTTGCCGTACGCGGCAATCTTCGCCAGGGTCTCCGGGCTGGTGATCCAGGCCGCGAACTGCTCGGCCAGCTGCGCGTTGATGCCAGGATGTTTGGCGGGGTTCACCGGGATGACGCCGTAGGGGTTGAGCAGCGCCTTGTCCTTATTCTCATCGATCGTCGCCCCGCCGACGAGCACCGTCAGGTCGGGAAGCTTGTCGAGCATCGACAGGTAGGTGCCGCGGTCGGTCAGCGTGTATGCCTGCTGCTCGTTGGCGGTGGTCAGCGTCTCGCCCATGCCCTGGCCGAGCGACTTGTACCAGCCGAGATCGGCGGTGGGCGTGATGCCGGTGCTGCTCCAGATCCCCAGCTCCTTGGTCGAGGTGCCGCTGTTGTCGCCGCGCGCGTCGAAGGTCGCCTTCTTCTCGGCGATCGCCTTGAACGCGTCGGCGGCCTTCGCGACGCCCTTGATCCCAGCCGGGTCATCCTTCGGCCCGACGATAATGAAGTCGTTGTACATCACGTCGCGCCGGTCGATGCCGAAGCCGTTCTTGACGAAGGCATCCTCCTGCTTGCGCGCGTGCACCAGCACGACGTCGGCGTCGCCGTTCTCGCCGAGCTTGAGCGCCTGGCCGGTGCCGACAGCCACGACCTCGACCTTCGCGCCGTACTGCTTCTCGAAGTCGGGCAGGATCGCGTCGAGCAGGCCCGAGTCGGCCGTGCTGGTGGTGGTGGCCAGCCGCAGCACCTGGCCCGCGGCGGCGGTCGGCGCGGGAGCTTCTGTCGGGACCGCGGTCGGCGCGGGCGCCTGAGTGGGGGCGGCGGGCGCAGCCTGGGCGGCGGTTGCGGCCGGCGCGGGCGCCTGGGTCGGGCCGCTGGCGGCTGGGGCGGTTTGGGTCCCGCAGCCGGCCAGCGCGACCAGCGCGGCCAGCGCGATCAGCCAGCGGGCGATCGACGTCTTCATGGACTGCTTACTCCTATGCTCGTGCCGGCGCTTATACGATGGCCTCGCCGGCTATCACGACAAGCTCGATCTCTTCCTTTCCAGCACGCTTGAACACCCCTCGCCCTACCCCCGGAAGGGGTAAATTCTTGGCAGCAGGGTGCGGCTGCAAAGCAGCCGCACCCTGCTGCCAGAAGGATTCCCGCTCTCCCCGCTGGGAGAGCGGGGCAGGGGGTGAGGGCCTCCATTACTGGAACCACGCGGTGCGCGACGCATCGTAGCCCTCCAGGGCCTCGATGTCGAAGCGAAGCGCCGGGGAGGCCAGCGCTTCCAGCAGCGCCGCCAGCCAGGGCGCGCCCTGGTCGGCGCACCGGAAGGCCAGGTCGTAGCGCTCGACCGCCAGCGGCACGAACTCGAGGTCGAGCGCCCGCGCCGCGGCACGCACCCCCAGCCCTACATCTGCGGCGCCCGACGCGACCGCCGCGGCGACCGCAAGATGGGTCGCCAGCTCGCGGTCCAGGCGGCGCACCTGCGCCAGCGTCAGGCCGTAGCGCGCGAGCAGGTGCTCGAGCAGCACGGAGGTGCCCGAGCCGGCCTGTCGCATCGCGACGCGCACGTCGGGCCGCGCCAGGTCGGCGGCCTCGCGCAGCCCCAGCGGGTTGCCGCGCCGCACGATCAGCCCCTGCTCGCGGTGGACCAGCGTGACGAGCTGGACCTCGACCGCGGGCAGCAGCCGGCTCACGGCCGGGCGGTTGTAGTCGCCGGTCGCCGGGTCGAGCAGGTGCACGCCGGCCAGGTCGGCGGTGCCGCGGCCAAGCGCCAGCAGCCCGGCGGTGCTGCCGACCGGCGCCCAGCTCAGGCGCGTGTGCGGATCGACCTCGCGCATGCGGCGCGCCAGCACGTCCAGGCAGAAGTCGTGGCTGCCCAGGAAGCGCACCAGCGACTCGCCACGGCCTGCCCGGCCGCTGTCCGGCGCGGGCGGCTGCCAGCGCTGGACGGCCTGCCGGACCAGCGCGTCGATCTCGGGCGGTGCCATCCCGATCGCCAGCGCGTCCCGCACGGCCGGCTCCAGCAGCCCGCGCAGGCGCTCCGCTGCGGCCAGGCCGGCGCCACCCTCTTCGGCGACACAGGTGCCGCCACCGGCCTGCCCGACCGCCAGTCCCTGCTCGCGCAGCAGCTGGTAGGCGTGCGCGACCGTGTTGCGGTTCAGGCCAAGCTGCGCCGCCAGCGCGCGCACGGTGGGCAGCCGCTCGCCGGGGCGCAGCTCGCCGTGGGCGCGCGCCGCCTTGACTTGGTCGACGATCTGCTGGTAGGCCGGGCCGGCCGCCTGGTCCAGTTCGATACGTAACACGCTTCGCTCCGTGGTTGGGACTTGTCCTATTATAGCATAGGACAAGTTCGCTGTTGCGGCTGCGCCGCTTCGTCAGGGCGCAGTGGGGCGCCGGATCGCCCCACCCCCGATCCCCTGCCAGGGGAGGGGGACAGATTCTCGGCATCAGGGTGCGGGCGCACAGCGCCCGCACCCTGATGCCAAAAGAACACCCCCTTTCCCGTCGCCACGGGAGAGGGGGGCAGGGGGGTGAGGGCAAACAGCGCCAGCGCGCCGCAACCTATAGCCAGCCCGAGCGCTTGAAGCGCCAGTACAGGACGCCGCACAGCGTCAGCGTGACCGCCGCCATCATCGGGTAGCCAAACTGCCAGCCCAGCTCGGGCATGTACTGGAAGTTCATGCCATACACGCCGGCGATCATCGTCGGCAGCGCGAGAATGGCGCCCCAGCCGGCGAAGCGCTTCATCACGTCGTTCTGCGCGATCGAGATCAGCGAGAAGGCCGCCTCCAGCGCGGTGGTCAGCAGCTCGCGCAGCGTGTCGACCATCTCGTTGATCCGCACGACGTGGTCGTAGATGTCGCGGAAGTACAGCTGGGTGCCCTCGGGGATGATCGCGTAGTCGAAGCGCGTCAGCCGGTTGCAGATGTCGATCAGCGGCGACACGACCCGCTTGACCTCGAGCAGCTGGCTCTGCAGGTGGTAGATCTGCGTGGTGGTCTCGCGGTTGAATGACTCGCCGAAGATCTTGTCCTCAAGCTGCTGCAGCTCCTGCTCGAGCACGTCGACGATCGGGAAGTACTGGTCGACGATGAAGTCCATCAGCGCGTACAGCACGAACGCCGGGCCCTTGCGCAGCAGCTGCGGCGTGGTCTCGACGCGCGCGCGCACGTCGACATACGGCAGCGAGACGCCGTGGCGCACCGAGACGATGTAGCGCTCGCCGATGAAGATATGGGTCTCGCCGAAGGTGATCTCGCCCCGGTCGACGTGGGCGGTGCGCAGCACCACGAACAGCGAGTCGCCGTACTGCTCGAGCTTTGGCCGCTGGTGGGCGCAGTGGGCGTCCTCGATCGCCAGGTCGTGCAGGTTGAACTGGCGCTGCACCTGCCGCAGCAGCTCCTCGCCCGGCTCGTGCAGGCCGATCCAGACGAACTGGCCGGGCAGTTCGAGCGCCTCGCCGACCTGGTCGATCTCGACGTTGCGGGCGCGCCGGCCCTCGGCGTAGGCCGCGCAGTTGACAATCTCGCTCATGGCCTGGCCTCCAGTTCCTATAGTAGCTTGCAGCATGCATATTGTGTCCCGCTGCGCCGCAGGCCCTCACTCCCTGCCCCCGCTCCCGTCGCGACGGGAGCGGGGGATTCTTGGCGGGTGCCGGGGTTTCGGCTTCGCCGAAACCCCGGCACCCGCCGATATTCACCCCCGCCCCTGGCAGGGGCAGGGGGTGGGGTGATCCGTCGTAGGCCCCGGACCAGCACTCGTTACAAATCGTAAACGAATCTTCTCCCGCAATGATGGCTTCTTTTCTCATGATACCACCGCGGCGGCGTATGATCCGCTATAGGGAGAGCCTATCCCCTTCGCTTCGCTACGTCGGTCTCGCCCTCTCTCTGTGAGGAAGGAGACGTCTATGTATCGATCGATCGTAGTTCCGCTGGATGGATCGACGTTCGTGGAGGAACGGTATTGGCTGTAGGCGCGGGGAGGGAGCCCGCGCGATCGTTCGGTGCGACGATCACCCCAGGGCGAGCCGCCGGAGTGGTTGGTGAGAACATGCGAGGAGGCATCCCATGGATCAAGGCAGAACGCTGGACGAACAGATGCAGGCATGGGCTGCGCTACAGAAAAAGCTGTGGGAGCGCTGGATCGAGTCCATGCCTGAGCCCAACTCGAAAGTGGCGGCCGACGCCTGGGGGCGAGCGATCGATGGCACGAAGGTGGCGATGAGCGGCTTCTTCGAGGCGCAGCTGGAGTGGGCCCGCATGTGGGCCACGCTCATGCGCGCCGGGGCCGGCCAGCAGGAGACCGACGAGCTGACCAACGAGATCGTCACGCTGATCGAGCGCTGGAGCGCGTCGCAGAACGAGCTCTGGGAGACGCTGTTCGCGGCGGTGCGGCGGCTGGAGCCGCAGCTGCTCGCCACGACCTGGGAGGATGAGCTCTGGAACGTCGGCCAGGCCTGGCAGGATGCCGCTCGCAAGGTGATCGAGGCCCAGATGAGCTGGAACCATGTCGGGCTGGCCGCGCCGCCGCGCAACGGCTGGCGCAAGCCGCCACTGCTGCGCCCGTCTCTGCGCGTCGCCGAGGCGCACCTATCCAGCAACGGCAATCGCGAGAACGACAGCGCGTGAAGCGCTAGCCGAAAGGAGCAGCACAATGACGTGCAAGGACAGGCTGGAGGCATACCTGCGCGACCGGCAGGTACCGTTCGAGACGCAGCAGCACCGCCGGGCGTTCACGGCCCAGGGCGTCGCCGCGAGCGAGCACATTCCCGGCAAGCTGGTGGCCAAGGTGGTGATCGTCTTCGCCGATAGCCGGATGGTGATGCTGGCCCTGCCCGCCTCGCACCGGGTCGACCTCAGCCGGGTCGGCGCGGCGCTGGGGGCCAAGCAGGTCTACCTCGCCGGCGAGCGCGAGATCGCCCTGGCCTTCCCGGACTGCGACATCGGCGCGATGCCGCCGTTCGGCACGCTGTACAACATCCCGGTGTACGTCGATCAGCTGCTGGCCGAGGACGAGACGATCGTGTTCCAGGCCGGCACGCACAGCGACACGATCAGCATGAGCTACGCCGACTTCGCGCGCCTGGTCGCGCCGACCGTCGCGCAGTTCGCGCGCCACGCGCTCGACCTCGAGCCGTACGTGTGGTAGCAGACCCCCACCTTGGGGAGGTGTGGAGGGGCCGAAGGTCGCTCCACACCTCCCCAAAGGTAAATAGGAGACCCATGCACTATACGTTCAGCTCGCCCGCGCTGCCGGGCGCGGCCCAGCTCAACCTGCGGCCCGAGGCCACCACGGTGATGCTGGCCAACGACCACGTGCTCTCGTTCGACGGCGAGGGCCGCCTGATCACGGCCTACCGCGGCGGGCACCTGTTCAAGCGCGGCCTGGACCAGCGCGTGCTCGAGAAGTGGCGCCCCTGGGCGATCGGGCGGCCCGAGCACATCCGGCGCGACCTGGCCGAGGACGAGAAGCGCCGCCTGGTCGGCGATGTCCTGGCGACGCTCGGGCAGGTGCTGGGTGCGCTGCCGGCCGACGCTCCGCCGGCGGCCCGCGCGCGGCTGGAGCGCGCCGCGACCTGGGACGAGCCGGCCTACGCCGAGGATCGCCGGCGCTTCCAGACGGTCTACAAGCCCGTGCCGATCCTGCCGCCCGACCAGTACCTGGCGATGGTGCTGCAGGCGACCGAGGGCTGCCACTACAACCAGTGCAGCTTCTGCCACTTCTACCGCGACCGCCCGTTCCACGTCAAGAGCGACGCCGAGCTGCGCGCCCACATCGAGGCGGTGCGCGGCTTTCTCGGGGCGGGGGCGCGCCTGCGCCGCACGATCTTTCTGGCCGACGCGAACGCGCTGGTGATGCCCGAGCGGCGCCTGGCCGGCGTGTTCGAGGCGATCGGCCAGGCGTTCGAGCTGGCGCCGGCCGGGATGCGCGGCGCCGCGCTGAGCCGCTGGAAGAGCGAGCACCCGCAGGGCATCGCCGGCATCTACTCGTTCCTGGACGCCTTCACCGGCAAGCGCAAGACCGAGGGCGAGTTCGAGTACCTGGCCGCGCGCGGGCTGCGGCGGGTCTACATCGGCATGGAGTCGGGCCACGCGCCGCTGCTGGCGTTCCTACGCAAGCCGAGCATGCCCGCCGACGTGCGCGCCGTGGTGCGGGCCGCCCGCGCGGCCGGCGTCCACGTCGGCGTGATCGTCCTGCTGGGGATCGGCGGGGACCGCTACGCCCAGGGCCACGTCGACGACACCGTCGCGGTTGTCAACAGCCTGGGGCTCGACTCGCGCGACATCGTGTACTTCTCGGAGTTCGTGGACGAGCCGGGCACCGAGTACGGCGCCGACGCGGCGTCCGCCGGCATCCGGGCGCTAACGGGCGCGCAGGTGCGCGCGCAGGCGGCCGCGATCCGGGCCGGGCTGCGCTTCGAGCAGCCGCCCAAGATCGCGACGTACGACATCCGCGAGTTTATCTATTGATGCGGCTGGCGCCGGCCTGGGCGCCTCGCCCGCCGGGGCAACCGTACGGGCGTTCAGGCAAGGCTCGTCACTCCGCGCCGGGCCAAGCCGGCATCCGCGCGGGCGCCATCTCGCGCGTGCCGTCGCCGCCCCGCAGCACGCGGCGCAGCAGCACCAGCCGGGTCGCGCCGGTGAGCAGCAGCAGCAGCGATATCGACCACAGCCACGCGCCGATGTCGGGGAACAGCAGCAGGCCCTCGGTCCACGACTGCGCGCCCAGCAGATGGAGCAGCACGCGCGCGCCGATCAGCAGCGCCAGCGGCACGCGCGGATCGCGCGGTTGGTCGAGAGTGCGGCCTGCTCGGTGACTCTGCTTGCGAATCGCATCGTAGTCGCGCCCCACTGAGTCGCAGTGGCCGCGCCAGGGCAACCGCGCCGTCACCCCAGGCGGTGCTCGACGATAGCGCCCACGATGCTCTGCCCGGCGATATCAATATAGAGCTGCCGCTCCGTGACCGAGAGGGTCATGCGCGTGCGCCGCTCCACGGCGGCAACCAGGGCGGCCATGACGTGATGCCCGATCGCATAGATCGGAATGTCCTCGGCCCGATGGATGCGCTTGCCCGCCAGCTGCTGCTTGAGCATCGCGGGGTTGCGATGGGTGTAAATGGCGACCCGGCCCGCCAGCTTGCTCGCCCGATGGAGCCGATCGGCGTCGGGCATGCCAACATCAATCCAGGCGATCATCCGCCCGGTAAGATCGCGTACCCAGATCGCCGGCTCATCGCCTGCCGCCAGCCCTTGGGTGAACTCAATCCCTTCCGTATACTCAAGGCAGTAGGCCAGCACCCGCGACAGCATATATTCCAGTGTCTCCGACGGCTGCTGCGCGACGCGCAGCTCCAGCGTTTCATAGCAGCCCCGGTCCACGTCGGCCAGGTCGATGCTGAAGGTGTAGATCGTGGCAGTGAGCGCCATGCGTGTTGTTCGCTCCTGTGCTGAATCGCGCAGCAGAGTGGTGGCCTGCGCGCCAGTTCCGGCAGCGCGCAGCCATTCGTTCGCGGAGCCCGGCCGGTTGTGCTGGGCTATTGTATCACGGCGGCTCCCGAGAGGCTGCCTGCAACGCTCTTTTACCACCAAGACACGCAGGCGCCAAGGGTGGAAGCATCCCTTTTACAGTTGGGGAGGTGTGGAGGGCCTTTGGCCCCTCCACACCTCCCCAAGGTGGGGGTCTGGGGGCGGGCAAAGCCCGCCCCCAGACCCCCACCCTGAACTGTAAGGTTCGCAAGAACCTTGCCTGGTTCCTGCTCAGACAGCTTCTGCGAGTCAGAGCCCGCCCCGGCGCGCGATCCCGATCAACGCCGCCTCGCGCTCGGGCGCTAGCGCGGGGGCCGGCAGGTCCTGCCCGAGCATCCAGGCCCGCATGTCCCGCGCGGTAACGTCCGGGTCGGTCAGGGTGAGACCCGCAATGCGCGCCCGCTCGCTGCTCACATCCATCAGGCCGCTCCGCTCCCCGCGCTCTGGCCGGAACAGCGGCAGCTCGACGAATGTCAGGCCGGCGGACCTGAGGATCTCGGCCGCGACCCAGACGAGGTTCTGCGCGCCAAGGACCTGCATGAACGCCGCCCACGTGAGCCGCGGCCCGGCCAGGTTGAAGCTCCCGCCCCGATCGGCCTCGATCACCGCTTGCGCGAATCGCGCCAGGTCCCGCGCGTCGATGACTTGCACATGATCGGACCCGTCGCCGGGTGCCAGCATCTCGCCGCCCCGCATGGCGCGCTGCACCCAGTAGGCGTAGCGGCCGCTCGGATCATGCGGCCCGACGACCACCTGCGGGCGCAGGAGCGTGCAGCGGTCGGCGTAGACCTGCTGCACAATGTCCTCGCAGGCGACTTTGAGGGCGCCGTAGGTCTCGCCGTTCACGTCGGTCACATCTTCGCCGGCGGGCGGCAGGCGGGGGTGGGTTTCGTGGACCGGGCGGTCCTGCGGGTCGCCATAGACGCTGACGGCGCTGATAAAGATATAGCGCTGCACGCGCCCGCGCAGCTGCTCGGCGCTTGGCCGCACCTGCCGCGGCGTGTAGCCGCTCACGTCCACGCACGCGTCCCAGGAGCGACCGGCCAGGGCGTCCAGGCCCGCGGCCCCGGCGTCGCGGTCGCCGCGCAGCCGCTCCACCTGCGCTGGCAGCGCGTCGGGCGATAGGCCGCGCGTCAGGGTGCTCACGGTGTGCCCGGCCTGCAGCAAGGTCTCCACAATGTGCCGGCCGACGAACTGGGTGCCGCCAAGGATCAATACACGCATTGCTCGCCTACCCTCCTACGCAGCCATCAGCCGACGCAGCTGCGGTGCGATCTTCGCCGCCAGCGCTTGAGCTTGATCCCCTCCGCGCGCCCATGGGCGGCGCTACCGGTTTGCGTGGCCCAAGCAATACATGTATAAACCATGAGCGGCTGTTTGCAAAGGGGCGTTTGGGGGAACTTCGTCCCTCCAAACGCGCGCTCTGCTCTTCAGGCGGGCTCCTAGCAGCTCGTGAATCTGGCGGGTAGGGTGTGGGGCGGGCGTAGCCCGCCCCACACCCTACCTTTGGGAGGTCTGGAGGGGCCAAAGGTCCTCCAGACCTCCCCATCAAAAGCGATGCGGCACACGCTAAAGCCAGTGAGCGACTGCCCACTGGCTTCAGGCTATATGCTGCGTCGGGTGTGTCGCTACGCGCCCGCGAAGAGATCGAAGAACGGCGGGAAGGTCATCAGGAAGCCCAGCGCCGTCAACACGCCCGCGACGATCACGTAGGTCTTCAGGTTGACGTCCTTGTCCTTCATCGTGAAATGCGCGACGCCCCACGATAGCAGGAAGGCGATCACCGCGACCCCGGTCTTGCCGCTCAGCGGGCCGACCGGATTGCTCCAGTTCAATCCATTCTTCAGGCCGACCAGCGCCGGCATCTCCGTGAGCGTGACCAACAGGCCGAGGACGAAGCACCCGACCCCACCGGCCAGGAATGCCGCCGCCGCCTCACCCGTCGCCACGCGAGTCTCGACCTGCTGCTGCCCCTTGGTGGCGACCGTCTTGGGAAGCTGTGTAACTGCCATATCCATACCTCTTTCGTGATTGCACTATGTTCAGTATCAGCCCGTCGGCAGCCTAGTGGATCGGCGCGGCCTTGGTGATCAGCGCGCCCATCAGGCCCGCGACCGCCGCCGCAGCGAAGGCCAGCACGAAGGTGACCATCAGCGTCTTGCGCAGGAACGGCATCTCGGCCAGCCGCTTACCGTAGCGCAGCACCACGAAGGCTACCACGGTCGCCAGGATCGGCGCGAACCAGGCGATGTGCTCCTTCCACTCCATCCCAAAGTTGTGCCACTCGGCCAGGCTCGGGTTGGCGAGCAAGAAGCTGCGCGGGAAGGTAGTCAGGTCGGCGCCCTTCGGCGCGGCGGCGCGATACCACGGGTAGACGATGTAGGTGCCGGTGAGAACCGTGCCCCAGGCGGCGATCGCCATCAGCCACGTGCCCGAAACGAGGCGAGTCATGCGCTCGCGCAGGCCGGTGACGGTGAGCAGCTCGGGGCGCAGGCTGTAGAGCCCGGCCAGCCCGCCCGCAAACGCGAGCAGGAATAGCGCGCCAAAGCCCATCCCGTGGATCAGCCCCCAGAATTCGCGATTGGTGAGTTCCATGGTGCTCCTCCTATACAACGGTGTACAGTACGATCGCGCAGCGCTGTCGGCTGAACCGCGTGGCATCAGTGCCAGCGCATCTCGGTATGTTCAGTCTCGGGGTCAGTGCCGATTGTCGTTCCGTTGCCGACTCTACTGTACTGCGGCGTCGCCCGAATCAGAAGGGTCATGTCCCCCCTTTTTTCTGGGTCGAGTGTCCCCTCGCACCGGGCCGATGCTCGGCTATAATGAGCGTTGAGATTCTCTGCCGGGGGGATGTGCGAACGCACAGCTATGATCACCTTTCTGCGCGACCTGTTTGCCGCCAACCAGACGATCGTCCTGTCGATCTATGGGCAGGTCTTCTTCGTGCTGGGGCTGGCGATCGTGCTGCAATCCTGGCGGCACAGCCGGCTGACCATGGCCCGCAATCTGCAGTGGTTGGCGGCTTTTGGCCTGACGCACGCGCTGTACGAGTGGGGCGATATCTTCATCCCGATTCAGGCGCAGTACGTGTCGGCGCCGCTGCTCGCCTTCCTCCGCAGCCTGCACGCGATCATGCTCGCCGTTTCCTTCGCCTGCCTGTTCCAGTTTGGGGTCGAGGCGCTGCGGCCCCTGCCCGGCCGCCGGCGCCTGCTGCGCTTGGGGCCGCTCGTGCTGCTGTTCCTCTGGATCGGCTGGGCCTTCGGCCCGGCCCTCGCCGCGGCCCGGGATCTGCGCGCGTGGAACAGGGATATGATGATCCTGGCGCGCTACACGATCGGGCTGCCGGGCGCGCTGCTGGCGGCCTACGGGCTGTGGCACCAGGCCCACCAGATCGCTATTGGCATGCAGATGCCGCACATCCGGCGCGCGCTGCGCCTGGCCGCGCTCGCGCTGGTCGGCTACGGCATCATGGCCGGCCTGGTCGTGCGGCCGGCGCCGTTCTTTCCGGCGAACGTGCTGAACACCGCTTGGGTGGAGGATCAGCTGCTCATCCCGGTGCCGATCATGCGCGCCCTGTTCGGGCTGGTGCTGGCGGTGGCGATCATCCGCAGCCTGGAGGCGTTTCAGGTCGAGCTGGACCGCCGGCTGGTCGTCATGGAAGAGGCGCAGGTCCTGGCCACCGAGCGCGAGCGGATCGGCCGCGAGATTCACGATGGGACGCTGCAGACGATCTATGCGGCCGGTCTGCTGCTGCAGACGGTGGAGCACGACCTGGCGGATAACGCGCCTCAGCTTCGTACGCGGCTGCACCAGAGCGTGCAGCTGCTCAACCAGGCGGTGACCGAGATTCGCGGCTCGATCGGCACGCTGCGCCCGCTCCCCGACGGCCGAAGCTTGACGGCCGGCCTGCAGGAGCTGGCCCGGGATCGCAACCTCCGCGCGCTCATGGATGTCGATCTGATCCTGGACATCCCCGAGGGGCAGGCCCTGGCGCCCGGCCAGATCGGGCAGCTGCTGGCGATCACCAACGAGGCGCTGAGCAACGTGGCGCGCCATGCGCAGGCGACGCGCGTGCGGCTCACCGCGGCGGTGCAGGACGGCCGGCTGCGGCTGGAGATTCACGACAACGGGCATGGCCTGGCGGTCGATTATGTCGTCGGGTACGGCCTGCGCAATATGCACGACCGCGCGCGCCTGCTGGGCGGCGAGCTGTCGGTACACAGCGGGCCCGGCCACGGCACGCGCGTCGCCGTCGATGTGCCCTGGAGGAAAGAAGATGAGCGATTTGCGACTCGTGCTGGTTGACGATCATCAGGTCGTGCGCCTGGGCCTGCGCGCGCTGCTCGGCAGCGAGCCGGACATCACGGTGGTCGGCGAGGCCGGCACGGTGGCCGAGGCGATCGAGGTGGTGGGCCGGCTTCAGCCGGACATCGTGCTGATGGATATTCGCCTGCCGGACCAGAGCGGGATTGCGGCCTGCCAGCAGGTGCGGCAGCGCTGGCCGGCGGTGCAGGTGCTAATGCTGACCTCCTTCGCCGACGAAGACCTGGTGCTGGATGCGATCAGCGCCGGCGCGGCGGGGTATGTGCTGAAGCAGCTGGACACCGACGATCTGGTGCGGGCGGTCCGGGCGGTCGGCCGCGGCGACGCGGTGCTCGATCCAACCGTGACGCGGCAGCTGCTGGCGCGGGTGCGGCGCGCCGAGCACGACGCCCATGGCGCGGCGTTTCAGGACCTGTCAGAGCGCGAGCTGGCTATTCTCGCACTGGTGGCCGAGGGCAAGACCAACGCCGAGATCGCCGCGGCGCTCATCCTGAGCGAGAAGACCGCGCGCAACCACGTCAGTGCCATCCTAGAGAAGTTGGCGCTGACCAATCGCATCGAGGCGGCGACCTACGCGGTGCGCCACCATATCGAGCGCTTCGTGGCGGAGCGGTAAGCGCGCGCCTCCTCGCGCGCCTGCCCCGACCACGCCCCGCGAGTCCTTGACAAGCCATCGGCGCGTTGGTAAGATCGTGAACTCAGTTTCTCTACGACAAAGTTCTTACGAATCGTACAGTTCGGAGTGGTGGGCTGGGGCCGCTGGCCCCTCCAAATCTTGGCGGGTCATGGTGGGGCGGGCCGTAGGCCCGCCCCACCATGCCGAAAAGGAGACTGATAGTGCAAGCATCTCCCGCGCGACAGCGGCCGGCCGGGCGCGGCTCAAGCAGCGGCGGGCTGCGCCGCGCGCTCGGCTACCTTGCCCGGCAGCGCCGCAGCGCCGCGATGGCCTACGGCGCGCTGGTGGTCGCGACGATCGCCCAGCTCGCGGTGCCGCAGCTGGTGCAGAACATGATCGACGCGGTCACGAACGGCACGATCGCGCGGATCATCCTGGGGCTGCCCGCGCCGGCCCAGCCGCTCGCGGCGCAGCGCGCCAACACCACGATCGAGCAGCTCAAGGCCAACCAGGCCGGCGCCGAGTCGCTGCTGATCAACGCCGCGCTGATCATCGTCGCGTTCGCGCTGATGCGCGGCGTGTTCTCGTTCGTGCAGGCGTTCATGGCCGAGAAGACCTCGCAGGGCATGGCGTTCGACCTGCGCAACGAGATCTTCGCCAAGATCCAGCGGCTCTCGTTCAGCTACTACGACCGCAACCAGACCGGCCAGCTCATGATCCGCGCCACCGACGACGTCGAGAAGGTGCGCATGTTCATCGCCCAGGGGCTGGTGCTGGCGGCGCAGGCGTTCCTGCTGCTGACCGCCGCGCTGATCATTCTGGTTCTGACCAACTGGCGGCTCACGCTGTGGATCCTGCCGACGCTGCCGATCGCGCTGGCGCTGTTCATGGCCTTCGGCGCGATCAGCCAGCCGCTGTTCGGCGAGATCCAGCGCCGGCTCTCGGCGCTAAACACGATCCTGCAGGAGAACCTGGCCGGCATCAAGGTGATCAAGGCGTTCGCGCGCGAGCCGTACGAGGAGCAGCGCTTCGACCGATCCGCCACGGCGCTGATGGAGCAGCAGCTGCGCGTCAGCCGGGTCTTCTCGTTCCTGTTCCCGGTGATCTTCCTGATCGCCCAGATCGGCCAGGCGGTGATCCTGTACTTCGGCGGCCAGCAGATCGTCGCCGGCACGCTGAACCTGGGCGAGTACCAGAAGTTCAGCCTGTACCTGATCTATGTGTTCTTCCCGCTCGGCCAGCTCGGCTTCATCATCTCGCTGATGGCCCAGGCCGGCGCCTCGGCCGGGCGGATCTTCGAGATCCTCGACTCGAAGAGCGACATCGTCGATCGGCCCGGCGCCGCCGCCCTGCCGCCGATCGAGGGCCGCGTCGAGCTTCGGCAGGTGACCTTCCGCTACTTCGGCAGCGGCGACCCGGTGCTGCGCGATGTCAGCTTCGTCGCCGAGCCGGGCCAGACGATCGCGCTGTTGGGGGCCACCGGCAGCGGCAAGACCACGATCATCAACCTCATCCCGCGCTTCTACGACACCAGCGAGGGCGCGATCCTGATCGACGGCCACGACATCCGCGACGTCACGCTGGACAGCCTGCGCTCGCAGATCGGCATCGTGCTGCAGGAGACCAACCTGTTCAGCGGGACGATCCGCGACAACATCGCCTTCGGCCGGCCCGACGCGACGATCGAGCAGGTCCAGGCCGCCGCGCAGGCCGCCTCGGCGCACGACTTCATCATTGGCTTCGCCCAAGGCTACGACACGCCGGTCGGCGAGCGCGGCACGACGCTCTCGGGCGGGCAGAAGCAGCGCATCGCGATCGCGCGCGCGCTGCTGCTCGACCCGCGCCTGCTGATCCTGGACGACTCGACCAGCAGCGTCGACCTGCAGACCGAGCACAAGATCCAGCAGGCGCTCGACAACCTGATGCAGGGCCGCACCAGCTTCGTGATCGCCCAGCGCATCAGCACCGTGCTGAACGCCGACCAGATCCTGGTGCTCGACAAGGGCCAGGTCGTCGCCGCGGGCGTCCACGAGGAGCTGATGGAGAGCAGCCCGATCTACGCCGAGATCTACCACTCGCAGCTGATCGGCGACACCGTGACGGCGTGAGGGGGAGACAAGGAGACAAGGAGACAAGGAGACAAGGAGACAAGGAGACAAGGAGACAAGGAGACAAGGGGAAGGTCTGTTTGTAGTGGGAGGTGGATGATGGGTGGGAAGATACGGACGCATCGCGAGCTGGAGGCTTATCGAAAAGCTTTTGACACTGCGATGGAGATCTTCGAGCTGTCGAGAGGCTTCCCACGTGAAGAGACCTATTCGCTCACGGATCAGATCCGTCGCTCATCGCGCTCGGTCTGTGCAAACTTGGCGGAGGCCTGGCGCAAGCGCCGCTACGAGAAAGCATTCGTCGCCAAACTCTGCGACGCCGAGAGCGAGGCCGCCGAGACACAGGTTTGGCTGGAGTTCGCGCTCAAGTGCGGCTACATCCAGCGGGATAACGCCAATGCGCTCTATCAAGCCTGCGAAGAGGTTACCAAGCTGCTTGTCAGCATGATTGCCAGCCCGGAGAAATGGACGATCGGCTACTCAGACAGATCGATCCAGGAGGCTTCTGAAGAATATGAGGCACTCCTGTAAATCTCAGCTCATCGAGAAGCTGCTGCCGATCTCCTTGTCTCCTTGTCTCCTTGTCTAGGGTGAGAAGCGTAACATGTCTTGCGGGTAAAAAGTCTCGAAGACATACAGAACCCGGAGCAACACATATGATGGGAGGACCCGGCGGTCCCGGCCGCCTCTTGAATACCGAGGCCCAGAAGCCCAAGAATCTGGGCGCGACGCTGGCGCGGTTCGGCTACTACTTCGGCAAGTACTGGGTCGGCATTGTGCTAACCATGCTGCTGATCGTCGGCGGCGTCTGGACGCAGGTGACCGCGCCGGAGCTGATCGGCCAGGCGGTCGACTGCTACCTGGCGCCGCAGGCCGGCGCCAGCAGCTGCTGGTACACGGCCGCCGACCCCGCCGCGACGGCGGACGCGCGGGTGGCCGGCCTAGGCGCGCTGGTGCTGCTGCTGGTGGCGCTGTTCGTGGGCGGCTCGCTGATGAACGGCCTGGCCTTCTACACAATGAACTGGTCGGGCCAGCACGCGCTGCGGCGCATTCGCGAGGACCTGTTCGAGCAGGTGCACCGGCTGTCGCTGGGCTACTACGCCGAGAACGAGGCCGGCAACGTCATGAGCCGGATCACCAGCGATACCGACACGATCCAGCAGGCGATCGGCTTCGCGCTGATCAACGTCGTCAGCGGCGCGCTGCTGATCGTCTGGATCATGGTCAAGATGCTGCAGGAGAACGTGCCCTACGCGCTGCTGAGCCTGAGCGTCGTGCCGGTGATGGCGGTGGCGACCGGCTACTTCTCGGGCCAGGCGCGCAAGGCCTTCCGCAAGAGCCGCCAGCAGATGGGCAACGTCAACGCCGGCCTGCAGGAGAGCATCGCCGGCGTGCGCGAGGTCCAGGCGTTCAACCGCGAGGACGAGAGCATCGAGCAGTTCCGCCGCGCCAACGCCGCCAACCGCGACGCGAACGTGCGCGCGGCCAGCTTCACCACCGCGCTGAACCCGGTGCTCGAGGCGCTCGGCTACGTCGCGCTGGCGATCGTCGTGGTGGTCGGCGGCCTGTCGCTGCTGCGCGGCCAGCCGCTGCTGGGCGGCAGGGCGATCACGCTCGGCGTGGTGTTCGCGTTCCTGCAGTACGTGCAGCGCTTCAACCAGCCGATCCAGCAGATCGCGGTGCTGTGGACCAACGTGCAGAGCGCGATCGCCGGCGGCGAGCGGATCTTCGGCCTGCTCGACGTCGCGCCCGAGATCAGCGACAAGCCCGGCGCGATCGAGATGCCGCCGATCCGCGGGCGGGTCGCGTTCGAGGATGTGACGTTCAGCTACCAGGCTGGGACAAGGGACTTGGGGCTAGGAGCTAGGGATCAGGGATCGGAGGCCCGTAATACGGCGATCGCCGCATCGAATGGCACCGGAGCTCAGGCCCCAAGCCCCAAGCCCCGAGCCCCGAGCCCCGACGGCTCACAAGCCCCAAGCCCCAAGCTCCAAGCCCCAACCGTGCTGAACGGCGTCTCGCTCGTCGCCGAGCCGGGCCAGATGATCGCGATCGTCGGGCCGACCGGCGCGGGCAAGACCACGATCATCAACCTCATCCCGCGCTTCTACGACGTGTCGAGCGGCGCGGTCAAGATCGACGGGGTCGACGTGCGCGACGTGACGCGCACCAGCCTGCGCTCGCAGATCGGCATCGTGCTGCAGGACTCGTTCCTGTTCTCCGACACGGTGATGAACAACATCCGCTACGGCCGTCTCGACGCGACCGACGAGGAGGTGATCGCCGCGGCGAAGCTGGCCTCGGCCGACAGCTTCATCGAGCGGCTGCCCGAGGGCTACCAGACGGTCCTGGGCGAGCGCGGCAGCGGCCTGAGCCAGGGCCAGCGCCAGCTGATCTCGATCGCGCGCGCGGCGCTGGCCAGCCCGCGCATCCTGATCCTCGACGAGGCGACATCGAGCGTGGACACGCGCACCGAGCGGCTGATCCAGAAGGCGTTCGACCAGCTGCTGGAGGGCCGCACCAGCTTCGTGATCGCCCACCGGCTCAGCACGATCCAGCACGCCGATCAGGTACTGATGCTCCAGGCCGGCCAGATCGTCGAGCGCGGCACCCACGCCGAGCTGCTGGCCCGGCGCGGCCCGTACTACGATCTGTACATGAGCCAGTTCCGCCGCGAGGAGGAGCAGGTCGGGACGTGAACGCGGAGCTGCGGAGGGCGCGTGGACTTCCGCTGCCGCGCCGCTCTTCCCCCGCCGCTCTATCTTCGGCTATAATGCCGCCATGACCATCGAGACCATTCTCCTGGCCGTAGCGCTGCTGCTCGTCGCGAGCATTATCGCGAGCACCGCCTCCCACCGGCTCGGCATCCCCGCGCTGGTGTTCTTCCTTGCGATTGGAATGCTCGCCGGATCGGACGGCCTCGGTGGGATCGCCTTCGACAACGCCTGGCAGGCCCAGTCGGTCGGGGTGGTGGCGCTGGCCTACATCCTGTTCTCGGGCGGCATGGACACCGACTGGCGGCGGATCAGGCCGGTGCTCTCGGCCGGGCTGCTGCTGGCGAACGTCGGCGTCGCCGTCAGCGCGCTGCTGGTGGCCGGCTTCGTGGTGCTGGTGCTCGACTTCACGCCGATCGCCGGCCTGCTGCTCGGCGCGATCGTCTCGTCGACCGACGCCGCCGCAGTGTTCTCGGTGATGCGCACCCGCGGCGTCCGGCTGCGCGGCGACCTCGAGCCACTGATCGAGCTGGAGTCCGGCAGCAACGATCCGATCGCGGTGTTCCTGACGATCGGCCTGACCGGCCTGCTGTCCAACCCTGGCGCCTCGCTGATCGGACTCGTGCCGGCGTTTGTCATGCAGATGGCGATCGGCGCGCTGGGCGGCTACCTGTTCGGCGTCGCGATGACATGGCTGATCAACCGGCTGCGGCTGCGCCAGGAGGGCCTGTACCCGGTGCTGACGCTCGCACTGGTGCTGCTGACCTACAGCGCCACGGCCGAGCTGGGTGGCAACGGCTTCCTGGCGGTCTACCTGGCCGGCATCGTCATCGGCAACCGCGACTTCGTGCACAAGCGCAGCCTGATGCGCTTCCACGACGGGATCGCCTGGCTGATGCAGATCGGGATGTTCCTGGTGCTGGGGCTGCTGGTGTTCCCCTCGCGGCTCGTGCCGGTGGCCGGCGCCGGCCTGCTCGTCTCGGCCTTCCTGATCGTCGTCGCGCGCCCGCTGAGCGTCTTCGCCGCGCTGGCGCTGACCCGGCTGGGCGCGCGCGACAAGCTCATGGTCGCGTGGTCGGGGCTGCGCGGCTCGGTGCCGATCGTCCTGGCGACCTACCCGCTGCTGGAGGGGGTCGCCAACGCCGACCTGATCTTTCACCTGGTCTTCTTCATCGTGCTGACGTCGGTGGTGATCCAGGGCAGCTCGATTGGCTTCGTCGCGAAGCTGCTGGGCGTGCAGGACTCGCGCCAGGCCGGCTACCGCTACCCGCTCGAGTTCGTGCCCGAGATCAGCCAGGGCAGCCAGCTCAGCGAGCTGGCGGTCCCGCGCGGGTCGTCGCTCGACGGCAGGTCGATCGTGGAGATCGGGCTGCCGCGCGGGGCGCTGGTCGTGCTGGTGCGGCGCGGCGACGAGAGCATCGTCCCGAACGGCGGCACCATCCTGGAGGCCGATGACCGGCTGGTGATGCTGGCGGACGGCGAGGCGCTGGCGTCGATACAGTTGCGCCTTGCCGGCGAGGAGGAGGCCGCGGCCGGCTGATCGTTCATTCGTGGCACGCTGCTCGTGGGGGCTGCGCGCCCCCGTGCCCCCCGGCCGGGGCTTGCGCCCCTGGACCCCAAGGAGACCAGGTGACAAGGTGACAAGATGCCAACGTGCCAACGTGCCAACAGGCTTGGAACGATGGACAGATGACACAGCCCGTTGCAGCCCGACCGGTCGGAATGTGGATGGGCATGCGCCACGATCATTGCAACTGATCCGGCATCATTTGCCGGAGGGGGGCCGGGGGAACCGGCGCGGGTTCCCCCGGGCGGGGGGCGCAGGCCCGAAAGAAACGGGGGGGGGCGCAGCGCCCGAAAGACAGCCCGCGCAGCTTCCTGAACCGGCGCGGGTTCCCCCGGGCGGGGGGCCGGGGGGCGCAGCGCCCCGAAAGAAACCGGGCGGGGGGCCGGGGGCGCAGCGCCCCGAAAGACAGCCCGCGCAGCTTCCTGAACCGGCGCGGGTTCCCCCGGGCGGGGGGCCGGGGGCGCAGCGCCCCGAAAGAAACCGGGCGGGGGGCCGGGGGCGCAGCGCCCCGAAAGACAGCCCGCGCAGCGCCCCACCCAGCACCGGCGCAGCCGGCACAGTATGCTATACTTGGCAGACAACCGCAGGCGCGCAGCATCCCCAGTGAAAGGAACAAGTATGGCCCCGGCCAGTAGTCTGGTGGCGCTCTTCAGCGCGATGACGCAGAATCTTCAGCAGGATCGGGCGGATCTCAACCGGCTCGACCGCGGCGACGGCGACGCCGGCGACAACATGGCCGCCAATTTCCAGATCGTCACCGATACGCTTTCCAGCGCCATCCAGCAGGGCGGCCAGAAGGCCGACGTCGGGGCGGCGCTGCGGCAGGCGGCCGAGGCGCTCAAGCAGCAGGGCCAGGGCGCGACGGCGCCAATCTACGCCCAGGGCATCGCGGACGCGGCGCAGCGCCTGCAGGGGAAGTCGAGCTTCTCGATCGACGACCTGCTGCCGCTGCTCCAGGGGCTGCTGAGCGGCTCGCAGCAGGCCAGCGGCATGCAGCCGGGGCAGGGCTCGCTGATCGATGTGCTGCTGCCCGGCGTCATGACCTACATGCAGGCCAAGCAGGCCGGCGACTCGGATCTGCAGGCGATCCTCAAGGCGATGCTGAACCTGCGGCGCGGCGCTAACAGCACGGCCGCCTCGCCGATCGGCTTCGGCAACGACAGCCAGCGCGATACGACCGGCCAGATTGACCCGGGCGCGGCCGGCGCAGCCTCGCTGCTGGAGGGCCTGTTCGGGGCGCTCCTGAACGGGGCGCTGCAGCAGCAGAGCCGCCCCGCGCCCACGCCCGCCCCGCAGCCGGCGCAGGGCAGCGGCGGGAATCTCGGCGACCTGCTCGGCCAGCTCTTCAGCGACCAGGGCCAGCCGCCCACGGCGCGGCGCAGCCATCGCCGCTGAGCCTCCGATCGGCGCGCCGCCGCCCGCCCGATCCCTCGCGGGGTCGGGCTTTTGTTTATGCGCTGTGGATGCGCCGGATCACCCCCGCTCGCCCCCGGCCACAAGCATAGCCCATACGCCCGCACCTCGTAAGCAGCCCCGCCGACGGCTTGCCTGGTGGAGTATAATCCATGCAGGATGACGATCTGTTGTGGGGCTGAGCCCGCGCAGCCCGCCGCGCGCGGCCCGGCCCTTCCATATGGGAGCTGCGGCGGATCTTCTGCCGCGCCTCACTGCTCGCTGCCATGAATGCACTTCCTTATGTCATTCTCTTCTTGATACCGGCGGCCACCTCGGCGGCGCTGGCCGCGTACGGCTGGCCGCGCCGAACCAGCGAGTCCAGGCCGTTCAGCCTGCTCATGGGCGCGGTTGCGCTCTGGTCGATCTGCCACGCGCTCAGCGTCGCCAGCCCGACCTTCGAGGGCACGCTGTTCTGGGCGCAGGTGCAGTACGCCGGGATCGTGCTGGTCGGCCCGCTCTGGCTGCTGTTCGCGCTGGCCTACGCGAACCGCTGGGAGCTGGCAACGCGCACGCGGCAGATCGTCCTGCTGGCGCCATCGGCCCTTGCGTTCGTCGCAGTGCTCACCAACAGCTGGCACCGGCTCTGGTGGCCCAGCGTGCTGCCGGACACCAGCCGCGACTTCATGTCGCTGGCGGTGACGCGCGGCCCGCTGTTCTGGCTGCACGCCACCTACAGCTACGGCTGCGTGCTGTTTGGCATGGGGCTGTTCGTCTACACCATGATCGAGTCGCGCCTGATCTACCGCAACCAGGCCCGGCTGGTCGTGCTCGGCGGGCTGTTCCCGCTGGTCGGGAACATCGCGCTGCTGATGGGCCTCCGGCTGCGCTACATCGACGACCCGACGCCGTTCCTGTTCGTCGGATCGGGGCTGGTGATGTTCTACGCCGCCCGCCACTACCACCTGCTCGACCTCGCGCCAGTCGCGCAGCGCGAGATCTTCGAGGGCATGCCCGATGGCGTCGTCGTGCTCGACCGGCGCGGCGTGGTCGCGGCTGTCAACACCGCCGCGGCGCGGCTGCTGGCGATCGAGCCGGGGGCCTGGGTCGGGCAGGCCGCGCGTAATCTGGCGAACAGCTCGCCGCTGGCGGGCGCGCTGGGCAACCTGCTGGAGGCGCCGGCAGCCGGCGCGCCCACCGCTACGATCACCGCCACCTACACCGGCCACGACGGGCAGCGCGTCGTGGAGGCGCGGCTGCGCCCGCTGGCGGCCGGCCAGCGCGAGCGCGCGGGCGCGATGCTGCTGCTGCGCGATGTCACCGAGCAGGCGCGCCTGGCCCAGCAGCTCGATCGGCGGCTGGGCGAGCTGACGCTGCTGAACGAGATCGCGCGCGCCGCCAACGCCGCCGCGCAGACCGGCGACCTGCTGCGGACGATCACGGGCGAGATCATCCGCGCGATGGCCTGGGACCGGGTCGTGATCGGGATCTTGCAGCCCGACGACAGCACGCTCCGGATTGTGGTCGACGAGTCGCCGCACGAGATCGAGCAGAGCGAGGGCAACGACGTAAGCGCGGCCGATTTTGGGCTGATCTTCGAGATCATGCGCACCGGCGAGACGTGCGTGCTCAACGCCGCCGACCCGGCGCTGAGCGGCACGACCACCCTGGCGACGATGCGGCGGCTCGATCTGCAGACCGGCCTGGTGGCGCCGCTCTACCAGCGCGGCGCCGCGCTGGGCGTGCTGCTGGTCGGGCACACCGCCGCGCAGGCGATCGCGCCCGAGGACCTGCGGCTGTACGAGACGGTCGGCAAGCTGATCGGCGACGCGATCACCCGCGCGCGGCTGTACGAGGCGGCCAACGAGGCCAGCGCGCTCAAGTCGGCGTTCCTGGCGACGATCAGCCACGAGCTGCGCACGCCGCTGACCTCGATCATCGGGTACGCCGACATGCTGGAGGGCGGGATCTTCGGGCAGCTGCCCGAGGCCGCGATCGAGCCGCTCGACCACGTGCGGCGCAGCGGCCAGGCGCTGCTGCGCATGATCAACGACATCCTGGACTTCTCGAAGATGGAGGCCGGCCACTTCAACGTGGACCTCTACCCGGTCGATCTGGCGACGGTGATCCGCGGCGTGGCCGGGGCGCTGCTGCCGCAGATCCGCCAGCGCGAGCTCGGCCTGGCGCTGGATCTCGCGCCGGACCTGCCGCTGGTGCAGGCCAACAGCACGCGTCTGGAGCAGGTGGTGACCAACCTGCTCGCCAACGCGATCAAGTTCACCGACGCCGGATCGATCAGCGTGCGGGCCGAGGTCCACGGCGACCGGGTGCGGATCAGCGTCGAGGACACCGGGATCGGCATCGCGCCCGAGGAGGTGCGCCAGCTGTTCCAGCCGTTCCACCAGATCGACAACCAGATCACCCGGCGCTACGGCGGCAGCGGCCTGGGCCTGGCGATCAGCCGCCGGCTGATCGATCTCATGCACGGGACGATCGGGGTCGAGAGCGCGCCCGGCGCCGGCTCGACGTTCTACTGCGAGCTGCGGGTCGCCGCGCACAGCTCGCTGATGGAGATCGCAGTCAGCTGACGAAAAGCAGGGCGGTGCTCACCCGCCATTATATGCCATGTTTTGCAGCCCCTTTACACGGCTTTGACGCGCCGCTTTCCGCTCACCCTTACTCCTGAGTGGGCTCGAAGAGTTCGATCGGGTTGCCCGGTCGTGGCGCGTCCAAGCGCATTACCACCCAGGGCTTCGGCCGTCCAACCCGCACCAGTGTGTCCTATCAGCCGAGCGGTTCCTGAGCTAGCGCAGGAACTCCCGCACCAGCCCCAGCGCCTGGTCGGTCTTGGTGATCGACGCCAGGCCGTTCTCCTCGATGCCGCTCAGCGCGCGGATGGCGGCGATCGTCTCCGGCACGACGATCGCCTGGTTGTAGACCTGGTAGTTGTAGAACAGTTCGCTGCCCTGCACCGTCAGGCTATCCTCCCACAACCCGACCTCCCACATGTCGCCGCGCGGACGCCCCAAGTCGGCCATCAACTCCAGCGTGCTGTTGAGCGCCACGACCCCCTCTGAGGCGCGCAGAGGCGCGATCCGCGGCGCGCTGCGGGAGGCGCGCGGCGGTATGGCCCGATCTGGGCGAGCGGCAGCGTATCGGAGGGCGACGCGCAGCGGCCACTATACACAAACGGCTCGACCGGCGCTACGGCACCGGGTCGTAGCCGCCTTCTGCCCATGGGTGGCAGCGCAGGATGCGCCTGGTGCCCAGCCAGCCGCCTTTGAGGATGCCGTACTTCTGGATCGCCTGGTACATATAGGTCGAGCAGCCAGGCGTGTAGATGCAGCTCGGCGGCAGCGCCGGGCTGATGAACTTCTGGTAGAGCCTGATCAGCATCAGGAAGGGCCAGTTGATCGCCTGTTTCATTGCCGTAGGATCTCCCAGATCAAATGGGGCAGCTCGGGGATAATCAGCTTCTCGAGCGCGAGCCGGACCGCGCCGGTCGAGCCGGGCATGCAGAAGATCACCGTGTCGCCGAGCAGCCCGGCGGTGGCGCGCGAGAGCATGGCGGCCGGGCCGATCTCGCCGTAGGAGAGCATCCGGAACAGCTCGCCGAAGCCGGTCAGCCGCCGCTCGATCAGGGCGTCGATCGCCTCGAACGTGCTATCGCGCCGCGAGATGCCGGTGCCGCCGCTGGTGAGAATCACCTGGCAGCCCGCGCCGGCCAGCTCGCGCACCAGCGCGGCGATCTCGGCCGGCTCGTCCCTGACGACATCGTAGCGCGCCACCGTGTGGCCGTGGGCCGTCAGGATCTCGCGGATCGCCGCGCCGCTCGTGTCGGTCGCGGGCGTGCGCGTGTCGCTGATCGTGATGACGCCGCAGCGGATGGCGCGCGGCGCCTCGGCCTGCGCGCGCTGCTCGTGCTCCTGGTAGCCCATAGACGACTGCCCGCCCTCCCGTGCTGGCCGGCCTGCCGGCGCAGGATCGGCACTATCGTACCACGACATGCGCGCGCGTGTCCAGAGATGCGGCTGGCGCCTGCCGCCCCCTCACCCCCTGCCCCCTCTCCCGCCGGGAGAGGGGGGAATTATTGGCTCGGCACGGGGTTTCGGCGGAGCTGAAACCCCGTGCCGAGCTACCGTTTCAACCCGACGAGTTCCATCCCGCCGCGCCTGGATTCCGCCGGGCACGCGCGCCAAGCCTGGCGCACGAGGCAGCCTTCTTTTTGGGGTCCAGGGGCGAAGCCCCCGACAAGCTACGGGTGCGCAAGACGCAAGCGGGGCTGCGCGGCCCAAGCAACTCCCGCTTGACTCGCATGAACATTTGTTCTATAATCGAAGGCACACCATCGCACCCACAACGATACTCGGACGGCGAGAGCCACTTGCGCCCGCCACCTGGCGGCTGCGCGCCGGAACCACCTCGGGACTCGATTCGGAATATCGATCGCTTGACTGCTCGTTTCGTGTAGCAAGGAGGATGCGTATGTCGCGAGTTGTTCACTTTGAGCTGGCCGCCGACGATCCGGAGCGCGCGAGCCGGTTCTACAGCGCGGTGCTCGGCTGGAAGATCGACAAGTGGGACGGGCCGCAGGACTACTGGCTCGCCACGACGGGCGATGCCGCACAGCCCGGCATCGACGGCGCGATCATGCGGCGCGCCCCCCAGATGCCGTCGGTGATCAACACGGTCGACGTCGCCTCGGTCGACGAGGCGGTGGCGAAAGTGACCGCGAACGGCGGGCAGGTGGTCGAGCCCAAGATGGCCATCCCCGGCGTGGGCTACCTGGCCTACTGCCTGGACACCGAGGGCAATATGTTCGGCCTGATGCAGAGGGAGCGCTCGGCCACATAGCGCCAGTCGTCAGCCGTCAGTACGACTTGTCGTACCATCCCCCACACCCCCGCCCCGCGGGGGAGATCGTTTGTGGGTGTGGCGCGGCGGCGAAGCCGCCGCGCCACACCCACGAAAAAGAAACCCCCTCCCCTGGCAGGGGAGGGGGCAGGCGGTGGGGTTTATAACATACGGGATGACCCTGGCGCGAGCCCTATGAGCCTGCGCCGTTCGGCTTGAGCGGCGTCGTCGGAACCGTGACCGGGGCAGCCGGCAGGCCCTGCTTCGGCTGCTCGGCCAGCAGGCGCTGCATGATCTGCTCGCGCATCGCGGCGGCCTCCGGGCGCACTATAGTGCCATTACCGGCCACCGAGGTGCCCATCCGCTCGGAGAGGAGCATCGCGAGCAGCCCTTCCATCAGGTTGCCGCCGCTGGCAGTGCCACTGCCGCCGCCGCCAACCACCACCTGCGGCACGATGCTCACGCCGGCCTTCTCGATCGCCTCTGCGAAGCGGTTCATCACCTGCTGGGTGACCTGGAACTGCGGGCCGCCGTAGGCGCGGACCTTCTCCTCGATCGCGATCGCCTCCGCGATACCCACGCGCGCGGCCTTCTCGGCCTCGGCCTCGGCCAGCGCGCGGATGGTGGCCGCCTGCTGGAGCGAGCGCTGGTAGTCGGCCTTGCCCTGGTTGCTCTGGACGGTGATGCTGATCTCCGACTCGGTCAGCGCCTGCTGCTGGCGCGCGCGCGACTCGGCCTCGCGCAGCTCGCGCTCCTTGACGGCGGCCTTCTCCTGGCGGTTGTAGGTCTCGATCTGCTCCTCGGCGATCTGGCGCGCGCGCAGCTGCGTCAGGATCTGCTCGATCTTCTGATCGCCGGCCGATGAGGTCGGCGTGCCGATCAGCACTTCCTCCAGCTCGAGGTTGTAGCGGGCGAACTTCTCGCGCATCTGCTCGCCGGCGAGCGACTGGATGTTGCTGCGCTCCTGGATGAGCTGGATGAGGGTGCGGATCTGGCCCACGTTCTTGAAGTAGGCCGCGACCATCGGATCGAGCGTCTGCTCGACCAGCCGCTTGACATCGCCGAAGCGCTGGATGACCAGCGGCGCCTGGCGGTAGTCGATATGCACGACGACCGAGAGCGGCAGCGACGGCTCGAAGGCGTCCTTGGTGATCAGCGAGATCTCCGACAGGTTCTCGTCCAGCCGGTGCGCGCCGGTCTCGCTCCGGTTCCACTTCAGGATGATATTGGTGGTCGGGACCATGAGGATCTTGCCGGCGTAGGTGTTGAAGGCATACTTGCCCGGCAAGAGCGGGACGCTCCAGACGCCGCGCTGGCCCTGCTGCACCATCTCGCCGTGCTTATACTCCTCGCCCGAGATATCCACGCCGATATCGCCCGTGTACGAGACCACCACGCCGACGTTGCCGACCTCGACGGTGGTCTTCGGGATCATCTCGACGGTCGCGAACAGGCGGTTGATGTAGTAGGTGCCCTCGACCAGCACCTGGAGCTGGCGGCCGCGCATACCGCCGGCCTTCAGGAAGCGCTCGGGGTCCTGGAAGGTGTTGTGGTAGATCTCCTGGTCGCCGGAGTCGTTGCCGACGGTGGGCGCGATGATCTCGCCCTGCGGGAGCGACGGCCCATCGTGGACGGTGACGATGCCGACCAGGTCGTCGGCGCCCTTGATGATCACCGGCTGAAAGCCGCCGCGCTCCTTGATGACCTCGGCCATGCGCTTGAAGACGGCTTCCTCTTCCTTGTTCAGCGGGAGGTAGTAGACGGTGTCCTCGGTAATAACCACGAACTGCGCGAGGTTGAGGGCGTAGGTTCCCTCGCGCAAGATCTGGCGCTGTGGCCCTTGCTGCCCGCCGCTCTGCAGAAAGTCGCGCACGTCCTGGAAATTACGAGCCGTGACATTGGACGCCAGCGACTGGGCCGGCCGGAGCGGCTGGCCATCGCGCGCGAAGATGTAGCCGATCTTGCCCTGCGGGATCGTCACGAGCGGGACGCTGTGGATGCGGTATTGGAATGGGATAAACAGGTGCCAGCCGCCGCGCAGGACATCGGGCTGGAAACCGGCCTCGCCCTTGATCGCGATAAACCCGGACTTCACCGAGCCGCGGCCGCTGACGAGCTTCTCCACGATGCCGACGCGGTTGTTCGGAATGTAGCGGAGAAACCCGGACATAAAAATGAGCAACAGAGCGACACCGATGACGATCGCGGGGATCAACAGTAGCCCTGACATAGCCTGCTTCCTTTCCTGAGATGTGCCTGGCTCGATCGCCGGCACGGATGCCTGCGATGCAGCACACCAGTATATACGTAAACGCTCCGCTTTGGTTGCTGGGTACTGTGCTACTGTGCTGTTCGGGGGCTGCGCGCCCCTGCCCCCGCGCGAGTACACGTGTGTTCGGGGGGCTGCGCGCCCCCCGCGACCCCGCGGGTGGGGGTGGGCCGCCACCCCCGCCGCCCCCCGGCCGGGGCTTCGCCCCTGGACCCCAAAATGACGCTACCTCATCTTCAGCACTTGGTGCGCATGCCCAGCTGAATCCAGGCGCGGCGAGAGACAACACGTCCGATCGGAATGGTGCCAGGCATGGGCCACCAGCAATGCAACCGGGAAGGCATCATTTGCCAGAGGGGGGCCGGGGCGCAGCGCCCCGGAAAAGCCTCGCGCGCAGCGCGCCAGCTAGCGCGTCAGCGCCACCTTCACCACCACCTCGCCGCGCAGGGTGATGTGGGCCGTCTGGGCAACCTGGTGGCCGTCGCTGGTCGCGCGGGCCTCGCTGGCGCTGAACACTAGGTCCTGCGCGGCGTGGCCCTTGCGGGCGAGGCGCTGCTCTGGCTGGGCGGCGATACGCAGCGGCGCGGCCGCGGCGCCCGGCAGCACGCGCTTGAGCACCGCCCGCGCGCGCGCGACTAGCGCGCCCGGCACGCGCGCCTCCTCCAGCGTTACCAGCGGCCGGTGCGCCGGCGCGCCTTCCGCGCCCGCCAGCTTCGGGGCGGCCCAGCCGGAGGCGGCGGCCAGCGGCGCCACGCCGGCCCACGGGTCGCCCAGCAGCACGAACTCGCCCAGGGTCTTGACGTCGACGTCGTCCAGGAAGCCCTGGCGGTGATAGATCGTCTGCGCGAACTCCAGCCGGGCCTGCTGCAGCGCATGGCCGACCGGCAGGCCGCGCGCCAGGTGCGCGAGCAGCCGCTGGCAGAGCAGGTCGGCGCAGACCAGCGGCGCGGCGTAGCTGCCGTAGGCGCTGGCCGTCGCGCCGACGCAGGCCAGCGCGCCCTCGGCCAGCGCGCGCAGGGGGATCGAGGTCGCGGTCGTGCGGCCGGGCAGCTCCATCCCGTAGCAGGCCTCGCTCACCAGGATGCCGCCGGCGACCACGCCGCCGATCTGGTCGGGGCGCAGCGCCACCGGCAGGCGCGACGCCGCGCCCGACCCGATCCCCTCGCCCTGGCCGTACCAGTTCGGCAGGCCGGCGCCGCCGTGCAGGTTGACGTACAGCAGCCGGCGCGCCGCCAGCGCGCGTGGGTCGAGCGCGTCGGCGTCGAGCGGCGGCGAGGCGTGCAGCGCGGCGTCGCGCTCGATCGCGTCGAGCACGGCGCGCGAGCTTTCCTGCCAGACGCGGGCGGTGTAGCCGCCGCTCAGGGCCGCCTGCGCGTGCGGCGGCCAGCGCACGCCCAGCAGCCCGCGGCCGGCAGGGATCTGAGCGACGGGCCGCGGCATCCGGCCGTGATGGTAGTCGATCATCTGATCGAGCGTGGCCAGCAGCAGCGCGGGGCTGGGGCCGGCGCCGTCCGGCAGCCGCGCGACGATGCGCTGTGGCGCCAGGTAGCCGGCGTCGTCGCTGGCGTACGGGCTATCGGACAGCACGACGCCGTCGTCGTCGTGGGCCGGGTTCGGCAGGCGGTGAAACGGGATGCACTCGTCGCCGCCGATCAGCAGCAGCACCGCCAGCTCGCGTCGCTCCTGCGCCAAGGCCGCCGACATCGCGCGCACCAGCTCGCCGATCGCCGCAGCGTCGCGCGGCACCGGCGCGAGCGAGACGCCGCCGCCGACCCGCAGCGAGGCCGCGTCGTCGAGATAGCAGCAGTGCGTCTGAAGGCCGCGCCGCCCCAGCGCGGCCGCGAGCGCGCGCAGGCGCCGATCGATCGCCGCGAAGGCTGCCTCGCCGTAGCGCTCGATCAGCGCGAACCGGCAGCCCAGCAGCACCTGGGCCTGCGGGCAAGCGGCGGCCGGGTTTGCCAGCGGCCCCGGCGCGCCTGTGACGCTGGCGACTCGCAGTCGCACGCGCTCGGTCGTGGCGATCAGGCTGCTGACATCCGGGTCGGGCTGGGGCGGTGCGGGCGGCAGGTTCGCTTTGGCGCCGGCGGCAGATTTGCGGGCCGGGCCGAGGCGGAGCGGCAGCAGCGTCAGAAACGGTCGGATCGAGTCGAGTGCGGCTGCCCATGCCAATGCTGGCGGCGGGGCAGGCTCCCAGGGTGGCGGCTCGGGCGCGGCCAGCAGGCGCGCCTGCTGCCCGTCGGGGTCGTAGCCGGCACAGCGGGCGCGCGCGACGGCGCCGTCGCCGGGCCAGGCGCCAAGGGCCAGCTGTAGCAGTGTCGCCGGCAGGCTGGCGCGCTCCAGGTCCACGAGCAGCGCGAGCTGGCTGCGCGCCGCGCCCAGGTTATCGCAGCGCCGCAGCGCCTCGACGTAGTACAGACGCAGGTCCGCCCGCCGCGGCTCGCGCGCGAGGGCCGCCGCAAGCTCGGCGACCGCCAGGTCGGCCAGGCCGCGCCGCAGGTAGAGCACGCCCAGCCCGAGCGGCTGGGGCGAGTCGCCCAATCCAGGCGCCGTGTCGCCGAGCGGGTCGTGCAGCGCCGCCCGCCGCAGCGCAGCCTGCGACTCCTGAAGCCGCCCGCACCGCGCGAGCGCGGCGGCCAGGCCGGCCCACGCGGCGGCGCTGAGCGGGTTCAGCTTCAGCGCGCGGTGAAAGTGCGCGGCGGCCTCCTGGTGCCGACCCAGGTCGAGCAGCGCCTGGCCGAGCAGGGCCAGCGGCGAGATCGCCTCGGGCCAGCGCTCGCGCACGGCAATAGCCGCCTGCCGGGCCGCCTGAGGCTCGCCCAGGCGCAGCGCCAGCTCGATCGCGCGGCAGACCTGCTCCAGATCGAGCGGCTGGTCTTCAGAAGCCGTTGCAGCGCCAGGGTGGGCTAACAGCCGATCGCTCATGCCAGCACTTCCTGATCGGCGCCGCGCAGATGATGCGCGACAAAGGCGAGCGGGCCAAGCGTGCTCAGCTCGACGATCGCCTCGCTGTAGCCGGGCGACAGGCGCACGGCGCGCCGGTAGCGCTCGATCGCGCGGCTGTACTGCTTGAGGCGCCGGTGCGCCTTGCCGGCCAGGAAGTGGTAGCGCGCCTGCTCGGGCTGTAGCTCGGCCGCGCGCTCGAATGCCGCCAGCGCCTCGCGATTCAGGCCGACGTCGAGCGCTGTCTCGCCGTAGCGTATTTGCACCTCCGGGTCGTCCGGCGCCAGCCTGACCGCGCGCTCCATTACGCGGTGGGCCGCGTCGAAGTGGCGCGCGTGGGCAAGCGCCTCGGCGTACGCCATCTGGTAGTCCACCTCGTCCGGCGCCAGCTCGGCCGCGCGCTGGATGTGGCGCAGCACCGCCTCGACGTCCGCTTCCCGCGCCAGGATCTGGGCCATGCCGGCGTGCGCCGCGGCGGCCCTGGGGTCGAGCGTCAGGGCACGCTCGAACGAGCCGCGCGCCTCCGCCAGCTCGCCAAGCGCAAGGCAGGCGCGGCCGAGCCGCCACCAGTGCTCGGCAATGCCCGAGTCGGGCGCGACCGCCCTACGGTAGTGCCAGGCCGCCTGGTCGTGGCGCTGCCCCTGCTCGAGCAGCGCGCCGGCAGCGGCGTGGAGCTGCGCGTCGTCGCCAAAGCGATCGAGCGCGCGCTCCAGGGTTTCGAGCGCGATCTCGCAGCTCGAATGGCGCCGCTGCGCGTGCGCGAGCGTGCGCCAGTGCTCGGCGACGCCGGGGGCGAGCTGGACGGCGGCTGCGAAGTGGTCGAGTCCGCCGCGCTGATCGCCCAGCTGCCCGGCGAGCTGGCCGAGCTGGTAGTGCCACTCGCCGCGGTCGGGGGCGAGCTGCAGCGCCTGCTCCAGCGCCGCGCGCGCCTCGGTCGCCAGCCCCTGCCCGGCGAGCAGGCGCGCGTACGCGTAGAGATAGTCGACGTTCGTGGGGTCGAACTGCGCCGCGCGCGCGTGTGCGCTGCGCGCGGCATCGCTTATCCCCAGCCGCAGGCAGATCTCGCCCATCTGCGCGTGCCAGGCCGCCACGCCCGGCTGGAGCGTCGTCGCGTTGATCAGCGCGGCGCGGGCCTCGTTGAGACGCCCGCCGTGGGCGTACAGAGTCGCCAGGCGCTGGTGATAGGCAGCGACGCTCGGGTCGAGCCGGACAGCCCGGACGGCCGCGGCCAGCGCGCGCTCGTGCCGCCCGAGCGACGTATAGGCGGCGCTGAGCGCCGCGAGCGTGGGGGCGTGGTCGGGCCGCAGCTCGGTCGCGCGCTCGACCGCCACGACTGCCTCGGGCGACCGATCGAGCGCGCCGAGCACGCGCCCGAGGAGCAGCTGCATGCGCGGGTTGTCGGGCTCCGCGCCGGCCGCGGCCACAAGCGCCGCGTGCGCGGCCGACAGGTCGCCCAGCTCATACGCGATCCGGCCGAGCAGGTACGCGTCGGCGGCAGCCTCCGCGCCCTGCTCGCGTGCCGAATCGAGATCGGCGCGCGCCTCGGCCGGCCGGCCGAGCAGGTATAGCGACAGCGCCCGCCGACGCAGGATGTCGGCCGGCGCGACGTGCTCCTGCTGGGCGACGCCGCGGATCGCTTGCCGCGGCGTGAGGCCAACCTCCCCGGCGCTTGGGGCCGCCAGGCACCGATCGAACGACTCGACCGCCGCGGCGTGCCGGCAGAGCAGCTGGTCGGCCAGGCCAAGCTCGTAGCGCCAGCGCAGGGAGCCAGGCTCCAGCGCGACCGCGCGCTCGAACGCGGCGCGGGCCCGATCGAGCGCCGGGCGAGTCGATTCCGCTGCGACGTGCAGCTCGTCCGGCTCGTCCACAAGCGGCACATTATGTCGATACGCTCGCCCCAGGGCGCCGTGATACGCGGCGACATCGGGCGCCGCCGCCGTGGCCGCCGTCAGCGCCGCGACTGCGGCTTCGACGGCGCCGCGCTCGAGCGACGCACTGCCGAGCAGGAAGGCCGCGCGCGCGTTGGCGGGATCGAGCTCGTGCGCGCGCCGCAGCGCCTGCAGCGACTCGTCCGGCGCGCCCTGGGCGAGCAGCGCCTCGCCGAGAATGCGCCAGTGGTCGCTCTGGTGCGGCTGGAGCGCGACCGCCCGGCGCGCGCTCTCGACCGCAGACTCGCGCGCAGGCGACTCAAACGGTTCGCTAGGCACGGCCTCCGGCCACTCCAGCAGGAGCTCGGCGAGCCGCGCATGGGCCGGCGCCAGCTGCGGCGCGCGAGCGATCGCCTGCTGGAGCTGCGCCAGCGCCCCGGCGCGCTCGCCAAGCTGCGCGAGCAGGCAGCCGTAGCGATAGCGCAGCGTCGCGTCTTCGGGCATCGCCGCCACGGCGCGCGGCCAGGCGCTCCGGGCATCCTCATGCCGATCGAGCGCCTCATAGTCGTCGGCCAGCTCGGCCCACCAGCCGTCCGGGCCGCCCTCGGCCAGCGCGCGCGCAAGCTGACCGGCCGACTCGGCGCGCCGGTCGAGTCCGCACAGCGCGATCGCCAGCAAGTAGCGGTGCTTCGCCGTCGGCTGCAGATCGACCGCCCGCTCGGCGGCGGCCAGCGCGTCCTTGTATACCCCGCCAGAGGCCAGCAGCTGCGACAGCAGCGCGAAGCTGGCAGCGTCGTCCGGGCCGCGCCGCAGCGCCTCGGCTAGATCGTCGCGCGCGGCTTCGATCTGCCGCAGCTCAAGGTGCAGCCCGGCGCGCAGCCGCCAGAGCTGGTGGTGCCCGGGGCTCGCGGCGATGGTGTGGTTCAGCTCGGCCAGCGCCTCGGCGTGCCAGCCGCGCTCGATCTGGATCTGCGCCAGCTCGGCGCGCCACAGCGCGGCATCCGGCCGGAGGCGCAGCGCGTGCTCGATCGCCTCCGCGGCGCCCGCATGCTCGCCCAGCGCGTGCAGGCAGCGCCCGAGCGCGGAGTGATGCTCGGCATTGCCGGCGTCCAGCAGAGCGGCGCGGCGCAGGCAGGCGAGCGCCGCCGCGTGGCCGCCCGCGTCCACGTGGGCCTGCCCGAGCGCGTAGTGCCACTCGGCCCGCGCGGGCTCGCGCTCGGCCGCGGCGCCGAGGTGTAGGATCGCGCCGGCGTGGTCGCCCGCGCCGGACAAGGCGCGCGCCAGCGTCACACGGTGCGCGGCGACCTGGGGCGCGAGCGCGACCGCTCGCTCCGCACAGGCGCGCGCCTGCCCCCAGTCCTGCGACTGGGCGTAGATCCGGCTGAGCTGCGCGTGGGCCTCGGCCAGGCTCGGGTCGATCTGCAGCGCCCGCTGGAGCGGCTCGGCCGCCGCGCCGGGATCGCCCGCGCCAAGCAGCAGCTCGGCCAGGCGCAGGTGGTGCCGGGCGCAGTCAGGGGCCAGCGCCAGCGCCTCGCGCGCCGCCCGCAGCGCGTCGGCGGGCTGGCCGGCCCGGTCGAGCAGGTCGCGCAGCGCGGCAAAGGCCGCGTCGGTCGGTGCCAGCGCGGCGGCCCGCGCGAGCAGCGGCAGCGCCTGGTCGTCGCTGCCGAGCTGGACCAGCGCCTGGCCGGCGATCAGCGCCGCGTCGGCCAGGTCCGGGGCGAGCTGAAGCGCAGCCTGCGCGCTCGACAGCGCCGATGGCGGCTGCTCCAGCTCCAGCAGCACGCGCCCGCGGCCAAGGTGCGCGCCGACCAGAGTCGAATCGCGTGCCAGCGCCCGGTCGAACAGCTCCAGCGCCTCGTGCGGGCGGCCAAGCCGCAGCGCCAGCTCGCCGGCGTGCTGCTGGTGTGCGGGCAGCGCCGCCGCGAGCCGGGCGGACTGGCGCGCAGCCTGGTAGGCTGCCTCGATCTGGCCGCAGGCGCCGAGCGCCTCGCTGTAGTGGAACAGCGTCTGGGGGTCGTCGGGCTGGATCTGCAGCGCCTGCGCGAACGCCGCGAGCGCCTCGTCCAGCCGCCCGGCCAGGGCGAGCGCGCGACCGAGAGCTTCGTAGGCGGGCGCCGTCCGCTCGAGTCGCAGCGACCGGCCGAGCGCCCGGATCGCGCGGCCCCAGGACGCGTCGGCGACATGGGCCAGGCCGGCCTGGTAGAGCGCCGCCGCGTTCCGGCGGTCGCTGCGCAGCGCGCGCGCCAGGTGCCTGCGGGCCTGGGCGCGATCGCCGAGCCGGAGCCGCATGGCGCCGGCCGCGCGCGCGAACTCGGCGCGCCCCGGGGCGAGCGCGGCTGCACGCTCGTACGCGGCGAGCGCCGGCTCGATCTGCCCGGCGGCCTCGGCGACCGTCCCGGCGTCGTAGTGCAGCTCGGCGCGCGCGGGCGCAAGCGTGGCGGCGCGCCGGAGGTGCCGGGCCGCCGGGCGCAGCTGGCCCAGCTCGCGATGGGTCCGGCCGAGCGCGCGCTCATAGTCGGCGCTGTGCGGGTCGAGCGCCAGCGCGCGCCGGTAGGACTCGAGCGCCGGCTCGTGCTGCCCCTGGCGCCACAGCAGCTCCGCTATGTCAGCGTGCGCGGCAGCGCTGTCGGGGCGCAGGCCAAGCGCGGCCCTCAGCACGAGCTGCGCCTCCTCGTCGTCGCCGCGGTCGCGCAGCAGCGCCCCAAGGCGGTGCTGGTAGGCGTCATTCAGGGGATCGAGGCGCACGGCGTGGCGATACGCTGCCAGCGCGCCGGATTGCTCGCCGCACAGCTCGCAGGCCTCGCCAAGCTCGAACGACAGCGCGGCGCTGCCGGTGTCCAGCTCGGCGGCGCGCTGCAGAGCCGCCCGCGCGCCGGAGCAATCGCCCAGGGCGCGCCGCAGCCGGCCAACCTCGCGGTAGAGCTCGGGCCGCGCCGGCTCGATCGCCGCAGCCTTCAGGTAGCAGGCGATCGCCTCGGCCAGCCGCCCGGCGCCGCCGTAGAGCCGGCCAAGCTCGGCGTGCGCCGCCGCGTCGTCGCCATGCTCGTCCAGCAGCGCGTGGAGGAGCGCCTCGGCCTCGTCTGCCTGCCCGCTCAGGCGCAGCGCGCTCGCCACGCTGCGCTGGTATGCCGGATCGTCCGGCCGTCCCGCCAGCGCCTGCCGATACGCCGACAGCGCGCGCTCGGCCTGACCCTGCCGCAGGTAGACCTGGCCGAGCTCGTAGGCGGCCTCGGACAGGCGGTGCTGCTGCGCCTGCACGACCGCCTCTAGCGCGACCGCGGCCTGGTCCATCTCACCCAGCCGGCTGCAGACCACGCCCAGCTCCTGGCGGTAGCGCAGGTCGCCGGCCTCGCGGGCGAGCGCCTGCTCGTAGGCCGCGCGCGCGTGGCGCCACTGCCCGGCCGCGCCATACAGCTCGCCCAGACGCCCGAACAGGCCAGCCTCATCGTAGCCATCGAGCGCGGCCCGCTCGAGCTGTTCGAGCGCGGCGGCGGACAAGCCCTCGGCGGCAAAGGCGTCAGCCAGCATCACGCGCAGCGGCGGGGTCAGGGCGCCAATCCGCGCCAGCAGCGGCTCGAACTGGCCCGGCGCCTCGGCGTCGATCAGGCAGCGCGCCGCAAGCGACACCGCGCCGTTGGCGAGCAGCCGGCGCAGCACCGACTCGCGATCGCCGCACAGGCTATACGCCAGCACGACCGCGTCGCCCGAGGCGCGCGCGAAGCTGCCGGCCGGCCAGGTCTCGGGGCTCGCGCGGGCGAGCAGGAGCGCCTGGCCAAACGCGCGCAGCGCCGGGCGTCGAAACGAGACCTGCTGCCGCTCGGGGTCGAGCGCCAGGATGCCCGCGCCCACCAGCAGCTGCAGCAGCCCCGGCGCCATATCCGGCGTGGGCGAGTCCCGCGCGCCGATCGCCGCCAGCGCCTCGGCTATGCTCAGCGAGCCGCGCCGGTCGCGGTCGAGCGCCGCCGCAAGCTCAGGCAGCGCCGCGAGCGCCGCCTCCGCCGTCGCCGGCGACCGGTGCGCCTCCAGCGCCGCGGCGATCACGGCGGGCAGCCATGCGGCCAGCAGCCGGCCGCGGCTCAGCGGCCCGGTCGGCCCCAGCTCATGGGCGATCCCGCCTGGCAGCGCGGCCAGCCAGCGCGGGCAGGCGGCCAGCTCGGCCAGGTCTTCCGCGCGCTGCAGCCAGCCGGCCAGCTCGTCGCCGTGCCGTCGCTGGATCAGGCCGAGCGCGTCGCGCGGCTGCAGCGCGCGGATCTCGCGCACCTCGGCCGCGCCGAGCCAGGGGCGGAACAGCGCCAGGCGCTCGCTCCGGCAGGTGCAGATCCAGCGCGCCTGAGGGCCGAGCGCCGCCAGCGTGTGCGACAGCGCCGACAGGCTGATCAGCTGCATGTCCGGCGCGACCTCGTCTAGCCCGTCGAGCAGCACCAGCAGCGGACGCTGCTGGGCCAGCTCCTGCAGCGAGGGGGCCTCCGGTCCAAATCCAGCGGCGAAGGTTGCCTCGACGCTGTGCTGGAAGCATGCCAGCTCGATGTACAGCGGCAGCGGCAGGGGGCTTTTGGCCCTGCCCGAGGTCGCGCTGGCGGGCTCGCCCGCATCCTCCGCGAGGATCGCCTCGGCCAGCCCGCAGGCGAGCTGCCGCAGCAGCGTGGTCTTGCCGGCACCGGCCGGGCCGGCCAGCATGAGCCGCGGCCAGATCTCGGCGGCCATCTGGATCGTCACGCGCGCGGCCCTGGGCGGCCAAAGCGCCTGCTCGCCCGCGGGCTCCCGCTCGCCGGCGCGGGCCAGCCACAGCGGCACGACCTCGCGCGACCCGCTGAAGCGCGGGTCGGCGCGCAGCGCCTGCAGGTAGAGCTGAATCCAGGCTTTGGTTCTACTCATTGCGTCTCGATCCAATATGTTGTCATATCGATGTGCCCCATTCCCTACCCGTGGTGGGAGTAAGTTTTGTCGAGCGCATCCTCGTGCGCTGCAGGCCCTCACCCCCCTGCCCCCCGCTCCCGCCGCCACAGGAGCGGGGGGGGTTGGCTGGGGCGATCCTTACCGCACCAGCGACAGCATCCAGAAGCTGACGCCGCAGATGATCGTCCCCAGCAGGCACAGGAACGCCCCGGTGCCGATGGCGGTCTGGACGAGGCCGGTGATCGACTCGAACAGGCGCGCCGAGCTTTCGATCGCCGCCTGCACGCCGACGTCGCCGAGCAGCTTGCTGCTCAGGCGCGCGGACTGGCTGGAGAGCGAGCGCATGGCCTCCTGGTACTCGCGCGTCAGGATGATCACGATGCCGCTCACCAGCATCGCCAGGCCGGCCAGAAACAGCGCGACGGCCATGCCGATCTGTATTGTGCTGGACATATTCTCTTTCTCTATCCACCGCATTGCCAGTCGGCAGTCGGCAGTGCGGCAGTCGGCAGTGCGGCAGCAGGCAGTCGGCAGTCGGCAGCAGGCAGTCGGCAGCAGGCAGTCGGCAGCAGCAGGCAGTCGGCAGTCGGCAGGCAGTCGGCAGCAGGCAGTCGGCAGTCGGCAGCAGGCAGTCGGCAGTGCGGCGAAGGCATTCCAACGCGATTCAACATGCGCTCGTCGCGCTCTACAATCTACAATCTACAATCTGCAATCTACAACGCGCAGCCGGTCGGCGATCAGGCCGCCGAGCAGCATCAGCAGCGTCTGGGTCGCGATGTCGGCGGGCCGCCCGAGCGCGGCCAGCACGACCGGCATATCCGCGCCCGCGCCGACCGGCAGGCAGACCAGGCTCGCGCGCCCTTCGGCGCGCACCAGCGGACGATCTCCGCGCAGCGCCTCGGCGGCCACCCGCAGCTGCGCCCCGCTCAGGTGCGGCGGGGTGGCGCCCGGCCGCCCGCGCGCGAAGACGAACGGGGCCAGGGCGTGCAGCTCGTCGGGGGCCAGCAGCGCCAGCCAGTCCAGATCGAGCACGCCTGCCAGTCTGCGGCAGGCCTCCTGGCAAGCCTCCCGGGGGTCGGGCGCGATGCGGAGCAGCCCGGCGGTCTCCCAGAGCGCGGTCAGCGCGGCCTGCTGGCGCCGCAGCTGCGCGTCGTGGCGCAGCGCCAGCGCCCGCAGCCCGACCAGCGCCGCCAGCTGCTCAAGGCCCGAGCGGCGGGCCGGGGTGAGATCGCCGGCGGGCAGCTCGATCCGGCCAAGCACGGCGCCGCAGCTGATCGGTATGCGTGCTGTGCCGGCGCAGCCATCGTGCTCAGGCAGGCTCCCCGCTCCCGCGTCGGCCAGCTCGACCACGGCGAGCGCGCCGCCAATCGCGCCGGCCTGCTCGCGCGCTAATCTCACCAGCGCGTCGATCGTCGCGCAGGCGTTGACCTGCGCGGCCAGGCGCCTCCAGTCGACGCGCCCAGCAGCCTCGCGGCCGTGATCGTGCGCCCTGGCGATCGTGCCGGCGTAGAGCGCGCGCAGCGCCAGCCGCACCTGCTCGCGAATGCGATAGACCGTGGCTCCGCCGATCAGCTGCACGGCCAGCATCGCCGCCAGCAGGCCCGGCGCCGGGCGAGAGACGGCGCAACCCGAGAGCAGGACCAGCGCGCCGACGCCGCTGCCCACCAGCGCGTCGCGCGCCGAGCCGAGCAGGGCGCCCTGGACGACGAGCAGCAGCGGCAGGCCAAGGAGCGGGCTGCCGGCGCCGCCGCTCCCCAGGATCAGCAGCCCGGCCGCCAGCCCGTCGGACAGCAGCGCGAGCGCGAGCGGCAGCCGCCAGGCCAGGCCCGCGCCGAGCGCGAGCGCCGACAGCGCGGCGGCGAGATAGAGTGCGGCCGGCCAGGTCGCCGGGGGAACATTCCAGCCCAGCGCTATCAGCGCGAGCAGCAGCAAGCAGCCGCGGACGGCGAATGATGCAGCCGTGCTCAGGCGCGCGAGGCGGCGCTGGAAGTGACTCAGGGCGGGCGCCTCGCCGTGCCGATCGCCTTGAGGCGTCACCGGCGGCCGAATGGAAGCGGCGCGAGACGGGCGGAGCGAGATGATCATGGGCGTCCTTCCTTATGATGCAACTGCACGTCGGATCAGTGGGTTTAGCGCAAGGGCGCAGCCGCGATGCTGAAAACGAACGTTTGGAGGGGGTCTTGGGGAGGGCTTCGCCCTTCCCAAGTCCCTCCCCTGAAGTGGTGAAGCTTCTAAGCATTCGCAGGTGAACGGTATTGGGGCTAGCCGGGCAGCGCGCCGAGCCGCGCGATCGACTTCCAGTCGCCAACCTCGCAGTAGGCCACGTCGAGCGCGAACGCCTCGGCGACGTAGTCGCGGCCGTCGAGCGCGACGCGGAAGCTCGGGCCGAGCGGCGCGCCGAGCGACTGCGCGAGCGCGTACCGGTGGATCTGCCAGTCGGCGCGCAGCCGGCTGCCGGCACGGCGGTACAGCTGCTCCTGCAGGGCCTCGGCCAGCGCGGACTTTGGGCCGGCGGCCGGGCGCGCGAGCAGCTCGCTGAGCCGTGCGATCTCCCTCCAGCTGCCGGCCGGGCTGAAGATCGTGTCGAGCGCGTAGCACGCGGCGACGTAGTCCTGGCCGGCCGCGCCGACCCGCCAGCCCGGGCCCAGCGGCGGCCCAAGCGGCGCGCGCTCGGCGTACTGGTGCAGCGCCCAGCCGGGGCGGTAGGTCTCGCCGGCCTGGGCGTAGACTGCCTGCGTCAGCGCCTCGCGCAGCGGCTGCTGCTCCGGCGCGGCCAGCGCGGCCTGCCGCACGACGCGCTGCCAGTCCCCGATCGGGCTCAGCAGCGTCTCGCGGCCGAACGGCTGCGCGATATAGGCGCGGCCGGCCACAGCCAGCTCGAACGACGGCCCGACCGGCAGGCCCAGCCCCTCGGCGCGCGCCAGGCGGTGCATCGCCCACTCCGGCCGATCGGTCGCGCCGACCTGCCGGTAGGCCTCGGCGCGCAGCGCCCGCGCCAGCCCGACCGGGCCGTCGCCGGGCGAGGGCGGCCGCGGCGGGCGCTCGTCCGGCGACGCGGGCTGCTGCGGGAAGAGCTGGCGGATAAACTCGGCCCAGGGGAAGCCGGCCGGGTCGGATTTGCGGCCGGGCGGCTGCGCGACGTCGCGGTGGCGCACGACCATGGCGGGCGCGATCTGGTAGCGGGCCACCTTGTCGCGCGCGAGCCGCAGCAGCGCGTCGACCTGCCCGGCCGGGTACGGGTCGCGGCCGTCGTTGGCGTTCTCAAGCTCGATCCCGAGCGAGATCTCGTTGATCGCCGTCTCCCCGCGCCAGCCGGCGCGGCCGGCGTGCCAGGCCGCCAACTCGTCGGGCACGAGCTGGTAGACCTGGCCCTGCTTGTCGATCAGGTAGTGCGCCGAGACGCGCGCGGCGGCGTTCGTCAGCCAGGCCAGCGCGCCGCGCAGGCTGCCCGCCGTCGCGTGGACGACCAGCATGGCTATGTCCCGGCCGCCGCGGGCGCCGTAGTTGGGTGAGCGAACGGTGGCGATCATATGGCACACAACAGTAGTAAAAATCTTGTTAAATCCCTGTTACGAAGGATAGCACGGCCATCCCAGCTTATGCTATAGTAGGTTGCACGCATCTTTGGCTGCTGCAATGCAGTGATTTCAATAGAGCTGAGATCGAGTACTTGAGTTGGAGTATCTGGCGTACATACAACGAGGTACGTTTCCACCGGGCTCATCGAAGAAGAAGCTCTCAGGCCTGGGGTAAACGGGTGTGACCGCAAGCTAAGAGCAGGCGATCGCACAGGCGATCCGGGTTCGACCGAAGACCGAAGACGGAGGGCGGCGGTCAATCGTCGTCGGCCCTCCGTCCTCCGTCAAACAAACACGGATCAATATTCCGACTGGCTGTACTAAGGGCCGCGGAGGTGTATCGCGCTGCCCGGCGCGGCGGCAAGAGGCAAAGAGGTTATCGGTGCGGAGTCGATCCCTAGCCCCACGGCGTGCGCGGATCGTCCTAGCTGACCAGCAGGTGCTGTTCAGGCAAATGCTCAGCTACCATCTCTCCCACGGCGGCCATACCGTGGTCTACGAAGCCGGCGATGGCAGCGCGCTCGAGCAGGGTATGATCGACCGCGAAGTCGACATCGTCGTGATCGATCGGTATCTGCCGGGCATCGACAGCCTCGCCTACTGTAGGATGCTGAACGCGCTCCAGCCGTACATCCAGATCCTGCTCCTGGTCGCGTACGAGCACGAGGCCAGGGCCCTGCAGGCGACCGCCTTCCTCGCTGGGGCCGGCGGCTGCCTCTCGAAGGATCTCGAGCCGCAGGCGTACCTGGCGGCGATCCACCAGCTCCTGGAGGGCTACGTGCTGTTTCACGCCGAGGTGATGCGGCGGGCCGCGCGACCGCCGATGCTGAGCGGCTCGGCGGCGCAGCTCCAGGGGCTCACCGGCCGCGAGCGCGAGATCCTCGAACTGGTCGCCGAGGGGATGAGCAACCGCGAGATCGCCAGGCAGCTCGACATCAGCTACCATACGGCCATGAAGCACGTCAGCAACATCATCGGCAAGCTCAAGGTGAGCAATCGCATGGAGGCCGGGCTGGTGCTGCTGCGCCACAACGAGAGCGCGATGCTTTTGCCCGATCGGGCAGACGATTAGGGGCTGCGCCCCCGGCCCCCCGCCCGGGGGAACCCGCGCCGGTTCAGGCGGCTGCGCCAGGCCTTTCTTCCGGGGCGCTGCGCCCCCGGCCCCCCTCCGGCAAATGATGCCGTACCAGCTGCAATCGTCGTGGCCCATGCCCATCAACATTCCGAAGAGCCGGGTTGTATTCCCCCGCGCCTGGATTCCGCCGGGCATGCACGTCAAACATTGCAACTGAGGCGGCATTCTTTTTGGGGTCCAGGGGCGAAGCCCCGGCCGGGGGGCGGCGGGGGTGGCGGACCACCCCCGCCCGCGGGGGCGCGGGGGGCGCGCAGCCCCCCGTACAAACGTGTGCGCATCCCGCCGCGCCTGGATTCCGCCGGGCATGCACGTCAAACATTGCAACTGAGGCGGCATTCTTTTTGGGGTCCAGGGGCGAAGCCCCGGCCGGGGGCGGCGGGGGTGGCGGACCACCCCCGCCCGCGGGGCGCGGGGGCGCGCAGCCCCCGTACAAACGTGTGCGCATCCCGCCGCGCCTGGATTCCGCCGCCGTCAAACGCCCGGTCGGGCGCAGCCGGCGCGGGGGCGCGGGGGGGGGGGGCCTGGATTCCGCCAGCGTCAAACATTGCAACTGAGGCGGCATTCTTTTTGGGGTCCAGGGGCGAAGCCCCGGCCGGGGGGCGGCGGGGGTGGCGGACCACCCCCGCCCGCGGGGGTACGGGGGGCGCGCAGCCCCCCGCAGGGCTTGGGCGCGGGGGCACGGGGGCGCGCAGCCCCCAGACTAATTCCGCGAACTTGACAATCTGGCGGTGTTGCGGATGATCAGGAGCCGTCAGGCAGAGGCAGAACAGCAGACTAGGTAGAACGTGTGGCGTCGTACAAACCCGACCCGCCCCCGCTGTTGCAGCAGTACCAGCGCGCCGCCGGAGCCGGCTCGGCAGGTATCGCCGCGTCAGCCCCCGAAGCCGGCCAGGCCCTGATCAGCTATCTGCGCGCGATCGTCGCGCAGGCCCGCGATATTCCGCTCGGCCGGGTGGGCGCGCCCGCGCGCCGCCTGCCGCTGCTCGACCTGTACCTGGAGCGCGGGCTGCTGCCGCTCGAACCGGCGGCTGAGTCGGCCGAGCGCCCGCAGCCCGGCCAGCCGCTGCTCCGGTCGCCGCTCGATCTCATCCGCCCGGCCGGCGCGCGGATCGTGCTCGAGGGGCGGGCCGGCTCCGGCAAGAGCACATGCCTGCGCCGGCTGGCGCTGGCGTGCGCCGCCAGCTGGCTGGGCGAGCCGGATCTCTACGGCGATCTGCTGGCGGCGTGGCCCGGCCCGCCGCCCCTGCCGCTGCTGCTGTCCGCGCGCGACGGCTGCGGCGCGGACCCGCTTAGCCCGCCTGGACTCGACCCCGCGGCGCGGCCGGCGATCCGCGAGCAGCTGCAGCTCGGCCGCGCGCTGGTGCTGATCGATGGGCTCGACGACCTGGCCGACCGGCAGGAGTTGGACGCCGCGCTGGCGGCGATCGAGCGGCTGAGCGCGCAGTATCCCGCGAACAGGTACGTCGTCGCGAGCGGCCCGCGCGCCGATCGTCGGCTGGCCGGCTTCGCGCGCTATAGCCTGGCCCCGCTCGACGCCGCCGAGGTCGACGCGATGATCGCGCGCTGGTACGGGGCGATCGCCGGGGAGGGCGCGCCGGATGTTGGCGAGCGCGTCGCCGTGCTGCAGGGCCACATGCGCGCCTCCAGGCAGCTCCACGCGCTGGCGGCCAGCCCGCTCGGCCTGGCGCTCTGCATCCTCGCGCACGCCGACGGGCACGCGCTGCCGGCGGAGCGCGGGGCGATCCTGGCCCGGCTGGCCGATCTGCTGCTCGACGGGTGGGATACGGGGAGCGCCGGCCTGCTCGCCCAGGTCGTCGGCGCGGGCCGGCCAACCAGCGTGGAGCAGCGCCTTGGCTTGCTGGAGCCGCTGGCGCTGGCGCTTCAGTCCGAAGCGGGCCAAGCGGCCGAGCAGCCGGGCGCGCTGAGCGACGCCACCGCTGCGATGCTCCTGCGCGCGCCGCTCGTGGCGCTGGGCGTTCCGGCCGAGCAGGCGAGCGCGCGGCTGCTCGATTGGTGCTGCGACAGGGGCATTCTGACCCAGGCCGGAGCGCAGGGCGACCGCACGATCGCGTGGCCGCCGCTGCGCGAGTACCTGGCCGCGCGCGCGCTGGCGGCCGCGCCCGACTTTGTCGAGCGCGCGGCTGGCCTCGGCGGCGACCCGCGCTGGCACGAGCCGATCGCCCTGGCGATCTCGGAGCTTGGCCGCGAGCGGGCGCCGCAGGCGGCCGGCGAGCTGTTTCGGCGCCTGATCGAGCGCGCCGATAAGCCGGCCAGGCGACCGGCAAGTCGCGCCCCGGCATCTGCGCCCGAGGCGGCAGAGCCGCCGTGGGGCGCGACCCTGCTCGCCGCCGCGTGCCTGCTGCAGCTGGGCAGCTCGGAGGCGCGTGTCGAAGCGCTGCGCGTGGAGGCGCGGGCGCGCCTGGTGGAGCTGATGCAATCGCGCGCGTGCCCGCTGGCCGCGCGCGTGCGGGCGGGGCTGCTGCTCGGCGAGCTGGGCGATCCGCGGTTCGCAAGCCTGCTTCCGCCGCTGGCGCACATCCCGGCCGGGGCGTTCGTGCTGGGCGCGCAGGGGCGCTACGAGGACGAGGGGCCGACGCAGCGCGTCAACGTGCCCAGCTTCTCGATCGGGCTGTACCCGGTCACCAACCACGAGTACGCGCGGTTTCTGGCCGACGAGCTGGGCTACCCGCCGCCGCGCTACTGGCACGACCCGCGCTTCAACAACCCGGCCCAGCCGGTCGTGGGCGTGACGTGGCACGACGCGAGCGCCTACTGCCGCTGGCTGAGCGAGCGCCTGGCCCTGGCCGGCCTGCTGCCGGCCGAGATGACCGCGCGGCTGCCGCTGGAGGTCGAGTGGGAGAAAGCCGCCGGCTGGGACGCGCGGCGGCGCGCCAAGCGGCGCTACCCCTGGGGCGAGGAGTGGTCGAGCGCGCGGGCCAACACGGCCGAAGCGCGCGGGGCGTGGGTCACCGCGCCGGTAGGGTGCTACCCGGAGGGTGTGAGCCCGTTCGGAGCGCACGATATGATCGGCAACGTGTGGGAGTGGATGGCGAGCGTCTACGCCAGCTACCCCGGTTCGGCGGCGCCGTTCCACGAGCCGAAAAGCTACGTGCTCCGCGGCTCCTCGTGCGTCTCGCTGCCCAAGGAGGCGCGCTGCACCTATCGCAGCCGTCTGCCGGCCGACTACTGGCGCTACCACCTCGGCTTTCGCGTGGTGGTCGCGAGCCCGCTGGACGGCGGCAGCGGTCAGCGCATCGATTGATCCGCAAACCTATGCGCTTGATAGCGCGGGCGCTGGATTCGCTCGCGCAAAGCCGCAAAGCCGCAAAGAACAACGCGGTCTGATGCCTTTGCGCGTGGTGGCTTGGCGTGAGATCAATCCGTGATCAGCGCTTTAGCACTTGGGGCAGTCGTCGTCGGCGTAGGGGCCGTGCTCGGGGCAGTCGTCGCCGGGAGCGTCGTCGGGAAGAGGCAGATCGTCCATGATGGGGTCCTTCTGAATGTAATAGATCAACGTCTATCCAAGCGTACTCGATCGCATGGACTACGACCAAGATGCGTAGATTAATGTAGCGTGACAGCGAGGAGATCTACCGAAGCGGGCCAGCGCCGGCCAAATACAGGCGCACAAAGTTATGCGATAATAGGCCCGATCGCTTGATCGTCTCGTCAAGCTGCCAAGCAGAGGGGAATTACGATGTCTGGGCTGATTACCTGTATGGGCGAGATCTTGATCGACTTCTTGCCTATCGAGGAGGACGGGCGGACCGTCGGCTTTCGCATGCACCCCGGCGGCTCGCCGCTGAACGTGGCGGTTGGGGCGGCGCGGATGGGGCAGCCGGCCGCGTTCGCCGGCAAGGTCGCGGCCGACTTCTTCGGGCGCCACCTGCGCGGCTACGTCGAGTCCGAGGGCATCGACACGCGCTTCCTGCAGACGGTCGAGTCGCCTACGACGCTGGCGTTCGTGGCCTACGAGGGCGGCGACGCGGCCTACGCATTCTACGGGGACGCGGCCGCCGATACGCTGCTTTCGGTCGACGACCTGCCGCCGGCGCTGTTCGAAGAGACGAGCGCGCTGCAGATCGGCTCGATCAGCTTGCTGCGCGGAACGACCCCCGCCGCGATCCTCGCGACCGCCGAGCGACTCAAGGGCCGCGCGCTGATCTCGCTCGACCCGAACATCCGGCCGGGGCTCGTCCACGACGAGGCCGGCTACCGGGCGCTGCTGGACCGGCTGTTCGCGCTGGCCGATGTCGTCAAGATCAGCACGGTCGACCTGGACTGGCTCGCGCCGGGGCAGCCGGTCGAGGCGACGATGGCCGACCTGATGCGGCGCGGGCCGGCGCTGGTGGTCGTGACGCGCGGCGGCGAGGGGGTGCTGGCGCTGCATGGTGGGCGCGCGTATGCAGAGGACTCGTTCCCGGTCACGGTCATCGACACGATCGGAGCGGGCGACACCTACGACGCCGGGCTGCTCGTCGGCCTGGCCGAGCGCGGCGCGCTCTCGCGCGAGAAGCTCGAGGCGCTGGCGCCCGAGGAGCTGAGCGCCACACTACGATTTGCGGGCGCCGCCGCGGCGATCAACTGCAGCCGCGCGGGGGCAAACCCGCCCAGCCGCGCCGAGGTCGCGGCGTTCCTGGCGCGCCCCGGCGGCAGCGCATAGCTTCTATCTTCCATTCGGAAATCGCGCTTTGTCGTGCCATCCCCCACACCCACGAAAAAGAAACCCCCGCCCCTGGCAGGGGCGGGGGTAGGGGGAGGGGTATCCGATCAAGCGACTACCGCTTGCGGCCAAACAGGAAGTAGGCGATCGGCCCGACGAAGTTGACGAACGCCAGCCCGGCCCACATCCGCTTGCTGCCGTTGATCTGCTCGGCCGGCCGGCGGCGGATATCGGCCAGCGCCGCGACCAGCAGCCCCACCTGAGCGATCACAAGCAGAACCGCGCCCGCTTTCTGCTCGGTCGTGAGGTCGCTCCAGGATTTTTTCGGCATATACACTGCCATTGAGGTTTCCTCCACTCTGCCTGCTGGGGTGCGCCGGTGGTGCAGCCATCGGGCCGGCGCGGGCGCACACGCGCTCGCACCCATGATATCGCGTTGAGAAGCCCTGTTCGGTGAAGATTTGTTACTCTGGCGTGCCGGTGTGGATCGGCTGCAGGCTGGAGATCGGCGCTGTCGCGGCGACGGAAAACGGCGCGGGCGCCCGATCAGGGAGGCCCGCGCCGCGCGATCGATCCATCTGCTAAAGATCTACTCGCCGTAGCCCTCGCTCATAACGTGGCGATATAATCGCTGGAGCATCTGGAGCGAGAGTGTCTGCGAACCTTCCTCACGGCGCACTGGCAGGGGCGTGCGCTCCGCGTAATGGCGGCGCAGCCGGCTCATAATGGCTTCAACATACGCTCGCCGGGCATCCGTCTCCGTATTCATAGCCACTACTCCTACGCACTGTAGATGTTATCATCCATCGCTCTACGTAGCTTACCAATCCGCCGAGGCTATGTCATCAACCGTTTATCATCAGATCAGTAATACTACCGTCGCTGATCTCTAAAAGCATTTCGCGTGCCGCGAAACGGGCGCCACAGCGGCGGGCAGCACGATCGGGCCCGCCGAGGGCCGGCGATTGCCCGCGCGCTCGACGCCGGCTCAATCGCGCGGGAGGCTCGGGACCGGCCAGCCCTGCGGGTGGATCACGTAGGCGGTTCCGCTGGAATTGGCCTGCCAGGCCCGCTCTAGCTGCGCGGCGTCGTAGAGCCGGCGAACGGCGCCCTCGTCGTCGCCGCGCGGGTCGGCGACGACCACCCGCCCCTGCGCGTCGAAGCCGGCGACGATCAGCAGGTGGCCGGCGCTCGCCGGGATCGGCGCGTTGTCCAGCTCGCCCGCGCCCCAGGCCACGCTGATCGCCAGCGGCACGCCGGCCGCCAGCCACGGATCGAGCTGGTCGAGCCCGGCGAAGCGCGCGACGTAGCCATCCAGCCCGCGGCCGGCCGCGAAGGCCGTGTTGAAGCCCCAGTTGCCGTGGCCGTCGTAGACCGGATCGTAGACTTGCGGCACGACCAGATCCGCGACGGCGCCGCGCTCGGCGAAGGGCGCCAGCCGCTCGTCGCCGGTCTGCGCGTGCCAGTAGGCCAGCAGCATGCCCGTGCAGGTCGGGCTGCACAGGTTGCGACCGTTCGGGTAGGCCAGCTGCGAGCGCGCCGGCACCGGCAGCTCGCGCGGTGTGAGGCGGCCCGGCGACGTGGCGCGCGCACCCGGCGCGCTTAGCGCCAGGCGCAGCGCCCGCAGCTCCGTCCGGCGCTCGCTCTCGCCGAGGAGCAGCACGCGCGGCTGCACCGCATCAGCGGGGCCGGCGAGCGACAGCGTGTCGGTCGCGACGCGCCCGTCGGCGTCCTGCTGCGCGTCGAAGCTGCGCCGGGCGCTGTTTTCGGCCAGGCTATCCCACTGCGCGATCCGGTAGAACGCCGTCCAGCGGCCGTCGCGCCGGGCGCGCAGCTGCAGCTCGATCCGGCTCCCGCCCGGCGTGGTCGCGGCCCACGAGGGGACGGCCTCGGCAAAGGGCGCCGGCGCGGCGGCCTCGGGCCCCAGCAGAATCGTCGCCGGCGCGCCGTCGACGGCGGCGGCCTCGCTATGCCAGCCGTGCGCGGCGTCGAACTGATCCCAGGAGAGCAGCGCTCGCATCGTTGTTGCTCCGTCGCTATGGCGGTCCGGCGACATTGTACCATCGAACGCTGAACGCTGAACGTTGAACGCTGAACGCTGAACGTTGAACGCTGAACGCTGAACGCTGAACGAACGTTTGAACGCGTTTGAATGTTTGAACGTTGAACGTTTGATCGAACGCTTTGAACGTTTGAACGTTTGAACGCCGGCTATCAACAGCCCCAAGCCCCAAGCCCCAAGCCCCAAGCCCCAAGCCCCAAGCCCCCAGGCCCAAGCCCCAAGCCCCACTCGTCAATGCGTCTGATCCGCCCGCTCCCACCAGACAAACGTTGCGACGATGCCCGCAAGGCTCGCGAGGAGCACGATCGCGTAGCTGGTCGCGCCGATCGGCCCATAGGCCGGCCCGGCCATTCCGGCGAACAGTGCCGGGATCGACCAGGGGAAGTACTCGCCCCAGCCCGCCGCCGCGACGACCTGCGCCAGGATCACCGCCAGGATCGCCGCGCCCATCGCCGGCAGGTAGCCGCGGCCGGCGCTGGCGCAGAACGCGATCGGCGTGACGAGCGCGATCGTCAGGCCGGCGGTGATCGCCAGGGTGACCGTGCCGTGCCAGAGCACCCCCGCCGGCGCCGGCGGCAGGCCGACCGCCGTGCCGACGCCGAGGCCGATCAGATAGATCGCCGCCGTCAGCGCGGCCGACCACGCCATCACCAGGATGAACTTGGCCAGCATGATCGCGAAGCGCGGGGTCGGCAGGGCCAGCAGGTCCTTGATCGTCTGGTCCGAGTACTCGCGCCCGAAGACCCAGCTGCCGATCAGGCTGAACAAGATGAAGCCGCCGATCGCGGCCGCCTGGCCGAGCATCCCCAGGTAGGTGCTCCAGTCGGCCGCGCCAACCGTGATCTGCGCCTTGGCGCTGATCATCCCCATGCGGCGCGCGAGGGCGGGGTCCTTCAAGACAATCATAAAGAAGCCGCCGGCGAGCGGCGCGAGCGAAAAGCCCAGCAGGGTCAGCAGCGGCATCTTGGATCGCCGCGCCTTCAGCAGCTCGACCCAGACGGCTTGTGTCAGGTTGCTCATCGTTTGCCCTCCTCGCCCATGTCCATGTCGATCAGCCGCAGGAAGTAGTGCTCCAGATCCTCCTGCTCGACGTTGAGCATCGTCGGCGCGTGCCCGGCGTTGACCAGGCGCGTCGCGACGTCGTCCGGGTGCTCGATCGCGGCGAGATTGCAGACCTCGATGCCGTCCTCGTCCAGCATCTCCGTGGCGTAGCCGGCGCCGACAAGCACCGCGCGGGCCGCCGCCGACTCGCGCGCGCGCACCACCAGCCGGCGCCGCAGGCTGTGCTCCAGCTCGGCCGCGTCCAGCTCCTGCACCAGGCGCCCCTGGTGGATGATGCCGATCCGATCGGCCAGGCGCGAGACCTCGCCCAGGATGTGGCTCGACATGAATATGGTGACGCCCTGCCCGTGCGCCAGATCGATCAGCAGGTTGCGAATCTCCACGATGCCGGCCGGGTCCAGGCCGTTGGCCGGCTCGTCGAGCACGAGCAGCCGCGGCTGGTGCAGGATCGCCTTGGCCAGCCCGAGGCGCTGCGCGTTGCCGAGCGATAGCGTCCCGGCGCGGCGATCGGCGTAGGCGCTCAAGCCCAGCTGCTCGATCATCCGCGCGACCGCCCGCCGATCGGTGCCCGGGCGCAGGCGGCGCATCGCCTCCAGGTTCTCGCGCACCGTCAGCTCCGGGTAGGCGTGCGGGGTCTCGACCATGTAGCCGACCGCGCCCCACGGCCGCCGCTCGCCAGGCCGAATCAGCGTGCCGAGCACGCGCGCCGCGCCGGCGGTCGGCTTGACCATCCCGAGCAGCATGCGAATCGTCGTCGTCTTGCCCGCGCCGTTGAGGCCGAGAAACGCGTAGATCTCGCCCTCGGCGACGCGCAGCGACAGCCCATCCACGGCGGCGACGTCGCCGTAGCGCTTCGCCAGATCCTGGGTTTCGATCGCAAGTTTCATAGCTCACTCCGCGACGAGATATCCGGCCACCAGGCCGACCAGCACGTCCAGCACGGCCGGGTAGATATCGGCGTCGAACTCTTGCTCGTGTAGGCTCAGGAAGAACAGCGCGCGCATGAGGTTCGAGACCAGCCGCGCGTCGCGGTCGATCGCGACGCCGGCGCGCGCCCACTCGGCGATCAGCTCGCCGGCCGACATGTCGTCGCGCTGCGTGTGCGCCGCGACCTTCTCCTCGGGCAGCTTGCGCAGCAGGTGCTCGTAGTCCTCCCGGTCGAAGTGCGTGAACAGCGCGTTGGTCTTCCAGAGCGCGAGCGCGTCCTTCAGCAGGGCGTGCACCCGCTGGCGGGGCGGCGTCTCCGAGCGGGCGGCGCCGCGGAACAGGCTGGCCTTGAAGTCGGCCTCGAACTGCTCCAGCAGCTCGAAGAACAGCTCCTCCTTCGAGTCGAAGAACAGGTAGAACGCGCCCTTCGAGATGCCGGCCGCGCTGGTCAGATCCTCCACGCTGGTCTTCTTGACGCCGTAGGTCGCGAAAAGATCGCGGCCTTTCTCCAGCAGCTTGGCGCGGATCAGCGCCTTCTCGCGCTCGGTGAAGCCTTTCGGCATAGCTCCCTCTTTGCAAACGTGTGACTAAATTACTTTTACAGTCATAAGGATACACCTGTTCCACGCGATGTCAAGTCGGTCGCTGGTCGGAGGCATCGGCCCTGGCGTCACGCACGGCACGGTTGCGCGCGGCGCGCCGCTATGCTACAATTCGCGCAATGTTGGGGACGTGGCGAAATGGCAGACGCGCAAGTCTTAGGAACTTGTGGAGCAATCCGTAAGGGTTCAAGTCCCTTCGTCCCCACCACGCGATTGCAGCGCAGAGAAACGCCCCTACCACCTGCAACGGTAGGGGCGTTTTTCGTGTTTATGCGGCGGTTGTACAACAGCGAGAGAATGCAATGATCGTGCGCAAGTTGTGAGCAACAACGCATATCGATTGAAGGTACTGCTGCTCCTGCTCGCGGCTGCCACGGTTGGGCTTGTATCGCGCCTGCTACCGATTGGCGTCCGCCTGTGGGATAAGTACGTCGGCGACATGGTCTACGCAGCAGCATTCTACCTGGTGGTCAGCCTGATCTGGCGTGATTGGTCGATCGCGCCCAAGCTGCTGATCACCGCAATCTACGTAGTTGCCATCGAAGCGTTCCAGCTCACGCCTGTTCCGACGCAACTCGGCCAGAGTCGGCAGATTGTGGTCAAGCTCTTTGCCTATGTCGTTCTCGGATCGAAGTTCAGCTGGTGGGATCTGCTCGCGTATGGCGTCGGTATAGCGGCGGTGGTCAGTGTGGATCGATGGATTCGGTAACGGTCAAGACGCCACAGCACCAACGACAAAGAGCCCCGGCATGGCTGCCGAGGCTCTTTCGATCTCTATGGCCGTGAGCAAAAGCATTGAGCCACGACGCACGAACGAGCTGCCGTCGTGATTGCCATCCGCCTTACTGCCGACTGCCCACTGCTATAGGAGTTGGTGTTAGCGCACCGAGCCGCGCCGGACCAGGTTGACGATCGCCAGCAGGATGACCGCGCCGACGAACGAGATCAGAATCGCGGTGAGGTTAAGCGCGCTGCTGTTAATCGTCGGGCCACCGAACAGGAAGCCGCCGATCAGCGCGCCGATGATGCCGACGACGATATTCAGGATCGCGCCCTGCTGCGCATCGGTCCGCATGACCATGCTCGCCAGCCAACCCACCAATGCGCCGATCAAGAGCCAGATAATCAAGTTCATGGGATCCTCCGTTATCACACTGTGATGATGCACCCTGGCATCGTACGCAGGATGATAAAGCAAGCAGCGTGCCACGAGTAGGCCGTCACGGTTATTGCTCTTTCTGATGCTGATCGTGGTATCCTCGACTGGATGCCAGAACCATACCCCCCTCTCCCGCCGGGAGAGGGGGGCAGGGGGGTGAGGGAAAACAACATAATGATATGACCAAGATATGCTACAATATCCGCATCCATACGCCATTCGAGCCAGAATTGCGGAAGGCTAGCGGCGTTGCAGAGCATCAGCGAGATCGTTCAGACTATCGCGCGCCAGCGCGGGCGTGGCGGCGATGCGCAGCCGCTCCTGGCGACGCTGCCGATCGAGGGCGCGCCGGGAGAGCGGATCGCGCACCTGCCAATTGACTCAGACCTGGCGCAGGCCTGGGTCGCGCTGACGGGCGAGCCGTTTCGGCCGCACCAGGCCCACGCGCTCACCGCGCTCCGCCGCGGCGAGCCGGTGGCGCTGCGCGCGTCGAGCGCCGACGTGGCGATCAGCGCGCACCTGCTGCTCTACGCCACGCTGCTGGCCGACCCATCCGCGACGGCGCTGCTGATCGCGCCCGACCAGGCCGCCGCGCTGGCCGCGCGCGCCGCTATCGCGCAGATCAACCAGGACCTGCCGCGCAGCCTGCACCTGAGCGCCACGCCGCTGGAGCACGCCCGCCGGCCGGATATGTACGCGCGGGTGATCATCGCTTCCCCCGAGACCGTCCACAGCCGGCTGCTGCGCCACCACGATCGCGCGTGGCGGCTGTTCTGGCCGCAGCTCCGGCTGGTGGTGCTGCCCGAGCTGCAGCGCTGCACGGGCGTGGCCGCCGCGCAGCTGGCCGATCTCTTGCTGCGCGTCCAGCGCGTCGCCGCCGGCCACACCGGGCAGCACCCCGGCCTGCTGGCCACGCTTGAGGATGTGGCCGAGCCCGAGCCCACGCTCGCGGGCATGCTCGGCCGTCCCTGGCGGGTCGTCCCGGCCGACGACGGGCCGCGCCAGCCGACCACCCTGGAGATCTGGCGCGCCGGCGGCGCGCGGCTGCGCGAGTCGGTCGAGATCGCCACGGCGATGCAGCGCCAGGGCTACCAGGTGCACATCTTCTGCCGGCCGTTCGAGCAGGCGCTGGTCGCGCCGCTGGCCGGCGATCTGCCGCGGCTGACGTTCGGGCCGAACCTGCTGCCGGGCCAGGGGCTGGTGGTGGCCGGCTACCCCGGCTCGCACAGCCGGCTCCGGCGCATGCTGCGCGCCGGCTACCAGACGGTCGTCCTGGCGCTCGGCGAGCTGCCGTACGAGCAGGCGCTGGCGCGCCACGTCGAGGGGCTGCTGACCGAGCCGGCGCCGATCTGGGTGACGCCGCCGCCCAACGCCTATGTGCTGGCGAAGAACATCCTGTGCGCCGCGAGCGAGCAGCCGCTGACCGAGACCGAGGTCGAGGCCTGGGGCGCCGGCGACATCGTCGATCGGCTCGTCGCGCAGGGCAAGCTGGTCGACCTGCCCGACCCCGAGGTGGCCTGGAAGCCGACCGACGCGGCCGGCGACCCGTACGCCGACTGGAGCCTGCGCTCGCCGATGGGCGAGGCCGTCGTCGCGCGCAACGAGCAGGCCCAGGTGGTCGGCGCGGTCGAGCCGGCGATCTACGAGCGCTGGGCCTTCCCGAACGCCGCGCTGCCACCGGCGATCGGCGGGTTCCGAATCCTGTCGCGCGACGAGGAGACCGGCGCGCTGACCCTACGCATGGAGAGCGCGGGCCGGCGCACCTATCCGCTGCGCCGCTGCGAGGTCGCCGTGCGCGAGGTGCGCGAGAGCCGCACGCTGCCGGGCAGCGCCATGATCGGCTGGGGCCGCGTGCTGGTCGACGAGGAGGTGTACGGCTACCGCGAGCTATCCGGCAGCAGCGCGCCGGCCGAGGTCGCGCTCGCGCCGACGCTGCACGCGCGCTGGGCCGCGCCGGCCTGCTGGTTCGATCTGCCCGCCGCCATCCAGGTGCTCGGCCAGCTGATCGGCTGGAGCCTGGCGGCGGCCCTGCCGCTGCGCGCCCTGGCCGAGCTCACCGATGTCGTGCCGTGCTACGACCACGAGGCCCGCCGGCTGTACCTGGTGGACGCCCAGCCGGGCGGCAATGGCCTGGCGCTCTGGACCTACACGCACGCCGAGGATCTGCTGCCGCTGGCCTACGACGTGGCGCACGCCAGCCGCAACGATCCGCTGCTCGAGCCGCTCTGCCGCGTCGATATGGACTGGCTGCTGGCGCTGCTGGGCCGCCAGGCCGCCGAGGCCCACGTCCCCGCGCGCGCGCCGGCCGCGCCGATCCGCAAGACCGAGTTCGTCGAGGGGCCGCCGCCCGAGCCGGCGCCCGCGCGCCCGGCCAGCCTGCCGCCCGCCGAGGCCCGGCGCCCGGCGCCCGCTCCGCCCGCGGCGCCGCCTGACGATGCGCCGCCCGCGCGCCCAGCGCCGCGCGGCCAGCCCGCCCCGCCGGCTGGTCGCCGCGCGGAGCCGCCTCCGGCTGACGACCCGCTGCCGCCCGCGCGCCCAGCGCCGCGCGGCCAGCCCGCCCCGCCGGCGCGATCGTACTCGCAGGGCCGGCCCGACCACGAGGCGAAGGCCAAGCCGCCCGAGCAGCGCTCGATGTTCGGCGGCGGTCGGCCGCGCCCAGGCAGCCCCGAGCCTCCTCCCGGCCCCGTACGCCCAGCCGCGCCCGAGCCGCCCGAGACCAGGCGCCCGCCGCCCGGCGGCCCCGCACGCCCAGCCGCGCCCGAGCCGCCGCAGCGGGGCCGCCCCGCGCCGCCCGACGACAGCCCGCCCGACCCGGCAGCGCTGGTCGCACGGCTGCGCCGCGAGCGCGAGCAGCGCGAGGCCCGGCAGCAGCCGGGCGGGTCGCGCCGCGCCGCGCCAGCTCCCGCCGGCGATCAAGGGGGCGATCGGGGGGTCGAGCGGCGCTTCAGCGCCGGCGACAAGATCTTCTGCCTGCCGTACGGCGACGGCATCGTGCGCGAGAGCCGCGCCGCGGGCGGGCGCGAGCTGCTGGTGGTGGCATTCCCTGACTACGGCGAGCTCGAGATCGACCCGGACGTCAGCCTGGTGCGCAAGCTGGAAGATGCGGCGCCGGAGGACGACGATCTCCTGTAGTTGCGGTACCGCCCGTCACCTGCGAGGCGAACGACACGGTGATGTTCGACTGCGGCGTATTGTAGTATCCTCGCCGCCGCGCGAGCCGCCGATCGGCGCGTTATCCTTGTAGAGCTGGAGCGCGGCGCCGGCGTCGTCCTGCTTATAATCAGCGGTTCATTCGGCCGGCGCCACCCCCGGCTTGGCCGCGCGGCCACGGATGCGCCGCCGCAGCCACAGCGCCAGCAGCGCCAGCGGCAGCCACAGTGGCGTCCAGACCAGCGCCACGATCGCGATCGTGCCGAGGGCCTGGCCGAAGCTCACCAGGCCGCGCAGCGCGCCGCGCGCAACCGCCAAGGGCTGCCAGCTGTCCTCGTCCACGATCGGCGCGACCGGCGGCACCGGCGAGAGCGACACGCTGATGGTCGAGAGCGCGGCGCTCTGCTTCAGGAACTGCTGGCGGCCGCGGATCTGCTCGATCTGCCCCTGGATCTCGCTGAGCGACTGGTTGACATTCAGCGCATCCTCGACGGTGGTGGCCTTGTCGAGAAACGACTGCAGCCGATCGCGCGTCGCGTTGAGGTTCTTCAGGCGCGACTCGAGGTCGACGAACTCCTCGGTCACGTCGTCGCCGCTGACGGTGCGGGCCAGCACCTTCTTCGCCAGCCCCTGCACGCCCGACAGCGCCTCGTCGAAGCGCTCGGCCGGCACGCGGAAGGTGATCCGCGCCGAGAGATCCTCGTCCGAGCCGCTGGTCTCGACCTTCACGACGTAGCCGCCCAGCCGGCCGACGATCGCCCGCACGCTCGCCTCGGCGTCGCGCGCGCTCTCGACCTGCAGCGCGAGGTCGGCGGTCTTGATCACCAGGCGGTCGAATGCGGGCTGGCCGGCCTGCGGCTGGTTCGCGGCCGGCGCGCCGGCGCTCTGCTCCAGCGCGCTCGCGCCGCCAGCCGCGGCCGGCGCCGAGTCCATCGCCGGCGCCCTGGCGGGCTCGACCGGCGACGAGGCCGTGGAGGTTGCGCCGCCGCCGCACGCGGCCAGCGCCATGGCGATCACAAGCAAGCTGAGGAGATGGACGAGTTTCATGGTTGTGCTCCTTGCGCGTCTGCGGTATCGATCAGATGATCTAGCTGAATGACGCCGCGGTGCGCGGCTTGGTTCCATTCCGGCCTGATCGGGCGGCGCGGTGATGCGACGGATCATCCCACCCCCGTATCCTCGCCTGCCAGGGGCGGGGGGCAGATTCGCGGCATCAGGATGCGGTCACTTTGTGACCGCATCCTGATGCCAAAAGGATACTTCCCTCCCTGGTTCTAAGGACGGGGGAGGGGAGTGAGGGGCGGGAGCGATCAGAGGGGTTTCTCGTAGACCCGGTAGGTCTTATTGATCCAGGCGCCGAGCGCCTCGATCGGGCGGCGCATCGCCAGATTGTTCTCGACGATCAGCGAGAGCTCGGCGCGCTGGTAGCCCTTCTGGATGGCGGCGCGGAAGGTCTCGTAGTAGAACACCGCGTCGATGCCGCGCTGGCGGTACTCCGGAATGATCCCCATCGCGAAGAACCGCGCGGTCTGGATGCGCTTGCGGCCGAACACCAGGTGCCGCCAGCCGAACGGCAGCAGCCGGCCGTTCATCTTGAGCAGCGGCTGGTTCATGTCGGGCAGCGTGATCGACACGCCGACCGGCCGATCGCCGACCTCGGCGATCCAGACCAGGTCGGGGTCGACGATCGACTTCAGGCCGGCGGCCATGTACGTGATCTCGTCGTCGTCCATCGGCACGAACGAGGCGTTGCGCTCCCAGGCGCTGTTGTAGACCTTCTGGACGCGCTCCAGCTCCTCGTCGAAGCGGCTCATCTGCACCCGCCGGAAGGTCGCGCCGCTCCTGCGCCGGGCGATCTCGAGCACCCGCAGCAGCTTGGGCGGCAGCGCCTCGGTCGCGCCGCCGCCCAGCGCGGCGCGGTCGATCAGGTAGGCGTACCAGTCCAGCGCCTTGGCGTAGCCGGCCGACTCGATGTAGCCGCGGTAGTAGGGCGGGTTGTAGACGGTCATGATGATCGGCGGCTGGTCGTAGGCGTCGAGCAGCAGGCCGGACTCGTTGTCGGTCGCGAAGTTGATCGGCCCGCGGATCGCGCTCATCCCGCGCGCGCGCACCCACTCCTCGGCGGCGGCCAGCAGCGCGGCGGCGGCCTCCTCGTCCTCCAGCACCTCGAAGAACCCGAAGAAGCCCATCCGCACCTGCTGGAACTGGTTGTAGGCGTGGTTGACGAACGCCGCCACCGTGCCGACATCCTGCCGGCCGCGGCGCGCGATGAAGAGCTGCACCTCGGCGTGCCGGAAGAACGGGTTGCGGGCCGGGTCGAAGTACTGGCGCCGCTCGAACAGCAGCGGCGGCACCCAGCAGGGGTTGCCGGCGTAGACCTGCCACGGCAGCTTGATGAAGCGCGTGCGATCGGCCGGCCGCTCGATCGGCTCCACGACCAGCGGGGCGCCCGCCCGTACGGGCCGGTAGGCGGTGTTCGGTGCGGACATAGACACTCCCTCGTGGATCACGCGGCTTCTGGTAATGGCCTATTGTACGACAATTATGCGCGGCGCTGTGCGATATTTCACCCCACCCCCTGCCCCCGACCAGGCCAGGGGCGGCGGAAACGGTAGCTCGGCACGGGGCTCGGCTCCGCCGAACCCCGTGCCGAGCCAATAATTCCCCCCTCTCCCGCTGGGAAAGGGGGCGGGGGGTGAGGGCCAACCACACGCTACGGCTCCAGCACGCCCTCGGTCTGCCCCTCGATCGCGATCCGCACCTGCCTCACGCTGGGGAACTGCAGCAGCGTCTGCGCGATCTGCTGGCGGATGAGCATGACGCGCAGCGACCCGCCGCCGTAGGCGCTCAGCTCGCCCGAAAAGTCCGCCGTCGCCACGCCGTCGACGATCGTCAGCTTGCGCAGGGTCACGCGCGGGCCCCAGCCCGGCCCGCGGTCCGAGAATGCCAGCACCTGCTCGGGCGTCGGGATCGCGGTGGTGAAGCCGGCCAGGTTCGGCGGCGCGGGCCCCCACAGCAGCGCGTCGAGCGCGGCCGCGCCGATCCGCTCGGTCCGCGGGACGCGCAGCTGCGCGGCGGCCACCTGCTCGCCCAGCACCCAGTAGACCTGGATCGCCTGCGTCGCGGGGTCGGCGGCGCTGAGCACCGTCACGCTCTGGCGCGCCTGCAGCTCGCCGCCGGCGCTCAGGATCTGCAGCGTGGCCGGCTGGGTCGGCGGCTGCGGCGGCTGGCCCTCGTTCATCCAGTTCAGGTTGCCGATCAGCAGGCCGCCGCCATCCTCGCCGCGAATCACCGGGAAGATCCGGGTCAGCTCGGTGCCGTCGCGCCAGCGCAGCTGGGCGACCACCTGGGCGCCGGGCTGGCCGACCCGCGCCAGGAGGTGCAGCGGCAGCGTCACCTGCGCGCCGGCGGCCGGGATCTCGATCGGGCCGGCCGGCTGAGGCAGCGTCCGCAGCGCGTCGGCGCCGATGTTGCCGCGCTCGACCTGCCAGTCGCGCGGGTTCTTGGGGTCGTAGGTCAGCACGGTGCGCTCGAAGGCCTGGATCGTGATGTCGCGCTGCTGGCCGTTCTTGATCGCGCCCACCTGCAGCGCGTCGGTCAGCGGCAGGCCGATGTCGTGCAGCCAGCCGCCGGGGAACAGGTCGGCCCGGCCCATGTAGCTCCAGAAGTAGCTGGGGACGATCGCGCCGGGCGCGGGGCGCAGGTACGAGTCGTAGGGCACGAAGATCCCGCCCGCCACCGGCGCCGTTCCGCCGCGGAAGCCGGCCGGCGGCTGGTGGCGCCTGGCCGGGTCGGCGAGCAGCTTGAGATCGCGGTACGTCAGCGTGGTCGCGTTCACCGGCCCCTGCGGGTCGCGCTCGATCAGCTCGCCGACCAGCAGGCCGTACATGAACTGCCAGTCCGGGTTGCTCACGTCGCGGCGATGGTCTTCGATCCGGCCCTTCTCGAAGTACTGGGCCGGGTAGCCGCCCGCCTCAAGCAGATCGGTCAGCGGGTTGCCGAGCACGCGGATGCCCTGGTGGCGCGCGTAGTAGTCGCGAAACGGCTCGGCCACCGCGGGCGCGCCGCGCGCGGCGCCCGCCGGCAGCAGCAGCAGCGCGCCGGCGGCCAGCCAGCACAGAAGGCGTCGTGTGGATCTGCTCATGGCATGCCCTCCTAAGGTTGTTGGCTGGTCACGGGGTTGCGGCTCCGCCGCAACCCCGTGACTAGCTGTTGTTTCCCCCGCCCCTGGCAGGGGCGGGGGACAGGGGGTGGGGTGATCCGGCGCAGCACCACGCCACAAACAAAAACCTACCCCCGAAAGGGGAAGGGGGGTGAGAGGCCCACCGCCTAAGTCCTGTTATCTAAAGGAACATCAGCATCCCTGAACAAGTCAGTAGCGGAAGATCGCCGCGAGCGGCGCGCTGTCGGGCATCTGCTGCGACGCGATCGCGTAGACACTGCCGCTGTTGAGGATCGTCTGGGCCGCGGCGAGGTCGACCAGCTCGGCGTCGCGCGGCTGCGCCTCCTCGTGCAGCGTCAGCATGCCGCTGCTCGGCTCGAAGATGCCCCACTGGCGGCGGCCGGCCGCCACGAACAGCGTGTCCACGCGCCCAGCGTGGGCGGCGGGGACGATCGCGCGGAGGTAGCTCGATGCCAGCGCCAGCTGCATGCCCGCGAGCAGGCGGTAGCGGTCGAGCGCCACCACGCGCTCGCGCGCGAACGTCGGCGCGACGATCGCCCAGGCCCGCGCACGCAGCTCCTCCGGCTGCAGGTGGTCCGGGTTGCATGCGACGCCCTGCACCAGCAGGTGCGCGTATGTGCTCGCCTCGCGATAGATCGGCAGCAGGTAGGCGACCCCCGCCAGCACCAGCGGGGCGCGCTGGTCGTGCAGCTGCTCGCGCACCCCGTGGTCGACCAGCTGGAAGTAGCGCAGGATCTCCTCCTTGGAGGCCCGGCCGTCCCGCGCGCCCTGGCCGTAGAACACCGCGCCGGCGCGGCCGCCGCCGCTCGGGTGGAACTGGGCCTGCTTGGCGAAATCGTCGTACTTGAGCGCGTCGGGCAGGCTGGCCGGCACGCCGCGCAGCGCGACCTGGCTCATGTGGTAGTGCCCGGCGCGCAGCAGCCGCACCCCGCCGAGGCCAAGCGCCAGCACGTAGAACTGGCCGTCGTCGCTGAGCAGCGGCAGCAGCGGCGCGACATACGGCCGCTCGTTGACGACGACCAGCTCCTCGAGGTCGAGCGGGACGCGGTAGACGCGGAACAGATCCGGCCCGGCGAACAACGCCAGGCCGGCGCCCTGCCGCGCCCAGAACTGCCGATCGCCCAGCAGGTCGTAGGCGGCCCCAAGCTGCTGCCGGGCCGCCTGCGGGCTGCGGCCGGCCGCCACCAGGCGCGCCTCGGCCTGTCGAAGCAGATTCTCAAGCCGGATCGCATGCTGGTGCAGCTCCGGCTCGGCCCGCGGAGTCGGCAAGAAGATCGAGACCGACGTGCCGCGCGGTTGCTCGATCAGCCCTCGCAGATCATCTCGAGTCAGCGTGTCCATCACAGATCGCTCCTTAGATAAGGCTCTGGTGAACCTTACAGCAGGCAAGGTTTCGCTGCGCGACGCTCGGCTGGGCCGTTGGGGGGGCTGGGGGGGTCGCGGCCCCTCCACACCGCCCCGCTCGAAACGGGAAGGATCGGAAGAACCATGTCTGAGCCTACTGTAGCACGAACCGCCCGCGCTGTACGTGATGCTTTCTTCACACCTGGTGAGCTTCTGGGAACACGGCCGTGCGCCCTGAATGTGAAGAGAGCTTACCTCACGGTAGCCGGTTCTTCTTTCCGCTAGCGCCCGGCCGGCATATGATTAAGTGGCCACATGTGTGTCGGCAGGATAGCACGTTCGCAGCCGCAGAGGGTCGGGGCGGTACAGTCGCCCTACTACGACTACCGCAGGCATGATCCGCAGATGGCTACGTTATCCACAGATCAAAGCTCACGTACATAGAAGTACGACGAGACCGCGTGAAAGGAGAACAGCCATGCCTCAGTATGACATCGGGCAGTGGGAGCAGACCCAGGCCGAGCTCGAGATCCGCCGCTGGCTCTACTCGATCGGCCAGTGGGCGCCCGGCGCCGATCGCGCGCCCGGCCCGGACGAGGACGAGCGGGCCGGGGCGCTCCCAGACGACGAGATCGACCAGGTGCTGCGAGCCGAGGTCGTCGGCCGGATCGGCTGCCACGCGAGCGGCAAGACCTACGTGGTGCCGGTGCTCTACGCCTACGACGGCGCGCACATCTACGGCCACTCCAGCGAGGGCATGAAGCTGCGCATGATGCGCGCCAACCCGGCGGTCTGCTTCGAGGTCGACCACATGGCCGGCCCGACCGACTGGCACAGCGTGATCGCCTGGGGCCAGTTCGAGGAGCTGCACGGCGACGCGGCCGACCAGGCCGAGCGGCTGCTGATCGATCGGATGCGCCCGCTGCTGGCTGACAGAACCACCGCTCCTACGCCCGCGCCCGGCGCCGGCCCCGAGGCGCGCCGCGCGGTCGTCTACCGCATCACCCTGTCCGAGCGCAGCGGGCGCCGCGAGCAGCGGTAGTAGCGCAGCCGGCCGCCGGCTGGTGCAGCGGGGCGGAAGTGAATCAATCGTTTCGGCCGACTGCTGGCTGTACCGTGCTGTGTGCAGCCGGCAGTTACCAGCCGGCAGTCCGAAGAAGCTCTATCCAGCTGATCGGCGATCGACGATAGCAACCATCCTACCGTCGATCACCCCTCGTCTATCGTCTGGGGCAAACCCGCTACAAACATCCTCCGACGTGTACTTGGCCGGGAAGGAGGGGCGGGATGAACCGACTGAAGCACGAGCCCTGGTCGTTCGAGCCCGACGAGCCCGAGATCGAGGACGCCGAGCTCTCCCCGAAAAAGTCGTCGGCCCACGAGCCGGCGCTCGACTCGATCCAGCAGTACTTCGACGAGATCGGCCGGGTTGCGCTGCTGCGCGCCGCCGAGGAGGTCGAGCTGGCCGAGCGGATCGAGCGCGGGCTGGCGGCGGCCACTCGGCTGGCGGCGCTGGACCCGCCCGCCACCGCGCTGCGCGCCGCGTTCGAGGCCGACATCGCCGACGGTCACGCCGCGCGCCGCCAGCTCATCCAGGCCAACCTGCGGCTGGTGGTCAGCGTCGCCAAGAAGTACGTCGGCCACGGCCTGCCGCTGCTCGACCTGATCCAGGAGGGCAACATCGGCCTGATGCGCGCGGTCGAGAAGTTCGACTACCGGCGCGGGCACCGCTTCTCGACCTACGCGACCTGGTGGATCCGCCAGGGCGTCCGGCGCGCGCTGGCGGAGCGCAGCCGGATCATCCGGCTGCCGGTGCACATGAGCGAGGCGGCAGTGCGCGTCACGCGCGCCGCCGAGCGGCTGTCCCAGTCGCTCGGCCGGCGCGCCACCGCCGCCGAGATCGCCGCGACGATCGACCAGCCGGTCGAGCGGGTCGAGATCATCCTGCGGCTCGCGCGCGGCCCGATCTCGCTTGAGACGCCCGTGGGCGAGGAGGGCGACCAGACCCTCGGCGACTTCCTGACGAACGAGCAGCTGCCATCTCCGATCGACCTGGCCGCGCAGCACATGCTGGAGCACGACCTGGCCGGCGCGCTCGGCCGCCTGAGCGAGCGCGAGCGGCGGATCATCACGCTGCGCTACGGCCTGGCCGACGGCAGGACGCACACGCTCGATGAGGTCGGCCGGGAGCTGGGGATGACCCGCGAGCGCGCGCGCCAGATCGAGGCCGAGGTCCTGCGGCGGCTGCGCCAGAGCGTCGGGCCGCGCCTGCGCGACTACCTTGAGTGATCGGGCGGCGCGCCGCGGCGGTGGAGCACCACGCCGCCGCGGCGCGGCACGCGCACCCGCTCGACGTGGCCGGCGCGGGTGCGGTAGATCTCGCCGCTGAGCAGGTCGCGCAGCTCGACGCCGTCGGGGATCGGCGTGCCGTCGAGCGGCAGGTCGAGCGTGCGGGTCATGTCGCGGTTGTTGAGCGCCAGCACCAGCTGCTCGCCGGCGTCCCAGCGCGCGTACGCGTAGACGTTCACGGTCGAGCGGGCCAGCAGCGAGCGGTACTCGCCGGTGCGCAGCGCCGGGTGCTCGCGGCGCAGCGCGATGCAGCGGCGCGTCCACTCAAGCAGATCGGCATCCCAGGCGGCCCGATCCCACGGAAAGCAGGCCCGGCACAGCGGGTCGGGGCCGCCGGCCATCCCGATCTCATCGCCGTAGTAGACGCACGGCGCCCCCGGGAAGGTCATCTGAAACAGCGTCGCCAGGCGCACCCGCGCGAGATCGCCGCCGGCCTCCGTCCGCACGCGAACGGTGTCGTGGCTGCCGAGCAGGTTCAGCTGGACCTCGGCGGCCTCGCGGCGGTACAGGCCGAGCAGGTGGTCGACCCCGGCGCCGAACGCGTCGGCGCGGAGCGTGTCGCGCGCGAAGAAGTCGCGGCACAGGTCGCGAAACAGGTAGTTCATCACCGCGTCGAACTGCGTCCCGTCGAGCCAGGGCGTCGCGTCGTTCCAGATCTCGCCGACGATATAGGCCTCGGGGTTGGCGGCCTTGACGACCGCGCGGAACTCGCGCCAGAAGTCGTGGTCGGCGATCTCGTTCGGCACGTCGAGCCGCCAGCCGTCGGCGCCCTGCTCGATCCAGTAGCGCGCGACGTCCAGCAGGTAGCGGCGCACCGGCGGGTGGCCGGTGTTGAACTTCGGCAGCGAGCGAAAATCCCACCAGGTGCGGTAGTTGGCCGGCCGCTCGCCGTCGTAGGGGTTGATCGGAAAGCGGTCGATCTGAAACCAGCGCAGGTAGGGCGAGTTGCCGCCGTTCTCCATCACGTCGTGGAACGCGTAGAAGCCGCGGCCGCAGTGGTTGAACACCCCGTCGAGCACCACGCGGATGCCGCGGCCGTGCGCGGCGGCGATCAGCCGGTGGAAGGTCGCCAGGTCGCCGAAGTGCGGGTCGATGCGCAGGTAGTCGAACGTGTTGTACTTGTGGTTCGAGGTCGCCTGGAAGATCGGGTTGAGGTACAGCGCGCCGATGCCCAGCTCGGCCAGGTAGTCGAGCCGGTCGACGATGCCCTGCAGGTCGCCGCCCATAAAGTTGTGGGTGCTGGGCGGAGTGCCCCAGGGCTGCGTATTCTCGGGGTCGTTCGCAGGGTCGCCGTTGGCGAAGCGATCCGGGAAGATCTGGTAGAAGACGGCGTGCCTGGCCCACTCGGGGGTCACGAACGGCGCTGGCAGATCGGGCATAGGTTCGTCCTGGTGTGCGGGCCTGCGGCGCGGATTATACCACTTTATGCGTTTGCGCGGGGGCTGCGCGCCCCCTGCACCCCGCGGGCGTTCTCCCGCCCACACCGCTGTCGGGGGGCTGCGCGCCCCCCGTGCCCCCGCGGGCGTTCTCTCGCCCACACCGCTGTCGGGGGGCTGCGCGCCCCCCGTGCCCCCGCGGGCGTTCTCTCGCCCACACCGCTGTCGGGGGGCTGCGCGCCCCCCGTGCCCCCGCGGGCGGGGGTGGGCCGCCACCCCCGCCGCCCCCCGGCCGGGGCTTCGCCCCTGGACCCCAAAAAGAATGCAGCCTCATTTGCAATGTTTGACGTGCATGCCCGGCTGAATCCAGGCGTGGCGGGATGCAACTCGCTCCGCAATCATGGTGATAGGCATGCGCCACAAGCAATGCAACTGGTATGGCATCATGTGCCGGAGGGGGGCCGGGGGAACCGGCGCGGGTTCCCCCGGGCGGGGGGCCGGGGGCGCAGCGCCCCGGAGAAAAGCTGACCAGCTGACTAGGTGACCAGGGGACCAGGGGATTGGGGCCGCCCCGAAAAAACACCTGGCCGGAGGCCGTATGAACCGGCGCGGGTTCCCCCGGGCGGGGGGCCGGGGGCGCAGCGCCCCGGAAAGAGTCCTGGCGGGGGGCCGGGGGCGCAGCGCCCCCGAAAATGAAGCCGTCGGCACGACCCATCCTCCTTGCCGCGAGGCCGGTTCGCGTGTACAATCTTCCCTCGTCGCGGAAGCGCCTTCAAAACAGTACCTGAGCTAGACGGAGACGGGGCAGACATGTGGCTGATCGTCGGCCTGGGCAACCCAGGCGAGGAGTACGCGCGGACGCGGCACAACATCGGCTTCCAGTGCCTGAATGAGTTGGCGCGGCGGCACGGGCTCGGCTTCGACAAGAAGATCGCGAAGTCGCGCGTGGCCGAGGGCCAGATCGCCGGCCAGCGGGTCGCGCTGGCGAAGCCGTTCACCTTCATGAACGTGATCGGGCAGGCCGTCGTCGGGCTGTGCCAGTGGTACAAGGTCGCGCCCGAGCGCGAGCTGCTGGTGATCTACGACGACCTGGACCTGCCGTTCGGCGCGCTGCGGCTGCGCGAGCGCGGCAGCGCCGGCACGCACAACGGCATGAAGTCGGTGGTCGGCCAGCTCGGCTCGCAGGCGTTCCCGCGCGTCCGCGTCGGGATCGGCCAGGGGCCGCCCGGCCGCGACGCCGCGCAGTATGTGCTGGGCCGCTTCAGCCGCGCCGAGGAGCCCGCGCTGCCCGACATCCACGCGCGGGTCGCCGAGGCGGTCGAGACGATCCTGCGCGACGGGTTTACGGCGGCGATGAATCGCTACAACGCGTCGCCCAAGGATGAGCCGCGGCCATAGCCGCGCGGGCTGCGCGCCCCCGTGCCCCCGCGTGGGCCTCGCCCCCCGCGCCCCCGCGGGCGGGGGTGGGCCGCCACCCCCGCCGCCCCCCGGCCGGGGCTTCGCCCCTGGACCCCAAAATGGCCCAGCCTCTGTACAAATGCTTGACGTGCATGCCCGGCTGAATCCAGGCGCGGCAGGAGACAACACGTCCGATCGGAATGGTGTGAGGCATCCGCCACTGGCATTGAAATGGAGGTAGCCTGATTTGCCGGAGGGGGTCTGGGGGAACCGGCGTGGGTTCCCCCAGGCGGGGGGCCGGGGGCGCAGCGCCCCGGAAGAAAAGGGCAGTGCGCCATGGAGCGCAACTGAGGGCCGGGGGTGCAGCGCCCCGGAGAAAACGAATCGCCCTCGGCACGAGCAGTAGGCGAGGGAGCCGGGGGCGCAGCCCCAGAACAAATCTAACGCTACAACGTCTTCGAGTAGGCCTCGTACTGCTCGGTCACGCGCATCCCCGCGCGCTCGTACAGGCGGGTCGCGCCGGTCAGGCTCTCGGCGTCCACGCCCAGCCCGACGGTCTGCCAGCCGCGTCGGTACATCGCCGCGAAGGCGTGGCGCAGCAGCGCCATGCCGACGCCTCGCCCGCGCCAGGGCGATCGCACGCCGAGCCCTTTGACCCAGCCGGCGCGCTCGCCGCGCGGGTAGCCCAGCACCGCGCCGACAACCTCGCCGCCCTCGTGCGCCAGGAACCACAGCGATGGATCGAAGTCGGCGCGCTGCGTGCGCGCGCGCAGCCACTCCTCGAACGGCGGCCGCACGTGCTCCCAGTGGTCGGCGAACGCCGCCTCGATCGTCTCGTAGATCGCGCGCTCGTCCTGCCCCGGCACGAGCTCGCGGACCGCTATGCCGGCGGGCGCAGCCGGCGGCTCCGGCGGCGCGCGCAGCTCGATCTCCATGCGCCAGAGGTGCCGGATGAGCTGGTAGCCCTCGGCGACGAACAGCCGGCGGGCCGCGGCGTTCGCGCTGGCGATCGCCCCGCGCAGCGAGACCGGCGCTCGCCGATCGGCCTGCGCCAGCGCGTGGGTGGCGCGCCCCTCGGCCAGCCGCAGCAGGTGCGTCCCGATGCCGCGGCCGGCATGCGCCGGGTGGACGTAGCCGTCCAGCTCCATCGGCGAGCCGTCGATCCGCACGTTGACCTGCTCGTAGCCGACGATCTGCCCGCCCTCCGCCACGACGACCCAGGCGTCGGCGTCCAGGCTGAACGACGGGCTCTGCCAATCTTCCAGCTGGCTCTCGGCCGTAGAGTCGGGCTTGCCGCCCTCGGCCACCGAGCAGGTGTTGATCAGATCGATCACCGGCTGCAGGTCGTCGAGCGTCGGGCGGCGAGTGACGACATCGTTATGTCCACTTACATTCATCGTGGCAGCCCCTTGTCGATCAGCGACCGACTCATCCGTGTGACAAGGTGACAAGGTGACAAGGTGATTTGCATATCCACTCGCTCCTCGCCCCTCACCGCATCAGCAACAAGGGCGAGGCCGGCAGTCAGGCATCCGTCTCACGGCGCGCCCTTCTGCTCGACCTCGACGCTCCATGCGTGCACGCCCTGGGTCGTGAACGAGAACGGGCGCATGCGCACGCCGGCGGCCTCCAGCACCTTCTCCAGCTCCAGCCGCCGGTCGAACGGGCAGGCGAAGACCATAAAGCCGCCGCCGCCCGCGCCGGTGATCTTGCCGCCCCAGGCGCCGTGCTGGCGCGCCAGGGTGTAGATCTCGTCCACGACCGGCGGCGCGATGTAGGGCGAGAACGACTTCTTGACCTCCCAGGCGTCGTGCAGCAGCCGGCCGAACTCGGCGATCTTCACGCCGCGCAGCAGCTTGACCGACTCGTCGACGAACGCCTTGGTCTCGTCGTGGTAGCGCAGCGTGTCGCCGTCCTTGAGCCGGCGCACCTGGTCCTCCATCAGGTGGTGCTGCAGCAGCCGCCGATCGCCGACGTAGCCGAGCAGCAGGCAGCTCTCCAGCTCGAGCAGCGCGGACGGGTCGTTGAGCACCGGCTCGACGATCACCTGCTTGGGGCCGAAGTGGTAGACGCACATCCCGCCGAACGCCGCGGCGTACTGGTCCTGCCGGCCGCCGGGGATGCCCAGGTCGATCCGCTCGATCCGGAAGGCCAGCTCGGCCAGCGTGTGCGGGTCGGCCGGGATATGGTAGGCCGTGCAGATCAGCTTGAGCATGCTGACGACCAGCGCCGACGAGGAGCCCAGGCCGCTGCCGGGCGGCACGTCTGAGAACATGGTCACCTCGACGCCGCCGGCCGGCGGCACCGCGTCGAGCACCGCCTGCGGCAGCGACAGCTTGCCCTCCCAGCGGCCGGTGAGGTTGCGGCTGACCTCCTCAAGGTCGAGCGATCGGATGGTGATGCCGGGCTGGATGGTGGGCTTCAGCATACAGCGAACGTATTTATCGATCGTGCAATTGAGCACTTTGCCACCGTGCTCCTCGGCGTAGGGGCTCACATCGGTGCCGCCGCCAAAAAACCCGATCCGCATCGGCGCCTTGGCCTTGTAGATGCGCATTGGTCTCTCCATTGTGTGTTGGTTGCTCCGGGCAGCTAGTATAGCATAGCTCCGCTCGCGCGCCGGGCGCGCATGCTTGGCAGTTCCCCAGGGGTGTATAGATCTGGCGTCGTAGTGCGGTCGCTGCGCGACCGCACTACGACGCCGACAAGAATCCCCCCGCTCCCGCGCGCGGGAGCGGGGGGCAGGGGTGAGGGCCGACGTTGCATCAGCCCTGCCCCTCATCGACCAGTTGTCGAATCCGCCCGATCGGCGTATACTTCGCGCACACCCCGCACCAAGACCATATCACCGCGGCGGCCGCCGAGAACGCGGCCGGCATCGACAGGACTAGTCGCTCAGTAGAAAGCCAGGTGCGACCTTGAGCACACAGCAGCCCGTCTACATCGGCACCGACGGCGGCGCCACCACGTCGAAGATCGGGGGAGTCTGGGGCGACGGCACGGCCATCTCGCTCGACCTGCTCCAGCGGCCGACCAACTCCCAGCTCGGGCCGGCGGCCGTCGTGCGCGGCTGGGTCGCGGCGATCGCCGAGTACCTGGCGGCGCACGAGCTTACGTGGGGCCAGGTCCGGGGCGTCGGCGTGGCGATCCCCGGGCCGCGGCGGAGCTACGGCGTGCTCGAGCGCGGCCCAAACTTGCCGGAGAGCTTCGTCGGCTTCGACGTGTTCACGGCCTACAGCGGCGCGCTGGCCGAAGCTGCCGGCCGCGCCGTGCCGCTGGCGGTCGGCAACGACGGCAACATGGGCGGTGCGGCCGAGGCGGCGCGCGTGCGCGGCGCCAGCGGCGGCAGCGTCCTGATGCTCGCCCCCGGCTCCGGTCTCGGCTGCGCCTACATCGACCACCACGGCCTGCCGCTCGACGGCGACACGCTCGCCGGGATGGAGGCCAGCCATATGCCCGCGCCGCTGCACCTGCTCGACGCCCGCCCCTACCCGTGCGGCTGCGGCCGGGCCTGGGGCTGCATCGAGATGTACACGACCCTGGCCGGCCTGCCGTACCTGCTGGCCGACCGGCTGGCCCGGTACCCCAGCCATACCCTCGCCACCTCTTCGCTCGGCCCGCGCGAGCGGGTGCTGGCGCTGCGCGGCCTGGCGCAGCAGGGCGACCCGCTGGCCGTCGAGATCTTCGACTTCCAGGCGCGCGCGCTCGGGCTCCACGTCGCCAACCTCGCCATGGCGCTCGACCCGCAGTATGTCGTGATCGGCGGCGGCCTGATGGACGCCGGTGCGACCACCGCTGAGTTCCGCGAGCGCTACCTGCGGATCGTGCGCGATGCCGCCATGCCCTACCTCTGGCCGGCCCAGCAGGAGCGCCTCAGCATCGTCCCGGCCGAGCTGGGCGATCTGTCGCAGGCGATCGGCGCCGCGCTGGTCGCGCTGTACCGGGTGTGACGCCTGGCCTCGCACGCCGGGTGGCCGCGCGGTGCGCGCATCTGCGTTCGGTCGCCGCTGCACGTCGGCAGGTCGAACGTTCAACGCTCCAGCATTCCAACGTGCAGCGGGTGTCTCGAATGGCGATGCGCCTGACAACGGAGGATCTCGTGCGCCACAGAGAGCTACGCGAGCAGAACCGCCGCTCGTGGAATGCGGTCGTCCCCGCCCACTACAGCCACCACCACGACCTGGCCGCGTTTCTGCGCGGCGGCGGGCTGACGATCTTCCCCGAGGAGCGCGAGCTGCTCGGCGAGCTGCCCGGCCGCTCGCTGGCGCACCTGATGTGCAACACCGGCCAGGACACGCTCAGCCTGGCGAGCCTTGGCGCGAGCGTGACCGGCGTGGATATTAGCGAGGCCGCGATCGAGCTGGCCCGCCGCCTCGCGTCCGAGTCCGGCCTGCCCGGCCGCTTCGAGCGCATGGATGTCTACGACTGGCTGGCCGCCACGGCCGCGGCCGGCGAGCGCTTCGACCGGATCTTCTGCTCCTACGGCGCGCTGTGCTGGCTGCCGGACCTGGCCGGCTGGGCGCGCGGCATTGCCGGGGCGCTCGCGCCGGGCGGGCGCTTTGTGCTGGTCGAGTTCCACCCGGCCTCGAATATGTTCGACCGGCGCTGGCGGCTCGCCGCGCCGTACCCCTCCGGCGGCGCGGTCCTGCCGCTGCACGGCGTCGACGACTATGTCGGCGCCTCGGGCGGCGGCCTGGCGCCGGCAGGCTTCGCGCAGGGCGTGCGCGGCTTCGAGAACCCCGAGCCGTGCTACCTGTTCAGCTGGGGCGTCGGCGAGGTCGTGACGGCGCTGGCCCAGGCGGGCCTGCGGATCGAGGCGCTGCGCGAGTACCCGTATGTCAACGGCGAGCGCCCGTTCGACGAGATGCGCGAGCTGCCCGGCCGCCGGCTCGCCCCGCCGCCGGGCGTGCCGCCCATCCCGCTCATGTATGGCATCGCCGCCCGCCAGGCGGGCTCGTAAGCCTTTTGGCGCTAATGCACCTCGATCACCTCACCCCCTCCCAGGGGCGGGGGAGTATAGCTTGTCACGGGGGTTCGGCTTCGCCGAACCCCCGTGACAAGCCAACCAATTCCCCGCTCTCCCAATGGGAGAGCGGGGTAGGGGGGTGAGGGCCGCCACGATAACGAAAGGAGACCACGCACTTGACCACCGATCGGATCAGGCTGCAGGGCATGCAGTTCTTCGGCTACCACGGCACGCTGCCGGAGGAGCGCACGCTCGGCCAGCGCTTCGTCGTGGATGTGGAGCTGCACTGCGACCTGCGCGACGCCGGGCGCAGCGACGACCTCGCGCAGACCGTCGACTATAGCGAGGTCTACCGCCAGGTGCGGTCGATCGTCGAGGGCGAGCCGGCCCGGCTGACGGAGACGGTGGCCGAGCGGATCGCCACGGCCGTGCTGGCGGCGCACCCGCGCGTGGAGGCGGTGGCGGTCACGGTCGCCAAGCCGCAGGTGCGCCTCGGCGATACCGTGCTGGCCGGCTCGGCGGTCGAGATCCTGCGCCGGCGGGCCGACCTGAGCGGCGCATGATCGCAGGACCGGCGATGGAGCGGCCCTCCGTGACGCTGTGCTACACCCAGACGCTCGACGGGCGGCTGGCGACCGCGGCCGGGCTGTCGCAGTGGATCGGCGGCGGCGAGTCGCTGCGCTTCGCGCACGCGCTGCGCGCCCAGCACGACGCGATCCTGGCCGGGGTCGGCACCGTCTGCGCGGACAACCCACGCCTGACGGTCCGGCACGTCGCCGGGCGCGACCCGCTGCGCGTGGTGGTCGATAGTGCGCTGCGCACGCCCCTCACGGCCGCGGTGCTGGCGGGCGGCGCCGCCGCGGGGACGCTGCTGGCCGTGACGGAGCGCGCTGCCCCCGATCGCCGCGCGGCCGCGGAGGCGCTCGGCGCCACCGTGCTGGCGCTGCCGTCGAGTGCGGACGGCCGGGTCGACCTGGCGGCGCTGCTGGCGGCGCTGTGGCGGCGCGGCGTCGAGTCGCTGATGGTCGAGGGCGGCGCCGCGATCATCACGTCGCTGCTGCGCGGGCGGCTGGTCGACCGCATGGCGGTCTGCGTCGCGCCGCGCGTGATGGGCGCGGGCATCGAGGCCGTCGGCGACCTGGGCATCCGCCGGCTCGCGGAGATGCCGGCCCTGGTCGACGTGCAGCTCCACCAGTTTGGGGCCGACGTCGTCTTCGATGGGCGGGTCGCGTACTCCGATGGCTCATAGGTAGATCACCCCACCACCTAAGAATCCCTCCTCTCCCGTTCTGGGAGAGGGGGGCAGGGGGGTGAGGGCCTGTCGCGCATCAGGATGCGCTCATTGAAGAGGCAGATCTTGGCCAGCCACAGCGCCACAGCAATCTGGTTCAGCGGGCCGCGCGCGGTCGAGCTGCGCGACGAGCAGGTGCCCGACCCGCCGCCCGGCGCGATCCGCGTGCGCGCGATCGCCTCGGCGATCAGCCACGGCACCGAGCTGCTGGTCTACCGCGGCGAGGTGCCGGCCGACATGCCGCTGGACCTGCCGACGCTCGCCGGCAGCTTCGCGTTCCCGATCAAGTACGGCTACGCCGCGGTCGGGCGCGTGCTGGACGTCGGGCCGGGCGTGAGCCGCTTCGCGCCCGGCGACCTCGCGTTCGCGCTGCACCCGCACCAGAGCGTGTTCATCGCCCCCGAGCAGCTGGCCGTGCCGCTCGGCCGCGATCTCGACCCGCTGGTCGGCCTGTTTACGGCCAACCTCGAGACCGCGCTCAACATCGTCCACGACACGCCGCTGCGGCTGGGCGAGACCGCGCTGGTGTTCGGCCAGGGCGTGGTCGGGCTGCTGGTGGCCCAGCTGCTGCGGCTGGCCGGCGCGGCGCGCGTCTTCGCGGTCGAGCCGCTGGAGCGCCGCCAGGCGCTCGCGCGGCTGGTCGGCGTCGACGCGGTGTTCGCCCCCGGCCCGGATCTGCCGGCGCGGGTCCAGGCGCGCAACGACGGGCGCTTGGCCGACGTGGCGATCGAGGTCAGCGGCAGCGGCGCGGCGCTGCAGGCCGCGATCGACTGCGTGATCGACGAGGGCACCGTCGTCGTCGCCTCCTGGTATGGCGTCAAGCCGGTCACGCTGAGCCTGGGCGGGCGCTTCCACCGCGGGCGCCTGCGCCTGCGCTCGTCGCAGGTCGGCCGGCTCAACCCCGAGCTTGCGCCGCGCTGGGACCACGCCCGCCGCTTCGCGGCGGTGGCGGCGCTGCTGCCCCGGCTGCGCCTGGCCGAGCTGATCACCCATCGCCTGCCGCTCGCCTCCGCCGCCGCGGCCTACGCCCTGGTCGACCAGCGCCCCGGCGAGGCCGGCCAGGTCGTGCTGGTGTACGACGCTGATCGAACATAGCGCGCATTATGATGACCTGGACTGAGCAGCAGCCAGCGCATGTGGCATTGCAACGCTCAATACAGCGCTTCTTCCGGTGCTGCGCACGCGGCCGGGCACGCTGGGCACGCCCACGCGCCACCGACCGTTCGTGAGCAACTCTTCTCATGCAGTTGCGCAATATTAACTCGCGCACACGCTCCGCTTCTTTACAATCAGATTGCACCACTGAACGCGGTGGATACCTATGTCGAAGCCCAGCGGCAGGCCTTGCACATCCCCGGCCTGGCGCTGGCCATCGCCCAGGGCGACAAGGTAGCGTACATGCACGGGTACGGCCAGGCCGCCGCGGACGGGCGCGCGGTGACCGCCCAGACGCCGTTCATGATCGGCTCGGTGACCAAATCGTTCACCGCGCTGGCGATCATGCAGCTTGTCGAAGCCGGGCGGGTCGAATTAGACGCCCCTGTGCAGCAGTACCTGCCGTGGTTTCGCGTGGCTGACCCGCAAGCTTCAGCCCAGATCACGGTCCGTCATCTGCTCAACCAGACCAGCGGTTTTTCGACCGGTAGCGGCATGCAGGAAGATCTGGCCAGCGATCTGAGCGATGCGGCCATCGAGGCTGCCGTGCGCCGGCTGGCCGATGACCCGCTGGCCCATGCTCCAGGCACAGTCTATGAATATTCGAATGTGAACTACAACATTCTGGGCTTGATTGTGCAGACGGTCGCCGGGCAGTCCTATGAACGCTACATCCAGGAGCACATCTTTGATCCGCTGGAGATGCAGCGTAGCTTTACATCCCTGGATCCGGCGGCAGCGGCGGGCATGGCCAGCGGTCACCTGATCTGGTTCGGGATGCCGATCCCCAAAGACCTGCCCTTCAACCGCGGGGGCCTACCCAGCGGCCATCTGATCAGCAGCGCCGAGGATATGGCCCACTATCTCATCGCCCAGCTTAATGACGGGCGGTATGGGAATGAGCGTGTGGTATCGCCGCAAGGCATCGCGGCCATGCATCAACCGGCGGTGCCGCAGCAAACGCCGGAGGAGTATTATGGCATGGGCTGGGAGATCGGCCAGATCGAAGGCGTGCCGACGGTCTTTCACGGTGGAGACAACCCCAATTTTAAAGCCCATGTGCTTCGGTTTGCTGTGGGTCTTGCTGATGGGCATTCCCTGGCTATGGGAAGTGCCGCTTAGCGTTATGGCATCATACTTCACGGAATTACACACCCTGCTCATTGGCGGTGTGGTCGCGCTGGGGCTGTGGGGCCTGGCCCGAACGCTGTTGACGCTGAGGCCGGCGAAATCCTCCCCGCGGGCCGTGTCACAGCCCCAGGCTGTGCCATAGGAGGCGCTGCTCACAGCTCTCGGTCGCTTACCGCCAGGCTGCGCTGATCTCGGCACCGCTGCTTGGCGCGTGTACGACGGTGCGCGGGACACGCTGGTGATACAGCCGCTCAACGGCAGCGGGCGCGTGGCGCCGCGGTGAATACCGCAGGGCCGATCATCATACTGACGTCGTGTGCAGCGGGCTTGAGCAGCTGAACAGGACCGCGACTCGTCGCGACGAGTCGCGGTCCTGGGCGTTTTGCGCAGGGCGACCGTCAACAAGCGTTTGCACGCCAAAGACTTTTAATGTTCGAGAATGCGCGCTATGTTCGACCAGCGCAGAACCCCCACGGGTGAGGACCAAGCTGCTGCCGGCGGCGCAATCTTTTGGCTATCGAAGGCGCTGTATGGCTGGCCGGCGGACCGCCCGATCGGGGGCCAGCTGCGCCGCTGAGGGCCATCCGAGGCTGCCGCCGCCAGGGCGCGCAGCAGTAGCTAGCCGGCATCCGCGCCCCACAGGCGTAGGGGCGCGCTAGATCGCGCCCGTACAGGCCACGCCGATATCCCAGCAGGATCAGTGTGGTGAGCCGCTGGGGCCGATTGGCCGATCGGCGCGACGAATTGGAAGGCAGGCGGGACAAACTGGAAGGGAATCGCGCAAAATTGGAAAGGAATCGTGCGCGATTGGAAGGGAATCGTGCGCGATTGGAAGGCAGGCAGGATGAATTGGAAAGGAATCTTGCGCGATTGGAAGGGAATCTTGCGCGATTGGAAGGCAGGCGGGACGAATTGGAAAGGAATCGCGCGCGATTGGAAGGCAGGCGGGACGAATTGGAAAGGAATCGCGCGCGATTGGAAGGGAATCGTGCGCGATTGGCAGGATGAATTGGAAAGGAATCTTGCGCGATTGGAAGGCAGGCGGGACGAATTGGAAAGGAATCGCGCGCGATTGGAAGGGAATCGTGCGCGATTGGAAGGCAGGCGCGACAAACTAGAAGGGAATCTTGTGAGATTGGAGCGGCTTATGGCCTGCGATTCCCCTATGGTATCATGAGCGGACTTGTTACGGCGATTGTTGTCACCCGGTCACCCGGTCACCTTGTCACCCGGTCACCCGGTCACCTTGTCACACAACAAGAGGGGGCGGATATGTACGAGATCGGAGTCGTGGCGCAGTTCGAGGCGGCGCACCGCCTGGTCGGCGACTTTGGGCCGGCGACGCGCATGCACGGCCACACCTACCGGCTGGAGGTGATCGTCCGCGGCGCGCGCCTGCAGGACGACGGGACGCTGTACGACCTCGGGCGCCTGGGCGCGGCCGTCGGCGAGCTGGTGCGCGATCTGCACTACCGCAACCTCGACGAGGTCGCCTGGCTGGCCGGCAGGAACACCACCGCCGAGCACGTGGCCGACGCCTGCTGGGAGCGGCTGGCCCCCGCGCTGCGCGAGGCCGGCCTCGCCGCGCTGCTGGTGCGCGTCTGGGAGTCGCCCCAGGCCTACGCGGCCCGCGACGACGCGCTATGCGCGTAGCCTTCATCACCGTCGGCGACACGCGCCGGCTGACCGGCGGCTACCTGTACCACGCGCGCGTGTTCGCCGGGCTGCGCGCGCGCGGCATCGCGATCGACGAGGTCGTCGCCGGCGAGGCGCCGCTCTCCGCTCAGCTGGAGCGGGCGGCCGCGTTTGGCGCGGCGTTCGACCCGCGCCCGTTCGACGTGCTGGCGGTCGACGCGCTGGCCCGCGCGGTGTGCGCGCCGTGGCTGGACGGCTGGCGCGCGGCGCGGCCCTTGGTGGCGATGGTGCACGAGCTGCCGAGCGTCGCCGACCCGCGCGACGGCCAGCGCGCGCTGGAGCAGCCGCTGCTGCGATCCGACCTGCTGATCGCGGTCAGCTCGCACGGGCGCGACATCCTGCTGCGGCGCGGCGTGCCGGGCGAGCGAATCCGGGTCGTGTCGCCCGGCTACGATCGCCTGCCCGTGCCGGGGAGCGCCAGGACTGTGGCTGGCAGTTCAACAGCATCACGCCGCTCCGTGCTGTGCGTGGCGCAGTGGATCACGCGCAAGGGCATCCTGAGCCTGGTGCAAGCCTGGGCGCGCCGGCCGCGGCCGGGCGCGCTGCTGGAGCTGATCGGCGAGACCGGCGCCGATCCGGTCTATGCCGAGCAGGTTCGGCGTGCCATCGCGCAGGCGCGGCCCGACGCGCCGATCCGCGTGCGCGGGCCGGTGGACGACGCCGCGCTGGCGCGGGCCTATCGCGACGCCGCGCTGTTCGTGCTGCCGTCGGCCTACGAGGGCTACGGCATGGTCTACGCCGAGGCGCTCGCTTACGGGCTGCCGGTCGTCGCCTGCGACATCGCGCCGGTGAGCGAGCTGCTTGGCGCGGCGGGCCGGCTGGTGCCGCCGGACGACCCGACCGCGCTCGACCAGGCGCTCGGCGAGCTGCTGGGCGACGCCGATCTTCGCGCGCGGCTCGCGGCCGCGGCCCTCCGCCGCGCCGCCGAGCTCCCGACCTGGGACGATGCCGTGGATGGCTTTCAGCGCGCGCTCGAGGCCGCGGCCACCCGCTCGATGTAGTCGCCGCTCGACTCGAGCCGCAGCTCCTCGGGCAGCAGGTGGCCCATGCGCGCCTGCTTCGTCTGCAGGTAGCGCAGGTTGACCGGGTTCGGCGTGATGTGCAGCGGGATGCGCTCGGTCACCGCGATGCCGTGGCGCGCCAGCCCGGCGATCTTGTTCGGGTTGTTGGTCAAAAGCCGGACGCGCGGCACGCCCAGGTCCAGCAGCATATCCGCGGCGTCGCGGTAGTCGCGCATGTCGTCGGGCAGGCCCAGCGCGCGGTTGGCGTCGACCGTGTCGAGGCCCTCGTCCTGCAGCGCGTAGGCGCGGATCTTGTTGACCAGGCCGATGCCGCGGCCCTCCTGGCGCAGGTAGAGCAGGACGCCGCGCCGCTCCTGCTGCAGCAGGCTCAGGCTATAGTCGAGCTGGTCGCCGCAGTCGCAGCGCGCCGAGCCGAATAGGTCGCCGGTGATACACTCGGAGTGCAGCCGCACCAGCACCGGCGCGCTGTCGTCGACCGGCCCCACCGTCAGCGCGAGATGCTCTAGCTGCTGAGCGCCAGCATACACCGAGAGGCGAAACGTTCCATACCGTGTCGGTAGCGCGGTCGTTGCAATACGGCGAATTGTTGACATGGTGGCACTGGCTCCTTCTACACACGTACAGGGCTTGAGAGGCTACCTGAAAAGGGCGTTCCATGAGATTGTTACCCCACCCCCTGCCCCCTCCCCTGCCAGGGGAGGGGCCTGTTCGTGGGTGTGGCGCGGCGGCAAAGCCGCCCCCGCGGGGGAGCGGGGGGGCAGGGAGGTGGGGGGGATGGCACGACAAAGCGCGATCTCCGAATTGTAACATGCGGGATGACTCACGGAGGATCTCCCTTGCCTCTCAGACAGCTTCTGATAGGAATACGAGAAGAACAGGAAAACTGATCTGAAACAAATCAGCATCCTAACCAGCGGCACGCGCGGCGATGTCCAGCCGCTGATCGCGCTGGGCCTCGGGCTCCAGCGGGCCGGGCACGCCGTGCGGATCGTCACGCACGCGCCGTTCCAGCCGCTGGTGGCCGAGCGCGGGCTGGCGTTCGTGCCGCTGGACGGCAACCCGAACGAGCTGTTCCTGCGCCCGGAGCTGCGCTCGGCCCTGACCTACGACGGCAACCCGCTGCGCAGCGCGCGGGCCTCGCTGCGCTACCTGCAGGCGGCGCGGCCGCTGTTCCAGCGCATGCTGATGAGCGCCTGGCAGGGCTGCCAGGGCGCCGACGCGCTGCTGGTCACGCTGCCGACGACCTGGGGCGATCAGATCGCCGAGGCGCTCGGCATCCCGTGCGTCTGGGCGCTGACCCAGCCGCTGGGCCGCACCGGCGCGTTCCCCTCGCCGCTGCTGCCGCTCGGCCTGTCGCTCGGCGCGACCTACAACCGGCTGACCCACGCCGCGATCGAGCAGGTGGTCTGGCAGCCCTGGCGCGGGCTGCTGGGCCGCTGGCGGCGCGAGACGCTCGGGCTGCCGCGGCTGCGCTCGATCGGCTGGGAGGCGCGCACTGCCGCGCGCGGCGACCTGTTCCTGTACGGCTTTAGCCCGCGCGTGGCGGCCCGGCCGACCGACTGGCCCGCGCGCTTCCACGTGACCGGCTACTGGTTCCTCGACGCCGCGCCCGGCTGGCAGCCCGCGGCCGAGCTGCTCGATTTCCTGGCGGGCGGCGAGCCGCCGCTGTACGTCGGCTTCGGCAGCACCGGCGCCGAGTCGGATGCATCGCTGCTGGCGATCGTCGCGCGGGCGCTCGCGCTGGCCGGCCGGCGCGCCATCCTGTCGGTCGGCGAGCGCGACCGGCGCTCCGTCGATCTGCCGCCGGGCGTCCTGCCGATCGATGCCGTGCCGCACGACTGGCTGTTCCCGCGGCTTGCGGCGGTGGTGCATCACGGCGGCGTCGGGACGACGGCCGCGGCGCTGCGCGCCGGCATCCCAGCAGTTTGCGTGCCATTCGGGACCGATCAGCTGTTCTGGGCGCGGCAGATCGCCGCGCTGGGCTGCGCCCCGCCGCCGCTGCCGCGCCGCGCGCTCTCGGCCGAGCGCCTGGCAGCCGCGATCGCCGCCGTGGGCGCGCCGCCGTACCGGGCGCGCGCGGCGGCCCTTGCCGCCCTGATCGGCGCCGAGCGCGGCGTCGAGCGCGCGGTCGCGCTGATCCAGTCTCATCTCAGATGATGAGTGTTTTGCACCCCACCCCCTTCCCCCTCCCCTGCCAGGGGAGGGGGAAATTATTGGCATCTACGTGCGGTCGCTGTGCGACCGCACGTAGATGCCAGAAGAATACCCCCCTCTCCCGTTGGGAGAGGGGGGCAGGGGGGTGAGGGCCTGCAGTGCAACCCACGCGCCGTGATCTGCTATAATTTGCCCGGCTCGTGATCGCAAAGAGGGAACCAATGGAATACCTGATCACTATCGGGCTTGAGGTTCACGCCCAGATTCTTACCAAGTCGAAGATGTTCTGCGGCTGCAGCGCCGAGATCGCCGGCGCCGCGCCGAATACACACGTCTGCCCGGTCTGCATGGGCCTGCCCGGCGCGCTGCCGTTCATCAACCGGCAGGCGGTCGAGCTGGCCGCGCGCACCGGCCTGGCGCTCAACTGCCAGATCCGCCCCGACCACGTGATCAGCCGCAAGAACTACTTCTACCCCGACCTGCCCTCCTCGTACCAGCGCAGCCAGTACGACGACCCACTGTGCGTGGCCGGCTGGGTCGAGATCGACGGCGACGCCGGGCCGAAGCGGGTCGGCCTGACGCGCGTGCATATCGAGGAGGACACCGGCAAGCTCAACCACCTGCCCGACGGCAGCTCGCTGGTCGACTTCAACCGCGCCGGCGTGCCGCTGATGGAGATCGTCTCCGACCCGGACATCGGCTCGCCCGAGGAGGCCAAGCGCTACTTCCAGAAGCTGCGCCAGGTCCTGATCTGGATCGGCGTGAACACCGGCAATATGGAGGAGGGCGCGCTGCGCTGCGACGCGAATATCTCGGTGCGGCCGCGCGGCCAGGCCGCCTACGGCGCGAAGGTCGAGATCAAGAATATGAACTCGTTCCGCGCGGTCGAGCGGGCGCTGATCTACGAGATCGACCGGCAGGCCAAGGCGCTCGACGCCGGCGAGACGATCCGCCAGTCGACCCGCGGCTGGAACGAGGCGCTCGGCAAGACGGTCGAGCAGCGCATCAAGGAGGGCTCGGAGGACTACCGCTACTTCCCCGAGCCGGACATCCCGCCGCTCCGGATCGCGGCCGACTGGGTCGCCGCGCGCCAGGCCGAGCTGCCCGAGCTGCCCGACGCGCGCAAGGCCCGCTTCGTCGGCGCGTACGGCCTCTCGGGCTACGACGCCGAGACGCTGACCGGCGAGCGCGGCGTGGCCGACTACTACGAGCGCGCGGTCGCCGCCGGCGCGCCGCTGGGCGTGTCGGCCAAGGACGCCGCGAACTGGATCAGCGGGGAGCTGTTCCGGCTGCTCAAGGAGAGCGGCGAGGCGTTCGAGACCGTGGCGGGCCGCTTCAGGCCCGAGCACGTCGCCGAGGTGCAGGATCTCCTGAACAAGGGCACGATCACGCGCACCAGCGCCAAGGAGGTGTTCGAGGCCAGCTTCCGCGAGGGCCGCGCGCCGTCGCAGGTGGTCGCGGAGCGCGGCCTGGCGGTGATCGGCGCGGGCGACGCGCTGGCCGGCCTGGCGCGCGAGGCGATCGCCGCGAACCCGAAGGCGGTCGCCGAGTACCGCGGCGGCAAGACGGCGGCGATCAAGTTCCTGATGGGCCAGGTGATGAAGGCGACCAGGGGCCAGGCCAGCCCGCAGGCGGTCCAGGCCGCGCTGGAGGAGGAGCTGGCCAAGTAGCCAGGAGTCAGGAGCCAGGAGTCAGGCGTTTTCGATGATATCGGCACATGATCGGCGTCGCTCGACGAGACATGCTGGCTTCTGACTTCTGACTTCTGACTTCTGACAGGGGTATCCGATTGCCAATCGTTGGCGGTATACGCAGCAAGACCGATCTCCCGCCCGCCAATCGCACGCCAAAGGAGCCGCTATGTCTGCGAACGCCCTCTTCCGCCCAACCTTTGCCGATCTGCGCGCCGAGCTCGCGCGCCGCGCCGCCCAGGGAGCTTCCACCGAGGAGCTGGACACGCTGGTCGAGGGCTTTCTGGCGCTCGGCGGCGATACCCCTGCCCCCTGGGTCGAGTATGACGGCACGGTGACCTGGCTGTACCGCGACTCGCAGGCCCAGCGCGTCTCGGTCGTCGGCGACATCCTGGGGCACGCGCCGGATCAGAATCGCATGACCCGCCTGCCGGGCGGCGACCTGTTCGCGCTGACGGGCCAGCTGCCGCTCGACGCGCGGATCGCCTACGCCTTTGAGGTCGATATGGACGGGCAGCCGGGGCAGCACCGCGCCGACCCGCTCAACCCGAAGCGCATGGTTGCGGCGGCGCCGCTGCGGGCGCTCTCGATCCTCGAGATGCCCAACGCGCGCCGCGTCCCGGAGCTCGACGACGGCCTGGCCGACGACGGGGTCGGCGTGGTCTACCAGGTCGTCGCCAGCGCCGACCAGGCGACCTGGGCGCGCGTCTGGGTGTTTCTGCCGCCCGGCTACGACCCGGACGAGCGGCGCTACCCGACGCTCTACCTCGACGGCGGCGAGTCGTACCTGCTCTCGGGGCGCGCGGCGCAGATTGTGGACGCGCTGCAGCTCCAGGGCGAGGTGGTGCCGCTGATCGCGGTCTTCGTCCAGCGGGACGACGCCGGCCACGCGCCGGAAGAGGGCCTCGACGCGCGCTATGTCGGCTTTCTGGCCGACGAGCTGGTGCCCTGGGTGGATGCGCACTACGCGACCTCGACCGACCCGCAGGAGCGCGTGATCGGCGGGGCCGGCGCGGGGGGCTCGCTCGCGCTGTACGCCGCGCTGGAGCGGCCCGACGCCTTCGGGCGCGCGCTGGCGCAGTCGCCGCTTGCTCGCGCGCTGCCGGGCCTGGTGGCGGACCTGCTGCTGCGCAACGCCGGGCGCGGCTTTGGCGCGCCGCACTGCTACGTCGACGTCGGGCGCTACGAGCCGCCGGCCCAGCTTGAGGGCGTGCACGCGCTCTGCGCCGCGCTGCTTGGCGACGGTGCGGTGGTCTCGTACCAGGATTTCGGCGGCGACCACAGCTTTGTCGGCTGGCGCACGACCCTGCCCGACGCGCTGCGGTTTCACTTCGGCGCGCCGCCGCTGCCCGCTCTGTAAGTTTTGAGTTTTGAGTTTTGAGTTCCGAAACACTCAGCTCATAACGCATAACGCATAACGCATAGCTCATAACTGCCAGTGGACACAGCCATTCAAACCGAAGGCCTCACCAAGCGCTTCGGCGGCCGCGTGGCCGTCGATCGGCTGGACCTTGAGGTGCGGCCGGGCCAGGTCTTCGGCTTCCTCGGCCCGAACGGCGCCGGCAAGACCACCACGATCGGCATGCTGCTCGGCCTGATCCGGCCGACCGAGGGCCGCGCGCTCGTGCTCGGCCACGACGTGCAGCGCGAGCCGGAGCTGGCGCTGGCCGACGTCGGCGCCATGGTCGAGGCGCCCGCGTTCTACCCCTACCTCTCGGGCCGCGACAACCTGCGCGTGCTGGCGCGCGCCGGCGGGCTGCCGATGGCGCGCGCCGACGCGGCGCTCGACATCGTCGAGCTGTCCGATCGCGCGCGCGACCGCTTCCACGCCTACTCCCAGGGGATGCGCCAGCGCCTCGGCATCGCCGCGGCGCTGCTGCACGAGCCGCGGCTGATCATCCTGGACGAGCCGACCAACGGCCTCGACCCGGCCGGGCAGCTCGAGATCCGCGAGCTGATCCGCACCCTGGCCGCCAGCGGCCGCACGATCTTTCTCTCCAGCCACCTGCTCCACGAGGTCGAGCAGCTGTGCGACGAGGTGGCGATCCTCAAGGCCGGGCGCGTGGTGGCGCGCGGCACGGTGGCCGAGCTGCTGCGCCGCGGCCGCGGCCTGCTGGTGCGCGTCGCCGGCGACCCGGCCGCCGCGGCCGAGCTGCTGCGCGGCCGCGACTGGGTCGGCGGCGTCGAGCGCCACGGCGATACGCTCCACGTCGACGCGCCGGCCGAGCGCGCGGGCGAGATCACCATGCTGCTGGCCGGACAGGGCATCCCGGTCGCCGAGATCCGCGGCAGCGAGCAGCACCTGGAGGAGTTCTTTCTGGAGGTTACTCGCAGCTAGGGGTTAGGGGCTTGGGGCTTGGGGCGTGTGCGGCTCCAAGTCCCAAGTCCCAAGTCCCAAGTCCCAAGACAATGATCAACCTGATCCGCGCCGAATGGTTCAAGCTCTCGCGCCGGCCGATGGCCTGGGCGCTGCTGGTCGTGTTCGTCGGCCTGCTGGTCCTGCTGCGGTCGATCGAGTTCCTGGCGGTCGCGCTGCAAGACGGGGCGTTCAGCGGCGGCGAGATCCGCATGGCGCTGCTGAGCGAGGCGCAGATCGAGCAGTTTCGCCGGCAGCTGATCTTCCCCGGCATCTTCGGCGCCGTGTTCGGCCACGTCAACAGCGTCGGCGGGCTGTGCGCGATCGTGCTGGCGGCCGGCGCGATGGGCAGCGAGTACAGCTGGGGCACGCTGCGCACCCAGCTGGCGCGGCAGCCGGATCGCGGGCGCTACCTGGTGGCCAAGCTGGCGGCGCTGCTGCTCGTGCTGGCGGCGGGCATTGTGATCGCGCTCGCGGTGGGCGCGCTGCTGGCGCTGATCTTCGGCCGGCTGCTGGGGGCGCGCGGGGCCGTCGCGCCGGCCGACCTGCTGGAGCTGGGGCCGGGCCTGCTGCGCGCGCTGTACGTGATCCTGCCGTACCTTCTGCTGACGGTCGCCTGCAGCATTGTGGGCCGATCGGTGCTGGCGGGCGCGGCGGCCGGCTTCTTGTTCCTGATGCTCGACGTCGGGCTGGGCGCGCTCTCGTTCCTGGCGCAGCTGGGCGGCCCGCTGAGCTTCCTGGTCAGCCTGGTCGTCCAGCCGAACGTCAACACGCTGGTCGTGATCAACAGCCAGCGCTTCGGGCTCGACCCGGCCGTGCTCACGCGCACGCTGGACCTGTCGGCGCTGCCCTCGCCGCTCCACGCGACGCTGGTGATCGGCGCGTACAGCGCGCTGTTCTTCTGGTACGCCTATCGCGCGCTGGCGCGGCGCGACATCGGCGGCGCCGCCTGACTCGTTCCGCGCGAGCGCAGCCGATCGCCTCCTGGCGCACAACCCTCACCCCCTGCCCCCTCTCCCGTGGCGCGGGAGAGGGTATTTGGCGGTCTGCGTGCGGTCGCACAGCGACCGCACGCAGATGCCAAGCATTTCCCCCTCCCCTGGCAGGGGAGGGGGCAGGGGGAGGGGTGATCAGATCATGATCTCACCCATCTGGGCGACGTCGTAGCCGCCGAGCGCGGCGACGGCCTGGCGGTAGGCGGCGCTCTGTAGGGCGCGCCGCAGCGGGTCGAGCAGCGGGCTCTCCCAGTGCCGGCGCGGCGCCGCCAGGTCGTAGCGCTCTTTGAACAGCGGGACGAACGCGAGCCCGAGCGCGCGCGCGGCCGCCAGGATGCCCAGCCCGACGTCGGCGGTGCCGCTCAGCACCGCGGCGGCCACGCCCATGTGGGTGAACTCCTCGCGCTCGTAGCCGGCGATCCGCTCGGCGGCGATGCCGCGCTGCTTGAGGGAGTAGTCCAGCAGCACGCGCGTGCCCGAGCCTTTCTGGCGGTTGACGAAGCGCAGCCCCGACCCGGCCAGGTCGGCCAGGTCGCGGATGCCGGCCGGGTTGCCGGGCGGCAGGATGAAGCCCTGGTCGCGGTAGGCCAGGTTGATCAGCAGCACATCCTGGCCTGGCAGCAGCCGCTCGACAAAGGCGCGGTTGTACTCGCCGGTCGCCTCGTCGAGCAGGTGCGAGCCGGCCAGGTGCGCGTCGCCGCGCTTGAGCGCGAGCAGGCCGCCCAGGCTGCCGACGTTGGCCGAGCTCAGGCGCGCGTCCGGCGCGAAGTGGCGCAGGTGGCTCGCCAGCAGGTCGAGCGCCAGGTCGTGGCTGCCGATCGCGACGATCGTGCGCGCGATCTCCTCGGGATCGCGCAGCAGCTCGACCGCCACCTGCTCCCCGGCGTGGACGCCCTCGGAGAAGCGCGGCAGCCGCACCATCCCGTCGGCGCGCACCAGCGACATGATCACGCCGGCGCCGCGCGTGAGCGGCGTGGCGATCAGCCGCTGGTCGACCTGGCCGAGCGTGACACGCAGGAACTCGTCCTCGCCGAGCGGCGAGAGCACCTTGCGGCTGATCGTGGCCTCGGCGGTGGGCCGGCGCGGCGGCTGCTGGCCCTGCAGCCGGTAGACCAGCGGGCGCAAAAACAGCTCGGCGGTGAGCGCGGCCGACACCGGGTAGCCCGGCAGCCCCAGCACCGGCTTGCCCGCCGCAGCCGCCAGGATCACCGGGTGGCCCGGCCGGATGGCCACGCCGTGCACGGCGACCTCGCCCAGCTCGGCCAGCACCGCCGCGGTGTAGTCCTCCGATCCGGCCGACGAGCCGGCGTTCACGACCACGATATCATGCTCGGCCAGCGCCCGCTCGACCGCGTCGCGCAGCAGCTCGCGGCGATCCGGGATGGGCGGCAGCCGGTCGGCCAGCCCGCCCCACTCGGCCACCTGGCCGCCCAGCATCAGCGAGTTGAACTCGATGATCTCGCCCGGCTTGGGGTTGGGGGCTTGGGGCCTGGGGCTTGGGACCTGAGGCGTGGGGCTGGGGGCGTGGGGCTGGGGTCTAGGGTTTAGGGAAGTCGCCGAATCCCCTCGCCCCAAGTCCCTAGCCCCTAGCCCCGCAAGAGATACAAGCTCCGTGCCGGTCGGGATGATCGCCACGCGCGGCCGGCGGCGCACCGGCACGTCGGCGTGGCCGGCCGCCGCGAGCGCGCCCAGGTCGACCGGCCGCAGGCGGTGATTCTCGGGCAGCACCAGCTCGGTCGCGACGATGTCCTCGCCGAGCGGGCGCACGTGCTGCCAGGGCGCCACCGCCGCCAGGATCTCGATCGTCTGCTCGTCGACGGTCTGCACCTGCTCGGCCATGATCACCGCGTCGGTGTCGGGCGGCAGCGGGTCGCCGGTGTCGACCCAGATCGCCTGCCGGCCGACCGCCAGCCGGCGCGGCGCGCCCTCGGTCGCGCCGTAGGTCTCGGCCGCGCGCACCGCCACACCGTCCATCGCGGCGGCGTGGTAGTGCGGCGACGAGAGGTTGGCCCAGATCGGCTCGGCGGTGATCCGCCCGAGCGCCTCGGCCAGCGGCGCCCGCTCGGCCGGCAGCTGCGCGGCCCAGCCGGCGCGCTGCAGCGCGGCCGCGAACCGCGCGTGGGCCTCGTCGAGCGCCAGATCTTCCAGGTAGTAGCGTCGGGGCATAGCACACCTTCCGCGGTAGTCGGTAGCCAGTAGCCAGCACCATCGTCCTTGCGATGAGGTTCATTGATACTGGCTACTGATTCCTGACTACTGACTACTCTTCAGAACAGCCGCACCGTCACCATATCGCCGGCGTACAGGCCGGCCAGGTCGAGCGGCACGCGCAGGATTCCGTCGGCGTGGGCCATGGTGTAGATCAGGTTCGACTTGCCGAACACCGGCTCGGCCCACAGCTCGCCGCCGCGCGGCTCGATCCGCACCGGCACGAAGTCCGCGCTGCCGGGGTGCGAGGCGACGTTGCGCGCCAGCCGCGCCTGGGTCGTGCGGCTGGACGGGGCCTCGTCGCAGCCCTGCAGGCGCAGCAGCGTGGGCGTCACGAACAGGTCGAACGCGATCATGGTCGAGACCGGGTTGCCGGGCAGGCCAAACACCGGCTTGCCGCCCGCGACCGCCAGGATGGTCGGCTTGCCGGGGTGCATGGCGACGCCGTGGACCAGCACGCCCGGCTGGCCCAGCTCGCCGATCACCTGCGCGGTCATGTCGCGCGTGCTGACCGAGCTGCCGGCCGAGATGATCAGCACGTCGGCCTGGGCCAGCGCGGCGGCGGCCATCTGCCGCAGCAGCGGGGCGCTATCGGGCGCGATGCCGCAGAGCAGCGGCTCGCCGCCGGCGCGGCGGGTCAGCGCGGCGATCGTGTAGCTGTTGATGTCGCGCACCTGGCCTAGCGCGACCGGCTGCCCCGCCGGCACGACCTCGTCGCCGGTCGCCAGGATGGCCACCCGCGGCCGGGCCACCACCGGCGCGCTGACGATCCCGACGCCGGCCAGGCCGCCCAGGTCCTGCGGGCGCAGGCGGTGCCCGCGCGCGAACAGCAAATCGCCAAGGCGGACATCCTCGCCGACCGGGATCACATTCTCGCCCACCGCGGCCGCCCGGACGACCTCGAGCATGCGCTCGTCGAGCTGCTGGGTGTTCTCGACCATCACCACCGCGTCGCAGCCGCGCGGCAGCATCCCGCCGGTGTGCACCCGCGCCGCCTCGCCGCTGCCCACCGCCAGGTCGGCGGCGCGGCCCATCGGCACCTCGCCGCAGATCGTGAGGTAGGCCGGCAGCCCCTCGCTGGCGCCGTAGGTGTCGGCCGCGCGCACCGCGAAGCCGTCCATCGTCGAGCGCGCGAAGGCCGGCAGGTCGACCGGCGAGCGCAGGTCCTCGGCGAGCACGCGGTCGAGCGCGTCGATCGTCGGCACACGCTCGGCCTGGCCGCTCGGCGCGACGTGCGCCAGCAGCCGCCGGCTGGCCTGCTCGACCGTCAGGACGTGAAAGAGCTCGGGCATGATGTCCTCGGTATGCTTAGCTCGTTGGCTCTAAGGCAGACTATTGAGTATAATGGCCGCGGAGTCACTGTATTTTAAGCCCAAAGTCGAATTCGCGCACGAGCCAGCCACATGCCACACGCCCCAATCTTCGAGCTATCACAGGTTGTCAAGCGGTACGGCGCGCGCACGGTGCTGGAGCTGCCCGAGCTGGCGATTCGCGAGGGCGAGAGCCTGGCGATCATGGGGCCGAGCGGAGCGGGAAAGTCGACGCTGCTGCGGCTGCTCAACTTCCTGGAGCTGCCCGACGCGGGCGCGATCGCCTACGCGGGCGCGCGGCGGTCCGGCCCATCGGCGCCGCTGGCCGCGCGCCGCGAGGTGACGACCGTGTTCCAGCGGCCGGTCCTGCTCGACACCAGCGTGTGGGCCAACGTGGCCTACGGCCTGAGGCTGCGCGGGCGCCGCTCCGACGCGCTGGTCGACGCCGTGCTGGAGCGGGTCGGGCTGGCGCACCTGGCCGGCGCGCGCGCGCGGACGCTCTCGGGCGGCGAGGCGCAGCGGGTGGCGCTGGCGCGCGCGATCGCGCTGGAGCCGCGCGTGCTGCTGCTGGACGAGCCGACCGCCAACCTCGACCCGCAGAACGTCGGCATGATCGAGGCGATCGTGCGCGAGCTGCACCAGGAGCGCGGCACAACGATCGTGACCGTCACGCACAACGTGTTCCAGGCGCGCCGCCTGGCCGAGCGCGCGGCGCTGCTGCTGGAGGGCCGCCTGGTCGAGCTCGGCGACGTCGCGCAGGTCTTCGACGCGCCGCGCGACCGGCGCACCGCCGACTTCGTCAGCGGCCAGATGGTGTACTAATGAAGTCCCCCTCACCCCCTGCCCCCTCTCCCGCGGCGGTGGGAGAGGGGGCAGGGGGTGAGGGCCTAGAGTGCCTCGACAAGTCACCACAAGCGACTGGTGGGAAGAGGAATTGGCATGACACCTGATCAATCGGCGAGCGCCGTGATCCTGGCCGGCGGCCAGAGCCGGCGCATGGGCCAGGACAAGCGGCGGCTGCGGCTGGGCGGGCCGGGCGATCCGACGCTGCTCGAGCACACCGTCGGGCTGGTGGCGCGGCTGTGCGACGAGGTGGTGGTGGTGCTGAACGACCCGCAGGAGTGGGCCGGCCTGCCGGCGCGGCTGACGCCCGACGTCTACCCCGACGGCGGCGCGCTGGGCGGGATCTACTCCGGCCTGCTGGCGGCCTCGCGCGACTACGCGCTGGTGGTGGCCTGCGACATGCCGTTTCTCAGCCACGGCCTGCTGGCGGCGATGCTGGCGCGCCCGCGCGACTACGACGCGCTGGTGCCGCGCTCGCCGGCCGCGGGCACGACGCGCAACGCGCTGGACGTCGAGCCGCTGCACGCGATCTACGCCAAGGCCTGCCTCGCGCCGATGCGCGCCACGCTCGAGAGCGGCCGGCGCCAGATCGCGGCGTTCTTCTCGCAGGTGCGCGTCGCCTACGTCGAGCCGGACGAGATCCGCCGCTACGACCCGGCCGGCCGCTCGTTCCTGAATGTCAATACGCCCGAGCAGATCGCCGAGGCGCAGCGCCTGCTCGGCTAGATCGGAATCTTTGGCCCTCACCCCCCCTGCCCCCCTCTCCCAGCTGGGAGAGGGGGTTTATCTTTCTGGCACCAGGGTGCGTTCGCTGCGCGAACGCACCCTGATGCCAGAACGTGATCCTTAGGCCGCGCAAACGCGCCGCCCCAGTGGCATCGTTCTTGCTAAGCTTTTTGCGCCGCGAACGGGACACCAGCCATGCCATGTCGCTCGACCCCACCCGTGGCGATGCTCAGGCCAATGCGAGAGGTGCCTACATGGGCGAGACCTCCCCGTTCAGCCCCAGATCGCCGCAGGCCCAGGCGATTACCGACCTGTTCGTGTGGAACCTCGCCATCGCGGGCGTGATCTTCGTGCTCGTCACCGGGCTGGTGATCTACATCGCGATCCGCTACCGCGCGCGCCCGGGCGCCGGCGAGCCGCCCCAGGTCTTCGGCGAGCACCGGCTCGAGATCGCCTGGACGGTCGCGCCGGCGCTGATCCTGCTGGGCGTCTCGGCCTTCATGATCCCCACGATGCGCGCGGCCGACCCGCCGGTCGGCGACCGCCAGCCCGACCTGGTCGTCACCGGGCTGCAGTGGTGGTGGCGCGTCGAGTACCCGCAGTCCGGCGTGGTCACCGCCAACGAGATCCACATCCCGGCCGGCCGGCCGCTGCTGGTGCGGCTCGAGTCCGACGACGTGATCCACGACTTCTGGGTGCCGCAGCTCGGCCCGAAGCGCGACATGACGCCGGGGGTGACGCGCTACCTCACGCTCCAGGCCGACGCGCCCGGCGCCTACCTGGGCGCCTGCTCGGAGTACTGCGGCACCGAGCACGCCTGGATGCTGCTGCGCGTGATCGCCCAGCCGCCGGCCGAGTTCGACGCCTGGCTGCGCCAGCAGCAGCAGCCCGCGGCCGCGCCCTCCGGCGGCGACGCCGCGCGCGGCGCGCAGATCTTCCAGCAGCAGACCTGCGTGAGCTGCCACGCGATCGCCGGCACCGGCGCGAGCGCGCGGGTCGGCCCCGACCTGACCCACATCGGCGGCCGGCAGACCCTGGGCGCCGGCCGGGTGGAGAATACGCCCGAGCAGATGGCGCGCTGGATCGCCGACCCGCACGAGCTCAAGCCCGGCGTGCAGATGCCCGGCTTCACGCTGCCGGAGGCCGACCTGCGCGCGCTCGCGGCCTACCTGGAGGCACTGCGTTGAGTGAGATCACGCTGGCGCCCGAGTCGGCCGCGCCCGTGCCGCGCGCGCGCTCGGCCAATCGCATGCTCGGCTGGGTCGCCTCGGTCGACCACAAGCAGATCGGGATCATGTACCTGGTCGCGACGTTCGTGTTCTTCCTGGTCGGCGGCGTCGAGGCGCTGCTGATGCGCATCCAGCTGTCGCGGCCCGAGAACAGCTTCCTCTCGCCGCAGGCCTACAACCAGATCTTCACGATGCACGGCACCACCATGATCTTCCTGGTGGTCATGCCGATGCTGATCGGCTTCGCGAACTACTTCGTGCCGCTCATGATCGGCGCGCAGGACATGGCCTTCCCGCGGCTGAACGCGCTGGGGCTATGGCTGCTGATCTTCGGCGGGCTGCTGCTGTACTACAGCTTCCTGGCCGGCGGCGCGCCGAACTCGGGCTGGTTCAGCTACACGCCGCTGAGCGAGCTGAGCTACACCTCCTCGCCCGGCCAGAACTACTGGGCGCTCGGCCTGCTGACCACCGGGATCGGCACGGTCGCGGCGGCGATCAACTTCATCGTGACCGTGCTGGCCATGCGCGCGCCCGGCCTGACGCTGCGCCGGCTGCCGCTGTTCGTGTGGATGAACTTCGTCAACTCGTTCCTGATCATCTTCGCGCTGCCGATCCTCAACGCCACGCTGCTGATGTACCTGGCCGACCGGCTGCTCGGCGCGCAGTTCTTCCACGGCGCGGGCTCGCCGATCCTGTACCAGCACTTCTTCTGGGCCTTCGGCCACCCCGAGGTCTACATCATGGCGCTGCCCGCGTTCGGCATGATCTCCGAGGTCATCCCGGTGTTCTCGCGCAAGCCGATCTTCGGCTACAGCTTCGTGGCCGGCTCGACCGTGGCGATCGCCTTCCTCAGCTTCGGCGTCTGGGCGCACCACATGTTCGCGGCCGGGCTCGGCTTCACCTGGGACGTGCTGTTCGGCGCGTCGAGCATGCTGATCGCCATCCCGACCGGCATCAAGATCTTCAACTGGATCGCGACGATGTGGGGCGGCGCGCTGCGCTTCACCACCTCGATGCTGTTCGCCATGGCCTTCCTGGTGATGTTTACGATCGGCGGGCTCAGCGGCGTCACCTTCGCGGTCGTGCCGATCGACTGGCAGACCACCGACACGTACTACGTGGTGGCGCACTTCCACTACGTGCTGTTCGGCGGCACATTCTTCGCGATCCTGTCCGGGTTCTACTACTGGTTCCCGAAGATGAGCGGGCGCATGCTCGACGAGCGGCTCGGCCGCTGGCACTTCTGGCTGAACTTCATCGGCTTCAACATGACCTTCTTCATCCAGCACATCCTCGGCCTGGCCGGCATGCCGCGGCGGGTGTGGACCTACCCCGACGTGCCGGGCTGGGGGCTGATGAACCTGATCTCCTCCGGCGGCATGCTGTTCACGACCGCGTCGCTGCTCGTGCTGGTGTGGAACATCATATCCAGCCTGCGCCGCGGCGCGCCCGCCGGCGACAACCCATGGGACGCCTGGACGCTCGAGTGGGCCACCAGCTCGCCGCCGCCGCCGCACAATTTCGACCAGCTCCCGCCCATCCGCGGCCGCCGCCCGCTGTGGGATCTCGCCCACCCGGAGGCGCCGGATAAAGCGTGAGCTAGGGGCTAGGGGCTAGGGGCTAGGGGCTAGGGGCTAGGGGCTAGGGGCTAGGGGCTAGGGGCTAGGGGCTAGGGGCTAGGGGCTAGGGGCTAGGGGCTAGGGGCTAGGGATTTGGGGCTAGGGGCTAGGGATTTAGGGACTTGGGACTGGGGATGACTTTGATGTCTCCTTGTCTCCTTGTCTCCTTGTCTCCTTGTCTCCTTGTCTCCTTGTCTCCTTGTCTCCTTGTCTCCTTGTCTCCTTGTCTCCTTGTCTCCTTGTCTCCTTGTCTCCTTGTCTCCTTGTCTCCTTGTCTCAGCGAGGAAGGCAGATGCCTGATAAAAACAAACTGGGCGTGCTGTGCTTCATCGGCTCGGAGGTGTTCTTCTTCGCCGTGCTGATCGTCGCGTATATCTACTACCGCGCGGGGGGCGACGGCGGGCCGGACGCGGCGAGCAGCCTGGATGTGACGACGGCGGGGATCTACACCGCCCTGCTGCTGGCGAGCAGCCTGACGCTGTGGCGCGCGGAGAAGAGCGTCGAGCGGCAGCGGCGCGGGCGCACGCTGCTGTGGCTGCTGGCGACGGTGCTGCTCGGCGGGGCGTTCCTGTTCGGCCAGGGCCGCGAGTACCTGCACCTGATCGAGCAGAACATCACCGTCAGCCGCAACCTGTTCGGCTCGACCTTCTTCACGCTGACCGGCGTGCACGGCCTGCACGTGCTCTCCGGCCTGGTCGCGCTGCTGATCGTGCTCGGCCTGGCGCTGGCCGGCGACTTCAAGGGCCCGCGCGCGCCGGGGCTCGCGGCGGTCGGCTGGTACTGGCACTTCGTGGACGCGGTGTGGATCGTGATCTTCTCGCTCGTGTACGTGTGGCCGCACCTATGACGACCTGGCAGCTGCTGCGATCGACCTGGCACGGGCACCCGTCGGTGCTGCTGGGCTGCCTGGCGCTGCTGCTGGCCTACCTGGCGGGGCTGCGCCGGGTCGGCGGTGGACCAATGGGCTGGCGCATGGCCGCGTTCGCGGCCGGGGTCGCGGCGCTGCTGCTGGCGCTGCTGTCGCCGCTGCACGCGCTGGGCGACGGCTACCTGTTCAGCGCGCACATGCTCCAGCACCTGCTGCTGCTGCAGATCGTGCCGCCGCTGCTGCTGCTGGGGCTGCCGCCCGCGCTGATCGAGCGGCTGCTGCGCCGCGCCGTGCTCGCGGCGGCCGAGCGGGCGCTGGGCCAGCCGCTGGCGGCCTGGCTGCTGGGCAGCGGCGCGGTGTGGGCCTGGCACCTGCCGTCGCTGTACAACGCCGCGCTGGCGAGCGAGCCGGCCCACATCGCCGAGCACCTGTGCTTCCTGGCGACGGCGACGATCTTCTGGTGGCCGGTGCTCGCGCCGGGCGGCTGGGCGCGGCTGGGCACGCTGCCCGCGCTGCTGTACCTGTTCGCCGCGGCCGCCAGCAGCAGCGCGCTGGGCATCCTGCTGGCCGCCACGCCGCCGGGCATGTACCCGGCCTACCTGCGCCCGACAGACCGGCTCGGCATCCTGCCGCTGCTGCGCGACGGCTGGGGCCTCACGCCGGCGGTCGACCAGCAGCTGGGCGGGCTGCTGATGTGGATCGCCGGCGGGCTGCTCTACCTGGGCGCCATGCTCGGCGTGCTGGCGCGCTGGTACGGCGCGGAAGAGGACGAGCGGCTGGAGATCGCCCGCCCCGAGCCGCGCTCGCTCTAGCACGCTGCGTCGGGCCTTCACCACGAAGACACGCCAGTCGGCAGCCGGCAATTCCAGCGTTCAAACGTTCAAACGTTCAACGTTCAGCCGGCAGTCGGCAGGCGCCAGTCGGCAGTAAGTCAGCCAGGCAGGTGACAATCGGCAGTCGGCAACTCCAGCGTTCAAACGTTCAACGTTCAGCCCGGCAGTCGGCAGCTAGACGGATCGCATCACTACGGCATCTCGTTCGTGCGTATTAGCTCAATGCTTTTGCTCGCAGCTATAGAACATGGCCGCAGGAGGCAGCCGGATGTCGCAAAAAGACTTCTCGCCGAAATCGGCGCTCAAAGACGTGATCGGCGGCGTGGTGGTCGGCGGGCTGGTCGGCGCGGCGGCGGCGCTGCGCGCGCTGGCCCGCCCGCGAGCTGCGCGCGGCGATGAGGCGAGCGAATCGCTCGACGAGGGGCAGGGCGGCGAGGCCGACGTCGCGCTGGCGGACGAGCTGGCGCCCGACGAAACCCACGCGGCGCGCCCTACGCAGCCGCGCCCCGGCTGGCAGCTGGTCGAGCGCGAGCCGCTGCCGCGCCCCACCTACTGGCCGGCCGCGCTGGCGTTCGGCCTGACGCTGCTGGCGTGGGGCATCGCGACCACCTGGATCATCGCGAGCATCGGCGGCGCCGTGATCGTGGCGGCGCTGGCCGGCTGGATAGGAGAGCTGCGGCATGGCCACTGAGACCACGCGAGCCGAGCCGGCGGGCGCGGCCGGCACCCCGTCGGAGCTGAGCCGCCGGAGCTTTCTCGCCAAGCTGACCATCGCCGCGGGCGGCCTCGGCGCCGCGCTGGTGGGCGTGCCGGTGGTAGGCTTCCTGCTGGCGCCGCTGCTGCGCCGCTCGCCCGAGTTCTGGCGCCCGATCGGCCCGGTCGCGCAGTTCAACGTCGGCGAGACCCGGCTGGTCAGCTTCGTCGACCCGTCGCCGCTGCCGTGGGCCGGCGTGACGGCCAACACCGCCGCGTGGCTGCGGCGCGAGGCCGAGGACCGCTTCGTCGCGTTCGCGGTCAACTGCACCCACCTGGGCTGCCCGGTGCGCTGGCTGCCCGACGCGGAGCTGTTCATGTGCCCGTGCCACGGCGGCGTGTTCTACCAGGACGGCCAGGTCGCCGCGGGGCCGCCGCCGCGCCAGCTGACCCGCTACGAGGTGCGCGTGCGCGAGGGGCAGGTCGAGATCCTGGCCGGGCCGATCCCGATCGCGCGGTGAGCCGGTAAGGGGACAGGCGACAGGCGACAGGTGGCATCAAGGGCATTCCAGCCCCAAGCCCCAAGCCCCAAGCCCCAAATCCCAAGTCCCAAGCCCCAAGTCCCAAGCCCCAAGGAGTCAACATGAGCGTGCTACGACGAGCATGGCAGTGGTTTGACGATCGCAGCGGCTTCTCGACGCTCGTCAAGCCGATCGCGGATCACCCGGTGCCGCGCGGGGCGCGCTGGTCGTACGTGTTTGGCAGCGCCACGCTGTTCGCCTTCCTGGTGCAGGTCGTCACCGGCATCGCGCTGGCGACCGCCTACGTCACCTCGACCGGCGACGCCTACGACAGCCTGCAGTTCATCACCCACGAGGCGCCGCTGGGCTACCTGCTGCGCGGCATGCACTTCTACGGCGCCTCGGCCATGATGCTGATGGTCGGGCTGCACATGATCCAGGTGTTCCTGATCGGCGCGTACAAGTTCCCGCGCGAGCTGAACTGGCTGACCGGCGTGGTGCTGCTGCTGGTCACCACCGCGCTGGCGTTCACCGGGCAGCTGCTGCGCTGGGACGACAACGCGATCTGGTCGATCTTCGTGGCCGCGTCGCAGGCCTCGCGCGTGCCGGTGATCGGCGGCGAGGTCGCGCGCTTCATCATCGCCGGCAACACGATCGGCGGCGCGACGCTGAGCCGCTTCTTCGCGTTCCACGTCTTCTTCATCCCGGCGGCGATCTTCCTGGTGGTCGGCATCCACCTGACGATGGTGCTGCACCACGGCATCTCCGAGCCGCCCAAGGCCGGCCGGCCGGTCGACCCGAAGACCTACCGGGCCTGGTACCACGGCTACCTCAAGCGCGAGGGCGTGCCGTTCTGGCCCGACGCGGCCTGGCGCGACGTGCTGTTCGGCGTCGGCATGGTGATCGTGATCATGCTGCTGGCCTGGCTGTGGGGCCCGCCCGAGCTGGGCCGCCCGCCCGACCCGAGCGCGATCGAGACCTACCCGCGGCCGGACTGGTACTTCCTGTGGTTCTTCGCGGCGCTGGCGCTGCTGCCAGCCGGCATCGAGGACTACGTGATCCTGATCGCGCCGCTGCTGATCGGGGCCGCGCTGATCCTGCTGCCGCTGGCGTTCGGGCGCGGCGAGCGCAGCCCGCGGCGGCGGCCCTGGTCGGTCGCGATCGTGCTGCTGATCGGCATCACCATCGGCACGCTCTGGCTGGCCGGCGAGCGGGCGCCCTGGTCGCCGAACTTCGGCGCGCAGGCGCTCTCCCCGCAGATCGTCGGGTCGGCCGACGCGCAGGTGCAGCGCGGCGCGGTGCTGTTCAACAGCAAGGGCTGCCTGTACTGCCACGCCGTGGCGGGGCAGGGCGGCGCGCGCGGCCCCAGCCTGACCGACGCGGGCGACCGGCTGCCGCCCGAGCAGCTGGCGATCACGATTCTGAACGGCAGGCCCAACATGCCGGCCTACGCCGGGGCGCTCACCCCCGCCGAGGTGAACGATCTGATCGCCTTTCTGCAGTCGCGCAAGGCGCGCTGATTCTTCCGGGGCGCTGCGCCCCCGCCCCCCGCCTGATGCGCCCGTCCCGGCCGAGCCTTTTCTTCCGGGGCGCTGCGCCCCCGGCCCCCCGCCCGGGGGAACCCGCGCCGGTTCCCCCGGCCCCCCTCCGGCAAGTGATGCCATCTCAGCTGCACAGTTTGTGGCAGATGCCCAGCAATATTCCTATGGGGCGGGGTTGCAACCCGCCGTGTGTGGATTCAGCCGGGCATGACACCAAGCATCGCAAGAGAGACAGGATTATTTTGGGGTCCAGGGGCGCGCAGCCCCGCCGCCGTCAGCCCCTCACAAAAAAATAGATTGTCAGCGCAGCGCCCACCACGATCACGAAGCGACGGATCAGCAGCGGCTCGACCCGCCGCCCGAGCGCGGCGCCGCCGTAGCCGCCCGCGATCGCGCCCGCGATCATCACGGCCGCCTCGGGCCAGCGCGCCACGCCGGCGGCGATGAAGATCAGCACCGAGATGCCGTTGATGATCGCGGCCAGCAGCGTCTTGAGCGCGTTCATCTCGTGGATGTCTTCCATGCCCGAGACCGCCAGCGCCGCCAGCATGAGGATGCCGATGCCGCCGCCGAAGAACCCGCCGTAGACGGCGATCAGCAGCTGGCTCAGCGCCACGGCCAGGCGCCGCGCCGCCGACGGGGGGCCGTGGCTGGTGCCGCGCGCGCGCAGCCAGCGCAGCGCCGGCCCGCTGAAGGCGAAGATCAGCGTGGCCAGCAGCAGCAGGAACGGCACCAGCCGCGCGAAGGTGGCGTCTCTGGTGCGCAGCAGCAGCAGCGAGCCGAGCGTGCCGCCGACCAGGCTGATCAGGCTCAGCCACAGCAGCCCGCCGATCCCGCGCCGCGCCAGCTCGCGCCGGTAGGCCAGCAGGCTCGCCAGGCTGCCGGGCCACAGCGCGATCGTGCTGGTCGCGTTCGCGCTCACCGGCGCGACGCCGGCGAACAGCAGCGCCGGAAATGAGAAGAAGCTGCCGCCGCCGGCCACCGCGTTCAGCGCCCCGCCCAGCAGCGCCGCCGCGAAGAGAAAGAGCGCCTGAAGAAGGGTCATCGGTGCCCACAGTTCCTTTTAACCATCCGCGCGACGGCGCTCTGCGGCGCCGGGCCGGCGTATTGTATCATACTGTTCGCGGGGGCTGCGCCCCCGGACCCCCCCTTGTCGTCTTGTCATCTTGTCGTCTTGTCGTCTTTTCTCCGGGGCTTACGCCCCCGGCCCCCCTCCGGCAAAGAATGCAACCTCAATTTAATTGCCAGTAGCACATGCCTGGTACCATTCCAATCGGACGAGTTGTCTCTCTACACGTGTGGATTCAGCCGGGCATGACACCAAGCATCGCAAGAGAGACAGGATTATTTTGGGGTCCAGGGGCGCAAGCCCCCGGCCGGGGGGTGGCGGCCCACCCCCGCCCGCGGGGGTATGGGGGGCGCGCAGCCCCCCAAATGCGGTGTCGGGTGTGACCGACGCGGGCACGGGGGCGCGCAGCCCCAGCGGGGGGGCACGGGGGCGCGCAGCCCCCAACACACTTGCGCGGATTTCGCGCCCATGCTATCCTCTCGGGCATGTGGAGCAGCCTGAGCCGCCTCGATATCTCGCCGGACGACCCGGCCTACTCGGACGCGCGCCGCCGCGTGCTCGGCCGGCTGGGCGAGTACGCCGAGCTGATCGTCCGGCCGCTGAACCTGCGGCCGACCGCCGCGGCGCTGCTCTGGGAGGACGATCGGCGGGTCGAGCTGCGCGTCAGCACGCCCAGCAGCCATATCGTGCTGGCGATCGCGCCCGAGGGCGACCTGGCCGCCGAGGTGTTCTGGCTGCGCGGGCTGGCCGCGTCGAACCTGCCGATCCCGCGGCTGATCGCCCACGATCTCAGCTGCGCGGCGGTCCCGTTTACCTACGCGATCGAGAGCTACGTCGGCGGCTCGCCGCTCGACCGGCTGGAGGACGACCCGCGCATGCGCGTCGCCGCGCGGCAGCTTGGCCGCACGCTGCGGCGGGCGCACCAGGCCGCCGCGCCCGCGTTCGGCCGCCCGACCACCACCGGGCGCTGGCCGGCGCGCTCCTGGATCGGCGCGCTGCAGGGCTGGCTCGAGCGGCGCGAGACCTTCGCGCGGGCCGCCGAGCAGCTCGGCGCCGAGGCTGCGGCCGCGCTGCGCGCCGCCACGCTCGACCACCCGTCGCTGCCCTACGACCGCCCCGCCGTCATCCACGGCGCGGTCAGCCCGGCGCGCGCGCTGGTGACGATCGGCGACACGACGCAGCTGGAGGCGCTCACGCGGCCGGGCGAGCTGGTCGGCGGCGACCCGATGTTCGACCTGGCGCACGGCACGCTGCCGCGCCACCCGGCGATGTTTCGCGAGGGGCTCCTGCAGGGCTACACCGCCGCCGGCGCGCTGGCGCCCGAGCAGGCCGAGCGGCTGGATCGGCTGGCGCTGCTGCTGCACGTCGCGGATACGCTCTGGCGCGCCGACGAGGGGGCGCTCGCGCTGCTGCCCGGCCAGGTCGACGGCAGGCTGCGCGCGCTCGGCGGCGTGTGATCGCTCGATTGCGGATGCTCGGGAGCTTCACCGCGAAGACACGAAGGTACGAAGGATTCCCAGCGTCTGTGTCATCCTGAGCGCAGGCCGCAGCCGGAGCGAAGGATCGCTCGCTACAGGACGATCAAGCGATGCTTCGCTCCGGCTCAGCATGACATTCCCAAAGGCCATTGATGCCTTATCTGCGAGTCTTCGCGCCTTCGTGGTTATGTGAAACGTATTGGCGCTGGAGGGCCGGCGGAGCTACAGGAGGGAGCTGTGCAGAACCCAGCCGAGTTCGACTACGACCGCGCCGCGCCGCTGGACGTTCGCGAGGTCGGGCAGCGCGAGCGGGAGGGCGTGGTCGAGCGCCTGCTCACCTACGCCACGCCGCTCGGCGCACGGCGCGCGGCCGAGATCATCCGCCCGGACGGCGCCGGGCCGCACCCGGCGATCCTGTACGTCCACTGGTACGAGCCCGAGTCGCCCGACTCGAACCGCACCCAGTTTCAGGCCGAGGCCCGCCAGCTGGCCCGCCGCGGCGCCGCCGCGCTGCTGATCGAGACGCTCTGGTCGGACCGCGACTTCTTCATCAAGCGCACCCAGGACGACGACTACGCCAACTCGGTGCGCCAGGTCGTCGAGCTGCGCCAGGCGCTCGACCTGCTGCTGGCCCAGCCGGGCGTCGACGCCGGGCGCCTGGCGTACGTCGGGCACGACTTCGGCGCGATGTACGGCGCGCTGGCCGGCAGCGTCGACGGGCGCCCGACCTGCTACGCGCTGATGGCCGCCACGCCGCGCTTTCACGAGTGGTACCTGTACTCCCCGCGGCTCGAGGGCCAGCCGCGCGAGCAGTTCATCGCCACCATGGCCCCGCTCGACCCGATCGCCCGCGTCGCGCGGCTGGCGCCCGCGCCGGTGCTGTTCCAGTTCGGCCATAGCGACCCGCACGTCCCCGACGAGCGCGCGCTGGAGTTCTACGCCGCGGCCTCCGCGCCCAAGCAGATCAGGTGGTACGACGCCGGGCACGGCCTGAGCGAAGCGGCGACTCGCGACCGGGTGGCCTGGCTCGCGCAGCAGCTCGGCCTGGCAGACGATTGACCGTAGATAATATACAGCTCAAGTGTAAGGTTATTCCTGCAAAGCGGTACTCTTATCGGATACCCCTCCCCCTGCGCCCCGCCCCTATCGGGGGAGGGGGCAAGCTTCTCGGCATCAGGGTGCGGCTGCTTTGCAGCCGCACCCTGATGCCAGAAAGACACCCCCTCTCCCAGAGCGGGGTCGGGGGGTGAGGGCAACAGCAAGGTAGATCTGATGGATCCCAGCGGCAAGAGCGTGATCATCACCGGGGCGTCGTCGGGCATCGGCGCGGCGGCGGCGCGCGCGTTCGCGGCGGCTGGCGCGCGCGTCGTGCTGGCGGCGCGCGACGAGGCGCGCCTGCGCGCGGTCGCCGCGGGGCTGGCCGGGCGGCCGCTGGTCGTGCCGACCGACGTCTCCGACCGGGCGGCGGTCGAGCGGCTGGTCGAAGCGGCCGCGTCGGCGTTCGGCGGCGTCGACATCGTGATCAACAACGCCGGGGTCGGCCTGGCGGCGCCGGTGGCCGATCTGCGGGCCGAGGACCTCCAGCGGGCGCTGGCAGTCGACCTGCTCGGCCCGCTGGCGCTGACCCAGGCGGCGCTGCCGCACATGCGCCGGCAGGGCCGCGGCCAGCTGATCTACATCTCGTCGGTGGTCGGCCTGCGCGCGCTGCCGTACCTGGGCGGCTACGCCGCAGCCAAGGCCGCGCTCGACCGGCTGACCGAGTCGCTGCGGGTCGAGCTGCGCGGCAGCGGCGTGGCGGTCACGCTGGTGCGCCCCGGCACGACCCGCACGGGCTTCGCGGAGCACCGCATCGGCAGCGGGCGCGAGCGTCGGCGCGTGAGTGCGCGCGCGGCGACGCCTGAGCAGGTCGCGAGGGCGCTCGTGCGGGCGGCGCGGCGCGAGCCGCGGGTCGCCTACGTCTCGCCGACCGACCGGCTGACCGTGCTGATCAGCCTGCTCGCGCCGCGCCTGGCCGACTGGCTGCTCGGCCGCTCGTTCCGCTGGGAAGAGTAGGGGGCTACGTCGCCAGCCGGCGGTACTGGCTCGCGAAGTAGAGCAGCGGGTCGTCCCGATCGGCGGCCACGCCCGCGGCGACAACCATGCCGACGAGGATGGTGTGATCGCCGCCGGGGAAGCTCTGCTGCAGCCGGCAGTCGAGCCAGGCCAGGCCGCCCTCCAGCAGCGGCGCGCCGGTCGCGGCGACGCGGTGCGGGATAGCGCCGAAGGCCGGGTCGGGGCGCGGGGCGCGGCCGGCGAACATCTCGGCCAGCAGCTCCTGGCGGCCGCTCAGGATCGTCAGCGCGAACGCGCCGCTGGCGGCGACCGCGTCCAAGATCGGGCTGGCCGCGTGGATGCAGGCCAGCACCAGCGGCGGGTCGAGCGACAGCAGGCTGAACGCGCTGACGGTAATCCCGAGCAGCCCCTCGTCGCCCCGCGCCGTCACGACGCTGACCGCCGCGGGGGCGCGGCGCATGGCGGCCCACAGCGCGTCGGCGGGGACGCCGGCCGCGTCGGCGACCTCCAGGCCCTCGACCGCGCGGTCCCTCGCGCGCGCCGCGCGGCCGAATGAGATCCCGCCCTGGATGGTGCTATCCGGCTCACTCATCGCAGACCCCTTTCCAACAGCGAGGTGGGGTGGCCGTACGGCCGCCCCACCCCACCAACAACATACCTCCCTTGCCACGAGAGCGGGAGGTAACGAGATCTATCGATCGGTCAGCGCGCCGTCTTGAGCAGATCGAGCAGCTCGGCGACCTTGGCGCTGCCGACCTGCTCGCCGCCGCACAGGCAGTCCTGCGCGTAGGTCTCCGCGACCAGCGTGCTGAGGCTGGCGATCGAGGCCTTGATCGCGGCGAGCTGCAAGACCACGTCGCGGCAGTCGCGGTTCTCCTCGACCATCCGAGAGATGCCGCGCACCTGGCCCTCGATCCGCCGGAGCCTTCGCATCACGCTCTCGCGCGTCTCCTCGTTGATCGGGCGCGCCGGGCTTGTCTCTGTCATCACCGTTGCCTTTAGATTGAGTCGCGGGCGGTCGGGAAAAGCTCGTACCGGGTTCGCGCGACGGAGGACCGGCGACGGAAGACGAATCGCGCCGTCTTCCGTCTTCCGCCCAGAGCCGGGTAGGTCTTTCCGCTGAGCTGCGCTAGCTGGTCAGCGCCGCGTTGAAAGCCTCTTTCAGCCTCGGCTTGGGATACGCGCCCTGGATGCGCTTGATCTCCTTGCCGTTCTTGAAGAAGATCATGGTCGGGATAGCCATGATGCCCAGCTGGCTGGCGTACATCGAGTCCTCGTCGGTGTTGACCTTGGCGACCGTGAGCTTGCCCTCGTACTCGCCGGCCAGCTCCTCGAGGATCGGCGCGACGGCGCGACACGGGCCGCACCACGGCGCCCAAAAATCGACGACGACCGGAAGCTCAGACTTGAGCACCTTCTGCTCAAACTCGGCGTCGGTAACTGCAATTGGCTTGGCCATGACAACGATCTCCTTCTATAACCCCTTGGTTGTGTCATCCGGATACCCCTGGGGGGTATCCTTAGACATTATACTCATTTTGCGGCGTACGTCAAGGTTGGGGTGGCCCTCACCCCCCCTGCCCCGCGCTCCCGCGCGGGAGCGCGGGCTTCTTGTCGGCGTGGTGGTGCGGCCACGCCCACAGGGCACCCGGCGACCGCACCACCACGCCAAATCTATTCCCTCCCCAAAAAGGGGAGGGGGCAGGGGGTGGGGTATCCAGCAGAGGTTGTGCTATACTAGTTCGCACAGCACAGCGCCCCACTATTTCAAACAGTCTCAGAGAGCGTAGACGCGCGCCAGCGCGACGAGCAAGGAGAGCTAGAGCCAATGGCGGTACACACCGAGCAGATCACCTTTCCTGCTGGCGGCGGCAGCGGGCAGGGCTACCTGGCGCTGCCCGAGAGCCAGGGCCCACACCGCGCAGTCGTGGTCATCCAGGAGTGGTGGGGGCTGGACGAGCATATCCGGGACGTGGTGCGGCGCTTCGCGGAGGCGGGGTACGTGGCGCTGGCGCCCGACCTGTACCACGGCCAGGTCGCCGGCGAGCCGGACGACGCCCGCCGCCTCTCGATGAACCTGCAGCTGCCCGAGGCGGCCCAGGAGATGGCCGGCGCGGCGGACTACCTGGCCGCGCGCGACGACGTGGCGCCCAAGCAGGTCGGCGCGATCGGATTCTGCATGGGCGGCTCGCTCGCGCTGCTGCTGGCGGCCCGATCGCCGCGCGTGGGCGCGGTGGCGTCGTTCTACGGCGGCCGGCCGATGACGCCCGACGAGCTGCGGCACATCCGCGCGCCGGTCCTGGCGGTCTTCGGCGAGCGCGACGAGGGCATCCCGCCCGAGCGGCACGCCGCGCTCGACACCGCGCTCACCGACGCGGGCATCGTGCATACGATCTACGTGTACCCGGGCGCGCCGCACGCGTTCTTCAACGACAGCCGGTCGCACAGCTACCGGCCCGAGGCCGCGCGCGACGCCTGGGCGCGCGCGCTGGCCTGGTTCGAGAAGTACCTCGCTTAAGCCGAACGCTGAACGCTGAACGTTCTTCTTCAGCGTTCAGCGTTCATCTTTCATCGTTACAAGGAGGCTGTATGGCAACCATCGGACGTGATACCACCATCACATGGCTCGGCCACGGCACCTTCCACATCGTAACGCCCGGCGGAAAGAAGCTCCTGATCGACGCCTGGGTCGACACCAACCCGGCCTGCCCCGACGAGTGGAAGCAGCGCGTGCGAGATGAGGGGGTCGACGCAATCTTCGTCACTCACGGCCACTTCGACCATATCGACGACCTGCTCTCGCTCGCCACGCTCACCGACGCGAAGATCGTCTGCATGTTCGACCTGGTCTCCTGGCTGGCGGGGAAGGGCATCGGCGAGGAGCGGCTGGTCGGCTTCAACAAGGGCGGCACCGCCGCGGTGGCCGGCGTGCGCGCGACGATGACCAAGGCCGAGCACAGCAGCACCTACAACGACAACGGCACGCTGGTGCCGATGGGCGAGGCGATCGGCTACGTGCTGCGGATGGAGAACGGCTTTACGATCTACCACACCGGCGACACGGCGGTGACCTACGACATGATGATCATCGGCGACCTGTACCAGCCCGACCTGACGATCCTGCCGATCGGCGACTGGTTCACGATGGACCCGCGCCAGGCCGCCTACGCGCTCAAGCTCATCCGCTCGAAGTACGCCATCCCCGGCCACTTCGGCACCTTCCCGATCCTCAGCGGCACGCCCGAGCAGCTGCGCGAGCACGCGCGCGAGTTCAACGTCCAGGTCGAGGTGATCGACCTGAAGCCGGGCGAGAGCGTCTCCTGACACCCCGGGCTGGTGCAACTGCCCCCGCCCCTGCCAGGGGAAAACGGTTCGGCAATGCGGTTGCGGCTGCGCCGCAACCGCATTGCCGAACCATGAAACCCCCTCTCCCGGCGGGAGAGGGGGTAGGGGGTGAGGGCCATCTTCACCCGAACCCCGCAATCGGCGCTCGCACTACGGCGCGGCGCCCGGCGGCGGCCCATCCTCGGGCGCGCGGACGCCGAGCACGATCGTCTCGTTCGGCTTGATCCACTCGCCCGCGCCCGGCAGCGTGCTCACGACCGCGTACGGGGCGTACTGGTCGAACACCTGCGGGATGCGCGCGCGATCCTGGTAGTCGACGTAGATCTGGTTGGCCACGCCGAGGCCGATCAGCAGCTCCTTGGCCTGGTTCTCGCCGAAGCGGTGCAGGTCGGGCATCTTGATCGAGCCGGGCGGCGCGACCGCGGCGATCATCGCGTCGGTGCACTCGGGCAGCTGCGCGGCCGCGAGCGCGCTGCCGCCCTGCCAGCGGTAGTCGACCTTCTCGTCCGGATCGGACGCCGGCAGATTCCAGACGCTGAGCGTCGTCAGGATGCCCGTCGGCAGCTCCATGCCCGGCGCCGCCCGGCAGTAGTTGGCCGGGTTCGGGGCGCTCGGCTGGTCGGGCGGCGCGCCCTCGGGCGCGGCAAGCGGCGTGTCGCCGATCTGCGCCACCGTCACCTGGCGGTAGACCGCGCAGCCGGTGTCGATCGTGGCGGCCGTGGCGGTCGCCTCCGCCGTGGCGGTCGCGTCGTCGCGCTTGAGCATATCGGGCGAGAACAGGTCGTCGGCGTAGCGGTTGAACGGCCCCGGCAGCGCGCAGAGCGGGCGGCGCACCAGCGTGGGCGGGAGCTTGAACTCGAGCGGCGGGGTGCCGCCGTAGGGCTCGGCCAGCACCCGCTGGAACTTCGGGTTCGCGAACAGCTCCTCCATGACGTTGTGCCAGATCACGCCGCCGCCGGTCAGGCTCTCGACCTTCGCGGTCGGCTCGTTGTTGTTGTTGCCGCTCCAGACCCCGACCGTCACGTACGGCGTGTAGCCGGCGGTCCAGGCGTCGCGCCAGTCGTTCGACGTGCCGGTCTTGACGGCGGCCGGCCGCGAGAGCTTGAGCTTGCTGTCCAATCCCCAGATCGGCTCGCGGGCCTTATCGTCGCTGAGGATGTCGGTAATAATCGCGACGTGGTCGGGGTTGATCGCCTGCGGGTGCGGCTCGGGCACGAACTGCCGGGTGACGCCGCGGCCATCCACGATCTTGATGATCGCCATGGGCGGGTAGTAGGTGCCGCCGCTGGCCAGCGTGTTGTAGGCGGTCGTCAGGTCCAGCGGCGTGACCTCGCCGCCGCCCAGCGTCAGCGCCAGGCCGTAGTAGCCCTCGCCGTTCTGCAGCCCCTTGATGCCGGCGCGGTGCAGCAGGTCGATCGTGTGGCTCACGCCGGCGAACTTGAGCGCCTTGACCGCCGGCATGTTCAGCGAGTTCGCCAGCGCGGTGCGGACGCGCACCGGGCCGTTCCACTTGCCGTTGTAGTTCTCGGGCTTGTACGAGTCCGGGCCGAACGGCGCGAACTCGGTCGGCACGTCCCACAGCACCGTGCCGGGCGTCAGCCCCTGCTCCATCGCCGAGAGGTAGGTGAACGGCTTGAGCGACGAGCCGGGCTGCCGCTCGCGCGTCGTCACGTTGACCTGGCCGTCGAGCACGTTGCCGCGCTCGCCCTTGCTGGTGGTGGGCTCGGTCTTGTTGTAGTCGATGCTGCCGACCATCGCCAGGATCTGGCCGGTGTTCGGCTGCATCACCACCACCGCGGCGTTGTGGATATTGCGCTCGGCCAGCTCCTTGATCCGCTCGGCGGCCTTCTCCTGCACCATGCGCTGGATATCCAGGTCGAGCGTGGTGTAGATCGAGAGGCCCTGGTTGGCGAACTGCGGGCCGTAGTCCTCGCGCTCCTCAAGCAGCTTGCGCACGTAGAACACAAAGTGCGGCGCGTTGAGCGGGACGATCTGGCTGGAGAACTTGAGATCCTCGGCGGCGGCAGCGCGCGCGTCGCGCTCGGTCACGTAGCCCTCGTCGACCAGCTGGGTCAGCACGGCGGCCTGGCGGATCTTCGGCGGCGGCGTGCCGGCCGGGAAGCGGTAGTCGGCCGCCAGCCAGCCGTCGCCGAGCGGGATGCCCTTCAGGACGCCGCCCTCAAGGTAGTTGATCGGGTCGTAGACGCTGGGCTGCTGCGGCAGGCCGGCCAGCAGCGCCGCCTGGGCCAGCGTGAGGCCGTTCGCGTGCGTGTCGAAGTAGACATTCGAGGCCGCCTCGATGCCGTAGGCCAGGTTGCCGTAGTAGATCTCGTTGAGGTACAGCTCGAGGATGTCGCGCTTGTCGTACTGCTGCGAGAGCTCCTGGGCCAGGATGATCTCGGTGAGCTTGCGCTTATAGCGGTTCTCGGGGGCCTTCTCCTCCTCGGTCAGCACCACGCCGCGGATCAGCTGCTGGGTGATCGTGGAGGCGCCGCCCTGCTCGCCGCCGGCGCTGATCGCGCGGTAGACCGCCTTCAGCATGCCCTCGTAGTCCACGCCGCTGTTCTTGAAGAACGTCTTGTCTTCGATCGCGATCGTGGCGTTGATCAGCATGGGCGAGATCTGGCCGAGCGGCACGCGGGTGCGCTTGCCGGCGCCGAAGAACTCGTACAGCAGCCTGCCCTGGCGATCGTACAGCCGGGTGGTCTGGAAGCTGTCGTGCTTCTGGATCGCGTCGAGCCGGCCCTGCAGCGAGCTGGCCAGCTGGGCGTAGGCTGTGTAGGCCGCCCCGCCGCTGCCTATGAGCAGCAGCCCGGCCAGCAGCGCGAGCGCCAGCAGCGCGCGGGTCACGAAGCGCGGCATAGCCCTGGGCGCCGGCGGCGCGGGCCGCAGCATCCCTGGGGGTATCCGGCGCCGCGCCGCGCCGCGCGGGTCTCTCGGGTTATAAGGAGTCTGTGCCATTGCTCAATCAATCGCTAGCTGAGTTCGGCCCACCGGCCGCACAACGGCGCGGCCTGGCGGGCGCCCTGGCGGCTGGCTGCAACTTCCAAGCCGCCGGCGTGGACGAAAACGAAGCGGGCGCCCGCATTCTACCATGCGTTGGCGCGGCTGCGGCCAGCCGCGGGCTGATGGCTGGCTGAGAGCATTCTCTCTCGGGGGCTGCGCGCCCCCCGTGCCCCCGCTCGGCTCGTACGGGGGGCTGCGCGCCCCTGGACCCCAAAAAGAAGCCGCCTCATTTCCCGCGTTGGTGGCGCATACCTGGCTGAATCCACGCGCGGTGGGATGTGCACAGGCCGTGCGCGGAATGTTGATAGGCATACGCCACCAGCAATGCAGCCGGGAAGGCGTCATTTGCCGGAGGGGGGCCGGGGGAACCGGCGTGGGTTCCCCCGGGCGGGGGGCCGGGGGCGCAGCGCCCCGGAAAGACACCTGGCCGGGGGCGCAGCGCCCCGGAAAGACACCTGGCGGGAGGCCGGGGGCGCAGCGCCCCGGAAAAATAGTGCTACACTATGCTGCGAGGCTGCGCGCAGGCCGCTCCTGCTGGAACTTTCGGCGGCTGCCGATCGTCACTCATCTAGGATTCGTGCGCTCGCCGCGTGAGAGGACCGGTGCCTCGCCATGCGCCTTGAAGACCTGATCGGCCGCCGGCTCGGCCGCTACGAGATCGTCGACGTCCTCGGCCGCGGCGGGATGGCGGCGGTCTACCGCGCCCACGATACGCTGCTGCGCCGCGACGTGGCGCTGAAGGTGCTGTACCCGCAGTACACCGGCGACACGGCGCTGGTCGAGCGCTTCCAGCGCGAGGCGGTGCTCGCCGCCGGCCTCGACCACCCGAACATCCTGCCGATCTACGACGTCGGCGAGGCCGATGGGCTGGTCTACATCGCCATGCGGCTGCTCAGCGGCCGCTCGTTCGCCGACGTGCTGCGCCGGCGCGGCGCGCTGCCGCCCGATCAGCTGGTGCCGATCGTCGAGCAGATCGCGTCGGCGCTCGACTACGCCCACGCGCGCCAGATCGTCCACCGCGATATCAAGCCCGCCAATATCCTGATCGAGGGGCTGGCCGACGCGGACCCGCGCGGGCCGGCGGCCGTCAGCATCCACGCGGTGCTGACCGACTTCGGCATCGCCAAGTCGCTCGACCCGACGGCGACCGGCCTGACGGTGACCGGGGTGCTGATCGGCACGCCCGAGTATATGGCGCCCGAGCAGATCCGCGGCGGCCGAAAGGTCGACGGGCGCACCGACGTCTACGCGCTGGGGGTGCTGGTCTACCGCGCGCTGACCGGCCGGCGGCCGTTCGAGGGCGGCACCCAGGAGGTGCTGATCGGCCACCTGCAGGGCGGCGCCCCCGACCCCTCGGCGATCGAGCCGGCGCTGCCGCGCGCGCTCGACCCGGTCATCGACAAGGCGCTGGCGGTCGACCCGGAGCAGCGCTACCGCAGCGCTGGCGAGTTTGCGCAGGCCCTGCGCGCCGCCGCCGGCATGGAGCCGCCCACGCCGCCGCCGGCGCTGCGCCGCGAGAGCGACGGCCGCGCGGTCGTGCCGCGCGTCGCCGTGGCCGAGCTGGGGCGGCACGAGGCCGCGACCGCGCTGCAGTCCACGCGCAGGGGCGACGCCGCGCCGCCGTACGCGCGGCCAGCCCGCGAGCGCGCGGTGGCCCCGCCGGTCTACCACCCCGATCGGCCCGCGCCGCCGGCGCAGCGCAGCGGCGCGGCGATCGTGGCGCTCGTCGTTCTGCTGGTGCTGGCGATCGGCGGCGGATCGCTGTACGCCTTCGGGCTCCTGGCGGGCGGCCGGGGCGGCGGCTCCGGCGCGTTGCTGCCCACCACCGCGGCCCCGGCGGCGACCGCGACGCCGCCCGAGCCCTCGCCGACCCTGGAGCCGCCCAGCGCCACCGCCGCGCCGTCGCCGACCAGCGCGCCCGCGACGAGCGCCCCGCCGGCCACCCAGGCGCCCCGGCCGACCCGGCGCCCGACCGCGACGCCGACTGCAGCGCCAACGCCCACGAGCGCGCCGTCGCCGACCGGCACGCCGGCTATCACGCCCACGCACTGCGCCGGGCCGCTGGCCGGCGGGTTCGGCAAGCTGTGGGAGCAGAACGACGCGGTCCGGGCGGGGCTCGGCTGCTCGCTGGAGGTTGAGGATGGCGGGCCGAAGGCCAGCACCGAGCAGCAGTTCGAGCGCGGCAGCATGCTCTACTTCCAGCCGCGCGAGCTGATCTATGTGCTGATCGGCGCGGATAGCGGGAACTGGGCGTCCTTCGGCAAGAGCGACCTGCAGGATATCCCCACGCCCGCGCCGGACGACCCGCAGCCGTGCCCGGCCGCCCAGCACGGCGGGTTCGCGCTGGTCTGGAGCAGCCAGGCCGACGTGCGCGAGGCGCTGGGCTGCAGCCTCACGACCGAGCCGGCGCTGTTCGAGGGCGCCTACCAGCCGTTCCAGCACGGCGCGATGCTCTACAGCCAACTTGGCCTCGGTCGCGGCAAGACGATCTACGTCCTGTTCGACGACAAGACCTTCGAGCGGTTCGACGACCCGAATCAGTGAGCATGGGATACTACGACGACGTCTACGAAATCGTGGCGCGCATCCCGCCCGGCCGCGTCTCAACCTACGGGCGGATCGCCCAGATGACGCTGGTGCCGCGCGGCGCGCGCGGCGTCGGCTGGGCGCTGGCCGGCCTCGGCCCAGAGCAGGCGCGCAGCGTGCCCTGGTGGCGCGTGATCAACGCAGCGGGGCGGATCAGCAACGCACACCACGCCGCGCTCCAGCGCGAGCTGCTCGAGGCCGAGGGGGTGCAGTTCGACGAGGGGGGCTTCGTCGACCTGGCGCGCTTCCTGTGGGACGGCGGCTGAGCGCCACGTCCAAAGCCGCTCTGATGATGAGCATATCAAAATATCAAATGACCCAGTAGTGGAGCGAGCCTCACGACTCGTCGCCGGCAAGATCGGCCGCCACCGAGGGCGCGCCGGCGCGGCGGGTCAGCTTCAGGCGCGCGCGCACCTGCTCGACCTGGGCGATCGCCGTGCGCACCTCGGCCAGCCAGTCGGCGTGCTCGGCCGCGAACGCGCGCACCGCGTAGGCCAGCGCCGAGCTGCGCGTGTCGGCGACGCCCGCGGCCACCAAGGTGTCCAGCACGTCGCGCTCGGCCCGGCCCAGCCGCGTCATCACCGGCACCGAGCGGGTGGTGAACATCAGCTCGGTCTCGCCGGCGCGCATCCCCCAGGCGACCGGCCGCCCCAGCCGGGCCTGCAGCTCGCGCGCCAGCTTCATGCGCAGCGGCCGGGTCTCCTCGCGACGCTGGACGATCAGCCGCTGCTCGGCCTGGCGCCGCTCGTCGCCGGCCAGCTCGGCGCCCAGCGCGCCCGTCGCGAGCGGCACGGTGACGATGACCTCGTCGTCGTAGATCGCGATCTCGGGCATGCCGGCGACAAGATCCGCGGGCAGGCGCTCCTTGAGCCAGCTCTGCAGCTCTGTGGTGTTCACGCGCGTCCTCCGAACGCTAGCAGGTGCTGGCTCGATTATACCTTAATTACGTGCTTACAGCATACTTCTTCCCTCTTCCCTCAGGGCTGATGCAATGTCTTTGACCCCACCCCCTGCCCCCTCCCCTTCCAGGGGAGGGGCGAAATAACGTCGTGGTGCGGTCGCTGCACACCGCACCACCTGACCGCCGACAAATCCCCGCTCCCGCTGGGAGCGGGGGGCAGGGGGGGAGGGCCAGAGGCCACGCGCTTTGCGCTGGCTGGCTTTTCTGATACAATGCCGGGCGACGGCAGACAGACCACGTTTTGCTCGTGGGTCAACGCCAGTGGTGTCTATGACGAACCAAGTGCTTCCGGAGCCTACGCTCGACCAGGAGCGCGAGGCCGAGCTGGTCAGCCGGATCGACCGCTGGCTGGCGCATATGACCTGGCGGCCCGACTACCCGCGCTGGCGCGAGGGCCGGATCTGGCAGGAGCGCCAGCAGGCCGAGCGGCTGCGGCTGATCGAGCGCTACGGCGGCGCGCTGGCCGGCCGGCGCATCCTGGACATCGGCAGCGGCATGGGCGGCACCAGCGTGGCGCTGGCGCTCGCCGGCGCCGCGCCGCTGGCGTTCGAGTACAACCGCGCCTACTGCGATATCATCCGGCTGCGCGCCGGCCGCTACGAGCTGGGCCTGCCGGTGATCAACGGCGCCGGCGAGCGGCTGCCGTTCGCCGATCGGAGCTTCGACCTGGCGATCGCCTGGGACGTCGTCGAGCACGTGCAGGACCCCGAGCTGCTGCTGGCCGAGCTGGCGCGCGTGCTGCGGCCGGGCGGGCGCGCCCTGCTGACGGTGATCAACCGCTTCGCCTACCGCGACCCGCATTACCACATGCCGCTGCTCAACTGGCTGCCGCGCCCGCTGGCCGAGGCGCTGATCGAGCGGCGCGGGCGCAGCAAGAGCGGCTCGGACTTCAGCGACCGCCAGAAGCTCTCCGACATGCACTACTATACGATGCCCGGCTTCCGCCGCGCGGCCGCGCGCTACGGCTTCCGCGTGGGCGATATTCGCGAGGATCGCGTGCGCCGCGGCGAGGGCAGCGCCGGCGGTATCAAGGGCCGCGCCCGCGATGCCCTGCGCCGGGTCGGGCTGGCGCGTGCTGGTTATGTCATGTATCGCTCGCTCTTTCAGGGAACCTATGAGCTGCTGCTCGTGAAGCAGTGATCAGTCGCCAGTCACCAGTCGCCAGTCGCCAGTCGCCAGAGTATACGGTGAGAGACGTCGTCATTCGCCGCATCATAGCGATACTGACATCTGACTCCTGACTACCGACTACGCAATGGTAAGAGACGTTGTCATTCGTCGCATCACAGCGGTACTGACATCTGACCCCTGACTACCGACTACCCAGAGGATATCGACTTGGCCGGAGCCATTCCGAAGCGAACCGCCGACAGCGCTCGTCCGCGCGGCGCTGGCGCGCGCGCCCTGGCGCTGCCCAGGTTCGGCGCGGCCGGCTGGCTGCCCCCGCTGCTGCTGGCGCTGGCGACGGTGCTGGCCCTGGCCGGCGCCTACACGGCGCGCCCGACCGTCACGATCGACGTCGGCGACTACTACGACCTGCCCTACCTGCCGAACACGGTCGAGCAGAGCGCCTCGGCGGCCGACTTCTACGCCCGCGAGGTCGGGCAGACCGGCCCCGGCGAGGAGGTGTCCGCCTGGCCGGCCGACCAGCAGGCGCTGGAGCTGCCTGGCCATCGCAGCGGCCTCTGGCAGGTCACCGTCGTGGCCGCAGATGGGCAGCCGAACGGCGCCCTGAGCAGCGCGATTCTCTCGGTGAACGGGACGATCCTGTGGACCCCGCGGCACGGCCCGCGCGACATGGTCGCGATCATCCCGCCCGAGCTGGCCGCCGCCGACACGTTCAGGCTGCGGCTCGAGCCGGCGCTCTCCGGCAACCCGACCCCGCCGGCCGGGCTGGCAGGGCAGGTGAAGCTCGCGCCGGCGCGCACCTACCGCTGGACCCGCGACCAGAGCACGATCAGCCTGCCCGGCCTCGGCCGCGGCGACTGGCTGGTGTCGCTGACGACGGTCGTCGAGCACCCCGACGGCAAGTCGCTCGACGCGCAGATCAGCGCCAACGGCGTGACGGTCGCGCGCCTGCCCGACGGCAAGCTGCGCCGCCACACCTTCCTCGTGCCGGCCGCGCTGGTGCCGGACGGCGACCTGACGCTCAGCCTGCGCTCGAACACCTACAAGGACCCGCGCGACCTGGGCCTGCTGCTGTACGAGGTCAGCGTGAGCCCGGCCGGCGCGCTGCCGATCGTGCCGCCGCTGAAGTCGACCCTGTACGCGCTGGTGGTCGCGCTGTGCCTGTATGTCTGCCTGCGGCGGATGACAGGGCGCGCGGCGCTCGCGGCGGCGCTGGCGCTGCTGGTCGTGCTCGCCGGCGCCTGGGCGCTCGTCGCGGCGCGCTACCCAAGCGCGTTCATGCTGCCGCGGCTGGCCTTGCTCGCGCTCTGGAGCGTCGCGCTGCTGCTGGTGCTGGAGCGGCTGCTCAGCTGGGCCTTCCGCGCGGCGGGCGTGCCGCTGAGCGACTGGCTGCTGCGCGCGCTGCTGCTGACCTTCTTCGCCGGCTACTGGATCAAGGCCGGCGGCATGCTCTACCCGTACTTCGTCGGCATCGACATGCGGCTGCAGATGCAGTGGACCCGCCGGATCTTCAGCGGCGAGTTCTGGACGTTCTACGGGATCAACAACCCGATGAACGAGCTGACGATGCCGGCGGCCGAGTGGGGCGCCAACCGGCCGATCATCCCCTACTCGCCGTGGTTCCACATCTTCGCCGGCCTGTTCTTTCTGCTGCCGATGCCGACCGTGCTGGCCGGCCACATGTTCAGCGCCCTGGTCGACACCAGCCGCGTGTTCCTGCTCGGCCTGCTTGCGCGCAAGGCCGGCTTCTCCGAGCGCGAGTCGCTGTGCGCCAGCCTGCTGATCGCCGTCACCCCGGTCACGTTCCTGCTGCACTCCTGGGGCAACCTGCCGACGACCTTCGGAATCTGGTGGACGCTGGTCTGCACGGTGTTCATCGTGGCGGCCTACCGGCGGCTTGACCGGCCGGGGCCGTTCGCGATCCTCACGCTGCTGCTGACCGTGACGCTGCTGATCTACACGGTGATGGCCGCGTTCATGACGCTGTTCCTGGTCCTGCTGGTGGCCGGGCTCTGGCTGACCCGCTCGAAGGCCGAGGACCGAAGACCAAAGACCAAAGACCAAAGACCAAAGACCAAAGACCAAAGATGAAGGAGAGACAGTAACGGGTAATCGGCCGGTCGGTCCTTGGTCCTTCGCCCTTGGTCATCCCGCCGAGGGCCGCTCGATCGCCGCGATCGGGCTGAGCCTGCTGGCCGCGATCGGGCTCTCGACGCTGATCTTCTACGGCCAGTACATCCCGCCGATCATCGAGCGGACCGTGCCGTACTTCCTGGGCGCGCAGCAGGGCCAGCAGGTCGGCGTGCAGCAGCGCCAGCCGTTCCTCGACTACCTGGCCGAGTACTGGCCGCGGATGGGCTACTTCGCGCGGCCGGTGCTGTACGGGCTGCAGCTGCCGCTGCTGCTCGCGGCCGCCAGCATCTTCGCCGTGCGCAGCAGGCGCCTGGTCGTGCTGCTGCTCTGCTGGGCCACCGTGGCGGCGCTGTTCCTGCTGGCCGGCAGCCGGATCGCGATGGTCGACAAGCAGGTGTTCTACCTCGTGCCCGCGCTGGCGTTGCTGGCAGGCTCGCTGCTCGGCCGGCTGTGGTCGCGCGGCGCCGCTGCGCGTCTGGTCGTCGCCGGCGTCTACCTGCTCACGCTGACCGCCGCGATCGAGCTGTGGCTCTTCCGCATTATGTCGACCCAGCAGTGAAGATCGCGCTGTACAACCTGACCACCACGACCAAGCACGGCGGCGTCGAGAGCGTGGTGTGGGACACCGCGCGGCGGCTGGCGGCGCGCGGCCACCAGGTGACGATCTTCGGCGGCGCGGGCGCGATCAAGCGGCAGCCGGCAGGCGTCACGATCCGGCGCTACCCGTTCATCGGGCGGGAGGTGTGGGGCCGCGCGGCGCCGCTGCGCAAGTCGCTCAACCTGCTCAAGCTGCTGGAGCGGCTCTCGATGGCGCCGCGCGCGCTGCCCGACCTGCTGGCCGGCCGGTTCGAGATCGTGCAGGTCGTCAAGCCCTACGACTTCCCGGTGGCGGCGCTGGCGCGCGCGCGCAGCGGGGCGCGCGTGATCTACAACTCGCACGGCACCGACTTCTTCCCCGGCGACGTGCTGTTCCGCCGCAGCGTCGACGGGGCGTTCGCGTGCAGCCGCTACAACGCCACCATGGTCGAGGCGCGCTACCGCATCCCGATCGGCGTGGCCTACAACGGCTTCGACGACGCGCTGTTCCGGCCGCAGCCGCCCGACCCGGCGCTGCGCGAGCGCTACGCCCCCGGCGGCGCGCCGCTGCTGCTCTACGCCGGCCGGCTGGTGACCTTCAAGGGGCTCGACCACCTGCTCGACGCGCTGGCGATCCTGACGAAGGGACCTGGGGCCAGGGATGCGGGGATTGGGAGTGGAGCCTTCCAGGCCCCGGGCGCCAAGCCTCAAGCAGCGCGGCCGCACCTGCTGCTCGTCGGCGACGGCCCGCACCGCGCCAGCCTGGCGCGCCGCGCGGCCGAGCTCGGCATCGCCGACCAGGTGCACTTCGCCGGCGCGGCCCCGCACACCGATCTGCCGGGCTACTACGCGATCTCCGACATGTTCGTCGTGCCGAGCACCGACCACGAGACCTTCTGCATCGCGGCGTGCGAGGCGATGGCCTGCGAGCGGCCGGTCGTCGCGGCGCGCACCGGCGGGCTGCCCGAGGTCGTGCGCGACGGCGAGACCGGCTTCCTGGTGCCGCCCGGCGACGCGGCGGCGCTGGCCGAGCGGATCGCCGCGCTGCTGGACGACGCGGCGCTGCGCCGGCGCATGGGCGAGGCCGGCCGCGGCTGGACGCTGGACATGTTCACGTGGGACCGCGTGATCGAGCGGATGCTGGCGGCCTACGAGCGCGCGCTAGCGTGCCGCCCCTAGAACGATGAAGGATGAAGGATGAAGGATGAACGATGAACGATGAACGATGAACGCTGAACGATGAACGATGAACGCTGAACGCTGAACGCTGAACGCTGAACGCTGAACGCTGAACCCTGAACCCTGAACGATCCCCTGTCACTTTGTCACCTGGTCCCCTGGTCTCCTGGTCATCTATAAGGCTACCCATCCAGCCGCCGGCCGCCCGACTTCTGCTTCGCTTTTTCCTCTGCCCTTTCCAGGTTTTCCTTCACCCTAAACGTCACAATTCTGCTAATCAGGTCGAATGGGATCGGCCGATCCAAGGGAAACTTCACCGAGCCCTTGCCGCCCTCGTAGGCCGACAGCTCACTCTTGAACTCCTCGATTCCTGTCGGCACAGGGTAGAACCCGATATGCTTTTTGAAGGCGGCAAAGTGAACCAGGTTACCTTGCAGAGTGAACGTCGGCATTTGGTAGCTGATCGTCTCCTGCGCGGCTGGCGCCGCAGCTCTGATCGTCTCCCTTATCTTTTCCAGGATCGCTCGAACATCGAGTGGGAAGCCCGCGATATACTCATCGATCGTCTTGGGCGCTGTTGGGTTGGTGTCCATTTCACCCCTTTTGTCAGCTTCTGATTCTGCCGGGCGGATAGCTCAATTCTACACAGCCTGTCAAGGATTCGGGGGCAAGCCACTCGATCCGCATAGGCGATCGGGCATCACTCAAGCAGGCCGTGCTTGCGCGCAATCTGGGTGGCCTGGGTGCGATTCGCGGCGTGCAGCTTGTCGAGGATCGCGGAGACGTAGTTCTTCACGGTGCCCTCAGTCAGCACCAGCCGCGCCGCGATCGCCTTGTTGGTCCAGCCGTCGGCGAGCAGCCGCAGCACCTCCAGCTCGCGCTCGCTCAGCGGCTCCGCGGCAGGCTGCGCGGGCGCGGCCGGGCGCTGGCGCAGCTCGGCGATCAGCCGCGCGGCGACGCTGGGCTGCACGATGCTCTCGCCCGCGTGGATGCGGCGGATGGTGTCGAGCAGCTCGGCCATCGGCACGTCTTTCAGCAGGTAGGCCTGCGCGCCGGCCCGGATGCCGTCAAAAATATACGCATCGTAGTCAAACGTCGTCAGCAGAATCACTTTCGTCGCCGGGAGCGCCTGGGTGATCTGCGCGGTCGCCTCGACGCCGTTTAATTCGGGCATCTGCACGTCCATCAGCACCACGTCTGGCCGCAGCGCCAGCGCTCGCTCGAGCGCCTGCCGCCCGTTCTCGGCCTCGCCCACCACGGCAAAGCCGTCGCTGAGCTCAAGAATCGTGCGCAGGCCCGCGCGCATCAGCGTCTGGTCTTCGGCGATCAGCACATTGATCGTGGTCATGCCGCGCTCGCCTCCACGGCTATCCGGCTGGGCACCCACGCCTCCACGATTGACCCGCCGCCCGCGCCGCGCCGAATGCTGAAGGTGCCGCCGAGCATCGCTACGCGCTCGCGCATCCCGACGACACCGTAGCGCTCGGACTCGTGGAGGTCCGTGGCGCTGATGCCGGAGCCGTCGTCGCCGATCTGCAGCCGCCAGCCGCCCGGCTGCGCCTGGAACAGCAGCGTGGCGCGCGCCGCCGCGGCGTGGCGCTCGACATTGGTGAGCGCCTCGCGCGCCACATACCAGAGCGCCTCGCGCACATCGGCGGGCGGCGCCGGCTCGGCGCGGTCGAGCCGGCACGTCACCGCCACGCCGGCGCGCGCCTGAAGCTCGCGGCCCAGCTCGCGCAGCGCGGCCGGGAGGTCTTCGCAATCGGCGGCGGGCGCGCGCAGATCGGCCAGCGTGCGGCGCAGACTCGCCATTGTGGTGCGGATCAGCGCGCGGGTCGCCGCCAGCTCGGCGTCGCCGCGCGCCTGGTCGCGGGCGTACAGCAGCTGGGCCGCCTCCAGCTTGACGTTCATCACCACCAGCGCGTGCCCGATGTCGTCGTGCATGGCGCGGGCCAGCCGGGCGCGCTCGCGCAGCACCGCCAGCTCCTCCGCCGCCGCCGCGCTGGCCGCAAGCGCGGCGTTGGCCGCGCGCAGCTGATCGAGCGCCGCGCGCAGCTGGTCGCGCTGCTCGTGCAGCATGCCCAGGAAGATGGCGATGCCGAAATTGCTGGCATACAGCAAGACGCCGGTCACCATGATCCCCGGATCGAGCGCGCCGCTCGCGGCCCGTGGCGACGTGCCCACCACCAGCAGCACGAACACGCCGAGCAGCGGCAGCGGCCAGTGGCGCCGGGGCAGCCCGCCGACGAATTGATACAGCAGCGCCAGGCTGAACCACGCAAACGAGGCGTCGTACTGCCAGATCAGCAGCACAAAGAGCGCGAACTGCGCGGCCAGCAGCAGCATCCCACGCCCGAGCGAGATCGTCTCGTGACCATAGACCCGCCCCCAGGCAAACAGCTGGTAGCCGGCCATCAAGCCCGCCAGCAGCGCGATCAGGCCGGCCAGGCGCCAACCCTGGACCCGCTCGGGGTTGCTCGCCGCGATGCTCAGCGTATTCAGCGCAAGCCCGGCCAGGAACAGCACCGCCCAGAACGTAGGCAGCTTTCGCCACAGCCATAGCGCCGACGAATCAGCAGGTTGGGCCGATTGATGTGCAGCCATACAGATCCTCAAGCGCGCGCGGCGCGGCTACCCGCGCGGCGCCCAGCTAAAAAAGCGCACGAACAGCGCCAGGCCGACCACAGCGTACACCGCCAGCCCGAGTGCGTCAAGCCACGCCGCCTGGGTGGTCGGGATGAGCGGGATAAACGCCGGGCGCAGCAGATCGACCAGCAGGTAGGCCGGCGTGAACCGGGCGACCTGCGCGACCCACGCCGGAAGCTGCGTGGCCGGCACGAACAGGTTGCTGATGAACATCAGCGGGAAGTACAGCGCCTGGCCGATCGCGGCGGCCGCGCGCGGCGTCGACGCGACCGAGCCGATCGCCTGGCCGATCGCAAAGAACACCGCCGCGCCGAGCAGCGCCAGCACGCATCCGGCAGCAAAGCCCCCGGCGCTCGTCTGCGCCCCAAAGCCGACGACCGCCACCGCCATCACGAGCACGACCTGCAAGAGCGTGACCAGCAGCCGCACCAGCATTGCGGCGCTCACCAGCTGCAGCGGCGGCAGCGGCGTCGCTTGGACGCGCTGGAGCGTGCCGCGCTCGCGCATCTCCGTGAAGTGGCCCGCCTCGCCGACCAGGCCCGACGCCATGATCGTCAGGGCCACCACGCCGGTCGCCAGCCAGCTGATCGCGGCCACGCCGCCGGCCTGGTCCTGCGCGGTGATCGTGCCGTACAGCACCGTCAGCCCAATCGGAAACGCGATGCCCCAGAAGAGCGTAGATCGATCGCGCAGCGTCATCATCAGCAGCGACCAGCTGAGAATGCGAAAACGTCGCATGAATAGCCTTCTTTCAATCTGCAAGTGAGATGCCATCGGCAAGCATGTCAGCCTCATCGGCATCGTCGCTCAACCCACGCCCGGTCAGCGCCAGAAACACGTCTTCGAGATGCGGCTGGCGGCGCGCGGCCAGCTCCGGCGGCAGCGGCGGCGCATACCGGCGAATAAGCTCCTGGGGCGTGCCAAGCGCGATCAGCTGGCCGCGCTCGATAATGCCCACGCGATCGCACAGCTCCTGCGCCTCCTCCATCGCGTGCGTGGTCAGCACCACCGTGCGGCCCTCGCCGCGCAGCTGGCGGATCAGCGACCACACGCCGTGGCGCGCCTGCGGGTCGAGTCCGGTGGTCGGCTCGTCCAGCAGCACCAGGCGCGGGTCGTTCACCACCGCCAGCAGCAGCGCCAGCCGCTGCCGCTGCCCGCCCGACAGTTGATTGGGGCGCATCGCGGCCTTTTGCGCCAGGCCAAAGCGCCGCAGCAGCGCGGCGATCTCGTCGGCCGAGGGGAACTGGTTGTACAGCGCGGCAAACAGCCGCACCAGCTGGGCCGCCGTCAGCTCGGGAAACAGCGCCGCGTGCTGCAGCTGGACGCCCAGAAACGGCTTGATCCGCGCCGCGTCGCGCGAGACATCGTAGCCGTCCACGCGCACGCCGCCGGCCGTCGGCGCGCGCAGCCCCTGGATGCACGCCAGCGTGCTGGACTTGCCCGCGCCGTTTGGCCCCAGCAGCCCAAAGATCTCGCCGCGCGCAATATCGAGGCTGAGGCCGCGCACCGCCGCGGCCCGGCCGTAGCTGATGTGCAGATTCTCAAGCTGAATCATCGGTTCGTTCATTTGGCGCGCTCCTCCATCTTGCAATAGCCTGCACGAAGTATACGGGTGCGGAGCCGGCGGCGGTAGGCCCGAATGGCAGGATTGCGAGGTGACCAAGGTCATATGACCTTGGTCAGCGCAAAAGCATATCGTCTGGGACTATGCGCGGCGACGCGGGCTGGCTATACTTGCCGCTGCGAGCCATTCGCCCTACCCCCAAGTCAAACGACTCGGCAGCGCGGTTGCGGCTACGCCGCAACCGCGCTGCCGACCAAGATTCCCCCTCTCCCGCTAGGAGAGGGGGGCAGGGGGTGAGGGTCTGCGCCCCCAACTGTAAAGCGGATCGCCGTCAGGCGAAACCTTCTCAAAGGAGATCATCTCATGCGACGCTATGGACCCGTATTTGTGCTGTTTGCGCTCGCGCCGCTGGTGGCCGAGCTGCTGTTCGGGGCCACGCCCGTGAGCCGGATTGGCGGGCTGCTGCCGGAGAGCCTGCTCTACGGCGGTGGGGCGGTGCTCATCCGCGAGCTGGCGCGGCGGCGCGGCGGCGGCTGGGGCCGGATCGCGCTGCTTGGCGCGGCCTACGCGATCGTCGAGGAGGGGCTGGCGATCCAGTCGCTGTTCAACCCCGGCCTGTTCAACGCGGGGCTGGTCGGGGGCCGCGCGCTCGGCGTGAACTGGGTGTGGAGCCAGTGGACGATCGGCTACCACGTCGTGTGGAGCATCAGCATCCCGATTCTGCTCGCCGAGCTGCTGTTCCCGGCGCGGCGCGCCGAGCCGTGGCTCGGCAAGCGCGGCCTGGCGGTCGTAGGCGTGCTCTATGCGCTCGGCGCCCTGGCGATCGGCGCGATCTTCCGCCTGTTCGTCGCCCCGGACTTCAGCGCTCCGCTATCCCTGCTGGTTGGCGCGGCGCTGGTGGCGGCGGCGCTGGTGCTCCTGGCGCTGCGCTGGCCTGCGACAGTGCGAAGAGCGCCCACAGAGGCGAGCGAGGGTACGCCACCGGCGTGGCGCGTGGGTCTGCTGGCGGCCCTGGCTGCCGTGGCGTGGTTTGCGCTGCTCGACCTGCCACACGCCCTGCGCGAGGGTGCGCTGGCGCTCCTGCCGATGCTGGCTGCCCTGGCGCTGGCTGCGGCGCTGGTATGGCTGATACGCCGCTGGTCGGCGCCGGGGCGGCGCTGGACCGAGCTGCACCGGCTGGCGCTCGCCTCCGGCGCGCTGCCGATCAGCATGCTGTTCGGGTTCTTCTTCGTCACCGCGGGCAGCCCGGTCGACCAGATCGGCCAGGGCGTCGTGAGCCTGGTGGCGATTGGGCTGCTTGGGTGGCTTGCGTGGCGGCTGCGGCGGCGCGGCGCGCGCCTGGCCGCGGCAGCCCACGCCACATAGGGTCGCGCCGGGAGGCTTGGTACCGCCCGTCGAAGCGGGCTCAGGCTCCGTGTTGCCGTAGCCAGTCGCAGGCATCCTGCCGGGTCTCGAACACGCCAAAATGCGTGCCTTGCCGCTCGTCGGCCAGCATTTCTTCAAACCGGCTGCTGAACGCCGTGCTGCCGCTGGGGGAAACCACTGCGAGTCGGATTCGGTAATTCCGCAGCTTCTGCAGGATCGCGCCGGCGTCCCCGGAGCTGAGGTCGAAAAAGGTGGCGGGCAGGTTTGCGGCGTAGAGCAGGGCCGCGCGCGCGCGCTCGGAGAAGCACGTCTCAATCACGCGATCGATGTCGCGCGCGCGCGCAAGGTACGCCTCATTCTGCGTGCCTTCCACGAACTTCACTCCGCCCGCGTCGACAAGCGTCAGCTCCATCTCTCCCCCCTGGCGCAACCGCAGATGGCAGATTGCCGACTACGGCGAGCGCATGCTGATGCGATTGCTGCGATGCTCATACGACATCCTTGAACTCCTCAATTCCTGTCGGCACAGGGTAGAACCCGATATGCTTTTTGAAGGCGGCAAAATGGACCAGGTTACCTTTCAACGTGAAGGTCGGCATCTGGTAGCTGATCGTCTCCTCCGCGGCTGGCGCGGCGCTTCTGATCGTCTGCCTTATCTGCTCCAGAAGCGCCTGAACATCTGGCGGAAACGCCGCGATGTACTCATCTATCGTCTTGGGCGCTGCTCGATCGCTGTCCATATTACATCGGCAGCTCGGCCAGCGCCCGCGCCAGCCACTGCTCGATCGGCGCCATCGCCACAAACGCCGCCAGGGCAGCCTCGACCAGCGCGGGCGTCTGCGCGACCTCCAGGGAGATCGACGGCGCGAAGACGTGCAGCCCCTTGTGCAGCAGCCACGCGGCGCGCGGGTGGTCGGCGGGCAGCCCGGCCGGCACGCGCTTGTAGCCCACGCCGGAGATTGTGTAGCCGCCGGCCGCGCGCACCGCCGCGGCGGCCCGATCGAGCTCGCCGCCCAGCAGATCGTCGAGCACCGCGGCGCGGTAGGCGGACAGCGCCGGCGGAGTGAAGCCAAAGACGCCGGCGATCAGCTCGACCCGCTCCGGCGTGACCTGCAGCCCGAAGCCGGGCGAGGACATCTTGCCCTCCTGGCCGGAGCTGAACATCATCGCGATGTTGGTCTTGTAGGGCGACTTGTCGGCGCTGAAGCGGGTGTCGCGGTAGATCCGCATGAGCGACCCGGCCCCGTTGGCGCGGGTGTCGTAGCGGATCTCGGGGAAGCGCTGCTGGAGCGGCTCGCCCAGCGCGGCCACCAGGGCGACCGCCGGCCGCTGCACGGCGGCCAGGTAGGTTGCTCTGTTCGCCTCGAACCATGTCTTGTGGTTGTTCGCGGCGAGGCCGCGCAGAAACTGGATGGCTTCGGGCGGAAATCCCGCGAACGGCGCGACGCCTGGGCTGCTCGCCATGGTCCGTCTCCTCTCCAGCTACGTCGCGCCGCGCCTGGCGATCGGCCGGCCGCCACGCGACGTATGCTATCGCGATAGCTTCGTGTCCAGATCATAGCGTTGGCCCAGGCCCCTCCTGCCCGCGCCAGATGGCGGCTCGCCGTACGGGCGGCCCAGCTCAATCCGTCAGGGGTGCTCCGCAGGGTGCCGCCGGCCAAGCTCGGCGCGAAATGCGTCCACGTCATCGTTGAAATCGCCAATAATCCAGAAGATGCTGTAGAGGCTGAGGCCGGTGAGCAGCCACGCGATGCCCGGGCTCCAGCGCTGTATCAGGAGATGCAGCGCGAGCGTCTCGACGATAATCAGCAGCAGAACCACCAGGAAGAGCGCCGGGTAGAGGCTTTTCCGGTGGTAGGTGAACGCCCTATCCCGCGGGCTGGATCTGGTCGATCGACAGCACCGCCACCCGGCGCCCATCCGGGAACACCACGCTCGCGGCCGTATACCGCTGATCGATGGCAGCCACGACGTAGCCGTGCGAGACCAGCTCCTCGACCTGGAAGGTGTTCATCTGGCGGAAGCCGGTCAAGCCCTCCAGGAAGATCAGCACCGGGTAGCTGGGCTCGTCATCTGCAGCCTGCGCGGACGGGATGGCGTCGCTCGTGATGTGCTTCAAGTTCCCGAACAGGAACTCCGGCCGACGGTGCACCCGCGCAAACGCCGCCGTCAGCGCGTCGGCATCCGGCAGGTAGGGCGCGCGCGGCGCTGCCGGGTCGCCCTTGGCGGGATACCAGATCTGAACCATCAACTCGCGGCGGGCATTCGCGTCGGCGGTGAAGATCTCCGGTCGATCCGCATCCACCCAGTGGTAGGTCAGCGTGCCCACCTGGTAGGGCCCGCTTGGGTGCGGGAAGCGAAACACAGGCAGCACGAGCGGCAGAGCGATGGCGAACGCCAGCCCGGCGGCCAGGCCAACAAGAAGCGCATTGGCGGCGGGCCCGGCCGCCGGTGCGGCGCTCCGCGGCAGCCAGGCGAAGAAGAGCAGCACGCTCAGCGCGTACGCCGGGGCCATCTGCCAGCGTGGGCCCTCCACCAGCGCCTGCGCGATGGCGAGCAGCAGCGCGACGAGCGCCGCGTAGCCCGTCCAGCGCAGCGCGTGGAGCCGCGGCGCCGCCAGGGCCAGGAAGGCCAGCAGATTCGCAGCCGACACAAGGATTTCGATACGTCTCATCAGGCTCTTACAGATCTTCCGGCCGCACGGTCACCCCAAAGAGCTGGATCAGCTCGATCGCCTGGGCCGGGTCGATGATGGCGCCCGCGAGATCCTTGCTATTGATCTGAATGCCCGACAGCGTCGAGCCGCGCAGGTCCGCCCCTTTGAGCTTGGCGTTTCGAAAGTCGGCGCCGCTCAGATCGCATTTGTAGAACACGGCGCCCGACAGATTCGATCCGTCAAACGATGCCTCCTGAAGGGCGCAGTGCTCGAACCGAACGGCCTTGGCCGTGGAGGTCCAGCAGCGGGCCAGCCGCGCATTGCACCGCGAGAACAAGACGTCTTCCAGATCTGCATCGGTGAGCTTCAGCCCAACCAGGCGGCAGCCGGTAAACTCAACTCGCCGTAGATAGGCTTTATCCAACGAACAGTTGGCAAAATCTGTCGAATCGAAACGACAATCCGCGCTTTGCAGGAGCGGCAGGTCGGCTTCTTGGAAGCTAGCCTGTCGCACATCCAGCTGCTCAAAGGCGACGTCCTCGGCCTCCTGTGTGTCAAAGCGGAGGTTGATCCACAGCTGCTGCGCATAGGTGGCGCGTGCCTCCAGGAATTGAACGATCTGCGGGTTAGATGATGCGGCATTGGAGAGCTGCGGCGGCTGGATGCTAGACGGGGTGCGGCGCTTGCGATTCAAAGCGGGCTCCTCCACAATGGGACTGGCGCAAATCTGTGTAGTGCAGTCTACCACGCCGCAGGTATTCGGGGGCTGCGCGCCCGGACCCCAAAGGGAATGCTCCCACAGCTCCGATGCTTGACGTGCATGCCCGGTGGAATCCACAAGCGACGGGAGGAAACCGGCTGTGACAAGCGCGGCCCCCAATACGTAGCTCGTTCTATCCCGCCCCGCAAGCATGGTGATGGGCATGCGCCACCGACGCTGAGGCCGAGATGCGATTCTTTGCCGGAGGGGGCCGGGGGCCAGCGCCCCGGTTCCTGACGGGAGTCGGGGCGCAGCGCCCCGGCGAGAGTGTGGGGGCAGCGCCCGCCTGCAAACGGCCGCCGCTGGCTTGACGTTCTCCGAAAAGCGTGTATACTCTCCATCATCTCTACGCGCTCTCTGTTGCATCGAGCGACGATTCCGCCAGATATTGTCGGAAGACGCCTTGCCGAACCTTGTGCCGGCCGAAGGGCTGTCAAGCTCCCTTTGGAGCGCTCACCTACAAGGCAGCGCTGCTGTTCCGTTCGTACGGGAGGCGTTCGTGCGCACCATTCGCGCCAGCTCGACACAGCGCGCTGCCGCGGGCAGCGCGCTGGGATGCGCGGCGCCCCCTCCCGCCGACCCCCTCGGCAGCTCAGCGGCGCGCGGCCCAGGCGCCCCCCACCCGCAGGCGCGGCCCGCACAGCGATCATCCCACCAGACGCCTGACCGGCCCAGCCAAGGCCGCGGCACTCGCCGGGCGCGCGCGCCCCGGCGCGGCTTCAACTCGTGGTTTCCGTCGTCCATAGAGAGGTTTGTATGAACCAACCGGCTTCACCTCGGCGAGCAGCGCTGCGGCTGGCGTATGTGCTGCTGCTGGCGGCGCTTGTGCTGGCCGGCTGCGGCGGGTCGGCCGCCAGCGCGCCGAAGCCCACGATCAAGCTGGCCGAAAACGCATGGACCGGGTCGTCGATCAACGTGAACGTCGCGAAGATTCTCCTGGAGGAGCAGCTCGGCTACAAGGTCGAGATCGTCACCATCGACGAGAACGCGCAGTGGGCCGCGCTCGGCAACGGCGACCTGAGCGCCAGCCTCGAGGTCTGGCCATCCGGCCACGCCGAGAATGTCAAGAAGTATATCGACGAGCAGAAGGTCGTCGAGAACCTCGGCCCGCTCGGCGTGGTCGGCAAGATCAGCTGGTACGTCCCGACCTATGTGGTCAAGGACCACCCCGAGCTGGCGACCTGGGAGGGCTTCCAGAAGCCCGAGGACGCCGCGCTGTTCAAGACGGCCGAGACGGGCGACCAGGGCCAGTTCCTGGCCGGCGACCCCAGCTGGGTCCAGTACGACGAAGATATCATCAAGAACCTGAACATGCCGTTCAAGGTCGTGCGCGCCGGCTCCGAGCAGGCGGTGCTGGCCGCGCTCGACTCGGCCTACAGCCGCAAGCAGCCGCTGCTGTTCTACTTCTGGACGCCGCACTCCATCCACGCGAAGTACGACCTGACGGCTGTGAAGCTGCCCGACTACAGCGAGGGCTGCTACGCCAAGGCCAAGGACGGCGGCGTGGCCTGCGATTACCCCAAGGACGTGCTGTTCAAGATCGCCTGGAAGGACCTCAAGGATAAGGCGCCCGAGGCCTACACGTTCCTCAAGAACATGCAGTACACCGACAAGGACCAGATCCAGATGATCGCCTCGGTCGAGCTCGACAAGAAGACCGCCGCCGAGGCCGCGCGCGACTGGATCACTAAGAACGAGGCGACGTGGAAGGCATGGCTTCCAAAGTAGGAAGGGCGAAGGATGAAAGATGAAGATCCACGCTATCCTTCATCCTTCATCCTTCATCCTTCATCCTTCATCCTTCATCCTTCATCCGTAACACTATGACCACCACACCTACACAGCCGACCATTGTCTGCCGCGACGTCTGGAAGATCTTCGGGCGCGCGCCCCAGCGCGTGCTCGAGACGATCGCGCCCGATCAGTCGAGCGCGTATGTGCTCGAGCACAGCGGCCACGTGGTCGCGGTGCGCGGCGTCTCGTTCGAGGTCAAGAAGGGCGAGACGTTCGTGGTGATGGGCCTCTCGGGCAGCGGCAAGTCCACGCTGGTGCGCTGCATCTCGCGGCTGACCGACCCGACCCGCGGCGAGATCCTGATGAATGGGCAGGACGTGCTGAAGATGGACGAGGAGCAGCTGCGCGAGCTGCGCCGCCACCATATCAGCATGGTGTTTCAGAACTTCGGCCTGTTCCCGCACCGCCGCGTGATCGACAACGTCGCCTACGGCCTGGAGGTGCGCGGGGTCGCGAAGCGCGAGCGGCTCGAGCAGGCCGCCCGCATGATCGAGCTGGTCGGGCTGGCCGGCTGGGAGTACCACCTGCCGCGCCAGCTCTCCGGCGGCATGCAGCAGCGCGTCGGCCTCGCGCGCGCGCTGGCGGTCGACCCGGAGATCCTGCTGTTCGACGAGCCGTTCAGCGCGCTCGACCCGCTCATCCGCCGCGAGATGCAGGACGAGCTGCTGCGCCTGCAGAGCACGCTGCACAAGACCAGCATCTTCATCACGCACGACTTCGCCGAGGCGCTCAAGCTCGGCGATCACGTGGCGATCATGCGCCAGGGCCAGTTCGTGCAGCTCGGCACGCCCGAGGAGCTGGTGCTGCACCCCAAGAACGACTATGTGAGCGCCTTCGTCAAGGACGCGCCGCGCGCCAAGGTGCTGACCGCCGCGACGATCATGGCCGCCTGCCCGCCCGGCTTCGACGGCGGCGGGCGGCCGACCCTGCGGCCCGACGCCAAGCTGGAGGAGGTCATGCCGCTGCTGGCCGAGCACGACCTGCCGCTGGCGGTGGTCGGCGGCGGCGCGACGCTCGGCTACGTCGATCGCGCGGCCGCGCTGCGGGCGCTGGTGCTGGCGGAGTAAGGGAGGAACGCGATGGCAGCCCAGATTCAAGCGCTACCACAGGCGCGGCCGCTCTGGCGGCGCACGCTCTGGCCAGTGGCGGTGATCGGCACCCTGGTGCTGGTCGGCCTGCTGGCCCGCACGCTGCCGATCGCGAGCCGGCAGTTCCCCGCCGGCTGGAACCTGGGCCTGCGCGCGCAGATCGACGCCTTCCAGGACTGGGTGATCGGCCACCGCGCCAGCCACCCGCTGTTCGTCTACTTCTTCGGGCCGCTGAGCGGCGCGATCGATCTCGGCATGCGCTGGGCCGAAGATCTGCTGCTGGGCAGCCCGTGGGTGATCGTCGTCGCGCTGTTCGGGCTGCTCGGCTTCCTGCTCTCGGGCCCGCGCCTGGCGCTGATGTGCGTGGTCGTGCTGGTGCTGGTGGGCCTGTTTGGGCTGTGGGAGCAGAGCATGCAGACGCTGGCGCTCATGAGCGTCGCGGTGCTGTTCTCGCTGCTGATCGGCATCCCGCTCGGCATCCTGGCGGCCTCCAGCGATCGGTTCGACCGGATCTTGCGGCCGATCCTCGACGCGATGCAGACCATGCCGGCGTTCGTCTACCTGATCCCGGTGCTGCTGTTCTTCGGCGTGGCGCGCGTGCCGGCGGTGGTCTCGACGCTGATCTACGCCATCCCGCCGGCCATTCGCCTGACCAGCCTGGGCATCCGCCAGGTCAGCCCGCCGGCGATCGAGGCCGCGCGCGCGTTCGGCTCGACCCGCCGCCAGCTGCTGCTCAAGGTGCAGCTGCCGCTGGCGCTGCCCTCGATCATGGCCGGCGTCAACCAGACGATCATGATGGCGCTGGGCATGGTGGTGATCGCCGCGATGATCGGCGCGGGCGGCCTGGGCCGCGAGGTGCTGGTCTCGCTGCAGCGGCTGCAGGTCGGCCAGGCGCTCGAGGCCGGCCTGGCGATCGTGTTCCTGGCGATCATGCTCGACCGGCTGAGCGACGCGCTGAGCAAGATCGATCTCTCGGCCCCGCCGATCCGCGAGGGGTACGCACCGCCGGCCTGGCTGCCGCGCCGCTGGGAGCCGGCGGCCGAGCTGGCGGCGGCGGTGCTGCGCCGGCTGGCCGCGCTGCCGGCCGAGGCGCTGGGCGCGCTGGCGCGATCGAGCGCGGCCCGCCAGGCCATCCGGCGCTCGGCCCGGCCGATCAACGCGATCCTGATCATCGCGCTGCTGCTGCTGATCGACGCGCTGATCTTCTCGTTCGGCAGCTTCCCGCAGGGCTGGCGGCTGTCGCTGCGCGACCCGGCCGACGCGGGGGTGGCCTGGATGCGCGACAACCTGTACCAGATCGGCGGCCTGCCGATCGGCACCGGCCCGTTCAGCGACTTCCTGACGATCTGGCTGCTCGACCCCACGCGCACCCTGCTGCGCGACGTGCTGCCATGGCCGGTGGTCGTCCTGGGCATGGCCGCGCTGGGCTTTCGCGCCGGCGGCTGGCGGCTGGCGCTGTTCAGCTGCGCCGGCCTGTTCCTGATCGGCCTGCTGGGCATGTGGGAGTTCAGCATGGACACGCTCAGCCAGGTCGTCGTGACGATGCTGTTCACGGTCGGGCTGGCGGTGCCGCTGGGCGTGCTGGCCTCGCAGAACCAGCGCGTGCGCGACGCGCTGCGGCCGGCGCTGGACTTCCTGCAGACCATCCCGACCTTCGTCTACCTGGTGCCGGTGATCATGCTGTTCAACGTCGGGCGCGTGCCCGGCCTGATCGCCGCCGCGCTGTACGCCATCCCGCCCGGCATCAAGCTGACCGAGCTGGGCATCCGGCACGTCTCGGGCGAGGTGGTCGAGGCCGCGCGCGCGTTCGGCTCGACCCGCCGTCAGACGATCTTCAAGGTGCAGCTGCCGCTGGCGCTGCCCGCGATCATGCTCGGCGTCAACCAGATGATCATGATGGTGCTGGCGATGGTGATTATCGCCGGCCTGGTCGGCGGCGCCGGCCTGGGGCTGGAGGCGGTCACCGGGCTGGCCAAGAACCAGACCGGGCGCGGGATCGAGGCCGGCCTGGCGATCGTGATCATCGCGATCATCCTGGACCGGATCACCCAGGCGTGGGCGGCGAAGTCCGGTAGTCAGTAGTCGGTAGTCGGTCAGTAGTCAGTACAGTGCCTTAGAGCTACGTCGAGGGTTGCGGGATGCGCTCGTCGCAATCTGCAATCTGCAATCTACAATCTACAATCATGACCAGGCACGCATACCTCACACGCAAGGGCATCGGCAGCTACGCGCCGTCCGAGTGGTGGGGCCGCTGGGGCGTCGCGCCCCCCCGGTCGCCACGTCGGCGCGGGCGCCTGGGCGAGTATGCTCCTCTTCTAGCCTCTGCCTCGGCGTAACCGGAAAGCTTCGCTTTCCGAGCTTCACAACACTTCCAGCACGCCAATCCATCCCTCGGACCACAGGATGTAATGGGTCCCGCGACCGCGCCGTCCCCGCCGATGCGCTATCGACGCGCGCGGCGATTTCGCCCGATGCCATCTACAATCTGCAATCGCACTAGTACAAGGTTCCGGAAGTTCATATCGGGTTTGGGCTGCCACAAGCGGTTCTGCGGTTCTGCAGTTCCGCGGCCACAGAACCACAGAACCGCAGAACCAACTGGCGACAACCGGCACGCTTTTCTGGAAAGCTGTACTAGGCATGAGGCAACAATGAGCAACTCAGCTCCACACTACGACACAATCATCGTCGGCGGCGGCTCGGCCGGCTGCGTGCTGGCCGGGCGCCTGAGCGCCGACCCCGGCCACCGCGTGCTCGTCCTGGAGGCCGGGCGGGCCGACTACGGCTGGGATATTTTCATTCACATGCCGGCCGGCCTGACCTACCCGATCGGCAGCCGGCTGTACGACTGGTGCTACACATCGGAGCCCGAGCCGTTCATGCACAGCCGGCGGATCGCGCACGGCCGCGGCAAGCTGCTGGGCGGCTGCAGCAGCATCAACGGCATGATCTTCCAGCGCGGCAACCCGCTCGACTACGAGAAGTGGGGCCGCGACCCCGGCATGGGGCAGTGGGACTACGCGCACTGCCTGCCGTACTTCAAGCGCATGGAGCGCTGCCTGGTGGGCGCCGACGACTTTCGCGGCGGCGACGGGCCGCTGGTGCTCGAGCGCGGCCCGACCAACAACCCGCTGTTCAGGGCGTTCTTTCAGGCGGTGCAGCAGGCCGGCTACCCGCTGACCGATGATGTGAACGGCTACCGGCAGGAGGGCTTCGCCGCCTTCGACCGCAACATCCACCGCGGCCGGCGGCTGAGCGCCTCGCGCGCCTACCTGCACCCGGTCATGCGCCGGGCCAACCTGCAGGTCGTGACGCGCGCGCTGGTCACGCGGATTCTGTTCGAGGGCAGGCGCGCGGTCGGGGTCGAGTACTCGGTCCGCGGCGGCCCCGCCCAGCGCGCCTACGCGGGCGAGGTGATCTGCAGCGGCGGCGCGATCAACTCGCCGCAGCTGCTGCAGCTCTCGGGCGTGGGCAGCGCGGCCGAGCTGGAGGCGCTGGGCATCCCGGTGGTGCACGATCTGCCCGGCGTGGGCGAGAACCTGCAGGATCACCTGGAGGTGTACGTCCAGCACGCGTGCACCAAGCCGGTCTCGATGTACCCGGCGCTGCAGTGGTACAACAAGCCGTGGATCGGCTTCCAGTGGCTGTTCTTCAGAAGCGGGCCGGCGGCGACCAACCACTTCGAGGCCGGCGGGTTCGTCCGCAGCAACGACGACGTGGACTACCCGAACATCATGTTCCACTTCCTGCCGCTGGCGATCCGCTACGACGGCACCTCGCCGAGCAGCGGGCACGGCTACCAGGTGCACGTCGGGCCGATGTACTCGGACGCGCGCGGCTCGGTCAAGATCAGGTCGGCCGACCCGCGCGTGTACCCTGCCCTGCGCTTCAACTACCTCTCCACCGCGCAGGACCGCCGCGAGTGGGTCGAGGCGATCGGCTGCGCCCGCGAGATCCTGCGCCAGCCAGCCTTCGCCGAGTTCGACGGCGGCGAGCTCTCGCCCGGCCCGGCGGTGCAGAGCGACGCCGAGATCCTCGACTGGGTCGCCAGGGACGGCGAGACCGCCTACCACCCCTCGTGCACGTGTAAGATGGGCGTCGACCCGCTGGCGGTCGTCGACCCCAGCAGCATGAAGGTGCACGGGCTGGAGGGCCTGCGCGTGGTCGACGCCTCGGTGATGCCGTACGTGACCAACGCCAACATCTACGCGCCGACGATGATGCTGGCGGAGAAGGCCGCCGACCTGATCGCGGGCAACACGCCGCTGCCGCCCGCGGTCGTCAGCTTTCACCGGCACCAGAAGGTGCTGGCGTCCGCCTGATCGGTGCTCGCCCTCACCCCCCCTGCCCCCCTCTCCCGGCCGGGAGAGGGGTATTTTGTGTGCGGTGTGGCGCGTTCGGCTGCGCCGAACGCGCCACACCGCCGCTGAACCCGCGCTGCCAGGGGCGGGGCTTTGGTTTTATTGCAGAGCGCATGCAGAACTGCGCTGGAGGCCCTCACCCGCCCCCTCCCGGCCGGGAGAGGGGGTTCGCCCCGGCAATGCGGCGGCGGCGAAGCCAGGCAACGGCATTGCCGTGCTCCGCGCCCCTGGGAGGGCGGGGGCGCGGGGGGTGATCCGCGCGGCGGAACAGCCCCCCTGGGGGCGGGGGGGGGGGGGGGCCCGCCGCCGGGCGCGGGGGCCGCCGGCCGCCCCGGGGGGGGGGGGGGCCGCCCCCGCCGGGCCGGCTGAACTGGTTCAGGTAGTTGAGCGCGGCCATCTGGTACCACGCGCCGGTGACCGGCTCGGCGGCCGTGCTGATCAGCGGCTGGCCGTTGGTCCAGTCCACCGCCTCGCCGGGCGTGACGAACCCGCGCCCGGTCCGGCTGGCATACCACTGCAGCCGCGCCAGCGCCCAGGTGTCGTTGCCCATCCAGTGCTCCTGCATCGCCGTGTACATCACCATCTGCGGCCAGACCGGCTCGGCCGCGCCGGCCTCGTTTGCGCCGCCGGGGCTGTAGATGCTTGAGTGGTAGAACTCGTCGCCCTGGTAGCGCGCGATGCCCCAGTTGTCGTGCGTAATGGTGCTGAGCACCTTGATGCGGTGGTCGAGCACGCGCGTGTCGCTGCTCGGCAGCTCGCCGAACACCCACAGCAGGTCGGACGATGAGTCGACCAGCGTGCGCGCGGTCCCGTCGCCGTTGACCGCCCGGTTGAAGTAGCGGTTGGTGTCGTTCCACAGGCCGCGGTAGGGCGACGCCAGGTACGAGCGCGTCGTGGCGTTGCGGATGGTCTGCGCGCTCGCCAGGTAGTTGGTCGCGCGGGTCGCGTCGCTCTTCTCGGTCGCCAGGTACTTGCCGGCGTTCAGGCCCTCGGCGTAAGTCACCTGGGTGAAGGTGTTGTACTCCAGCGGCGACTCCTCCCAGATCGAGGCGTCGATCGCGCCGAAGCCGTTGCTGCCGATGCTATTCCGGATGAAGTCGCCCGCGCGCGTCACCTGCGTCCAGATGCCGTTCAGGAACGCCGTCGCGGCCGGAGCGTTGGTGGCCTTCACCAGGTTGTAGTGCCGGTAGACGCCCACCAGGAACAGGCCGATCGCGTCGTGCTCGGGCTCGACGAACGCGATCCACTGGTTGGCCTGCCAGACGCTGTAGTTGGTGTGCCAGGTGCCGTCGACGTTCTGCACCGAGGCCATCCAGTTCCAGTACTTCTCGGCCTCGGCCAGGTGCCCGGTCGCGTCCATGCCCATCGCCGTCACGGCCGAGTCGCGCACCCACACCTTGTAGGCGTAGGCCGGGTTGGTCGCCGCCGGCCACGAGCCGAACGCCGGCTGCTGGGACTGCTTGTTGATCACCAGGCTGCGGTCGAAGGCGGTGTTCAGGCCGGTGTCGGACATGTTGATCCGTCTGCCGGCGTTGAGCCAGTTGGTGTAGGCCGTGGCGGTCTGCGTGAACCAGTAGGCCGCGGTCTGCGCGCGCGCGGTGTCGGCGGCCGACTCGGCGGCGGCCTGGTTGCTGCCGATCGCATAGTACAGCGCCAGCGAAGTGCTGCCGTTGGCCGCCAGCGAGAGCGACTTCTGGAAGCCCAGGTCGAGGTTCTGAGTCCAGATGTCGCCGTTGTTCTTCAGCGTGCCGGCCGAGTCGAACTGGAACCACGGCGCCGAGTTGACGTCAGCCGGGTTCGAGTTCGCGTCGTTGCCGACCTGGTGCGAGTCCATCGCCTGGAACGCGCCCAGCTCGATGTAGAACTGGCCGGACTGGCTCATGTCGGTGCCGAGCGCGTTGCGGCCGACATCCCACCAGCCGTGCTGCCAGTTCGGCGATTGGTTGCCGCTGGTCTTGTTGTTCAGGTGCGCCTGCTCGAGGAAGTTGAACGTGCGCGCGCTGTTGGTCAGGTTCTGGAAGGTGTACTTGACGACCAGGAAGTTCTGGTTCGGCACCATGGCGTACTGCTTGGTGACCTGCACCGGCACGCCGGCGCCGCTGTAGTTCAGGTAGCGCACCGTCAGCGTGCCGTCGCTCTCCATCCAGGCTTCCGAGTCGAAGGCGTGCGCGTTATTGTACTTGGTCGCGCTGGTCTCGTCGCGGAAGAAGCCGGTCGCGTCGATCAGCTGGTTGGTGCCCCAGTCGCCGCTCCAGTGCAGCTCGGCCAGGCGCGGGCCGAAGGTGCCGTTGTCGGCCGGGCTGAGCTTGCTGGCCATGTGGACGCCGACCAGGTTGCTCCAGTTGTTCATCCACAGGCTGGTGGCCGAGCGCGCGGCCGGGGTGGTCTGCTGCAGCACCACCATGTTGTCGAGGTTGATCGCGCCGGAGTTGCCCGCGCCGTACCATAGCACCACCGAGTGCAGGCCGGCCGAGAGCTGGATGGTCGTCTCGACCGTCTCCCACATATCCCAGTTGTACAGCGGTCGGAAAGCCAGCGTCCCGGCGCTCGCGCCGTCGACGAACAGGCCGCGCGTGGCGCTCGACCCGGCGTCGGCGTAGCGGAAGCGCAGCGTGTAGTTGTCGGCGGCCGGCGCGTTGATCACGAACGACACGCCGGTGTTGGCGGCGGAGAAGCCGTCCACGAAGCCGGTGCCGGTGTAGCCCAGGTGGTTGGTGTTGGTGGTCGTGCTGCTGCGGATGCCCGACTCGGCCTCATACTGGCCGCCGCCCGGCGCCGCCACGCTCAGCTTGACGTAGATCATGTCCCAGTAGGTGAGGCTGGGCACGGTGAACGAGATATAGGTGCCGCCCGCGTCGCTGCTGGTGGTGTAGTTGATCGACGCGCTGGCGCCGTGCTCGATCTCGGGGCTGGCCACGTACACGCCATTGATCGTCGCGCCCTGGCCGATATAGTACTTCACCGGCAAGTTGTTGACAGTGCTAGGCGTGCTGGCGGCGTTGCGCCACTGGTTGTCGTTGCCCAGCAGGTTGATCAGGTGGATCAAATCGTAGCCGGTCGCGTGGCGGACCTGGGTCCAGATTGTGTTGCCCGACGCGTCGCCGCTGGTGGTCTGCCCGGTGATCTTCACGAACTGCGAGCCGTTGTCGGCGTTGTGCACGCTCGGGTCGAACAGCAGGTTCTCATAGGCGGTGATGAAGTCGTAGTGCTCCTTCATCGCGGCAAGCAGGCCCGAGCGCATCTGCTTGTAGTTGTTCGGGAAGTACGGGTGCGCCAGCATCTGGTCGCGGTTGCCCAGCTCGATGTGCGTCGCGCCCGACGCCGCCATCGCGGCGTCGGCCAGCCGCACGGCCGGCTCGTCGAACGTGCCGAGCACCAGGTTGTCCAGGTTGATCGCGCCGGAGTTGCCGGCGTCGTACGACAGCTTGACCGTGTGCGCGCCGGCGGTCAGCGTCACGACCTTGTAGGCGTCGTACAGCCAGGCGTCCCAGGACGGGTTGCCGTTGCCGTCGCGGGTCGGGTAGAAGGTGAGCGCGCCATTGTTCGCGCCGTCGACGTACACCGTGCGGGTCGGCAGGTTGGCGGTGCCGTTGCCGTAGCGAAACACCAGCGCGTACTTGCCGGCCTCGGGCACCGTCACCGAGAACTGCACGTAGTCGCCGAGCGTCTCGAAGCCGTCCACGAAGCCGGTGCCGGTGTAGCCGGTGTGGTTGGTGTTGGTGGTCACGCCGTTGCGGGTGGCGGTCTCGGCCTCGGTGCGCGGGCCGTTGTCCTCGTAGTAGTTCATGTAGGCGGCCAGCACCACCGCCTTGTTGCCGTCGAGCGTCTTGAACGAGGTCACCTCGTCCTTCAGGTTCTGGTAGGTGGTCGCGTTGTCCCACTGCTCGCTGTAGTCGAAGTCGCTGTTGCTGAAGTGCGCGACGTTGTAGGCGCCCCAGGTGTTGACGCCGCCGTTGACGATGTTGTAGGTCACCTTCTTGCCGGCCGGGAAGGCGCTCTTGATGTTGTTGACGTAGCCGGCGAAGGTGTTCGGCAGGTCGACCGCCTGGCCGCTGTAGTCCTTCTTGTTGTCGTTCTGGCCGAGCTGGTCCAGGTGCATGCCGTCGAAGCCGTTGTTCAGCGCGTCGTTGAACTGGCCTGAGATATGGTTCTGCCAGCTGCTATTCGCGGGGTTGAACATGTACATGTGGACGTTCGGGTAGGCGTCGCCGAAGTTGAAGTTCCACTGGTTGGCGTGGTTGACATCGTCGTACAGGCCCCACTGCGGGTCGACGCCCGAGGTCGCCTGGTAGTTATCCAGCGCGCCGTAGATGATGTCGTAGGCCATCGCCGACATGTTCAGGTTGTGCGCGGCGCTGATCTGGTTCTGCAGCGTCTGCCAGTTGATCGTCTTGCCGCTCCAGTCGGTCCAGCTGGTGTCGATCACGCCGCCGGTGCGCTTGATCAGCTTCTCGTGGCGCCACATCCAATCGTAGAACTGGATCGCGTTGATGTGATAGTTGCGCTCCAGCTCCTGCATGTTGGCGGTGCTGGTGCCGGCCGACTCGCCGGTGGGGTACTCGGTCATGTAGCCGTAGCGCGGGAAGCGCGTCCAGGCGCTCGACACATCGATCGCCGAGGCGCCGTAGTCGGACGTGCCGGCGCGCACCTCGACGTGGTAGCCCTGGAAGTCCGCCCCTGGGGTGGTCCAGGTGAAGGTGTAGGTGGCCGGGACGTTCGGGTTGAGCGTGACGGCCTGGCTGGCGGTGTAGGACGTTGTCTCGTTGTGCGTGATGGTCAGCGCCAGGTTGCCGCTCCAGGCGGCGCCGGTCTTGTTCAGGCACTCGACCGTGATGGTGGCGGTGTTGCCGGGGTTGTAGCGGGCCTTGTCGACATAGACGCGGCCGATCAGGTTACCTGTGATCGCGGCCTGCGCCTGGGGGATGCGCAGCGCAATGCCTGACGGCGTGCGCACGGCGACGGGCGCGATCAGCGCCAGGATGACCGCCAGCGCTAGCCAGAGACGACCGAAGCGTTTCACGACTACCTCCTCGTTGAGCTTATACGCCAAGATCCGCCCGGCACGCGCCGGCGCGGCAGTGGTGTGTCTCAGTGGGTAGGAGCGACCTCGCCCGTGGTCTATGCCAAAAACGTATGGCCAGGCCTAGCCAGGCCGGCCAACGCGGATGCCCCGGTGAAGCGGTTTAGCGCGAAGTAGTCTTGGAACGTCGATCGTGAGGTGTCTTGTTTCATTGATCGAAGAAACTATAGAGCATGGTATAAACTTTGTCAAGCATGAGTTAGGCGCCCGGCGCCGGCGGGCTAAAGCCCGCGGCTAGCCCTACGAAGCCCGCTGCCGCTGGCTGGATCTGGCCGCGCGCGCGGCCACCGTCGCGGTTTTCCCTCACCCTCTACCTCAGCCAGTCTTTACCCCCTCCCCAGGCAGGGGAGCGGGCAGGGGGTGGGGCGATCAAAAAGAGATACTTGACATTAGCGCAGCTACGTGATAATCTTAATTCACCGAAAAAAGAAAGCCCCCACACTGAGTAAAGAAACTGCGAGCCGCCATGTCCCTGCGACTCCGCTCGGGCAATAAGCAACTGATCCGCGAGATCAACCAGTCGCTGGTGCTGAGCCTGGTGCGCGACCATGGTCCGATCTCGCGCACCGAGATCGCGGAGAGCACGCACCTGAGCATGGGCGCGGTCTCGGGCATCACCAGCGGCCTGATCGACCAAGGGCTGATCTACGAGCACGAGGCCGGCATCTCGACCGGCGGGCGCCGGCCGATCATGCTGGCGCTGAACCGCCACGCCGGCCTGGTGGTCGGCGTGAAGCTGACCGAGCAGCAGATCATCGCGGCGCTGACCGACCTCGGCGCCGAGGTGGTCGAGCAGCGCGCCAGGCCGCTCGGCGCCGACCGGCGGCCCGAGGCGATCGTGGCGGCGGTGGCCGAGCTGGTCGACGAGCTGCGCGCGGCCCACCCCGGCAAGAAGATCTTCGGCCTGGGCCTGGGCATGGCCGGCGTGATCGACCGCCGCCAGGGCATCTGCCGCTTCTCGCCGTTCCTGCAGTGGCACCACGTGCCGCTGCGCCACCTGCTCGAGCAGCGGCTCGGCCTGACGACAGTGATCGAGAACGACGTCAACACGCTCACGATGGCCGAGCAGTGGTTCGGCGCCGGCGTCGGCGTGAGCGACTTCCTGGTGATCACGCTCGGCCGCGGCATCGGCATGGGCATGGTGCTCAACGGCCACCTGTACCGCGGCGGGCGCGGCGGCGGCGGCGAGTTCGGCCACCTGACGATGGTGCCGGACGGGCCGAAGTGCGACTGCGGCAAGCGCGGCTGCCTGGAGACGCTGGTGGCCGACCCGGCCATCCTGCGCCGCATGCAGACTGCGCTCGGCCGCGCGCTGACGATGGACGAGGCGCTGGCGCTGGCGCGCCAGGGCGACACGACCGCGCAGGGGATCTTCTCGGCGGCCGGCCGCACGCTCGGCCTGGCGATCGCCGACCTGGTCAATATCTTCAACCCGACCCTGATCGTGATCGGCGGCGAGGGCGCGCGCGTGCTCGACCTGCTGCTGGAGCCGTTCCAGGAGAACCTCCAGGCGCACTGCTTCGACGGCCTGTACGACGACATGCGCCTGGTGGTCGAGCCCTGGGGCGACGACGCCTGGGCGCGCGGCGCGGCGGCGCTTATGCTCGACGAGCTGTTCCGCCCGGACCTCTACCGCGAAGACAAGACCCGCGCCTCGCTGTTCGCGTCGAGCGAGGGCTAGTGACAGAAACTATCACTTGACAGTTATCGGGGCCGAAAGCCCGTACAGGTCAGAACCCACTAACAAGCGGGTAAGACCTACGATAGACGATAGCGCGGCTTTTCCATCGTCTATCGTCTATCGTCTATCGTCGAGACAAGCATCCGAGAGGAGGCGATCGGGCATGACCCGCGGCCTGGCCCGCCGCTCCGGCACCCCAGATCCGGCAGTCAGATTCCCCGCAACGAAAGGAGATGACGATGTTCCGTCGATCGATTCCCGCGCTGGTCCTGCTCCTGGCTCTGATTCTAAGCGCGTGCGGCGGCACTCCCGCCGCGACGCCCACCGCCGCGCCGGCCGCAGCCACCGCCGCGCCGGCCGCCGCGCCCACCGCCGCGCCGGCTGCGCCCACGGCCGCACCGGCCGCCGAGCCCACCGCCGCCCCGGCAGCTGAGCCCACCGCCGCGCCGGCCACGAGCAGCCTCTCCGGCAAGCTCGTCTACTGGACCGCCTACAACACCGTCTCGCCAGAGTTCAAGACGCTCAGCGAGGAGATCATCCCGGCGTTCAACAAGCAGTACCCCAACGTGACAGTCGACGCGCAGGCGATCCCGTACGATGAGCTGCGCAAGAAGCTGCTGGCGGCGATCGCCGGCGGCGAGACGCCCGACCTGCTGCGCGCCGACATCATCTGGGTGCCCGAGTTCGCCGAGCAGGGCGCGCTGGCCAAGCTCGACGAGCTGCTGCCCGACTTCGCCACGTATAAGGACGGCTTCTACCCCGGCCCGCTGGCGACCAACTTCTACAAGGGCAACTACTACGGCCTGCCGCTGGACACCAACACCCGCGTGATCTTCTACGACAACGCGGTGCTCAAGGCCGCCGGCGTCGCCGACGCGCCCAAGACCTTCGACGAGTTCAAGGCCGCCTGTGAGAAGGTCAAGGCGCTGAACAAGCCCGACACCTTCTGCTACGCCGAGGGCGGCACCGGCGGCTGGAACGTGCTGCCGTGGATCTGGAGCGCCGGCGGCGCGATCACCGACCCGACCTACACCAAGGCCACCGGCTTCCTGAACGGCAAGGGCACCGTCGAGGCCGTGACGATGCTGCGCGACATGCTCAAGGACGGCACGCTCTCGCCGTCGATCCTCGGCGGCGGGCTGCAGACCAGCGAGGCGATCGGCAAGGACCAGGTCGGCCTGATCGTCGACGGCCCGTGGATGCCCCCGATCTTCAAGGAGCAGTTCCCCGACCTCAAGTACGGCCTGTCGCCGTTCCCGGCCGGCCAGGGCGGCAGCTCGTCGGTCGTCGGCGGCGAGGACATCGTGATCTTCGACAAGAGCGCGAACAAGGATGCCGCCGCGGCGTTCCTGCGCTTCGTGCTCGCCGAGCCGCAGCAGATCGCGATGGGCAAGACCGGCCAGATGCCGGTGCTCAAGAGCCTGACCGGCAACAAGGAGCTGCCCGAGTACTTCGCCGTCTTCCAGAAGCAGCTCGAGACCGCCAACCCGCGCACGCCCAGCCCGGCATGGCCGAAGATCGACGAGGCGATCGGCAACGCCGTCCAGCAGGTGCTGCGCGGTGAGAAGGAGCCCCAGGCCGCGCTCGACGAGGCCGCGACCGCCGTCGACGCGCTGCTGGCTGGGAAGTAACACACCGGGGGCTAGGGGCTAGGGGCTAGGGGCTAGGGGCTTGGGGCTTGGGAGTTGAGCACATAGCACTACCAGGCGATACGATTGCTTGACTGGCGCCCTAGCCCAATACGTTTCAAATAACCACGAAGGCGCGAAGGCGCGAAGATTTTGATGATGTCAGCTGGCCCTTCGTGTCTTCGTGGCACATCTTCCAAGCATTCGTATGTGAAAGGTATTGGCCCTAGCCCCTGGCCCACGGAGGAGACTATGGCACTCACGCGAGACCAGGCGACCGCCGCGGCGCGACCGCGCGGCGAGACGCTGCGCAAGCGCATGCGCCGCGCGCTGCCCGCCTACATGTTCATCCTGCCGGGCATGCTGCTGTTCGCCGCGTGGACGTTCTACCCGCTGGTCTACTCGTTCGTGATGAGCTTCGCGAAGTGGAACCTGATCAAGCCGAGCCAGTTCGTCGGCCTCTCCAACTACACCCGCGCGCTGAACGACCCGGTGTTCTGGCTGGCGCTGCGCAACACGCTCTCCTACACGCTGATCACCGTGCCGGGGCAGATGATCATCGGGCTGGCGATCGCGCTGCTGCTCGACCGGCCGCTGCGGGCGCGCGCGTTCTTCCGCACGATCTACTACATCCCGGTGGTGACCTCCTGGGTGGTCGTGTCGCTGATCTTCACCTACCTGTACAACGGCCAGGCCGGCATGATCAACTGGCTGCTGCGCGACGGCCTGCACCTGATCAGCAAGAATATCAACTGGCTGGGCGAGCCCTTCACCGCCAACCTGGCGATCGCCAGCCTGGGCATCTGGAAGGGCATCGGCTGGACGATGGTGATCTTCCTGGCCGGGCTGCAGTCGGTGCCGGGCGAGCTGTACGAGGCCGCCGCGATCGATGGGGCCGGCAGCTGGCAGCGCCTGCGCTACATCACCCTGCCGCTCATCCGCCAGACGACCATGTTCATCCTGGTGCTGCTGACGATCGGCGGCTTCCAGGTGTTCATCTCGGTCTACCTGATGACCGGCGGCAAGCCGCTGCACCGCACCGACGTGCTGCTGACCTACATGTACAGCAACGCGTTCGAGTTCCTCGACCTTGGCTACGGCTCGGCGCTCTCGTACCTGTTCGCGCTGATGGTCTTCACGCTGAGCATGATCCAGATCCGGCTGCTGCGCAGGCCGGTCGAGTACTGATCGATAGGGCTTACACGGTGATCCCCCTCACCCCCTGCCCCCGCTCCCCGCGGGGGAGCGGGGAAGATTTTTTGGCGGTGTGGTGCGGCGGCAAAGCCGCCGCACCACACCGCCAAGACAAATACCCCCTCCCCGCGCTGCGGGGAGGGGGCAGGGGGAGGGGTGATAACGCCAACAAGGTTGGGCTTCTATGCTGACACGCACATCTCGATGGGAGAGCGCCGCGCGCTACCTGCTGCTCTCGCTGGGCGCGGTGGTCATGCTGCTGCCGTTCCTGTATATGTTCGGCACCTCGTTCAAGGCGCACGCCTTCGTGCTGGAGCTGCCGCCGCGGCTCATCCCGTCCCAGCCGACGCTCGACAACTACACGCGCGCGCTGACGACCAACCACTTCGGGCGCTACTTCTTCAACAGCGCGCTGGTGGCGACGACCTCGACCGCGATCACGGTGGTGCTCTCGGCGATGCTGGCCTACGCCTTCGCGCGCTGGGATTTCCCGGGCCGCTCGCTGCTGTTCTACGCGATGATGGGGACGATGATGGTGCCGGCGCTGGTGCTGATCATCCCGCAGTTCGTGCTGGCGAAGAACCTGCACCTGCTCAACAGCCTGTGGGGCCTGGTGGTGGTCTACTCGGCCGGCACTGCCTTCAATATGTTCCTGCTGCGCGGCTTCTTCGAGGAGATCCCGCAGGAGCTGTTCGACGCGGCGCTGATCGACGGGGCCGGCCCGTTCGCCACTTTCTGGCGGATCGCGCTGCCGCTGGCGCGCCCGGCCCTCGCCGCCGTGGCGATCTTCTCGTTCCTGGGCGCGTGGGACGAGTTCACCTGGGCGCTCACCGCGATCAGCGACGATAAGCTCTACACCCTGCCGATCGCGCTGCGGCTGTTCCAGCAGCAGCACGGCACCGAGTGGGGCCTGGTGTTCGCCGCCTCGACGATCGCCGTCCTGCCGACGATTATTGTGTTCGTGATCTTCCAGCGGCACTTCATCAAGGGCGTGATGTCCGGCGCCGTCAAGGGCTAGAAAATTGTAGATTGTAGATTGCAGATTGCAGATCGTTGCTAATCTACAATCTACAACCTGCAATTCGCGCAAGGGTACTTCGATGATCGACCTCTACACCTACAGCCTCGACCTCATCCGCGCCAACCAGTCGCCCAGCGGCGCGTACGTCGCCAGCCCGACCTTCGCGACCTACCGCTATTGCTGGTTCCGCGACGGGGCGTATATCGCCTATGCGATGGACCTGTCCGGCGATCACGACAGCGCGGCGCGCTTCTACGAGTGGGCCGCCGACGCGGTGCGCGCGCGCGCCGACGCGGTCGAGCGCGCGATCACCGCCTCCGCGCGCGGCCAGCCCGCGCCCGACGACCTGCTGCACACCCGCTACACGCTCGACGGCGCGGTCGGCACGGACGACTGGCCGAACTTCCAGCTCGACGGCTTCGGCACGCTGCTGTGGGGCATGGCCGAGCACCTGCGTCTCGGCCAGGCCGGCCTGCCCGCCCGCTGGCGCGATGCCGTGGCGCTGCTGGCGCGCTACCTGGGCGCGCTGTGGCGGCTGCCCTGCTACGACTGCTGGGAGGAGTTCAGCCAGCACGTGCACACCTCGACGCTGGCGGCGATCTACGGCGGCCTGAGCGCCGCCGCGACGCTGCTCGGCGAGGCGGGGCCGGCCCAGGCCGCCGCGGAGATCCGCGCGTTCGTGCTCGAGCGCTGCGTCTCGGGCGGCAGCCTGGTCAAGTTCGTCGGCAGCGACGCGGTGGACGCCAACCTGATCCACGCCGCCACGCCCTACCGCCTGCTCGGCCCCGACGACCCGCTGATGCGCGCCACGGTCGCGCGGATCGAGTCGGAGCTGCGCCGCGACGGCGGGGGCGTCCACCGCTATGCCGACGACAGCTACTACGGCGGCGGCGAGTGGGTGCTGCTGAGCGCCTACCTGGGCTGGTACTACGTCGAGATCGGCGAGCCGGCGCGCGCGCAGGCGCTGCTCGACTGGGTCGCCGCGCAGGCCGACGCCGACAGCAGCCTGCCCGAGCAGGTCGCCGAGCACCTGAACCACCCGGATATGCTGCCGGTCTGGGAGCAGCGCTGGGGCACCAGCGCCCGGCCGCTGCTGTGGTCGCACGCCGCCTACCTCACGCTCGCCACCAAGCTGCGCTGAGCGACCGGGTGACAAGAGCAAGATGACCGGGTGACCAGCCGTGGGGCTTGGGGTTGGGGACTTGGGACTTGGGGCGTGAGGGGGAGACAAGGAGACAAGGAGACAAGGAGACAAGGAGACAAGGAGACAAGGAGACAAGGAGACAAGGAGACAAGGAGACAAGGAGACAAGGAGACAAGGAGACAAGGAGACAAGGAGACAAGGAGACAAGGAGACAAGGAGACAAGGAGACAAGGAGACAAGGAGACGAGGAGACAAGGATGACAAGATGACAAGATGACAAGATGACAAGATGACAAGATGACAAGATGACAAGATGACAAGATGACGAGGAGCGCTCAATGTTCATCGTTCATCGTTCATCGTTCATCGTTCATCGTTCATCGTTCATCGTTCATCGTTCATCGTTCATCGTTCATCGTTCATCGTTCATCGTTCATCGTTCATCGTTCATCGTTCATCGTTCATCGTTCATCGTTCATCGTTCATCGTTCATCGTTCATCGTTCATCGCTGCAGGAGAACGCATGAGTCTTACCATCGACGACGTCGCGGCCGACCGGGCCATGTACCGAACGGGCGAGCCTGCCCGCGTGACGGTCACGCTGGTGAACGACGGGCGCGCGGCCGTCGCCGGGCGGCTGGTGCTGGCGCTGGCGCACCTGGATCGCACAGTTGATCGCTGGGAGCAGCCGATCGAGGTCGGCCCGAACGCGACCATGCACGTCGCCTTCACGATCGCGCTGCCGCCCGAGACCGGGCGCGGCTACGGCCTCGACGCCGCCCTGCTCGGCGCGGGCGGCGCCGCGCTGGCGGCCGGCAGCGGCGCGCTGGACGTGCTGGAGCGCTGGTCGCAGGCGCCGCGCTACGGCTTCCTGTCCGACTTCGCGCCCGGCCAGCCCGACGTGGCGGCGCGGGCCGACTCGCTGCGCCGCTACCACCTCAATGTGGTCCAGTTCTACGACTGGATGTGGCGGCACTACGCGCTGCTGCCGCCGGCCGACGACTTCACCGACGCGCTGGGCCGCCGGCTCTCGCTCGCGACCGTGCGCGCGGCGATCGCCGCGGTGCGGGCGCGCGGCGCCGCGGCGCTGGCCTACGGGGCGGTCTACGGCGCCGAGCCGGAGTTCGCCGACGCGCACCCCGCGCTGGTGCTGCTCGACGAGCAGGGCCAGCGCGTCAGCCTGGCCGAGCTGTTCTACATCATGAACATCGCGCCCGGCTCGCCCTGGGTGCCGCTGATCGTCGCCGAGTTCGCGCGGGCCGTGCGCGAGCTGGAGTTCGACGGCATCCACCTCGACCAGTACGGCTTCCCCAAGACCGCGCGCACGGCCGACGGCGAGCTGGTCGACCTCTCGGAGCACTTCCCGCCGCTGATCGACGCGGCGCGCGCCGCGGTGGTGGCCGAGCGGCCCGACGCCGGCGTGATCTTCAACGCGGTCGGCAACTGGCCGATCGAGACAGTCGCGCCGACCAGCCAGGACGTGGTCTACATCGAGGTCTGGCCGCCCGACGAGCAGTACGACGACCTGCGCCGGCTGATCGGCGAGGCGCGCCGCCTGAGCGGCGGCAAGCAGGTCATCCTGGCGGCCTACCTCTCGCCGTTCGGCGAGGCGACCGATCAGACCATAGCGCAGGCCGAGAGCGCGGCCCTGCTCGCGACCGCCGCGATCGCCGCATGCGGCGGGTCGCACCTGCTGCTGGGCGAGCGCGACGGAATCCTGTGCGACCCGTACTACCCGAAGTACGCCGCGCTGCGGCCCGCGTTCGCGCGCACAATGCGGGCCTACTACGACTTCCTGGTGCGCTACGAGGAGCTGCTGGTCGCGCCCGACCTGGCGGACTGGGACGGGGATCTCGCGCTTATCGGCGCGCGGTCGAGCGCGCGGGCCGAGGCCGGGACAGTCTGGACGATCGCGCGGCGCAAGCCCGGCTGGCTGGTCGTCCACCTGATCAACCTGGCCGATCAGGCCGACACGCGCTGGAACGCGCTGTGCGCGCCGGCCCAGCCGCTCGATCGGCTGGCGATACAGCTTCCGTGGGATGCGCGCGAGGTACTGGTTATGTCACCTGACGTGGAGCTGGGCCGCCCGCACAAGACCACGCCGGTGCGCCACGAAGGCCACCTCGCCGTCGAGATCGCGCAGCTCCGGACATGGGCGGTCGTCGCGATCCCCGACGCGACTTTGTGAAGAACTTTTCATGGTACAATAGCCGCGGCGTTTTCCGTCGCGGCAACGCATCCACCTGAGCATTGACAGTGCAGAGGCGGGCCAGGAGCGCGCGACGCGCCCTGGCCTTTTTATGATTCGTGGAGCGCGGGAGTGCGCGAGGGGCCGCGCCCCTCGCACTCCCTGCTTTTCAGACAGCCTCTGAGACACGAGTCATCCCGCATTTACAATTCGGACATCGCGCTTTGCCAGGCCATCCCCCACACCCCCCTGCCCCCGCTCCCCCGTGGGGAGCGGGGGCGATCGTTCGTGGCTGTGGCGCGGCGGCAAAGCCGCCGCGCCACAGCCACAAAAAAGAAACCCCCGCCCCTGGCAGGGGCGGGGGCAGGGGGTGGGGTGTTTAAAGGATGGGACGAGGCATGTCCCCAATACCCCGGACAAACATATGACTGAAATGATGATCGAGGCGCGCGGGCTGGTCAAGCGCTACGGCGCGGTGACGGCGCTCGACGGCGTCGACCTGGCGGTCGCGCGCGGCAGCATCTACGCGCTGCTCGGCCCCAACGGCGCCGGCAAGACCACCACGCTCAACATCCTGACCACGCTGGCCCCGCCGACGGCGGGCAGCGCCAGCGTGGCCGGGCACGACGTGGCGCGCCAGCCGAACGAGGTGCGCCGCCGGATCGGCGTGACCTTCCAGGACCTGGTGCTCGACCCCGACCTGACCGGCCGCCAGGTGCTCGACATCCACGGCCGGCTGTACCGCCAGCCGCGCGACCAGCGCCACAAACGCATCGCCGAGCTGGTCGAGCTGGTGCAGCTCGGCGACGCGATCGACCGGCTGGTCAAGACCTACTCGGGCGGCATGAAGCGGCGGCTGGAGCTGGCGCGCGGCCTGATGACCGACCCGCTGGTGGTGTTCCTCGACGAGCCGACCCAGGGGCTCGACCCGCAGAACCGCGCGAATATCTGGGACTACATCCGCGCGCTGAACCGCGAGCGCGGCCTGACGCTGCTGCTGACGACCCACTACATGGAGGAGGCCGAGGCGCTGGCCGACACCGTCGGGATCATCGACCACGGCCGCAAGGTCGCCGAGGGCGGGCCGGCCGCGCTGGCCGCCGAGCTGGGCGCCGACCTGATCAGGATCGCCGGCCACGGCGACGCCAGCCACCTGCTCGATCAGCTGCGCCGGCTGCCGTACGTCGACCGGGTCATCCCCACCGAGCGGCTGATCGAAGTCGGCGTGGACAGCGGCAGCCGCCGGCTGGCCGAGATCGTCGCGCAGATCAGCGGCAACGGCTTCGTGATCGAGGACATCTCGATCGCGCGGCCGAGCCTGGCCGACGTGTTTCTGAAGTATACCGGGCGCGCCCTCCGCGACTAGTTATGAGTGCTGAGTTTTGAGTTTTGAGTCGCGCTGCATCGCAGTAACTCAAAACTCAAAACTCAAAACTCAAACCTTAAACCTATGCATGCAACAGTGACGATCTGGTCCAAACACATGACCAAGTTCTTCCACAACCGCGAGGAGCTTGGCGGGCTGCTGATCCAGCCGATCCTGTGGGTCGCGCTGTTCGGCGTCGGCATGGGCGCGCTGGTCGGCCGGGTCGGCGGCAACGACTACCTGTCGTTCATGCTGCCGGGCATCCTGGCGCTCACCGCGCTGGGCGGCGCCGTCGGCGGGGGCATGGCGCTGCTGGACGAGCGGCTGCGCGGGATCATGAAGGAGTACCTGGTCGCGCCGATCCCGCGCCTGAGCATCCTGCTGGGCAACGCCGCCAGCACGGTCACCAAGGCGCTGTTCCAGGCCGCGATCATCCTGGTGGTCGGGGCGCTGATGGGCGCGCGCGTGACGGCCAACCCGCTCGGCTGGCTGGCGCTGATCGTGCTGCTGACGCTGTTCACGCTCGGCTTCGCGGGCATCGCGCTGGCCTTCGCCGCGCGCTCGTCGAGCATCATGGGCTACCACGGGCTGATCTTCCTGTTCAACCTGCCGCTGCTGTTCGCCTCCAACGCGCTCTACCCGCTGGTCGGCATGCCCGGCTGGATCAGGACGATCGCGCTGCTCAACCCGACCACCTACCTGATCGACGCGCTGCGCGCGCTGACCTTCGGCGGCGCCGCCACGCTCGCGCTGCCGCTCTCGTTCGCGGTGACGGCGCTGTTTGCGGCGCTCGGGATCGCGCTGGCGCTCTGGTCGTTCCGCCGGACGTTAGCAGGTTAGGCGCGCTGATGCGCCGGATCACCCCACCAGCCAGGAATCCCCCTCTCCCGTTCTGGGAGAGGGGGGGTGAGGGCCTGAGCTGAGGCCGATTGCAAGATCGGGTATGGCCGGCTACAATAGGCGCGGGGCTATTGGCCCCTTTTTGCCCCCCTGGTCTGGAGCGCTGTATGCCCGAGCAGGCACATATCCTGGTCGTCGACGATGACCCCAGCATCCGCCGGATGTTTCAGCTCCTGCTGAACGATACCGGCTACCGCGTCTCGACCGCCGCCAGCGGCGAGGAGGCGCTGGCCTACCTGGACCTGGTCACGCCCGACCTGGTGCTGATGGACCTGATGCTGCCCGGCATCAACGGCCAGGAGGTGACCGAGCGGATCAAGGCCGACCAGACCAAGCCGTTCATCCCGGTGATCCTGGTCACGGCGCGCAACGACCCGCGCTCGAAGGTCACGGCGCTCGACGCCGGCGCCGACGATTTCCTGGTCAAGCCGGTCGAGTTCGCCGAGCTGCTGGCGCGCGTGCGCGCGATGCTGCGGCTGCAGCGCAGCCAGCGCTCGCTGCGCGCCGAGCAGCGCAAAACCGAGCTGCTGCTGCACCTCACGCGCGAGCTGGGCGCCTCGCTCGACCTCGACGCGCTGCTGACGCACTTCCTCGACCGGCTGGCCGACGCGGTCGGCGCGGTGCGCGCCAGCATCATCCTGACCACCGACGAGCGGCCGCGGCTCTACTCCAGCATCCGCAACCGCCCGCTGGTGATGGTCGACGACATCCTGCGCGACGGCATCGCCGGCTGGGTGCTGCGCGCGCGCGAGCCGGCGATCATCGCCGAGACGCGCGAGGATACCCGCTGGGTCGCGACATCGCCGCACCAGCAGATGGTCCGCAGCGTCGCCGCGGTGCCGATCATCCGCGAGGAGCGCGTGCTCGGCGTGATCACGCTGGTGCACCACACCCCCGGCTACTTCACCGAGGAGCACCTCGGCCTGCTGAACTCGGTCGCCGCGCAGAGCGCGATCGCGCTGGAGAACGCCGAGCTGTTCCGGCTGACCCGCACCCAGAACGACCTGCTGGAGCGCCGCGCCGAGGAGCTGCAGCGCATCAACCAGGTCAGCCGGCTGCTGACCGAGCTGATGCGGCCCGAGCAGCTGGTGCGGCTGGTGGCCTACCTGGTCCACCTGACCTTCGGCTACCCAAGCGTCTCGATCCTGCTGCGCGACGGCGACGATATGGTCGTGCGGGCGGTCGCGGGCGGCGCCGACGAAGATCAGCGCATGGGCCGCCGCATCCCGATCGGCCAGGGCATCACCGGCTGGGTCGCGCAGAACCAGGAGTCAGTCTGCGTGGCGGATGTTCGCGGCGACGCGCGCTTCATCGCGCTGCAGGACGGCGGCCGGGCCCGCTCGGAGCTGGCCGTGCCGATCCTGACGGCGCGCGATGTCTTCGGGGTGCTGAACGTCGAGAGCGAGGCCGTGGGCGCGTTCGGGCCAAACGACGTGCGCCTGCTCGACACGCTCTCGGGCCAGCTCGGCGTCGCGTTCGAGAACGCGGTGCTGTTCGACAACGAGCAGCGGCGGGTGCGCCAGCTCGGCCAGGTCAACAACCTCTCGGTCGCGATCACCGCCCAGCTGGACGCGAACGCCAACCTGCGCATCTCCGCGGCCGCGATCGCGGCGATCTTCGGGATCGACCACTGCGGCATCGTGATCACGAGCGACGACCGCCGCTCGGGCACGCGCATCGCCACCCACAGCGCGCACGCGGCCGCGCCCGGCTCGCTGCTGCGCTTCCCGCTGCCGGCCCAGCAGCTCGCGGCGCTCGACCTGCGCGCGGCCGAGCGGATCGCCGACGTGACCGCCGACCTGCGCCTCGCGCCCGTGCGCGATCTGCTGGAGCAGGGGGCGATCCAGTCGCTGGTGCTGGCGCCGATGATCACCGGCGGGCACCAGATCGGCCTGATCGCGATCGACGCGACCGGCCGCGTCAAGCAGTTCGGCCAGGCCGAGCTGACGCTGCTGGAGACGGTGGCCAGCCTGATCGCGCAGGTGCTGGAGAACGCCCGGCTGTACCGCGAGGTGGCCGAGGAGCGCAGCACGCTCGACGCGGTGCTCAGCGGCGCGGCCGACCCGATCCTGCTGATCGGCCCCGACGACCGGCTGCTGCTGGCCAACCGCGCGGCGCACGAGCGGCTCGGGCTCGGCGACGAGGCGGCGCAGCAGCCGATCAGCCGGCTGATCCACGAGGCCGACCTGCTGTATGCCCTGAGCGGCCAGCGCAACGGCCACGGCCCCGCTGCGCTCAACGAGGTCGTGATGGCGCGCGGCGAGACGTTCAGCGTCAGCGTGGCGCCGGTGCGCGGCGCCGACAACGAGCTGATCGGCCGGGTCACGGTGCTGCAGGATATCACGGCGATCAAGGAGCTGGAGCGGCGCGAGCAGGAGCGGCTGCGCAGCGTCTTCCGCCGCTACGTCTCGCCCCAGGTGGTCGAGGAGGTGCTGGCGGGCGGCGCCGACATCGGCGCGCCGGTCGAGCGCGACGTGGTGGTGATCTTCACCGACCTGCGCGGCTACACGGCGCTGACCGAGGGGATGCCGCCGCGCGTGCTGGTCGAGCAGGTGCTCAACCGCTACTTCACCGCCATGACCGATGTGCTGTACCGCCACGGCGGCACGATCGACAAGTTCATGGGCGACGGGATCATCGGCGTGTTCGGCAGCCCGATCGCCCGCGAGGACGACGTGCAGCGCGCGCTGCTCGCGGCGGTGGACCTGCAGCGCGCGTTCGGCGAGCTGCGCCGGCGCTGGCGGGCCGAGCTGGGCCGCGATATCGGCATGGGCATCGGGATCGAGTACGGCCGCGCGATCGTCGGCAATATCGGCTCGGATCAGCGGCTCGACTACACCCTGATCGGCGACGTGGTCAACACCGCCAGCCGGCTGATGGGCGTCGCGCAGGCCGGCCAGATCATCGTCTCCTACCACTTCGTCGACGCGCTCCCGCGCGGCTGGAGCCCGCCCTGGCCGCTCCGGCCGATCGAGAAAGTCCACCTCAAGGGCAAGCAGGAGCCGCTGCTGATCTACGAGGTCGAGTACGAGGAGGCCGAGCGGTGAAGGATGAAGGATGAACGATGAACGTTGAACGTTGAACGTTGAACGTTGAACGTCACCTTGTCACCTTGTCACCTTGTCTCCTTGTCTCCTTGTCTCCTTGTCTCCTTGTCTCCTTGTCTCCTTGTCTCCTTGTCTCCTTGTCTCCTGGTCTCCTTGTCTCCTTGTCTCCTGGTCACCTTGTCACCTTGTCTCCTGGTCTCCTGGTCTCCTGGTCTCCTGGTCTCCTTGTCTCCTGGTCTCCTAACACGCGGCACGCGGCACGCGGCACGCGGCTAGCGCTCGGCGATGGCGGCGATCTCGGCGGCGAGCGCGCGCAGGGCGTCGCGCAGCTCGGGCGGCTGGCGCACGATCATCGGGAAGCCCAGGCCGGCCAGGAAGCGCGCGATCCAGTCGAGGTTCTGGGCGTGGCAGCGCAGCAGCACGCCCTCGGGCAGCTGATCGAGCGTGGCCATCGCCGCCGGCACCCGCTCGCGCGCCTGCTCCAGCGTAGTCTCGAGCAGCGCCTCGACCAGCCAGGCCCCCGGCGCGGTCGCGAGCGAGTGCACCACAAACCCCAGGCAGTCGAAGTCGTCTGGCCGCTCGAAGCCGCCCTCGCACAGCTCGGCCGCCAGCACCCGGTCGAGCCGGAACATGCGCAGCCCCGCGCGCAGGTGGCAGTAGCCGACCGCGAACCAGCGCCCGTCGTAGTAGACCACGCCATACGTATCGATCGCGCGCTCGGTCTCGCGGTCGCCCCAGGCACGGTAGCGCAATTGCACGCGCAGGCGGCGCTGCGCGGCCATGCTGAAGGTCAGCACCGTCGCGCTCGACGGCGCGCTGTAGAGCGACGGCCCGTCGAAGATCAGGGTCTGCTGGACGGCCTGGATGCGCGCGCGCAGCGTGGCCGGCATGACCCGCTCGACCTTGGCGAGCGCGCCCTCGACCGCCGGCGCCGCTGAGGCCAGCCCCAGCCGGCGCGCGGCCAGCAGCCCGACCGTGAGCGCCAGCGCCTCGTCCTCGCTGAACATCAGCGGCGGCAGCTTGAAGCCCGGCCGCAGCCGGTAGCCGCCGTCGCGCCCCAGCTCGGCCTCGATCGGAATGCCCATGTCCTGCAGCAGCAGGATGTAGCGCCGCACCGTGCGCGCGTCGACCTCCAGGCGCGCGGCCAGCTCCGGCCCGCTCAGCTTCTGGTGGGCCTGCAGCAGCTCCAGCACGGTCAGCACCCGCGCGGTCGGGTGGTACATCACATTCCCTTTATAATGCACCCCACCCCCTGCCCGCTCCCCTGGAAGGGAAGGGGGTATCGCTTTTGCCCACAAAAGATCTGCCCCCGCTCCCCGCTGGGGAGCGGGGGGCAGGGGGGTGAGGGGGGTACACACGAAACCACCGGGATTATAGCCGCATTGGGCACGATCCTCAAGTAACAGGGCGCCTGGAGCGCGTCGGGCTCAAGCCCTGGCTCGTGATACGAAGCCCGCTGCCGCGGGCTGGCGTGGAAAGAATGCCCGCAGTGGTTCCGCTCCCCCCTACCCCTGAGATGGGGGATTCGTGGTGGTGCCGTGGTGCGCTGCAGAGCAGCGCACCACGGCACCACAGGACACACCTACGCCGAAACGATCCCAAGCCGCTGGAGCGCCTGCGGCTGCTGGGCCAGCGCGATGCGCGCGATCGCCATAAAATCGCGCATCCAGAGGTCGAGCGACTGGAATGCCAGGTCGCGCGCCGCGATGGCCTCGCGGGCAGTGGCCACATGCTTCTGGTGCGTGCTATGGAAGGCCAGCACCGACTCGACCAGGCGCTGCCCGTCCTCGAGCTGCGGCCGAGTCACGCCGTAGCGCTCCATGGCCTCGACGATGCCGGCGTTGCGCAGCGCGTTGAGGTAGAACTGCTGCGCCTGGAGCAGCCAGCCGGCCCGCTGGCGCTCGCGCGCGCCGATGTCCAGCTTTGCGGCTGCGGCGGCATCGCCGCGCAGCGCTACGCGCGCCGTGGCGACGTGCGCCGTAAAGACGGCCTTTGCGTCGGCGAGCGCGGCCTCCGAGGCGCGCCTGGCGCCGAGCCGGTCGCCCGCGCGATCGCGCCGCACGGCGTAGAGCTCGCGGGCCTGCGCGACCAGATTCTGGCCCTCCTTCAGGGCCGCCTCGCCATAGCCCCGAGCCGCCAGCGTCTCCAGCAGCGCCGGGTCGCTCAGGGCGGCCTCGATCGCCGCCTGCGCGACCAGCAGCCGGCGGGCCATGCTCATCGAAGTGTAGTAGCTCACTCGTCTTAGCCGGCCCGATCGCTGGATCGGCGGCGCGCCGGCTCCCGGGCGCTGCGGCGAACCCTCTGCGCGCTGCGGCGAACCCTCTGCGCGCTGCGGCGAGCCCTCTGCGCGCTGCGGCAGACTCCCTGCAGCCTGCGGCGAGCCCTCTGCGCGCTGCGGCGAACCCTCTGCGCGCTGCGGCGGACTCCCTGCGGCCTGCGGCGGACCCTCTGCGCGCTGCGGCGGACCCTCTGCGCGCTGCGGCGGACCTCCTGCGGCCTGCGGCGGCTCTTCCACCGGCCGCGCTGACTTGCCATTTCGGTGCATGGTGGTTTCTCCTATTCGCTACTGCGCCTGTGCCGCCGGTCACGTGGAGACTGACGGCATCGGCACTATTTGAGGTATGCACCGCCAAGCCCGCGGCGCGGAAATGGTTCTGGCGCGCGAGTTATTATTCTGTATAGAAACCGCAATCATATATGTCATTTTATTGCGGTGCCCGGCTTCTGCCGGGGCGCTGCGCCCCCGGCCCCCCGCCTTCATCTTGTCATCTTGTCATCTTGTCATCTTGTCTTCTTGTCTCCTTGTCTCCTTGTCTCCTTGTCTCCTTGTCTCCTTGTCTCCTTGTCTCCTTGTCTCCTTGTCTCCGGGGCGCTGCGCCCCCGGCCCCCCGCCCGGGGGAACCCACGCCGGTTCCTTTGGCTGCGCCAGCCGTCTTTCCGGGTGCCCCCTCACCTTGTCTCCTTGTCTCCTTGTCTCCTTGTCTCCTTGTCTCCTTGTCTCCTTGTCTCCTTGTCTCCTTGTCTCCTTGTCTCCTTGTCTCCTTGTCTCCGGGGCGCTGCGCCCCCGGCCCCCCGCCCGGGGGAACCCACGCCGGTTCCCCCGGCCCCCCTCCGGCAAGTGATGCTGTACCAGCTCCAAGCATCGTGGCACATGCCCGGCAATATTCCCAGCGGGGCGGGTGGAACGGGCTGCGTCTGGATGGGGCGTTTTGATTCAGCGGGTTGTCTCCCGCCGTGCCTGGATTCAGCCGGGCATGGGCCAGCGGGTTTATCGCCGAGGTTGCATCATTTGCAGGGGGTCTGGGGGCGGGCTCCGCCCCCAGTGGGGGGTGTGGGGGGCGAAGCCCGCCCACAAAGACACGCACGCTGTCGCCAGGATGCGGATCGGGGGCACGGGCGCAGCCCACAAGCAGTGGGGGGTGTGGGGGGCGAAGCCCGCCCACAAAGACACGCACGCTGTCGCCAGGATGCGGATCGGGGGCACGGGCGCAGCGCGGGGGGGTGGGGGCGAAGCGCCACGGCACGCTGTCGCCAGGATGCGGACGGGGCACGGGCGCAGCCAGGGGGGGGGGGGCGAGCGGGGGGGTGGGGCAGGGCGCAGCCACAAGCAGTGGGGTGGGGGGCGAAGCCCGCCCACAAAGACACGCACGCTGTCGCCAGGATGCGGATCGGGGGCACGGGCGCAGCCCACAAGCAGTGGGGGGTGTGGGGGGCGAAGCCCGCCCACAAAGACACGCACGCTGTCGCCAGGATGCGGATCGGGGGCACGGGCGCAGCCCACAAGCAGCGGGGGTGTGGGGGTGCAGCCCGCCCACAAAGAACGCACACTGTCGCCAGGATGCGGATCGGGGGGCACGGGCGCGCAGCCCAAGAGCAGCGGGGGCGTGGGGGGCGCAGCCCGCCCACAGGCAGGCACGCTGCCGGCGCGACTTAGCGTGGGCGATTGTAGTAGTACTCTAGCTGCTCGTCGGCGCTGCGCTCGACATCGAGCAGCTCCCAGAAGCGCAGATCGCCCCAGAGCTGCGGCGCGAAGCGGACGATGCCCTCGTCCGGCAGGTGTTCGAGGAAGCCCTTGATCAGGAAGCGCTCCAGGGGGTGCTTGACGATCAGCTGGCGGAGCTGGGTGTCGCTCACGGCCAGCGGATCGGAGGGGTCGGGCGGCCCGAACTCCACCGGCAGGCCGGCGCGCCGGCGCGCCACGTAGAAGGCGCGGAACGCCTCGGCCAGCGCGTCCAGGCGGGCCTCGCCATCGCGATTCACTATCTCTAGGAGCGCCTTGAGCAGCACGGGCTTGTAGGACTTGGTCATGTTGCGGCTGCGGGCGAAGTCGAGGAACTCCTGGCGCCACGCGTCGGGGCTGGCCGGGCGCGCCTTGCCGAGCAGCTCGGCGCGAATGACCTCGACTCGATCGCGGCGGAAGAACAGGCCGCCCTGCGCGGCTAGGCGCGGCTGATCGGGCCGCAGCCGGCCCTGCTCGATCCGCCGCCGCAGCACCGCAGCGTCGACTCGCAGCGCGTGGCTCAGCGCGCGCAGAGAGATCAGGTCGTCCTCACGCCGCGCCACGCCCTCGGCCCCAGCGCCCGCCCCTACGCGATACGCCTCTGGGCGCTCTTCCAGGCGGCCCGGCCGGGCGGACGCCTGCGCCTCGAACTCGCCGAAGTACTGCTCGTCGATCGCGCTCGCCGCGCCGTCCAGATCCGCCACGCCCAGGCGGTGCCGCAGCATCAGCGCCACAACCTGGTCGCCGTCCACGGTGGCGACGCGCGGAACGCCGGCGGTCGCCTTCAGCGTGGCCTGCCGCGTGTAGCCCGCGGTCGTGATGAACATACCTTGCGAAAATTGGCCGCTCAGCGCGCCGATGAAGCGGTCGATGTCGGAGCGCTGCACGTTGCTGCGGTAGCGCTTCACCTGGACGCCGATCGGGATGCTGATCAGCGCGGCGCTCGTCTCCAGGCTGCAGACGGCGTCGATCCCGCCGTCGCCGCTGTAGCGCGTGACGGAGACGCCGCTCAGGCCCATGAACTCAAGCAGATCGCCCGCGAACAGCTCGAAGGCCCGCGGCGGCAGCGCGAGCAGCCGGTCCTTGATCCGGCGGCGGAGGTCGGGGTTGCTGGGTAGCGGCATACAGTGACAAAGTGAGCAGGTGACCGGGTGACACGGTGAGAGGGCCAGGCTCTGCCACCCTCTCGCCTCGTCGCCTTGTCATCGATGAGCCAGATCAATCTGTCCGAAAAAGCCTTATGGATTACGTCCTATGCCGAGCAGCAGCCAGTCGAACGGCACGTCGAGAATGGCGCGCAGCGCGATCAGCTCCGCCGCGTTTGGCAGCGTCTCGCCGTTCTCGATTCGGCTGTACTGCGTCCGGCTGATGTACACCTGTTCGAGCTCCATCCGCACTCGTAGCTGCTCCTGCGTTAGATCGAGCTCGACGCGGCGCACGCGCACACGAGCGCCGATCGCTCGTGCGAGCTCGCGCTGAGTGCTCAGGTATTCCTCTGGAAGATCTTGCATCCGCTTGGGCATAGGCGCTCCAAGCGGAGCATCGCACAAATAAAGAAGTCATAGTCCCATAGATGGAATTAATGACATCAAATCGTATTGATCCGATGAGTGATCAAAGATTCATCCCATAGATGGGAATTATGGTGTACAATGTAGCGCATATGCCAGCTTTGATGGATAGAATCCTATGGCTCCGACAAGCCTCAACGCGCCCCTGCTCACTTTCAGCGGTCACGAGACCTTCGTCTTGCGCAGCAACTGGCTTAAGAAAGCCTACGACCTGCTGCAGGAGCTCCCCGACCTCTTCTTTCTGGAGGACGCTTTTGTTCGCCTCGGGGTGGGCAAGAACATGGCCCTGTCGATCCGCTTCTGGGGGCGGGCCTGCAACGTCTTCGAGCCATTACAGGGCGGCGTGGGGCACCGGGCCACCTGGCTCGGCACGGCGCTTTTCGACGACGCGCACGGTTGGGACCCGTTTCTGGTCACGCCCACGAGTCGCTGGCTGCTCCACTGGCAGATCGTCTCGCGCCCCGAGGCGGCCTTCACGTGGTACTACACGTTCAACATGCTCCGGCGCGGCGAGTTCAGCGCGCCCCAGCTGGCTCAGCAGATCGTCCAGACCGTCGCGCAGCTTGGCGGCAAGCCGCCGTCGCCCGCGACGATCGGCCGCGATATCGACTGTATGCTGCGCTGCTACCTGCGCCCCGACACCACGCAGACCGGCCCGGCCGTCGAGGACGCGCTGCACTGCCCGCTCCACGAGCTCGACCTGATTCAATCGCTGCCCGGCCAGGCCGCCTACCGCCTGGTCAGCGGCGCGCGCGCCGACCTGCCCGATCAGCTGGTGGTATTCGCCGCGCTCCAGCAGGCCCGCGCCCTCGGGCGGGTCACCGTCGCCTTCAACGAGCTGGCCTACGGCGAGCGCTCGCCGGGGCGCCTGTTCCGCCTCGACGAGGACGCGCTGCTGTCGCGCCTGCTGCACTTCGAGACTGCCAGCCGCGGCGGCGCCGGCTACTCCGAGACCGGCGGCATCCGCCAGGTCGCCTGGCGCGCGCTGGACGACGCGTCGCTCGACCGGATGCTGCTCGATGACGCCTTTGCCCAGGAGCGCCACTATGCCTGATCGGGCCGCCCTCGCCATCGCAGCACGTTTCACCCGCGCGGTCCATATCCAGCGCGACTTCCACGACCTCCGCTACCGGCTCGACGGCTACCAGGCGACGCCGCTGGTGCGCCAGCTCGCCGGCCGGATCGTCGCCGGCCTCGCGCCAGGCAGCGGCGAGCGGGCCTTCTCGGTGGTCGGCCCGTTCGGCTCCGGCAAGTCGGCCTTCGGCCTGTTCGTGGCCCATTTCCTGCAGCGCGGCGAGCCATCCCGCCGCCAGCTGCTCGACTCGCTGAAGATCGCGGATACCGCGCTCCTACCCCTCGACGCGCCCTCGCTGCTGGCGGTGCGGGTAGCAGGCAACAACAGCTCGCTGCGCCGCGCGGTGCTCGCCAGCCTCGGCCAGGAGCTCCCGCGGCTGAGAACGCCCGCGCTCGACCAGCTGCGCCACGCGCTGGACGCGGCCGCGCGCGACCCCGCGCTCGACCCCGGGCGCGTCGCCGACCTGGTGGCCGAGGCGGCGCGGCTGCTCCGCGCCCACGGGCACTTTCAGGGCGTGCTCGTGCTGATCGACGAGCTCGGCCAGTTCCTCGACTATGCCGCGCGCCAGGACGACGAGCGCGACCTGTTCGTGCTGCAGAGCCTGGCCGAGACGGCCGCGCGCAGCGGCGAGACGCCCATCCTGGTCGTGACCATTCTCCACCAGGCCTTCGAGCGCTACACCCTCAACGCCAGCGCGACGCGCCGGATCGAGTGGGCCAAGGTGCAGGGCCGCTTCGTCGATCTGTCCTTCCAGGAGCCCGCCAGCCAGATGATCCGCATGGTCGCCTTCGCCCTGCGGCCGGGCGGCAAGGACCCGTACCGCGAAGCGCGGGCGGGCTGGGCCGAGCATCTCGCGCCCGTGGCGGACGCGCTCGGCCTTCGGCCCGCCGAGATCGGCGCGGAGGAGTGGCGCCAGATCGTCGCCGACTGCTACCCGATCCACCCGGCGGCGCTCGTCGCCCTGCCCTCGCTGTTCCGGCAGCTCGCCCAGAACGAGCGGTCGCTGTTTGCCTTCCTGCACTCCGACGAGCCATGGAGCCTGCGCGATGTGGCGCTCGGGGCGACACCCGCGGGCGAGCCGCCGATCTACCGCCTCACCCACCTGTTCGCCTACGTCGAGGCCAGCATTGGCCCGAGCCTGTTCGGCCGGGCGCGGGGCCAGCGCTGGTCGGAGCTGGCGGAGGCGCGGGCCGTGCTGGCCGCCGACGACCCGCTACAGCTCGACACACTCACGGTCGTCGGCACGATCGGCGCGCTGGAGCGATCGTCGGGGCTGCGGGCCAGCCAGGCGCAGGTGGCCTTTGCGCTGGCCGACGCGCCCGACGACGGCGCCGTGGCCGACGCGCTGCTCGCGCTGCAGGGGCGGCGCATGCTCGCCTACCGGCAGCACCGCGACAGCTACATCATCTGGGAGGGCAGCGATCTCGACCTCGACGCGCTGGCCCAGGCGGCGCGCCGCGAGCTGGGCGAGCGCGTGCCCCTGCCCGGGCTGCTCCAGCGCCATGCCAACACTACGCCGCGGATCGCCCGGCGGCACAGCTACCGCTACGGCGCAACGCGCACCTTCGCCGTGCGCTACGTGGACGTCGGGCAGCTCGCCGCCGCGCTGCCGCTGGCCGCCGGCTTCGACGGCGAGCTGCTGCACATTGTGCCGGCCGACGAGGATGAGCTGAAGCGCGCCGAGCGCTGGGCCGAAGATCCCGCGCGCGACGACGAGCCGGGGCGAATCACCGTGCTGCCGCGGCGCGTGCGCGAGCTGCGCGACCTGCTGCTCGACGTGGCGGCGCTGCGCAATCTGCTCGAAGAGAAGGAAGAGCTAGAGCACGACCGGCCGGCGCGGCGCGAGGTCGCGGGGCGCCTGATCGAGGCCCAGCAGGCGCTTGCCCACGCCATCGCCGAGACCTACGGGGGCGAGCGCAGCCGCTGGTTCTACCGCCAGGAGCTGCGGGCGGTGGCAAGCGCGCGGCAGACCGACGAGCTGCTGTCCGAGGCCGCCGACGTGACCTACCACCTGGCGCCGCGGGTCTGGAACGAGCTGATCGTTCGCCGGCAGCTCTCCTCGGCCGCCGCCAAGGCCCGGCGCAACCTGGTCGAGGCGATGCTGGAGCACGCCGGCGAGGAGCGGCTGGGGCTGGACGGCTACCCGCCCGAGCGCGCCATCTACGAGAGCGTGCTGCGGGCCGGCGGGCTGTACCGGCAGGACGATGCCGGCGAGTGGCGGATCGGCGCGCCGCCGCCCGACGACCCGCTGCGCCTGCGCCCGGCATGGGCGGCGATGGAGCAATTCCTCGCCGTCGAGTCGCCCGAGCCGCACCCGCTCACGGCGCTGTTCGCCGCTATCGAGGGGCCGCCGTTCGGCGTGAAGGCCGGGCTGACGCCGCTGCTCTTCGTGGCGCTGTACGCGGCACGCTCCGGCGAGATCAACCTCTACGAGCGCGGCAACTACGTACCGATGCCCGACATCGCCACGTTCGAACGGCTGCTGGCCCGCCCCGAGCAGTTCGCCGTGCGCCTGAGCCACGCCGACGGCGCGCGATGGCTGGTGTACGAGCGCCTGGCCCACGCGCTCGCGCCGCGCGCCCTGGCCCAGCCGGTGCAGCCGGCGCTCCTGGCCGTCGCAATGCCGCTCCTGCGCGTGCTGAACGGCCTGCCCGCCTTCGGCAAGCAGACCAAGCAGGTGAGCGAGCAGGCCCAGGCGGTGCGCCAGGCGCTGCGCGAGGCGCGATCGCCCGACGAGCTGCTGTTCGAGCGGCTGCCCCTGGCGTGTGGGCTGCCGCCCTTCCGGGGCGACGAGCCGGAGGGCGCCGCGCGGGTCGACCCCTTCGCCGCGGCGCTGCGCGAGGGGCTCCAGGAGCTCCAGGAGGCCTACCCGCTGCTCGTCAGGACGATCGCCGCCCGCGTCGGCGCGGCCTTCGGCCTGCGGTCGAGCGCTGCCGCGGCGCGGGCCGAGCTGCAGGCCCGCCACGCCGTGATCGCCGAGACGACCAACGACGCGCTGCTGCGCGCCCTCGGCGTGCGCCTGGAGACGGCCGACCCCGACGGCGACGCGTGGGTCGAGAGCCTGGCCGCGCTGGTGGCGCGGCGCCCGCCCGAGCTGTGGGGCGACGCCGACCTGCCGGCGTTCGAGGTCGCCATCGCCGATCTGGGGCGTCGCTTCCGCGCTGCCGAGGAGCTAGCCGTCGCCGCTCGCGCCGTGCCGGCCGAAGCGCCGCTGCTGCGCGTCGCCCTCGCCAACGGCCACGGCGAGCTGAGCCGCGTGCTCCACGTGACCGACGACGACCCGGCGGTGCGCCAGCTCAGCGCCGATCTCACGGGGGCGCTCGGCCGCCACGCCGGGCTGACAATCGATCAGCGCGCGGCCGCGCTCGCGGCGCTGCTGCGGGCACTGTTGGAGCAGGAGAGCGAGCGAGATTCGCATTCCGCGGCGAAGATATCATAGCGCACTCATACGCACACCGGACGAAGGACGAAAGACCAAGGACCAATATTGCGCCCAGCCAGCGCCGTTGGTCGTTCGTCTTTGGTCGTTGGTCTGCAATAGACGGAGACCAACCGATGACGACACACGACGAGATCATCCGCTCGTGGGCGGCGCGCCCCGGCCGCCACATCGTCAACTTGAGCGGCGGCAAGGATAGCACCGCGCTGGCGATCTTTCTGCGCGACAAGATCCCGCAGGTCGAGTACCTGTTCTGCGACACGCACAAGGAGCTGCCTGAGACGTACGAGTACCTCGACCGGCTGGCGGCGTACCTCCAGCGGCCGATCGTCAAGCTCAACGCCCAGCGCGGCTTCGACCACTGGCTCGACATGTACGGCGGCATGCTGCCCTCGGCGCGCGTGCGCTGGTGCACCCGCAAGCTCAAGATCGAGCCCTTCGAGGCCTACGTCGGCGACGACACGGTCTGGAGCTACGTCGGCATCCGCGCGGACGAGCAGCGCAGCGGCTACGTCTCGACCAAGCCGAACATCCACCCGGTCTTCCCGCTGAAGGAGTTTGGGCTTGGCATCGCCGACGTCGAGCGCCTGCTCGAGACAAGCGGCCTCGGCCTGCCCGCATACTACGAGTGGCGGCAGCGCAGCGGCTGCACGTTCTGCTTCTTCCAGCGCGCGAACGAGTGGGTCGGCCTGCGCGAGCACCACCCGGAGCGTTTTGCCGAGGCGAAGGCCTACGAGATCGAGCGCGGCGGTGAGCGCTTCACCTGGCGGCCCGGCGAGAGCCTGGCCGAGCTGGAGCAGCCCGAGCGCATCGACCGAATCCGGCGCGAGCACCAGATCCGCCTCGAGATCGAGCGCAAGCGCCGCCCGAACCGACCGCTGATCGAGCTCGTCGGCGCGGCGCTCGACGCCGAGGACGACGACCAGGGCTGTGATATCTGCCATTTGTAGAGGAGCCGGCCATGGCGAGCGTGAGCAACCCGTTTGTCGACTATTTGACCCGCTACACCACGGCCTCACCTGACCACGAGGCGGCCTTCGACGAGTTCCTCTCGCAGGTTCGCCCCCCCTCCGGCGAGCCGCTCCAGCTGGCGACGCGTGTCGAGGAGTTCCTCCGCATCAGCTTTGCCCAGCCGAGCCCGCCATCGGTCATCCTGACCGGCAACGCTGGCGACGGCAAGACCTACCTGTGCCGCCAGATCATCGCCACCTTCACCGACCAGCCCGTCGCCGACTGGGAAGCCTTCGCGGACCGGCCGGTCGAGCGCGATGGCAAGCGCCTGCACGTGATCAAGGATCTGTCTGAGCTGGGCGATGAGCGTGGGATGACGGTACTGCGCGGCCTAGCTGCGAGCCTCAGCGGCGGCTCCATAGACCGATACCTGATCGCGGCGAATGAGGGGCGCCTGCGCGCGCTACTGAGCGACGACCCGCAGCTCCGCCTGCTCTACGAGGCGATCGACAAACAGCTTCGGCATGGTGCCGATAGCGGTTCGACGCGGCTTGTGGTGATCAACTTGACGGCCGTGACGACATCGTCGTTCGTCCCGGCGGCGCTGCGCTGGATGACGAAGAGCGAGCATTGGGCCGCCTGCCTGCCGTGCCCGATCCGTGACCGCTGCCCGGTGCGGCACAACGCCCAGCACCTTGGCAACGAGCATATCGCCGGCCGCGTGCAGATGCTCTACCAGCTGCTCGAGCATCTCGACATCCACGTCACCGTGCGCGATATGCTGATCCACCTGGCCTACACGCTTACCGGCAACCGGCGCTGCGCCGAGCTGCAGCGCCTTGACGAGCGGCACCACGACCTAAGCGATGTCGCCTATTACGAGAACGTGTGGGGAGGAGACACGAATAACACATTCCGGCGCAAGGCCAGCGTCGTACAGCACCTTGACCGCCTCCATGTTGGCAACCACTCACTCTTCGAAATTGACGATTTTATTGTGAGCGGTAGCGACAACCCGGAGCGGCAGGCAGAGTATAAACAGCTCTTCGCCCCAGCCGTAGACATCAACCACCGGCGCTTCGAGCAAGATCGGCGTGCCTACGTGGAAGGCGGCGCGGACCGTCAGTCCGACGAAGAGGCCGACGCGCTGATGCGCTGGCTGCCCCATTGCCGCCGCAAGCTGTTCTTCGAGTGGCCTGAGGTCGAGCGTGTGAACCGGCTGATCCCCTTCCTCTACCTAGACGCCTATCTCGATCTGCTGCGAGACGAGCAGAGCGTCAGGGACTGGATACGCCGTGACCTTGTGCTTGGCCTGAATCGCGCCTTCTCGCACCTGTACCTGACGGACTCGAACAACCTCTACGTCACAACGCAGTACATCCATAGCACGGAGCAGCCTCGCCCGCTGGTGCGCCTCACAATCCCAACTCAGGGCATCGAGCTGCGCGTGGATCGGCGCCCGAACTTGGCGTATGACTGCGATCGGCCTGACCTGCACCTAGTCATCGCGCCACCGCCTGCGCTCACTGTACAGGGTGGCGATGTGCCGAAGCCGCAAAACTGGCGCATGAACCTGCTCCTCTTCGAGTACCTGATGCGACTGGCGAACGGCGGCACCTACAACATCCTCGCCGAGGAGTGCGAGCTGAGCGTCCGAGATCTCAAAGATCGCCTACTAAGCGCGTTTGCCCGCGAGCCAGCCGGTGGGACGATCGAGTTTTTTGTGGCAGAGCGGCAGCGCTACGCGCTGCGGAAGCTGAAGATCGACGAGCGAGGCACCATTCGTTCTGAAGGGTAGGGCCATGACAACGTACTACGGCGTATACGACCATTCCAACCATCCAATCGCGGCCCGTATCTGGGGTCATCGGCTACGCGCCGGACAGCACTGGATCGAGTATATGCTCGAATTCCTAAGTGTGCTGTCGGGGTTCGAGTATCAGCTAGGCCAGGGCCTGCCCGAGCGAAACGGCCAGGATGGCTACCAGAGCGAGTACAGCATTCCGAAGCGCCTCGGCCTGCGCCGCTTTGTCTTCTACGATGAGCGCGAGAAGACTCGCGACACGCGCGACGCCCGGGCCGTGAGCGAGCTGCGCGCGCACTTGCGCCAGCACCTGCCCGTGCTCGATGGGCACACCACCGAAGATCTCCTCGACCAGGTGCGCTCGCTGCTGCGCTCGTTCTCGGCGATCGAAGAGGACCGATCCTGGTACGCCAAGGCGCTCTTTCCGGTCCACCAGGAGTTTCTGCTCTGGGAGGCGCTTCGTAAAGGGTCAACCCTCAAAACGTATGGCCTCCCGGCCAACGAGCTCGATCTGGTCGAGCTCGATCAGGGGGTGGAGTTTCGGGCGCGGAACTTCTTTGCGCGCGGCGGCGAGCTCTACTATCTGATCATTTCCGCTGGAACTGAGCACGATCTCGCTCGGCGGGAGCGGATCGGACGGCGACTGAAGGCGCTGCTCACCGATAACAACGAGGCGCTCGGCAGAATCGCCCACGTCATTGACACGACATGGTGCGACCTGAGCGGTGACACGAACAGCAAGGTCAGCGGGACCCTCGGCTGGATCCCTGACCCAGACTGCGCGCTCTACCGCCGATTCGCCGAAGACCTCGACATGTTCCTCGACAACAACCTCGACTCGCTGGAGTGCCTGGAGCTGCTGGCGCACCTGATCGGCTTCCACATTATCTGCTACATCTACCACCGCGCCCACCCCGCGAGCCACTCCGAGGGCCACACCTCGGGGAGCTGCCTGGAGGGATGCCGGCCGACACTGCTCGTCGATCTGCTCGGCGATCAGGACGGCGGTGTCATCCGCGACCAGTCGGCGAGCGCGCTGCGGCAGCAGGATGACTGGCAGCTGCGCCAGGCCCGCGATCTCGTCGAGCAGAAGGTGCGCGAGTGGGCCGACCAGGAGCCCGATTGCAAGGACTTGCTTGTTCACCTGGTAGCTGAGACCGAGCAGTTTTTCAGCGTCGGCGGCACCCGCGCCAGGGGCAACTATAACCTAGCACTGCGCGAGGTCAGGGGACGCTACGGCAAGGTGGGCGAACGCGAAGCGATCATCAATGATTATAGCGCGGCCATCTTCGAGACGCTGAGCCCTGAGTTTCGTAAGAACTTCCTTGGCGTCCATCGCAAGATCGGCCGCGCGATCGGGCTCGTCGCGCCGCGCAAGGGACCGCAGGTACGCTTTGCACTTGGCGACACGCTGCTCAAGACACTGGTCATGGCTGTGCTTCCGCGCGGCGTGGCGCCAGTCGCCTTCGGGAAGCTCCTCGACCAGCTGTACGACCGCTATGGCATCATCGTGGGTCCCGGCGAGGCCCGCCAGGCGGGGCTTATCGAGCGGCTGCGCATCAATGAGGAATACTACACTCGCAACCGCGACGCTCTGCTCGCGCGCATGCAGCGCGCCGGACTTCTGACGCAGTACTCGGACGCGACCGCGCTGGTGCGCCGCCGCTGACCACGTAAGGGCACGCATATGATGACTACCTCAGCCGATGCTACGATCGCAGATGCGATGCGGCGTTACCTAGAAGCTCAGATCCGCGCCCGCCCCGCATCGCGCGCTTTCTTTCGCATTTCGGGGTTCGGCGAGGGCGTCTACACGGCCTTTCTCAGCTATCTGGCCGCACAGGGCTGGCAAATCGCCGACAAGCGCCTTGAGGTGCGCAGCATCACGGCAATCGCCGGGCATCCCGAGCGCACTATGGGCACGACCCGCTCGGCAACCTGGTATCGTAACAATCTGGCCGAAGGGCACGCGCTGCTGTTGATCCAGAACCGCCGGAGCAGCGACGCCCAGAGCCTGAAAGACCTCTACCCGGTCACAGAGCTGTCGCTCTCACAGGACGGCATCGACCAGCTGATTGATGCCTGCATCGCCGGGTACCAGCTGAGCCCCAAAGAGCGCAAGCAGCTGATCGACTTCGTGCGCCGGCTGGCGCGCGTTGTCTACACGCCGCAGCTGCGCGACCTGGCCGAGTTCCTGGCCGTTGTGGACACGACCCTGTGCGGACTCCCCGGGACGACCGTGGCTGAGGCGATCGCGCACGCGCTCCCGCATTTTGGGCTGTTTCGCTGCCACGAGCTTGCCGACCTGCTCAATAGCGTGCGGGGCGACAAGCTCATCCGCCAGCTTCGTAACGCCGCCCGGCTCGGCGACGAGGTGCTGGACGACCGCGCCCGCGGCGACTACCTGCGCCGCCTGGACGCCGCGACGCTCGATGACGACGCGGCCCTCGGCGGCCTCTCGGTCGAGCGGAAGCGCGAGCTTATCAGGCGTTTCATCGATGGGCAGCTGCGCGAGAGCCGCGCCGAGCTGCTCCAGGTACTCCAAATCGACTGGCGCGAGATCCAGACGGTGATCACGGCCAAGTCACGCGTTACGCGCCAGGAGAAGCTTGCGAGCGTCGCCAACAAGCTGGAGGAGCTTGTCGCACAGAGCGACTTGGACAGCGAAGAGGCACGTGAGGTGCTCAGCGACCTGCGGATCGGGAATGAGCCCGATGGCGATACCCTCGACCAGCTCCTGGCGGAGAGCGGCGACTCGCTGACCAAGACACTGCGCCATGAGCTCCAGCGACTGGTGAAACCGCGCTCGCGCAAGCACTCCGACTTCCTGGTGGGATTGGCCGCGCTGGCCGTCGAGTTGCTCCAGCCGCGCCAGAGCGAACTCGAAGCCGGTACTCAGCTGCGGGTGAGCGCCACGCTGAGCGCGGCGAACCAGGGCAAGCACCTGCCCGAGGCAATTGCAGCGTTTCGCACGCTCTACGGCGGCATCGAGCAGGCGCTGCCGGATATCAGCTGGCAGATCGCGCCGCTGTGGAACGAGCTTGACACGCGAGGCCGCGCCATCGTAGAGGATGACGAGGAAGCCGAGCGCGAGCGCGTGATCCGTGTCGACATCCCCTTCCGCGTAGTCGTGGCCGGACCCGGCGGCTCCGAGCTGGCGCGGGCCGAGCTAATCTGGCAGTATCGCTCCGACAGCCCGGCCACTGCCACCGCGCAGACCCTGGTCGCCGAGCAGGCGCTACTCACCCGTGGAGACCTTGGCCCGCTCTTCGGCGGCGTCACAGCGCTGCGCGTGCCGGTCTACAACAGCTGCCCGCGCACCGACGAGATCGGCGACTTGGATCTGCGCCGGCCCATCCAGTCGCTTGGCACATGGTTCGAGAAGCCGAGCGACCTGCGAGCCCTCCTCACCGACCAGCTTCAGGGGCGAAGCCGCCCGCAGAGCCGGGCTGCGCTCGATCAGGGGCTCACGCGGCTGGAGCAGGCGTGGGGCGCCTTTGTCGCCGCCGCATCCGCCGGAGGGCTGCTCGCCGCCGACATTCGCCAGTTGCTCAGCGCGTATGAGGATCTGCTCCGTACCGCCGTCAGCCAACTCCAGACCGGCCAGGAGATCAGCGGCGGCTACAAGGTGCTCAACCAGGCCTGGGTGATCGGCCCACAGAGTTTCGAGAGCTGGGCGGTGGTGCCACTGCTCCACCCGCTCAAGCTGCTCTGGTGGCGCGAGCGCACGCGCTACATCAGTGGGCTGATCCGCCATCTGCTCGACTCGCGCACGATCGCCAGCATCGTCGACGAGCCGCGCTATCGGCGCGAGCTGGCCGTGACCTACGGCTCCAGCGGCTTCCCACCGGTGCTGGCGCTCCCGCCGGGTGAGGGCCGGCCAGCCGAGCGCTTCCTACCGGTGGAGGAGGCCGACGGCTACGAGCTCTTCTTCCGCGAGGCGGAGCGGGCCGAGGCGTTTGGGCTCGACACCGACCTGCTGGCCGAGGACGAGAACGAGATCGCCGCCCAGCGTGCCGTCGATGGCATTACCGCCGTGGTGCAGGACTATATCGAGACCTACCCCTTTGTGCGCGACGGGATTGAGATCGTGCTGTTCGAGTGCCGCAACGGCGCCCTCCCCGGCCTGCTCGTCGAGCGGCTCATGCTGGCCAGCGTGCGCCGGGGATGGAAGGTGCGGGTCAACATCGTCGTCCACACCAGCGACCGCGGCGCCCCACTGTTCCGGCGCGTGAGCGAGTGGGTACAGACCGATCGACCGCAGACCGAGCGCGGCGGCCAAGAGTACTTCCCACCGGTCACCATCAAGGTGCTCGAGTGCTCCCACGATGAGCTGCTCAGGATGCGCGAGGACACTGACATCGTGATCCTGGCCGATGTACTGGCCGACAAGGGGCAGGTCGTCCGCTCCGAGATCGACCCTGACGCGGGGGCGGATGTGCCGCTGGACGGCTACCTGCCGACCTACCGCGCGCAGCAAGAGCCCTTCCAGCAGGGCGACGTCTATCGTCGGCTGCTCCTGAGCCCACCGCAGCAGCCTGCCCTCAGCCGACTCTTTCTGCTGGCCCAGCACGCGGCGACGGGGCGCCGCCCGGTGAGCGCCCGCGAGACCGCTCGCTTCTACCGCGAGCTGACGCTCGACGAGTGGGAGCAGGTGATCGGCAACCTCCACGACCGCTTCAACTGGGTTGTCTGCTACGACCCCACGATCGACCGCTTTCTCATGGAGAGCGCCTTCCCCGAAAAGGTGCAGATCATCCGCTACTCCCTCGGGCTCGGCTCGAAGCGGCAGCACAACCTGACGGTCTCGTCCTCGCACAAGGCCCAGGCGATCGTCGAGCGGCGACTGGCAGCACGTCTGTCGCAGATGCTGCGCCAGGCCACGCCTGAGTTTCTCATCCAGGTGGCCCGGCGGCTCGTGGCCGAAGCCAAGCAGATCTCCGGCGATATCGTACTGCGCGCAGCCGGGCCTGGGGCATTCCTCAACGAGCTGATCGGCCTGGTGAGCGCGAAGTTCGAGACCGAACGGCACTACCACGCATCTCACCCCGACGCCCTCACCACGTGGATTCTGCTCGACGACTTCGAGCACTGGTTTGGCGGCGGCAAATTCCCCGACCTGCTGTTTGTGGCGATCACGCGCGGGGCAACCAGCGAGCTGCACCTGCACGCCGAGATCCTGGAGGCGAAATGTGTTGGTCAGGGCTCGTTCGATGTCGAGGCCCACGATGCCCAAGAGCAGGTGCGCCGCGGCGTGAGCCGGCTGGGGCGCGCTTTCGCCGGCGGCGCGGCACACCTTGATGCGCTCTACTGGGACGACCAGCTCTACCGGGCCGTGACCGGGAACATCCATATGCACATCGAGCAGGAGGAGCTATGGGGCCTCTTCCGCGACCAGCTTTACCAGGGCACGTTCGAACTAGAGATGAGCGGGCACACATGGGCCTTCTGCTACGAGGGTCAGGCGGGCGTCGTGAGTGGGCCTGAGGTTCACGCCTTCGAGAAGCCTGTCGCTGATCTGCCCGAGGTGCCGCTGCTGGCACATCACTACGGGCGCAACGAGCTCTGCCAGTGCCTGCGGGCGCTGATCGAGGCCCGCGAGGGTCTGAGCGCCACACCCGAAATGTGGACGCCCGAGCCGGCCCGGCCCATCCGGCACATGGCGGACAACAGGAGGAATGAAGCGTACGCTGACGTGATCGCAACCGACCCTGCCAGCTCAGATATGGAGAGAGATGCGAGCGGTGACGCGCCGGTGGTATCGCCCGCGAAAATGCCGCCGGCGAGCGGCCCATCTGCCGTAGCACCCGCAGAGCAGGGCGCGACCCATCCCGCGCCAGCTGTCGTCGATCAAGAATGGCAGTGGCTCGCCGAGAAGGCCCGCGACCTGGAGCGGGCGCTGCGTCAGCGCGGCGTGCAGCTGTTCCCGATTGACCCGGCCCAGGCCGACGTCGGGCCGAGCATCGTGCGCTTCAAGCTGCGCCTGCGACCGAACGAATCGCTCAAGAGGATTCAAGCCGTGGCCGAGGATCTGGCGCGCGACCTGGCGCTCGCCAGCACACCGATCATCGCCAATGTGCTGCGCACCAACTTCGTCGGTGTGGACATCCCGCGCGAGCGCGCCCGGCTGATCGAGCTGCGCCCGCTGCTGGAGGGCCTTGGCACGCCCGGCCCGGCCGAGCTGCCGATCGTGATCGGCGTGACCCCGATGGCGGTCTCATGATCGAAGATCTGTCCGAGTTCCCGCACCTGCTTGTAGCCGGCGCCACCGGCTCGGGTAAGTCGGTGTTCCTGCGCAGCCTGCTGCTCAGCCTGATGACCCAGTACCCACCTGGCAAGCTGGACGTGCTGATCGTCGACCCGAAGCGCACCGACTTCACCTTCTTCAACGGCGCGCCCTATCTGCGGGGCAGCAAGGTGATCGTCGAACGCAACGAGGCCCGCGACGCCCTGCTGGAGCTAGTGCGCTCGGAGATGCCCAGGCGGCAGGACCTGTTGGCCAAGGCCAGAACCACGAAGGTGAAGCTGTTCAACCAGCGCTACCCGGCCGAGGCGCTACCCCCGATCGTAGCCTTGATCGATGAGTACGCGCTGTTGGTCAGCATGATGAGCAAGAAGGAGCGCGATTCGTTCGAGCAGGACCTGATGATTTTAGCATCCGCGGCACGCTCGGTGAGCATTCATCTCGTGCTTGCCACCCAGCGCCCCAGCGCCGATATCGTTACATCTACCCTCAAAGCCAACCTTCCGACACGCATCGCCTTCCGCGTCGCATCGAGCACGAACTCGAGCATTGTGCTCGACAGCACCGGCGCCGAGAATCTGCTCGGCCGCGGCGATATGCTCTTCCAGCAGCAGAGCGGCGAGATCGTGCGGCTTCAGGCCCCTTTCATGGACGAAGAGCAGATGCAGATCTACCTCGCCGCACTTGTCGCAGCCCACACTGCGCGCTGATCCAGGCGCGATCCAAATCTACACATCTGTGCTTAATCAGGATCGATTATAGCCGCATTCGGTGCTAGACTCAGGCATCACTGGCTGGCGTTCCGGGATCGATCCGCGGATCATACGGATTTGCGCGGATAGAGCAGCCCATCTTATCCGCACTATCCGCGGCTGGTGGTCCGGGATCGATCCGCGGATCATACGGATTTGCGCGGATCGAGCGGCCAATCCTATCCGCCTTATCCGCCTTATCCGCGGATCGAACCAGCCAGGCCGGCTTAAGCGGAGAGAAGTACGGATCGAGCGGCCAATCCTATCCGCCTTATCCGCGGCTGGTGGTCCGGGATCGATCCGCGGATAATACGGATTCGCGCGGATAGAGCAGCCGATCTTATCCGCCTTATCCGCCTTATCCGCGGATCGAACCAGCCAAGCCGGGCTTAAGCGGAGAGAAGCGCGGATAGAGCAGCCGATCTTATCCGCCTTATCCGCCTTATCCGCGGATCGAACCAGCCAAGCCGGGCTTAAGCGGAGAGAAGCGCGGATAGAGCAGCCGATCTTATCCGCCTTATCCGCCTTATCCGCGGATCGAACCAGCCAGGCCGGCTTAAGCGGAGAGAAGTACGGATCGAGCGGCCGATCTTATCCGCCTTATCCGCCTTATCCGCGGATCGAACCAGCCAGGCCGGCTCAAGCTAAAAGAAGCGCCGCGCTATCCGCGGATCGAACCAGCCAGACCAGCTCGAGTAGAAGGAGTGCTTGCATGATCACGTTCACTGCCGGCGAGCGGGCCGGCGCGGGGTACCTGGCACTGCCCAGGCAGGGCGGCGGGCCGGGCGTGCTGGTGCTGCACGCGTGGTGGGGCCTCACCCCGACATTCAAGGCCGTCTGCGACCGGCTGGCGCGCGCGGGGTTCGTCGCGCTGGCGCCCGACCTGTACCACGGCCGAACCGCCGCCACGATCGCCGAGGCCGAGGCGCTGATGGAGCAGCGCGACTTCGACGCCATGCGCGCGACCGCGACGGGCGCGCTGGCCTACCTGCGCGCGCACCCGGCCACACAGGGCTACCCGGCCGGCGCGCTGGGCTTCTCGATGGGCGCCTCCTGGGCGATCTTCCTCTCCAGCGTGGCGCCGGACGACATCGCGGCGGCGGTGGCGTTCTACGGCAGCGAGGCGACCGACTTCGCGGCGGCGCGCGCGGCCTACCTGGGCCACTTCGCCGAGGACGACGAGTGGGAGCCGGCCGAGGGCGTCCGCCAGATGGAGGCCGACATCCGCGCGGCCGGGCGCGACGTAGCCTTCTTCACCTACCCCGGCGCCAGGCACTGGTTCGCCGAGCCGGATCGCCCCGAGTTCGACCAGGCCGCCGCCGAGCTGGCCTGGCAGCGCACGGTCACGTTCTTGCATGAGCAGCTTGGGCGCAGCGAGTAGCGGCCAACGATCGCGAGCACATGAGAGGAGCAGCATGGCGACGAATGAGTACGAGTCCGAGCCGGCCGGCAAGGCCGAGCTGATCGAGCGCATCCGCCACGAGTACGCCGCGCTGGAGCAGGCGATCGGCCGGCTGAGCGAGGAGCAGCTGCAGGCGCCGGTCGAGAACGGCTGGACGATCAAGGATATCCTGGCGCACATCGCGGCCTGGCAGCGGATCTTGCTGCGGTTCCACGTGGGCCGCCGGCCCTTCGCCGAAGCGACCGGCATCGCCGCGCTCGACTACGCGACCGCCAGCGTGGAGACGATCAACCAGGCGCTGTACCTGCACCACAAGGGCCGGCCGCTGCCGGAGGTGCTGGCGGCGCTGCGACAGGCCTACGACGACGTCCTGGCGACGGTCGGGTCGCTCGACGAGGCCGATCTCTTCCGCTCCTACACGCCGCCCGGCCGCGACTCGGGCGGCCAGCTGATCGACTGGATCGTCGGCGATACCTACGAGCACTACATGGAGCACCGCGCCACGATCGAGCGGCTTTCCGGGCAGAGCTGATGCTCAAGCTTTGACGAAACGGTAGCCCGGTGCTATACTTCTCGCACACCCGTTCAGTTTTTCCGACGCCGCAGAGTAGCGATCTTCTACGCTGACGCGGCGTCTTCTGTTGTATAGTCGAGCCAGGAAGAGCAGCAATGTCGAAGGACAAGATCGTCATCAAGGGCGCCCGCGAGCACAACCTCAAGAACGTCGATATCGAGATCCCGCGCGACAAGCTGGTGGTGCTGACCGGCGTCTCGGGCTCGGGCAAGTCGTCGCTGGCCTTCGACACGCTCTACGCCGAGGGCCAGCGCCGCTACGTCGAGTCGCTCTCGGCCTACGCGCGGCAGTTCCTCGGCCAGATGGAGAAGCCCAAGGTCGACTTTATCGGCGGGCTCTCGCCGGCGATCGCGATCGAGCAGAAGAGCGCCTCCAAGAACCCGCGCTCGACCGTCGGCACGGTGACCGAGGTCTACGACTACCTGCGCCTGCTGTTCGCGCGCGTCGGGACGCCGCACTGCCACCAGTGCGGGCGCGAGGTCGGCTCGCAGTCCGCCGAGCAGATGGTCAACCGCGTCCTGGAGCTGCCGGCCGGCGCGCGCTTCATGGTGCTGGCCCCGCTCGTCTCGCAGCGCAAGGGCGAGTATAAGGATATCTTCGCCGAGGCCAAGGCCGAGGGCTTCTCGCGCGTGCGCGTCGACGGCGAGACCCTGGGCCTCGACCAGGAGATCAAGCTCAACAAGAAGGTCAAGCACAATATCGAGGTGGTGGTCGACCGGCTGGTGATGCCCGATCGAGCGACGAGGGATGTGGGGCAAGGGGCTAGTGCGGCCGGCCAAACCCCAAGCCCCAAGCCTCAAGCCCCAAGAGGCAAGGCGCAAGAGGGCGAGCAGGGCGAGTGGGACGCCTTCGTGACCCGCCTGACCGACAGCATCGAGCAGGCCCTGCGCGTCGGCGAGGGCATGGTGCTGATCAGCATCCAGCCATCAGCAGTCAGCAGTCAGCAGCCGGCAGTCGGCATCCAGAGCAGCGACGCGCGACGCGACGAAACTCAAAACTCAAAACTCAAAACTCAAAACTCCGCGGAGGAGTGGCTGATGAGCGAGGAGAACACCTGCACGCACTGCGGGATCTCGTTCCCCGAGCTCTCGCCGCAGATGTTCTCGTTCAACGCGCCGCAGGGCGCCTGCCCGACCTGCAGCGGCCTGGGGACGCGGCTGGAGCTCGACCCGCGCCTGCTGGTGCCGAACGTCTCGCTGACGCTGCACGAGGGCGCCATCCCCTACTGGGGCGAGCTGCGCAAGAAGAAGGACTCGTGGGCCTACCGCTGCCTGCTCTCGATCGGCAAGCAGTACGACTTCGACCTCGACACGCCCTGGGAGCAGCTGAACGAGCACGGCCGCCAGGTGATCATCTACGGCAGCGGCAAGGAGCGCGTGCGCTTCAGCTGGAACGACTCGAGCACCGGGTCGCGCGGCGAGTTCTTCCGGCCCTGGGAGGGGCTGGCCAAGGAGATCGAGCGGCGCTACCACCAGACCGACAGCGAGTTCACCCGCGAGATCTACGCCTCGTTCATGAGCGAGCAGCCCTGCCCGGCCTGCAGCGGCGCGCGCCTGCGCCCCGAGAGCCTGGCCGTCACCGTCGGCGGCCTCTCGATCAACCGGGTGGTCGGGCTGAACATCAACGAGGCGCACGACTGGGCGATGGGCCTCTCGAACGTAGAGCGCAGAACGATGAACGCTGAACAAGCCGTGACAAACGGCCAGGGCGACAGCTCACCGTTAGTAGAGCGCAGAACACAGAACGTTGAACAGGCTGCGAGCAACGGTCACGCTGACATTTCAACATTCAACGTTCAACGTTCAACGTTCGGTCTGACTCCTTACCAGCTCGAGATCGCCGGCGAGATCCTGAAGGAGATCTGCGAGCGGCTGGGCTTCCTGCTCAACGTCGGCCTGCACTACCTGACCATGCACCGCCCCGCGCCGACACTCTCGGGCGGCGAGGCCCAGCGCATCCGGCTGGCCTCGCAGATCGGCTCGGGCCTGGTCGGCGTGATGTACATCCTCGACGAGCCGAGCATCGGCCTGCACCAGCGCGACAACCGCAAGCTGCTCAACACGCTGCTCAAGCTGCGCGACCTGGGCAACACGGTGATCGTGGTCGAGCACGACCTTGAGACGATGCAGGAGGCCGACTGGCTGATCGACTTCGGGCCGGGGGCGGGCGTCAAGGGCGGCGCGGTCGTGGCCGAAGGCCCGCCCCGGCTGGTCGCGCAGAACCCCGACTCGCTCACCGGCCGGTACCTCGCCGGCAACCTCGAGATCGCCATCCCTACCGAGCGGCGCACCGCGCGCGTGGACTCAGGCGCGGGCTACACGGCGGCGCCGAAGCCGCGCGGCCGGCCGAAATCGTCAAAATCCGCGCAACCCGCGCAGCCCGCGCCCGAGGCCGTGTCCCAGTGGCTGGCGATCGAGGGCGCGACGATGAACAACCTGCGCGACGTGGCGGTGCGCTTCCCGCTCGGCACCTTCGCCTGCATCACGGGGGTCTCGGGCTCGGGCAAGTCGTCGCTGGTGACCGAGACGCTCTACCCGGCGCTGGCGAACCGGCTCAACAAGGCCCAGCTCAAGCACGGGCCGTACCGCGCGCTGCACGGGCTCGACGCGCTCGACAAGGTGATCGACATCGACCAGCAGCCGATCGGCCGCACGCCGCGCTCGAACCCTGCCACCTACGTCAAGCTGTTCGACCTGATCCGCGAGCTGTTCGCCAAGACGCCCGAGGCCAAGCTGCGCGGCTACGAGTCGGGCCGCTTCTCGTTCAACCTCAAGGGCGGCCGCTGCGAAGCCTGCGAGGGCAACGGCGAGAAGCGCATCGACATGCAGTTCCTGGCCGACGTGTGGGTGCGCTGCGATGTCTGCAAGGGCAAGCGCTACAACCGCGAGACGCTGCAGGTCAAGTACAAGGGCAAGAGCATCGCCGACGTGCTGGAGATGGACGTGCAGACGGCGCTGGAGTTCTTCGACAGCGTGCCGCGGGTCAAGCGCATCCTCAAGACGCTGCACGACGTCGGGCTCGACTACATCGCGCTCGGCCAGCCGGCCACGACCCTCTCGGGCGGCGAGGCCCAGCGCGTCAAGCTGGCCAAGGAGCTGGCGCGCGTCGCCACCGGCCGGACGGTCTACATCCTCGACGAGCCGACCACCGGCCTGCACTTCGCCGACGTGCAGCGGCTGCTGGAGGTGCTGCACCGGCTGGTCGACGCCGGCAACACTGTGCTGGTGATCGAGCACAACCTCGACGTGATCAAGACGGCCGACTGGGTCGTCGACATGGGGCCGGAGGGCGGCGATGGCGGCGGCTACGTGGTGGCCGAGGGCACGCCCGAGCAGGTCGCGCTGGTCGAGGCCTCGCACACCGGCCAGTTCCTGCGCGAGATCCTGATGGTCGAGCAGCAGGAGATCGCGGCGTAAACCTTATCCTGCGACGTAGCTTTTTCACCGCAGAGGCGCAGAGATGCGGCGTAGCTTTTTCACCGCAGAGGCGCAGAGGCAGCAGAGATGCGGCGTAGCTTTTTCACCGCAGAGGCGCAGAGGCAGCAGAGATCTCGAGTAGATCTTATACCTCTGCGTTCTCCGTGTCTCTGCGGCGCGCGAGACCGCCACAGCGCCGCCCGGGGACGGCCACCGGTTTGGGGGGAAGCTAGAGATTCCCTCTGCGTCTCCTGTCTCTGCGGCGGCGCCCCGGCCCCGCCACGCACAGGTGAATGACGGCTACCGGACTGTCTCACCGCAGAGGCGCAGAGGCAGCAGAGATCTCGAGTAGATCTTATACCCTCTGCGTTCTCTGTGTCTCTGCGGTGCGCGAGACCGCCCCACAGCGCCGCCGCCCGATGTCTGGGGGAAAGGCATGCTTCAATTCCAGGGATTTCGCCTTGCCGCGGTACGGGCGCGATATATCGCGCCCCTGCGCCTTTGGGGAGTTGTGCTGCGGTTTGGCCGAAACCGCCAAACCGTAGATCATTCCCCCGCCCCTGGCACGGGGTGGGGTGATCTGGGCGACGTTGACATCGCCGCTCGCTCGCAGAAGAACAGCGTGCCGGCGGCGACGCAGAGCGGGATGGCCAGCAGGTTGACGAACGGGATGCTGACCAGCGCGAGGCAGACCAGCCCGAAGCCGGCGGTCGCCGGCAAACCCCAGCGGATCACCCCGAGCTTCGCGCGGAAGCTCAGCCGCCGCCGCTCGAGCGGGTAGTCCAGGAAGTCCAGGCAGGCGATCGTGGCGCCGAGCGCGATGCCGCCCACAGTGGCCAGGATCGTCCCGGCCGCCGGGATGAGGTTGAGCAGCAGCAACCCCAGGCCGATCGGCAGCGCCAGCAGCAGCTTCTGCAGCTCGAACGCCAGCGCGCGGCCCAGGTCGCGCAGCGCGGCGCCGAGGCCGGAGCCGGGATCGGGCAGCCGGCCGGTCTGCTGCAGCTCGATCTGGGCCGAGAGCTGCGCGTACCACGGCGCGCCCAGCACCACCCCGAAGCGCACCAGCACGAAGCCGGTGGCGAGCAGCAGGCCGACCACCAGCAGCACGCGCAGCAGCGCGCCCAGGACCGCGGCCCACACCGGCAGCCCGCCGACCAGCCCGTCGATCGCGCGCAGGCCGCCGAACAGCAGGCCGGCGTACAGCGTGACGCCGACGACGATGTTCACCAGGATGGGGACGAGCACGTAGCGCCACAGGTGCGGCGTGCGGGCCAGCAGCCCAAACGCGCGGAAGGGATAGGCCAGCCCGGCGACAAACCGTGTCATAATCGCTCTCTTCCGGATAGTTCTGCGTGGGGCCGTGGCGGTGGCTTCGCCGCCATGCCCCCACGCGATCGGTTTGGAGGACCTGCGGCCCCTCGAAACCTTCCCAACCCTCAAGCAGATCGCTGCCAAGCGAAACCTTTGACGCCATATACCGAAGCATTGTTGCGCTCGACAGACATCTGCGGTGTGGTCGGGCGTCAGCTCCACGCGCAGCCGCGGCCGCCACGCTCACAGCGGCCCGCGCGCTTCGAGCGGAAGAGTCACCGAGAAGGTGCTCCCGCGGCCATTCCCCGCGCTGGCGGCCTCAATGCCCCCCCCGTGCGCCTCGCAGATCGCCTTCACGATCGCCAGGCCCAGCCCCGTGCCGCCGGTCTCGCGGCTGCGTGACTTGTCGGCGCGGTAGAACCGGTCGAAGACCGCCGCAAGCTGCTCTGGCTCCAGCCCCTCGCCGGTATCATGCACGACCAGACGAATCTCGCCAGCACCGCCGCATACAGAGACCGTGATCGCGCCGCCCGGCGGTGTATGGCGCAGCGCATTGGTGAGCAAGTTGAACAGAACCTGGCGGATACGGCTGGGATCCACAAGCACCTCGGGCAGCCGATCGATGCGGTCGATCAGCCGAATGCCCTGATCGTCCGCCAGCGGCTCCAGGGCCTGCAGCGTCTCGATCGCCAGCGCGCCCAGGTCGGTCGGCCGCTTCTCAAGCGGCAGCTGGTGGCTCTCGGCTAGGGCCAGCTCGCGCAGATCGTTGACCAGCCGGATGAGATGGCGTGTCTGCTCGTAGAGGTGCGCGATCTCCGATTCGTCCAGCGTGGTGACGTGGTCCAGCGCGGCGCGCAGATTGCCTTCCAGAACGCTCAGCGGCGTGCGCAGCTCGTGCGAGACATCGGCCATCAGGTTGCGGCGCAGCGCCTCGGCATGCTGGAGATCGGCCGCCATCCGATTGAAGGAGCTGGCTAGATCGACCAGCTCCTGGCTCCCGCGCACAGGCACGCGCACCTGAAGCTCACCCTGGCCAACGCGCTGCGCGGCCCGCGCCAGGTCGCTGATCGGCGCAGTGATCAGCCTACCGATCAGCACACCTCCCGCGAGGCCAATCAGCAAGGAGAGACCCAGGAAGTCGAGCAGGCGCCGTGTCAGCTCGGCGTCGGACGGAGGATCGTCGAGCTGGGGCACCTCCCAGCCGGCCAGATGCGGCACAATGATCGTGAGAAACTGGATGCAGAAGGCGAAGAAGAGCACCCCGCCGATCATCAGGCTGATGCGTATCCAGAGACGGCTCATGGGCTTCCTCGCGAGTCGACGAGCCGATAGCCGACCCCGTAGACCGTCTGGATATAGGTCGGGTTGTCGGGGTCCGGCTCGATCTTCCGGCGCAGATTGCGGATATGGGTGTCAAGCGCGCGACCCATGCCTTCATACGCATAGCCCATCGCCCGATCGAGCAGATCGTCGCGTGTGAGCGTGTAGCCAGGGTTCTCCAGAAATGCCTCAAGCAGGTTGAACTCAGTGCGGGTCAGCTCCACTGGCCGGCCCGCGACCTGCAGCGCCCGCTGATCCAGGTCGAGCCGCAGGGCGCCCGACGCGAGCACACGTGGCGCTGCGCTTGGCAGCAGGTCGAGTCTTCTGCGGCGCAGCAGCGCGTTGACCCGCGCCACCACCTCGCGCGCATTGAACGGCTTGGTGATGTAGTCGTCGGCGCCCAGCTCCAGCCCGAGGATTTTGTCCATATCGTCCACGCGGGCGGTCAGCATAATCAGCGGCATCGGGGCCAGCGCCTGGTCGGCTCGCACCCGGCGAGTCAGCTCCCATCCATCGTGCCCCGGCATCAGCAGATCGAGCACCGCCAGATCCGGTCGCTCGTGGCGCAAGATTCGTAGCGCCGCGTCGCCATCATAGGCGATCAGCACATGATAGCCGGCCTGCTCCAGATAGGCGCGCAGCACGTTCACGATCGATCGGTCGTCGTCGACCACAAGAATTCGCTGTGTCATAGCGTGGATGGTAGCACACGATTCTGGAAACAATGTCAAGATACGGGAGCAGATCTCCGGATTCCCTACAGGTCATCTTGGGGTTTTCTTGAGATTTTCATCGTAATATTCGATTTTACAATCTTGGGAGGTGTGGCGGGGCCAAAGGTCCCGCCACACCAGGAGAGGTCTGGGCGCGCCCGCCCCAGACCCCACCCCAAACTATAAGGTTCGCAAGAACCACGTCTAAGGAGAAACGACAATGATGGCGACCAGATCGCGACCTTGGAACCGGACGATCCTCATGCTCGGGCTGCTCACGCTGAGCCTGCTCGCCGGGTGTACGATACCCGGGCTAGGTGGCCAGGCGGCATTTAGCGTAGCGCCTGCGCACAAGGATGTCGCCTACGCCGACGCTTCAAGCACGCAGAAGCTCGACCTCTACCTTCCGGCGGGCGCCGGCCCGTTTCCGGTGATCGTCAACATTCACGGAGGCGGTTTCAAGCTGGGCGACAAGGGAATGGTCGACGACGCAAGCGGCAAAGCCTTCCTGGCGGCCGGCTACGCGATCGCCAGCATCGACTACCGCCTGTCGGGTGAGGCGAAGTTTCCCGCCGCGGTCCTCGACGCCAAGGCGGCCGTGCGGTTTCTGCGGGCGAATGCCGCCAAGTACAACCTGAACCCCGACAAGGTCGTCGCATTCGGGCAGTCGGCGGGCGGAAACATCGCGTCGATGCTCGGCACAACCGGCAATGTCGCAGAGTTCGACGATCCGAGCCTGGGCAACGCCGGCGTCTCAAGCCGGGTGCAGGCCGTGATCAATTGGTTTGGCCCCAACGACTTCGCGCAGATGGATGCGCAGGCCAAAGCGCAGGGTTGCAGCGCGAGCGACCAGACGCACAACAACGCCGACTCGTTCGAGTCGGCGTACCTCGGCGCGGCCGTGCCGACCGTTCCCGAGCTGGTCAAGAAAGCCAATCCGCTGAGCTATATTGACAAGGACACTCCACCCTTCTTGATCCAGAAGGGCGACCAGGACTGCACCGTGCCGGTGGAAAATACCAAGATGCTGGCCGACGCGCTTGGCGCCGCGGGCATTGATGTGCAGTTCGACCTGCTCAAAGGCGCGGGCCATGGCGATCAGGGCGGCACGCCGGTGTTCGCCAGCGACAGCAACGTTCAGACCATGTTGAGCTTTCTGAACTCCAAGCTGCGGTCATGAGTGGCTAGAAGAGCGGTGTGGGTGTGGCGCGGCGGCTTTGCCGCCGCGCCACACCCACGGAAAAGAAAAGGGGGTGGGGTTTGTAACATACGGGATGACTCATCCCAATCGTCGGCCTCTTAGAACTGCGTGTTCGACGGCTCGTCGTACATGCGCGGCCCCGGGCTCGTCGAGCCGTCGGTATCCGCGCCCAGGCGGCGGGTCGGCCCCAGCGCCGGCCGATCGGCGCCGTACTGCCCGCCCATCGCACCGCGCTGCGAGCCGATCCAGCCCTGGATCTTATCGCGGTTCTGCCAGGCCCATAGCCCGCCGGCCGTCAGCAGGGCCATCAGAGCACTTCTGCTATTTTTCATTGCGACTACCTCCTGCGCCGGCCAGCCAAGCGGGCGACCGGCATCTTGCTTTGTTGGGCTGGCGCCGTAGCCTCCACGGCGCTCGATCCAGAGACTTGCACGATATGTACCACCGACTGCTGCCCGCCGCGCGTCGGGATGTAGGCGATGGGCGCGCGGATAGCTGTCCCAGCGCTGCTGCGGCCATGATCTGCCCGGCCGGGCGCCGCGACGAAACCGGCAAAAATTCGATCTTGACGTTTTGGCAACCTTACGCTATACTCTGGATACCCCATTGTATCCAAAGCATTTTGCTCTGCGGGAATCGGAAAGAAATCGGCCGGCGGGTAGCCATCCGCTTGTCAAAGTGGCAATGACTCTGTTTGCGACATAGGAGTCGGACAGGAAGGCGTTCGTGCGAATGCCTTCATAGCGCGTCGGTTTCGTCTCAGCCTCATCTTTACCCATTCTCTTCATCGTGCGTGTAAGCCTGTAAGCAGCGAGGCTTGTTTGGCGTTACATTCTTTTCAGCGCGAGGCGATCTACAGCGAGCTGGCCGACATCGTCGGGCCCGCGCATATCCTCACGCAGGCGAGCGACCGGCTGATCTACACGGGCGACTGGTCGTGGATGTCGCAGGTCTGGCTCGACCGCGGCGAGCAGCCGCCGCTGCCGGACTTTGTGGTGCACCCCGGCTCGGCCGCCGAGATCGGGCGGATCTTGCGGACGGCCACGCGGCACGGCCTGCCGGTGGTGCCCTGGGGCGGCGGCTCGGGCTCGCAGGGCGGCGCGTCGCCGCTGTACGGCGGGATCGTGCTCGACACCAAGCGGCTCGACCGCATCCTGGCGATCGACGAGCAATCCCTGACGGTGACGGCCCAGGCCGGCGTGATCGGGACGACGCTGGAGTGGGCGCTGAACGAGCGCGGGCTGACGCTGCCGCACTACCCGGCCTCGGCCAACTGCGCGACGCTGGGCGGCTACCTGGCCGCGCGCGGCTCGGGGGTGATCTCGACCAAGTACGGCAAGGCCGAGGACATGGTCCTGTCGATCGAGGTGGTGCTGCCGAGCGGCGAGATCGTGCGGACGCTGCCGGTGCCGAACCACGCCAGCGGCCCCGGCCTGCTGCAGCTGCTGGTCGGCTCCGAGGGCACGCTGGGCGTGATCAGCGAGGCGACGATGCGGATCGAGCGGCTGCCCGAGACGCGGCTGCTGCGCGGCGTGCTGTTCAAGGATCTCGGCGCGGCGCTCGAGGCCGGCCGGCGGATCATGACCAGCCGGCTGCAGCCGTGCGTGCTGCGGCTCTACGACGTGGCCTCGACCGCGACGATGCTCAAGCGCGTGCTGGGGCTGGAGGCCGAGGGCGCCTGCTTCATCGTCGGCTTCGACGGCTGGTCCGACATCGCGGCCGCCCAGGAGGCCCGCGCGATGGCGATCTGCGCCGAGCTGGGCGGCGAGGACCTCGGGCGCGAGCCGGGCGAGCACTGGTGGGCGCACCGCTACGACTTCTACTACCCGCCGCTGGCGCTGACGCTGCCGAAGATGTACGGCACGCTCGAGACGGTCTGCACCTACGACAAGATCGAGCGGCTGTACTACGCCAAGAAGCAGCTGATCGAGCAGGGCTACGCGGCCTGGAACGCGCGCTACATCGCGCACTTCTCGCACTGGTTCCCCTGGGGCGTGATGGTCTACGACCGCTTCGTGATCGACGAGCCGCCGCAGGACGCGACCGAGGCGCTGCGGCTGCACAACCGGATCTGGACCGACGCGGCGCGCACGTCGCTTGAGTGCGGCGCGGTGCTGAACGAGCACCACGGCATCGGCTGGAAGCTGGGCCGCATGATGCCCGAGCTGTACGGCGCGGCCTGGCCGGTGCTCGAGCAGATCAAGCGGGCGATCGACCCGCAGAACATCATGAATCCGGGCAAGCTGGGGTTTCCCGCATCCGTGACGAGGTGACCGTGTGAAGGGGTGACCGGCTGAAACAACCGCAAGCGCTGCTTCCTTGTCACCTTGTCACCTTGTCACCTTGTCATCTTGTCACCTTGTCATCTTGTCAGGGATGTGCATGGCTTCAATAGCTATTGATCAGAATGTTATCGCGACGACCGAGGGCTGCCGCTACTGCCTGATGTGCCGGCACGTCTGCCCGGTGACGCGCGTGACCTACAACGAGGCGACTTCGCCGCACGGCTGGGCGCTGACGATCGCGTCGGTGCGGCGCGGGCTGCTGGAGTGGAACGCCGAGACGGCCGACCTGCTGTACCAGTGCGCCGACTGCGGGCTATGCCAGGCGAACTGCGCGACCGACCAGCCGCTGCCCTACGCGATCGTCGCCGCGCGGGCCGAGGTAGTCGCCGCCGGGCGCGCGCCCGCGGCGGTGGCCGAGCTGGACGCGGCGCTGCGCCAGGGGCTGAGCGCCGGCGCGGCGGGACAAGCGCAGCCGGCGGAGGTCGCCCTCTTCTGCGGCGCAGCGCCGGCCCAGGAGCAGCAGGCCAGCCTGGGCGCGGCCAGATCGCTGCTCGAGCACGTCGGCATGAGCCACGCGGCGGTCGCGGCCGGGCGCGAGAGCGGCTACCTGGCCTACACGCTCGGCCTGCACGAGACCGCGCGCGACCTGGCGCTGGCGACGGTCGACGAGATCCGGCGGCTGGGCTGCCGCACGCTGCTGACCATGTCGCCCGAGCAGGCCCACGCGCTGAAGCACCTCTACCCGCTGCTGGGCGCGCCGCTGCCCGAGCAGGTCGAGGTCGTCGAGCTGACCGGCCTGCTGGCGGCGCTGCTGGACGAGGGACGGCTGAAGCTGCGGCCGGCCGAGCTGGACGCCGCGTACCACGACCCCTGCCAGACGGCGCGGCTCGAAGGGCGCGGGCAGGCGCCGCGCCGGCTGCTGGCCGCGCTGGCGGGCCAGCCGCCGCGCGAGGGCTTCTGGCGCGAGCGGCGCGCGACGAGCTGCGGCGCGAGCGGCGGGCTGCCCTGGACCCAGCCGCGCCTGGCCGCGGCGATGGCGGCGGCCGCGCTGGCCGACTCCACGCGCGACGGCGCGCGGGTGGTCGTGACCGAGGCGCCCGGCTGCCTGGCGCACCTGCGCGCCAACGCGCCCGACGGGCTGGAGGTGCGCGGGCTGTACGAGCTGCTGGCGGAGCAAGTTCTGAGCGCTGAGTTTTGAGTTTTGAATCAATAGATCGAAGCTCAAAGCTCAAAATTCAAACCTTTATTTGAGGAGGTAGCAACGATGCAGGTCTCCATGCACAACTGGATGCGGGCCGAGCCGGTCGAGACGACGATCCGGCGGCTCGCCAAGTATGGCTACGACAGTATCGAGATCAGCTACGACAGCGTCGAGCTCTCGCCCGGCGCGCCCGGCACCAAGGCGGTCCGGCAGATGCTCAAGGACAACGGCATCACCTGCTACGGCTCGATCAGCCTGATGTTCGCCGGCCGCGACCTGATCCACGCCGACCCGGCCGTGCGCGCAAGCTCGGTCGAGTACCTCAAGAACTGCATCACGATGGTGCAGGGGCTGGACGGCCAGGTGATGAGCATCGTGCCCTCCGAGGTCGGCAAGGTCAAGGCAATGGCCTCGCCCGAGCAGGAGTGGCAGTGGGCGATCGAGGGGCTGAAGGAGGTGCACGAGCACGCCACCAAGGCGGGCATCCGCGTGGCGCTCGAGCCGCTCAACCGCTTCGAGACCAACTTCCTCAACCGCCACGACCAGGCGCTGCTGCTGGCCGAGGCGGTCGCGCCGGACGTGGGGGTCTGCCTGGACGTGTACCACATGAACCAGGAAGACGCGAGCATGTTCAAGGCGATCGAGCACGCCGGCAAGAAGATGTACGACCTGCACGTGGCCGACAACAACCGCATGGCCTGCGGGCAGGGCGCGCTCGACTGGGAGCGCCTGCTCAAGACCTGCAAGGAGATCGGCTACGACGGCTCGCTGACGGTCGAGTTCGTGCCGCCGATCGACCGCACGCCGGCCAACCCCTACAAGAACGCGCTCGCCTCGGCCGACTCCACGCTGACGGCCGACCAGCTCAAGTTCATCGAGGACCACGGCTCGGGCGTGCTGTCCGAGGAGTTCTACTCCTGGCTGGTCGAGGAGAGCATCAAGACGCTGCGGAAGTATATGTAAGTTTTGAGTTCTAAGTTTTGAGTTTTGAGTTGCCATGCTCAACATTCAAAACTCAACACTCAACACTCAACACTCAGAACGTATGAAAACGGTTCTGCTGATCGGCACACTGGACACGAAGGGCCGCGAGATCGCCTACCTGCGCGATCGCGTGCTGGCGCTGGGCCTGGGCGCGCTGGTGCTCGACTCGGGCATCCTGGGCGAGCCGCTCGGCTGCGCGGCGGACATCACCCGCGAGGAGGTCGCGCGCGCGGCCGGCTACGCGATCGACGAGCTGCGCACGATCGGCGCGCGCGGCGCGGCGGTCGAGCGGATGGTCGACGGCGTGCAGCGGCTGGCGACCGACATGTGCGCGGCCGGCCGCTTCGACGCGATGATCTGCCTGGGCGGCGCGGAGGGATCGGTGCTCGGCGCCGCGGCGGCCAAGGCCCTGCCGATCGGCATGCCCAAGATCATCGTCTCGCCGATCGCATCCGGCCAGCGCCGCTTCGGGATGTTCATGGGCACCCGCGACGTCCTGGTGATGCACTCGATCATCGACATCCTGGGCATCAACCCGATCAGCACGACCGTGTTCGACAACGCCGCCGCGGCGGTCTGGGGCATGCTGCAGCACGGCCACCGGCTGACGCCCGGCGAGGGGCGCTACGTCGCCGTCACGATGCTGGGCAACACCACGAAGGGCGTGATGGTGGTGAAGGATCTGCTGGAGGCGCGCGGCTACGAGGCGGTGATCTTTCACTCGAACGGCGTCGGCGGGCCGGCGATGGAGGAGCTGATCGCGCAGGGCATGTTCGTCGGCGTGATCGACTACACCACTAATGAGCTGTCCGACCCGCTGCTCGGCGGCTTTCACGCGGCGCCGGCACGGCTGGAGCAGGCTGGGGCGCTCGGCCTGCCGCAGGTGGTCGTGCCGGGCTGCGTGGACTTCGCGGCGTTCGGGCCGCGCCAGGCCGTGCCGGAGGCGCTGCGCGACCGGCCGGCCTACTACCACAACCCGGAGTTTACGCTGATCCGGCTCAACCGCGACGAGATGGTCGCGGTCGGCGCGGCGATGGCGCGCAAGCTCAGCGCCGCGCGCGGCCCGGTGGCGGTGCTGGTGCCGCTCGGCGGGCTCTCGATCCCGAACGTGCCGGGCGGGGCATTCTACGACCCGGAGGCAGACGCGGCGTTTCGCGATACGCTGCGCGCCGGCCTGCGGCCCGACATCCCGCTCCAGGAGATCCAGGCGCACATCAACGACCCCGCGTTCGCGGCGGCGGTCGCCGAGGCATTCCTTGACCTGGTGACAAGGTGAGGGGGTGACAAGGCGTACACAGGGCTCTTTCGTGGAATGCGGTCACCTTGTCACCTTGTCACCTTGTCTGGCTAGATATGGAGCACAACACATGGCAGAAGAGCTACTCTCGCATTGTCTGGCCGACCTGGCCTACCCGGACATCCGGGCCTACCTCGAGCGCAGCGACGTGATCCTGATCCCGATGGCCAGCCTCGAGCAGCACGGCCCGCACCTGCCGCTGTGCACCGACACAGTCACGGCCTACGAGGTCAGCAAGCGCGCGGCCGAGCAGGCCGACGTGCTGTACACGCCGACGGTCTGGACCGGCTACTCGCCGCAGCACATGCGCGGGCCGGGCCAGGGCATGGGCACGATCACGATCCGGGCCGAGACGCTGACCAACCTGCTGTACGACGTGGCGCGCAGCCTGATCCACCACGGCTTCAACAAGCTGATCTTCGTCAACGGCCACGGCTCGAACGTCAAGGTGATCGACCCGCTGCTGCGCAAGATCCGCTACGACACCGGCGCGCTGGTGGCGTTCTACAAGCCCTACGCCGAGCGCTACATGGGCCTGGTCAAAGACCTGATGGAGAACCCGCCCGACGAGACGCCCGGCTGGCACTCCAGCGAGCTGGAGACCTCGCAGATGCTGGCGCACAACGCGCGGCTGGTGCGCATGGAGCGCGCCGAGCGCACGGAGACGCACATCCCGCAGTGGCTGCCGGAGTCGTTCACGAAGGCCGACGGCGCGCCGGACGTGCAGTTCCAGGGCTACCAGTACTTCCAGTTCCCGATGGACCACGACGAGTTTACCGAGACCGGCGTGATCGGCAACCCGATGCGCGCCAGCGCCGAGAAGGGCGAGGAGGCCTTCCGGCGCTACGCCGCCCACCTGGTCGCCGCGCTGGCCGAGCTGCGCAAGGTCGAGGTGCAGATCCATAACCGCGAGTTCCGCGACCGAGTCTAGCGAGCTCTAAGTTTTGAGTTTTGAGTTTTAAGTTGGCGCTGCGCTAACTCAAAACTCAAAACTCAGCGCTCAAAACTTAGGAGATGGCGATGAATCGTCCGCGCATCCAGCACGTCAGCATTCCGCGGCCGCCGGGCGAGGCCAGCCGCGCGCAGGCGGCGGCGTTCTACGGCGGGCTGCTGGGCCTGGAGCAGAAGCCGGTGCCGGCGACGATCGCGCACCTCGACCTGGTCTGGTTCGACGTCGGCGCGGACGCCGAGCTGCACGTGTTCAGCGAGCAGCCGCTCGACGACCGCTCGGGCCGGCACTTCTGCCTTGAGGTGGCGGACGTGGCGGCGATGCGCCAGCGCCTGGCCGACTCGGGCTATGAGCCGTGGGAGCCCGAGCCGATCAACAACCGGCCGCGCTTCTTCTGCCGCGACCCGTTCGGCAACACGGTCGAGTTCACGACGATCCTGGGAAGCTATGAGCTCTGAGCGCTGAGTTTTGAGTTAGTGTGTTGACTCATACCTCAAAACTCACAACTCACAACTCTAAGGAGGGCTCTATGGCAGACACAATCGGCGTCGGCCTGGTCGGCTACAAGTTCATGGGCCGCGCGCACTCGAACGCCTACCGGCAGGTCGCCGCGTTCTTCCCGGACGTGGCGCTCAAGCCGGAGATGACGGCGGTCTGCGGGCGCGACCGGGCGGGAGCGCAGGGCTTTGCCGACCAGTTCGGCTGGCGGGGCGTCGAGACCGACTGGCGCACGCTGGTCGCGCGCGACGACATCGGGCTGGTGGACGTCTCGACGCCGGGCGACACCCACGCGCCGATCGCGATCGGCGCGGCCGAGCACGGCAAGCACGTGTTCTGCGAGAAGCCGCTGGCAAACACGCTGGCCGAGGCCAGGCAGATGGCCGCGGCGGTGCAGAAGGCCGGCGTGGTCGGCATGGTCAACTTCAACTACCGGCGCGTGCCGGCGGTGCAGCTGGCCAAGCGGCTGATCGACGAGGGCCGGATCGGCAAGATCTACCACTGGCGCGCGGTCTACCTGCAGGACTGGATCATGGACCCGAACTTCCCGCTGGTCTGGCGGCTGGACAAGAGCACCGCCGGCTCGGGCACGCTGGGCGACCTGGGCGCGCATATCGTCGACCTGGCGCGCATGCTGGTCGGCGAGATCGGCAGCGTCACCGGGCTGACCGAGACGTTCATCAAGCAGCGGCCCAGGCTGGCCGGGACGACCGGCGGCCTCGGGGCGGCGGCCGGCAGCGAGATGGGCGAGGTGACGGTGGACGACGCGGCGCTGTTCCTGACGCGCTTTCAGAACGGCGCGCTCGGCAGCTTCGAGGTCACGCGCTTCGCCAACGGGCGGGCCAACTACAACTCGTTCGAGATCAACGGCAGCAAGGGCAGCATCGTGTTCAACCTGGAGCGGATGAACGAGCTGAACGTGCTGTTCGGCGACGACCCGCCCGAGGTGCGCGGCTTCCGCAATGTGCTGGCGACCGACGGCGGCGCGCACAAGTACATCGGCGCGTGGTGGCCGGCCGGCCACATCATCGGCTGGGAGCACACCTTCACGCATGGCGTCTACGACCTGCTCAACGGCATCGCGGCCGGCAGCTCGCCCGCGGCGACGTTCGAGGACGGCGTGCGCTGCCAGGCGGTGCTCGAGGCGGTCGAGCGCTCGGCCGGCAGCGGCGGCTGGGTTGAGCCGGACTACTCGTAACGTGGGGCTTGGGGCTAGGGACTTGGGACTAGAGCCGAACAACCCCAAGCCCCAAACTCTTGTGCGTAGGTCGGAATGCGGCCGATGCCAATCCAGCTTGGGACTAGAGCCGAACAACCCCAAGCCCCAAACCCCAAGTCCCTAGTCCCTAGTGAGAAGGGGGTGATCACGCAGATCGAACAGCGGCCCTCGTTCGCGATCGGTGCGGATTGCAGCAAAAATGCCACTTAAGGAGGAATGCAATGGGGCGATACACCCGGTGGTTCACAGGTCTCGTCGTACTCGTGATGCTTGGCACATTGCTGGCCGCCTGCGGCGGCACGGCGCCCACGACGCCGGCGGCCTCTGCGCCGACGGCCGCGCCCGCTGCGGCGCCGGCGGCTAGCGGCAATGTCAAGGAGCTGACCATCCTCTGGGCGCAGTGGGACCCCTCGAACTACCTGCAGCAGCTGGTGAAGGACTACAAAGACGTGGCCGGCGTGGATGTCAAAGTTCTCCAGGAGCCGTGGGGCACCTTCGGCGACCGCTTCTTCACCGAGATGGCCGGCAAGGGCACGTCCTACGACATGGTGGTGGGCGACAGCCAGTGGCTGGGCCAGGGCGCGACGCAGGGCCACTACCTCGACCTGACCGACGTGTTCAACAGCGACCTGAACGGCAAGGCGCTGGCGCCGGCGACCGTGACGGCCTACGCCGAGTACCCCAAGGGCGGCGGCAAGTTCTGGGCCTACCCGCTCGAGGGCGACGCCGACGGCTGGGCCTACCGCAAGGATCTGTTCGAGGACCCGGCCGAGCAGGCGGCCTTCAAGACCAAGTACGGCTATGACCTGAAGATCCCCGAGACCTGGATGCAGCTGCGGGATATCGCCGAGTTCTTCACGCGGCCCGACAAGAACCTGTACGGTCTGTCGATCTACACCCAGAAGGACTACGACGCGATCACGATGGGCTTCGAGAACGTTATGTTCAGCTGGGGCGCCGACTGGGGCGACTTCTCGACCTACAAGGTCGACGGCGTCCTGAACTCGAAGGAAGGCGTCGACGCGCTCGACTTCTACAAGAGCCTGTACAAGTTCGTGCCGCCCGGCAGCAGCAACGACTTCTTCCAGGAGGTGAACAACAAGTTCACCGCCGGGCAGGTGGCGATGGGCATGAACTACTTCGCGTTCCTGCCGGCGCTGGCGAACAAGGCCAGCAACCCGTTCGCCGACAAGACCGGCTACTTCTCGAACCCGAAGGGCCCGAGCGGCAAGAGCTTCGCGGCGCTGGGCGGCCAGGGCATCAGCATCATCAACTACATCAGCGACGAGCGCAAGCAGGCCTCGATGGCCTTCCTGAAGTGGCTGGCCAAGGACGACACGCAGAAGAAGTGGGCCCAGCTGGGCGGCTACACCTGCAACAACGCGGTGCTGAACTCGGATGAGTTCAAGAACGCCACGCCGTACAACGCGGCCTTCGCCGATACGATGCAGAAGGTCAAGGACTTCTGGGCCGTGCCGGTCTACTCCGAGATGCTCCAGGTCTCGCAGACCAACCTGCACAACTTCGTCGTGGCCGACCAGGGCACCGCCAAGGAGGCGCTGGACGACATGGCTAAGAAGCACGAGGAGACCCTCAAGAAGGCCGGGCTGCTGAAGTAAGTTCTAGGTTTTGAGTTTTGAGTTTTGAGTTTCCCGCGAGACTCAAAACTCAAAACTCAAAACTTAAAACTCAAAACTTAAAACTGAGAACTGGTTGCACTATGTTTCAAGCAAAAGACCAGGAGCGCGCGATCGACAGCAGCGTTGCCGGCCGCCCGCCCTCGGCGCGCTCGCTCAGCGATAACACGCTGAAGAATCTGTTTCTCTGGCCGACGCTGGCGCTGCTGATCGCCTTCAACATCTTCCCGCTGCTCTACAGCCTGTACCTGAGCTTCACCGACTACTCGGCGATCGCCAACCGGGCGCCGGTGTGGGTCGGGCTGCAGAACTATCGCGATATCCTGAACGACACCCAGCTGTGGATCTACTTTCGCAACACCGGGCTGTACGTGCTGCTCTCGGTCGCGCTTGAGACGCTGGTCGGCTTCGGGCTGGCGCTGCTGCTGCGCAATAAGTTCCGCGGCAGCGGCGTGATCACCACGCTGATCCTGATCCCGATGATGTCGTCGCCGGTGGTGGTCGGGCTGTTCTGGAAGCTGATCTTCAACCCCGGCTTCGGCATCTTCAACTATCTGCTCGGCTTCCCGGCCGGCCGCGGGCCGGACTGGCTCTCGTCCAGGGGCCTGGCGCTGTGGGCGGTGGTGATCGTCGACGTCTGGATGTGGGCGCCGTACGTGATGCTGCTGTGCCTGGCCGGCCTGAGCGCGATCCCGGACTACCTGTACGAGGCCGCCGAGATCGACCGCGCCAGCGCGCTCTACACGTTCTGGCGGATCACGCTGCCGCAGGTCGCGCCGCTGCTGCTGATCGCGGTGCTGTTCCGCACGATCGAGGCGTTCAAGACCTTCGACCTGGTGATGGGGCTGACCGGAGGCGGCCCCGGCGACAGCACCGAGCTGGTGGCGGTCGACCTGTACCGCCTGGCCTTCCTGGGGCAGTTCAACACCGGCAAGTCCAGCGCGCTCGCCTATATCGTGCTGGTGATCATCACCGGCGTGAGCAATATCTACGTGCGGTATCTGAATAAGATCAAGGAAGGGTAGGCGTTGAACGCTGAACGCTGAACGCTGAACGTTGAACGTTTGAACGTGAACGTTGGAACGTTGGAACGTTGAACGTTGAACGTTGGAACGTTGGAACGTTGGAACGTTGCCGACTGCCAGCTGCAAGCTGCCGAGCGCCAAAGGGTGTGATATGCCGAAAGTCGAGAATGTCCGGCGCGCACGCGCGATCAAGTCCATCCGCGCCGTCGTGGCGGTGATCGTCTGCGTGATCTTCCTGATCCCGGTGATCTGGATGCTGATGACCGCGTTCAAGCCGCAGAAGCAGGTCGTCACCGTGCCGCCGACGGTCTTCTTCACGCCGAGCCTGGAGGGGTTCGTCAACCTGTTCTACCAGCGCAGCGCGCTGCCGCAGAGCCAGATGGCCGCGCTCGAGCAGCGCACCGACCTGACGATGCCCGAGCGGGTCGCGCTGGGCGAGGGGCAGTCGATCATCGGGCCGAGCCAGTATGTCGGCCGCCTGGTGAACTCGGTGATCATCGCGGCCGGCTCGACCGCGCTGGCGATCGTGCTCGGCGTGCTGGCGGCCTACGCGTTCAGCCGCTTTAAGGTGCGCGGCCAGGCCGACCTGCTGTTCTTCATCCTGAGCACGCGCATGCTGCCGGCGGTGGTGGTGACGATCCCGATCTTCCTGATGTACCGGCAGCTGGGCCTGTACGACACCCACATCGGCCTGATCCTGCTGTACACGGTGTTCAACCTGTCGCTCTCGGTCTGGCTGATCAAAGGGTTCATGGACGAGATCCCGCGCGAGTACGAAGAGGCCGCGCTGGTCGACGGCTACAGCCGCTGGCAGGCGTTCACCAAGATCGTGCTGCCGCAGGCGATCACCGGCATCGCCGCCACGACGGTCTTCTGCCTGATCTTCGCCTGGAACGAGTACGCCTTCGCGCTGATGCTGACCAGCCAGCGCGCGCGCACCGCGCCGCCCAGCATCCCCTCGCAGCTCGGCTCGGGCGGGATCGAGTGGTCGGCGATCGCGGCCGGCTCGCTGCTGTTCCTGATCCCGGTGGTGATCGTGGTGTTCGCGCTGCGCAACCATCTGCTGCGCGGGATCACGTTCGGTGCGATCCGCCAGTAGTGGCGGCCTGGTTCGATCTGGCTAAGCACATATGCTCACGCAGAGCCGCCAGGCTCGCAAAGCACGAACCTCTCTTCTTTGCGTCGTTGCGTCTCTGCGTGAGATCGGTAGGATAGAGGGTGCATATGCAGGATAACTCGCCCACGGCGCCCGAGCCGGAGGCCCGGCCGCTGCCGCCGCGCCGCTCGTCGCGCCGCCTCCTGGAGCCGACGGCGATCGGGGTTATGGCGCTGGGGGCCGTGATGATGTTCCAGCCCTTCGCCAAGATCCTGTTCACCTACAGCTTCATCGTGTTCCTGTTCGGCACGCTGATGTTCATCGTCGTCAGCCACCTTTCCGAGTAATTTTAGATTGTAGATTGCAGATTGTAGATTTGGTCTCCGTCAATCTGCAATCTACAATCTACAATCTGCAATCAGGACATCGTATGGCCACCATCCAGCTCCAGCAGGTCGAGAAGAAATTCGGCGATGTGTACGCGGTCCAGCCCATGGACATGACGATCGGCGACGGCGAGTTCGTGGTGCTGCTCGGCCCCTCGGGCTGCGGCAAGACCACCACGCTGCGCATGATCGCCGGCCTGGAGACCGTCTCGGGCGGGAACATCCTGCTGAACGGGCGCAACGTGACCGGCCTGCGCGGCCGCGAGCGCGATATCGCGTTCGTGTTCCAGCTGTTCGCGCTCTACCCGCACATGACCGTGCGCCAGAACATCGCCTTCCCGCTCGAGGCGCAGGGCGAGAGGCGCGACGAGATCGACCGGCGCATCGGCGATGTCGTGCGGCTGCTCGAGATCGATCCGCTGCTGAACCTGCGGCCCGGCGCGCTCAGCGGCGGCGACCGCCAGCGGGTCGCGCTGGCGCGCGCGCTCGTGCGACGGCCGGCCGCGTTCCTGATGGACGAGCCGCTCGGCACGCTCGACGCCGACTTCCGCGAGACGATGCGCGCCGAGATCAAGCGGCTGCACCTGGTCCAGCACGCCACCACCGTCTACGTCACCCACGACCAGGTCGAGGCGATGGCGATGGGCGACCGGATCGTGGTCATGTCGAACGCGGTCGTGCAGCAGGTCGGCACGCCCGGCCAGGTCTACAGCGACCCGGCCAACCTGTTCGTGGCGCGCTTCATCGGCAGCCCGGGCATGAACCTGCTCGAAGGCCGCTATGCCGGCGGCGTAGTCGAGCTGCCTGGCGCGAACCGCTACCGCGTGCCGGATTCCTGGCGCGCGGCGCTGCCCGATGGCCCGCTGATCGTCGGCTTCCGGCCCGAGGCGGTGCAGGTGCGGCCGGATGGGCAGATCGCCGCGCGAGTCTACGCCGACGACCTGCACGGCGCCTACACCATGCTGCACCTGGCGCTGGGCGACGAAAACCTGATCGTGCACGCGCGCGCCGGCCGCGAGATCGCCTACCCGATCGACACGCCGCTGCGCTTCGACCTCGACTCGGAGCAGGTGCGCTTCTTCGACCCTGAGACGGAGCGAGCGATCGAGTTTTGAGTTTTGAGTTTTGAGTTTTGAGTGAGGTCAACTCAGAACTCAAAACTCAAAACTTAGAACTGGAGGATCTGTGGCAAACGTAGCTCTACAAAACATCACCAAGCGCTTCCGCCGCACCACCGCGCTGGATGGCGTCTCCTTCGACATCAAGGACGGCGAGTTCTTCGTGCTGCTCGGCCCGAGCGGCGCCGGCAAGACCACCACGCTGCGGATCATCGCCGGGCTGGAGCGCCAGGACGCGGGCAGCGTGCTGATCGACGAGGCGCCGGCCGACGAGCGCACGCCGGCGGATCGCGACGTGGCATTCGTGTTCCAGCAGTACTCGCTCTACCCGACCATGTCGGTGTACGACAACCTGGCCTTCCCGCTGCGCTCGCCGCTGCGCCGCACGCCCGAGCCGGAGATCAAGCAGCGCGTGACCGAGGCGGCCGAGAAGCTGCGGATCGGCCACCTGCTCGATCGCAAGACCGCGCGGCTCTCGGGCGGCGAGATGCAGCGCGTGTCGATCGGCCGCGCGATCGTGCGCGACCCACGCATCTTTCTGATGGACGAGCCGCTCTCGAACCTGGACGCCAAGCTGCGCGAGACGCTGCGGGTCGAGCTGAAGCACCTGCAGAAGACCCGCGCCAGCACGACGCTGTTCGTGACGCACGACCAGATCGAGGCGCTGACCATGGCCGACCGGATCGCCGTGCTGCGCGAGGGCCGGGTCATCCAGATCGGCACGCCGCACGACATCTACGACCGGCCGGCGACGACCTTCGTGGCCCAGCTGGTCGGCTCGCCGCGGATCAACCTGCTCGAGGCCGGCCGTGAGAACGGCGCCATCCACGTGACCAGCAGCCAGATCCAGCTGCCGGCCGGCGGGCTGGCGGGCGACCTGCCGGCGCGGTTTACGCTCGGCGTGCGCCCCGAGGACGTCCAGCCGCACAGCGACGGCGCGTATGCCGGCACGGTCGCGCTGGTCGAGCCGCTCGGCGTCGAGACGCTGGTGTACATCAAGTCGGGCGAGCAGACGCTGGTCAGCACGATGCCCGGCATGGCCCGGCTGCAGCGCGGCAGCGACGTGCGCTTCAACATCGTCCGCGAGCGGCTGCACTTCTTCCGGCTCGACGGGCGGCGCGTAAGTAACCAGTAATCAGTAGTCAGTAGTCAGCTCGTCCGTCTGACTACTGACTGCTGACTACTCGTGGAGGGCTCACATGCAATTCGGCGTCAACACCTGGGTCTGGACCTCTCCGCTGACCGACGGCGAGCTGGCCGAGCTGGCGCCCAAGGCGGCCGAGATGGGGTTTGACTGGATCGAGCTGCCGATCGAGGCGCCGGGCGACTTCGACTACGCCCGCGCCGGCGCGATCGCGCGCGACTGCGGGCTGCGCGTGAGCGTGGCCGCCGCGATGGCGCCCGACCGCGACCTGATCCACCCCGACGAGGCGATCCAGGCCAGCGGCGTGGCCTACGTGCGCCACTGCATCGACGCCGCGCACGCGGTCGGCGCGACCAACCTGATCGGCCCGATCTACTCGGCGGTCGGGCGGGTCTGGCAGGCCAGCGCCGCGGAGCGCGAGCGCGACATCGCGCTGCTGGCCCGCCAGCTGCGCGCGCTGGCCGAGTACGCCGCCACGCGCGAGGTCGTGCTGTGCATCGAGCCGCTCAACCGCTTCGAGACCAGCCTGATCAACCTGGCCGCGCAGGGGGTCGAGCTGATCGACCGGGTCGACCACCCGAGCTGCCGGCTGATGCTCGACACCTTCCACATGAACGTCGAGGAGCGCTCGCTCGGCGACGCGATCCGCCTGGCCGGCAAGCGGCTGCAGCACGTGCACGCCTGCGAGAACGACCGCGGCGCGCCGGGCTCCGGCCACGTGCCGTGGGGCGACGTGGCGGCCGGGCTGCGCGCGATCGGCTACGACGGCCCGGTGGTGATCGAGTCGTTCACCAGCAAGGTCAAGAGCATCGCGCGCGCCGCCGCCGTGTGGCGCCCGGTGGCCGCGACCCAGGACGACCTGGCGCGCGACGGGCTGGCGTTCCTGCGCGGCCTGCTGGGGTAGAGGCGACGACTTGATCCAAGAATAGATCGCGCAGCGTTTCTTTTGGCGACGCGATAGCAGTGTGCAGTCGGCAGTACGACGGATGGCAGCACAACGGCAGCTCGCTCGTGCATCGTGGCTCAATGGTTTTGCTCACAGCTATAGGAGCAGACATGTGGCGAAGCGCATCCTGATCGTCGGCGCGCTGGACACCAAGGGCGCTGAGTTCGCCTACCTGCGCGACCAGATCGCCGGGCTAGGGGCCGACACCCTGGTGATGGACATCGGCGTGGTCGGCGAGCCGCCCTTCGCGCCGGGGATCGCCAGCGCCGAGGTGGCGCGCGCGGCCGGCGCCGACCTGGGGCAGCTCCGCGCGGACCACGACCGCGGCGCGGCGATGGCGGCGATGGGCCGCGGCGCGGCGGCGCTGGCGCGCCGGCTCTACGACGCGGGCGAGATCGCCGCGGTGGTGGGGATGGGCGGCAGCGGCGGCGCCTCGGTGATCGCCAGCGCCATGCGCGCCCTGCCGGTGCAGGCGCCCAAGCTGCTGGTGTTCACGCTGGCCGCCGGCGACATGAAGCCGTACCTCGGCAGCCGCAACATCACCGTCATGCCCTCGATCGTCGACGTGGCCGGCCTGAACCGCGTGAGCCGCCAGATCTTCTGCCACGCCGCCGCCGCGATCGTCGGGATGCTCGATGCCGCCGCGCCGGCCGAGGACGACCGCCCGACCCTGGCCGCCAGCATGTTCGGCAACACCACGCCCTGCGTCGACCGCGCGCGCGCCGCGCTCGAGGCGGCTGGCTTCGAGGTGCTGGTCTTCCACGCCACCGGCACCGGCGGCGAGACGATGGAGGGGCTGATCCGCGACAGGCTGGTCGCCGGCGTGCTGGACCTGACCACGACCGAGTGGGCCGACGAGATCGCCGGCGGCATCCTGAGCGCCGGACCGACCCGGCTCGACGCCGCGGCGGCGGCGGGCGTGCCGCAGGTGGTCGGCCCGGGCTGCCTGGATATGGCCAACTTCGGCCCGCGCGCGAGCGTGCCGCCGCAGCACCAGGGCCGGCTGCTGTACGAGTGGAACCCGACCGTCACGCTGATGCGCACGACCGCCGAGGAGAACGCGCTGCTGGGGCGGATCTTCGCCGAGAAGCTCAACGCCGCGCGCGGCCCGACCCGGGTGCTGATCCCGCTGCGCGGCTTCTCGATGCTCGACAGCCCCGGCGAGCGCTTCTGGAGCCCCGAGGCCGACGCCGCCTTCGTCGCCGCGCTGCGCGCCGACCTGCGGCCCGACATCCCGATCGAGCAGCTCGACGCCAATATCAACGACCCGGCCTTCGCCGACCGCGCCGCCGCCGCGCTGCTGGAGATGCTTGGGCGGTGACGATGATGGACGATGGACCAAGGACCAAGGACCAAAGATCACTGCCACCTTGTCACCTTGTCACCTTGTCACCTTGCCAGGAAGGGACGCTATGCCATTCATCACACGAGAGGACGCGCTGCAGCGCCTGCGCGCTCAGGTCGCCCAGGGTCGGCCGATCATCGGCGCGGGCGCGGGCACCGGGATCTCGGCCAAGTTCTCCGAGCGCGGCGGCGTCGACCTGATCATCATCTATAACTCGGGCCGCTACCGCATGGCCGGGCGCGGCAGCCTGGCCGGCATGCTGCCCTACGGCGACGCCAACGCGATCGTCGCCGAGATGGCCGGCGAGGTGCTGCCGGTGGTGAAGAACACGCCCGTGCTGGCGGGCGTCTGCGGCACCGACCCGTTCCGGCTGATGCCGGTGTTCCTGCGCGAGATCCAGCGGCTCGGCTTCGACGGCGTGCAGAACTTCCCGACGGTCGGCCTGTTCGACGGCGTCTTTCGGGCCAACCTCGAGGAGACCGGCATGGGCTACGGCCTGGAGGTCGACATGATCCGCCAGGCCCACCAGATCGGGCTGCTGACCTGCCCGTACGTGTTCGACCCCGACGAGGCCCGCGCGATGGCCGAGGCCGGCGCCGACGTGCTGGTGCCGCACATGGGCCTGACCACCAGCGGCAGCATCGGGGCGGCCACCGCGCTCACGCTCGACGACGCGGCGGCGCGGGTCCAGGCGATGCGCGACGCGGCGGTGCGGGTGCGCCCCGACATCCTGGTGCTCTGCCACGGCGGCCCGATCGCCGGCCCGTCCGACGCGCAGTACATCTTCGATCACAGCGAGGGCATCGCCGGGTTCTTCGGCGCGTCCAGCATCGAGCGGCTGGCGGTCGAGCCGGCGATCACCGACCAGGCGCGCCAGTTCAAAGATCTGAGGCCGCGGGCGGTGGCCGGCAGTCGGCAATAGGCAGTCGGCAGTCGGCAATTCCAGCGTTCAAACGTTCAACGTTCAACGTTCAACGTTCACCCGGTCACCTTGTCATCTTCCCAAGCCCCAAGTCCCAAGTCCCACAAGGAGGCGACAATGCAACAATCAGGCACAGGCTGGGTCGTGTACGGCGACGACGTCGAGTCGGTCGCGTTCGACTGGGGCGTGGTCAAGATCCTGAGCGAGCCGGCGGTGACGGGCGCGGATCGCTTCAGCTTCGGCATGGTCGTGCTGGCGCCCGGCAAGGGCCACGAGCGCCACAACCACCCCGGCGCCGAGGAGATCATCTACGTGATGTCGGGCGAGGGCGAGCAGATGATCGACGACCAGGAGCCGATCCACGTCCGCGCCGGCGCCAGCATCTACATCCCCGCCGACGTGTACCACTCGACGCTGAACACCGGCTGGGAGCCGCTGCGCCTGCTGATCGTCTACTCGCCGGCGGGCCCCGAGCGGCTGCTGCGCGACATCCCCGGCTGCCGCGTGCTCGCGCCCGGCCAGCTGCCCGGCTAGCGCCGCAGCCATGCAGCGATCCGGCAAAAGCGCGGTATGATAGACGGGTGATATACGCTCTCCAGGGGCATAGATGCGCTGCAGGATACCTCTATGACAAACGGGCAGAACCGCGACGACGTCGCATCTCTCACCGAGAAAGCCTACCAGGCGATCTCCAGCGCGATCGCCCGGCTCGAGCTGCAGCCGGGCGAGGCGCTCACCCAGGATCGGCTGGCGAAGTGGCTCTCGATCAGCAGGACGCCGGTGCGCGAGGCGCTGCGGCGCCTGGAGCAAGATGGCATCATCCAGACCGCGCCGGGCCGCGGGCTGATCGTCACCGAGCTGACGATCAAGGACGTCCAGGACCTGCTCGAGATGCTGGGCCTGCTCGACACGCACGCCGCCTACCTGGCAGCCCAGCGCCGCAGCCCGGCCCAGGCCGATCAGCTGGTCGCGATCGCCGCGGCGCTCAGCGGCGCGGCCGAGCGCTACGACATCGAGGCGTGGGACCGGATCGACCACCCGTACCACGAGACGCTGCTCGACGCCTCGGGCAACCAGTTTCTGCGCCGCTCGATCGAGGACGTGCGCCGGCGGCTGCAGCGGATCACCTACCACCTGGCGATCCAGCCCGAGCACCTGCTGGCCGGCACGCGCGAGCACGTCGACCTGGCGCAGGCGATCTACCACGGCGACCCGGACGCGGCCGCCGGGGTCATGCGCCAGCACCTCGACACAATGCGGCTGATGGCGATGAATATGATCAGGACGCACATCGTGCCGGTGCGCGGCGAGCGCTTCTAGCAGTAGGCAGCAGCCAGTAGTCAGTAGTCGGCATCATTGTGAATCATTGTGCTTCAATGGTACTGACTGCTGAAATCTGACTACCGACTACCGAGATTCTGCAATCTGCAATAATCGAAGGGGAGGGACCAACGATGGCACGACCTGTTACGCTTGTTACGGCACAGTGGGCCGACATGCCGCTGGAGCGGCTGGTCAAGCTGACGAAGGGCTGGGGCTTCGACGGCTTGGAGCTGGCCTGCTGGGGCATTCACGTGGATGTTGTCAAGGCGGCCGAATCCGATGCCTACGCGCGCGAGCTGCGCGAGCTGCTGGAGCAGAACGGCCTGCAGCTCGTCGCGCTCGCGGCGCACCTGGCTGGCCAGGCGGTGGCCGATAAGGTGATCGACGAGCGCCACAAGAGCATCCTGCACCCGCGCGTCTGGGGCGACGGCGACCCCGAGGGGGTTCGGGCGCGTGCTGCGGAGGAGCTGAAGGCCACCGCGCACGCCGCGGCCCGGCTGGGAGTCAAGGTCGTCACCGGCTTCACCGGCTCGCCGATCTGGCACGCGCTGGCGATGTTCCCGCCGGTGCCGCCCGAGATGATCGAAGGCGGCTACCAGGAGTTCGCCGACCGCTGGAACCCGGTGCTGGACGTGTTCGACCAGGCTGGCGTCAAGTTCGCGCTGGAGGTACACCCCGGCGAGATCGCCTACGACTTCTGGACCACCCGCCGGACGCTCGACGCGATCGGCAACCGGCCGGCGTTCGGCATCAACTTCGACCCGAGCCACCTGTACTGGCAGATGCTCGACCCGGTCGAGTTCGTGTACGAGTACGGCAAGCAGATCTACCACATGCACGTCAAGGAGTCGGTGCGCAACCTGAACGGGCGCAACGGCATCCTCTCGTCGCACCTGTTCTTCGGCGACCACCGGCGCGGCTGGGACTTCGTCTCGCCCGGGCGCGGCGGCGTGCCGTTCGAGCGGATCTTCCGCGCGCTCAACGACGTGGGCTACCAGGGCCCGCTCTCGATCGAGTGGGAGGATAACGGCATGAATCGCGAGCTTGGCGCGCCCGAGGCGATCGAGCTGGTACGGCGGCTCGACCTGACCCCCTCGACCCAGGCGTTCGACGATGCGTTCAAGCAGAAGTAGCCCTCAGTAGTCAGTAATCAGCTTTCAGTAGTCAGTACCGATGCAGGTCAGCGTATTGCACTGCGACGAGGTACTGACTACTGACTACTGGCTACCGGCTACCGGCTTCAAACATATGGCTCTACAAGACAGAGTGGCGATCGTCACCGGCGCGAGCCGCGAGATCGGCGCGGCGATGGCCGAGCGGCTGGCCGCGGCGGGCGCCGCCGTGCTGGTGACGCACTACCGGGAGCCGGATCGCGCCGGGCAGGTGGTCGAGCGGATCGTGGCGGCGGGCGGGCGCGCGCTGGCTCACGACGCCGACCTGTCGAGCGTCGCCGAGAACTACCGGCTGGTCGCGCGCGCGGTCGAGGCGTTCGGCCGGCTGGACATCTTCGTGGCCAACGCCGGCCTGACGATCTTCAAGCCGTTCCTGGAGACCGACGAGCGCGCCTGGGATACGCTGGCCGGGCTCAACCTGAAGGGGTCGTTCTTCGGCGCGCAGGCGGCCGCACGCCAGATGATCGCCCAGGGCGCGCGCGCCGGCCGCTACGGCGGGCGGATCGTCTTCTCGTCCTCGGTCACCGGCGTGCAGGGCGTGCCGAACCTGTCGGCCTACGGCATCACCAAGGCCGGGCTGCGCCACATGGCCCGCACGCTGGCGCCCGAGCTCGGCCGCTACGGCATCACCGTCAACGCGCTCGGGATCGGCGCGGTGGTCAACGCGCGCAACCTGCAGGACGACCCCGAGTACGCCAGCCACTGGGGCGGCGTCATCCCGACCGGCCGCGCGCTGCAGCCCGCCGACGTCGCCTCGGCGCTGCTCTACCTGGCCTCGCCCGAGGCCGAGATGATCACCGGCCACACGCTGCTGATCGAGGGCGGCTGGACGGCGCTCAGCCCAATTCCGTAGCTGGCCCTCACCCCCCTGCCCCCCTCTCCCATTTTGGGAGAGGGGGGATTCGTGGTGGTGCTGCGGTGCGCTGCAAAGCAGCGCACCGCAGCACCATCGGACACACCCCCGCCCCTGGCGGGGGCAGGGGGTGGGGTTTCCAAAGTCAGAAAGGCTCGACATAACGATTTGTAACTTGCCAGATCGGTCTCATGGCTATAATGAACGCACTGTCAATGTGATCGCAAGACGTAACAGCGCGTCTAAGGAGGAAGCCATGAGCGACTGGAACAAGCAGGTCGAAGAGACCATGAAGAGCTGGACGAAGGCGCAGCAGCAGCTATGGGAGAACTGGAAGTCGGCGATGCCCAAGACTGGCTCGACGCAGGCGAACGAGGCGTGGGATCAGGCCTTCAGCTTCTGGAAAGATGCGGTCGACAAATCGTTGAACGCGCAGGTCGAGTGGGCCAGCATGTGGGCCAACAGTGTCAAGTCGGCGACCGGCGCCCCGAAGGAGTGGACTGCCTGGACCGACCAGGTCGTTGCGACGATGAAGACCTGGAACGAGTCGCAGACCCAGCTTTGGAACAGCATGTTCGAATCGATGAAGCAGGCCACGCCCGACACGCTGACCCAGCGCATGGACGAGGGCGCGCAGCTCGTGTTCCAGACCTGGCAGGACGCGATCCACCGCGCGGTCGAGGCCCAGAAAGAGCTGACCAAGTACTGGGCGGTCGGCAACGCGAAGGAGAAATAGCCCGGCTCGGCGCCGCGCCTTCTCTCTGGACCCCCGCTCCCGAAAGGAGCGGGGGTCGTCATTTATACCCTTCCCCCCTTGCCCTCTCCCCCCTCCCCCTCGCGAGGGGGGGGGTTTTGGCGGTGTGGTGCTGTGGTGCGCTGGAGCGGGCCGCACCACACCGCAATGGTCATCTGCCGCCATCCCATGGCAAGCAACACCCCAAAAAGGCAGGGGGGCGCGGGCCGGTGACGCGCCGCGCGCGTGCTATAATAGCCGCAATGACACCCGAGCAGCCAACACAGCCGATGACCCTCGCCGCTGCCGGCGACGCCTGGGCCGCCGCGCAGCGCGCGCGCCGCAAGCCGCTGGCCGCGCCGACGATCGCCTCCTACTGCGATGCCTGGCGCTCGTTCGCCGCCTGGTCCGAGCGCCAGGGCCGCCGCACGGTCGCCGAGCTGGGCGTGACCGACCTGGCGCGCTGGATCGACTCGCTCGACCGCAAGGCCGACGGCACCGCGCTGACCTACAGCCACGGCGCGCTGGCGGTCTGCAAGTTCCTGGCCGACCGCGGCGAGCTGCAGTGCGACCTGGCGGTGCTGCGCATGCACCTGCGCGACGCGCTGCCGCGCGCTCCGGCCGGCCGCGCGCCCGACGTGCCCGACCTGCGGCGGCTGGTCGGCTTCTACGACGCCGAGCTGCCGGCAGGCGACCAGGGCAGCGCGCGCGAGCGCGAGCGGCTGAACGGGCTGCGCAATGCTATGCTGCTGCACCTGCTGTTCTCCACCGGCGCGCGGATCTCCGAGCTGCTGGCGCTCGACGCCGGCGACGTGCGCGACGACGACGGGCGGGTCGCCCCGCGCACCCACGTGGTCGGCAAGGGCAGCCGGCGGCGCGCAGTGTTCCTGCGGCCGCACGCGCAGCGGGCGATCGAGCGCTACCTGCTGGCGCGCCGGGCGGCCTTCCCGCGCGCCGAGCCGCTGATCATCTCGCACGGCCCGCGCGGCGCCGGCGGGCGGCTCAACCGCGTCGCGGCCTGGGCGATCGTCACCGGCGCCGCGCAGACGCTGGCCGACCAGCTTGAGGCCGATGGCCGCCGCCGCGAGGCCAGGCTGCTGCGCGAGACGACGCCGCACACCTTCCGGCACTTCGTGGCGATGTGGCTGCTCAACGAGGGCGCCCAGATCTCCGAGGTGGCGGCGCTGCTCGGCCACGCCAACACCCGCATCACCGAGCAGTACTACGCCCGCCACACCGACGACCGGCTCCAGGAGCTGCACGACCAGTTCGCGCCCGACCCGGAGAGAGACAAGGAGACAAGGAGACCGGGTGAACGATGAACGATGAACGATGAACGTTTGAACGATGAACGTTTGAACGTTTGAACGCTGGAATTGCCGACCGCCGACCGCCGACTGCCGACTGCCGACTGGCTGCTCATGACCCGAACTATCACCGCCAACCGCTACCTGGCGCCGCTCCGCTGGGCGCTCGGGGTCCTACGCTCGGCCGTCGGCCTTGCGTTTCTGCTGCTTTTGCTCGCGCTGCTGCTCGGCCCACCCCTGTACGTCGAGGTCGGCGGCGCAGTCGCGCCAGGGACGGTCGTCGCCAAGCGCGAGGTGATCGACGTCGTGTCGGGCAGCTGGACGCGCCGCCTGTTCGTCGATGTGGGCTTCCGGCCGGCGGGCGCGGACGAGCCGGAGGTGGCCGGCATCGCGGTGGACCTTCCGACCTACGACCGGCTGCGCGCCGGCGAGTCCGTGCAGGTGCGCTACGCGCCAAATGCGACGCTGCGGCTGTTTGGCCTGGCAACCGCCCGCCTCGCGACGCAGCTCCCGCTGGGGTCGTTCGTCGCGCGGCTCGGCAGCGGCCTGATCGGCCTGGCCGCCGCGATCGGCGGGTGGCTCCTGCTGCTGTGGGCGTGGTCAAAGTGGCGGCGCGGGTGGCTCGCGGTCGCGGTTCTGGCCTACATGTTCGCCGGCGTGGTCTACGCCGAGAGCGGCTGGCCGGGGCCGGACCCGTCTGGCGCTCTCGCCACCAGCAGCGCGACCATCCAGGGGATGCACCAGGTCACGCGCATCTGGGAGAGCCGGCGCAGCTCAGGCGAAGAGGCGGCTCAGCCGTACACGATCGTAGAGCTTTCGTTCGTGCCGCAAGGTGTGGTGGACCCGGTCGTGGCGGTGGATCTGGTCGACGCGAAGAGCGTGCCTGGCCTTGAGAAGGGCGGGACCGTCCCGATCAGCTACAGCGTGCGCGACCCGCGCTGGGCGCGGATCGAGGGCGCGACGCGAACGTACTACTGGAAGAATCTGCGCGGTTTCGGCCTGATCGCGCTGGGCGTGGCCGTCCTGATCGCGCTAGGCTGGCTGCTCAGCCGCTGGCGGGCGCGGCGCGGGGCCGTGACAAGGTGAACGTTGAACGTTGAACGTTGAATGTTGAATGTTGAACGTTGAATACACCCCTGATCGCTGACTGCCGACTGCCGACTGCCGGGCTGAACGTTGAACGTTTGAACGTTTGAACGCTGGAATTGCCGACTGCCGACTGCCGACTGCCGGGCTGAACGTTTGAACGTTTGAACGTTTGAACGCTGGAATTGCCGACTGCCGACTGCTGACTGGCTACTCATGATCCGAACCATCACCGCCACCCGCTACCTGGCGCCCTTACGCGAGGGCGGCTCGCTCCCGGCGATCGTCGAAGCCGACGACGAGCGGCTCTACGTCCTGAAGTTTCGCGGCGCCGGGCAGGGCCCCAAGGTGCTGATCGCCGAGCTGCTGGCCGGCGAGATCGGCCGCGCGCTGGGCCTGCCGGTCCCCGAGATCGTCTTCGTCGAGCTCGACGCGGCGTTCGGCCGCAACGAGCCGCACGAGGAGATCCAGGATCTGCTGCGGGCCAGCGTCGGGCTGAACCTGGCGCTGGCCTACATCCCCGGCGCGCTGGCGTTCGAGCCGCTGCTGGCGCCGCCCGCCGCGCTGGCGCTGGCCTCGGCGATCGTCTGGTTCGACGCGTACACGACCAACGTCGACCGCACGCCGCGCAACACTAACATGCTGCTGCAGGAGCAGCGGCTCTGGCTGATCGACCACGGCGCGGCGCTGTTCGTCCACCACGCCTGGGGCGACTACATGGCGCGCAGCCGCAGCCGCTTCCCGCAGGTCAAGGACCACATCCTGCTGCCCTACGCCGACGCGCTGCCCGAGGCCGACGCGGTGCTGAGCGAGCGGATCGCCCCCGACCTGATCGAGCGGCTGGTCGGGCTGATCCCCGACAGCTGGCTGGCTGCCGAGGCGCGGTTTGCCGACCACGACGAGCACCGCGCCGCCTACGCCAGCTACCTGCTCAGCCGTCTCCAGGCGCCGCGCGCCTTCGTCGAGGAGGCCGTCGATGCTCGCGCGAAGCTCGTTTGACTACGCCATAGTGCGGGTCGTGCCGCGCGTCGAGCGCGCGGAGTTCGTCAACGCCGGCGCGATCCTGTTCTGCCGCACCTGCCGCTTCCTGGCGGCGCGGATCGAGCTGGACGCGCGCCGGCTGGCGGCCCTGGCGCCCTGGCTCGACCTGGCCGAGGTCGAGCGCCACCTCGCGATCATCCCGCTGGTCGCGGCCGGCGACCCGGCCGGCGGCTCGATCGCGCAGCTGCCCATGGCCGACCGCTTCCACTGGCTGGTCGCCCCGCGCAGCGCGATGATCCAGATCTCGCCGGTGCACTCGGGGCTGTGCGACGACCCCACCGCCGCGCTGGAGGATCTGCTCGACCGGCTGGTGCGGCTGCCGCCGCGCTAGAGGGGGGATTTTTACGGGCTGCGGGGTTTCGGCTCCGCCGAAACCCCGCAGCCCACCAGTTTTTACGCTCGCCCCTGGTATTGCTTCCCCTCCCCCTGCCCCCTCCCCGTTCACGGGGAGGGGGTTCACAGTTGGCGGTGTGGCGCGGCGCGCCACACCGCCAACACTATCCCCCGCTCCCCCGGCGGGGGAGCGGGGGCAGGGGGTGAGGGGGCCAATGAAAGGATGTGGAGGCGGGGCATCCGAGATGTGCAACATCTCAATTGCGCCGCTCTGCGGCAAGATTCTTGCTGCCAGCGCGGCAGATCCCTGATCGAGGATCGCTCCCGCAGTGATGATAAAGGAGATCTCTATGCGAATCCTCATCCCCGGCGGCGACGGCTACCTGGGCTGGCCGGCGGCGCTGCATCTCTCGGCGCGCGGCCACGAGGTCGCCGTGCTGGACAACTTTGCCCGGCGCGCCTGGGACCGCGAGCTTGGCGCCGAGAGCCTGACGCCGGTCGTTGCGCTCGCCCAGCGCATCGCCGCCTGGCGTGAGGTCTCGGGGCGAACGATCGTCCCGCTCGTCGGCGACCTGTGCGACTACACGTTCCTCGAGCCGGCCGTGCGCGACTTCCGGCCCGAGGCGGTGGTGCACTTCGGCGAGCAGCGCAGCGCGCCCTACTCGATGATCGACCGCCGCCACGCGGTCTTCACACAGGTGAACAATATCAGCGGCACGCTCAACCTGCTCTACGCGCTGGCCGACCACGCGCCCCACTGCCACCTGGTCAAGCTCGGCACGATGGGCGAGTACGGCACGCCGAACATCGACATCGAGGAGGGCTTCATCACGATCACGCACAAGGGCCGCACCGATACGCTGCCCTACCCAAAGCAGCCCGGCAGCTTCTACCACCTCTCGAAGTGCCACGACAGCCACAACATTATGTTCAGCTGCAAGGTCTGGGGCCTGCGCGCGACCGATCTGAACCAGGGGGTCGTCTACGGCGTCGACACGCCGGAGATCGAGCTGGACGAGCGCCTGCGCACGCGCTTCGACTACGACGGCGTGTTCGGCACGGCGCTGAACCGCTTCCTGGTGCAGGCGGTCGCCGGGGTCCCGCTGACGGTGTACGGCCGCGGCGGGCAGACCCGCGGCTTCCTGGACATCCGCGACACGCTGGCCTGCGTCGAGCTGGCGATCCTGAACCCGGCCGCGCCGGGCGAGTTCCGGGTCTTCAACCAGTTCACCGAGCAGTTCAGCGTCGCCGATCTGGCCGGCGCGGTGCGCGAGGCGGCGTCCGCGTTCGGGCTCAGCGTGGCGGTCGAGCACCTGCCGAACCCGCGCGTCGAGCGCGAAGAGCACTACTACCGCGCCGCCAACACGCGCCTGCTCGACCTCGGGCTGCAGCCGCACCTGCTCAGCGAGACGCTGCTCGAGTCGGTGCTGCGCGTGGTGCTGCGCTACCAGGATCGCATCCGGCCCGATCTGATCCTGCCGTCGGTCGACTGGCGGCGCACCCGCAACCCGGTCGCCGCCGAGTCGCTGCACGAGCGTGAGGCCTAGTGCAATTGCAGATTGTGGCGAATGCGTTCTGATGCGCTAGGAGACCTTGTATGTCGCGGATCTTGATCCTCACCGTGCACAGCGGCGGCGGGCATGTGAGCCTGGCCGAGGCGCTGCGCGATCGGCTCGCGCCCGAAGACACGGTCGCGATCGTGGACCCGCTGCCCGGCGCGGTGCACGCGCACTACCGGCTGGCCAGCCGGCACGCGCTCTGGCTGTGGGAGGCCGAGTTCCGGCTGAGCAACACGCCCGGCCGCGCGCTCGCGATCCACCGTGCCCTGAGCTCGTTGCTCGGCTGGCGCCTGAGGCAGCTGCTGCGCCGGCGGCGCCCGGACCTCGTCGTCAGCACCTCGTCGATGCTCACCTGGGCGGCGCAGCGCGCGCTGGCGCGGATCGGCTCGCCGGCGCCATTCGCGATGCTGTTCGCGGACCCCGAGCGGCTGCACGCGACCTGGCTGACCGCCCTCGACGCCGCGGCGACGATGGCGCCGACCCGCGAGAGCTACCGGGAGGCGCTCGACGCCGGCTTCTCGCCCGATCGGACCCACCTGACCGGCTGGCCGGTGCGGGCGCAGTTCCTCCGCGCGGGCTACGAGCGCGGCGCCGCCCTCCGGCAGCTGGGGCTCGACCCGGACAGCTTCACCGTATTCGTGCAGGGCGGCCGCGAGGGCACCGCCCACATCGCGCGGACGGTCGAGAGCGCGCTGGCGGCCGGGGCGACCCAGGCAATCCTGGCCGCCGGCACCAACCGCGCGCTGGCGGAGCGCTTCGCCGGCCGGCCCGGCGTGCGCGTCGTGCCGTTCACGCGCGAGGTGGCGCCGCTCATGGCCGCGGCCGACCTGGTGCTCGGCAAGGCCGGGCCGAACACGCTGCTCGAGGCGGTGATGCTCGGCAGGCCGTTCGTCGCCACGACCTACATCCCCGGCCAGGAGGCCGGCAACCCGGCGATGATCGAGCGCTACGGGCTGGGCTGGGTGGCGCTCGATCCGGCCGGGCAGCGCGAGCTGATCGCGGCGCTCGCCCGCGACCCGGCCCGCCTGGCGGCGGCGGCCGCCTCGGTCGCGCGCTACCGCGACTGGAACAGCGCCGCGACCCGGCCGATCGGGCCGCTGCTGCGCGAGCTGGCGGCGGCGCCCGCGCGCAGCGGCGATACGGTTGCCGCCTAGCAACATTCTGCTCTTCTGAAGCGCGGCGCGGGGCTTGTTCCGGGGCGCTGCGCCCCCGGCCCCCCGCCTGATGCGCCCGTGTCGGGCCAGCCTTTTCTCCGGGGCGCTGCGCCCCCGGCCCCCCTCCGGCAAATGATGCCTGTGGCATATCCCCGATAGTGGTAGCGCATGCCCAGCACCATCCCTGCGAGGCCAGTTGCCACCCGCCGCGCCGTGATTCCGCTGGGCATGCGCGTCAAGCATTTGTACCGAGGCTGGGCTATTTTGGGGTCCAGGGGCGCAAGCCGGCCGGGGGGCGGCGGGGGGGCGGCCCACCCCCGCCCGCGGGGGTGCGGGGGGCGCGCAGCCCCCCCGAAAGCAGTGTGGGTTGCCACCCACGGGGCACGGGGGCGCGCAGCCCCCGCGGGGGTGCGGGGGGCGCGCAGCCCCCCCGAAAGCAGTGTGGGTTGCCACCCACGGGGCATGGGGGGCGCAGCCACCGCGGGGGTGCGGGGGCGCGCAGCCCCCCCGAAAGCAGTGTGGGTTGCCACCCACGGGGCACGGGGGCGCGCAGCCCCCGCGGGGCACGGGGGCGCGCAGCCCCCGCGGGGGCACGGGGGGCGCGCAGCCCCCACGGGATTTGTGCCAAAGCCGAACCTCCTTTATACTCCATGCGTACAGCCTGCTGGCTACTGTTCAAGCGGAAAGGATCGAGACCGTGCCTGCCTGGCAAGACCTGGTCGCGCTGCTGGTCGCGTATGCGCTCGGCTGCTTCGCGACGGCCTACTATCTCGTGCGGGTGTGGAAGGGACAGGATATCCGCCAGCTTGGCAGCGGGAACGTCGGCGGGCGCAACGCCGGGCGGGTGCTCGGCCCGGTCGGCTTCTCGATCGTGGCGGTCGGCGACGCGCTCAAGGGGCTGCTGGCGGTCCTGTTCGCGCGCTACCTGGGCGTGCAGGGCTGGATGCTGGTCCTGGTGATGCTGGCCGTGCTGGCCGGCCACGTGTGGCCGGCCCAGCTTGGCTTCAAGGGCGGCAAGGGCGTCGCCACGATGATTGGCGCGCTGGTCGGCTACAACATCCTGATCCCGCTGGTGCTGCTCGGGCTGTTCGCCGTCCTATTCGCAATCGCTCGCAGCTTCACGATCGCCGGCCTGATCGGGATCGCGCTGACGCCGCTGGCGCTGATCCCGCTTGGGCGGCCGCTCGTCGACATCGTCGCCACGCTGGCGATGGCGCTGATCATCCTGGCCGCCCACCGTGAGAATATCCGCGCCAAGCTGCGGCGCCGCGCGCCCGCCTCGTGAGCCGCGCCGCGCACGACATCAGAGGAGAAGCATGTGTTCGGGTCGCTAAAGTTCAAGTTTGCTACTGAGGACTGGGAGTTCGAGCAGATCCATCACCTCAACTACACGACCTTTGTCGAAGAGATACCGCAGCACGGCGCCAACCCCGACCGCGCGCTGGTCGATAAGTTCCATCGCGAGAATACCTACATCATCGCACTGGACCACGACCGCCTGGTCGGGATGATCGCCGTCCGCGGGGCGCGCCCGTTCTCGCTCGACACCAAGCTCGAGAACCTCGACTCGTACCTGCCGGCCGGCCGCCGGCTGTGCGAGCTGCGGCTGCTGGCGGTCGAGAAGAAGTATCGCAACGGCTGGGTGTTCTGGGGCATGGGCAAGCTGCTGACCGAGCACTGCCTGCAGCGCGGCTACGACCTGGCGCTGATCTCGGGCACGACCCGCCAGCAGCGGCTGTACCGGCACCTCGGCTTCCTGCCGTTTGGCCCGCTGGTCGGCCCGGCCGGCGCGGAGTTCCAGCCGATGTACCTGTCGCTCGAGACCTTCCGGCGCCGCGCGCGCATGTTCCGCCGCGCCATGGGCCGCGAGGATGTCGCGCCGGAGCTGCAGGAGCTGATGCAGGAGGCCGACGAGGCCGAGGTCGCCCCGGAGGAGAACTGAACGCCGTGGGGGTTACAAGGTCCTGTGAGGCTTGGGGATTTGGGGTTTGGGGCTAGGGTTTGAACGTTGAATGTTGAACGTTGAAGGTGGAATACTGACCCCTGACCCCTGACCCCTGATCTCTGGCGAATGGGGCAGTGGGGTTTGGGGCTTGGTCTTTGGTCTTTGGTCTTTGGTCCATCGTCCATGATTTTGTGTCGAAAGTGAAACGCATGACAGGCAGCGCCCAATCGTTCCCCTACTGCGTCGAGATCGAGGTGTTGTTTCGCGACCTCGACGCGATGGGGCATGTCAACAACGCGGTCTACCTGAGCTACCTCGAGACCGCGCGGATCAAGTTTCTGGTCGATCTGCTGGGCCTGCGGGATCTGAGCGAGCTGCCGGTCATCCTGGCCGAGGCGACGATCTCCTACAAGTCGCCGGCGCTGTTCGGCGAGCGGCTGACCATCGGCTGCGGGATCTCGCGCTTCGGCGGCAAGAGCTTCGACATGATCCACCGGATCGAGGCCGGCGACGGGCGGCTGGTCGCGCTCAGCCGGACGGTGCTGGTGATGTACGACTACGCGACGGCTGCGACGATCGCCGTGCCGGAAGACCTCAAGCAGCGCGTGCGCGCGCTCCAGGGCGGCTGGCAGGCGCCCTGAGGCAAGCCAAGCCGTGACGGATGACACGGGGTGTGACGTATTCTTTTGCACAGCGCGCCAACCACTGGCCCGCCTGGCCCGCGAAGGGGTGGGCTACGCACAAAGGCTGTGCACGTGGCCTGATCAGCCCGCGGCAGCGGGCTTCGTACGGCTAGCGGTCGCGCAAAAAGCTACGTCACACCCACGGCCGCGCGCCCGATTGACACGCGCGCGCGCGCGTGGTAGACTCGCGCCCACAAGCGATAGAGAACGACGTCGACGGGAAACCAGTAGGTGCCGCGCCGCGCGCCCAGCGAGTCGAGGGCGGTGTGAGCTCGACCGGCAGGCCAGCGCCGAACCCATTCCCGTAGCGGCGGCCGCACAGCCGCCCACGTCGCCGCCGAAGCCCGAGGACGTTACAGCGTTCATAGGGATAAGGCCGGCCGGTGAGTCCGCCGTGATCGGGACGCGCCTTCTCCAGCGCGCACGCGCGCCTGGTGGCGGCGGCAGAGCGGGGGCCACAGGCCCCAACCAAGGTGGTACCGCGGTTCACACCGTCCTTGAGCAGTTTGGCTCAGGGGCGTTTTTTATTGCAGATTTTAGATTGTAGATTGCAGATGACACACCTCAATCTAAAATCTGCAATCTGCAATCTGCAATGGAGGAAGTATGCGACTCTCAACTCTGTTCGGGCGCACCCTGCGCGAGGCGCCGACCGAGGCGGAGCACGCGGCGCACCAGCTGGTGCTGCGGGCCGGCCTGGTGCGCTCGCTGCTGGCGGGCGGCTACGCGCTGCTGCCGCTGGGCATGCGCGTCGCGCGGCGGATCGAGGCGATCATGCACGAGGAGCTGGCGCGGATCGACGGCCAGGAGCTGCGCACGCCGGTGGTGCAGTCCTCGGCGGCCTGGGAGCAGACCGGCCGCTACGCCGACTATGGCCCGCTCATGCTCAGGATGTCCGACCGCTCGGAGCGCGCGCTGATCTTCGCGCCGACCCACGAGGAGGCGATCGCCGAGCTAGCCCGCCGCGAGATCACCTCGTACCGCCAATTGCCGGCGCTGGTCTACCAGATCCACACCAAGTACCGCGACGAGATGCGCGCCAAGGGCGGCCTGATGCGCATGCGCGAGTTCACGATGCTGGACGCCTACTCGCTCGACGCCGACGCCGCCGGGCTCGACCGGGTCTACGACCGGATCGCGCTGGCGTTCGAGCGCATCCTGCAGCGCTGCGGCGTGCGCTTCGTCGCCGTCGAGGCCGCCAGCGGCGAGATGGGCGGGCGCGAGGCGCGCGAGTACATGGCGATCTCGCAGGCCGGCGAGGATATGCTGGCGATCTGCCCGTCGTGCGGCTACGCGGCGAACGTCGAGGTGGCCGTGTCCGCCTCCGCGGCAACGTTCGAACGCTCGAACGTTCAAACGTTCGAACGCTCGGAGGAGGTGGCGACGCCCGCGTGCAAGACGATCGCCGAGCTGGCGGCCTTCCTGGGGGTGCCCGAGTCGGCCACGGCCAAGGCAGTGTTCTTCGACACGCCCGAGCGCGGGCTGCTGTTCGCGGTGATCCGCGGCGACCTGGAGGTGAATGAGGCCAAGCTGCGCACGGCGGCCGGCGTCTCGGCGCTGGCGCCCGCCACGGCCGAGCAGATCGCCGCGGCCGGCGCGGTGCCCGGCTATGCCTCGCCGGTTGGGCTGCGCGTGCGCGCGGACCAAGGCGCCGCGGGCGTGCTCGTCATCGCCGACCAGTCGGTCGTCGCGGCCGAGCCGCTGGTGGCCGGCGCGAACCGCGAGGGCTACCACGCGACCGGCGTGATCTACGGGCGCGACTGGCAGGCCACCACGGTCGCGGACATCGCCGCGGTGCAAGCGGGCGACCCGTGCGCGCGCTGCGGCGCGGCGCTGCAGCTCGAAAAGGGCATCGAGGTCGGCCATATCTTCAAGCTCGGCACGCGCTACACCGAGGCGCTCGGCGCGACCTACCTCGACCAGGACGGCGCGGCGCGGCCGGTCGTGATGGGCTCCTACGGCATCGGCGTCGAGCGGCTGCTGCAGGTGGTCGTCGAGCAGCACCACGACGCCGCCGGGATCGTCTGGCCGGCCGAGGTCGCGCCGCTCGACGTCCACCTGGTGCGGCTCGGCAAGTCCGAGGCCGTGCGCGACGCCGCCGAGTCGCTCTACGCCGAGCTTTCGGCCGCGGGCGTGCGCGCGCTGTACGACGACCGCGACGAGACGGCCGGCGTCAAGTTCAACGACGCCGACCTGATCGGGCTGCCGGTGCGGCTGGTGGTAGGCGAGAAGCTGCTGGCCGCCGGCCAGGTCGAGATCAAGCGGCGCGGCGGCGAGGTGGTCAAGGTCGCGCGGGCGGAGGTGGTTGAGCAGTTGGCAGCCAGCAGTCGCCAGTAGGCAGCACCGTTGACGTTTCGCGCATTTCCAGGCTACGACGAGCGAGCAGCGACGCAATGCCGGCAACTGCGGACATGCCTGAGGCGCTGTAGGATCAGGCGGCAGTATCATTGAGAGTCAAGGTATCTCAGTGATACTGCCGCCTGCGAACTGCCGACTGGCGGCCTGCTACGCCACGTACACCGGCAGGTCCTGCACCAGGTACTTGCCGCCGACCTTCGCCACGGTAAAAGTGAACTGGCTCAGCTGCTTGCCGGAGGTCAACCCGCAGCACTTGAACAGCGCCCCGTCGTCGTTCAGGAACTGGACCACGAAGCGGAACTTGGTGGACGACACGGCGCGCTCCTCGACGATCTTCTTCAGCCGCAGACACTGCAGGCCGTTCTGCGTGCAGCCGTTTTTGAACAGCTGGGCTCGATCGCGCGGCGCGACGTCGGGGTTCCAGCCGGCCAGGATATCGTAGCTCCCGCCGTAGAGCGCGACGGCGTCGGCGTAGCGGCCGCCGTAGAGCGCCCCGAAGTAGGCCCGCAGCGCGTCGCGCGCGTAGTCGATGCCCTGCGGGGCGGGCGGCCCAATCCACAGCGACTCGCCGATCGCCTCAAGGATCGGCCGCATGGCCTTCTCGCTGGCGGCCTTGTAGCCGTACACGAACCCGAAGACCCGGTAGTCCTGCTCGACCCGGCCGTTCTGGTGGTAGAGCGCGGCGCCCTTCGAGCCCTTGTCGGTGGTGAAGTTGAAGCCGGTCTGCCAGCGCGCGCCCGCGAACTCCAGCACGCCGGCGCTCTTCACCTTCTTGGCGTAGATCTGCCGCAGCGTCGCCTGCCCGCGGCCGATCAGGTCGTCGCTCGTCACCTCGCCGGCGGCGACGTGCGCGTCGATCGCCGCGACCGTGTGGCGGTCCTTGCTGATGAAGATCGTTACGCCCTCGTTCAGCTGCTCGACGTGCAGCAGGCTGGAGGGGTACTGCACGCTCCACTCGCCATTGGGCGCAGTGTAGGTCGCCAGCTTGCTCGGCGCCGCGCCGGCCAGCGCCGGCGCCGCCAGCGCCGCCAGCGCCAGGGCCATGGTCAGGAAAAGATATCGATAGAGCTTCATCAAGCTGCTCCTTTTGATCTAGGTCGACCCATTCGCCGAGCGATGGTCGACACTTCATTGTCGTTCGATATACAGGACGTACAGAGAGCACGTCGGCGTTACGCCCGAAGCTGAGGCATGGCTGTGGACAAGGTGAGATGAATGTGATTTGTTGGTGCCGGGGTTTCGGCTGCGCCGAAACCCCGGCACCAACAAATTGTACCCCCGCCCCTGGCAGGGGCGGGGGCAGGGGGTGGGGTAATCTGGGATATCACTGCGCCATGCGCGAAACATCAACCCGCGAAGGGGGCTGGGGGAGGGTCACAATCCTAGAGGGCGGCCACGCCCTCAAAAAAGACCGCGAGCATCAGCTCGATCGTCTGCTCGGGCGGGCGGGGGGTGCGCGCCTCGGAGGGCGTGAAGAACGGGTACATCATCCCAAGCAGCAGCCAGGTCGCGAGCTGCGGGTCGATCTGCCGCAGCTCGCCGCGCGCGACGCCCTCGCGCAGGATCGCCGCGACCTGGCCGATGAAGCGCTCCTGGTACAGCCGCCCGAACTCGGCCCGCGCCGCCTCGTCGAGGTGGGCCATCTCCTGGCCGGCCAGCCGAATGATCGCCCGCCGCTCGGCCGGCTGGTCGAACAGCGCGCGCACCAGTCGGACGACCTGCTCGCGCGTCGTGCCGCCCGCGCCGCGCACCGCGCTGACCAGCGCGTCGATGCTGAGCAGGTCGTCGGTCAGGATCGCCAGAAACAGATCCTGCTTGTCCTTGAAGTGGTAGTACAGGCCGGCCTTCGAGACGCCGACCGCCTCGGCGATCTCGCGCATCGAGATGCCGTGGTAGCCGTGGGTGACGAACAAGCGCAGGGCCTGTGTCAGGATGCGCTCGCGCATGGCGCGGTCGGGCGTAGTCATACGCTTCCTTTGTAATGCCGTCCGTCTTACTGCCGACTGGCTCCTGCCGACTGCCCACTGCTATAGGCGTGTGCTGGCATGCCCGCCTCGTTACGCGCGACGGTGGCCTGCTCCGCGGCGCGGCCCTTCAGCCCGAGCGAGGAGAGCGTCAGCAGCAGCATCACCACGCCGATCACCAGGAACGAGGACGTGTAGCCGACCACGCCGCCGCCGCGCGAGGCCGCCACCGCGCCGGTCATGGCGCCGCCGACCAGCTGCCCGACGCTGGTGAAGATCGTCAGCGCCGCCTGCCCGGAGGCCCGCTCGGCCGCCGGTGTCTCGTTGAGCATGATATACCGCAACGCCGCGCCGAGCAAGACCGACAGGCCCAGGCCGAACAGCACCGCCGAGACGTAGAACATCGCCAGGCTGGTGGCGAAGAAGCTGACCAGCACCATGCCGGCCGTCACCAGGCTGCTGCCGAGCAGCACGACCACCCGCGAGCCCGAGCTGTCGAGCAGCCGGCCCGAAAGCGGCGAGCCGACCGCCATCGCCAGCACGACCGGCACAAGCATGAAGCTGGCGGTCGACTCCTTCACACCGAACGAGGCCACCACCAGCGCCGGCAGGAACACCACCGCGACCTCGGCCAGCCCCGCGCCGGCAGCCAGCGCCGCCGTAAGCACGACCTGCCGCCGCGCGAACAGGCTGGTGCGCAGGACCGGGTCGACCGCGCGGCGCTCGATCAGCCAGAAGATCGGCAGGAGCGCGAGCGCCGCCAGCAGGAACGGCCAGACGCCGGCCGAGCTCAGGCTGCTGGTGAAGTTGGCGGTGTCGAGCTGGTTGAGGCCAACCGCCAGTGCGGCCAGCAGCGCGCCCAGCGCGGCCATACCCAGCCAGTCGAACGGCCGCCGCTCGCTCGGGCGGGTGGCGGGCAGCATGCGCAGGCTCAGCCCGATCACCACCGCCGCGAGCGGCAGGTTGATGATGAACAGCCACTGCCAGCCGAACAGCAGCAGCACGCCGCCGACGATCGGGCCGATCAGGAAGGCGATGCCCCACACCGCGCCGATCAGGCCCAGCGCCGTGCCGCGCTTCTCGGACGGGAACGTGTCGCCGATCACCGCGCTGGCGACCGGGAAGATGCCGCCCGAGCCCAGCCCCTGGATCGCCCGGCCGATCAGCAGCACCGTGAACGTGGGCGAGATCGCCACCAGCAGCGAGCCGACCGCGAACATCGCGACGTCCGCGATGTAGATCGCGCGCCGCCCGAACAGGTCGGAGAGCTTGGCCATCAGCGGCGTGCCGATCAGGTTCAGCAGCACGTAGATCGTGAAGATCCACGCCGCCGCGCGGTCGTCGACGCCGAAGGCCGTGCGGATGGCCGGCAGCGCCGGGCCGACGATCGCGATGTCCAGCGCGGCCATGAGTACGCCGATGAAGAGGATTCCGAGCAGCCTATTTCTACTTTTACGCCCCTGGACCCCAAAAAGAATGCCGCCTTGTTTGCGATGCCTGATGCGCATGCCCGGCTGAATCCAGGCACGGCGGGTTGCAACCTGCTCTGCAGGAATGTTGATAGGCATGCGCCGCCAGCATTGCAGCTGAGATGGCATCATTTGCCGGAGGGGGGCCGGGGGAACCGGCGTGGGTTCCCCCGGGCGGGGGGCCGGGGGCGCAGCGCCCCGGAGAAAACCTGACCAGGTGACAAGATGACAAGATGACAAGGTGACCGGGGCCGCCCCGGAAAAACACCTGGCCGGAGGCCGTATGAACCGGCGTGGGTTCCCCCGGGCGGGGGGCCGGGGGCGCAGCGCCCCGGAGAAAACCTGAAGGCCGTCGGCGGAATCTGTAGGCGGGGGGCCGGGGGCGCAGCGCCCCGAACAAACACCGCTGTCGGAACAGACTGATTGTGACGAAACTGTCAGCCGCGCGGGCCGGCGGCCGTGTAGAATGGAGGCGGCCCGCACCCTGTGCCGACATCAGTGAAGGAGAGTGTCCATGCGACCGCACGTGCTCTACCGCGCTCTGATCGTCTTCGCGCTCGCGGCCGCGGGCATGGCCGGGCTGGCGCCGCGCGCGGCCAGCGCCGCGCCGCAGCCGATCTACGGCGACGCGCTGGCGGCCGGCTGGGATAACTGGTCGTGGATCAGCCCGCCCGCGAACCTGAACCTGGCCGCGACCGCGCCGGTGCACGGCGGCACGCATAGCATCGCGGCCACCTACGGCGCCTGGCAGGGCATCTACCTGCACCACGCGGGCATCTCGACGGCCGGCTTCACCAAGCTGAGCTTCTTCGTCCACGGCGGCGCGGCGGGCGGGCAGCGACTCAACCTGTTCGCGACGCGCGCCTCCGACCCGAACGGCGCGCACGGCCCCGAGGTCGCGCTGCCGCAGCCGGCCGCCAATGCCTGGACGGCGGTGCAGATCCCGCTGGCCGACCTCGGCGCGGCCGGCACGGTCGTGACCGGGCTGACCTGGCAGGACGCTACCGGCGGCGCACAGCCCGCGCTGTACCTGGACGACATCGCTCTGGCGAGCGACGAGAGCCCCGACGGCCCCGTGCTGAGCGGCGGGCTCCTCGCTCCGCGCGCCGCCCCGGCCGATGGCTTCACCGCGGCGGTCGTAAAGGTCGTGGTGGCCGACCCGCAGGGCCCGGCCGACATTGCCGGCGTGACGCTCGACGCGGCGGCGATCGGCCGCGGCGCGGTGGCGCTGCGCGACGACGGGCGCAGCAACGACGGCGCGGCCGGCGACGGGGTCTACGGCGCGGCGCTGTCGATCGCGCCGGGCACGCCAGCAGGCGAGCGCCAGCTGCTGGTCACCGCGCGCGACCAGGCCGGCCACAGCGCCAGCCTGCAGCTGGGCGCCTTCGAGGTCCTATCGCCGCCCGGCGGCGCGATCCCGGCCGCGCTGCCGCAGCGGATCGGCTGGGGCACAAACGAGTGGAGCGAGACGCCCGGCGCCGACTGGCAGGTGAACAGCGGCGTACCGTGGGATTATGTCTACCAATACATCACCTACGAGTGGTACAGCGACCCCGGCCACTGGGGCGGCAACTTCGTCGGGCGGTTCGCGCAGCAAGCCTGGGGCAAGGGCTACATCCCGGTAATCTCGGCCTACCTCATCCTGGGAGCCCCGCCGGTGTGCGGCGAGGGCGGCGCCTGTTACGCCCAGAAGCTCAAGAGCGCAAGCGCCGTCAGCGGCTACCTGGCGGCGCTGCAGATGGCCGCGAGCGAGGCCAAGGGCGTCAAGCCGGTGATCTTCCAGATCGACCCGGACTTCTACGGCTACATGCAGCAGCTGAGCAACCAGCCTGGCCGCCCAGCCGGCGTGCGGCCGGACGACCCGAGCTCCTACGTCGTCGCGCTGAACGTCCCCGGCTACCCGAACACGCTGGCCGGCCTCGGGCGGCGGATCGTCGACCTGATCCACACGACCGCGCCAAACGCGCTGGTGGCGCCGCACGCCAGCATGTGGGCCACCAACCTCGACCCGAGCCTGGTGCCCGCCGCCGAGGCGGCCGTGCTGGCCCAGCGCACGGCCGCGTTCATCGACGCGATGGGCGGCGCGCAGTCCGACCTGCTGTTCGTGGAGTGGAGCGACCGCGACTCGGGCTGCACTGACCTGCCGCAGTGCCAGCCGCCGCGCCCGTGGTGGGACGACACCAACCGCACGCTGCCGCACCCGGCGCGGGCGGCCCTCTGGGAGAATGCGCTCTCGGCCGCCGCGGGCAAGCGGCTGATCCTCTGGCAGGTGCCGTCCGGCAACATGGCGCTGGACAACACCTGCGACCGCTACAAGGACAACCGCTCGGCCTACGCGTTCGGCCACCCGCGCGACCTGGCCGATACCGGCGTGCTGGCGGTGCTGTTCGGCGGCGGCGCCGAGTGCATGACCGCGCCCTCGACCGACGGCGGCTTGATCGCCGGCCAGGGCGCGATCGCCTACGCGCTGCCGGCCGCGCCGACCGGCCTGACTGCCGATCCGCCGGCCGGCCCGCTCGTTGCGCTGCGCTGGGACGAGAGCGCCCTGCCTGACCTGTGGGGCTACCGGGTCAGCTACCAGCCCAGCGGCGGCGGCGCGACGACCACGCTCGACACCAGCCGCGCCAGCGCCGCCCGGCTGCTGCTGCCACAGGCGGGCAGCTGGTCGATCCGGGTTGCGGCCTACGACGCGATGGGTCGCCTCGGCCCCAGCTCCGCCCCGCTGACCGTCGTCACCGGCGTCGACGCGCAAGTAGTATTGGTGCCGCTCGCGCGGCGATAGGGCTGTGGGCTGGCCACCATTGCTTCCGGGGGCTGCGCGCCCCCCCTGCCCCCGCGGGCGGGGCTTGCGCCCCTGGACCCCAAGGAGACCAGGTGACCAGGTGACAAGCTGACAAGCTGACAACGTGCCAACGAGCCAACGTGCCAACAGGCTTGGAGCGATGGACAGGTGACGCAGCCCGTTGCAGCCCGACCGGTCGGAATGTGGATGGGCATGCGCCACAGGATCGAACGTGAGACGGCCTCAGTTGCCGGAGGGGGGCCGGGGGAACCGGCGCGGGTTCCCCCGGGCGGGGGGCCGGGGGCGCAGCGCCCCGGAGAAAACCTGCCCAGGTGACAAGATGACAAGCTGACAAGCTGACAACGTGCCAACGTGCCAACGTGCCAACAGGCTTGGAACGATGGACAGGTGACGCAGCCCGTTGCAGCCCGACCGGTCGGAATGTGGATGGGCATGCGCCACAGGATCGAACGTGAGACGGCCTCAGTTGCCGGAGGGGGACTGGGGGAACCGGCGCGGGTTCCCCCGGGCGGGGGGCCGGGGGCGCAGCGCCCCGGAGAAACCTGACCAGCTGACCAGGTGACCAGGTGACCGGGGCCGCCCCGGAAAACAGCTGGCCGGAGGCCGTATGAACCGGCGCGGGTTCCCCCGGGCGGGGGGCCGGGGGCGCAGCGCCCCGGAGAAAAGCTGACCAGGTGACCAGGTGACCAGGTGACCGGGGCCGCCCCGAAAAAACACCTGGCCGGAGGCCGTATGAACCGGCGCGGGTTCCCCCGGGCGGGGGGCCGGGGGCGCAGCGCCCCGGAGAAAAGGATCGCCCGGCCTGGGCGCAGCAGGTGGGGGGCCGGGGGCGCAGCGCCCCAACAAACCACTTTCATTGACACCAGGTGTACACTCATGGCACACGATCGATTCTCACCAGGACAGGACATGTTCTCGCCCCTGACCTCAGGGTAGCGGTCGCGGCGGCGCTGCGGCTGTTCGCGGCCCTGGAGTATCTGCAATGGACTACCAGCCGGTTGTTACGAGCACGAACGGCAATCTGAAGGTCACCGCGCTGGTCGGCGCAAACACGGCCATCTTCGGCCTCGATCTGCTCGGCGGGCCGGGCCAGCGCGCCGGGCTGCTCGGCTTCGCGATCTCCCGCACCAACCTGAAGGACGGCCAGGCCGAGTGGCTGAAGAACCCGATCAAGTTCAAGCGCACGCCGCACCAGGATCGCTTCAACATCGCCGGGACGCCGTCGAACCTCGCGCCCATCCAGCAGTTTCGCTGGGCCGACCACCGCATGGACAACGCCCCCGGCGTCGCCTATCGCTACACGATCTCGGCGCTGTACGGCGACCCGGCCGACCCGCAGCCAACCGCGCCGCCGGTCGTGATCGAGCTCGTGCCGGCCCCCACCGACTCGCCCGAGCTGCCGCTGAGCCTGCGCTTCAACCGCGGCGTCGTCGCCACGCCGGCCTACCGCCAGCAGTTTGACAACCGGCGGCCCGGCGCGAACGGCTCCGCAGACGTCGAGGCCGCCCAGCGCTACCTCTCGCGCGGCCTGTGGGAGGCGCTGCTCGGCTTTATCGCCCAGGCGCAGCCCGGCGACGAGCTGGACGTCGCGATCTACGAGCTGCACCACGAGTCGGTCGTCGCCGAGCTGCAGCGCGCGGTCGACCGCGGCGTGCGCCTGCGCCTGCTCTACCACGCCAAGCGCGGTACGGATGCCGAGCGCAGCGTGCGCCTGACCCGCGAGATGGTCGGACGGCTGCGCCCCGCGCCCGGCGGCGCGGCGCCGCTCTGCCGGCCGCGGCGGAACGTGCGCGGGCTCAGCCACAACAAGTTCGTCGTGCTCAGGCGCGATGGGGCGCCCGTGCAGGTCTGGACCGGCTCGACCAACTTCACCGACGCCGGCTTCTTCCTCCAGACCAACGTCGGGATCGTGCTGCGCGACCCGGCGATCGCGCGCGCCTACGCCGGCTACTTCGACCTGCTGGCCGAGGACCGCGCGCCGACGCCGGTCATGCGGGCGATCGGCGGCCTGGATCTGCGCACCGCGCTGCCGGCCATCCCGCGGCTGTTCTTCTCGCCGGTCGCGGGCGACGAGCTGCTGCGCGTCAGCGCCGGCATGATCCGCGAGGCCCAGCAGGCCGTGCTGCTCAGCTGCCCGTTCGGCCTGGAGGCGGACGGCGTGATCCTCAAGGCGCTGCGCCAGCTCGACCCGCGCGTCGTCGTCTACGGCCTGATGAACACCAACCAGCGCGGCAACCTGACGGTGCTCGACCCAAGCTCGGACGACGCGCAGGAGTTCGTGGTGCCGGACTGGATCAAGCGGCTGAACGGCGAGGAGTACGACGCGGGCACCGGCTCGGGCAACCAGGTGCACGTCAAGTCGCTGGTGGTCGACCCCTGGGGCCCGCGCCCGCGCGTGCTGATCGGGTCGGCCAACTTCAGCGGCGAGTCGGTCAACGACAACGACGAGAACGCGCTGCTGATCGAGGGCGACAGCTGGGCCGCGGCGATCGTCGCGACCGAGTTCCTGCGCGCGTTCGAGCACTACCGCTTCCGCAACTACCTCCGCCGGATCGCCGAGCTGGTCGACACCCAGGAGCGCCCGCAGCAGCTCGCCTACGGCGGCTGGTCCGGCGGCATCTTGAGCGATGCGGAGACGCGGGGCGCGGTCGGCCCGCTCGACGAGTGGTTCCTCGACATGGACGCGCTCGACCAGCTGCCGGCCGACGGGGCGCCAGGGCTCGCGACGCGCGGCGCGGTCGAGTACGGCGACTACTGGCTGTCCGAGAGCGACGGCTGGGCCGCCACCTACTTCGAGCGGGGCACGGCCAGGTGCCGCGAGCGCGAGCTGTTCGCACAGAGCTGATCGGCTCCTCCAGTGGCTGCGCCGCCCCTGCGCCCCAGTCACTTGTGCGGGGGGCTGCGCGCCCCCATGTCCCCGCGAGGGATGCGCGCCCCCAAGCTCTGCGGGAGCTGCGCGCCCCCCGCACCCCCGCCGCCCCCGGCCGGGGCTTCGCCCCTGGACCCCAAAATAACCCCGTCTCTGTTGCGATGCTTGACGTACATGCCGGGCTGAATCCAGGCGCGGCGGGATGCGCACAGGCCGTGCTCGGAATGGTAATGAGGCATGCGCCACGATCATTGCAACTGATCCGGCATTATTTGCCGGAGGGGGGCCGGGGGAACCGGCGTGGGTTCCCCCGGGCGGGGGGCCGGGGGCGCAGCGCCCCGGAAAAAACCTGACCAGGTGACTGGGGCCGCCCCGGAAAAAACACCTGGCCGGAGGCCGCCTGAACCGGCGCGGGTTCCCCGGGCCGGGGGCCGGGGGCGCAGCGCCCCTTTCACAAGCTGCGGCTTGCGAAATGCGCCGCGCCCGTGGTACGATAGGGCCGCGCCAAGGGGGCATACGATCGCTAAAAATGGAGAGAGGGAAACGAGCATGGCGAATGAGCAAGGTGCGCATACATACACAAATCGCTTAATTCATGCGACCAGCCCATATTTACTTCAGCACGCCCATAATCCGGTTGATTGGCACCCCTGGGATGAAGAGGCGCTCAATAAAGCGAAGCGCGAAGATAAGCCAGTTTTATTGAGTGTAGGCTACGCAGCGTGCCACTGGTGCCACGTCATGGAGGCTGAATCCTTCGAAAACGAAGAGACTGCCCGCCTGATGAACGAAAGCTTTGTCAACATCAAGGTCGACCGCGAGGAGCGCCCGGACATCGACAGCATCTACATGACCGCGCTCCAGGCGATGACTCGCGGCGGCGGCTGGCCGATGACGATGTTTCTGACGCCCGACGGGGTGCCGTTCTACGGCGGCACGTACTTCCCGCCCGAGCCGCGCCACCAGCTGCCGTCGTTCTCGCAGGTGCTGAGCAGCGTCGCCGACGCCTACAAGAACCGCCGCGGCGAGCTGCTGACCGCCGGCAACGAGCTGCTGCAGCACCTGCGCGAGGCCAGCGCCAGCCGCCTGCCCGAGGGCCAGCTCAGCCCCAGCCTGCTCGACGACGCCTACGCAGCCCTGCGCGAGCAGTTCGACCCGGCCAACGGCGGCTTCGGGCGCGCGCCCAAGTTCCCCCAGCCGATGACGCTCGAGTTCCTGCTGCGCTACGCCCGGCGCACCGGCGCGCAGCCGGCCTGGGAGATGCTGCACAAGACCCTGCGCGCCATGGCCGAGGGCGGGATGTACGACCAGCTCGGCGGCGGCTTCCACCGCTACAGCGTCGACGAGCGCTGGCTGGTGCCGCACTTCGAGAAGATGCTCTATGACAACGCCCTGCTCGCGCGCGTCTACGTCGAGGTGTTCCAGGCCACCGGCGAGCCGTTCTACCGACGGGTCGCCGAGGAGACGCTCGACTACTTGGCCCGCGAGATGCGCCACCCCGCCGGCGGCTTCTACTCGACCCAGGACGCCGACTCGCTGCCCGCGCCCGACGCGCCGCATAAGCACGAGGGCGCGTTCTTCGTCTGGACGCTGGACGAGGTGCGCGAGGCGCTCGGCGGCGATGCGCTGGCGTTCGCGCAGGTGTTTGATATAACCGCGCGTGGGAACTTCGAAGGCAAGAACATCCTGAACGTCAAGCGCCGCCCGGCCGACGTCGCGCGCGTGACCGGCCTGCCGCTCGAGCGGGTCGAGCAGATCGTCGAGCGCGGGCGCGGGCTGCTGCTGGAGGCCCGCGGCCGCCGCCCGCGGCCGGACCTGGACGACAAGGTGCTGACCGCATGGAACGGCATGGCGCTGCGCGCCTTCGCCCAGGCCGCCGGCGCGCTCGGCCGCGAGGACTACCGCGAGGTCGCCCGCCAGAGCGGCGAGTTCCTGCTGCGCGAGATGCGGCGTGGAGATGGGACGCTCATTCGCGCGTGGAGAGATACAGAGACAAACAGACAAGGAGACCAGGAGACAGCCTTCGATTCCCAAGCCCCCAGCCCCCAGCCCCGCGTCCCCGGCTTCCTCGAAGACTACGCCCTGCTCGCCGACGGGCTGCTCGCGCTCTACGAGGCGACCTTCGAGCCGCGCTGGCTGCTGGCGGCACGCTCGCTGGCCGACGACATGCTGGCGCGCTTCTGGGATGACTCGATCGGCGGGTTCTACGACACCGCCGCCGACCACGAGCAGCTGATCGTCCGCCCGCGCGACACCGGCGACAACGCGACCCCGGCGGGCAACTCCGCCGCGGCGGACGTGCTGCTGCGGCTGGCGCTGATCTTCGACGACGCGGCCTATCGCGAGCGCGCCGAGACGGTGCTGGGCGGGCTGGCGCCGTTCCTGGCGCGCTACCCGACCGGCTTCGGGCGCTCCCTGGCCGCGGCCGAGTTCGCGCTCGCGGCCCCCAAAGAGATCGCGCTGGTCGGCGAGCCGGCCGCGCCCGACACCCAGGCGCTGCGCGAGGCGATCGCCCGCCCGTTTCTGCCGAACAAGGTCGTGCTGCTGGCCCGGCCCGGCGAGCCGCCCGCCATCCCCTCGCCGCTGCTCGCCGGGCGCGCCCAGGTCGACGGCAAGGCCACCGCGTACGTCTGCGAGCACTACGCCTGCCGGCTGCCGGTGACCGATTCTGCCGCCCTGGCGGCGCAGCTGGCAGCATGAGGTGAAGGAACCGCTACGCTTGCGTAGAGATCTCTTTTCGCGGCGTCATGCCGCACCGCGTTATAATCGTCCAGGACATCTCCACGAAGGAGGCATGAGATGCTTGGTGGGTTCTTTATGGGTGTGGCGCTGCTGATGGCGCTGCTGTGGATGATTACCGACGCGGTCGATCTGTCGAAGAAGCGCAGGCGATAGCGGGGCGCTGCGCCCCCGGCCCCCCGCCCGGGGGAACCCACGCCGGTTCATACGGCCTCCGGCCAGGTGTTTTTCCGGGGCGGCCCCAGTCACCTTGTCATCTTGTCATCTTGTCATCTTGTCATCTTGTCACCTGGTCAGGTTTTCTCCGGGGCGCTGCGCCCCCGGCCCCCCCCGGCCCCCCTCCGGCAAATGATTCCACCTCAATTGCGATCGTCGTGGCGCATGCCTGACACCACTCCGATCAGACGTGTTATCTCCCGCCGCGCCTGGATTCAGCTGGGCATGCACCACCGGGGTGCAACCTGAGACGGCATCTTTTTGGGGTCCAGGGGCGCAAGCCCCGGCCGGGGGGCGGCGGGGGTGGCGGCCCGCCCCCGCCCGCGGGGGTGCGGGGGGCGCGCAGCCCCCCGCAGGCTGTGGGTATGCCACCAGCGCGGGGGGCAGGGGGCGCGCAGCCCACGCGGGGCGCGGGGGCGCGCAGCCCCCGCAGGCGGCCCGCCTGCAAACCAACCGGCCGGTTCATGCTATACTCTGCGATGCAGGCGGGCGACGAACCCCGTCGCTCGCCCCTCGTCGATTCAGTGGAGCAGGAGCGCACGCATGGCCACCGACGATCTCTGGTACAAGGACGCGATCTTCTACGAGCTGCAGGTCAAATCGTTCTACGACAGCAACGGCGACGGGATCGGCGACTTCCGCGGGCTGATCGAGAAGCTCGACTACCTCAAGGAGCTGGGCGTCGACTGCGTCTGGGTCACGCCGTTCTACCCCTCGCCGCTCAAGGACGACGGCTACGACATCGCCGACTACTACGGCGTCCACCCCGACTTCGGCACGCTGCAGGACGCCAAGCAGTTCGTCAAGGAGGCGCACCGGCGCGGCCTGAAGGTGATGTTCGACATGGTGCTGAACCACACCTCCGACCAGCACCAGTGGTTCCAGGAGGCCCGCAGCGACCCGAAGTCGCCGCGCCGCAACTACTACGTCTGGAGCGACACCGACCAGAAGTACCAGGACGCCCGGATCATCTTCACCGATACCGAGCGCTCGAACTGGACCTGGGACCCCGCCGCGAAGCAGTACTTCTGGCACCGCTTCTTCAGCCACCAGCCCGACCTGAACTTCGACAACCCGCGCGTGCGCCGCTCGATGTTCAAGATCATGCGCCACTGGCTGGACATCGGCGTGGACGGCTTCCGCGCCGACGCCATCCCCTACCTGTTCGAGCGCGACGGCACCAACTGCGAGAACCTGCCCGAGACGCACGCCTACCTCAAGGAGCTGCGCGGGCTGATCGATCGCGAGTACCCCGGCCGCATCCTGCTGGCCGAGGCCAACCAGTGGCCGGCCGACGTGCGCCCGTACTTCGGCGACGGCGACGAGTTCCACATGGCCTTCAACTTCCCGGTGATGCCGCGGATCTTTATGGCGCTGCGCCGCGAGGACCGCACGCCGATCATCGACATCATCTCGCAGCTGCCCGCGATCCCCGACCTCTGCCAGTGGTGCCTGTTCCTGCGCAACCACGACGAGCTGACCCTCGAGATGGTCACCGACGAGGAGCGCGACTACATGTACTACGAGTACGCCAAGGACCCGCGCATGAAGCTGAACCTGGGCATCCGCCGCCGCCTGGCGCCGCTGATCGACAACGGCCGGCGGCGCACCGAGCTGCTCAACAGCCTGCTGTTCACGCTGCCCGGCAGCCCGATCATCTACTACGGCGACGAGATCGGCATGGGCGACAACATCTACCTGGGCGACCGCAACGGCGTCCGCACGCCGATGCAGTGGAACGGCGACCGCAACGCCGGCTTCTCGCGCGCCGACCCGCAGCGGCTGTACAGCCCGGTGATCAGCGACCCGGTCTACGGCTACCAGGCCGTCAACGTCGAGGCGCAGCTGCGCAACCCCTCCTCGCTGCTGAACTGGATGAAGCGGCTGATCCGGCTGCGCAAGAACTACCCGGTGTTCGGCCGCGGCGCGATCGATTTCCTGCACCCCGAGAACCGCAAGGCGCTGGCGTACATCCGCCACGGCGAGGGCCAGCACGTCCTGGTGGTCAACAACCTCTCGCGCTACGTGCAGCCGCTCGAGCTGGACCTGCGCCACTACGCGGGCTGGACGCCGGTCGAGATCTTCGGCGAGACGCGCTTCCCGCCGATCGGCGATCTGCCGTACTTCCTGACGCTCGGCCCGCATGGCTTCTACTGGTTCCGGCTGGAGCCGCCCCAGTAGCGTTGTTGCGGGGCGTGGGTTCCCCCGGCCCCCCGCCCGGGGGAACCCACGCCGGTTCATACGGCCTCCGGCCAGGTGTGTTTTCGGGGCGGCCCCGGTCACTTTGTCACTTTGTCACTTTGTCATCTTGTCATCTTGTCATCTTGTCATCTTTTCTCCGGGGCGCTGCGCCCCCGGCCCCCCTCCGGCAAAGGATGCTACCTCAATTGCGATCGTCGTGGCACATGCCTGGCACCATTCCGATCGGACGTGTTGTCTCTCGCTGCGCCTGGATTCAGCCGGGCAGGCCCACCAAGCGCTCAAACTGAGGCTGGGCTATTTTGGGGTCCAGGGGCGCAAGCCCCGGCCGGGGGGCGGCGGGGGTGGCGGCCCACCCCCGCCCGCGGGGGCGCGGGGGGCGCGCAGCCCCCCGCATATAGTAAATGCACCAAGCGCGGGGGCACGGGGGCGGCGCGCCCCCGGCTCAGCCAATGGTACAGAGAGCCTGGCGAATCTCGCCGAGGTGGTAGGCGGTGTGGACGGTGATGGCGAGCGCGCTCGCCAGGTGCGGGTCGCTCTCCCAGCTGGGCACGTCGCGCAGCGCGGCGACGACCCGCCGATAGGTCTGCTTGAGCTGCGCCCTGAGGTGATTCCACTCGTCCGGCGTCACCTGCTCCACCGTGCGCCAGATCTCGCCCCAGTCGGCCGCGCTGCTGTCGTTCGCGACAAAGTAGCGCTCCAGCACCTCAAGGTAGAACGTGATGTGCGCCACCTGGGCGGCGACCGAAGCGCACCTCCCGCCGACCGGGCGCGAGGCCTGGGCGTGGTCGATCTCCTCCAGCGTCTGGAAGAGCGACGTGTTCTTGTCGAGGTAGATGCCGTGGTGGTGCTCGAAGGTCTCGTCGAGGATGTCCATGATTTCGCCCACAAGCTGGGCCTGGTCGATCGGCATAGGGCGGTGCTCCTGTTCAATTTCGATTCACGGTGTCGGCCCCCTGCCATGCCCTCCCGCAAGCTCGATCGCCACGCGCACCGCCGCCAGCACATCCGCCACCACGTAGTCGATCGTCCCGTTCGGGCTGTGCGGCTGGCCGACCAGAATAGTGGTCATGCCGAGCTCGCGCGCCGGGGCCAGGTTCTGCAGCGTGTCCTCGATCAGAATTGTCTCGTGGCCGGCTACCCCGAGCAGATCGAGCACGCTGCGGTAGACCGCCGGGTCCGGCTTGGGCCGGAAGCCGGCGAAGCGGATGTCGAAGATATGGGCGAAGTGCTGCTCGACGCCCAGCACCTGCAGGACGCGGCGGGCGTACTCGCCGGGCGCGTTGGTGAAGATCGCCTTAGTGGCCTGCAGCTCGGCCAGCAGCCGGTTCAGCTCGGCGTCCGAGGCCAGAAACGACTCGATCGCCACGTCGTGCACGTAGCTCAGGTAGTCCTCGGCGTCGACCGAGTGGAACAGCTGCAGGCCGTTCAGCGTCGTGCCGTACTCGCTGTAGTACTGCTGGCGCAGCGCCTGGGCCTGCGCGTCGTCCAGGCCGAGCAGGTTCTTGACATACGCGGTGATACGCACGTCCACGCCCTTCATCAGGCCGGACGAGATCGGGTAGAGCGTGTTGTCGAGGTCGAACAAGACCGCGGAGATTGGCATGATATCTTCAATCGATCTGCTCTGCGAAACATATGCGCGCCATTGTAGCACGCCTGCGCGGTGAGTGCCGCCGCCTGCGGCCGCAACAGGGCGACCCTCACCCACAAAAGAGGAAAATGTTTGGCATCAGGGTGCTGTCGCTGCGCGACAGCACCCTGATGCCAAGATCACCCCCTCCCCTTTTAGGGGAGGGGGGAGGGGTCACCTACTTCACGAACTCGTTCGTAAACGCCTTGCTCACGTCGACGTCGCTCTTCAGCAGGCCGCTGTCGCGCATAAAGGTGTGGGTGGCCTGCCAGCTCGCCAGATCGGTGTAGCCCAGCCCCTCCTTGGCGGTGAGGTCGCTCTGCCAGTAGGGCAGCGTCGCCTGCAGCACCTTGCGCTGCAGCTCCAGGTCGCCGCGCTGCGCCTCGGGGATGTACGCGAGGCTGGTTGTGAACGCCGCCCCGGGGTCGGCGATCGTGTCCTTCATGCCCTTGAGCGTCGCCTGCACGAAGCCGCGCACGACGTCCTGCTGGTCGCCGATCAGCTTCTCCGAGGCAATGATGCCGTCGGACGCCAGCGGGTAGAAGTCGGACACCTTGATCACGTTCACCTTGAGGCCCTGCTGCTCGAGCTGGATCGGCTCGTTGTTGCCGTAGCCGCTGGCAACCTGGACCTTCCCTTCGGCCAGCGCCGCCACCTGGGCGAAGCCGATGTCCTGCAGGTTCAGGTCGCTCTCCTGCATCTTGTTGGCGTACAGCAGCGCCAGCAGGCCGATGTAGCTGGCGCCGAAGTGCCCGGGGATGCCGACGCTCTTGCCCTTCAGGTCGGCCGGGGTCTTGATGTTGGAGTCGGCCTTGCTGAACAATACCGTCGCGAACTGCTGGCTGTTGGTCGCGACCGTCACGACCGGCAGGCCCTGCGCGCGCGCCAGCAGCACCGAGTCGCCGCTGGCCATGCCGAACTGCACGGTCCCCTGCGCCACCCGCTGCACCACGTCGGTCTCGAAGTTGTAGTCGAACGTGACCTTGAGCCCCGCCGCCGCATAGTACTTCTTGGCATCTGCGACGTAGAAGTGCGCGAACTGCACGTTCGGGATGTAGGGCATCGCCACGACGATCTCGCGCAGCGGGGCGATGTTGCCGCCGGCCGGCTGTGCCGGCGCGGTGGGCTGTGAAGCGGCCGGCGCATCTGTGGGCGGCGCGGCGGTGGCATCCGGCGCCGCCGTCGCGCCCGCGCCGGTCTGCGCCGCCCCGCAGGCTGTCAGCAGCGCCGCCGCCAGCAGCCAGGGGATCATCCGTCGAAGCATCTGATAGCTCCTCTTACACTAAACAGGGTAGCACGACCCAACGAATTGCAGATTGCAGATCGCGGATTGGGGTGTGTCAGCTCAATCTACAATCTGCAATCTACAATCTGCAATGTCTACAGCTCCCAGCGCACCAGCGCCCGCTCCAGCAGCACGGCCACGAGGTAGAACGAGAGCGTCAGCGCCGCCAGCGTGATCAGCGCGGCGAACATCAGCGGCGTGTCGAACAGCCCGCGCGAGATATTGATCAGCGCGCCCAGGCCATCGCGCGAGCCGACGAACTCGCCGACCACCGCGCCGGTGGTGGCCAGCGCCAGGCCGGATTTGACGCCGCCGAAGACGCCCGGCAGGGCCAGCGGCAGCTCGACGTGCCAGAGCGCCTGCCAGCGATTCGCGCCGCTGATCTTGGCCATCTCCATCAGCTCGCGCGGCACGCTGCGCAGCGCCACCACGGTGCTGCTGAGGATCGGGAAGAAGGTCACCAGCGCGGCAACCAGGATCTTCGAGCGGATGTCGGCGCCGACCCACAGGATGATCAGCGGCGCGATCGCGACGACCGGCACAGCCTGGGTCGCGGCGAGCTGGGGCGCCAGCACGCGCTCGAGGCGCGGGATGTGCGCCAGCGCGTAGCCGAGCGCCATGCTGACGGCCAGCGCCAGCCCGAAGCCGCCGAGCGACTCGACCAGCGTCACGGTCATATGGCGGCGCAGCGTGCCGGACGCGAACTCGTCGATCAGGCGCTTGAGCACGACCTCCGGCGCCGGCAGGATGAACGCGGGGTAGTCGCGGATGACGACGACCGCCTTCCACACGACCACCAGCGCAACCAGCGAGAGCAGCAGCCCGGTGCCGGCGGGAAGCGCGCCGGCGACGCGCGGCGATCGCTCGGGCGCGCGCTCGGCGCCGGCACGACCCTGCGGATACGGCAGCGATTGTTGGCGCATCATATCTTCTTCCACATGCAAAAAGCCCCGAAGCTCGCGTACTTCGGGGCCTAACGAACGCAAACGCTAAGCAGCGCGCTGGCGCTTACCCGCCATGCCGGGCAGCCACAGCTGCGCAGACGCGTACGGCAGTGCCAAAGGCGCCGCCGCCAGCGTGCTCATCGTGCTCGCGGATCTTCTTCCATCCGGACTATACCGTCGGCCTCGGGATCGCACCGAAGTCCTGCCTTGCGGCTCGCGGGCTTATCACAGTCTGCAGCTTGCAGTCCGCAGGTCGCAGTCAAAAGATGACTGCCTACTGCGTACTGCTGGCTGCCGGCTTGCATCACCGCCGGTCGGGAATTGCACCCTGCCCCGAAGATCCTATTTAGCGCCAGAATAGCACTATGGTGTGTGGTTGTCAAGCCGACCTCAGACTGATTCTGCCGAGGCGCTGCGCCCTCCCGCCGGCCTCACGGCAGCGGCGTCAGCGAGACAACCCTCACCACGATGTAGCCGCCGGCCCGGCGCGTCACCTGCTCGCAGCTGGGCAGCTCGTGCACGCGCAGCAGGCGCTCCCAGTGGCCGGCGTAGCCCCAGTTGGTCTGCAGATCCCACCGGTAGGTGACCTGGCGCGGGTAGCCGAGCTGCGGGTCGAAGCTGGCGCGGGCGCTGTAGATCGCGTGGCAGACGCACGCCACGGCGCTTGGGTAGCAGCGCGCGGCGCCGTCGTTCAGCCCGGACACCCAGGTGAACAGGTTGCTCACGGTCCAGCTGGGCACGCGCACGCAGTGGTTCTGCAGCACGCCGACGATCCGCTCGTCGTCGATCTGCAGCTCCTGGCGGCAGCTCCCCGCGCGAGTCTGCTCGTCGACGACCAGGCGATAGCGGCTGAACACCCGCGCCGACCAGCGCACTCGCGCCGCCGCCAGCTCGCCCGCCGGCGCGAGCGCGCCGACCAGCGTGCCGAGCAGCCCGCAGGCGAGCAGCCCGATCGCCAGGCTCGCCGCCAGCCCGCGCCACACCGATCGCCAGGCATATCGCCGCATGGCCACCCTATCCCTTCCGCATGCGGTCAGACGCGTGATTACTATATACTGCGGCATGGCGGCTGTCAACGCAGCCACCAGCTCCTTCCGGGGCTTACGCCCCCGGCCCCCCGCCCGGGGGAACCCACGCCGGTTCATCACGCTCCGCTAGGTGTTTTTTCCGGGGCGGCCCCGGTCTCCTTGTCTCCTTGTCTCCTTGTCTCCTCCTTGTCTCCTTGTCTCCTTGTCTCCTTGTCTCCTTGTCTCCTTGTCTCCTTGTCTCCTTGTCTCCTTGTCTCCTTGCCTCCTTGTCTCCTTGTCTCCTTGTCTCCTTGTCTCCGGGGCGCTGCGCCCCCCGCCCGGGGAAACCCGCGCCGGTTCCCCCGGTCCCCCTCCGGCAACTGATGCCGTCTCACGTTCGATCCTGTGGCGCATGCCTCGCACCATTCCGATCGGACGTGTTGTCTCCCGCCGCGCGTGGATTCAGCCGGGCATGCGCACCAGACATTGCAGCCGAGACAGGATCTTTTTGGGGTCCAGGGGCAAGGCCCCGCCCGCGGGGGTGCGGGGGGCGCGCAGCCCCCCGAACGCCGTACGAGGGGCACGGGGGCGCACAGCCCCCGGAACATCAAGCCATCCTCGTCTCGGCGCGCTCGCCCAGCGCCGTGTCGTCGGCGCTCGGCCGCTCGATCCGCGCCATGATCGCCGCGATCGCCAGCAGCAGCACCGCCGGGCTGGCGACCGCCGCGCGGATGCCGGCGTACTGGCCGATCACGCCCATGAGATAGGGGATGACCGTGGTGCCCAGCCCGCCGCTGCCGACCAGCAGCGCGAACACGGTGCCCGACGAGGCAGTGTAGCGCTCGCTGCCGTACGCCAGGATCAGCGGCCACTGGCTGGAGTAGGTCAGCCCCAGCGCGCCGATCACAATCCAGATCGCCAGCCGGTTCGAGACGACGCCCGAGAGCGCGGTGACGAGGGCCGACGCGCAGGCCAGCCCGATGATGATCGCGCGCAGCTGGAAGCGCAGCGTCAGCAGGCCGCACAGGAATCGGCCTGCCGTCATCGCCACCCAGAAGATCCCCACTGCGACGCCGCTCTCCACGATCGAGAAGGCCATCCGCTGCTTGAGAAAGGTCGACATCCAGCCCCAGGTGCCTATCTCGGCGCCGGTGTACAGCAGCATGCACAGGCAGATCAGCAGGAAGCGCCGGTCGCTCAGCAGCGCCGCGAGCGAGCGCCGGCTGATCCGATCGGTCGCCGAGAGCAGCGGCGCGCGGGTCGGCACAAAGACCGCCGCGAGCGCCAGCGCGAGCGCGCCCAGGATCGCGTAGCACAGTCGCCAGTCGCTGCCGCCCGCCAGCAGCAGCCCCGCCGCGCTCGGCCCGACCAGCGCGCCGACGCCGAAGAAGACCTGGGAGAAGTTGAGGTAGTAGCTCGGCCGGTCGGGGTTCAGCGCGGCGATCAGCGCGCCGAGCTGGCTCTCCAGGATGCCGCCGAAGCCGCCGATCAGGCCGCTGATCGCGCAGGCGACCGCGAACGAGGGCGCCAGCGGCATGAGCAGCAGCGACAGGCCGAAGCCGACCAGCGCTACCGCCAGCACGCGCTTCTTGCCCCAGTGGTCGGCCAGGATGCCGCCGGCCAGGATGAACGCGACGAAGCCGACAAAGCTGGCGGTGAAGATGATCCCCGACTCGGCCATGCTCAGCGCGAACGAGGCCGAGATCGCGGGGAGCAGCGGGCTGGTGACGGTCAGCGCCATGGCGAACACGGCCATGACCGCGTAGCTGATGATGGTCAGCCGCCTGGTGTGCATAGGAGTCTCCGGCGTAGCCGAGGGGAGGCGCGGGGCGGCCGCGGCCGCCCCGCGCCTCCCCTCGCGAGTCTTAGTGGGCGTATTATACGCCATTCTGTGCTCCGCGCTGCGCGCGGCGATCGCCCGCTGCCGCCCGTCGGCGTGCTACGTCACACCCGTGTCGAAAAGCGCCCTGCTTCGCAGAGCCCCCGCTCCCGCGGCGACGGGAGCGGGGGTAGGGGGTGAGGGTGCCGCCGGGCTCTCAGGCGAGGCGCTCGGCCGCCGGCGCGATGTTCTGGTTGAGCCGGAAGAAGTTGCCGGCGTCGTACTTGCGCTTGATCGCGGACAGCCGCCGGTAGTTGTCGCCGTAGGTCTCGCGCACGCGATCCTGGCCGTCGTCGCTCAGGAAGTTGACGTAGACGCCCGCCCGCGCGTGCCGCCTGGTCTGCTCGTACGCCGCGCGCACCCAGTCGATGTGCGGCTCGTCGGCGCCGGACTGCCAGACGCCGACCAGGCCCAGCACGTAGTGCTCGCCGCGCAGCGCCGATGCCGCCGTGGCGGCCGGGTCGACCCGCGCCGCCGCGCCGTGCACGTGCTGGATCAGCACCTGCGAGAACGGCGTGGTGCGGCTCACGCCCGCCGCCACGATCGCGTCGATCGCGTCGTCGGTCAGCTCGGGCAGGGCGTTGGCCTTCTCGTAGTAGCGCCAGCCGTCCTGCACGCCCGCGTCGAGCTGCTGCACCACCTCCAGGTACGACATCGGCCGGATCATGTCCATCAGCGGCGGGCCGAAGGCGCGCAGCGGCGCGATCAGCCGCTCGCCCTGCTCGATCGGGCCGTTGTAGCAGACCAGCATCGCGGCCACCGGCGAGCCGTCCGGCGCGCCGACGATCGCGGCGTAGGCGGTCAGCGCGTCGGGCGCGCTGCGCGAGAACTCGCGGTAGAAGCGCAGCATCTCGCCGGCCCGCTCGATCGGGTGGACGATCATGCCCGCCAGCACCTGCCCGACCGGGTGCAGCCGGTACTCGAACGACGTCACGACGCCGAAGTTGCCGCCGCCGCCGCGCACCGCCCAGAACAGGTCGCCGTGCTCGTCCTCGCTGGCGTAGCGGATCTCCCCGTCGGCCGTGACGATCTCGACCGACAGCAGGTTGTCGACCGTCAGGCCGTACTCGCCCATCAGCCAGCCCATGCCGCCGCCGAGCGTGAGGCCGGCCATCCCGGTGCCCGACACGACGCCGGTGGTCGTCGCCAGGCCGTAGGCCTGGGTCGCGGCTACGAACTCGCCCAGGGTGACGCCCGGCTGCATGCGCGCGGTGAGCCGCAGCGGGTCGACCTGGACCGACTTCATCTGCGAGAGGTCGATCATCAGGCCGCCGTCGACCACGGCGTTGCCGGCCGAGTTGTGGCCGCCGCCGCGCACCGAGACCTCCAGGCCGTAGCTGCGGGCGAAGCGCACCGCCTTTGCAACGTCGGCAGCGTCGGCCGGCCGGGCGATCATGGCCGGGTAGCGATCGATCATGCCGTTCCAGATCCGGCGCGCGCTGTCGTAGGCCGGCTGGCCCGGCAGGATCAGCTCGCCGCTCAGGCTGTGCTGAAAGACTTCCAGCGTGCTCGGATTGCCGACGACGTATGTCTGCTTCGATCGGGTGATCATTGTATGTGTTTCCTTCTGTCTTCCAGGCCACGAAAAAGAAAGGGGGTCTTGCGGGGACTGCGTTCTCCAAACCTCCCGGACGCACTCGCCAAGAATTCCCCCGCTCTCTTTACGGGAGAGGGGGCACAGGTGAGGGCCTGGGCACACCAGGATGCGCCGTTTGAAGCGAAGCGATAGGTTTTCGGAACTGTGGGCGGGCGAAGCGGGGCTAGTACCAGGTTCCGGACGTTCGTGTCGGGTTTGGGCTGCCGCGATCGGTGCTGCGGTGCTGCAGTTCCGTGGCCGCAGAACCGCAGCACCGCAGCACCAACGGGCGACAACCAGCAACGAACGTCTGGAAAGCTGTGCTAGTGCGAGTCGGCCGGGTCCTCGGGCTGGCAATCCGGGCAGCGCGGCTCCCAGTCGCTCAGCGCGTAGCCGAGGTCGGCGCGGCTGACCAGTGGGTGGCTCTCGACCTGGCGGACGCCGCACTCGGCGCATGGCCGCAGCAGCCGCACCTGGCCCAGGCGCATCCGGAAGATCACGCCATCCACCACGGCGACAGACAGATCGGCGTCGGGGTCGACGAAGATCGTCTCGGGAGCGATCGCGCGGCCGGTGAGCGCCTGCAGGCGCGTGGCCAGGCCCTCCTGCAGCCGGAAGCTCGCCGAGCCGCGGATCTGCTGGTAGGCTGCGACCGCGCTGGCGCGCCAGTCGTAGGTAGCCGGGGCGCCGTTGCGGCGCCGGGCAATGGGCTGGCCCATGGCGCCCCGGGCGCGCTGCCGACTCTGGGCGATCGTGCTTTGCTGTCGGTACATGGCGTTCCTCATCTATCTTCTTTCGGCTGATGCAGGCCGATCGATCTGGTCGAGTGAGCCGCTTAGCTCGTTGGCCGCCGCCTGTGCGGCCGGCCGACGTGAGCTATTACACCACAGAGCCGGCCTTGTCAGAACGTACAACCTTCACAGCGACCCGTACAAAAATCCGTACAAAGGATACCCCCCTCTCCCGGTGGGAGAGGGGGGCAGGGGGGTGAGGGCCGATAGAATGAGAATGCTAGTGGCGCGCGACGGCGCGGGTGAGGAAGCCCTCGTAGCCGGCCGCGAACTCGTCGGGCCGCTCGAAGTAGGGGATGCCGCCGGTCTGGAAGGTCTGGATCTCCCAGTTCGGGCGCGCCGCGAACTTCTCGGCCCGGCCGTAGTCGGTGAAGTCGCCGCGCACGCCATGCGCCATCCAGACCGGCATCTCAAGCGACTCGTAGACGCGGCTGATGTCGGCGCTGAACAGCATGGCCGAGACAAACGCGAACGGCGCGTGCTCGGCGCCCGGCTGGTGGGCGGTCAGGTAGTCATACTCCAGCAGCCCCTGATCGATCGCCTCGTTCGAGCCGAAGGTCTTGGCCAGGAAGTAGCGCTGGCTGGCGCGGCTGTTGAGCAGGTCGAAGAAGGCGCGGCCCCACAGCGGGAAGTTGAAGACGGCCCGCACCGCGTCGTTGCCGCGCACGCTGCCCGTCTCGCCGTAGAACTCGTCGTTCTTGCGGAACCCGGTCGGCGAGACCAGCGCCACGGTGTTGAAGCCGGCGGGCCGATCGGCGGCGGCGCGCGCCAGGAACTCGCTGCCGAGCGACAGCGCCAGCGCGTCGACCGAGTCGGCGCCGCTGTCGCTGCGGATCTCGTCGAGCATGTCGAGCACCGCGTCGGCGTAGAGCCGCGGCGTGTAGGTGCGGTTGGAGCGATCCGAGAACCCGAACCCCGGCAGGTCGAGCGCGTAGACGCGCCGGCTCTGGCGGTAGCGCTCGAACAGCGGCAGCACCTCGTAGGCCGACGCGGCGGCGTTGATGCTGTGGATCAGCAGCAGCGGCGGGGCGCCGCTCACGATATTCGATCCGCCAGCGACGTAGTAGCTCAGCTTGCCGGCCCGCCCGCTAAACTCGCGCCGCTCGCCCGGCAGCGCCGGCGGCAGCTGCATCGCGCGCGGGATGAACAGCGCGCTGTAGGCGATGCCCGCCAGGGCGGCGGCGAAGGGCAGGCCGGCGGCGGCGCGCCCGAGGGTGCGCCCGGACATTCCTCGTTCTCGATTATTCGATGACATACGTACACTCCTAACGTTGGCTGTTGTTCAGCCCCACTACTTCAATTCCTGTTCCCCCGCTTCCCAAACGCCAGGGCGATCCGGGGATCTTGGCTGGCCGGTGTGACGGCATGGCATGCTTATCTTGTCTACGTACCGACGCCGGATCTGGTTTTCTGGAATCGCCCGCGCCGCGCCAACCCGGCGCAGTCGTACCACCACGGGCATGCTATAATAGCGCCGCTTCCATCCATTGGCGAGCGCGCTATCGTGAGAATCACAGCAACCCGAGGCCTGCTCCTGTTCGCCATCGTGCTCGGGCTCGCGGCCAGCTGCGACGTGGTCGCGTCGCCGCCGGCCCCCACGCCGCGGCCGACCCGCCCGATCCCGACGCTCTTCCCCACGGTCGCGCAGGCCGCCACGGCCGCGCCCGGCACGAGCATCCCCGACACCGGCTGGCAGCCCGGCGCGCCGGGCCTCGAGCTGCGCCGCCTGCGGCTATCCCTCGCGCCCAACCGCACTGCCATCCCGCTCGACGTCGTGCGGCTCGACCTGGCCAGCGTGCGGCTGCGCGTCGTCTACGCGCCGGATCGCCCGCGCGGGCTGCGCAGCTGGTTCGCCGAGCAGCGCCCGCTGGCGGCGATCAACGGCAGCTTCTTCGGGGAAGACTACCGCGCGACCGCGCTGCTCGTCAGCGACGGCGCGCCCAGCGGCGCCAGCTACGAGGGCTTCGGCGGCATGCTCGCCGTCGCGCAGGACGGCGGCGTCTCGCTGCGGCCGCTGCGCGACCAGCCCTACGACCCGGCCGAGCCGCTCAGCCAGGCGCTGCAGTCCTTCCCGATGCTGGTCTTCCCCGGCGGCGCGGCCGCCCCGATCGAGGACGACGGCGCCCGCGCGCGCCGCTCCGCGGTCGCGCTCGACCGCTCGGGCCGGCTGCTGCTGATCGCCTGCCCGACCGGCGACCTCACGCTGCGCGAGCTGGCCGAGTGGCTCAGCCGCAGCGACCTCGACGTCGACCGGGCGCTCAACCTCGACGGCGGGTCGTCGACCGGCCTGTTCCTCGACGACGGCAGCCTGCGCCTGGCGATCGACTCGCTCGGCCCGCTGCCGATCGTGCTGCTGGTGGAGGCCAGGTAGGGCCCGCGTCACTCGTAGCGCAGCGCGCGGACGATGTTCATCCGCGCGGCCTGGCGCGCGGGCAGCAGCGCCGCCACAACCCCCAGCAGCAGGCCGATCGCGATGGCCGCCAGCAGCCCGGCCGCCGGGAACACGTACGTCACCGAGAAGCCGCTCGTGCTCAAGCCCTTGATCATCACGTAGCCCAGGTAGAGCCCGGCCAGCAGGCCGAACGCCGTGCCGATCGCGGCGAGCAGCAGCGACTCGGCGATCACGATCCGGCGCACCTGCCGCTGCGTCGCCCCAATCGCGCGCAGCATCCCGATCTCGCGCGTGCGCTCGATCACGCCGATCGCCAGCGTGTTCAGCAGCGCGATCAGCGACGGCATCGCCAGCACGCCGAGCATCACGTACATGACGGCAAATAGCGCGTCGAACAGCTGCCGGGTCTCCTCAAAGTAGCTCTTGCCCGAGACCAGCTTGAACTGCGGGTAGTCGGCCGCGATCGCGCGCAGCCGCGGCTCCACGGCCGCGGCGTCGGCGCCGGGGTCCAGGTTCAGCTGGATGAAGATATCCTCGCTCTTGCGGAAATCCTTCTGGAGATTCGCCTGCGAGATATAGGCTGTCTGGATCTTGGCGTTGAGATAGTCGCCGGCGATCGCGATGATCCGGTAGGGCTGCTGGCCGGTCGGCGTCGAGAGCCGCACCACGTCGCCGACCGACAGCCCGGCCTGCACCGCGAAGACGCCGTTGGCGATCAGCCCGCGCTCGCTGCCCAGGGCGCCGAAGGCTGTCTTCGAGTCGCCCTGCTGGAAGGTCAGGCTGGCGATCTTCGGGTACGACTCGGGATCGATGCCGAGCAGCGAGACGCTCTTACCATTGGCGGTCGCGGCCGCGTAGCGCATCGTGCTGACGACGCCCACGCCCGGCACGGTCCGCAGCCGGGCGGCCAGGTCCTGCTTCGCGCCGACGTTGCTGCCCCACACGCCGACCGCCGGCGGCATCAGCAGGTAGTCGCTGCCCAGGCTCTTCTGCAGGATGCCCAGGAACCCGCCGGTCACGCTCCAGATCAGCCCGCCCATGGCGACGATGATCGCCAGCCCGATCATCGTCGCGCTGGCGGTGATGGCCGCCCGCGCGGGCTGGCGCGCGACATTGATCTGCGCGATCGCGCCGGTGCCCTCGCGCGCGATCGCCAGCGCGATCAGGTCGCTGAACACCAACGCGATCGGCCGCACCAGCGCGGGCGCGAGCAGCACCATGCCGACCAGGAACAGCAGCCCGCCCAGCGCCACCAGCCGCATATTGCCCGAGACCAGGCCCGCGAGCGCCAGGCCGAGCAGGGCGACGCCGATCAGCGTCCGCCGGCCGAAGCCGCGGTACGACACCTCCACCACCGACGGGCGCAGCGCCTCCAGCGGCGTCACACGGCTCGCGCTCAGCGCGGGCAGCAGCCCGGCCAGCAGCGTCACGCCCACGCCCAGCGCGATCGTCATCACAATCAGCGAGGGCTCGACCACCGGCGCGCCGATCTCCAGGTGCAGAAACTGGCTCATCGTCGGCCCCATCAGCACCAGGATGCCCGCTCCCATCAGGTAGCCGATGCCCATGCCGATCGCCGTGCCGATCGTGCCCTGCAGCAGCCCCTCGATCAAGATCAGGCCGAGGATCGTCTTGCGGCTCGCCCCAATCGCGCGCAGCATCCCGATATCGTGGCGCCGCTCGGCGACGATCGTCCGGAACGTGTTGAAGATGATGAAGCCGCCCATGATCAGCGCGAGGAAGCCGAGCATATTGAACGCGACCTGGCTTGTCTGGATGCTGCCGAGCACATCGGTGCCGCTCGCCATCCCGCCGATGGTGTACTCGTTGCCCAGCGTGGCCTGGATCGACCTGGTGATCGCGTCGCGCCGGATCTGGTCGGTCGTATCGAAATTCGCCTCGATCGTATTGATGCGATTGGACAGGTCGAGCAGCTTCTGGGCCTCGAGCAGCGTGACCAGCACCTCCTCGTTGCCCGGCAGCGCGCGGGCCGGCAGCAGCCCCACGATCTTCAGCGCCACGTCGCCGTCGGCGGTGGGCAGGTGCAGCTTGTCGCCGAGCTTAAGCCCCAGGTTATCGGCGAGGTTCGCGGTGATCACGGCCGCCGCCTCGTCGCCGAGCCGCAGGAAGCGCCCCGTTTTGATACGGTAGCTGTGCAGCGTCGGCGCGGCCGTGGTGTCGATGCCCGTCAGCGTCAGGGCGCCGACCTGGGCGCGGCCGTAGTAGTCGGTCGGGATGTTGACCGTGCGGCTGATCGAGCCGGCGATCACGCGCACGCCGGGGACCGAGCGCACCTTGCTCAGCGCGCTGCGCGGGAACGCCTCGCCGGCCTTGTGGGTGATCGTCACGTCCACCTGGCCCGAGGCCGCGAGCATATTCGACTGAAAGGAGGCCAGCAGCGTCGGCAGGATCATGTTCATGCCGAAGATCACCAGCGTGCCGAACACAATCGCCAGCGTCGTGAGCGCGGTCCTGAGCTTGCGCCCGCGCAGATAGCGGGCGGCCAGGGTTACCTGAAGGTTAAACATGGGGGCATTCCTGGTGCGACGGCACCCTTACACCATCAAGCGGATCTTGCCGGCGACAAGGTCGGCGTTGGCGCCGTCGTGCTGATCGAGCTGCATCTGGTCGACGATCAGGCCGTCTCGCAGAAACACGATCCGATCGGCGTACGACGCGATATGCGAGTCGTGCGTGACCATCACCACCGCGCGGCCCCACTCGTTCGCCACCTGGCGCAGCAGCGCCGCGATCTCGTCGGAGGAGCGCGTGTCGAGGTTGCCGGTCGGCTCGTCGGCCAGCACCAGCTTGGGCTCGGCCACCAGCGCGCGCGCGACCGCGACGCGCTGCTGCTGCCCGCCCGACATCTGGTCGGGGCGGCTGTGCAGCCGCTGGCCCAGGCCGACCTTCTGCAGCCACTCGGTGGCCTTGGCCTTCGCCTCGGCCGGCCTGACGCCCTCAAGCGTGATCGGCAGGGCCGCGTTCTCGGTCGCGTCGAGCATCGGGATCAGGTTGTAGAACTGAAAGATGAAGCCGATCTTCTGGCGCCGCAGCCGGGTGAGCTTATCGTCGGACAGATCGCCGAGCGACTGCCCGTCGACGAGCGCGCGCCCGGCGGTCGGCCGGTCGAGCCCGCCGAGCAGGTACAGCAGCGTCGACTTCCCGCAGCCGCTCGGGCCCATCACCGCCACAAACTCGCCGGCCTCCACGCTGAGGTTGGCGTGGTCGAGCGCGGTCAGCGCGGTCTCGCCCGCGCCATAGACCTTCGTAAGATTCTCTGCTTGGATGAGCGGCATGGTTCTTCCTGATCTTCCTGGCTGTCAGCGCCCGAGGCCGCGCGCCCGATCAGTATAGTACCGTTCAGGGCGGTGGTCAATTATGTCCGCTGCGCGTGCATTCTGCCGGGGCGCTGCGCCCCCGGCCCCCTGCCTGCTGCTCGTGCCCAGGGCGATTCTTTCTCCGGGGCGCTGCGCCCCCGGCCCCCGCCTACTTCTTTTGCCGAGGGCGATTCCTTTCTCCGGGGCGCTGCGCCCCCGGCCCCCGCCTGCTGCTCTGTGCCCGGGCGGACCTTCCTTTTCTCCGGGGCGCTGCGCCCCCCGCCCTTGCCGGGCCTGGGCGCGCGCCGCCGCCCGGGCCGCGGCGCGGCGCCTTCGCCGGCGCCACCGCCGGGGCGCGGCGCCCCAGCCCCCGCCCGGGGAACCCGCCGCCCGGTTCCCCGGCCCCCTCCGGCAAAGAATGCCTGTGGCATATCCGATAGTGGTAGCGCATGCCCAGCACCATCCCTGCGAGGCCAGTTGCCACCCGCCGCGCCGTGATTCCGCCGGGCATGTGCATCAAGCGCTGAAACTGAGGCGGGATTCTTTTGGGGTCCAGGGGCGCAGCCCCGGCCGGGGGGCGGCGGGGGTGGCGGCCCACCCCCGCCCGCGGGGGTGCGGGGGGCGCGCAGCCCCCGAAAGCGGTGTGGGCGCGCAGCCCGCGGGGGGTGCGGGGGGCGCGCAGCCCCCGAAAGCGGTGTGGGCGCGCAGCCCGCGGGGGTGCGGGGGGCGCGCAGCCCCCCGAAAGCGGTGTGGGCGCGCAGCCCGCGGGGGTGCGGGGGGGCGCAGCCCCCCGAAAGCGGTGTGGGCGCGCAGCCCGCGGGGGTGTGGGGGCGCGCAGCCCCCGAAAGCGGTGTGGGCGCGCAGCCCGCGGGGGTGTGGGGGCGCGCAGCCCCCGACACAGCTAGCCAAACAGGATTGAGGCCGGGAACAGCGCGTCGAGCAGGCCGAGCGCGGAGTCGTCGCAGTCGAGCCCGCCGGTCGCGCGCAGGTCGGCCGCGGCCCGGTAGCCCAGGCAGAGCTGGGCCAGCGCCGCCAGCTCGACCCGGCGCAGCCGCAGGTCGGCCGGGCGGCTGCCGTCGATCACGGTCGCGTGGCCGCCCGCGAGCGCCAGCACGGCCCGCTCGGTCGCGAGCTCGATCCGCAGCCCGCCGCTCCAGCCGGCATAGCGCGAGCGGGCCAGCCGCCGCTCCAGCTCAGGCAGCAGCGCGCCCAGCAGCAGCGGCAGGTCGACGACGCCGGCCAGCGCGGCCGCGGCCTCCTGCGGCGGGCGCTCGATCCGGGCCACGCCGCCGAGCTGCAGCGCCGCCTGCGCGAGCGGGTGCCACGGCGACAGCGCGAGCCGCAGCGTGCCATAGCCCGAGGCGCCGGCGCGCGCCAGCAGCGCCTCGCACAGCGTCCGCGCCACGCCGGCGTCGGCCACGCCGGCCTCGACGACGGTGAGGGCGCCGGCGGCGCCGTCCGGCTCTGCCGGGAGCGCGTACGCGACCAGCCGGCCGCGCGCGTCCTCCAGCGCCAGCGGCCGGCGCTCGCCCAGCCAGGCGCGCCAGTCGGGCGCGGCGCGCAGGTCGGACAGCGGCGCATCGCGGTAGCTCGCCTCGTACAGCGCGGCCAGGTCGTCCAGGTCGCCTATCTCAGCCGCTCGCAGCGAGTCGGGAGTTCTAGCGACATCGGCGCTCAGCTCGACCGACGCGCGGTAGCGGTGCTCGGCGAAGCCAAGCCGCGCCTCGTCGGCCGGGGCGCCGTGCAGGAGCGCCAGCGGCAGGCCCTCCTCGGCCAGCGCGCCCACGGCGTCGCCAAGCAGCGCCTCGCGCGCCTCGCCCGGCAGGCCCGGCTGGAGCCAGACCCGCTCGACCAGGCCGGCATCGATCGTCGCCGCGCCGAGCCGCAGCCGCCGGTGGGCCAGCAGGGCGTAGCCGGCGACCGCCCCGGCCAGCGCGGCCACGCGCGTGAGCGCCGGGCGATAGCGCGGCCGCGCCAGGTGCAGATCGAGCGCGCGAGTCGCCTGCCCGCCCTGCCCGGATACGAGCGCCCGCAGGCGCGCCAGCGCGCCCGGCGTGTCGGCGCTACCCAGCGAGAGAGTCGTCGGCATGGCGAAAATCCTCAGCGGTCAGCTCGGTCGGCCGCAGATCGTAGGTCAGGCCAAACTGGTCGCGCCCCACCACCGTGTAGCCGACGACCGCGCCGTTCGGCATCACGCCGGCCTGGCGCACCCCCGCAAGGTCCTCGAAGATCCACTCCAGCAGCAGGCCCTCCATATTGTAGAGCAGCGCGCGCACGCGGGTGTCGTCGGGCATCAGGTAGATGTCGCCGTGAGCGAACAGCTTCATGAACTCCATCGTGTGCTCCTTTTCTATGCCCGTGCCGAGAGCGTGACCTGTCACCTTGTCACTTTGTCACCTTGTCACCTTGTCACCTTGCCACCTTGTCACCTTGTCACCTTTCTCCGGGGCGCTGCGCCCCCGGCCCCCCGCCCGGGGGAACCCGCGCCGGTTCCCCCGGTCCCCCTCCGGCAAATCAGGCTGCCTCAATTTCAATGCCAGCAGCATATGCCCATCTGCACTCCTGCGAGGTAAGTTGCAACCCGCCGCGCCTGGATTCAGCCGGGCATGCGCGCCAAGCATTGCGAGTGAGGCGGCATCTTTTTTGGGGTCCACGGGCGAAGCCCCGGCCGGGGGGCGGCGGGGGCGGCGGCCCCCCGCGAGCGGCGGAGTGCCACAAGCTGGGGGCACGGGGGGCGCGCAGCCCCGACCGAGCTAGAGCGCACATGCTACCAGAGTTTGGGCAAGCTCGCTAGCCGCAACATATGCTACAATGGGCCGAATACGCTCATGCAAAACGAGGACCTATGGCAACCTTAGTCCTGCTGCACTCGCGCCTGCTGGTGACGATCATGCTGTTCTTCGGCGCGCTCTCGCTCTGGGGCTTCTTCAACTACGTGCGCGGCGATGGCCTGTCCGGCGGCTATCGCGGCGCGCTGGCGATCGGCGAGCTGCTCATGCTCGCCCAGGCCTTGATCGGGATCATCCTGTACATCGGCGGCGACCGGCCGTACCGCGGCGGCATCCACATCCTCTACGGCATCGTCGCGGTGATCACGCTGCCCGGCACCTTCTCGTACACCCGCGGCCGCGACGGGCGCCCCGAGCAGCTGATCTACGTGCTGGTCTGCCTGTTCATGTGCGGCATCGCCCTGCGGGCGCTTAGCACTGGCCACACGCCCGTATAGTCAGGCGTTAGATGCCCGACAGCGAAGAGCGCCAGCTACTCCTGGTACTTGAGCGGCTTGCGTGGTTGCTTACGCGACTGCTTAGGCTGAATGACGCGCTGATACGCTTGTCACGCCGCCTGACTCGAGATCCCGAGGCGCTCGCCGATAGCCGCAAAGGTTAAGCCCTCGACTTCACGCAGATAGCGAATATGCGTGTTGCGAGTCTCACGTTCGGTCATTGTAGATCGACACCTCACCTGCAACAAAGAGCAACCGCCATGCTGCAAAAAGCATGCCGCGATCCTCTTCATACCTCGGTTGCGGGGCGCCGATCTCCCGGCCGGCCAAAGAGCGGAAGACACGCTTCCGCGGCGACGCCCGCCGCCGACGCAAAAGGCAGCGCCCCCGGCTTATCGTCGGGGGCGCTTTCTATTCGCACAACTGTCACCTTACTCCTTCATTGTTGCGATACCTTAGCCCATGTGAGCCTTTCTTAACTGGAAATGCGCTCATCTCTCCATATCATGGAAACGCAGAGCCTATTCCCCATTAATGCATTTTAGTCAGCCTAGACAGGGAGATTGTCTATCAACCGAGATGAAAGGCCCCGTCATGCCTAAGTCACTGTATGTCCTGCTCGCTGCCGCGGCGCTTGCGCTCATCACTGCCGCGGGTATCAGTCAAGCGGGCCCGACCGCAGCCTGCGCCGCCAGCGATTGTGTCTATGTGCCATTGATTATGCAGGGCGGCAACGGCGCCACGGCCACGCCAACCAGGACGCCGGGCGGCGGGCCGCTGCTCACTCCGACTGCCACTACCTCAGCAACGCCAACCGCAGTCGGCGCGTCGACCAGCACGTCGACACCGACGGCAACGCCAACCCACACGCCGACGCGAACCCCTACGGCCACTGCAACACCAACACGAACGACCACTCCAACCACGACAAGCACGCCGTCACGGACGCCAACGCGGACCGCGACTCCAACCAAGGCCGCTACTGCGACGCCGACGCGCAATCCAAATCAATGCGCGGTGGAGTATCCAACCGTCTGTATTCCTCCACCACCACCTGATCTGAATTGCCCAGACATTACGTACCGCAACTTTACGGTGTTGCCGCCTGATAGACATCACTTCGATAGCGACCACGACGGAATTGGGTGCGAGGCGCCGTAGCTGTTCTCATAGACAAAACGGGCGCTTAACCCCCACCGATTGATCGGGGCGCCGGCCGTCGCTCACCTCATGGCGCGACGGTCGGCGCCGGAGGTGTAGCCAACGTGTAGCCTATAAACGTTTGAACGTTTGAACGCTGGAATTGCCCACTGCCCACTGGCGGGGTAAAGGGTGGAAGGGTGGAAGGGGGGGAGGCGGGAAGGCCCCCCCCCGCGCCGGGGGGGGGGGGGGGAGGGTTGGGGGGGGGGAGGGCCGGCCGCGCCGGCCGGGGCAGAGGGGGGGGGGGGGGGGGGGGGGGGGGGGGGGGGGGGGCTGGGTGCGCCCCCGGGCTGAACGTTTGAACGTTTGAACGCTGGAATTGCCCACTGCCGCATGCCGGCAGCTACAACAATGCCACCGGCGTGTGCCGGTGGCATTGCTCTGTTTTTGCCCTCAGTGCGGATGAACGGTTCGCCAAACAATCGCGGATTGGCGCGGCGGGGACTCAGGCGCTCCGCTAGGCCCGGCGTGACGCGCTCACCAGCCCCCCGGGCCGGCGGCCGACCCTAGTGGAAGCGCGCCTGCACATCCTTCATCCACTGCTCGACATCCTTCTGGAGCGACTCGCCGCGCGCGACGAGCTTGTTCATGACAAGCTGGTCCACGAAGAACGTCTTCGTGTCGTCGCCGAGCGTCGCGGCCAGGCCGAGGCTCGCCAACGGCAGCTTCCGCAGCCCCTCGAACCAGGGTGCGCTAGCCTTCTCGGCGACATCCTTGACCTCTTCGCTGGTGGCCTTCACCTCTTCGACCACGGCGTCCTTGACCTTTTTGCTGTTGGTCTTCATCTCGTCGATCATAGTAGACCTCCTCTATCCATTATCCAGACGGCACTGTCAAACAGCGTATAATGCACTGCGCTATGCCGTCATTATAACACGCTGCGTCATGGGTAGTATAGGCGAAGCATCTATCCGTACGTGAAGGTTTCGCTACAGTACTGACGACCGGTAGCTGAGGTAGCACCGCAATCCTGCGCAATCGACGGGGGTGAATAGCACGGCAGGGCGCCGCTCGGCAGGGGCTGGGCGGCGCCCTTATCTCGGGTACTTGAGCGGCTTGCGTGGTGCTTACGCGACTGCTTAGGCTGAATGGCGCGCTGATACGCTTGCCACACCGCCTGACTCGAAATCCCGAGGCGCTCACCGATGGTCACAAACGTCAAGCCCGTGACTTCACGAAGAGAGCGAATCTGCGTGGAGCGCGTCTCACGTTCGGTCATGCTCGGATCGTTACCCTCACCTGAAACAAAGAACAACCGCCATGCTGCAAAAAGCATACCCGCAATACTTCTGTCGTAGTTGCGAGGCGCCGATCGCCTAGCCGGCCAAAGGGCAGTGAAAACGCTTCTGCGGCAATGGCTGCCGCCAACACTACTGACACCAGCGCAAACGGACGTGCGAGCGTGCCAGCCGAGCGCTATCGTTACCCTCGAAGAATTACGAAATGTGGCGTAGGGCTTCCTGCGAATTTCGTGACAAAGGCAGCGCCCTCGGTGATGAGCCAGGGGCGCTTTCTATTCGCACAAATGCTATCTTATCGCTTCATTGTTGCGATACCTTAGCCTATGTGAGCTTTTCTTAACTTGAAATGCGCTCATCTCTCCATATCATGGATTCTCAGAGCTTACTCCCCATTACCACATTTCATCTAGTTTAAGGAGGCTACCATGCGCCGCCCCATCATTGCCGTGTTGGTCGTGTTCGCTCTTGTCGCCTGCGGGGGTTCACCTCCCTCTAAAAGTGAACAAGAAAGTCAACCTACCACTGTTGCCGCACCGAACGCCGCCAGTACCATAACAGAAGCCCCCCAGCCAACCACTGCCCCACCGCCCACGGAAGCGCCAACCACTATAGCTGTTGAACCAGGTAAGAGTCGAAGCTTGCCTTTGTCGGCAGGAACGGAGGTACGCACAACGACTTGGTCGATCACAGTCACTAAGGTAACGCGCGGCAAGGAAGCGTTGGCTGCTATAGTGAAAGCCAATAAGTTTAACAAGAAACCGACAGAGGGGAGCGAATACCTACTTGCTGATATAAAAGTCGTGAATATCGGCACGGAGCAAAAACCACAAGATCCATCATTTGGCGTAGACATCCGCGTAACAGGTGAGCGAAACCTGCTTTATGGGCGAACAGCCATTGTACCGCTGAAGCAGTTGGAAGGCCAGTTACTACCCAAAGGTGAAGCTGAAGGTCAGATCGTCTTCGAGGTGCCCTTAGACGAGAAGAACCTGATGCTTCGTATTGGCGAGACATTGTCCTTTGATGAGGGGGCCTATCGGTTTGTTGCGATCGATGAGGGCGCAACAGTCACACCCCCGGCGGACTTGCCTAGTGCGACAGACGCGGGTGTATCCAAAGATGCGCCCGCAAAAGTAGGCGACGCCGTAACGACAGACTCCTATCAGGCTACTATTCTGGAAGTCGTGCGCGGTGCTGATGCGGCGGCCAAGATCAAAGAAGCCAACCAGTTCAATTCTCCCGCACCGGCGGGTCAAGAGTATATCCTTATCAAGGCCCGCGTTCGTGCACTGGACACACAGACGCCAGATTCAACACTCGGGATCGACAAGACGCTATTCAAGCTCACCGGTGAGAAAAATGTCGTCTATGATCTACCTCTTGCGGTCGCGCCCGAGCCAAACCTAGATGCGATCGCATTCCCCGGTGGTGAGGTCGAAGGATGGATCGTCTTGAGTGTTGCTGAAGGTGAGCAAAAGCTCGTAGCGATTGTCGCCCCGCTCATATCGTTCTCGGACAGCGAGACGCGGTACATCACATTGCCCTAGAGGTACTTAAGGCATGGTTCAATCGAGCTTGACCGTTCATTGCCCACAGGCGTACGGGCGCGATATATCGCGCCCGTACAATGGCAAGGCGAAATCCCTAGAATTGAAACATGCCTAAGGGTTCATTAAAGAATAATTTCACCCAGCGTCTGTGTCATCCTGAGCGGAGGCGGCAGCCGCAGCGAAGGATCTCTCTTTACTGGACGTTCAAGAGATGCTTCGCTGCGGCTCAGCATGACACTCGCAAGGTGGCTGAAATAATACATTTATGAACCCTTACTCCCTCTTGCCCCATGGCGCCGGCTGCCATTCCCCTATGAGCGCGACGGTCGGCGCTCTGAGGCGCGCTTTCCGCTTGGCGACCAGCTCCACGATCGCCGGGTAGGTGTGCCGAGCGGGGACCGTTCGATGTGCCTTGCTGCGACACGTCCAGAAAGGCGCACGCATATTCTTGCTCCTACCATACGTGCAACCAGGTCGTCAACAGTCAGCTCCCTGCAGCGCCAAATCGTTATTATGCACACCCTCGATCGGCGGTTTGGCCAACGTGTAGCCTAACGTGTGCGAACGGTGGCGAACAGTGGCGAGCCTCTGGACGCTCGCAATCGACGAAGAACAGCGGCGAACGCTTCGATAAATCCGCCAAAAGTCTGAGTAACGCCCGCTTGACAAGTGTGCCGGGGTCGTGCTATCCTGGCGGAGCATATAGAAGAAGCACAGTGACCGAACTCCGTGCAACTCCTGAGTAGTAGGAAAGGTGGCAAGTAGTATGGCAATCGCGACCACAAAGCTCTTCACAATCGAGAGCTTTGGCGCCCGGGCCCTCAAGGTGGGTCCCGACGGCGCTAGCGCTCGCGGCCATATTGTGCCCATTTTCCGGAGGCTCTCCAGCTGACACGCAGCTGACACGATTGAGCTGACGGGCCGTGGGCGCAAGTGGCGACGCTCACGGCCTTTCTGTTTGTTACAGAGGCCGTGGGGGTATGAGCACACTCAACCCACGGTCTTTTTGCGCGCGCTGATCCGCCGCCGTGGGATTCAAGGACCGGATGCCGTTCTGAACCGATTTGAAGGAGCACAGCCTTGATCATCCAAGACCGCGACGGCTCCTTACTAAAGGAGCCACGGAGGCTACGGCACCCACAGCCCGCGCAGCCAAGCTATCGCGCCGAGGTACCTGCGGCGCTGCTGGACGAGCAGAGTAGCCTGATCGAACGCATTATCAACTTCGCCTTCGACACGCTCGGCGCGCTCCGCGTGGACGTGCGCGTCCGCGAGAGCGAGTGAGCGAGCGATGGCACGCAGCAACACCCGACCAGGCGGCGGGCCGCCGATCACACCGCGGCGGCTCGCGGCCCACCCTCTGCGGCAGAGGGCCGGCGATCTGAAGA
>JADKFS010000013.1 GCA_016717335.1 Candidatus Ribeiella danica
GACCACCTTTCAAACACTCCAGCCATTACTGAGCGAGGCGTATGAACTGGCTATCAAGAGAGCGACGAGACGCCAGAGTTCCTGAACAGAAGCGCACCACGACGTACGTCAGGCTCACGTAGTGGCCGCGTGTGCCGAGGCGTGGTTGATGATGCTTATCGACATTCTAGTGCTTCGTCATACATTGGATACCCATCTCGGCTGCCGCCGAACACGCGCATGCAGCACGACCGCTTCGCGCGCAAGATCGTTGGTATTTTAGCGCTTTCGTATGCAGCGCGCTCGCGGCGGCTGATGCGCAAACCGTTGGGCGGAGCTTGTTGCCAAGCTGACATAAACAGTGAATCCTAATCGAGGAATATGCTCATTCGATGATCAACAACCGAGGCAAGTCGATTGCAATTTTTGCATGGTTGCAGTAAACTATTCGGTAGAAATCAATGCGCCAAAAAAGATCGTGCTAGGAGAAAGTCAATGAGCTTAGACAAGAAAAAACGAGACGATTTCGCTCCTGCTACAATAGAATTACTGTGCAAGCGAGCATCTTACATTTGCTCGAATCCTGATTGTCGATCTCTTACATTAAGTCCTTCACAAGAAGATTCCGAAAAAGTGATCTATGTAGGAGTAGCGGCTCATATCACTGCGGCAGCATCTAATGGGCCAAGATACGACTCGTCGATTACATCTGAGCAAAGAGGAGCTATTGAGAATGCAATTTTCTTGTGTGCCTTTTGTGCAAACATGATTGACAAAAATGGTGGTATAGATTTTCCAGCACAACTCTTGAAAAACTGGAAGATCGATCATGAAGCTTGGGTGAGGAGTAACTTAAACAAGTCGGTCACATCTCTAATCTCGACCGTTGATGGTGAACACTACGCTAAAGGGAAAGGAGATATTGTTGGATTAGATGCGCAAGGCCCCGTTTTTATTCGGCCAGGTACAAGAGTTGTAGCAGAAGGCGAAGGGAACATAACTGGTACCCGTATTGGTTTTCGAGGAAAGGAAGACAAATGAGCGCTCAGGTATTTTATGCTTACAAGTGCCCGCAGTGTAATTCAACAGTAAATGTTGGCATCTCCGTGGTTGCTGGTATACCCATCCAGCAGAAACCTCGTTGCCTGTCGTGTGGAGTAGATATGGAACCTGATCAGAATGGCCGAACTACTGCAATGAACGTATTCTGCCGTAATTGCAATAGCAAGTTTGGTATGATTACTTCGGATACGTGTCCAAATTGTGGTAAACCTTTCAGCTAGAAGCCTTTACTGCTCCGAACACCCCGCCCAACACGCCATTCCAGCTGACGCCGCTGCGCGTCGAGCAAGATCGTGGCGTTTTTACGCGATAGAATCGGCTATAATAGAGATTATCACGATTTATGATATACTACTGCCTCTGTATGCAAGGAGGCGAACCATATGGTGCGATATCAGGATATCAAGACGAAAGCCTACCGAATCTTGGACTTGACCAGCTTGACTGTGGACGAGTTCGAGCAGTTTGTCCCGTCCTTTGAAGCTGCGTTTGTGCGCGCCATGCAAGATTGACAATGGAGGGCAAGCCGCGCACCGGTCGCCGTTACAGCCAGTAACACCACGCCCGCTGCCAACACCGGAAGATCGTCTCTTGTTCATTTTGAGCTATCTCAAGGTGGCGGCGCTCCAGGTTGCGCACGGCGCCATGTTCGAGATGTCGCAGTCGAACGCCAACAAGTGGATTCATGTGCTTTTGCCGGTGCTCCACCAAACCCTGAGCGATATCGGGGATCTGCCGGCACGCCACCTTGTGGCGCTACAACAACGCCTCGCCGATCTGGAGGCCACAGCGCCACAGGTAGCTGCGGCAGCACCAACCGGCCCTTTTTCACGATGGCACAGAACGACCGATCACCCGCCCCAAAGACCCGAATGAACAAAGCGCGTGTTATAGCGGCAGAAAAAGCGCCATACGGTGAAAAACGTGCTGCTCGGGGCAGCGACTGGTACGATCCCGTTTCTCAGCGACACCTACGAAGGGAGTCGCCACGACAAACCAATCGCCGACCAAACGCCCTATCCGTTACCGGAGGGCAGCGAATTACTGCAAGATCTCGGTTTTGTCGGTTTTACGCTCGCAGGGGTCGTGATCATACAACCGCACAAGAAACCGCGCGGGAAGGAGCTGACCGATACACAAAAAGCCGAAAACGGCGCAATTGCCCAGCGTCGGGTGTTCATTGAGCACATCATCTGTAGCATCAGCGCTGTCGGATCGTGAAAGACACGATCCGTCTCTGGAAAGACACCGCACGGGATATGGTCATGGCAGTTTGCTGTGGGTTACACAACTTTCGGCTTCGCCTGTGTTCGTGGCCATCTCTCTGTAAATAAATCGTGATAATCTCTATTTTGAGCTATCTCAAGGTGGCGGCGCTCCAGGTCGCTCACGGCGCCATGTTCGAGATGTCGCAGTCGAACGCCAACAAGTGGATTCATTGCTTTTGCCGGTGCTCCACCAAACCCTGAGCGATCTCGGGGATCTGCCGGCACGCCACCTTGTGGCGCTGCAACAACGCCTCGCCGATCTGGAGGCCACAGCGCCACAGGCAGTTGAGGCAGCACCAACCGGCTCCCCTTTTTTCACGATGGCACCGAACGACCGATCACCCGCCCCAAAGACCCGAATGAACAAAGCGCGTGGTATAGCGGCAAGAAAAAGCGCCATACGGTGAAAAACGTGCTGCTCGGGGCAGCGACTGGTACGATCCCGTTTCTCAGCGACACCTACGAAGGAGTCGCCACGAAAACCAATCGCCGACCAAACGCCCTATCCGTTACCCGAAGGCAGCGAATTACTGCAAGATCTCGGTTTTGTCGGTTTTACGCTCGCAGGGGTCGTGATCATACAACCGCACAAGAAACCGCGCGGGAAAGAGCTGACCGATACACAAAAAGCCGAAAACTGCGCAATTGCCCGGCGTCGGGTGTTCATTGAGCACATCATCTGTAGCATCAAGCGCTGTCGGATCGTGAAAGACACGATCCGTCTCTGGAAAGACACCGCACGGGATATGGTCATGGCAATTTGCTGTGGGTTACACAACTTTCGGCTTCGCCTGTGTCCGTGGCCATCTCTCTGTAAATAAATCGTAATAATCTCTATTACTAACCTCGCCTGAATCCCAGGAACAAGTTGCCGTCCAACATGGCGTTCCAGCGGAGCGGCCGGAATCGGGCCGATTTTGGCAGCAGGAAACATCAACAGGCACAGGGTGACCGAGGCAGGCAGTATCCGCCGCCCGCTGAACGCCAATCCGTTGGGCAACCTTCCGCTTTCCCACTTGACATGTTTTCCTCTCGTGATTACAATGTAACTACGTGATTATACGAGAGAGGTCCATCCGATGGCCAGTCGTCAAAAGCCGTATCATCAAAATCGGTAACTCACATGGCGTGCGCATCCCCAAGTTACTGCTTGAGCAACTGCGCTTCACCAGTGATGTCGAACTTGAGATCCAAGACGATCAACTCATCGTGCGTGCTACCGCTGCGCCACGAGCCACGTGGGCTGCACAGTTTGAGCGTATGGCTGACAAAAACGATGATGTCCTACTTGATCCTCACCCCCCGCCACCGAATGGGAGGAGCGTGAGTGGGAATGGTAGTCAAGCGTTTTGATGTCTATCTTGTCAACCTTGATCCCACCATTGGCGCCGAAATCCAAAAGACCCGGCCGTGCTTGGTAATCTCACCAAACGAAATGAACGCCTACATCCAGACGGTCATTCTCGCGCCAATGACGACCAAAGCGCGCGACTATCCGACACGGGTCAGTTGTCGATTTGAGGGCAAAGATGCCCATATTGTGCTCGATCAACTACGAACTATCGATAAATCACGACTGATTAAACGTCTTGGACGTATCAATACAACCACCCAAAAGCATGTGTTGGCAGTCCTTGCCGAGTTATTTGCCGAATAACCACTCGCGAACGATTCGGTCGCCCAACCCGCGCATGATGGTCAGTCCGACCGCCTTCGGCGCGCAAGATCGTCGCTATTTTAGCGCGTTCTGATGCGGCGCGCCTTGGCGGCGGCTGATGCGCAAACCGTTGGGTGGCTTTGCTCATCCACTCAATTTCAATTGCTCTCTGTTGACGTTTGGCTCGGATTTGCCCATGACGACGATCTGCGCTACACTCATCGCACATCTGTTCATATCGACAGGAGTGCGCCATGGTTGCAACCACTGCCTTTACCCAACCGTTCTTTGTCTTGTTTGCTGAAACGTTTGGTGTCAGCGAACGCTCTGATGGCTACTTCTTGGATACTGGCCAATCCGGCTTACTCGGCACCATCACCACACTCAGCGCCGCGGTCGCGTCTGCGGCACGAACAGCCGACGAGGCGACCATTGCAGCCCACTGTGGTCATATCCACTTTCTTCTTGAGTTTTTCGCAGCATATGAACGCGGTGAGGCACCAGCTCCCGACTGGGCGCGCAGTTGGACGACCCGAGTGGTGGACGAGGCGCACTGGAAGGCACTGCAGCACGCATTGCAGACGAGCTACACGAGCCTGATGGCACGCTTACAGGCACGCGAAAGCTGGCCAGATGAAGCGCTTGGCGCGGCGATGCTGTTGTTAGCACACTGTGCGTATCATGTTGGGGAAATCCGACAACGGCTGCTGTGGGTCAACGCCGAAGTGCACGACTGATGCGGCGTGACGCTCGCTTGATGTGGAACGGCGAGCACAAGCTGGATATGTTCCAAGCAGGCCAGAACCAGCCTGACGCCACCCAACAAGGCGCTGCAGCCGACGCCGCTCGCGGCGAGGATGCCGCGGCGATTTTGGTAGCTAAATGCGCCCGAATATCGTTGCGATCTATCGAGGCGGCGCGGCTGAGCGCCCGGCCGTTAGCCGCCTTACGTGGTTTATCCTTCCTGGCGCACAAGTGTTCTTCTGAAGTTTGCCACGATCTCCCCTCTCTGCTATCATGTGATTCGCACGAATCTCTGATAGCGGTCGCTTAGCCAAGAGGTGGATGGTATGACTGCACAACCGAAACACTCCTACACCGTTGAGGCATATCGGATTGCGCATCAGCCGCCGCGAGCGCGCCGCATACGAAAGCGCTAAAATGCCAACGATCTCGCGCGCGAAGCGGTCGTGCTGCATGCGCGTGTTGGGCCGCGAATCGTCGTAAAGCAGTCCTGGTAGTATTCAAAGGTCAAGGACAAGGCGAATCCCGTTTTCTACATCTGCGAGTGTTGTAGCAGTGACATGTCCAATCTGCTCATCAAGCAAGTGTTTGTCGAGTGTGACGATTTGCGAGACATTAATGACCGAATCTTTTGCGAGACCGGATTCGGTGGCGCGGAGAAAGACATTTCCTGGTGCGGTTGCGATGCGGAGATTACTGGTGATGATAACGGCGATCACGGTAGCGATCCGGCTTTGAAGAAACGCATCGGCTTGTATGAGCAACACAGGGCGTCGATACCCCGGCGTTGCTCCGGTCGGTTCAGGTAAATCGGCCCACCATATTTCACCACGTTGCATGGATTACCACTCATCATTCGCGAGGCTACGCGCTTGCGCAGCCGCGACGGCCGGATCAAGCGCACTGGATTCCTCGGCGTAGATCTGGTTGAGCGCATCAGTAATGCCGTGGTAGCGATGGGCTTGGAGATAGGCTTGGAGTGCGCGGGCAAAGAGTTCACTGCGAGACAAGCCTTGCTCGTGCAGGAATTGTTCCGCTGCCTTGAAAGAGCGGATCGGGAAGGGAGATAGCTGTTTTCATGGCCGTAGTATAACAATAGTTATACCACTTGTCAAGATGCTGTCGCAGTGGCCGGCAGTAGCGTGAAGCGGCCCAACTTGAAATTGAGCGCACGGGGGTGCACAAGCATGAATATTACCGGGGCGAGATTTTTGCCCTTGCCGGCAGTAGCGAAGCACATAATCTCATTCTGACAAATCTTCTGACTAGTCTCAATGTACAATTGCGCAATCGCCCCTGCAAAGTCTATCCGAGTGACATGCGCGTAAAAATTCCGAAAACAGGTTTATATACATATCCTGATGTGAGCATTGTCTGCGGTACGCCACAGTTTGATGATGCCAAACACGATACATTGCTGAATCCGCTTATCGCTATCGAGATACTCTCTCCATCAACAGAACGCTATGATCGCGGCAAGAAATTTCAGAATTACCGCACTGTGGCGACGTTACAAGAATACATCCTTGTATCACAGGATGAATATCACATTGAGCACTATATCAATCTAAATGATGGGAATTGGCTTCTCACGTCATATGATGCGGTCACGATGACAGTTCATTTGAAGACGATTGATTGTACGCTCACACTTGAAGATGTCTACAACAAAGTTGATATCGAACCATCAATCGAAGATGAACCAGAAATCGGCGGCTAACATGCCCATGCAGCCAGCCGCTTCGCGCGCGAGATCATTCGTATTTTGACGGTATTTTTGGGGCGCGCTCGCGGCGACTGATGGGCAACCCGTTGGGCCGCAACTTTAAGCGTTTACTCAGAATTAATGGCTTACTCTCCTATGATGACACGCTTGCCTATCTGTCAACCGCAACAGGAATATCTCTATGCGTCGCACTCTCATCATCATACTGTTCGGTCTTCTACTTGGCCAGGCATTTGCCTGGATACACTTCCAAGGCTATCTTACTCATTGGTCTCGTGTTGAGCCAGCTCCCGTTCCGGTCACCGCGCTAATCCGTACTGATGAAATGACCGTTTATGGTCAAACGACTGATGGCGCAATCTATGGCTGTGCGGCTTGGAAAACACCTTGTTGGTTCCGCGTTATGCCTCCGCTCCCACACGCAAGTTCAGCGATTACCCATATCAAGCCGTGTGCCCAAGCCGGACCTGCATTCTCATTCACTGCCACGCCTCCTGCTGAGATACGTGATTGTGTGGCAGGGCGAGTAATCTATGCTGACGGATATGGTGATTACCTGTTTGCAGTGCGCTCTGATCAATCTGTATGGTACTGGCACTCGGTCCATTCTGCATACGACCGTCCACTCAGAATATTCCCTATTGCTGGAGCATTGGCAGGCGGCTTACTCTGTGGTATCGTGTGGGCAATTCAGCGAAGCAGGCAAACACGCCTACACCATCAAACTACATAAGCACAGTATTGCATTGCATCAGGGGCTTTTTAGATTATGCAACAAAGCCGCATCAGGTTGCGGCCCAACAAGCCCATGCAGCGGACGCGCTTCGCGCCCCGAGATCGGTGCTATTTTACAGCGTGATCTCGTGCCGACAGCTTTACCGATCTCGACGGCGCGCCGCTGATGGGCAATCCGTTGGGCGGTACCTGTGCTGACCCGTGGTTCCACTCCCGCCCGTGATTCGTGGATGCTGGCGCGGCGATACAGGCCGTACCAAGCGATCAGTCGCATCGAGCGTGGTGCGAACGCTCGTGGTGCTGGGTGTGGGTTGGGCCGCGCCGGCCGCAACCCGGCGCATGCGAGTGCTCGTCGTGCTGGACGTGGGTTGGATCGGTGCTGGTGGCACACGGACGCATGCGAGCGCCCGTGGTGCTGGACGTGGGTTGGAGCAGCGCCGGCCGCAACCCGGTCCATGCGAGCGCTCGTGGTGCTGGGTGTGGGTTGGATCGGCGCCGGTTGCCCAGCGCTGTTGGCTGGCGCATCCGCAGCGCCGGTGGCGCATGCCCATTCCGGCGATCCATGGGCGTGCCCGCCCAACATGGCGTTCCAGCGGAGCGGCGGGAATCGGGCCGATTTTGACAGCGGGATGCGGAAACACCGGGAGGGCGATCCACACATGACCGTGCCGCCGCCCGCTGAACGCCCACCCGTTGGGTGCTCCACATCAAAACCTGTTGTATACTCAACGTTGTGGAATCTGAGACCAAAATACGATACGCTAATGTACTACTTTCTCGACAAGAAGCAGACGGAGACAGGCGATCATCTATCGTCCTTCCTTACCATTATCGCGTTCAGTCAGGCTGACCATTACCTCTTATGCCGATTACCTGCTGATGTGCCTGCTCTATCCTCTCTGCGTCCTGTCAGCCAGGCATTATATGCCTTGCTCATATCCGCTGAACACTACCCGCCGGCACTTGCGTTGACACAAGCATATTTTGAACGCCAGCTCTTCACCTCGAATTCTCAAATCGCAACTCCAACTCTTGAGACCTTTGATCACCAGATCCAGCAGGTGCTCTGCGAGCATCTCAAACACCAGCCGTATGCGCGTTATGTACTGGCTGAAGCAATAGTTGATGAGCCGGGCTATCTGATGCGTGGTGTCTATTATTGGATTATTGGATACGATCCGCACAACTGTACGGTACACTGGATTGCCGACGACTATATCATCTACCAGAACAGTTGTGACAATTTTGACCTTGCAGCGGTAAATCTTGACAATCTCGCTATCGAGCTACGAAAGATCGAAGATCGCGCGTAGGATGCAGCTCGATGGAGCACCCAACATGCGCATGCAGCCCGACGCCGCTTCGCGTCAACAAGATCGCGTCGATTTTGGCAGCAGCATCGGCTATAATACATTCCCGACTTAATTGGGCGGCACGGCTGATGCGCGTTCCGTTGGGTGCGGGCATCAGCGCTCTTGCCAGCTTCATTGCCTTGCTTTTGCCCCGCGCTTCTCCTACCTTGTTTCGTGGTATCATGAGCACGAGCCGCGCCGAGCCAGTGTGGTGATACATGGATGTGGTCTATCGGTTACAGGGGGTTGCGTTCGAGTGGGATGCGCAAAAAGCCCTACGCAACGTGGAGAAACACGGGGTCACGTTTGAAGAAGCCGCGGAAGTCTTCTTCGACCCGTTCTATCAGTATGGGGACGCCACACCAGCGGATGCGGACGAGCCGCGCGAATTCATCCTCGGCTATTCCGTCACGCAACGCTTGTTGCTCGTGATCTACGTCGAGCGTGGCGAGCGGACACGGATCATTTCGGCACGACCGGCAACCCGCCCAGAAAGGAAACAGTATGAGTCAGCCTGAGTTTCCGACCGAATTGACCTTCCGGCCACGGCCAACGACCAACGTGACACTCACTATTCCGACGGATACACTTGAGGCGCTTGGAACAGGTCGCGGCCAGTCGTGATATGTCGGTTGACGCTGTGCTGAAGCTCTATATTGGGCAAGGGCTTCGCCACGATGTGACCCAACGATTTGCGGATCGGGTATGGGAGCTTACTGCACAGGTACTCGCGCAACATGGTCAATCCCAGGAACAGGTTGACGCCATCTTGCGCGAAATTCGAGTGCCACCAGCAGGTAAAGCGTAATCCAACGGTGATCCTCGTCCGCGGTTCCTGAGCCAGAAGCGCGAGACACACCTGCACCCAACATGCCCATCCAGCCGACCGCCCCTGCTGTGGCGGTTTTGAAGGCTGGCGATTTTGACAAATGCGTTCCCGATCTAGCAATGTCACGCTCACAGGGCGGCGGCTGATGGGCAAGCCGTTGGGTGCAGCATCAACGTGGTATACTTGCCATGACGTATACATTCTACCAAACAGTTCACTACCACTATGAACAACCTCGATATCTATAACCCCACATTCGTCCGTGATCTGTTCAACGAAATGTCGCGCACCTATGGCTTCACCAACTTTGTCTCCTCATTCGGCTTCTGTAAGCGCTGGCGTGGTCAATGCGTTGCGCAAGTTCCACTGCAACCAGGCATGATCGTATGCGACCCGATGACCGGGATGGGTGAGTGCTGGCCGCCGATCGGCACAGCGCTTCAAGCACACGGTCGGCTGTTTGCCCTCGATTTCTCGCCTGAAATGTGCCGACGCGCGCAGGCCAACCGCGCTCACCTAGCGCCACTTGAGATCACTGTGCTTGAGGCCGATGTTCTGTCCAGTTCGATCGCAACGGCTTCTGTCGATGGCGTCATTTCGACCTTCGGCTTAAAAACACTCAACGACGAGCAAAAACTCATCCTTGCTCAAGAAATCAGGCGTATCTTAAAGCCAGGTGGCGTCTTCTCGTTGTTGGAAATCTCGGTCCCTCCCAACTGCATATTGCAGATCCCATATCTGTTTTATCTTAAGCGAGTGATACCAATCATTGGAAAGCTCTTGCTTGGCAATCCAGACAACTATCGAATGTTGGGGATCTACACGCAACAGTTTCACTCGTGCCAGAAGTTTACCTCAGCACTACGTGCAACAGGTCTTTGTGCAAACGAGCGCTCGTACTTTTTTGGCTGCGCCAGTGGTGTCTGCGGATATAAGCCCGCGAGCCAATCAGCGTGAGTACAGCAGGGCGAGCGCATCTAAATTGCCGGTATACGATCGTTAATTCACGGAAAACGCGCGAATAGAACATATAGGTGGTATATCTCATCCAACATACACATTTGACATTACGGACACTTCATGGCATACTCCTGCCGGCTTTTTTACGCGAAGAATACAGGAGAATGGCGTGACTGTTCGCCTTTTTGAACACTTTACATCACTGAAAGATCCGCGTGTCGAACGCACCAAGTTACACACGCTCCTCGATATCGTTGCCATAACGATTTGTGGTGTTTTGTGTGGCGCAGATGGTTGGGATGACATTTATTTCTATGCGTGTTCGCTTGAAACGTGGTATCGGACATTTTGCCACTGACAATGGCATTCCTTCCAGCGACACGATTCGTCGTGTGATTTCGCAATACCGCCGGACCAGTTTCATCGTGCTTTCTTTCCTGGGTTCAGTCGATTGCGCGCCACATTCCGAAAAGTGGCATTGCGATCGATGGAAAAACCGTTTGTAGCGCATGTAGCCCGGATGACCCCAAATCTATCTTGCATATCGTGAGCGCTTGGTCCCATGCGCAACACCTCGTGCTTGCAGAACAGAAAGTCGCGGAAAAAATCGAATGAAATTACGGCAATACCCGAGGCCCTGAAGCTGCTGTGTGCTTGAGGGATGCATCGTGACGATCGATGCAATGGGATGTCAGAAGAAGATTGTCCGTGAAATCGTCGCGAAAAAGGCCGGATATGCGATTGTGGTGAAAGAAAATCAGGAATACCTCCACAAAGCAATCATGGAAACCTTTCAAGCGCGACAATCTGCCGATACAGCTTCCAACGTGGCCACATATACCAGTGAGGGTGTTGCGCATGGTCGGTATGAGCGGCGGACGTATTCGATTACGGATGACCTGTCGCATATCACTACCCGCGACGATTGGGCGGGATTGACGCGTATTGGCGCAGTGACCTGCGAGCGCTCCATGCAAGGCGTCTATCAGCAAGAGACACGCTACTACATTCTGTGCCGCGTTGAGACGGCAGAAAAACTGGCAGAGGTCTCACGCGGACATTGGGAATTGAAAATAGCGTGCATTGGAGTCTAGATGTCACCTTTCATGAAGACAATATCCGGATTTATAACGGGTATGGAGCGGAGAACCTTGCAACGGTTCGCAAGATCGCGCTCAACGCGCTCAAGCAAGAGAAAACAAGAACATTGAGTCTCAAGAATAAACGTGCCTTATGCGCGATGAATTCCGAATATCTGATGCGAGTACTGGAATGTGCCGTCAATGAAGATAAGTGATATCAATGGAGCACATTTAGATGCGCTCGCCCTGGTGAGTACAGGCTTGCTGCACCCAACCCGGCATTGCAGCAGACCGCTTCGCGCACGAGATCGTTGGTTTTTGGAAGCTCTACCTAGTGCGCTCGCGACGACTGAATGCGCCGTTGGGTCGCCGCCCATTAACGTCATCCCTCCTCTTTTCCAGCTTCCTCCAGATAAACCCCCATTTGCTCCCAATCACGCCCCGTGCTATGATCACACCAGCGTCACACCAGATGGAGGATCGGTACAGCATGTGTGGAATTGGAGATGGCTATGTCGGCACAACCCGAGGTCTCTCTCTCACCAGACGAGTACTTGCTGCAAGAGCGCCAACGCGCCTCATAAGAGCGAATACCTCGCCGGCCACATCTACGCGTTAGCTGGTGGCAGCCGCCGGCATAACCTAATTGTCGCCAATGTTGTCGCGGCACTCCACCGCCAACTCCGCCAGCGCTCATGTACCGTCTACCCGAGCGATCTGCGCATTCACATTCCTGGTCGCAACTATTACACCTATCCGGATGTGAGTGTCGCCTGTGAGCCCCTGCGCTTCACCGACGATGAGCAGGATACCGTACTGAACCCAGTCGTCATCATTGAAGTGCTCTCCAAATCCACGGAGAATTATGATCGTGGGCGCAAATTCAAACACTATCGCACGATCACATCATTTCAAGAATACCTGCTCATTGCCCAAGATAACGTCCATATTGAGCATTACGTCCGTCAACCGGATAATCAGTGGCTTTTTGTCGATGTGGATGATCCAAGCGAACAATCACGTTGTCTTCGATCCAATGTGACCTCCTTGTCACAGACATCTACGAAAAAAGTAGATGTGACAGCGCCTGAGTGATGGCGTTGCGTTGGGCGAGACGGGATGACGCGGGACGGCAACCCAACATGGCGTTCCAGCGGAGCGGCCGGATCAGGCCGATTTTGGCAGCTGCACGCGGAAAAACAGGCACGGCGATCCAGACGTGACGGCACCGCCGCCCGCTGAACGCCCACCCGTTCGGCGGCTACCATCAAACCTCGCGCATAGCAGCAGCTCGGTAGGCATCCCTACAGCCACCACCCGACTCGCTTCTCTCCGACAAAATACAAGCATGCTATAATCCTCGGTATACAGACGTGATTGACGAGGTACGCTATGGCGGTTCAGACCAAAGAGCAGATATTGACCCTCCTCCAACTCCATCAGCCGGACCTTCGTCGCTTTGGCGTTCAGCGTTGCGGCGTCTTTGGCTCATTTGTGCGTAATGAAGCCCAAGAGCAAAGCGATGTCGACATTCTGGTTGAGTTTGTGCCTGCCCAGAAAACCTTCGATAATTTCATGCACTTGGCCTTCTTCCTCGAAGATCTGTTTGGCCGTCGTGTCGACCTCTTGACCAGCGAGTCGCTCAGCCCGTATATTGGACCATATTCTGCGCGAGGTCGAATATGCCGCTCTCAGCGCGTGAGTATCTCCAGCACGTCCTTGATGAAATTGCATACGTCCTGAAGAGTTCACAGGGCTTGGATAAGGCCGCCTTCGTGCAAGACGACGCTGAAGCGCGCCTATGTTCGCAGCATTGAAGTGATCGGCGAGGCGATCAAACAGATGCCCGAAGCGTTTCGACAAAAGTATGGGGCGGTCGAATGGCGAGCAATTGCAGGCATGCGTGATCGTTTGATACATGGGTATTTTGGAGTCGATTACGAGATTGTGTGGGATGTGATAACGAACAAGCTGCCAGCGCTGGAGCAAGAAATACAGCAGATTATCGCACGAGAGTACCCATAAAGTTTTCGCTATCACAGAACACGCCGACGGCTTGCCGCCGAACAAGGCGTTCCAGCTGACCGCTTCGCGCGCGAGATCGTTGCTCGTATAATAGCGGACATCGGTTCCAGCGGGGTGGTGAGACTGTATCGTTGCTGGCGGCACTGACCGCGCAAAAAAGAGTGAGTCCCCAGCCCGACGGGCTGGTCTGAGTCTACACCGTATCGTGTGGCACTGACCACGGATGTACGAGCGACGACCGCGACCGCCCTGGAACTATCCGCTCTGCTTGTGTGGAGGTGTCGTATGTCTGCTCCTGTGCTCTATCAGCTGTTTGTCGGCATTGATGTCGCTGCCAAGTCTTTTACCGTCACCTGACACAAGATCGCCACCACTACGCTCGCTCTGTCACGTTCGATTACACCCAGAGTGGCATTCTCAGCTCAAGCCGCACTTCAAGCCACGGCTGTCGTTCCCGCCAAGACTCTGATTGTGCTGGAAGCAACCGGCAGCTATTGGATCACGCTGGCCGTCAATTTGCATTCTGCCGGATTTGCTATCAGCATTGCCAATCCTGCCCAGGTTCACGCTTGGGCGCGCTCCTTACCGCGGCGCGGCAAAACGGACCCGCTTGATGCCCACGTGCTCGCGCAGTTTGCCGCTGAACGTCAGCCTCCCCGCTGGACGCCACCACCTGCAGTCTATCATGAACTTCGCCAGTATCAAGGCCGGTGTAGAATTGACCCAGATCGCCGAATGGAATTGACCCGTCCCTGAGAAGGCTTACACTCCTCTCTGCACAACGCAGATGGGAGGGGCCGATGCTCAGGAGTAAGACCGTGCAGACCATTCGTGAGCTTGCCGCACAGGGCAAGTCCATTCGGACCATTGTGGCGGAAACCGGGATCGCGCGTAATACCGTGCGCAAGTACTTGCGCGGCACACCAGTCGCAGCGCCTCGTCCGCGCCGCACGTCCAAACCTGACCCGTTTAAAGACCAGATCCGCCGCTGGATCAGCGAGGATCATCTGCTCAATTGCCAAACCATGCTGGAGCGACTTGAGGCCCAGGGCTATACCGGGTCCATCAGCATCCTCAAAGACTTCGTCCAGCCGCTCCGGCCAGCGCGACCTGGTCGCCAGCCGGTGCGGCGGTACGAAACCAAGCCGGGCGAGCAGATGCAAGTCGATTGGGGCGAGTTCGTGTTCGAGCAAGACGGCCAGATCCGTAAGCTGTATGGCTTTACCGCCGTGCTGAGCTATTCGCGCATGCGGTTTGTCTGCTTCAGCAAGCGCTGCGACACCTCCAGTCTCATTCGCGGCCTACTGAGGCCTGTGAGTACTTTGAGGACTGCCGACTGCCATTCTGACCGACCGGATGAAGAGCGTGCTCGTGCAGATGGACGGCAAGACCCCGCAATGGAACAGCCAGTTTGCCGACTTCCTGAGCGCTATCGGGGTGACGGCGCGGGTCTGTCGGGCCTACACCCCACAGACCAACGGCAAGATCGAGCGCAGCATCGGCGTGGTCAAGCAGAGCTTCTGGCCCGGCGTGCAGTTTACCGATCTGGACGACCTCAACCGGCAAGCGCGGCTGTGGTGTGACCGCCGCAATCAGCGCGCATCGCCACGACCCGTGCGCGACCACTTGACCGCTGGGTGGAGGAGCAGTTGCGGCCCCTGCCAGCGGGCTTTGCCTGGGAACGCTTTCGGCTTGAGGATCGGCGCGTGACAGCCGACAACTTTGTGTCCTTCGACGGCGTGTTGTATGGGCTGCCGGCCAGCGTGGCCCTACAGGGGCGGGTGGTGCAGGTGGGGCCTGCGCGGCGGTGTCGTGCGGATCTGGAAGGAGGGCAGGTGGTGGCCGAGCACCAAGCTCGCCCGCTCTCGGGCACACAGGTGCTCCATCCCGAGCAGTTTACCGGCGTGCCGCCCGCCCGTACAGCGCAGCAGACGCCCGCGCCGTTGGCCACCAACCGCCGCCACCCACGGTGGTGCGGCGCAGCCTGAACGAGTACGACCAACTCTATGGTGTGGCCGCGCCGGAGGTGGCTGCCGATGAACAGCTTGTGTCAGCGCTTGAACTTGACCAGCCTGCCTGACCAGCTTCCCGTCCTGGTCGAGGCAGCGCGCCAGCACCAGCTGTCCTACGAGGCCTTTCTACAGAGCGTCTTGATGGCCGAACTGACCGAGCGCCAGCACCGGGCGCAGGCACGTCGGTTGCGGGCCGCACAACTGCCATTCTCAGCGCGGCTGGAGCACTTCGACTTCCGCTTTCAGCCGAGTGTGTCGGAGCGCTTGATCCGCGAACTGGCCAGCTTGGCGTTCCTGGAGCGCGCCACGAATGTGGTGTTGCTGGGGCCACCGGGTGTGGGGAAACCCACTTGGCGTGCGGGTTGGCGATACAGGCGCTGGAAGCCGGCCATAGTGCCTTGTTCGTGACCTTGCGCGAGTTGAGCCAGCAGCTGGCGGCTGGGCCGCCGCGGGAGTGATGGGCAGCGGTTCGGCGCTATAGCCAGCCGACACTGCTGATTATCGACGAAATCGGCTATACGCGCCTGAGTCACGATCAGGCCCATGCGTTATTTGATCTGGTAGCGGCGCGCTACGAGCGACGCTCACTGATATTGACCAGTAACCTGACCTTCACCGAATGGGGTGGATTGCTGGGCGACGAGGTGTTGGCGACCGCACTGCTGGATCGGCTGCCGCATCATGCGGAGGTGCTGACCATTAATGGACGGAGTTATCGGATGCGCGAGCGGATGGAGGTGGTGTCGGCGGGAAGCCTGGGAGCGATGGGACGTTGGGCGGAGCGCGACCGCCTCAGGCTGGGGAGTGGCAGGCAGGGGTGGGGCGCTGCCACGTTGGATAGCCATTCCTATCCGTTGTTGTGTTAGTCGTGTGCGCAGCAATGCGGGTGGGCAAGGCGATTGTAGCCGACGCCGCCAAGACTTTGGCGTACGGTCCGGGCAGGAGGGAGCGTGCGGGCGTCGTCGAAACCGCACAGGAATGATGGGAAGCGGTCGACCGGAACGTAGGATCGGTGTTGGAAATGGAGAACGCCTGGGGTGGGTCAATTCGCCCCGGCGATGTGGGTCAAAAGTACGTCGGCCTTGACAGCCAGCGCTTGACTGCTCGCGATGCCTTGCGCGAGCTGCACCAACAGACGCGCAATCAGCGGCATGCCCTCGCGCAATGGCCGGTGGTCGTCGCCTCGGTGATGACGCAACTTGATGACGTGATCACCGATCTGGATGGCCGTATTCGCACCTTGGAAGACGAAATCGGGCAGGTGTTAGCGCAGGGCGAGTGGGCCACCGGCGGCGCTGTTGGAAAGTATCACGGGCATTGGTATGCTGACCGCCGCTTGGCTGCTGGTGCTGACCGTCAACTTCAGCCGCTGTGCGAGTGGGGCTGCCTTAAGCAACTACGCCGGGCTGACCCTTTGGCGCGTGAGTCGGCACCAGTGTGCGCGGGCGGGCACAACTGGGCCACACTGGCAACGTGCGCTTGCGCACGGTTGCCTATCTGGCAACCTTGAGTGCTGCGCGCCACAATCCACTGATCAAGACGTTCTATAATCGCCTCCGCGCGGAAGGCAAGCCGATGAAAGTCGCACGTTGTGCGGCTGCGCGGAAACTGCTCCAGCTGGCATATGCAGTTGTGACGAACGAAACGCCGTTTGATCCATACTATCGAACGCGTCAGGCCGTCCAAGAGCCGGTATCAGACGCACACCCAGGATGACGCCTGAGGCAGGGCGGCGGTTCCCAAATCATCACCTGCTGCAAGCTGTCCACAACCCAGTGGTACAGCGCTGATCGGCTGCCCGCAACAGCCGTACCGGTAGGGCTGGTTGTGGGCAGGTCGCAGCAGGTCGCCAAAGCAAAGCGAGAAAACAATAGACAATTTCTGCTTGACAAACAATACCGTATCTTTTTTGAAGCCTTCCGATGTTGCGCTCGCGGCAGCTGAACGCTAGGCCGTTGGACGGCAACCATTCCCACACCCTCTTCAGTTCATCGCCTTTCTTCTCAATCGACCGCCGTGTTTCCAAAATGCTCACTTGACATCCCCATAATTATGACTATAATCATAGTCAATGACGTGTACGGTTGGGGTCCAATATGGCGGATGAGCCACAACGCTTTACCATCGCGTATGCACCCATCACGAAACAGCATCTGCGGGCAATTGAAGCCAAATACTATTCGCTGATTCGGGCTGTTGTGGACGAGCAGTTGTCGTTTGAGCCGACTACCGAAACGCGTAACCGCAAGCCGCTCAAGCGCCCGGTCGTGTTTATGGCAACCTGGGAAATCCGGTTCGGGCCGCAGAATCGATTCCGTGTTTACTATGATGTCGATCTGGCGCAGTCCAACGTTTCTATTCTCGCGATCGGCAGCAAAGCGGGCAATCGGATTGTGATCGGCGGAGAGGAGATACAACTATGAAAATCGCATCCGTTGCAGCTGTGAAAGCCAATCTGAGTGCCTACATCAAGGCCAGTACGGACGAATTAGTGGTCATCACAAAGAATGGTAAACCAGTGGCCGTGCTTTTGCCAATGGAGGATGATGACGAATTAGAGCGCTTAGCGTTGGCTTACTCGCGACGGTTTCAGATGATTCTGCACGAGGCTCGTGAACAGCTTCGAGCAGGTGGCGGCATCCCTCACGATGATTTTTGGCGCGAGGTAGAAGCCGAGGCCACCCAACAGACATCAGTGCAAGACAACGCCGCATACGATCGCAACCCCTAAACCCGTGCCGATGGTTGCCGTCCAACAAGCCCATCCAGCCGACCGCCCCTGCCGTGGCGGTTTTGAAGGCTGGCGATTTTCAAAGGCTTTCCCGATCTCGCAATGTCACGCTCACAGGGCGGCGGCTGATGGGCAAGCCGTTGGGCGGGCAGGCCTAACAGCCATCTTCCTTTTTGAAATCTTCGAATTCCAATTCGATTATTTACTACCCAACCATGCGGACTTTCTGTTATACCTGGAGTTTTGCAAATTTCCGCGAGAACCGCCCTTCCGCACAGGTGTTCTTAAAGGGTATGATACGAGATATGGCTTTCTGGTGCGATCGAGTGTTTGTAGATGCCGAGCATCCTCTCGATCGAAGACCACCGTTCTACCGCATCACAAAGCGATCCGTCAAAATCTGCAAAAGTCCAGTTATACTCTTCGTATGTTTGACCACTCTGTCAGTGACTATCAACCTCATGGAGCGCGTCTTCTAGCGGTCTAGGAAGCATCCAACGCCTATAAGCTGAGGGTGTAATCGGTGGTTCGAATCCATCCACGCTCCACTTCTCAACTGATGCACCATAATCACCATCAAGAGCATTATGAAGGCAATTACGCTTGACGCTGCCATTCGCGAATCACTCCATCTGGTGCCGCTCAGCACCGGCGCAAACTTGTCGGGCTTTGAAGTCGATCTCGTCCACGCCTTGACACGTACTGATATGTTCCAGCACGTGACAAGCAAGCGTACCGATGATGGCTCATGTAAGCTGATTGCTACCTGCTCGACCACCACTAGTGATACAGAGGCTGTGGTGACCGCCTTACAGCGCGTATGGAACGACGAGATGCGCTATGCACATTTTGAAGCACATACGTTGCACTACTCAGCCGATAGCGTCACCTTGCGCTTCGTGACCCGCTCAGGCAATGATAGTAGTGATTTGTGTGTAACTGGGAAGATCATTGCTTCGGGCCACTATCAGCCGTGAGTGTCTGGAAAAGCTTGCATCAGGTTGAGCACACCAACTGGGCAAGCTTTATTGCACAATTATTCCGTTATTTCGTGGCCCGAACGCTCATGAACCACTACAGGTTGTGGTTTTTAGCCGCCGGATAGATAATGGCATTGTTGCATAATTCTGGATCGGCCGTTTACCGCGCCCTAATGCAACAAAGCCACTGGGCGAGCCCGCCCAACACGCGCATGCAGTCCGACCGCTTCGCGCGCGAGATCATTGCTATTTTGGGGCACTCTGATGCGGCGCGCTTGCGGCGGCTGATGCGCAATCCGTTGGGCAACCTTCCGCTTTCCCACTTGACATGTTTTCCTCTCGTGATTACAATGTAACTACGTGATTATACGAGAGAGGTCCATCCCATGGCCACAGTCGTCAAAAGCCGTATCATCAAAATCGGTAACTCACATGGCGTGCGCGATCCCCAAGTTACTGCTTGAGCAACTGCGCTTCACCAGTGATGTCGAACTTGAGATCCAAGACGATCAACTCATCGTGCGTGCTACCGCTGCGCCACGAGCCACGTGGGCTGCACAGTTTGAGCGTATGGCTGACAAAAACGATGATGTCCTACTTGATCCTCACCCCCCGCCACCGAATGGGAGGAGCGTGAGTGGGAATGGTAGTCAAGCGCTTTGATGTCTATCTTGTCAACCTTGATCCCACCATTGGCGCCGAAATCCAAAAGACCCGGCCGTGCTTGGTAATCTCACCAAACGAAATGAACGCCTACATCCAGACGGTCATTCTCGCGCCAATGACGACCAAAGCGCGCGACTATCCGACACGGGTCAGTTGTCGATTTGAGGGCAAAGATGCCCATATTGTGCTCGATCAACTACGAACCATCGATAAATCACGACTGATTAAACGTCTTGGACGTATCAATACAACCACCCAAAAGCATGTGTTGGCAGTCCTTGCCGAGTTATTTGCCGAATAACCACTCGCGAACGATTCGGTCGCCCAACCCGCGCATGCAGTCCGACCGCCTTCGGCGCGCAAGATCGTCGCTATTTTAGCGCGTTCTGATGCGGCGCGCCTTGGCGGCGGCTGATGGGCAAGCCGTTGGGCCACTGTATCAAACTGATCTCTCGACACCGGCCATTCAAGGTGCTAAACTATAGTGCATTTCTGCTACATGACATACTTCTGAGTAGAAAGCCCGGCCGGGATGAAGTTTAATAAAAAGGCCACGAATCAACCCCAAAGAGCTCAGCACAATAAACCTCAAAGATCGCGCTCTCGTTCAAGTAAGAAACCAGATCTTGTTCTCCACTACGATGAACATGGGAATCTGCTTTCAGGCGTTGGCCCTGGTGTCGGTCAGGCGTTCATAGAGGCCTATTTCTCTCATGCTGCTCATGTGATTCGCATTGCTAGCGCCTACTTCACGCTGACAGGTCATCAACTTGCGCGTCCATACATTAAATCAAATGTTCAACTCCATCTACTTGTCGGCGATGAGGAAGGCTGGCATGTACGTCGCACAGTCATTGATGAAATTCTTGCTGATCTTGGTCAGAGTGCAACAGATATATGGAGTGCAGTACATGATCTAGTAGAGCGCATGCGACAAGGACGCTTTATTGTTCGTGATGCTCGTGAGATGTCAACCCCATTCCACGCTAAATTCTATATATGCGATGAATCCTGCTTTTGGCACGGCTCAACGAATTATTCCAAGCGTGGCCTCACAGTCGCTGCGGAACAGGTTAGCGTGATTCATGATCCAGCACAAATTAAGAAATTCATCGATTGGTACGATACGGTCGCACAAAATGCGCGTGATCTGCTAGCCGAACTATTGGAACGACTGGACGGCTGGCTTATGTTGGCATCACCATTTGATGTTTACCTTAAAACACTCTCGCTGTTGAGCGATATGCCAAGTTATCCGCTACATGGTGCCGCTCACATGCCGACCTACTTTCAGAAAGGGGTGATCGCGCAGGCCCTTCGCCAGATAGAAACATCTAACGGCGCGCTCATTGTGGCTGCTACTGGTCTGGGAAAAACGGTGATTGGTGCTGATATTGCGTTGCGACTCTGCAAGGAGGGCCCTACCAAGAAAATCCTCCTGCTTGCGCCACAGAGTGTTCATGGCAATTGGGAAAAAGAATGTGATGGGCGCGATATCCATCCAACAATGTTTGACATCTCGATACCGTTTCAGCCATCGTCGAAAGTATCATATCATCAGGTTCGCCAACTTGAGCAACAGCTTGAACAGGCTGGCCCAGATATGCTCATCATTATTGATGAGGCTCATTACTATCGAAACCAGCTTCTTACAGAGCGATCAAAGAAGCGCAAAAGTCGGGTATATGAACGCATTGTGTCCACTGTCAAAGCTGGTGCAAAGATCGTCCTACTCACAGCGACAGCTTATGGGACAAATATGCAGAACTTGAACAGCCTATTGCACTTGTTACCACACCGTAATATTGATATGCTTGGGTTACAAATACCATGGACAGCTGATAGCCCCGACAGCTTTGCAGGGCTACCGGTTGTCAGTATTCTTGGACTTCCGCACGTCATTCGTATGGCGCGAGAGCGGGGTGATGTGGATGAAAACGGACGCGTATTCATCCAGCTTGTGGACAGCAAACAGTATCTGCCAAAAATGATTAAACTGCGAGCAATTCGCTATAAGTTGTTCTTGGAAAATGAGATTCAGAAGGCATTCGACCAACACTACTTCGCTCAACACAGTATGGTTCCACAACTACGATATGATGAAGAAGCGGGCGATTATCAGATAAGTATGACTGATGCCGTATATAACACTTCGCTGCGCAGTTGGCTTAGTTCCCCACATGAGATGCAAGCCTCACTCAAGAAAAACATCGCTACATTGAGTCGCCTTGATCGTGACACATGGCAGCATACGCTACCATGGACGTTTGAGGAAGCACCACAAAGTGAAATAGAACACGATGTACAAGCATCCATTAACCCTGATCGCTCCTACGATTCGCCAATGCGATTAACTCAACAGAAGCGCAAGGCTTGTTTAACACCACTTCTACACAGTTTAGAACAGTTCACAGCGGACGATGACGATAAATTCTTGCATCTCAAAGCTATTGTTGAAGAACACTGTTTGGACGAGGGTAACAAAGTGCTCATTTTTGTGGGACGACTATTCACTGCTCGCTATCTCGTAGATAGATTGGAAAGTCAGTTTCATCAACGGTTGAGCATCGGTTGCACCGTTGATCCAGGAAAGTCCCAACCACAACTTCAAAATGTAAAACAGCGTGCAGAAGTCCTTAAAATGTTCTCTCCACGCTCACACGACTACGCATCATCTAAAGAGTACGACATCTTGATATGCACCGATGCCGACGGAATCGGTGTTAATCTACAAGATGCCAATGTCCTGATACATTATGATCCACCAATCGGTGCGGATACACTCTTCCAAAGAGTTGGCCGGATATTGCGAATGACGGGCGATCCAGATCGAACCTTACATATTTACACCCTAGTACCATCATTTATTGATCGTAAGGTCAATCAGTCTCGCGTTCACCAAAATGTGTTTGACGTTTTTGAGCGTATGACGCACAGACATGACACCTCAAAACGCATTCTCGGTGCTGGTATTTTATCGAGAGACGAACATGCGGAGATTACACTTGATAACGAATCAGACATTGTACAGCTTGCGCGTGATAGTGAGTTATTAAGAGATGTTGGTGGTATTGGTGTCGAGTCGCGGCTGCGTCACATAGCGACGTTGGAGCAGAATTATGAGCGCTCTATCCAGATTCCTGACTATATACAGAGTGCACGCGGCTCAACACAGCAGCAATCTCAAGTATTTGTCCTAATAGAATATGGAGGCAAGCACTATCCAGTAATATATAACCTCGCCACGCAACATATGGAACAGTTAGAAGACTATGAAGTTCTTGATAGGATTTATTGCAAAGAGACTGAGCCACGCGCCGCAGTTCCCGCTGATGCAATTGAGCATTTCGCAAATCAAGCTGTACAAAACTGGTGTAAAAATGAAAATATCATTATCGATCAGGCGCGCAAAATCTGTGCAATGTGTCTCGTACCACAGAATAAAGCTGACGAGGTGGCGAACTTATTCAGAGATGTACAACGTCTTGAAAAAGTGCTTAATTAACTGAAGTTTTGCAGATTTGCGCCAGAGTGACGAGTGACGTATGATCGCCGTGGTGTCTGGTCGAAAGTGGAGGGTGTGATGCCAGCGATCGTTGCACTGCCACAGGTCGTGGAAGAGATGTTGGTACAGTTTGCGGACGTCTTCCCCAATGAGCCAGCGCGCGTTCACTTTGCTGAGTACATCACCGGCCTGCTGGTGGCTGAGCACAAGACGGTCAGCGGCATCGCACGCGCGTTCGCCGACGCACCCGACCAATCGTGCCTCAACCGCTTCTTGACCGAATCGCCATGGCAGCCGGACCGCTTGAATGACCAACGCCTCGAATGGCTCCAGCACGACCCGGCCACACGCTACCGTCAGGACGGCGTCATCCCGTTCGACAACACCTTGATCGACCACGACGGCAAACTGATCGACGACGTCGGCTGGTTTTGGGACCACGCTGACCAGCGCCACCTGATTGCCCACGACTATCTGTTCATCAACTACGTCAATCCCTCGGGGAAACACTATCCGCTCAACTTCCGGCGCTTCCGCAAGCGCGAGCAGTGCGATGACACCCATCCCTTCCAGAGCCATACCGACCTGGCCAAGGAACTGATTGACTGGGTGGTCGCTGAGGGCATTCCGGGCGACTTCACCTTCGATAGGTATTTCACGAACGGGCCGATCATGAACCATATTCAGCGGCACAGCCGCGGCTACATCGGCGACCTGAAGTTCAATCGCGTCATCACAGTCAGCGGGCAGGATATGACGGTCAGCGCGTGGGTCGCGACGCTGGGACCGCTCGTGCGCACCAAGTTCACTGGTTGGCAATCACACCCAATGGTACTTCACAAAGACGGTGCGCATCCCGAAGGTCACCCACCCGGTGCGGCTGCTGGTGCTGTGGTCCAGTGCCGATGCCAAAGAGCCACGCAAGGTGCTCGTGACCAATCGCATCCATTGGGAAGCCCACCACATCCTGAAGGTCTATAAGCGACGCTGGACCGGGACGGAGCCCTACCACCGCGACGGGAAGCAGCATCTGGGCATGGGCGAGTGCCAACTACGTGACGGAATGGGCCAGACCCTCTCCCTTGCACCTCGTCATGGTGGTGTACACCGCTCTGATGCGCCAGCTGAAGCACGACCGTGCGCTCGATTGGGCTCACATGCGCCTGATGACCATCGGCGAGTCCTGTCGTGCCATCGCACGTGAGACCCTCGGGAAGACACTCGCCTGGGCCGTCGAGCAGGCTCAGCAGGGCATGAGTCTGCCCGATATTCAGCATCGTCTTGCCTTAGATTAGATTCTCACCGATTTCTGCAAGAGTCCAGTTAATTAAGTGAAGCGGCGTATCCGTTCAGGGGATGGCGCTTGACCATCGGCCATAGATCTGGCATACTCGGCATATGGACGAGGACGACGACATTCCACCATTGGTCTCCGCGGCCGATTGGGCCCTCACGCCGCCTGATGTGCGTACCGCCTTCCTTTCGCTTGTCGAGATGGTGCGCGACCTCAGTGCACGCGTTCACGAGCTTGAGGCTCAGCTCAAACTGACCTCGCGTAATTCCTCCAAACCACCTTCGTCTGATCCGCCGTCCGCGCCACCCAAACCGCCACGTGTGCACCGTGGCAAGCCCAAAGGCGCACAAGTCGGTCATGCCGACCAGCAGCGCCCGCTGCTGCCGCCCGACCAGGTCGACGAACTAGTCGTCTGCCAGCCAGATCTGTGTCCACAGTGTCAGACCGCACTGACTGCGGATCTACCTGATGCGCTCCCTCCCACTCGCCACCAGTTCACCGAGTTGCCGCCTATCCTGGCAGTGGTGACCGAATACCAGTGCCGCACTCTTTCGTGCCCGCACTGCCAGCATCTTGCCCGTGGCGTGCTGCCGTCAGACGCCCCACCAGGAGCATTCGGTCCGCGCCTGACCGCGCTGATCGGTCTGCTCCACGGGCGCTACCGCCATAGCGCGCGCGAAACGGTGTCCTTTCTTGAAGAAGTCTGTGGTGTCCACATCAGTGTCGGCAGCGTGATGCGCTCGTGCACACGCGTAAGTGAGGCGCTTGCTCCTGTCGACCACGCTATCCAAGAACGCATTCAGGCGGATGTGCGGCTGTGGGTCGACGAGACCAGTTGGCGCGAGGGAACACAGCGCGGCTGGTTGTGGCTGGCTGTGAGTTCAGAGGCGCGTTGTTTTCGCATTCACGCCAGCCGTGGTCAGCAGGCACTGCGTGAGTTGATTGGCGCCGACTATGATGGGGTGGTGCATTCGGACCGTGCCAGCGTGTATCACCTGCTCGGCAACCAGCAGCGGCAACTGTGCTGGGCACACATCGTGCGCAACTGGCAGGGATTAGTTGATGCTGGACACGAGCAGAGCATCTGGGCGCAGCGGATGCTGGAGTGGAGTGCGGAGCTGTTTGCGGCTTGGCACGCCTATCAGAGCGGCTTCTACGACCAAATCGCGCTGCAGCAGGCACTGATACCGGTACGGCTGGCGTTGCACGAGCTGTTGCAGATTGGGGCGCGAAGTGCGTGGGACAAGTTGCAGGCGACCAGCCAGGATCTGTTGCAGCATTGGGAGGCGCTGTGGACGTTCAGTCGGATTGAGGGTCTCGAGCCGACCAACAACCGAGCGGAACGGGGATTGCGGCCGGCAGTGATCTGGCGGAAGAGCTGTTATGGGACACAGAGTGCGCTGGGCAGCCGATTTGTCGAGCGGATGTTGAGCGTGCGCGCAACCTGTGAGCAGCAGGGGAGAAAGCTGTTTGCCATCTTAACAGAAGCGGTTCGTGCGGCTTGGAGTGGGCAGCCTGTGCCTTCCCTTTTCTGCACCCCCTGAACGGATACGAAGCGGCGCGGTGGCCCAACACGGCATTGCAGTCGACCGCTTCGCGCGCGAGATCGTTTGCATTTTGAGAGCTTGTTGTGGCGCGCTCGCGGCAACTGAATGCCAACCCGTTGGGCGCTCGCCAGTCAAGCAAGCATATCACTCGTACGCACCGGTACAGAGAAAGATGACTTGACCGACCTGAAGCCGTGTATCTCCTGCGCGCCATTCAAGCAAGCATATCGCTCGTACGCTGACACCACGGATAAAGATCACCAGACCGCCCCGAAGCCGCAGGTCAGCAGCCAGGGCCGACGGTCGCTGACTCGCCGAGCCGTGGTACAATACTCGCACGGAGCAGCCAGATCAGCGGCGGGGTTCGTCTCATGCAGTTCACGATCATCAGCGAACTGACCGACATCGAGACGATTGCGATCAATCGCGGCATTCGAGAAATCGCCCGCCTGCGCAAATTCTATGGCGCCGGGCGGTGGCGCAAGCGTAAAGGATCGCCTTCATTCGCCTTGCTGATGGCAGTTCGCGCAAAGCCGAACTCCATTGGTATGAAGCGACCGGAATAGGCCGCAAAGAGATGAAGATCAAACGATTTCTCGATGAAGCGTCGTAAAAGGCCGGAGAGCCGAAAGGTGAGGCGACAAGTATGACAACACAACCGCAGCAGGAGGCGCGCTTCGCCGTCTGCATTCAGAATACGGACTATCAGGCGGCCTTGGAAGTGCGCAAGATCTATCAAGTGCTTCCTGATGAGGAAGCGGGGAAGCACCAGTATGTTCGCGTGATTGATGAATCAGGCGAAGATTATCTGTATCCCAGCGATTATTTCCTGATCATCGAGTTGCCGCAACCGGTCAAAGAGGCCATCCTTCAAGCTGCCTAACGCCTACGGACCAGCACGACCCGGTCAGAACGCCCAACAACGGGGTGTAGCCGACGCCGCTGGCCGCAGCGCTTGTGAAATCTCTCATTATTATCCCGGCCGTACCGACTTACGAATGCCCTACTCTCCAGCAGCGCGGCTAACCCCTGGCCGTTGGGCCGCAAAACCACCACTCATCATTCCACATCTCCCCTTGATTCTTGCCATTTCCCGTGCTATACTACTTGTACAATTGTACGGGTAGCGGAGTGCATATGCTTTTGGTTGTTGACACCTCGGTCATTCTTGCGGTTGTTCTCAATGAGCCGAGCAAATCAGAGCTTGTTCGTCTCACAACCGGTACTGATCTTGCCGCACCGCTTTCGCTTCATTGGGAGATTGGCAATGCGCTCTCCGCTATGATCAAACGTAAACGTATCACCTTGCCTGAAGCACTCCAAGCACTGCTCGAGTACCAAAAGATACCGATCCGTTTTCTCGATGTTCCACTTGATGATACGCTTCGTGTTGTTGCGCAACACCAGATGTACGCCTATGATGCCTATTTCATCGTCTGCGCTCGCCAGCTGTCCTGTCCGCTCATCACGCTCGATGGTGGGCTGCAAACCGCTGCTCGTGCAGCCCAGATCGGCATTGTGGAAGTGACGCCATGAAGAGCTATACCTTTTCGGAAGCCCGGCAAAACTTCGCGGCGATTCTTGAGCAGGCACGTCGCGATGGCGCGGTACGCATTCAGCGTCGTGATGGGCAGAGTTTCGTCTTAATACCGGAGACGCAAAAAGCATCACCGCTTGATATTCCCGGTGTCCAGCTGAGTCGCCCGTTAACACGAAAAGAGCTACTCGAAAGTATTCAAGAAAGCCGCCGGAGCTACGAGTAAACGCATCTCAATCAATTGCGGCCCAACCAGCCATTCCACCCGACGCCGCTGTGCGGCGAGCGAGATCGGGGCAATTTTACACGCCAGAAACAGCGCAAATGTCTTCTCGATCTTTTGGTGCGGCGCGGGTGAATGGCAAGGCGTTGGGCGGCAATCCATCAAACGTAACCTCCGCCTGAGAGCAGAATCACACACTCATGTGCTCCTTGCCACCTGCCCTCAGATTCACGCCTGCACCAGCAGTCCACCTCCGATTCTATTTGCACCACGTGCCGATTTGTGCTAGGCTACTCCTGCGTTCGGGTAGATCGAGGATCAGGTATGGACTTCCTTTTTGAGTGGGATGAGGCGAAGGCACGCGCAAATGCTCGGAAACATAAAGTGACCTTTGAGGAAGCCGTCTCTGTCTTTACCGATCCGTTGCTTGTGACCTTTCCCGACGAGGAGCATTCCGAGATCGAAGAACGCTCCATGAGCATTGGTCGGTCTGATCGCGGGCGCATCTTGTCGTCCATACCGACCGTGAGGATGCTCTTCGACTCATCAGTTGCCGCAAGGCAACCGCAGCGGAGCGCACAACCTATGAGCAGTAACGCACAGAACCCTGCGGATCGTGACGACGATCTGCTGCCGGAGTACGACTTCTCTGGGAAAACGGGGGTGCGTGGCAAATATTATCAGCGCCTCCGTCAGGGCTACACGATCAAGATCCATCGGGCGGATGGCACTACCCTCGTGCAGCAGATCACGCGCCCAGAAGGGACAGTGACGCTTGATCCCGATGTCCAAGCCTATTTCCCGGACGCCGAGGCGGTGAATACAGCGCTACGTGGCTTAATTGAGTTGATACCAGCGAAAAAGACGAAACGCACCGCCACAACGCAGGCGCCCACGAAATCGAAATCGTCATAGATCGCATTGGGAAGCCATACCTCCAATTGCCGCCCAACAAGCGTGTGTAGCCGACCGGCTGGGTCGGGGCGATTTTAGTAGCTGGAGGGCAATAATGCCTTCCCGATCTATCAGTGTGATCTCTTCCAGCCGGCGGCTAACACGCAGGCCGTTAGCCGCCTTACGTGGTTTATCCTTCCTGGCGCACAAGTGTTCTTCTGAAGTTTGCCACGATCTCCCCTCTCTGCTATCATGTGATTCGCACGAATCTCTGATAGCGGTCGCTTAGCCAAGAGGTGGATGGTATGACTGCACAACCGAAACACTCCTACACCGTTGAGGCATATCTTGAAATTGAGCGCACGGGGGTGCACAAGCATGAATATTACCGGGGCGAGATTTTTGCCCTTGCCGGCAGTAGCGAAGCGCACAATCTCATTCTGACCAATCTTCTGACCAGTCTCAATGTACAATTGCGCAATCGCCCCTGCAAAGTCTATCCGAGTGACATGCGCGTAAAAATTCCGAAAACAGGTTTATATACATATCCTGATGTGAGCATTGTCTGCGGTACGCCACAGTTTGATGATGCCAAACACGATACATTGCTGAATCCGCTTATCGTTATCGAGATACTCTCTCCATCAACAGAACGCTATGATCGCGGCAAGAAATTTCAGAATTACCGCACTGTGGCGACGTTACAAGAATACATCCTTGTATCACAGGATGAATATCACATTGAGCACTATATCAATCTAAATGATGGGAATTGGCTTCTCACGTCATATGATGCGGTCACGATGACAGTTCATTTGAAGACGATTGATTGTACGCTCACACTTGAAGATGTCTACAACAAAGTTGATATCGAACCATCAATCGAAGATGAACCAGAAATCGGCGGCTAACATGCCCATGCAGCCGACCGCTTCGCGCGCGAGATCATTCGTATTTTGACGGTATTTTTGGGGCGCGCTCGCGGCGACTGATGGGCAACCCGTTGGGCCGCAGTTCATCAGTGCTCTACGACCTTGACAATCTCCACCGTTCACGCTATAATCTGGACAGACTAGACAGGAGGTGCGTCATGCCGCGCGTGTGGCAATTACAAGAAGCGAAGAATAAGTTCAGCGAAGTCGTCGAAGAAGCCCTTTCTCATGGCCCTCAGCTTATTACCAAGCGTGGTGTTGAAACTGTGATTGTTCTCTCCTATGCTGAGTATCGCACAATGCTTCTCAATCGCAAGAAGCTCTCCACCTTCTTTCGTGAGTCACCACTCGCTGATGTTGAGCTGGATCTCACGCGGGACAAAAGCCGCGTGCGAGACACGCTTGACCTATGAATTACCTGCTTGACACCAATGTGATCTCGGAGCTCGTCGCACGTCACCCGAACCAAAATGTCGTCGATTGGCTGGATCGTCTTGAGCCAGAGACGGTCTATTTGAGTGTTATTACGATCGGAGAATTACGCAAAGGTATTGAGAAATTAGTGCCCTCGCGCCGCAAAGACGAATTGACACGGTGGCTAACAAGCGATCTCCTCCGCCGCTTTGCCGACAAAATCGTTGACATTACCGCCGATGTGATGTTGGTATGGGGTGAGTTGACAGGGCGGCTCGAACGCGAGGGCAAATCGATGCCGGCAATTGATTCGCTCATAGCCGCGAGCGTCTTAGAAGGAAATTTCACATTGGTAACACGTAACGACAATGATTTTCAACATGCAGGCATCCCCCTGCTCAACCCTTGGAAGCTTGAGTAAGCAACACTGAGAAGATCTCACTATGTAAAGCTTTGGATGGAGCAGCGGCCCAACCAGCGCTTCCTGAGAAACCCCTAGTGTGGCCCGGGTTCGATGACAGGTTCTGACTGACTCGTTGCCGCTGGCGTGAGGGTGAAGCCCAGCTTCTGTGCGCGCCGTTCGAGCTGACGCCGTTCTCGTTCCTGGCGCTGCTGCTCAAATTGCTCGGCGCTTTCCCCTTCATACGCTTCGCCATATTTCAGCAGGTGATACACCACTCGCGCGATCTTGTGTGCCGTTGCCACCGTCGCCTGCTGCGGCCCTTTGCGTGCGCGCATCGTTCGATAGTACGCCCCAATCGCTGAGTCTGATCGTGATACTGACTGGGCTGCCTGTCGGAATGCTTGTGTCGCTCGATTCACCACCTTCTGTGTGCGTGAGCGCAGCACCTGTCCTCCTGAGATATCGTTGCGCGGCGCCAGCCCCAGCCACGCGCAAAAGTGCTTCACCGTCGGCCATCGGCTCATATCCGTCCCGATCTCGCTCAAGATCGTTTGCACCCCCGAGGCCGACAATCCCATCACCGCTACCAGATCTACGCCGACAATTCGCGCACACTGCGCCCTGGTCGTCGCGGCAGGCGCGTTTTTCGTCTTCGATTTCTTCTTCGCAGCCGGCAGATCGGGAAGCGGTGCGTCGGGGATATGGCGCGACTCCATCTGTTGCACGTACTGCTCGATCTGTTCATCGCACACGGCAATCTGGGCGGTGTAGACATCGTAGATCACCAGCGCTTGGGTCAGCACAAACACCTGCTCGGCCTTCCAGCTTCCAGTCAATGCCCTCGCAATCGTCTCCTCACTCGATTTGCAGGTCGCATTGCGCATCTGCGCGAGTGTGAGCGGGTCGCGCTCACCCGCCACAATCGCGCGCACAATCGCCTGACCGGTCACGCCCATGATGTCACTCAGCACGCGCTCGAGCTGGATATTCATCTGTTGCAACGCCTTTTGCATATGCAGAATATGCGGTGCACGATGCTGGATGAGTTCGCTGCGATAGCGCACCAGCGTGCGCAATGCAACAATCTCGCCATCCGGACGAAACGAAGCGGCCAGCAGACCCAGCGCGTGCAGCTTCTGCAGCCATTGGGCGTCGTTCCAGTCACTTTTACGACCGGGAACCATCTTGACGTGGCGCGCGTTGACGAGATAGGGCACGATACCATGCTGCTCAAGCAACTCATAGATTGGCACCCAATATACGCCGGTGGATTCAAGCGCAACGGTATCAATACCGCAGGCGAGTAGCCAATCGACGAGTGCGTGCAGATCGGGCGTGAAAGTGCGGAAAGCACGTACGGGGTGGTCATCACGATCGGGTGAAATGGCGACGACCATTTCATCCGCGCCGATATCGATGCCAGCGGCATTGGGATGAATGGTCGGCAAGCCATCGACGTGAAGCGTCTTGGGTCGTGGCTGAAGCGTGGACATACACAGCTCCTGCGGATCAGAATGAACGGATACGGCGACCAGCCCTCGCATCAGGATGACGTAGCTTCCTGAACGGGGTCAGGCGCGAGGAAGCTCACACCTGCCACCAGTGATGGAGACACCGATGCGAGGAACCAGGATGCACCAAGGGCTGAACTGCTCCAGTGGGCTTGACGGTCTGTTGCTGCTGGTCGGTGTGCTATGATACACGAGGATGGTGTGTGTGTGCGTCGGGGTTTCTCTGGTGAGGAGTCAGGCTCGCCGTGATGGTGGGATGCACCCGACGCCGCTGTGCGGCCCCAAGATCGTCGCTTTTTTGAGGCCGTCTTATGCAGCGCGCTCGCGGCAGCTGAACGCTAGGCCGTTGGGCCGGCACCATTAACGCTTGTCTCATTGTTCTGAGCTGCTTTGCCTCTCCTCGTTTCATGCTTTTCGGTATGACTCTCTTTTGCTTGACCTCGCGTTACCTGTGGATTATACTGTGGAGTGTTATCCACAGTATGAGGTGATGCGTGAAGACCATCCAAATGACGATCGATAATGAGCTGCTGGCTGAAGTCGACCATCTGACGGCCACACTTCAAACAACCCGCTCGGCGTTTATCCGTTCGGCCCTTCAACTGGCATTGCGCCATCACGCCATGCTCGAAAAAGAGCAGCAGCACGCCAAAGGCTACGCCCAACATCCGGTTGCACCAGGTGAATTTGATGTGTGGGAAGCTGAGCAGTCGTGGGGCGAAGGATGAATCAGGGCGATGTGTATTGGTATACGTTCAAAGAGCCCGATAAACGGCGGCCCGTCGTTATACTGACACGGGATTCAGCAATTCCCTATCTCACTGCGGTAACGATTGCGCCGATTACCTCAACCATACGCGCCATACCTTCTGAAGTGGTGTTGTCGGAAGCTGATGGCTTGCTGACGGAATGTGCCGCAAATTGCGACAATCTGCAAACGATCGCCAAATCCAAACTCGGTAGCTACATTACGCATCTCGCTCCTGAAAGAGTGCGAGAATTGCGCGAGGCGATAGGTTTCGCCCTTGGTTTTGATTCCTTTGAGTGAGAGCTGGAGCAAACGATACTAGAGATTATCACGATTTATTTACAGAGAGATGGCCACGAACACAGGCGAAGCCGAAAGTTGTGTAACCCACAGCAAACTGCCATGACCATATCCCGTGCGGTGTCTTTCCAGAGACGGATCGTGTCTTTCACGATCCGACAGCGCTTGATGCTACAGATGATGTGCTCAATGAACACCCGACGCTGGGCAATTGCGCCGTTTTCGGCTTTTTGTGTATCGGTCAGCTCCTTCCCGCGCGGTTTCTTGTGCGGTTGTATGATCACGACCCCTGCGAGCGTAAAACCGACAAAACCGAGATCTTGCAGTAATTCGCTGCCCTCCGGTAACGGATAGGGCGTTTGGTCGGCGATTGGTTTGTCGTGGCGACTCCTTCGTAGGTGTCGCTGAGAAACGGGATCGTACCAGTCGCTGCCCCGAGCAGCACGTTTTTCACCGTATGGCGCTTTTTCTTGCCGCTATAACACGCGCTTTGTTCATTCGGGTCTTTGGGGCGGGTGATCGGTCGTTCTGTGCCATCGTGAAAAAAGGGGAGCCGGTTGGTGCTGCCTCAGCTACCTGTGGCGCTGTGGCCTCCAGATCGGCGAGGCGTTGTTGTAGCGCCACAAGGTGGCGTGCCGGCAGATCCCCGATATCGCTCAGGGTTTGGTGGAGCACCGGCAAAAGCACATGAATCCACTTGTTGGCGTTCGACTGCGACATCTCGAACATGGCGCCGTGCGCAACCTGGAGCGCCGCCACCTTGAGATAGCTCAAAATGAACAAGAGACGATCTTCCGGTGTTGGCAGCGGGCAGCTGGTGTACTGGCTGTAACGGCGACCGGTGCGCGGCTTGCCCTCCATTGTCCAATCCTGCATGTGGCGCACAAACGCAGCTTCAAAGGACGGGACAAACTGCTCGAACTCGTCCACAGTCAAGCTGGTCAAGTCCAAGATTCGGTAGGCTTTCGTCTTGATATCCTGATATCGCACCATATGGTTCGCCTCCTTGCATACAGAGGCAGTAGTATATCATAAATCGTGATAATCTCTACTGATTGCCACGTGCCGGCCCAACCCGCCATTGCAGCTGACGCCGCTGCGCGTCGACAAGATCGGGGCGATTTTACGCGTCAGAATCGGGGAGGATGTCGTCTCGATCTATCAATGCGGCGCAGCTGAATGGCAACCCGTTGGGCAGACTCACATATGCTCAGTGTCTTCTGTGTCCCGCTAGCTGATCCGTGTTTGTACGTCGTACTCGATGGAGCCATAGCTTATGGACAAGCAAGTCGATGTCGTGGTTGTCGGCGCCGGCCCGGTCGGGCTCCTGCTCGCGATCGAGCTCACGCTGGGCGGCGCCGATGTGATGGTCCTGGAGCGGCTCACCGCGCCGAACCTCGGCATCAAGGCACCATCCGTCGGACCGCTTGGCGCAGAAGCGCTCCAGCGCCGAGGCATGGGCTCGGCGCTCACCAAGGCGGAAGATCGCACTTTCGCGGCGATGGGACCGGCGGGCGTAGCGATGCGGGCGCGGATGTTCAGCTTCCGAGGTCATTTCGCCCTTCTCCCGATCCGATCCGATGCGGAGCGCGAGCCCGAACGGCGCATGCGCTGGGTCGACCAGCAGGGCCTGGAGGCGATCCTGGGCGAGCGGGCGGCCGCGCTCGACATCGAGGTGCGGCGCGGGTGCGAGGTTACGAGCTTCGAGCAGCATGCCGAGGGCGTCGAGGTCGGCTGGACCGCCCCGGCCGGGCCGGGCCATGCGCGCTGCTCCTGGCTGGTCGGCTGCGACGGCGGGCGCAGCCCCATCCGCAAAATGGCCGGTTTCGCCTTCACTGGCGCGCCGCCCAGCCTGACCATGTACCAGTGCGTGCTCGATCTCGACCACCCCGAGCGCCTGCCGCGCGGGGTGACCCGCACGTCGGAGGGCCTCCTCATCCACGGACCTCGGCCTCGCCGGCTTGGGCTGCACGACTTCAGCGGTCCGCCGGCCGATCGCACGGCGCCCGTCACGCGCGAGGAAGTCGAAGGCGTGCTGCGACGAATTAGCGGCGCGGATGTCCGCGTGACGGCGATCGAGCAGGCGAACCGCTGGACAGACATCACGCGCCTGGTCGACACGTACCGCCGGGATCGCGTCCTGCTCGCCGGTGACGCGGCGCACGTCCATTCGCCTGTCGGCGGCCAGGGGCTGAGCCTTGGGCTGGTCGACGCGGCCAACCTCGGCTGGAAGCTTGCCGCCGTCGTTCGCGGCGACAAGCCGGACAGCTTGCTCGACAGCTACACGTCCGAGCGGCGGCCCATCGCCGATGCCGTCCTGGCCAATACGCTCGCCCAGATCGCGATCATGCGGCCCGATCCGCGATCGAACGCCATGTGGGACATCTTCGCGAAGCTGCTCGAGTTCGACGACGTGAATGGCCATATCGACGGACTGATGAGCGGGTTGGCCACGCGCTACGACCTCGGCTCGGAGCGAGCAGTGGTCGGACGCCTGATCGGCGATCGCCCGGTCGGTCGCGCTGACGCTCGGACATCACTGTTCGCGGAGATGGCGGAAGGCGACGGCATATTGCTCGACGCGTCTCCCGACGGGCGCGCGGCCGGTCTCGCGGCCGGCTTCACGCGCGTGCGCTGCCTGCCGGCCGACGCCGGCGCGTCGATGCTGATCCGCCCCGACGGGTGTATCGCTTGGGCCGGCGACATGGGAGACGTCGCGGGGTTAGTGGACGCGCTTGAGCGCTGGTTCGCGCCCGCCACTGCCCAGCCGGGCGGCCTCCAGGAACGATCACGCTCGGCACGGCCTTCGTTGTCCGTGCCGTCGCGATCGGAGCAGCGAACGTAGTGTACGACGTCACCACTGGCGGTCAGCGTGTCACTGGCAGTCTGCCTGTCTCGTTCGTCGCGCGCCGATTGTCCTCGCTCTGATCGCGTGCCGCAGCCCAACCGATCGTTCCATCTGACGTGGACGCGCAGCGCTCCTCGACCGGGAAAGATCCAGCCCTGCGCCCACGCAGCTGAACTCTGGCGTTTGGCTGCACAAGATCACCCCTCCACAATTGTCGCTCGTTGCTCGATCGTGCGACTGATTCACACGCTTCCTGATCGTGCTATTTTCAGTTCGTCATTCCCAGAGGAGCAGCACTAGCGATGCGAACCGTCTCACCGCACGAAGTGACGCCTGCGATTACGGCTTTATTCGACACTACCAAGCCGACGATGCTACGGGCATTCAATGTGCTTGAAGGCACTACTCGTGGACAGATTCTGGTTGATGATCGTGCGCAACCGCGATGGGCGATTGTCCGCGATACGATCTATGGCACTCTCTATCTTGGTGGGCAATGCACACCGGCCCTCCTGGCCTCGGTGATAGACCACTTGCGCGCACAAGGAGACGTTGGCGTCAGCTGCTGGCGTGACGATCCGATCAATGACATGCTTCCACCCAATCCTGACTATGATGGCGCAACGCTGTCCTTCACGGATCGCTCTGCTGATATAGACCTCGCATCATTGCGGCCTGAACTTCCTGCGTCCTACACACTGGTGCAACGTGACGAACAGTTGTTTACACAGTCGTTTGATTATGACTCGACACTGGCGGCTTTCGGCAGCGTCGAGGATGTGATGCGTTTGACGCTCGGTGTCGTACTCCTTCACGATGGCTTGGTGGTATGTGAAGCGGCGACTGGTGCGGCAACGCACGGGCAGATTGAAGTTGGTGTTACAACCGCAGAGGCCTATCGTCAGCGCGGATGTGCGACCATAGCGTGTGCGAAGCTGATCGAGCTGTGTGAGCAACAAGGCTACGCAACCTGGTGGGATTGTGCGAAACACAATACTGCATCCACACGACTTGCACGAAGGCTAGGCTACCAGAAGGAGCGCGAGTATCGCTACGTCTTGTGGGCGAAACGTTCATAGTGCGACCAAGCCGACGCGCATCCCAACCAGCGCTTGCACCCGACACCGCTGCGCGCGAGATCGCAGCTATTTTGGCCTCCAGATGCACTCGAACGTCATCTCGATCTCGAATGTGGCGCGGCTGAATGCTAGCCGCTGGGCGACGATGCCCTGGCTGTACTAAGGAGTTGTCTCTGAGGGCCATTGGAGACGGTTTGCACACTAGGGCGCTCAAGCCGTTTCACTAAGTCTCTATATGTCATGAGGTCGTTTTAGATTCTCAGCCTGGCTGCACGGCTTATCGTTACGACGAAACACCGTAACGCGCCCCGCCGCCCAACCCTCGCTGCAGGCGACCGCTGCGCGCGAGATCGCGGCGAATGAAGAACGCCCAACAGCGTGGGAGGCTCGGCTCCACGCCGTTTCCTTTTGCCCACCCGCGCCAGGATGACTCCAGGCGCACTGTCGAAATTGCAGAGTCTCGGTCGACTATTTGTTGCGAGTGAAGCTGAGTACTCGCAGTGACCAGGCCCTTGGGAGAATGCTCATGAGGGCGAAAGAGGAGAATGGACATGAAACAGCCAGCGAAGAACACGGTTTGCCTTTGGTACGACAGGGACGCGGAAGACGCCGCGCGCTTCTACGCCGAGACGTTTCCCGCTTCGTCTGTAACGGCGGTGCACCGCGCCCCGGGCGACTTTCCATCGGGGAAGCAAGGAGATGTGTTGACGGTCGAGTTTACCGTGATGGGTATCCCGTGCATTGGGCTCAATGGCGGCCCCGAGTTCAAGCACACCGAAGCATTCTCGTTCCAAGTCGTAACCGATGACCAGGCCGAAACTGATCGGTACTGGAATGCGATCGTCGGGAACGGCGGCGAAGAGAGTGCGTGCGGCTGGTGCAAGGACAAATGGGGTCTGTCCTGGCAGATTACGCCGCTGGCGTTGACAAAAGCGATCAGCGATCCCGATCCCGCTGCCGCCAAGCGCGCGTTCGATGCGATGATGGAGATGAAAAAGATCGACATCGCTGCGATCGAAGCAGCACGCCGAGGTTGATGTATTGCCCGCGCGTCCGTCGCCCATCCAGCCGACCGCTTCGCGCGAGATTCTGGCGATTTTGGAATGTGATCTCGCGCGCTTGCGGCGGCTGATGCGCAACTCGTTCGGCCACACCGCACATCATCATAACCTACGACACAAAGGAGAAATCCGTGAGCACACAAATAATCATCAACCTCCCGGTCGCCGACCTCCCGAAGTCGATGGCCTTCTTCAAGGCACTCGGCTTTTCACACAACCCGCAGTCCACCGACGACAGTGGCGCGTGCATCGTCGTCAGCGACACGATTCTTGTTATGTTACTGACGCACGCCAGGTTTCGTGACTTCACGCCCAAAGCCATCTGCGATACGAGCAAGGCCGCCGAGGTTTTGCTCACGCTCAGTTGCGAGAGCCGTGAGCAGGTCGATGGTCTTGTCGCCAAGTTCATTCAAGCCGACGCCGCTTCGCGGCGCGGCTTAATTCAGGCGTTATACGCCATCTGAATGGCATATGCCGGACGTTTCCGGTCAAGAATGAGAGGAAATGATATGGCTCTCAAGCGGATGGACAACATCGGCATCGTGGTCAGAATCCTCGATACCGCCATTGCTTTTTCGCCGAGCTTGGCCTCACCCTCGAAGGGCAAACCACGATCGAAGGCGAATGGGCCGGGCGCGTCACCGGACTGGGCCTCCAGCGCGTCGAGATCGCCATGATGGTCACTCCCGATGGCCACAGCCGGCTCGAGCTCTCGCGATTTCTCACCCCGCCTGCAGTCGCCGATCACCGGAACGCCCCGGTGAACGCGCTCGGCTACCTACGCGTCATGTTCACCGTGGACGACATCGACGAGACGCTCGCCAGGCTCCTCAAGCGCGGCGCGCAGCTCGTTGGCGAAGTGGTCCAGTACGAAGACGCGTATCGGCTCTGCTACATCCGCGGCCCCGAAGGACTGCTCATCGGGCTCGCCGAGCAGCTCGGGTAAGGCGTGATGCGCATGGACGCTGGCGGAACTGGACGTGCTCGGCGGCAAGCGAGACGTGGGTCGGCAAACAACCATTCACTGGCGTAGAACACCTCGTTTGAGCCGACCGCTCGGCCTCTGGCCTCGCGGCGGCTCAACTCCGTCGTTGGGCATCAGAAGTCCCTCGACGTTCGCTCATTACGGGAGCACCTCGTTGTGGCAACGCTTCACTTGATGGTTGGGCTTCCCTGTTCAGGGAAGTCAACGCTGGCACGGACGCTCGAACATGCGCACTCGGCGCTTCGTCTCACCCCCGATGAGTGGCAACTACGCCTGTTCGGGCAAGATGCTGAGCTTGGTCGTTAGCTCGCTTCAGGAGGACGTCATGCGACCCCTTCGGTATTCCATCAATGTCACATTGGACGGATGCTGCGATCATCGTGCAATATCCCCGGACGAAGACCTGCACCGTCACGCGGCCGAGAACCTCGCCCAGGCCGATGCGCTCCTGTTTGGCCGGGTGACGTATGAACTGATGCAGGCAGGCTGGCGACCGTTCGCGCGGACGGGGGCGAGGCCTGATTGGATGGAACCCTGGATGGGGCCCTTCGCCCGGGCAATCGACGCGGCAAAGAAGTACGTCGTGTCGAGCACCCTGGATCGGGTCGACTGGAACGCGGAGCTCGTGCGCAGGGATGTGGGGAAGGCCGTTCAGCAGCTCAAGCAGGAGTCAGGGAAGGGGCTGCTCGTGGGAGGCGTGACGCTGCCGCTGGCGTTGGCGGAGCTGGGATTGATCGACGAGTACGAGTTCGTGGTGCAGCCCAGGCTCGCGGGCCACGGGCCGGCAGTGTTCGCGGGGCTATCGAAGCATGTCGACTTGAAGCTCGTGAGCCGGTTGGAGTTCGCCTCGGGGGCGGTGGCGATGCGGTATGAGCCAAAACGGTAGCCAGCGGTTACTTGGCGCGTCGCACCGAGTAGCGAAAACAGGTTGGTCAGTTGCCACACGAAGAGAGGCCGCCCGAAGGGGTCGAGTCACTCGATTAGCTGCTGCTGACCAACGTGACAATTGCGACTTGGCTGGATGCAACCGAACGGATTGACGACTCCTGTGTGCGGCCAGGGATGGTGCTGTGCCTCCATCCGACGGTGACAATAACCACGATACGCCAATTGAGCCGGATTGCGCTGGCGATGCCACCCCTGCCCTGGCTAAAAAAGCATTAAGCCTCATGACGAGGTCGCCACGGCTCGTGCTCGTGCGCGAGCCAGACCAGCTCGGGGTCGAGCGCGCGCACCCGCAGCTGGCCTTCGGTCTGCGGCTCGTCGAGCTCGCCGAACCAAACCGCCACATCGCCGCCGACGACGATCGGACGCCCGCCAGTCTCGACGACGACCACCTGCGACCCGCGTGTGTGGCCCGGCGCCGGGACGAGCCGGAGCCCGGGAAGCAGTTCGAGCTCGCCGTCGACCGGCACGTACCGCACGTCGGGCGCATCGACCCACTCGCGAATAGTGTAGTCGTCCTTGCTGCGCGCGTCGTCGAGCTCCTGACGCTGGACGTAGATCGGCCTGCCGGCGAAGAGGTGGTTGCCACCACAGTGGTCGAAGTGCAGGTGTGTGTTGACGACGATGTCAATGCCGGCGAGGTCGAAGTCCTGCTTGCTCATCTGATCGCCGAGCGTGCGCCGACGCTCAATTTGGGCGCATCGTGGGCATCAATCTGAGCTGCCCCACCTTGAAATGCTGATGGTGATGCTGGCGCATCATTACCTGGTCTGGGTACGGCTAGGCCCACTATACCTGCGCGGAGGTATAATATGCCTGCGGACGCCTGCCCCCGCAACTCGACGCTGGACAGGATCCGAGAGGTATCATAATGTGGAACCGTATCTCCGTCTCGCTCCTCATAGTGCGCCACGCCGACCCGGACGTGCGCCGTCGCGGCCGGCTGTTCCTGATCGCCTGCCTGGTCATCATAGGCTTTTTGCTGCTGTTCGCGCCGCTCCTGGCGCTGGTGGGCCAGCTGACCGCGGCGCTGGTCATCATCGGCGTGCTGCCGCTGGTGCTTGCCGCGCTGATGCTGGCGCGGTACGGCCACGTGGAGGCGGGCGCCGCCCTGCTGCTCGCGATCCTGCTGCTCGAACCCCCGGCGGTGATGCTGGCCCGCGGAAGTCTCGCCGTCACGCCCTTCTTTTTCACCTTCAGCGTGCTGGTTGGCGGCCTCTCCCTGCGGCCGTGGCAGATCTGGCCACTGACTGCCCTGGCCCTGTCCTTCCTCACCGTCGTCGCCGTGCGGATCCCGCCGAACGCGGCTGACGGCGCGCTGCGCCAGAACATCCTGGCCGGCGCTGCGCTGCTGGTGATCGGGACGAGCCTGTTTGTCTTCCTCAGCGCCACCGTGAATCGCGCCGCGCTGCGCGAGGAGGCCGTCGCCCACGCCGAGGCCGACGCAGCGCGGAACGCCCTCCAGGACGCAAACGCTTCCCTGGAGGCCCAGGTGGCCGAGCGCACGGCCGAGCTGCGGCTCGCCCTGGCCGTTGAGGGCGAGCGGGCGGCGACCCAGGAGCGGCTGCTGGCCGAGTTGGCGGCCCAGCGCGAGGTCATCCGCGAGATGAGCATCCCCGTGCTGCCCGTCTCTACCGCGACTCTGGTGATGCCCCTGGTAGGCGATCTCGATAGCGCCCGACTCAGCCATCTCCAGCACCAGGCCCTCGTCAGCGTGGAGCGGGCACAGGCTCGCCGCCTGATCGTGGACGTCACCGGCGTGCCCGTGCTGGACACCCAGGTCGCGTGGGGCCTGGTGGAGACCGCCCGCGCCGTGGCGCTGCTCGGCGCAGAGGTGGTGCTGGTGGGCGTGCGCCCCGAGGTTGCCCAGACGCTCGTGAGCCTGGGCGTCGATCTGGAGGGTCTGCGCGCGGTGAGCACGCTGGAGGCGGCACTGGCGCGCGGGCGAACAGGTTGATCGCCTGCGCGCCGCTATACAGCCGGTGCTCCCACCATATAGCAGTGGGCAGTCGGCAGGAGCCAGCCGGCAGTACGATGGATGACATCACAACGGCATCTCGTTCGTGCATAGTGGCTCAATGGTTTTGCTCACAGCTATAGGGCAGCGAGTCAGGCGTGCGCTACCGAGACGCGCATGCCGCGCCAGCGCCCGGCACGCCGCACGGCACAAACGGTGGGGCAGGCAATCGCGCGATGCGCCCCACCGTCAAGGGCCAGGGATGTGCCGGTGAGGAAGGCCGACAGGTCCGACTGCCAGGTGGCGTCGCTCACACTGTAAGGCGCGCAAGAGCCAGGTCCGAGGCGCGATAGCGCGGCGCTGCGCTAGACCCGCCGCACGACGTGCAGCAGGTATTCTTTACGGTTGAGCGGGTTGTGGTCCGACCGCGGCCGAGTCGGGAGCGCGCCACGGACCAGCTCGTAGCGGTCGAAGGCCGCTTCCAGCACGCCCTCGCCGCGGGTCAGCGCCGGCAGCTGTTGCTGCAGCTCGTGCACCCGAGCCGCCGGAATCTCACCCTCCAGCAGGCACGACGAACCGCGCATGGTCGGTGTTTGCGGAACAGCGCGCAGCCGCGCCAGCACGGGCAGCATCCGCCCGAAGGAATCTGCCGGGATCTCGAGGTGGAAGCGATGCATCGGCTCGTGCACGCTCGTGCCGGCCTGCCTCAGCGCGCTCATCAGAACCAGCGGCGTCAGGCGACGGAAGTCTCCAGCGGTGCTCAACACGCTGCTGTAGCCGGAATGCGTCAAGGTGACCGTGCAGTCGGTGACCTGCCAGCCGTAGATGCCTTGCTGCAGCGTTGCTTTCACGGTGTCCTCGACGGCCGTGTGGAACGAGAGCGGAATCGATCCGAGCTCGACCTCCAGCCGGAACACCACACCGGTGTTGATCGGCGCCGGCTCGATGCGCAGTCCGACGGTTGCCCAAAACGGATTGGGCGCCTTGCCCATGATCTCGGCGGCTGCGCCGACGCCGACCGGCCGCTCGATGCAGATCGTCGTCGTCTCGCGGAAGTCGACGTCGATGCCGAAGTCGGTCGCCAGCGTTGCCTGGATGACCTCTTTCTGCACTTCACCGTAGAGTGCGAGGAACAGCTCTTGCCCGATGTCGTCCTGCCGCAGGTTGATCAGCGGGTCCTGCTCGGCGAGCTGCGCCAGCGCAACGTGGAGCGCGCGCCGATCGGCGGGCCGGCGTGGAACGATGATCGTTTCCAGGGTCGGCGGGGCGAAAGAACGGCGCTCGGCGGTCGGTCGCGCTCTGCCGATCGCGTCGCCGATCTGGACATCGTCGAGGCCCCAAAGCTTGCCAATCTGCCCTGCGGCGATCGACCCACGCCGGACGGCCGCGCCACGGTCGAACACGCTGATCGCGGTCACCCGCCCCTCGTTATCCCGGCCGAATTGCAGCCGATCCCGCACGCGTAGGGTTCCCGAGAACATCCGCACATAGGCGATCTTCTCCCCGGCCGAACCGCGTTCGATCTTGAACACGGTGCCCGAAACCGCGCCCTCCGGATCGCCTGCGGCCGCAGGCAGCAACTCTTTGATGCCGTCGATCAGCGCCTCCACGCCCGCTCCCGTGATTGCTGAGCCGAAGAACACCGGATGCACCAGCGCCAGCTTGCTCTGCGCCGCAAGCTGGCTGCGGAGCTGGCTGTACGAGACGTTCATCTCGTCGTCGACGTACGCGGCAAGCAATGCATCGTCGTGATCGGCAAGCAGATCGACCAGCCGAGCAGTAAAATCGGCGTCGGCGGCGCCGTACGGCGTGTACAGCGCGCCGCGGGCGCCCAGCCCGCCGGCCAATCCCATTGGAATAATCGCCGGGGTCAGCTTCTCGGACATGGCCTGCAGCACGCGCCCAGCGTGCGCGCCGGCGCGGTCGATTTTGTTGATGAACAGCAGGGTGGGAATGTGCAGGCGCTGCAGCGCCCGCATCAACACGCGGGTCTGCGCCTGCACGCCCTCCACGGCGGAGATCACCAGCACGGCGCCGTCGAGCACGCCCAACACTCGCTCCACCTCGGCGATGAAATCCGGGTGGCCGGGCGTGTCGATCAGGTTGATCGTGATGTCATCGATGACGAAGGAGACGACGGCGGACTTGATTGTAATGCCGCGTTGCCGTTCCAAAGCCATAGAATCGGTCTGGGTGCTGCCCGCATCGACGCTGCCCATTTCGTCGATGACACCGGCGATATAGAGCAGCCGCTCGGTCAGGCTCGTCTTACCGGCGTCGACATGCGCCACAATGCCTATATTTAAAGCGTTCAGATGTACCTCTCAATGCGATCCGACTCGCTGGTCTCTGCTCGCGTGGAATGCAAAAGGCCGCGGGCATCCCTGCGGCCGTACGAACGACTGCCGTGGGTATGCGTCCGCAGCCGCCCAAAAAAGGCGGCCACGGGCGAGCCCATGGCCGTAAAAACGCGGCGGCCACGGGTTGCACCCGTGGCCGCTTCGGTTGTCTATCTACGCTGCGAGAGGAACATCAACGGATACAACGGATCAAGCGAAGAGAGCAGATGGTTCTGCCATCCGCCGCTTCATCGCGCAGCCGTTTCGATCCAGCAGAGCCGCGGCGGTAGCTGAGCGACCAGCCGCGAAGGAGTGGATCAACCGCGTTCGTCATCGCAAGCGATGGAGTTGTCGGTCACCAGGCGCACTTACAGCAGGCGCTCACCCGAGATAGTGAGAAGCCCACAATTGTAAGCTGGTGCTGTCATGGTGTTCCGTCTCCTTGATGATGCGTTCATGCTGCCGCGAGTGTACCACGGCCCGACAGCGAGATCAAGTACGCCGAAAGACGGACATTTCGTTGGAATGTTGGAACGTTGAACGTTCAACCTGCCAACGTGCCACAGCAACCGAATGCCGATATGCATAGCAAGTGGCCCACTAGGCGCACTGCTTGAGCACGCAGTCGATGCACTCGTCCATGTTCGGGCAGCCGCAGCGCAACCCGCTGATCAGCGTCTGCCTGACCTCGCGGGCGTGGCGGATCAGCCGCTCTACATCGGCCAGCTTCTCGCGCGCCAGCGCCTGCCAGCGCTCCGAGAGCGGCACGGTCGTGTTGCGCTGCTCGAACAGCAACATAATCTCGGTCAGCGTAAACCCCAGCTGCTGGGCAATGTGGATAAAGGCCAGCCGGTCGAGGATCGCCGGGTCGTAGCGCCGCCGCCCATTGGCGCGGCGCGGCGCCGGCAGCACGTTGATGCTCTCGTAGTACCTGATCGTGGTGGCTCGCACCCCGGACCGCCGCGCGACCTCGCTGATCGTCAGCTCTTCCATGCGCAGTTTCCCCACTTGACTTCCAGTCGACTCGAACATGTAGACTGTATTTTAGACCGTTGGCCGGGCGCCGGCAAGGTCGACATACCACGTACCCCGAAGGGGGGTGTGGGCAGTTTCGCTGACAAAGAAAGGAAGATCACAATGACCGCACAAACGAACGTGGGCGCGCCGATCGTCGTGACGGATGCCAGCTTCGCCGAGCATGTGTTGGCCTCGCCGCTGCCAGTGGTGGTCGACTTCTGGGCGCCGTGGTGCCCGCCCTGCCGGGTGATCGGGCCGATCCTCAACGAGCTGGCGGCCGAGTACGCCGGCCGCATGACGATCGCCAAGCTCAACATCGACGAGCACCAGCGCGCCATGGTGCAACTGGGCGTCCAAGGCGCGCCGACCCTGATCGTCTTCAAGGATGGGCGCGAGGTCGATCGGCTGGTTGGCGCGCGGCCGAAGCGGCACTACCAGGAGCGCTTCGACGCGCTGCTGCGCTGAGCCCAAGCCCAGCGCGCCGCCGACTGACCGGCCGCACGCCGGTGCTTGATCGAGCGCATCACACAGTATCGGTCGTGAGCGCGATCGGGCTCAGAGATCTGTCCACAGCTCAGGCGGCGTAATCGCGAGGCTCGTGCGCGCACACCTCCTACGCCGCCTGCACGCCGTGCCGGCTCATCTCGGCCTGAGCGGGGCCGGCGTGTGTGTGCCCGCTGTGCGCGTGCCCGCCACGCCGATAGAGCATATCGGCCGCCATCGCCAGGATCATTAGCGGATCGCCAAGCGTCTGGAGGGTGTAAATCTGGAGACTCAGATATGCGTCAATCAGCAGCTTGCCGGCCCGCGCCACCCTATGCGCGCACCGTCTCACGGGGCGAAAGGCCCAGATCCTCCTTCAGGCGGACGATCACGCGCTCGGCCGCGGCGCGCCCGTGCGCCTCCAGCTCCGGCACGGCGTCGAAGTCCCACGTGCGGTACTTGCCGATCTCCGGCACGATAGAGCAGTCGACCGTGGCCGGGTCGGGGTGGTTGGCGTGGCTCCACAGGTCCGCGGCGGTGATCAGCACGTCGAAGAGATTCTCGGGCCGGCGGCCAGCGCCCGGGCGCGGCCACAGGTCGATCGCGATCACATAGTCGGCGCCGAGCTCGCGTGCGACGTCCACCGGCACGTTATCCACCACGCCGCCGTCGGCCAGCAGCCGGCCGTCGATCTCGACCGGCGGAAACAGGCCGGGCATGGCGACGCTGGCACGCACGCCGCGGGCCAGCGGGCCCGACTGGAGCTCCACGCGCTCGCCGATCAGAATATCGCAGGCGACCGTCGCGAACCGGCGCGGCAGCTCATCGAACGTCTTGTCGCCAATCGTCGCCTGGATGTAGGCCTCCAGCGGCGCGGTGTCGAACAGGCTGACCGGGTTGTTCCAAGCAGGGGGTAGGGAGGTGAGGGCCTGTCGCGGCCGACACAAAGCAGCCCGCCGCGGCACGGCAGTTGCGACTGGACTGCCAGCGATCATGCTGCTCCAAGTCCGCTGCTTGGGCATACGTTAGCGCTATAGAGCTTTGGTATGCCCTCGCTCTACTGACTACTGACTACTGGCACAAGGAGGCGAAGCCCGGCGATGAAAGCGATCATCCTAGCCGCGGGTGCCGGCACGCGCCTGCGGCCGCTGACCGACACCTGCCCGAAGCCGATGCTGCCGGTGGCCGGCCGGCCGCTGCTGGCCCACACGCTCGGCTGGCTGCGCGCCGCCGGGGTGACCGAGGCCGCGCTCAACCTGCACCACCTGCCCGACGTGGTTCGCGGCGGGCTGGGCGACGGCGCGGCCTGGGGCGTGGCGCTGCGCTACTCCTACGAGCCGACCCTGCTCGGCACCTCCGGCGCGGTGCGCGCGATCGCGGAGCGCTTCCCCGGCTGGCTCGAGCAGACCTTCCTGCTGATCTACGGCGACATGCTGCTCGACATCGACCTGGGCGACCTGCTCGAGGCGCACCGCGCTGGACCGGCGGCGCTGACCATGGCGCTGAAGCGCACCGCCGACCCAAGCTCGCAGGGCATGGTCGAGCTCGACGCCGCCGGCCGGGTGCGGCGCTTCGTCGAGAAGCCGCCGGCCTGGGATGGCGGCAACCTGGCGAACGCGGGCGTGTACCTGTGCGAGCCGTCGGTACTGGAGCTGATCCCGCCCGGCCCGAGCGACTTCGGCCACGAGATCATCCCGGTGCTGCTGTCGTCGGGCGCGACGGTGTGCGGGCGGCTGGCGCGCGGCTACATGCTCGACATCGGCACGCCGGCGGCCTACGCGCAGGCCCAGCATGACTATAGGGTGTCGCCGGCCGCGCGCGAGGGCGCTCGGCCGGGCGAGTGAGCCCTTCTAGCGCATCCTCGTGCGGCGCAGGCCCTCACCCCCTTCCCCCCTCTCCCGTGGCGACGCGAGAGGGGGGATTCTTGCGGGGCCGGGGTTTCGGCGGAGCCGAAACCCCGGCCCCGCAAGTGTTTACCCCCGCCCCTGGCAGGGGCGGGGGCAGGGGTGGGGTGATCCGGCGAATCATTGCCGAGAAGGCCGGGGGGTGAGAGCCACAATGAAAGGGGAAAGGAGCGTGCCGACGCTCGCTCCAGCGCGCCGTCAGCGCGCCTCAGTCCGGAACGAGCGCATCAGCATCGCCAGATGGATCTGCATCGCCTCTTCGAACTGGCGCGGGTCGAGACCGGTGAGCGAGGCGATCTTCTGCAGCCGGTAGCCCAGCGTATTGCGGTGGATCGAGAGTCGATCGGCCGTCGAGGAGGGGCAGCAGTTGCTCGCAAAGAAGGCGTCGAGCGTCCCGAGCAGCTCGGGCTCGTGATCGAGCGGGCTGAGCAGGTGCGTCGCCAGCTCGACCTTGGTGCGCTCCTCGGAGATCCCCACGAACGCCGCGATGCCGAGCCCATCCAGGCAGTGGACGCCGTTCTGGCCGCGCACACGCCGGCCGATCGACAGGGCCGCCCGCGCGTCCTCGTACGAGCGCGCGATCCCGCACAGCCCCGGGTGATAGCGCCCGATCCCGATGCTCATCGGCGAGCTGGTGTCGGCCTGCAGGTGGCCGAGCAGCTCCTCGCTCGCGCGCTTGAGCGCCGCCAGGTTGGCCCAAGCGCAGCTCTCCTCGGGCGCCGCGCGGCGCGAGTCGATCCAGCGAATCATGTTCTTGGTATTGCTGGCTTTCAGTACCGCGATCTCGCCATTACCGATGTAGGCGCAGATGGTGTCGTTGGGCAGGTGGAAGAAGCTGACGATGCTGCCGACCACCAGCTGCGCGCGCCGCAGCACCGCCGCGTCGGTGATCTCGGCCTCGCCGTGCCGCGCGGGGGCCAGCGTGTAGTCGGCCGCGTCGATCAGAATGACCGTGCGCGGGGTCGTCAGGTCCATGCCCAGGATGGCCGCCTCGCGCAGGATCATGGCCTCGTCCTTGATCGCGCCCTGGAGCAGGTCGCGGATAAATGCGTGCTTGCGCTCGTGCTGATCGGGCAGCCGCTCGCGCGCGAGCGCCTGGCTCACCACCAGGTGCACCAGCACCTGCGCCAGCCGCGGCGAGATCACCTCGCCGTTCAGCGGCGCGCCGACCAGCGCCGCGCCGGGCTGCCCCTCCAGTCGCAGCGGGATACGTAGCGACGACTCGCCTGGGTCGTCGGGCGCCGCGTGGCCGGCGCCGGCCACGCTCGGCGTGCTGCGCGCCACGACGGCACCGGCTTCGTCGACGACGGCGACTGGCGCGCAGAGCAGCTCCGCTGCGCGAGCCGCCACTACCTCGGCGACGCGCTCGAATTGTGTCGTAAAAATAGTCGCGTAGCGCGCCGCGCCGCGCAGGGGCGTGGATTGCGCTGTCACGGTAATCGCTGTCATGGTAATCATGGGTTGCCCTTGTGCTCTCGTAGGCTCGGCTAGGAACCGCTGATTATCAAGATCAATGCCTGCATCCAACCCGCGCCCTAACGCAACGCCAGCGCGATTTGCTGGTTTCGCGGCGGCTTTACTGTACACATGTGCCCGTGCGCATATGGCGCTATGGCCAAAAAAAGGGGCGCGCGCGGCTCGTTATCGCCGGACCGTGGCACACAGCTTGGGTCGGCGCAGAAAGAGTGGCTTGGTGCTTTCGAGAAAGTCAGATTCTTCATCGGGGTCTGGCGCGCTCTGCACACCACACCCGAGCGCCATATATGGCGCCCCCTGCCCCGGCGCGGGGAGGGGGCAGGGGAGGAGCACAGAGCTACCTGCCGCAGTAGGGGTAGGGGATGAAAGCGGACGAACCAAACCCTTAGGCATGTTTCAATCGAGCTTGACAGTTCATTGCCCCCAAAGGCGTACGGGCGCGATATATCGCGCCCGTACAGTGTCAAGGCGAAATCCCTAGAATTGAACCATGCCTTAGCGGTACGACTCGCCTGCCGTGCGCTGGCGTGGCTCGGCGTTGGCCGCGCGGATGCGCTCGATGATGCCGGTGGTCGAGCGGTCCTGCAGGTACGGCAGAATGTACACCACGCCGCCGAGCGCCTCCACCACCGGCGCCTCGGGCAGCTTCTCGCGCGTGTAGTCGCCGCCCTTCACAAACACGTCCGGCCGCAGGGCGCGGATCAGCCGGATCGGCGTCTCCTCGTCGAAGGCGACCAGGTGGTCGACACAGCTCAGCGCGGCCAGCACCTGGGCGCGGTCCTCCAGCGTGTTGATCGGCCGGGTCGGCCCCTTCAGGCGGCGCACGCCGGCGTCGCCGTTCACGCCGACGATCAGCACGTCGCCCAGCGCCTTGGCGCGGCTCAGGTAGGTGACGTGGCCGCGGTGCAGGATGTCGAAGCAGCCGTTGGTGAAGACGACCCGGCGTCCCTGCTGGCGATACAGCTCGACCAGCGCGACCAGCCGATCGAGGTCGCGGCTGTACTTGCCGTCGGCCGAGATCGCCGCGCGCAGCTCATCGCCCGAGCAGGTCGCGGTGCCCTGCTTGCCGACCACGATCGCCGCCGCGGCCGAGGCCAGCTCGCCGGCCGAGGGCGTGTCCGCGCCGGCCGCCAGCGCGAGCGTGAGAGCGCTCAGGAAGGTGTCGCCCGCGCCGGCCGGCTGGGCGTTATGCGCGCGTCGGGCGTAGGTGCGGTAGGGCGAGCTGCCGCGCTCGACCACCAGCGCGCCGTCGGCGTCGAGCGTCACGGCGGCGATCTGCGCGCCGGTCAGCTCAAGCAGCTGCTCGCCCCGCGCGGCGACCCAGTCGACCCGCCCACGGTCCTCGACCGGCGGCCGGTCGCCCAGCAGCTCGATCGCCTCGCGGTAGTTCGGCTTGACCGCCGTCACGCCCACCCGGCTGTAGGCCGCCAGGCGCCGCGAGTCGGCCACCAGCACGCGCGGCGAGCCCGACTGCAACAGGCCTATTGCGCGGATGACCCGCGGCGTCAGCACGCCGTAGCTGTAGTCGGAGATGATCGCCGCGTCGCAGGAGTGGAACAGCTCGGCCAGGCGCTCGATCAGCGCAGCCTCGGCGGCCTGGTCGATCGGCTCAGAGCTGCCCTGGTCGAAGCGCACCAGCACCTGCGACGAGGCCACCACCCGCTGCTTGGCAAGCGTGCGGCGGCCGGGCTGGGTCAGGACGTCCTCGATCCCCACGCCGTAGCGGTCGAGCGCCCGGCGCAGCAGCCCGGCCTCGGGGTCGTCGCCGACCACCGAGAGCAGCCGCACCCGCCCGCCCAGGGCGCGCAGGTTCGCGGCGGTGTTGGCCGCGCCGCCCGGCACGTCCACCCGGCCTGCCAGTGCGACGACCGGCACCGGCGCCTCGCGGCAGAGTCCGCTGGCCGTGCCCTCCAGGTAGCTGTCGAGCATCGCATCGCCGATCACCAGCACGTCCAGCCCGGCGAACGAGTCGATCAGGCGCGAGAGATTTCCGCTCATCCTTTGGTTCCTTTAAGACGACGTTCTTACGAACGTTACAGTCTTTGAGATAGTTTTTTCGAATTGCGCCCTGCGACCCGCAAACCCTCACCCCCCAGCCCCCCTCTCCCGCCGCCACGGGAGAGGGGGATTCTCGATTGGTGTCGGGGTTTCGGCTGCGCCGAAACCCCGACACCAGCTAGTATTCACCCCGCTCCCCGGCGGGGAGCGGGGGTAGGGGTGAGCGGGCACAGCCTGGCCGGTCGCGGCCAATAATGGGGAGCGCGAGGGCTGCGTCCCTCGCGCTCCCTGCTTCACAGATAGGCCTACGGCCAGCTCGTCTCCGTCAGCGGCGTGACCATGATCTCCTGCACGACCGACTGCTGCGGCATCCGCACGGCGAAGACGATCGCCTCGGCCACGTTGGCCGGGTCCTGCAGGTTGCTCTCGTCCGGCAGCGGGATGCCCTGCTCCGGAAACTTGTCGAACCAGTGCGTGCGCATCCCGCCGGGGATGACCGTCGTGACGCGGATGCCGTCGGGCCGGCCCTCCACGCCGAGGCCGCGGCTGAAGCCGACCAGGCCCCACTTCGAGGCGTGGTAGGCCGCGGCGTTGCCCCACGCGCGCAGCGCTGCCGTCGAGGCCACGTTCACGATCTGGCCCGAGCGCTGCCGCCGCATCGCCGGCAGGGCCGCCTTCGCAACCAGAAACGGTCCGCGCAGGTTGACGGCCAGCACGCGGTCCCACTGCTCGACGGTCATGTCGTCGACCGAGCAGACGTAGTCGACCGCGGCGCAGCTGACCGTGACGTCCAGCCGCCCGTAGCGGTCGATCGCCGCCCCGACCGCCGCGGCGACCGACTGGGCGTCGCCCACGTCGCAGCGCAGCCCGACGCAGTCGGCGTCGCGCGACTGCAGATCCCCTGCGACCCGCTCGGCCGCGGCCTGGTTCAGGTCGAGGCACGCCACCGCGCAGCCGGCCCGCGCGAACGCGCGCGCGGTCGCCTCGCCCAGGCCGCTGCCAGCGCCCGTGACCAGCACAACTTTGCCCTTCAATGTATCTTCCACTGTCTGTGTTCTCCTCTCATGCCAACTTCGCTTGATCGCTTTTTCTGCCTGGCTGCCTGGCTGCGCCAGGCAGCCAGGCAGAAACGATTTCTCGGGGGCGGCTTCGCCGCCCCCGCCCCCCACCATAATATGAGGCCTTCACCCTCCCCGGCGGGGAGCGGGGGAGGGCGAGAGGTGGTCGTCGCCGTATACGTTATGTCATCAACAGAAGAGAGATCGCTCACTCCAGGGTATGCAGGTATGGTGGCGGCGGGACAAGCAGGTGCCCGTCGACGACCTCTCCCTGGCGCCTGATCCCCTTGCCGCGCCCGCGGCCCGACTCGATCACCTCGCGGTAGAGCGCCGCCGTGCGCGCGGCGACGATCGGCCAGGTGAACTCGCGCGCGACGCGCTCGCGCGCGGCCTGGCCCATCTTGTCCCGCGCGTCGGGGTGGATCAGCAGCTGGTACAGTCGGGTGGCCAGCGCCTCCGGATCGCGCGGCGGCACGAGCATGCCGGTCAGGCCGTCCTGGATGGTGAAGGTGATGCCGCCGACCGCCGACCCGATCACCGGACGGCCGCAGGCCATCGCCTCGAGCGGCGTCAGCCCGAACGGCTCGTACCAGGGCGTGGTCACCGCCACGTCGCCGGCGCTGTAGTAGTAGCGCAGCTCGTCGGGCTGGCGCCGGCCGACAAAGGTGACGCGATCCAGGATGCCCAGCTCGCCCGCCAGCCGCCGCAGCTCGCCAATCTCCGGGGTGGCGCGCGGGTCGGCGTCGGCCGTCTCGCCGCCGACCAGCAGCAGCCGCGGTCGGGGAAGCTGCGTGGGAGATGGCGCCGGGCCGCCGACCTCCCGCGCGACCTCCTGCGTCTCGGCGTACAGCTCCACCAGGGCCGCGAACGCCCGCACGACGTTGCGCACGTCCTTGCGCGGCAGCATCCGGCCGACGTACACCACCACGAACTCGTCGTCGCCCAGGCCGACCCGGCGGCGGGCCGCGCCGCGCTCGACCGGCCGAAACCGCCGGGTGTTGACGGCAGACGGGATCAGTGCGACCTTGCGCGGGTCGGCGCCGTAGTCGTCGACCAGCTCGTCGCGCTCGCTCGGGCACTGGCCGATCAGCCGGTCCACCTCGCGGACCACATCCAGCTCGACGGCGATCCGGCCGGCCGGGCTGGTGTCGGCCGCGCCCTGGTGGCGCCGCTTGGTCTTGCCCATCGCGTGGAAGATCTGCACCACCGGGAGGCGGTAGCGCCGCTTGAGCTGCATCGCCACCCAGCCCGACATCCAGAAGTTGCCGTGGACCAGATCGTAGCGCTGCCCGCCCCGCTGCATCACGTCGACGAGCGAGTCGAGGAACATCGGCATCAGGTGCCAGAGCTGGTCCTTGAGCAGCGGCTCGGGCGGCCCGACGGGCAGGTTGACGACGCGGACGCCGGGAGCCCAGTCGATCAGCTCGGGCGCCTCGGGGCTGTCGCGCCGCGTGAAGATGTCCACGTGGTGCCCGATCCGGCCAAGGTAGCGGCAGACCTCGTCCACGTAGACATTCTGCCCGCCGGCGTCCTGTCCGCCGAGCAGCGCGACCGGGCTGGCGTGCTCGCTCAGAAAAGCTATGCGTAGTGAGTCCTTCATATCGACCTCTGTGTTAGTCAGCAGTCGGCAGCCAGCAGTCAGCATGCCTTTACCGCTCGTCTTCTATGTTAGTCGGTAGCCAGCACGCCTTTACTGCCTGCTGCTAGCTGCCGACTGCGAGCCGCCGTCCGGTGACGATCTCGAAAGCCGCGTTCCAGTCGCGCGCGAACCGCTCGATCCCAAAGCGCTCGCGCGCCACGGCGCGGGCGTTCGCGCCCAGCCGGCGGGCCTTGGCCGGGTCGTCGATCAGCTCGCGCATCCGCTCGACCAGCTCGCCTGGGTCGCACGAGACGTAGCCGGTCACGCCGTTCTCGATCACCGCCGGCAGCTCGGTCGTCGCCAGGGCGACCACCGGCATGCCGATCGTCATCGCTTCGATCACCGCCAGCGGCAGGCTGGTGTAGCGCATCGGGCTGAACAGGAAGCGGTAGTCGGCGACGCGGCGGTGCAGCTCGCGGTACGGCACGTCGCCCAGCCCACCAAGCTCCGCCGTCTGCATGCCGGCGCAGGTCAGCGGCACGCGCTCGCGCGCCAGCAGGAACAGGTCGTAGCCGGCGATGCGCGGGCGCTTCTGCATGCCGTTGATCACCGTGATGCCCTGCGCGATCCGCCCGCTGTAGGCCGCGGCCGGGTCGACCGCCACGCTGTGCTCGATCACCATCGTCGGGCTGCGGCCGTTGTCCCACATCAGCCGGTTGAACTGGGTGACGTGGACCAGCAGCACGGCCGGGTCGTCGATCGGGTGGCGCGAGTCGCTCGGGTGCGGCTTGGGCGTGTTGTGCTCCAGGTAGATCCTGGGCAGCCGGCGCTGCTCTGGGCTGAGAATCTCCTCCTGATCCACGACGTAGTTCTTGGGCGTCTGGAAGATCACCAGGTCGAGGTCGAGGTCGCGCACGTGCTCGGCCGGCACCTCGCGCACGTAGTCTGGCAGGTCGAAGGTCGGCCCGCGCCCGCCGTAGCCCTCCGGGCGGCCCGGCTTGACCGGCAGGTACCAGTCGTGGTCGATCCGCGCCAGCGCGTTGAGGTAGCTGCCGTGGATGTGCCAGATCAGAATCTTTAGTCGTCTCATTTATCCTCTCCGCGCCGATGACGAAGGACCAAGGACCAAGGACGAACCGCCCAACTCGAGCGCCTTGCCCGCAATCGCCGGCTGCCAGCCTTTGGTCTTCCGTCTTTGGTCTTCGGTCATGGCAAGCATCTCTTCGCACGCCTCCAGCACCGCTTCGACCGGCAGCCGACCCAGCGCCGTTGATGGGTCAGCCGCCGGCCCCGCCAGCGCGAGCGCGTCGACGACACGGTGGCGCTCGCGATCGAGCGGCGCCCACTGCTCGGGCCGGCTCGGCCCGAACAGGACGACGCTGGGTGTCCCGGTCGCGGCGGCAAGGTGCGACGCGCCGGTGTCGTTGGTGACGAGCAGGTCCAGCCGGTCGATCGCCGCCGCGAAGGTGCCCAGGTCGGTCTCGCCGGCCAGGTCGAGCGCGGGGTGGCGCATAGCGCGGCGCACGTCCGCGGTGAGCTGGCGCTCGTGCGCGCCGCCGGTCAGCACGATGCTGGCCCCGTAGCGCTCGGCCAGCGCGTCGGCCAGCGCGGCGAATCGAGCGGCCGGCCAGCGCCGGGCGGCGGCCTTCGCCCCGGCGTGCAGGGCGATCAGCGGCCCGCCATTCGCCGTAGGCAGCAGCTCGGCGGCGCGGTCGCGCTCGGCGTCTGTGATGGGAAAGTCAATCTCGATTGCAGATTGGGCTGCGCTCTCCGTCAACTGCAATCTGCTCTCTGCAATCTGTAAGGCGTCGACCAGCCTGAGCCAGCGCAGCGCCTCGTGCTCGCCGGACTCGTACGGCAGGCTGGCGGTCAGCCGCCCGTCGGCGCCGGCGCGGTAGCCCAGCGAGAAGCGGGCGCCCAGCTCGGCCACGAAGCCGTTGCTGACGCTCCCGTCGCCGTGCATCTGGATCGCCAGGTCGTAGCCGTAGGCGCGCGCCGCGTCGACGTACGCCCGTGTCTTGCCGGCGTCGTGCGGCAGCTCGGCGATGCCCGGGTAGCCGGGGAAGACCTCCAGCCGATCGAGCGAGGGCAGCCGCCGCACCAGCTCGTCCGCCCACGGCAGGCCGATCAGCGTGATCTCCGCCGCCGGGAAGCGCCGCCGCAGCAGCCGCAGCGCTGGGGTCGCGCACAGCAGGTCGCCCAGGTAGAGCGCGCGGAACACCGCGATTCTGCGAATTTCAGATTGCAGATTGTAGATTGTAGATTCAGCCGGACGCATAACCGATGATGTCATATCGCTTCTCCCGCCTGATAATCTGCAATCTGCAATCTAGAATCTACAATCAGGGACTCGGCTTCTTCCACAACCTCCTCGGGCTCAATGTCGAGGCACGGCTGGCCGATCGGGCACTGGAACAGGTAGCACGGGTAGCACGGCGTCGGGCGGCGCAGCAGGCGCGAGCGGGTGAAGCGCGGCCGCCACTGCTCGTCGTAGTCGGTGCCCGAGTAGAGCGCCAGCGCGGGCGTCATCAGCGCGTCGGCCAGGTGCAGCGGCAGCGTGTTGCCGCAGATCACCAGCGCGGCGCGCTCGACCAGCGCGGCGTACTCGGGCAGGCTGGTCCCGCCCAGCAGGCAGCGCGCGTCCGGCGCGCGCGCGAGGACCGTCTCGACCAGCGCGCGCTCGCGCTCGACGCCGGTGACGAGCACCTGCCGGCCGCGCTCGCACAGCAGCCGCGCCATGTCGCCGGAGCGCTCGGGCGGGTAGCGGCGCGCCTGGGCGCTCGCGCCGGGGTGGATCAGTACGAACGGCGCGTTCGGATCGATTCCGGCGCCGCGCAGCAGCTCCGGCGCGGCGGCGCGCGCCGCGTCGGGGATGGCGATCGCGAGCCGGCGCTCGCGCGCGACGAAGCCGAGCGACTCGACCAGCCGCAGGTTGCGCTCGACCTGGTGCAGGTCGTCGGGCGCGCCCCTCAGCTCGGTCGTCAGGCAGCGCCCGCCAAACTCCTTCGACTCGCCGGCCCGCAGCGGGATGCCGGCCAGGTAGCACACGTAGCCGGCCGGGTGCGGCGTCTGGCTGAACGACGAGAAGATCAGGGCGGCGTCGAAGCCGCGCCCGGCCAGCGTGTCGACCAGCTCGCGCTCGCGGGCCGGGTCGAACGGCAGGTGCCCGAGGTCCTGCCAGATCGGCCGCCAGGTCAGCAGGTCGTCGACCCACGGCAGCAGCGGCGCGGCGGTGGCCCCGCCGGGCGTCGCCAGCAGGGTCAGCCGGGCCTGCGGCGAGGTCTCCTTCACCGCGCGCAGCGCCGGCCCCAGCATCACCACGTCGCCGATATTGTCCAGCCGCACCGCCAGGATATTCCGAGCCGCGAGCCATCCGCTCATTGTGTTGCTCCGTCAAGAACCGACGATAGACGATGGACGATGGACCGAGGGCCAAGGGCCAAGGACCAACGACCAACGACCAACGACCAACGACCAAGGGCGATAGACGGTGGACGATGGACCGCGGACCAAGGACCAAGTCCCTAGCCCCTAGCCCCTAGCCCCAGGATCTTGTCACCTTGTCTCCTTGTCTCCTTGTCTCCTCGTCTATGGCCTAAAAGGCCGATCGCCGCGTCGACCACCATCTCGGGCGAGACCAGGCTTAGGCACTCGTGGCCATAGGGGCAGGTGCGGCTGTAGCAGATTCGGCAGGGCACGTCGTGGTTCAGCAGGCGGTGCGGCACGCGCCAGGGCCTCCACTGCTCGGGCGGGTTGGTCAGCGCGAACAGCGCCACCACCGGCGTCTTCAGCGCGGCGGCGATGTGCATCGGCCCGGTGTTGTTGGTGATCGTCAGGTCGGCCGCCTCGATCAGCGCGCAGAACGCGGCGAACGGCAGCTCTCCCGCCAGCGCCAGCGTCGCGGCGCGGTGCTCCGGCCGCACCCGGCCCAGCACTCGCTCGACCAGGTCGCGCTCGCCCTCCGCGCCGGTCAGCGCGACCGTCGCGCCCAGCCGCTCGACCAGCAGGCCGGCCACCTCGGCGTACAGCTCCCACGGGTAGGTGCGCGCCGGCATCGAGCAGCCGGGGTGAACGACCACCAGCGGGCCGCTGAGTTTTGAGTTTTGAGTTTTGAGCTGCGAGTTCTCGTATCCTTCTAGCTCAGAACTCAAAACTTTGAACTCAACACTCGCGCGCGCGTCGTCGGGCACCTTCAGCACCAGGTCGACCTCGTCCGTGCCCAGGCCCAGCGCGCCGACCAGGTCCAGCCCGCGCTCGACCTCGTGCATCATGCGCTCGGGGTGCTTATGTCGAGTCGTCAGCAGCGAGCCGGAGCCGTCGATCGAGGCCGCCGCGCGCAGCGGGATGTCGGCCAGATAGCACATGTAGGCCGCGGGCAGCGAGCTCTGGCGGAACGACGTGAAGATGATCGCCGCGTCGAAGCGACGCTCCTTCAGCAGCGCGATCGTGCGCTGCTCGCGCGCGCTGTCGTGCGGCAGCCGGCCCCACGGGTCCATCTGCGGCGACTCGTAGACAATCACGTCGGCGATGTCAGGGTTCAGCCGGCCGACCTGCGCGCCGACCGGGCTGGCTAGCAGCGTGATCGCGGCATCCGGCAGCGACCGCCGGATCGCGTGGATCGCCGGCGTCGTCACCAGCACGTCGCCCAGGTTGTCGAGCCGCACCGCCAGAATGTTTCGAGCCTCGCGCCATCCGCTCATCGAGTTGCTCCGTCAAGAACCGACGATGGACCAAAGACCAACGACCAACGACTAACGACCAGGGACCAGGGCGCCAGGGGCCAGGGACCAGGGACCAGGGACCAGAGACCAAAGACCAAGGACCAAAGACCAAAGACCAAGGACTAAGTCACCTTGTCACCTTGTCACCGCCCCAAGCCCCAAGTCCCAAGCCCCAAGTCACCTGGTCACCTTGTCACCTTGTCTCGCTCAAGCCCCAAGCCCCAGCGCGGCGGCCGGTAGTCCAGCTCGGCCTGCGGCTGCAGCCCCTCCGCCGCGGCGATCACCCGCAGCGCGTGGACGGTATCGCGCGCCACGAAGGATGGCTCGCGCAGCGCGGCCTGTGGCGGCGACTCGCTGCCGAGGTCGACTAGGATGGTGCGGCAGCCGGCGCGGTTGCCGGCCTCGACGTCGTCCAGGATGTCGCCCACGAACCAGGAGCGCGCCAGGTCAGCCTCCAGCTCGGCGGCGGCGCGCAGCAGCATGCCGGGCTGCGGCTTGCGGCACTCGCAGCGAATCGCCAGCTCGGGGATCGTCCCGTCGGGATGGTGCGGGCAGTGGTAGACGCCGTCGAGCCGCACGTCCAGCGCGGCCAGCTCGGCGGCGAGGTGGTCGTGCAGGCGCCGCAGGTCGGCCTCGCCGAAGAGGCCCCGCGCGATGCCCGACTGGTTGGTGATCACGACCAGCAGGAACCCGGCAGCCTGCAGGCGCCGCAGCCCCGGCCCAACCCCCTCGTACAGACGCAGGTCCTCGGGCCGCGCGGGGTAGTGCCGCGGGTGCACCAGCGTGCCATCTCTATCCAGAAAAACGGCGCGATGCCGCATGGCTCAGTCTCCTCTAGAATCACAGCGTGACCGCCGCCCATCCGGGCGCAGCCACCACCTCCGCTTCTCTCAGGGTATACTAGCGGTTCCCCCAGAGTCGCGCATCGTGCATTTGCCCAAAGAACGAATTTTCTGACCAGCATCGAATTGTGCAGTTGCACAATTCGATGCCGAGTGGTACAGCTTCTCCCCTGTCAGCGGCGCGGGCAAGATTCTTGGCATCGGGCTACGGTCGCGGCCCGATACCAAAAGAATGCCCCCTCTCCCGCGAGGGAGAAGGGGTAGGAGGTGAGGGCCAACCGATCGATCAGGAATGCGTCAGGGGCCGGCCTGCCCCAGCGCGTGCTGTTCCGCGCTGGGCTGGAGGTAGCGCACAAACCAGTCGCGCGCCAGCCGCGCGACCTTCTCAAGCGCGCCGGCCTCCTCGAACAGGTGCGTCGCGCCGGGCACAACCTCGAGGCTGCGCTCGCAGCTCATGTACTGCAGCGCGTCGCGGTTCATGCCAATCACCGGGTAGTCGTTCCCACCGACGATCAGTAGCGTGGGCGCGCGCACTCGCGGCAGCGCCAGGCCGGCTAGCTCAGGGCGCCCGCCGCGCGAGACCACCGCGCCAACCGCGTCGACTCGCTCGGCGGCGGCCACCAGCGCCGCGGCAGCCCCGGTGCTGGCGCCGAAGTACCCCAGCAGCAGGCCGCGCGTCGCCGGCTGGGTGGCCAGCCAGTCGGTCGCGCCGACGACCCGCCGGGCCAGCAGATCGATGTCGAAGCGCAGCTCCGAGGTCTGGAGATCGATCGCCTCCTCGTCGCCGGTCAGCAGGTCGATCAGCAGCGTAGCCAGCCCGCCGGCGCGCAGCTGCTCGGCCACGAAGCGATTGCGCGTGCTGTGGCGGCTGCTGCCGCTGCCATGCGCGAACAGCACGATCCCGCGCGCTCCCAGCGGAATATCAAGATTGCCCTCGAGCACCACGTCGTCGGCCGGCACCTGAACGACCTTCGCCTCGCCCGCCTGCCATGATGTGCGCGTGTCCATATCATCTCCTTACAGCCCGGTCTGTCGAACATCGCTCTGATCGCTCATGTCAGCCTGATCAGCTCCTGCGGCTCGATCCGTCAGGTCGTGGCGGCCGCGAGCAGCGCGCGCACCTGCTCGTCGGTCGTCTGAGAGAAATCTTCGTACCACAGGCCGACCGCGTGGAACGGCTCGGGCGTGCTGGCGCAGACGACCCGGTCGACCTCGCCGCGCAGCGCGTCGCAGGTCTCGCGCGCGGCCGTCGGCACCGCCACCACGATCGCGGCTGGCCGGCGGCGACGCAGCGCGGCCGCCGCCGCGCGCATCGTCGCGCCGGTGGCGAGCCCGTCGTCCACCAGGATCACCGTGCGCCCGCCAACCTCGACAGGCGCGCGGTCGTCCCGGTAGGCGCGCTCGCGTCGCTCCAGCTCGCGCTGCTGCTCCGCGGCCACGGCGGCGACTATGTGAGCGGGAATGCCCAGCGCCGCCACCACGTCGTCGTTGATCACATAGGCGCCGCCCGAGGCGATCGCGCCCATCGCAAGCTCCTCGTGCCCCGGCAGGCCCAGCTTGCGCACCAGAAAGACATCCATCGGCACGCGCAGTGCCCGTGCGACCTCGTAGGCCACGGGGACGCCGCCGCGCGGCAGCCCCAGCACCAGCACATCCGCGCGGCCGGCGTACTCCGCCAGCAGCGCGGCCAGCTGCCGGCCCGCGTCGGCCCGATCGCGAAACGGCGCCTCCACTAGCGCGTCGTCTGCGTGCCGCCCACGCTGCGCTGCTGCATATCCTGCTGGCCGGACGCGCCCTGCTGGCCCGACATACCGTGCTGCTCCTGCGTCACGCGCAGCTCGTTCCGCACGTCGCGCACGCCCGAGATCGACTCGGCCGCGTCCTCGGCCATCCGCTTGGCCTGCCGGTTGTCGACCGCGCCGCGCAGCGTGACCTCGCCATCGCTCACGTCGATCTCGATATTGCTGGCGTCGAGCTGGCCGTGCTGGGTCAGGCGCTCGCACACGTCCTCTTTGATGCGGTCATCGGCGCGCTGGTAGCCGCGCGGGCCTCGCCCCGTGAACGGGCCGGAGATCAGCCAGTACTCGGTGTACGTCCACGAGACCGGGCTGCTGGGGTAGGTGCTCGTGCGCCCGCGGCCGCTCTCGTAGTCGCGCTCGTACGAGCCGCCGCTCCAGCGATCCTGGTCGTAGTCGCGGCCGAAGCTGCCCTGCGAGCCCATGCGGCCTCGGTCACGGCCATAATCGTCGTCGCGCCCGTACATATCCTGCCTGCCCGCGCGCCAGCGCTCGCTGTCGTAGCCGTACTCGCGGCCGTAGCCGCGGCTCGATCGGCCGCGGTCGTAGCCGTAATCGCTATCGTACGGGTTCTGCATCGTGGATCTCCGCTGTGCGTCCATCGAAGCGTCTTGCCAGCCCTGGCCCTCCGGCCAGCGCCGGCCGCTCGGGCGCGAAAAGCGCTCCCGCTCGTAGGGCATCTCGTGCACCGATGGGTCGCGGAACTCCGGCAGGGCCGACTCGCCACGCTCCCAGCCGTAGTCTTCGTAGGGGCCGCGTCGGCCGTAGTGCCAGGGGACCTGCCTGGCCCAGTCCTGGCCCTCGCGCTCGCGGTCCATGCGCTCGCGGTCTGTCATCGTTGACCTCCCTTCTCGTGTGCTGAACTTCTGGCGAACGATCGCACTCACCACGATAAATCGCAGCACTAATCGTGCCTTCGGTGGCGTTCTCGCCCCCGCCCATGGCAGGGGGTGCGCCGGCCCCCGGCAGCGTCGGGAAGGGCAAGGGCGGCAGCCGGACCCGCCAGATGAGCGGTGGCGGACTGCGCGGGCGCTCGGCAAAAAGGCCGTTGACGGTCGCCTGCGGATCGGCTAGAGTAGGCCTGACAGACTCGCGCGCACGAAAACACGGCCCGGTTGGTAGTCCGGGCGCGCCGCCGGCCGCGGCGTCAGTATCCTTCCTCTCGGGATGTCCAGTGCGCGTCCAGGGCTGAAAGAGAGGACGCCGTGACGACGATCAGACTGACCGTCTTTTTCGAGGACCCCTTCTGGGTCGGGGTGGTGGAGCGACACGAGGGCGAGACCTTACAGGCGACACGACAGGTTTTTGGGGCCGAGCCGGCCCCGACCGAGCTGCTCGACTTCGTGCTGCGCCGGCTCGACCGCCTGCTTGAGCGGCCCGCGCCGGCCGTGGCGGCTGGCCAGCCGGCTGAGCGCCGGGCCAACCCCAAGCGCGCCGCACGCGAGGCCGCGCGCGACCTCGCTCGGCGCGGCGGCACAAGCCAGGCTCACGAGGCGCTGCGCCTGCAGATCGAGCAGAGCAAGCAGGTTCACCGGCAGCAGAGCCGCGCCGAGCGCGAGGCGATCGAGACGCGCAAGTGGGAGCTGAAGCTTGAGAAGGCCAAGGCGCGCCACCGCGGCAAGTGAGCAGCCCTATTACACTTCAGCGAAAGCTCCTCCCCGGTTGATCGACGATAGACGATGGACGATAGACGATGCTCGCGCTTCTATCGTCCATCGTCCATCGTTTATCATCTGGGGAACACCCATTTCAGATTTCAGGCAAGCTGTAGCAGGCTCACTCGTTCGGCCGGCTCGCCAGCGTGACCTCGACGCGCTGCACCTGCCCGTCGCGCACCAGCGTCAGCGCGACCGTCTGGCCGACCTCGGTCTTCAGCTCGAGATAGCTCACCAGCTCGTCGCCGCTGAGCAGCCGCTGATCTTCGATCGCGGTAATAATATCGCCATCGTAGAGCAGCGGCAGGCCGCCATAATCGCCGCGGGTCGTGCCCGCGCGCAGGCCCGCGCTCTTGGCCGGGCTGTCGTTCTGCACGGCCGTGATCAGCACGCCCTGCTGCGCCGCCAGGCCAAAGTGCCGCGCCAGCAGCGGGTCGACATCGCGCATGCCCACGCCGAGCCAGGGGTGCTGGTAGCGCCCATCGCGGATCAGCGCCGGCACGACCCGCGCCACCATGCTCGACGGCACCGCGTAGCCGACCCCCTCGAACCTGCCGGTGTCGGTGCGGATGGCGGTGTTGACGCCGATCACCTCGCCGCGAATATTCAGCAGCGGCCCGCCCGAGCTGCCGGGGTTGATCGCCGCGTCGGTCTGGATGATATTCGTGATCGGAAAGCGCCCGGTGCCCTGGGCGCTCTGCGGCCCGCTCAGGCTGCGGCCAAGCCCGCTGACCACGCCAACCGTCAGGGTGTTGCGCTCGCCGAACGGGTTACCGATCGCGATCGCGGTCTGCCCGACCACAACCTGGGTCGAGTCGGCCAGGATCAGCGGCGCCGCGCCGGCCGGCAGCTCGCGCACCTTCAGCACCGCCAGGTCGCTGCCGTCGTCCCGCCCCACCAGCCTGGCCTCGGCCGCCGACCCGTCGGAGTAGCGCACCTGAAAGCCGGTCGCCCCGTCGACGACGTGGTTGTTGGTCACGATCCGCCCCTGGTCGTCGTACAGAAACCCGGAGCCCTGGGCGAGCGGGATATCCTGATCGGCGGACGGCGCGCCCTCGACCGGAGGGTGGCCTCCCACCACCTCAATGCTGACGACCGCCGGATTCACGCGGCGGTACAGCTCGACCAGCACGCTCTGCTGCTCCTCGAGCGGCGCGACGAGCGCTGGCGCGAGCGTGGCTACGGGCGCGACCGGCGGCAGCGGCGCGTCGGTGGCGTCCGGCGCCACGGGCAGCGCCGGCCGATCGGTCGCCGGGGGTGCGCTGGCGGGCTGGCTGGGCGCCTCTAGCGCGGCCGACGTCTGCCCCGCCTGGGGTAGCGGCAGCCCCTCCAGCGAGCAGGCAGGCAGCAGCCAGACGGCCAGCAGCAGCGCTTGTTTGCTGTATCGCATGTGCATGCACAATATGATACCACTGTTGCCGGCTGCCGATGCAGCGGTGGGCGCTTCTCGGGGGCGCTGCGCCCCGGCCCCCGCCACCCAGCGGGTACCCGGGGAACCGAAGCCGGTTTCCCCGGCCCCTCCGACAAAGAATGCAACCTCAGCTGCAAGCACTGTGGTGCATGCCTATCAACATTCCCAGAGCGGCGGGGCGGCCCGAGTGCGCAACCCGCCGCGCATCGATTCATCCGGGCATACACGTCAATCGCTGGAAACGAGACAGCATCTTTTGGGGTCCAAGGGCGCAAGCCCCGGCCAAATTAGGACCCATAAAAGAATACCTTCCCCAGGCCACGGAGGTGGCCTTCGTATCAGGAGCCGAGGGCTTGAGCCCGACGGCGGTGCCTGGGGAAACATGTATGAACTCTTAGTAGCTACCGCCGAAGGATCTGCCGGATCGCCTGCTCGCTGCTCGGGTACTTAAACGTATAGCCCAGGTCGAGCGCCTTCTTCGGGAGCACCCGCTGCCCGGTGGTGATCATATCGGCCATCTCGCCCAGCAGCAGCTTCAGCGCGAAGCCGGGGACCGGCATGATCGACGGCCGGCCCATCACGCGCCCGAGCGTCCGCGCGAACTCGCGGTTGGTCTGCGACTCCGGCGCGGTGGCGTTCAGCGGCCCGCGCACCCGCTCGTCCTCCAGCGCCAGCAGCAGCAGGCCGATCGTGTCGTCGAGGTGGATCCAGGCAAACCACTGTGTGCCGGGCAGGATCGGCCCGCCCGCGAAGAAGTAGAACGGCATCGCCAGCAGCGGGAATGCGCCATCCTCGGTCTTGAGGATGATGCCGGGCCGCGAGAGCGATGCGCCGCGCAGGTCGATCGGCAGCCCCATCGGCTCCTCGCCGCCGCCGATCACCACGCCGCTGCGGAAGATCACCGTGCGGACCCCCAGCGCCTCGGCCTGATCGGCCTCGTGCTCCCAGCCCGCGCAGACCTCGCGCGCCAAAAAGTCGCCGCCGAGCGGCGCGCGCTCGTCGAGCTTCGCGTCGCCGCTCGGGCCGTAGTAGCCAACCGCCGAGCCGCTGATGAACACCCGCGGCTTGGTCTGCGCGCGCGCCATCGCCTGTACCAGCCCACGCGTCCCGATCACGCGGCTGTCGACGATCTCGCGCTTGTACTCCGCGGTCCAGCGCTTGCCGAACAGCGACGCGCCCGCGAGATGAACGACGGCGTGCGCGCCGTCGATCGCGCCGGCCCACGCGCCGCTCTCCGAGGCCGTCCAGGCCACGTACTCCGCCGCGCCCGGCACGGCCCTGCGCGCGCTCTGCGGGTTGCGCGAGAAAGCCACCACCTGGTAGCCCTTCGCGATCAGCTCCTTGCACAGCGCCCTGCCGATCATCCCCGTCGCGCCAGTGACGACGACTCGTTTCGAATCAGCCATACGGTTGAACCTCGTTGTCACATAGACGAATAGTTACCAATCGGCACGCCGCGTGCCCGCGAGCAGCCCGGGCCAGATCGAGCAGAAGAACAGCCCGCTCCAGAAGCCTGCGAACGCGCCATTTACCAGCAGCACCCAGTACGGTGCGGTCGGCCACCCGTCGATCTCGGCTACCCAGAGCAGAAACGGCAGCGCGCCGAGCAGCAATCGCACCGGCCACCCCAGCCCCAGGTACCCCGCCAGCCACCCCTTGCTCCGGGCAATGATTGGCCGAACGGCGAGCCAGGCCCCCCACAGGCCGATCGTCGCGCCCCAGCAGCGCGCGCAGACGGCCATCGGAAACCCGGCCACGATGTACGATTTCGCCGGCGTCGGGCAGATGTAGCGCGAGAGCAGATCGCGCGCCAGCGCGCCCGAGTCGGCCACCAGCGGCAGGCCGGTCGCCTGGAACAGCGGCGCGATCAGCGGGCCAAGGAACAGCACCGACAGAATCGCCAGCAGCGGCCACGCCGGCCAGACCAGCGGTGGAGCGCTGGCGCGTTTGAGCGTTTGAATAGTTCGCATAGCTAGCTCATTGCTCGAATTTGCGCAGGCGCCACCAGACCTGCCATAGGATCAGGAGCTTCCGAGACATCGGCACGAACGCCCGGCGCTGGAACACATCGTAGTCCATCGCCTGAATCTTGCCGAGGATACCGCGGTAGATCTGCGCGGCGGCCCCGATCGCCAGCCGCCCATCGGCGTTCAGCAGCGCGATGCCCGGCCACGACTCCTCGTAGAGCGCATGGGCTCGCTCGGTCTCGAAGCGCATAAGCGCGCGGAAGGCGCTGTCGCGCCGCCCGCTCAGAATATCGTCGTCGGTCAGCCCGAAGCGATCCAGATCCTCCAGCGGCAGGTAGACTCGCCCGCGCTGCGCGTCCTCGCCCACGTCGCGCAAAATGTTGGTCAGCTGCAGGGCGACCCCCAGCTTGATCGCGTAGCTCGACGCGCCCTCCCTATGGCCGATAATGTGCATCGAGATCAAGCCCACCACCGATGCCACCCGGTAGCAGTACAGCCACAGCTCATCGAAGGTCGGGTAGCGGCTGACCGTCAGGTCCATTGCGATGCCGGCCAGCAGCTCGTCGGGCAGGCTGGACGGCACGCGGTAGCGCTCAAGCGTGTCGTTCCAGGCCAGCAGGACGGCGTTGTCGGCCGGCGGCTGTGGGGCGTGCACCTGCGCAACCCAGGCGGCCAGTGCCTGCGTCGCGTCGTGCTCGGCCTGATCGACCAGGTCGTCGCTGGTCCGACAGAAGGCGTACAGCGCGCGGATGGCCAGGCGCTTGTCGGGCGGCAGAAACTGCGAGCTTATGAAGAAGCTTCGCGAGTGCCTGCGGGTAATCTCGACACACTGCTGATACGCCTCGGAAAGCGCGAGAGCTGGGCGTGACGGCTCGGATCCATCAGTCTGCGGTACGTCGCCAGGCTCTGCCAGATGCCGTAACGACGCCAGTAATGCAGTTGCTTCGCCGTAAGGAACCTCCCGCTCGCTCTGGGCACGCGCGCTCCAACCAGGAGATTGACTCAAGGACACTCCCAGCTCCTTCCTTAAATGTAGCGATCCAGATTCCTTGGTCGGCGTAGCGATCCTATTATAGCGTATTTGCCTATCCCCGCTGCTGCCACTACGATCGGCGCGTCGAAGTGGATGTGCAGGCCCACCGCCAGCCTGCTGGCGCGTGTAGTAACTCTCTAGCGCGCGCTGAAGAAGGAACCCCCGCTCCCATCGCGGCGGGGGCGGGGGCCGAGGGCAAGGGCAAATAGGGGGCGGCGCAGGCTGTTACTCGGGGGCGGCCGAGCTGCGCGACAGCAACGTGTTGACCTGGTCGACCAGCTCGCGCGCGTCGCGGCCAAGGAACATTCCTGGGATCGACTGGCTCAGCTCGGGGTGGACATTGAACGCGCGCCCGCCGAAGCCGAAGAAGACCTGGGGAAACGTCTTCTCCAGTGCCCGCGCGACCTCGATCAGCTCGATCGCCGTCTCGGATGTCGAGGCAGAGAGGCAGACGAGGCTTGGCTTGACCGTGCGAATCGTGTCGAGCAGATCGACCAGCGGCACCTGCGGGCCCAGGTAGATCACCTGCCAGCCGCGCCGCACCAAGAAGAGCGAGGAGAGCAGCACCCCGATATCGTGCAGCTCGCCCGGCGCGCAGCCCATGATGATCGTCGCCCGCTGGCCGCTGCCGTCGAATAGATTGAGCAGGCTGGCCAGCTTGCGGCGGATGAACTGAGTCGCAAAATGCTCCAGGGCAACGTTGATCTCGCCACGGTGCCAGCGCTCGCCGATCTCCACCAGCGACGGCTGCACCACCTCGATCAGCACTTGCTCGAACGGGTAGAGCGAGAACGCCTCGCTCAGCAAGCGCTCGGCCTGCTGCGCGTCGAAATTCAGCAGCGCCGCAAGCAGCTCCTCGATCAGTCGCTCGACCGCGCGCGCCTCGTCGACCCCGCTCGGCGCGGCCGGCGGCGCGTCCAGCGTGTTCGTCAGCAGCATCACGGCGTGGCTGATATTGACCCCTTCGTCGGTGCGGTCGCGCAGCCAGCGGATGAGCGCGATATCGCGCTCGGAGTAGAGCCGGTGCCCCCCGGCGGTGCGCTGCGGGCGCGGCACACCATAGCGTCGCTCCCACGCCCGAAAGGTGTCGGCTGGCACGCCTGTCTCGCGGGCAACCGCTTTCGTGTTGAAGACCGCTGCATTAGAAAGCTGTGCTACTGGTGGTGGCTGCGCCATTATGAATACTCGCTCTCTTGTATCTCGGTCTATGAGGCTGTCTGATTAAGGGTGGCGACAGCGTGGCCGCCTGCACACCCGCCAAGACAATATTTTCGAGGCATCTGCAAGCCCCTGCGCTTCGGGGTGCGGTTCTAGCCAACAAGTGTAGCACGCCGCACAGATCATGTCAATCTATTGCACAACTCAGCCTGATTCCTCCGGCGCGTCCTGCTGCGGTATGACCACCGGTCGCGCTATCGCAACCCCAGGTTATTATTACTCAACCCGCGCGAAAGCCTGACGGGGGCACGAGCGCGGGGGCGGCAGTGCCGCCCCCGCGCTCCAGCCGATGATCGCTCCCTAACAGATGTTATGTCAGTCGCGCCGCCGCAATGCTGCCGATCGGCGGGAGATCTTGCCGGATCGCCTGCCAGCTGCGCCCGCGGTCAGCGCTTGTAGCGAGGCGGCCAGCCACGCTCCCGGCAAACACCGTATCCATATGATAGGTCGCCGGGACCAGTGCGGTGACGAGGCCGCCCCACTCCAGCTCGGCCGGCGCGCTCGCCCATGTCGCGCCGTCGTCGTCGCTCCGCGCGATGCCGCCCTCGCCGGCAAGCAGCAGCGCCGGCGGACGCCCGGCCAGAACGGCCAGCGGCCCGGCCGCCGGCCGATCGATCGGCAGTGCCTGCCACTGCGCCCCAGCCGCGCCGCGATACAGCGCGCCCCCGGCAACGGCGTAGAGCGCGCCCGGCTCGGCGTGGGACTCCGCCAGCCCGCCGAGCGGCGCGGGCAGCGGCTCGCCGAACGACACCCAGCTGGCGCCGCCGTCGTGGCTCGCCCAGATCTGGCCCGCGCCTGAGCCAAGATAGACCGTCTGCGGATCGGCGTGAGCGACAATCAGGCGCGTGTCGTTCGCGGGCGGCCAGCCGCCCACAGCGCACGGCGACCAGCTGCCGCCGGCATCGCCGCTGCGGTACAGGGCGCCCGCCAGCGTGCTCAGATACAGCACCTCGGGCGACGTCCGGCTCGCGGCTATCGCGCCCACCTCCTCGTCGAGCGCGGGCGCCCAGCGCTGCCCGCCGTCGTCGCTGCGCTGCAGCCCCATACCCTGCGCGGCAGCGAAGACCACCAGCGGATTGTCGGCCAGCGGCCAGACCGCGCGCACGCCCTGGCCGCGAAATGGCTGCCCGATCCTGAGCCAGCGGCCGATATTGTTCGGGTTGCTGAACAGCACCAGCCCGTCGTCCGTGCCGACAAACAGCAGTCCTGCTTTCGCCATAGTGCCCTCCAGGTCAGCCCGACATGCCGGCGAAGCGCTCGAAGAAGTCGGGGAAGGTTTTAGCGACGCACTCCGCGCCGGCGATCCGCACGCCCGGGATCTTCAGCCCGGCCACCGCGAAGCCCATCGCCATCCTATGATCGTGGTGCGCGTCGATCTCCGCTCCCTGCCGCCAGCCCGGAGCGATCGTCATCCCATCGTCGCGCTCCTCGACCGCCACGCCCAGCTTGCGCAGCTCGGCCGCCGTCGCGGCGATCCGGTCGGTCTCGTGGTGGCGGATCAGCGCCACGTTACGGATCGTCGTCGGGCGATCGGCGAAGGGCGCGAGCGCCGCGAGCGTGATCGCCATATCCGGCTGCTTGCTCATGTCCAGGTCGACGCCGCGCAGCTGCGCTGGCCCGCGGACCTCAACCCAGCGCTCGCCCACGCTCACCGCGCAGCCCATCCGCTCAAGCAGATCGAGAAACTGGATGTCGCCCTGGATCGAGCTGCGCGTGAGACCCTCGACCCGCACCCGCCCGCCGGTCAGCGCGGCCGCCGCGAAAAAGTACGAGGCGTTCGACGCGTCCGGCTCGATCTGGTAGTCCCTGGCGTGGTAGCGCTGGCCGGCCGCGACCCGGAAGCGATCGTAGCCTTCGCGCTCGACCCGCGCCCCAAAGTCTGCCATCATCGCGATCGTTATATCGATATATGGCGTCGCCGCGAGCGGGCTGGTCATAGTCAGCTCGACATCCTGCGCGGCGCAGGGCGCGACCATGAGCAGGGCCGAGAGGAACTGGCTGGTCTTGTCGCCGGCGAGGCCGGCCGCCCCGCCGCGCAGCCCGCGCCCGGCGACGACAATCGGCAGCCCGCCGCGCTCGCCGGCGCTGTGGCACTCGGCGCCGAGCGCGCCCAGCGTCGCCAGCAGATCGGCCATCGGACGCTGCCGCATGCGCGCGTTGCCGTCGATCGTGTAGCGACCGTGCCCGAGCGTGGCGTACGCCAGCAGAAAGCGCGCCGCCGTCCCGGCCAGCTCGACCCACAGCTCCGCATGTTCGGCCGGCGGCCCCCCGCCCACCCCGCGCACCGTGACCTGCTCGCGCGGCTGCTCGACCGCGACGTGCACGCCCAGCCGCCGCAGGCCATCCAGGAACCAGTGGCTGTCGTCGCTGAACAGCACGCCCGCCAGGGTCGATTCGCCCTCGGCGAGCGCGGCAAGCAGCAGCGCGCGGTTGGTGATGCTCTTGGAGCCGGGGACGCGCACGGCCGCGTCCAGCGCCCCGCGGGCGGGAGAGATCGTCTCAATCGCCATAGGATTCGCTATTTCTATCAATACAGCACGAATGAGTATATCTTACCACAGCTCGGCGCGCGGCGGCGCGCCGAGCTGCCTCTTCTTGCCTTCTGGGGGCTGCTGCACCCGCCCCCCGCTCCCCCGCCCCTGCCAGGCGCGGGGGAGCGGGGGGCGGGGGGTGTGGGGGATGGCACGACAAAGCGAGATGTCCGAATTGGAATATGGGGGATGAATCATGGCAGGGGGCGAGGGAGCCATAACCAGAGGGATGCGCTACGCCTGAGCAGCCGGCGCCGCCAGGTGAAACATCACCAGGCCGTACTTCCAGGCGCCGGCCGGGCGCAGGCCGTGGCGCTCGAAGTGGCCCTGCAGCTCCTCGGGCGTCCAGAACGCGATCCCGCCGGTGCCCATCAGCTGCTGGAACAGCCGCCCGCCGGGCGTCGCAGCGCGCGCCAGCGTCATTGTGACGCAGCGCCCGGCGGGTGCCAGCGCGCGCCGCATCTCGGAGAGGCACGCGTCGAGGTCGCCGATCTCGTTCAGCGACCCGCCGACCACCACGCCGGCCGCCGCGCCCGGCGCGATCGGGAGGGCCTGCGCTTTGGCGCGCAGGTAGCTGATCCGCAGGCCGGCGCCGAGCGCGAAGCGGCGCGCCTGGTGCAGCATCGGCAGCGAGTGGTCGATCCCGGCCACGTGGCCGGCCGCGCCGCGCATAGCCCGCGTCAGCGCGCGCGCGTACAGCCCGTTGGAGCAGGCGACGTCGAGGTAGAGCCCGCCGCGCTGCGGCTCGGCCAGCCTGGCGACCAGCGGCAGCTCGCGCCGATACGAGAACCGCTCGCCGCTGAGCAGCGTCAGCGCAAACGGCCGCCAGCCGCGCTCGTAGAACCAGGCGGTCGGCGGCAGCTCGTTGACCAGCTGCGCCGGGCTCGGCGGGCGGGGCGCGCCCAGAAAATCGGCTACGCCCTGGCGCACCGGGTAGCGCGCGCCGCAGCCATCGCACGCCAGCGCGCCGCCGACAATCTCGCCGGCGCGATCGAGCCGCGGCTGCCCCAGCGCCAGCGCTGACCGGCAGGCCGGGCAGCGTAGAAACGGAAGAACATCGCTATACACTACAGCTCGCCATCCAGCCCGCCCTGGGCGCGAGCGCGCTCGGGCGAGATCGCGCCCGACGCTACCAGATCCAGAAACACGTCGAGCAGGTTAGGGTCGAACTGCGTCCCGCGCGCGGCGCGCAGGCGCCGGATCGCCTCCTCCTCGCTCAGCGCGGCGCGGTAGGGCCGGTCGGTCGTCATCGCATCATACGCATCCACGATCGTGATAATCCGCGCGCCGATCGGGATATCCTCGCCGCTCAACCCGTGCGGGTAGCCGCTGCCATCCCAGTACTCGTGATGCCCGCTGATGATCGGGGCCACCTCGCGCGCGAAGCGCATCTGCGAGATGATCTGCGCGCCGATCTCCGGGTGGCGGCGCATCTGCGCCGCCTCCTCGGGCGTGAGCGGACCGGGCTTGCGAATAATCGCCTCGTCGACGCCGATCTTGCCGATGTCGTGCAGAATGCCGCCGTAGCGGACCGCGCGCACCTCGCTCGGCAGCAGCCCGCAGGCCGCCGCCAGCTGCTCGCCGTACGCGCGCAGCCGGCGCAGGTGGCCCTCGGTGTACGAATCCTTCGCCTCGACCGCCTGCGCCAGCATAAAAATCACCCGCTCGGTGTGCTCCAGCTGGTCGGTCAGGCGCTTCAGGCGCAGCTGCGATCGGATTCGCGCCCGCAGGATGCTCTGCTCGAACGGCTTCGTCAGGAAATCGTCAGCGCCGGCCTCGATCCCGCGCGTCCGGTGCTCGCGGTCGTCAAGCCCGGTCAGCATCGTGATCGGGATCAGGGCGGTGCGCTCGTCCTCCTTGAGGCGTTGACAGACGGTGAAGCCATCGATCTCGGGCATCGTGACATCGAGCAAGATCAAGTCGGGCTGCTCCAGCTGAACCCGCTCCAGCGCCTCGCGCCCGTTGGACGCCGTCACAACGCCGTAGCCCTCACGGGTCAAGAAGCGAGTCAGGACGTCGACGATCGACGGCTCGTCATCGACAACGAGGATGTTTGCAAGCATAGGGTGCGGCCTCCTCAGTCACAGTAACCAAACTTGAAAGAGCGCAAGCTGAGATTGTGTCTGGCCGCCGACGGGGAGGCGCTGGAGCGACGATATGCCGGGTCGCTCGGTGCAGTGCTGATTAGTATAGCATATGTTGAGGGGCGATCAATTTCTTCCGGGGCGCTGCGCCTCCGGCCCCCCGCCATCGTGGCCTATGCCCGGCAACATTTCGAAGGGCTGGGTTGCATCCGGCCGTGCCGTGATTCAGCTGGGCATGCGCGCCAAGCATTGCAAACACAGACGGGCTTCTTTTTGGGGTCCAGGGGCGCAAGCCCCGGCCGGGGGGCGCGGGGGGCGCGCAGCCCCCGAATACGGTGTGGGGACGGGGGCGCACAGCGCCCAAGACACTATCAGGCGGGCAGATCAGCCCGCGCCGACTCAGGCGCAATCAAGCGCAGGCGCGGCAGCACATCCCGATCGCCGCCGGAGATCACGAATCGATCCATGTCGGCGATCAGCGCGCGCACATCCAGGCCGAGCATCGCCGGCGCGAGCGCGACCAACTTGGGCCTGCCTTTGGCCCAGTTCAGCCGCAGGCCGCGCGGATTGCCCTTCTTCCAGTGCACCAGCGCCGCAGCCGCCTGAATGATCCCTTTGTAGAACGTCGACTGCGGCTCGGTCGTCTGGAGCCAGCACGCCTCCCACTGCTCGTGCGCATGCCAGTACTCGCCCTCGTTGAACAGGCGAATGCCTTCGAGGTACTGATCCATGGGGCGACCTCTCAGTACTGCGGCACATCCGGGTCGATCCGCAGCGACCACTCGTTGATGCCGCCGAGCATATTCACGACCTTCTCGAGCCCGCGCTGGCGAGCGAGAAAGCTGGCCACCTGCGCGCTGCGCGAGCCGTGGTGGCAGTACACCACCAGCTCCTGGTCGCCCGGCAGCGTGTTGAGCCACTCGGCCGCGCGGCTGAGCGGCAGCAGCTCGGCGCCCTCGATCCGCGCGATCGCATACTCCTGCGGCTCGCGCACGTCGATCAGCCGAAACGAGTCGCCGCGGTCGAGCTTTGCCTTGACCTCCGACACCGTCAGATCCTGGTAGTGTGGCATCCGTTCCCCCAGATCCTGAGACGAATCAAAAGAGCTACCAGGCGCCCGGTAGCTCAGACAAGAGCGTCATGCTACAAAGACTCGAAGATTCAAAGCGCATCGGAGCGCCTTCATATCTTCGAGTCTTTGAGTCTTCGTGGCTGTAACGATGCTGGCTCTAGCCGTTGCCGCAGTGTCCGCAGCCGCCGCCGGCATAGCCCTCGTCGTAGCCCTCGTGCTCAGCCGCCGACTCCTGGTCCTTGGAGCGGAACGAGTGGCCGCAGCCACAGCTCGCCACGGCATTCGGATTATCGATCTTGAACGCGCCGGCCAGCATATTGTCGGATTGATAGTCGATCGAGGCGCCGCGCAGGTAATTCGCGCTGATCGGATCGACGACCAGCCGCAGCCCGTGCGCATCCCAGGACGTGTCGCCCTCGCGCACCTCGTCGTCGAAGGTCATGCCGTACTGCAGGCCAGAGCAGCCGCCGCCCGACACGAACACGCGCAGGCCGTAGCCCTCCAGCTCCTTCTCGCGCATCATGCCCTGCAGCCGCTTCGCCGCCGCCTCGCTGACCGACAAAACCGGCATCATCACCGGCATGGTATTGAAACGAATGACATCCTGCTCGATAACTGCCATGTGCTTCCCTCCTCATCAGGGATCGTGAGCGGTGAATGGGCCTAGTATACCAGATTTTAAATAGAATTGCTAGAGGTTACTTTCGTAAGTCTAGCCACCCAGCTGCGACATCCCGCGTAGCGTCGGGAGCACGTGCTCGGGCAGCCCGTGGCCCCACGGCTTGACCGCCACAGCGTGGCGGATGATCTGCTCGATCTGCTCCTGCGTCGCGCCGCCGCGGATCGCCGCGCGCAGATCGAGCTCGTCGTCGCGCAGCAGGCACAGGTGCAGCCGGCCGTCGGCGGTCAGGCGCATGCGGTTGCAGGTGGAGCAGAACGGGTCGCTGACCGCGCTGATGAAGCCGAGCTTGCCGCGCGCGCCGGGGATGCGGTAGCGCCGGGCCGAGTCGCTCGGCGCCAGCCCCAGCTCCTCCAGCGGGCCGTGGATCGCCTCCAGCTGGGCGATCAGAGCCTCGCTCTTGACCACGCCGTCCTCGGCCACGTCGGCCACGCCCGTGAGCGGCATGACCTCGATAAAGCGCATCTCCCAGGGGTACGTCAGCGTCAGCGCCGCCAGCTGCGGCACCTCGGTGTCGTTCAGGCCCCGCACGACCACGGCGTTGAGCTTGATCGGGGACAGCCCCACCCGGTCGGCCTCGGCGATCCCCTCCCAGACCTGCTCCAGCCGGCCGCCGCGGGTCATCTGGCGAAACTTGGCCGGGTCGAGCGTGTCGACGCTCACGTTGACCCGGTCGAGCCCGGCCGCTTTGAGCGGCTGAGCGAGCTTCGGCAGGCGCAGGCCGTTGGTCGTCATCGCGATATGCTCGATGCCGGGGGTGGCCTTGATCGCGCCGACAAGATCGACCAGGTCCGGCCGCAGGGTCGGCTCGCCGCCGGTCAGGCGGATCTTCTGGAAGCCGGCCGCCGCCGCGGCGCGCACCACCAGCAGCAGCTCGTCGCCGGTGAGCAGCTCGGGGCGCGGCGTAAACTGCATCCCGACCGCTGGCATGCAGTAGACGCAGCGAAAGTTGCAGCGATCGGTCAGCGAGATGCGCATGTAGTTGATCCGCCGGCCAAACCCATCGTGCGCCGGCTGATCGGTCTCGTAGCGCGGTAGATCCTGGCGCGCCTGGGCAGAGTAGAGCGGGATCGTCGTCGTGCGTATGTCTTCGTTGAGCATAGCCACCTCCGAGTAGTCAGTAGTCGGTAATCAGTAGTCAGTACCCGCGAAAAGCAATGATTTCATTGGTACTGACTACTGACTACTGATATCCGACTACTTACGCGTACTCCATCACGCTGACGCGGGCGGCTAGCTGGCGCGCGATCTCGCGGAACACGTCGGCGTAGCCGTCGGGCTGGTCGGTCGTCGCGGCCGGTCGGCCCGCGTCGCCGCCCTCGCGCACGCTCATGCCGATCGGGATCTGGCCCAGTAGCGGCACGCCGATCCGCGCCGCCAGCTCGGCCGCGCCGCCGCTCCCGAAGATATCGTAGCGCTTGCCGGTGTCGGGCGCGATAAAGTAGGCCATGTTCTCGATCACCCCGAGCAGCGGGACGTTGACCTTCTTAAACATCTCCATGCTCTTGAGCACGTCGATCGTGGCGACCTGCTGCGGCGTGGTGACCGTCACCGCGCCGGTCAGGCCGACATTCTGCAGCGACTGTGCCAGCGTCAGGGCGATGTCGCCGGTGCCGGGCGGCATGTCGATGATCAGGTAGTCGAGCGGCGCCCAGTCGACCTGGTAGAGGAACTGGCGCAGCAGCTGCGAGACCATCGGCCCGCGCCAGATCACCGGCTGGCTGTCGTCCACCAGGAAGCCGACCGAGATCATCTTGATGCCGTAGGCCTCGATCGGGATCATCAGCGGCTGGCCGTCCGGCCCGGTTGTGGCCGCCGGCTGCTGGCCCTTCGTGCCCATCATCAGCGGGATGGACGGCCCGTAGATGTCCGCGTCCAGCAGGCCGACCCGCGCGCCCTCCTGGGCCAGCGCGACGGCCAGGTTCACCGCAACGGTCGATTTGCCCACGCCGCCCTTGCCGGCCGCAACCGCGATCACGTGGCTGACTCCGGGGATCGCCGCCTTGTCGAGAATGCCGCCGCGCGGGCGGACCATGGCGCTGAACTCGATCGCCACGCGCTCCCTCGGCACCCCCGCCACGCGCTCGAGCGCCGCCTCGCACTCGCTCTGGATCTGGTCCTTGAGCGGGCACGCCGGCGTCGTCAGCTCGACCGTGAAGCTCACCCGGTCGCCGTCGATCTTCAGATTCTTGATCATCTTGCGCGCGACCAGGTCGCCGCCAAGCTCCGGCTCCTGCACCGTGGCAAGCGCCCGCAGCACCAGCTCCTCGCTCAGTTTGCTGCCGTTTCCACGCGAGAACAGACCCATCGTTCACTCCAGTCAGACAATCGATATCTCATTATAGCACGGTTTCGAAAGTATTTGCTATCGAAACCAGCTACTTCCTGCGACCCTCTTCGCCGAGCAGATACTCGGGCAGCGGCTCGCCGCGCACGAGGTGGCGCTCGACGATCTGTTTGATCGCCTCGGGCGTGAGGTTCGCGTAGTGGAACGGGCCAGGCCATACCGTGACATTCGGCGCGAAATCGCAGCGATCCTGGCAGCCGCTCACGCGCACGTCCACGTCGTCCTCGAGCTTCCAGGCCCACAGCTCGTCCTCGAGCGTGCGCAGCAGCTTGTCGCGGCCTTTCGGCGTGCAGGTCGGGCCGCCGCACAGATAGACCCGGTATTTCTTCTCAGCGCTCATAGGGCTCGTCATCACCATACTAGGCGCTCATTGTACCACAGGCGTTCCGGCCCACAGCGACAAACGTCTCACTCCGATGCCTAGAAAAATCCCCCTCTCCCGGCTGGGAGAGGGGGGCAGGGAGGTGAGGGTCTCTACCTGATGCCGGTCAGCTCCCGGCCGAGCAGCCCGAGCAGCACCTCGTACTGCGTCCCGGCGTGCTCGGGGTGGTACTCGAAGCGCGCCCGCTCGAAGTGCTGGATCAGGTACTGCCGGCCGTCGGTCGGGTTAGTCTCCGTGGCCAGCTCCGAGATCGGGTAGCCGAACAGCGCCAGGCTCTCGTTGTGCGCCGTGCCGTCGCGGCCGTCGAACTCCAGTCCGTGGCTCGACCAGTAGCCCCAGAACTGGGGCGCGATCGCGTGGCCGGTCTCGCCGAAGTAGTGCGGCGCGCTTGGGTCGGCCCTGGGGAACGTCGTCCAGTCGCGCCCCTGCACGCCCAGGCTGCCGGCGCCCAGCCGCCCGAGCAGCACGTCGTAGGGCGGAGCGTTCTCCGGGTGCAGCTCCAGCCGCTCGCGCTCGAACAGCTGCGCCTGCACAGTCTTGCCCTCGACCTGCTCGGCCGCCTGCTCGGTGATCGGGTAGCCGAACACCGCCAGCCCGCCGTTCTGATCCCAGTACTCGAGCAGCCGCCCGCAGACCTGGTGGCCGGTCTCGGGGAACGAGCGGCAGCTGCCCGAGGTCGGGGCCGGCGCCGGCTGGCCGGCGTGGTAGCTGTCGCTGCCCTCGCGCGTGAGCCGCAGGTACAGGTCGCCGTACTGCTCGCTCGGCTCGACGTGCGAGCCCTCGAAGAACTCGTTGAAGCTCGTCAGGATCACGCCCGCCGCGTCGCGCTCGATCGCGGTCTGCCAGGTGCCGCGATAGTAGTCGCCGTTGGCGCGGTCGCGGCGGTGGCCGTTGCGCACCTTGATGTCGTCGTAGCCCGGCATCACCGTGGCGATGAACGGCTTGCCGGAGCCATGGCCCTGATTGTAGCGGCTCAGCCGCCCGGCGTAGGAGGCCATCGCCGCGCCGGGCCGGCTCTCCCAGGAGATGTCGAAGTAGTACAGCGCGTCGTACACATCCAGGTAGCCGAAGTTGTCGGTGCCGCCGAACCAGTAGGTGTCGCGATTCGGGTCGGCCCGGTCGCGCAGCTGCTGCCAGGCGCCGGCGTCGCCGAGCGAGGGCGGGTTGAAGAAGTACAGCGCCGGCTTGCCCTGGAAGCGGAAGTAGGCCGGGCTGCCCATGAAGTCGCGCCGGATCACGCCTATGGCAGCGGCCAGCCCGTCGACCGTGCGCATCCCAGGGTCGAACGCGGCCGACTGGTCGGGGATGATCGCCACCTTGAGGTCGCGGCCGCTGTCCTGCACCAGCTGCAGCAGGCGGCGGCAGCGCTTGTTCAGCCGCTCCTCGTTCGGGCCGTACCAGGTGCAGATCAGCGCGTCGATCCCGGCGTCGTCGGCCTGCTGGATGTGGCGCCGGAGCGTCGCGTCCTCGCCGCCGTTGTACTTCGGCGCGGCCACGTCGCTCATGCGGCTGTAGCTCCAGTCGCTCATCTCGTACCAGGGGTAGTAGAAGGCCATCACCGGGCGATCCGCGGCCGCGCGCGCATGGCCGGCGCTCTGCGGCGCGACGAGCGCAAGCGCAAATACCAGCAGCAGCGCCCAGCCCAGCAACCGGCGGGTCGAGCGGAATAGCATAGCACCTCCTGTGAACAGCGCGCCCCTGCGGTGGAGCGCATCGGGCAGAGTGTCGTCACGTGATAGCGCTCGGACTCGCGGCGGCGCGAACAGCCAGGGAACCAGGGGAAACAGGGGAGGCGTGGAACCGCTGGCTAAGGCTGACATGTAAGCTGCTCCGCAGCGCATCGGTCACGACGACGGGATGATAGCAACTTTTGAGCGGCACCGCAATAGCTCGCCAGTCCTAGTTATATTACAATGCGCTCACGCCGGCGCTCGATGAGCGCCCATCCCAACCCACAACGCTGCCTTTGCTTGTATGGTATTATGGCTGCCGCATCGTTTGAGTCGACGCCAGAGTCGAGAGAATGTGGATGGCCGATGGCAGTGGCAATGCTCCGTAAACAGTTTACCGTCATCGGCAACCGATACAGTTTGGACTCGCTTACGACGTGCAGAAACGATTCCCCTGTCCCCGGTCGCCTGACCCCTGTCCCCGGTTGCCTGACCCCTGTCCCCGGTTGCCTGACCCCGGTCCCCGGTCGCTTGACCCCTGTCCCCGGTTGCCTGACTGCCTGTCCCCGGTTGCCTGACGCCTGTCCCCGGTCGCCTGACCCCTGTCCCCGGTCGCCTGACCCCTGTCCCCGGTTGCCTGACCCCTGTCCCCGGTCGCCTGACCCCTGTCCCCATGACCACATCCTCTCAGCCGTCCGCCGCCCGTCTTGCCCTGCTGGCCGCCCTGCTGGTGGCCCTGCTGCTAGCGCTGGCGGGCTGCGCCATGCCGCGCCAGGAGACGCCGAGCCAGATCGATCAGCCAGGCGGCGGAGTCAACCCCGAGTCCGTCACCCAGAGCTTCTTCGAGGACCTGGGCAGCGCGCTGAAAGACCCGCAGCTTGCCGACGACGACAAGCGCGGCGCCTGGGCCGAGCGGCTGGCCGGCTACTTCGCGCCGGCCGAGCGCGACGACCAGCGCATCGCGCTGGGATCGGCGCTGGACAACTTCGCGAGCGGCCTGGGCAAGCTCGAAGACAACGAGAGCCTCACACTCGAGCTGCGCTTCGAGCGGGTCGTGAAGATCTCCGAAGCGAACGATCGCGCCAGAGTCAGGCCGGTGAACGGCAGCATCTACGTGCTGATCACCCGCAGCACCACGGCCGGCGTCGTCACGCTCTACGAGGATAACGTGTCGCTGGATAAGATTATCGGCGGGGACGATGGGGCCGTGCCGGTGGTCCGGATCGGCCGCACCTGGTATTTGAGCGAGGGCTGAGCGCAGGCGGGCCGAGCTGCCGCACCGCCCAATCGCGCCCGAACGTGGTACAATAGCCAGGCGGGCGACGACAGACGAACGCCAAGACTCCATCGCAACGATCGCAGCTCCCCGCAACCCTTCGTCTCGCGTCGCTCGTCAGCCCGAAGCCGTGTAGCACGAGTGAGCCGATGAGCGCCTCGATAGGCCATCGCCGACGCGACCCGCCCGATCAGCCACGCGCGGAGGCTCTGGCGCAAGCCGCGGAAGACCGCCAGCGCCGCCAGGCCGACGCGCTGGCCCAGCTCGACTGCCTGCGCGGCGTGCCGCACGAGCACCTGGCCAGCCTGGCCGATATGTGCGTGCTGCGGGCATTCGTGCCCGGCACCGTCATCCTCAACGAGCGTACGCCCTGCGAGTTCGTCTACCTGGTGCTGCGCGGCACGATCAGCCTCACGCTGCACGACCGCGACGGCCACGAGGTGCTGATCGGCGTGCTCAACCGCGGCGACTGCTTCGGCGAAGGGCCGCTGTTCGGCGATCTGTTCCGCGGCGCCAGCGTCACCGCCGAGACGGTCTGCTACCTGCTGCAGCTGCCGCGGCCCCAGCTGCGCGCCCTGACAGAAACCTCGCACGAGCTGGCCACAGCCCTGCGCACGATCTACCGGCAGCGGCTGATCGAGAGCACGCTCGGGCACATGCCGCTGTTCGCCCGGCTCTCGCCGCTCGAGCGCGCCCGGCTCGCGCTGATGCTGCGGCCCGAGCCCCACCCGCGCGGCGAGACGATCATCCGCGAGGGCGAGCCCGGCAAGGCGCTCTACCTGATCGAGGAGGGCCAGGCCGTCGTCGAGCAGGGTGGCCAGACGATCGCCTACCTCGACGAGGGCGATTTCTTTGGCGAGATGGCGCTGCTGGCCCAGAGCGAGCACAACGCCGATGTCCGCGCGCTCACGCCGGTCGAGCTGCTGGTGCTGCCGGCCGCGGAGTTCGACAGCCTGCTCCAGCAGCAGCCTACCCTGAAGACTCAGCTCCAGGAGATCGTCCGGCGGCGCATGGCCGACAACGACGCCATGCACCACGACCGCGAGCGTGTCGGCCACCTGACCGCCGCGATCGACCGCGGGCTGCTGCGCGGCACCCACGTGCTCGTGCGCGACCCGCAGCTCTGCGAGGACGGCTGCACGCTCTGCGAGGAGGCCTGCGCGGCCCGCCACGGCCAGACCCGCATCCACCTCAACGGCGTCAAGCTGCACGGGCTCGACATGGCCGACTCGTGCCGGCAGTGCCGTGTCGGCGCCGAGTGCGTCGAAGTCTGCCCCGAGGACGCCATCCAGTGGAACGACCATGGCGCTCTAGTGATCACCGAGCAGTGCACCGGCTGCGGCGAGTGCGTGCCGGCCTGCCCCTACGACGCCGTCCAGCTGGTCGAGCTGAGCCGCGCCCCGGCGTCGCCGCTCTGGTCGCTCTGGCGACAGATCAAGCGGCTCAAGCACCCCACCATCCCGCTGCAGCAGGATCAGCCAACGCTACGGGCCGACAAGTGCGACCTGTGCAGCGGCTACGACGACCTCGCGTGCGTCAGTGCCTGCCCGACCGGCGCGCTGCGCCTGATGCCGGTGGAAGAGCTGTTCTCGTTCTAGCCAGAGGCTGTCGGCCCTCGCGCCCTGCCCCCTCTCCCAGCGGGAGAGGGGGCAGCGGCCGCACGATACCGCCATCATCATGATCCCCGCGCCTGGCAGGGGTGGGGGCAGGCGGTGGGGTGATCGAGCAAATCACGGCTGTGTTCTCAAATACCAGCGCTCGATATTCGAGAAATACATCGGCGTGCTCAGATCGATCGGCCCGTCCAGGCTGGTCACCTGCGGGCTGAGCCCCACCGGGATACGGTCGTCCCACAAGAACAGGTAGGGCCGCGCCTGGGCGATGCGCTGCTGCGCGAGCTGGATGGCCTTGAGCCGCTCGGGGAAGTCGTAGAGCTGGCGCGCGGCGGCGGACTGGTTGTCGTAGGCCGGGTCGCTGAAGCCGCCAATGTTCAGCACCGCGCGCGTGTCGGCCACGCCCTGGTTGATCTGGCTGAAATGAAACAGCCCAAAGTCGTCGGGGTCGTAGAACGCATAGTCGGCGAAGTGCGGGTCGCCCGCGCCGTTGCTCCAGCTCCCCAGCAGCAGGTCGAAGTCGTACGGCGGCGCGTACTTCGACATGATCACCGTCTCGAAGTTGGCGCGCTGGAGAGTGATGTCGATGCCGATCGCGCGCGCGGCCTGGGCGATCAGCTCGGCGGCGCGCACCCGCCGCGCGTCGTCGCCGCGCACGAAGATCTGCACAGTCAACGTCACGCCGTCCTGCTGGCGGATGCTCTCGCCGTCGGGCAGCTTCCAGCCGGCCTCGTCGAGCAGCGTGCGCGCCCGGTCGAGATCGATCGTGCTGGTCGGCGGCGGCGTGACGTCGGCCCACGACCCCGGCGCGATCGCGCTCGCGATCGGGAGGCCCTGGCCGCCGGTCGCATCGCGCACGAGCGCGGGCACGTCGATCGCGCGGGCCAGCGCCTCGCGCACGCGCTGGTCGCCGAACGGCCGGCCCGCGCGCGCGTTGAAGGCCAGGAAGTAGTAGCCATTCTCCGGGTAGAAGCCGGCCTGGATGCCCGGGATCGTCTGCGAGATCGCGCGACCCTCGCTCCACGGCAGCTCCGCCAGCATCAGCCGGCCATCCTTCAGCGCCGTGGCCGCGACCTTCGGGTCGGGCGCGAGCAGGAACGCCACGCGGTCGAGCAGCGGCTCGCCGCGATAGAAGCGCTTGTTGGCGCCCAGCGTGATCGAGGCGCCCGGCTTGCGCTCGGCCAGCTGGAACGGGCCAGTGCCGATCGCGCTGGTCCAGAAGTTCAGGCTGGCGATATCCTTGCCGATCAGCGCGTGCCTGGGCAGGATCGGCACTGTCAGGTCGGCCAGGATCGGCGCGTAGCGCTCGGTCAGCGAGAGCACCAGCGTGCTGGTGGTCGGCGTATCGACCTGCGCGATCCGGTGCAGGTCGGCCAGCAGCGCCGTGGTGGGCGAGAGCTCGCGCAGCGCGCTCAGCGTGAAGGCGACGTCGTCGGACGTGAAGGGCTGCCCGTCATGCCACGCGACATCGGCCCGCAGCGTGAAGGTGATCTCGCGACCGTCGGGCGAGGCATCCCAGCCGGTAGCCAGGTCGGGCTGGGGCTGGAGCCTGGCGTCGAGCCGCAGCAGGCCGCTGTAGAGCAGCGCGGTGATCTGCTCCTCGCCGCGCGTGCGCGGCTGCCACGGGCGCAGGTCGGGCAGATCGTCGGCAAGCCGGACCAGCAGGTTTCCGCCGCGCGGCAGCGGCGTGGCGGTCGGCGGGGGCGGCGTCGGCGCGGGCGCGACCGGGTCGAGCGCGCAGCCGGCCAGGATGGCGATCGTCAGCACGGCGAGCGCGACGCTCAGGATGAAGATGCGGCGAGTCGGGATGTAGCTCATGGCGGCTGATTATACCATGAGCGTGGGGGCTGCGCGCCCCCGCGCCCCCTGCGGGTGTAGCCAACCACACCGCATCCGGGGGGCTGCGCGCCCCCCGTAGCCCCCCGGACGTGGACCCCAAAAATGATGCTGCCTCATTTCCATTGTTGGTGGCTCATGCCTGGCTGAATCCACGCGCGGCGGGATATAACCCGCTGTCTTGGGAATATTGCTGGGCATGCGCCACCAGCACTGCAGCCGAGAAGGCATCATTTGCCGGAGGGGGGCCGGGGGAACCGGCGCGGGTTCCCCCGGGCGGGGGGCCGGGGGCGCAGCGCCCCGGAGACAAGGTGACAAGGTGACAAGGTGACAAGGTGACAAGGTGACAAGGCAACTGGGCTCGCGGGCGCAGCGCCCCGGAGACAAGGAACGTGGTCGGCAGACTGTCATGCGAGGGGCCGGGGGCGCAGCGCCCCTGAAGATAGACGATAGACGATAGACGATGGCCTGGCTCGCCGCACGCGGTGCGCCGAGTCACAACCCGCCATAGGCATAGTGATAGGCATGCACCACGAACAGTCCAACTGAGACTGCCTCATTTGCCGGAGGGGGGCCGGGGGAACCGGCGCGGGTTCCCCCGGGCGGGGGGCCGGGGGCGCAGCGCCCCGGAGACAAGGTGACAAGGTGACAAGGTGACAAGGCAACTGGGCTCGCGGGCGCAGCGCCCCGGAGACAAGGAACGTGGTCGGCAGACTGTCATGCGAGGGGCCGGGGGGCGCAGCGCCCCGGAGAGTGCCACGCGCAGGAGCGGGGGCCTGGGGGGCGGAGCCCACCAACGGACTCAGTAGGCCACCACGCACCCATCCTTGCGCGGGTCCGATCCGCCGCGGCGCACGCCCTGCTCGTCGAGCACGATGATCTGGCCGCCGCCAAAGCTGAACTCGGCCGCGGCTGGCGTGATGCGGTGGCCCAGCGCGGCCAGCCCGCGCGCCGCCGCGGGGTCGACCCCAGACTCGATCGCGACAAGCTCGCCGCCGGCGTACGGCTCGATCAGCTCGAAGCGCGGCGCGTCGAGCGCGGCCTGCGGGCTCATGCCGAAGTCGAGCATGTTGACCAGCACCTGGACGTGCCCCTGCGGCTGCATGAAGCCGCCCATCACGCCGAAGCTGCTCCACAGCCGGTCGCCGCGCAGCGCCATGCCGGGGATGATGGTGTGATACGGGCGCTTGCCGGGCGCGAGGCAGTTTGGGTGGGCCGGGTCGAGCACGAAGCAGGCGCCGCGATTCTGCAGCACGATGCCGGTCTCGCCGACGACCACGCCCGAGCCGAAGGCGGAGTACAGGCTGTTGATGAACGACACCGCGTTGCCCGCGGCGTCCACGACCGTGAGGTAGACGGTATCCGAGCCGCCCGGCAGGGCGCCGGCGGCCACATTGCGCAGCGCCCGGCCGGGGCGGATGAGCGCGCGGCGCGCGGCGGCGTGCTTGTCGGCGAGCAGCGCCGCCGCCGGGATTTCGGCGAGGGCCGGGTCGCCGATCGCGGCCGCGGCGTCGGCGAAGGCCAGCCGCAGCGCCTCGATCTGCAGGTGCAGCGCCTCGGCAGTGCCGGCTCCAAGGCCAGCCAGCTCGAAGCCGGAGAGGATGTTCAGCGCCAGCAGCGCCGTCAGGCCCTGGCCGTTCGGCGGGCACTCGTAGATCGTGTAGCCGCGGTACTCGACGCTGATCGGCTCATCCCAGGTCGAGCGGTGCGCGGCGAGGTCGGAGCGGCTCAGCAGGCCGCCCGCCCGCTCGGAGGTCTGCACGATCGCCGAGGCGATCGTGCCGCGGTAGAAGGCGTCGCGGCCGCCCTCGGCGATCAGGCGCAGCGTGCCCGCCAGGCCCGGCAGGCGGACGAGCTCGCCCGGGCGCGGTGCGCGCGACCCGCCCACCAGGTAGGTGCGCGCGGCCTCCGGGGATGCCAGCAGCTTGCCCGAAGCGGCGTGCCAGGCGGCCGCGATGATCTCGCTGACCGGAAAGCCGTGCTCGGCATATGCGATAGCGGGGGCCAGCGCCTGCGCGAGCGACATCGTCCCATGCTCGGCCAGCAGCGCCGCCCAGGCGTCGACCGTGCCCGGCACGGTCACGGGCAGGATGCCGGTCATCGGGATGCGGTCGAGCCCGCGCTCGGCGAACGTCTGCGCGGAGAGCGCCTGCGGCGCCCGCCCGCTGCCGTTGAGCGCGCGCACGCGCCGGGACTCCGCGTCGTAGACCAGCGCAAACGCGTCGCCGCCGACGCCGGTGCTCATCGGCTCGACGACGCTCAGCACGGCCGCGACGGCTACGGCGGCGTCGGCGGCGTTGCCGCCCGCCAGCAAGATCCGCAGGCCGGCCTGCGCCGCCAGCGGCTGGCTGGTGGCGACCATCCCGCCAGTGCCCATCACAACCGACCGGCGCGAGGGGTAGCTGAGCACGATCGTTCTCCTCGGTATGACAATAATCTTATTTGACATCATGCCGGGCCAGCTTGCTATAATAGGCTAGATCTCGCTTTCCGGCAATCGAGCAGTGCGCGGCGAGCTGAAGGACTCGCCGACGAGCAGGCGCTCACGCGGCGATCTCAAAGAGGAGTAGCACCCATGCGATCACTACCAAGTCGCCGATACGGCACAGGCGTCGCCCAGGCGCACAGGCCCGCCGGCGTGGCCATTCTGGCGACGCTTGGCATTCTCGCCAGCCTGCTGGCATTAACCGTGGCCCTGGTCGGCTTGATCGCCACCGCTCGATCCGGCGTCGCGCCGAGCCGCCCGCTGGCCGTCTACGGCGCCGCGCTGCTGGTGAGCTTGGTGGTGCTGTGGATCAACTGGGGCTTCTGGGAATTGATCCGCTGGGCGTGGTGGTTCAATCTGCTGCTCTCGCTGCTGACGATCACCGGCCTGGCCGCGGCGGCAACCCTGTATGTCCCGGTGGTTACCGGGGTGCTCGGGCGCCTGCGCCCGGGCCTGGCCGCGCAGCAGCTGTTCACCGGCGTGCTGGTGGGCCTGATCGTGGCGATCACCTACCACCTGATCGCCGTGATCTATATGCTCAGCGTGCACACCCTGTTCCGCATCGGCGTGAAGGATGAACGGCCGCTGTGGGAGCGCGCCCAGCGGCGCTAATGCCCCTCCGCCTGCCCGCCTGCCCCACTTGCCCCATCTCCCGCGGGTGTGGTTTTTTTCAGGCGAAGCGGTTCGCGCGCCGCGCTGTCCGGCTCGCCTCGCACCAGCTCCTGCTCCAGAAAATCCCGCAGCGCGCGCGCCGCCGGCGCCAGCGCACGATCCTCGCGCGAGACCAGCGCCATCGTGCGATCGAGCCGCTGGTCGCTGACGCGCAGCGCCACCAGCTTGCGGCGCTCGTCGAGCGCTAGCCGCGGCATGAGCGCGATCCCCAGGCCGGTCTCGGCCAGGCGCAGCACCATATCCATCTCCCCACCGTCCAGCACGATCCGCGGGACGAAGCCGGCCTGGCGGCAGGCCTCCAGCGTCTTGTCACGCATGCCGTAGCCGCGCGGGTACAGCAGAAACGGCTCGCTGGCCAGCTCGGCGAATGCTACCGCAGCGCGCGCGGCCAACGGGTGGGAGGGCGACACCACCACCACGAGCTCCTCGGCAAACAGGCGCGTGACGCGCAGCCCGCGCCGGGCGACCGGCAGCGTCACCACCGCAAGGTCGACCTCGCCGACCTCGAGCAGCCCCAGCAGAGTCTGCGTGCCGCCCTCGCGCAGCAGCAACTCCAGCGCGGGGTAGCGCTGGTTGAAGGCCACCAGCGCGGCCGGCAGCAGCCGCATGCCGACGGTCGGCGGGGCGCCGATTGCGGCGCGCCCGCGCTGCAGGCCGACCCGCTCGCGGATCTCGGCGCGCGCGGCCTCGACCTGCGCCAGAATGATCCGCACGTGATCGAGCAGCGACTGGCCGGCCTCGGTCAGGCGAACGTTGCGGCCGATCCGCTCGAACAGCGCCACGCCGCCTAGCTCGCGCTCGAGGTCGTGGATCTGCTTGCTGACCGCCGGCTGCGCGACCGAAAGCTCGGCGGCCGCGCGCGAGACGTGCTGGTGCCGCGCGACGGCCTCGAAGTAGATTAGGTGGCGAAGCTCCATACGATTCTCTCTTCGAGAGAGCTTGGACGTGGCTCTTGCGAGCCTTACAGTTCGAGGTGGGGGAGCCTGTGGCCCCTCCAAGATTACGCAACAATAAAAAATATGTATAACAATTCGATCTAGATCCATCATAAGGCAGATATGAGGCTTCTGCAACAGCTGAGTATCGATTACAATGGCGCCCGTGGAGGTGCTATGATCGAGCGTATGTTGGACCATGTCGCCGCGCTGCCGCAAGATCTGCGCCAGATCTGCGAGTCGCTCCTGTATATCGAGGCGGCGACCGGGCAGGCTATCCCGCCCGCGGCGATGGAACAGTGGGTCATTCGGCAGTTTGGCGCGGCCGCGGCTGTCCGGGAGCAGACGATCGTCACGGTCACGAACCGGCTGACGCTGGAGAGCGCGCTGTTCAACCCACTGCGGGCGCGGCGGCCCACGCAGCCCGGCGGCGGCGACGCGGCGCTGGAGAAGTGGATCGCGCGCGAGCTGGCCGAGCACGACATCTTCGCCGACCCCGAGCGCGACACCACCGCCGACGTCTTCGGGCGCATCCGCGGCAGATACTGCGTCAGCGCCTCGAACGTCGCGAAGTACGCTGGCTGGCACGGGCTGATCATCTTCGACGAGCCGCACCCGCTGCGCTTCGGCCCGGCCCAAGTGCGGGACTACCTCGACGTCGCGCTGCGCTGGATCGCGGCGGCGCACGCGCTGGACAGCCACGCGATCTACCCGATCATCACCTGGAACTGCCTGCCCAAGAGCGGCGCGACGATCATGCACGGCCACATGCAGGTTGCGCTGGCGCGCGGCATGCACTACGCACGAGTCGAGGGCTGGCGGCGCGCCGCCCAGGCCTACCGCGCCACCTCCGGCAGGGATTACTTCGGCGATCTCGCCGCGCTCCACCAAGCGCTGGGCCTGGCGATCCCGCTTGGCGGCGCGGCACGCGCATTTGCGCACCTGACGCCGGCGCGCAATCGCGAGATCGTGCTACTTGCGGATCAGGGACTCAGACAAGGAGACAAGGAGATAAGGAGACCGGGAGATGCGTGCGCCTTGTCTCCCGGTCTCCTTATCTCCTTGTCCGAGCGGCTAGGACCGGCGCTCTACGCCGTGCTGAGACGCCTGATCGACGAGCAGGGCATGCGAGCGTTCAACCTGGCGATCGCGCTCCCACCGATCGGCCCCGCCGCCGAAGACTGGCGCGATGTGCCGATCGTCGCGCGCCTGGGCGACCGCGGCAGCCCGCTGACCAGCCGCAGCGACATCGGGGCGATGGAGATCTTCGCGGCCGGCTGCATCACCGACGACCCGTTTGAGGTAGCCGCTCGGTTCCACACACGAGACACGAAAACAAGGAGACAACGAGACGAGGCGTAGCTCCTTGTCCCCTTGTCTCCTTGTCTTCCGGTCTCCCGATCTACTGAAGGTCGCCCGGTCGCGTCGTCAGCGTGACGTCGAGGCTGAGCGTCTTACCGTCGCGCAGCACCTGGAGCGTCACAGTGTCGCCCGGCTTGTGCTGCAGCAGCGCCGCGCGCAGCGAGGTGTTGCTGTCGAGCTTAATCGACCCGACCGAGGTGATGATGTCGCCCTCCTTGATCCCGGCCTTGGCGGCCGGCGTGTCGGGCGAGACCGCCGGCCGGTTGGAGCTGCTTGCGCCTACGAGCGCGCCGTTCTGCACCGGCAGGTTCTGCTGCGCGGCGATATCGTAGTCGATCATGCTGTAGCTGATACCGAGGTACGGGTAGTTCACCTTACCGCTGGCGATCAGATCCTGGCTGACGTGCTTGACGGTGTTGCTCGGCACCGAGAAGCCCAGCCCCTCGGCCTGGTCGCCGGTCAGGCCGCTGCCGCGCACCACCAGCGTGTTGATGCCGACGACCTCACCGCGCAGGTTGACCAGCGGGCCACCGCTGTTGCCGTGGTTGATCGCCGCGTCGGTCTGGATCAGGCCCTCCTGCGACTCGACCGTGCGGTTGAGCGCGCTGATAACCCCGACCGTCACGGTGTTCTTGAAATCGCCCAGCGGGCTGCCGATCGCGATCACCGTCTCGCCCGGCAGCAGCGCCTCGGAGTCGCCCAGCGGCGCGAAGCCCGGCACGGCGTCTTTCACGCGCAGAACCGCCAGATCGGTCAGCGCATCGGTGCCGACCAGCTCGGCGTCGTGGCGGCTGCCGTCGGCGAAGATCACCGCCAGCGACTGCTCGCCCTCGACCACGTGGTTATTGGTGATGACGTAGCCATCCTTGCTGATGATCACACCCGATCCGCTCGCGCGCGCCTGGCGCTGCGGCTGTTCGGGCTGCTGGTTCGGGAATGGGAACGGCAGCGACTGCTGCGCGTTCGGCTGCGCGTCCGCCCGCAGCGTGTTGACCACCGTGACTACGGCCGGCGAAACCTGCTTGACCGCGCCGACAACCTGACTATCCGCGCTGGTGCCACCCGCGGCGGCCGGCGCCTGCCCCTGCACGGGCACCGGGGTGGGCTGGGCGGCCTGCTCCAGATTCGAGACCGGCCGCGCCGCCGTCTGCTCCGCCACCGGGGCGGCCTGGCGGCGTGTCAGGTAGTAGGCCACGCCGCCGCCGACCAGGCCACCAGCAAGCATGCCGACCACCAGCGTGCCGACCAGCGCAATCGCTACCGTGAGTTTCATCCCACGCTCCATCGTGTTCTCCTCACTGATCAGGGCGGCGTACTATCGATAGCGTATCTGTACGCCGCTCGGAATCGTTATACCACATACAGGCCACAAAAAGGGGGCTTTCGAATGTCACAATCTTCATAGGTTTGGAGGTCTGGAGGTGGGGCCTGGCCCAGCCTCAAGACTTCCACCTTGGAGAGTTGGAGTAGTGCGGGCGGGCCTTCAATCCTCCATACCTCACTAGATTATAAAGCCGATCGCGGTCTAGCGAACCCTTGTCTATCATGCCATAGCACGTTGAGACAGGCGTTAGACCTGGATGAGAAGAAGATGAGGCTCCTGGGCGCGCGTTATTCGTGTCGATCTCGCAATCAACTCGCATACCCTGAGAGTTGGCGGCGGTGCCCCACTGCTGTATAATGGCGTAGCAAACACCGTAGTACTTCCTCACCGCTGGCTCTGTTCCCCTCACGAGAGCGGGGGGCGCCCCCTTCGTCGATCGGAAGAGGGAGCAAGGCCGCGGAGAGCGGCCATGCCCGCGTCCAGTATACAGCAGCTCTCAGCTTGCTTATAGCAGTGGGCATTCGGCAGGAGCCAGTCGGCAGTACGACGGATAGCATCACAACGGCATTTCGTTCGTGCATATGGGCTCAATGGTTTTGCTCACAGCTATAGACGCCACGCAGCGGGCGGACACAGTAGGACATGGAAGAGATCCTCATTATCGACGACAGCCAGCAGATCTGTTCCATGCTGGCAGAGTACATTCTGCCAGAGCTAGGCTATACTTCAGCGATCGCCAATACCGGGCGGCAGGGCCTGAGCCGCCTGCGTCAGCACCTGCCCGACATGATCCTGCTCGACCTCCAGCTGCCGGATATCAGCGGCCTCGATCTGCTGCGCCTGATCGCGCAGGAGGGCTACGACGTTCCGGTCATCCTGATGACCGCGCACGGCTCCGAGGGCATCGCCGTCGAGGCCTTCCGGCTAGGCGCGCGCAACTACCTGATCAAGCCGTTCAGCGAGCCCGAGGCCCAGGCGGTGATCGACCAAGCGCTACGCGAGCGCCGGCTCAAGCGCGAGAAGGAGCAGCTGACTCGCAACCTTCAGCAGAAGGTCAAAGAGCTGACAGTGCTCTACTCGATCGGCCAGTCGGTCAGCTCGCTGCTCGAGCTGGAGGAGCTGCTTGAGCGGATCGTCGAGGCGGCCGTCTACATCACGCACGCCGAAGAGGGCTTTCTGCTGCTGTGCGACTCCAACGCCAACGAGTTGTACCTGCGCGCCGCCAAGAACCTCGGCGAGCAGCGCGCCCAGCGGATGCGCATGCCGATCGAAGACAGCCTGGCCGGCCAGGTGATCCGCACCGGCAAGCCGATCCGGCTCGACCGAGCCAGCGCCGGCACGGCGCTCAAGGTCAAGACCGGCTTCCTGGTGCGGGCGATCCTGCAGGTGCCGCTCACGGTCGGCAACAACGTGATCGGCGTGCTGGTGGTCGACAATCAGCAGCTCGATCGATCCTTCAGCGAAAACGACCAGTACCTGCTCTCGGCGCTGGCCGACTATGCGGCGATCGCGATCGAGAACGCGCGGCTGTACCTGGCTGTGAAGAGCAGCGAGGCGCGCTACCGCGACTTGTTCGCCAACGCCTACGACCTGATCTTCACGCTCGACCCGTCGCTGCGCATCCAGAGCATCAACAAAGTCGGCCCCGCGCTGACCGGCTACCCCGAGGAGCAGCTGATGGGCCGGCCGCTGCGCGATATCGCCGCCGCAGAGGCTTGGGAGGCGACCGAGCAGCGCTTCGCCGGCCTGCTTATGAGCGGCAGCATCCAGCCGTTCGAGCTGCAGCTGCGCCGGCACGACGACGAGCGCGTGGTGCTCGAGGTCAGCGCCCGGCTGGTGCACGACGGCAACCAGAGCCGCAGCATCCACTGCATCGCGCGCAACCTCACCGAGCGGCGGCGGCTCGAAGAGCAGCTGATCCACTCCGAGAAGCTCTCGGCGATCGGCCAGCTGGTCGCCGGCGTGGCGCACGAGCTGAACAACCCGCTGACCAGCATCTCCGGCTACACCCAGCTGATGCTGCGCGACCGCTCGCTGCGCGAGGACATCCTGAGCGACCTCAAGCACATCAATGTCCAAGCCGAGCGCGCCGCGCGGATCGTGCAGAACCTGCTGGTGTTCGCGCGCGAGCACAAGCCCGAGCGGCGCATGGTCAACCTCAACGAAGAGTTCCGCAACACACTCAGCCTGCGCGCCTACCAGCTGCGCGTCGACAATATCACCGTCACGCTCGATTTCGACCGCGATCTGCCGATGACGATCGCCGACCCGTTCCAGCTGCAGCAGGTCATCCTCAACCTGATCAACAACGCCCACCAGGCGATCACCGAGCGCGGCGGGCCGGGCACGCTCACGCTCAGGACGTTCATCGCCAAGCCGGACGCCAGCGACAGCAACGGCGCCGCCGGGCCGCGGCTGGTACTCTCCGTCAGCGATACCGGCATCGGCATCCCCACGCGCGACCTGAACCGAATCTTCGACCCCTTCTACACCACCAAGCCGGTCGGCCAGGGCACCGGGCTCGGCCTGTCGATCTGCTATGGCATCGTGCGCGAGCACGGCGGCCAGATCTGGGCCGAGAGCGAGCTCGGAGCGGGCACGACGGTCTCGGTCGCGCTGCCGCTGATCCAGCAGCCCGATACGGAGGAGAGCATGGCGCCAGGCGGGCCGATCGACGTCTCCACCCCACAGCCCAGCTGCCGCGTGCTCGTGGTGGACGACGAGGAGCCGGTCGCGAATCTACTGGCGCGGCTGCTGCGCCAGATCGGGCACGAGCCGGTCGTCGCGAGCAGCGCCGACGAGGCGCTGGAGCGCATCGCCCAACAGTCATTTGACTTAATCTTGACCGATGTTAAAATGCCTGGTATGAGTGGGTTCGAGCTGCACCAGATCATCAAACAACAGAACCCGGGGCTGGCGTCTCGGCTGGTATTCGTCACCGGCGACATGCTGAGCGCGGCGACTCAGGCACGTATCGCACAGAGCGGCAACCCATACATCGCCAAGCCGTTTGCAATCGAGCGACTCGAGCGGCTCGTACGCACTCTGCTGAGCCAACGGCCCATTGAACAGCGCTAGGGCCTATTTGTAGACGCGGTCTGCGGAGGCAAGCAGGTTCGCGCGGCATGCGCGCCGGCGCCTCAGCCTGCAAATATGTCCAAGCCACGGCCGACGAGCAAGATTGGCCGGCGCGCTCTGACACGCGGCTCCCTCATTCCGAGCGTGTGCATCGGACCCCGAAGACAAAGAATCTGGTCTTCCGTGCTATAATGGCTTGTTCTCTTACGACAAGCGCTCGGATAATCAAACACCACGCGTGCAACGGCGCATCTCGCGTGGCCCGAACTCCGTGCCCTGCAAAGGAGGACGCGCGCGGAGAGGAGACCAAGTCGTGGAATTGACCTTCACGCAAGCAATCGCGGCCATTGCGGACGACAATCAATCCGGGGCAGCGCAGATCGCCGAGCGGGCTGCCGATATTCTGTTGCGGCGCGCCCTGACAGGCGAAGCGTCATCGCCACAAGCCTTCCGCCGCGATCTGCTGGTCACCGGATGGGCGCTGATCTGCGCGCAGACCGCGATGGCTCCGCTCGTCAACCTCGTGAACGGCATCTTGTGGAAGATCGACCAGAGCGAGTCGCCGCGCTCGCTGCACCAGGCAGTCGCGCAGGCGACCGATGAGTTCAAACGGCAGCTACGCCAACACGCACTGTGCGTGGCCGAGGGAGCGCTTGGGCTGATCGGCGAGCGCAGCACGATCGTGACGCTCTCCTACAGCAGCACCGTCCAGCACGCGCTGATCCACGCCCAACGGGCCGGGCGGCGGCTCGAGGTCATCTGCGCCGAGTCGTGGCCCGGCAACGAAGGCAGCGAGACAGCACAACTGCTCACGAGCTGCGGAGTCCACGCGCGGCTGCTCTCCGACGGCAAGGCGATCGAGTCGATCGCGCGCGCCGACCTGGTGCTGGTCGGCGCCGATATGCTGACCAACGACGGGCTCGTGAATAAGATCGGCACGCGCCGGATGGCGCTGGCGGCCAGCACCGCCGGCACGCCGTTCTACACCCTGTGTGGCAGCGAGAAGTTTCTGCCGCCCGGCTTTCAGCCATTGGCGGGGATCGACTGGACGCCCGACGACACACTGGCCGACGTCACGCGCGACGCACACATCCCGCAGCTGGTGTTCGACTTTACGCCGCTGGCAGCGCTCTCGGGCATCGTCACCGAGCAGGGCATCCTGCCAATCGCAGCGATCGAGGCGTGGCTGGCCGCGACGCGACTGCACCCGGAGCTCGCAAACTACGTGGCCGAGCACAAACACTGGCAATGACGCTTTTCTGCGAGCATGCGAGAGATCGCATTCTAATGCCGCAAAGCTGCAAAGCGCGACTTAAACAAATTCTCAAGAAATGGTTGACATAGAACGCATGTTCTAGTATAATGGGCCTCACCGAAACACAATGATCGTCGTCCAGCAAAGCAATTGGCACCCTCGGGCAGCCGCCGGTCCCCGGTGGTTGGGCGGTCGTGTGCCAGCGGCGCAGGTGAGGAGAGGCCCGACTATGGCAGTGACACAGAAGGGGCTCCGCTCCGCTCGAGGAGTGCGGCCTGGCAGCATGGCGCTCCCGCAGCGCCTGTACAGCATTATCTACGCGCTGACGATCTTGCTCGCGGCGATCGCGATCTACGTGGTGGTCGGGCTGCTGGTCGGCAAGGCCCACATTCTAATCGACGATCTGCGCTACGGCCGCCCGCGCATGACTCAGCTCGACGCGTTCGTCGGCCACGACGAGGCGGAGGGCCGCCCAACCCATCTGATGGCGATCAACCTCAACCGCCAGGCGACGATCATCGAGCTGCCGGGCGGCGACAGCGCCAAGGCGCGCACGATCGCCGGCCCGTACCTGTTCGGCGCAGGCGAGGATCTGACCCCGCTGCTGATCAGCCTGCGCGACATGGATGGCGACGGGGCGGTCGATCTGCTGCTCGACGTCCGCAACGAGCAGATCGTCTACCTAAACAAAGATGGGTCCTTTCGCCTACCGGCCCCCGCGGAGCAATCGGTGCTGAACCGTGGGAGCGGCCGATGAGCTCTTCCTCCACATCGCGGCGGCGTCGAGACCCGGAGGCAGAGCCGCGCGAGCCGATGTTCGAGGTGCGTCACACGCCACTGCCGGAGCCGCCCGAGCCGCTGCGCGACCGCCGCGATTTCTTCGACGAGCTGCCAGAGCCGCGCCCGCGCGTGACGCGCAAGCAAGTGACACTTGGGCCGCTAAGCACCGAGCTGCGCGGGCAGCTCCCGCTCGACGAGCCAGATCCGGCGGCCCACACTATGCGCGCATCGCTGCCGAGCCGGCAGGCTGAGCTGCGCCAGGCCGAGGCGCAGCTCCAGCAGCATCACCACCGCGCGCCGGCCTACGCGTCCGCGCCGCGCAGCATGTCGATCGAGCTGCCGCGCGGCCGGATGTGGCCGGTTCTGCTGATCGCTGCGATCTGTGGCCTGGTGATCTGGTGGGGGCTCGCGCCGGCCCAAACGATCATCAGCAACCACACCTTCGGCGGGCTAGCGCCGGCGGCCGGCAATGCCATCACGCGCGCGCTCGGGGCTCAGAGCCAGAACGTGCCGCCCGGCGAGCACTCACTGCTCGGCTCGCCGACGATCACAGCCGAGATCGTCGATGCCGTGCTGGCGGAGTATGGGTCCCCCGCTCGCGGGACCGGCCAGATCTGGATCGAGCAAGGCCAGCGCTACGGGATCGACCCGGCGTACGCGCTGGCCTTCTTCATCCACGAGTCGAGCGCCGGGACGAACGCCGGCTGGGCCGGGCTGAAGCCGGGCGGCGGCAGCACCCACAATATCGGCAATATTATCTGCGCCGGCTACGCGACCTGCTTTGGGCGCTTCCGCGACTACGCGAGCTGGGATGAGGGCATCGAGGACTGGTACAAGCTGATCAGCACCGAGTATATCGCCGGCCGCAGCGCCTCGACGATCGAGCGGATCATTCCGATCTACGCCCCGGCAAGCGATAACAACGACGTGCCGAACTATGTCCAGAGCGTCGTCAACCTTGTCGACGGTTGGCGGCAGGGGGCAATCCAGTGATCGGCGACGGCTGGCCATACCTCACAACCGGGCGCAAGATCATGCTCATCCTGGCGTTGATCGGCCTGGGCTACCTGCTGTGGCCCGCAGGCGGGAGCAAGACGGTCATGAGCAGCTGGAGCGGCAACCCCTTCGCGGCCGCTGCGGTCGCCGGGCTGCCGCGCGCGCAGAGCGGCGGGATCGTCGCCGAGGCGGCGCCGCTGACCGGCCGCGGGCCAGATGATCAGGATATTCCCTTTGGCAACCCGCTGGGACCGGCCAACACCGTCATGACCCAGGGCTACGGCGTCGGCACGCACGCGCCGGCCAACATCTGGGGCGCGATCGACCTGGCGATCGACGGCGACGGCGATGGGCAGGCCGACCCGCAGGGCACCCTCGGCACCCCCGTCCACGCGACCCACGCCGGCGTCGTCCACCTGGCCAGCGACACCTGGCCGGCCGGCAACCACGTCTGGCTCGAGGGCAGCCACTTCAAGACCGGCTACTCGCACCTGAAGGGCTTCGCGGTGCAGGATGGTCAGCAGGTCAGCCGCGGCGACGTGATCGGCTACGTTGGCTCGACCGGCGAGGCGAGCGGGCCGCACCTGGACTACCAGGTCTGGAAAGACGGCGTCAACGTCAACCCGATCGACTATGGCGCTCTCGACGGAGTGAAGCAGTAGCGGTGTTCTTCCGGGGCGGTGCGCCCCCGGCCCCGCGCCACCCAGCGGGTACCCGGGGAACCCGCGCCTCTTCCCCCAGCCCCCCTCCGGCAAGCAATACCAGCTCAGTTTCATCGATCGTGGTGCAGGCCTGGTACTATTCCAAGCACAGCGAATGCACATCCGCCGCGTGTGGATTCAGCCAGGCATGGGCCACCAGCGCTGGGCGTGAGTCGGCGCTCTTTTTGGGGTCCAGGGGCGGCGGAGGCACGGGGGGCGCGCAGCTGCCCGCACGGGCAGCTGCAACAATCCATTGCGCCCCCTCCCAATCCATGCTACACTTAGCGCCGACGTAGCGAGCACATCAGCGTTGATGCCAAGCTCCCGCGGCCGCCTCACAGCATCGTGACCGGCTGCAAGCATATGCCATCAACGCCCCCGGTGTCGCCGCCGGGGGCATTATTGTTTCAGGGATCAAGGAGTATCGGGATGACGTTGAAGGAAACTGAGCCGCTGGCGCTCGAGCGGGCGCCCGGGCTGGACGAGCAGACCTTGCTGGAGATGTACGGCTATATGCTGCTCGCGCGCGCGCTCGACGAGCGGATGTGGCTGCTCAACCGCTCGGGCAAGGCCCCGTTCGTCATATCGTGCCAGGGCCACGAGGCCGCCCAGGTCGGCGCGGCGTTCGCGCTGCAGCGCGGCAAGGACTTCACGCTGCCGTACTACCGCGGGCTTGGCACAGTGCTGGTGATGGGCCTGACGCCGCGCGAGGTGATGCTGGCGATCTTCGCGCGCGCCGCCGATCCCGCCAGCGGCGGCCGGCAGATGCCCGCGCACTACGGCCACCGCCGGCTCAAGATCGTCACGCAGTCCAGCCCGGTCGGCACGCAGATCGTGCACGCGACCGGGATCGGCCTGGCCGAGAAGATCAAGGGCGGCGACGCGGTGGCCTGGACCTCGTTCGGCGAGGGCACTTCCAGCCAGGGCGACTTCCACGAGGGCATCAACCTGGCGGCGGTCCAGCAGCTGCCGGTGATCTTCCAGTGCGAGAACAACGACTACGCGATCTCGGTGCCGATGAGCAAGCAAATGGCGATCGCGAGCGTGGCCGACCGCGGAGTCGCCTACGGCATCCCCGGCGTCAAGGTCGACGGCACCGACGTGCTGGCGGCCTACGCCGCCACGGCGGCGGCGGTCGCGCGCGCGCGCGCCGGCGAGGGGCCGACGCTGATCGAGGCCAAGTGCGTGCGCCTGACCCCGCACTCCAGCGACGACAATGACCGCACCTACCGGCCGGCCGCCGAGCTGAAGGAGATGCGGACCCACGACCCGATCGCGCGCTTCCACGACTACCTGATCGAGCACGGCGCGCTGGACGACGCCACCGAGCAGGAGCTGCGCGAGCGCATCAAAGACGAGGTCAACGACGCCACCAGCTTCGCCGAGCAATCACCGCTGCCGGACCCGGCGACGCTGGCCAAGCATGTCTACGCAGAGTAGTACGTCGATGGCATTCTAGACAGCGACAAGATGACAAGATGACATTGTCTGCCAAAGGAGCATCTTGTCACCCGGTCACCTTCTGTCAGGTTTGTGGAGCAAGGGAGGACTATGGCCGAGATAACACTGCTAGAGGCGATCCGGCAGGGCATCGACGAGCTGATGGCGGCGGACTCGCGCGTGTTCGTGTTCGGCGAGGATGTCGGCAAGCGCGGCGGGGTGTTTCGCGTCACCGAGGGGCTGTTCGACAAGTACGGCCCGCTGCGGATCATCGACGCGCCGCTGGCGGAGAGCGTGATCGCCGGCGCGGCGATCGGCGCGGCGATGAACGACACACTGCCGATCGCCGAGATCCAGTTCGCCGACTTCATCGCGCCGGCCTACAACCAGATCGTCCAGGAGGCCGCGCGCATCCGCTACCGCTCGAACGGCGACTGGAACGTGCCGATGGTCATCCGCGCACCCTACGGCGGCGGCATCCACGGCGCGCTGTACCACTCGCAGAGCATCGAGGCGATCTTCTGCCACGTCCCCGGCCTCAAGGTCGTCGCGCCCGCGACACCCTACGATGCCAAGGGCCTGCTGAAATCCAGCGTCGAGGACCCCGACCCGGTGCTGTTCCTGGAGCACAAGAAGTGCTACCGGCTGATCAAGGGCGACGTGCCGGACGAAGACTACCGCATCCCGATCGGCAAGGCCGACATCAAGCGGCCCGGCCGCGACATGACCGTGATCGCCTACGGGCTGATGCTGCACTACAGCCTCGCAGCGGCCGAGGAGCTGGCGATCAAGGACGGCGTCGACGTGGAGGTGCTCGACCTGCGCACGCTGCGCCCGCTCGACCTGGAGACGATCCTGGCGAGCGTCCGCAAGACCTCGAAGGCGCTGATCGTCCACGAGGACAACCTGACCGGCGGGCTAGGCGGCGAGATCGCGGCGCTGATCGGCCAGCACGCCTTCGAGCACCTCGACGCGCCGATCACCCGCGTCTGCGGGCCGGACGTGCCGTCGATGCCGTACAGCAAGCCGCTCGAGGATGCGTTCATGCCATCGCCGGCGAAGATTGCGGACGCGATGCGGAGGCTAGCCGCCTACTGAATTGCAGATTGTAGATTGTAGATTGCAGATTGAGATCTCATCTACAATCTGCAATCTGCAATGGGGGAGAGCGATGGCGACCGAGATCAAGATGCCCCAGCTCGGCGAAAGCGTGACCGAGGGGACGATCGGCAAGTGGCTGAAGCAGCCCGGCGACCATGTGGAGAAGTACGAGGCGCTGCTCGAGGTGACGACCGACAAGGTCGACACGGAGGTGCCCGCGCCGGTGGACGGCATCCTGCGCGAGATCGCGGTGCCGGAGGGCACGACGGTGCGGGTCGGCACGCTGCTGGCGGTGCTTGACGAGCCGGGCGGCGAGGCCGCGAGCGACGGTGGCCGCGCCACAGCTCAAAACGAGGAGGCGCGCGCGTCGAACGGCCAGGATCAACGTTCAACCGTTGAAACGCTCGAACGTTCGAACACCTTCGTCTCGCCCGTGGTGGCCCGGCTGGTGGCCGAGCACAGCCTCGACCTGAGCGGGATCGCGGGCACCGGAGCGGGCGGGCGCGTGACCAAGCAGGACGTGCTGAAGTTCGTCGAGGCGCGCAAGACCGGCCCGGCGCCGGCCAGCGCCAGGGCATCCGGCGCGCCCGCGCGGGCCACCTACGAGCCCGCGATCCAGGAAGCGGCAACCTCCGGCCCGCAGGTGGGTGCGCCGGCCGAGGCAAAAGCCACTGCAGCGCCAATCGCGACAGAGGCTGCCGGCGCCGCGGCCCCTTCGGCATTCGACATCCCCGAAGACGCCGAGATCGTGCCGCTCACGGCGATGCGCCGCTCGATCGCCGAGCATATGGTCCGCTCGCGCCGGGTCGCGCCGCACGTGACGACCGTGTTCGAGCTAGATGTGAGCCGGCTCGCGGCGCACCGCGAGCGCCGCAAGGCCGAGTTCGAGCGCCAGGGCGTCAAGCTGACTTTCACGCCCTACTTCGTGCAGGCGGCAGTGGCTGCGCTGCAGGCCGTGCCGAGTGTCAACGCCAGCTACAGCGACGAGGGAATCGTCATGCACCGGCGCATCCACGTCGGCGTGGCGGTGGCGCTGGAGGAGGGGCTGATCGTGCCGGTGCTGCGCGACGCTGACGAGAAGAACCTGCTCGGGCTGGCGCGCGCGGTGAACGACCTGTCCGAGCGCGCGCGCGGCCGCCGGCTCAAGCCGGACGAGACCCAGGGCGGCACGTTCACGATCACCAACCACGGCGTGAGCGGCAGCCTGTTCGCCGCCCCGATCATCAACCAGCCACAGGCGGCCATCCTGGGCGTCGGCGCGATCCAGAAGCGCGCGGTCGTGATCACCCAGAACGACGTCGACGCGATCGCCATCCGCCCGATGTGCTACCTGTCGCTGACGATCGACCACCGGCTGCTCGACGGCGCGACGGCCGACCGGTTCCTGGGCGTGATGAAGGAGTTCCTGGAGCGCTACGCGGACTCGTAGCGCGCTGATCAGAAGCTGTCCGAGAAGGAACCACCAAGGCACCAAGCCACCAAGAATCACGCTACAATCGCCGCCGTCGATCGCGTCTCGGCACATCAACCCTTGGTGCCTTCGTGTCTTGGTGGTACAAGAGCTTTAGAGACGCCACTCAGACTTTAGGCGGTTCTCGCGTACATCCGTTCTGCTATAATAGGCGCATCGCAATGCTATGGAGCGAAGGATGCACCTATCCCACACCGCTGCGCAGGCGCTGATGCTCGCCGCGCAGGGGCTGCAGCGCCGCCCCGACCATGCGGCGACCAAGGCAGATCTGATCGAGACGATCCGGCACATGGCCGCGCTGCAGATCGACACGATCCACGTCGTGGCGCGCAGCCCGTACCTGGTGCTGTGGAGCAGGCTGGGCGCCTACCCAACCGAGTGGCTGACCGACCTGCTGGCCGAGGGCGAGCTGTTCGAGTACTGGGCGCACGAGGCCTGCTTCCTGCCGATCGATGACTACCCGCTCTACCGCAATCGCATGCTCGACGCGGCGAATATGGGCTGGAAGTATGCCCGCGAGTGGGCCGCGCAGAACCGACCGGCGATCGACGACATGCTGGCGCACATCCGCGCGAACGGCCCGGTTCGCTCGGCCGACTTCGCGCGCACCGACGGACAGGGCGGCCAGTGGTGGGACTGGAAGACCGAAAAGCGCGCGCTCGAGACGCTGTTCACAGCCGGCGAGCTGATGATCGCGCGCCGCCACAACTTCCAGCGGATCTACGACCTGCGCGAGCGCGTGCTGCCGGACTGGGACGACGCGCGGCTGCCGCCGATCGAGCAGGTGCGCCGCACCCTGGCGCTCAAGGCCGTGCGCGCGCTCGGCGTGACCACGGCGCGCTGGGTGGCCGACTACTTCCGGACCGGCCTGAAGGAGACGATCGCCCTGCCGGCGCAGCTGGCCCAGGAAGGCGCGCTGGTGCCGGTCGAAGTCGAGGGCTGGAGCCAGCCGGCCTACATCCACCCAGACAACCTGGCGCTGGCCAAGGCCGCGGCGGCGGGCGAGCTCCGGCCCGAGCTGACGACGCTGCTCTCGCCGTTCGACCCGCTGGTGTGGGACCGCGCGCGCGCGCTGGCGATGTTCGGCTTCGACTACCGGATCGAGTGCTACACGCCCGCGCCCAAGCGCCGCTACGGCTACTTCACGCTGCCGATCCTGCGGCGCGGCCAGCTGATCGGCCGGCTCGACCCCAAGGCCCACCGCAAAGAGCAGCGCTTCGAGGTCAAGGCGCTGCACCTCGAGCCTGGCGTCGCCGTGACCGACGAGCTGGCAGCCGACCTCGCCGGCGCGCTGCGCGACTGCGCGGCCTGGCACGGCACGCCCGAGGTCGACGTGCGCTGGTCGGACCCGCCGGAGCTGGCCAGGCTTCTTGGCTGATTCGGCGGGGCGCCGCGCCCCGGCCCCCGCCTGACTGTCGCGGCGCGCGAGATTTCTCCGGGGCGCTGCGCCCCCGGCCTCCCGCCTGTTCGTTCACCAAGGGCGACTCGTTTTTCCAGGGCGCTGCACCCCCGGCCCCCCGCCCGGGGGAACCCACACCGGTTCAGGCGGCTGCGCCAGCTGTCTTTCCGGCGCGCTGCGCCCCCCGGCCCCCCCGGGGGAACCCACGCCGGTTCCCCCGGTCCCCCTCCGGCAAAGAACGCCGTCTCAGGTGCACGGCTGGTGGCGCATGCCTCACACCCTTCCGAGCACGGCCTGTACCCATCCCGCCGCGCCTGGATTCAGCCGGGCATGCGCGTCAGGCACTGCACATGAGGCAGCATCTTTTTGGGGTCCAGGGGCGCGCCCCCCGCTCGCCAAGTGGAAGGCAGGCAGCCCGCGAGGGCACGGGGGGGCGCGTAGCCCCCGCAAGCCCTGGGGACCGCCAGCGCCCACGGGGGTGCAAAGAAGAAAAGATAGTTGCGCGCGCGCCCAAGTCCAAGTATAGTGGTGTGCAACACAATCAGTGAGATCCACAGGAGTCACTCTATGGAGCGGGCGCTGCTCTTCGGCACGACGTTGGCGCTGATCTGGGCCGGCCAGAGCCTGCTGCGCACGAGCCCGCTGGCGGGGCTGGCCATGCTCGTCGCGGCGGTGGCGGCCTACATCGGCCTGCCGCAGCTGGTGGCGCGCTTCGACGGTGCGCGGACCTTGGGCAGCCCCGCGCGCCCGCCGATCGCACGGCCGACGGCCCAGCCGCGGCGGGCAGCCGCGGCGCAGCCAGCGGCCCAGCAGGCCAGCCCGGTCGCCGACATCCTGCGCCAGCGGCCGCTCGGCGCGCGACTGATCGTCGCAAGCGCGATCTGGGGCGCGGTGGCGTACGTGGTCAACTCATCCCCGGCGCTGCAACCCTGGCCGGCGCTGCTGGTCTGGGCATCGGCGATCGGGCTGCTGATCGCCGGCGCCTGGCAGCTCACAACCCCGCGGCCGGCAGTCAGCCGCGCGGCCCTCCTCGCGGCGCGCTGGGAGATCGCGGCAGTGCTGGGGCTGACGCTGCTCGCGCTGGCGCTGCGCGCCGTCAGGCTCGACGGCATCCCGCAGAACTTCGGCGGCGATGAGGGCGAGATGGGCGCGATGGCCCGCGCGGTGCTGGCCGGCGCCGTGAGCGACCCGTTCGCGACGGGCTGGCTGTCGCACCCCAACCTGTGGTTCTTCCTGCAGGCGCTCTCGCTGCAGGTCTTCGGCAACAACGTCTTTGGCCTGCGGATGCTCTCGGCGCTGATCGGGACGGCGGCGGTGCCGGCGCTGTACGCATTCGCGCGGCCGCTCTACGGCCGGCCCACCGCGCTGCTGGCGACCGCGCTGCTGGCGACCTATCACTTCCACATTCACTTCAGCCGCCTGGGCGTCAACAACATCGTCGACCCGCTGGCCGCGCTGGTCGCGTTCACGGCATTTCTGCACGGCTACCGGACCCGCTCGCCGCTCAGCTTCGCGCTGGCGGGCGTGGCGCTCGGGCTGGCGCAGCACTTCTACATGGGCTCGCGGCTGGCCCCGCTGGTCATCGCCGCCGGCCTGCTGCACCAACTCATGCTGGATCGCCAGCGGCTCTGGGAGCTGCGCTGGCACCTGGCGCTGCTTGGGCTGGGGGGCCTGCTCGGCATCGGCCCGCTGCTGGGCTTCTTCGCCACGCACCCGGCCGATTTCAACGCGCGGCTGGCCATGGTCGGCGTGTTCCAGACCGGCTGGGTGAACTACCAGCTCGAGCACGGCGCGAGCGCGCTGCAGATCCTCGCAGCCCAGGCGCGCGCCTCCTTCGGCGCCTGGACGTTCGAGCCCGAGCACAGCGCGTGGTACGACCCCAAGATCCCGCTGCTCGACCAGGCCTCGTCGCTGCTGTTCCTGCTCGGCATCGCCGTGACGATCACTCGCTGGCGGCGGCTGGAGACGGCGCTGCTGATCGCCTGGCTGGCGGGAGTGGCGATCTTCGGCGGCATGATGATGGTCAACTCGCCGGAGAGCCCGCGCTACGTCACCTCGGCGCCGCTGGTCTGCCTGCTGATCGCGATCGGGATCGCGCAGCTTGGGGCGCTGCTGCGCTGGCTGCTGCCGCTGGGGCAGCGCGTCGTGTGGGGGCTGTCCGCAGCCGCCGTAGTGCTGCTGGCGCTGTGGAACCTCAACTTCTACTTCCGCGAGTACACCCCCCGCAACACCTACGGCTGGTTCAACACCGAGGTCGGGACGACAATCGGGCGCTACCTGCAGCAGCAGCCCGACCCGGTGTTCGTGTACTTCTTCGGCGCGCCGCAGATGTACTACGGCAACGCCTCGATCCGCTTCCAGGCGCCCGACGTCCCCGGCGTCGACATGCTGCAGCCGATCGCGACGCCCGACGAGCTGCCGGCCGCGCCGGAGGGGCGCCGGCCGATCTTCGTCTTCGTCAACGCGCGCACCGGCGAGCTGCCGATCGTGCAGTCGCGCTACCCCGGCGCGGCCGCCGACGTGTTCGAGGCGAGCTCGCTAAATGGGCCCCTGATGACGGTGTACGCGCCCAGGTAGGGCGCGTGCGGGGGGCTGCGCGCCCCCGGCCCCTGCTCGGCTTGTACGGGGGGCTGCGCGCCCCCCGCGCCCCCGCGGGCAGGGGTGGGCCGTCACCCCCGCGCCCCTGCTCGGCTTGTACGGGGGGCTGCGCGCCCCCGCGCCCCCGCGGGCAGGGGTGGGCCGCCACCCCCGCCGCCCCCCGGCCGGGGCTTGCGCCCCTGGACCCCAAAATGATGCAGCCTCACGTTCAGCGTCAGTGGCGCATGCCTGACTGATTGCGGCGCGGCGGGAGGGAACCCACCCCGCCGGAATGGTGCCAGGCATGCGCCACAGGCAATACAATTGGTACGGCATCATTTGCCGGAGGGGGGCCGGAGGCGCAGCGACCAGAGGCGTCGGATGGCATAGTTCTTGCTACATCACCACTCGCACCGGCCTCCCTGCGCGCGACAGGCGTGCGCTAGAGGCACGCTGGCGCAGCGTTCTGCCATAGTACTTTATGCAACACGCATCGCCCAGTGGACCTGCCCGCGCCGCAGCCCAGGCTGGGCAGGTCCATAGAACATAGCCAGCAGCTTATGAAATACCGTCGCCCCACCGCGCCCCGGAATCGATTGAGCACCCGCAGCTCGCCGGCCGGCCAGCCGCAGGGCGAGCGCAGGCGCCCGATCGACCACGCGCAGCCCCTAAGCGACGAGCCCGATGACAGCATCACGCCCCCCAGCGATCCCGCCGAGGCGCAGCTCTGGCTGGCGTCCCTGGTCGCCTCATCCGACGACGCGATCATCAGCAAGACGCTGGATGGCAGTATTACGAGCTGGAATGCGGCCGCGCAGCGCATCTACGGCTACACCGCCAAAGAGGCGTTGGGCGCATCCATCCTGCTTATCATCCCGCCTCGCCAAACGGATGAGTTCGTGGAGATCATGCAGCTCCTGCGGGAGGGCCACCGCATCGACCATTTCGAGACCACGCGCGTTCACAAGAGCGGCAGGCACATCAACGTATCGGTCACGATATCACCGATCAAGGATGCCACAGGGCGGATCATCGGCGCCTCCACGATTGCGCGCGACATCACCGAGCGCAAGCAGGCCGAGGAGGAGCGAGCGCAGCTGCTGGAGCGCGAGCAGGCGGCCCGCCTGGAGGCCCAGCAGGCCGTGCGCCTGCGCGACCAGTTCCTCTCGATCGCCTCGCACGAGCTGAAGACGCCGCTCACGTCGCTCCTGGGCAACGCCCAGCTGCTGGAGCGCCGCGCCCAGCGCGCAAGCGGATTCGCCGAGCGCGACCTGCGCTCGATCCGCGTGATCGCCGACCAGTCCGGGCGGCTGAACCGGATGATCAACACGATGCTCGATATCTCGCGCATTCAGCTAGGGCGACTAAGCATCGATCGCGCCCCACTCGACCTGAGCGCGCTGGCGCGCCGGGTGGTGGCCGATAGCCAGCCGCTGCTGGTGCTGCACACAGTGGAGCTTCAAGCGCCGGAGGGGGCGATGCCGATCATCGGCGACGAGCTGCGCCTGGAGCAAGCCCTGCAAAACCTGGTTCAGAATGCGCTGAAGTATAGCCCAAGCGGCGGCGCGGTCCGGGTGGCGGCCCTGCGCCGCGGGCAGCACGCCTGCGTGTCGGTGAGCGATCAGGGGATCGGCATCCCGCCGGACTCGCTGCCGCACCTGTTCCAGCGCTTCTACCGGGCGAGTAACGTCGACGAGCAGCACATCAGCGGGATGGGCATCGGGCTGTACCTCGTCAAAGAGATCGTCGCGCTGCACGGCGGCAGCATCGAGGTCGAGAGCGTGGAAGGCCAGGGCAGCACCTTCACGCTCTCGCTGCCGCTCGACCCGCCCGAGGCGGCGGAGGCCACGCCGTACGAGCCTGCCTGATCTGCGCTACCGTACCGCCAGCACCACCCCGTTCTGTGCTTGATCGCGCACCAGCAGCCCCTCGGCCACCGCCTCGGTCGCCAGCCCAGCCTCGCGCACGCGCGCGGCGACCTGATCGCATGCGGCCTGGTCGGGCAGCTGCACGACAAAGTAGCGCAGGCCGGCCGACCCGGCCGGCGGCGGCGGCGCGCCCACGCCGGCCCAAGTGTTCAGCCCGATGTGGTGGTGGTAGCCGCCGGCCGAGACGAACAGCGCGCTCGGGCCGTAGCGCTGCATCACCTCAAAGCCGAGCAGACCGCAGTAGAACGCCTCGGCCGCGCGCAGGTCGGCCACGTGCAGATGCATATGGCCGATGCGCGTCTGCGCGGCCAGGCCGTCCAAAGGCCGCTCTTCGCGGTCCAGCTCGCGCACGATCCCGTCGACGTCGAGCGGGTCGGTCGTCATCTGGACCTGGCCGTTCAGGCGCGGCCACTCCTCGCGCGGGCGATCGCGGTAGATCTCGATCCCGTTGCCGTCGGGGTCGTCGAGGTACAGCGCCTCGCTGACGAGGTGGTCGGACGCGCCGGACAGCGGGTAGCGCGCCTCCGCGAGCCGGCGCAGCGAGCGGGCCAGGTCGAGCCGCGAGGGGACCAGGATCGCGAAGTGGTACAGGCCGGTCGCACGGCGCGGCTTCGGCTGAGCCCCGCGCTGCTCGGCCAGCACGACCAGCGGCGTCGCGCCGTCGGCGGTGAGCGTCAGCGCCGGCCCCGCGCCCCCAAGCGCGCGGAAGCCCAGCACGTCGCAGTAGAACTGCCGCGAGCGCTCGAGGTCGGCGACCGCCAGGTGGGTCGAGCCGATCGCTGTCTCGGGATGGATGATGAAGGGGTCCATTGGGTTCTCTCTTTTTTGGTAGGGCTGCTGTTCGTGGCCTCATGCTACCACAGTTAGCGGGGGGCTACGCGCCCCCGTGCCCCTGCTCGGCTTGTGCAGGGGGTGCGCGCCCCCGCGTCCCTGCTTGGCTTGTGCGGGGGGCTGCGCGCCCCCCCGTGCCCCCGCGGGCGGGGGTGGGCCGCCACCCCCGCCACCCCCCGGCCGGGGCTTGCGCCCCTGGACCCCAAAAGAATGCCACCTCCGTTGGCACGCTTGACGTGCATGACCGGCTGAATCCACGCACGGCGGGATGCAACTCGCCCGGCAAGCCGGTGATAGGCATGCGCCACGAGCAATGCAATTGGTACGGCATCATTTGCCGGAGGGGGGCCGGGGGGCGCAGCGCCCCGGAAAGTTGCCGCGAAGAGCAGCATATGCTATGCTCCACGTTCTGTTTCCGCCCGACCTATGGCTGGCTGGTTCGACACATGCTGCCTACCGCAACCGCAGGCGACACATGGCTGTTTGGCTGGGACAAGACTCCTGGCATCGTCTCTGTCTGGGCCGATCGCGGAGGTCGGGCGCTGGTCTGGCGGCGCGACGGGGCGCAGCTCACCTGCGCCGAGGAGCGGTTTCGCCCATGGCTGTTCGCCGCAAGCCTCGAGGACCTAGTGCAGCTCGGCGGGGCGCTGGTGGCCGAGGCGGCGCCCGGCGGGGAGCGCGCGCCGTTTCGCTACCGCGAGCTGGACGGCCAGCCCGGCGACTATCGCTACCTCGTCTCGGCGCGCGACGGGCGCACGCTCGAGCGCGCCATCGCCGCAGGGGCGACCCAGCGGCTCGGCAAGCCGATCCGCAGCCTCTACGACGTCGAGGAGCGCTACTACTGGGTCGGGCCGGTCGAGCAGTATCTGATGGCGACCGGGCGGGTCTACTTTCGCGGCCTGACCTACACCGACCTGCACCGGCTGCAGTTCGACCTCGAGACAACCTCGCTGAGCCCGCAGCGCGGGCGGATCTTCCTGGTCGCCGTGCGGGATACCCAGGGCCTCGCGACCATCCTCGAGGCGCCGCGCCCCGAGGACGAGGCGACCCTGATCCGCGACCTGTGCGCGTTGATCCGCGAGCGCGACCCCGATATCATCGAGAACCACAACCTGTTCGGCTTCGATCTGCCGTTCCTGCACGAGCGCGCGCGGCAGCTGGGCGTGCCGCTGCAGATCGGCCGCCCGGAGGGGCCGCCGATGCTTGAGCAGTACGAAGAGCCGATGGCGGTCCGGCGGCGCCGGCGCATGCGCTACAGCCTGGCCGGCCGCGAGCTGATCGACACGCTCGACGCGGTCTGGCGGCACGACTTCTCAGCCCGCGACATGCCCGGCCACGGGCTCAAGGCCGCGGCGCGCTACTTCGGGGTGGCGGCGACGGAGCGCACCTACCTGGCCGGCGCGGAGGTGTTCTCGACCTACCAGCGCGATCCGGACGCGGTCCGCCGCTACGCGCTCGACGATGTGACCGAGGTCGACGGGCTCTCGCAGCGGCTGCTCGGCTCGCCGTTCGCGCTGGCCGGCATGGCCCCGCGCCGCTACGAGCGGCTGGCCTCGGCCGGGCCGGCGATGGGCATCCTGGAGCCGATGCTCGTGCGGGCATACCTGCGCGCCGGCGTCGCGCTGCCGCGCCAGGACGCCGAATCGGCCGCGGTCCTGGGCAGCCACGCCGGCGGTGCGACGCACCTGTTCGCCGAGGGCGTGGCCCAGCAGGTCGTCAAGGCCGACATCGCGTCGATGTACCCGTCGATCATGCGCGTGTTCCAGGTCGGCCCGGCCTGCGACCGGCTCGGGGTGCTGCTGTACCTGGTGGACCGCCTGACCGACCTGCGCCTGCAGCACAAGACGGCCGCGCGCAGCGCGCCGCCCGACTCCGCCGCGAGCCACCAGCACCACGCCGTCCAGGCGGCCATGAAGATCCTGATCAACTCGGCCTACGGCTATATGGGCGCGGGCTCGATGGCGCTGTTCGCGGACCGGCACGCCGCCGACGAGATCACGCGGCGCGGGCGCGAGATCCTCGGGCAGGTGGTCGACGCGCTGCGGGCGCGCGGCATGGCCCTGCTCGAGGCCGACACCGACGGCGTGTTCTTCGCCGCGCCGCCCGGCTGGACCGCAGACCAGGAGCGGAGCGTCGTCGACACGGTCGGCGCGCTGCTGCCCACGGGCATCCGGCTGGAGTACGAGGGCCGCTACCAGGCGATGTTCGTGCACGAGGTGAAGAACTACGCGCTGCTGACCTACGCCGGCGAGCTGATCGTGCGCGGCGGGGCGCTGCGCTCCAGCCGCTCGGAGCCGTTCGGCGAGCGCTTCCTGCGCGAGGCGCTGCGCTGCATCCTGATCGGGGACATCGCCGGGCTGCACCGCGCGTTCCTGGAGACGGTCGCCGCGCTGCGCGAGCGCCGGCTGAGCGCCGGCGACGTGGCCGCACAGGCGCGGCTCTCTAAGACGCCGGAGGAGTACCATGCCTCGCGCGGCCGGCTGCGAGAGGCATCATATGAGGCGCTGATTGCGGCAGGGCGCACCAGCTGGCACGCCGGCGAGCGCATCCGCTTCTACCGGGCGGCGGACGGGACGTCCGCGCTGCTGCCGGACACGGGCGACGAGCTTGCGGGCGACACCGGCGAGGACGAGCAGACCGACGACGCGCGCGCGCGCGCCGCGGAAGAGCCGCGCGACTACGACGCCGCCCACTACCTCCAGGTCCTGCTGACCTCCTACGTCGGCCGGCTGCGCAAAGCCTTCGCGCCGGAGGACTTCGACCAGCTATTCCGTCCGGACGCTCAGCTCGGCCTATTCGACCGGCCGATCGAGGCGATCCAGCCGCTCTGGGTTCGCTGCGAGGATGTGATGCCAAATCCGGATGAACAGGCATAGAAAGGGTTTGCTTGGAGGGGCTGCCGCCCCTCCAAACCTCCCCGCGTTGTATACGCAATCTGCTGCTAGTGGTGGGGGAGCGGGGGCGGCCGGCTATCCGCTGGGTGTCGCCCCCGCGCTATCTCTTTTGGAGCGCCGCAGATCGAATCTGGAGCCGCCCAGATCGAATCTTGAGCCGCCCAGATCGAAATATAGCAATCCTACATCATTTGTGTTCCCATCGGTTGAATCCGTTGACATCATCCCGCCCCTGACATATACTCAACGCAACACAAAGCCCACGCCTCGCCCGTCAGCAGATGCGTGGGCCTTGCGTGTGTCTTGAGTTGTGCCGGAGTCTTACCCGTATTCTCGCACCCGTCGCCTGACGCGTCAAGACCTACCGTGCGTTACTACCTCGCCGCCCCGCCATGCCCGAGGGGCGGACGTGGAGGCTAATGCCGTCCTGCCCCGACCGTACTGTCCGGCACGCTGCGCGATACCCAGCGACTGGTGGCCCTGTATGCCATATCTCGCGATCGTCATTCTAGGTGCTGGAGCCGGTATCTCCAGCTACGCCGGCGTCACCCACCTGCTGATTGGGCTGGCGCGCCGCCCGCGCGATCGCACCCACCTGCTCTTCGCGCTGCTCGCGCTCTCCGCCGCCGGGTACACCCTCGCGGTGCTGGGGCTGCACACCGCTGCCTCGGTAGCGGACTATGTCGTCATCCTCAAATACGTCTGGGCTCCGACCGCGCTGACCTCAATTCTGTCGCTCATGTGGTTCGTCGGGTTCTACACCGGTATACGGCCGCGCGGCTTCCTCCTGGCAATGAGTCTCTGGTTCGTACTCATTCTCATCCTGCATCTAAGCTTGCCCTTCGGCATCCTGTACGCCGAGATCAGCGGCCTGCGTCAGATCAGCCTGCCCTGGGGCGAGCAGATCGTGATCGCGCGTGGGACGCCGAATCCCTTGCGGCTCGCCGTGGATCTGTTTTATCTGACCTTACTCGCCTTCTTCTGCTACACGCTTGCCCGGCAATACCGCGGCGGAAACCGCCGCACAGCCGTGGTGCTTGGCCTGGCGCTTGGGCTCTTCCTGGTGGCGCGAGTCGTCGATACTCTGGTCCAGCTGCAAGTGATCGAATCGATCTTCACCATCGAGCTCGCGTTTGTCGGCATCGTGATCTCCATGAGCCTGACCCTGTCGTACGAGGTGACCCGCACCGAGCTGGAGCTGCACACTTATCAGCAGCACCTGCACGATCTGGTCGCCGCGCGCACGGCCGAGCTGACGCACGCCAACGCCGAGCTGGCCCAGGCGGCCGAGGACAACACCCGGCTCTACCAGCGCGCGCTGGCCGCCCGCGAGCGGCTGAGCGTGCTCTACCAGGCCGCCCAGGCGATCAGCCGCGCCAGCCTCGACCCGGAGCAGATCTATGCCGAGATCCACCGCGCGGCCGCTCGCCTGATGCCGGCCGAGGCGCTGGTCATTGCCCTCTATGATCAGCCCAATCAGGACGTCGACTATGTGTACTTGGCCGATGTGGAGGGCCGCTGGCCAGGCGGGCGCTCCCCGTTAGCCAGCAGCTTCGCCGGCTACATGCTGTGCCGTAATGCCTCCGTACGGATTGACGATTTCAGTGTCTTCCCCCAGACCGAGTTCGCCTTCGAACAGTTCGGCGAGCAGCCGAATACCGAGTCCGGGTTGGCGGTACTGCTGCGTGGCAGTGAGCAGGTGCTGGGCCTGCTGTTCGTGCAGAGCTACGCGAAGGGCGCCTATACGGACGAAGATGAGGAATTGCTGAAGCTGCTGGCCGCGCATGCCGCGATCGCACTGGAGAATGCCCGCCACTCGCAGCAGGCGCGCGAGCTGGCCGCCAGCCAGGAGCGCACGCGCCTAGCACGCGACCTGCACGACTCGGTCACCCAGACGCTCTTTTCGGCCAGTTTGCTCTCCGAGGCGCTCCCCACAATCTGGCGACAAAATGCCACTGCCGGCGAGCGCGACGTGGGCATCCTGCGCCAGCTGGTGCGCGGCGCACTCGCCGAGATGCGCACGCTGCTGTTCGAACTGCGCCCGGCCGCGCTGGCCGCGGCCGATCTGGGTACGCTGCTGCGCCAGCTGGGCGACGCGCTGACTGGCCGCACGCGCATCCAGGTCGAGCTGACGATCGAGGGCGCGGCGCAGCTCCCGGCCGACACCAAAATCGAGCTCTACCGGATCGCCCAGGAGGCATTCAACAATATCGCCAAGCACGCCGGCGCGACACAGGTCTGGGTCACGCTGCGCGTGGCGGACAGCCAGCTCTTCCTGTCGGTGCGCGACGACGGTCGCGGCTTCGACCCCGCCAGTGTCGCCGGCGATCACCTAGGCACGCGGATCATGGCCGAGCGCGCCGCCGCAATTGGGGGCTGCCTGCGCATCGACAGCGCACCCCAGCGCGGAACCGAAATATCCGTCACGTGGCCGGCCGCTGCGTGACAAAGTGACGAGGTGACGATTCGTCGGTCGTCGGTCGTCGGTCGTCCTTGGTCTTTGGTCGTTCATCCTTCATCCTTCATCCTTCAGCGTAAGAGGTGGTGTGGTGGAACAGCAGCAGCAGCCGATCCGTGTGTTGATCGTCGACGACCACCTCATGGTACGGTATGGGCTCAGGGCGTTGTTGGCGCTCTCCCCGGATATCGCGGTCGTGGCCGAGGCCGCCGATGGCGCACAGGCCGAGGAGCTCTGCCGGGAGTATGCACCAGATGTCATCCTGATGGACATCGTCATGCCGAATGTGGACGGCCCGACCGCCACGGCGCGCATTCGGACGAGCTTCCCGCATATCCAGGTGATCGCCCTGACCAGCCTGGCCGACGAGACCCTGGTGGCGAAGGTGCTTGGCGCCGGCGCAATTGGCTACCTGCATAAGGACGTCGATGCCGCCCAGCTCGCCGCGGCGATACGCGCGGCCTCTCGCGGGCGTGTGACGCTCGACGCCGCGGCGGCGCGAGCGCTAGTGCAGCGTGCCGCTGAACCGGCACAGCCAAGCTACGATCTGACACAGCGCGAGCGCGAGGTGCTCGCACTCATCGTGGCAGGCGAGTCCAATACCGAGATCGCCGCCCAGCTGCGGATTAGCCATGGAACCGTTCGCCTGCATGTCAGCCATATTCTCAGCAAGCTTGGCGTCGACAATCGCACCGAGGCGGCGATGCTGGCGGTGCAGCACAAGCTGATCTCCTTACCCTAATCGAATCGAGCAATTCGGATTGAACCAACACCACCCCCTGCCCCCTCCCCTTTCAGAGGAGGGGGTTTTGGTTTCGTGGTCGTGGTGCGGCAGTAATGCCGCCGCACCACGACCACGAAAGATTCCCCCCCGATCCCCGACCTAGACACATGGTATAGGCAAAAATATAACACCTGTCCAGGTCAAAGATATAACACCTGACAGTCGCCCCCCGCGCCGCGATCGCATATCGTTGGCATGTTCGCCATTTATCCCATATCGAAGGATGCACCCATGAACGTCGTGCTCGCCATGCGCCACGCGCAGGCCCGCCTGGCCCTGGAGCTGGCGCTGAGCGTGGAGCCTGGCGTCACGATTGTGGGCGAGGCCAGCGAGACCGAGGGCATGCTGGCGTTGGCGCGCACCGCCCAGCCTGACCTGGTGGTGCTGGAGTGGGGCTTGCCGGGCCGGCCGCCAGCGCATGTGTTGGCCGAAGCCCAGGCGCTTGTGCGCCCGCTGCGCTTCCTGGTGCTGGCGTGCGATCCGCACCTGAAGCAGCCCGCCTTGCAAGCCGGCGCGTGTGCGTTCGTGCTAGTTGGCGATCCGCCCGAGCTGCTGCTGGCAGCGGTGCGCCAGGCGCGCGCGGCGCTGCGACCGTAAATCCATCCTACCGCTGAAGCGCTGAACAGCCCACGCCGCTGAATGAGCCAGCCGAAAGAGTGGCCCCCCGATCAGCCGCCGCAGCGCCTCAGCGCCTCAGCGGTTCTGGTGTGGGGGGTGGAAAGAGGGGAAAGGGTGGAATGTGCCACGACGACCATCGCTCCACGATCGAGCGGCCGCCGCGCTTCCGCCACCTCCCGTCCTTCCGCGTTTCCGCGTTCAAACCTCCACGCCCGCCGGTGTGCCGGCCGGCGGGCGGTGGGTATCGATGACCGCACATGCTGTACCTATTGACGGCTTCAGTGTGAGTTGCCGCCTCGCTCCCCCGCGTGGGAGCGGGAGTTAGGTGGTGAGGGCAGGTAGCGAAGGAGGGCTATCGATGACTGCGCATGGCGCGTGATCCGCTAACCGCCGGATCTCCCGAACGATTTCGTTTTCCCGGTCATCCATTTCACAAGGAGTTCCCAGTATGAACCATCACTCGCGTTTCCATCGGGTCGCGGCGCTGCTCGCGCTCGCGGTGCTGCTCGCATCCGCGCTGCGCCTGCCGGCCGCGACACCGCGCGCGTTGGCCGCCGCCAGCGCCGCGCCCGCCAGTTCGACGGTGGCTTCGGTCGCCGCCGCGACGACCACGACGCTCACGGCGGCATCCCCCAGCGTGACGGTCAACGAAGGCCAGGCGGCCACCAACTCCGGCACCTATTCGCACCTCGGCCCGGGGCCGCTCAGGCTTGACGTGTCGGCCGGCTTCTTGACGCCCACTCTACCCGCTTATATTTCCTTTATGCCCGCGAACTCATTTACGGCCTTGCGCTACTGGCAGCTCGGCGAGGACGATCCAGGCGCTGCCGACGGCGTGACCGGCAACGCGACCACGATGGCGCGTTTCAAAGACGGTGCTACGTCGCCCGGCAATAGCCTGACGCGCCAGGGCAGCCCCTCCTATACGGCGGTGGACGGCTCATACGGCAGCGTGCTGGCCATGTCCTTCAATGGCAGCACCGACGGCTATATCAGCGACTTGCTCGACGGCGCCCCGGATAACTTCGGCGTCGAGGCCCGGGTGAAGTCGAACGGCGTGTCAGGCCCGCAGGTCGTCGCCTACCATGGGACCATGGCGTTTAACGGGTTCGGTATCCTGATCGACGATGCGGGCCACCCCGGCAGCCTGACCTACCGGGTGGTCTATGGGGGCGTCACGAATGTGGATACGGACGTCGCCGTCACCCCCGGCACTTGGCAGGATGTCGCGCTAGTGCGCGATCAGGGCGCGACCAAGCTCTTTGTGGACGCGGCGCTCGTCTATAACAGTAGCATCGCCGCGCCGAACTTCGCGCTCGATGAGCCGTTGGGCATCGGCCAAGACCCACAGGCGGCAAGTAACTTCTACAGCGGCTCGCTAGACGACGTGCGCTTCTTCTTCTTCAACGCGGGGACCTTCAGCGCTCAGGATCTCGCACCCAACCAGTCGGTTTCCCGCGCCTGGTCGTGGAACTTCAATACGAGCGACGGCCCGGCGCAGAGTCGGAACGTGACCTTCACGGCCAACACCGGCGTGAGCGGCGATAGAACGAGTATCTCCATCCCGCTCACCGTCACCAACGTCGCCCCGACGGCAACCTTCGCCAATGGCGGCTCGGTGAGCGCGGGCAGCGCCGGCCGCGTGTCGTTCTCCGGCCAGTCCGATCCCTCGGCGGCCGACACGGCGGCCGGCTTGCACTACGCCTACGACTTCGATAACGACGGCGTCTTCGAGGTCGGCGGTGACGGCACGTACGCCAACGCTGTCACGGCGGCCTCGGCGACGGTGCCGGCCAGCTACCTGACGGGCGCCGGCTCCCGCACGGTGCGCGGCCGGATCGTCGACAAGGACGGCGGCTTCACCGACTACACCACCACGATCACGATCGTCAACGCCGTGACAGTCAACGAAGGCCAGGCAGCCGCGAACTCCGGCACCTATTGGCACCCTGGCCCGGCGCCCGCGACGATCTCCGCCTCGGTCGGATCGCTGTCGCAGACGCAGACCTCGTCCACCCGGCTCAACGTGCGGGGCTACTGGCAGCTTGGCGAGGACGACGCGGGCGCGGCCGACGGCGCGACCGGAAATAGCACGACCCTGGGCCAGGACGGCAATGGCCTCAACCCGGCGCTCAACCTGACCCGCGTCGGCAGCCCGACCTACACCGCGCTCGACGGCTCCACCGGCAGCGTGCTGGCGATGTCGCTCAACAACGCCTTCGAGGGCTACACCCTGGCCAGCCCGGTGAGCAGCGCCACCGACAACTTCGGCGTCGAGGCCTGGGTGCGGCCCCCCGATTTTACGGGAGAATTTCAAACGATTGTGATGAACGGGGTGGTTGGAAATAGGTTAACTCCAGGTAATGGCTTCGGGCTGGGGATTCTCGACGACGACTACGCCGCGGTCTACGGGAATTTGGTTGTCTTAGATAGCGGAGTCGCGGCCACCCCCGGCGTCTGGCACCATGTCGCTCTCGTGCGCGACAGCGGCGTCACCAAGTTCTATGTCGACGGCGCCCTCGTCTTCAGCGACAGCCGCGCCAGAACGGTGTCGCCTGCCACAACCGGGGTCGCGATCGGCAACTCGCTGTTCACCGGGGCGGTGGACGACGTGCGGGTGTTTACCTTCGCGCCCGGCACGTTCAACCCGGCTGACCTCGGATACAACACCTCGGTCGCCGGCAGTTGGTCGTGGTCGTACGCCACCGACGACGGCCCGGCGCAGAGCCAGAGCGTGACGATCGCGTCCAGCACCGGCGTCTCCGGCGATACGTCGAGCACCTCGTTCCCGCTCACCGTCGCCAACGTCGCCCCGACGGCGAGCTTCGCCAACGGCGGCGCGGTAAACGAGGGCAGCGCCGGCAGTGTGTCGTTCTCCAGCCAGTCCGATCCCTCGGCGGCCGACATAAGCGCTGGCTTGCACTACGCCTACGACTTCGATAACGACGGCGTCTTCGAGGTCGGCGGTGACGGCACGTACGCCAACGCTGTCACGGCGGCCTTGGCGACGGTGCCGGCCAGCTACCTGACGGGCGCCGGCTCCCACATGGTGCGCGGCCGGATCGTCGACAAGGACGGCGGCTTCACCGACTACACCACCACGATCACCGTCAACGCGGTGAACCACGCGCCGGTCGCGGCCAACGACAGCTACAGCGCCAATCAGGGTACGCCGCTGACCGTGGCCCCCCCCGGCGTGCTGGCCAACGACACCGACGCCGACAGCAACCCGCTGAGCGCGGTCAAGGTCGGCGACCCAGCCCACGGGACGCTGACGCTCAACGCCAACGGCTCGTTCACCTACACCCCGGCCGCGGGCTACAGCGGCCCGGACAGCTTCACCTACAAGGCCAACGACGGCACGGCCGAATCGAACGTCGCCACCGTCTCGATCACGGTCGTGTCGGCCAATATTGGCCTGCTCGGCTACTGGAAGTTCGACGAAGGCACGGGCACAACCGCCGCCGATTCGTCCGGCTCGGTTCCGGCCAACAACGGGACGCTGGCCGGCGGCGCGGCCTTCAGCGCCAGCGCGGCGCCGATCACCAGCTTTGCCAACCCCGGTGCGCTGAGCGTGAGCGCGGCGACATCCAGCAAGGTGATGGTGCCCAACAGCGGCATCAACCGGCTGACCAATACCTTTACCGTGATGGGCTGGGTCAACCCCAGCACCGTCTCGGGCATCCAGCGCGTGATCTCCTCGGCCCGCACCACGACCAGCGGCAACGGCTGGGCCTTTGGCCTGAATAACACCTTCCTCCAGTTTTCGACCTATGGCGTGAAGGATTACTTCACGACGCAGGGCACCGGTATGAAGGCCGGGCAGTGGTACCATATCGCCGCGGTGATGGACAGCAGCAACGCGGTCTCGTTCTACATCGACGGCGTGCTGGTCGAGAAGGTGACGAGCGCCGGGCCAGGGATCGCCGACACGGACGATGTCCTGCTGATCGGCGCCCGGACGAATAACGGCGCCACCACGCTCACCGACGGGTTCAATGGCCTGATCGACGACCTGAAGATTTACAACCGCGCGCTGAGCGCCAGCGAGATCGCCGGGCAGGTCGGCGTCGCGCCCTGCTCCGAGACCGTCTTGCGGGCACGGGTGCAGGTTGGCGAGAACACCGCCGCCAAGACCATCACGCTCGACGGCGCTTGCACCTATCCCGTCGCCTCGGTGGGCGATACCGCGAATGGTGGGAGTGGCATCAAGATCAGCAGCGCGACGACGATCGAGGGCAACGGCGCGACGATCGCGCGCAGCGCCAGCGCGCCACAGATGCGCGTGATGGTCACCAGCCCCGCGATCGCCATCCGCAACCTGACCGTGCGCGACGGGAATGTGATCGGCAACGGCGGCGGCCTGCTGGCGTTTGGCAATCTGACGCTCACCAACGTCCGCTTCGAGAATAACACCACCGACCACCCGACCGGCGCGACCTCTGTGCAGGTCGGCGGCGCCGTGTCTGCCCAAGGAAACCTCACGGTTGATCGTTCCACCTTCGTGGGCAACAAGACCGACGGCTATGGCGGCGCGATCAACTTCAGCGGGTTGAGCGGGCGCGTCACCAACAGCGTGTTCGCCAGCAACAGCTCGGGTTCGCCGGGCGCGGCGATCAATGCCAGCAACGCTTCCGGCAGTCTGACGTTGCTCAACAACACCTTCACCGACGCCTACAAGAATCCCAAGGAAGCGGTGTTGGTGAACGGGTCGGCCACCTTGAAGAACAATATCTTCGACAGCTTCCTGAGCAGCCTGACCGCTTCGGGCGCGACTGCCCTCGTGAGCGAGGATTACAATCTGCTGTCCGGCGACACGAATATTCCGCAGGCTCTGAATAGCGCGGTTGTCACCAGCGGTGGCCACGATCGCATCGCGGCGTCGCCGCGCTTCGTCGACCCGGCGGCATTCAACTATCACGTGCAGCAAAACTCTCCGGCGATCGATCTCGGGGTGGTGGACGCGAGCGTGGCGATCGACGCCGACGGCAACGCGCGGCCTTTCGCCGGTACCGGCGTCGACATCGGCGCCTACGAGTACCAGGGCATCGGCGTCCCGTCCCTGAGCATCACCAAGACTGGCCCAGCGTATGCCGCGGCGATCGGGCAGACGCAGTTCGTCCTGACGGTGATCAATGAGAGTACGACCTCGCTGACCGATCTGCGCATCGTCGAGCAGCTCCCAGCCGGCGCGACCTACGTGGCCGGCAGCGCCAGCGACGGCGGCAGCTTCAGCGGCGGGACGCTGACCTGGAACCTGAGCCCGCTGGCCCCCAACCAGATGAAGCGGGTTGGCTACAAGGTCACGGCGACACAGAACCTGGTCAGCAATAGCTATCGCGTCTCCAGCATCTCGAACCCGGCGATCACCGCCAGCGGGCCGGTTCTGACCACGCCGTACAATGCCAATGTCACCGCGTTCGGGTTTGAGCCCTTCCCGGATGGCTACAGCTACGCCAACTATAAAGACAGCGTGGACAGCGATACTACCGTCGACGATATGGTGTTTATCTTTGGCGCGGCGAATGTGTGCGAAACCCAGAACCCGTGCGTGCTGACCGCCGCCGCCGAGGACATGCGCAAGTCGATGACCGCGCGCGACGGCGGGCACTGCTTCGGCCTGGCGATGTCGACGCTGTGGATCTATGACCGTGCGGATGTGACACCCGGCGACTACCAGCCGGGCGCGTCGATCACGTACGACCTCAGCAAGAGCAGTAGCCGCAGACTGAACCAGCTCTTCTACTATACCCAGGGGGCTTATCAAACGACGCTTAGCACCACGGTACCAGCCTACACCGCTGCCAAGGGAGCGGCGGCGATCGTGGACAAGCTGCGCGCCAACTTCGCCAATGCGAGCGCCACCGACCGCTACGAGCTCTCGTTCGCGAAGCCGGATGGGAGCGCCGGCCACGCTGTCACACCGTACGCCGTCAAGCAGGTCGACGCGGATACGTACTGGATCTATGTCTACGACAACAACTACCCCAACAACTTCGACCGCGTCTTCAAAGTGACCTACTCGACCAACAGTTGGATCTACGAGGGCGGAGCCACTGACCCCGGCGCGCCCCCCTCCACGTATACCGGCTCCGGTACCACCCAAATCAGCCTCAAGAGCCTGCGCAATGTGGAGAGCTTCCCCAAGAAGTGCCCGTTCTGCACAGCGACGACCACGGCGCCCGTGGCGCCGGCCTTCGCGCTGATGGCGGCGCAGACCACCGCGCTGGCGACGACCCAGACAGCGCAGATCGCGTCAGACGCCTACACCTTTGAGCTGGACGGCGAGGGCTACCTGATGATCACCCGCAGCGACGGCAAGCGCGCCGGCGTCGATCCGTCGGGCCAGTTCATCGCCGAGATCCCGGGCGCGGAGCAGTTCGACGTCGGCGCCGGCGATGGGCGCAACGTCCCCGGCGTGATCCGCGTTCCGCACACGGCCGGCATGACCTACAGCCTGCGCGTCACGGATCGCCAGAACGCGTACGGCAACCAGTCGGCCACGGCCAACCTGAACATCTTCGGCCAGGGCTTCGTCACCCACCTGAAGGGCCTCAAGCTCGACTCGCCGGCCGATTCGACCACCGTGCAGCCTGGAACGAACGACGTGCTGGGCATCAGCTTCGACGGCGACAACCACCGGCTGGCCTTCACCTCCAGCGCGCTGGACAGCGATACTCCGGCGCTGTCGATGGCGGTCAGCCAGGCCGGCGCGCCCGACTACTCGTTTGAGGTTGGCGGCGCGCAGATGGCGTCCGGGCGCACGCTGGCGGTCGCGATCGACCCGGCGACCGGCAAGCTGACGATCGAGAACAACGACCCGGCCAGCAACACCTACAGCCTCGACGTCACGCGCCTCAACCTGGACGGCAGCACGACCACCTACCACTTCAATACAGTCAGCGACGGGACCGGCGTGGGCGCAAGCGTCGACCTCGGCCCAAGCTGGACCGGCAGCGCGCCGTCGATCGGCCAGATCAACGCGCCGGTGGCCAACGCCGACAACTACACGACCACTGCGAACACACCGCTGACGGTGACGGCGCCGGGCGTGCTGGCCAACGACACCGGCAGCAGCCCGCTGACGGCGGTGAAGGTGACCAACCCGGCCCACGGCACCCTAACGTTCAACGCCAACGGCTCGTTTACCTATACGCCCGCCGCCAACTACGCTGGCAGCGACAGCTTCACCTACAAGGCCACCGACGGCACGGCCGACTCGAACGTGGCGACGGTCACCATCGCCGTCAAGTACACCTTCAGCGGGTTCTTCGGGTCGGTGCTCAACCCGCCCACGCTCAACCAGGTCAACGCCGGCTCGAACATCGCGTTCATCTTCGGCTTGGGCGGCAACGTCGGGCTGAACATCTTCGCCACGGGCTACCCGCAGTCGCAGCAGATCAACTGCAGCACCGGCGCGCTGATGGGATCGCCGTCTCCGGTGAGCGCGGCCCTGTCCCTGAGCTACAACGCGACGACTGGCCGCTACACCTACACCGCCAAGACCGACAAGAAGTGGGCCGCGACCTGCCGCCAGTTCAACCTGCGCACGGCTGACGGCACGGACCATTTCGCGCGGTTCAAGTTCAAGTAGGCCCGCACCCCCGCTCCCGTCGCAACTGGAGAGGAGGAGCAGATTGGATGGTGGCGGCAAGGAGCCGCCACCATCCAAACCTAGAACCATTGTACTGACTACCGACTACTGACTACCGGCACAGGAGCCGATCATGACCACCAACCCAAACCCCGCGCCGCAGGACCAAGAGCTGCGCAGGGTGTATACCACCAGCCTGGCCGAGCTGTTCGCCCAGCTCAACCTCAGCCTGGTCGTTTCGACCTACCAGGCCGGCAAGGTCATCCTGGTGCGCCACGGCGGCGGCGCGGCGGCCAATGGCAACGGCCACGCCGGCGTGCTCAACACCCACTTCCGCGCCTTCCCCAAGCCCATGGGCATCGCCCTCCAGGGCAACCGTCTGGCGCTCGGCAGCCAGAAGAGCATCTGGGAGTTGCACAACATGCCGGCCCTGGCGCGCAAGCTGGAGCCGGAGGGCAAGCACGACGCCTGCTACCTGCCACGCCACGTCCACGTCACCGGCGAGATCGACATCCACGCGCTGGCCGAGACGCTGCTCGCCGAGCCGGCCGAAAGGAGGTGAAAGAGCTGATAGCTGATAACCGATAGCCGATCGCCGATCGCCAGCCAACCGTTTTGGACGCCCGCACCACAAGGCAACCATCAATGCCGACCATGGCGATCATCGATCGTCGGGGCGATTCGCGAATCGCCTGCGACGTGCGGCATCGCTGCCCACCACGGCGATCATCGACCGTAGACCGTCGGGGCGATTGATATATCCGCCCCCGACGTGCCGCAAGGAGCGCATTGGTAACAACAAGGATCGGTATGGCTCAAGGAGGGGCCAGAACCATGAACATGTCTCTATTCTCCCGACGTCACAATCCGCTGCGGGCGCGCGTCTGGCGCGCGCTGCTGTGTTGCGCGCTGCTGCTCGCGCCGCTCTTGGCTCTCGGCGCGTCGGGGGCGCAGACCGCCTCGGCGCACATGCTTTCGCCCGAATCGCTCTTGAATCCCGACGGCACGCTGAATCTCGCCGCGGGACGCCAGGGCACACTCGACCTGCGCGGTTGGAACGTGACGCTCGACGCGGCGCGCGGACCAATTCTCTCGCGCGCACAAACCGCGTCGCTAGCAGCACCGTGGGCGGCGCTGCCGAATGGCGGGCTGGATGGCAGCGTGTTTGCCCTGGCGGTGATGGGGAGCGACCTGTATGTCGGCGGCACTTTCACCGCCACCGCCGATGGCGCGGTGACCAATCTGAACGGCATCGCCAAGTTCGACGGCGCCAGTTGGGCGGCGCTGCCCAACAATGGGCTGAGTGGGCCGGGGCTCACCGTGTTTGCCCTGGCGGTGATGGGGAGCGACCTGTACGTGGGCGGCACTTTCACCGCTACTGCCGACGGCGCGGTGACCAATCTGAACGGCATCGCCAAGTTCGACGGCGCCAGTTGGTCGGCGCTGCCGAATGGCGGGCTGGATAGCAGCGTGAATGCACTGGCGGTGATCGGGAGCGACCTGTACGTGGGCGGCGCTTTCACCACTACCGCCGATGGCGCGGTGACCAATCTGAACCGCATCGCCAAGTTTGACGGCGCCAGTTGGTCGGCGCTGCCCAACAATGGGCTGGGTAGCATCGTGAGAGCCCTGGCGGTGATCGGGAGCGACCTGTACGTGGGCGGCGGTTTCACCACTACCGCCGACGGCGCGGTGACCAATCTGAAGCGTATCGCCAAGTTTGACGGCGCCAGTTGGTCGGCGCTGCCCAACAATGGGCTGAATAGCAGCGTGAGAGCCCTGGCGGTGATCGGGAGCGACCTGTACGTGGGCGGCGGTTTCACCACTACCGCCGACGGCGCGGTGACTAATCTGGCCCGTATCGCCAAGTTTGACGGCGCCAGTTGGGCGGCGCTGCCCAACAATGGGCTGAATAGCGAAGTGAGAGTCCTGGCGGTGAGTGGGAGCGATCTGTACGTGGGCGGCAGTTTCACCACTACCGCCGACGGCGCGGTGACTAATTTGGCCCGTATCGCCAAGTTTGACGGCGCCAGTTGGGCGGCGCTGCCGAATGGCGGGCTGGATAGCACCGTGAATGCACTGGTGGTGATGGGGAGCGACCTGTACGTGGGTGGCGGTTTCACCGCTACCGCCGACGGCGCGGTGACCAATCTGAACCGCATCGCCGTGTACGGTTTGCCATCCACTGACACAACCCCGCCGAGCATCACCATCACCACGCCCGCCGACGGCGCGACGTACACGCTCGGTCAGGTGGTCAATGCCGATTACAACTGTCAGGATGAAGCGGGTGGTTCGGGTCTCGTTTCCTGTGTCGGAGATGTCCCGAACGGTAGTCCGATTGACACCAGTTCGGTTGGCGCCAAGACCTTCACGGTGAACGCTGCGGACAGCGCCGGCAACACCAGCTCGCTCACCCGCAGCTATAGCGTCGTCTTCAACACCAGCTTCGGCAACAACTTCGGCGGGCCGATCGACTCGCCGCCTGTGCTCAATTCGATGAAGGCCGGCGGCGGCGTCCCAGTGATCTTCGACCTGGGCGGCGACCGCGGGCTGAACATCCTGGCCAGTGGCTACCCGACCTCGCGGCAGGTCGCCTGCGACACCAGCGCGCCGGTCGACCAGGTCGAGGTGACGACCAGCTCCAACAGCGGCCTGCACTACGACGCGACCACCGGCCTGTACACCTATGTCTGGAAGACCGACAAGAACTGGACTGGAAGTTGCCGCCAGTTCACCCTGCGCTTGACCGACGGCAGCGACCACATCGCGCTGTTCAAGTTCACCAAGTAGGCCCTTACCCTCTGCCCCCTCTCCCGCCGCGGCGGGAGAGGGGAACCGCCCCATTGCACGCACCCCCGTTCCCACGAGGAGCGGGGGTGCCCTGTATGGTCGTAGTCTGAATTTCTCCTTGACTCCTCAACCATTCCTCTATAATCCACGCAACCCAAAGCGACCACAAGGAGCACACGGCATGGCCGAGACCATGTACACGCCGAAGCAGGTCGCGGAAGCGCTCGGCGTCAGCGACCAGACGATCTACCGCTGGATCGCCGCCGGCATCCTTCAGGCGACCGCGCGCGGCCTCGTCAAGAAGCGCTATCTGATCTCCGCCTGTGAATTCGAGCGCGTGAGACGCGAGGGAAATTACGAGGATTTCAAGGGAAAAGTGATGCCCGCCCTGAGGAGCGCCAGATAAACGACAACCCGGCTGCGCCTCGCGGGCGAGCCGGGTAGCAATGTCGCGGGTGCGCTCCTCAGGGCGCGTGTGGTGGGCGATACTGGACTCGAACCAGTGACCTCGTCGGTGTGAACGACGCGCTCTAGCCAGCTGAGCTAATCGCCCGTCCTGGGCGACCAGGAGTATAGCATAGCTATGGGGAAGTTGCAAACGGCACAGGTTGCTAATTTGCTAACGGTGTGACGTGTGCTTTTGCGCGGCGGGCCAGCCGTGGCCCGCCCGGCCCGTCAACGGGCGGGCTACGTGGACGGAGGCCGTTGCCACAGCCTGATCCAGCCCGCGAAAGCGGGCTTCGTTGAGCTAGCCGCAGGATTCATCCTGCGGCGTGCGGGCGCGCACAACCGTGCGTCACACCCGTTTGCTAATCAGGACTGCGATGCAACGTCTTTGACCCCACCCCCTGTCCCCCGCCCCTAAAAAGGGCGGGGGTATAGATCTGGCGTGGTGGTGCGGTCGCTCCGCGACCGCACCACCACGCCGACAAGCCCCCCCTCTCCCAGGCGTGGGAGAGGGGGGCGGGGGGGGGGTGAGGGCAAACACTCCGGCTACCCCGTGTTCTTGAGGGCGGGGCATGATGGGAGAGAACGGATGAGCGAGCAGTGAGGGCAAACACCCCTGCTACCCCGTGTTCTTGAGGCCGGCGGCGATCCCGCTGATGCTGAGCAGGATGGCATCCTCGAGCGCGGCGTGGTCCGGCCCGGCCGGGTCGGCGCGCAGCCGCCGCAGCAGCTCGACCTGGACGAAGCTCATCGGGTCGATGTAGGGGTTGCGGCGGGCGATCGAGCGCTGCAGCACCGGGCTGCGGTCGAGCAGATGCTCGATCTGCGCGACCTGGCAGATCATGCGGCTGGTGCGCGCGTGCTCCTCGCGCACGGCGCCGAAGATCGCCTCGGCCGCGCGCGGGTCCGTCGCCAGCTCGGCGTAGCGCTCGGCGATCCGCAGGTCGGCCTTGCCCAGGATCATCTGCGCGCTGTCGATCATGGTGCGGAAGAACTGCCACTCTCTGTACATCGTCTGCAGCAGCTCGAGCTTGGGGCTTGGGGCTTGGGGCTTGGGGCCTGAGGGCGCGCTCCCAAGCCCCAAGTCCCTCGTCCCTAGCCCCTCCGAGACGAACGTCTCGAGCGCATACCCCAGCCCGTACCACCCCGGCAGCGTGTGGCGGCTCTGCATCCAGCTGAAGACCCACGGGATCGCGCGCAGGTCCTCGATCCGGTCGCTGTTGCGGCGGCTGGCCGGGCGGCTGCCGATCTTGAGCCGGCTGATCTCGGCGATCGGCGTGGCGCTGCGGAAGTAGGGCAGAAAGTCGGTGTTCTGGTAGACCAGGCCGCGGTAGTGGCCGCGCGCGATCTCGGCCAGCCGCTCGAGCGCGTGCTCCCACTCGGGCGGCGCGTCGTGCTGCGGCGCGAAGCCGGCGCGCAGCACCGCGTTGACGACCTGCTCGAGGTGGCGGTAGCCCAGCGGCGGCAGGCCGTAGCGGTCGGCGATCACCTCGCCCTGCTCGGTGATCTTGATCTGGTTGCCGATGCTGCCGGGCGGCTGGGCCAGGATGGCCTGGTTGGCCGGGCCGCCCCCGCGGCCGATCGAGCCGCCGCGCCCGTGGAACAGCCGCAGCCCGATGCCCTCGCGCGCGGCCATGTCGCGCAGCGCCCGCTGGGCCTGGTAGAGCGCCCAGTTCGCCGCCACGAAGCCGACGTCCTTGTTGCTGTCGGAGTAGCCGATCATGATCTCCTGGACGTTGCCGCGCAGCGCCAGGTGCTCGCGGTAGGCCGGCAGGCGCAGGCACGCCTCCATCACCCGGTCGCAGCCGGCCAGGTCGGCGCCGGTCTCGAACAGCGGCACGATGTTCAGCCGGCTGGCGCGCTCCGCCGGGCGGTACAGCCCGGCCTCCTTGGCGAGCAGCAGGGCGGCCAGCACATCGCTGGCGCCGCAGGTCATGCTGATGACGTAGGTCTGGATCGCCTCGGGGCTGAGCTGCTCCAGGATCGCGGCGACGGTGCGGAAGGTCTGGACGGTCTCGGCCGTCTCGGGGGTGTAGGGCAGCCGCGCCGGGATCAGCGGCCGCGGGTTGGCGACCTCGCGCGACAGCAGCTCGACGCGCCGGCCCTCGTCGAGCGCGGCGTAGTCGTCGCACACGCCCGCCAGGCGCAGCACCTCGGCCAGCGCGGCGGCGTGGCGCTCGCTGTGCTGGCGGATGTCCAGCGTGGCGACGTGCAGCCCGAACACCTCGACCTGGCGGATCAGGTCGTGCAGCCCGCCATCGGCTACGCTCGCGCCGGCGTTGGCGCGCAGGCTGCGCTCCATCACCAGCAGGTCGGCCAGCAGCTCGTCGCGCCCGTGGTAGAACGTGCCGACCGTCGGCAGCAGCGGGCCGCTGCCCCAGTCGGGTACGTGGCTGCCGGTGTGATCGAGCGAGCGCAGCAGCTTCTCGCGGATGTAGGTGCACTTCTGGCGGTACAGCTCGTAGGGGTTGCGCTGGGCCAGCAGCCGCGCGACCTTCGGGAACAGCACCGCGTCGGACTCGAGCGAGCGCCGCAGCTCGTCGCTGATCGCGACCTGGCGGCTCGACTGGCCCAGTCGGTGGCTCAGGCGCTCGACCGCGGCGGTGTGCCGCCGCAGCGCCCAGGCGCGCATCAGCCGCACCGTCTCGACCGTCACCTCGGGCGTCACGTAGGGGTTGCCGTCGCGGTCGCCGCCCATCCACGATCCGAAGCGCAGCAGCGACGGGACGCGCCAGGCGTGCTCGGGGTAGGCCTGGCCAAGCGCGCGCTCCAGGTCGCGGTAGAGCTGGGGCACCAGGTCGTACAGCGTGGCCTCGAAGTAGTACAGCCCGTTCTTGACCTCGTCGGTCACGGTCGGCCGGATGACGCGGACCTCGTCGCTCTGCCACAGGCCGACGATCTCCTCGGCCACCTGGCGAACGGGGTCCTCGGCCGGGCCGATCGCGAGGGCCGAGTCGGCGCGCTCGATGCTGCTCGCGATCCGGCGCAGCTTCTCCAGCGTCGTCCGGCGGCGCGCCTCGGTCGGGTGCGCGGTGAAGACCGGCAGGACCAGCGCCGATTCGAGCCAGCGCTGCAGCTCCTCGGCGCCCACGCCGGCGCGGCGCAGCTCGGCCACGGCGGCCTCGATCGACTCGGAGCGCGGCTCGTCGGGGTGGAGCTGCGCGCGGTCGCGCAGCACCCAGATGCGCTGGAGCTGCTCGGACAGGTTGACCAGCGCGAAGTAGGTGCTGAACGACTTGAGCAGGTCGCGCGCCTGGTCGATCGTCAGGCCGGCGACGATCTGCTGCATCGCGGCGACCGACTCGGACCGATCGCCTGCGCGCAGGTCCTTCGCCAGCCCGCGCACGCGCTCCTCGAGCGCAAAGGCGGCCTCGCCGGCCTGCGCGCGGATCACCTCGCCGAGGATGTCGCCCAGGAAGTGGATCGTCGCCGACAGGCGATCGCGCTCGCCGTTGGTCTGCAGCTGTACAGCCATAGATGTTCCCCGCATCGCTGGATTCATGTGGCTCGTCGAGCACGCCGTTGTGGTCTTGGAGGGGCAGGCGGCATTATAGGAGCGCGCGCGCGGCGCGTCAAACGAGTGTAGGCACCGCCCCCGTGTCCCCGCGGGCATCGGTCACACCTCCCAGCATCTCCGGGGGGCTGCGCGCCCCCCGTACCCCAGCGGGCGGGGGTGGGCCGCCACCCCCGCCGCCCCCCTCCCGGGGCTTGCGCCCCTGGACCCCAAAAATCACGCCGTCTCGTCTTCAGCGCTTGTGGTGCATGCCCGGCTGAATCCACGCACGGCGGGATGTGCACAGGCCTTGCTCGAATGGTGTGAGGCATCCGCCACTGGCATTGAAATGGAGACAGCCTGACTTGCCGGAGGGGGGCCGGGGGAACCGGCGTGGGTTCCCCCGGGCGGGGGGCCGGGGGCGCAGCGCCCCGGCAAACACTTCGCGGGGGGCCGGGGGGCGCATAGCCCCGGAGAAAAGGTGACAAGATGACAAGATGACAGGTCACGCCCTCGGCAGAATCGGATCGCCCTCTACGGGTTGGCCGGCAGTCGGCAGTTGTGTTGGTGGCTGCCGACTGCTGACTGCGTACTGCAACCAGCAACGAACTTCTGGAAAGCTGTACTAGCCCTAACCCCTGCCCTGAAAGCGCACTAAGCGGCGGGCCGGTGACGCCTGATTCGCCGCGCGAGCGGCGCGGTGGCCCTGGCCAGGCCAATCAGCAGCGCGGCCAGCGCAGCCAGCACGCCGCCCACAACGCCGACCAGCAGGCCCGCCCCGGTCGCGATCGCGATCCTGCCGCCCGCGGTGCGCGGTGGCGCCGGCTGGGGCGCGGGCGCAAGCTCCTCGGTCGGCTGGCTGGCCTCGGCCGGCTGCGGCGCGCGGCTGCCATGGCGGCGCGCGTAGACCTCGGTGAACTCGGCGCCCAGGAACAGGATCTGGCTGCTGAAGTAGATCCAGGCCATCAGCACCAGCACCGAGCCGACCACGCCGTAGGCGCTCCAGCTCTGGCCCGAGCGGCCGATGTAAAGCGCCAGGATATACTTCCCCAGCTCCCACACGATCGCAGTCATTAGCGCGCCCAGCCAGACGTCGCCCCAGTCGACCTTGGTATCGGGCAGGTACTTGAACAGCAGCGCGAACACCAGCGTGTTCAGCAGCAGCGAGGTGACCAGGCTGATCGCAACCCCGGCCACGCCGCCGATGAGCGGCAGATCCTTGAAGCTGGACAGCAGCGCCTGCGAGGCGCCGGTCAGCACCATCGAGACGAGCAACAGGAACCCGACCGACAGGACCATGCCGAACGAGAACAGCTTGGTGCGCAGCGTTCGCCACACGGACGCAACCACGCTGCCGGCCGGCGGCGGCGTGGGCACGCTCCAGATCCGGTTGAAGCTCAGGTCGAGCTGCTGGAACGCCCCCGAGGCGCCGATCAGCAGCGTGACCAGGCCGACGATCGTCGCCCCGCCGGCCTGGCTCTTCACGCCGCCCAGGATGGTGTTCAGAATATCGGCCACCTGGGGCGAGAAATTGGTGCTCACCGCCGTTAGAATCTGCTCCTGAACGTCGATCGCGGTCGGCCAGAACTGCAGGACATAGCCCAGCGCCGCCACCAGCAGCAGCAGCAGCGGGAACATCGAGAACATGGCGTAGTACGCCAGGGCCGCGCCAAGCTGCCCGGCCTCGTCTTTCTGAAACTCGCTGCCGATCTCCTTGAGCAGCGGCAGCACATCTTGCTTGAGATTCATAGCGACCTCCCCACACATACCAGCGCAGTGCAAGAATTATACCTGAAGTTGCATTCGGCGCCGCCTGCTGGTAAAGTAAAGCCGTCGCGTTCCAGCCAGCAGGAGCAGTTGCCATGGGCCGTACCGAATCAGACTCCGGCGGCGAGACCACCGAGACGACCACCACGACCGCGCCGAGCCCGCACGATGTCGCGATTGGCGCGCCGGCAGTGCGCAAGGAGCGCGAGGCGCGCGAGGCGCATGAGCGGGCCGCCGCAGAGAACGCCCAGCGCGAGCAGGCGCGCGAGGTCGGCGCGCCGGGCGCGCTCGTGCTGCCGGAGACCGGCGGCGCCGAGCGGCCGCGCCGGCTGCTGCTGATCGGCCTCGACGGCGCCGCGCCGGAGCTGGCGATCGGCGCGTGGCGCACGCAGCTGCGCACCATGCATATGCTGACCGACCGGGGGGCGCGCGGGCGATTGCGCAGCAGCATGCCCTGGTTCAGCGCGCCGGCCTGGCAGAGCCTGCTCAGCGGCCGCGAGCCCGCCCAGCTTGGGGTCTACGGCCGCCGGCAGCGCCGCGGCTACAGCTACGCCGCGCCGACCGATCTCGACAGTAATGACGTCCAGGAGCCGCGCCTGTGGGATCTCCTGGGCGGCGCGGGCAGGCAGGTCGGCGTCGTCGCGGCGCCGGCGACCACCCCGCCGCAGCCGGTGCGCGGCCAGCTGATCGGCGATCGCCCCGTGAGCGGCGCGCCCGCGACCTACCCGCCCGCACTGGCGCAGCTGATCGCCGCCTGGCTGGCGGACGCGCCGGCGGGCGAGCCGACGGCCGGCGGCGATCTCGAGCAGATCGTCGGCGACATCTACGCGCGCACCGAGCAGCGCTTCCGGCTGGCGCGCCGACTGCTGGCGCGCGACTCGTACGGCTGCTTCGTGGTCTGCGACGACGGCATCGCCGCCATCCAGCGCATCCTGTGGGACACGCTCGACGTCACCCACCCGCGCTTCCGGCCCAACCATCCGCTCGCGGACACGATCAGCCTGTTCTACCGCTTCGTCGACGAGCAGATCGGCGAGCTGCTCGAGCTGATCGACGGCGACACGATCGTCGCGGTCGTATCGGCCTGCGGCATGCAGGCGCTCGACGGCGAGCTGTCGCTCAACGACTGGCTGATCGCCCAGGGCGATCTGGCGCTGCGCTCAGCGCCGGCCGGCCCCACGCCGATCGAGCAGTGCGATGTCGACTGGGCTCGCACGCGCGCATGGTCGGGCGACGACGGCGCGATCTACCTGAACGTCGCCGGGCGCGAGCCGCAGGGCACGGTCCCGGCCGATCAGGCCGAGCAGACGCTCACCGACCTGAGCGAGCGGCTGCGCGCGATCGAGCCGCCCGCAACCGCGTCGAGCAGCCAGCCGGACCAGAGCAGCGGCGTGCCGGAGGTCGAGGTCATGCGGCCGCCCGCGGTCTACAGCGCCTCCTCGGGCGTCGTGCCCGACCTGGTGGCGATCTGCGCGCGCCCCGGCTGGCGCGCGGGAGCGAGCGTCGGCCACGGGCGGGCCTGGGTCAGCACGCGCGAGGCCGCCCTGGACGCGGCGTACGAGTCGCCGAGCGGCTTCTTCGTGATCTACGACCCGCACGGCCAGGGCAAGCAGGTCGAGCTGGACGAGGCGTCGATCTACGACCTGGCGCCAACGCTGCTGGCGCTGCTCGGCGAGCCGGCCGCGTCGCGGCTGCGCGGGCGCGCCATCCCTGGCTTGTAGGCGAGCCGGCCCTCATTCCCCCGCCACGCGCCGGGGGCGTGGGGTGATCGAAGGGCAAAGAGGGTGATATTTGGCAAGCGAAGCGCAGCCGGATATCCCCCAAAGATTACAGCAGCATAACAAGCGCCGATTCAAGGTCTGTGCGCGCGCCACAGCGCTTGCGATAGCCGGCACGCCATGGTAGTCTGAAACGCGAGCCACAACGACGTGCTCTAGCAACGTGAAGCGCTACGATCGTTACCCATCCACGTGACGACCCGGTTCCACGAGCTACGGTTCCAGACGGACACAGCGGCAGCCCTGCGCGTGCAGGGCAGTTTTGATGTGATCGCGGAGGGGTTATGCCCACACATGCAACGTTCATTCCCCTGTCCGAGACCGAGCTATCCGAACAATTCGGCGACGACCAGGAGGGCCTGCGACGCTACCGGCTGCTGCAGTCAGTGCTGGCGGAGGGAAAGACCCAGCGCGAGGCGGCTGAGCTTGGCAAGGTGTCGGAACGAACGGTGCGCAACGTTCTACGAGCCTACACGCACAGCGGCGGCCTGCAGGCGCTCCGCTCCCGCCAGCCGACCTCGCGCAAGCGCGACCGGCGCCCGGCCGCCTTCGAGCGGGCGCTGGCCGACGCGCTGGCCGACACGCCCGGCGCCGGCGGCGACACGCTCTGGCGCCGCGCCCAGGAGCTGCTCGGCGAGGACGGCGCGAAGCTCAGCCGGCGGACCGCCTACCGCATCCTGGCCCAGATCCGCGCCGACCCCGAGGACGACGACGCGCCCGATAGCCTGCGCGGTTCGGTCAAGGCGGCGCTTCCGCTGCTGACCGAAGACCCGCCGCTCACGCTCGCCGGCAGCGCGCTGGCCCAGCGCTTCCTGCCGGCCGAGCTCGACCCGCTGCCGCGCGGCACGCTGATCCAGCAGGCGCTGCGCGCCGCGCTCGACCGGCTGCGGCCGGCCGGCCCGATCTCGACGATCGACCGAAGCTGGTGGCCCTACCTGATCTGCACCGGCGAGTACGAGGCCGGCCAGAGCCGCGCCGAGCTGCAGGACGACCTGGCCCTGAGCGCCAGCACCTACAGCCGCGCCAAGCGCCAGGGGCTCGACCGCATCACCGCCGTGCTGCCCCAGATCGTCGAGCGGATCGTCGAGTCGCCGGTGGCGCTCGCGATCCAGCAGCTCCCGCGCACCCCCGACTTCATCGGTAGGCGCGAGGAGCAGTCGTACTACGCCTGGCGGCTGCAGAGCGAGGGGATCGCCCATATCTGGGGCCTGCCCGGCAGCGGCAAGACCGCCCTGGCGGCCGAGCTGGCCGCCGACGGCCACCGCTACGGACAGACGATCCTGTGGCACAGCTGCCGCCCCGGCCGCGACTCGACGCTCCTGGGGATCATCCGCGGGCTGGCCAGCGCGCTGGCCGCCGCCGGCGACGACGTGCTCTGGCGCGAGCTGCGCGAGACGCCCGCCGACGAGCAGCGCGCCGACGCGCTGCTGGCGACGCTGTGCGAGCAGCTCAAGGCCCGGCCGTCGGTGGTCGTGCTCGACGACATCCACCACGCCGACGAACAGCAGACCGACGTGCTGCTCGACGCGCTGGCCGACCTGGTCGTGCGCCGGTCGAGCCGCCTGCTGCTGGTCGGGCGCGACCCGATCGAGGGCGTCGAGTACCCGCCGCTGCACGGGCTGATCGAACGCGAGGCCGCGCGCCTGTGGGCGGGAGCGCCGTCGCTGCCATTCGAGCAGTGGCGCGCGCTCTTCGCCGCGACCGGCGGCATGCCCGAGCCGATTCGCCGCGCCGCCGCGGGCTACCGCCGCAGCGGCGACCTGGCGCGCCCGGGCGACTGGGCGGCCGAGGTCAACTCCTGGGCCAGCGAGACGATCTGGAGCCGGCTCGGCGAGCACGAGCGGCGCCTGCTCGCCGCCGCGCACGCGCTCGACGGCCAGCCGTGGGCCGAGCAGAGCGCGCGCGTCCTGAAGGCGCTGGATCTCCCGGCCGACCTGCTGCGTGCGGTGTGCCGGCGCGGGCTGCTCTACATCGAAGGGGCGCGCGTGGTCCTGTTCGGCGCCCTGCGCGCCGACGCCGCGGCGCAGCTGCGCGCCGAGGGGGAGCTGCGCGCGCGGGCCGTGGGTCTGGCGGCCGACCTGGGGGCCGTGCCAGCGCTCGCGCAGCCGGACCTGGCGTCCGCCGCCGGCCCGGCCGGCGACGAGATCCGGGCCGATGGGGCGCCGATGCCGTCGGGGCTCGAGCTGCTGGCGCGCGTGCGCAACGCCCTGGAGGACAGCGCCGAGTACCTGCAGGAGCAGAGCGGCGACCAGGCCCGCCAGCTGGCCCGAGAGCTGGCCGCGCTCCAGGCGGCGCTGCCTGATCTGACGGGGCCACGCCTCCCTTTCCCGCGGCCGGCAACGGGGGCGGCCGCGCCGTAGCCGACGAAGACGAGTAGCAGGGGTGTTTGATTTTCGGGGGCTACGCGCCCCCGCATCCCCTGCGCGAGTCTCGCGCGCCGTAGCTCGTCCGGGGGGCTATGCGCCCCCCATCCCCTGCGCGGGGACGCGCGCCGTAGCTTGTCGGGGGGCTACGCGCCCCCCGCACCCCCGCGGGCGGGGGTGGGCCGCCACCCCCGCCGCCCCCGGCCGGGGCTTCGCCCCTGGACCCCAAAGAAGCCAGCCTCGTCTTTAGCGCTTGGCGTGTATGCCCAGCTGAATCCAGACGCAGCGGGATGTGCACCGGCCGTGCTCGGAATGGTATGAGGCATGTGCCACGCGCATTGAAATGGAGACGGCCTCATTTGCCGGAGGGGGGCCGGGGGAACCCGCGCGGGTTCCCCCGGGCGGGGGGCCGGGGGCGCAGCGCCCCGGAAAGGAAAGACCCCTGGCCTTGACAAAGGCCCCCCTTAGCCATAGGATAGACACAGAGTTAACCCCGCTCAATCCCGGCAGCACCGTTGTACCAGCCGCTCTCCCGCCATGCCGTCGTCGAACGCCGTGGACAGGATCAGCTACCCTAGGCAGGAATAGCAGTGAGTAACCTCGATAGCTTCAAACAGCAGGTCGCCGAGCACGCGCTTGAGTACGTCGAGAGCGGCATGGTCCTCGGCCTGGGCACCGGATCGACCGCCAGCCACCTCGTGCGCGCCCTGGCGGCGCGGCTGCGCGAAGGGCGGCTGCGCGACATCGTCGGCGTGCCGACCTCCGAGTCCACCGCCGCGCTGGCGCAGCAGCTCGGCATCACGCTCGCCACGCTCGACCAGCGGCCGCGGCTCGACCTGGCGATCGACGGGGCCGACGAGATCGACCCGGCGCTCAACCTGATCAAGGGCCTCGGCGGCGCGCTGCTGCGCGAGAAGATCGTCGAGTCCTCGGCCGACCGCTTCATCGTGATCAGCGACGAGACCAAGCTGGTGTCCCAGCTCGGCACCCGCGCGCCGCTGCCGGTCGAGGTGATCGCGTTCGGGCTGGCGCTGGCCTCCCGCCGCCTGGCCGAGCTGGGCGGCACGCCCGAGCTGCGCCGCGCGCCCGACGGCAGCCCGTTTCGCACCGACGAGGGCAATCTCATCCTCGACGTGCGGTTCGCCGGGATCGCCGACGCGCCGGCCCTCAACGCGGCGATCAACGCCATCCCCAGCGTGGTCGAGCACGGCCTGTTCATCGGCATGGCCTCGATCGCGCTCGTCGCGGGCGCGGCCGGCGTTACGACGATGGTCCGCGCCGGGTGACAGGGTGACAAGGTGACCGGGGCTTGGGACTTGAGGTCGTGACAAGATGACAAGATGACAAGGTGACAAGGTGACGTGGAGCTTGGTCCTTGGTCCTTGGTCCTTGGTCGTTGGTCCATCGTCTATCGTCTTTGGCCTATCGTCTTTGGTCTTTGGCTCTTGGTCTTTGGTCCATCGTCTATCGTCTTTGGTCTATCGTCTTTCATCTATCGTCGGTTCGAGGAGAAGGCGCAATGCTTCCAGAGATGCAGCAGGCGCTGCGACAATACGCTGATCTGGCGGTGCGGGTCGGGCTGAATCTGCGGGCCGGGCAGCGCCTGATCGTCCGCGCGCCGCTTCAGACGGCCCCGCTGGTCAGGCTGATCGCCGCGAGCGCCTACCGGGCCGGCGCCAGCCTGGTCGACGTGCAGTGGCGCGATGACGAGCTCACGCTGATCCGCTTTCAAGAGGCCCCGCGCGACTCGTTCGAGCAGTTCCCCAGCTGGCAGGCGCAGGCGCTGCTGGAGTCCGCAGAGCGCGGCGACGCGTTTCTGTCGATCGTGGCCGACGACCCCGATCTGCTGAAGGGCCAGGACCCCGCGCTGGTCGGGATCGCCCAGAAGACGGCCGCCCGGCAGTATCAGCCGTTTCAGAGGCTGATGGCGCGCAACGCCACGAACTGGCTGGTGATCAGCGCGCCGATCGAAAGCTGGGCGGCCAAGATCTTCCCGCACGAGCCGCCCGAGCAGCGCGAGACGCGCCTGTGGGAGGCGATCTTCAGGGTCTGCCGGATCGGGCAGGCCGACCCGGTCGCGGCCTGGCAGGCGCACGTCGAGCGGCTGGTGGCCACGAGCGACTACCTGAACCACCGGCGCTACGCCGCGCTGAAGTACCGCGCGCCCGGCACCGATCTGACGATCGGCCTGCCTGACGGGCATCGCTGGGCCAGCGGGCGCGTGACGAGCGAGAACGGCATCGCCTTCATCCCGAACATGCCGACCGAGGAGGTCTTTACGCTGCCGCACCGCGGACAGGTCAGCGGGGTGGTCTCGTCCACCCGGCCGCTGAGCCTCGACGGCGCGCTGATCGACGACTTCAGCCTGACGTTTGCCGAGGGCCGGGTGGTCGATGTCCGGGCCAGGTCCGGCGAGAGCCACCTGCGCCGGCTGATCGAGACCGACGAGGGTGCCGGCCGGCTCGGCGAGGTGGCGCTGGTGCCGCACAGCTCGCCGATCGCGCAGTCCGGGCTGCTGTTCTACAACACGCTGTTCGACGAAAACGCCGCCAGCCACCTCGCGCTGGGCCGCGCGTACCGGTTCAGTCTGGCCGGCGGCGAGGCGCTGTCCGAGGAGCAGTTTGGCCAGGCCGGCGGCAACACCAGCCTGATCCACACCGACTTCATGATCGGCTCGGGCCAGATGGACGTCGACGGCGTCCGCCAGGACGGCACGGTCGAGCCGCTGATGCGCGCCGGCGAGTGGGCCTTCGAGCTATAGCGCAGTCTATCTACCCCTCCCCCTGCCCCCGCCCCTGCCAGGAGCGGGGGTGAGCTTTCTTCTAGGATGTCGCCGGGGTGGTTGGGGCAAGAACCGACGATGGACCAAAGACGATGGACGATGGACGATGGACGAAGGACCAAGGACCAAGGACCAAAGACCAAGCCCCTAGCCCCTAGCCCCTAGCCCCTAGCCCCTAGCCCCAAGCTCCACGTCATCTTGTCACCTTGTCATCTTGTCACGTTCGTGTCCCCAAGTCCCAAGCCCCAAGCCCCAAGCCCCAAGCTCCACGTCACCTTGTCACCTTGTCACCTCGTCACCGCCCCAAGCCCCTAGCCCCACAGGCCCTTGTCTCCTTTCGCAAGTGTGGTATTCTGGCGTGACGCCACAGCACCCGTCGTAACACGCTGCGGCGATAGCAGCAGGTATTTCTCGTGGGCACCAATCGCAGACTAACCCCATCCCTCCGCGGATCGCTCTTCTACCTGGCCTACTGGAGCATCGTGGCGGTCTATACGCCCTTCATCAATCTCTACTTCGTCGAGCTGGGCCTGAGCGGCAGCCAGATCGGCCTGCTCTCGGCGCTGCTGCCGCTGATGACCCTGGTCGTCGCCCCGGCGCTCTCGGCCATGGCCGACCGGCGCGGCACGCGCGTGCGCATCCTGGCGGGGGCGCTGATCGGACTCGGGCTGGCGCTGGCGCTGCTGTCGATCCCGCGCTCGTTCGCGCCGCTGGCCGCGCTGATGGCCCTGGTGGCGCTGTTCCGCAGCCCGATCAGCCCGATCGCCGACAGCCTGGTGGCGCGCATGGCCGCGCGTCACCGGCTTGACTACGGCGCGATGCGGCTGTGGGGCTCGTTCGGCTTCGCTCTGGTCGCGCTGGCGTGTGGCTCGCTGTGGCAGTGGGTCGGGTTCGGGGCGATGTTCGCGCTGGCCGGCGGGCTGTTCGTGCCGGTCGCGCTCGGCGCGCTGCTGCTCGAGGAGGGGCCGGTGGTCGAGCGGAGCGCGCGGCGGCCGCTGCGCGAGGTCGGGCGCGACCGCGGACTGATCGCGCTGCTGGCGGCCACCTTCGCAATGGGCGCCGCGCTGGGCATGGACGCCACATTCCAGTCGATCTACGTCGGCCACCTCGGCGGCGGCGGCTTCCTGGTCGGGCTGCTGTTCGGCGTCTCGGCCCTCAGCGAGCTGCCGAGCATGCGCTTCGCCGGCGCGATCGCCAGGCGCATCGGCGCGCCGGCCATCCTGCTGCTCTCCTATGGCCTGATGCTCGCGAACTACGCCGGCTTCGCGCTGGCGCGCGACGCGCTCGTGCTGATCCCGCTGACGATCGTCAAGGGCTGCGGCTTCGGGCTCTACTTCGTCAGCACGGTGCGCATGGTCGACGAGCGCACCCCGCCCGAGTGGGCCTCCACGGTCCAGGCGATCATGAACGCCGGGGCCGGCGGCCTGGCCCCGCTGGTCGCCAGCCTGCTGGGCGGCCTGATCTACGACGCGCTCGGGCCGGCCTCGGTCTTCGCCGCCTGCGCCGGCTGCGTGGCCGTGGCAGCGATCGTCCTGGCGACTGCGGCGGCCCGCGGGGCGTTCCGATCCGCCGGCGCATCCGCGGCCCGCTAGGGCTAGAGCAAATACAGTTCAAATAACCACGAAGGCACCAAGACTCGAAGATGTGGAAGCTATCAACTGACCCTTCGTACCTTCGTGTCTTCTTCGTGTCTTCGTGGTGAATCTTCCAAACATTCGTATTTGAAAGGTATTGAGTCTAGGGCACGGCGGTCGCGCGGCAGCTCGCGCCATCCGCGCCGGCCGCGTCGTCGGCGACGATCTGGATCTTGATCGCGTAGACCTGCGGCGGCTGCGACTCCAGCGTCTGCTCGGTCGTCCAGATCTGCACGCGCTGGCCGGCCTGCAGTGTGTCGAAGCGCGCGGTCGACGTGAAGAAGCGCCCGCGCCCGTCGAGCACGCGCGTGAAGGGCAGCACGTGCACGAGCACCGACCCGCCGCGATCTGGCGTCTGCGCCGGCCAGGCGCCGCGCGGCGTGCAGAGCAGCAGCGCGCCCAGGTCGTCGGCGTCCAGCGCCAGACCCGGCAGCTGCTCGGAGCCGAGCGCGACGATCGTGCCCTCGACCGACCGCTGCAGCGAGCTGTTCCAGCTGACCATGAGCACGATCAGCAGCGCCAGCGCGCCAATGCCAAGGGCGAGACGTAGCTTCATCGTTTATTCCGCCCTCTCCTACCGCAGCCCGGCCGCCCGCCGAACCGTCTGGAAATGGATGTCCACGGTATCCCGGACATCGCGCGCGTAGCCGCCGGCCATCGTCACGGCCAGCGGCAGGCCGGCCCCGCGGCACAGCTCGAAGACCAGCCGGTCGCGCTCGGCCAGCCCGCGCTTGCTGAGCGCCAGGCGCCCAAGCTTGTCGTCGTGAAACGGGTCGGCGCCGGCCAGGTAGATCGCCAGGTCGGCGTGCGACAGCTCCAGCGCCTGGCAGAGGCCCTGGTCCAGCGCGGCGAGGTAGGCCTCGTCGCCGGCCCCGTCGTCGAGCGCGATATCCAGGTCGCTGCGCTCCTTGTGAAATGGAAAGTTCTTCGCCCCGTGGATCGAGAAGGTGAAGATCGTCTCGTCGCCGGCCAAGATCGCGGCGGTGCCGTTGCCCTGGTGCACGTCGCAGTCGATAATCACGACGCGGCGGGCGCGGCCCTCGGCCTGCATCGCGCGCGCGGCCACGGCACTGTCATTGAAGACGCAGTAGCCCTCGCCGTGGTCGCCGTAGGCGTGGTGCGTCCCGCCGGCCAGGTTCGCCGCGACGCCGTCCTCGAGCGCGGCGCGGCAGGCCTCGATCGTCGCGCCCGACGAGCGGCGCGAGCGCTCGACCATCTCGGGCGACCAGGGGAAGCCGATCCGGCGCACCTCCTGCGGCGTCAGATCGCCGGCCTGGACGCGGCGCAGGTACTCGGGCGCGTGGGCGCGGCCCAGCTCCTCGTCGGTCGCGGCGTGCGGGATGAGCAGGCGCTCCGGGGCGACGATCCGCGAATCGGAGACGCGCCGGCGCAGCAGCGCGTACTTCTCCATCGGGAAGCGGTGGCCCGCGGGGAGCGGCAGCACGAACGTATCGGAGTAGAAGATTCTCATAGCGTGATGCGCACGAACGCGTCGGCCGCATCCGGATAGATGCGCACCTCGTGGATGTGGTACTCCGCGTGGGCGCGCCTGGTCGTACGGGCCAGGATCGCCTCCAGCCGCGGCCGCGGCAGGCAGGTGACGTTGCCGACCCGATCGGCGTGGCCGTAGTTGCCGAGCGAGCCGTCGACCTCGGTGATCACATTAAAGAGGATATGCCCGGTCGCGAGCGACAGCATCTTCTCGATCGAGTACTCGACGTACTCCTCGTACCTGAGCACCCGCGACACCATCACGCCCATGTTGACGACCAGGTTGAACTTCTCGCGCGGCGCGAAGGAGGGGCTGATAAAGTTGGCGCGCTGGAACCGGCAGGGCTCCAGGTACTCGCTCCGGCAGATATCCACAAACGTGTCGACCAGGTCGATCCCCAGGTACGAGTCGATCGCGACCGGGAACGACTGCAGGTAGTCGACCAGGTCGCCCATGCCGCAACCGATATCGAGCACCGACAGGCGCTGCGGCAGCGCGGCGCCGCGAAACAGGTGCCCGTAGAACTCACGATCCTTGTCGTCAGCTCGCTCGGCCAGCGCCTGAGAGGATTTGCCGTGCTGCTGGAGCAGGCGCCGGTAGTAGCGCGTCACCGCCAGCCCGCTGAGCTGCCACGCCTTGATCAGGCCCGCGCGCCGGGCAGATTTCAGAAGCCGGAGCCGTGCGATCGACGGGCGATCCGAGGTATCCATAGCAGAGCGTCTCTATCGACGCGGCTGGCCCATACGCGGGGCGCAGCCAGAAACACGGAGTATAGCACATCATGCGGCGCGCGGTGGCGGTGTGGAGGGCCGTGCCTCCCCTCTACACCGCGTGGGGCTACGCGCCCCCCGTGCCCCCGGCCGGAGCTTGCGCCCCTGGACCCCAAAATCATCCCGTCTCTATTGCGATGCTTGACGTGCATGCCTGGCTGAATCCACGCACAGCGGGATGTGCACCGGCCGTGCCCGGAATAGTATGAGGCATGGGCCACGGTGCTCGCAGCTGAGGCAGCCTGATTTGCCGGAGGGGGGCCGGGGGAACCGGCGTGGGTTCCCCCGGGCGGGGGGCCGGGGGCGCAGCGCCCCGGAGAAAAGCTGACAAGCTGACAAGCTGACAAGCTGACAAGATGACAAGCTGACAAGCTGACAAGCTGACAAGGCGACAAGCTGACAAGCTGACAACAGGCTTGGCGCGAGTGACAACGTGACGACGTGCCAACAGGCTTGGAACGATGGACAGGTGACGCAGCAGGTTGCCGCCCGCCCGGTCGGAATGTTGCTAGGCATGCGCCACCAGCGGTGCAGCTGAGCGGGCATTCTTTGCCGGAGGGGGGCCGGGGGAACCGGCGTGGGTTCCCCCGGGCGGGGGGCCGGGGGCGCAGCGCCCCGGAAGAACACCTGGCGCAGCCGCCTGAACCGGCGTGGGTTCCCCCGGGCGGGGGGCCAGAGGCGCAGCACCCCGGAAAAAAGGAATCGCCGTCGGCACGACCAGCTGGCGGGGGCCGGGGCGCAGCGCCCCGCAAAGCCGGCCGCTAGGCCGTAAACCAGCCCAGCACCGTCTGGAACAACAGATACGCGTTCAGCGCGACGATGATCGCCGTGACCGCCCAGGCCAGGGCCGAAAGCCAGCGCGCGTTCACGAAGCGGCCCATCTTGGCCCGATCGCTGGTAAACATCACCAGCGGGACGACCGCGAAGCTCAGCTGGAGCGAGAGGATGACCTGGCTGAGCACCAGCAGCTGGCCGGTGCCGCGCTCGCCGTAGAGCGCCGCCACGATCACGGCCGGCACGATCGCGATCGCGCGGGTGATCAGGCGCCGCAGCCACGGGCGCATGCGGATGTTGAGAAAGCCCTCCATCACGATCTGGCCCGCCAGCGTGCCCGTCAGGGTCGAGTTCTGGCCGGAGGCCAGCAGCGCCACCGCGAAGAGCGTGCTGGCGAACGTTGCGCCGAGCACCGGCGTCAGCAGCTGGTAGGCGTCGTTGATGTCGGCGACACCGGCGTGCTCGGTGCCGTGGAACGCCGAGGCGGCGGTGATCAGGATGGCCGCGTTGATGAAGAACGCGAACAGCAGCGCCAGGGTCGAGTCGATCGTCGCGAACTTGATCGCGCTGCCCCTGCCGGCATCGTTGCGCTCGAACGCGCGCGTCTGGACGATGCTCGAGTGCAGGTACAGGTTGTGCGGCATCACCGTCGCGCCGAGGATGCCGATCGCGATGTAGAGCGCGCCGGGGTTGGTCACGATCTGGACGCGCGGCAGCAGCCCGCCCGCGATGGCGGCGATCGCGGGCTGCGCGGCGATCAGCTCGTAGGCGAAGCAGCCGCCGATCACAAACACCAGGCCAGCGACGATGCTCTCCAGGTAGCGAAAGCCGCGGTGCTGCAGCAGCAGCACCACCAGCACGTCGGCCGCGGTCAGCAGCACGCCGACGACCAGCGGCAGGCCGAACAGCAGGTTCAGCGCGATCGCCGAGCCGATCACCTCGGCCAGGTCGCAGGCCGCGATCGCGATCTCGCACAGCACCCACAGCGCCATGGCGACCGGCGGCGAGAAGTGGTCGCGGCAGGCCTGCGCCAGGTCGCGCCCGGTCACGATCCCCAGCTTGAGCGACAGGTGCTGCAGCAGAATGGCCATGAAGTTCGAGATCATCACAACCGACAGCAGCAGATAGCCGAACTGCGCGCCGCCGGCCAGGTCGGTCGCCCAGTTGCCCGGGTCCATATAGCCGACCGAGATCATCAGGCCGGGGCCGGCGAAGGCCAGCAGCTTGCGCCAGAAGCTGCCGGTCTGCGGCACGTGCACCGAGGAGAATACCTCGGGGAGCGAGGGCATGACGCGCGCCAGGCGCCAGCCGGGCTCGGGCGTGTTCTGTGGAGTTGTGCTTACCATGGCAGTCCCTTTTCGTTGATACAGGCGTGCAGCGGAGCTACGTGACCCGGCATCCGGCACCGTTCAGGCGGCTTGCGCATGAGCGTGCGGCCTCCCGACGTGTGTATGTGGAAGATACCGATCCTAAATCTAGTGCCGTTGCAAGCATAAAACGTACCTTAAGTCCTTCGAGTAATCTGATTTATTTTACCTGAATTTAAATATTAGGATTACCTAAATTCAGAACGAGTATACTGCCGTTTTGGTTGGTTGTCAAGAGCTTGGCGTCTCATTCTTTTATCGGAATTCGCTTGTGGAGGGGGCTGCGCCCCCATGCCCCAGCCGGGACTGCCCGCCCCGCATCCCCGCGGACGTGCCCGCCAGACTGCGGGGGCTGCGCGCCCCCCGTTCCCCCGCGGGCGGGGGTGGGCCGCCACCCCCGCCGCCCCCCGGCCGGGGCTTCGCCCCTGGACCCCAACATGATGCTTCCTCGTTTTGTGCGCTTGATGCACATGCCCGGCTGAATCCAGGCGCGGAGGATCGCAACTCGCACCCGACGAAGGGTACTGGGCACGCGCCACTGGGATTGAAGCCGAGATGGCATTTTTGCCGGAGGGGGGCCGGGGGAACCGGCGCGGGTTCCCCCGGGCGGGGGGCCGGGGGCGCAGCGCCCCGGAGAAAAGGATCGCCCGGCATGGGCGCACTGAACTTGACGCCGCTCGCGCCAGCGCGTATGATGCGCGCGCGTCCGAATCAGCAACCAAAAAGGAGGATATATGGCTTCCGAAGAGCAGGGTGGTACGCTCCAGAGCCGTTTCCGTATCAGCCCATTTATCGCGGGGCCGGGCATCGTGCTGCCGGTACAGCTGGCCTCCGCTGCCGCTGGCGCGCTGGCGGTCGGCGCGCTGGCGGTCGGCGCGGTCGCGCTCGGACGGCTGGCGATCGGCTTTCTGACGGTCCGCCGCGCGCGCTTCCGCAAGCTCGAGATCGACGAGCTGGTGGTGCGGCGCCTGCGGGTCAGCGAACTGATCGTCAACCCGCAGGTGGAATCAGAGGCTGAATGACACCTGGTTTCGCTCACGGCTATAGGAGCCAGATGCTACGCCCAGCGGACTTCGAGCAGCGCTACGTGCACGTCAACGGCATTCGGATGCATTATGCCCAGGCCGGCCACGGCCCGCGGCTGCTGGTGTTGCTGCACGGCTTCCCGCAGTGCTGGTGGGCCTGGCGGCAGCAGCTGGCGCTGTTCCAGCCCGGCCGCGCGCCGGGACAGGATCTGGCCGAGCGCTTCACCGTCGTCGCGCCCGACCTGCGCGGCTACAACGAGACCGACCGGCCAAGCTGGGGCTACGAGCTGGACGTGCTGGCGCAGGATGTCGTCGCGCTGATCCACGAGCTGGGGCACGATCGCGCGGTCGTGGCCGGGCATGACTGGGGCGGCGGGGTCGCGTGGGCGCTGGCGATCGCGCACGCGCACCTGGTCGAGCGCCTGATCGTTCTGAACTCGCCGCACCCGGCGCTGTTCGCGCAAGCGCTGGGCACGAACTGGCGCCAGATGCTGCGCTCCTGGTACTTTCTGTTCTTCCAGCTGCCGTGGCTGCCGGAGGCGCTTCTGCGCGCGAGCGATTTCGCGGCGCTGGAGCGCATGTTCCGCGGCACCACAGCCGACCAGGCGGCCTTCGACGACCAGGACATCCTGATCTACAAGCGGGCGCTGTCGCAGCCCGGCGCGCTGACGGCCGCGATCAACTACTATCGCGCCGTCGTCCAGCAGGGCGCGCGCGGCATGTATCGCGGCACGGGCATGCGCGTCGCGGCGCCGACGCTGCTGATCTGGGGCGAGCGCGATCCCGCGCTCGGCAGGGAGCTGGTCGAGGGCACCGAGCGGTTCGCGCCCGACCTGCGGGTTCGCTTCATCCCGGAATGCTCGCACTGGGTCATGGAGGAGCGGCCCGACCTGGTGAACCGGCACGTGCTCGAGTTTCTCGCGGAAGCGTCATCGCAGGGCCAGCGATGAGCGGCAAATCGGCCCCAGCAGCGGCGGAGGTCTCGGTTCGACGCCCCCGATCGGGCGTGCGGCGGCACACAGCGCACTACCTGGTACTGCTGGGCGGCGTGCTGATGGTCGCATCGGCGTCGATCATGATCCGCGGCGCGCAGCAGCTGGGCCTGCCCTCCCCGACGATCGCGGCCGGCCGGGTTGGCCTGGCGGCGCTGATCCTCCTGCCGATCGCGCTGCTGCGCGCCTGGCCCGAGATCCGCGCGCTGCGCCGGCGCGACATCCTGCTGGGCATCGGCTCGGGCGCGTTCCTGGCGATCCACTTCAGCGCCTGGATCATGTCGCTGGAGTACACCTCGGTGGCCTCCTCGGTCGCGCTGGTGGCGACCAACCCGCTCTGGATCGCGCTGGTCTCGGTGCTGCTGCTGCGCGAGCGAATGGCGCTGACGGCCTGGCTAGGCGTGGCGATCACCGTCGGCGGCAGCGCGATCATCGCGGTTAGCGACGGCAGCGGCGCCAACGCCCGCAACGCGCTGCTCGGCGACGCGCTGGCGCTGATCGGGGCGCTGGTGATGTCTGGCTACATGCTGATCGGGCGCGCACTGCAGCGCCGGCTCTCGACGCTCGCGTATGTCTGGCTAGTCTACACCAGCGCCGCGGTCATCCTGGCGATCGCCGCGCTGGTGGCCGGCGCGAGCGCGGGCGGCGCAGCTGCGGCGCCACGAGCGTACCCGGCGGCGGCCTACCTGCTGCTGCTAGGCCTGGCGGTCGGGCCGCAGCTGCTGGGCCACACCGCCTTCAACTGGTCACTGCGGCACCTCTCGGCCACCTTCGTGGCCGTGGCGACCCTGGGCGAGCCGATCGGCTCGGCGCTGCTGGCATTGCTGATCTTCGGTCAGGGATTCGCGCCGCTGCAGCTGCTGGGGTTCGTGCTGCTGCTCGCGGGGATCGTGCTGGCCGCACAGGGGGAGCGTGATGCGTGACGTGACAAGGATCCTTGGGGCTTGGGGCTTGGGGCTTGGATGGTGACAAGGTGACAAGGTGACAAGGTGACAAGGTGACAAGGTGATACGCTGATCTTGGTCCTTGGTCCTTGGTCCTTGGTCCATCGTCCATCGTCTTCCGTCCTAGACGTTCGGCCCATCGTCCATCGTCCATCGTCCATCATCTTCCGTCCTAGACGTTCGGCCCATCGTCCATCGCCCCCCTCACCCCTCCGCCAGCTCCAGCTGCCGCTCGGAGACGACGATCCCGTCCGCGTCGGCGTACAGGTAGTGCCCAGGCACGAAGGTCAGCTCGGCGAAGGTGACCGGCACGTCGCGCTGGCCCTGGCCGCGCTTTGCGCTGCGCAGCGGGTTGGTGTTCAGGGCGCGCACGCCGATCGGGATCTGCCCGATCGCCTCGGAGTCGCGGATGCAGCCGTGGACCACGACGCCGGCCCAGCCGTTCTGGTACGCCAGGGCGGCCAGCAGGTCGCCGACGAGCGCGCAGCGCAGCGAGCCGCCGCCGTCGACGACCAGCACGCGGCCATGGCCCGGCGTCTCGAACGCGGCGCGCACCAGCACGTTGTCCTCGTAGACCTGCACGGTGCTGATCTGCCCTGCGAAGTCCGGCGCCCCACCGTAGACTCGAAAGATCGGCGCGGCGACCTGAATGTCCGCGGCGTACTGGTCGCATAGATCGGCCGTCTTCACAGACATAGCGCTCCCTTCATCTTATAGCTATGAGCAAAAGCATTGAGCCAATACGCACGAACGAGATGCGGCTGTGATGCGATCCATACTATGTCCTCACCGTACTGACCCCGGCCCTACTCCCCGATGAGCTCGGCAGCCCGCAGCGCGACTCGGATCGCGTTCTCGACCGCGACGCCCTTCTGCTCCAGCACCACCGCCTCGCCGGCCGTGCGCTGGGCCACTACGCCGCAGACGCAGCCGGCCGCGAAGCCGTAGACGCCGGCCATCTTGAACAGCGTGCCTGACTCCATCTCGTAGTTCAGCACGTTCAGGTGGCGGTACTCCTCGGTGATGCCGTGCAGCCAGCGCATCAGGTGCGGGTTAGCCGACTCGCTGCGCTCCTGGCCCTCGTAGAAGGTGTCGACCGACGCGGTGATGCCGACGTGATGCTCGGCGCCGAGCTCGCGCGCCGCCTGGACCAGCGCGACCGTCAGGAACGGGTCGGCGGCGGCGGGGTACTCGGCCGGCGCGATGTCGTTGGCCGCGCCCTGGCGGCACAGCGAGGCGCGCGTGATCACGACGCTGCCGGGCGCGACGTGCGCCTGGATTGAGCCGCAGGTGCCGACGCGGATGATCTGCCGCACGCCGATCTGCACCAGCTCGTTAACCACGATGCTGAGCGACGGCGCGCCCATGCCGCTGGTCGCCGAGAGGATCGGCCGGCCGTCCGGCAGCGCGCCGAGGTAGCTGTTCAGGCCGCGGTGCTCCGACAAGACCCGCACGCCGCTCAAGTATGTCTGGGCAATCAGGCGCGCGCGGTCAGGGTCGCCCGAGAGCAGCGCGATCGTCGGCGGGTGATCGCCAAGGTCCGCGAGCCCAAACCCAATATGGTAGAACCTGTCGGATGTGGACATTGAGCACCTCCACGCTGAGAGCGACACCTGGCCCATTGTACCCGATCCGGCGCGCGCCGTGTGCGGCGCTGCGGCGGATCATGCGCCCCGCTCCCAGAGGGCCGACCTCAGCCCCGTTCCTAGCCATGGCGAGGGCTCGTTCTTGGCATCAGGGTGCGGGCGCTACGTGCCCGCACCCTGATGCTAAAAAATACCCCCGCTCCCGTTCTGGGAGCGGGGGCAGGGGGAGAGGGTCAATAGGCGGATCGCTCAGAATTCCGCCACCGCAGGAATAATCTCGCGGCCAAATGTCTCGAGCGGCGCCAGGTCGGAGACGTTCGGCATGTTGAAGATCGCGTGCTGGATGCCGAGCTCGGCCAGCGCCTTGCAGCGGGCGATCACGCTCGCGGGCGTGTCGCCGCCCGGCGCGAGCCGGACGGTGTCGAGCGTGGTGCGCTCGATCGCATCGTACGGCCGGCCGACCGCCTCACAGTGGCCGCGCAGCACGTCGAGCTTCTGGCGCAGCACGTCGGCGCCCATGCGGGCGAACAGGTTGCACGCGTCGGCGTACTGCGCGACCAGCCGCAGCGTCTTCTGCTCGCCGCCGCCGCCGATCATGATCGGGGGGTGCGGCCTGGCGAGCGGCTGCGGGCTGTTCAGCGGGTCGGCGAGCTGATAGTGCTGGCCGGCGTAGGGCGAGCGGTCGCCCGACCACATCTGGTGAGCAATCTGCAGCGCCTCCTCCAGCCGCTCGAAGCGCTCCTTCAGCGGCGGAAACGGCACGCCCAGCCCGCGCGACTCCTGCTCGTTCCAGGCGGCGCCGATGCCCAGGTAGGACCGCCCGCCCGACAGCACGTCCAGCGTCGAGGCGGTCTTCACCAGCAGGCCGGGGTGGCGGTAGATCACCCCAGTCACCAGCGTGCCCAGCTGCACCCGCTTGGTCACGCCGGCCAGGAAGCTCAGCGCGCTGTAGCCTTCGAGCATCGGCTCTTCCGGCGGCCCGACCATCCCGATCTGAAAGAAGTGATCCATCACCCACACGCTGGCGAAGCCAGCGTCGTCGGCGGTGCGCCCGATCTCGGCCAGCCGCGGCCCGATCTCGGCCGGGCCGCCAGGCCAGCTGAAGCTGGGCACCTGTAAGCCAATTCGCATGAAAACCTCTCCTCAGAGCCTTATCTTAATCCAGAAACCGGCGCGGGTTCACGCGCAGCTCGATCAGCGTAATGATCAGCAGGCCGACCACGCCGGTCAGGATGCTGTAGACCAGGATGCCCAGCAGGTTGAGCGGGCGCCCGGCGACGATGTCGGCGCGCCAGTTATAGAAGACCGTCCCGGCAACCGCCAGCGTCCAGAGTGTCCATAGGACGGCCCGCAGCCCGCCGTCAACCCCACCCTGCTCCACACGTCGGGCGTCGTCCGAGCGATAAACGTCCAGGTTCTCTTGATACATCCTGCACCTCCTCAATCAGCTGAGAAACCACAGCCGGCACGATCCGCTCTCGGAGCGCCGGCCGTGCCCATGCGGCGCGTCGATGCGCCCGTAACACAGGCATTCACCTTGACGTCGACGTCATGGTGTGGCCACAAAAAAACTACCCCGCTTGCGTCTGTGCGATATAGCGTTGTATTCGCACAATACTCGTCTGCAGATCGGCGCGCAAGCGCTGAAGGCAGGCAATCTTCTCATCCGTCTCCAGCATGTGGGCTTCGAGGATCTCCAGCACGCGCTGCTTGCCACGCACGCCGGTCGGGTCGTCGCAGTAGAGCGGCAGCACCTCGCCGATCTCCTCCAGCGTCAGGCCCAGCTGCTTGAGCGAGTCGATCTTCTGCAGCCGGGTCAGCTCAAGCTCGGTGTAGTAGCGAAAGCCGTGTCCCTCGCGCTCGTTTGGCCCGAGCAAGCCCAGATCTTCGTAGTAGCGAATTGTCCGCGGAGTCACGTGGGCCTGTTCGGCCAGCTCTCCGATGCGCATCTTGGTTTTCATGACCTTCAGCAAATTAACGTGAACGTTAGAGTTACTATATCTCGAATAAGCTGGCCTGTCAAGAGGCTTGTGGCCCAGATTTTGGCCCGCCTGCGGTCCTCATGCTCTGCCCGGGCAGGTCTACCCCGCGACGCGCGCCACGATCTCGGGCAGCGGCAGCGCGTCGAGCGACGGCAGCACAAGGTCGGCCGGCGGCAGCGTCAGCCGGCTGGTGATCGCGCACGGCACGGCGACACAGCGCATGCCCGCGGCGCGGGCGGCCAGAATGCCGTTGGGCGAGTCCTCGAAGACCAGGCACGTCTCCGGCGACACGCCCAGGCAGCCGGCGGCGCTCAAGAACAGATCGGGCGCCGGCTTGGTGAGCGCCACGTCGTCGGAGGTGCGAACGCAGGCGAACTCCTCGTAGATCGCGAGGCGGCGCAGCGCCCCCTCGACCCAGGCGCGGTCGCTGCTCGACGCAACCGCGCACGGCAGGCCCATGGCGCGAGCCTGCTCCAGCAGCGTGCGCGCGCCCGGCAGCAGCGGCTGATCGGCGCACATCGCGGCCTTGAGGGCGCGCCGGCGCTGCAGATCGGCCGCGCGGTCGAGCGGCCGGCCGACCAGCAGCTCCAGGTGATCCAGCGCGTCGAAGCCGTGGCTGGTGCCGATCGCGCCCTGCCACAGGTCGAGCGTCAGGTCGTGCCCGTGCTCGGCGTACATCAGCCGCCAGCTCTCGAACGCGGGCGTCTCGGTATCCACCAGCAGGCCGTCGAAATCGAAGATCAGTGCGGTTATCATGGCCGTAGTATAGCCGACAGAGCGACAGGGTGACAAGGCGAGGAGCGTGGAACGTTGAACGTTTGACTGCCGCCTGCTGTCGGCACATACCTGGTGTTGTTCCGGGGCGCCCCTGGCCCCCCTCACTTGGTCAGCTGGTCAGCTTTTCTCCGGGGCGCTGCGCCCCCGGCCCCCCGCCCGGGGGAACCCACGCCGGTTCCCCCGGCCCCCCTCCGGCAAATAATCCCGGCTCAGGTACAATGACTTTATCCTATGCCCATCAACATTCCGAAGGGGCGAGATACAACTCACCGCGTATGGCTTCAGCATACCGACCGGGCGAGTTGCATCCCGCCGCGCGGTGATTCCGCCAGGCATGCGCCACAGACGTTGTCGCCGAGATGGCATGTTTTGCAGGGGGTCTGGGGGCGGAGCCCGCCCACACGCACACACACGCTGCAAATGCGCTCGGATCGAGGGGGCACGCAGCGCAGCAGGAGCGGAGCTTTTATGCCCAGGCCGACTGCGGCAGAGCGAGCGAGACGCGCGTGTACGCTCCGGGCCGGCTCTCCACCGTCAGCGTCCCGCCGACGACGGCCATGAGCGTGCTGTGGAGGCTGAGCCCGTGGCCGCTGCCCGGCGCCGCGCTGGATGCGCCCATGCCCACCCCATCGTCTTCGATCGCTAGCTCCAGCCCGCCGCGCCAGGCGGCCGAGACCGCCAGGTGCAGCAGGCGCGACGAGTCGCCGTCGCGGCCGTAGCGCGCCGCGTTGCGCACAGCTTCGCGCGCGGCGTAGAAGCAGACCTCGGCGATCAGCGGCGGCACCGCGCGCGCGGCCTGCTCGACCTCCGGCTCGACACTCCAGGCGACGCCATCGAACTCGCCGGAGAACTCGGCGTCGATCGCCCGCCGCAGCGCGCCAATCAGCCCCAGCCGCGCGACCTCGGGCGCCGCGGTCGACGGCATGGCGTGGAGCAGGTTGGCGATCTGGCGGTGCACTTCGGCCAGCTGCGATTGGAGATTGGAGATTGTAAATTGGAGAGTGTCCGGGGCGTCATTCGGCAATTTGCAGGCCGCAAGCTGCAATATCAGGGTGTGCAGCTGCGGCAGCACCTCGTCGTGCAGCGTGCGGCGCGTGCGCTGGTCGACGACATGGCTCTCGGCCAGGCGCTGGCGCTGCAGATCGGTCAGGCGGCGGGCCAGCTCCGCGCTGGCGCGCGTGTCGATCAGCCGCTCGCCGGTGGCCCGGGCGATCTCGATCTCCTCCTGGGTGTACAGGCCGCCATCGCGCTTGTCGCCCAGCAACAGCACGCCGATCAGCCCGCGCTCGCTCCAGAGCGGCACCGCCCAGACCGCCCCGCCGTAGCGCGCGGCGTCGAGCGGCACGCACATCATCTGGGGCGAGCGGAGCGAGGCTGCCAGCTGCGCCAGATCCCCAAAAACGTTTGAACGGTTCAACGTTTCAACGTTTGACCGTTCCTCAGGGTAGCCCAGCCCCGGCCCGACCAGCGGCGCGAGCGGGCCGAGCGCGGCCAGGTAGGCGACCCGCGTGCCGAGCACATCCTCGCAGAGCGTCCGGAACGGATCGGCGATATCGACCTCGGCCGGGTCGGCCGGCCGCAGCATGCGCTCGTACAGCTGCTGGCTGGCCACGAAGGGCCGCAGGTACTCCATACTGCGCTCGCGATCGGCGTAGGAGCTCCAGCTGAGCAGCGCGTAGAACAGCGTCATCAGCAGCGTGGCCAGCAGCAGTCGGTAGATCGGGTCGATGTCGCTGCTGCCGGGCAGGCTCAGACTCAGGCCCATCAGCGAACCATAGCCGGCCGCCAGGATCAGGCTGCGGCGCCAGTAGCGGAACAGCCCGCCGCGCGGCAGCGCTTTGCCGGTGAAGATCTCGTAGGAGACGATCGCCCGCCCGATCAGAACGATCGCCACCGCGATCAGGCCGCTGATCAGCAGGTCGAACGCCATCAGGATGATCAGCGTGCGCACCGGCGACGAGCCGATCAGCCGGCTCTGGACACGGCCGAGGAACACCGCCACCGCCACGCCGAGCGTGAGCGTCACCGCCAGCAGCATCAGCGAGGCCGCGAACAGCCAGGGGCGCGCGCGGCGGCGCGCCTCGTCGCCCATGAATCGCTCCGAGGCCGCGGGGTGGCGTAGCGCCGAGAGCGACAGCACGATGCAGAGCGTGCTGTAGACCGGGTAGACCAGCACCGCCACGGGCAGTCCGGCCAGCTCGAAGATCGTGATCGGCGAGCGAGTGACCACATCGCTGTAGCTTGGCAGCGGATTGGCGACCGCCAGCGACAGCAGCGCCGCCAGCCCCAGCACCGTCACGATCGCTAGCCAGAGGCGGTGGCGCCCGCTGTGCAGCACGCCGGCGTACCAGGCCGCCACCAGGTACCAGACGTACGGCGCGCCGACCACCGGCAGCCAGCTCACGCGCCACCAGAACTCGACGTCCGGCCCGAACGAGAGCAGGCTGTGGCCGACCACCGCCGAGTGTCCGGCGAAGAACAGCCCGCCCACGATCAGCCCGCCGCCGGCCGCCCAGGTGCCCCAGACTCGGCGCTCGGCGTTGAGCAGCACCGTCAGTCCCAGCCAGAGCAGGGCGATCGTGTTGAAGAACGAGAGCGAGATAATCGCCCAGTCGAGCGCGATGTAGGCGTTGTAGTCCATGGCCATGCTTACAGGTACGAACGTTCGAACGTCCTAACGTTCCAACAGATCATAGGGAACCCACGCGCCGCGGGCGTCCAGGCTTAGCGGCGCGCCGTGCTCGTCCCAGGCAAGCAGGCGGCCCTCGCGGACGATCAGCGCCGCGCGCGTGCGCGCGACCTTCTCGTCGGTGGCGTTATCGGCAAGGCCCCAGGCGGCGTAGATCTGCCCGTTGGTCCGGCTGATGCTGCGCTTGTCGCGGAAGCCCAGGCGCGCGGCGATCTGCTCGTTGCTCATGCCCTGCGCCAGCATGCGCGCCACCGCCTGCTCGTTCGGCTCCAGCAGCGCCATCGGCGACTGCTCGTCCTTCTCGCGCACCTCCTGGACCCGCGACTCGATCTCGGGGTCGATGAAGCTGCGGCCCGCCACCGCGTCGCGCAGCAGCGGGACGATCATCTGCGGCAGCAGGTAGTTCGACTTGCGGACATAGGCGTAGTGGCTGAGGATGCCGGAGCGGCGGAAGGCCCGGTAGTACGCGTCGTCGTCCTGGATCGAGTAGAACACCACCGGCAGGCGCGGGAACTCGCGCCGGATCGCGACCGCGGCCTCGATGCCGTTGAGCTGGCCGGCCAGCTGCACGTCCATCAGGATCGCGTCGGGCTGCTCCCTCAGGCAGTGCGCCAGGGCGGCCTCGCCGCTGCCGCAGTCGGCCGCGACGCGCACGGCGCCGGTGGCGTTCAGGCCGGCCCCGAGCGCCGGGCGCAGCCGCTCGTTGTCTTCGACGAGTAGGATCGTGAGCATGGCAGGTTGGGGCGCTCTAGCGTTTCAACGTTGGAACGCTCTAACGTTGAAACGTTCCGATGTGGCTCCAAGCCTATCAGATGCGCCGGGGCGCGTCAAGCACCCGGGTGCTGCGCCCCCGGCCCCCCGCCCGGGGGAACCCGCGCCGGTTCATGATGCTCCGCCGCGTGCTTTTCCGGGGCGCTGCGCCCCCGGCCCCCGCTTGGTGTCCCCATTCAGGGCGATCCGAATTCTTCCGGGGCGCTGCGCCCCCGGCCCCCCGCCCGCCCGTCGATGCTCCGCCGCGTGCTTTTCCGGGGCGCTGCGCCCCCGGCCCCCACCTGCTGTGCCCGTGCCGGGCGTGATTCCTTTTTCCGGGGCGCTGCGCCCCCGGCCCCCCGCCCGGGGGAACCCGCGCCGGTTCCCCCGGCCCCCTCCGGCAAGTGGTGCCATCTCGGCTTCAATCCCAGTGGCGCATGCCCAGCACCCTTCCTTGGGCGTGGGTTGTGATCCCGCCGTGCCTGGATTCAGCCAGGCATGGCCGCCAAGCATCGCAAGCGGGGCGGCGCGGCATGGTACACTACCAGTGGCGCCATCCAGGCCGTGGCCGGCCCGGCCGCCGGATCATCAGACGGCTATCACACGCGCGCAATTGAGCGACGCAACGAAAGGCGATACAGTTCTCATGAGCGAGCTGTATCTGACGGAGCATCACAATGAACCTTCGGCAGCGCTTCTATGCCATCCATGTGTTTCTCGCGCAGCACATGTTCTACGCCCTGGCGCTCTCGACCCTGCTGGCATGTGTCATACTGGCCGCGCGAGTCGCGCGCGTCCACCACGGGACGTACGTGTTCCTCGTTTGGAACCTGCTGCTCGCCTGGGCGCCCTACCTCGGGAGCCTGTGGGCCGCCGCGATCCAGCAGCGCCACCCGCGCGCCTGGTGGCGGCTGCTGCTACCCGGCGCGCTCTGGCTGCTGTTCTTCCCCAACGCGCCCTACCTCGTCACCGATCTGATCCACCTGCGCGAGCGGCTGCCGGTGCCGCTCTGGTACGATGTTGGGCTGCTGGCGTCGTTTGCCCTGAGCGGCTGCTTCCTGGCGGTCGCGTCGCTCCACACGATGCAGACGATCGTCCGCCGCGTCGCGGGCGGCGCGGTGAGCTGGCTGTTCGTCCTCGGCGCGGTGGGCCTGAGCGGGCTCGGGGTCTACCTCGGCCGCGTCGAGCGCTGGAATAGCTGGGATATCCTGCTCTCGCCGCGCGCCGTGCTGGCCGACGCGATCAGGCCGATCCTCGCGCCGGCCAGCCATATCCACCCGATCGGCATTATCTGCATGTTCGCCGCGCTGCTGTTTATCTGTTATGTCATGTTTGTGGCGACACGCCTGGGCGGCCGGCCTACGGCAGCATCATCGCACGACGACGCCCCGTTCGGCTAGCGCCGCGAGGGCCGCCGGCTCGATCAGTCGCGCCCACTCGGCGTACATGACGCCGGAGGGGTGCAGCCCATCCTCTGCGATCATCGCCGGTTCGGCCGCGGCGATGCGCGACTGCGGCGTTATGTCGATGTAGCGCGCGCCCGCGCGCTCGGCCTCCGCGCGGTTCACCTCGCTGAAGCGCTCGATCTCTGCCGCGATCTGATCGCGGTCGCGCCCCTCGGCGAAGGGCGTGACGCCCCAGTCCGGGATCGAGACGACGAGCAGCCGCCCGGCGTCGCCGCCGGCGAGCCCGATCGCACGCTGGAGCAGCGACCGAAGGGCGACCCGGTACTCTTCGACGTCCAGCCCACGATACTGGTTGTTCACCCCAATCTGCAGCGAGACCAGCTGAAACGGGCCGCGCGGCGCCTGCCGGTCGATCGCCCGCGCGAGCTCCTGGGCCGTCCAGCCGGTCTGCGCGACGATCACGGGGGGCGCGACGGCGACGCCGCGCTCGCGCAGCCGGCCCACGAGCTGCGCCGGCCAGCGCAGCCGCGCGTCGACGCTCTCGCCGATCGTGTAGGAGTCGCCCAGCGCCAGATAGCGCAGATCCGCCGGCGCGGCCGGGCCTAGCGCGGGAGGCTGTATCTGTGCCATACATCCTGTCAGCACGCCGCACGCAGCCACGATCAGCCAGCCGGCGCGCGGTCGAGCGCTGCTCATGCTCCCGACTCCGGCTCGGCGCGCCGCGCGAGCGCCTCGAAGCGGTCGATGTCGGCGCGAATGATCGCGAGGCTGGCGCGCCAGAAGTCCGGCGAGCGCGTGTCGATCCCCACCCGGCCCGCCAGCGTCGCCGCGTCGGCCAGGCCGGTCGAGGCCAGCAGCTCGTCGTAGCCGACCTTGAAGCCCTCGGGATCTTGCTGGTACTGGGCGTACAGCCCCAGCCCGAACAGCAGGCCGAACATATACGGGAAGTTGTAGAACGAGCTTCCGCTGTAGTAGTGGCCCTTGGCCGCCCACATGTACGGGTGCAGCGCCTGCTGGTCCAGCCCGTCGCCGTAGGTCTCGCGCTGCGACTCGAGCATCAGCTCGCACAGCTCGTCGACCGACAGCTCGCGCGCCTGGCGACCGTCGAAGACGCGGCTCTCGAACAGGAAGCGGCTGGTGATGTCGACCACCACCTGGCAGGAGTTCACCAGCGCGCTCTCCAGGATCTCGACCTGCTCCTGCTCGTCGGCGTGCCGCATCACGGCGTGCCGCACGATCGTCTCGCAGAAGATGCTGGCGGTCTCGGCCAAGGTCATGGGCGTGTCGCGGTTCAGCATGGGCTGGCGGGCCAGGTTCAGGTTGTGATAGCCGTGGCCCAGCTCGTGCGCGAGCGTCAGCACGCTCTTGAAGCCCGGCTGGTAGTTGGTCAGGATGCGCGACTCGCCGGCGCGCAGCGGCATGCAGAACGCCCCGTCGCGCTTGCCCGGCCGCGGCCCGGCGTCGATCCAGCTCTCGCGGAAAGCCCGCGCCGCGAAGTCGCTCATGCGGGCCGAGAAGGCGCCGAACTGCTCGACGATGAAGCCGGTGGCCTGGTCGTAGCCCCAGGCGCGCCGGCTGACGCCGACCGGGGCGAACAGGTCGTACCAGGGCAGCGCCGGCTGGCCCAGCATCGCGGCCTTGGCGCGCAGGTAGCGGCGGAAGTCGGGGAACGACTCGCGCGCGGCCAGCATCATCGCGTCGAGCGTCTCGCGGTCGATCGAGTTGTCGAGCAGCGCCGCGTCGAGCGGGTCGCCCCAGCCGCGGCGGCGCGCCAGGGTGTTGACCTCGCCCTTGATGCTGTTGAGCGCGGCGGCCAGCGGCACGGCCGATCGCCGCCAGGCCGCCAGCTCGGCCTCGTAGCCGCGCCGGCGCACCTCGCGGTCCCGCTCGTAGGCCAGGTTGCGCACCGCGCTCATCGGCAGCTCCTGGGCCTTGCCATCCAGCTCGATCGGCACGAGCAGCTGCGAGGAGATATTGCCGTGCAGCCGCGACCAGGCCGTGCCGCCGGTCACGTTCAGCTCGGCAGCCAGCGCCTCCTCGGGCGGCGACATCAGGTGCGCGGCCTGGAGCTGGGCCTGCCGCAGCATGAACGGGTACTCGCGCGCCACGTCCGAGCGCTCCAGCAGATCCTCCACGTCGGCCGAGCCGATCCAGGCGGTGAAGCGGGTCGCCAGCTGCGAGAGGCGCACCAGCGAGCGCTGGAACTCGCTCAGCCTGGCCTGGGCGGTGGTGTCGCGCGAGTCGGTCGCGACGAAGCTGAAGATGTAGGCGCGCAGCGTCGTCGCGCGATCGTACAGCCGGTTGAGCGTCTCGACAGCCGCCTCGAACGTGGCGGCCGCATCCTCACCACCAAGGGCCGCCTCGCGCTTGTCGACCGCGCGCTCGTCGAACAGCGCGACCGCCGCATCGATCTCGGCCACCACCGCGGCCATGTCGCGCGCAAGCTCGGGCGAGTCGAGGCCACTGTAGACCACGCTCATGTCCCAGTGGGGCAGCACAGTAGAATCTGTCGTCACGGTCAACCTCCCGATCTCAGTCTACAATAATGAGCCGCGGATAGCGTGAACTGTTCCCGTTACCCGCGTGAATCCGTCTTATCTGCGGATCTATTTACTAATCCGCGGATACAGCCGATTCGCGCGGGTTATCGTTCCGCTGTATCTGCGTGTATCCGTCTTATCTGCGGATCTATGATCCGCGGATACAGCCGATTCGCGCGGATTACCGTTCCGCTGTATCTGCGTGTATCCGTCTTATCTGCGGATCTATGATCCGCGGATACAGCCGATTCGCGCGGGTTACCGTTCCGCTGTATCTGTGTGTATCCGTCTTATCTGCGGATCTATGATCCGCGGATACAGCCGATTCGCGCGGATTGCCGTTCCGCTGTATCTGCGTGAATCCGTCTTATCTGCGGATCTATTTACTGATCCGCGGATACAGCCGATTCGCGCGGATTGCCGTTCCGCTGTATCTGTGTGTATCCATCTTATCTGGGATCATTTACTAACCGCGGATACGGCCGACCGGGGGGGGCCGCCGCTCCGCTGTATCTGCGTGTATCCGTCTTATCTGCGGATCTATTTACTGATCCGCGGATACAGCCGATTCGCGCGGGTTATCGTTCCGCTGTATCTGCGTAAATCCGCGTTATCCGTGGATCAACCCTCCAGCTCTCCGTCGCAGCGGTATGATCCGCGGATCGATCTCATCCACGGGCCTACCTCAGCTCGAACCGCGCCAGCACCAGCGAGTCGGGGCTATCGGCGGCCGCGTCGGCCGGGTCGTCGGGCGTGAGCGGCAGCCGCGCCTGCCCGGGCGAGTAGAGCCCAATCAGCAGCCGGTAGGCCCCCGGCGGCGCCGTCTTAGGCACGGCGATCGGCAGATCGGTCGGGGCGGCGCGGCCCGGCGCCCACTGGCTGGTCGGGTAGGGCAGGTCGAGCTGCGCGTAGCGCTGGTTGTCCGGCCCGATCAGGTGGGCGAACAGCCAGTAGTCGGCCGGCGGGCGCGCCGAGGTCTGCCAGAGCAGCTTGAGTTGGACGGTCTGCCCGCGGCGCCACTCGCCATTGGCGTCGAAGCCCTCCAGCCGAATGTCCGATCCGAAGGCGGCCGGCCGGCGCTGCGCGACCGTGGGCGGGGCGCGGTAGATCCAGGCCATGTCGACGCCGTGGATGCGCACGGTGTAGAGCGGCTCCACGCGGCCGTAGAACTGGGCGAACGGCCCCGACGGCGGGCCGGCCTGCACCTGCGGCAGGTATACGACCACGTAGCCGGTGCGGTCGCGCAGCAGGTCGCCCTTCGGGAAATCGGCCTGCGCGCCCTCCTTGAGGTAGGGGTTGAGCGAGGTGATGCGCAGCGCCACGACGCGCACGCCGGTGATGTCGGGCTGCGCGTTCAGCCAGTCGGCCACCTGCTCCAGGCCCTCGCCCCAGCCGACCGTGAAGGTTCGCGCGCCCGCCGCGGCGCCGCCGAGCAGCTGGTTGAACGCGACGATCTGGTAGGGCTGCCAGTAGGCCACGTTGACGATAGCCATCAGCGCAATGATGCCCACCCACACAGATTGTGCCAGGGAGTTGTGATTTGGGACGTGGGACCTGGCGAGCAGCCGGCTCCCAAGCCGCAGGACCCAAGCGCCAAGCCCCACCAATCCAGCGGCAGCAAGCACGTCGATCGCAGGGAAGGCCGGCACGATGTAGCGGTCGAACTTCTTCGGGAACAGGCTCATCGCCGTGACGAACAGCACCGCGAAGCCCGCCAGCGCGGCACGATCGCGCCGCCGCGCGAGCGGCGCGATCGTGCGCCAGGCCAGCGGCAGCGCCAGCAGGCCCAGCAGCGTTATCGGCGTCAGCCGCAGCGCCAGCGCGACCGGGTAGTACAGCAGGCCAGGCGCGTCGTCGGCGCGGCCCAGGAAGAAGTTGCCGAGCATGTGCGGCTGGGCGCCCTCGACCTCCACGCCGACGCGGATTAGGCGGTAGGCCTCGAGCGGGTTGACCCACAGCGCCGGCCAGAGCGCGAAGACCGTCAGCGCGGCGACGGCGAGCCAGGCCGCCAGCGGCAGGCCCAAAGACCAAAGACCAAAGACCAAAGCAGATCGCCGATCTGCAGCATTGGCACCCTTGGTCCTTGGTCCTTGGTCCTTGGTCGCGGCTAGCAGCGCCACCAGCCCCACCGCCGGCACGACCGCCAGGGCGGGCGACTTGCTGAGGAACGCCAGGCCGGCGGCGACGCCGGAGACGACCAGCCAGCGGCGGGCGCCGGCGTGGTTCCAGTAGCAGCACGCCGCCAGCAGGCTCAGCGTCGCGAACGAGGCGGCCAGCGCGTCGGTGTGCAGCAGCCGGCTGTAGCCGATCACGAACGGGTCGGCGGCCCACAGCAGCGCGGCGAGCAGCGCCAGCGCGGGCGGCAGCATGCGGCGCAGCAGGCCGTAGCTCAGCAGGATCACCAGGACGTGCGCCAGCACCACCGGCAGCCGCATCGTCGCCAGCACCACCGGGAACGCGTCCGACTGGAGCAGCCCCCAGTCGAGCAGCGGGCGGCGGAGCAGGATGCCCGCCGCGCCGAGCCACATCGTGGTCACGCCGGGGTGGTTGGTGATCGCCGTCTGAAGGTAGTCGCCCGAGCGCAGCGCCTTCAGGAAGACGTCGGAGCGGTACAGCCAGAAGTTGGCCTCGTCGTCGGTGATGAAGCGGCCCAGGTCGAGCGCGCGCGGGACCAGCGCCGCCGCGCCGACGAGCAGGTAGCCCGCCAGCGCCCAGAGATCGACCCGCGCGCGCGGCGCATCCCGCGCGGCGGCACCTGTCTGAAAGGGTATCGCGTTCTTGTCGGCCAAGCTCTGTCTCTGCGTCTACGGGTCCGGCATTCGCCGGCGACGGCGCATTGTACCCCAATCTCAATCCGGGCGCGAGCGGCGCATCGACGCCCATCGTCGGCGCCGCGTGGTCGGGCACATCGCTTGCTATAGTCCTTCATGTCCGGGCTAAGGGCTTGGGATGGCGGCGAGGCAGTCCGCGCTCCTTCGCGTGTTTCGCGGATGTCATACTGGCGCTCCCGGCGCGGTGGAAGTATAAGAGGCAACACACATGCGCAACACAAACTGGGAAGGGTACCGCACGATCGCCTGGGGCGGCGTCGTGCTGCTGGCGGTCGGGCTAGTGGTGGTCGTCGTCCAGGCGAACTGGATCGGCGCGGCGTTCCTGGCCGGCTTTCTGATCGCCGCGGTCGCGTTTATCAAGCTGGAGGACCGGCTGCCGACGCTGTTCGACCTCGTGTTTGTCAGCGCCGCGCTGCTCAACGCCGCCGGCTGCGCCTGGAACCTCTACAACAAGCCGGGCATCTACGACGAGGTCGCGCACTTCTACACCATCTTCGCGATCACCCTGGCGGTCGGCTTCGCGCTCTACCGCGAGCTGATGGGCAGCTTCTCCGGCCACCGCATCCTGTTCGTGATCACGATCGCCAGCCTCGGGATCGCGCTCGGCGCGCTGTGGGAGATCGCCGAGTGGTCGGCCGACTTCGTGGTGCCAATGCAGATCGTGTCCGGTCTGTTCGACACGATCACCGACCTGATGCTGGACAGCGCGGGCGCGCTGCTGGCCGCGCTCCTGAACCTGTGGGGGCTGAACGAGCTTCACCGCGCGGAGAAGGCCGCGCGCGCGATACGGACGGCGCACAGAGGCTGCCCAAGCGCACGCACGATGCCGTGGGATAGGTGCCTGGGGCTTGCTGAACGCTGAGCGCTGAACGCTGAACGCTGAACGCTGAAGGCCGAAGGCTGAACGCTGAACGCTGAACGCTGAACCCTGACTACCGGCTACTTCAATGCCGAATTTCTCGCTGTTGACGCTCAACTGCTTTGGTACGCCGACCGGGACGACGCGGCTGCGGCTGCGCGCGCTCGCGGGGGAGCTGAACAGGCGCGACCTCACAGTCGTCGCGCTCCAGGAGGTCCAAGCGCAGCGCTACCGGCAGCTGCTAATCAACGCCTGCTCAAGCTACCCGGCGCAGGCGTTCGAGCCGTTCGTGCACGCGCCGAAGGGCGGCCTGCTGACGCTGGCGCGGCTGCCGATCGAGCAGGCGCAGTTCACGCTCTACCGCGACAGGGAGATCGCGCACCCGCCCAGCATTATGGACTGGATGCTGCACAAGGGCGTGCTGGCGACCAGGCTGACCGCCGCGGGCACGCCGATCGTCGTGCTGAACACGCATCTGAACGCGAACTACAGCGGCGACTGGCGCGCCGAGAATCGCTACGCCCGCGGGGAGCTCGCGCAGCTGCGCGAGCTGGCCGAGATCGTGGCGACCCAGCCGCCCGAGGCGCTGGTGATCGCGGCCGGCGACTTCAACATCCCGCGCGGGAGCTGGCTGTACGACGAGTTCCTGGCTGCCAGCGGCATGTTCGACCCGTTGGCCGGCGACACCCGCCCGACCTACCGCACGATGCCCGGCGTGCCGGCGCGCTACGCTCTGCCGATCGACTTCGCGCTCGTGCGCGCGCCGAAGCTGCCCGGGCTCCAGGTGCGCGGCGACCTCTGCTTCGGCGAGCGGGTGCCGCTGGCCGGCCGGCGCGCAGGCTACCTCTCCGATCACCTGGGCGTCGAGCTTCGCCTCGCGTGGGACGATCCGCCCGCGCCGATATTGACGACAGACCATTGACCATAGGCGACTGTAGCGATCCTATCGTCCATCGTCGGCTCGACTGCTGGGCCGCCGCGTGCTACGAGAAGGATCAGCGCCCCGTCACGGCGCGCTGATGCGCTCGATCACCCACTCCCGGGGCAGGGGTGAGGAAAAAAGTGTATTGCGCCGGGTGATAGAATGGAGCCAGGCGACAGCGTACCTTGAGAGGACACCATGCTCGACCGACTGCTCCGCGCCGGGCGGCAGATCCTTGGCGAGACAGCGGCCGGCCCGCGCGCGCCGCTGTGGTCCGGCGAGCCGGCCCGCGCGCGCGTCCTGATCATCGTCCACAACCCGCCGGTCGCGTCCGAAGGCGGCCGCCGGCTGACCGAGATCTTCGGCTGGAACGACCCCGACCGGCTCGCGCGCCAGTACGCCGCCGACCTGGCCGACTGCAGCTACGGCTACCTGCAGTACCAGATCGTCGCGCGGATCGACGCCGACTGGTTCCCGCTCAAGCTCGACGGCTTCCGCTACACCGGCGAGAGCTACGTCCGCTCGTGGCGCGCCCGACAGATGCACGAGCCGGACCGGATCGACTACGAGTCCCAGATAGCCGCCTTCGACCTGATCGGCCGCTACGAGCGCGGCGAGTTCGACGAGGTCTGGTTCCTGACCTTCCCCTACGCCGGCGACTACGAGTCGACCATGGTCGGGCGCGGGGCGTTCTGGTGCAATTCGCCGCCGGTGCCGAACACCGAGCGCTGCGCCGGCCGCTTCGTCATGATGGGCTTCAACTACGAGCGCGGCGTCGACTGCATGCTCGAGAACTTCGGCCACCGCACCGAGTCGATCATGAGCCACGTGTTCCGCGGCCACCCGCCCCAGCAGAACCTGTGGGATCTGTTCACCCGCTACGACAAGGTCGCCCCCGGCCGCTCGCAGTGCGGCAACGTCCACTTCGCGCCCAACAGCGAGCGCGACTACGACTGGGGCAACCGCCGGCCCGTCGTGAGCCACTGCGACGACTGGTACAGCTTCCCCGAGCTGCCCGGCCGCGGCCGCATGGTCGACTGCGCCGAGTGGGGCGGCGGCGACATGCGCGCCCACCACCTGTGGTGGTTCCGGCACCTGCCGCACGTCGCCGGCGAGACGTTCGGGGTCAGCAATAACTGGTGGCAGTACGTGGTCAACCCGAACCTGGTGAGCTGAGAGGCGTCTATAACGCTCATTTACCACCAAGCCACGAAGACACCAAGCCCTGAAGTACCCCGAGATGGATCGCCGACGACGATTGTAGCGTGATTCTTGGTGGCTTGGTGCCTTGGTGGTTCCTTCTCAGACAGCTTTGAGACAGCACAGCCACCTGCACGCGAAAAAAAGCAAGCTTGACTCCTCGCCCGCGGCACGGTACAGTGGCAGCGGGCTCGCCGCCGGATAGCCGCCGAGGAGGTACTGCGTTGTACACCCCTTCGTCGCCCTACCTGCTTGCCCTGGAGAATCGCATTCAGGTCGACCAGATCCCGTTCAGCGACCGCGGCTCGCGCCTGCTGGTCTACCGCGACCGCCGGGCGGCGCACGCGCTGCACGTCAAGCTGGCCGAGCGGCTGACCTCGCTCACGCCGGGGCTCTCGACCTATCGCAGCCGGCCGCCGTTCATCCACAACCTGCGCCTGGTCGACGCCGACGGCCGCGCGGTGCCGTTCGAGCTGACCACCTACCCGCACGCGCTGGTCTTCCAGACGCCGCTCGGCCAGTTCGTGCTGGTGTTCCAGGATCGCCGCACGCTCAGCTTCGGCCTGCCGCCCGAGATCGCCTGCGGCATCAGCTTCACCGTCGTGCCCGACCTGGCCCGCCCCGACGCGCGCGGCGGCGAGTTCAAGTCGGTGCGCAACTGCGCCTACTCGACCAACGGCACCGTGCTGCTCAACCGCGTCGACCACAACGGCAGCGGCTACGACGTGGCGCTGGTGGTCGAGGGCGACGCCGACGCGGCGATCACGCTGCACGTCCAGGGCGGGCTCGACCTCGACCGCGCGGTCGTGCCGGCCCGCGGCGTACTGCGCGCGGCCGAGGAGCGCTGGGAGCGCTGGTTCGCCGCCGTGCCGACGGTCGACGAGCCGTACCGCGCGCAGTACTACTACGCCTGGTGGGTGATGGGCAACAACATCCTCTCGCCGCAGGGCTACTTCCGCCGCGAGAGCGTCGCGCCGAGCAAGGCCCACTACGTCGGCGCGTGGCAGTGGGATAACTACTTCCACGCGCTGGCGTTTCGCTACACCGACAAGGCGCTGGCGCACGACCAGATCCAGTTCATGCTCGACCACCAGCTGCCCGACGGCATGATCCCCGACGCCGTCTACGACGAGGGCACGATCACCCAGCTCGAGATGCCGGTCGCCGCCGCCGTGACCAAGCCGCCGATTATCGGCTGGGTCGCAATGCACGTCTACGACCAGACCGGCGACGAGCAGATGCTGCGCGAGATCTACGAGCCGCTGGTGCGCTGGAACTCCTGGTGGTTTGGCCTGAACGACGACGACTCCGACGGGATCGTGCAGTACTCGCACCCGTTCTCGTCCGGCCTCGACGACAGCCCGCTGTGGGACGAGGGCGTGCCGGTCGAGGCGGTTGACCTGAACACCTACCTGTGCATCCAGATGGACGCGATGGCCAAGATGGCGCGCATTCTCGGGCGCGCGCACGAGGCCGCGATGTGGCGCAAGAAGTCCGACACGCTGGCCGATCGCATGGTCGAGCACTTCTACGACGCGGCGGCCGGCCTGTTCTGGAGCCAGAAGGACCACCGCCCGATCCGCGTGCTGACGCCGTTCAACCTGTACCCGCTCTGGACCGGCCGCATGCCGCGCGAGATCAGCGAGCGGCTGGTCGCGCACCTGCAGAGCCCGAAGGAGTTCTGGACGCCGTACCCGCTGCCGACGGTGGCCGCCTGCGACCCAAAGTACGACCCGCAGCAGATGTGGCGCGGCCCGGTCTGGATTAACATCAACTACATCTTCGTCGAGGCGCTCGCGCGCGTCGGCAGCACCGCCCTCGCGCACGACCTGGCCGAGCGCACGCTGCGGCTCGTGATGGGCCAGAACGACATCTACGAGTATTACCACCCGGCCACCGGCGCGCCGCCGCCCAAGGCCGCGCCGATGTTCGGCTGGTCGGCGGCCTGCTTCATCGACCTGGCGATCCGTATGTCGCGCGGAGAGATCTGAACGATGAACGATGAACGAAGAACGATGAAGCAGAACGGCAGCGCGATCCCTGCAAGTGAACAGCGCTCAGCAGTCAGCAGTCAGCGTTCAACATTCAGCGCTCAGCGCTCGGTTGCCATCCTGCACTACGCCGGCCCGCCGACGGTCGGCGGGGTCGAGGCGACGATGGCGGCCCACGCGCGCGTTCTGGCCGCCGACGGCCACCGGGTGCGGATCGTCGCCGGGCGCGCCGCACCAATCCCCGGCGTCGAGGTCATCGCCGACCCCGACCTAGACTCGCGCGGCGCCGAGGTCGAGCAGGTCGCGCGCGAGCTGGCCGCCGGCCACGCCGGGCCGTCCTTCGAGGCGCTGACCGCGCGCATCGCCGAGCAGCTGGCCGCCGCGCTCGCCGATGCCGACGTCGCGATCGTCCACAATGTCCTGTCGCTGCATAAGAACCTGGCCTTCACCGCCGCGCTGCTGCGGCTGCACGCCTCCGGCCGCGCCCCGCGCCTGCTGGCATGGTGCCACGACTTTGCCTGGCTCGACCCGCTCTACGCCGCCGATCTGCACGACGCCTACCCCTGGAGCCTGCTGCGCACGGCCTGGCCGGGCGTGCGCTACGTGGTGGTCTCCGAGGATCGCCGCTCCATGCTGGCCGGGCTGCTGGGGCTGCCGCCCGAGCAGGTCGCGGTCGTCACGCCGGGGGTCGACCTGGCGGCGTTCCTGAAGCTCGAGCCCGAGACGGTCGCGCTGGTCGCGCGGCTGGACCTGCTGGCGGCCGACCCGCTGCTGCTGCTGCCGGCGCGGATCACCCGGCGCAAGAACATCGAGCAGGCGATCGCGATCGTCGGCGGGCTGCGCCGGCTGGGGCTGCGCCCGCGCCTGGTCGTCAGCGGGCCGCCGGGGCCGCACAACCCGTCGAACGCGGCCTACCTGGCCCGGCTCAAGCAGGTGTGCCACGCCAGCGAGGCCGACGACGCGGTCGTGTTCCTCTACGAGGTCTTCGTCGACGAGGACGGGCGCCCGCGGCCGGTCGCCGACGCGCTGCTGGCCGACCTGTTCAAGCTCGCCGACGGGCTGCTCATGCCCAGCCGCGCGGAGGGGTTCGGCATCCCGCTGATCGAGGCCGGGCTGGCCGGCATCCCGATCTTCTGCAGCGACATCGCGCCGTTTCGCGAGTCGGCCGGCGACGCGGCGCTGCGCTTCGACCCCGACGCTGCGCCGGGCGAGGTGGCCGCGCGGATCGCCGCCGCGCTGCGCGACGACCGGCGCGCCGCGTTCCGCCGGCGCGTGCGGCTCGAGTACACCTGGGAGGCGATCTACCAGCGCGCGATCGTGCCGCTGCTGGAAGCGTGAGGAGCGCTGTGCGCAGCGCAGGCTGGCGCAATTGCGTCCCGGGCCCGACGAGCGACCGACGACGGAGGACGGCATCCCCCTCACCCCTGCCCCCGCTCCCCCACGGGGGAGCGGGGTTAGGGTGGTGGCGGTGGGGTGCGCCGCGCGGCGCACCCCACCGCCATCCAGAAAGCCCCTCCCCGGGGCGCGGGGAGGGGGCAGGGGGAGGGGCACCAGCGGGCACCTACCTTAGTGAGCCAAGTGCGGGTGGGGCGGCGAAGTCGCCCACCCGAACCGTAAGGTTCGACAGAACCTTACCTAACGCAAACTAGCCTACAATCAAGAGAGGAACCGCTATGACTCAACCATACAGCCGCGAGGGCGAGGAGCGCCCCGCGGCCAACGACCACCTTGTGATGCTACCGGTCCTCGACGTCGAGGAGGCCGAGCGGCTGCTGCCGCTGGCAGTGGCGATCGCGCGGCACCAGAGCGGGCGCGTGGCCGTCCTGCGGGTGGCCGTCATCCCGCCGGACCAGCCGCTCAGCGACGGCATGCTCGAGGCCCGGCGCATCCGCGCCGAGCTGGACACGCTCGCGGCCTTCGACGGCGGCGACAGCGTGCCGGTCCGCCCGATCGTCAACGTCGCCTACTCGCTGGCCGACGGCATCCGCACCGCGATCGAGGAGCACGGCGCGAGCATGGTGCTGCTGGGCTGGCGGGCCGACCGCTCCTCGGCCGAGCGCCTGTTCGGCCCGCCGATCGACGACCTGCTGCGCCAGCCGCCCTGCGACGTCGCGGTGGCGCGGCTGCACGACGACCAGCCCTGGAAGCGCGTGCTGCTGCCCGTGCGCGGCGGGCCGCACACCCGGCTGGCCTGCGACATGGCGCTGGCGCTGGCCGAGCGCAACGACGCCGCGATCACCGTGCTGTACGCCAGCAACCCGCGCCAGCCCGACAACCTGGTCGCCCGCGAGAGCCTGCAGTCGCTGCGCGCCATGCCGCGCGTCAGCCGCTGGCTCGAGCGCGCCATTCCCGCCCAGCAGGCCATCCTGGCCGAGGCGTCCGACCACCAGTTGATCGTCCTGGGCGTGACCGGCCGCCAGAACGACCCGGAGGCGCCCGCCGGCCCGCTGGCCGAGCAGATCCTGCGCCTGGCGCCCGCCACGGTCGTGCTGGTGCGCCACCGCATGGTCCGCTCCGAGGAGCAGGCCCAGCAGATCTGGCAGCAGCAGCGCGACCTCTCGGCCACGGTCGACCGCTGGTTCGCCGAGAACACCTTCAGCAGCGCCGAGTTCGAGGACCTGCGCCGGCTGGTCGCGCTCAAGCAGCAGCAGGGCCTGAAGATCAGCCTGGCGCTGCCGGCGCTCAACGAGGAGGAGACGATCGGCGAGATCATCGCGATGACCCAGCGGACGCTGATGGAGGAGACGCCGCTGCTGGACGAGATCGTGCTGATCGACAGCGGCTCGGACGACCGCACCCGCGAGATCGGCCAGTCGTACGGCATCCCGGTCTACATCCACCAGCAGATCCTGCCGCAGTACGGCTCGTTCACGGGCAAGGGCGAGGCGCTCTGGAAGAGCCTGTACGCCGTGAGCGGCGACCTGGTGGCCTGGGTGGATACGGATATTCGCAACTTCCACCCACGCTTCGTCTACGGCCTGATCGGGCCGATGCTGCGCGAGCCGCGGCTGGCCTACTGCAAAGGCTTCTACCGCCGGCCCATCCAGCAGGGCCAGGAGCTGGCCTCGACCGGCGGCGGCCGCGTGACCGAGCTGATGGCGCGGCCGCTGCTCAACCTGTTCTACCCCGAGCTGTCCGGCATGGTCCAGCCGCTGGCCGGCGAGTACGTCGCGCGGCGCGAGGCGATCGAGCAGGCGCCGTTCTTCACCGGCTATGGCGTGGAGACCGGCCTGCTGATCGACCTGCTTGAGCGCCTCGGCCTCGGCGCGCTGGCGCAGGTCGACCTGCAGCAGCGCATCCACCGCAACCAGGAGCTGATGCCGCTCTCCAAGATGTCCTACGCGATCGCGCAGGTCGTCCTCCGCCGCCTGGAGCAGCGCCAGCGCGTGCACCTGCTCGAGCCGGTCAACCAGAACATGAAGCTGATCCGCTACGCCGAGGACGAGGGCTTCCACCTGGAGGTGCGCGAGATCCGCGACCACGAGCGCCCGCCGATGGCGACCATCCCGGAGTACCGTCGCCGGCGCGGGCTGCCGCCGCTGGCCAAGCCCTAGGGGCGGGGGCTAAAGTGGCAGGTAGAGTGGTTTCGGCGGAGCCGAAACCACTCTACCTGCCGGGAACTCCCCCGCTCCCGTCGCGATGGGAGCGGCGGCAGGGGTCTTTCGGGGGTAGGTTTTCTTGTATATGGCGTCACCGTACGCCGGATCACCCCACCCCCTGCCCCCGCCCCTGCCAGGGGCGGGGGAAACGGTAGCTCGGCACGGGGTTTCGGCTCCGCCGAAACCCCGTGCCGAGCCAATAATCCCCCCCTCTCCCGGGCGGGAGAGGGGGCAGGGGGTGAGGACCCTTGATGGATTCAGGATGCGCGCGAAAGGAGATACGATGTCCGAAGGCGATGCCAGATCACGTATCCGCGACCACCTGGCCTTCCTGTACGGCGGCGAGCGGGCCGCGCCGGTCGCGCAGCGGCTGCTCGCCACCCTGCAGGCGTTCCGGCGGGAACACCCCGAGCTTGGCTCCGCGCCGGCAGACCGCCTGACCGAGCGCGATGTCATCCTGATCACCTACGGCGACCAGTTCCGCGAGCCCGGCCGCCAGCCGCTCCAGACGCTCGCCGACGTCATGGGCGCCACGCTGCGCGGCGTCGTCGGCGGGGTGCACATCCTGCCGTTCTACCCGTACACGTCAGACGACGGCTTCTCGGTGATCGACTACGCCGCGGTCGACCCGCTGCTCGGCGAGTGGGCCGACCTCGAGCCGCTGCGCGCCGGCTACCGGCTGATGTTCGACGCGGTGATCAACCACATCTCGGCCCAGAGCGACTGGTTCCAGGCGTTCCTGCGCGGCGATGCGGGCGCCGAGTCGCGCTTCATCGTGATCGACCCGGCCACCGACCTGTCGCTGGTCACGCGGCCGCGCACCAGCCCGCTGCTCACGCCGTTCCAGACGCCCGCCGGCACGCGCTACGTCTGGACGACCTTCAGCGCCGACCAGATCGACCTGAACTACGCCAGCCCCGAGCTGCTGCTGGAGATCGTGGACGTGCTGCTGCTGTACGTCGCGCGCGGCGCGCAGCTCATTCGCCTCGACGCGATCGGCTACCTCTGGAAAGAGATCGGCACCCGCTGCATCCACCTGCCGCAGGCCCACCGGGTGGTCCAGCTGTTCCGCGCTGCGCTGGACGCCGTGGCGCCGGGCGTCCTGCTGATCACCGAGACGAACGTGCCGCACGCCGACAACATCAGCTACTTCGGCGACGGCACGAACGAGGCCCAGCTGGTCTACCAGTTCCCGCTCGCGCCGCTGGTGCTGAACGCGTTCTACCGCGGCAGCGCGCGCCACCTGGCGGCCTGGGCGTCCGAGCTGGCGCCGCCCTCGGCCAGCACGACCTTCTTCAACTTCCTGGCCTCGCACGACGGCATCGGCGTCGTGCCGGCCAGCGGCATCCTCAGCGCCGACGAGGTGGCCGAGCTGGTGGCGCGCACGGCGACGAACGGCGGGATGGTCTCGTACAAGGCCAACCCCGACGGCACGCAGAGCCCGTACGAGCTGAACATCACCCTGTTCGACGCGCTGTCCGACCCGCACGACGCCTCGGAGAGCCACGCGCGCCAGGTCGACCGCTTCGTCGCGGCCAACGCGATCATGCTGGCGCTGCAGGGCGTGCCCGGCATCTACGTGCACAGCTTGTTCGGCTCGCACAACCACCACGCCGGCGTCGCGCAGAGTGGGCGGGCGCGCTCGATCAACCGCGAGAAGTGGGACCGCGCCGAGCTGGAGCGCCGCTTGGCGAACCCGCAGGCCCACGAGCACATTGTGCTCGACCGGATCGCCCGACTGATCGCGATCCGGCGCGGCGAGCGCGCGTTCCACCCGAGCGGCGCGCAGCGGGTGATCGACGCCGGCGACGGCCTGTTCGTCTTCAGCCGCAGCTCGCCCGAAGGGCGCGAGCAGATCCTGTGCGTCCACAGCGTCTCGGGCCAGCCCCAGGCGCTGCGGCTGCCGGCCGGCGCGGCCCTGACCGACTTGGTGGGCGGCGCGAGCTACCAGGCCGGGCCGGGCGGGCTCGCCGTCGACGTCGCGCCCTACCAGGTGTTATGGCTCAAGTAGCTTAGCTTATCTCGACCCCTGCTCCCTCACCCCCTACCCCCCTCTCCCCGAGGGAGAGGGGGGATTCTTGGTTGGTGTCGGCGTTTCGACTTCGCCGAAACGCCGACACCAACCAGTGCTCACCCCCGCCCCTTCCACGGGCGGGGGTCAGGGGGTGGGGTGCTCCGGCGTGCCACAGCGCCATAAATGAAAGAGCCCCGCAGGGGCTGGGGGCGAGGGTCACGCCCGGAGTCTTTGCGCCGGCCCGCCCAAATGTGGTACGATACGCCCATCAACCGACGAAAGAGACCAAACATATGTGGCGACCACTTGGCATCCTGGCGCTCTCGGGCCTGAGCTTCCTGGCTGCGCAGGGCACCGGCATCCGGCTGTTCTTTCACCTGTTCTACCTGCTGCTGGCGCTGCTGGCGCTCTCGTACATCTGGGCCTGGCTGAACCTGCGCGGGCTGAGCGTGCAGCGCGAGACCTTCACCCACCGCACGCAGGTGGGCGAGCAGGCCCGCGAGCGCATCACCATCCGCAACGTCTGGCCGATCCCCAAGCTGTGGGTCGAGCTGCAGGACCACTCGAACATGCCCCAGCACGGCAGCGGCTTCGTGACCTACCTGCCGGCCAACGAGCGCCGGCGCTGGGTCGCCCGCACCCCCTGCACCATGCGCGGCAAGTACACGCTCGGCCCGGCCACGCTGATCAGCGGCGACCCGTTCGGGATCTTCCGGCTGGAGCGCACGGTCGAGGGCACCAGCGAGGTGCTAGTCTACCCGCAAACGGCGCCGCTGCCGAGCTTCTCGCTGCCGAGTGCCGAGCTGCCCGGCGGACAGGATGTCAAGAGCCGGACCTACCACGTCACGCCGAACGTCTCGACGATCCGCGACTACCAGCCGGGCGACAGCTTCAACCGCATCCACTGGCGCAGCACCGCGCGCACCGGCCAGCTGATGGTCAAGGAGTTCGAGCTCGACCCAACCGCCGAGATCTACCTCGTGCTCGACATGCAGGAGCGCGTGCAGCAGCAGGTCGCCGCCGAGCAGGCGCCGCGCCGCGACCAGGGCCTGCGCGACGTGCGGATCGCCGAGTCGACCGAGGAGTACGGCGTGCTGGCGGCCGCGTCGATCGCGCGGCACCTGCTGGAGCGCAACCGCAGCGTCGGGCTGATCTCGTGGGGCCAGCACCGCGAGGTCATCCCGGCCGAGCGCGAGTCGCGCCAGCTGTTCAAGATCCTTGAGGCGCTGGCGGTGCTGCGCGCCCACGGCGCCCAGCCGCTGGCCGAGGTGCTGGCGGCCGAGAGCACCCGCTTCGGGCGCAACTGCACGCTCGTGATCGTCACGCCGTCGCTCGACGAGCGCTGGGTGGTCAGCCTGCAGCACCTGCTCTACCGCGGTGTGCGCGCGGTGGTCATCCTGCTTGAGCCGCGCTCGTTCGGCGGCTGGCGCGACACGCTGGCGATCCAGGCGCGCCTGGCCGAGCTGCGCGTGCCGACCTACCTGTTCCAGCTCGGCCAGACGCTGCCCGACGCGCTGGCGCAGCCGACGATCCTGGGGGCGCCGGCGCGCCTCTAGCGCTGCCTGCGGCGCGCCTTGGACGGAGGGCTGCGCGCCCCTGGCCTCCAAAATAGCAGCCTCTATACAAATGCTTGACGCACATGCCTGGCTGAATCCAGGCGGGGCGGGATGTGCACAGGCCGTGCTCGGAATGGTACGAGGCATGTGCCACGCGCATTGAAATGGAGACGGCATCATTTGCCGGCGGGGGGCCGGGGGCGCGGCACCCCGAAAGAAACGAACGAATTGACTCCCCCGGCGCGGCGGCGCTATACTTAGGGCCATGTTGACGCTCCTAGAGATCCTGGCCCGGCGCTTTCGCCCGCGCATCGGCTGGCTGCTGTTCGTGCCCGCGCTGGCCGCGGCGCTCTGCCCGGCGATCGCCGCGTCGGACAGCAAGATGGAGCTGCCGGTCGGCATCTTCAGCTGGGCCGGGCTGCTCGGCCTACCGCTCGGGCTCTGGTTCGGGCGCGAGCCGTCGGCCGGCGACCGTCCGCCATCCCCGCGCCGCGGGCTGCGCCTGGCGCTCTTCGCGCTCCGGCTGCTCCTTCAGCTGGCGATCGTGCTGGGCGTCGGCGCGCTGCTGCTGGTGGCGGCCGGCCGCGCCCTCCCGCCGTTCGGGCTGGTCGCGCAGGATCTCGCGGCACTGCTCGGCTGGGCCGAGGCCGTGCTGCGGCGCGCGGCCGGCTGGGGCGCGCTGCCCGAGGGCCGGAGCTGGGGGTACCTCGCCGTCTCGCTGCCACGCTTCTGGCTGGCGCTGCAAGCTGCGCCCAACGCCGGCGAGCGCGGCGCGCTGCTGCTGGTGTCCGCCGCCGGCGTCGCGACCAGCTGGCTCGGCGCGCTCGCGCTCGGCTGGGCGCTGGCGCGACGACGCAACCTGTTCGGCTGGAGCCTGCCACTGCTCGGGGCGATCGCGCTCACGGCGATCCTCAACGCCGGGTCGGGCGCGACCCTGATCATCGGGCTGGCGCTGCTGCTGCTGCTCACCGTGGCCGCCGGCGTCGCGCGGCGCCAGCTGGCCTGGGAGCGCAGCGGCGCCGACTACTCCGACGAGCTGAGGCTCGACATCCTGAGCTGGGCCGCCGGGCTGGTGGTCGCGCTGATGTCGATCGCCGCGCTGCTGCCGACCTCGATCAGCAACCCGCTGGCAGACCTGCTCTGGCGCGATGTCGAGCTGCCGTCGGGCATCGCCGTGCTGGAGCGAAACATCCCGCGGCCCCGGACCGTGCCGAAGGTCGACGTCGGACTCTCGACGCTGCCCTGGCTCGAGCTTGGCCAGTCGCTCGAGCAGCCGCCGCCGAGCGAGGTGGTCATGCGCGTCCGCCTCGCCGCGCCGCTCGCGCCCTCGCCCTGGCCGCGCTACTGGCGCGCGCGCGTCTTCAACCTCTACAACGGCCGCCAGTGGTCCACCAACGCGCGCGTCGGCGAGTTTCCATCATCCGCGCCCGCGGCCGACAGCCTGCCCGGCGCGATCGTCCAGCAGATCGAGGACCTGCGCCGCGACCGCGCGATCGTGGTCGGTCTGCCGGATGTGCTCGCGATCGACATCGGCGTGCGCGCGGAGCGGCTGCCCGACGGCGCGCTGGCGGCGCTCACCCAGCCGACGGCGCAGAGCCAGCAGCAGAGCTACCGCGTCTTCTCGCGCCCGCAGGAGCTGGCCTCCCCGCCCGCGCCAGACGGCCCGCCGCCCGACCTGCAGGGCTACCTCGGCCTGCCCAGAAGCTACTCGCCGCGCGTCAGCGACCTGGCGCGCGTGGTCGTGGGCGCGAGCGCGAAGCCCTACGACCAGGCGCTGGCGCTCGAGACCTACCTGCGCGCGCTGCCGTACTCCTACGAGGTTCGGCCGATCCCCGGCGGCGGCGACGCGGTCGAGCAGTTCCTGTTCGACATGCGGCAGGGCTACTGCACCTACTACGCCTCGGCGATGGCGGTGATGGCGCGCACGCTGGGCATCCCCGCGCGCGTGGCGATCGGCTACGCGACCGGGGCGTACGACCAGGCCGCCGGCGCCTACCTCATCCATCAGTCCGACGCGCACGCCTGGCCGGAGCTGTATATCGACGGCCGCTGGCTGCCGTTCGAGCCGACGCCGGTCCGCGCGCTGCCGGCGCGCAACATCCCCGAGGCCGCGCCGCCGATACTGGCGACCGCGCCGGCCGAGCAGCCCTCGCGGCTGACCGGGCCGCTGATCTGGGCGGCGGTCCTAGCGATCGTCGCGCTGCTGAGCTATGTTGGCATCCGGCTGGGCCGGCCGCGGCCGGCCGGCGCGCTCGTGACATGGGTGCAGCAGCGCCTGGAGCGCGCCGGCAAGCGCGCGGGCATCGCCTGGCCTGCGGGCGCGACGCTGCACGAGTACGGCCGGCTGCTGCAGCCGCGCGCAGGCGACGCCGGCGCCGCGCTCGACGAGGTCGTCGACCTGGTCGAGCAGGCGCGCTACAGCGGGCGCCCGCTGCGCGGCGACCAGGAGGGCCGGCTGCGCGCAGCCGCCGAGCGAGTGCTGGCCCGGCTCGGCAGGCGGCGGTGAGGCGCCGGAGACGGGAGACCGAGGACCAAGGACCGAGGACCAAAGACCAAGGACCAAGGACCGAGGACCAAGGACCAAACTGCCTTGTCTCCTTGTCCCCTTGTCTCCTTGTCTCCTTGTCTCCTTGTCTCTCCTACGCCCCAAACCCCAAGCCCCAAGCCCCAAGTCCCAAGCCCCAAGCCCGCAACTTTCCGCGCGCCGCGACGTATCATTGTACGAAGGCACGGCGAACCCAATGAGGCAGAGTGACTAGCCCGCCGGCCGCGAAGAGGACCGAGATGCAAACACAGTCAGTTGTCATTCAGCGCAGCGACGGGCCGGGGCTGCTGATCCGCGCGCTGTACTTCGTGCTGATCGGCTGGTGGTTCAGCGCGATCTGGGCCGTGGTCGCCTGGCTCCTGTGCATCACGATTATCGGGCTGCCGCTCGGCCTGTACATGCTCAACCGCATGCCGCAGGCCGTGACGCTCAAGCCCTCGCACAGCAACGTCGTGCTGACGCCGTCGGGCCGGCTGGTCCACGTGGACGTGCGGCAGCGGCCGTTCCTGGTGCGCGCGCTGTACTTCGTGCTGATCGGCTGGTGGCTCAGCGCGATCTGGCTGACAGTCGCGTGGGCGCTGCACGTCTCGATCATCGGGATTGTCATCGGGTTCTGGATGTTCAACCGCGTGCCTGCGGTGATCACGCTGGCGCGATCGTAGCCCTCACGATTTTCCCTCACCCCCTGCCCCCGCTCCCACAACAGGAGCGGGGGCTATCTTTTTGGCAGCAGGGGTGGGCGGCCCCGGCCGGAGCTTCGCCCTGGACCCCAATAGGCATATGCCACAAGCAATACAATAGGCATGTGCCACAAGCAATGCAATTGGTTTGGTACGGCATCATTTGCCGGAGGGGGGCCGGGGGAACCGGCGTGGATTCCCCCGGGGGAGGGGCCGCGGGCGCAATGCCCCACTGTAAGGGCGGCTCGCAAGCCGCCCCAACTCGCCTGTCGCATTTTTCCAATATAGATCAACACATATGTGCTATAATTCCAGTGAAGGAATCGGCGCGCCAGAGCAAAGCCGAGAGTAGAAAAGGAGATCCCATGAGCAGGCAGGCAACCGGCACATATATGGTCATGAGCTGGGACGAGAAGACCTGGGACGGCAGGCCGTGGAATGAGGTTCCGGGCGCCAAGGTAACGCACTCGATCGTAACGCAGACGTTCGCCGGCGGGATCGAAGGCGAGGCGCTCTGCCAGCAGCTAGTGGCCTACAGCGACGACACCTACGCGAGCTTCGTCGGCCTGCACCACGTGACCGGGAGCGTGGGCGGGCGCAGCGGCAGCTTTGTGCTCCAGTCGAGCGGGACGTTCGCGGACGGCACCACGCGCGTGACATGGTCCGTCGTGCCGGGCTCGGGCACGGACGATCTGGCCGGCCTGAGCGGGCAGGGCAGCTACATCGCCGGCCAGGAGGATTACCCGAACGTCCCCTACACGCTCGAGTACGAGTTCGAGCAGGAGAACAGCGCGTCGGCGTGACGCGTGTGGAAGCGCTTGTCCGTGTCGTGGCCACGGTACTACCTGCCAATAATCTGGCCGGCCTGTGGGGCAAAGGTGCTTCCCTCGGCCTCGAGCGCGATCGGCAGCGCGGCCGCCGTGAGCATGTCGGGGCCGTCCATAAAGTGGAGGTGCAGGTGCGGCCCCGAGCTGAAGCCGGAGCTGCCTAGCGCGCCGAGCACATGGCCGGCCTCGACGACCTGCTGCTCGCGCACGCCGATCGAGCCGCTCTGGAGGTGGCTGAGGCAGGAGTAGACCCCGTCGCCATGGTCGACGACGACGTGGTTGCCCGCCGCGCGCCGCAAATCCTCCAGGTAGTAGCGCAGGTCGTCGGGGTAGGCGCCGACGTGCGCGCCATCGGGGTAGCCGTCGGCGACGCGCGCGACGCGGCCGGCGGCCGGCGATAGAACGGCCTGCCCGAAGCCGACGAAGTCCTGCGCGAGCAGCGGATCGGCGAGCGCGCCCGTCAGCAGCCGCAGCCCATTCGGATCGAGCGGCAGCAGATCCCACGCGAACTGCTGCGAGGGAATCTGCCACGCCGCGCGGTGGGTCTCGCCGACGCGGTGGCCGACCAGCACGAGGATCTGCCCGGCCAGGGGCAGCTGAAACGCCCGCGCCTGCCGGTATCGCTCGATCGGCCACTGATCGGCGTAGACCTGGCGATTTGTCTGGAGCTCTACGCGCAAGAGGCTATCGTGCCACCCTGGCGGCAGGACCGCCGAGACGAACGCGCGGCCGGCGGCGGCCTCTTCGGCGCTGATCGCGCGCGTGGCGGCGAGGCGCGCGCGGCCGGCGCCGCGCTCGGCGATGCTCCACGTGATCCCCGCCATGGAGATGTCGCTCGCCTGCCCGCCCTGCAGGCGAATGAAGCACGAGAACTCCTGGTCGCCGGTTGGCAGCGAGCTGAAGAAGAGCCGTCGCGGGAGCGTCTCGATCTGCGGCGCCGCCCGCTGCTCGCTCATAGCGCCTCCCCATTCCACTCGACGCAGAGCAGTCCTTCCGGCCGCAGCTCCGCGACGACGAGCGCCGTGTAGTCGAAGCCCCGGTGCTCGTCGATAAACGCCGTGTCGACGTTCTTCAGCACCACCGGCAGCATCATCCAGTACAGCCCGCCGTGCGCGACGCACAGCAGATTCGCGTCCGCGTGCCCATGCTTCTGGATAAGATCGTCGACAAAGGGAACAAAGCGGTTTTGGACCTCGTGGAACGTCTCGCCGCCCTCGATCCGTCGGTCCCAGCGCCGATGGATCGCCCAGTCGTCGAAGAGCTCCTGCCAGATCTGCCAGGCCTGCTCGTCCGCGCGGCCCTCCAGGTTGCCCACGTCATACTCGCGCAGCGCCTCGGCTACCTCATAGTCGACGCCGAGCTGATTCGCGACGATGACGGTCGTTTCGATCGCGCGCAGCACCGGGCTCGAATAGATCTGCGAGATCGACCGGCCCTCAAGCCTGCGCACGAGATCGGCAGCCTGCGCGCGACCGGTCTGCGTCAGCGGATGCTTGAGCCCGCGCGTCGACATCTCGCGCAGCGTATTGGCCTGGCTCTGGCCATGCCGGGCAAAGTAGATTCGCATAGTCGCTAAGAAGCTCCTTCAGGTAGCTACGCTATTGTTTCGCTCTACGGAAACCCGCTGCCTGTGCTTCCGCTGATTCGTTGACGTGGAAGATCTTGGGCATACTGATTACCCTAGGACATAGGTACTGATAATCTTACTAAAGGTGACAATGTCGAAACCGCCGCGAATCTCAAAACGGATTTTTCCAATCGCGCTGAAAGATAGCTCTATCGCCAACCAGGGATGCACTATTCTATCATGCGCCAGCGCAGTGGATGCCTGGCACCATTCCGATCGGACATGTTGTCTTCCGCCCCGCCTGGATTCAGCTAGGCATGCACGCCAAGCATCGCAACAGAGACAGGATTATTTTGGGGTCCAGGGGCGCAAGCCCCGGCCGGGGGGCGGCGGGGGTGGCGGCCCACCCCCGCCCGCGGGGGCACGGGGGGCGCGCAGCCCCCCGCACACGCTGAAGGTGCGCCACGCGCAGGGGCACGGGGGGCGCGCAGCCCCCGCACAACCGAGTGGGGGCACGGGGGCGCGCAGCCCCCCGGACACGCTTGTGGGCGCGAGACACCCGCGGGGGCAGGGGGCGCGCAGCCCCCGCAAGCCACTCGGGGCGCGCAGCCCCCGCAAGAAGAGTTGGACAGCCCCCAGGCGCTAGACTATAATACGACGATTCAATAGCCTTCGACGACGAGCGGCGATCGCAGCGGCAGCACCGGCGGCCGGCGCTGATCGCCCGTCGCTCGTCGCTCGCCATTCGTCGTTCATCCTAATCAAGAGGAGCCAACCCAATGTATCGTACCCACACGTGCGGCGAGCTGCGGCCCGAGCACGCCGGCCAGGAGACCGTGCTGGCCGGCTGGGTCCACCGCCGCCGTGATCACGGCCCGCTGATCTTCATCGATCTGCGTGACCGCTACGGGCTCACGCAGGTGGTCTTCGACTCGGCCACCGCGCCCGAGGCCCACGCCGTGGCGAGCCAGGCCCGCTCCGAGTTCGTCCTGCAGGTGCGCGGCCTGGTCGGCAAGCGCCCGGACGAGGCGATCAACCCCGATCTGCCGACCGGCGCGGTCGAGGTCCGCGCGGGGGTCGCCACGATCCTCAACCCCTCCAAGACCCCGCCGATCTATATCAGCAAGGACGGCGGCGAGGACGAGATGCTGCGGCTGAAGTACCGCTACCTCGACCTGCGCCGCGAGCGGATGCAGAAGAACCTGATCCTGCGCCACCGGCTCATCAAGTTCATCCGCGACTTCCTCGACCGTGAGGGGTTCATCGAGATCGAGACGCCGATCCTGATCAAGTCGACGCCCGAGGGCGCGCGCGACTATCTGGTGCCCAGCCGCGTGCACCCCGGCGAGTTCTACGCCCTGCCGCAGTCGCCCCAGCAGCTCAAGCAGCTGCTGATGGTCGCCGGCTACGACCGCTACTTCCAGATCGCGCGCTGCTTCCGCGACGAGGACCTGCGCGCCGACCGCCAGCCCGAGTTCACCCAGCTCGACATGGAGCTGAGCTTCGTCGACCAGGAGGACATCCTGAAGCTGATCGAGCGGCTGTTCATCGAGCTCGCGAACGAGGTCACGCCGCACAAGCGGCTGGTCACGCCGTTCCCGCGGCTGACCTACGCCGAGGCGATCGATCGCTACGGCTCCGACAAGCCCGACCTGCGCTACGGGCTGGAGCTGGTCGACCTCCGCGATGCGCTCGCGAGCAGCCAGTTCGCGGTGTTCCGCAACGCGCTCGATAGCGGCGGCCAGGTCAAGGGCATCCGCGTGCCGGGCATCGGCGGCTACTCGCGCAAACAGATCGACGAGGTGGTCGAGCTGGCCAAGCAGAACGGCGCCAAGGGCCTGCTGTGGGCCTCGCTCCAGCACGGCGCCGCGACCGAGAACGTCCGGTCGAGCTTCGGCAAGCAGGTGACCGAGGCCGAGATGGCCGCGATCGTCGAGCGGCTCGGCGGCCAGTACGACGACATGCTGCTGATCGTCGCCGACGCGCCCAGGGTCGTCGCTGCCGTGCTCGACAAGCTGCGGCGCGAGTTTGCGGCGCGGCTCAAGCTGGCCGACCCCGACCTGCTGTCGTTCGCGTGGGTGCTCGACTTCCCGCTGGTCGAGTGGAACGACGACGAGCAGCGCTGGGACGCCGTCCACCACCCGTTCACCGCGCCCAACGACGAGGACCTGCCGCTGATGGACAGCGACCCCGGCAAGGTCCGCGCGAAGGCCTACGACATCATCTTGAACGGCTATGAGGCCGGCGGCGGCTCGATCCGTATTCACCGCCGCGACGTGCAGCAGAAGCTGTTCGATCTGCTGGGGATCAGCCGCGAGACGGCCCAGTCCCAGTTCGGCCACATGCTTGAGGCGTTCGAGTACGGTGCCCCGCCGCACGGCGGGATCGCGCCCGGCATCGACCGGCTGGCGATGCTGCTGTCCGACGAGAGCACCATCCGCGAGGTCATGGCCTTCCCCAAGACCCAGCAGGCGGTCGACCTGATGACCAGCGCGCCGTCGCCGGTCGACGACCGGCAGCTCAAAGAGCTGCACATCCGACTGGCGTCCGAGGCCAAGGCTGCGACGAAAGACCTGCCGCACGGCGTCGACCCGCGCGAGATCGTGCCGAAGGATCGCTAAGACAAGGTTCTTGCGAGCCTACAGTTCGGTCCGGGGTGTGGGGGCGGCGAAGCCGTCCCCACACCCCACCTGGGAGGTTTGGAGGGGCCGAAGGCCCCTCCAAACCTCCCCAACTGAAAAGCGGATCGCTGCCAAGCGGAACCTTGCCTAAGGAGCATTGAATGAAGATGAATGTGGCCCTGCTGGGACTCGGGATCATGGGCGGCGGGATGGCCCAGAACCTGCTCAAGGCCGGCTTCCCGCTGAGTGTCTACAACCGCACCCGCGCGAAGGCCGAGCCGCTGGCCGCCCAGGGCGCGCGTATCGCGGCGACCCCGCGCGAGGCCGCGGCGGGCGCCGAGGTCGTGATCGCCATGGTCGGCGACGACGTCGCCTCGCGCGCGGTGTGGCTCGGCGACGACGGCGCGCTGGCAGGAGCAGCGCCGGGCGCGCTGCTGGTCGAGTGCAGCACGCTCTCGCTCGCCTGGGTGCGCGAGCTGGCCGGGCTGGCGGCGGAGCGCGGCCTGGCGTTCCTCGACGCGCCGGTGACCGGCAGCAAGGACGCGGCGGCGGCCGGCGAGCTGAAGCTCATGGTCGGCGGCGACGCAGCCGCGCTCGAGCGGGCCCGCCCCGCGCTCGAGGCGATCAGCCAGCGCATCATCCACTTCGGGCCGACCGGGGCCGGCGCGACCATAAAATTGGTAAATAATCTCATGGGTGGAGTCCAGGCGGCAGTGCTCGCTGAAGGGCTTGCGTTGGCTGAACGTGCGGGACTCGACATGGAGCAGGTCGTCACCTTTATTATTAACGCTGCCCCCGGAAGCCCTCTGGTCAAAGGCAAGGCCGCCCGCATGGCCCACCACGACTATGGCGACACCCAGTTCGCGCTGCGCTGGATGCACAAGGACGCCAGCTACGCCCTGCGCGCGGCCGAGGAGTACGGCGTGCCCATGCCGACGGTCGCGGCGGCGCGCGAGGTCTACCAGCTGGCGCGCAACCTCGGCTACGACGACGCCGATTTCGCGGCCGTGATCGAGGCGCTGCGCCCGCGGGGAGCGGGCGGCGGGGAGATATAGCGCTCGGCGATTGATCTGCGCACGGCTAGGGGCAGGGCTGAATCGCCCTGAAAAGCTATCGGTAAAGTTGAAGCATAGCGTTGCATAGGAACGGCGCCTGCTCTGCTCTCGCGAGGGCTGGCAGGTTGGCGCGATGTGCCTCTCTTGCCTCGTGCAGCGCGCCGAGACGCAGCAACGTGAGAACGGAACGAAGCGGTGGCACGCCAGTTGCATTATCCTCCAGTAATCGATGCCACGGTGCATCGCCGTGATCTGAAGATGGAGGATACCATGATCAACTTTATCATCTGGCTGCTGTTCGGGGCGCTGGTGGGCTGGCTGGCGAGCATCGTCATGCGGACGGACGCGCAGCAGGGCGCGCTGCTCAACATCGTCGTCGGCATTATCGGCGCATTCCTTGGCGGCTTCCTGGCGAACGCCCTCGGCTTCGCGGGCTCGAACATCAACAACAGCGACTTTAGCCTGTCGGCGCTGGTGGTCTCGTTCTTCGGCGCCGTCATCCTGCTGGCGATCGTCAACCTGGTGCGGCGCGGCTCGGTGCGCTAACGCCAGTCCAGAGGTAGCCCAAGAGCCCCGGCATTGCTGCCGGGGCTCTTGGGCGTGCGCATGCCTGGCTGAAGCCCCCGCTCCCGCGTGGGAGCGGGGGTAGGGGGTGAGGGCCGACGTTGCACGGCCCTGCCCAGGGTGGCCCCGCGCCCGCGCTAGCCAGCCAGCGCGGGCGCGTGCTATACTGGCGAAGCTGCGGATTGGAGGGCCGTATGGCCCACGTACACAGGAGGTCGCCTATGAACCGCACGTATTGGCTCGGGCTGCTGGTTGGCCTGCTCGCGCTCACGACTTCCAGCGCGTATGCCGCGCCCGCCTGCCCATCCTCAGCCTACAAACGCCGACGGAACGACGATCGCCAGCCCGGCGCCGGACCAGCTGGTTACCAGCCCGGTCACAGTCAGCGGCCAGTACTTCGGCTCATTCGAGGGGGTCGTCCCCATCCAGATCCTGGATGCCGGCGGCGCCGTTCTCGTCAAGGACAGCGCAAAGAACGAGTGCTGTAAGCTGGCCCCGTACGAGCGCAAGGTCACATTCAGCGCGAGCGCGGCCACCCCGGCCTGCATCGTCGTCTACCGGGAGAGCGGCGCCGACGGCTCGCTCACCCCGCTGGCGCAGGTTCCGGTCACGCTCGCCCCCGCCGCGAGCCTGCCGGGCACCGGCGCGGCCGATGCCGTGTCGCTGCCGCTCGCGCTCGCGCTCGGCCTGGCGTTGCTGGGCGCCGGCGCGCTCCTGCGCCGCCGAGCCTGGTAGGCTCCTCCAGATGATCCGGGGGCTGCGCGCCCCCGTGCCCCCGCGGGCCGGGCTTGCGCCCCTGGACTCCAAAAGAAATGCCGCCTCATTTGCGATGTTTGGCGCGCATGCCCGGCTGAATCCACGCGCGGCGGATTGCAACTCGCACCCAACGAAGGGTACTGGGCATGCGCCACTGGGATTGAAACCAAGATGGCATTTTTTGCCGGAGGGGGCCGGGGGAACCGGCGTGGGTTCCCCGGGCGGGGGACCGGGGGCGCAAGCCCCAGGCGTAAGGGCGGCTCGCAAGCCCCCAACCGGGGGCCGGGGCGCAGCCCCCGGAACGCTGCAAAAGCCGAAAGAAATATTGACGGACCTGTTGCACTATGCTATACTCCTGCGTGCGCTCAACGGCAGACTGAACAGGAACATGCCCCACTGATCGGCCTCCACTCACTACGTGAGGCTTCTATGACTGTGCAGATACCAGCGCGAATCCTTCTTGTCGACGACGAGGCGATGATCCGCCTGACGCTGGCTGCGCTGCTGCAGCGGCGGGGCTATGCCGTCGAAACGGCGACAAACGGCGAGGAGGCGCTCAGTTGCCTGACGAAGCGGCGCTTCGATCTGCTGCTGATTGATCTGAAGCTGCCCGGGATGAACGGGCTGGTCGTCGCGCAGCACGCGCATAAGTCGCAGCCGTCGGTGCCGATCCTCTTCCTGACCGGCAGCAGCGACTTCAACGGCATGTCCGTCGAGGAGCAGGTGGGCTACTTCGACTATATTCTGAAGACGGCCAGCCCGGAGGAGGTCCTGGAGCGCGTGCGGTCCGCGATCGTGCAGTATGCGTGACCAGCCCGCGCTCGCCCGCTCTGGCTGCTCCACCCCGAGCGGCTCAAACTCTACCTCTATACCAGTATGCAGTCGGCAGAAGCCAGTCGGCAGTAAGACGAGTTGGGATTATTCGTGGGTTGCCTTCCAGCGCGCCGCTGCCCCTCATGCCCCAGCCCCCCTCTCTTTATAGAATAGAAGCGAGCCAACGATGTTCGATCTCCTCATCAAAGGCGGCGAGGTCGTCGACGCGGCCGCCGGCTACGAGGGCCGGCTGGACGTGGCCGTGCAGGGCGGGCGCATCGCGGCGGTCGAGCGCGACATCCCCGCCGACTCGGCCGCGCAGGTCGTCGACGCCGGCGGGCAGTATGTCGCACCCGGCCTGGTCGACCTGCACACGCACGCCTACCACAAGGTGACGTTCTGGGGCATCGACCCCGACCCGGTCGCGGCGCGCAGCGGGGTCACGACCTGGATCGACGCGGGGTCGGCCGGGGCGTTCACGTTTCCCGGCTTCCGCGACTACGTCGCCGCGCGGTCGGGCGTGCGGCTCTACGCGCTGCTCAATATCTCGGCGATCGGGCTGGTGGCGCCCACCGGCGAGCTGGCCAACCTCGACTACTGCGACGCCGCGCTCTGCTACCGCACGATCGAGCTGAACCGCGACCTGATCCTCGGCGTCAAGGCGCGGATCGACCGAAACACGCTGGGTCCGAGCGGGCTGGAGCCGCTGCGCCGCGCCCGTGAGGTGGCCGAGCGCTGCGATCTGCCGCTGATGGTCCATATCGGGATCGGCCCGCCGCCGATTGGCGACGTGCTCGCGCTGATGCGGCCCGGCGATATTCTGACGCACTGCTGCACCGGGCAGAGCATGCGGGTGGTCGACGACGCCGGCCGGCTGCTCGATGACGCCCGCCGCGCCTGGGACGCGGGGATCATTATGGATATCGGACACGGCGCGGGCTCGTTCTCGTTCGCCACGGCCGAGGCGTTCGTCGGCGCGGGGCGCTGGCCGGACGTGATCTCCTCGGACATCCACCAGATCAGCGTGCACGGGCCGATGTTCGACCTGCCGACCTGCATGAGCAAGTTTCTCGCGCTGGGCATGCCGCTGCGCGAGGTCTTTCGCGCCGCCACGTCGCGCCCGGCCGAGGTGCTCGGCCGCGGGCGTGATTTCGGCACGCTGCGGCCCGGAGCGCCGGCCGACCTGGCGCTGTTCCGCCTGCACCGCGGCCGCTTTCCGCTCTACGACATCCACATGCAGATGCGCGAGGGCGCCGAGCTGCTGCGCAACACGCTGACGCTGGTCGGCGGCCGGCCGCTCGCGCCGCCCGCCGAGGAGTCGCCGGCCCCGTGGATCGAGCTGACCGAGGATCAGCAGCGGCTGGCCGCGCGCGGCCACACGCCGCCGGCGCTGGCCGGCTGAGGCGCCGACTACTGCTGGACCGGGACCTTGAAGCGGGCGGTCTCCTCCTGGCCGCTCGCCGAGACGCGCACGTCGAACTCCCACTCGCCAACCATCGAGAAGAACGCGCCCTTGACCTGGTAGCGGCCCGCGCCGATCGGCTGGGCGGGCTGCTCCGGCGCGGCCATGCCCATCGCCTCCATGATCGGCACGACCACCACCTGCGCGCCGTCGACCGGCTGGTTCGAGCGGTCGCGCAGCTCGATCGTCGCCGTGTGCTCGCTGAAGTCGGTGCCGTCCAGGCTCAGCTGAACGCTGTAGCTGCCGGTCTGGGCGGTCTGCGTGTACCCGCTGCCGCCGCAGGCCACGAGCGCCACTAGCATGATGAGCAACAATAGATGGCGGGAGAAGGAGACAAGGAGACAAGGAGACTCGGCACGCACAATTTCTCCCGGTCTCCCGGTCTCCCGGTCTCCTTGTCTCTCGGCCGCCTTGCCGTCGCTCAGTTCACTCACTCGCATCACTCCACCTCAACCGCCAGCGGCACGGTCACAATCTTCCCGTCGTGGCGAAACTGCCCCCAGACCTGGTAGCGGCCCGGCTCGGGGAAGGTGTAGACGAAGCTGATGTCGGGGCCGTAGATCACCCCCGACGCGACCACCCCGTTGGTCGCCATCGGCCCGATCGCGTGCACGTGCGCGAAGATCGCGCCGTCGGCGCTGCGGGCGATCATGTGGCCGCCCATGCCGAGCCACGGCTGCAGGTCGTCGACCGGCTGGCCGGCCTTGCTGAAGCTGAAGGTGAAGGTCGCCTGCCGGCCGGCCCGCAACGGCGTGAGCGACGACGTGAC
>JADKFS010000014.1 GCA_016717335.1 Candidatus Ribeiella danica
CGCCGCGTCGAACACCCGCCGCAGGTTCTTCTCGGTTTCGCCGATGTACTTGCTGACCACCGCGCTCAGGTCTACGCGGTACAGATCCAGCCGCAGCTCGTTCGCCAGCACCTCGGCGGCGAGCGTCTTGCCGGTGCCGCTCGGCCCGGCGAACAGCGCCGTGACCCCCAGCCCGCGCCCGCTCTTGCGCGCGAAGCCCCAGGCCTCATACACTGTGGCGCGCTGCCGGACGTGCGCCAGCACGCCGCGCAGCACCTCGACCTGCGCCTCCGGCAGCACCAGGTCGTCCCATGCCGCCGCCGACTCGATCTGCTGCGCGAGGTCGTCGAGCTTTGGCCGGGCCTGCGTGCGGCACGCATCCCACAGGGCAGCGCCGAGGTCGGCATCCGGCCCGCCGTCGCTGGCCTGCCGCACGGCCGCGCCGATGGCGCTCGGGCCGAGGCTGAACTGGGCCGCGATCTGGTCGAGCCGGCCGGTCAGCCGTGCTGCCGCCGGCGAGCGCGTCGCGCCAGATCGCGCGCTGCTCGCCGGCCGTCAGCCGCGGCACGTCCAGCACGATCGCCGGCCGGTCGAGGTCGGACAAACGCTGCTCTCCTGCGACGATCATCGCGCCGCCGACCTGCTCGGCCAGCCGCCGCGCGGGGCCAGCCCTGGCTTCGCCGTCGAGATCGTCGCACTCGACCAGTAGCGCTAGACCAGCCAGCGCGGCCTCACGCTCCCAAAGCCGCACCAGCGCCTCGGTCTCGCCGGGGGATGATGGCAGCGCGTCGGCGTGGGCCGCGTACAGGCCCAGCCCGAGCGCACGGCACGCCGCTACGGTGATGGCTCGCCGCTCGGCCCGGCCGCCGCCGCATAGCTGCACCAGCGGCAGCGCGCCGCTGCGAGGCGCGCGCCAGGCGGCGACGAGACGGTCGGCGAGGCCTGGTGCCCCGGCGTAAGCGCGTCGCCCGGCACGATTGGCCGAACGATCCCGGCCAGCCGCGCGTCGAGATGCTCGACGCCGGCCAGGTAGTGCAGCACGCGCTCCTCGATCCGCAGCTGGCTGTGCAGCGCCGCCGGCCCGCTGCCGACGGCGATCAGCCGCCAGCGGCGGAGCGGCCCGATGGGCGCGAGCGCGCTCCAGTGGGCGCCGGGGAGCGCCGCCAGCGCCAGGCTGAAGGTCGGCGAGGCGATCCGCGTCTCGCCACTCGCCGCTGCGACCAGCCCGGCGATCTCGCTGTCCAGCTCGACGCCGACGCATAGCAGCAGCAGGTCGCGCTCGAACGGCGACAGGCGGAACAGCTCGCACAGCATGTCGATCGCCGCCGGCGCGCCGGCAGGGGCCGGCCACGCCGCGTCCTGACCTCCGGCGCCGTCCTCGCCGCGCAGGCGGGCCATTGCAGCGCGAAGTAGGGAACGCACTCGTGCCAGCTCGGCCGTGAGGCGCTCGCGGCTTGCCTGTTCCCACGCGGCGCTCATCGCGCCCTCTGAAGATCGAGCGTAGCCATGGTCGCAGGCCGCGTTGTGCTCTCCGGCTGGATCTCGACCTTGTAGCTCAGCGACGGGCGGTACTTGACCTGGAGCGCCGACCAGACTTTCGAAAGCGCGTCTGCGTTTGGGAACTGCGGTCGGATACCGATCGACCCGATCAGCTCGGGCAGATCGGCGGATGCGCCTTGGATGGCAGGAGCGTCGATCTTTTCAGGCGTAGTGGTCTCTCCCGTATACACGCACCAGTTCCCTTCCACCAAGGCGAGGCAGGGGCGCTCGCGCAGCAGCGCGCTCACGTAGCCCAGCAGCGTCTCGATCTGCAGCTCCTTCGCGCTGTAGGCGGTGATAATGTAGTGCAGGTCGAGCGCGAGCGGCGCGGCGGCCGGCGGATCCGCGGGCCTGGCGCGCGGGTCGAGCGAGCGCACGCGCGTGTTCGGCGCGATGTGCGAAAGGAACAGGTTGAGACGCGCCTGCTCGTCAGGTCCGGCTCCGACATGATCCGGCGGCAGGGGCGAGACCGCCACCCCGCCGACGAGGTCGGCGATCTGGTTGCGCACGAGACCGTGCTCGATCAGGCTCTTGAGCAGCGCCGTCACATAGGCGATTGTCAGAAACGCGGTCGAAGGCATTACGATACCCATACAAGGCAGCGGCCCAGGCGAGACCGGCGATCCCAGAGGTGCGGATCGAGCCTGCGCCAACGCTGGCCTAGCACAAAACAGGGGGCCAAGACACGACAAAAGTTTCGAGTAGGGCTGACGTTCTCATCTTAGCAAATGACTCTTGCTCAGCTCTTAACTGATAGGCACTACTAGCGAGCTATTACGAAGTATCGCATCCTCGATCGGCTGTCCCTAGCACAAACACAGCGGAACTATGACGAAATTGTCATCTCTCGCCATATCCCCGCGTGGCGATGGAAACTCCAAGATCGCGCAATGCCGCGATGTCGGTCTGGATTGTGCGCACGGTGATGCTCAGCGTTCGCGCGAGATCTTGCTCCGTCGGGCGCGCCCCCTGGAGCTCGGCCTCCTGGACGAGCCGGATCAGCCGGTGCCGGCGCAGAGCCACCTTCCCCGCCACCTGGCCGATCGCGGCGTCGGCAGCACCGGCATCGCTGGTCCAGTACACCGTCACGCGCTCGTGGTCAGCGAGTGCGCGTCCAAGAGGGACGCCCACGCGCGCTAAGGTGACCGCCACGGAGATCGTTGGAGTATCGTTGATGGTATGCTCGGTCTGCCGTATCGCCACAGTCTTACGAGCAGGCTGCGACGTATGATGCAGTGTGCCGATCGACAATGATCGACGCGCCTGGCGCCCTGCGCGGATCGATTCGGCCAGCGCGCACGTCTCGTCCAGCGGCGGGGCTCCAAGCTCATCCTGGAGCATCTGCACGAGCGCATCGTACTGGCGCAACGCCTCAGCCGGCCGCCCGAGCCGCGCCAGCAGCCGGATAATGAGGCCGTGCGCCTCTTCATTCAGCGTATCATCCTGTACCCACCGCCGGGCGTAGCTCAGCGCCTCCTCAAGCTTCCCGGCGTCCATCAGCGCCGTACACACGCGCGCGAGCAGCTGCAGGTAGCGCTCGCGCAGGTCGTCGCGCAGGGGGCGGAGCCACTCGTAGTCCAGGTCGTTGAGAAGATCGCCCTTGTAAAGCTCAATCGCGGCCTGCCAGTCGGCCAGGTGGGGCGCGGACGCCAGCCGCCGGAACTGATCGAAGTCGAGCTCGACTTCGTGCAGCCGGATCGCCCGCAGATCAACGGAAAGCCAGCCGGCCTGATTGTCGAGCAGCCGGTGCAGCCGGTGCAGCGTGCTGCTGAGCGCGCCGCGACCGCGCGGCCCGTCGAGATGTGGCCAGACCTGATACGCAATCAGATCGCGCAGCGCGGCCCGCCCGCCGCTCGCATTGAGAGCGAGATAGCCCAGCAGCGCTCGCATCGGCGCGGATGTGACAGCGATGGTCCGATCCGCCTGGCAGATGTGCAGCGTGTCGAACAGCAGGAGTCGTGCGCGTGTCATAACGCAGCGCCACCTTTCCACCGGCTGCCCTCGCACGACAATACTAATCGGCGCACGCTATTAATGTGCGCGTAGTCCGCCGCAGGATGCCGGGTGATTGTCGATTGCTGCTCATTCATCGCCGTTCCCACGCTGTCGATCTGGAAGCCTCAAGCGCGGCCTTGGAATGACGCCAAACCGCTCACAGGCATTCGGTATTGCGAAAAACAGATATTTGTTGTATTAGTAGCGAAGCACGTGCGATTTCGCCGATCCCGCACGTTTATCAAGTGTAAAGCCCTTCGCCCAATACCAGCGAGACCACGCGATCTCGATGCCGCCAGTCGAAGGTTGCCCCACGACGGGTTAACAAGGAGTCCTTATGGAGGATTACGGCGATCTGGTCGTGCGCTGCGCGACGATGGTGGCCGCGCTCGACCGAGAGCTGGGCTGGCAGATCGATGCGGACGAGCGCAGGGCGTACAGTCACACGCTCGCACAGCTGCTCCCCGCGCGCTGCCCCGACGCCCAGCTGCGCAACGTAGCCCTGTGCTATCACCTGGACCATCGGCTCGTCGAGGCGCTCGCCGATCGCCGGCACGCCGGCCACGACGATGGCTGGCTGTCATGGATGGCACAGGTCGTGCCAATCCTCCGCCATGCAGGGCTATCCTGGTCGAACGACGCCGCGCTCAGCCTCGACGACTTGGCCCAAATCGCCCGCACCGAGCTTGCGCGAGCGCTGCCGAGCTTTCGCTATGGCAGCCGCTTCTCGACCTGGGCGCACCAGGTGATTGCACACAGCGTGCGAGCGGCCCTGCGCGACTCGCAGGCGCAGAAGCGCGCCGGCCGGCCCGGCCCGCTCGATCAGCCGGCCGTGCTGGACGTCGCGATCGACCAGGACGATCAGCCGGAGACGATCGCGCAGGGGCATCTCCTGGCGGCGCAGATCGACGCGATTTTGGCCGCGCAGCCCGACAAACGCCTGGCCGAGATCTTCCGGCTGTGGGCCTACGGCGATCTGCGGGTCGAAGAGATCGGCCGGCGCGTGCGGCTCAGCCAGTCACAGGTGCGCCTGCTGCTGAGCAGGATTCGCGAGATCCTCCAGCATGACCCGTCCATCAGCGCCTGGCGCAATAACACGGGCGGCCCCATAGCGGACGATCGATCGGCCGATGCGTGAAAGATTGGCCGAATCGCTACAGATATGGTAGAGGGTACATGTTTCTACGGTACGTTATCGTAAGATCGGAACTGCCGGTGTGTGTTACCATGAATCTTGCACGCCGACGGCCATGCAGCAGCCAACCGATCACGTCGTGGCCTGAGGGGCAATGGCGCCGCTCAGGGGTTGAGGGGTAGATGCAGCTCACAGATCGACAATCATGCACACAAGTGCAACACTACCTGCAGCAAATCTCGGTAACTCGCGACATAGTTCAGCCGCCTTCGTGGCTGGTCGAGCATGCCGCGACGTGCGCAGCATGCCGCGGCGCGCTCGCGCTGCTTGCGGCTGAGCTGATTGCGCCGCTCCCGTCGCCGTTCTCGATCGCCTGCGCCGCGTGCCAGGAGGGGCTGGCCGCGTATATCGACCGCGAGCTGGACGAAAATGTGGCCGCGGCCCTCCAAGCTGCCCCTGCTGTCGGCTGGCACCTGTGGATCTGCCCAGACTGCGCCGAGCTCTACCAGCTCACCCGCGCGCTCGCTGAAGCGACGCGAGCCGGCACGCTCGGGCCACTACCGATTGTGACCACGGCGCCGCTCAGCGTAGGACGGCTTCTACACGCGCTGCGGCTCAGCCGCTCATTTCTCGCCTATGCGCTCCCCAGACCCGTACCCGCGATCGGCTTCGCGCGGGGAAACACACCTGGCAGCACCATTCTGGTCGCGGATGAGCATGCCGGCCACCGCATCAATCTGAGCGTCGAGCAGCAGCCGGACGACGCCTGGCAGATCATGGTGGCTGTCGTGCCGCCGATCGAGGGTTCGCTCGTACTTTCGCTGGGCGAGCGCACGTTCCGCGTGCCCTTCGATGTGCACGGGCAGGCGATCGTGCGTGATGTGCCGGATGCGCTGCTCAGCGCGGCAGACGGCCCTGAGCTGGCGGTCGGGATCGAGCTCGACGCACCGAACAGAGGGCCGTAGCTCTCATCCCCGCCAGCAGGTGCAGCGAATATTCCCCCGTCGATGGTCAAGCGATAGCTGTGGGCGTCCGAATGTGCTAGAATCGCCCACATGACGATTGCAGCAGACTCTATTCCCCGCGCCAGCGCCAGACTGCTGGCGCTGGCAGAGCGCGACCCACGCCGGGCCGCGGCGCTGGCTCGCCGCGCTATCGCACAAAGTTCCCAAGACGACGCACTCGCCGCGGCCTGGTCGCGCTACACCCTTGGGTACGCGCTTGTAGCCTGGGAGCGCGTGGCGGAAGCTCGGCCGCTGCTGCAGAATGCGCGATCTGTGTTCGAGCAGCATGGGCACGCCTACGCTGATCTGCTCTGCCGGCACGCGCTCATCCTGGCGGACGTGTGGGCGACCGACCGCGCCGGCCTGCACGACGACTTCGCAGCACTTGCCGAACAGCTTGTGGTCGCCGGCGCCCCGCTCGAAGCTGCGCGGTGCCAGCTGGACCAGGCCCGACAGCTGTGCGTGCTCGGCCGGCCGGATGCGGCCGAGGCGGTGCTCGGCACGATCGCGCCGCTGCTAGTCGCCGGCGATTCGCTCGACCAAGCGCGCTGGCTGCGCACGCGCGGCACGGCCGCCTACCTGCGCGCAGCGTATGACCAGGCCCGCGCGCTGCTGGCGGACGCCGAGCAGATCTTCATCACCCATCGCTACCCGCTCGAGATCGCGCGCTGCTGGACTGAGCAGGCCCGCGTGGCCTTCCTCCAGGAACAGCCTGACCGCGCGCTCGCACTCTACCAGCGGGCCGAGCAGGTGTACCGGCGGTACGATGTCCCGATCCGGCTGGCCTACTGCAGCAAGACCATCGGGCTCGCCCTGATGCGACAGGGAATCTACGATGCGGCGCTGGCGGCGACCCTCAGGGCGCTGCGACAGTTTGTGGCGCTGGGACGTGACGGCGACATCGGCGGCTGTCAGCTCAACTTGGGTAACATCTACTACTACACTGCGCGCTGGGAGGCTGCCCTGGCCTGCTACGCCCGCGCCGAGGCACTCTGTGCGGCGCGCGGGCTGCTCGGTGAGCAGCTGATGGCGTGCCGCAACCGCGCATTGGTCTACCGTGCGCTCGGCCGGTGGGACGAGGCGCATTTCTTACTGACGGCGCTCGAGAACCAGGCCCGTATGCTGAATCAGCATGCCGAGCTCGCTGAGCTGGTGAATATGCGTGCTGATTTGTTCGCCGACGCCGGCCAGGATGATCTGGCGCTGGTCCAGTATCAGCGCGCGCAGGAGCTCTTCGCACAGCATGGCAACCTGACGTCGGCTGCCGTATGCGCGCTAGAGCAGGGTTGGCTCCAGCTCCGGCGCGGTGGGGTCGATGGCCTGGGCACTCTTCAACAGCGCCGCCCTCGCTGTGACACAGCATCCCCACCAGCTCTGGCGCGTAAAGCACGGTTGGCCCGCTGCGCCGAGTCCCGCGGCGTCGTTGCGGAAGCGCTGCGCCACTACCGTGCGGCAGTCGATCTCGTAGGCGATCTGCGGCGCCGCCTGGCCAGCGAGATGATATCGAGCAGTCTTGCCGCACAGGCAGCCTCGCTCTATACTGATGCACTGCGCGCGGCAGCTGCGTGCGGCGCAGCGGAGACGCTGCTGGAGATCGCCGAGGCGCAGCGCGCGCTGGTTCTCCAGCGCCAGCTTGCCACGCAGCGCGCGTCACTGCCAAGAGAGGCGCTGCCCGAGCTGGCCCTTCTGCGCGAGCGCATCGGCGCGCTGCTGGATTACGGCGATGTCGACGATGGCGCGCTCGACGCTGCGCTCGATGCCTACGGCACGCTGCTCGTTCAAGCCAGGCACGCCGATACACCCCTTTCGGAACGTTGGAACCCGTTGCTCGATCGCGCGTTCGACCTCGCACGCGTCCGCGAGACGCTCAGCGCTGCCTTTGGCGACGACTGGACGATCCTGGTGTATCTCGTCAGTGGCGCCGAGTTGCTCGCCGTCACGGTAATGCCCGATGGCTTGGCCCTCCAGCGAACCCTACGCGACGAGGCGATCGATCGGCTGATCGCCCAGGCCAGCACCGCGGCGTTCCGCGCGTACACCTACCGCGATTTCGTGTATCAGCGCGGTGCGACCAATCGGCGCTGGGATGGGCTGTGCCTGCTCGCCGAGCAGCTCTTGCCACCACAGGCCATCGGTCGGCTGCATCCGGGGCACCGGCTGCTGATCGTCCCGGCCGGCCCGCTCCACACGCTGCCCTGGGCCGCGCTGCGCCTCGAGGGCGGCTGGCTGGCCGAGCAGGCGATCGTCCAGCTCCTGCCATCGCTGACGATCTGGCAGGCGCTCGCGGACAAGCCAGCTGTGTCCCGCCGAGCCGCGCTACTGGTCGGCTGCCAGACGTTTGGTGACCGAGCCCCACCGCTGCCGGGGGTCGCGGACGAGCTTGCGGCGATCGCAAGGCACTGGCCGGCTGCCCGCGCACTCCCGCGCGATGGAGGCGCGCAGCGCGACGATCTGATCGATCAGTCTGCCAGCGGTGAGCTTGAGCACTACGCTGTCCTGCACTTCGCGACGCATGCGCAGCTGCTGCCGGCACGCGGCATGGCGGCGCACATCAAGCTCGGGGACGGCGATCTGCTGCTGCCCGAGATTGCCAATCTCCGATTGGGCAGCGGCCTGGTGACGCTCTCGACCTGCGACGGCGCCGCGGCCGATGTGTTGCCTGGCGAGGAGGTGCTGAGCCTAAGCTGGGCGTTCCTTGCGGCCGGCGCGGGCACCGTACTGGCCAGCCTCTGGCCGGTGTACGACGCGGCTGCCATCCTGATCATGGACGTGTTCTATGCCGAGCTCGCGCAGTGCGGCGATGCGGCCATGGCGCTCGCGCATGCGCAGCGCACGCTGATCGCCGCCTATGAGCAGACCGGCGACGCGGCCACAGAGCCGCAATACTGGGGCAGCTACGTTGTGACAGGAAAGGGGCTGGTGGTGGAGACGACGGGTGGTACCGCCCCGCCGCCATCCTGACCGTGGTCTAGTGGCCGCCGCCGCTGCTGCCGCCAGGCTCGCTGTTGGTCTGAGCGGGGGTCGGCGTCGGGTCGGCGCCATACGCCGTGGATGGCGGGATGCTGCCGAATATTCCTCCGAGAGCCAGGGTTGCCGCCACAGCTGCGCCGATAATCCACCGAATGATCTGCTGCTGTCTCACGGATGACCTCCTCTTTGCTTGTGTCGACGTACGAGCGATGAACGCTTGAATGTGGCGTCAGTATCACAAAAAAGGGGTCTTCCGAAGAGGTCTTGAGGCGGAAACGAGGCGGAAATCAGGCGGCAATAAGGCCCGGCAAGGCGAAGCCTTGCCGGGCCGTTAACAACCTATGCTGGGAAGCCGACGTCCCGAGCCAGGAAGGAATTATTTCAGCGCCGCACTAGCGACGCACTATGGGCAGCCATCGTAGGAAGCACAAGCTCGAATATCTGCTGCACGCGGCTGTTGTCCCACTGCGCGCTGTAGTACTGGCCACCCACTTGAATGGTGACGGTGCGTCCGGGCAACCCGCATCCTGCCGCAGCGACTCCGTCGTCGGCCAGCACCTTCACTACAAAGACGCTGCGATTCTCGATCAACCGTGTCTCCGCTCGACCGCACACCGTGGGACCGATACGCGCGATAACGGGTGTACCTGGGGGGGGCGCGCCAGCCGGCGATTCGGCATAGCCATAGTAGGTCGCCGGCGGGGAAGGAACGGTCGTCGTCGCGGGTGTAGCCAGCGTAGATGGCGGCGGACTTACGTCGAGGTAGAGGGTCACCGCCTCCGTGGCGTAGATCCAATAGCCATTGCCAGGCGACAGCTCGGCCAGATCGTTGACCCAGGTCGGGGCACCGACGCCGTAGACGCGCCACGGGTCATCGACGCGTGTTGGCTCGTACCCGTACACGGTCAGGTACTTGCCCTCGATCGATTTCAGCGCGGCGGCGACTGGCTGCGGCGCTGGTGATGAGTAGGCAAACAGATTCCACCCCGGCTCGGCAAGCTTTATTTCAATGCTGGTCATCAGGGTGTAGAGCCCTGCTCCTTGCACGAATGCCGACGCCTCGTTGCGCCCTTTGTCGAGCGTCGTATCGAGAGGCATCCAGGTGTACCCCGGCTTCCCGCTCCAGTAGTACACGCGGATGCCGGTCTCGCCGCCCGCCGGCACATCGCGACTCAGATAGCCAACGTCGATCGATGCCCCACCGAGATCGGGCGCGTTAGGCGAAGTTTCCAGCCAGTAGCCGCGGCCTACCATCGTTCTCCCGGCCGGTGGGGGCGGCAGCGACGTAGCCGCCTGGAGCGAGACAAACTGTCCTTCGGCAAATGTTATCTGGTCACTGAAGAGGATCGCCTGGCCGTCCAATGAGGTTGTCGGAACATCGCGCGACCATTTGAGGCCCGGCGCGCCGCGCGGTGCGTCGCGCGACCATTTGAGCCCTGGGCTGCCGGCGATCGAGAAGTCTGTCACCGCTTCGCGGAATGAATCCGCGCTGTGCGCCTCGATCTGGCACATACCCTTCGAGCACCGGCGCGTCAAGCTCAAACGTTCCACTATAGTAGCCGCCCTCGCCAGTCAGCGCCAGCTCCGGCGACGCGACGCCGGCAGTGGAATAGAGTCGGGCAGTGAGCGTGGGCGACCCGGTCGTTCGCACGTCCAGGCTCAGCGTACGAGAGGTCACCGGCGTGATCCGAACATCTGGCGGCCAGCTCTCGACTTTTGAGCTCGATCTGATAGTCGAGCCTGCCGAGCGGAGCCTCACACCCCAGCAGCGGCTGGCCGGGCTCATACACGCAGACGCGGTCGCCTGGCCGCGCTCCGCGGGCAAGAACCTGGTTGAGCGACGGGCTGCCCAGGTCGGTCAAATGGTCGCCCTGGAACAGGAATGCACGGGCGCTAGCGCCCGGCTGGTAGGCGGCGTTGTTGTGTGTCAATGAGAAGATCGGCACCGCCAGCGGCAGTACGGCAGGCGCGCTCGGATCGGCTACGCTGATCTTCGTAAGCTCCAGCGGCAGCGAGCTCGGTCCGGGGTTCGCATTAAATGTGCGTGGCTCGTGCAGCCGAAAGCTCAGGCCGGCCCGATCGTAGAAGGTCTTGATCGTGGCCCAGTCTGATCTCCCGGTCGTAAGATTGGAGAGCGTCTGCGTGCACTCTAGCAGCCAGTTGGCGGTCGGATGGAACTCGCTATCCTCACTTGTGTAGGGTCAGTCATCGCGCCCGGGCAGCGCGGGTCATGCGCGTGCTCTGGCAGAGAGATGAGCTGCCCCTTTGCGTTTAGTCCCAGGTAGTTATCGTCCAGGAATAGCGCGAAGTGGCCAAGCTCGTGCGCCAGCGTGCGCGGCCAATCCTCACCCAGGTTGCCGCTCGACTCGCCATAGCGATTCCAGACGGCGCCCATACGCACCTGCCCTGGAACATAGACGATCGGACGCGTTTCTGAGGCAGGCAGTTCGAGCGACACCGGGTCGGTGATCGGCATCGTGACGATGCCGCCTTGGTTAGCGCTCGGCCGCAGGCGATTCGATGCATATACGCGAATGTGCGCGTCGTCCCAGCGCTCGCGGTTTTGGTAAATGGTGATCGGCCCAAGCGCAACCTGCCCATCCGTCAGGTCGAACAGCAGCTCAGAGGCACGGTGAAGGTCGAATTGCAGCTGCGCAAGCCAGGCCTGGTCGCTGCGGGCATCCCACTCGAGTGAAACATTCAGCTTGAGTACGACGAGCGGTGCTCCGGCGAAACCTCAAGTGTCTGAACACCCTGGACAATCACCGGCGTCATCGCTAGCCCTTCGGGCGTTGGCGTAGCGCTGGTGGCGTACATCGTGTAGGTTTCGGTTGCCGAGATCGGTAACATCGCGACGAGCTGATCGCCTGCGGCGATCTCACCCCGGCCTTGTAAATAGCCCAGGCTGTTTGTGCTGAACGGCTGGCGGGCGAGATCTGCGTATGGCACGGCGCCGGTGACCTGTCCTGCCGGTAGGTGGTAAACCATTGCGCCGGCCACCGGCTGGCCGGCTGCAACCACTCGCACCTGGCTGCCGCGAACGCGGAAGGGAAAAGTGGTGGCCGAAGAGGTGGCATACTGGAACGGTCCGGCCGGCCGGCCGGGTCGCGGATGCAGGTCGGGCACAGCCGCCAGCCGGAAGACCACATTGTCACTCTGGCCCATCACGCCGCTCTGCCACACATCCCAGATATAAGTGTAGTCTATTCCGGTCGGGGATGTGGCGAGATCCACGATGGATAGCGGATCATGCGGAATGGCCGGCTGCCAGTGGTCGCCGCCGTCGAGCGAGTACTCGCCGATGACACGCTGGACCGGAAACGAATCCGGATGCGCTAGCGTGAAGCCGATGCTGATCGTACGGGTTGCCAGGATCGGGGATGTCGCGTAGAAGGCCGCGCTGTGTACCGGCGGAATGGCCGTCGGCTGCTGTACGTGGATCGCCGGCGAAGCCGAGCGGATTGGCGCCGCGCGCAGGTTCCGATACACACGCACCTGCTGCGTGTCGGCCACGGCTGCAAGATCGAGATCGCCGTCGCCATCTATATCACCCCATGCTAGCGCGTGCGTTCTGTCCGGCTCGACCGAGGACCATGTCGTTTCGCTGGTCAGTATCCCATTATCATTGCGGTAGAGTCGATCGACCTGGCCCGACAGCCGATCCAGCGAACGAAAGCCGGCATTGCCGACCGCCAGGTCGAGATCGCCATCGCTGTCGTAGTCGCCGAATGCGAGACTGTCGGTCAGATCGGATTCAGTGGAAGACCAAACTGGCAGGCCGCTTAGCGCGCCATTGTCGTTTCGGAAGAGCCAATTTGGCTTACCAAAGTTGCCGACCGCCAGGTCGAGATCGCCGTCGCCGTCGACGTCGCCCCCACGCCACACCGGTCGCATGACCCGCGAGTGGTTCCCATACCTCGTCGCGTACCAGGTGGCCGTCCTGGTTGCGATACAGTTGGAGCGGCGCATCGCGGTTGCCGGCGATGAGATCGAGATCGCCGTCGCGGTCGATATCTCCCCAGGCAAGACTCGTCGTTGTCGTGGGTGCCGGAGTCCATGCGTCGTCGAGGATAAGCGAGCCCTGCTCGTTTCGATACAGCTGATTGGAATTGCCGTGATTACCGACCGCCAAGTCGAGATCGCCATCGCCGTCATAGTCACCCCACGCAACGGCGTTTGTGGTGGTTGGGCCGGGCTGCCATGTTGAATCGAGCACGAGCGTGCCCTGCTGATTGCGGTAGAGCTGATTCGGCGCGTCGAAATTGCCGATGACCAGATCCAGCGCGCCGTCTCCATCAACATCGCCCCACGCAAGTGCGGTCGTCGCATTGGGTGCAGGCTGCCACGACTCATCAAGCGTGAGCGAGCCGTTGATATTGCGGTACAGCTGATTGGGAAGCCCGCGTTGACCTACGGCGATGTCGAGATCGCCATCGCCGTCGACATCACCCCATGCAGCCGCCAGCGTCTGAGCTGTGGGCGGCGCACTCGCAAGCGGCGGCGAAGACCACCATGCCTGGGGCTCTAGTGTGCCGGCATCGTTCCGATAGATGCGATTCGGCTGACCCGGCGACTCGCTGCTCAGCAGCGGTCCGCCATTGCCGGTCAATAGATCGAGGTCGCCATCGCCGTCGACGTCGCCCCAGGCCACGCTATAGGTGTCGTCCAGCTGTGCTGAAGACCAAACTGGCTGCATGGTCAGCGAGCCCTGATTGTTTTGATAGAGCTTACTGGCCTGCCCAATGACTGCGCCGCCAGGTGGGCTGGCGTTCCCGGCGGCGAGGTCGAGATCGCCGTCGTTGTCATAGTCGCCCCAGGCAAGGCTAAAGGTCGAATCCGGATCGGGCTGCCAGGATGCATCGAGCTGCAGCGTCCCGGCCTGAAAACGGTACAGCCGATTCTGGGCCGGGATCTCGATCGGGCCAGCAGCGGCGGTCGTATTTCCCACAGCAAGATCAAGCTTACCATCGCCGTCGACGTCACCCCAAGCCACGCTGAAGGTCAGGTCGAGACTTGGCGCTTCCCAGGCTAGGCGAAACTGCGGTTCTCCATTGGGCGCAGGCCCATCGTTATGGTAGACGCGATCGGGTGCGCTGCTCGCGGCGAAGTCCAGAAATGGCAGCCCGAGGTTGCCGACGGCCAGATCCAGCAGTCCATCGCCGTCATAGTCGCCCCATGCCACGCTCGTCGTCGTGTCGCTGATAGGAGCCGTCCAGATCGGAGTGAAGATTGGCTGGTCAGCTTGCCGGGTCGAGGCCGGCATTCCGGTAGATCCGATTGAGCCGTGGCTCGAACTGCATAGCCGTGTTTTGAGGTGTGTCGATGCCGAAGATATGTCCATTGCCGACGGCCAGATCCAGCCGGCCATCGCCGTCGTAGTCGCCCCAGGCCACGCTCATCGTCGCTTCGGCGAAAGGTGCGATCCAGCTCAACGTGAAGATCGGCGCGCTGGTGGCTGGGTCGACGCCGTCGTTTCGGTAGATGCAGCTGGCCTGCTCGCGCGGGGCCGGCGAGCGAGGCGCCATTGCCGACGGCCAGATCGAGTTTCCCGTCGCCATTGTAGTCGCCCCACGCCACACTGGAAGGTTTGGTCGAACATATCGGGGCTTGTGGCAGTATTGCAGGTGCGATCTGGCCGGCTCTGGCTCGCTCCTTTCTCCGTGCGCCACACAGCGTCAATACGCCGCGTTCATTGCGGTAGATCTGGCTACCCTGGCGATAGTTGCCCACCGCCAGATCGAGGTCGCCGTCGTTGTCGTAGTCGCCCCAGGCGGTGCTGCTTGTGAAGTTGCTGTCGAGCGAAGACCAGGCCAGCGTAAAGGGGGCGGCTGCAAGTGGTGCGGCATTTGCGTGCTCCAGCCTGGCAGCGGGGGAGAATGCTGCGGAAAGGGCGAGCAAGATACCAGCGAACAGCATTGAACAGCGCCTGGCATTGAGGCGCCGACGGACATTCGTCGTGCGATGCATAATTCTCCTCACATCGAACGCAGCAGATTCTCGACCAGCTCTCGGTCGTGCGCCGCCCCAACCTTCTGGAAGGTCGTGAGTGCCTGGCTGAGCAATGCGTGCCCCTCCGATGGATCGTCCGGCAGAAGGGCCTCTCCCCAACAGAGCTCTACGCGGGCGGTCTCGTACGGATCGCTGTCCTGCAAGAGCGAGTGCGCCTGGGCGTAGGCCGAACGGGCAGCGCCGGCCTGCGCGAGCGCGACGAGCACCTGGCCTTGCACGCGCAGCCCGGAGCGCCTCGGCGCGCGGTGAGGACTGCACGCGCGCGAGCCGCACGGCATCTTCCAAATAGCACCAGGCTTCTTGGAGCTTCGCCTGGCCAAGGGCAATGAGCGACTGGGTGCGGCGTATCTCAGGCAGCTGGTAGTCCGAGCCGATCTCGACGGTCAGCCGTTCGGCTTCCTCGATTGCAGCCGTCGCGGCTGCAAGGTCCTTTGTACGGATAGCCAGATCCGCGAGGTTCGACTGGATATGAATAATCTGCTCCTGCAGCCGATGCTCGCGCGCGCGCTCAAGCGCGTGGGCCAGGTGGGCGCTTGCCGGCTCGAACGCGCCCTGGGCGGTGCGGAGCGCGCCTAGGCAGAGCTCGACATCGACCTGGCGCACCACGCTGCCCAGCTCATCGGCCGCCTGCAGCGCCGCGCGATACTCACTTTCGGCGCCGGCCCAGTCTCCTTGCAGGTGCTTCACAATGCCGAGGTTATGCCAGACAGCTATCATGCCCCAGCGGTCACCGATTAGGTTGTACAAATCAAGGGCGGCCTTGTATGCTTGGAGCCCGGCGGTAAACTCATCAAGCGAACAATGAATGACTCCCAGCTTCACCAGCGCGCGCGCACGCCAGTGGCCGGCCTCGTTTGGAAGCAATTGTAGACTTGCCTCAATCGCAACGCGCGCTTCCGGCAGATCGCCCATCGCGATCTGCACAGAGCCGATGCGCAAGTGCAGGATCCCTTCCTCCAGAGACCCGGTGTTAGCTACCTCATTCAGCCCGCGGCGCAGCCAGCTAAGGGCTTGCTGTGGCAGATCAAACTCCAACAGCTCGCCCAGCCCGCGGCATGCGCGCGCCTTAAGCTCACGGGCCATTGGCGTGTTCGGTTGGAGATCCAGCTGTGCGAGTGCCGCTCGAAAGCCTATCTCGGCCTGCTCGTAGTTGCTGAGCAAGCTATCGGCCTCACTTCGAGCGAGCACAATTTCGGGAGGAAGCGGCGCGGGGCAGTGCTCAGCGAACTCTTGAAGAAGCGCGCGCAGTAGCCGCGTCTGTCCGCGACTTGCGATCTGCCAGGTGAGTGTTGTCGCCAGATCGTAGTCGCCGGATTGGACATAGTGGCGTGCGGCAAACAGCGGATCTGCTCCGGCTGTTTCGTAGTAGCTGCCTGCACGCTTGTGCATCATTCGACGCTGATCCTGATCGAGCAGATCGTAATAGAAGACCTGCAGCATGGCGTGCATGTGGTACTGCCTGTCTGCCGACACGCGAATGAGATGGCGGCGGCCAAGATCCAGAATCTGGCGTTGAATACTGCGGCCGTCGAGGATTGACTCAATCGCCGCCCGTGTCCCGCCGTAGCCGAGCAGGACAGCGATTGTGGCCATGACCATGCGCTGGGCATCCGTAAGCGAGCCATCTACCTCGCGTAGCAGGAACAACTGGATGCTCTCGGCATCCATGAGCTGTCCGACAATGGCTTGCGTGGGTGGACTGTGCCGCAGCACGTCAATCGCCAGTGTGACGAGCTGAGCATTGCCCTCCGTGACGCGCATCAACGTGTCGATCAGCGTCCGCGATCGACTGAGCTTTTGTAGCTTCAGAATTGCGCCAACATCCTCAGCCTGAAGCCCTTCGAGGATCAGAGTCGCATCTAGCGGAATGCCATCCAGCGGATCGCGCGTGACGACGATGACCTCGATTTGGCCGGTCTGCGCTACGCTCAAGAGTTGCTCTACGAACGACACGAGAGTTGGATCGACGTTCATCCTCTGCGCGTCATCAAGACAGATGATGTACTGCTGACCCTGAAGGAGCTGGATGATATAGTCGCAGAGGATCTTGGTGGGCGGCAATTGTCCGCCCTGCGACATCGACGCCTGCAAGAGCCGCCAGGGTTCGCCCTGCCCGTGCCAGGCAAGAAAAGCGGCCAGCTTCCATAGGAGAACGAAAATATCGTCGTTTTGGCGGAACTCACACCAGAAAATATGGGACATGGCGGACCGCTTGCGAGCAAAGGTCGACGCTAGTGCAGACTTGCCGGCGCCAGCGATCCCCGTGATGACGACGAAATGGCGTGCATTCATTATCTCATTCAGAGAATGAAGCTCGGTCAATCTACCAACGAACTGAGCGACGAGCGGGGGCGCAGGTGTGGGTAGAAGTGGAATGCCTACAGCGTTGGGGCGAGCGTCGCCGCTCACGTGCGCGCGGTCGTTCGACGCATTATGAAAGGCATTCAGATCTTGGCGAGGATCGGCTGGGTTCCAGTGAGATGCGCTCGGCTGTTGCAGAAACCAGTTGGTATAGGCTTCGTAGTCGCTGGGCGGGACTTCGAGCGCACGTACAAGTCCCTTGGCTATGCGCAAGCTTGGTCGCCGTGCCGACTCGGCGCGCCGAATGGTTCGAGCGGTGCAGGTTTCACCCGTAATTGTCCCCTCACTCAGTACCTCCAGCGCAGCGCCAACCCGCTCCGCGAGCTGATCTTGAGTGAGTCCGAGGTATTCCCGACGCGCCTTGATCCATTCGCCGGCTTTCAACGAGGGCACGGATGACTGGGAGGAAGACGAAGAACTCATGTGCTCGTATCCTCTCCTATGTCCTTAATCCATATTGCGGCCACTCGGGAAACCCTGCAGAGCGATACATTCGTGCATATCTCCGGGCGTGATTCCTTCCAATGCGGCGCGATTCCCTTCCAATGCGGCGCGATCCTTCCAAGGCGGCGCGATTCCTTCCAATGCGTCGCGACCTGCCTTCCAATGCGGCGTGATTCCTTCCAATGCGGCGCGATTCCTTTCAATGCGCCCCGCTTCGCTTCCAAGTCGCCCGCGATGCCCTTCCAATGCGGCGCGATTCCCTCCAATGCGGCGCGATCTCCCCAATCTTTCCCGCCTGCCTTCGTCGCCGCGTCGATCGCCCAATCGGCCTCAACGATCCTATCGATACGAGTCCAGCTCGGCGGTAACTGCCTGCCTGGTTCTGGACGGGAGGGAGCGCTGCACATACGATTGCCGTCGTTTGATGGCGGGCATTCCCTGAATCGCCGTCGCTCGCTCGCGCCCCACCGACGCCACGTCCCCAATCGCCGTCGCCTGACCGTCTCCGATACGCGGTATGATAGATGTACCACCAACCACCCACCCCGTATCGGAGACGATCCCACCTCTTCCTCGATGTTGTGGCGCGTCGTTCAACCGGCTGCGCGCCCCCTCCGGCCCGCGCCAGGCCGTCCGCCCGCCCCACCCGACGTGCCCTGTCCACTCGCCGGCTGCGCCACTGCCTGCCTGGTCGCCGCCGACCCGCTTGTCCGCACGTACCGCGCCCTGCTTGGCGAGCTGCCCTGGTCCTGCAGCCGCAGCCGCGCGCGCCCTGGTCGCCGCCTATCTCGTCAAGCTCCACGAGGCAAGCGCTCCATTGGCTCGGCTTCGACCGCGTGCCCGATCCGACTGCGCCGCACGGCTTCGACGTCGCCGCCAGGGTCCCCAAACGCCGCCACTGCAGCACCGTCCTGCGCGACCGACCGCCCAATCCGGCGCTGCAGTTCCT
>JADKFS010000015.1 GCA_016717335.1 Candidatus Ribeiella danica
CCTGCGCCTGCAGGCTCCCGCTGACGATAATATTCGCGGTGGTGAACAGAGTCGCCATGCCGCCCACCAGGGTGCCGAAGGCCAGCGGCATCAGCACCCGCGACTCGCGCACCCGCGACTGGCGGCTGACGCTCACCGCCGCGGGGGAGCAACACGGCGCCGGCGGTGATGTTATTCATGACCAGCGAGAGCAGCGCGCCCGCGCTCATGAACACGCCGATCATGCGCGTCTCGCGCGTCCCGCTCAGGTGGGCTAGCCGGTCGGCCAGCCACTGGACCACACCGGTCTGCTCCAGCGTGGCAGTGATCACAAACAGCCCGACAATCGTGAGGACGGCCGAGCGGCTGAAGCCGGCCACCGCCTGCTCGGGGGTCAGATGCCGCCGATGCCCAGAGCGAGCAAGACCATCAGGGCCACCAGGTCGGGGCGCAGCCGATTGCTGAGGATCAACCCGAGCGCCAGGCTGGTGGATGATCAGGAGTTCAACCTCGCGAGGTGACAGTGTGGTGCAACATGTGGCTGCTGCGTCGCTTCTGCGTATTGCCGCCGCGGCGCCCAGCCGCCCGCGATCGTAGCGATAAGCTCGCTCTCAGCGTAGCAGCATTGTTTTAACGGAACGTGAACACGATCCGAACGCGAGTTTAACGTCGGCGCCAATGTGAAGTGCCATTGTGGGGTATAGTCCGAGCGGATGTGCGGGGCAGCGATACACTGACGCCGTTGCAAGCGTTTCCATGCGTTCGGCAAAGCGGCCCGCGCTCGGAGCGAGTCGCCCACAGACGCCACGATTATCGGCCGAGGGACAATGTATCGACGTCGCGCGCTCCAGCGCGGGGCAGGATGAAGCTGACAGTCGTGCCCATACCAACCTGACTTTCAGCCTCGATCCGGCCGCCATGGTGCTCGACCAGGTGTTTGGCGATCGCCAGCCCAAGCCCGGTGCCGCCGCCGCTGCGGGCGCGGTCGGCCTTGTAGAAGCGCTCGAAAATATGCGGGAGATCTTCCGGCGCAATTCCAGCGCCGGTGTCGTGCACCCAGACGCGCACACCATCGGCCTGCGCCTCAGCGCCGAGCGTGACCCGACCACCGCGTGGCGTAAACGCCAGGGCGTTCTGCAAGAGGTTCAGCAGCACCTGCTCAATCCTTGCCGTGTCGACATTCACAGGCATCAGACGATCTGGAAGCGCCAGAGCGAGCGCGATGCCGCGTTGCTCGGCCTGTGCCGCCATGCGCGCCGCGACACCTCGCAGCAGCGCCCGCAGGTCGGCCGGCGCCAGCGCGAGCTCGAGCTGCCCCGACTCGATCCGCGTCAGCTCCAGAAACTCGCCGACCAGCCGATTGAGCCCCTGAACTTCGGCGTCCATCCGGCGGAGAAAATCCTCGGCGGCCACCCGGTCGTCCAACGCGCCATCCTGCAGCGTCTCGATCATCGCTTGGAGCGATGCCAGCGGCGTGCGCAGGTCGTGCGAGATATTGGCCAGGAACATGCGCCGGGATTGCTCAGCCCGGCGCAGCTCGGTCAGATCCTGCAATACCACCAGTGTCTGCTCCGCTTCGGCCGCCGGGACGCGCGTGACCACCGCGCGTAGCGAATGCTGATTGGTCGGGACAATGACCTCCCTCGACGACGACGGCTTGATTCTCCTTTTGGCTGCGGTGAACCAGCTGCACGGCCGGCAAGATCGCCGAACCAATCGGCACGCTCGCCAGCGCGATCGGCATTGCGTCGCCTGGGAGCGCGAGCAGCTGCGCGGCGGCATGGTTCGCCAGCGTCACCGCACTGTCGCGCCCGAGCAGCAGAATCCCATCGGCCATGGTCGCCAGGATCGTGGCCAGCCGCTGTCGCTCGTTCTCGACTACGGCGAGCAACTGGCGCAGGCGGCTGGCCATCAGGTTGAAGTCCTGCGCCAGCGCGGCGACCTCCTCGTCGGGTGGGATGCGCGCCTGAACATCGAGATCGCCGCCGGCCAGACGCGCGGCCATGCCGCGCAGTTCGAGCAGTGGCTGGGTAGTGCGCCGGGCAATCAGCACCGCCAGTGCCAGCGCAATCAGCGCGGCGAGCAGCGCGGCCAGCAGCACGGCCACCGCCAGGCGCGCCTGCGCCTGCGCGATGGTAGTGAGCGGCACGCCTACGCGGGCCACCCCGTTGGGCGTGCCAGGTGGGCCGGTGGGCATGGCGACGTAGAGCATATCGTCGCCGGTTGCCACGCTGATGCGTTCATTGGCGCCCTGGCCAAGCGCCAGCGCGTCGCGCACCTCGGGCCGGTCAATCAAGTTGCCATTCGCGGCCGGCGACTGGAACGAGTCGGCCAGCACCGTTCCATCTGCCGAAATCAAGGTCACACGCGCCTTCAGCTTGGCGTGCAGGTTCTGCACCGTCGTGGCCAGGGCATCGGCTGCTTCGGCCGGGGTCTGCGCGCTGGCGATCGTCGCCACCAGCCGGGCCTGGCCAGCTAGGCCAGCCTCAAGTGTGCGCACATACGTCGTCCGGAGCAGCTGGAAGAGCACCAGCGCCAGCACTGTGAGCGTACCGACGATCAGCACCACATAGGCGCTCGCGATCGACCAGCGCATCGAGCGCGGCCGGTGAGACATAGCCTTACCCCATAAACTGGTAGCCGACCGTGCGGATCGTGCGCAGGCGCCGCGGCTGGCTGGGATCGTCCTCGATCTGCTCACGAATCCAGCGTACGTGAACGTCGACCGTGCGCGCGTCGCCGACAAATGGCTCGTCCCAGAGCTGAGTGAGCAGCTGCTCGCGCGTGAAGACCTGGTGCGGGTGCTCCATGAAGAAGCGCAGCAGCTCGAACGCGCGCGGCTTCAGCGCCAGCACGCGCTCGCCGCGCTGGGCCGTATAGGTTGTCGGGTCGAGCATCAGGTCTTTAGAGACAAGCGTGTGAGGAGTGACCGTTCCCGATGCTGCGCTGCCAAGAGTTGGTCGCCGCAGGGCCGCGGCCACGCGCGCCAGCAGCTCACGCATGCGGAACGGCTTGGCGATGTAGTCGTCGGCGCCTAGCTCAGCCCGACCACCGTATCGATCTCATCAGTGCGGGCGGTCAGCATCAGGATCGGCACGCTCGATACGTGGCGGATACGCCGGCAGACCTCGAAGCCATCGTAGCCGGGCAGCATCACGTCGAGCAGCACCAGATCGGGTTTGGTGGCCCCGAATTGCAGCACTGCCTCTGGCCCGCTCGCCGCGGTTTGCACCTCGTAGCCGGCTTTGCGCAGGTTGTAGGCCAGTGTCGCGCGCAGATGTTCTTCGTCTTCGACAATCAGGACTGTGGGCATCGCTCTGCCTCGTATCGCCGTTCTCTCGGCCATGAGGAGCATTAGATCTGCGGGCATCATAGCATAGACGCAGCCTCGCACCTGCTGAATGTGACTGCTGCTTTGGTCTGCCGCGCTACAGGAAGAGTCACAGGTGGCTGTGTTCCCGCTCCATCCAAAAAGCGCAGCCCCTCGCTGCGCTGGTGTGCGATAAAGATTGGGCAGATTTCGGATGTGAGTCGAGCGAGAATAGCTAGGGCAATGGCAGCTGCAGCCGGCGCATCAGGCGAGCTTCCACATCGGCCGGCAGCTCCACCGGCGTCTCGTCGAGCAGGTGGTAGAGCTTGATCGTCTTCGCCAGCGTATCAAAGACGACCTGGCAGTCAGGACAACTGGCCAGGTGCTGCTCCAGATCGCGGCACAGCTCGGTGGAGAGATCGCCGTCGACATAGTCATTCAGCTGTCCCAGCAGCTCCTGGCAGCGCGTGAGGTTGTCATGGACATGTGGCTCGGTCATGATCGCTCTCCTTCCGCCGTGAGGTAGCCAGCCAGGAGCTCGCGCAGCCGCAGCCGGGCGCGGTGCAGCCGCACCTTGACCGCGCTCTCGCCAAGGCCAAGCGCGGTGGCGACTTCTTCGGTGCTCTGCCCCTCAAGCTCGCGCAGCACAAACACCACCCGCAGGCTTTCCGGCAGCGCGGCCAGCGCGCGTTCAAGCTGCCCGTGCAGCTCATGGTCGAGCGCCTGGCCGGCCGGGTCGATCGGCCAGGCCTGCCGGTTCTGTGGCAGCTCGGCCGGCTGGATCGTGTCGTCCAGCTGCTCGATCGCCACGCCCCCGGCGCGCGCGTGGCGTAGCTGCATCAGCGCCTCGTTGGCGGCGATCCGGTAGAGCCAGGTACCCAGGCCGCTGCGTCCCTCAAACGTCGCGAACTTCTCGCAAGCCTTGGTAAAGGTCAGCTGGAGCACGCCTTCGGCCTCGTCCGGGTCGCCGAGCATGCGCAGGGCCTTGGCGTACACCAGCGGCGCGAAGCGCTTGACCATGCAGGTGCAGGCGTCCGGCTCGCCGGCGCGCAGGCCGGCCAGCAGCTCGGCTTCGTCGGCGTACACGCTTAAGTCGATATGTGGTCCCGGCATGCCGCGCTCCTTCTGACTGACGCCTGTCCATACACTCGGCGGTTCGCCGTATTGTACGCATGATCGCAGGCGGTGTCGAACCGGGCGGCATTGGCAAGGGCTCATCGTCTGGAGAACGGTTCTACCAATCTGATGCGCCGCCTGCCACTTTCGTTACACCCACACCGGCGCATAGTGCGCCGTGCGCCGATGTAACCATGTGATGCCCAGCCGCATCATATCGCAGGAATGAGTCTTACAAGGAGAATGAGGTATGGAACAGCATCAGTATGGCTTTACGATCCGGACAAACCTGAGCTACGCCGCGGCTGTTGAGGCGGTCACCGCCGCGCTCAAGACCGAGGGATTCGGCATTCTGACGACGATCGATGTCCAGGCAACGTTGAAGCAGAAGATTGGCGCCGATATGCCGCCGTATGTCATCCTGGGTGCCTGCAACCCGCCGCTGGCACACCGCGCGCTGGCGGCCGAACCCGAAATTGGCTTACTGCTGCCCTGCAATGTGATCGTCTATGCCAGCTCGCACGGAGCAACCACCATTTCAGCGATCGACCCTGAGGCGCAGTTCGCGCTGGTCCAGCGCGCCGATCTGGCCGAGCTAGCGCGCGAGGTCAGCGCGCGGCTCCAGCGCGCGCTGAGCCAGATACCCGGTGAAGAACCTTCATCGCACCCGATATAAGTGAGGACATGCGACCATGCCACTCTATGAATATGTCTGCCAGAGCTGCGGCGAGCGCTTTGAGAAGCTCATCCGCAGCATCATCGCCCCGCCTGAGATCGTCTGCCCGAGCTGCGCCAGCGTGGCGGTCAAACGCGCGCTCTCGACCTTCGCGACCAGGGGTGGCGACGCCGATCGCGCGGCGCCAGCCTGCGGCCCGGTTGGCTGAGGCTTCACCCCGCGCGGCCGTGTGTCGCGTTAATTCAGACAGATCGATAAGCGGCGTGTACCCGGGGAGGTGGTACACGCCGCTTTTGTTCGAGCGTACGCGCGACACGATGAGCAACCGTGCCGACTCGGTTGTCAGCGCCGCGCGATCGGGTAGTCTGCCTGCGCCCAGGCGATCATGCCACCCTGGATGTTGCGCAGCTGAGTGAACCCGTGGCGCGCCAGCAGATCACAGGCGGTGGTGCTACGGTTGCCAGAGTGGCAGATGCAGGCAATTGGCCGATCGGTCGGCAGCTCACTCAGCCGGCGCTCAAGTTCAGGCAGCGGGATGAGGGTCGACCCGGCGACATGCCCATCGTTCGCATACTCCTCGGGCGAGAGCACGTCGAGCAACAGCAGCGTCTCCTTGCGATCGAGCTGGGTCTTCAGGTCTGCCACGCTGATCTTGACCACCGCTGCAGATGCCGACCCGGCCGCTGCTGGTGCAGGGGCTGGCTGGGCGCCACACGCCGCAAGCAGGAACAGGCCGGCAAGGACGAGCCACTTCATTCTCCGTATCACATACACAATACGTTTCCTCCCTGATATTCGGCACTCGATTGGCGCAAACACAGCCCGCCTTCCTGCCGCGCCAGCTTACCTCTATGATGCGCCAAATAGGTTCAACGTTACATGCTGCCAGCCGATTATGGAGCCGCGCGAGCCACAAGCCAATCGCGCACCGCCGTGACCGAAAAGTCCGGCACGGTCGGCTCGATGTCTTTCAGCGGTGTTGCGACCGGCAGATCGGCCGGGATGTGGAATTGCGCGTAGAACTGCTCCTTCGGCACACGGTAGGCGTTGATGACCGCCTCGATCGTCATCCAGCCCTTGATCTCGGCCGGGTCGGCGCCGGTGATCTGCACCTGCTCGCCGCTGGCGGTCAGCTTGCCAGATGTCGACCACACGCCAGCCAGCTTGGCGCTCTCGATCGCTCCCAGAAAGAGGATGAGGATCAGCGCCGCGTAAACCGCCAGGTTCACGCGGACTGAGCGCCAGCGCGACGGCCGGGTCGGCGCGCCGCCGCGCTTCTGGATCGTTGCGAGATTTTTCATCAGAACGCTTCTTTCTCTGGGGCCGGTCGCTGGGGAGCGAGCCCTGGAATCGTCAGTCGAAGGTCAAGCGCGCCGTGCTTTGGGCAGGTGTCGACGCAGCGCAGGCACATGATGCAGCTCGCGTCGGTGATCGTAGTGCGCGTGTCGATTGGGATGCCAACCGGGCAGGCGGTGTTGCACAGCGCGCAGCCGGCGCAGGCCTGTCCGGCGCGCTCGATCCGTAGCGGGCTCAGCTTGCTGGCCAGCCCGATCGCCGCCCCCAGCGGGCAGGCGTAGCGGCACCACGGCCGCTCGACAAACAGCGCTGCCACGAGCACGATGACCAGCACACTCGCGCCGCCGGTCAGCTCCAGCTCGCCGATCGTCAGCAGCGCCGCCCAGGGATCATAGTCGCGAAAGACCATTGTGCCGTAGGCTGCCGCCCCGAGCACCGCCCAGGCCAGCACGAGGTATTTGCCGTAGCGCAGCCAGCCATCGACCCGCGCCAGCAGCGTCGGCGCGCCGCGCTGGTCAAAGCGGCGTGTGGGTGTGGCGCCGGCCCAGGTCTTCAGGGCGCGCACGCTGCGGCCGAGTGAGGGGATGCGTTTCTGCGCCCATGCGCTCCCGGCATACAGCCACTCCTGGATCGCGCCGAGCCGCGTGCCACCACCGTGAGCAGCAGCACGCTGGCCAGGATGACCAGATTCGAGAGGTGGGTGTGGCTCACAATCTGCCACCGCTGCTCACAAACGTGTACAGCGCCTCGAACCCACCAAACGGGCAGTAGGCCTCCGCCGAGGTAGTGATCACGCCGCCCTCCTCGCCAACCAGCAGGTGCAGCGCGACTGTGGCGAGGATAAACAGCGTAAATCCGGCCTGCGTCACCAGGCGCAGCGTCTGAATGTTCCATAGGCGGCCTAGCCGGGCGCGCCACGGCGCGGCAGGTGTCTTGACGTTCATAGTTCGCTCCGATCATGCATGCGCGCTCGCCGGCAGAGCTAGAAGTCCAGCGCTGGCCGAGCGTGCGCAGATCCGATTGATTGTCTGGGCTGAGCGTACCAAACGACGATGGAGAACTGATGGAGCGAGTGCGGAGATCTCATGGAAACTCGCCTGCTGTGAGCACCTGGCGCCTCGGCCAGCACTGGCGCGGATGTCCACAGCCTCTGCCCTGATTCTCCATCGAATCTCCATCGTGGGCGCCTATACTCTGCGCAGACACGGCTTATCCGCTGCACTGATACTCTTATGGAGGACCGCAATGCGCAACACAAGCACGCTCGACCGGATCATCCGGCTGTTGATCGGCCTCGCGCTGTTCCAGCTGGCCTTCTTCTGGCTCGCCGGCGGCTGGCAGCTCGCCGGCCTTATCGCTGGGGGCATCGCGCTGGCCACCGCGGCGCTGGGGGTCTGCCCGCTGTACCGCCTGGTTAGGGTGCGCACCGATCGCGCGGACGCCCGGCCGATCGGCCGGCTCGGCGCGCTGGTGAGCGCGCTGCTGGTCGTCGCGCTGTTGGTCGCGGGCAGCTACGCGAGCGATTTCTTCACCCGCAAGCGCTTCGTCGAAGATTTCAACGTGATGAACACGCCCTACAAGCAGGCGCTGTTCTACACCGGGCAGAACGATCGCACGCAGGCGGTCGCTCACTACGACCAGCTGGTGGCGGCGTACGCCGACTTTCAGGCGAAATACACCAGCTACCACCCTACGCAATCAAAGGCGATGCGCAGTTCGATGGCGACCTGGCCGATGTCGCGCAGACAATCGCCGGCACGGGTGCGAATATCCACTCCGGCGACCTGGCGCTGGCGCACAAGCAGCTCGAGACGGTGCGGCCGGCGTTTCAGGAGCTCTTCAAGCGCAACGGCTTCTCGATGCTCTCGATCAGCCTGGTCGACTTTCACGACGCGATGGAGCTGATCCTCGACCCGGCCAACGCCAAGGATGCCCAGCAGGTGATCGCGATCTATCCGCAAGTGAGCGAGAAGCTGCGCGCGGTTGAGGCCGAAGCCAATGACGCCGAGATCCAGGCGATTCGCGCCAACCTGGACGGATTGCTGAGCCTGGCGCGGAGCGGCGCACTGGATGCGCTGCCGGCACAGGCCGGCACGCTCAAGAGCAGCTTTGTGAAGGTCTACCTCGTGCGCGGCTAGCGCAGCGATCGCAGCACACAACGAACGCCGCTCATGCGATTCGAGCGGCGTTCGTTCTGCGTTTGCGGCGAATAGTCGAAATAGGGCTTAGCCGCCCGGCGCGACCATCCGCTGGGCGTCGATCAGCTTGTCGAGCAACTGCCCTTCCGGCGCGGCGCCCTCGACCGATACGCGCTCGTCGATCATCGTGCGCGGCACCCCACGCACGTGGTAGCGCTCGGCCAGCTCGGGGAACTCGGTGATCTCGACCGCGTCGGCGGTGATATACGGGCTGGCGTAGGCCAGCCGGTGCGCCAGCGCCACCGCGCGCGGGCAGTACGGGCAGCTGGGCGTCACAAACACCTGCAGGTGCAGCGGCGCGCTCAGCTCGGCCAGAAACGCGCGCGTGGCCGGCTGCAGCGCGATCTGCTCGCTGCCAACCATCCGAATCGCCTCGAGCAGCGAGGCAAACTCGTAGCCGCTCGGGATGCCGTAGAAGCGCACGCCGTAGTCAGTGCACTCCTGCCCGCCCAGCACCACCAGCGCCGGCGCCTTGTCGACCCCAAGCCGTGCCGCGCGCTCCGCATCGTCCTGAAGATCGTACACCGCCAGCGTCAGGTCGTCGTGCAGTGCGCAGAGCGCCTCGGCCAGCTCGCGGGTGAGCGCGCAGTACTCGCAGTCGTGTGTTGATACAAACAGCGCCAGTTCGACCGGCCGCGCGACGCTTGCCGCCAGCTGCTCGCGGATCTCCTGGGCGTCCGTCTCACTGATCAGTGACATAGGGGCACTTCCTTTCTTCAGCCGCGTGGCGCAAGCGCGCCGGGTGCGGGGTGATCCGGGTCCTGCCAGATTGATGCGCCGGCCAACCACGCGGTTAAGATAACCTTCCACACAGCCCGCATCACATATACAGAACCCGCAATCGACAGAAAGGAACGCACCCATGTTCACAACGAATGAAAGTACACTCGATCGTGCCATCCGAGCCGTCGCCGGCCTTGTCCTGCTCGCGCTGGTCTTCACGGCGCTATCCGGTATCCTGCAAATCGTGGCAGCGGTGGCTGGGTTGATTCTGCTCGCGACCAGCGCGATCGGCTTCTGCCCGCTCTACGCGCTGTTCGGCTTCAGCACCTGCGCGCGCCAGCCGGCGGCCCGGCGCTGATCGGGTATCATAGGGACAGCATTACCGAGCCAGGCCGGCGCCGCGCACGTTCTTCCGTGCGCGGCGCCGGCCTGGCCAATTGGTCAGGCACGCCATGCGTTCTACACCCCCTCCATTTCGCCGGCGATACTACCGCAGCGCCCTCCAGCTCTGGCGCGATCTGCGCCAGCTGGCGGCGCTGCGCGCGCAGCCGCATGCCGCAGTGACCCCGGCGCTGCGTGAGCGGCTGATGCTGGTAGTCACGGCTGTCAACCAGTGCCGCTACTGCGCCGCGTTCCACACCCGCGCCGCGCCGCTGAGCGGGCTTGCGTCCGACGAGGTCGCGCTGCTGCTCACTGGCGAGCTCCAGCACGCGCCCGCGGCCGAGCTGCCCGCGCTGTGCTATGCGCACGGCTGGGCTGCCGCCGCCGACGCGCCCCACCCCAGCAGCTATGCGGAGCTGGTGGCGATCTATGGCCCTGATCGGGCGGCCGGGATCGCGCTGGTGCTGCACATGATTCGCATCGGCAACCTGCTCGGCAACACCGCAGACTATCTGCTCTTCCGACTTTCCAGCGGCCGCCTGGGCCTGCACGCTGGAGCGCGTCCACGCAGCGGGGCGGCCGATGATTGACCACTTCGACGCGCTGGCGCCGCTCTACGATCGGCTGATTGGCCCGCCCGACCCGGCGCGCCTGCGCGGCCTGCTGGATCTGCCGGCCGGCGGCTGGCTGCTCGACGCCGGCGGCGGCACCGGGCGGGTGGCGGCGCAGCTGCGCGCGCTGTCCGGCAACCTGGTGCTGCTCGACCGCTCCCTGCCAATGCTGCGCCAGGCCCAGGCCAAGGGGCTGGCGCCGATCCGAGGCGATATCACGCGCCTGCCATTCCCCGATGCGCAGTTCGACCGCGCGGTTGTGGTCGACGCGCTGCATCACTTCGCCGATCAGCGGGCGGCGATCGGCGAGCTGCTGCGGGTGCTCAAGCCCGGCGGCCGGCTGGTGATCGAGGAGCCTGACATCGCGCGCGTCACGGTCAAGCTCGTCGCGCTGGCGGAGCGGCTGGCGCTGATGGGCAGCCACTTCGCCACGCCAGCCGAGATCAGCACCATGGCACTGGCACACGGCGCAGAAGCGCGGATCGAGCGCGACGGTCGGTTTGCCGCCTGGGTAATCATCGAGAAATCGGCAGGCGTGAGCTGAGGGATCACAAGGATTGTATGGCCCGCGCGGGTGGCGTAGTGAGACGCGAACCGCCATGAAAGAATGATGAGGGATAGTTGCGGTACAGATCGACCTGACCTGGATCGAGCAACAGCGCTTTGTCGGTGTCGACAGCGCTGGGCATAGCGTGGTGCTCTCGCCGCCCACTGATGTTGGCGTCAAGCCCCTCCCGAGACGCTGCTGATCGCGCTGGCGGCCTGTGCGGCACACGACGTCGTCGAGATCCTCCAGAAGCAGCGCGCCCGGCTGGAGCGCCTGGCCGTGCAAGTCACGGCCGATCAGGCGCCTGATCCGCCGTGGGCGTACCAGCGGATTCACCTGCGCTTCCAGGTGCTGGCGGAGGGCCTACCCCAGGCGCGGCTGGAACGCGCGATCGATTTGGCGCTGAACAAATATTGTTCGGTGCGCGCCTCGCTGGCTGCCGACATTGCAGTCACATTCGCTGCCGAGCTTCAGGCGCCTGAGCCGGCCAGCAGCGACGCTCGTCACCTACCGGTGACGGTGAGCGGAACAGCGGAGGGTGAGGATGTCTGAGCGCCTGGTTGTCATCGGTGGCGTGGCGGCCGGTATGAGTGCCGCCGCCAAGGCCCGCCGAGCGAACAAAGATCTCGAGATCGTCGTGTACGAGCAAACCGGCTTTGTCAGCTATGGCTCGTGCGGCTTCCCCTACTACATCAAGGGGGAGATCCCGCGGATCGAGGATGTTATCGTGCGCACGCCCGCTCAGTTCGCCGCGCAGGGGATTGCCGCGCAGGTGCGACACCAGGTGCTGGCGATCGATCCGGCCGCTCAGCTGGTATCCGTGCGCAACCTTGCAACCGGCGCAGAGTTTCGCGACCGGTGGGATAAGCTGATCGTGACGACCGGCGGCGCGGCATCGCGCCCGCGGCTGCCTGGGCTGGATCTGCCGGGCATCTTTACGCTGCGTACGGTCGAGGATGCGGTTGCGATTCGCCATTGGATCGCGGATACGCACCCCGCGCGGCGTGATTGTCGGCGGCGGCTATATTGGGCTGGAGCTGGCCGAGGCGCTGGCCGCGCATGGCATCCAGGTGACGATTGTCGAGGCGCTCGGGCAGATCCTGCCTACCATGGACCCCGAGATTGTGGCGAGTGTGCAGGCCGAGCTGACCGCCCAGGGCGTCGATGTGCGCCTGGAGCAGGCGGTTGAAGGCTTTGCGGGCGCCGAGCGCGTGCGCGAGGTGCTGGCCGGCGGGCAACGCTTCCCCGCCGATATCGTGATCGTCAGCGTGGGGGTCAAGCCCAGCGTGGCGCTGGCGCGCGACGCTGGGCTTGCGCTCGGGCCGACCGGCGCGGCCGCGGTGGATGATCACCAGCGCACCAGTGTCGCGGGTATCTGGGCCGCCGGCGATGTGGCCGAGGCGCATCACCTCGTGACCGGCCGGCCGGCCTACGTGCCGCTTGGCACCACCGCCAACAAGCAGGGCAAGGTCGCCGGCGCCAACGCTGCCGGCGGCGACGAGCGCTTCGGCGGGATCGTTGGCACGGCGGTGGTCAAGGTCTTCGACATGCATGCGGCGAGCACGGGTCTATCGGAGCAGCGCGCATGCGCCGAGGGATACGCGGCCGCGAGCGTCACGGCGACCGCGAACTCGCGCGCCCACTATATGCCTGGCCATCAGCCCATCCAGGTCAAGCTGGTGTTCGAGCGCGACTCGCGCAGGCTGCTCGGCGGCCAGATTGTCGGGCGCGAGGGCGTGGCCAAGCGGATCGAGGTGCTCGCGGCGGCGCTGCATGCCGGCTGGACAACTGACCGGCTCGCCGATCTTGACCTGAGCTACGCACCGCCGTTCGCGCCCGTCTGGGACCCGATCCTGGTGGCGGCCAACCTGGCCAGTCGCTAGGCTCCGAACCGGATCGTGCGAGCATGCGGCCAACCGGCGCCGCTTACAGCCTTGCGCGCCGCGCGGGCAATGCTATACTGTGCCATCGTGATTTGCATCACAATCGGTTAACGAACGATGATCTGCGGGTGGAAGCACAATCTAGGTGGCGAGCCCGCCAACTGCCTGAGCACAAGCATCGGCGGTGGTTCAACGCCGCCGCGGTGGCGCTCGCGCTGTCGCTTGCGGTGGTCAGCCCGCTCGCCTGCATCTTTCACTGCCTGGCTCTTTCACAGGCCAGCGTTATCACCGAGCCCTCCACTGCGGCGCAGGCGCGGCTGGTCTGTGTGCTGCGCCCGCACCAGCACCCCACCTCCGAGCGCTCCGCGCCGCTCCCGGCGCCCGCGCCACCGCCGGCGCTGTATCAGCTGGCGTTGCCGCTCAACCAGCGGTCGCTGGTCATCGTCGCACTGACGCTGACGCTTCTGACGATCGTGCGCCGTATGGCGATACAGACTCTCGCTGCGCCTCCAACACCGCCTCCACGAGCCATCGCACTCACTCTCGCCGTGTAGTACCTAGCACCGGAGCCGATCGTCCTCGCATCTGCGACAGCGGGTGCGTCACGGCATGGCTCCCGAGTTCAGCCTACGAACTCGCATATTACTTTGAGCGATACTGCGCGTCACGGTGGCCGGCCAGGATCGAGGGCGCGTGGCGCGGAGGGAGCAATCTGCTATTTCCGATCGATTCTAATGCCGGGCGGCGCGTGCACGCAACCGCTGGCGGAGCACCGCAGTCGTCTGGCGCCAATCGGCGCGAGTTTTTGTCGTACGCGCTGGCGGCATCCGGCGCCTTATTCACCGCCGGCGCGCTGATCACAATCAGCGCGCCCGATCCGCTGAGCGACCCGTTGGTCGGCCAGCTGCTGCCGGCCGCTCTGAACGCTGGCGCCGGCACAAAGACCTACCCGGTCAGCGGCGGGTTTGCCTACCCGCACATCCCGGCCGGCACGTTTGGTGGCACGTTCACCCTCGACCAGCCGGCCAGTGCCTTCAATGTTGACGCCCCGCCGGTGCTGATCGCCGACGGTAAATTCTATGTGGTAAGAGTCGTGTCGGATGGGGCCATCCAGCCGACGCCAAACGCGGACGGGCAGGTCAATGCGGCCAACCTCGTTGCGATCTACCAGGTCTGCACGCACCTGGGCTGTCTGGTGCCGTACATCGTGTCGGAGAAGCGCTTTATCTGCCCGTGCCACGGCTCGACCTTCGAGCGCGACAGCCAGTATGTGCGCGGGCCGGCGCCGCGTAATCTGGATCAGTTTCCGGTATTGGTGGTCAATGACACGGTGATCGTCAATACCGGCCGGCGGATCGCTGGACATGAGCACGCCTGATCCACGTCGCGCGTAGCTCGAACCGCTGGGTCAACAAATCACGGGCGGCTATGCCGCCCGCGATTCACCCAGATCCGCCAGAGCTCAGCCGCGCCAGGCCGGCGCCTCCGTCCGGGCGATCGTCGTGATCTTGAGCGCCAGGGCGCTCTAGTATGCGGCGCGATCAATGCAAGCTGTGCCAGGAGGCACGGATCGCTGCGGTGAAACGCCCGCGATCGGCAACCGAAGCCAGAACTGGCTGCCCGCCCCAGGCTGGCTCGCGACTCCGATCTGGCCGCCGTGCGCCTCGACGATCTGCTTGGCGATCGCCAGCCCCAGCCCCGAGCCGCCCTGATCGCGCGAGCGCGAGCGGTCGGCGCGCCAGAACCGCTCGAACACATGCGGTAGATCGGCAGCAGCAATGCCCTGGCCGGTATCGGCGACGGTAAATGTGACGAACCCCTGTGCACTCGCGGTATGGCCGCCCGCCTCCGCGGCGGTGATAGTGATCGTGCTGCCGGCTGGTGTGTAGCGCAGCGCGTTCGCGACCAGGTTATGCAGCACCTGGCGCACGCGGCCGGGGTCGGCCAGCACCGGCGGCAGCTCATCCGGCAGATCGGTCATTAATCGCACGCCCTGCTCAGCCGCCGCGGTCTCAAATGGAGCGATCGTGCTTTGCATCAGTGGCGCGACCTCTACCGGCTGAAGGTCAAGCGTCAGCTGGCCGGCCTCGGCCTGGGCAAGCTCGCGCAGATCGCCAACCAACCGGCTCAGCAGCAGCGTCTCATCGTAGATTGTCGCGATCTCGCCTTGCTCCAGCGGGTAGACGCCATCCAGAATCGCGCGCAGGTTGCCCTGGATCACCGTCAGGGGCGTGCGCAGCTCGTGGGCGATGTCGGCGATCATGTTCTGGCGCAGCTGCTCGGCCTGCTGTAGGCCATCGGCCATCTCGTTGAACGCACGCGCTGTGTCGGCGATCTCGGCCGCGCCGGCGATCGGCACACGCTCGCCAAGCTGGCCGCGCGCGATCTGGCGCGCCGCGGCCGAAAGGCGGCTGAGTGGCGCGGCCAGGCCGCGCGCGATCACCACGCCGAGCAGCAAGCCCAGGGCGCCCGCCAGCAGCCCGGCCTGGAGCAGCGCCCAGTTCACCCGCGCAAGGAACTGCTGCCCGGCGAGCGACATTGCGCTGCCGCCCCCAGCGCGCACCAGTAGATAGCCGGCAAGCTGGCCACGAGCACTGATTGGTGTTGCGGCCACCAGATCCGGCTGCGCCAGCCGCATACCGATCTGGCCCTGGGCCCCGCCGGCGATCACCGTTCCCGTCGCATCGGCCAGGATCAGCGTTGGTCCACCGCGACCCATCATGCCGCGCCGCGCGCCGGCGAAGTCGCGCAGCACGCTCTCGACGCCAGTCCAACTGCTATGTGTGGTGTAGTAGTCGCTCAGCTCGGTCACAAGTGGCGAGTCCTGCACCTGGTTCTGCGCAACGAAGGTGCGGAAGTCGGTGCTCACCTGGCGATTGGCCAGCAGCGCGACAATCGCCACGCCCACCACCGTGACGAGGCTGAACGCGAGCGTGAGCTGTACCCATAGCTTGCCCATTGGAACGCCGCCTTAATCGCCGAGCCGATATCCGACCCCATAGACCGTTTGGATGTAGACTGGGTGAAGCAGATCCGGCTCAATCTTCTTGCGCAGGTTCTTGATATGGCTGTCGACGCCGCGGTCGAGGCCGTCGTAGGCGTAGCCGAGGCCTTTCTCGATCAGCTCGGCGCGCGTGAAGGCGTGGCCGGGGTAAGCCATCAGCGTCTTCAGCAGGTCGAACTCGCTCGGTGTGACGTCGACCGGCTGGCCGGCGCGCGTGACAGTGTGCCGATCCAGGTCGAGCCGCAGCCCGTTCTGCTCGAGCACGCGCGCCTGGGCTGGATCGGCGCCGCGCCGCAGCACCGCGCGCACACGCGCGACCAGCTCGCGCGGGTTGAACGGCTTGCCAAGGTAGTCGTCGGCGCCGATCTCCAGCCCGACGATCTTGTCGGTATCCTCGACGCGCGCGGTCAGCATGATGATCGGCGTGCCGGCCAGGCTGGGATCGGCGCGCACCGCCCGGGTGATCGCCCAGCCGTCATGGTCGGGCAGCATCAGGTCGAGCACCACCAGGTCGGGGCGCTCGGCGCGGATCGCCCGGAGCGCCGCGCCGCCGTCGTAGGCGGTCAGCACCGCGTAGCCGGCCTGCTCCAGGTACGACTGCAACAGCCGGACGATCTGCTTGTCGTCGTCGACGACGAGAATTCGCTGTCCCATGGGTCTGCTCTCGCCAAATGTTATCGGTCATTCTTATTCATTTGATGCGGCTCAGGCCACGCGCGTTACACATCGTAGACGCGACAGCGGGATATGGCACAGGTCAATTCTACGCTGCCAGCTCGACGGCAGATCGAGCAATTCCGCCCGCGCGTGAACATCCGGCAACCCACCCCGCGGCTATGATCCAGCGCTCGCTTCGGCGACCGCCGCGCCACGGCGGTTCCGAGGCGCGGTACGTGATCCCGGCGGCCACCACCAGTGTCACCAGGCCGACTAGCGCGCCGCTCAGGCTGCCAGCCAGCTCGCTGATCGTCTCCCACTGACCGGCGAATGTGTAGCCGAGCCCGACGTAGACACAGATCCAGATCAGCTCGCCGAGCGCATCGAGCGCCAGAAAGCGTGCGTAGCTGTAGCGGCTGCTGCCGGCGATCAGGTTAGTCGGCAGCGCTAGCGGCGTGAGCATAAACCGCGTCAAGAAGACCACCAGCCCGCCGCGCCGCTCGAAGGTCGCCTGGTCACGAACGCGCCGCTGGCCAGCAGCAGCAGCGTGGCCGGTAGCGGGATGCCCAGCGCGACGATAAACAGCGCCAGGCCGAGCGCCGGGCGCCCCATAGGCCAGCACGGCAGTCAGCAGGGGTGTCGGACAGGTCGTCTCATGGCGCGTCTCCCGGCGCTGGCGTCGCGGCCGGCCGCGCCCGCAGCACGGTCTGCTGGAGCAGCATGGCGGGTCGCCTGTGGGTCGCGCCCGTACTTAGCGACGAGCTGCTTAACGCTCAGGCGCTCATTGCCGGCCCGTGGGATCGCGAGCGCGTCGAACAGCGCATCCTCAGGCACGCCGTAGGCTCGCGCCATGTAGGGCAGAGTCATCCAGCCGCGGATATCTGCCACGTCGTCCGCTGCCTGCCGGAGCAGGATGCTGAAACCGCTCATAGGCACGGTAGGCCCGTGTACCAAAAAAGCTGACCAGGCCCAGCCCAACCAGCACAAGCACGATGGTCAGCGCCAGTCGCTGTGCCGCGGGACGTGTAATTGTTCTGAGAGCCATAGGGCGCTCCATGCTGCACGATAGTCGCGCTGGGGCCGGCTCCTATGAGCCGGCCCCAGCGCTTGACGCTCGTTGACGTTTCGTGGCCGTGGATGCTACCGGCCACCCATCCGGCCGTTGCCGGCCGGCCCGCTGCCAGCGTTGTCGCACACGCCGTCGCCATTCGCGTCGGCGTAGCCCATACCCGCGCCCGGCCCCTGTGGCGACCAGGGCTGGCTCAGCCGCGCGGTCACGTTCGCCCGCATCGTCGCCAGCATCGCGTCGGCCTGCGCCTGGGTCATCCGCCCGTTCGCCACCGCCTGGGCCATCCGCGCCTGACGGGTCGACACGAATGCGTTCACGATCGTATCCAGCGGCACATTCTTCTCACCGGCAACCTGAGCGATCGTCTTGCCGCCCTGCAGCTGCGCGATCAGGTCTGCTTGCGTCAGCCCCAACGTGTTCGCCGCCACCGCAACCAGCGATTGCTGCTGACCACCCATCTGACCGCCCATACCGCCATTCTGCCCAACCATGCTGCCGCGCCGGCCCATGCCGGCCCGCCGCGCATGCCGCCCTGCATCTGGCCCAGGCCCGGCCCGCCGGCCGGCCCCTGTGCCCATACTGCTGGCGCGACCGCTATTGCCACCACCACTGCGAGCGCTATGCCCGCCAGCGTCAGCCATGTTCGCGTTTTCATAACCTACTCCTTAATGCTCACCAGCTCTGTCTGAACGGGTGCTCCATTCGTGTGATGCCTGAAGTATAGCGAGCGAGTATGGAAGAGTGATGGAGAAGCGCGGCAGATTGTGTGGGATTTCGCATGTAACCTTGCCAAGGTCCGGCGCATCAGACCATCGCAGGCGACAAAGGGGCAATGTTGCCTCGTGCGATTATCAATCATGGATATCCGGAGGAACCAATGTTTTTGCGACAGATTCATCACGACGGGCTGGCTCAGGCGAGCTACCTGATCGGCTGCCAGGCGACCGGCGAGGCGATCGTGATCGACCCCAACCGCAACATCGAGCAGTATCTGGCCGCGGCCCTGCGCGCGGGATTGCGCATCACCGCGGTGACCGAGACCCACATCCATGCCGACTACCTTCCGGGTGCGCGAGCTGGCGCGGCGCACCGGCGCGCGGCTGTATTATCCGGATGGGGACGGCCGAGTGGAAATACGTCTACGCGGCCGAAGCCGGCGCGACGCTGCTGCACGACGGCGATGGCCTGATGGTCGGCAATGTGCGCCTGGAGGTGCTGCACACGCCTGGGCACACGCCCGAGCATATCGCGTTTCTCGTGACCGATACCGCGCACGCCTGCCTGCCGATGGGGCTCGCGAGCGGTGACTTCGTGTTCGTCGGCGATGTGGGCCGCCCAGATCTTCTTGAGCGCGCCGCTGGCATAACTGAACAATGGACGCCGCCGCGCGGCAGCTGTTTCATTCGCTCCAACGCTTCCGCGAACTGCCCGATTATCTGCAGGTCTGGCCGGGGCACGGCGCCGGCAGCGCCTGCGGCAAGGCGCTCGGCGCGGTGCCGCAGACCACGGTCGGCTATGAGAAGGCGATCAACTGGGCCTTAGACATTCGCGCCGAGGGAGCCTTTGTCGACGCGGTGCTGGCCGGCCAACCCGACCCACCGCCCTACTTCGCACAGATGAAGCGTGTCAACAAGCTCGGGCCAGCGTCGCGTCCTGCGAGCCTTCCTACGCAGCTGGCATTTGAGCGGCTGGCACCAGCGCTGGCCGGGGAGATGGTGGTGGTCGACACCCGCTCGGCCGACGCGTTCGCCGCCACACACCTGCCCGGAGCAATCAACATCCCCGCTGGCGACGGGTTCCTGACCTGGGCCGGTTGGCTGCTGCCCTATGAGCGGCCGCTTGCGCTGATCGTGGAACCCACACAGCTGGCGGCGGTGCGCGATGAGCTGCTGCTGATCGGTCTTGACCAGGTCGTCGGCTACTGGACACCAACGGTACTGGAAGTATGGCGCGCTACCGGAAAGGCAACCGCCTGGTATGACCGCCAGAGCGCTGCCACACTCCAACCCACGATCGCGCGGAATGGCGTGCTGTTGCTCGACGTGCGGACACCCACCGAGTATGCGGCCGGGCATATTGCCGGCAGCCGCAACATTCCGCTCGGCCGCCTGGCAGGCCAGCTCGCCGAGCTACCCGCCAGTCAGCCGGCGATCGTCTACTGCCAGGGCGCGAGCCGCTCGCCAATCGCCGCAAGCATGCTGCAGGCACAGGGGTGGGCGTCAGTTATCGAGATGAGCGACGGCTTTGACGGCTGGCAGGCCGCCGGTGCGCCAGTGGAGCGCTAGTAACCTGATTTTGCATTCGTATAAGGAGAGCATTTGTGTTCAACTTCTTCAACCGCAAGGCTGATCCATCCGAGGTGAGCCCCACGGACATCCAACAGCGGCAGGCGAGCGGCGAGCAGCTGTTCTTCCTCGACGTGCGCGAGCCGGCCGAGTACGCCGACGGACATATTGCGGGTAGCACGCTCATTCCGCTCGGCCAGCTGGCGAACGGGATCGGTAAGCTGCCCAAGGATCGTCCGATCGTCGCGGTCTGCCGGTCGGGCAATCGCAGCAGCGTGGCACTGCCGGTGCTCACGCGCGCCGGGTTTACCAATGTGCTGAATCTGCGCGGCGGTATGCTCGCGTGGGCGCGCAGCGGCCTGCCGGTCAAGCGGGGCAAGTGACATGCCGACGCTGCTGCTGGCCGCGACGCTGGGCGCGCTGATCGGGCTTGCACTCGGCACACTGGGCGGCGGCGGCTCGATCCTGACCGTGCCGGCGCTGGTGTACCTGCTCGGCCAGAACCCCCACGGCGCGGTCGGCTCGTCGCTGGTGATTGTCGGCGCGAATGCCCTGCTGGGTGCCTGGTTGCACCAGCGCGCCGGGCATGTACGGCTACGTGCGGCGCTGCTGTTTGGCGTGGCCGGGATCGCCGCGGCCTTCGGGGGCGCGCGGCTCTCGCGGCTGCTGCCCGGCCCGGCGCTGCTCATACTGTTCGCGCTGCTGATGCTGGTGATCGCTCTGGTAATGCTGCGTGGTCAGGCGCGCGCGGCCGCCGAGTCGCCGCGCATAGCGCCGGTCTGGTGGCGCGTGCTGCTCGGCGGCGTGGGGGTCGGCTTTCTGACCGGCTTCCTCGGGGTCGGCGGCGGCTTCCTGATCGTGCCGGCACTGGTGTTGTTGCTCGGGATGGATATGCGCGACGCGGTCGGCTCCTCGCTGGTCGTGATCGCGATCAACAGCGCCGCCGGGCTGCTGGGCCACCTGGGCGATGGCGGTCTGAACTGGTGGCTGATCGGGCTGCTGCTGAGTGGGGGCGTGCCCGGGCTGCTGCTGGGCGCTCGGCTGGCGCGGCGGCTCCCAGCCGCGCGGCTGCGCCAGGGCTTCGCGATCTTCGTCGTGCTGCTGGGCGTAGCTCTGCTGGCGATCAACCTCCCGCTGCTCCTGGGATAACCGTGGCTTGGTAACAGATTGGCATGGGCTTTTCTCGTACAATATATCTGCGATCTGGCCAAGCCAGGTCTGCCGTCTCCTGATCCCGACCGGCGGCGCACGCTTTCTCTATAGCGAGCGCCGGCGCTTGCGAGCGCGAGATGCCAGATCCGGTGTAGCCAGCAGGAGACTAAAAGCTTCTGTTGTACGTTTCACAATCGCATAGGTACAAGGCCGACCAAGGCATTCCACCCCGTCCGTGCCGCCTTTGTCGTTGCAACATCGTCACCCTGAGACTCGCGGCATCGCTCCTGATGCCATAGACGCCGTCTCGCAAACTCACATGAACACATACTAAAACAGGTCGATCGCTCTGATCTGGCCTCCGCCGATCATAGCCTCGTTCTGTACACGATCACCATCGCCACTCAGCATGAAATCGCTCTTTCGGGAGCGCTCATTCCTGCCGATGTGGCGTTTTTTGATTCCCCATATAACTGCTATTCCTACTCTTCCCCGCTCAGGGGCTTGCAATCATTTGCAGCCCTCCGAGCGGAGCGGCTGCGCCATCTGCGGCATGGCCGCGAAAGGAAGACACCACAATGGCACCTCTCAGTTCACTCCAGGGAAGTGGCGGCGGACGCATTCCGATGGGCAGCTTCAGTTACGATGTGTCGCGTCGCGATTTGACGCGAATAATCGACGCCATTCCGGCCGACGCGTGCCGGGAGATGCACTCGCTGCTCGCGCGGGCGATACCGCCACGGCGCAGCGCATCATCCGTGAAGCCGCGCGCCGCCTACTTTGCCAGCGCGCCAGCGGCGCCAGTCCCATCACCTGTGGAGCCTCGTATCAGCAGAACGTCGATAACACACGCCATTCGCCGAAAGCCGCGCTCATAGCGCTCATCCTCACACTCACTCCATCACGTATCACCAGACCTTCAAGCCCATCTTTACTGCCGGTGTTTCACAAACGTGAGTGGATTATTGTGGCCTGCTGCTGTTTGCATTCGCGACTGCGCAAAAAGGAGTCAGGGTTGTGTACCCGAATGATGTCAACGCGTCTGGTTTCCCGCTACGCAATCAGCACGGAGCAGCCAGCGTGATCGATTTTGAGGCCATGCTTGAGCGCCTCTCACCGGAAATGCGTTCGGCTTTTGAGGCCGAGCGTGCCGAACGACAAGCTGAACTGAACGAGTATCTTGCAACGCACGCATACGCGACCTAGCGCGTTCCACTGAGGAAAACCTGTACTCTCGCCTACCAGGGGCTTCTACCGCCCCGGCCGGGCGCACGGAAGCTCCTGAACCTACACGAAGGAGCTTCCATCATGAAGCCGCTCGCGTCCATCCCGCTCGCCATCCTGATCCTCATCGCCATCTTTACCATGACAGCCCACACAGCTACCGCTGCGCCACAGGCTGCCCCAGCACTTCGCATCACCAACGTCTCAACCCTGGATATGGGCACCAACACCTGGACGATCCAGCTGTCAAGCGGCGACTCCCTACGCGTGGAGCTGCGTGCGTTTGACACCGGCGGCAAATCACCCTCGCTCGGCGCAATCAGCAACTTCAGCGATCAGGGCTGGCTGCCGATCCTCGGCTACTACGGCTATGCAACCTTTGATCAAAACGGCATTGCCTACCACGCGACCCACTAATGCACGCCAACAGCTATGTTCATCGGAGCTACGCGGCACTGATGACCAGTAGGAGACACAAAAATGACTGTAGCACCAACGATCATGCTCCCCAAGCCCGAGATCGTTATCCCCGGCTTCGTCGAGCTGCCCGAGCCCATTCAGGCCGCGATCGAGCGCTTGAGCACACCGTTTCCAATCGAGGAAGTCAAGGTGCGACCCGGCGCCGTCCGACGCGACGGCACGGCCGCGTTGTGCCTGGCCTACTCGGATTGGTGGACGGGGTACCTCCCGCGCCTGAACGATGACATCGGGCCAAACAACTGGAGCATCGTGCTGCGCCCGTGGGGCGAGCACCAGATCATCGCGCGTCTGCGCGCCTTCGGCGGCCTGATCGAGAAGGAGTCGAGCGGCAGCGCCAAAGGTGAGGCCAACGGCGCTCAGGAAGCCGAGGTGCAGGCCAAGAAGCGCGCCTGCGCCGAGGGCCTGATGCTGGGGCTGTACTACTACTTTCTCCCGAATGTGTGGGGCAAGGGCGAGCGCGTCGGCAAGGACTTCACGTTCGCCGACGGCGAGGAGCAGCGCTGTGTGTACGAGATGTATGCGCGCGCTGGCCTGATCGCACGCAGCACACCCGGCGTGCGGATTCCGCGCGATGGGAGCACAGTCCGCAGCGAGGCGAGCCGACCACCAGCCACGATACCGCCTCCAAGCGCTGCACCCGAATCTGCACCAGTCAATGCGCGTGCCGCCACTGCTCGCCGCTCACTTGAGCAGGCCGAGCGGCGGGTCGGGCTGCGCCAGCCGGATCACGCCACACCAACCCACAGCAGCGAGGTCACCGAGTCACATCCTGGAACCAACCCAAGCACGCTAGCGAGCGACGCCCAGCTTGGGCCAATCGCGCGGCTGATTAGTGATTTCCACCCGGCACGAGGAGGAGACCGCTGCGGCGCTCGACGCGCTCGGCGCCCGCTTTGGCATCACCAGCCTGTCCAGCCCGCGCAGCAAGGCAGACCTCCGCCGCGCGGCCGGCAGGCTCACCAAGTTGCAGGCCATGCAACTGATCGATCGTCTCAAAGGGCTGACGCGCTCCGAGCATGTCCAAGCCGCCTGACCCCGTCATTCGCCCATACATCGGCAGACGCCGGCGAGCTGCTCGCTCGCTGAGCAATGGCACCGGCGTCTGCCGCTGGACATCAACAATGAACACTGATATCGCCCATTACGCCTGGAAGCGACGCGGTTGCTTCCACTGCACACGTACACCCGTCCGCAAGCGCGAACGCCGGCCGCTGGGCTTTCTCGGCCCCAGCGCGGCGCGGCTGCGGCGCTTCATGAAGCGCTCCTGCCATCGCCGTGCCCGCCGCACGGTTCGCGCTGGCCTGCGTGCCTCAACTGCCGCACCCAGAACCACTGAGAGAAGGTGCATCTGTGACGCCTATGATCATTCCGAAGAAACTCCTGCGGCCCGCCGCAACGCACTGCGAGAGCGACAGCACGACGCCTGCCTGGGATCTGTACCTGGATGGCGAGCTCGTCGCTAGCGGGTATCCCTCAGAAGTTGCTGCACGTATGGAGCTCGACCTGGCCGCGTGGTACGCGCTGTTTGGTGAGGCTCCGCTTGTGTCCGACATACCGATCACCAAAGAGGCGCTCGACCTGGCGCTTGCGGTGTTCAACCGCCTGTTTACCACCGAGAAGATCCAAGCAAAGGGTCGCCTGGCGCTGGAGAAAATCATCCGCGCCGAGATTCACACATCGCGGCCGACGGCAGCCTTCGTGTGCTGGCATCGAGCGGCCGCAGCAAGCAAGCATCCTACACCGTCACGGCGCATCGGTCGTTTCATGACGATGCGGCCGACAGCCTGATAGGCTCCTACCATGTCACGATGACGTGCGGGTGCAAGGACTTCTACGCCCGCGCGCACGAGCACGGCGGCGTGTGCAAGCACGTCGCCGCCCAGCTGCTGCTGTTTCTGGCGCAGCGCGGCGTCGCGGCGCTCAAGCATCTCCAGGACGCGCTCGACAGCGAGGAAACACTTCTTTCATCCACTATCACCACCGTTGCATCGACTGATGAACCGCTTACGGCCGCCGAGAATGGCATGGCGTTTGTCACGGTCGCAGCAGCAGATCTGGCCGCTGCGCTGTTCTTAACCCTCCGTGCCACCACACCAATCGAGCTACGCGCCGAGCGTAGCACATTACATCTGATTGGGGAAGTCACCGATCTGAAACTCCGCTGCCTGGATGGCAGCGGTACTGCTGCCGTCTCCCTGGAAGCCGATGTGATGAGTACGCTGTATGATCAGCTTCGTCCCACCGCCAGAAGTGGCGGCGCGATTACGATCTTCGTGGAACCAGTGGACGGCTCGGTCTACCTGTGCAGCCAGGACGAGACATTCTCGGCCCAAGCCAGGGGCGTACCGATCCCAATGCCAACCACTCTGTTTACTCCCTACTGACCTCTCGATCACTCGCTGTCCGCACACCGGCACCCGTTCGCGCCGGTGGGCGAACGTGCGTCGATGTGCTCGCTCAAGGAGCACCAAGATGTCCGCACTGCTTGTTCACACCAACCTGGTGCGCCCGCTGCTGTCCGAGTTCGTCGGCAGCATCGCCGCCGACGGTCAGACCACCCGCGTCGCTGCCATCGCCCTCAACACGCAGGGCAAGGCGGTGTTATTGAACCTGGTCGCCAATGACACAACCCTCAGCGCGACCACCGCCCGCTTCTTCAAAGGCGAGCAGTTGCTGTTTCAGGTCGCGGACGGCATGACCTGGAGCGCGCCGAACCTGTTCGGCCGCGCCGATGCGGTTAGCTACCGCCAGATCAAGGCGGCGATACCGAACACCCGCGAGAAGAACTTCCTGGTCATCCCGCACACCGCCGATATCGGCGAGGGCCTGACCCGGCCCGATGCCATTGACACGCCATCACCCGGCGTCGCGGCGACCGGCACGGCCGCGCGGCCCGCGCGTTACATCTTGGCCAATCCGGGCGAGACCGCCCCCGAACGCTCGCGCGTTTCTGGGGCACCTGCGCGCCCTGCGCGTGGTGTTCCTTCCGCACTGGGCCGAGCGGCTGTGGGCAGAAGGACTCGCTGCGCAGCTGATCACGCCGCTGCCGTCGCTTGGCGTCGCGGCCTGGCAGATCGCGAGCGACCAGGCGCGCTGGCACCAGCTGGTCAGCGAGGCCGTGCGCGAGAAGCGCATGTCCCGCCACACCTTCGCGGTTGCCGCGTAGCTTGGCATCGTCAACCGAGTCCTCATAGCTCGCTACCAAAGCTCGACACCAACTCAGTATCGTCATCCGCCGCCCGGCCAGGGATTCCATGCGCGTTCCCTGACAGGGCGCCGCTGGCCCTGGCCTTCATTACGAAAGGAGTCCCCATGGCCTCCGGCACGCTTGCCAACCTCGCCAGCAGCGCGTTCGTCCCCACGCGCGTCATCGACGCCGAGCGGATCTGCCGCAACCTGCTCAGCCTCCCGGCTGCGTCGTTCAGCGTCCTCGACCCGACCTCGGGCGAAGGACACCTGCTGCTCCCGCTCGCGTCGCACCCGCGCGCCCAGCTCTACGGCGTGGAGCTGAGCGCGGAGCGCGCGACTGAGTCACGCACGCGCCTCCCGCGCGCGCTGGTTGTGACCAGCGCGTTCGAGCATGTCCGCATCACCGAGAATGCACTCGACCTGATCATCTCGAACCCGCCGTATCTGACCGGCGAGCTCGGGCGCCTGGAGTACGCGATCATCCGCGAGGCCACCGCCGCGCTGCGCCCGGGCAGCCCGCACGTCACAATCGTCCCGGCGCGCCAGTGGGACGGCACCATGGCGCGTTTCTGGGCCAGACACTACGAGCACGTCCAGTGCTGGATGCTGGACGACGACGAGTTTGCGAAATACACCCAGATCGTCGTCGCCGGCGTCAAGCGCGAGCATCCGCTTCAGACACCCGATTCTCTGGAGCTGAACCGCATCCGCGGCTTCCGCTATCGTATCGATCCAGACTATCCGGAGAAATCACCCTGGGCGCAGGGGTTTGCCCCCGACGTGCTCCCCGATGCGCCAATCGCCGAACCCTACATCGTCACGCCCGGTGGAATCCCGGTCGAGATCACCGTGCTGAAGGCCGATCAGGCTGAGCTGATGCGCGGGCTCGCTACGGGCGGTGCGCACTTGACGCCGGCCTGGCAGAGCGCGACCACCTGGCAGGCGGCTGCCAGCCTCGACCACCCGCTGATGCCGATCAGCGGCGAGTCGTACCTGGCGGCGCTCATCCTCACCGGCACGCTGGATGGAGAGGAGCTGCAAGGGCCGGATGGCCAGTGGTACACCTTCGCCACGCACATTGCGTCCGAGTGGGCCGCCATAGAGGTCGACGAGGACATGCGCAAGAAGGGCGTCACCAGCATCCAGCAGCAGCAGGACAAGCCGTGCCTGAGCGTCCTGAACCTGGAGACCGGCGCGCTCGCGCACTATCAGCGCGACGAGGTGTTCGCCTTTCTGAAACCCTGGCTGGCGCTGCTGGCGGAGCGCGTGATCGGCCAGTACACGCCGATCTACGACCTCAACCCGCCCGACTGGATGCTCGGCGTGGCCGCGACGATTGCGCAGGACAAGACCCTGCCCGGCGCCTCCATGGCGGGGCTACAGGCGCCACAGCTGCACCGCTCGTTCGCCGGCTACACCGCGCTGTGCGAGCTGGGGCGGTTCGCCGTCAACGGCGAGCCGGGCACCGGCAAGACGCGCATGCATATTCTGATCATGGCGCTGTTCGCCTACACCTGGCGGCACCGCCATGTCTGGGAGGGCACGCTGCCGCGCTGGGTCAAGCAGGCCCGCCGCGCGTGGCAGGCCAATCCGCGCACCGTCGGCGACGCGCCACGCGCACTGCCGCTGGCGGTGATGACGCCCATGCGCGTGGTGCCGGTGTGGGAGAAAGAGCTTGCGGGCGCCTGGCCGGAGGCCGAGGTGCTCATCATCGAAGACCACACCGATGTTACGCGCTGGATGGACCGTTGCGCGACATCAAGCGCGCCGGCGGTCGTCGCGATCTTCTCGCAGTCGAAAACCCGCGCGTTCGGCCGCGCCTGGCAGCCGGCCGTGCTGACGAAAACCAAGCCAATCAAGGTATTCGATCTGAAGCCATCCGACGAGCTGCTGCCCGAGCTGGAAGAGGTGCTGGATGCCAAAGGCAAACGAATGGCCTACCGGCTCAAGGCGAGTGGCGCGCTGCTGATGAAGGATGATGTCGAGTCGACCTTCTTCTGCCCGGACTGCGGCACGGTGGTCGAGGCCGAGCCGGGCAGCCTGCGCAAGCGCCAGGGCACCGCTGCGAGCGCCGAGGCGAAGGCCGACGACGCCGAGTCGAAGCAGGAGCCGGTACGCTCGCTGACCTGGTTCGAGGACAAGCGACGGAGCTGTGCGCACTGCGGCGCCCCACTCTGGACCGATGCGCGGATCACGGCGACGCAGGCGAAATATCCGCACATTCCATTCAATGTCTGGAGCCGGGCGGTCGCTTCTAAGCCGATTGAGGAACCGCCAAAGGCCCGCGCGCGCAAAGCGGCGCGGCCGGCGGTGCGGATCATCGACGCCGAGGGGACGCGTGGCTCGGCGGCGCCCGACTCGTTCTCGCCCTACGACTACTGGCGGCGCTTCTAGCGGGGCATCTGCGCGTTTGTGGAGATCGACGAGAGCCACAACCTGCGCGGGCAGTCGACCGACATCGCCCACAGCGGCCACCTGGCGCAGCTCGCCAGCCAGACCTACGGCTACGGCTCGGGCACGCACTACGGCGGCGTGCTGACCGACTTCTTCTCATATTGGTACCGCTTCAACCCGCGCTTCTGGCAGCGGCTGGGGCTGGGCTGGAACGAGGCCGAGCAGGCGATGAGCCGCTACGGCGTGGTCCAGACGATCACCAAAGAGTTCGAGTCGAGCGCGCGGCGCGGCTCGGGCAAGACCGACGTGAGCGTCACGACCATTCCCGCGCCGGGCATCAGCACCCGCCTGCTGCCGTACCTGCTGGCCGACCTGGCGTTCATCGACGTGCTTGACGTCGGCGCGTTCATGCCGCCGCGCGAGGAGATCCCGGTGGTGGTGGAGATGGACGACGCCGCGCTGCTGGCCTACGGTGAGGACGCCGCCCTGGCGCTGCGGTCGGCTGAGGCTGAGCTGGCAGCCGCGCAGGCGGAGCTGGATGACACGCTCGGCGACGCGTCCAGCACGAGGGGCGAGCGAGAAATCGCGAGCGCGCGCGTGGACGCCGCGACAGCGCGACAAGAGCAAGCTCGCGCGGCACTGAGCGACGCTGCGGCGTGGGTCAAGGCGCGCGACCTCAAGACCGCCTACCGCGAGATCGAGGCCGCGCTGCACGCCAAGGCCGAGAAACGCAACGAGGCCGCGCGGCTGGCGCAGGGCACGCTGCCGCGCTGGTGGTCGATCCTGCCGATGTGGGAGCGCCCGCAGTTCACTGTCTCCGAGACCCATCGCGGCGACTGGGGCGACGTGGAGGAGGTCGTCGAGATCTTCCGCGCGCCCGTGCTCGCAAGCGAGCATCTCTACCCGTTGGAGCGCGAGCTGCACGCGATCGTCGGGCGGGAGGTCGCAGCCGGGCGGCCGACCATGATTTACTTCGAGCAGAACGATGTGCGCTCGACTAGCGACCGGCTGATGCACGTGCTTGCGGACTTCGAGCCGTGGGCGTTACCCAACCGCGTCGACCCGGAGGACCGCGAGGACGCGATCAACGCCGCCGTCGACGCCGGCCACACCGTGCTGCTGGTCCCGTACCGACGTGTGCTGGAAGGCTTGAACCTGCAGAGAGTCAAAACAATCTGCTGGTACGAGCTGGCCACCAACCTGTTTATGCTCGACCAGGCCAGCCGGCGCTCGTGGCGGCTGGGGCAGGACACGCTGGTGCGCCTGTACTACCTGGCTTACAAAGGGACGGCAACCCACAAGCAGCTGATCCGGCTCGGCACCAAGTCCGGCGCGGCGGCGCTGTTCGCGGGCAACACCCCCGACGGCGCGCTGGCGAAGGCGGTCGGCGCGGACAAGACCACACTGGCGCGCCTGAGCGCGAGCCTGGACGCCGACGACGCGGTCGACCTGGCAGCGGCATTCAAACGCCGCGGCGAGGAGCTGGCCAGGAAGCTGGCGGCCGGTCGCGAGTGGATCGGGGCGAGCGACACGCTGGCCGCGCGGCTGGCATCGCGCGCGCTCCCAACGCCTGTAGTCGCGGCGATCGTTGCAGCCGAGGCCGTCAGAACAGCTCACGACGCGCCGATGACCCTGGATCTGGACTGGACATGCCGGCCAGCGAGCGGGCATGGCAGCTGCTGCGGTCGAGCAATCTGCACCGCAGCCGGCCGCGACGTTTGGCAACCTCGACGACATTGCGGCGGTGCTGCGCAGGCAGCGCAAGCAGCCCCGCGCGTCGACAGAGGCCATCCAGGCGAGCGGGCAGCTTGCGCTGTTCTAGCCTGGGCCAGCAGACACAGCCCACTCCTTCACACCGACTGTGCGCCAGAACCACTGGGCGCGCGGCGTCACGATAGATCCCATCCACAATGTATCAGCCGGGGGCAACGCGCGTGCCGCCCGGCGAGGGGCGGCCGCGTGTTGTCTCCGAAAGGAGCAAACTGTGACCACCCCGACTTACAACGACCCGTTCGGGCTGCTGCGCAACAAGAAGGCGGCTGAGCTCGCCGCCGGCGCGTTCACCGCCCTGAGCGGATCCCGCCGGCCCAGCGCTCGCGCTACTCGCCGCCCGGCGAGGACGCGACGATCGAGCTCGGCCTGGGCTACGTCCAGGCGGTGCTCGCTATCCTGTTCGGCGTCGTCACGAGCTTTTCGTTCGACGCTCCAGGAGCGAAAGGCCGCGTGGCAATGCGATCCAGCGGCGGCAGCACGGTGTATCACTTCAGCTGGCACGCCACACCCGAGCGGTTGCTCCTGGGCGGCTTCATCCACGCCGGGCACCCGACCTACCAGGTCGCGGTCGTGGGCCTCTGCCAGGCGATTGCGGCGTACCGCTGCGGCGCGACCGCGCCGTATGATGAGCTGATCGAGACCTGGTACGCGCTGGTCCGGGCGATGGACCGCGCATACCCACGTCTGAGCGCCGAGGTGCCCTGGGACAAGCGCGCGATCGAGGCGGCATGTCACCACGCCGAGATCCGGCCGCAGATCGTGAAGCTGTGCGACGTGCTACGCGTTGCGCTGCGCTACCAGCTCCCGAGCAGCACGACCCGCGAGATCGGCGTGACCGAGCCGCAGGTCTTGGTTGGCGCGACCGAAGGTACGGCAATACGCTTGCCTGGCAGCGTGCTGCTCGACCCGGCGAGCCTGTCGGCCGTACCGAAGGAGGCAGCGCCATCGCCAGCACCAGCCCTCACTGAGACCGCACCGGCAGACCCAGCAGCCGCGGCGCCGCTACCAGCGTCGACAGTTCCTCCGATCGCGCCAGCTTCCCGCCGGCGTAGTACGACGACACGCCCCACATCCACCACGCCAGCCACGACCGGGACAAAGCCGCCAGCGGCCCCGAACAGCGCCGCGCCGGCGGCGGTCACGGAACCGAAGCCAGCCGCACCGGCCGCACCCACACCACCCCCGGCCAGTTCTCGGCTGCTGGGGCCGCACGTCGGGCGGATCAAGCGCGCGCTCGATCGCGGCGGGCCGGTCATGCTGGTCGGCCCGACCGCCACCGGTAAGACGACCCAGGCCAAGGACGCCGCCTTTCAACTCGGCATGGGCTTCGAGCTGGTCGTGCTGGACGAGGGCTGGGACGCCGCCGAGCTGTTCGGCGGCTACGCCCGCGCCGGCAAGGACTGGGCCTTCGCGCCCGGGCCGATCACCCGCTGGGCTGAGCGCATCAAGCGCGGCGAGACGGTCATGCTGATCATCGACGAGCTGGCGCGCGGTCACAAGAGTGTGGTCAGCGCGATCATGCGCGTGATGAACGAATACAGCGCGACTGATCTCGATAAGATGGGCATCGCCGCGACATCGGGCGAGGGCGGCCCGTTCTACATCGTCGACGTCACCGCGACCAAGCAGCGCATCGCGGTGCCGTGCCACAAGGCGCGGATCGTCGCGACCGCCAACCAGGGCGACGGCTACACCGGCATCAACCTGAACGACCCGGCCTTCCGCCGGCGCTGGACCGGCGGCTGGCTGCAGCTCAAGAGCTACGAGGCGGATGTGGTGCGCGGCATCCTGAGCGAGCGCCTGGCACTCCCGCACGGCGCAATGCTGATCACCAAAATGCAGGCGGTCGCGCTGCAGGTGGCCGAGTACCAGCGCCGCGAGGAGGCGCTGCTGGCGACGCTCGACCTGGCGACCCTGATCACCTGGGGCGAGGCGGTGCTGCGCCTGCATCGGTCTGGCGTGAACGTCCGGCAGGCATTCATCGAGAGCGCGGCGGATGTCTGGATCGACCGCCTGGTGCCGCTCAAGGGCGCCGACCTCGACCCCGAGATTGAGCGCACCATCCACGGCTTCGTCGCCGCGAACTACCTCAGACGATCCAGAACCGGAACGCACAATCAATCGAACAGGTCTTGGTGGGATGCGCCGGCCTTGCGGCCGCCTGCCATACAAAGGAACACACGATGCACTGGTGGCACTGGCGGCGCGCGCACGTCCTGGAAACCTGGGTGCGCTCGCTGATCGGCGCTCGCCCCTATCACGTCGCGTACAAGACCGGTAGTGGCTCATATGTCAATCTGCGAACCAAAGAGATTACGATCGACCCGACCATGGCTGACGGCTGGGGCGGCGACAGCCTGCTGCCGTTCGTCTGGCGCGGCCGGACGGTACGGACGCTCGCGGCGCTCCAGTATCGTATCAGCCGAGCGATGGCCCGGCATGAGGCCGGCCACGTGCTGTTCACTGACGACTACTCCGTTGCGGGCGAGCTGCACGCCTGGCTGACCAACGCACTGGAGGATGGGCGCATGGAGCGCCTGACCGGGAGGTACTACCTTCCTGCTCGCGCCGATTTTGACGCGCTGGGCACGCTGCTCTGGCAGAAGAAGCCGCCGCGCCTCCATGATGACCAGCCAGCGGGACCGGCTGCTGAACGCCTGCCTGTTCTGGCGCTGGGACTGCCTGCGCCCGACCGGCATCCTGCCTCGCTGGCGCTGGGCCAGTGACGACGAGCGGCGCGTCTGGGACGCACAGGTGCGGCCGCGCGTCGAGGAGGCCTGGCAGGCGCCGACGGCGACGCGCGTAGCCGAGATCGCACTGGAGCTGCTTGCGATCATCGGCTTGCCGCAGACTGCCGGTACCGACGGCCACCGCCTGATGCCATCCGATCTCACGATAGTCATCACTGCGGGCGACGCTGCCGACGACGCGCTCGGACGTGGCGACGATGATCAACCACTGCGTGCGGACGAGCCCGTCTACGACACTCGTAGCGCTGGGAGTGGCAATCGCGACGATGACGAGACGATCGCCGGGATCATCGTCGAGGAGGACGAGCCGCCGGCCATCGACTGCGACCCGAGCGCTGGCAATCTTTGGATGCAGCCGTATGCGCCGCTGCAGCGCGAAGTCGGCGGCCTGCTGCGGCAGCTGCTGAAGGTACTGGTCGTCCCAACGCCCGACGTGGATGTGCGTCCATCAGAAACGACCGGAACATTCGACGCCCGCGCGCACATCCGCAGCCGCGGCGACACGCCGATGCTGCACCGGCGCGTCGACGACCGCGACCCGGCCGGGCTGGCGATGGTGCTGCTGATCGACCGCACCGGCAGCATGGGCGGCAGCCCGAACCCGATCGACTGGGCGGCTGGCGGCGCGCCTGGCCCGTCGTTCGAGCAGGGGCGCATGCCGCACGCCCGCCGGGCCGCCATCCTGCTGGACCTGGCCTGTACTGAGGCGGAGATCCCGCTGTCTATCGGCTACGCCGGCAACAACGGGTACACCTGCCATCACCCCGGCGGCGCGCGCTCGTTTGCGCTCTCCAGTCCGGTGATCTGGATTCGCGACTGGAACACCGCGCGCAATGCCGAAGGACCGCGCGCGCTGCTGGCTGGGATGTACGGCGACAGCGGCGACGAGTGCTACAGCGCCAGCTTGCGACTGGCGCAGCAGCAGCTCGCCACACGTCCCGAGCGCACCAAGGTGATCATCTATCTGCTCGACGGCCGGCCGACCGACGAGCCGATCGATGTCGTGCGGCAAACGGTCGAGCACCTGCGCCGGGCCGGCACCCTGGTGATCGGTCTGTTCGTCGGCGGCCAGGGTGAGATCCGCTACCTGCGGGAGATCTTCGGCGCCGACGACACGATTGGCGTGGATGATATCCGTCACCTGCCTGACCGCCTCGGAGGATCCTGCTGCGCTACGCACGAAAACACTAAACGCGTATTCTTTGAGACCCCACACGGGGTGCCGTTATGTGAGGCACCCCGTGTGGGCGCCTCAAAGGAGTTTCCTGTGACGACCACGACTGAGACACAAGCCACCAGCCAAGACGCGTCCGCGCGCCGACCGCTGAGCATCTCGCAGCTGCAGCTGTGGTACCGCTGCGGCTATGCCTGGCATCTGCGCTACGGACTCGGCCACAGCCCGCGCGCTGGAGCCGGCGCCTGGTTCGGCCGCCTGATGCACGAGATGATTACGTTGATGTATCGCGGCATGCGTATGGACGCGGCGCATACTGAGGTCTGGGCGCGCGAGTGCGGGCCGGTCTGGGATGACCTGCAGCAGCTGATCAATCTCGATGCCGCGTATGCTGCGCAGGGCCGGCCCACGACAAGCGCTGCGAAAGCGTGGCGCGAGCGGCATCCCGAGTATGACCAGGTGCTCGCGCGTCTGATGGATTTCCAACAGCACGGGCTTGGGCACGCGCGCTGGGGCAAGACGCAGGCCCTGGCCGACTACTACCGGCGGGCGGTTGCCCTGCGAGGCAGCGAGGGTGAGATCCTGCTGGAGAATCCGCTGCTCATCGAGGGCATGCGGGTCGCCGAGCTGGCCACTTCTGATCGCGATGCGGCGCTTACACGCGACAGCGCAGAGGCAATCGTTGAGCTCGACGAAGATGGGCGTGGCACGCGCTACCGGCTGCTCGCGGGCACCCTCGCCGGTGTGAACATCGTCGGCGTGCCCGATGTACTTGCGCGCCAAGCCGACGGCACGCTATGCGTGGCCGACTATAAGACCGGCAAGCCGATATCCTCTCGTGAACTCGCCGGAAAGCGCGCAGCTGGCGATCTATGTCGAGCTGCTGCGGCAGAACGGCTACATCACCGAGGACAATCGCGTACGGATTGGGCATATCTATCTGACCGAGACCGGCGTGCTGCCGGTCTGGACGGACACGGCCCAGCACGCGACCGTGCTACAGCGGCTCGGCCGGCAGCTCGCCGTGGCCGCGGCACTGATGGATAACGACCTCTTCAGCGCCCGCAAGGGTCTGGATGCCTTCCAGTCGCCCTGCGCGTTCTGCGACGTAGCGCACGTCTGCGACGCCTAATCGAACGTCATTTCGCCGCCTCCAGGCGCTCACCGCCACCTGGGGCGGCAGTGAGCGCCTGAGGCGGCTGCTAATTCAGGAGGTCCGCCATTATACGCAACGTACTCTGTTCGACCCGGCCGCTCAGACATCGGCGCCCATGTTTGAACGAGCGACCGCTGCGCGAGTGGCCGATTCGGCGAGCGACCGATCGAGCGCCCTGGCGAGCTGGCTCGGCTGCTTTGTCAGATGCTGAGATCATCGCAACACTCCTCTCTGGGAGCGCCGGCGGCGCGAACCCAGTCGCCCTGGCGCAGCAGTTGATCGTGACGTTTGGCGGCTGGCACGGTCTGCAGCGCGCCAGCCTCGCCGAACTTCAAAGCGTGCCTGGGCTGGGGCGCACGCGCGCCACACGTGTCAAGGCTGCGCTGGAGGTCGGCCGCCGACTGCTGCTGGCCCAGCCAGGCGAGCGGTTGCAGGTCAAGTCGCCCACGGACATCGCACCGCTGCTGATTGCTGAAATGAGCCATCTCGATCAAGAGGAGCTGCGCGTGGTATTGCTCGATACCAAGAATCGGCTGCTCAAGCTGCACACGGTCTACCGGGGCAGCCTGAACGCTTCGATCGTCAGGGTGGGCGAGGTGTTCAAAGAGCCAGTCAAGCTCAACGCCGCGGCGATTATTGTGGCGCATCAGCACCCCAGTGGCGAACCGACGCCCTCACCTGAAGATATTCTGGTCACGCGCGAGATCGTGCAGGCCGGCAAACTGCTCGATATCGAGACCATCGATCATCTCGTGATCGGCCACGGCTGCTTTGTCAGCATGCGTCAGCGTGGTCTGGGCTTCTCAAGCTAGCTGCATCGGTTCCCGCGAAATGGCGCGCACGATCCATCCTCAGGGATCGTGCGCGCTTGTCAATCACTCACGTGCGTCGTGCTCGACACATCACAGCGCCTGGTACTGTCAAGACAGCGCGTTGTAAACAACGACACTGAACGCAGGCCTCATGCTCGCATGCAAGCACGTGAAGATGCTATAATGCCAGAAGGAGCAGTGCATGGATCAACCGACGACGGATTTCGACGGCGCCTGGAAAGAGGCACTGGAGCGGTATCTCGAGCCGTTTCTCGCACTCTGCTTTCCGCAGGCGCACGGCGATATTGACTGGACAATACCACCGCAATTTCTCGATACTGAGTTGCAGCGGGTTGCTCCAGACGAACCGCAAGGCCGGCAGCACGTCGACAAGCTGGTTCGTATCGTCCGGCGAGGCGGTCAGGATGCCTGGTGCTGGTTCACGTTGAGGTGCAAAGCCAGCGCGACCGCGACTTTGCACAGCGCATGTTTCGCTATCACGCGCCTGTTTGACCGCTACCAGCGTCAGGTCGTCAACCTCGCGGTGCTGGGTGATGAGGAAGCGAAATGGCAGCCTGACCAATTCAGCTATGGACTTTGGGGATGTAGGCTCGCCCTGGTCTTTCCAATCGTCAAACTGCTCACGTTTGACGCCCGGATTCGCTGAAGGGCGAACCTAACATATTCGCGATGGTCATTCTGTTGCATCGCGACGCGCAAGACACGCGCCACGATCCGCAGGAGCGGATGCGGCGCAAGGTCGCCCACTACCGTCGAGTACTGCAGCGCGGCCACCAGGCAGACGATGTACGCGCATTGCTGCGGCTGATGGATCGCCTGTTAGGGCTTGGAGCACCACTCGTGCTGCAGGCGCGCGATGAGATGAAACGCGTCGAGGAGGAATTTGCCGTGTCTTACATTACCAGCTTCGAAGAGATTGGCATCGAACAGGGCCGGCACCAGGAACTGGCGCGGAGTATCCTCCGAACGCTGCGTGTGCGCTTCGGTGCCGAGGCGGCTGACGGCGTCGCACCCCGGCTGCAGCCGCTATCGCTCGCGCAGCTTGACACCCTGGCCGAGGCCGCATTGGTGGTTCCTTCACTCGATGCGCCCTCGCCAGCCTCAACGAGATTGAGGTTGAGCATGGGCGCGCCGAGGGCCTCATCGATGGATTAGCGCTCGCGCTGGAGCTCAAGTTTGGCGTGGCGGCCGCGCCCGTGATTGCCGAGGTGCGTCAGATCACAGATCTGGCGCAGATCGAGGCGATCATGGCGAAAATCAAGACAGCCGAGTCACTCGATGAGGTTCGCGGCATCTATAGCCCGCCTCCCGAAATCTAGCTCCTCTGAGACATCCCTCCCGCGCCCTGGTGTCCCGTTCCGGATACCAGGGGCGCGGTCGTTAATACCAACAAAGTTGATCGAGCAGGTGCTTGCCGGTCAGATGAGCATGATCCAAGCGTATTGTCGGAGCAGTGATAAAACCAGCAAGTAGCAGTCAGTAGCTTATCGTCTGAATTTAGCCGATAGCGAGTAGGCCTGCTGGCGATAGACGAACGGAACCCTGCCGTCGTGGAATGGGTACCTTTATGTGTGGAGCGGCATTGGTGACACAGCAGGATCATGCCCTCAATCTGTCACGGCACCGCACCGAAAGTCTAGAAAATTACACATGGAAGTATCGTTCGTGACAAAAACGACGAGTGTCGCGGTGCCGCGACGCGCTACCGAGGCAACTGCTGCGGCTTAGGGCGCTTCTGGTGGCGGCGCATCATCGTGGTGGCTGACCGCCGCCAAGACGCCGGCCCGACCGACCAGCCCGACCAGCCGCCCGCCCGCATCGACCACCGGCAGGCGCTTGATCTTGTGCGCCATCATCAGGCCAATCGCCTCGGTAATGGGTGTCTCACGTGTGACGGTCACCACCGGGCTGGTCATTACATCGGCAGCGGTGCGTCCGCGCGCGGCGACCTCCAGCCCTTCGGGACGCCGACCCCCACCAAGCCAGTCGATGAATGCCTTCAGGCCGCCCGGCCGCGCGCGCTTCGCGGCGCGCTGAATGACATCGCCATCGGTGATGATGCCAACCACATGATTCGCGTCGTCGACGACGACCACTCGACGCTTCTCGGTTTCCAGCAATCGGTCGAGCGTCTCGGCCAGCGGCGTGTCGGCGTGGACGGTCGGCACGCCGCCATGCATCACCGCGCCAACCGTCGCCGGCGCGCCAGCGGGTAGCTGCACCAGTTCGCTTGGCCGCTGGCGCAAGCCCTCCGCCACGGTCTTCAGCAGGTCGTAGCGGCTGACCATCCCGGCCAGACGACCCTGCTCGTCGACTACCGGCAGGCGCTTGAGCTTGTGGTCGGCCATTACGGCCGCGGCCTGGGCGAGCGGGGTGGTCGTCGGCAACGTAATCGGGTTGGGCGTCATCAGGTCGGCGGCGCGGTGTGGCTGATCGGCCAGGGAAGCAATCTGGGCGGCGCGTTCCACGAGCGGCAGTGCGCGCTGGACCTCAACCGAGAGATCCATCACATCCCGTGTGAGCAGATCGCCGTCGGTGATGATCCCGACCACGTGGCGGTCGGCATCCACGACCGGCACCGCGCGCAGCGCGCGATCGATTAGCAGGCCGACGATCTCACTCGCCGGAGTGTCGGGCTGCACTTGCGCGACCGCGCGGGTCATCACATCGGCGACCGTCAGGTGCGCGGGAAATGCCCCCGGCGTCCGCTGGGCCGACTGAATGACGTTCACTGGCGTGGTACTGATCAGACCGACCTGCACCATCGCGGTGAGCTGCGGCATGATCCGCGCCACCCGATCGGCACGATCGACGAAGATAATCACAATCGGCAGTTCAGCCCCGAGCTCGACCAGGGTCGCCGTGTGGATCTGGCCACGGGCGCCAAAGCCGGCGATGCCGCGTATGACCGTCGCACCGGCGACACCTTCGTGGCGAAGAAACTCCCAGGATCGCCAGAAACAGTGGCTGGTGATGCCATTGGTCGTTCTCTTTGATAAAGATCCACACTTGCTGCGTTGATTCCGTGTGTTCCATACTATCCCTCCGCCTGCACATCAGGGTGCGGCACTCATGGCATGAGCCGCGCCAGTCCGGCGCCCAGGAACACGCCGATCATGGTATAGCGCAGATTGGCCCCCACCGCCGCGCCAAGCGCGATCACCAGGATTGTTGTCACCCATGTCCTCCGCTCAATGGCGCGTTGGATACGCGCCAGGCTCGCCGTACCAGGCCATGAACGTGTATGGCTGCCGGCTCCGAGATCGTCGGCGGGTGTCTGTTCATGCAGCTCTTCGCTCACTAGAACCACCATCCACAGCCAAGCCCGAATTGTCCTGAGACCAGTTCGACTGCCCGCGACCAGGAACTGCCTTCCGGGCCGGTTGGTTCTGCGGCGAAGCGATGGTCATGCTTGCGAATAAATTCGTCGAGCTCGGCGCCTAGGCGCTGCCAGATTGCGAGCTGCGCCGCTTGCACGGACGCGAACGTGGACGCGTCGGGCGCGCAGCGCAGCGCCAGCCCCAGGTGCGGCAGACACAAGCCCGCTGACGCACGGAACAGCGGCAGCAGCTCGGCGTCCGTGAGGTGCTCCATCAGGACGCCGACGTAGGTCTGGTCGGTGGTCTGGCGGCGGATACAAGCCGGGCAGGCTTCCTGCGGTGCCAGCGCATCCGCACGGCCATTGCCCTGCGCGCCCACCTCGCTGCCGATCGCCAGCCGCAAGTAGTGGCCCAGTGAGGCGGTTCGGTAGACCGTTCCGCCCAGGGCGTCGGCCACCACCGTGAGGACATCGCGGTGGATGATCGCCGTGCCCAGCGCGTCGCGCGCCTCACGCAGCATCCGCCCATGCACCTCGCAGAAGCCACGCGCAGCCCGCACGGCGCTCCGGATTCCTGGATCGTTGACGCTCTCATAGCCAAGCGCGTCAAAATACCGCCGCATACTCCGCAGCGCAAGCGCGCACACCGCGCACCCTGGGCCGCCGAGGCTATCCCGCAGCTCAAAATAGATCGTGTGCTGATTCTCGGCCATCCGTGCTCCTCACCTGTGTGATTGTGACCAACTGGTCGGCCAAACTAGACGCCGGTCGTCAAGCGCTCGACCAGATCGCGCAGCAGCGCGGGCGGTGCCGACGCCTTCATCTGATGCCAGACCGCCCGGCGTTCGACCGTCACCGGATACCGGCAGCGCCGGAAGGCGAGCGTTCCCTGGACGGTATCGATCAGCAGGTAGGCCGCGCGGCGATCGCCGTCGCGTGGCTGGCCGACGCTACCGACATTCACCACCAGGCGCTCCGAACCGATCGCGAGTACCCCACGCAGTTGGTGCAGATCGACGCGCTGCCAGGCCCGCTGCTGCTCGACGAACGCCTGCGCAGAGATGCGTGTGCCCGACGATAATCCAGCTGGCCCGTCGTCGCCTGCGCCGCCGCCGCTGCGTCTGCCGGCGTCCGCAGATAGTGCCAGAGCGGATCAGCTGGGCTGCCGTGGGCCAGCGCGACCGCGATCCCGGCGCCAATAGTCAGCTCGCGGCATACCGGCCGCGCCCGAGCAGTGCGCGATCGTCCGCGGCGTGAGCTGGGCGCGCGTGTACGCCAATGTGGCCTGGCCGTACTGGTTGATCCGCGCGGCCTCGACCAGCCCGACGACCGCAGCGTCATGGTTGCCCATGAGCCAGCACGCGCGCTCGACGCGCGGGTCGGCCTCACGGCGCAGCCAGGCATTCGTGCGGGTGCGCGTAGTAGTTCACCACGTCGCCCAGGCGCCAGATCTGATCCACATCGGCGGGCAGGTGCTGCAAAACGGCCGCGAGTGCCGGAAGATTACTATGGACATCGCTCACGACGGCGATGCGCATGCAGCCACCTCCTTCGCCAACGCCCGGCGTTGCATTCGACACCCTGCCGTAACGGGCCATGTGCTGCTGGAGGAGTGCGGCGCGGCCCCCAACGGCACTGGTGGCGCGCCGCACCCCGTCAAACTCATGCCACCGCGCGCGGGAAGGCCGCCAGGCCGGCATATTCGGCGCTCTCGCCCAGCTGGTCGGCGATCCGCAGCAGCTGATTGTACTTGGCGACGCGCTCGCTGCGCGCCGGCGCGCCGGTCTTGATCTGCCCAGCGCCCATGGCGACCACAAAGTCGGCGATCGTGGTATCCTCGGTCTCGCCCGAGCGGTGCGAGACCATCGCTGTCCAGCCGGCGCGCTGGGCCTCGCGGATGGCCTGGATCGTCTCGGTCAGCGTCCCGATCTGGTTCAGCTTGATCAAAATGCTGGTGCAGCTGCGCTCCTGGATCGCGCGGCGCAAAAACTTTACGTTGGTGACCAGCAGGTCGTCGCCGACGATCTGCACGCGCTTGCCCAGGCGCTCAGTGATCAACCGGAAGCCCTCCCAATCATTTTCGGCCAACGGATCCTCCAGCGAGATGATCGGGTACTTCTCGACCCAGGCCGCAAAGAAGTCGACCAACTCGGCGCTGGTCAGGCTGCGCCCCTCGCGCGCCAGCTGATAGCGACCGTTCTCGTAGAATGAGCTCGCCGCCGGGTCGAGCGCGATAAAGCACTCTTTGCCAGGCGTGTAGCCGGCCTTCCCAATCGCCTCCAAGATGACCTCGATCGCGGCCTCATTCGATGGCAGACTGGGCGCGAAGCCGCCCTCATCGCCGACATTGGTGCTGGCGCCCCGGCTCTGCAGCACGCTCTTCAGCGCCTGGTAGACCTCGGCCCCGCAGCGCAGCGCCTCCGGGAATGAGGCGACGCCGGCCGGGACGAGCATATATTCCTGGAAGTCGGTGCTGTTCTGGGCATGCTTGCCGCCGTTGAGGATGTTGAAGCACGGCACCGGCAGGATGTGCGCGTCAGCGCCGCCAATGTAGCGGTACAGCGGCATGCCGAGCGCAGCCGCAGCAGCTCGGGCGCAGGCCAGCGAGACGCCCAGGATCGCGTTCGCGCCGAGCTTGCCCTTGTTCTCCGTGCCATCGAGCGCGATCATCGCGCGGTCGATCGCGCGCTGGTCGCTGGCATCCATGCCGACGAGCGCCTGGGCCAGGTCGGTCTTGACGTGTGCGACCGCCTTCAGTACACCTTTCCCGCCAAAGCGCTGCTTGTCGCCGTCGCGCAGCTCAACCGCCTCGTACTCACCGGTGGACGCGCCGGAGGGCACGATCGCGCGCCCGAGCGTTCCATCGCCCAGTGTCACCTCGACCTCGACCGTCGGGTTGCCGCGCGAGTCCAGTACCTCGCGGCCGGTGATCCCGTGAATATGCAGATCCATCGAAAACCTCCACTTCCGCAGCGCCACAGCGGCGCCGCACGTATCTCATTGCTCAAGGACCATGCCACTAGCTGTAGATCTGATCTGCCGGCCAACAAAAAAGCCTCTACCGCCAACCAGGTCATGGTCGGATCAGTAGAAGCTATCAGCCGGAATGAACCGGCGGTTCGCGAGCCTCATCGCGTTGCATGTTCGCGGTCTATTATAGCGTGCGGGGATGAAAACGCAAATCGTGACGAACGCACGAATACCGCTCACCTGACGAGTATACCCGGCGACGTTGGCGCGCAACGAAAGAAATGACGACCTGCGGAGGAGATACCATCACTATGCACGCCCACGCCTGCATGGGCACACCATGCGCGTGCCGTCTACCTGGCGCGACGTTGGCGTACCAGTACCAGCAGAACCACCGCGACGAGCTGGAGCGCCACCGACACACCGATCAGCGTCGGCAACGACCAATCGTAGAGCAGGCCCATCAGCGCGCTGCCGGCGAAACCAGCACAGCCCGTAGCCAGTGTTGAACAGCCCGTAGGCCGTGCCGCGTCGTTGTGGCGGCACCATGCCGGCGACGGCGGCGCGCAGGATCGACTCCTGGGCGCCCATCCCGATGCCCCACAGCACCATGCCAAGGACGACCAGCGTGCCAGTGCTGGAAAATGCCAGCGGCGCAAAACCGGCCGACAAGAGCGCCGCGAGCGCGAGCGCGCGGAAGCCGACCCGATCGAAAAGCAGACCGAACAGGAATGCCGCCAGCGCATCGACTGCCATTGCCAGGGCGTAGAGCGCGGGAATCCAGGCCGGCGGCAGCACCGCCGTGCGCTGGAGATGAAAGGCGATCAGCGAGAAGTCGGCAAAACCGGCGGCAATCAATCCAACCGCACCCAAGTAGAGCCAGAACGCGCGCGAAAAGCCGCCCGTTGCGAGCGCCGGCGTCGTTCCGGCGAGATCCGCTGGTTGGGGGAAGCGCGCCCGTGCGACCAGGAGCATCAAGACGGTGAGCCCACCGGGATGAGCGGCACCGCGAAGGCTAGGCGATAGTCGCCGCGCCAGGCAATCACCGCCGCTAGCAACAGTGGCGCGGCCACCGCCCCGATCTGGTCGAGCACCTCGTGCAGGCCAAAACCCTTGCCATGCCCGATGCTGCTGGTCGCATAGGCGAGCAGGGTGTCTTTGGACGGGCTGCGCAGTGCCTTACTAATCCGCTCAATTGTCAAGAAGACCACCGCGATCTGCCAGCTACCTGCCAGTGCCAGCGCCGGAACCGCCAGCGCCGTCAGGGCATAGCCGGCGATCGTAAAGGCCCAGTAGCGGCGGGCGCGGTCGCTCAAGTAGCCGAAGAGCAGGCGCAGTCCATAGCCGATCAGTTCGCCGAAGCCTGCGGCCAGGCCGACCACCGTGCCGCTGGCGCCGAGCAGCGCCAGGTATGGGCCGGCGATGCTGCGCCCACCCTCATACACCATGTCGGCCAGCAAGCTGACCACGCCCATCAGCACCACGAAGGTCAGGGCGCGCCGCTGGAGACTTTGTGTGGTATCGATCGCACCCGATGATGAATCCATGGCCCTCACTGCTCCTCAGATGATTCGAGCGATCAGGTCACCTGATCGTTCCGTCCCGTAAACGCCGGCACAAAGCGCAGCGCGACGATCGCGAGGGCCGCCATCGCGGCGCCAAAGGCAAAGGGTGCGGCGGGCGAGATGGTGCTCCAGAGCACGCCGGCGAGTAGACTGGCCGGGAGCGCCAGCAACCCGACTGCGGTATTGTACAGGCCGTAGGCAACCCCGCGATTGGCGTCGGGAACCAGTTCGGCGACCAGCGCCTTACCAGCGCCCTCGGTGAGCGCATAGAATAGGCCGTACACCGCGTACAGGCCCCAAATCATCCACGGCGCGCCGGCGAGTGCAAAGCCCAGGTAGGTCAGGGCATACACGATCCAGCCATAGACAATCACTCGCCGTCGGCCAATCCGATCCCCCAAATGCCCGGCCGGAATCGCCGTGAGCGCCGAGACCAGATTGAAGACGGCGTAGACGATCGGGATGAGTTCGACTGCGACACCGACATCATCCTGCGCGCAGAATCAGGAAGGCGTCCGAGGAGTTGCCGAGCGTGAAGAGCAGCATCACCGCCAGAAACCCAGCAAACGGTCCTTTCAGCACCGCCAGAGAGAGCCGCTGCTTCGCAATCGCGCCGCGTCGCTCGCGAACGAGCAGCCCAATAATCACCAGCGGGATGGCCGCAACAACCCCAGCCACCAAAAACACCTCGCGGTACTTGTTGGGGTGATCCACCCACAGCCGCAGCAATACGAAGGTGATCAGCGGGCCGACCACCGAGCCCAGCGTATCGAGCGTGCGCTGGATGCCGAAGGCCAGGCCAAGCTTGCGCTTGCCCGCCGAACCGGCGACTAGCGCATCGCGGGGCGCGTCTTTCAACCCTTTGCCAACGCCATCGACGAGCCGCAGGCCAAAGACGGCCGCGCCGGTGCCGGCGCGGCCGAGGAGGAAGCGGCCGACGGCTGACAGGCCGTAGCCCGCAAACACGATCGCCCGCCGCCGCCCGAGCGCGTCGGAGAGATAGCCGGCCGCGATCTTCATGAGACTGACCACGGTGGTCAGCGCGCCTTCAATCAGACCGATAAACTCCTTGTTGAGACCCAGCACCGAGGCATAGAACAACGGGAGGATCGGCAGAATCATATCCTGGGCCAGGCCGCCGAAGAACGCGACCCACCCGAGACTGACGACATTCCGTTCAAGCGCAGCCGCTTCACTGGCAGTTACGTCAGCGGCGGCATCGACACTGGTCATTCGAATCTCCTTCATTCGCCGCGTTGAGCGCCGACGATTGCAAAGCGAGGGCGCAGGCTATGCGGCAGAGCAGGCAACAAAAAACTTCTACCGGCGACCGGGTGCGGGTCGCTCCAGTAGAAGCCATCAGCCGGATCTAACCGGCGTTACGCGAGCTTCATCGCGTCTCATTGTTGACGCTATTATAGCGCACACCTGGAGAAACACAAATCACATTCGCGCGTATGATCACGCTTTCTCCGGTACGACAAGCTTTTGCGAAGACGATTCTTCCTGTATGAGGAAGACAAGATCGCTCACCAATGTGTCTTTTGGAAAAGTTGACAACTCCCCAATTCATTGCTATAGTGAATCAACATGCCCTTGCGATGAAGCTCGCATACCGCCGAACGTTTCGGCTGATAGCTTCTACGACCGCCAACCTTCATGAAAGGTTGTCTCGTAGAGGCTTTTTTGCGCCTTGAAACAGGAGCGGATCATGGAGTCAGTCGTCGCAGAATCAGCAAGCGTGGATCTTCCAAAACGAAACCGACCAATGGCAGCACCAGCCGCTGTATCTTGCTGTCCTCGATCACTTGCGGCGCGTCGGTATCGCCAATGCTACGATCCTCCGCGATACGACGGGCGCGGGCGTGCCTCAGCCGATTCAGCAGCCATCCCATAGTGAACTCTCCGGCGAGCGTGGGGTCGCCGTGACCTTTGTCGATCGCCCCGAGCGGGTCACGTGGATCATGGCACAATTACTCTCGTGGCTCTGCTGGCTCACTGCGCTGGCTGAGGATGGCGTGATTACGGTGGCACCTATCATGGTTGTCGCCGTTAGCCAGCGGATGGCCAAAGGTAATCCCACACGACGTGACCGGATTCGACATCATACGCCGCGATGTTCTATCGTTACCACTGGACACGTCAATACGCGAGATTACTCCGTCCTGAGCGACCCGGCGTTGCGCTCCGTCGCGAGTGGTTGATTCCGCCCATTGTTTGGTAGCGACCCGGACGTCGGGTTGATGGCGTGTACCCGCGTCACAACAAGGAGACTTGTTCATCAGGTTTCCCTGCTTATCCTCTTTGCGAAAACCTGAAGGCCGCATACAAGCAAGAAACGCTTGAAGCGCCCGACTTTTTGTTGATTTGAATCTTGATCAGTTATCAAATCCATCCACGGCCGGCGAGCAGGAATATCATTGGAACCATTTTTATCGTTCGTTGAACGTCACGGCACCACGTACCGCCAAGCGATGTCACGGGATCTTGAAAGCGAACCGCTGTTGGAACATATGGGATCGTTTGCACAAAAATGGCGACATCGCGCGCTATCGTGCCTTAGGTCGAGAAACTCCTATACATACCTGAAAGAAGGATGGTTCTTAGAAGCTGGTGGATGTATTGCGGCCGTTCGCTGCCTGGCGCCGTGATCTCGCTCTTGTGGATGTGGAAATCATAACGGCTTTGGCCTTCCCGCGACTATTGACGACCCATACCCGTCCGACCATTTCACGTCGCTTCTGGCAGAAGCAAAAAAGCTCAAAGCCGGTTTGTCGACCATACGGTATTGCCTGCTCATCAAAGGAAATTCCGTCAAGTTCGTCGACCACAGATCTGAAAGTGATTACAGCACCGATGTGGGAGGAAACATTCACGAAATTCAAACAGTGCGCGGTGAAAGATTACACGGTGAAGCTCCCACCGGTTCAAGTATGAACCATATTTGAAGCTAAATATACTGGATTTGGTCGCCAAGTTGTACCCCGGCATATTCTCAAATCTTAACGCGTATTGCACGAAAAACGGCACGTACCTGGACGCGACGATCAGCATTTTTGACCGAAATACAATTTTATGTTTGCCTATCTGGAATATGTCGCCTGTTCAAACGGGCGGGGTTGCCGTTTTGTTATCCGCAAGTTGTCCAGTACCATTGCAGGACATCTGTAGATTAGGAAGGATTTGAGCCGCCCTGGCCTACAAACTTATTCGCAGAAACCTCTTCCGTGGTCTGCAATGATTTTTATCTGACGGGTCAGGAGCGTATCTTTGTTTGTATCCGGCCCGAACCAGGGCGGAAAATAACCTTCCGCCCGCACCTTCCGGGCAGCTGCACTACCTGGCCGTCCTTGGCCTGCCCGGTTCCGGGAAGGGAAGCGCAGCTCTTCTGTTCGACAGGCTCTTCACGCATTTTGAAACAGGGGAGGACATCACCAATCTCCGTGGAAAACTGCAGGACGATCTGGCCAGGATCCACCGACGTCATCAACCAAGCCACACCAGAACAGTTGATCATCACATCGAATGAAATTTTTACTCACAACGATTACAAGATGCGATATTCGCTCAAAAAAAAGTGATCGAGAGCATCAGCGCATTGGACCTGCACTGTGCGTTTGCTCACATTTATCGATGAATTGGCTTCTTGAGGCGACAAAACTTAGCATGGTCAGTTTCATAGTCCCCGAAACCCTACATGCGAACGTACAAAATCTCGACGAAGGCCATTGCGGACGGACTCTCACTACGCAATGTCTATTGCCGAAAAAGTATCGGCTGACCTACGATCCTCGGAGCGCCTGAACTTAGCGAAAGCCTTTCTCATCTTGTACAGGGACCATGATTTTGACCTCCAGCGAAACTTTGCCGTCCAATGAACCAGCGCTGACACACATCCGGAGTTAACCACGCTGTCGATGCCATGTAGCGCGGCGACAAAGCTTTTGAATTGGTAAAGAAACGCCTCTTTGTCCGGCCTGGACACGGATCCAGATACAATCCTGTATCGCCTTATTCTCCACAAGACTGTCTCAATAACCCTCCCATTGTCAGGGAGTTCTACGAGATCGCGGTGAATCAATGGAAGGGAGAAAAAGGGTTTACGGCATTTTTGGCAGACATCCCGACAATGCGATCTCTCCGGATTCAGTGAAGTGTTGCAGCTATTTGTCGGCCCGCTCAAGCTGACGGACTATCGCGATGAACATGCCGACAACATTTGAGTCAGCAGGCTTTACCGCGCTTTTGTGCGATGCTGAGAAAGAACTTAGTGACGATTATTTCGAAAGCGTCCAAACTCATCTGCGGAACTGAAATTCCGGAACGGCGTGTTGATAGTGCGGAATTGGGAACAGGAATAAAGGCGCCAATTACATGCTTCGGAAAGCACCGGAACGCAGCCAGAGTTGGAGCGCGGATCTTTGCCCCAAACTCGCCGGTCTTCGGCTTCGCTATCAGCGACCGCGATGACATAGGCGCCTGGGCCCTGTCGGAACTGTCAGATGGGATCAACCTTTTTGCCAATGCGCTCGCCCAGTCCGATCATATCCTCAGCTTTTTAGCATCTGCAGACCGAGTTGGCCTTCTACGTGGGTGTTTGAATGCACATGGGCAGCTCACCCAAAAGGGGGAACCCCTCGTTTCGCCCGTGGCTCCCAGCGAGCGGCGACATCCGGTTCGGGGAGTTTACGATGTCTGTCTGGCATTCCTCCTGGACCAAACCGTAGTCGGCAATCGATTTGCAAGCCGACAATACAGACCTCAGTGATCATCACCGGCGCCAACCAGGGCGGCAAATCCACCTTTTTTGCGAAGCATTGGTTTGGCCAATTTATGATGCAATGCGGCATGTTTGTGCCGGCCGAGTCTTTCTTCCAACGTCCGCGACGGCCTGTTCACGCACTACAAACGGAAGAAGACGCCTCCATGGAGCAGCGGGAAGCCCGACGAAGGACTCAGCAGAATGAGCGAGATCGTCGACACCATCACGCCAATGCCTTAGGTGCTGTCTAATGAATCGTTTGCCGCGACAAAAGACGAGAAGGTTCGAAGTCATGACGGCAGATCATTAGCGCCTTAGTCGAGGAGCGGACCAAGGTTCTTCGTGACGCACCTGTATGAATTCCGCACCATGGTTTTGCGCCAAAAAGGCGGAATACTCATGTTTCCGCTGGCTGAAAGACAAGGTGACGGCAAACGAACTTTCAAATTAGTCGAAGGAGAGCCCTTGGAGACCAGATTTGGCGAAGATTTGTATACGCAGATATTCGCTCGTTAACAGGCCGCGCCCCAGACCGCGGAGTGGGCGCGCCGTGCATGCGGTGACAGCGCCC
>JADKFS010000016.1 GCA_016717335.1 Candidatus Ribeiella danica
ACCACGACCGACTGGCTGTCCACCAGCGTCAGCAGCGGCATGCTGCCGCCGTCGAGCCAGCAGATCACCACCGCGACGATCGCCTGGTCGTCATCGAGCGAATCGCCGCTGTACGGGCGGATCATGATCGACAGCAGCGACACGATGCGCCCGCATATCGCCGTGCGAATCTCGGCCACCATGGTGCGCGCGCCGCACACGTTCCGGCTGCCGCTGGCGGCGCTGCAATAGATGGTATACTATGGCATGTACCCGTTCCACCCGCTAACCGTCCACCTGCCGATCGGCCTGCTGCTGGGCAACGCGCTGCTGACCCTGCTCTACCTGCGCCGCGGCGACCAGGCGCTCGAGCAGAGCGCCTTTCACTGCCTCTGGCTTGGCTGGCTCGGCACGCTGCTGGCGATCGCCTCGGGGACGCTGGACGCGGCGCGGCAGCTCTTCGACCCGACGCACCCGCGCGCCGACGCGCTCGGCTGGATCAACGCACACGCCCTGGCCGGCGCGGTCATCCTGGTCGTCTACTGGCAGGCCTGGCAGATCCGCCGCCGCAACCCAGGCGTGCTGGCCGACCCCGGGCTGCGCGGCGGCTACCTGGCCCGGCTGGCGATCGGCGTCGCCCTGCTGCTGGTCGACGGCTGGCTCGGCGGGCATCTGGTGTACACACTGAAGCTTGGCATAAGCCCCTGACAAGGTGATAAAATGGCAGGGCGGCGCGCTCACAGCTCGCCCTGTTGCATCGTCGCCCGGTCGCCTTGTCCTGTTTGGGAGGAACGAATGCTCGGCGCGATCATGTATTTTCTCATCTGGGGACCGCTGCAGCTGCTGCGGCGGCTGTGGTGGAACTGGACCATCGAAGGGGTGGAAAACCTACCGCCGCCAGGTCAGGGGTTCGTGCTGGCGACCAATCACCTGAACTGGACCGACATCCACATCCTCGGCGGATCGCTGCCGCTGGCTTACCGGCCCTGGTGGATCGCCAAAGTAGAGATGTTCCTGAACCGCGCGGTGAGCTGGTGGCTGCTCGAAATGCAGGTCATCCCGATCCGGCGCGGCAAGCGCGATATGGCGGCGATGGATGCGGCCGAGAACGTGCTGCGCCGCGGCGCGGCGGTGATCATCTTCCCCGAGGGACATCGCAGCCGCACCGGCGGCCTGATCGAAGGCCGCGGCGGCGCCATCCGGCTGGCGGTGCGAACCAACTGCCCGATCGTCCCCGTCGCAGTCTGGGGCACCGAGGCCGGCCTGCGCGGCGCGGCGCGGCGCAAGCCCATCCACCTGCGGATCGGCCAGCCGTACTACATCGACATTACGGACGGCAAGATCCCTTTCAACCGGATGAACGAGCTGACCGACGAGATGATGGTGCGGATCGCCGAGCTGATGCCCGAGCAGTACTGGGGCATCTACCACGACCGCATGCTGCAGGAGCGCGCCGTGGGCGAGTAGCGCCTGGGTTGCCCCTCGCACTCTGCATTGCAGCGAAGATCCCAACGCAAAAGGTCTGGGCGACCGGCGGGCCGCTCCAGACCTTTTGCCACAGATAAGGCGATCAGCTGCTCTGCAGCTGCGACGCCTCGGGCTCGCCCAGAATCTTATTCGTGATATACAGCGCCAGCCGCGTCGCAAGGGCGCTCAGCGCCAGGCTAAGCAGGCCATAGAGCAGCCGTCGCCTCAGATCGTCGTCCATCAGCACCCTCCCTTATTAACGCCGCCGATCGCCGCCAAACAGCAGCGACGCAAAGTACAGCAGCTGCAGCACCGCCTGCGCGGCCGCCGCCACATACGTCAGCGCGGCGGCGTTCAGCATCGTGCTGACCCCCTGGGCCTCCTGCGCCGTCACCAGGCCGTTGCGCGCCAGCATATCGCGAGCGCGGGCGCTGGCGTTCAGCTCGACCGGCAGCGTCACCAGCGAGAACACGACCGCGCCGGCCATGAGCACCAGCCCGGCCACCGCGATCGTCCAGCCGAAGCCGCTGCTGCGCGCCGCCGCGCCCAGCATCAGGCCGACGAAGACCAGCAGGACGCCAAAGTTCGAGCCGATGTTGGCGATGCCGACGATGCCCGAGCGCAGCTGCAGCCAGAAGTAGCCCTGCTTATCCTGCATGGCGTGCCCCAGCTCGTGCGCGACCACCGCCATCGCCGCGACAGACGGCACCTGCTCCGAGCCGGCCGAGAGTCGCATCACCTTGCCCCGCGGATCGTAGTGATCGGTCAGATTGCCCGGGATGCTCTCGATGCCGACGTAATCCAGACCCTCGTTGCGCATCAGGATGCGCGCCACGTCCGCGCCGGTCAGCCCCTGGCCGTTGCGCACCTGCGAATATTTCTTGTATGTCGACGAGACCTTCCACTGGGCGAACAGCGCCAGCAGGATCGCCGGCAGCATGAACAGTATATATCGCGGGTTAAAGAATAGGAACGGCATACACTCCTCCTCGACGAACCACCCATGGTCAATGCACTCATTATAGCACCGCCCCTGCCGCACGGGCATTAGAGCGCCGTTAGAGCGCCGCCGCTAGACCTTCGGTGATGCCGACGAGGGTGTGATGCCAATCCGCAGCGCCCGGTCGATCCCAGTCGCCAGCCCGTTGCGGAGCAGCTGCCAGGTCCCGCGGCCGCTGGCCGGCGCGATCGCCAGGCCGATCAGCAGCCCGAGCAGAAAGAAGCGTGCGCGCATCAGATCCCCCCGCCATCGGTCATCACGTCGTCGCGCTTGGCCTGCTTGAGCAGATCCTGCGCCGCGCCCTGCACGCGCGCGACCGTCTCGCTCGCCGCCTGCTGGGCGCGCTGGACGGCATCCTCGGCGCGGCCCTTCAGCTCAAGGCCGCGCTCCACCACCTGCTCGCGCGTCTCCGGGCCGCTCTGAGGCGCCATCAGCGCCGCCACAACCGCGCCCACAACCGCGCCCAGAAACAGGCCGGCCAGAAACATGAGATCATCATTTCGCTCGCTCATAGTATCTCCTTCTTGCAAGCTACGTACCATCAGTGCCGGGTATTTGCGCCTGCCAGTGCTATTGTACCGCCCTGCCGATCCACGTCAAGTCTGTCTCCCCTTTGTAACTAGCACGGTCTACTATCATGAGGCCAGCTCTGGATGTGCGGCGCGGGCGCGTGTGCGTCAAGGCGCCGAAGCGCTCGCCCTTTTTTCGCAGCGGCGTCCGGCAGATGCCGTATAATGCCAGCTATGGACGTACGACTCACCCCAACACCCGATAACGACACAGCCGCGGCCGTCATCGCCGCGATCGCCAGCCTGCTCGAGCAGGACCAGCCCGAGGATCTTCCCGAGGCCGGCCTCCAGCGATCGACCTGGCAGACAGCCGCCGCGCTGGCGGCGCAGCGGCTTCCGCCAACCCGCGACGCCACGCGCGCCAGATGGGCGGCGGCCGAGCGAGTCGACCGCGAGGCGCGCTGGAGCTACGGCATTGTTGGCATCTAAAGCATGTGCGTGCTGCGCGGCGCTCGCCCCCAGCCTGGGCGCGACAGATCGATTGCGGCACGCCAGACGGAACACGCCATGTTTGACACCGTTCTGATCGCCAATCGCGGCGAGATTGCCCTGCGCGTGATGCGCGCCTGCAAGGAGCTGGGCCTCCGCACGGTCGCTGTCTACAGCGAGGCCGACCGTGATGCACCGCACGTCGCCTACGCCGACGAGGCATTCCTGATCGGCCCGCCGCCCGCCGTCCAGAGCTACCTGGACGGCGAGCGGATCATTGCGGCGGCGCGCACGGCCGGCGCGGGCGCGATCCACCCGGGCTACGGGTTCCTGGCCGAAAACGCCGGGTTCGCGCGCGCGTGCAGCGCCGCCGGGCTGGTGTTCGTCGGGCCGCCGGCCGACGCCATGGAGCGCATGGGCGGAAAGGTCGCCGCGCGCCGCGAGGCCACCAGCGCGGGCGTCCCGCTCGTGCCCGGCACGCTGAAGCCGGTCGAGTCGCCCAGGGAGATCCGGGCGGTGGCCGAGCAGTTCGGCTACCCAATCGCGATCAAGGCGGTCGGCGGCGGCGGCGGCCGCGGGCTGCGGGTCGTCAATGGGCCGAGCGAGATCCTGGACGCGTTCGAGAGCGCGCGCCGCGAGGCCGAGTCGGCGTTCAAGAACCCGCAGCTCTACGTCGAGAAGTACCTCGACGACCCGCGCCACATCGAGATCCAGGTGCTGGCCGACCAGTACGGCAATGTCGTCCACCTGGGCGAGCGCGACTGCTCGGTGCAGCGCCGCCACCAGAAGCTGATCGAGGAGTGCCCGTCGACGGTGCTCACGCCGGCGCTGCGCGAGCAGATGGGCATGGCCGCCGTCGCGCTGGCAAAGTCGGTCGGCTACGTCGGCGCCGGCACGCTCGAGTTCCTGTTCCAGAACGGGCAGTACTACTTCCTGGAGATGAACACCCGCATCCAGGTCGAGCACACCGTCACCGAGATGGTGACCGGGGTCGACCTCGTGCGGGCGCAGCTGCGGATCGCGCGCGGCGACCGGCTCTGGATGACGCAGGAGCAGGTGACCTTGCGCGGCCACGCGATCGAGTGCCGGATCAACGCCGAGGACCCGGCCGCGAACTTCCGGCCGTCGCTCGGGACGCTGACGGAGTACGTCGAGCCATCCGGCTACGGCGTGCGGGTCGACAGCGGGGTGCGGGCCAACTATACGATCCCACAGTTCTACGACTCGCTGATCGCCAAGCTGGTCGTCTGGGGCGCCAGCCGCGACGAGTCGATCGCGCGAATGCGGCGGGCGCTGGCCGACTTCCGCATCGCCGGCGTGTCGACGACCATCCCGTTCCACCAGCACGCCCTGGCGCACGCCGCCTTCGCCGACGGCCTGGCGACCGTCAATTTCATCCCGCGCTACCTGTCCGGCGAGCTGGCGATGCTGGCGAGCGCCGAGCACCGCACCGCGGCAGAGAGCGGCCAGGAGGCCGGCGATCCGCGCATCTTCATGGTCGAGGTCAACGGCCGGCGCTTCGACGTGCGGGTTGCCGAGAAGGGCGGGAGCCGCCCCTCCGCCGCGCAGGCCAACGGGCGCGCGCCAAGCGCCGCGGCGGCCCGCCCGCGCGACACCAAGGGCGCCAAGGTCGCCGCGCCGGCCGATGGCGTCGTCAGCACGATCCAGGGCGCGATCCTGGCCGTGCGCGCCACGCCAGGCCAGGCGGTCGAGGCCGGCGAGGTGCTCTTCATCATCGAGGCCATGAAGATGGAGAACGAGATCACCGCGCCGCACGCCGGCACGATCGGCGAAGTGCGCGCCCAGATCGGCCAGGTCGTCGAGGCTGGCGCCACGCTCGCGACTTACAAGCACTGACCTACCGGCAAGATGACAAGGTGACAAGGTGACAAGATGGCCGAGTTCGGCTATCATCTTGTCACCTTGTTATTTTTAGGAGCATGCCATGTCAACTCCGCCACAGACCGATCGCATCCGAGGCGTCCTGTCGCCGGTGGTGACGCCATTCGACCGCGAGCTGCGCCCGGACGGCGAGCGCTATATCCAACATTGCCGCTGGCTGCTGGAGCAGGGGGTCGGGCTGGCCGTGTTCGGCACCAACTCCGAGGCGAACTCGATGTCGGTCGCCGAGAAGATCGCGCTGCTCGACACGCTTGCCGCCGCCGGCCTGCCGGCCGCGCGTATAATGCCGGGGACCGGCTGCTGCGCGATCGCCGACACCGCCGAGCTTACGCGCCACGCCGTGCGGCTCGGCTGCGCGGGGGTGCTGATGCTGCCGCCGTTCTACTACAAGGGCGTCTCGGACGAGGGCCTGTTTCGCAGTTACGCCCAAGTGATCGAGCGCGTCGGCGATAGCCGGCTGCGGATCTACCTGTACAACATCCCGCCGGTGGCGCAGGTGCCGATCAGCCTGTCGCTGATCGAGCGGCTGCTGAAGGCCTACCCGGGCACGATCGCCGGGATCAAAGACAGCTCGGGCGACTGGAGCAACACGCGCGCGATGCTCGAGCAGTTCCAGCCACACGGGTTCGACGTGTTTGCCGGCAGCGAGTCGTTCCTGCTGGCAACACTGCGCGGCGGCGGCGTTGGGTGCATCACGGCGACCGGCAACGTCAACCCAGGCGCGATCGCGCGGCTGGCGCGCAGCTGGCAGCAGCCGGACGCCGACGTCCAGCAGGCGGCGCTCAACACCGTCCGCGGGATGTTCCAGCAGTTCCCTATGATATCGGCGCTCAAAGCTACGATCGCCCACTACGCCGTCGACCCCGGCTGGGCAGCTGTCCGGCCGCCGCTGGTGGAGCTCGACGAGACGCAGCGTGCTGCACTCGTGCAGGCGCTCGACGCAGCCGGCTTCGCGATGCCTGGCCTGGGCAGCTGATCGACACGGACGAGTCCGGCAGCACCAAAGTTGTTGGAATATACCGATTTCGTGTATTGACAATTCTTCCGATTCCGTGTAAGCTTCTGATGTATCGTGGACATCAGAAAGGGTCGCAGGATGAGCGCCGAAAATAACGCCTTGCTGGATGCCATTCGTATGATCGTCGGAGAAGCAGTTGCGCCAATCACCAACCATGTTGGCGGATTGACTGACCGTTTCGACGGCTTGAGCAGCCAGGTTGGCGGATTGAGCAGCCAGGTTGGCGGATTGACTGACCGTTTCGACGGCTTGAGCAGCCAGGTTAGCGGATTGACTGACCGCTTCGACGGCTTGAGCAGCCAGGTTGGCGACTTGAGTAGCCAGGTTGGCGGATTGACTGACCGCTTCGACGGCTTGAGCAGCCAGGTTGGCGACTTGAGTAGCCAGGTTGGCGGATTGACTGACCGCTTCGACGGCTTGAGCAGCCAGGTTGGCGACTTGAGTAGCCAGGTTGGCGGATTGACTGACCGCTTCGACGGCTTGAGCAGCCAGGTTGGCGACTTGAGTAGCCAGGTTGGCGGATTGACTGACCGCTTCGACGGCTTGGCCGTGCGGATGGATGGGCTGTTTGAGCACACCGGGGGCTTGACAGAGCAGATGGATGCCGTCATCGAGCGATCAGACAGCATCACAAGCGGACAGCAGGCGCAGCAGGAGCTCGTGCAACGTATGGATACGCGGATGGCTGGATTGGAAGCCACCAGCCGGCGGCTGGAGAGCGCGGTGGAGACGATCGAGACGCGCACGGCCACGCTATCGAGCGATATGCGCGACCTGCTGGACCAGCAGGACAAGGTGAACAAAGGACTTCGTACCCTACGGCGCGAAGTCGAGCACACATTTCTGCAGCTGGAAGTGATCCAAGACAACCAGCAAGGTTATCAGCAGCAGTTGAAGCAGCTGCGGGAACGAGTCGATGGCCTCGAGAAACGGATGACGAAGCTCGAGGGTTCGGAGGACACGCAATGAGCCAGGAGCGAGCAACAGCCTCGGCATTTCCTCAGTGTGCGCGGGCACCATGAGCGACGGCGCATCGGGAGATCGCCCGGTCGCGCTCGTCACCGGCGCCTCGCGCGGCATTGGCGCGGCGACGGCGCGCGAGCTGGCGCAGCGCGGCTACGCGCTGGCGCTGGCCGCGCGCTCGGCCGGCGAGATTGAGGCACTGGCGGCCGAGCTGGCCCGCGGCGGCGCGCCGGCGCTGCCGATCCCGACCGACCTACGCAGCGTCGACGAGGTGCGCCGGATGGCGGGGCTGGCGCTAGAGCGCTTCGGCCGCGTCGACGCGCTGATCCACAACGCCGGCGTCGGCGGCGGCGGCGCTGTCGCCAGGATGGACGAAGACTCGGCCGCCAGGACGATCGAGACCAATCTGCTGGCGCCGATCGAGCTGACGCGGCTGCTGCTGCCGCAGATGCTGGAGCGGCGCAGCGGCGGCATCGTCTTCATCGCCTCGATCGCTGGCCACATTGGCCTACCGGCGTCGGCGACCTACAGCGCCTCCAAGTTCGGGCTGCGCGGCTTCGCCGACGGGCTGCGGCGCGAGGTCGCCCAGCGCGGCGTGGGCGTCACGGTCGTCTCGCCCGGCTTCATCAAGACCGACATGACCCGCTGGATGGGCAACCTGCCGCTGCCCGGCCCCGAGATCGTTGCCCGCGCGGTTGGGCGTGCACTCGAGCGCCCGCGCCGCGAGGTCGTCGTGCCAGGCTACTACCGCCCGGCGATCTGGGCCGCCAGCCTGATGCCCTGGCTGGCCGACCTGGTGCTGCGCCGGCGCGGCCGCTGACAGCTCGGAGGCTATCGATGTCACATTGGCGCCTGCTTCCGCGTCGCCTTCGCCGACGCATACTCGCCGCCCTCGCTCTCGCGTGCGGCGCGCTGCTCGTCCCTACGCTGCCCGCACACGCGGCAGGCGTCGTGTACGTCGTCCCCGGCGGCGCTGGCGCCCAGACCGGCGCAAGCTGGGCTGACGCCAAGGATCTTCAGGCCGCGCTGCAGGAGTCCGCCGGCGAGGAGCAGGTATGGGTCAAGGCCGGCACCTACAAGCCAACGGCCGGCGCCGACCGCAGCGCGACGTTCCAGATCAAGAGCGGCGTGGCGCTATACGGCGGCTTCGCGGGGACCGAGACCTCGCTGGCTCAACGATCGACGGATGCCAGCCTGACCATTCTGAGCGGCGACCTGCTCGGCAACGACGCGGGCGCGGTCGCCGCCGACAACCCCACGCGCGCCGACAACACCTACCATGTCGTGACGGGCAGCAGCACGGAGCGGACCGCCCTGATCGACGGCTTTACCATCACCGGCGGCAACGCAAATAGTACGGTTTTTCCCGATTTTGAGGGCGCCGGCTTGTATGTCTCGAGCGGCAAGCCAGTCATCCGGTCCGTGATCTTTAGCGAGAACTCAGCGGTCGGGAGTGGCGGCGGGATGGCCAACCGCAACAGCAATTCGTCGATCAGCCGCTCGATCTTCCGTAACAACAGCGCGCAGAATGGCGGCGGGATGGCCAATATCTCAAGCAGCCCGATCGTCAGCCACACCATATTCGCAAGCAACAAGACCTCGCAGCTTAACGGCGGCGGCATGGTGAACTACTACGACGCCAGCCCGATCGTCAGCCACAGCGCGTTTCTCGGCAACACTGCCCAGCTGAACGGCGGCGGCATGGCGAACGGGTACAACAGCAGCCCGATCGTAGTGGACGTCATCTTCAGCGGAAATACGGCCGCGGCCGGCGGCGGAGCTATGTACAACGCCGACAGCGCGCCCGACATACAGGAAAGCGCGCCAGTCATCAGCCAGGTGACAATGTGCAACAACAGCGCCTTGGCGGCAGGCGCGCTGTTCAGCCCAAACAGCCGGCCGACGCTGCGCAACAGTATTCTGTGGAATAACCAAGGCGGCCAGATCAATGCCGGAGGAGCCACGCTCGACGTGCGCAACACTCTGGTGCAGGGCGGCTACCCCGGCGCGGGCAACCTCGCAGCCGACCCGCTGCTCGTCGACCCTGACGGCCCCGACAACATTGCCGGCACGCTCGACGACAACCTGCGGCCGGGCGCCGGCTCGCCGGCAATCGACGCCGGCAGCAACGCATTCATCCCGACCGACCTGATCGACGACGACGGCGACGGCAACACCGCTGAGCCGACGCCGTTCGACTTGGGCGGGCAGCTGCGCCTGGTTGGCCCGACAGTCGACATGGGCGCGTACGAGCGGCAGCTGGACGCGCAGCATATCGTGCGCGTGCCGCTAATCCGGCGGTAGCGCTGGCGCGCCAACGCAGAAGGCGCGACGTTCAGCTGAACGTCGCGCCTTTTCATCAATACGCCCGAAGCGCTACAGCAGGCTCTCCTCTACCTGGCGCCGGCCGTTGCCGTTGCCGCGTGGGGCGGGCGAGGGTGCGACGCGCGCGGGGGGCGGCGGCGCAGGCTCCTCCTCGATCGGCGCGCCGCTGGCCTGCTCCTCGCCAACGCCGATCAGCTGCGACGTCGCGACCGACCAGCGGATCGTGTCGTCGAGCATCCCCTCGATAAGACTGGCCCAGTCGCGCTTGATCCAGCGCGACCGCACGTAGTCCTTGGTGACCGGCGTCGGGATCGCGGCGATCGGCGGCGTGATCTCCTTCGTCTGCCCGCCGCTGCCGCGCGCGACCTCCTGGCCGGGGCCGAGCGGAATGCTGCAGGCGTAGAACGGCGGGTTCAGCGCGGGCTTCTTGTCCTGCGCCCGGAAGACGTCGACGGCGTCGAGCACCTCGTACTGGCGCGTGAGCGCGCCGATCACGTCGCCGGTGAGCGTGCTCTTGGCGGTGACCAGCAGCGGCTCGTAGAAGCCGACCTCGAGCAGCTCGTGGAGGAAGCCGCGGAAGCGCAGCACCGACTGCTGCCGTCCGCCCTCCAGGGTGCGCCAGCCGAACGCGATGCCGTAGCGCTCCTCGGTGTGCTTCATCTCGCCGATCGACTGCACGCCCTCGGCCACCACGAACAGGTTGGCCGTCTCGACCGCCCAATGCGTGACCATGTTGCCGCTGCCGTGCTTGATCGTGACCTGCGAGAAGCCGGCCTGCGCCATTGCCGCGTCGAGCGTGTCGAGCTTGCCGGCCTCGGCCAGCCAGCCTACGTAGATCCGGCGCTCCTTCGTCTGCAGACCGGTCGCCCACTGCAGCAGCGGGTCCGCCACACGTGGCATCGGCCGGCGCGCCGGGCCGCGGGTGAACGTTACGTCTTCCATGCTCGTCCCTTTCGTGTCAGTGCTCTACCCGGAATGGTATATTCTATATTATAGCACATATGTGCGACAAGTAAAGTCACAGTTCCTGTGCTGCTGACGTCACAAGCTGGAGGTCGCCAAGAGCAGGGGTGCGGGGCGGCAGCCGCCGCACCTACATCTCCCAGATGGCGAAAGAAACTCTTGACAAATTGGCCGCCTATGGCGTATGCTGACGCACAGGAATAGCTGTCAGATGACGGCGGCTGTTGTGCTCGGCCTCGCGGGCGCGGGGCCGTCTGAGGAGGCCAGAATGCGAGCCAGGTATCTAGGCATATGGGCGTGGCGTCTGCTGGCCGTGGCGGCGCTGCTGCTCGGCGTCGCGGCGGCGCCGGCGCGCGCGGCCACCGATGTCACGTATGTCGCGGCCACAGGCCACTACGTGCGCGGGGTGTTTCGCGACTTCTGGGACAAGAACGGCGGGCTGATGAACTTCGGCTTCCCGCTCACCGAAGAGTACATCGACCCAGCCACGAGCCGCGTCTTCCAGTACTTCGAGCGCGCCCGCTTCGAGCGCGCCCAGGCCGACTCGAATACGGTCGAGCTGGGCCTGATCGGCCGCGAGATCGCCGGCAGTCGGGCGTATACGACCTCCGCGCCGATCCAGGCCACCAAGCAGCGCCGCTACTTCGCCGAGACCAAGCACATCGTCCAGTACGGCTTCAAGGAGACTTGGGAGACCAGGGGCGGCCTGAAGGTCTTCGGCTACCCGATCAGCGACGAGGTCGACGAACTGCTCGGCGACGGGCAGATTCACACGGTCCAGTACTACGAGCGGGCGCGCTTCGAGTACTGGCCGAACCTGCCAGCCGGCCAGCGCGTGCTGCTCAGCCTGCTCGGCCGCCAACTCGCGCCGAAGGATCTGCTCGCGCCGCTCGTGCCGAACGCGCCCCCGTCCGGGCCGATCGTGGTCAAGCCGCCGGCGCCGCCCTCGCTGGTGCGGCCGCTCCTGCCGCCGAGCAAGAACGCGCGCGTGTCGCCGCAGGCCGGCCAGCCGGGCCAGCTGTTCCTCTTCAGCGCCACCGGTTTCCAGCCGGGCGAGAAGGTCGGCGTCTGGATCAACTCCGCCAACGGCTCGATGATCGGCGCGAGCTTCCAGGTGACGGCCGACTCGACGGGCGCGATCGGCGGCGACCAGCTCTCGTTCCTGACCGATAAGACCGCGCCGCTGGGCGTCTGGTCGTTCGTCGGCCAGGGCGTCGCGAGCGGCAGGCAGGCGATTGGTTACTTCCTGTTGATCGGCGGCGCGATCGGGCGGCTGCCCCCGCCCCAGCCGGGCATCCCGGCGAACGTCGACGCGCGGGTCGACCCCGGCGCAGGGCCGGCCGGCACGATCTTCTTCTTCGATGCGTTCGGCCTCAAGCCAGGCGAGGAGGTCGCGCTCACCGTGGTCGCCTCGGACGGGGCCAAGATCGACGCGGGCTACACCGTCAAGGCCGACGAGAAGGGCTCGATCGGCTACGCCGGGCTGTACTACGTCACCGATCCGGGCTTCCCGCTGGGTCTGTGGCACTTCGAGGCCAAGGGCAAGGAGAGCGGCAAGCTCTCGATCGCGTACTTCGTGCTGACGCCGTAGCGGGCGCTACGCGGTTTTTCGCTCCTCGGCCCCCGCTCCCGTATGGGAGCGGGGGCCTCATTTGTGCCGTGCCACCCCCCACCCCCGCCCCCCACAGGGAGCGGGGGAGTTTGTGTCCTGCCATCCCCCATCCCCCCGACCCCCGCCTTCCCGCGAGGAGCGGGTGAGATCGTTCGTGGTTGTGGCGCGGCGGCTTTGCCGCCGCGCCACAACAAAAGAAACCCCCTCCCCTGGTAGGGGAGGGGGGTGGGGGTGGGGTTTATAACATACGGGATGACTCCTAGCATTTGTTATGGGATGCGGCGCCGGCCCTAGCTCACCCAGGCCCCTACCGCGGGCAGGTGGTGGGATGAGCAGCGAAATTTCCCGACAAGGTCGGGAACCAACCCTCACGACGGCGGGAATGCGCGCTGGTACGATGCTGCCAACACGGCGATAAACCCTATCGAAAGGATCGGCCGACAATGGCTACCATACCTCTGGCATCACCCGCGGCGCCCGCCCGATCGCTGCGGGCCTCGATCGCCCAGCACCCACTGCTGGCGTACTTCATCATCGCGTTCGCGCCGGTCTGGCTGGCGCTGCTCCCGTTCGTGCTGGCGCGCAACGGCCTGGGCCTGCTGCCGCTCACCCTGCCCGACGTCGCGTTCATCGTGGCGTTCATCGGCAGCACGCTGCTCGGGCCGACGGCCGGCGCCTTCGTCGTAACTGCGGCGGCCGAGGGCCGGCCGGGCGTGCGGCGGCTGCTGGGCCGCTACGTGCAGTGGCGGGTCGGCCTGCGCTGGTACGCGATCGCGCTGTTCGGCTACATCGTCCTGCAGCTGCTGGGCGCGGTGATCTGGAGCGGCGCCGCCCCGGCGCTCGACCTGCTCGCGCGCTGGCCGCTGATCTTCACCAGTTACCTGCCGCTGGTGCTGGCGATGGTGCTCTTCCCGGCCCTGGCCGAGGAGCCGGGCTGGCGCGGCTTCGCGCTGCCGCGGCTGCAGGCCCGCTACGGCCCGCTGGCGGGCACGCTGATCCTCGGCTTCCTGCACGGGATCTGGCACCTGCCGGTCTACATGCTGGTGAGCAGCCCGGCCGCGATGGGGCCGTTCAACGTCGTCGCCTTCATCTCTAACACCATCGCCATTGTGGCACTGACAGTGGTCTGGACCTGGGTGTTCAACAACGCGAAGGGCAGCATCCTGATGGCGATCTTGCTGCACGCCGCGAGCAACGCCACCGGCAACTTCTTTGGTAAGGCCGTCCCCAACCTGCCGCCGCAGCACGCCCTCACGACGTACATCATCTACATCGCGGCCGCGGTGCTGCTGGTGGCGGCCACGCGCGGCCGGCTCGGGTACAGCGAACCCGCTGGGAGCGCTCCCGACGTGAGCTATAGCAGTGGGCAGTCGGCAGGAGCCAGTCGGCAGTAAGACGTATCGCAGCACAACGGCATCTCGTTCGTGCGTAGTGGCTCAATGCGTTTGCTCACAGCTATAGAACCAATATCTTTCACATGCGGACGAGGAACCAGTTTGCCACCAGACTCGAAGACTCAAAGGGTATCAGAACGCATCCCTATCTTCGAGTCTTGGTGGCTAGTTGAAAAGGCATTAGAAGGAGCTGCATCACATGAGCACACTGATTTCATCAAGCCGGCCTGATCAGATCCAAGCGCCGGCGCGCGGCGCGACCTGGCTGCAGCGCCACCCGCTCCTGGCGTTCTTCGCCCTGACCTTCGGGATGACCTGGCCCTTCCTGATCGCGGACGCGCTGGGCTCGCGCGGGCTGCTGCCATTCCGCGTGCCGCTCCTCGTCATGCCGCTCGTGGGCTATATGCCGTCCTTCGCGGCGCTGATCGTCGTCGGCGCGACGGCGGGGCGCCCGGAGATGCGCGCCCTGCTCAGCCGCCTGCTGATCTGGCGGGTCGGCCTGCGCTGGTACGCCGTCGCGATCGCCGGCCCGGCAGTCGTGTCGCTCGGCGCGAGCGCGCTGGCCAACCTGATCGGCGGCGCGCCCGCGGCGTCGCTGCTCTCGCCGCGGGTGGTGGGCATGCCCGCTCTGGCGGTGGCCGGCAATGCTGTGCTGCTCTTTGTGGTGAGCGCCCTGATCAACGGCGAGGAGCTCGGCTGGCGCGGCTTCGCGCTGCCGCGGCTGCAGGCCCGCCACAGCGCGCTCACGGCAAGCCTCATCCTGGGTGTGGTCTGGGCGCTGTTCCACCTGCCGCTGTTCTGGACGATCGGCGGCTCGTCGCAGGTCGACATGTCGCTGCCCGGCTACGTGCTGCAGCTGGGCGCAATGTCGGTGATCGTGACGTGGATCTTCAATCACACGCGCGGCAGCGTGCTCATAGCCACACTGCTGCACGCCTCGATCAACACCTGGACGCAGATCTTCGCGGTCGACCACGCCGGGCCGCTCGTGTTCTGGACCCAGACCGGGCTGACCTGCCTGATCGCGGTGGTCGTGGTCGTCGTGTTTGGGCCGTGGCGCCTCTCGCGCTGACAGCCGCCGCGGGGGCGTTCAAAGGTGACTGGGGCACAGCGCCCCGGATAATAGACGATAGACGATAGACGATGGCTTGACGAGCCTAGCGGGTCCGGCATGTTGCCCCCTGCCCTGTTGGAATGGTGCCAGGCATGCACCACCAGCAATGCAGCCGAGAAGGCATCATGTGCCGGAGGGGGGCTGGGGGAACCGGCGCGGGTTCCCCCAGGCGGGGGACCGGGGGCGCAGCGCCCTGGAAAGATTTCAGGCGGGGGACCGGGGGCGCAGCGCCCTGGAAGAAGGCACGCCACACGCTTGTGAGAGAGCCCACGACGTGGTAGAGTCAAGCCTCCAGCAATCGTCTCAACCGAACCGAAGTCGCACCGTCGAGCGGGCACAGCACTCCTATGAACGAGTCCAGGCTGAAGTCTCAGCCAGCCGCCTCTCCCGGCCGATCGGCCGCGCAGCTGCGCGGCGGATGGCTGGCGGCCGCGCGGGTCGGCTGGGCCGCCGTGGCGCTGCTGACGATCGCGGTGTTCGTCGCCAACCTGCCGGCCGAGCTCGCGGCGTTCCGCCAGGTCTGCAGCGGCGCCGGCTGCGGCCCCGGCGATCTAACGCCCGAGCGAGTGCGCGAGATCGAGGCGCTGGGGCTCTCGGTCGACCTGTTCGCCACAGCCTTTCTGGTCGCCGAGATCGCCTTCGTGGCGATCTGGTTCACGGTCGGCGTCGTGATCTTCTGGCGCAAGTCCGACGACCGCGCGGCGCTGTTCGTGGCGCTGTTCCTGGTCATATTCAGCGTCGGGGTCTTCCTGCCGGCCGCCGCCGACCGGGCCTCCGGCGCGCCCGAGTGGTGGCTGATCATCATGATCATCGCCCTCAGCTCGACCTGCCTGCACCTGTTCTTCTTCGTCTTCCCCGACGGCCGGTTTGTGCCGCGCTGGTCGGCGCCGCTGGCCCCGGCGCTGCTCGCGCTCGCCCTGGGCGCGCAGATCTTCCCCGACTCGGCGGTGCTGGGCTGGCTCAGCCCATTTAGCCTGGTGCCGTTCTTGACCCTGCTGCTCTCCGGCGTGGCCGCCCAGATCTACCGGTACCTGCGCGTATCCGGCCCGCTGCAGCGGCGGCAGACCCGCCTGGTGGTCTTCAGCGTGGCCGCGGCGATGATCGTGGTCGTGCTGGCGCAGGTCGGGCCGGTGCTGCTCGAGATCACCAGCGTGTCGGCGATCCTGGGCGTGCTGATCGTCACCTATCTGGCGCTGCTGCTCATCCCGATCGCGATCGGCGTGGCCATCCTGCGCTACCAGCTCTGGGAGATCAGAATCCTGCTGAGCCGCACGCTGGCCTACGGGGCGCTGACCGCCTGCGTGATCGCGATCTACGCGCTGGTGGTCGGCGGGCTGAGCGTGCTGCTCCAGACCAGCGGCAACGCGCTGATCGCGCTGGTGGCGACCGGCCTGGTGGCGGCGCTGTTCCAGCCGCTGCGCGATCGGCTCCAGCGCGCGGTCAACCGGCTGATCTACGGCGAGCGCGACGACCCGTACGCGGCGCTCGCGCGGCTCGGGCGGCGCCTGGAGGCGACGCTCGCGCCCGACGCCATGCTGCCCGCGATCGTCGAGACGCTCGCGCAGGCGCTCCGGCTGCCCTACGCAGCGATCGCGCTCGACCAGGGCGGGATCGTCGCGACCGCTGCGGCGGTGGGCGCGCCCGTGCCCGACGCCATCCACCTGCCGCTCGTCCACGGCGGCGAGACGATCGGCCAGCTCATCCTCGGCCCGCGCGCGCCCGGCGAGGCATTCAGCGCCGCCGACCGGGCGCTGATCGAAGACCTGGCGCGCCAGGCCGGGGCGGCGGCCCAGTCGGTGCGGCTGACGGCCGACCTGCGCCAGCTGACCGCCGATCTGCAGCATTCGCGCGAGCGCCTGGTGACGGCGCGCGAGGAGGAGCGCCGGCGGCTGCGCCGCGACCTACACGACGGCGTCGGCCCGACGCTGGCGAGCCTCTCGCAGCGGCTCGACACCGTGGGCAGGCTGGTCCCGCGCGACCCTGACGCGGCGGTCGCCATGCTGGCCGATCTGAAGGCCCAGGTCAGGGCGACGATCGCCGATATCCGCCACCTGGTCTACGCGCTGCGCCCGCCGGTGCTGGACGAGCTGGGGCTGGTCTCGGCCATCCGCGAGCACGCGGCGTCGTACGATGCGTCCGGCGCGGGCGCCCCGCAGGTGCTGGTGGACGCGCCCGAGCAGCTGCCGCCGCTGCCGGCCGCCGTCGAGGTGGCGGCCTACCGGATCGCGCTGGAGGCGCTGACCAACATCGCGCGGCACGCGCGCGCGCGATCCTGCGTGGTGCGGCTGTCGCTCGACGGCGAGCAGGCGCTGTGCCTGGAGATCGCCGACGACGGCGCCGGGATGCCCGAGTCGGCGCGCGCCGGGGTCGGCATCACATCGATGCGCGAGCGCGCGTCCGAGCTTGGCGGCGATCTGCGGATCGAGGCGCCCGTGACCGGCGGGACGCGGGTGCGGGCGAGGCTGCCGCTATAGAGTTGGGGCGGCTCGCGCGCCGCCTGTAAGGCGGGGCGCTGCGCCCCCGGCCCCCCGCCTGACTCTGTTTCGCCAGCGGTTGTTCTTCCGGGGCGCTGCGCCCCCGGCCCTCCGCCCGGGGGAACCCGCGCCGGTTCAGGCGGCTGCGCCAGCTGTCTTTCCGGGGCGCTGCGCCCCCGGCCCCCCGCCCGGGGGAACCCGCGCCGGTTCCCCCGGCCCCCCTCCGGCAATTGATGCCGTACCAGCTGCACGGCTCGTGGCACATGCCTGGTACTATGCCTGCAGAGTAAGTTTTCTCCCACCGCGCGTGGATTCAGCCAGGCATGCGCCACCAACGCGGGAACTGAGGCGGCTTCTTTTTGGGGTCCAGGGGCGCAAGCCCCGGCCGGGGGGCGGCGGGGGTGGCGGCCCACCCCCGCCCGCGGGGGCACGGGGGCGCGCAGCCCCCCGCTTGCGCTGGAGGTGCGGCCGCCTGCGGCGGGGCACGGGGGGCGCGCAGCCCCACCGGATCACACGGCTTTACAGCCCTGCGCAGCAGTTGTATGATTGGCACACCATCCTTGCGCTACGGTTGACACCTATGGAAAAGATTCGCATCCTGATCGCCGACGACCACGCCTTCTACCGCGAGGGCGTGCGCGTGATGCTGCGCGACGTGGCCGAGACAGACGTGGTCGGCGAGGCGACGACCGGCGACGAGGCCGTGGCACAGGCCCTGTCGATGCAGCCCGACCTCATCCTGATGGACATCAAGATGCCGGGCGCGAACGGGATCGAGGCGACCAGGCGCATCCTGCACGCCAGCCCGCACATCGCCATCCTGATCGTCACCATGTTCGAGGACGACGACTCGGTCTTCGCTGCGATGCGCGCCGGGGCGCGCGGCTACCTGCTCAAGGACGCCGACCAGGACGAGCTGCTCCAGGCGATCAGGAGCGTCGGCCGCGGCGCGGCGATCTTCAGCCCGGCGATCGCCCAGCGCATGATCCGCTACTTCTCGCTGCCGCGCCCGACGGTCGCCGAGCTGGCGTTCCCCGAGCTGACCGAGCGCGAGCGCGAGATCCTCGACCTGATCGCCCAGGGCCACAGCAACGCCGAGATCGCGGCGCGGCTGGTGCTTAGCCTCAAGACCGTGCAGAACCACGTCTCGAACATCTTCAGCAAGCTCCAGGTGGCCGATCGCGCCCACGCGATCGTGCGCGCGCGCGACGCGGGCCTCGGGCGCCAGCCATAGCGCCAGGGGACAGGGGGCAGGGGTCAGGGGGCGGGGGGCAGGGGAAGCTCGTCGAGCGCAAGCCAAAGTCCTCAGGTTCATCCTTCATCCCTCATCCTTCATCCTTCATCCTTCATCCTTCATCGCTCACCCCTATCACCTCCCCAACAGCCTACGATCATGTTCCCGCAACCTTCTGCGATTGTTTCTCGCTCCGCCAGCTGCTACAGTAGAGCTGCGTACTACCGCGCTGCGGAACAGGCGCGCCAGTGCAGAGATCAAGCAGGTTGTCGGGCAATGAGCATCGCAGCCATCGCATCAGAGCGCGCTCGCCACAATCTGCGATCTGCAACCTGCCATTGCACGAGGCCCCGAGCAGCCAAGCCTTCGCAGGAGGAACTATCGTGAAGCCGCGCCTACCTCGCATGCTCTCCGCGCTCGCGCTGCTCGCGCTCGCCGTCTCGCTGACGATCGTGTATGTGAACACGCTCGTGCCCGCCGGCGCCACGGGGCTGGCCGCGCTGCCGACCGCCGCCGTGCGGGCCGCCCCCGGCGCATCCGCCGTCGCCCCAGCGGGCATGCCGGCGCTGCCGACCGCGCCGGTGCGGCAGCCGACCGCGCTGCCCTACCCCACGCCGCTGCCGCAGCCGCCGACGCCGACCATGCTGCCGGTCGGGCCGGGCGGGCTGGCCTTCCCGCTGAAGACGAGCCAGCTCGAGTTCGGCGTGGCCGCGCACCTGTTCTACACCGACCGCGACACGCCGCTGATGCTCGCGCGCGACGCCGGCTTCGGCTGGGTGCGCCAGCAGATCCACTGGAAGGACCAGGAGGGGCCAGCCGGCAACTACGCCTGGGGCGAGCTGGACCCGGTCGTCGACACGGTCAACGCCTACGGGCTCAAGCTGCTGATCTCGATCGTGCGCTCGCCGAGCTTCTACACCGCCGACGGCGGCGACGGCCTGCCGCAGGACCCCGCCAGCCTGGGCAACTTCGTGGCCGCGCTGGCCGAGCACTACCGCGGCAAGGTGCAGGCGATCGAGATCTGGAACGAGCAGAACCTGGCCTACGAGAACGGCGGCTACGTCTCGACCGACGACGCCGCGCACTACGTCGAGATCCTGAAGGAGGCCTACGCCCGCATCAAGCAGGTCGACCCAAGCATCATCGTCGTGGCCGGCCCGCCCTCCTCGACCGCCACCAACCACGCCAACGTCGCAATCTCGGACGAGCGCTACTACCGCGCGATGTACGCCTACCAGGGCGGCGTCATCCGCAACTACTTCGACGTGCAGGCCGTTCACCCCGGCGGCTCGGCCAACCCGCCCGACACGCTCTGGCCCGACAGCCCGAGCCAAGCTGATGGCTGGACCACCGACTCGACCTTCTACTTCCGGCATGTGGAGGACGTGCGCAAGCTGATGGAGGAGTACGGCCTGGCCGACCACCAGGTCTGGATCACCGAGTTCGGCTGGGCCACGCCGAACAGCTCGCCCGGCTTCGAGTTCGGCAACCAGGTCTCGCTCGATCAGCAGGCCGGCTATATCGTCGGGGCGATGCGGCGCACCAGGGAGCAGTACCCCTGGGTCGGCAACATGTTCCTGTGGAATCTGAACTTCGGCCCGCTCAAGGCCCAGCAGGGCGAGCCGCAGCACGAGCAGGCCTCGTTCAGCATCCTGAACGGCGACTACTCGCCGCGGCCGGCCTACCTGGCGATCCAGCGCTACCTTGGCGAGCTGCGCGCGCAGGGGCAGTAGCGCCTCAAAGGGTTTCACTTGACAAACGGAGGTGGACAGGACGCCATCCTTATCCATGGCCTGATCATCCCGCGCAGCGGGCTTTGTGCCAGGTAGCCGCGGGCTTCAGCCCGTCGGCGTGCGGGATGCCGGCAGCCCCGCAAAAAGCCACGTCACGCCCGCCACCCGACCGCCCGCACAAGCTGCACGAGCGGCTAGCGGTTGTGGTATACTCAGCGCGTCGAAGTTCGCTCAATCAGCAGACACGAAGGTGGCCGATGGCATACACCGACCAGCAGCGACAGCAGATCGCCCAGTATATCGCGCAGCGGGTCCCACGACTGACGAAGGATGGCTGCCCACTGTGCGGCAGCACCGCAGGCTACGGCGTCGAGCAGCTGACCGTGCCGGATCTCGCCGTGTCGCTGCTGGCTGTGGCCTGCCGCAACTGTGGCCACGTGATGCTGTTCAACGAGCTGCAGGTGCTCGCGTCGCCCAAGTGATCCCTGACTCGCGGCTCTGAGGCTCTGGGGCCAATACCTTCAAAGCCAGCATCTTAAGCCTGTGATGGCCCGACGATCATTGTTTCAGCGCCGCGACGATCGCCGCGACGTCGTAGACGCAGCCGCCCCAGGTGCCGCCGCCGACCTGCTGCAGCGCGGCCCAGAGCCGCGTGTCGTCCGGCAGCGCCGGGTGCGGCGCCAGGTCGGGCCGCGGCGGCCGGGCCGCCAGCACGCGCGCGCCCTGCGCGGGGCCGCACTCCTCATCGCCCTCGCCGACCATGTCCACGCTGCCGATCAGGTTGACGCGGTCCACCACAATCCGGATCAGGTCGCCGTCGCGGACCTTGCCGATCGGCCCGCCGGCCAGCGCCTCCGGCCCGATGTGCCCGACGCACGCCCCGGTGCTGACGCCCGAGAAGCGCGCGTCGGTCAGCACCGCCACGTCTTTGCCCCAGCTCAGGTGCTTGAGCGCCGAGGTGACCTGGTAGATCTCCTCCATGCCAGTGCCGAGCGGCCCGCCGCAGATCAGCACGATCACGTCGCCCGGCTGCACGCGCTCCGGCCCGTGGCTCTTGATCGCCTGGACCGCCGCCCGCTCGCGGGTGAACACGCGCGCGCGGCCGAGCTTGCGGTACACGCCGTCCGCGCCAACCACGCGCGGGTCGATCGCGGTGCTCTTGATCACCGATCCCTCGGGGGCCAGGTTGCCGCGTGGGAAGGTGACGGTGCTGGTCAGGTCGCGCTCGCGCGCCCGCCCGGGCGCCATGATCACCTCGTCGGGGTCCACGCCGTCGCGCTCGCGCAGCAGCTCGCGCAGCCGCGCCCGCCGCTCCGAGCGCTCCCACCAGTCTAGCACCGCGCCGACCGGCTGCCCGGCGACGGTCTGCGCGTCCTCGCGCAGCAGGCCCAGCCGGCGCAGGTGCAGCATCACCTCGGGCACGCCGCCGGCCAGGAACACCCGCACGGTCGGGTGGTTGCTCGGGCCGTTCGGCAGCACGTCGACCAGGCGCGGCACGCGCCGGTTGATCGCGGCCCAGTCGTCGATCGTCGGGCGCGGCAGGCCGGCGGCGTGGGCGATCGCCGGGATGTGCAGCAGCAGGTTGGTCGAGCCGCCGAAGGCCGCGTGGACGGCCATGGCATTGTGGAGGGCGTCGGGCGTGAGGATGTCGCGCGTGGTGACGCCGCGCTCGCGCAGGCGCAGCAGCGCGCGGGCCGAGGCGCGCGCCACCTCAAGCCAGATCGGCTGGCCCGAGGGCGCCAGCGCGCTGTGTGGCAGCGCCAGCCCAAGCCCCTCGGCGACGACCTGGGAGGTGGCGGCGGTGCCGAGAAACTGGCAGCCGCCGCCGGGCGAGGCGCAGGCGCGGCAGCCCAGTTCGGCGGCCTCCCGCAGGCTGATCTCGCCCTGAGCAAAGCGCACCCCGATCGTCTGGACCTTGCCGGCGTCCTCGCCCTCGGTCGGCGGCAGCGTGACGCCGCCAGGCACCAGGATGGTCGGCAGGCCGGGTGTGCCGGCGAGCGCCATCAGCATGGCCGGCAGCCCCTTGTCGCAGGTCGCCACGCCGAGCACGCCGTGGCGGGTCGGCAGCGAGCGGATCAGCCGGCGGAAGACTAGCGCAGCATCGTTGCGGTAGGGCAGGCTGTCGAGCATGCCCTCGGTGCCTTGCGTGCGGCCGTCGCACGGGTCGGTGACGTAGCCGGCGAACGGCATCGCGCCGCGCTCGCGCAGCTCCTCGGCGGCCGCCTGCATCAGCAGCCCGACCTCCCAGTGTCCGGTGTGGTAGCCAAGCGCGATCGGGGCGCCGTCGGCGGCACGGATGCCGCCCTGCGTGCTGAGGATGAGCACCTGCGGGCGGTTCAGCTCGGCCGGGTCCCAGCCCATGCCGACGTTCTGGCTCCAGGCGAACAGGTCGCCGCTGGGCGCGTCGAGCAGCTGCTGCTCGGTCAGCGGCAGCGCGCCCTGCGGGCCGGCCGCGCTGGACGGCGGGCGGGTCGAGCTGGCGCGGTCGTCGTACAGGGCATCGAGGTCGGAAAGATCGGGCATGGCGGTGCTCCTTGGGTCTGGGCGGGCCGCGCCAGTATAGCACAGGTGATCGCTGCGCTGCGCTGGTGGGGGCTGCGCCCCCTGCCCCCGCGTTCGTGGCATACCCACGGCCTGCGGGGGGCTGCGCGCCCCCCCGTGCCCCCGCAGGCGGGGCTTCGCCGCTGGACCCCAAAATCAGCCAGCCTCGGCTGCGATGCTTGACGTGCATGCCCGGCTGAATCCAGGCACCGCGGGACGCAACCCGCCCTGCTGCGAATATTGATGGGCATAGGCTACTGGCCTTGAAATTGAGACGGCACTTTTTGCCGGAGGGGGCCTGGGGAAACCGGCGCGGGTTCCCCAGGCAGGAGGGGCCGGGGGCGCGGCGCCAGCCGATTCTACTGGGTGGTATTGGCGATCGGCACGATCCAGGTGGCCTCGCCGAACGGCATCTTCTTCAGCTTGATGCCGAGCGTGCGCGCGTTCAGGTTGGCCGGGCGCGGGATGACCACCGTGCCGTCGGCCTTGCTGCGCGGCGCGGCGCTGATCTGCGGCGGCAGCGACTTCTCGTCGGCGATCTGGTACTCATTGCCGAGCGAGTCGACTACCGAGATGTTCTCGGCCGTCAGCGGCAGCGCCACGCTCTCGTCGTCCATGTTGTTGCGGACGCTCCAGGACATCTCGATTCGGCCCTTGCAGAAGTTGACCTCCTCAAGCGTGACCACCACCTCGGGCGCCAGCGCGGGCGCGTTGCCGCCGATCCCGACGTTCTCCCAGGCGCCCGGCTGCGACGCGCGGCGGCGCCCGACCGGCTGGGCCTCGCGCCAGTCGCAGCTGTCCGGGCCGATCACGCCGCCGGGGTCGCGGCCGCCCGCCGGCAGGCTGGTGCTCACCACCCCGTAACCACCCGGCTGGTCGGCGATGGCCGGCGTGCGCGCGTACAGACGCGACGCCAGCGCCAGCCCCAGCACCAGCGCGAGCGTGCCGAGCGCCAGCGCGGCCCGCCCGGTCCAGGTGGTCATCGCGCGGCGGCCGCGCTGCCAGAGCGTGGGTGGCAGCGGCGGCGCGGGCGCCGGGGCCGGCATCGCGGGGGCCACCACCGCCGCCGGCTCGGCGGCCGGCGTGGACTCGCTCGGCACGGCATCCCAGCGCGGCAGCACGCCCGCGAGCAGCGCGTTGACCTCGTTCCAGCGCGTGCAGTGCAGCAGGTTCGGGATCGCCAGCATCTCCTCTTCGCTCAGGTTGATCTCCGAGGAGCGCTCGGTCACCAGGTAGGCCGGCAGCTCGTCCAGCCCCTTCAGCTCGACCTTCCAGTCGGTCTCGACCTGCGAGCCATCCTGGACCGTCGGCGCCAGCACGACCAGGCGCTTGCAGGTGCGGAAGTCGACCGCTGATGATTTCTGCGGCGAGAGGAAGTCGGGGCGATGCTCGTTGAGGAAGTTGATCAGGCTGTAGTAGTAGGAGATAACCTGGTTGTACGGGTTCTTGCGGCCGGGGTTCAGCCGCTTGCGCTCGCCGTTCGCGCTCTCGACAAACCACGGGCCGTTGACGTCGCCGAACACTCGGCCGTCGACGTGCTTCAGCTCGACGATGAAGATCGCGTCTTGCTTGATCAGCACCAGGTCGATGTTTCGCCCGCCGACGCTAAAGTTGGCCAGAATCAGATACAGGCCGTCGAGACGCTCGAGGCCGTTCGCCAGCGCGACAATCGCGCGCCGCTCATTCGGATGTTCTGGTTTCTCGCCAATCCACACCTGGACAGCCACTGCGGTCCCCCTTCCGCAGCTCAACATACTGGGATGAGCCGTGCAAAGATCCAATCCACTTCATCGTTTTCCACCCGTCATTGGATGCTTGCGAACAAGGCCCAGGCGCTCCAGCGTCGTGGCGGGATGCCTCTATTATCGCCGTAGTAGTTACACTTTGCAATGACGAAAATGTGAGAGTTCAGTCATCAGTCGGCAGTCCCCAGCCCGCAGCCCGCAGTATTCAACGTTCAAACGTTCAACGTTCAGCGTTCGTCGCACTGCTACGTCGCCTCCTCGAGCGCGAGCGTGCGGCGCAGCTCGATCACCTGGTCGCGCAGCGAGGCGGCCTTCTCGAACTCCAGGTCGCGCGCGGCGGTCTTCATCTGCTTCTCAAGCTCCTTGATCAGCTTGACCAGCTCGTCCTTCGGGATCGGCAGCTCGGCGCTCGGCTGGCCGGTCTTGTAGACCCCGCGCTCCTCCGCGACCTTGCGCACGCGCTCGGTCAGGTCGCGCACGGCCTTGCTGATGCCGACCGGCGTGATATGGTGCTCGCGGTTGTAGGCTTCCTGGATGCTGCGGCGGCGCTCGGTCTCGGCGATCGCCACCCGCATCGACTCGGTGATCGTGTCGGCGTACATGATCACCGTGCCCTCGATATGCCGCGCCGCCCGGCCGGTGATCTGGATCAGCGAGCCGGCCGATCGCAGAAAGCCTTCCTTATCGGCGTCGAGGATCGCCACCAGCGAGACCTCGGGCAGATCCAGCCCCTCGCGCAGCAGGTTGATGCCGACCACCACGTCGTACACGCCCAGCCGCAGGTCGCGCAGGATCTCGACCCGCTCCATCGTCTCGATGTCGGAGTGCAGGTACTGCGTGCGCACGCCCATCTCCCTGAGGTAGTCGGCCAGGTCCTCGGCCATGCGCTTGGTCAGCGTCGTCACCAGCGCGCGCTGGCCCTTGTCCACCCGCCGCTTGATCTCGCCGATCAGGTTGTCGATCTGGCCGCGCGAGCCGCGCACCTCGACGACCGGGTCGATCAGGCCGGTCGGGCGGATGATCTGCTCGACCACCTGGGACGAGAGCTGCAGCTCGTACGGGCCCGGCGTGGCCGAGACGTAGATCGCCTGGTGGATGTGCTGCTCGAACTCCTCGAAGTGCAGCGGCCGGTTGTCGAGCGCCGAGGGCAGCCGGAAGCCGTAGTCGACCAGCGTCTCCTTGCGCGAGCGGTCGCCCTTGTACATGCCGCGGATCTGCGGGAGCGAGATGTGCGACTCGTCGACGAACAGCACGAAGTCGTCCGGGAAGTAGTCCATCAGCGTCCAGGGCGTCTGGCCCGGCAGGCGGCGGTCCATGTGGCGCGAGTAGTTCTCGATCCCCGAGCAGTAGCCCATCTCGCCGAGCATCTCGAGGTCGTACATCGTGCGCTGCTTGAGCCGGGCGGCCTCGAGCGGCTTGCCCTGCGCCTCCAGGTCCGTGAGCCGCTCGGTCAGCTCCTGCGAGATGTCGGCGATCGCCAGCTGCAGCTTCTCGGTCGTAGCCACGAAGTGCTTGGCCGGGTAGATGTCGAGCGAGGTGCGGCTGAGCAGCACCTCGCCGGTCAGCGGGTCGAACTCGGTGATCCGCTCGATCTCGTCGCCCCAGAACTCGATCCGCTCGGCCACCTCGGCGTTGGCCGGGAAGACGTCCAGCGTGTCGCCGCGCACGCGGAAGGTGCCGCGGTGGAAGTCGACGTCGTTGCGCTCGAACTGCAAGTCGATCAGCTGGCGCAGCATCTTGTCGCGGTTGCGGACCTCGCCGACGCGGACCGAGAGCACCACCTGGCCGTAGTCCTGCGGCGAGCCGAGGCCGTAGATCGCCGAGACCGACGCGACGATCAGCACGTCGGACCGCGTCAGCAGCGCCTGGGTCGCGGCGTGGCGCAGCCGGTCGATCTCCTCGTTGATCTGGGCCTCTTTCTCGATGTACAGGTCCTTGCTCGGGACATAGGCCTCGGGCGTGTAGATGTCGTAGTACGAGATGAACAGCTCGACCGCCGACTCGGGCAGCAGCTCGCGGAACTCGGAGTACAGCTGCGAGACCAGCGTCTTGTTGTGGGCCATCACGAGCGCGGGGCGCTGAAGTTTCTCGAAGATCCATGCCATGACGGCCGTCTTTCCCGTGCCCGTGGCTCCCAGCAGCGTCTGGTGCTTGTAACCCTTCTCGATGCCCTCGACGAGCTGCTCGATCGCCCGCGGCTGGTCGCCGGTCGGCCGGTAGGGGGCGGTAACACGAAACGGCATATCTCACCTGGCTATCAATCAGGAAGCAGGGGATGGGGTAGGTCGCGAGTGCGTAGATCCAGCCAATTATACCCTGTTTTGGCCGGTTTTGCATCCGACTTTTAGACGAGCCGCGAACATGCGTGCGAAACTACAAAGGTAAAGAGATGTTATCATACAGTGAAGGGTTCTTCCCCCGCCGCCCTGGGCGGCAAGCTATGATGAAGGCTGTGCGAGACAAGCGACGCGGCTCTTGCGAACCTTACCGGCTGGGCTGAGGTCGGGGGCGGGGTAGCCTCCAGACCCGTCTTGGGCCGGCCTGGGGTGGCCGCGCGCCGTTTCACACCGCCCCAGCTGCAACGCCAATCGCTTTTGACCAACACCATGTCAGCGACAGGAACGAGCATATGCCAGACAACCACGCCAAGCGACTTGGCATTCTCACCAGCGGCGGCGACGCGCCGGGCATGAACGCGGCCGTCCGCGCCGTCGCGCGCACGGCGCTGGAGCAGGGCCTAGACGTCTACGCGATCTACGAGGGATACCAGGGCATGGTGGATGGCGGCGACCGCATCCGCAAGCTGGGCTGGGACTCGGTCGGCGGCATCCTGCACCGCGGCGGCACCGTGATCGGCACCGCCCGCTGCGCCGCGTTCCGCACCCGCGAGGGCCGCCTGCAGGCCGCGCGCAACCTGCTGGAGCACGAGATCGATAGTCTGGTGGTGATCGGCGGCGACGGCAGCCTGACCGGCGCGAACCTGTTCCGCCAGGAGTGGCCGGATCTGCTGGCCGAGCTGGTGAGCCGCGGCGCGATCAGCCCGGCCGTCGCCGAGCGGCGCGCGCACCTGACGATCGTCGGGCTGGTCGGCTCGATCGACAACGACATGGCCGGCACCGACATGACCATCGGCGCCGACACCGCGCTGCACCGCATCACCGAGGCAGTCGACGCGATCAGCAGCACCGCGGCCAGCCACCAGCGCACCTTCGTGGTCGAGGTGATGGGCCGCCACTGCGGCTACCTCGCCCTGATGGGTGCGATCGCCACCGGCGCCGACTGGGTGCTCATCCCCGAGAGCCCGCCCGAGGTGGACGACTGGGAGTCGAAGATGTGCGAGGTGCTGAAGGCGGGCCGCGAGGCCGGCCGGCGCGACAGCATCGTGATCGTCGCCGAGGGCGCCCAGGATCGCAACGGCGCCCCGATCAGCGGCGAGTATGTCGCCAAGGTGCTGCGCGAGCGCCTGAACGAGGACGTGCGCGTGACCATCCTCGGCCACGTGCAGCGCGGCGGCGCTCCAAGCTCGTTCGACCGGACGATGAGCACGCTGCTCGGCCACGCCGCGGTCGCCGAGGCGCTGGCCAGCACCCGCGACAGCGAGCCCCAGCTGATCGGCATGCGCAACAACCGGATCACCCACGTGCCGCTGATGCAGTGCGTCGAGCGCACCCGCGCGGTGGCCCAGGCGATCGCCGCGCACGATTACGGCCGGGCGATGGAGCTGCGCGGCAGCAGCTTCGCCGACACGTTCCAGATCATGCGCACGATGGCGCGCACGCTGCCGCACCCGCACGACCCGAAGCAGCGCCGGCTGCGGCTGGCGGTGCTGAACGCCGGCGCGCCCGCCGCCGGGATGAACACGGCGGTGCGCGCGGCGGTCCGGCTCGGGCTCGACCAGGGCCACATCATGATCGGCGTCCAGAACGGCTTCCAGGGGCTGGCCGAGGGCACGATCGAAGAGCTGAGCTGGATGAGCGTCAGCGGCTGGGCCTCGATGGGCGGGGCCGAGCTGGGCACCAGCCGCCTGGTGCCCAGCGGCCGCGATCTGTACGCGATCGCGCGGAGCATCGAGCAGCACCGGATCGAGGGGCTGCTGATGGTCGGCGGCTGGTCGGGCTACCAGGCCGCCTACAAGCTGTTCAGCGCGCGCGACACCTTCCCGGCCTTCAACATCCCGATCATCTGCCTACCAGCGACGATCAACAACAACCTGCCGGGCACCGAGCTGTGCATCGGCGCCGACACCGCCCTGAACAATATCGTCGAAGTGGTCGACAAGATCAAGCAGTCGGCCGTGGCGGCGCGGCGCTGCTTCGTCGTCGAGGTGATGGGCCGCGACTGCGGCTACCTGGCGCTGATGAGCGGCCTGGCCACCGGCGCCGAGCGGGTCTACCTGAACGAGGAGGGCGTGACCCTGCGCGACCTGGAGGCCGACCTGGCGCACCTGATCGAGGGGTTCAAGGGCGGCAAGCGGCTCGGCCTGCTGATCCGCAACGAGCACGCCAGCAAGGTCTACTCGACCGGCTTCATGGCCCAGCTGTTCGAGGAGGAGGGCGGCGATCTGTTCGAGGTGCGCCAGGCCATCCTCGGGCACCTCCAGCAGGGTGGCGACCCCTCGCCGTTCGACCGCATCCAGGCGACCCGCCTGGCGGCGCGCTGCGTCGCCTACCTGGTCGACCAGGCGACCCGGTCGATGGCCGAGGCGGCGTTCATCGGCCTGACCGAGGGGCGCGTGCAGACAGTCAGCCTGGCCGAGCTCCCGCGCATGATCGACGAAGAGCACCAGCGGCCACGCCAGCAGTGGTGGCTGGAGCTGCGGCCGATCGCGCAGACGCTGGCCCAGCCGGGGCCGAGCGCCAGCGCGGGGGAGTAGCGGCGCAGCTCGAACGGGGAGTGGACGCAGATAAACACCTGGCATCAAGATGCGGTCGCATAGCGACCGCATCTTGATGCCAGAAAGACACCCCCCTCTCCCGCTGGGAGAGGGGGGTGAGGACAAACTCCTGTAAGGGCAGAGCGAGCATATGCTACGCGAGCGTCACATCCTCGCAGAGGTACACATCCTGGATCGCCTGCAGCAGCGCCGCGCCCTCGGCCATGGGCCGCTGGAAGGCCTTGCGGCCGGAGATCAGGCCGGCGCCGCCGCCGCGCTTGTTGATCACCGCCGTGCGCACCGCCTCGCCCAGGTCGCCCGCGCCGCTGGACGCGCCGCCCGAGTTGATCAGGCTGACCCGGCCCATGTAGCAGTTCGCCACCTGGTAGCGCACCAGATCGATCGGGTTGTCGCTGGTCAGGTCGGTGTAGACCTTCTTGTTGGTCTTGCCGTACGGGTTTTCCTTGCTGTTCAGCGCGTTGTAGCCGCCGTTGTTCTCGGGCTGCTTCTGCTTGATGATGTCGGCCTCGATCGTCACGCCCAGGTGGTTGGCCTGGCCGGTCAGGTCGGCCGAGACGTGGTAGTCGACGCCGCCGATCTTGAAGGCGGGGTTGCGCAGGTAGCACCACAGCACCGTCGCCATGCCCAGCTCGTGCGCCGCCGCAAACGCCTGGGCGACCTCGACGATCTGGCGGCCCGACTCGTTCGAGCCGAAGTAGATCGTCGCGCCGACCGCGACCGCGCCCAGGTCGCGCGCCTGCCTCAGCGTGCCGAACATGATCTGGTCGAACTTGTTCGGGTAGGTCAGGAACTCGTTGTGATTGATCTTGACCAGGAACGGGATCTTGTGGGCATACTTGCGCCCGACCGCGCCCAGGACGCCGTAGGTCGACGCGACGGCGTTGCAGCCGCCCTCGATCGCCAGCTTGACGATGTTCTCGGGGTCGAAGTACTGCGGGTTCGGCGCGAACGAGGCGCCGGCCGAGTGCTCGATGCCCTGGTCGACCGGCAGGATCGACAGGTAGCCCGTGTTGGCCAGGCGGCCCGTGCCGAAGAGCGACTGCAGGCTGCGCAGCACCGGCACCGGGCGATCCGACTGGGTCCACACGCGGTCGACGAAGTCGGGGCCGGGGGCGTACAGCTGGTCCTTGGCGATTGTCTTGGACTGGTGCTCGAGCAGCGCCGGGCCATCGGCCCCTAGCAGCTCGACAATACGATCAATCATCGCTTCCTCCTTATATGATACGGACTTGGGGCTTGGGGCTTGGGGCTTGGGTTTTGGCGCTATGTGAGCGCCCAAACCTCGAGCCCCACATCCCAAGACTCTCTAGTACAGGAACATCGGCTTGCCGAGCATGTGGCTAACCTTCGGGCGGTACTCCTCGGTATCGTACAGCTCGCCGACGTCCACGCGCTTGACGCCTTGGATCGGCGTGTCGGCCGGAACGGTCGTGTACTGCCCGTTCTGCAGCGCCACCATGCGCCCGCTGTGCCCCTGCACCAGCTGGTCGACAGCCAGGTTGCCATAGGAGATCGCGACCATGCGGTCGAGCGAGTCGGGCGCGCCGGCGCGCATCAGGTAGGCCAGCTGCTGGCCGACGATGTCGATCCCGGTCAGCTTCTTGAGCGCCTCGCCGAGGATCTGGCCGATGCCGCCCAGCTTCTTGTGGCCGTAGGCATCCTCCTGGCCGTACTCGACCACCTGGCCGCCCAGCATCGTCGCGCCCTCGGAGATCGCCACGATCGCGTAGTTGCTCGGGTTGCTGCGGCGGTCCTCGACGACCAGCTCCGCCAGGCGCTCGACGTCGAACGGGACCTCGGAGATCAGCGCGCGGTCGACGTCGGCCAGGTAGGCCGAGATCAGCGCGGTCTCGCCCGAGTTGCGGCCGAACAGCTCAACCACCGCGATGCGCTCGTGCGAGCCGGTCGGGGTGCGCAGCGAGTTGATGAACTCGACCGAGCGCGTGACCGCGGTCGAGAAGCCGATGCAGTAGTCGGTGCCGAACACGTCGTTATCCATCGTCTTGGGGATGGCGACGACCCGCACGCCCTCCTGGTGCATGCGCACGCCGTAGGAGAGGGTGTCATCGCCGCCGATCGGGATGAGCGTGTCGATGCCGAGCGTGTTGAGCACGTTCAGCACGTGCGACGTGCAGTCGGCCAGCTTGCGCTCGCCCTTGTACTCGAACTTCCCCTTGAGGAACGCAGGCATCCCCGCCTCTTTGACCTTCGCGGGGTTGGTGCGCGACGTGTGCAGGTGCGTGCCGCCGTAGCGGTCGATCGTGCGCACGTCGGCTTTGGAGAGCGGCGCGATCCACTCGGCGCTGCCCTCGGGATCGTCGGGATTGTAGTTGAGCAGACCGCCCCAGCCGCGGCGAATGCCGATGACTTCCATGCCGGCGTCGACCGCACGATTGACCACCGCCTTGATGCAGGGATTGAGGCCCGGCACGTCGCCCCCGCCTGTCAGGATACCGATTCGCATACATTACCTCTCGAACCGCGCTAGAAGGCAAAACAATAGCCGCTGGGCGCACCAGCGGCCGCTCGTGGTGCTGATGCCATCGAAGCCACATGCGCCACCAGCAGTCGCTCGTGGCGCTGGTGCTGCGGTAGCCCACATGCCCCACCAACATGCAACATTGTTTGACGCTGCGGCGCTGAGCAGGGCGATCGGGCTACTCGAATGCAAGGCCATAGAGGCCCGCATGGTTGATGCCGGTTGAATAGCTCTGCTCCGCCCACTATCAGAGTGGAAAGCCACGGTCTCTTTTCGGCTGTTGCTATTCTAACCCGGCGTCGATCGATTTCAGTTGAGGTGTACGTACCTCAGAGTTAACGAGTCATAACCCGATCTTCTTCATGCTCAGGCCGATTCGACCGCGCGCCGCATCGACGGTGAGCACCCGCACGTCGACCACATCGCCGACCTGCACGACCTCCAGCGGGGTTTTGACGAAGCGGCTGGCCAGCTCGGACACATGCACCAGGCCGTCGTGCTTGACGCCGATGTCCACGAACGCGCCGAAGTCGACCACGTTGCGGACGGTGCCCTTGAGCCACATGCCGGGCTGCAGATCCTCCATCCTGAGCACGTCGGCGCGCAGCAGCACCGGCGGCGCCTCGTCGCGCGGGTCGCGCCCGGGGCGGGCCATCGCGTCGAGCATGTCGCCCAGGGTCGGCTCGCCGATGCCCAGATCGGCGGCCAGCGCGGCCAGGCTGGTCTCGCGCGCGGCGATCAGCCGGCGCACGCGCGCGGCGATCTCCTGCAGCGCCGCCGTCCCGGTTGCCCCGCCCGTCCCATAGCGCTGGATCAGGGCGCGCGCGGCGGCGTAGCTCTCCGGGTGGATGGCAGTGTGATCGAGCGGGTCGGGCGCGTCGGGGATGCGCAGGAAGCCGGCCGCCTGCTCGAACGCCTTCGGCCCCAGACCCTTGACCTTGATCAGCTGCCGGCGCGAGCTGAACGGCCCGTTCGCGTCGCGGTGCGCGACCACGGCCTTGGCGGTCTTGCTGTTCAGCCCGGCCACGTAGCCGAGCAGCGCCGCCGAGGCGGTGTTCAGGTCCACGCCGATGTAGTTGACGCAGCTCTCGACCACGGTCTCGAGCTGCTCGTCCAGCCGCTTCTGGTCGACGTCGTGCTGGTACAGGCCGACGCCCAGCGCCTTGGGGTCGATCTTGACTAGCTCGGCCAGCGGGTCCTGCAGCCGCCGCGCGATCGAGACGTTGCCGCGCTGGGTGGCGTCCAAGTCGGGGAACTCGTCGCGCGCGGCCTCCGAGGCCGAGTAGACCGAGGCGCCGGCCTCGCTGACGATCGTGTATTGTAGCGCTGAGCGCTGAGCGCTGAATGCTGAAGAGTCTCCGTCACCGGTCGCGGGTCGTTCAACGTTCGGCGTTCGGCGTTCGGCGTTTTGCTTGATGACCTCGGCCACCAGCGCCTCGGTCTCGCGGCTGGCGGTGCCGTTGCCGATCGCGATCACCTGCACGCCCCACCGCTGCACGGTCTTCAGCAGCGTCTCCTTCGCTCGGTCGGGCTGGTGCAGGTAGATCACGCCGCCCTCAAGATACTTGCCGGTCGCGTCCACCACCGCGACCTTGCAGCCGGTGCGGAAGCCCGGGTCGACGCCCAGGACCACCCGGCCGCGCAGCGGCGGCTGGAGCAGCAGGCCGCGCAGGTTGGCCGCGAAGATCATCAGCGCGTGCTGCTCGGCGCGCTGGGTCAGCTCGCCCCGCAGGTCGCGCTCGATCGCCGGGGCCAGCAGGCGCTTGTAGCCGTCGGCGACCGCGGCGCGCACCTCGTCGCCCAGCCAGCCGGTCGCGCCGGCGTAGCGGCGCCGCAGCGTGGCGATGAACGCGTCGTGGTTGGCGTCGACCTCGACTTTGAGCGCGCCCTCGCGCTCGCCGCGGTTGATCGCCAGGATGCGGTGCGGCGGCAGCGTGCCGAGCGCCTCGCCGAACTCGTAGTACAGCTGGTACTTGCCCTCCGCGTCGGACGCCTCGTCCTTGCGGACGACCCGCAGCGTGCCGGTGCGGCGGGTGGCCTCGCGCACGGCCTGGCGCACCGAGGCGGTCTCGGCGACCGTCTCGGCCACGATGTCGCGCGCCCCGGCGTATGCCGCCTCGACGTCGGCCACGCCCCGCTCGGGGTCGACGAACGCCTGCGCAAGCTCAGCCCGGCTCCTGCCGCCCGCGTCCTGCGCCAGCAGGGCGTCGGCCAGCGGCTGCAACCCCTGCTCGCGCGCGATCTGGGCGCGCGTGCGCCGCTTCGGCCGGAACGGCAGATACAGGTCCTCGATCGCCTGGAGCGTCTCGGCGGCCGCGAGCTGCGCGGCCAGTTCATCGGTCAGGTGGCCGCCCTCCTCCAGCGACTTGTACACCTCGGCGCGGCGCGCCTCCAGGTTGCGCAGATACTGCAGCCGCTCGGCCAGCTTGCGCAGCTGGTCCTCGTCGAGGCCGTCGGTCACCTCTTTGCGGTAGCGGGTGATGAACGGGATGGTGTTGCCCTCGTCCAGCAGCGCGACGGTACGCTCGACCTGGCCCTCGTCGAACTTCAGCTCTTGCGCCAGACGAGACTCGATGGAAGTGATGGTCATGCTTGGCTACTCACACTTGCTGCGAGACAAGGAGACAAGGTGACAAGGTGACAAGGTGATCTCTTGACTGCTCGCCCCCTCACCCCCTCACCCCCTCACCGGGTCACCTTGTCACGCACTTATGGGGCACGCACGCCCAAATTGACGGTGGTGCCGCACGCGACGACCGCGCCGCCCGGCGGATCGTTGCTGACGACCGTGTTGGGCGCCACCTGGTCGTAGAGCGCGCCGAGCTTGTCCTTGCCCTGCGGATCGAGGTACACCTGGAGATTGGCGGCCTGCAGCAGCTGGCGCGCCGCGTCGAGGCTCTTCAAGTAGACGTTGGGCACCGTGGTGTTGTTGCCGTCGCTGACGTACAGCGTCACCTGCTCGCCTTTGCGCGGCTTCGTGCCGGGGTTCGGCTCGATCCGCCCGACGAAGCCACGGCTCATCGTGGTGTCGCACGGCACCCGGACCTGCTGAACCTGCAGACCGGCCGCCTGGAGCCGCGCTTGGGCGTCGTCTGCGCGCATGCCAATCACGTCGGCGGGGATCTCGACCGTCTCGGCGCCCAGGCTGAGCGCGTAGGTCACGACCGACGTCTGCGTGATCGGCACGCCGGCCGCGGGCATCTGGTCGATCACCAGGCCGAGCGGCGCGGCGGGGTCGAAGTGCGAGCCGTCCTCGCGCGGCTCCAGGCCGATCGAGCGCAGCGCCGCCTCGGCCTGCTCCCTCGTGAGATTCGCCAGGGCGGGCATGGGCACCTGCGGCAGCGCCGTCGGCGCGGCGGTGGGGCTGACAACCGTGATCGGCGGCCGCAGCGTGCCGCTCGCGAACGAGAACAGGTCGTTGAACCAGCCGACCGCGAAGCCGTACACCAGCCCGAGCACGCCGGCGAGCAGCAGCAGGCCGAGGATGAAGCCGCCGAACCCCATCCCGCGGCTCTGCGGCGGTGTCTGGGTGACCACGGCGGGCCGCGAGACTGGCAGCATCGGCCGGGGGTAGGCCGACCCACCGGCGGCGGGCCGCGGCGCCGCCGGCTGCGGAACGGGCCGCGGGGCCGGGCGCGGGGCCGACGGCTGCGGCGCCATCGGCCGCACCATCGTCGCCTGCTCGCCGGCGTCGCGGTAGTTCGCGAGCAGGCGCGCCACCTCGCGCGCCGTCGTCGGGCGGGCGTCGGGGTCCTTGTTCAGGGCGCGCAGCACGATCGCCTCGAGCTGCGGCGGGATGCGTGGGCTGTACATCCGCGGCGGCGGCGGCTCGGCGCTCACGTGCTGCATCGCGACGGCGATCGAGCTGTCACCGGTGAACGGCAGCCGGCCGGTCAGCATCTCGTACATCGTCACGCCGAGCGAGTAGATATCGGAGCGCGGCGTGGCCGGCAGGCCGCGCGCCTGCTCGGGCGAGATGTAGTCGGCCGTGCCGAACGTCACCCCGGTCTCGGTCAGCGCGGTCGACATGCGGCTCTTGGCGATGCCGAAGTCGGTGATCTTGACCTGGCCTTGATCGCCGACGATGATGTTCTGCGGCTTAATGTCGCGGTGCACCATGCCGACGCGGTGCGCGGCTTCGAGGCCATTCGCGGCCGCCTCGGCGATCTCGACCGCCCGCTCGATCGCGAGCGTGCCGCCGCGCAGCAGCGCCTTGAGGTCGCTGCCGGCGACATACTCCATCACGATATAGTGGACGTCGCCGTCCTGCCCGACATCGTAGACGTCCACGATATTCGGGTGGCGCAGGTTGGCGGCCGCCTGCGCCTCGTGGTGGAACCGCTGGAGGAAGCTGGAGTCGCCGGCGTAGTGGCCGTGGAGCACCTTGATCGCCACCTGCCGGTTGAGGCGCAGGTCGCGTCCGCGGTAGACTCGCGCCATCCCGCCCTCGCCGATCTTCTGCTCCAGCTCATAGCGGTCGTTAAGAATCTTCTGCTGCATCTCTCTGTTCTAGCGTTAGCACGTTGAAACGTTCCAACGTGCTAACGTTCCAACGGCCTGGAACGTTCCGACTCAAATGCTCATACAAACACGTGCCGCACCTCCTGGCAGGGCGGCACGTACTCGGACATGCCGAGGTGGTGCTCGAGCAGCGCCAGGTTGACGACATCCTCGCGGTTATACTCCAGCAGCGTTCGCAGCGCGCCAGCGTCGCCGATCGCCTCGTAGCGATGCCACAGGCGCGGGGCATCCCAGCCGGTGATGCCGGCGGTCGCGCGCCCGATCCCGAGCAGCTCCTCGACCTTCTTCAGCCCGCCGCGCAGTCCCCTGCGCCGGCAGATGTACAGCAGGTCGCAGTGCTCGAAGTCGCGCTTGAGGTCGGCGTAGAGCCGCTTGCGGATCATCGGCAGGTCGAACGAGCTGCCATTGAACGTCACGAGCGTGCGCACGCCGTCGAGCGCCTCGTAGAGCGGCAGGTCGCGCACGCCCCCGCCGACGAGCTGGATCGTGCCCAGGTCGGGGCGGTAGATGCCGATCACGCTGATCGCGCCGCTGAATGTCGTCTCAATGTCCAGGTAGGCGCGCATCCCAAGCCCCCGGCCCCGGCTCGCCGCCAGGGCAATCTTAGCGGCGTCATTATGGCATAGCGATGGGGTGCGGTCAAGCCCGCGTCTGCCGGGGCGCTGCGCCCCCGGCCCCCCGCCCTGTCATCTTGTCAGCTTGTCAGCTTGTCAGCTTGTCAGCTTGTCATCTTTTCTCCGGGGTGCTGCGCCCCCGGCCCCCCGCCCTGTCATCTTGTCGTCTTGTCAGCTTGTCAGCTTGTCATCTTTTCTCCGGGGCGCTGCGCCCCGGCCCCCACCCGGGGGAACCCACGCCGGTTCCCCCGGCCCCCCTCCGGCAAATAATCCCGAACCAGATGCAAGCATCGTGGTGGATGCCCAGCACCATTTCTATCGGACGAGTTCCATCCTGCCGCGCCTGGATTCCGCCGGGCATGCGCATCAAGCTTTGCACCAGAGGCGGCATCATTTTGGGGTCCAGGGGCGCGCCCCCGCAGGCACTGTGAGAACCGCCACGCAGGGGTGCGGGGGCGCGCAGCCCCCGACAGGCAACGCGGCAAATATGGTATAATCCTCAATCCAATCTTCGCTCATTGCCGCCTTCCGGATCCTCATTGCTGGAGGCCACGCATGCCTCTCCGTGTTGTGCTTGATACCGACCCCGGGATCGACGACTCGCTCGCCATCCTGCTCGCGCTGGCCTCGCCCGAGGTCGACCTGGCCGCGGTCGGCGTCACCGGCGGCAACTGCACGCTTGAGGATGGCGTGCGCAACGCGCTGAACGTGCTCGCGGCCGCTGGCCGCACGAAGATGCCCGTCTGCGCGGGCATCGGCCTACCGCTGATCCGCCCGCCCTTCACCGCGCCCGAGACCCACGGCGACAACGGGCTCGGCTACGCGCGGCTGCCGGCCTCGCCCGCCGGCCCGGCCTCCGAGCACGCCGTCGACATGATCATCCGCGAGATCATGGCCCGCCCCGGCGAGGTCACGCTGGTGGCGGTCGCGCCGCTCACCAACGTCGCCGTGGCCATCCGCAAGGAGCCGCGGATCGTCCAGAGCGTGCGCGAGGTGATCATCATGGGCGCGGCGCTGCGCGCCGACGGCAACACGACCTCGCTGGCCGAGTTCAACTTTTATGTCGACCCGCACGCCGCGCATATCGTGCTCGAGAGCGGCATGCCGATCACGCTGCTGCCCTGGGATATCACCAAGGACGTGCTGCTGACCCAGGCCGACGTCGACCGGCTGCTGAAGATCGACTCGCCGGTCAGCCGCTTCATCGCCGACGCGACGCGCTTCTACATTGAGTTCCACGAGAAGTGCTTCGGCTTCTCGGGCTGCTCGATCAACGACCCGGTCGCGCTGGCGCTGGCGTTCATGCCCGAGCTGGCGCGCACCGAGGCGATGCACGTGGCGGTCGAGTACGCCAGCGAGCTGACCGCCGGCAAGAGCGTGATCTCCTACGTCGGCGACCGGCTGCGCGAGCCGGACACGCACGACCAGCTCGGCTACGACACCGCGCGCTGGCCGATGCAGTGGGGCCGGCAGGTCCGCAGCGCGCCGAACGTGCGGGCGGTGGTCGAGTTCGACACGGCGCGCTTCCTGGCGCTGTTCGTCGAGCGGATGGAGCAGCTGGCGCGCGCGCAGCCCACCCGCGCGTAGCTCCGGTCCTGTCTTCCAGATCGATCAGCTGGCCTTCGTACCTGCGTGTCTTCGTGGTGAAGCTTCCGAGCGTGCGTATGTGAAAGGCGTTGGGCCTAGACGACACGAGCGCCGCCCGCCCGCCCGCCAGACACCTGAGCCGTTCATGAAGCGAGTGACCAGGAACATCGCACCCGATCGCGCGCACGATCTCATCGAGCGTGTTCCTCGCGCATGCATCGCCTTTTCCGGCGACAGCGGGCCGCAGGCGCAGCCGGTCGTGCTGGTCTGGCGCGACAATCGCTACCTCGTCGGTATCCCTGACCAGGCCGATCGGCGACCCGGCCCCGGCCACGAGGTCGTGCTGCTCGTCGACGAGGGAGTCTACTTCTTCGATCTCCGCGCCATCTACATCCGCGGCCAGGCGCAGCCCGCCGAGCCTCCTGCGCAGGCGCCGGCCGGCCACACCTGGATCGAGGTCGTTCCGCTCAAGACGGTCGCCTGGGATTACGGCATGCTCCGCGAGGAGAGCGATGAACTATGACGATCCTGCCGTGCTCGACATCGTGCGGCGGTCGATGGTCGCCCGCATCGCCACGCTTTCGCGCAACGGCCGGCCGAGCGTCACGCCGCTCTACTTTGTCTGCCTGAACGGTCAGATCTGGCTCGGCACAGCCGACTGGACTCTCGCGGCTCGCGACGTCAAAGCCGATCCGCGCGTGAGCGTGCTGTTCGAGGTGGAGCAGAGCGCGCGCGACCGCAGGGTTGCGCGGATCGCCGGCCGGGCCAGCGTGCGAACGGACGCGAAGACATACGCTGCCTATGTCCTTCGGGTGGCATTCAAGTACAGCCTGACGCCCGGCCAGATCCGCAACACCTCGGCCCACCTCGGGCTGCTCCTGCTCAGGCGACGCTACCACGCCCAGAGCGCGCAGAAAGGCCAGGCCTGCGTCATCGACGTCACGCCTGAGCAGGCCGACCTTCTCAGGGATTAATAGTCGCCACGTTGCATCCCCCCAATAGCTATGCTACGATACGCCCCCGTAGACTGTGCCTATTGGAGCATGCCGATGTCCTCTCAGCCCACCACCGGCACGACCGCCCTCGGCCCGCGGATCGCGCAGGGCCGCACCGCCGAGGTGTTCGCCTGGCACGACGGCTGCGTGATCAAGCTGTTCTTCGACTGGTGCCCAGCCGAGTGGGTGCAGCATGAGCTTGAGATCGGGCAGGTCCTGGCGACTCTGGATCTGCCGACGCCCAAGGTGATGGCTCGCGTCGCGGTCGATGGCCGCGACGGGCTGATCTACGAGCGCGTCGACGGGCCATCGATGCTGGCCAACCTGACCGCCGCGCCGTGGCGCGTCGGGTCGATCGCGCGCAGCTTCGCCGAGGTCCACGCAGGCATTCACCAGCGGCCGGGCGGCGGCTTCGTGCGGCTGCACCCGATGCTCGAGCAGGCGATTGACCACAGCGACGCGATCCCTGTCGCGCTCAAGGCGCCGATCCTGAGCACGCTGCGCCGGCTCCCCGAAGGCACCGCGCTCTGCCACTTCGACTTCCACCCCGACCAGGTGCTTGTGACGGCGAGCGGCTGCGCCGTGATTGACTGGATGAGCGCATGCCAGGGCGATCAGCTGGCCGATGTCGCGCGCACCGCGATCTTGTTCATGGTCGGCAACCCCCCGGCGGCATCGTGGCTGACCCGCGCGATCATTCAGCAGGTCAGGCGCCGCTTCTATCGGACCTACCTCGCGCGGTATCGCGAGCTCGCGCCGAGCTTCAGCGAGGAACGGCTGCACGCCTGGATGCTGCCGGTCGCCGCCGCGCGCCTGACCGACGCGATCCCCGGCGAGCGAGAGCCGCTGCTGGCGTTCCTGCAGAGGGCAGCGCGGCCGTAGCCTTTTGCCGCACATGCGCAGGCAGCCGGCGAGCCCGCCGCTGATTGGTGCGCGCTACAGTATAGCGCTTTCCGGGGCGCTGCGCCCCGGCCCCCTCCGGCAACTGATGCCGTACCAATTGCATTGCTTGTGGCCCATGCCTATCACCAGACTTGCGGGCGCGTTGTATCCCGCCGCGTGTGGATTCAGCCGGGCATGCACCACAAACGCTGAGAACGAGACGGCATCATTTTTGGGGTCCAGGGGCGAGGCCCCGGCCGGGGGCGGAGGGGGTGGCGGCCCACCCCCACCCGCGGGGGCACGGGGGCGCGCAGTGCCACCCACGGGGGCACGGGGGGCGCGCAGCCCCCCGCACAAGCCGAGCGGGGGCACGGGGGGCGCGCAGCCCCCCGACACACAGTGGGTGTGCCACTCGCAGGGGTGCAGGGGCGCGGGGGCGCGCAGCCCCGTAAAAAACCTGAGTCAACCACAAATTAACAGTTTTGTCATCTTGGGCGCGCGCGCCGCCTCGCATACGCGCTTTTCATCATTCTGATGCTCAAAAGACAGTCGCCACGCGCCTGCGCTGTGGCTTGACCGGTTTAGGCGGCAGTGCTATACTCGAACCATCCATTGTAATAGCTACATACTCGCCGGCCGGCAGATGGTTGCGCCATCGCACACGACCGACCAGAACCGGCACGTCATGCCCTTCCCCGGCTGGATCGACACCGCAGAGTCCCCGCAGCCGGGCGCCTACCAACGATGGGTTTTCGCGCAAAGGAGCAATCCATGAACGGACACCGTCACACCCGCTGGCTGACCCTGCTCGCACTCTTGGGGGTGCTGCTCTCGGCGCTAGCGCTGCCGAGCCGCACGCCGGCCGCGCTGGCCGCCGGCAACCCAACCAGCGTCACGATCGCCGGCTCGCTGCAGGAAGAGCTCGGCTGCACAGGCGACTGGCAGGCCAACTGCGCGGCAACGCATCTGGCCTACGACGCGTCCGACGACGTCTGGCAGGGCGCGTTCAATGTCCCGGCTGGCGGCTACGAGTACAAGGCCGCGCTCAACGACAATTGGGACGAGAGCTACGGCCTGAACGGCGGGGGCGATAATATCCCGCTGAACCTCGCCGCCGGCTCGAGCGTCAAGTTCTACTACGACCACAAGAGCCACTGGATCACCGACAACAAGCGCTCGGTGATCGCCGTCGCGCCGGGTAACTTCCAGCGCGCGCTGGGCTGCTCGGGCGACTGGCAGGCCGACTGCCTGCGCTCGTGGCTGCAGGATGTCGACGGCGACGGGATCTACACCTTCGAGACCACCGCGCTGCCGGCCGGCAGCTACGAGGGCAAGGTGGCGATCAACGAGGGCTGGGACGAGAACTACGGCCAGGGCGGCGCGCCCGGCGGCGCGAACATCGCCTTCACCGTGGCGGCGAATAACGCCAAGGTCTCGTTCAGCTACAACGCCGCCACGCACGTGCTGACGATCCTGGCCGGCCACGCCCACGACAACAACGTCGAGTGGGACGGCTTGCGCCACGACTCGCGCGACACGCTCTACCGCGCGCCCGGCGGCGCGGTGCCGGCCGGCACGCCGGTGAAGATCCGCTTCCGCACCTACCACGACGACGTCACCGGCGTCAAGCTGCGGGTGTACGACCTGAACGCCGGCGGGCAGAGCGTCGTGCCGATGGCCGTCGCGGCCAGCGGCGTCTCGTGCTACCAGCCTGGTCTCGAGAGCGAGACCTGCGACTTCTGGGAGGCCACACTGCCGAACGCCGCGCCGAACAACCTGTGGTACCGCTTCATTGTCAGCGACGGCAGCAAGACCGCCTACTACGCCGACAACACCTCGGCGCTGGACGGTGGCCTGGGCGCCCCCACGAACGACCCGATCGACCAGAGCTGGGCGCTGATGGTCTACAAGCCCGGCTTCAAGGCGCCGGACTGGGCCAGCAAGGCGGTGATCTACCAGATCTTCCCCGACCGCTTCCGCAACGGCCGCGACGACAACAACGCCAAGACCGGCGATGTGCGCTACGACGACCCGGTGCTCAAGCTGCCGTGGGGCACGCTGCCCGAGGGCTACTGCCGCAACTACGCCGCCGCCACCACCGCGAGCTGCCCCTGGCGCTTCGGCGCCCCGCCGAACACACCCGCAACGCAGCTCGAGACCCCACGCGGGCGCGACTACATGGGCGGCGACCTCAAGGGCGTCGACCAGCAGCTGGACTACCTCAAGTCGCTCGGCATCAACACGCTGTACTTCAACCCGATCTTCGACGCCGGCTCGAACCACAGCTACGATACCCAGGACTACTACAAGATCGACCCGTACTTCGGCACCCAGAAGGACTGGGAGAACCTGAACAAGCACGCCGACCAGCTCGGCATCAAGATCGTGCTCGACGGCGTGTTCAACCACATGTCGTCGGACAGCCCGTTCTTCGACCGCTACCAGCACTACGCGACTGTGGGCGCCTGCGAGTCGGTCAGCTCGCAGTACCGGCCCTGGTTCACCTTCCACGATGTGGCGGCCGGCACCGGAACCTGCGCAGGCAGCGCCGGGCCGAAGTCCGCGACCTACGACGGCTGGTTCGGCTTTGACTCGATCCCGGTTCTGACCAAGAGCAACGCCGATCTGCAGAAGTACTTCCTGACCGCAGCCGACAGCGTCTCGAAGCACTGGCTGAAGGCCGGCGCCGAGGGCTGGCGGCTCGACGTGATGGGCGACTCGTCGTTCCCGAACGGCTACTGGGAGACGTTCCGCAATGTGGTCAAGAGCCAGAACAAGGACGCGCTGATCATCGGCGAGCTGTGGCAGAAGGACAGCACCCTGCTGCGCTTCCTGCGCGGCGACCGCGCCGACGCGACCATGAACTACCGCCTGCGCGACGCGGTGATCGGCCTGCTGACGCCCGGCAGCTTCGACTCGAAGGGCTTCGCCGACAGCGGCCGGATCATCAGCCCATCCGAGTTCGCCGCGCGCCTGTCGTCCATCCGCGAGGACTACAGCGACGCGAGCTACTACTCGCTGATGAACCTGCTCGACAGCCACGACACCGAGCGGCTGCTCTGGACGCTCACGGCCGGGCCGGAGACGACCGCGAACAAGGAGCAGAACGCCGCGAACCTGGCCGCCGGCAAGCAGCGCCAGCGCCTGGCCTCGCTGATCCAGTTCACTGTCCCAGGCTCGCCAACGGTCTACTACGGCGACGAGGTCGGCGTGACCGGCGACGACGACCCCGACGACCGGCGCACCTACCCGTGGGCCGACCTGGGCGGTAACCCCGACATGGCGCTGTTCAGCCACTACCAGAAGCTGGCCAGCCTGCGCAGCCAGAACGCCGCGCTGACCGCCGGCGACTTCCGCGTCCTGCTGGCCGACGACAGCTCGCAGGTCGTGGCCTACGGCCGCAAGACCACCAGCCAGGCGGCGGTGGTGATCGTCAACCGCGGCGACTCGGCCCAGACCGGCCCGATCCCCGTCGGCGGCTACCTGCCGAACGGCGTCACGCTCAAGGCAGCCTATGTCGTGGGCGCGGGCGGCCCCAGCACGATCACCGTGACAAACGGCCAGATCAACGGATCGATCGGCGCCAATAGCGCGCTGGTGCTGCTGACCGGCAACACCGACCTGCAGCCGCCGGCGGCCCCGACCGGGCTCCACGCGACCGAGGGCAACGCGCAGGTTGGGCTGACATGGAGTGCCGTCAGCGGCGCGGCCGGCTACAACGTCTACCGCAGCCCGGTCAGCGGCGGCGGCTGGGTGAAGATCAACGGCAGCCTGGTAACGGGCACAAGCTTCACCGATACCGGCCTGGAGAACGCGCGCAGCTACTACTACGCCGTCACCGCGCTCGACAGCGCCGGCAACGAGAGCAAGCCCTCGGCCGAGGTCAAGGCCCTGCCGCACCTGACGATCGGCTGGGCCAACCTGCAGTGGCCGCCGACGCTGACGCACACGATCAGCGCGACCAACCGCACCGACACCGTCTACGGCCAGGCCTGGATCGACGGCGTGACCAGCCAGGCGGGCGCGACCAAGAGCCTGGTCGCCCAGCTCGGCTTCGGCCCGAGCAACAGCAACCCGGCCGGGAACGCGCAGTGGAGCTGGGTCGACGCGAGCTTCAACGGCGACTCCGGCAACAACGACGAGTTCAAGGCCAGCCTGCTGCCCGACCAGACCGGCAGCTACGACTACGCCTACCGCTACAGCACCACCGGCGGCCGCGACTGGGTCTACGCCGATCTGGACGGCATCGGCAACGGCTACAGCCCGGCCCAGGCCGGTAAGCTGACGGTCGTCGCGAGCGGCGACACCTCCGCGCCGGCAGTACCAGGTAACCTGCACGTTATCGCGGCCTCGCCCGCCGGCATCGAGCTGGCCTGGGATGCGGTCGGCGGCGACGCATCGCTCTACGGCTACGAGGTGCGCCGCAGCAACACCTCCGGCGGGCCATACACCACCATCGCGACGGTGACCGGCGGCGCCGCCGGCTACGTCGACACCAGCGTAACCGAGAGCGCGACCTACTACTACGTGGTGCGCTCGGTCGACACATCGTTCAACCGCTCGGGCAGCTCGGCCCAGGTGACCGCCACCGCGCAGCTGCGCACCGTCACGCTCGTCTTCAACGTGACCGTCCCATCGACGACCGACGCGACCGGCAGGTCGGTCTACATCGCCGGCTTCCTGGATCGGCTGGACGGCGGCCTGCCGCAGTGGAACCCCGGCGGCGTGGTGCTGACGCGGGTCGACGCGACCCACTGGACGATCACGTTCACCGGCAAGGAGACCACGCAGATCGAGTATAAGTACGCGCAAGGCTCGTGGGACTTCGTCGAGAAGGACGCCTCCTGCGCCGAGATCTCCAACCGCCAGCTCACGCTGAGTTACGGCAGCAGCGGCACGCAGACCGTCAACGACACGATCGAGAACTGGCGCAACGTGTCGCCCTGCGGGAACTAATACCCTGTTCGGACTCTTCGGGCGGGGAGGAGGAGCGGTTGCGCCGCTCCTCCTCCCCACCCTTTGGTGGTGCAAGCCCTCACCCCCCCTCTCCCGCGCCACGGAGAGGGGGATTTTTGGCTGGTGCGGGGCAGGGGTGGGGAGAAACTGACCGCGCCGCAGGCGCGCAACATTTGGCCCCCCAGACTCGTCCGACAAGATAGACACAGCGATGAATCGGCCGCCGAGCGGCGGCCGGACGAGCATACAGGGAGCGAAGCGATGAACAGCCAGATTACGCGGAGCAAAGACGACCGGATGATCGGCGGCGTGTGCGGCGGCCTGGCGCGCTACTTCGGGGTGGACAGCACGATCGTGCGCCTGGTTTTTGTTCTGGCGGTGCTCAGCGGCGTCAGCCCGCTGGTCTACCTGCTGCTGTGGATCGTGCTGCCCGAGGAGCAGCCCGCCGCGACAGCCGCCAGCGCGCTGCCCGACCACCCGCGGCCGGCCGAGCAGTGGAAGTACGACCCCTACAGCGGCGAGAAGATCGAGCGATAGCGCCGGTCGTACGGCTCAGCGGGCGGACCTGCCTGGCTCTGGAACACGGGGGATGGAGGACGACGCGCGTCGTCTTCCATCCCCCGTCTTTCGTCACGGGGTCTCGCCGCGCACCCAGGCCATGACGCGCCACAGGCAGGCGATCGCCAGCAGGCCTAGCAGCAGCGCCCAGCCGAAGCTCAGCCGCACACGCACGCCGAGGGCGAGCGCGCCCGCCGCCCAGCCCAGCCCGGCGGCGACCAGCAGCCGCCGCAGGTGCGCGCGCACGAGTCGCTCGCGCGCTTCGACGCGGCCGGCGGCCCACAGGCGCCGCGCGAAGCCATCCAGGTCCCACGCGATCACGCCGACACAGGCAGCCGTGAGCGCAGCCAGAGTCGGCATCTGCCGCCAGGCGCCCAGCGCGGCCAGGCTCACAACGCCGGCCAGGCCGATCGTCGCGACCCACGGCCAGCCGCGCCACAGCCCGGCCAGCCAGAGCGCGCCGATCGCGCCCGCCGCCAGCGCGAGAGCCCAGTCGGCGGTGCTGGCCGCCAGGGTCAGCGTCGCCACGACGACGCCAACCGCGACGAGCCGCCTCACAGCGCGCCCGCCGCCGGGCCGGACCAGAGCTGCACGCGGCCAAGCGCCGCCTCGGCCACCTGCTGGAACGGCCGGTCGACCGCCCACTCGATCACCGGGATTCCCGCCCGCCAGAGTCGGCGCAGCAGCAGCGTGCGCTCGATCCGCGCGACCCGCGCCGAGAGCGCCACCGCGGCATCAGCTTCCAGCCCTTGCCGCTCGAACGCGATCGGGTCCGGGCTGATCACCAGTAGCTGATAGCCGCGCGCCCGCAGCCGGATCAGCGCCTCGTGATCGTGCGGGAGCAGCGGGCTGATCAGAATGAGCTGCGAGCGCGCCGGGAACACGCGCACCGGCACATAGTCCAGCCGATCGATCAGCGGCAGGCTGGAGTGGCCCGCGCCGGCCAGCGCGCGCAGGATGCGCTCGCGCTGGACCTTCCCGTAGCCGGGCAGCGTCCAGCTGATCGCCGAGCCGTGCACCAGCAGGCCGACGCGGTTCCCGTGCGCCAGCAGCGCGTCCGCCAGCGTGGCGGCGGCCTGCACGCCATGCTCGAACAGCGCGCCTTGGCTGGTGCGCACATCGCTCGGCCGCCGGGCGTCGAGGATGAGCCCGACGTCGGTCACGCGCTCCTGCTCGAACTCGTTCACGTACAGCGCCTCGGGGTGGCGCGCGGTCAGGCGGCCGTTGATCCAGCGCGTCGGGTCGCCGGCCTGGTACTCGCGCACGCCGAAGAACTCCACGCCGGGTCCGCCGCTGCGCGCCGGCACCGCGCCGGCGTAGATCCGGGTGCGCCGCGGGCGTAGGGTCATCCGCCGCAGCCGGACGACCTGCGGCACCACGACGAGCTGGGCCGGCGCGGCCAGGGCGATGCGCTGCTCGAACAGCCCCAGCCGGTCGCGCGCGGTCGCGCGCAGGTCGGCGAACTGGTGCAGCCCACGCCCGCCGCTGACCGTGTACGACAGCTCGATCGTCGCACCGGGGTCGAGCGTCGCCAGCAGGCTGGTCGCGCCGTCGATCACGGCGAGCCCGGCCGGCGTAGGGTCCTCCAGCAGCAGCTCGTCCAGCCGCGCCCCGCCGTTGGTGATCGCCAGCGTGACCGTGACCGGCGCGCCCGGCATCACCCGCGCGCTGCTGAGCGTGCGCGTGGCGCTCAGGCGCGGCGCCTGCGGCCGATCCAGCAGCGCGGCGCCCAGGTAGACCACCAGCGGGATCGCGAGCGCGAGCAGCGCGCCGCGCATGCCGGCCAGCCCCAGCAGCAGCAGGCCGTAGAGCAGCAGGCCGAGCAGCAGCGGCCGGCGCATCAGCGGCCCTCCGCGAGCACCGGCACCTCGACCGAGCGCACGATATCGGAGATCACGTCGTCGGCCGCGCGGCGCTGCATCCAGAAATCGGGCGTGAGCAGCAGCCGGTGGATCAGCGCCGGCCTGACGAACGCCTTCACGTCGTCGGGGATGACGTACGCGCGCCCCTCCAGCGCCGCCTGCACCCGCGCGAGCTTGAGCAGCGCCAGCGAGCCGCGCGGGCTGGCGCCGACCGCCACCCGCCGATCGCGGCGGGTCGCGTCGACCAGGCGCACGATGTAGCGCTCGATATCCGGATCGACGTGCACCTCCTCGATCGCCCGACGCATCGCCAGCAGCTCGTCGTGGCTGGTCACGCGCTGCACGTCCACATCGTCGCTGCGGCGCTCGCGCCGCCGTCGCAGAATCTCCTGCTCCTCATCGAGCGTCGGGTAGCCGACCGCGAGCTTGATCAGGAAGCGGTCGAGCTGGGCCTCCGGCAGCGGGAAGGTGCCCTCGTACTCGATCGGGTTCTGGGTCGCGATCACGATAAACGGCTCGGGCAGCTCCAGCGTCTCGCCCTCGAGCGTCACCTGGCGCTCCTGCATGGCCTCAAGCAGCGCCGACTGGGTCTTCGGCGATGCGCGGTTGATCTCGTCGGCCAGGATGATGTGTGCGAAGATCGGGCCGCGGCGCAGCTCGAAGCGGCCCTGCGCGCGGTCGTAGACGTAGCTGCCGGTGATGTCGCCCGGCAGCAGATCGGGCGTGAACTGGATGCGCTTGAACTCCAGGCCAAGGGCGGCCGCGAAGCTCTTGGCGACCAGGGTCTTGGCCAGGCCGGGGTAGTCCTCCAGCAGCACGTGCCCGCCGGCCAGCGCCGCGGCCATGATCTGCTGCAGCAGCGCCCGCTTGCCCACAATCGCCCGCGCGACCTCCTCGACGACCCGCTCCCCCAGCGGCGCCACGTCCACACCTGTGACGGTCATATCGTCTCTCCCATCATGCCACCACAGCTGAGCGCTGAGCGCTGAGCGCTGAACGCTGAGCGCCACCCGCCGACTGCCACCCGCCGACTGCCACCTGCCGACTACACTCTGGCTACTCTCGCTCCATCCGCTCCTCGATCAGCCGCACGACGATCTCCGGGTCGAGCGCCAGCGGGTCGGGCACGCGCTCCCACGGCGGCCACTGGCCCAGCCGCCAGGCCCAGCGCCGCGCCGGTCGCGCGGAGGTCGGGGTCGCCGCCGTGCCTGCGCGCAGGAAGGCCTGGACATCGTCGGGGAAGTCGAGCGAGCCGTCGCTCAGCCGCACCCACAGCGGCCGCGCGGGGTCACGATCATCCTGCTCGATCACCTCTTTTGCCAGGTAGCCCAGCCGCTGCGCCAGCGCCCAGCGGCCGTAGTCGCTGCGCTGCGCGCGCCGGATCAGGTCGGACCAGCCGGCCACGGCCGCGCGCGGCTCGGCGCCCTGCAGCGGATCGAGCACGCGCGAGCGCGGCCAGGGCAGGGCGTGCAGCGCCGTATATCCGGCGACGGTCAGCAGAGCCAGCCACAGCAGCGCCTGGGGGATGCTCTCGAACAGCACGCGCGCCAGCCAGGCGGCGTAGAGCAGCGGGATGACGATCGCCGCCTGGGCCGCGCCGGTCAGCAGCAGCGCCAGCAGGCCGAGCAGCAGCAGCGCCAGGGCGATCGCGATCAGCCGATTCTTCATAGCCTGCTCCGCAGGTACCGCCGTTCAGACCATGCCGCAACGATAGATGGTCAATTATCTTGAATGATCAGCGAGTAGGCCGCGACGATAGCTGTCAGGCAGGCCACCGCCTCGCGCGAGTCGCGCTCATCTGCGACTTGGCCGCCATAGCGCACTCGCTCGAACAGCCGCGTAAGCCGCTGGATGTGCTCGTCGCTCATGCCCTGCGCCGACAGATAGTCCGCGAACTCGCGCGGGGTCATCGCGCTATCGCGCTCGACGGCGCGCTGCTCGCGCAGCACCTGGCTCATGTCGCGATAGCAGCGCAGGACAGTATCGCGCAGGTCGCCGCCGGCCTGCAGATCCGCGAGCGCGGCCTGCGCCACGGCCAGCAGCGGCTGTTCGGGCTGGCGCCCGCGCCGCCAGAAGTACGAGATCCCAACACTCAGCAGCGCGGCCAGCGCCGCGCTGAGGACGATCGCCAGCCACCACGGCGGCTGAGCGCTAAATACCGGAAACGGCACGCCCGGCGGCGGCGCTGGCGTGTCGACTGGCAGGCTCTCGGCGCCGGCCTGCAGGCGCGCCCAGCGGCTGATCAGGTACGCCAGCGCCATGATAGCCAGCAGCGCGGCCAGCGCCTGTCTGATCAGTCCATGCCGCCGCCGCGACCTCGCCAGCTCAACGCCGATCGAGACGAGCAGGTACCCCAGCACCGCCAGGAAGGCCACGATCAGCAGCACGTAGACCAGCGGGCTGGCCTGCGCGCCGAGGATCGGGGCGCCGCCCGCGAGTCCCGCGCCGCCCCGGCCGCCCCCCTGCGTGTACGATCGGCCAGGGCTGAGCGCGAGGCCCGACAGGCCCGAGGCCAGCAGCATCAGCGCGGCCACCGCTCCCCCAGGAAGAGCACGTTTCCAGATCGGGCGGTGCTTCACTGCAGCAGCTCTCTCACTGCACGGCGGGGCCGCGCTAGACGAAACGCTCGAACACCCGGTTGCCGAGCATGCGCCCGCGCTCGGTCAGGCGCACGCCCGACTCGTCGCGCGCGAGCAGGCCCAGCGCGACCAGATCGGCCAGCTCGTCGCGGTAGACCGCCTCCAGCTCGGCGCCGCAGCGGTCGCGGAAGTGCACGAAGCTCACCCCGACGTTGAGGCGCAGCCCCATGAACATCGTCTCGGCGTACAGATCGCGCTCGGCCAGCGCGGTCGTCTCGGCGATCGGCGAGCGCCCTGCGCCGGCCCGCGCAATGTAGTCGTCGATCCCCAGCACGTCGAAGTAGCGGCGTGGGAACAGGTGGCCGTGCGCGCCGGCCCCGCAGGCCAGGTAGTCCGCGTTGAGCCAGTAGGCCAGGTTGTGGTGGCACGCCCGCAAGGGGGTAGGGGATAAGGGATAGGGGGCAGGGCTAGATTCATCGGTAGCGCCAGCCTGTAACCTGTAGCCTGTGCCCTGTACCCTGTCGACTCTCGCCCAGTTCGAGATCTCGTACTGCGCGTACCCCCCCGCGCCGAGCAGATCGATCGCGCGCTCGTACATATCGGCGGTGGCGTCCTCGTCGGGCACGCTGAGCCGCCCGCCGACCACCTGGGCGTACAGCGGGGTCGTCTTCTCGAGGATCAGCGAGTAGAGCGAGAAGTGGTCGGTCTCCCACGTCGCGATCTCGCGCAGCGTCGCCTCCCACTGCTCGACCGTCTGGCCGGGCAGGCCAAAGATGAAGTCGAGGTTGATGTTGTCGAAGCCGGCGCGCCTGGCGTCCTCGAAGCTGGCGCGCGCCTCGGCGGCCGTGTGGATGCGCCCGAGCACGCGCAGCGTCGGGTCGTGCAGGCTCTGCACGCCCATGCTGAGCCGGTTCACGCCCAGCCGGCGCAGGCCGCCCAGGTAGTCGCGCCCCAGCACCGTGCCGGGGTTGGCCTCGACGGTCACCTCGGCACCGGCGAGCGGCACGATCGCGTTCGCGGCGGCCAGCACGCGCTCCATCAGCGGCAGCGGCAGCATGCTGGGCGTCCCGCCGCCCAAAAACACCGTTGGTTGAAGATCGGCCCGTGTCAACCCGCCGGGCTTGGGGCCTGGGGCCTGGGGCTTGGAGTCTGGGGCTTGGAGCCTGGGATCGGATCGCCCACGTTCCGCGCCCCACGCCGCAATCTCCCCGCACAGCGCGTCGACGTACGCCTCCATGCGATCGTCCATATTGGCGTAGGTGTTGAAGTCGCAGTAGGCGCAGCGGCGGTGGCAGAACGGGATATGGATATAGAGGTGCCGGACGTCGGACGCGCGCGCGCGCCAGCTGTCGTCGAGGCCGGCCTGCTCTGGGATTAGATCAATCATAGGGCGGCATGATACCACGTGTGGCGGAGCCGCACCAGCGCCCCTCCGGGAGCTGCGCGCCCCCGTGTCCCCCGGCCGGGGCTTGCGCCCCTGGACCCCAAAAATGATGCCGTCTCGTTCTCAGCGTTTGTGGTGCATGCCCGGCGGAATCCAGGCGCAGCGGGATGCAACCTGCCCCGCAAGTATGGTGATAGGCATGCGCCACAAGCAATGCAACGGGTACGGGTCATTTGCCGGAGGGGGCCGGGGAACCGGCGTGGGTTCCCCGGGGGGGGCGCAGCGCCCCGGAGAATAGATGACCAGATGACCCGGTGACAAGGTGGCTGGGGAGGGGCGCCCCGGAAAAAACACCTGGCCGGAGGCCGCCTGAACCGGCGTGGGTTCCCCTGAGAGTACGAGCCGTAACCTAGCGCAGCCAGCGCCGGTAGAACAGAAGATACGATAATGCATCGTAAGTGCGAGCCGTGACGTGAACAAGGAGATTGCCCGTGCTGTCCAAAGTCTACAGCTGCGCCGTGGTCGGGCTCGAGGGTGTGCCGGTCGAGGTCGAGGTCGACATCAGCCACGGCCTGCCGAGCTTCCAGATCGTCGGTTTGCCTGACACCGCCGTCCAGGAGTCGAAGGAGCGCGTGCGCGCGGCGGTGAAGAACTCCGGGGCGACATTTCCAATGAAGCGGCTGACCGTGAACCTCGCGCCGGCCGACATCCGCAAGGCCGGGCCGGCCTACGACCTGCCGATCGCGATTGGGCTGATGCTGGCATCCGAGCAGGTGCACGGCGCGGTCGAGCGCGCGCTGTTCGTCGGCGAGCTGGGGCTGGACGGCATGCTGCGGCACACCGAGGGCGTGCTGCCGATGGTCAGCGTCGCCAGGAGCCACGGCCTCGAGACGGTCTACGTGCCGTTCGAGGACGCGCCCGAGGCCGGGCTGGTCGAGGGCGCGACGGTGATCCCGGTGCGCTCGCTGGCCGATCTGGCCGCGCACCTCATCGGCGAGCGGCCGCTGCCGGCCTACCTCGCCGCGCCCCCAGCCGGTCGACGCCGAGGTGATCTACCCGGTCGACTTCCAGGACGTCAAGGGCCAGGAGCACGTCAAGCGCGCGCTCGAGGTCGCCGCCGCAGGTGGGCATAACGTCCTGATGTCGGGCAGCCCCGGCTCGGGCAAGACCCTGATGGCGCGCGCGGTGCCGTCGATCCTGCCACCGATGAGCCTGTCCGAGGCGCTGCAGGTCACCAAGATCTACTCGGTCAGCGGCATGCTGCGTGGCGAGACGCCGCTGGTGCGCCAGCGGCCGTTCTGCGCGCCGCACCACACCATCTCGCAGGCCGGGCTGGTCGGCGGCGGCTCGAAGATCAAGCCGGGCGAGATCACCCGCGCGCACCGCGGCGTGCTATTTCTGGACGAGCTGCCCGAGTTCGGGCTGCAGACGCTTGAGGTGCTGCGCCAGCCGCTCGAGGATCGGATCGTGACGATCAGCCGAGCGAGCGGCTCGATCACCTTCCCGGCCAACTTCATCCTGATCGCCGCCATGAACCCGTGCCCGTGCGGCTGGCACGGCGACGCCGAGAAGAGCTGCACGTGCTCGGCGTCGGTGGTGGCGCGTTACCAGAAGCGCATCTCTGGCCCGCTGCTTGACCGGATCGACATTCACGTCGAGGTGCCGCGCGTGAACTACGAGAAGCTGAGCGGCGAGCGCATGGGCGAGCCCTCCGCCGCGGTGCGCGAGCGGGTGACCGCCGCGCGCGCGCGCCAGCGCGAGCGGTTTCGCGGTGCGCGCCTGCTGACCAACGCCGACATGGGGCCGGCCGAGGTGCGCCAGTTCTGCCAGCTCGATGGGGCCGGGCAGCGGCTGATGCAGGCGGCCATGCGCCAGCTGCACCTCTCGGCGCGGGCCTACCACCGCGTACTCAAGCTGGCCCGCACGATCGCCGACCTGGCCGGCGCTGCCGAGATCGGCCCCGCGCACCTGGCCGAGGCCATCCAGTACCGGCCGAGAAGGGCGGAGTGAGTTTACAGGTGAGATCGGCGTAGAGGTATTTGTAGATTGCGAGGCATATAGCGTTGCAGTATACTGCCGCCAGCGTGACTTGTCGTAACCGGAGCAACCCATGGCAGTCGATATACATTCAAGAGAGCTACGTATTGTCGGGCACGATAACGATACCGTGCTCGATCTGCGGCCGATCCAGGGCCTCTGGACCGAGGAGCAGTACCTGGCGATGAGCGATCACAGCCGGCGCTTGCTTGAGTTTGACGACGGCTATATCGAGGTACTGCCTATGCTGACGGATAAACACCAGGCTGTCTCACAGTTCGTCTTTCTGGCGCTCCTGGCGTTTATTCAGCGCATTGGCGGCAAGGTCCAGTATGCGCCGCTACGCCTCCAGATCCGGCCGGGCAAGCATCGCGAGCCAGACATCCTGCTCGTGCGCGACGCGGATGACCCGCGCCGGCAGAACCGCTACTGGCTCGGCGCCGACCTGGTCGTCGAGATCGTCAGCCCGGACGACCCGGAGCGCGATACGAAGGTCAAGCGCGCCGACTATGCAGAGGCGGGCATCCCGGAGTACTGGATCGTCGATCCCGAGGGCGCGACTATCACCGTGCTGAGGCTGGAGAACGACGCTTACATCGAGCACGGTGTCTTCCACCGCGATGAGACAGCCGGCTCAGCCCTTTGAGCGGCTTTGTGTTATCGGTGGATGCCACGCTCGACGCCCGTTAAGCGAGATTCTGGATAAAGTACAAAAAGCCACCCAGCTCATTGAGGGTGGCTTTTTGCCGCTGAAGACCGGCGACCGGAGACGACGGCCATTCGTCGTCCGTCGTCCGCCCTTCGTCCGATAGCCTGTCCTTACACTCGACTCACGCCGGCACACGCTCGGCTGCGGAGGCAGTGGTTGACCTGCGTCCATCGATGAACAGCAGAACGATCAGCGCGAGCTCCGCGATCTTGTCTACAATGGCGATCGGATTCAGCCGAAAGCCGTTGAAGAGGAAGTACAGCACGAATGTCACGGCGGCGAAGGCGATCAGGAGCCAGCGCACCAGCGGCCGGAAGCGGGCCAGCGCCGGCAGGTAGAGCGCTGCACCGAGGACGAGGTAACCTATCCCATTGAGCAGGAACAGGGTCGAGAGCGGCAGCGGGAGGTACTGAAACAGACTGAACCCGCCTGGCGGGCCAGCTGGAGGCCTTCCGGCCCCGCCGCCCGGCGGCGGGCCGCCTGGCCCGCCGCCAAATCCGCCCAGACTCATGCTGATCCCCCGCTGCAGATGCACGGCTGCCGTGATGACGACAAGAGCGATGATCGCGACCTGCATGACTCCGATCGTTCGCTGTAGACGCTGGGCCTGTGCCTGACTCATCGTGTGAACCTCCATTCGTTTGTGGATACCCGCCAGATAGTTTGTGCAACCGCGTACAATGAAAGCCCTGCCGAATAGTACACAAACTATGTTCAGAAAATATGAAGGTCGCATTGGAAACAGATGAGCAGCGATGCTTGTAGAGACGCTGTCGGTGTAGTACAAATGATCTTGACACCCACGTCGATCGTCAAAGTGACGACTATCTTCTACCCCTTCCACGGGAGGCCGCGATGCAGCATGCAACGCCCGCTCCCAAGCGCCTTATAACGTATGCTGCCGTACTGCAGTCAGTGCTGCTGGCTGGGTATGGCCTCCTGGTGCTCTATCCGGCCTATCAGAGCGGCCTCGCAGCCGCGCCGGACCCAACCGCCGACGTCGCTGTCGTCCCCTGGTACGAAGCCGGCTCAGCCTTGGCTACGGCCCACCCGCTGCTCGTGCGTGCGCTGCCGCTTGGGGCGCTTGCGCTGTTCTGGTGCCTGATCCCGCTCTGCTCGGCCGCCCTCATCGTCACGCTGGCGGTTCCATCGGCGCGCACGCTGCGGTCGACGCGGCGGCGCACCTTCATCTTCCTCGTCGTCAGCTGGAGCGCGATCATCGTGACCGCGCCGGCGGCGAATGCCTTTCTGATCTGGCTCCTTGATTGATTCCTGCCACTCGAATCAACCTTGCTGTTTTACATACGGGAACTGTGGGATGTGGGCGGCCGCGCCGTCGGCACCCCAACAACCATGGCTGGCGAGGCCCGCAGGCGCCTTGGCTGCTTGCCGACCTCGCCGTCCGGCCGCTTTATGTAACGCACAGAGGAGAAACGCATGAACACACGACTGAGCCGACCGAAGGTAGCCGGATCTGTGATCGCGCTGGTCCTGCTGCTCGGAGCAGGATTGGCGATGGCCCAGCGACCGATCCCCGCGACCGAGCCGGGCGCCGCGCCGCCGAGCGCGACCTCCGCGCCGTCCACAGGCCAGCCCGACGGCGCAATTCAGCAGCGTGGCCAGCAGGGCGCCGGGCCGGCATTCACGGACGGCCAGGGGGCCGCGCCGCGCCCGGGCCAGTCGCCAGCGGGCAGCGCGCCAGACGACAACCCGACCGTGGCGGGCGGCGCGTCTCGGCAGGCCACGCAGCCGTTCTTCAGCTACTACCAGGTCGCGGGGGCGACGCTGCGCGGGCGCGACAGCACGACCGCCTTCGCCTATGATGGCCTCGGCTGCACGCACACGACCAGCGGCGGGGACATTCTGAACACCGAGCTGCACATCCCGGATGGCTCGCTGATCAAATACCTGCGCATCTACTTCATCGACACGTCGACCACCGGTAGCGTCAGAGGCTTTCTCACGCGCTATACCCCCGGGCAGAACACGTCCGACCTTGTGTTCGCGGATCTGGGTGTGGCCGCGGCACCCGGCTGGGGCTTTGTGGTGAGCAGCGAGCTGAACGAGACCGTCGACAACAGCGCCTACGCCTACACCCTGATCGGGTGGCCCTCGGCGGCGGGCACCACGCTTCAGGTCTGCGGCGTCCGCATCGCGTACTATGCGCCGGCCACCGGCGGGGTGTACGTGCCGCTGGTGAAGAAGGACCCGGCCGGCCCGTAGCGCGATCTCAGCTGCGTCGGCGCCTGCCCGATCATGGGCTATTTCGAGCAGGGGCAGCCCGAAGCGTTCGACCCCTACTGCTTCGTCGACCTGCTGCCTGTGGAATGACGAGCAGCCTGCCTGGCAGCAGGCTGCGCCGTAGCGCTTCACCATAGGCCCTCACCCCCCGCCCCCCTCTCCCGCGCGCGGGAGAGGGGGGATTCGTTGTTGGTGTGGTGGTTTCGGCTCCGCCGAAACCACCACACCAACAGCCGATGACTCCCGCCCCTGGCAGGGGATGATCCAGCGCACCGCCTGATCATAAACACAAAACTGCCCCAGCGCGCCGCGGCCGATTCTCTGGAACGCAGCTTGCTACCAATGCTGCCTGGCGTCGCCGTGCGCGACAGTGCCTCATTTACAGCAATCAGTTCCCATTGTTGTGCAGAGGTTCCTTGCAAATGACGTGGAGAAGCCATGGGTGACATCGTGCGCGCCGGACGGCTCAGCTGGGCGAGCCAAACCTGGCGCAGCGCGATCCGGGAGCGCCGGATCGCATTGGACTGGCGCAGCGCCGCCGCGTTCGGGCTGCCGCTGATCATCTACATCTGCACCCTCGCGCCGACGATCTTCAACCTCGACAGCGCCGAGCTGACGACCGCGGCGGCGACCGGGGGCATCACCCGCGCGACGGGCTACCCGCTCTACCTGATCCTGGGCCGCCTGTGGTCCATGATCCCGGTCGGGGATGTCGGCTACCGTATGAATCTGTTCTCGGCCTTCAACGGCGCGCTCACGATCGTGCTGGCCGAGCGGATTCTGCGGCGGCTGGGCGTCGGGCCGTGGGCCGCGCTCGGCGCGCTCGGGCTGCTGGCCTGCGCGCCGTACTTCTGGGCGCTCTCGCTGATCGCCGAGGTCTACACGCTGCACACAGCGCTGATGGCCGGGCTGATCCTCGCGCTGATGCGCTGGGCCGACCAGCCGACCGCGCGGCGGCTGGCGCTGGGCGGGCTGCTCGGCGGCCTGAGCCTGGCCCACCACGCGATGGCGGTGCTGCTCATCCCCGGCTGCGTCTGGTATGTCCTGGCCGCGGCCCCGCGCCGCGCGCTTGCGCCGCGGGCCCTGCTGGCGGCGCTGGCGGCCGGCCTCGCCGGGTTCAGCCTGTACCTCTACCTGCCGCTGCGCTATCTCAGCGCGCCGGCCTTCAACTACGCCGGCCTGTACGACGCGACCGGCACATTTCGGCCGGTCGACCTGCGCACCGCCGACGGCCTGTGGTGGCTGATCTCCGGCCGGGCGTTCTCGGGACTCATGCTGGCCTACAGCGGCCAGCCGCTGTGGCACGAGGCGCAGCAGTACGGCAGGGCGCTGTGGCAGGCCTTCTTTGGCATCGGCATTGGGCCGGGCCTGGTGGGCGCGATCGTGCTGCTGCGACGCGACTGGCGGCTGGGCGGCATGCTGCTGATGATGTTCGTGTTCAACGCCGCCTTCTATATCGACTACCGCGCGATCGACAAGCAGACGATGTTCCTGCCGACCTACCTGATCTGGGCGCTCTGGCTCGGCGTCGGCTACCACTGGCTGCTGGCCTGGCTGCGCGGCGCGGGCCAGAACCTGACTCCGCGGTGGAGCGTCGGGCTGCTGCAGGGCCTGCTGGCCGCGGCGGTGCTCGCGGCGACGCTGTGGAACTGGCGGCTGGTCGATCTCTCGCACGACTGGAGCACCCGCGCGCGCGGCGAGGCCATCCTGCGCGCGGCGCAGCCGCACGCGCTGATCTTCGGCTGGTGGGGCACCGTGCCCGCGATCCAGTACCTGCAGCTGGTCGAAGGGCAGCGGCCGGACGTCCAGGCGATCAACCGCTTTCGATCCCCTACCCGGACATGCGCCAGCTGATCGCGCGCGAGATCTCGCGGCGGCCGATTCACGTCGACAGCATGCCGCCGGATCTCGCGCAGATCGTGCGGGCGCGGCCGGTCGGGCTGCTCTACCAGCTATGCCCGCGGGACAGCACCGCGCAGCTTTCGGGAGAGGGGGTGGTCGGATGCCGCTAGACGGCATGAGCCGCCGGAGCGACTCATGCGGAGTGTTCTGTTAGGAGAGTAGGAGGAGAACCCGATGATCCGGTATCTACGTCTGTTCGTCGTCCTCGTGATCCTGCTGGCCGGCCTGGCGCTTCTGCCGCGAATCGGCCTGCCCTCGGAGCGATTTGGCTGGCAGCAGTACACCGCAGCCTACGAGCAGCCACCAATCTTTAACGTCTATATCCCGCTGATTATGCGGTAGCGCTGCGCGCTGGCCGTTCAAGTGTGCTTATTCCGGGCTCGCGCATCGCGGGCCCCTCCCCCGCACCCTCTGCCCTGGCAGGGGAGGGGGCTGCATTCTTGGCATCAGGGTGCGGTCGCTATGCGACCGCACCCTGATGCGAGAAGCATACCCCCGCTCCAGTTGCAGATCGCTCATCATCGCGCGGGCGCAGGGCCACAAGCCATCAGGCCCACCCGAGGTCGTCGGGCTTCTTCGAGGGCTTCTTGCTCGCGCCGGCGTCGTCCTCGTCGGCGTCGGCGTCGCCGTCCATCTCCTCCTCAAGCATCTGGTCGACCATCTCATCCCAGTCGTCGCCGGCCTCCTCGCCGAGCTCTTTGCCGAGCTTTTTGGCCCAGCGGGCGATCGAGCGCGGGTCATCCTCATCGAGCCCGGCGAACATCGAGGGGTCGGCCAGCGCGTCGGTGCGCGACTCTTCGGACTTGAGCACCGCGACGCGCGAGATCGCGCGGCGCACCTCCGCGCTGCCGCAGCGCGGGCAGGCCAGCCCGGTCGGGTCGCTGAAGCCCTGGACCAGCTTTTGGAAGCGGCCGTTGCAGCTTGGGCAGAGGTATTCGTAGATTGGCATGTGCCTCTCGCGTTGAAACGTTGGAACGTTCGAACGTTCCAACGGCTTAGGATTCACGCTTTAGCTGCCTGATAGCGAGCGGCAGCCGCGGCAGCAGGTCGCTGGCGATCGTGCCCATGTCGCCCAGGTCGTCGCGGACGAGCCGCCCGGCGGCGCTGTGCAGGTAGACGCCCAATGCCGCCGCGTCGAACGGGGCCAGCCCCTGGGCCAGCAGCCCGGCGATCGCGCCGGCCAGCACGTCGCCGGTGCCGGCGGTGGCGAGCGCGGCGTTGCCGCCATCGTTGACCGCGCTGCGGCCCTCCGGGTCGGCCACCACCGTGGTCGCGCCCTTGAGCACGACGATCTGGCCCCATGCCTTGGCAGCCTGCTCGGCGACCTTGACGTCGTCGCCATCGAGCTGGTCGGCGGCGAGCAGGCGCTTCATCTCGCCTGGGTGCGGCGTCAGGACACAGCGGCCGCGCGGCAGGCGCTCCCACCAGCCCTCGATCTGGCTCAGCAGAGTCAGCCCGTCGGCGTCGATCACCGTCGGCGGCAGCTCCGGGCGCGGCTGCTCGGCCGGCTGCTCGGCGACCGGGCCGATCCGGAACCCGATGTGGCCGCGGTGCTTGGGCAATTCGACGCCAAGCAGCCGCTCAAGGAACTTGCGGGTCGAATCCTCGCGCCCGAGACCAGGGCCGACCAGCAGCGCCTGGTAGCCGTCGAGGTGCTTGAGCGCCTCGACGGCGGCATCCTCCCCCAGCGAGGTCCAGTCGGCGTCGGGCAGGAACTGCAGCGTGACCTCGGGCAGGCGGCCGGGGCCGGCGAGGCCGCCGCGGCTGGTCGCCAGCGTCACCAGCCCCGCGCCCACGCGCGCCGCGCCCGCGGTGGCGAGGCTGGCCGCGCCGGGGTACTGGGCCGAGCCGGCGATCACCATCACTTTGCCGAACGTCCCCTTATGGGCGTCGTCGGGCCGGCGCGGCAGCAGGCCGCGCGCCAGCGTTGCGTCGATCGTCTCACTCATCAAAGCCTCCAGATGCCGGGGCGCCAGTCCGATCTCGACGACTCGGATGGCGCCGGCGTACAATCGTCCAGGGTACTGTAGCAGCCCGCGCTTCAGCAGGCCGGTCGCCACGGTGATATCGGCCCGCAGCGCCGCGCCGCGCACCGCGCCGCTGTCGGAGTCGACGCCGGTGGGCATGTCCACGCTGAGAACGCTGAACGCTGAACGCTGAGCGCTGAACTCGCTTTTCTTCGTTCGTGGTTCGTCGTTCAGCGTTCGGACAATTTCGGCCAGCTCGCCCTCGACCGGCCGGCTGATGCCCATGCCAAGCAGCGCGTCGATCACGAGATCGCAGTCGGCGAGCAGCCGGCGCAGCTGGGCGCGCCGCGGGTCGGCTGACGCCTCGTGCTCGGGCAGGCCGCGCTCGCGGCAGCGCCGCCAGTTCGCGTCGTCGTCCGACTCGCGCCGCCGCCACAGGTACAGCGCGACCTGCGCGCCGGTGTCGTGGAGGTGGCGCGCGGCCACCAAGCCGTCGCCGCCGTTGTTGCCGGGGCCGACGAGCGCCAGCACCCGCCGGCCGGCCGGGTTGCCGAGCAGCCGCAGCGCCTGCTGCGCCACGCCCCAGCCGGCCTGCTCCATCAGCCCGGGCCAGGTCGCGCCCGAGTCGACCGCGGCCTGCTCGAGCGTGCGCATTTCTGTGGTCGTGACGAGTTTCATGTGAGCGGACCCAGCGCCTTGCGGTAGCCGATGCGCGGCCTATTGTACACGATCCGGCGGGTGGCCGGCAATAATGGGGGGCGCCGATGCGCCGGATCACCCCACCCCCTGCCCCCGCCCCTGCCAGGGGCGGGGGTGTGTCCTGTGGTGCGGTGGTGCGCTGCAGAGCAGCGCACCACCGCACCAGTCAAGAATCCCCCCTCTCCCGAATGGGAGAGGGGGGCAAGGGGGTGAGGGCAAGCAGCGATACGAACTGTTCTAGCGGCGCTGGCGCACCCACACGCCAAGCAGCAGCAGCGCGAGCGCGAAGGCGCCGATCGCCAGCGGCTCGGTCGCGCCGGGCTGGCCGGTCTTCGGCAGCGTGGACGGGCTGCCCTCGCCCGCGGCAGCGGCGTCGGTCGTGTAGATCTTGACGTTGTCGAAGTGGGAGTGCGGATTCACGGCGTCGACGTTGCTCTGGATCATGCCGACGCCGCCCTGGGTGTACGCGGCGTCCTTGAAGGCGTCGAGCTGCTCGCCGTTCAGGTAGATCGTGAAGCTGTCGCCATCGCCGTCCACGCGCAGCACATTCGCGTTCGCCTGCGACTTGATCAGCTTGGAGGGCTTGGTCGCAATCAGATCGCTCCAGGTCGAGCCGTCGAGCTTGCTCACGCGATACTGGCCCTTGCGCGAGTCGAGCAGCACGGCGTACATGTGGCTGTCGTCTTTCGCGCGGAACACCACGCCGGAGGCGACATTGCCGCTAAAATCGTCGCTGTTGTCGGCGAGCTCGAGCTCATAGCTAAAGTTGGCGTATGACTGCCCCGGGAAGAGCTTCCAGTTGGTCTCGTTGTTCTGGCGCATGATCAGGTGGTAGACGCCCGGCGCGTGGAACCCGCGCGAGAAATCGGTCGCCTTCAGGTTGTCCTCGAGCTTGCTCTTCTTGGGATCGCTGAAGTCGTCGGTGTAGACCAGCTTCCCCTTCGGCGCGGGCGGCGCGGCGCCCACCAGAGCGGGCCAGAGTGCCAGACACAGCGCGGCCAGCATGGTCAGTTTCAATCCTACCTTCATCACCCAGGCCTCCTCATTAGCGAGAAATCATCCGTGTCGTACAGTTGACGGACGTTCATATCTGATTCAGTCGGCAGTCCCGGCTGCAACCCGGCGTCTATTTCCAGAGCGCTGCGCCAGCCGCGATCCTACGGCGTAGCCGCGCAGCGAAAGCTAATCTCGCGATCGGAGTAGTCGGGCGGGGCCGATCGCCGGTCGTACACCTTGGCCTTGCCCTCGGTCTGCGCCCACGACCCGCCGCGGAACACCCGCTCGCCGGGCGCCGGGGCCTCCTCGCGGCCGTCGGCCTCGTTGTAGGGGTAGGGCTTGAACAGCGAGCTGGTCCACTCCGACAGGTTGCCGGCCATGTCGACGGTGCCGTTGATCTCGGGCGGGAACTGCCCAACCGGCGCCGTGTCGAGGCTGCCCGACTCGGCCGAGTTCAGCAGCTTGGCGTCGAAGGCGTTGCCAAAGGGATACAGGGCCTTGGTGCGCGCCTGGCTGTTCCAGCTGGCGGCCTTCTCCCACTCGGCCTCGGTCGGCAGCCGCTTGCCGGCCCAGCCGCAGAACTGGCGCGCCTGCTCCCAGGTGACGTACATCACCGGGTAGCTGGCGTAGGCGTCGTTCGGGAAGTAGTCCGGGTGCGTCGGCGAGTCGTCCTGCCGCGGCGCCGAGCACTTGCCGGCCGCGATGCACTGCTTGTAGGCCGCGTTGGTGACCTCGGTTCGATCGATGTAGAAGCTCGGCAGGCCGACGATGTTGGTCTGGGCGTCGCCGCGCTCGTTGCCGCCCATGATGAACTCGCCGCCGGCGATCAGCACCATGTCGCCGGCCGGGTCCTGCTTCTCGGCCGCTAGGTCGGTCGGCTTAGCCGGCTGGTCGTCGCTCCAGATCGACAGGTCGTCGTAGTGCGGATGCGGCTTGACCGCGTCGATGCTGTCGGCAATCATGCCGAGCATGCCGAACGAGTAGTCGCCGTCCTTGAAGGTGTCGAGCAGCTTGCCGTTCAGGTAGATCGTAAACGTGTCGTCTTTGGCGTCGACGCGGATCAGGTTGATATCTTTCTGGCGGCTCACCAGCGCCGACGCCGTGGGGGCGATCAGGTCGGTCACGTTACTGGTGCCGTTGTACTTGCGCACGCTGTACTTGCCGTTGCGCGGGTCGAGCAGCAGCGCGTAGAAGTGCTCGGTGTCGCGGGCGCGGAAGGTCACGCCCTCGAGCAGGTTGCCGCTCAGCTCGTCGCTCGCGTCGAAGACCTTGAGCTGCATGCTGAAGTTGCCGTATGCCTGGCGCGGCAGCAGGACCCAGCGGGCGGCGTTGGCCGGCTGCTTGGGGATGATATGGTAGACGCCGGGCGAGTGGAAGCCGCGCGAGAAATCGGGCGCGCCGAGGTTATCCTCAAGGCCGCTCTGGCTCGCCTTGCTGTTGAAATCGTCCTGGAACACGAGCTTGCCGGTCGGCTCGGGCGCGGGCGCGGCGTCGACCGGCTGGGCCTGAGTGGGCGCATCGGCGGCGGTCGGCGCCCCGGCCGGCTCGGTCGTCGCAGGGGAATCTGTGGATCGAGACACGGCCGCCGTCGCGGCGCCGGTCGGGCCGGCCTGGCGCGCGCCGTTCAGGAACACCACCAGCGCCCCAATCAGCGCCAGCACGACCACGCCCGCCACGATCAGCGCGATCGGCAGCTTGCGGCCGGACGCCGCGGGCGGGCTGGCAGCCCCGCCAGGCACGGCGACCTGCTCGGGGAGCTGCTGCGTGCTGGGCGCGAACGTCGAGCGCGCGGCCGGCGCCGCATCCGCGGCGGTAGCCTGTCGTGCGACCGCCGTGGTCGGGTGTGTCGCGGGCGGCTGGGCGGCCGGGATGTCGAGCTCGGGCAGCTTGGTCGTCTTGAGCACCGCCGTCCGCGGCGTGCCGGCCTGCTGCTCTACCGGCGGGGTCGCCTCGGTGGCGGGTCGGATCTGCTGGATGGAGCTCTGGCGCTGCTGGCGCACCAGCTCGATCCGCTGGCGCGCCTCCTCTTTGGCGCGCTCCTGGGCCTCGCGCGCGGCATCGAGCAGCTCGCTGGCGTCCTCGTACTCCGGGTCGAGCGAGATCAGCTGGCCGAGCCGGTTGACCGCCTCGTCCCAGTGGCCCTGCTCGAAGGCCTGCAGGCCGACCTGGTAGAGGCCGGTCACCTGGCTGCGCTTCGGGTCGTGGGCGATCTGCGTCGCCACGTGGCGCAGCTCCTCGGCCATCTCGCTGGCGGTCTGAAAGCGCGCGTTCGGGTCTTTGGACAGCGCCTTCTGCAGCAGCGCCTCGACCGCCGGCGCGACGTCGGGGTTGAGGCTGCGCGCCGGAGGCGGCGGCTCGTAGACATGTTTGGTCAGCACCGCCATAGGCGTGTCCGAGTCGAACGGCACGCGGCCGGTCACCAGCTCGTAGAGCACCACGCCGGCGGCGTAGAGGTCGGTGCGTGCGTCGATCGGGCGGCCGGTGGCCTGCTCCGGCGCCATATACGCGGCCGTGCCGATGATCTGGTTGGCCAGCGTCAGGCGCTGCTGGTTATCGTTCATCAGCTTGGCGATGCCGAAGTCGGCCAGCATGGGCCAGTTGGGCGAGGGCATCAGCACATTGGCAGGCTTGATGTCGCGGTGGATGACCCCGCGCTTGTGGGCGTAGTCCAGCGCGTCGAGCACGTGGCCGGACAGCCGCAGCGCCGTGACCGGCTCCAGCGGCTGGCCGAGCATATCGCCGAGCGTCGTGCCGTTCTCGATATACTGGAGCACCAGGTAGAGCATGCCCTCCTGCTCGCCGTAGTCGTAGACCGGCAGGATATTGTGGTGCTGCAGCGCGGCGATCGCACGGGCCTCGCGCTTGAACCGCGCGGCGAACTGCGGGTCGCGGCTGGTGAAGAGCACCTTGACCGCGACGAACCGGTCCAGCGAGTCCTGATACGCTTTATAGACCGTGGACATCCCACCGCGCCGGATGATCTCCTTGAATTCGTACTGTCCGAGGCTCGTGCCTATCAGATCGGTCATCGTGGCGCCCCTCTTGTGGCGTACTGGTGTCGGCTGCGTCGAGTGTACTAACAGTAAACGGTCGCCGAGCGGGTTTTCGACGACTCCACGCCGCGGCTTCGACAAGAATATCTCGTCGAGTGCCGTAAAAAAACGCATCCGCGCATGGGCCGCGCGCGGATCACAGATGGATCACAAATGGATCACAGGTATTCTACCATGCAGAGAACCGTTGTCAATCCGTCTTGAGCGTGATACAATGCCGTGAGAGCCCACAGAGATTCGGAATAACGAGGCGCGGATGGCACGCGCAGCGCCAGGTATTCTAACCTATCGCCGCGCCGATGGCGAAGAAGTGCGCATCATACTTCGGCAAGACGTGACCACGCTCGGTCGCTCGGATTCGTGCGCCGTGGTGATCGCGCTGCCGGTGATCTCGCGGCTGCACGCGCGGATCGAGCTTCAGCACGACCGCTACCTGCTGTTCGACGCAGGCAGCGCCAACGGCACGTTTGTGAACGGCAAGCGGATCGACCAGGGGGCGCAGCTGAGCACCGGCGACGAGATCTGGCTGGGGTCGAGCGACGTAGCCCTGCAGTTCGCCGACCCTGAGGAGACGCTGGTGATGCACCAGAGCATCACGCCGGCGCCGCTGTTCATCGACGAGGACGCCCGCACGGTGATGGTCTACGCCGTGCCGATCCAGCTGAGCCCGCTGGAGTATGGGCTGCTGCTGCACCTGGCGCACAACCCCGGAACGGTCTGCACGCGCGAAGGCACGTTCCTGGCCGTGTGGGGCCAGCCCTACGATCACGCCACCTGCGAAGATGCGCTGAACGCGTGCATCGCCAAGCTCCGGCGCAACCTGCGCACCGCCGCGGAGGCCGCCGGCTACGATCCGCCGCCGATCACGACCGTACAGCGGGTCGGCTTTCGGCTGGACGCCGAGGTAGCCTTTGCGCCGGGCAGCGCCCACGCCGCTCTGTAAGGGAGGGCGCTGTAACATATGACGTAGCTCAGCCGTCGAGTAGATGTCGTCCAAATCTGGGTTGAGCCGCGTTCAGTGCATAGACAGATTCCAAACCCGGGCAGATCGACGTGGGGCAGGCTGTAGAGCGCCTGCCACAATCGCACAGAGCCGGACACCTGTCGGCTCGCCAGCACAGAAGCGGGAAGCTATGTCAGACGAGCAGAAAAACCAACCCCCGAGTGGCGACAGCATCCGCGAGACCGGGGTCGTCAACGTGATGACCTCCACCAGCATTCACAAGCACCCGACCGCGTTTTTCAACACGCGCCTGCCCGTGCTCGAGATCGCCCTGGACGTCACCAGGATGACTGCGCACCTCGACCCGCTGCTGGCCGCGCTGGCGCGGCCGGGCGAGACGCCGGCGGTGACGTACGCCAAGCTGCTGGCCTATAAGCAGGGCAACCGTGGCCTGATCCACTACGAGGTCTCGGGGACGCAGCAGGGCGACAAGTGCATCGTGTACGGCAAGCTGTACCCCGAGCTGGGCCAGGCCGAGCGCGTCTGCCAGACGATGCAGTCGCTGCGCGACGACTGCTTTGCCGCCAAGCCGCAGCTGGATGTGCCGTGGGCGCTCGGCTGCATCCCCGAGCTGTCGATGCTGGTCTACATCCCGGCCGACGGCCAGATCCTGGGCGACGCGCTCGCGAGCGACCAGGCGCTGCGCTATATGGACCTGGCCGGCGAGTGGCTCGGCACGCTGCACAGCTTCCCGCTGCCGATCGACAAGCATTTCCGGCTCGCCACCGAGCTGGTGAACGTCCAGGCCTGGGCGGTGCTGGTCGGCCACAAGTACCCCGAGATGGCCGACGATGCGCTGCGGATCGCCAAGCACCTGCAGGAGCACGCCAGCGAGATGGCCTTCGACACCCAGTCGCCGATCCACAAGGATTTCCACTACGGCCATGTCGTCGTGGACGGCGGGCTGAAGGTGATCGACTTCGACGAGATGCGGCTCGGCGATCCGAACTTCGACCTGGCGCACTTCTCGGCCAACCTGCACCTGCTGGCCTACCGGCTGAACAACTCGCCGTTCCTGTTCTCATCGCTCCAGAGCGCGTTCCTGCGCGCCTACGCCCGCGTGACCGACTGGGAGCCGAACGAGCGCTTCGTCTACTTCTACGCCTACACCTGCCTCAAGATCGCCAAGCAGCTCTGCAGCATGCGCGGCCTGCGCCCGCGGCCCGAGGGCGAGGAGCAGCACCGCCAGGTCCAGCTCATGCTCTCCCAGGGGATTGGCTCGCTGCCGAACGCGACACGCCAGAAGCTCTCCAGCAAGTTCGCGACGATGATTATGGAAGATCCCAATCGGTAGCGGGTTCGCGCTACGGCGAGCGGCGCTACGGCTGGGGTGGTGTGGAGGGGCGCCCGGCCCCTCCATACCGCCAGCTTTACCGTTGGGAGGTTTGGAGTCCTTCTAAACTGTAAAGTGGCAGTGAGCCATATCCGAGCGCCTGGGGTGGGCGAAGCTGACCCCACGGCCTCAGTTGAAATGGGCAAGGCATGGCGCGCGTCGGCTACATCATCCGCAGCTACCCGCGGCTCTCGCAGACGTTCATCGTCAACGAGATCCTGGCGCTCGAGCAACTCGGGGTGTCGCTGCACCTGTTCCCGATCACCAACCCGCGCGAGCCGATCGTGCAGGCGCAGGTGGCCCAGGTGCGCGCGCCGGTCGAGTACCTCGAGCGCGCGGCCAGCCGCGGGCGCGCCGCCATCCTGGCCGAGCAGGCGCGCGTGGCGCTGGCGGCGCCGGGCCGCTACCTGCGGGCGCTGCGCTACGTGCGGCGCCGCAAGGACCTGGACGAGGGCTACACCAGCGCGTCGCGCTACGAGTGCTTCGCCTACGCGGTGCACCTGGCCGCGCTGCTGCGACGCGAGGCGCGCGCGGGCCGGCCGATCGCGCACCTGCACGCGCACTTCGCGCACGACCCGGCGCTGATCGCGCTGCTGGCCCAGACGCTGACCGGGATCTCGTTCAGCTTCACCGCCCACGCGCGCGACCTGGTCCAGATCCCGCCGCGCGCGCTGGTCGAGCGGATCCAGCGCGCCACGACGATGCTGACCTGCTCGGGGACCAACATCGAGTACGTCGACGAGGTGGTGCCCGCGCCGCTGCGCGCCAAGGTGCGGCTGATCCACCACGGGGTGAACCTGGATGGGTTTCAGCCGTTAGCACAGAGACAAGGAGACAAGGGGGCCGGGAGACAAGGAGATGATCAAGCGCCAGTCTCCTTGTCCCCCGATCTCCCTGTCTCGCTCGAAGATCAGGAGGTCCCCCTCATCCTGTCGGTCGGCCGGCTGGTGGAGAAGAAGGGCTTCCCGGACCTGATCGATGCCTGCGCGCGGCTGCGCGCATCCGGCCGGCGGCTCCGGCTGGCGATCTACGGCGAGGGGCCGCTGGAGCGCGATCTGGCCGAGCAGATCGGCCGGCTGGGGCTCGGCGACAGCGTGACCCTGGCGGGGGCGTGCAGCCAGCAGGAGCTCATCCCGGTGCTGCAGCGCGCCGACCTGTTCGCGCTGGCCTCGTTCGTGACCGACGACGGCGACCGCGACGGCATCCCGAACGTGCTGGTCGAGGCGATGGCCTGCGGGCTGCCGGTCGTGAGCACGGCGGTGGCGGGCATCCCCGAGCTGGTGCGCCACGACGCGAACGGCCTGCTGGTGCCGCCGCGCGACGTGGCGGCGCTGGCCGGCGCGCTGGAGGCCCTGCTGGGCGACGCGGCGCGGCGCCGCCGGATGGGCGCGGAGGCGCGCCGCACGGTGGTGGCGCAGTTCGACCTGCGGGCGGCCGCGCGCCAGATCGCCGGGCTGTTCGAGCTGGCGATCGCCGGCGGCGCGAGCGGCGATCGTATGGCGCGGCTGCAGCGCTCCGAGACGATGGACGATGGGCGATAGACGGCAGAAGTTCCCGGCCGATCTGCGCGAATGCTCCCGCGAAAAACCGTGGCAGGCCCGTTCAGTGTACGGTGTTCAGCCAACGTGAAGACGTGCAAGCAAAGGTGGACACGATGCAGCCTGTGCTGAAAGAGACGCAACCGAGCAGCAGCGCCGACAACCACCGCCAGGTGCAGGCCGCGCTCAACCCCCAGGTGGTTGGCCCCTACCTGGCGCAGCTGTTCCCGAACGGCGGGCACGCGGCCGAGTGCCGCGTCCTGGACATGAAATACGAGGTCGGCGAGTACTGCACGCTGCTGTACCAGCTGGGCGAGCGCATGCTGATCGGCACGTTCCGCTGGGGCCACGCCGAGGGCGAGCTGCCCGCCAACGCCAGGGTGATCGAGCCGCTCGGCATGCAGGTCTACAGCTTCGAGCAGGACCCGGCGCTGCCGGGCCTGGCGACCGCGCTGGACCCGCGGCGGCTGCGCGCGGCGCTGACCGCGGCGCTGCCGGAGTATCGCGACGGCGAGAGCGAGATCCTGCGCGTGCGCGCGCGCCCGCTGCGCTACCGGCCCGGCAAGCGCTGCACGCTGCGCTTCGACCTGTGGGCGCGCGACCGCAGCGGCGCGTACGTGCCCCGCACGCTCTACGGCAAGGCCTACCACGACCGCGCCAAGGCCGCCTCGGTGTACAACGAGATGCAGCTGCTGGCCGCCTCCGCGCCGGCGCGCGCCGGGCGCGTGGTCCTCGCCCCGGCCGAGGCGTTCCTCGAGGAGCTCCAGATCGTCCTGCAGGCGCCGGTTGTCGGCGAGTCGCTCGAGCTGTACCTTGAGGGGCTGCAGGGCGACGTGACCCACGGCGACCAGCGCGGCTGGGATGGGGTCATCCGCTCGGCCGACGCGCTGGCGGCCGTGCACACTTCGGGCGTGGCCGCCGGGCGCGCGCGGCCGATCGACAAGGAGCTGAGCCGCTTCGGCAAGCGCGCCGCCCAGGCGGCCGCGGTCGACCCGGCCGTCGGCGGCAGGCTGGGCGAGCTGGCGGCGGCGCTGCCGAAGTGGCGGCCGCTGCTGCCGGAGTGGGGCGAGCAGATCACGATCGTGCACGGCGACTGCAAGCACAGCCAGTGCCTGCTCACCCCCGCCGGCGTGGCGATCCTCGACTGGGACCATATCGGTATGGCCGACCCGGCCACCGACATCGGCACCTACCTGGCGACGTTCCGCCAGATGGGCCTGCACCAAGAGCTGAAGTCGCGCGGCTCGGCAGCCGCGCTCGCGCGCACGCAGTGGCTGCGCGAGCTGGAGGACGCCTTTCTGGACGAGTATGTCGCCGCGAGCGGCTTCGGCGCGGGGTTCTACCCGCGCGCCCACTGGTACGAGGCGGTCGCGCTGATGCGCAAGGCGCTGCGCGCCTTCGCGAGGGCGCCGCAGTCGCCCATGCCGCGCGCCGAGGTCGAGGAAGCCTGGCGGATTCTCGAGGCCCTGCCCACGTAGCGGCTTACCCAAAACCGCGCCCGTATCCTGTTACGAAGAGAGAGTGACTATGAGCAACGCCAAGGTGATGCCCGCACCAAAGGCCAAAGCCGCAAAGCCGGCGAAGCAACAGAGTGATCTTCGGCGTGTCCTGGGGATGCTTAACCGCTTCCTCCTCGGCAATCGCAAGACGTTCCTGATGGCGATGCTGATGCTGGCGCTGACGTCGCAGCTCGAAGTGATCGCCGCCTTTCCGCTGCCGTGGCTGGTCAACTTTCTCGAGAAGCGGCAGCCGCCGCAGCTGTTCATCAACATCGGGCTGCCGCAGCTGTTCGCCACCACGACGACCGCGCTCGTCTTCGTCTCGGTCGCGATCATCGTCCTCGCGCTGCTGAGCAACCTGACCGACTCGCTGTCCGAGATCTTCCTGTCCAGGGGTGGCCGCCGGCTCGGCTACAATCTGCGCGCCGCGCTCTACTCGCACCTGCAGAAGCTCTCGCTGGCGTTTTACGGCAAGCAGCGCACCGGCGACCTGCTGACGCGCGTGACGAGCGATGTCACGGCGATCGAGACCTTCTCGATCGACTCGCTGAAGGATATCGCCGGCAGCATCTTCACGCTCACCTTCTCGCTGGGCGCGCTGCTGCTCGGCTCGGCCCCGGTGGCGCTGGTGGCCCTGGTGATGGTGCCGGTCCTGTCGATCGTCTCGAACTACTTCGCCGACAAGATCAAGTCGACCGCCAAGAAGCTGCGCGCGCGCGAGGGCGATCTGGCCGCCAGCACGCAGGAGATGCTGACCTCGATCCGCGTGATCCAGACCTACGGCAGCGGCGGGAACCAGCTCAAGCGCTTTGCCGAGCTGAGCGGCCAGACGATGGACACGGCGCTCCAGACGGCGCGGCTGCAGGCGGTGTTCAGCGGCGTGTTCGGCGTGCTGCAGGCGGTGACGATCGTGCTGGTCGCGATCGTCTTCACCTCGCTGTTCGGGCAGCAGGGCTACCAGGCCGCCGACCTGATCGCGTTCGCGGCGGTCATCAACAATATGTTCAAGCCGACCAAGCGCCTGATCAAGCAGTGGAACGAGGTCGGCAAGATTATGGCCAGCGTGGAGCGGATCGGTGAGGTGCTCGACCGCGCCCCTGCCGTGCACGACGCGCCCGATGCAGCTCAGGCGCCGCGCTTCCAGGGCAACGTGGCGTTCGAGCACGTCAGCTTCGCCTACATGCCCGAGCCGGAGGATGTAAAGGACGGCAAGGCGCCCGAGCCGCGCCTGGCCCTGCGCGACGTCTCGTTCACGATCGCGCCCGGCGAGGTTGTCGCGCTGGTGGGCGGCTCGGGCGCCGGCAAGAGCACGATCGTGCAGCTGCTGCCGCGGCTGTACGACCCGCACGCCGGCGCGATCACGATCGACGGGCAGGATATCCGCTCGTTCTCGCTCGACTCGCTGCGCTCGCGGATGAGCATGGTGCTGCAGGAGGCGATCCTATTCACCGGCACTGTCGCCGAGAACATCGCGTATGGCCGGCAGGACGCGACGCGCGAGGAGATTATCGCGGCGGCGATGCAGGCCAGCGCGCACGAGTTCATCGAGAAGCTGCCCGACGGCTACGATACGGTGCTGAGCGAGCGCGCCAGCAACCTCTCGGGCGGCCAGCGCCAGCGCCTCGCGATCGCGCGCGCGTTCATCCGCAACACGTCGGTCCTGATCCTCGACGAGCCGACCACCGGCCTCGACGCCGAGTCGACCGACCTGGTGCTGCTGGCGCTGCGCTCGCTGATGCGGGGCAAGGCGACGATCATTATCTCGCACGACCTGAACCTGATCCGCCAGGCCGACAAGATCATCGCGATCAAGGACGGCCAGATCATCCAGGTCGGCTCGCACAAGCAGTTGCTGAAGGAGGGCGGCCTGTACGCCGACCTGTACAACAAGCAGTTCGGCCAGGCGATGGACGAGCGCGGCGTGAAGGCGATCGCGCCGGCTGAGCCGGTCGCGCCGACAGTCGACCAGGACGACGAGGACGCCCCGGCGGTCTCGCCCAAGATCTTCCAGACCCTGATCGGCAAGGCGCTGCCCGCGCCGGCCACGCCCAAGGCGTTCCAGACGTTGATGATGCACGTGGTGCCGCCGCCAGCCGACGGGCCGCAGCAGCAGCCGGCCTTCGCCGCGTCGATCGCGCCGACCGCCCCATCCCGCGCGGTGGGCGCCGCCGCGAGCCCGCCGCCTGCTCAGCCGAAGCCAGCCAGCCAGCCAGCTCAGGCCAAGCCGGTCACGCCGCCGCCTGCTCAGCCGAAGCCGGCCACGCCGCCGCCTGCTCAGCCGAAGCCGGCCACGCCGCCTGCGCAGGCCAAGCCGGTCACGCCGCCCGCCCAGGCTGCGGACCAGCCGCCGCCCGACGAGGCCAAGCCCAAGCCGGCGATCTTCGAGACGACCGTCATGCGGACGATCCCGCCGGATGCGCAGCCCGCCGCGACCGACCGGACCGAGATCTACCCGGCCCGGCCACCCGCGCCGCCGGCCGGCCGCCCGGCCCAGTCCGGCCGCTCGGGGCTGCGCGGCGAGAAGCTCGACGTGCTCAACAGCCCGGCCATCCAGAGCGAGCTGCCGGGGCTGCGCGGCGCGTTCGACAGCGCGGCGATGCGCGAGCAGATCCAGTCGGTGCTGTTCGGCAAGGCGCGCCCGGGCTACACCGTCGAGCGCTGCGAGGTCGACCAGGCCACGTACCTGCCCGGCGAGGGCTGCGCGATCCGCTACGAGATCACGTTCAAAGACCGCGCCAGCCAGCAGGTGCTGCGCCAGCTGGTGGTCGGCACGGTCTTCCCAACCCAGCTGGCCTGCGCGCTGTTCATGCGCGACAAGCTGGCGCCGCTGGTCGAGCTGATGCGCGGCCGGCCCGAGGTCGCCGCGTTCGCCGCGCCGGCAGCGATGATCGAGCCGCTGAACATGGCGCTGTACGTCTTCCCGGTCGACGGCGAGCTGCCGACGCTGATCGGCGCGACCGACCCGCAGCAGATGCGCGAGGTGCTGAGCGAGATGCTGCCGCAGGTGCTCGACAACACCTTCGCGATCGAGAAGTGCGACGTCGAGCTGATCGACTACGCGCGGCGCTACCGCGCGGTGCTGCGCTACGGCCTGACCGTCAGGCGGCCGGGCGGCAGCCGCACCGAGCGGCAGGTCGTCTACGGCAAGGTGTTCGCCAGCACGATCGGCGCGCTGTCCGGCCCGGCCACGACGGCGCTGCGCGAGCGGCTGCTGAACGCGCCCGGCGGCTACACCTTCCATGTCCCGCGCGTGCTGGGCTGGCGGCCCGATATGCAGCTCGCGCTGCTGGAAGAGATTCCCGGCCGGCCGCTGATCTCCGATCTGCTGAAGGCGCGGCTCAAGGGCCAGGCGACCGAGCCGGACGCGGTGTCGCTGCGCGAGATGGTCGACTCCTGCGCCCGGATCGCGGCGGCGATCCACAGCTCGGGGATCAAGCTCGGCCGGCGCCGCACGCTCGACGACGAGCTGGCCGCGCTGCGGCAGAGCCTTGTCGACGTGCAGCGGATCTCGCCCGAGCTGGGCGCGCAGGTCGAGCGCTGGCTGGAGCAGATCAGCGCCTACGCCGAGCAGTCCGACGCGCTGAACCTGGGCTTCTGCCACGGCGACTACACCTACACGCAGGTGCTGTTCGAGGGCCAGCAGGCCGGCCTGGTCGACTTCGACTCGGTCTGCCAGGCCGAGCCGGCGCTGGACCTGGGGCACTTCCTGGCCTACCTGCGCGTCGCGGGCTTCAAGGCCCAGCAGGTCGCCGGCGCCGATTCGAGCGGCCTGATCGGCGAGCTGAGCGACCGCTTCCTAAACACGTACCTGGTGGCCGTGGGCGGCCGGGTCGAGGACGTCGACCGGCTGCGCATCCGCGTCGCGGTCTACCAGATGGTCAGCCTGCTGCGCCGGGCGCTGCGGAGCTGGCAGAAGTTCAAGGGCAGCCGGCTTGAGAATGCGATCGCGCTGATCGAGGAGGAAATGGCGTGTCTACCACAGTTGGACTACTAGACCCGGCGCAGCAGCAGGCCATCCTGGCCGGGCTGCGGCGCTTCATGGACGCGCCCGAGTGGCTCGGCCCGCCCGGCCAGGCCGAGCGCGTGAGCGCCGCCCTGCAGCGCAGCGTCCCCGAGCTCGCGTCGGGCGAGCTGTCGCTCGAGAAGGTCGTGGTCAAGCGCCTGCGCCTGAAGAAGGGCCAGCCCGGCTGGACCGGCCAGTACGAGGTGACCGTCACCCGGCCAGGCGGCCCGCCGCGCACGGGCTTGCTGTCGGCGCTGATCGTCCCGCCCGGCGTGGCCGAGCCCGACGCCGGCGGCCCGGCGGCGCCGTTCGGCAGCCCGGAGTGGCGGATCTACCTGCCCGAGCTGCGGCTCGAGCTGAAGACTCAGCCGGAGGACCCGGCGCTGCCGGCGCTGCCGCTGCTGACCGACCCGGCCGAGGCGCGCGCGCTGCTGGAGCGCAGCATCCGCGCCTGCTCGCCGGCCTACGCCGACATCAGCATCCAGGGCTGCACGATCCGGCACCTGCGCTACAAGCCCGGCAGCCGCGCCACGGTGGTGTACGACCTGCAGTACGCGCCCGCGCACGCCGGCCGGCCCTGGCCGCCGATCGTCGTCGCCAAGACCTACAGCGGCAGCAAAGGCCAGAACGCCTACGACGGCATGGCCGCGCTGTGGGCCTCGGCGCTCTCGACCGGCGAGGTCGTGACGATCGCCGAGCCGCTGGCCTACATCCCCGAGCTGAAGGTGCTGGTGCAGGGCCCGATCTTCGAGGAGCAGACCCTCGAGGACCTGCTCAAGTCGGCCGTGACCGCCGGCACGCCCGAGGCGCTGGCCGAGCTCGACCAGCTGATGCGCAAGACCGCCGACGGCCTGGCGGCGCTGCACCTCTCGGGCGTGACATACGGCGAGACGATCACCTGGGACGACGAGCTGGCCGAGGTGCGCGAGGTGATCGCGCGGCTGGCCGGGATGGCGCCCGAGCTGACCGAGGCCGCCGAGCCGCTGCTGAAGCACCTCGAGGCCGTGGCCGCCGAGACCCCGCCCGACCCGATCCTGCCGGCGCACCGCGCGTTCCGGCCGGCCCAGGTGCTGATCTACCGGGGCACGATCGGCTTCATCGACTTCGACGGCTTCGGCCAGTCCGAGCCGGCGCTCGACCTGTCGCGCTTCACGCGCAAGACCCGCGCGCTCGGCCTCGACGCGGCCAAGGTCGACCCGACCGGCGAGGCCGGGCTGGCGCGCCAGCGCCAGATGGAGGCGATCTGCGAAAACTTCCTGCAGCGCTACGAGACGCACGCCCCGGCGTCCCGACGGCGGATCGCCCTGTGGGAGACGCTCGACCTGCTGACGCTGGTGCTGTACTGCTGGACCAAGGTCGAGCCGGAGCGCCTGAAGTCGACCATGACCTTGCTGGAGCGCCACCTGCAGGTGAGCGGGCTGCTCTCCGGCTAGTGCAGCTTTCCAGAAAAGCGCTCCTGGCTTTGCCGGTTGGTTCCGCGGTTCTGCGGTTCTGCGGCCGCGGAACCACAGAACCGCAGAACCATTTGGACGGGAGACCGGCGACGGAAGACGGCGCGATTCGCCTTCCGTCGTCGGCCCTCCGTCACACCAACCCAATAGCGCTTTCCACCGACGTGTACTAGAGAGCACGAAGGAGCGGCGAGGGCCATTTTCCCGAACGCAGCGCGACAACACGACCCAAGGAGGGGCGGCATGTCTACAACGACGGCGGTTACCAAGGAGACGACCGAGGAGAACATCGCGGCCGGGCTGGCCAGGCTGGCGGTGCTGCCGGAGTGGCTGCTGGCCCCGCTGCAGGCCGACCGCGTGGCCGCGGCGCTGCGCCAGGCGCTGCCCGAGCTGGCCGACGGCCGGCTGGCGCTGCGCGGCTGCAAGATCAAGCGGATGCTGCTGCAGGGCGACACCGGCCGCTGGGCCGGCACATACACCCTGACGATCGAGGCGCCCGGCGCCGGCAAGCGCACGGTCGCGCTGCGCGGCACCTTCACGCCCGCTCACGTCGGCGCGGTCGAGGCGGCGGTCGCGGACGCGCCGCTCGGCGCCGAGGGCTGGCGCTGCGCGCTGCCCGAGCTGGGCCTCGAGCTGGAGCCCGAGCCGCCCGAGAGCGATCTGCAGGCCATGCCGGCGCTGACCGACCCGGACTCGTCGCGCGCGCTGCTCGAGGACGGCATCCGCGCCGACTCGTACCCCGACATGCGGATCGAGAGCTGCCGGCCGGAGGTGCTGAGCTACAAGCCCGGCAGCCGCTGCACGATCCGCTACCACCTGACCTACCCGGCCGAGCTGGCCGGCCGCGGCTGGCCGGCGACCGTGATCGCCAAGACCTACCGCAAGGAGAGCAAGGGCCGCAACGCCTACGACGGCATGGTCGCGCTGTGGCACTCGCCGCTCGCAAGCGGCGAGGTCGTGACGATCGCCGAGCCGCTGGCCTACATTCCCGAGCTGAAGGTCATGACCCAAGGGCCGGTCGCGGGCGAGCAGTCGCTGGAGGACCTGCTCAAGGACGCGCTGCGCGCCGACACGCCCGAGGCCCACGCCGAGCTGAACGCCGCCATGGCGCGGGCCGCCGCCGGCCTGGCGGCCTTCCACCAGTCGGGCGTGCGCCACGGCGATAGCGTGACGCTCGGCCAGCGCTACGCCGAGATCCACGCCCTGATCGAGCGGCTGCTGGTGGCGGCGCCCGAGCTGCGCGGCGCGGCCGAGCCGCTGCTGGCGCGGCTGGAGGCGCAGGAGGCGCAGGCCCCGGCCGACCCGCCCGTGCCGACGCACGGCACGTTCAACCCCGAGCAGGTGCTGATCGACGGCGACCGGGTCGGCTTTATCGACTTCGACGACTTCTGCATGGCCGAGCCGGCGCTCGACGTCGGGCTGTTCCGCGCGGCGATCAAGGACATCGGCATGAACGCGCTCGACACGACCGACCGCGCAGCGCGCGAAGCCCGGCTGGGGCAGCTCGACCAGATCGGCGAGGTGTTTCTGAGCGCGTACGAGCGGCTCGCGCCGATCTCGCGCGAGCGCGTGGCGCTGTGGGAGGCATGGAGCTACTTCCGCGACACGCTGCACTTCTGGATCAAGGTCAAGCCGGCCGAGCCCGACAACGGGATGATGATGTTGAAGCACCACTTGCAGAAGAACGTTGCAACGTTCGAGCGCTTCAACGTTTGAACGCCATAACAGCAGATAAGCGTGCCAACGTTCGAACGTGCCAACGTTCAAACGTACTAGCTGAGGAGAGCGCCCCGATGAACCTGGACATCACGACCGCCCTTTCGGGCAGCGCCGGGCTGGCGGGCGTACAGTGGCTGCTGCTGGAGCCGCCGGCCGGCGCGGCGCTGCGCGCCGCGCTGAGCGAGCTGCTCGGCGAGAGCGCGGCGCTTGGGGAGATCACCCTGCAGCGCGCGAAGTACAAGCCCGGCCGCTACCTCACGACCTACCACGCCGTGCAGGTGCGCGACCAAGCCGGCGCCGGCAGCGCCCGGCTGGTCGAGGTGAACTGGCTGCCGACCGGCAGCGGCGACCCGCGCGGCGAGGCTGCGGCCAACCTGGCGATGCAGGACGAGGCGATCGGCCGCGGGCTGGCGGCCCCGTTCCGCGCGCTGCTGGCCGAGAACGCCGAGTGGGGCATGTGGGCGCGCATCTCGCCGCTGGACGCCGACTTCCCCAAGCTGGCGCGACTCTCCGACCCGGCCTACGTGCGCGACCTGCTCGCCGCCGACGAGACCATCCGCTCGGACGCCGCGAGCTACCGGATCACACCCATCCGCTACCGGCCCGAGCAGCGCCACGTGCTGCGCTACGAGCCGCTGGGCGCGGACGGGCGGGTGGACGTCGAGGGCACGCTGTTCGCCAAGATCTACAACAGCGACAAGGGCGCGCGCACGTTCCAGGTGGCCTCGCGGATCTCGGACTGGCTGGCCCAGCAGGGCGGCGGGATCGGCGCCGTCCGGCCGCTGCGCTATATCGCCGACGAGGGGCTGGTGCTCTACCCGCGCGTGACCGGCACGCCGCTCTCGGACCTGCTGCGCGAGCAAGGGCCGGAGACCGCCGGCCGGCTGCGCGCCGCCGGAGCGGCGATCCGCGCGCTGCACCGCACGCCCGAGTCGCTGGTCGAGCTGCAGCCGCACTCGTTCGCGAAGGAGCTGAAGGGCATCGGCAGCGCCAGCGAGCACGTCCACCCGCTGCTGCCGGGGGTCGGCGCGACGATCAAGGCGCTGATCGAGCGCGCGCGCGAGCTGCACGAGCGCCTGCCGCAGGAGCCGCCCGCGTTCGCGTACGGCGACTTCAAGGCCGACCACCTCTGGGCCACGCCGGGCGGGCTGACCCTGATCGACTTCGACACCTGCTACCTCTCCGACCCGGCGATCGACCTGGGCAAGTTCCTGGCCGACCTGCAGTGGTGGTACGACGGCTACGGCCTGGGCGGCGTCGCCGAGGCGCAGCAGGAGTTCCTGGCCGGCTATGGCCCAACCGCGCCGGGCCGGCTGCTGCGGGCGCGGCTGTACGAAGCGCTGGTGCTGACGAAGTCGACCGTCCGGCGGGTCAAGCTGTTCGACCGCGACTGGTCGCAGCGCACCGAGCGCCTGATCGGGCGCGCCGCGGCCGTGCTCGACCAGCTCGAGGCCGCTCACGCGGGCCAGGTGCCTAGTACCAGCACACTGTAGTCTATAGTCAATCGTCAGTATGCCGAGAGCGCTCCAAAGCCGTGCGGCGACGAGACCTGCCCGAAAACGTCGCCTGGAATTCACTAATGGATTTTCGCTTTTTTAACTAGCCCAGCGGTGGGGGTTCGGGGGCGGCGAAGCCGCCCCCGAACCCCCACCGCTGGGGAGGTCTGGAGGGGCCTTCGGCCCCTCCAGACCTCCCCAGCGGAACAGTAAGGAGCATGCTTGTGGCGACCACGACCAAGCGGAGCGACATACACGATCCCGATGCGGCGCAGGTGGTGCGCCAGTTCAGCGCCATCCCTCCCTGGCTGGCAGCTGCCCTCGACGCCGATCAGGTGATGGCGTCGCTGAATCGCCACGTTCCTGAATTTGCCTCCGGCGCGCTCGCGCTGCGCGGCTGCAGGATCGACCTGCTTCATCTCAAAAATACCAAGGGCGAGTGGGCACGCAACTGGGCGCTGACCGTCGCCGATACGAATGGCGAGCAGCGCATCCCCGTGCGCGCGACGCTGGGCGCGCCGGGGCTGGCCGCGATCGAGCCGCCCGCTGCGCCGCTGCCGTTCGAGTCGAGCGACTGGCAGTGCTGGCTGCCCGAGCTTGGCCTGCTGCTCAAGCGCGGTCGCTCCAAGAAGGACAAAGACTTTCCCTCGCTCAAGGCGCTTACCGATCCCGAGCAGTCCCGCCTGCTGATCGAGCAGGCGCTGCGCGCGCAGGCTGCCGGCTACGAGCGTGTGTCGATCCGCTCCTGCGCGCCCGAGATGGTGCACAACAAGCCGGGAAAGAGCACCGTTATCCGCTACAAGCTCGACTATGGCAGCGAGGCCGCCGGGCACAACTGGCGCGACGCAATCATCCTCAAGGCGTATGGCGACGATACCGGGCACAACGCCTTCGTCGGGATGCACGCCGTCTGGGACGCCGGCTTGAAAGAGAGCGCGGCGGTGCGCGTCCCCGAGCCGCTGGCCTACCTCGCCGACCAGCAGGCAACCGTGCAGGGGCCTGTGCCCGAGGAGCGCGACCTGGAGAAGCTCCTGCAGGCGCTGCTGCTCAGCGACGACCCGGCCGACCAGGCGGCGCTGGACCAGGCGTTTCGCTCCACCGGCGCGGCCTTGGCGGCCTTTCACAGCTGCGGCGGGAGGGTGGATCTCACCACGACGTGGGGCGATGCCTTTGCCGAGCCTGCCGAGCAGATCGTCTGTCTGCGCGTGCCCTTTCCGGCGCCGATCGCCGCCCTCGACCTCCTGATCGAGCGGCTGCGCGCCCTGGAGACGACTAGCCCCGCCGACCCGGTCGTCCCGACCCACGGCGCGTTTCGGCCCGAGCAGATACTGCTTGCCGGCAGGCAGATCGGCTTTATCGACTTCGACAGCTTCTGCATGGCCGAGCCGGCCTTCGACCTCGCGCTGTTCCGCGCCTCGACGATGGACAACGGGCTGTACGACGAGCACATCCAGCCCGGCGACGAGGCCGAGGCCGCAGCCAGGCGCACGCGGATCGACACGCTGAACGAAAGCTTTCTCGCCGGGTACGAGGCCCACGCGCCCGTGTCGCGCGAGCGCGTCGCCCTGTGGGAAGCAGTGTTCTACCTCAACGACAGCCTGCAGTGCTGGACAAAGCCCCGCCCCAACGACCAGCGGCTGGTCGTCCCCCTGCTGGAGCGCCAGCTGCGCGCGCTGGGCATTATTGGGTGAGGCCCGCCCCTTTTGGGGTGAGGGCAAGCAGCACCGCAGGGTCAAGCTAGTGGGTCATTTGATATGCGCATCGCTCTTGTCGTGCGGCAGGTGATACGTCTGGTCTTCACGTTTCACACTTCACGCGAATGGCGATATTCAAATAGCGGCCCTCCGCTCCCGTGGGTGGGAGCGGAGGGCCGGGGGTGGGTGAGGGAGCGAGCATCCGCCCGCGCGAGGGGCCTATAGCTGTGAGCAAAACCATTGAGCCACTATGCACCAACGAGATGCCGTTGTGCTGCCATCCGTCGTACTGCCGACTGCGCACTGCTATAGGAGTAAAGGGGCGAGAGCTTTAGAACAATGGATCAGGGAGCCGCAGGTCGCCTAGCGGGCGCAGCCGCCCGGCCTGCGGCGCCGGGTCCAGCTCCTTCAGACGCCACGGCATCCTCGGCAGCAGGGTGCCGGCGCGCGGGTCGCCAGCGCTCGTACGGCTGGTGTAGCGCAGCACCTGGTCGACGGCGGCGCGCAGGTCGAGGCCCAGGTACAGCCCTGGCAGTCGCTGCTGCAGCTCGGGGTACTCCGCGAAGATCCGCCCGCTGTAGGTCAGCACCAGCCCGTGGTGCTCCAGCGCGCCCACCGCCTGGCAGACCTCGTGCATCGCGGGGACATTCTCGATCAGCGAGCAGCTCAGGCTGACCACTGCCGGCGCGAGCCGCGTCAGGAACGCATCCAGCCCCGGCAGCGCCAGGTCTTGCCCCAGGTAGACGACCTCCCAGCCGTGCTCGATCATCAGCAGCGCGAACATCAGCAGGCCAAGCTCATGCTGCTCGCCGGGCACACAGGTGCAGATCAGGCGCGGCCCGTGCGCGAACGGCGCGTGGAGCTGCAGCAGCGCCAGCAGGCGCTGGCGGATGAAGCTGATCGCCAGGTGCCCGTCGGCTACGCTGATGCGCCCGCTCGCCCAGCGCTGGCCGATCTCGAGCGCCAGCGGGTGGAACAGCTCCAGCAGCAGCGTCTCAAGCGGGTGGATCGTGCTGAGCGCGTTGACGAGCAGGTGCGCGCGGTACACGTCGAGCGCGGCCAGCGCGCCCAGGATTCGCTCGCGGGCCTCCTGCCATTGGTCCATCGCGCTCACTGGCGGCCGGGTCGCGGCGGCTGGCCCCGGCCGGGTCTCCAGCCTGACCGGCCCGCCCGACATCGCCTCTTGCATCAGCGCGATCGCGTGGCTGATCGTCAGACCATCCTCGGTGCACTGGCGCAGCCACCGGATCAGCGCCACGTCGCGCGCTGAGTAGCGGCGGTGCCCCTGCTCCGAGCGGTGCGGCTGCGGGACGCCGTAGCGCTGCTCCCAGGCGCGCAGCGTGGAGAGCGGGATCTGGGTCTGGCACACCACCGCCTTGATGTTGTAGTGGGGCGTGTCGGATAGGTTCAGGATCTGCTGCAGCTGCTCAATCGCGCTCATCGGCGGAGTCTCCTCTTGACCCTGACGTGCCGTTTCGTTTTGTAAGACGGACCACACACCAGGTGTCGGTCACACTCAGCTCATTGGAAGCCAGCATCAGGCTGGTTTGGCAGCGCACGTGGCTTGCGACGATTGAATTTGTCATACAACGGTATAAGTATCTTAACCCATGATCGGCGATTGCCAACCCGCACATGTGGTATACAAAGAGTACACAAATACTCCACGCGCGAAGTTTCGAAAACGAATTGCACACCTCGCGCACAGCTACGATGGCCCCACCCCCTGCCCCGCCCCTGCAAGGGGCGGGGGTGTGTCCTGTGGTGCTGCGGTGCGCTGCTCTGCAGCGCACCGCAGCACCACCACGAATCCCCCTTCTCCCGGCGGGAGAGGGGGGTAGGGGGGTGAGGGTAATCGCGTCCAGATGCCATCTGGAGAAAACCTACCCCTAAAGGGGGGGTTGGGGTGGGTATCCGGCGAGCGCACCGCTTCGCATCATTGCGGCCGAAGCGGCGGGCACAAGCCCGGATTCCTGCGGAAGCGCGGCAGAATCCTGCTATCATGCAGGCACGACACACAACACTCACCAGAGAAGGAGGTCGACGATGACCGCGATATCCGAGGGCGCGCTGCTGTGGGAGCCGCCGGATGAGCTGAGTCGCGACAGTCGCCTGCGGGCCTATATGCGCTGGCTGGAGCAGCAGAACGGGCTGCGCTTCGACGACTACGCGCCGCTGTGGGAGTGGTCGGTCGCGAATGTCGAGCAATTCTGGGAGTCGATCTGGCAGTACTTCGACGTGCGCGGCTCGTCGCCCTACACGCAGGTGCTGGCCGAGCGCCGCATGCCCGGCGCGCAGTGGTTCGCCGGCGCGCAGCTCAACTACGCCGAGCAGGTCTTTCGCAACGCCTCGCACGACCGCCCGGCGATCGTGTTCCAGTCGGAGCGCCGGCCGCTGGCCGAGGTCTCGTGGGACGAGCTGCGCCGCAGCGTCGCCGCGCTGGCCGCCGGCATGCGCGAGCTGGGCGTCCGCCGCGGCGACCGGGTGGTGGCCTACCTGCCGAACATCCCCGAGGCGACGATCGCCTTCCTGGCCAGCGCCAGCCTCGGCGCGATCTGGTCGAGCTGCTCGCCCGACATGGGCGGCGCCAGCGTGATCGACCGGTTCAGGCAGATCGAGCCCAAGGTGCTGTTCGCGGTCGACGGCTACCAGTACGGCGGCAAGTCGTTCGACCGGCGCGCGGCGCTGGCCGAGCTGCAGGCCGCGCTGCCCACGCTTGAGTGTATCGTGCGCGTGCCGTACTTGGAAACCGGTGAAGGGGATGCGGCGGATTCACCCCCGCACATCGTAGCGTGGAACGACTTGCTGACGAGCGACGCACCGCTCAGCTTCGAGCAGGTGCCGTTCGACCACCCGCTGTGGGTGCTCTACTCGTCGGGCACGACCGGCCTGCCCAAGCCGATCGTCCAGGGCCACGGCGGGATTCTGCTGGAGCACCTCAAGTCGCTGGCGCTGCACCTCGACCTGCGGCCGGGCGACCGGTTCTTCTGGTTCACCACCACCGGCTGGATGATGTGGAACTTCCTGGTCGGCGGGCTGCTGGCCGGCTGCACGATCCTGCTGTACGACGGCAGCCCGGCCTGGCCCGACATCGGCGCGCTGTGGCGGTTCGCCGAGCAGGCCGGCATGACCTTCTTCGGCACCAGCGCGGCCTACATCGCCGCGTGCATGAAGGCGGCGATCGAGCCGGCGCAGATCGCCCGGCTGGGCCGGCTCAGGGGGCTCGGCTCGACCGGCTCGCCGCTCACGATCGAGGGGTTCCAGTGGGTCTACCAGCACGTCAAGCGCGACCTGTGGCTCGCCTCGATCAGCGGCGGGACGGATGTCTGCACGGCGTTCGTGGGCGGCTGCCCGCTGCTGCCGGTGCACGCCGGCGAGATCCAGTGCCGCTGCCTCGGCGCGGCCGTCTACGCCTTCGACGACGACGGCGCCGCGGTGGTCGACCAGGTCGGCGAGCTGGTGATCGTCGAGCCGATGCCCTCGATGCCGCTGTTCTTCTGGAGCGACCCAGACGGCCGGCGCTACCGCGAGAGCTACTTCGAGCACTACCCCGGCGTCTGGCGGCACGGCGACTGGGTCAAGATCACGCCGCGCGGCGGGGTGGTGATCTACGGGCGCTCGGACGCCACGATCAATCGTCAGGGCATTCGCATGGGCACCAGCGAGCTGTACCGCGTGGTAGAGGGCATCCCCGAGGTGCTCGACAGCATGGTGGTCGACCTGGAGTACATGGGCCGGCCGTCGTACATGCCGCTGTTCGTGGTGCTGCGGCCGGGCGTCGCGCTGGACGACGAGCTGAGGGGCCGGATCAGGGACATGATCCGCGCGACGCTCTCGCCGCGCCACGTGCCGGACGAGATCTTCGCGATCGCCGAGATCCCGCGCACGCTGAGCGGCAAGAAGATGGAGCTGCCGATCAAGAAGATCCTGCTCGGCGCGCGGGCACGGAAGGTCGCCAACCCCGACTCGATGGCGAATCCTCAGGCGATCGACTATTTTGAGCAGCTCGCGCGGAGAATAGCAACCGCAGATGAACACAGATGAACGCAGATGGATACTATTCAAGTAATTATCTGCGTGTATCCGCGTCTATCTGCGGTTGTTTCTCATTCGATCGCCCTGATCGGGTGGGGCTCGTGCTCGCCCGCGGCCTTGGGCCGCTGCGCCGCCAGCTGGGCGATCCGGCCGGCCGGCGCTAGCATCGTGGCCAGCAGCCCGAGCGCGGCCGCGCCGAAGGCCAGCCAGAACACGCCCTGGAGCGCGTGCGCCAGCGCGACCCGCAGCGTGGCGTCCAGCGCCGCCGTCGCCGACGACTGCGCGATTGGGTCGAGCAGATCGTTGAGCGAGACCGTCGCCGGGTCGAGTCCGGCCGTGCGCATCCCGCCAAGCAGCCGCGCGCTCAGCAGCGCGCCCATCACGCTCACGCCGAGCGTCCCGCCGATGCTGCGGCTGAACTGCACCGTCGAGGTGGCGGTGCCGAGCGCCGCCTTGCTGACCGTGCTCTGCACCGCGATCAGGAACGCCGGGATCGACAGGCCCATGCCCACGCCCATCAGCGACAGGCTGCCGAGCAGCAGCGCCTGGCCCGCCCCGGCGCCAACCTGGGTCAGCACCAGCGATCCGATCGTCAGCAGCACCATGCCGACGAGCGCGAGCGTGCGGTAGCCGACCTTGAGCAGCAGCCGGCTGCCGATGATGCTGGCGATCACCCAGGCGATCAGCATCGGCGTGAGCGTGGCGCCGGCCTGAGTCGCGCTGGTGCCCAGCACCGCCTGGACGAACAGCGGCACGTACGACGAGCTGCCGAACATAGCCCAGCCGGCCAGCACCCCGTGCACGCAGGCGATCGCGAACAGCCGCTCGCGGAACAGCGCCAGCGGCAGCACCGGGTCGGCCGCGCGGCGCTCGACCCAGGCCAGGCCGGCGAACAGCAGCGCGGCGGCGGCCAGCAGCGCCCAGCCGACCGGCTGGCCGAACTCGAACAGGCCCATCAGCAGCAGCACGACGCTGGCCGTCAGCAGCGCCGCCCCGGCGTAGTCGACCGCCGGCCGGGTCGCGCCCGCCACGCGCGGCCGGTCGACCCAGGCGCGCCAGACGATCAGCAGCGCCAGCGCGCCGGGGATAATATTGACATAGAAGACCCAGTGCCACGAGACCTGGTCGACCAGGAAGCCGCCCAGCAGCGGGCCGACCACCGACGACACGCCCCAGACGCCCGAGAAGACGCCCTGCATGCGCGCCCGCTGCTCGAAGGTGAACATATCGCCGATCATGATGAAGGCCAGCGGCAGCAGGCCGCCCGCGCCGACGCCCTGCACCACGCGCGCGGCGATCAGCTGGCCCATGCTCTGCGAGAGCCCGCACAGCGCCGATCCCGCCAGGAAGAGCAGCATCGCGATCGCGTAGATCCGCCGGCGGCCGTAGATATCCGAGAGCTTGCCGTACAGCGGCACGGTCGTAGTCGAGGCGAGCATGTAGACAGAGAACACCCAGCTGTAGTTCTCCAGCCCGCCGAGCTGGCTGACGATCGTCGGCATCGCGGTCGCGACGACGGTCCCCTCCATAGAGGCCATAAACAGGCTGAGCATGATGCCGGCGGTGATGACGACGACGCGCTGACGGGACATAGGGTAGCTCCTTGATCTGGTTTTCGACGGGGTAGTATACCATAATCGTTTCCGCTAGCGGCTTCCGGGGCGCTGCGCCCCCGGCCCCCCGCCTACTGCGCCCGTGTTGGGCCGTCCTTCTTTCCGGGGCGCTGCGCCCCCGGCCCCTCGGCACCCAGCGGGTACCCGGGGAACCCGCGCCGGTTCCCCCAGCCCCCCTCCGGCAAATAATCTCGTCTCAGCTCGATCGATTGTGGCCCATGCCTCATACCATTTCGGGCACGGCCGGTTCATGTCTCACCCTGCCTGAATTCAGCCAGGCATGCGCGCCAAGCATCGCAAACGAGACGGCATTCTTTTGGGGTCCAGGGGCAACGCCCCGGCCGGGGGGCGGCGGGGGTGGCGGCCCACCCCCGCCCGCGGGGGCACGGGGGGCGCGCAGCCCCCCGAAGAAGCGGGTTGCCACCCGCCGCGTGTGGATTCAGCCAGGCATGCGCGCCAAGCATCGCAAACGAGACGGCATTCTTTTGGGGTCCAGGGGCGAAGCCCCGCCAGCGGGTGCACGGGGGCGCGCAGCTCCCGCAAGCTGGGACACCACCGCCATCCTATGCTATGATGTTCCCACTCCAGGCCCTGCACTGAAGGAGAGAAGTCTCATGCTCCTGACCCTTGAGAAGCTCAAGGCCCGCGTGCCGCAGATCATCGCCGCTGCCGTCCGCGTCAGCCTGCCGCTCGACGAGCTGCAGACCTACGCCGTGCCCGGCCCGGCCGCCGATACCGCGATGGCTCCGCCGCCCGCCGCCGATCACCCCGGCTGGGCGCCCATCCGCTCCGGCGAGCGCTGGGGCGTGCCGCACGGCGCCGACCCGAACGAGACGCCGCAGATGCTGATCTGGCAGTACCCGGCCTCGGGCGGCAGCAGCCACTGGCTGCGCGCCACGATCCGCGTGCCCGAGGGCTGGCGCGGCGGCCAGGCGCTGCTGGCGATGGACTGGGAGGGCCGCAGCGGCAATAGCGTCGAGTCGATCGCCTACCTGGACGGGTGCGTGCTGGCCGGGCTCGACGAGTTCCACCGCGCGATCCTGCTGCCGCCCGAGGCGCACGACGGCCCGCACGAGCTGCTGATCCGCTGCCTGGTGCCCTCGCCCCAGCCCTTCGGCGGGCTGACGCTGCAGCTGCGCGACCAGGCGATCTTCCGGCTCGGCGCGACCATGCGCGCGCTGCTGCAGGCCGCCGAGACTTACCGCGACAGCGACCTGGCGCGCCACGATCTGATCTCTCGCCTCGACCGGGCCTACAATGCGCTCGACCTGCGCGAAGGCTGGGGCAGCGCGCGATTTGCCGAATCCTCCTGCGATGCGCTCGACCTGTTGATTAACGACCAACGACCAACGACCAACGACCAACGTGTTGACGAATCTTTGGTCCTTCGTCCTTCGTCCTTGGTCCCGACCATCGTGGCCACCGGCCACGCCCACCTCGACGTCGGCTGGCTCTGGCCGGTCTGGCGCACGCGCCAGAAGGTCGCCCACACGGTCGCCAGCGCGCTGCACCTGATGGAGCGCTACCCCGAGTACCACTTCAGCATGTCGCAGCCGCAGACCTACGCCTTTTTGCAGGCCGACGTGCCCGAGCTGTACGAGCGGCTCAAGCTGCGCGCGGCCGAGGGGCGCTTCGAGCCAGTCGGCCTGATGTGGCTGGAGACCGACTGCAATATCCCGAGCGGCGAGTCGCTGGTGCGCCAGCTGTCCCACGGCGCGCGCTTCTTCGCCGAGGAGTTCGGCGCGCTCAACCACGTCGTCTGGCTGCCCGACGTGTTCGGCTACAGCGCGGCGCTGCCGCAGCTGATGCGCGGCTGCGGGATCAGCTGCTTCATGACCACCAAGATCAGCTGGAGCCAGTTCAACCGCATGCCGGCCGACACCTTCCGCTGGCGCGGGATCGACGGGAGCGAGGTGCTGACGCACTTCGTCACTACGACCGACCAGCCGGTGCGGCACCCGGCCGACGCGCAGACCTACACCTACGTCGGCCAGATGACCGCCGGCGAGCTGTTCGGCAGCTGGAACCACTATCGCCAGAAGCCGATCAACGACGAGCTGCTGTACATCTTCGGGCATGGCGACGGCGGCGGCGGGCCGACCGAGGAGATGCTCGAGACGGCGCGGGCGCTGTCCGGCCTGCCGGGCTTCCCGCAGGTGCGCCACGGGCGGGTCGACCAGTTCTTCGAGCGGCTGTACGAGCGGGTGTGGGACGACCCGCGCCTGCCGACCTGGGCCGGCGAGCTGTACCTGGAGTACCACCGCGGCACCTACACCAGCCAGTCGCGCACCAAGCAGGCCAACCGCGCCGCCGAGCTGCTCTACCGCGAGGCCGAGTGGCTGAACGCCTGGGCCGTCACACTGGGCGATCTGAGCCGCCAGGCCGAGCTGGACGCCGGCTGGAAGCTGATCCTGCTCAACCAGTTCCACGACATCCTGCCGGGCAGCAGTATCCCGCAGGTCTACGCCGACAGCGCGCGCGACTACGCCGAGGTGACGCGGATCGGGCGGGAGGTACGCGACGCGGCGATTGCCGGGATTTTGACCAGCGGCCAGCGGCCAATGACCAATGATTCTCACGACGGCGATTTGGTCGCTCGTCCTTCGTCGTTGGTCGTGTTCAACAGCCTGCCATGGGAAAGACAGGAGTGCGTGGCGATCCCGGCGGCGCACGATCTGGCCGAGGCCCCCGCGGGCGCGCAGCTAGTCGAGACGCTGTCGGGCGAGCGCGCGCTGCTGGTCGAGGTCGAGCTGCCGGCGTATGGCTATGCCGACTTAGGGACTTGGGACTTGGGACTTGGGGCTGGTGGGCGCGCGCAAGCTCCAAGCCCCAAGCCCCAAGCCTCACGCTCAGCGCTCAGCGTTCAGCGTTCAGCGCTTCAGAGCGGCGAGCTGCGGCTGGAGCTGGACGACGCCGGCGAGATCGCCTCGCTGTACGACCTGCGCCACGGACGCGAGCTGATCGCGCCGGGCGCGACCGGCAACCAGCTGGTGCTCTACGAGGACCGGCCGCTGAGCTGGGATGCCTGGGACGTCGACGCCTTCTACGAGGAGAAGCCCTACCCGGCCCGCGACGTCGAGAGCATGCGCGTCGTGGAGGCGGGCCCGCTGCGGGCGGCGATCGAGATCGTGCGCAAGGTGGGCCGCAGCACCATCCGGCAGCGGATCTGCCTGTGGCGCGGCTCGCGGCGGATCGACTTCGCCACCGAGGTCGACTGGCAGGAGCGCCAGATGCTGCTGCGGGCGCTGTTCCCGCTGAACCTCAACGCCGCGCGCGCGACCTGCGAGATCCAGTTCGGCGCGGTCGAGCGGCCGACCCACCGCAATACCAGCTGGGACTGGGCGCGCTTCGAGGTCTGCGCGCAGCGCTGGGTCGACCTGAGCGAGGGCGGCTACGGCGTCGCGCTGCTGAACGACGGCAAGTACGGCCACAGCCTGCGCGACAACGTGCTGGGCCTGTCGCTGCTCAAGGCCGGCGCCTGGCCCGACCCGGAGGCCGACCGGGGCATGCACCGCTTCACCTACAGCCTGCTGCCGCACGAGGGCGACTGGCGCGAGGGCCAGGTTGTCAGGCGGGCGTACGAGCTGAACGCGCCGCTCCGCACCGTTGAACGTTCGAACGTTCAAACGTTCGAACGTTCAAACCGATCATTTCTATCTACACCCACCGACCACGTCGTGGTCGAGACGGTCAAGGTCGCCGACGACGGCGACGGGCTGATCGTGCGGCTGTACGAGGCCCACAACCAGCGCGGCCCGGCCAGCCTGCGCTTCGGCCTGCCGATCGCCGGGGCGGCCGAGGTCGATCTGCTGGAGCGCGAGATCGGGCCGGTCGAGATTGCCGGCGACGAGCTGCGCTTCCAGGTGCGGCCCTTCGAGGTCAAGACGCTGCGGGTGCGCCTCACGAGGCTCGCCCGCGCGGCAGAGGGAGCTAGCGATGAATGACATGAGCCATCAGCCGCTCGCGCTCGACCGGATACCAAGCGGGGTGCCGGGCCTCGACGCAATCCTGCAGGGCGGGTTCCTGCGCGGCGGCATCTACATTATCATGGGCGATCCCGGCGGGGGCAAGACGATCCTCGGCAATCAGATCTGCTTCGGCGTCGCGGCCGGCGGCGGCCGCGCGGTGTACGTCACGCTCCTGGCCGAGACACACGCGCGCATGCTCGGCCACCTGCGCTCGCTCGACTTCTTCACCATCGAGCCGATCGCCCACACGCTGTTCTACTTCAGCGCCTACCAGGCGCTCGAGCAGGGCGGGCTGGATGGGCTGCTCGAGCTGCTGCGCCACATCATCCACGACCAGCAGCCGGCCGTGCTGGTGCTGGATGGGCTCGCGGCGGTCGCTGCGATCGGGCTGCCAGTGTCGGACTTCAAGCGGTTCATCCACGAGCTGAACGTCTTCGCCGAGGCCTGCGCCTGCACGACCTTCCTGCTCGCGCCGAACGACGACGCAGCCGCGCACCCCGAGCACACGATGGTCGACGGCCTGATCGAGCTGAGCGATCGCCTGGTCGGGCAGCGCGCGGTGCGCGAGATCAACGTGCGCAAGTTTCGCGGCAGCGGCTACCTGCGCGGCCGGCACGCATTCGAGATCACCGGCGCGGGCATCGCCGTGTACCCGCGCGTGGAGGCGCTGCTCGCGACCCCGTCGGGCCCGGCGCCGAGCCAACGCAGCCGGCTCTCCTTCGGCATCGCGCGGCTCGACGAGATGTTCGGCGGCGGCATGCTGTCGGACTCGGTCACAATGGCGCTTGGGCCGTCCGGCAGCGGGAAGACGCTGCTCGGGCTGCACTTTCTATCCGCCGGGGCGGACCGCGGCGAGCCCGGGCTGCTGTTCGGCTTCTACGAGACGCCGTCGCGCGCGATCGCGCGCGGCGACCTGCTCGGCTTCGATTTCAGCGGCAAGGTCGCGCGCGGCGCGCTCGAGCTGATCTGGCAGCCGCCGCTCGAGGGCCTGATCGACGCGCTGGCTGAGCGGCTGCTCGCTGCCGTGCGACGCAGGCAGGTGCGCCGGCTGTTCATCGACGGCTTCAACGCCTTTCAGCAGGTGGCGATCTACCCCGAGCGCACGAGCAAGCTTATGAACGCGCTCGCCAACGAGCTGCGCGCGCTCGACGTCACGACGATCTTCACCTTCGAGACGCGCGCGCTGTTTAGCCCGACGATCGAGGTGCCGGCGACCGGCGTGTCCGAGCTGGTCGACAACATCATTTACCTGCGCTACTTCGAGCTGCGCTCGCAGCTCTACCGGCTGATCTCGATCCTCGAATCGCGCGAGAGCCCGCACGACCACGCGATCCGCGAGTTCACGATCAGCGACAGCGGCATTGATGTTGCTGCTACATTCGAGAGCGCCGAGGCCATCCTGACCGGAATCGCCCACCCTCTGGCAGCTGACGCCGGACCGAGACCGTCTGGAAGACGATCTTCTCGCAGCAGAGGACGAAAGCAGCCATGAAGACGGTCCTGGTTGTCGACGACGAGCAGGCGATAGCCGAGATGCTGCGCGCGCTGCTCGAGGGCGAGGGCTACCGGGTCATCGCCGCGGCGAATGGCCGCTCCGCGCTGGCCCAGCTCGCGTCGACACCGGTCGACCTGGTGATCTCCGACCTGATGATGCCGATCCTCGACGGGCAGGACCTCACGCGCGCGATGCGATCCAGCCCATCGCACCAGACCATCCCGCTCGTGCTGATGAGCGCGGTGGGCACAGGGCAGATCGGCGCGGATGTGCGCTACCAGGGGTTTCTCGCCAAGCCGTTCGGCCTGGACGACGTGCTGGGCCTGGTGGAGCGGCTGATCGGGCCACCCTGAAGGGATGTGGCGGCCCTCACCCCCCTGCCCCTCTCTCCCGTGCGCGGGAGAGAGGGGTATTTTTCGGCCGGCGCAGCGGGTTCGGCTTCGCCGAACCCGCTGCGCCGGCCGGTTTCGATCCTGCGCCACCTGGCGGCGCGGGTAAGGGCGCGGTTTCGATCCTGCGCCACCTGGCGGCGCGGGCAAGGCCGGGGAGGGGGTTTCGATCGCCCTACAGCCCGGGCGACTCGATCACCATGGCGATGCCTTGGCCGACGCCGATGCACATGGTCGCCAGGCCGTAGCGCCGACCGCGTCGCCGCAACTCGTGGGCCAGCGTGGTCAGCAGGCGCGCGCCGCTGGCGCCGAGCGGGTGGCCGAGCGCGATCGCGCCGCCATTGACGTTGACCCGCGCCGGGTCCAGCTCCAGCTCGCGCACGCACGCCAGCGACTGCGCGGCGAAGGCCTCGTTGATCTCGACCAGGTCGATCTCGCGCACGCCCAGCCCCGCGCGCGCCAGCGCCTTGCGGGTCGCCGGCACCGGCCCCATGCCCATGAACGCCGGGTCGAGCCCGGCGACCGCGGTGGCGACCACGCGCGCGAGCGGGCGCAGGCCCAGCGCCGCCGCGCGCGCGTCGCTCATCACCAGCAGCGCCGCCGCGCCGTCGTTGATCCCGCTGGCGTTGCCGGCCGTCACGCTGCCGTCGGAGGGCGGGCAGCCGGCCGGGCGTTCGCGCTCGCGACCGCCGAACGCCGGCCGCAGCCTGGCCAGCCCCTCGGCGCTCGTCTCGGGGCGCGGGTGCTCGTCGGACGCGACGACCTGCGGCGGCTGGCCCTTGCGCGCGGGCGGGAGCGTCACCGGCACGATCTCGTCGGCGAAGCGCCCGGCCGCGGCCGCGGCCGCGTAGCGGCGCTGGCTCTCCAGCGCGAAGGCGTCCTGGTCCGCGCGCGAGACGCCGTAGCGCTCGGCGACGTTCTCGGCCGTCTCGCCCATGCTGTAGGGGCGGTGGGCCTCCGCCAGCGCCGGGTTGGTGAAGCGCCAGCCCAGCGTCGTGTCGTACATCGTCACGTTGCCGCGCGGCCAGGCGGCCTCGGGCTTGGCCATCACCAGCGGCGCGCGGCTCATGCTCTCGACGCCGCCCGCCACGAACACCTCGCCCTCGCCCGCCAGGATGGCGTGGGCCGCGCTGGCGACCGCCTGCAGCCCGCTGCCGCACAGGCGGTTGACCGTCTGGCCGGCGACCTCGACCGGCAGGCCGGCTAGCAGCGCCGCCATACGCGCGACGTTGCGGTTGTCCTCGCCGGCCTGGTTGGCGCAGCCGAGGATCACGTCCTCGATCTCGCGCGGGTCGATCGCGCTGCGCTCGACCAAGGCGCGGATCGCCGCCGCGGCCAGGTCGTCGGGCCGCACGCCCGCGAGCGCGCCGCCGTAGCGGCCGATCGGCGTGCGCAGCGCGTGGGTGATCACTGCGTTCGGCATGAAATGCTCCTTCGGCTTCGCCTTCAACCGAGGCACGCCCCTCCCCCTGGCCCCCCCTCTTACGGGAGAGGGGGAGTGGGTGAGGGGCGGATTCCAAAGAGTGCGAAGCGTCTCTCACATGCGCCCGACTCGCGCGGCGCGGCGCAGCGCTGGCGCGGCGCGGTAGCGCTCCTCGCCGTACTCGGCGCGCAGGTGGTCGAGCAGCGCGACCACGCGATCGTAGCCGAGCGCCGCGCCGCGATCGAGCGGCCCGGACGGGTGGTTCGCGCCCAGCCGCATCGCCAGGTCGAGCGTCTCCCGGTCGGCCACGCCCTCGTCGAGCGCGAAGGCCGCCTCGTTCGCCAGCATCGCCACGACCCGCGGCACGATCAGCGCCGGCGCGTCGGCGATCCAGATTGGCTCGCGCCCGGCCGCGCGCACCAGCGCGTCGGCGGCGGCGCGCACCGGCTCGGCCAGCACCGGCGTGGCGACCAGCGTGACCGCGCCGCCCATGAACAACCCGTCGAAGCCGACCAGCCGCTCGGGGCTGTGCAGCAGCGCGGCCAGGTCGCAGGCGGCCGTGTCGGCGCACTGCGCGAAGATCGGCGTCTCGGCGGGCAGCTGGCGGTCGAGGATCATCGCCTGGTCGACCGCGCCCTCGCCGCGCCCGGCCGTGACGAAGGCCGCCCGCACGTCGCCGCCGCCCTGGCCGTAGGGCAGCTCCTCTGCGATCGCCAGCCCGGCCGCCGCGCACAGCTCGGCGATGCCGGGCGCCCAGCTGCCCTGGCCGATCAACACGGAACCAGCCAGCAGTCGGCGGTCGGCAGCTGGCAGTTCGGAGCCTGAGCGCCGGCCGCTGACTGCTGACTGCTGACTGCTATAGTCGTAGAAGCCGCGCCCAGTCTTCCGCCCCAGCCGTCCGGCCTGCGTCATCTGCTGCTGGATCTGGTGCGGGCGGTAGCGCGGCTCGCCGAACGACTGCTCGTAGATCGAGCGCGTGACCGCGAAGTTGACGTCGACGCCGATCAGGTCCATCAGCGCGAACGGCCCGAGCGGGAAGCCGCCGGCCCGCTCCAGCGCCCGATCGATCGCCTCGATCGTGGCCGCGCCCTCGCCGAGCAGCCGCAGCGCCTCGCCGTAGTACGGCCGCGCGACCCGGTTCACGACGAAGCCGGGCGTGTCGCGCGCCAGCACCGCCGTCTTGCCCAGCCGGGCCGCGAACCCGCGGAGCGTGTCGACCGTGGCGTCGTCGGTGGCGAGCGCGCGCACAACCTCGACCAGCGCCATGCGATGGACCGGGTTGAAGAAGTGCAGCCCGGCCACCCGCCGCGGGTCGGGACAGGCCGCGGCGAGCGCCGCGATCGGCAGCGAGCTGGTGTTGCTGGCCAGCACACTGGGCGCCGGGCAGATCGCGCCGGCGCGGGCGAGCAGGTCGCGCTTGAGGTCGAGCTGCTCGGGCGCGGCCTCGACCACCAGCGCCGCGCCGGCGATCCGCGCCAGGTCGGTCGTGGGCTGCAGGCGCCCCGCCGCGTCGGGCTGGCCCTGCTTGCCCAGGCCCGCGCCGATCCGCTCGCGCGCCCGATCGAGCGCGGCCGCGCTCACGTCATAGAGCGTCACCGCGTAGCCGGCCGCCAGCGCGGCCTGGGCGATGCCGGCGCCCATCGTGCCGCAGCCCAGCACCGCGACCGTCGCAGCCTGTACTGATGTCACCTTATCGCTCCGCTCGGACATGGTTCTTGCGAACCATGTCTTACCTGCAATAGTAAAAACACCGTTATGAGCGATTCGTTAATTGTAAACATCGGAATTTCACGCACTGCTCACCTGGGTGGGCTAGCATGCCCCTGTTGCAATTGTTCATTCGTAAGGATGGTTTCCCATGCTACGCGGATGGCTAGAGGTGGAAGATGGGCAGGGGCTCGTCGAGTACGGTGCAATTCTCGTCCTTATTATGGTGGTCGTCGTCGTCATTCTTACAGTCATGGGCAGCAGCGTCAGCAACATGTTCAGCTCGATCAACAGCGGCTTCAGCTAAGGGCTGGCCTTGGCTGGTCCGCTCGGGAGGCTCGGGGTCTCCCGAGGTGGGGGTGTGGGAGAGGCCAAGCCTCTCCCACACCCCCATTTTGTCGCATCAGCAGGCAGCGCTCAACGAAACCTCGGCTGGCGCTTCTCGCGAAAGGCGGCGAGCCCCTCGGCATACTCGTCGCTGCGGCCGGCCAGCTCCTGCGCCTGGGCCTCGCCGTCGAGCGCCTGCTGGAGCGTCGTGCCTGGCGACAGGTCGAAGCCGCGCTTGATCAGGCCGAGCGCGGTGGCCGGGCCGTTCGCCAGCCGCTCGGCCAGCTGCCGCACCACGGCCGGGAATGCCTTGGCGCTGGCGACCGCGCTGAGCATCCCGTAGGCGTGGGCGGTCGCGGCGTCGAGCGTGCCGCCGAGCATGCACAGCTCCAGCGCGCGCGCCGGCCCGATCAGCCGCGGCAGAAAGTAGCTCATGCCGCTGTCGGGCACCAGCCCGACGTTCGCGAAGGCCGCCACGAAGCGCGCCGTCTCCACCGCCACTCGGAAATCGCACGCCAGCGCCAGACTCATGCCCGCGCCGGCCGCCACGCCGTTCACCGCCGCGACGATCGGCTTGGGGATGGCGCGCAGCCGCAGCACCAGCGGATTATACCGCTCGCGCACCAGCCGGCCAAACGACTCGCCCGGCGCCAGGTCCTTGAGATCCTGGCCGCTGCAGAACGCCCGGCCGGCGCCGGTCAGCACGATGCAGCGGGCCGCCTCGTCGCGCTCGGCCTCGCGCAGCGCATCCATCAGCTGCGCGTGCATCCGCTCCGTGAAGGCGTTGTAGGCCTGCGGCCGGTTGAGCGTGATCGTGGCGATGCCGTCGGCGATCTCGTGCAGCACGCATATGTCTTCGGTCATATCGCCTTCTCCCTTCGCCCTTCACTCGCGGCGCCGCCCGCGCAGGCGCCGATAGTCGACCGGCCGCTTGCCGTGAAACGCATCCAGCCCCTCGCGGACCTCGTCGGAGTCGGAGTGGATGGCCAGCCAGTCGCGCGCGTGGCCGATCGTGCCGTTCCAGGCCAGGTCTTTCCAGAAGTTGGTCTGCTGCCTGGCGTAGCGCAGGATGTCGGGCATACGCTCCAGCAGCTTGGCCGCCATCGCCTCGACCGCCGCGTCGAGCTGGGCGGCGGGCACGACCTGGTTGACCAGGCCCCAGTCGAGCGCCTGCTGGGCCGGGATCGGCTCGCACAGCCACAGGATCTCGCGCGCGCGCCGGTCGCCGACCACGATCGGCAGCCACTGGGTCGCGCCGCCGGCCGGCACGCTGCCGCGCGCCGCGCCGACCTGGCGGATGACGACGTGATCGGCGGCGATCGCCAGGTCGCAGGCGATGTTGAACTCGTTGCCGCCGCCCACAGTCATGCCGTTCAGGCGCGCGATCGTCGGCTTGCCGATGTTGCGCAGCCGGTCGTGCGCGTCGATGAACGCGCCCATCCACTTCCAGTAGTCCTGCGGGCGCTCCAGGAACTGCTGCTGCTCGTCCAGGTCGGCCCCCGTGCAGAAGGCCTTCTCGCCGGCGCCCGTCAGCACCACCACGCCGACCTGATCGTCCCAGCTGGCGTCCTCGAAGGCCCGCGCCAGCTCGCGCAGCGTGCGGAAGTTGAAGCAGTTGTACACCTCCGGCCGGTTGATCGTCACCGTCGCGCGACCGCCGCCTTTCGTGTAGAGGATGTGCTTGAAGCCGAACGACTCGGCCGGCTGCGCCGCTGGGAAATCGAGATCATACGACATTGTATGCCTCCGACGACATTGGATACCTCCGCTGTGATTTAAAAGACAAGGTGACCAGGTGACCAGGTGACCAGGTGATTTGGAACGTTCAACCTGCCAACGTGCAACGGCGGCACGGGACCCACTAGCTCACCTTGTCACGGCTGGACCTCGGCGACGTGCATCGTCAAGATGTCTCCGGCGAACGCGCGCGCGTCCTTGCCGACCGCGCGCATCTCCTGGCTGGCCATGCTCTGGTTCATGGTCTCGGCATCCTCCCAGTACAGCTCTGCGATCAGGTAGTAGGGCGACTCGCCGCGCGGCGCGCCGGTCACGCGCGCGACTTCGAGCCTGGCCAGGCCGGGCACCTGGCGAACCAGCGGCGCGTGCACCTCGGCATAGTGCCGGTCGAACGCCTCCTTGTCGGCAGGTTGGCCGTACAGACAGACGAGCTTGATCATGGGGCTCCTCCTTCTACTACGCGAGGTGCCGCAGCGCCATCTCGGCGACCTCCTCGGCCACCTGGTAGCGTGCCCACCAGCGACGCCAGTGCACCAGCATATCGCTGCCGTCGATCGTTTCCGCCAGGCACCAGGCCCCGCGAACGGCCGGCGCGTAGCGCAGCGCGTCAGGTAGCGCCGCCAGCTCGCGTGGAGAAAGTGCCCGCTCGCCGCGGTAACCCTCGACGACCGCCGCGACCCGCGCGGCGCTGGGGTGCAGGCGCGGCTCCCAGTCGAGGCCCTTGTCGCAGCTGATCAGCGTCGTGGCCAGGTCGATGATCGCCGGCCCGATCCCGGCGCCGTCCCAGTCGCTCAGCGCCAGCGTGTCCCGAGCGACCCAGAACGCGTTGCCGGGGAAGCAGTCGGTGTGGATCAGCGCGTCCGGCAGGCCCGATCGGGGCTCGGCACGCTCGAGCGCGCGCATGGCGTCGGCGTGATGCGTCCGCAGCTCGATCGGCACCCGCCCGGCGGCGGAGCGCAGCCGGCCGAGCAGATCGATCGCCGCGCCACCGGCGCGCCACTCCGACGGTTCGACCGGCGGGTCGCAGCGCCGGGCCGCCGAGACATCCAGCCGGTGCAGGCGGCCGAGCGCCGCGCCAAGCGCAAGCAGGTCGCCCTCCGAAAAGTCGGCCTCGCACCCCTCGACAAAGGTCGTCACGATCGCCTGCCAGCCCGCGTGCTCGACGACGGCGCCGCCGCCGCGGGCGCGCACCAGCCGGCTGGCCGGAAAGCCGGCGCGCTCCAGGAACAGCAGCGCGGCCGCCTGCGCGCGATTGTTCGCCGCGGCCGACTCCCAGCGAAACGCGCGCAGCACCCAGGCCGGTCCGTCGGCGCGCTCGACCTTGCAGACGCAGCGGTCGCCGGCGCAGCGCAGCGGCCGCAGGACAATCGCACCCGCGCCATACCAGCGATCGAGCAGCTCGGCTAGCGTTCCGTCGACGTCCACGCCCCACTCCTCCCGCTCACAGTGGCTTGAACTGCTCGAACGACTGCCGGCACTCGCGGCAGTGGGCGATCGCGCGGCAGAGCGTCGGGCCGAAGGCCGATTCCAGCGTGGTGCGGCGCGAGCCGCAGTGCGGGCACTGCGCCGGCTCGATCAGCGGGATGATCGTGCTGTGCTCCACCGGCCCGGGCGGCGCGATGCCGGCCTGCGTCAGCCCGCGCCGGCCCGCCGCGCTGATCCGGTCGCTGCTCCAGCGCTCCTCGCGCGTTACGTCAACCTGAGCCCGCAGGCCAAGCAGTCCGATCCGCTCGCGGATCAGCTCGCGCATGATCTCGATCGCCGGGCAGCCGGTGAAGGTCGGCATCAGCAGCACGCGCGCGTGGCCGGCGGCCTGGTCCAGCTCGACCCGCAGGATCACCCCCAGGTCGACCACGCTGACGGTCGGGATCTCGGGGTCCGGCACCTCGCGCAGCGCGTCCCAGACCTGATCTTCAGTTACAATCGGCTGATCGGCCATGAGTGCATCCTTGCTACAGGCTACCGCAGCGGATCGACGCGCCGGGCGGCTGCCGGCGATCTATCGATCCTGCGCCTCATCCGGTAGCGCGGGCAGCCGGTGGAGCGCGGCGATAAAGCGCGCCTCGTCGTAGACCTCGCCGCGCGCCATAACCGTAAAGATCTCGCTCACGACCACGTGCGCCAGCAGCTGGCGGGCGCCCTCGGGGCTGTAGCCCGCGTCCACCAGGCGGTCGAAGGTCTGCCGGCTCTCCGGCGGCGCCCCGTCGCGCAGCTGCGTGTCGACGATCTCGAGAATGGCCGCCGCGAGCCGCGGGTTGGTCGCCGGCGGCTGCGCGCGCTGGGGATCGGGAGCAGCGGTCTGCCGCTGCGGCCGACGCTTGCGAATCATCATTCGCTCCTACGATAGCGAAAAACCCTCTTGACAAACTAATATCATTAGTCTATAATCTAATCATATTAGTCAGCGAGAGCGGAAACGGCCCGGCGACGAGCGCCGGCCGCTCCATTCAGAAGAGAGGCCAGCGATGCGAATAACCAATCACGGCAGCTATATGGTTCAGCTCACCCGCTTCCCGCGCGTCTTCCCGGTCAACTGCTACCTGGTGCGCGAGGGCGACGGCCTGACGCTGATCGACGCCAGCATCCCGGGCAGCGCCCCAGCCATTCTCGACGCCGCGCGCCAGCTCGCCATGCCGATCCGGCGGATGGTTCTGACACACGCGCACGGCGATCACATCGGCTCGATCGACGCGCTGCGCCAGCTGCTGCCCGCGGCCGAGCTGCTGGTCTCCGCGCGCGACACGCGCTTCCTAGCCGGCGACATGAGCCTCGACCCCGACGAGCCGCAGACGAAGCTGCGCGGCGCCTACCAGGCGATCGCGGCCCGGCCCGACCGGCTGCTGCGCGACGGCGACCGGGTCGGCTCGCTGCAGGTAGTAGCCGCGCCCGGCCACACGCCCGGCCAGGTCGCGCTGTTCGACCCGCGCGACGGCACCCTGGTCGCCGGCGACGCCTTCCAGACCCGCGCGGGCCTGGCGGTGTCGGGCAGCGTGCGCTGGATGTTCCCCTTCCCGGCCATGGCCACCTGGAACCGCCCGCTGGCGCTGGCGAGCGCGCGGCGCCTCCGCGCGCTGGAGCCCTCGCGGCTGGCGGTCGGCCACGGCGAGGTGCTCGAGCAGCCGCTGGCCGCGATGGACCGGGCGATCGCCGCCGCCGCGCGCGAGCTCGGGGAGCTACAAGCGCATGGCACGTAGCGTCGGGATCGACCGCGCCCAGGTCGTGGCGACGGCGGCCGAGCTGGCCGACGCGCACGGGCTCGACCAGCTTGCGCTGGCGCAGGTGGCGGCGCGGCTGGGCGTGCGGCTGCCCTCGCTCTACAACCACGTCGACGGGCTAGCGGGCCTACGGCACGAACTGGCGCTGCTTGGTCTGCGCGGGCTGCTGGAGCGTATGGGCCACGCGGCGATCGGCAAGGCCGAAGACACAGCCGTGATCGCGGTGGCCCAGGCCTACCGCAGCTACGTCGTCGAGCACCCGGGGCTATACGCCGCCACGGTGCGCGCGCCCGCGCCCGGCGATCGGGATCGGCAGCAGCTGAGCCAGTCGATCGTCGAAGTGGTGCTGGCGGTGCTGGCGCCCTACGGTCTGGACGAGCAAGGAGCGATCCACGCAGTGCGCGGGCTGCGCAGCATCGCCCACGGTTTTGCGACGATCGAGCTGGCCGGCGGGTTCGGCATGGCGCTCGATCGCGACGAGAGCTATATGCGGCTGCTGCGCGCCTACGTCGCCGGGCTGCGCGCCAGCGGCGGCGGCCACTAGTACAGCTTTCCAGAAAAGTGCTCCTGGCTTTACCGGTGGGTTCCGCGGTTCTGCAGCTCTACAGCCGCAGAACCACAGAACCGCAGAACCAATGGTGACGGCCCAAACCCCATACGGAGGTTCGTAACCCTGCACTAGAACGAGGAGTCAAGCACATGCTGATCATCAAATCCGCCAATCTGGCGCTGCGCTTCCTGCTCGAGCTGTGCGCCCTGGCCGCGCTGGGCTACTGGGGCTTCCAGGCCGGGCAGTCCCTGGTCGTCAAGATCGCCCTGGCGATCATCTCCCCGCTGCTGGCCGCCGTGATCTGGGGCATGTTCGTCGCGCCCAAAGCGTCGGTGCCGGTGTCCACGCCGGTATGGCTGCTCTTGCAGCTGGCGATCTTCGGGCTGGCCGCCGCCGGCCTGGCCGCGAGCGGGCAGCGTGGCCTGGCGGCGGCCTTCGTGCTGGCCGTGCTGGTCAACAGCCTGCTGCTGTACCTCTGGAGGCAGTGATACGTCTACCGGGCGGGATGATCTCTCCACTTCCAGGCGCGCGCTTCTGCACTATGCTGAAGCCGGCGAGCCCGCGTCGAGCGGCCGCCGGATTCGGCCCGGCGCGAACGAGCGCTGCTGGAAGGAGCGACTGCAATGCCATCGACCATCCCGCCGATTATCGTCAAAGAGTTTCTGCATATCCTGCGCGACCGGCGCTCGCTGGCGATCACCTTCATCGCGCCGCTGGTGCAGCTGATCCTGCTCGGGTACGCCGCCACAACCGACGTGCGCAACGTGCCGCTGGCGGTCCACGACCAGGATCGCTCGCCCCAGAGCCGCCAGCTGGTCGAGATCTTCCGCACGTCGGGCCAGTTCGCGATCGACGCGCACGTCGGTTCGGAGCAGGGCCTGGCGCGGCTGATGGACACCGGCCAGGTGCGCGCCGGGCTGATCATCCCGCCTGACTATGCCGGCGACCTGGCGGGCGGTCGCCAGGCGCAGGTGGAGTTCGTCCTGGACGGCTCGGACCCCTCGGTCGCGTCGTCGGCGCTCTCGTCGGCCCGGCTGATCGGCCAGGCGCTCGCCAGCGGCGTGCAGCGGCAGGCGCTGGCCCGCCGCGGCGCGGCGGCGCTGGACGCACCGGTGGAAGTGCGCACGCGCGTCTGGTACAACCCGGATATGTCCAGCGAGGTCTTCATGATCCCTGGGCTGATCGGCCTGGTGCTGCAGTTCCAGGCGACGCTGCTGACCTCCTCGGCGATCGTGCGCGAGCGCGAGCGCAGCACGATCGAGCAGCTGATCGTCACGCCGATCCGCCCGTTCGAGCTGATCCTCGGCAAGATCCTGCCCTACGCGGTCGTCGAGCTGGTCGTCGTCGCCGAGGTGCTGCTGGTCGGCACGCTCTGGTTCGGCGTCGCGATCAAGGGCAGCCTGGCGCTCCTGCTGGCGATCGCCGGCCTGTTCCTGATCTCGACGCTGGCGATCGGGCTGCTGATCTCGACGATCTCGAAGACGCAGTACGAGGCGTTCCAGCTCTCGTTTCTGACGCTGTTGCCGTCGGTCTTCGTGTCCGGCTTCATCTATCCGATCGCCGCGATGCCCCCGGCGCTGCAGCTGGTCAGCCGCATCATCCCGCTGACGCACTTCCTGGTGGTCGTGCGCGGGATCATCATCAAGGGCGTCGGCCTGTCGGCGCTGCTGCCGCAGGTGATCGCGCTGGCGGTGTTCGGCGTGGCGCTGATCGTGCTGGCGTCGACGCGCTTCCGCAAGCGGCTGGACTAACGTGAACATACTTCCAGAAAAGCGTGCCGGTTGTCGCCCGTTGGTTCTGCGATTCTGCGGTTCTGCGGCCACGGAACTGCGGAACCACAGAACCGATCGCAGAAGCCCAAACCCGACAGGAACGACCGGAATCCTAATCCTCGACCTCGGTCCAGCTCTGGCGGATATCCTCGAACAGGCGCCCGTAGCGCGCCAGGCGCTCGACCACCTCGCCGATCGCCTGCATGTCCTTCTTGCGGCCGGCCGCCTTCAGCTCGGCCTGCAGCCTGGCGAGGATGTCGTAGGCCTCGGCCAGGCGCTGCTCCGCCTCCATGACATGGTCGGTCCACTCTGCTATATGATCCATAGACTCCTCCTTGTGGAAGCTGCTACGCGCCCAGCCGGCCAAACTGCCGCTCGAGCTGCGCCTTGGTCAGCACGATCAGCGTCGGCCGGCCGTGCGGGCAGGTGCGCGGGCCCTCGCACCCGGCCAGCTGGTCGAGCAGCGCCTGCTGCTCGACCGGGCTGAGCGTCTGGCCGGCGCGAACCGAGGTGTGGCACGCCAGCGTCGCGAGCGTCGCGTCGAGCCGATCGTCCGGCGTCTGCCCGCCGCTGCCGCCCAGGTGGCTGGCCAGATCGGCCAGCGTGTTCGCAAGCTGCTCCACCGCCAGCCCGGCCGGCACGGCGCGCACCTGCACGCCGCGGTCGGACTCCTCCAGCTCGAAGCCCCAGGCCACCAGCTCGTCCAGCGCGGCCAGCAGGGCCTGCTGCGCGCCCGGCGGCAGCGCGACCTGCTGTGGCAGCAGCAGCGCCTGCGACTGTATGACTCCGGCGCCGCGCTGGGCCAGCAGCCGCTCGTAGGTGATCCGCTCGTGCGCGGCGTGCTGGTCGATCAGGTACAGCGCCCCGCCCGGCCCCTCGGTCAGCAGGTAGGTCTGCGCGAGCTGGGCCAGGGCGCGCAGCGGCGGCAGCGCGGGCGCGTGGGCGGGAGGGACCTCCGGCGCAGGCGGCATCGCCGGCGGCTCGGCCTCCGAGTCGCCGGGCGGCGGCTCGGGCGCCTCGCGCACGCGCAGCTGGGCCGGCCGCTGTTCGAGCGCCTGCAGCGCGGCCAGCCGCCGCTCGGACTCCGAGTCGCTGGTGCGCTCGGCCGCAGCCCCGCCGGGCCGCGGGGGCCAGCCGCGATCGGCAGGCGGCGCGGGGAAGGGGTAGGCGGCCTGCCGGTCGCCGCCGCGGGGGCGATCGAGCAGCGCGGCCTGGATCGGCGCGGGGTCGGCCGGCGGCGTGACGCGATCGGCTCGCTCGTCCGGCGCGTCCAGCGGGGCGCCGGCGCGCTCGGCCAGGTCGGGGGCGCCCGGCTCGTCGGGCTGCGGCGGCGCGGCGGCCTCGTCCGGCGGCGCGACATCCTCCGGCCCGGCCGGATCGGCCCAGCGCTGAATCACCGCGGCGCCCTGCACGGCATCGCGCACCGCGCGCCCGAGCGTGCGCGCGACCAGCTGCGGCTGGCGGAACTTCACCTCGCTCTTGGTGGGGTGCACATTCACGTCGACCGCCGCCGGGTGCACTTGGATGTGCAGCACCACCAGCGGAAAGCGCCCCTTCATCAGCAGGGTGTGGTAGGCCTCCTCGACAATCGCGCTGATCTGCCCGCGCGCCTGGATAGCCCGCCCGTTGACCGTGAGGTGCATCCCGTCGCGCCCGCTGCGCGTGACGGTGGGCGCGGAGGCCAGGCCGCGCACGTGGACCGCGCCCAGGTCCTCGCCGGCGCGCGCGTCGAGCGGGATCATCTGGCGCGCGACCTCGACGCCGTACAGCTCCAGCACCACGTCGGCGAGCTGGCCGCGCCCGCTGGTCTGGAAGATCCGCTTCCCATCGCGCATGAACGTAAAGGCGACCTGCGGGTAGGCCAGCGCGTACTGGGTCACCACGGCCGCGATCGCGGTCGCCTCGGCCGCCGGGGACTTCAGGAACTCGCGCCGCACCGGGACATTGTAGAACAGATTGCGGATCGTGAAGGTCGTGCCGACCGCGCCGCCGCGCGGGGCGATCGCCTGGATCTCGCCGCCGGCGACGCGCAGCTCCACGCCGGTCGACGCGTCGGCCGTGCGACTCGTGCAGATCACCTGCGCGACGGAGGCGATCGAGGGCAGCGCCTCGCCGCGGAAGCCCAGCGTATGGATCGCCCACAGGTCGTCGGCGCTGGTGAGCTTGGAGGTGGCGTGGCGCTGGAAGGCGATCTCGATCTCGTCGGCCGGAATGCCGCCGCCGTCGTCCTGGATCAGCAGCTCCTCGATCCCGCCGCCGCGCACGCCGATCGTCAGGCGGCGCGCGCCCGCGTCGAGGGCGTTCTCAACCAGCTCCTTGACAACCGAGGCGGGGCGCTCTACCACCTCGCCCGCGGCGATCTGCGCCGCGACAGTCGGATCGAGCACACGTATCGGCATAGCTCACCCCTTGGAAGGAACAGGTGTTCGACAGCGGTAGTATAGCATATCGTCTCGAGCCGCGTGCGGGCGCTTGCCGCTCGGCCGCGCCGGGCCGCATCACATCACGCTCTGCACGACCGGCAGCGCGAGTCCGGCCAGGAAGGCGTCGGCGATCTCGACGTGCTCCTCCGTCAGGTCGGCCCCGAGCGCGCCAGGCAGGCGTGCGAGGATGGCGGCGCGATCCCGCCCGACCTGCTCGACCGTGCGGCCGATCGTGCCGAGCAGCGCCGCCTCGTCGGCCAGCTGCGCCCTGGACAGCGGCTGCGCGTGGTGCGCCGCGAGGTAGTACGCGGCGTCGTAGCCGAGCAGCCGGTCGAGCAGCGGCAGCAGGGTGTTGGTCGTCACGCGCCGCGGCCCATGGTAGAGGTCGTCGTAGATGCAGTCGCCCAGGAACACGATCCGCTCCTCGGGGACGTAGACGACGCTCGAGTCGTGCGCGTGGTCGCCGCCGACGTGCACGATCCGGCAGGTCACGCCGCCGAGGTCGAGCTCGACCTGCGAGCTGAAGCCGATCTCGGGCGGCCGGATGGTCAGCTCGCTGCGGTCGGGCAGCTCGGCCTTGATCATATCGCGACAGAAGGCGATCTCGACCCCCTCGTCCACGCGCCGGTCGAGCGCCTCGTCGCTCCAGTCGAGCCGCGCCATCTTCGCGACGATCCGCCGGGTCTCGTCGTGCGCGAGGGCCGGGATCGGCAGCGCGGCCGTGCCGAAGACGTGATCCCAGTGCCAGTGCGTGAGCATCAGGAAGGCCGGGGGCGCAGCGCCGGCCGCGTCAAGCTCGCGCAGCAGCAGCCGGGCGTGCGCGGGCGAGTTGCCGGCATCGACGATCAGGCTGCCGTGCGCGCCGCTCACCGCCCCCAGGATCGGCCGGTCGGTGGTCGAGTCGGGCGTCAGCCAGTAGACGTGCGGGGAGATCTGGTTGAGCTGGTGACTCATCGGTCGCGTCTCTTACTGGTCGAGCCAGGCCTGCCACTCGCGCTCCAGAACGTCCAGGCCCTTGCCGTAGACCCCCGCGTAGTCGGCGGTGCCGAACGAGCCGTGGCCGGTCACATACACCCGGTCGAACTGCTCGCGCCCGTAAGTCGTGACCAGGTAGTCCACGAAGCTGGCCCACTCGTAGTAGAGCGCGTTCATCGCGCCGATCCCGCGGCCGTTGTAGTCGGTCGCGAGCGGGTAGAACATGCCTGACTTGCGCTGCTCGCGCACGTAGCTGCGGAAGTCGGGCTGGCCGCCGAGCCAGTATTGGCCGGCGCCCCACGTCGCCGCGCCCTCGGACAGGATCGTGTCGGAGCTCAGGTGCGCCGGGCCGTAGCGATCCTGCTCGAGCTGGTGGACGAACTCGTGGGCCATGATCGCCACCGCGCGCGCGCGGTCGATATCGTTGCAGGTGAAGACCTGGACGGCCCGCGCGTCGGTGTAGGCAATGCCGTGCAGGCCGCAGCCCTGCTCGAGCACGACCGAGGCCTTGAACCGCTCCGAGGGGCCGCTCCCGAAGCGCTGGGAGACGTAGGCCAGCGCCTGCTGCAGGTCGTCGGCGAGCGCGGCCCGCTCGCTGGGGTACAGCCCGTCGTCGACGACGATATCGAACTGGGCGACCGGCTGCGCCGCGCCGGTGATCTCCGGCGCGGGGTTGTCGGCCGGCGCCGGCTGCTCGGGGTTGGGCGGCAGCGAGCCGCCGCGCCACTGCACCGTTGGCGGGGTGGACCAAAAGGCCCGCAGCAGGACCACGATCGAGACGATCGCGACGATCGCCGCGCGGCGGGGCGTGAGCAGTGCGCGAAGGGGGTTGAACAGCTCGTGCGCGTACATGCCTGCTCCGCCACTCAGTCGCTCAAGCGACGCGATTCGAACCGGTTCGGCGCGCGGCGGATCTGTGCCGGGGCAGGTCGCAGTGGCGCCGGAGCATCGGGTAGCACGCGCCCGGGAAGATCGATCGAGAACATATGTGCTGATAATGCCGCTGGCTCAGTATACCATGTTCCAGGGCGCTGCGCTAGCTGTCTTCCGAGGCGCTGCGCCCCCGGCCCCCCGCTCCAGGCCGACCGTCGGCCTTCAGGTTTGCTCCGGGGTGCTGCGCCCCCGGCCCCCACCTGCTGCGCGTGCCGCGGGCCTTTCCTTTTTTCCGGGGCGTTGCGCCCCCGGCCCCCCGCCTGCTGCGCGTGCCGCGGGCCTTTCCTTTTTTCCGGGGCGCTGCGCCCCCGGCCCCCCGCCTGCTGCGCGTGCCGCGGGCCTTTCCTTTTTTCCGAGGCGCTGCGCCCCCGGCCCCCCGCCTGCTGCGCGTGCCGCGGGCCTTTCCTTTTTTCCGGGGCGCTGCGCCCCCGGCCCCCCGCCTGGGGGAACCCGCGCGGGTTCCCCCAGCCCCCCTCCGGCAAAGAACGCCTGTGGCATATCCGATAGTGGTGGCGCATGCCCAGCACCATACCTGCGAGGCCAGTTGCCTCCCACCGCGCCTGGATTCCGCCGGGCATGTGCATCAAGCTTCGCAATAGAGACGGGGTGATTTTGGGGTCCAGGGGCGCGCCCCCCGGAGACAGTGTGGGCTACCCCACGCCGGGGCACCGGGCGCGCAGCCCCCGCACAAGCGGCGCGATCACGGCGTGACGACGAGCGGCGTCACCATGCCGGCCTTGTAGTGCCCTGGAATGTTGCAGATCAGCATGTACTTGCCCGGCTTGAGGTTCACGCTGAGCGTGTCCCGTTTGCCCGGCTTTAGATCGGCCACTTCGCCGAGCGAATCGAGCTGGTTCTCCGAAAGGCGACCCAGATCCGGCGCGTACGGCAGATCGGCCGGGGCCAGGTCGGTCTTGATCAGCACCATTTCATGAGTCTCACCCTTCGCGACGTTCATCACGTCGAAGGTGATGGCGCCGGCTTTGATCGTTGTGATGGCAGGGTTGATCGAGAACGTGTCGAGCTTGACCTTGACGATGGCGGGCCGGGCGCTACTAGCGGTCGCGGTGGGCGTGCGGGCGGCTGTCAGCACGCCCCCCTTTGCCGCTGTCGGGGTGACGCTGCCGGCCGCGGTGCTGGTGGGGCTGCCGCCGACAGTCGGCTTGGGGGTGCTGGCCGGGGTTCTTGTGGCGCTGGCGGTGGCGCTGGGCTTGGTCTCGATCGCCGCCGCCGGGGCGGCTGCGGTCGCGGCGCCGGTGGGCCTGCTGTCGGCGGTCGGCTTGGCGCTGCTCGCCGCGTTGGGCCGGGTGCCATTTGCGAACGTGCTGGCCGTCTGCGGCGGGCTGCAGGCCGGGAGTACCAGCAGAGCGCCGAGCATGAAGATCTGCGACAACCTGATCCGAGTAGATGTGTGCATTGCCATCCCTCCATGTAGTGTGATCGAAGTGCGTTGACTGGAGGATTAGCGGGCGTTATACAACAATTACGAACGCTTTGGAGCAGCGAAATAGATATGGATAAGGGATAACAGTTTTATCATCGGGGAATATGATCATATGCCAGGGATGGGGCAAGGGAGTGAGGGAAAACAGCACAGTCGGAGGCGCTTCGTGAAAGACAGGCCCTTGGGGGCGCGGTAGGTGGGCCGCTACAGCGCGGCGAGAATCGCGTGGTGGCAGTCGTAGCACACTACGTTGGACAGGCTCGGCAGGTCGATCGCATCCACGATCTTGAGCAGGTCGAGCGCGTCCTCGACCTCGAACCAGCCGCGCCCGGGCACCTGGACGCGCTTGCACCAGCTGCAGATCGAGATCACGCTGCGCGTGCGCGGCACCGATTCGTCGAGCAGGGCCATGTAGTCGCGCTCGTGCTGCTCGACGATCTGGCTGGTGAACTGCACCCAGCCGGTCGCCAGCCGATCGATGTGGAGCTCGATCCGGCGGCGCGCCGCGGGCGAGTCGCAGCGCAGCTGCACGACCATCGCCCTGCCGCCGCGCACGCGGCCGAGGATGAGCTGGTAGAGCAGCCGGGTCTCGTCGTCGCCGATAAAGTCCCAGATCTGCCGACCGAGCAGGCTGGGCTCGGACAGGCTGGCCCCGGCGTTCTCCTGCGCGAAAGCCAGGAACGCGCTGTTCACGGTCACCAGCCGGTCGAGAGCGTCGATCTGGTAGCGGAAGATTCGCGTGTCGGTCGAGGAGCTCATGGGGGGCCTGCAGTTGTGCTACAATATCGCCACCGACGATGACCTATTCCTGTGGAGGATATCGATGGTGCTATCCCAAACGAGCCTGGTGCTGATCGTGATCGCGGGGCTTGCAGCCGCCGCCGCGCTGGCGCTGATCGCCCTGATCCTCGACGTGCGCGCGGCGTACCGGTCGCACGACCTGGCCGAGCACGAGTCGGCCCAGGCGCTGATCGGCCAGATGCTCGGCGGCGCGATCGTCGCGGCCGGGGCCGTGACGCTGATCTGGATCTACCTCGGGCGGGTGCTCCCCGCCGTCGTCTGCGCCTGCCTGTTCTGGCTGGCGAGCTTGGCTGCCGCCCGCTTCGTCAGCCTCGAGCACGCCTGGCGCCGGGGCCACCCGCAGATTGACACATAGCCGGCGGCGCTGCACAGAATCCATACCGTTATCTAATCTTCGTTGAGTCTTCGTGGCTGTACGAATGCGGCTACGCCTGCCCAATGCGCTCGCGGTACACGCCGCGGTAGCGCTCGGGCAGGAGCGCCGCCAGCCGGAGCATGACCTCGTCGGTGAGCTCGTTTATGCGCTGCTGGGGCACCTTGGGAGTCTCGGCCGCCACGCGGTAGGGCTCGCCAATATGCACGCGGATGGGCTTGCGCAGGAAGGCGCCGCGCAGACCGGCCTCGGTGCCCCACAGCGCGATCGGGACGATCGGGCAGCCCGTGCGCAGCGCCAGCCGCACCGCCCCGGCCTGCCCGGCCTGGAGGCCGCCGGTCGGGCTGCGGTGCCCCTCGATGAAGATGATCAGCGCCCGGCCCTGCTTCAGGTACTCCTCGGCCGCGATGAGCGCGCTGAGGTCGCGGCGCGCGCGATTGACCGGGATGGCCTGGATTCCGCGCAGCAGCCGGCCGGCGATCGGGTTGGCGAACAGCTCGGCTTTGGCCAGCCAGGTCGGCTTCAGCGACAGCGGCAGCGATGCGCCCAGCACGTAGGTGTCGGTCCAGCTCAGGTGATTCACCGCCAGGATCACGCCCTGGCCGCGCGGCACCAGATTGCTCTGCCCGCTGATGGTCCATCTCCACCAGAGATGCCGGAAGAGCCAGAGCGAGACCCATAGCATGACGTACAGGAATCCGCCGAGCATCGTGACCTCACATGTGTTCTAAGAGTTTGGTTGAAAAGCAGGGTGCGGGGCGAGCACTGCTCACGCTACTATAGCATATGGATGCGGCCAACACAAGCGTTCCCTTGTCGAAGGAGCAGTGAATCAATGTCTAGCACGGCAGATGTCATTATCATCGGCGGCGGCGTTCAGGGCGCGAGCCTGGCCTTTCACCTGGCGCGGCGCGGCGTGCGGGCGACGGTGATAGAGCGGCAGTTTGTCGCGGCGGGCGCCACCGGGCGCTCCAGCGGACTCGTGCGCATGCACTACGACACCGAGGTTGACTCGCGCCTGGCGTGGGAGTCGTTCAAGTACTACCGCAGCTGGCGGGAGATGGTCGGCGGCGAGTGCGGCTTCACGCGCACGGGCTTTCTGCAGATCGTCGGCGCGGAGCAGGCGCAGGCGCTCAGGGCCAACGTCGCCATGCACCAGCGCATCGGCATCCCCGCCTTCGTGATCACGGCCGACGATGTCAGGCGGCTGGCGCCCTCGTTCGCCATCGCTGATGTCGAGCACGCCGCCTACGAGCCCGAGTCCGGCTACGCGATGCCGAGCGACGCCGCGGGCGCGCTGATGGCGGCGGCGCGCGATCGGGGCGCCCGCCTGGCGCAGGGCTGCGCGGTCACCGGCATCAGCGTGCTGGGCGGCAAGGTGGCGGGCGTGGAGACCACGCAGGGCGCGTTCTTCGCGCCGGTCGTGGTGAACGCGGCGGGGGCCTGGGCCGGCCGGATCAACAGCATGGTCGGGCTGGACCTGCCCTTCGACACCTGGCGGCACGACACGATGTTCGTCGTGCGGCCGGCCGAGATCGGGCCATCGCACCCGACCGTGATCGATTTCCCGAACGAGCTGTACTTTCGCCCGGAGGGCCAGCTGACGCTGGTGGGCCTGGAGGATGGCAACCCGCTGGGCGAATCGCCTGACGGCGACACCGACCGCGCCAAGCCCGGCTTCGTCGAGCGCGCGATCGACCGCATCTGCCGGCGCGTGCCGATCATGGAGCGCGGCGGCCTGCAGAGCGCGCATGGCGGCTACGACGGGATCACGCCCGACCAGCACCCCATCCTGGGCGCGGCAGGGCCCGATGGCTTTTACCTGGACTGCGGCCACAGCGGGACCGGCTTCAAGACCGCGCCGGCCGTCGGCCTGTGCATGGCCGAGCTGATCGTGGACGGCGCCGCTAAAACGATCGACATCTCCTCGCTCGCGCCGGGCCGGTTCGCGGAAGGGAAGCTGATCAAGGGCAACTACGATAATATCTGGAAGTGAGCGCCCTCTCGATCGTCCCCCCTGTCGGGGGCTTCCATGTGTCGGTGTTTTCAGCCGAAGCGGTTCGCTTGCCAGATCACCCCACGTTTTCTAATTCGGACATCTCGCTTTGTCGTGCCATCCCCCACACCCCCCGACCCCCGCTCCCTCGCGGGGAGCGGGGGAGATCGTTCGTGGTTGTGGCGCGGCGGCCGCAGCGCTCACGGGCTAATTGCCGCAGGCGACGTTGACCGAGACGTCGTCCACGTAGAAGTTGCTTGGGATGCTGCCGTCGGTGTCGACGCGGAAGCGCAGCGTGGCGGTCGTTCCCAGGTAGGGCGTCAGATCGACCAGCTCGTGCACCCAGCCGTACGTATTCCCATCCGTGCACAGGCTGTGCAGGCGCAGCAGCCCGCCGTTCAGCTCGACCCAGCCGATGTCGTAGCTGCACGAGCTCTCGCCCGAGTCAATCCAGTACCAGTAGCTCAAGGTCGCCGCGGACGCCGTCGCCGGCAGGTTGAAGGTCTGCGACAGCGACGAGACCTCGTTGTTGCTCTGCCCCAGCCAGCCGGCCGAGTAGCCGCCGTGCGGATACACCGGCCAGGGGAAGCCGCCCGAGTAGATCAGCTGGCGACCCTGCGCGGACGATCTGGCCCATCCCGCGCTCGGGCCGGCCTCGAAGCCGGGGTTGACGATCGCCTGGCTGCTGCAGCTGCTGACCCGGGTGGCCATCGGCAGGTATGTGTCGCCCCTGATCGGTATGTCCTGCAGGACATCGGGCTGCTGCGTCTGGTCGCCAGTCGTCAGCGTCCAGTCGGTGTTGGTTGTGCTCAGCTGCACATACGACGTGCTGCCCGCCGCGACGGGCACCGCGTCGTAGCCCACGCCGCGGATCAAGCTGGGGCCGATTGGCATCAAGAAGGAGAGCGTCATCGTTCCGCTGTCGGTGCCGGTGATCGTCATCGTGTACGAGAGATCCCGCGGCAGATCGAAGACCTTCTTGTCGCCGAGCGTCGACAGCTGGGCGCCCGGGATCTCGTTGAGCGTCAGGCCGTTCTCCAGGCCGATCCGCCGGCCGTACTGGTCGGTGACCAGCGGATCGACCGGCGATCCGACAAACACTCTGGTCAGCCCGCTGTGCAGCACCTCGCGCAGCGCCCAGTCGTAGAACTGCTTGAGAATGACCTTGGCGTCGTCCGACCACGTCAGCTGGGCCGGCCGCGCCAGGAAGCGCGTAAAGGTGTACCCATACGAGGTCTGGTAGGTGAAGGTGCGCGCCTGGGTGTTCACGGTGGCGTAGATCGAGTCGTTCATGCTGGACAGCGGCAGGTTGTTGTCGTACAGGTAGATCCGCTTCTCGTTCCCCAGGTCGAGGATCTTGTAGGCGACGACCGCGTGGCCGCCCTCGGGCGCGTACATCAGGAGCATGGTCGGCTGGTGCGCGTCTCGGATGCTCTTGAGCACGTTGTCGTACTCTTTGGGCGCGTCGAAGCCGAACGTCTTCATCATCGCCGCCTCAAGCACGTGATCGAGCTGCTGGCGATGGTATGTCTGAATGTCGGTTCGCGCTTCGTCCTGGGTCAGCTCGTAGGTCTGCTTCGGGATGCTCTTGATCTGCGGGTACTCCTGGTAGAGAATGCTGGTCGAGGCCATGCCGTAGCAGTGGCCGCCGGCCTCGATCACCGCGCTGGCAAGCGGGAAGATGACGCCGTACGTCCAGGCGTTCGATAGATTATCCAGGCGGTTCAGGTCGACGAAGGCGCGCAGGTCGTTGACGATGTCGGCCCACTCCAGGCTCCAGTTCGCAAACGAGTAGGCATCCTGGTCGTGCCGGAACGGGACGTAGTAGATGCTGACGGTCTTGCTGGCGGTGTTGTTCGCGCTGTTATTGTCCGACTGCCCGATCGCGTAGGCGCGCGCGTAGATGTCGGCCTTGTCGACGTTCCCGCTCAGCGGCCAGAGCACGGACGCCTCGGCCTGCGTGCCGGCGTACAGCCCGCCGAGCGTCTGGTCGCCGCCGATCTGCGTTCCGCCGCGATCGGGATTGCCGCGGAAGAAGCGCACGAGCACGTTGCTGGCCAGCGTGCTGCCGATGTTCTTGACGGTGGCCTTGATCGATTGCTGGTCGGGCGGGTAGGGCCACTGGCTGTTTCCAAAGTCGATCGACGCCGGCAGGATCGCCAGGTCCGGCACGGCCGGCGGGCTCGACAGCGTGCCCGTGATCGTGAATCCGGCCGGGCACATGCGGGCATAGGCGATCTCCTGCGCGCTGTGTCCATCGAAGCCGGCGTCGCGCACCTTGATGCGGTACTGGCCGGCCGCGAGCACCATGTTGAACACGCCCGAGCTGGGGGCGCCCGATACGTTGCAGCCCCAGACGGCCGGGCGGGGCGTTGTGCCGATCCGCACATTGTTGATGTACAGCTCGTAGAAGTCGCCGGGGCAGCAGCAGTCGCTGATTGCGATCCGCACGCTTTTCGGCTGGGTGAGCGTGAGCTGCCACTCGTCGGCGCCCCAGCCACGCGCGCAGTCGGCCGTGACCGAATTGGTCGACCAGCCCTGGTCGACGATCGGAATCAGGCCGGCGGTTTGTGCCGAGGCAGTGTTCGGCCCAGTCGGCACGTTGCACGTGCTGTTGACGGGCTTGCTCTCCTGCGCGATCGTGGGCGGGCCGGCGCCGACCAGGGTAGTGCAGATGAGGATGAACAGAGCGATCCATCTGGTCCGACGATGTGTGGGTGCCATGTGCTCTCTCCCAAATCGATCAAGGCTTCCCTTTAAGAGGACTTCGTCCCATACGACTTCCCCCCTACCCCCCGCCCTCGCTTGCGGGAGCAGGGGGGATTTCTTGGCGGTATGGCGGTTTCGGCAAAGCCGAAACCGCCATACCGCTCGGCTCTTTCCCCCTCCCCTGCCAGGGTGGGGGTGGGGTCTTCTCAAACAGTCTCTGAGATCAAGAATGGCGTCGTTTCAGCATAACAGCCACGGCGGCCGCGAGCAGGGCGAGCAGGCCGAGCGCCGGCAGCAAGAGCCAGGTCGCGCGCTCGAGCGATGTGCTGCGAGCGTAGATCGTCTGGCCGGTTATCGTGAAGCCGTGGGCTCCCGCCTGGCCCTGGATCGACCAGCGCTTCGGGGCGCGCGCGCCACCGCTGGCTAGCTCCGATTCAGCGTACTTGATCCGGGGATCCTGGCAGTAGTAGACATTGCTGTCCTTGGTTTTCGTCCATACGCCGCCATGCCGCTCGAACACCTCGGTCGGCGTCACCCTGACGTAGGCGGCGCCGCGCTCGTCGAACAGCACAACCTCTTGGTTGGTTCGGTTGACAATTTCAAGCTCGCCGCCCATACCGGCGGTGGCCTGAATCTGGAGATCGGGAATTGGAGGCTGCACGCTCTCGACCTGCGCGTAGGGCGCGGCCGGCGCGATGGGCGCGCCGCAGCCGGCCAGCGCGAGCAGCACAAGGCCGAGGGTTGCCAGAACGGGGGCATTGATGCTTTTCACGCGGCTTGCCAATCTTGGGCAAGTGCATTCTATGCAGAGCTTGTCACAAAGAATGCATGCTGCAGCTTGCGGAGATGATGATCCTAAATCCCCAAAGTTGTGCAGCCAGGCGCACAGAGTAGCTGGTTTCCGGCATTAGTATAGCATTGATGTCAAGTATCGGCTACTAGGCGACAGATCGCGCTATTGCGAGCATTGCGCGCTCTTGAAGGCTACAGAGGCTTTTAAATGCAGGCTTCCTTGCCCTTCTTGCCGTTTTTGCTCGCCGTCGCGATGCGAGGGGTCACGGTCTGGCCTGCCGCCGGCGGGGCAAAACTGACCGGCGCTGCGGTCTCGGCTTCGCCGAGACCGCAGCGCCGGTCAAGCATTCCCCCACTCGTGTCTCGCGGAGAGGGGGCGAGCGCTCATCGCTGTGAGGCTACAGCGACGGCACATCCCGGCCAGATGGGTAGATCAGGTAGACCGTGCCGCCTGACGCCGTCTGCCAGAGCGGCTCGAACTCGCTGCGCAGGTAGGTCCGCCGGACCCCGCCGTCGGCCGAGGCGGCCGGATCGTTGACGATCGGGTTGCCGGATGGGTCGAACCCGACCAGCACGAGCAGGTGTCCGTTGGTCGAGGCGATCGGCGCGTTGGAGAGCTGGCCCTTCTTCCAGGGGTAACTATTGACCGATAGCCAGGGTTTCGGCGGAGCCGAAACCCTGGCTATCGGTCAAGAATCCCCTCAGGAGGAGTGTGGCTACGCGCGATCTTCGCCGACGAGCGGCGCGGGCGGCTCGTCGGCCTCCTGGCGCAGCAGCCGCGCGAACGGCTTGATCGGCGTGTTGTGCCCGAACTGCCACTGGAACGCCGCCTGCACGAACTGCCAGGGCGGCAGCGTGGCGATCAGCTGGAGGTTCTCGAGCGGCGAGCCCTCCTCGTCCAGGAAGCGCAGGATGCGGTCGATCGGGTTGCGCTCGAACATCGTCGAGAAGATCGGCTTGAGCTCCTCGCCGTAGTGGTCCATCATCTCCAGCATGATCGCGTCGAGCAGCCGGTAGCGCCGCGAGTCCTCCGGCACGTCGAACGGGTGCCCGTTCTCCAGCAGCGACCGGACGATCGCCGCCGTGTCCTGCTGGATGCGCACGAAGGCATAGCCGGTCGTCGGCTTGACCCGCCCGCCCTTGGTGCCGATCGTCATCACGCGGCGGCCGACCTGGCGCGGGAAGGGGTGGTCGGTGGCCGGGATCACGCCCTGCTCCTCGTCGACAACGCGGTAGCTGGTGATGCCGAGCGTGCTGGCCAGGTAGTCGCTCAGCGCGGCGGCGTACTCGTCGTGGCTGAAGCGCTCGTCCGAGAAGGCGGTGAACTCGACCAGCGCGCGCCGCGGCGAGAACGGCAGCACGTAGAAGAAGCGTGTCTCGCGCTCCTGCGGCGTGCGGAAGTCCATCAGGGTCGCGGTCTCGGGCGCGAAGCGATCCTCGTCGGTCTCGATCTCCCAGCCCTTGAAGTGCAGCTGGAGGTACTGGTGGCGCTCGTCCTCGACAACCTCGGCCGGCCGGAAGACGCTGTCGAACACCCACGCGCCGGTGTAGACCTGGTCGTCCACGACGACGCGGGCCGAATCGTCGCCGTCCTCGATCCGGTCGACCGCGGCCTGCAGCAGCGTCACGTTCGGGCAGGCGGCCAGCGCGGCGTGCACGAAGCGGTAGAAGTCGATCCCGCGGATCATCTGGTAGCGGTACGCGTTCAGATCGAGGACCTGCGCGCTGTCGTCGTCGGCCACCTGCAGCTGGTCCCACGAGCGATAGACGATCGACTCGAACGGGGTCGGCTCGTCGGTCCAGAAGGCCCAGGTGCGGTCGTTGCGGTTCTTGGCGCCTTTGTCGATAACCAGGATGGTGCGATCCTTCAGCGGGCTGGCGATCAGCTGGTAGGCCAGGCTCAGCCCGGCCGCGCCGCCCCCGACGATGATGATATCGTAGTTCACTAGCGTTCTCCTTGCCCTCGTGCAAGATCAGGCAGCAGATTGGGGGTCGTTGGTGCGACCTATGGCTTCAACAAGCATTCGCCGCAATCTGCAATCGACAATCGCACTAGGGCAGCTTTCCAGAAGTTCGTTGCTGGTTGTCGCCCGTTGGTTCTGCGGTTCTGTGGTTCTGTGGCCACGGAACTGCAGAGCCGCAGAACCGATCGTGGCAGCCCAAACCCGACACGAACGTCCGGAGCCTTGCACTACGAGTCGTACCCGAGGCCGAGCCGGTCCAGCGCCTGCAGCCACAGGTTGCGGCGCCCGTGGTTGCGGTCGGCCCGGTCGAGCGACCAGCGGGTCAGGTTGATCACGGCCGACCGGAGCGGCTCGGGCGGGAACGGCACCGGTCTGGTTCGCACCATCTCCAGCCGCGTGCGCTCGCTGCTGCGCCCGTCGAGCAGATCGAGCAGCACCTGCGCGCCGAAGCGCGAGGCGCCCACGCCCAGCCCGGTGTAGCCCAGCGCGTAGGCCGTGCGCCCGCCGTGGGCGGTGCCCCAGAACGCGCTGAAGCGCGAGCAGGTGTCGATCGCCCCGCCGTAGGCGTGGGTGAAGCGCAGCCCCGTGAGCTGCGGGAAGGTCTGGAAGAAGTGCTCCGCTAGGCGGCCGAACGAGGCCGGGTCGCGCTCCAGGTGCGGCCCGAAGCCGTTGTTCCAGTGGTAGACCGCGTCGTAGCCGCCCCACATGATCCGGCCATCCGCGGTCGTCCGGTAGTAGTGAAACTGGTTGCCGGTGTCGCCGAGGCCCTGCCGCCCGGCCCAGCCGATCGCCGCCCACTGCGCGGCCGTCAGCGGCTCGCTGACGAGCACGTAGTCGTAGACCGGCACGACGTAGAGCGACAGCCGCCTCAGCAGCGGCGGGAAGGCGTTGGTCGCCAGCGCGACGCGCGCGGCGCGCACGCAGCCGTAGGGGGTTCGCACCATCACCGCCGCGCGCGCCGCGGCCAGCCCGGTCACAGGCGTGCGCTCGTACAGCCGGACCCCCAGGTCCAGGCAGGCCCGCCGCAGCCCCCACGCCAGGCGCGCCGGGTTGGCCATGGCCATGCCGGCCCGGTCGTACAGCGCGCCGAGGTAGGTCGGCGAGTTGACCAGCGCCCGCACCTGCTCGCGGTCGAGCCACTCCAGCCGCTCGCCGTAGGGCGCGGCGCGCGCGGGCAGGCGGCGTAGCTCCTCGACCTGGTAGGGCTCGATCGCGACCGACAGCGCGCCGGAGCGCATGAAGTCGCAGTCGATGCCCAGGCGCGCCACGGCGTCGGCGATCGCGTCGAGGTTGGCGTGGCCCAGGGCGGTGAGGGCCGCCAGCTCGGCCGGCCAGCGCGCGCGCCCGTTCTCGAAGCCGTGGGTCAGCGACGCGCTGATGAAGCCGCCGTTGCGCCCGGTCGCGCCGATCGCGGTCTCCTCGGCCTCGATCAGCACGACATCGCGCGCGGGGTCGGCCTGCTTGGCCAGCAGCGTGGTCCACAGCCCCGTGAAGCCGGCGCCGACGACCGCCAGGTCCGTCGAGGTCTCGCAGGTGAGCGCCGAGGCGGGCTCGGGCCGATCCGGGTCGTCGAGCCAGAACGGGGCGGGCGCCGCGTCGGCGAGCGATGCCAGCGTGCTGGGGCGGGCGTGTCGGGCAAAGGACATGCGGGTCTCCGGTGCGCTTGGCTGCGGCATCATCCACCAAAGTATAACACGCTCCTGGTGGGGCGATTCAGGCGGCGGAAAGCTTCGCGGATGGCACCATGTCCCCAGGCCCTCACCCCCCTTGCCCCCCTCTCCCAACGGGAGAGGGGGGAATTAGTGGCTCGGCACGGGGTTTCGGCGGAGCCGAAACCCCGTGCCGAGCTACCGTTTCCCCGCCCCTGGCAGGGGCGGGGGCAGGGGGTGGGGTTTGTAAAATATGGGATGACTCATGCGGGGGCGTGGGGCGCAGCCCCACGGACGTTGCAACAGCCCTGATTGGGCGCCGCCCGCGCCAGGAGGGGTGAACATAGTGTGGTATAATCAGAGCACCCGTATGTAAACATCAAGGAGCGCGCGATGGAGCAGAAAATTCGTGTACTGGTCGCCAAGCCGGGGCTTGACGGCCACGATCGCGGTGCAAAAGTGATCGCGCGGGCGCTGCGCGACGCCGGCATGGAAGTGATCTATACCGGACTCCAGCAGACCCCGCAGATGATCGTCGAGGCGGCGCTCCAGGAGGACGTCGACGTGATCGGGCTGTCGATCCTCTCCGGCGCCCACATGACGCTGCTACCGCGGATCATGCAGCTCCTGCGCGATCAGGAGATGGACGACGTGCTGGTGGTGGCCGGCGGGATCATTTCCGACGCCGACGCCAAGATCCTAAAAGAGCAGCACGGTATCTCCGCGGTCTACGGCCCCGGCGCCTCGACCCACGATATCGTCCAGTTCATTCAGGAAAACGCGGGGGCTCGCAAGGCCTGAAGCGAACGACGGCGTAGCGCTACGCTATAACGTTCGGCCGCCTCGTGCGTCCTGCCACTATTGAGCGATGCAAACTGTGGAACTCGCAGAGTCTCTCCTCTCCGGCAACCGCCGCGCGCTCGCGCGGGCAATCACGGTTGTCGAGACCGGCGGCGCCCCGGCCCGCGTGCTGCTGAGCGCCGTCTACGCGCATACCGGCCGCGCCCATATCGTCGGGGTCACCGGCTCGCCCGGCGCGGGCAAGTCGACGCTCGTGAACGCGCTGGCGCTGCACTGGCGCCGCGCCGGCAAGACCGTCGGCATCATCGCGGTCGACCCGACCTCGCCCTTCACCGGCGGCGCCATCCTGGGCGACCGCATTCGCATGCAGCCGCTCGGCGGCGACCCCGGCATCTTCATCCGCAGCATGGCCAGCCGCGGCCGGCTGGGCGGGATCGCCCACGCCACCAGCGACGCGATCGACCTGCTCGACGCGGCCCGCTTCGACGTCGTGCTGGTCGAGACCGTCGGCGCGGGCCAGAGCGAGGTCGAGATCGCCAGTGCCGCCCACACCACGATGGTGATCGAGGTGCCGGGCATGGGCGACGACGTGCAGGCGATCAAGGCCGGCATCCTCGAGATCGCCGACATCTTCGTGATCAACAAGGCCGACCGCGAGGGCGCCGACGCGACGATGCGCCAGCTGCGCGCGATGCTGCACCTGGGCGGCCCGCCGCGCGACGGCTGGGAGCCGCCGATCCTGCCGGCAGTGGCCATGCGCGAAGAGGGCATCCCCACGATCGCGGAGGCGGTCGAGCGCCACGTGGAGCACCTGCGCGAGAGCGGCCATAAGGCCGGCCGCGAGCGCGCCCGCGCGGCCCGCGAGTTCCAGCTGATCGTGCAGGAGGCCGCGATCGAGCGCATGCGTGCGCGCCTGGACGACTCGGGCTGGGAGGCGCTGGTGTCGCGCATCGCCGCGCGTGAGATCGACCCGTACACCGCGGCGGCTGAGCTGCTCGACTGAGTAGTCAATAGTCTGTAGTCTGTGATGACCCAAATCTGACTACAGACTACAGACTACAAACTACTGGCTACTGGCTACTGATGCAAACCGACCTCTACCTCGTTCGCCACGGACAGACAGCCACGAACCAGGCCCGGCTCATCCAGGGCTGGGACAGCGAGCCGCTCAACGCGCGCGGGCGCTGGCAGGCCGAGCAGGTTGGCGCGCGCCTGGCGCAGGTGCAGCTTGCCGCGATCTACGCCAGCCCGCTGCGCCGCGCGCTGGAGACGTCCGAGATCGCGGCGCGCGCGGCCGGGCTCGGCGTGACGGTGGTCGAGGATCTGCGCGAGATGGACACCGGCCGGGCGTCGGGGCTGCACGGCGCGCAGTTCATGGTGCGCCACCCGCGGCTCTGGTGGGCCTGGCTGCGCGACGACGCGCGGCTGACGTTCCCCGGCGGCGACACGCTCACGCTGTTCTACGAGCGGGCGGCCCGCGCGATCGGCGAGCTGGTGGCGCGCCACCAGGGCCAGCCGATCGCGGTCTTCTCGCACGGCGGCGCGATGTCGGGGTACCTCTCGCTGCTGCTGCACGGGCGCGGCAGCAATCGCTTCGCCATCCGGCTTCGCAACGGCGCGATCTGCCACATCCGCTGGCAGGACGATCGGCCGGCGCAGGCGCTCGCGCTCAACGACACCAGCCACATGCGGCCGCGCGCGCCCGGCGGCGATCAACCCGATCGCAAATAGAACCGATTGGGCCTGTCACATGCGGCCAATCTTGTGGTATAACGTACTGTAGCTATTCACCCACACAACATGCCGGAGGCCAACCTGATGGAGCAGCACATCGCCGATCTCCTCATCCACCCCAAAGTGCTAGAGACTCGTGAGCACATGCACCACAGCATCCCGAAACACGACCACCTGCTGCGCTCAGTCAGGTTCTCCTCCCGCTTCGCGCGGCTGCTGCGCGCCGACGAGCGCGTGTGCCTGCGCGCGGCGATCATCCACGACATCGACTCGCGCCTGGGCACGCTGACGACCCACGGCGCGGTCGCGGCCCGCTGGGCCGCCGCCCAGGGTGAGCCGAACGAGGTCTGCGCCGCGATCATCAGCCACATGTACCCGCTCGGCCCCCGGCCGACGACGCGCGAGGGCTGGGTGCTGGTGCTGGCCGACAAGGCCGCCTCGATGGGCGATTTCGCCCAGTACCTGCGCGGGCTCGTGAACGGCTCCAGCCGCGAGACGCGCCGCCGCCTCGAGCAGAGCGACCCGTTCTACCGCGACCGGCCGCTCCGCCGCCCGCGCCGCCCGCTGCTGCGCAACCGCACGCGCCTGCTGCGCCGCCGCCGCTCTCAAGGCTAGATGCAGCGCAGACCCTCACCCCCTACCCCCTCTCCCGTGGCGACGGGAGAGGGGGTTTTTGGGCTGGTGCCAGGGTTTCGGCAGAGCCGAAACCCTGACACCAGCCCATAGTCACCCCCGCCCCTGGCAGGGGCGGGGGCCGGGGGTGGGGTGATCCGGCGTATCACCGCGCCATAAACAAAAAACCTACCCGATAAGGAGGGACAGCGCACAATGGTGCAGATCTACTCAAGATTCTGGTGGCGGCGGCGCAGGTCGTCCAGGCTCTGGCTGCGGGCGGCCTGCAGGCGCGGCACCAGCGCGTCGAACAGAATCCACATCCCCTGCTCGAAGGCCGAGCCCATCGCCTGGCGCGAGCCGCCGGCCCCGCCGCGGTCATCGGCCAGCGTCTGGGCCGGGATGGTCAGCACCACGTCGGCCTCGCTCGGCAGCGGCGCGCTGGGCTGGGCGGTGATCACCGCCACCGTCGCGCCGTCGCGGCGGGCCAGCGCCGCCAGCGCCTCGGTGGTCGCCAGGCGCCCCGGCCCGCACGCCACCAGAAACAGGTCGCCCTGGCCGACCGGCGGCGCGGTCACGTCGCCGACCATGGCGACATCAAAGCCGATGTGCATCAGGCGCATCGCGAAGCTGCGCAGCGCCAGCCCCTCGCGCCCGAGGGCAAAGCAGCTGACCCGCCGCGCGCCGAGCAGCGCGTCGCACAGCGCCGTCACCTCGGCCTCGTCCACCCGGCCCAGCACGTCGTCCAGCTCCCCCAGGATCGCGTGGGCCGTCTCGTACATCGTCGTCATCGGCAGCTACCTTTCATATAGGAGACAAGGTGACAAGGTGACAAGGTGACAGGGTGACAAGGTGACACGGAGGTTTTCATCGTTCGTCGCTCATCGTTCGTCGCTCATCGCTCATCGCTCGTCAGGGCGATCTAGCTGCGGCGGCGCGACAGGCGGCTCTGCACGATCACCACGACCAGTAGGAACGTGCCGCGGATGACCGACTGCCAGTAGGCGCTGAGGCTAATCGAGCCGCGGCCGTTCTCGAAGTTCAGAATGTTGAAGATCAGGCCCAGCAGCAGCACGCCCACCAGCGTCGTGCCGACCGAGCCCATCCCGCCGGTCAGCAGCGTGCCGCCCACCACCACCGCCGCGATCGCCGACAGCTCCCAGCCGAGACCCTCGGTCGGCAGGCCGGTGAAGGTCAGCGCCGCCAGGATGACGCCGGCCAGCGCCGCCAGGCCGCCGCTGAGCGCGTAGACCGACAGCTTGATCCGATCGACCGGCAGGCCCATCAGCCGCGAGGCCTCCTCATTGCCGCCGACGGCCAGCACGTGCCGCCCGAAGCGGGTGTGGTTCAGCAGAACCCAGCCGAGCGCGTAGGCGACCACCAGGATCAGCAGCGGGATCGTCACGTTGAACTGGCCGCCGGGCAGCGACAGGCTGAACAGGCTGCCCACGCTGATGTTGGCGAACCCCGCGCCGCTGTCGACGCCGATCGAGGCGTTGTTGGCGAAGATCAGCGCCAGGCCGCGCGAGGCCAGCAGCGTCGCCAGGGTCGTGATGAACGGCGGGATGGCCAGGCGCGCGATCACCGCGCCGTTGAACAGCCCGATCGTGATGCCGGCCAGCACCGGCACGATCACCGCCGCCGCCGCGCCGTAGGGGCTGAGCAGCGCCGCCAGCACGCTCGCCAGCGCGGCCACCCCGCCGACCGACAGGTCGATCCCGCCGGTCAGGATCACGAAGGTCATGCCCAGCGCGATCAGGCCGAACATCGAGTTGTAGCGCAGCACCTCGGTGATGTTGTAGGCGCCCAGGAAGCCGTCGTAGCGCACCGCGCCGAAGATCACCAGCAGCACCAGCGCGATCAGCGCGCCCTGCCGCTGCAGCGCGCTCGCGACCCGCGCCCAGCGGGCGGACTGCCCGGCTCCCCGTAGATCAGTCGGTGTCGTCGTGGTCATGATCGCTCCGCTGCCAACGTGACACGGTGAGAGGGTGACAAGGTGACTGCACTGAGGATGCAGCACCGTGTCACCGTGTCACCGTGTCACCGTGTCATCTTGTCAAGACTGCCGCTGCCGCTGGATGTAGACCGCCACCAGGATAATCGACGCGTTGATCACCTGCGCGACCGCGAACGGGACGCCCTTGGACAGCAGGGTGAAGCCGATCAGCTGGATGATCAGCGCGCCGAGCAGCGTGCCGACGATCGTCGCGCGGCCGCCGGTGAGCGGCGTCCCGCCGACCGCCGTGGCGGCGATCGCGCTCAGCTCCATGTTCAGGCCGACCAGGTTGGCGTCGGAAGACGAGTTGATCGCGATCACGATCAGGCCGGCCAGCCCGCACAGCAGGCCGCTGATCACGTAGACCGATCGCTTGACGCGGTTGACCGGCACGCCGGCCAGGCGCGCGGCCGCCTCGTTGCCGCCGGTGGCCAGCACGTAGCGGCCGAAGGTGGTCGTGCGCATCACCCAGGCGACCAGCACGACGATCAGGACCATCAGGATCGCCTGGAACGGGATGCCGAGCGGTCGGCCGAGGCCGATGTACTGAAAGCCCGGATTCTTGAACGCCTGCAGGTTGCCGTTCGTCACCACCTGCGCGATGCCGCGGCCGGCGATGAACAGCACCAGCGTCGCAATGATCGGCTGGATGCGAAACGTGGTGACCAGCACGCCGTTGAACAGCCCGAACAGCCCGGCCACCAGGATCGGCACGATCACCGCCAGGATATTGCCGAGCGCCGGCGATACCGGCACGATCTTGCCGAGAAAGATGATCGGCGCCAGCGCGCCGCTGATCGCCATCAGCGAGCCGACCGACAGGTCGATGCCGCCGGTCGCGATCACCAGCGTCATGCCGGTCGCCACGATCACGATCGTCGCCACCTGGGTCAGGTTGACGTTGATCGTCTGCGCGGTCAGGAAGTTCGGCGTGAACAGCGCGTTGTAGAGCAGCAGCAGGAGCAGGGCCGCGAGCGCGCTGTAGGTCTGGGCAGAGTTGCGAAACCACTCGGGCAGGGCCAGGTGGCGGGATGGCTCGGCCGCACGATCAATCTTTGCCATGATCGGCCTCCTGGCTGGGCTCTCTCTCGTCCGCGCCGTGCGCCATCGCGCGCATGATCGCATCCTGGCTGATGCTGGCGCGCGGCAGCTCGGCGACGGTGCGGCCGTCGCGCAGCACCACCACTCTGTCGCTGCCCTCGGTCAGCTCCTCGATCTCGGAGGAAATCATCAGCACCCCCAGCCCATTATCTGCCAGCTCTTCGATCAGCGCCTGGATCTCGCCCTTCGCGCCGACGTCGATCCCGCGGGTGGGCTCGTCCAGGATCAGCAGCCTGGGGTTCAGGCACAGCCAGCGCGCCAGCAGCACCTTCTGCTGGTTCCCGCCGGAAAGCTCGCGCACGCTCTGGTCGGGGCCGGATGTCTTGATCCCGAGCCGCTTGATGAAGCGGTCGACCAGCTCCTGCTGCTTCTCGCGCGAGACGACCCCGGCGCGCGCCAGGGCCGGAAGCGCGGCCAGCGTCAGGTTCTCGCGCACCGACATAAAGGGGATGATACCCTCGGCCTTGCGGTCCTCCGAGCAGAAGCCGATCCCGGCGCGGATCGCGTCGGCGGGTGAGCGGAAGCGCGCCGGCCGGCCATCGAAGCGCACCTCGCCGGCGTCGAACGGGTCGGCGCCGAAGATCGCGCGGGCGGTCTCGGTGCGGCCCGACCCGAGCAGCCCGGCCAGCCCGACGATCTCGCCAGCGCGGACGTCGACGCTCGCACCCTGCAGCGCGCGCCCGCGCTGGAGCGCGTCGGCCTCCAGCAGCTCCTGCTGGGCCACGTGCTCCCGGTCCGCGAAGCCGGTCTGCCCGCTGCGCTGGACCTCGCCAAGCTCCTTGCCGAGCATGCGCGCGACCAGCTCGAGCTTGCGAATCTCGGCGATCGGGCGCTCGTCGACCGTCTGCCCGTCGCGCATGATCGTCACGCGGTCGCAGATCACGTACAGCTCGTCGAGCCGGTGGCTGACGAACAGCACCGAGACGCCGCCGGCCTTGAGCTGGCGGATGACGTCGAACAGCGTGGCGACCTCGCGGTCGTCGAGCGAGGAGGTCGGCTCGTCCATCACCACCAGCTTGCTCTCGAACGAGACCGCGCGGGCGATCGCGACCATCTGCTGGATGGCGATGTTGAGGTTCATCAGCGGCTGGGTCACGTCCACGCTGACGCCGAGGCGGCCGAGCAGCTCGCCGGCCTCGCGGTTCATGCGCCGCCAGTCGAGCAAGCCCCAGCGGCGCGGCTCGCGGCCCATAAAGATATTCTCGGCGACCGAGCGGAACGGCACCAGGTTCACTTCCTGGAAGATCGTGCTGACGCCGTTCGCCTGGGCCTGCTGCGGCGAGTGAAAGTCGATCGGCTGGCCGTCGTAGACGATCGTGCCAGCGTCGCGGCGGTAGACCCCGGTCAGGATCTTGATCAGCGTGGATTTGCCGGCGCCATTCTGGCCGACCAGCGCATGCACCTCGCCGCGGCCAATCGTCAGCCGCGCGCGGTCGAGCGCGACCACGCCGGGGAACGCTTTGGAGATGTTCTCCATGCGGAGCACCGGTTCGGCCGATGTCACGGGAGCAACCCCCTTCGACAAGACTTCAACGGCTCAGGTATGGTTCAATGCTCGGGATTTCGCCTTGACCCTGTACGGGCGCGATATATCGCGCCCCTGCGCCTTTGGGGCAATGAACGGTCAAGCTCGATTGAACCATGCCTCAACCATGCCTCAGTCGGATAGGATACGGATCGAGCGGGAATTGTGCGGATGGCCTATTATAGCGCCACCGCCCGTATGCGACAAGCGCGCGGCCGGCTCGCGCGCGAAGCCGGCCACGCACCACACTCATACGATCAGGCGCCGGGGCAGCCAAGCCCCTAGCCCCCCGCTAGTACGAGTTGGCCAGCTCCTTGGCGGCGTTGGTGCTGTCGTAGAAGTTATCCGGGTTGGTGATGGTGGTCGGGATCTGCTCGCCCTTGACGTACTTCTCGAAGGTGTCGAAGGCCGACGGACCGAAGCGCGGGTTGCACTCGACCGAGGCGCCCAGCTTGCCGTCGATGATCGCCTGGAGCGCGTCCTTCTCGCCGTCGATCGAGACGACGATCACGTCCTTGCCGGGGGTCTTGCCGGCCGCCTCAAGCGCCGCAATCGCGCCGATCGCCATCTCGTCGTTGTGCGCGTAGACGGCGGTGACGTCCGGGTGCGCCTGGAGCAGGGTCTCCATCACCTGGCGGCCCTTGTCGCGGGCGAAGTCGCCGGTCTGCGACGCCAGGATCTCCATGCCGGCCGCGGTCTTGACCTGGTCGTCGAAGCCCTTCTTGCGGTCGTTGGCCGGCGAGGAGCCGGTCGTGCCCTCGAGCTCGATGATCTTGGCCTTGCCGCCGGTGGCCTTGATCAGCCAGTCGGCCGCGCGCTTGCCCTCCTCGACGAAGTTCGAGCCGATGAAGGTCACGAAGTCCACGCCGGGCTTGGCGAGCGTCTGGTCGACGTTGCGGTCGAGCAGGATGACCGGGATGCCGGCGGCCTTGGCCTTGAGCACCGCCTGGGCCAGCGGCTTCTCCTCGCGCGGCGCCAGGAAGATCGCGTCGACCTTCTGGGCGATCATCGAGTCGACGTCGGAGACCTGCTTGGCCGCCGATCCGGCCGCGTCGGTGTAGACCAGCTCGTAGCCGCGCTTGGCCGCCTCGTCCTTCATGCTGGCGGTCTGCGCGAGGCGCCAGGGGTTGTTGCTCTCGGTCTGCGCGAAGCCGACCTTGTACTTGTCCTTCTTAGCGACCTTGGGCAGGCCGCCCGCGTCGCTGGCCGCCGGGGCGCCCCCGCCGGTGGGGGTCGCGGCGCCACCGCAGGCCGCGAGCAGCGCGGCGAGCATGGCGAACGAGCTGATGAGCACCAGAAGACGTCTGTGTTTCACGGCATCGCTCCTTGTGTGTAGAGGCCAACAGTCACACGGCGCTATCCCGCGCGCAAAGGAAGAGCGCCGCCCGAAAAGGACGTAGGAGAAGGACGCCTGGGGATGGTGGAGAAGGTCCGGTATGTGCGCATCGTAGCACGCGGCCACGCCGTGCGCCGGACGACGAGTAGGCGTGAAGTGGGCGCGAAGTGGGCGCGAGTCGGGCGAGAGGTTAATCCGCGGATGAGGCCAAGCTGCGCGAATCGCCCATCCGATGACCAAGGACCAAAGACCGAGGGCGAAATGAACAGTGCGCGCGTTTTTCGCCTTTGGTCGTTCGTCTTTAGTCATGCGCGGTTGGCTTTTCAGGCAGGATCTCAGATCGACCCGCTAGCGCCCGCCGTCGCGGCGCAGCATCAGCCCGCGCCCGCGCAGCGTCACCAGGTAGCGCTGGCCGTTGGGCACCTCGCCGAGGCGCGCGCGCAGGCGCTTGATCAGCGCGTCGATCGCCTCGTCTGAGACGCCGCCGTGGGCCTCCGGCCAGACCGCCGCGACGATGTCGTCGCGCGTGCAGATCTGGTTGGCGCGCGCGAGCAGCAGCTGGATCAGGCTGAACTGCGCCGGGGAGAGCGGCGGGACCAGGCGCTGGCCGTCCACCCAGACATCCTGCGCGACCAGGTCGAGCGCGATGTCGGCGGCGGGCGGCATGGGCCGGGTGCTGGTGGCGTCGCTGTCCACAAAGACCAGCCGGCCAACGCCGCCAAGCTCGATCCGATCGCCGTCGTGCAGGGCCTGCTGGCGCGCGAGCGGCTGGCCGTTGAGCGTAGTGCCGTTGTGGCTGCCGAGATCCTCCAGGGTGTAGGCGTCGCCGCTGCGCCGAATGCAGGCGTGCTGGCGCGAGATCAGCCGCCCCTCGACCACGACGTCGCACTCGGGCGCGCGGCCGAGCACGGTCCGCTCCGCCACGAGCGGCACCTCGCGCACCGAGCCGTCAGGTTGTTGAATGAGCAGCGACGCCGTCATAGAGTTACTCAAGACTCAGTGTTTGCCCTCTCCCCCTGCCCCCCTCACCCGTTACGGGAGAGGAGGGATTGTTGGCGGGTGCCAGGGTCAGGGGTTAGGAACCGAGCGCGTAGACCCGGTTGGCGCGCACATAGATGTAGTCGGCGCCGAGCGCGGGCGCTGCGATCACACTGCTGTCCAGCTGCACGGCCGCCAGCTCGCGGCCGCTGCGCGCGTCGAGCGTGTAGACAGTGCCGCCGCTTGTTCCGAACAGCAGCTTGCCGTCGGCCAGAAATGGCGCCGAGTCGATCGCGGTGTGTGTCTCGTACTGCCAGATGTGGCTGGCCGTATCGGGGTGCAGCGCCACCAGCATCCCGGAGCGGTCGGCCAGAAAGATCGCGTCGGCGCTGACCGCCGGCGTGGCGCTGATCGCGCCGCGGGCCTGGTACTCCAGCACCTTCTGGCCGCTGTCGGCGCGCAGCCCGTAGAGCACGCCGCGCTCGGTCCCGACCAGCACTAGGTCGCCGGCGATCGCCGGCTGGGTCAGGATCTCGCTCGCGGCTGTGAATGACCACTTGAGCGTGCCGGTGTTCCAGTCGAGCGCGGAGAGCGTCCTGCCCTCAGCCACGAAGACGCCGCCGTCGCCGACGGTCGGCGCGCCCAGGCCCTCGGACACGCGGCGCCCCCACAGCACCTCGCCGCTGCCGGCCTGCAGCACGTAGACGAAGCCATCGCGCGTGGTGACGACCAGCCGGTCGTTGTTGCGTGTGGGCGCCTGCTGGATGCCCCTGCCGAGGCTACGCTGCCACAGCACCACCCCGCTCTCGGGAATGATGCAGAAGACATCGCCATGATCGTTTCCGACAAAGATCTGGCCCGCGCCGGAGCTGGGAGCGCCGAACTGGCTGGAGATGCTTTCCTGGCGCCAGCGCACGCCGCCATTGGACGCGTCCAGCCCCACGAGCGCGCCGTCGAGCGTGCCAATCGTGACCGTGTCGCCGAGCGGCAGCGGAGCCGAGTCGGCGGCGAGGCCGGGGGCGTAGGTCCAGGCGATGCGCTGGGCGAGCGGAATCCCGACCCGGCCGATCTGGCGCGGCTGCTCGCTCGGGGGGGAGAGCCAGCCAAGCTGCGTGAAGACGAGCGCGAGCAGCGCCGCGGCTAGCGCCAGCGCGCCGAGGGCGCCGAGCGCCCAGCGCCGCCAGTGCGAGCGGCGCGGCGGCGTGGCGAGTGCCGTGCGCAGCGCGGCAACAAAGGCGGCGGCCGAGGGATAGCGATCCTCGGGCCGCTTCGCCAGCCCGCGCAGCAGCACCGTGTTTATGGCCGACGGCAGCGACGGCTGGCGCTCGGTCGGGGGCGGTGGCAGCTCGTAGATATGCGCGTGAATCACCGCGGTCGAGCTGCGCCCGTGGAACGGCGGCAGCCCGGTCAGCAGCTCGTACGCGACCGCCGCGAGCGCGTACTGGTCGCTGCGGCCATCGGCCCGGCGCCCGGCGGCCTGCTCGGGGGACATGTAGTGCGGCGTGCCGAGCACCGCGTTATCGGCGGTCGCGAGGGCGTCCTCGGCCATCTCCGCGAGGCCGAAGTCGATCAGCATCGCGTGGTCGGCGCCGTCGACGATGACATTGCTGGGCTTCACGTCGCGATGGACGATGCCCATGTTGTGGGCGTAATCGAGCGCCTCGGCGATCTGGGCCAGGATGGGCAGCGCGCGCTCGGCCGGCAGCGGGCCGGCCCCCAGCAGCTGGCGCAGCGACGCGCCGGGCACGTACTCCATCGCCAGGAACGGCGCGCCGCCGGATTCGCCGAACTCGTAGAGGATGGCGATGTTCGGGTGATGCAGGCGCGCCGCGCTGATTGCCTCGCGGCGCAGCCGGCTCACGACGGCCGGCTGGCAGGCGCGATCGGGGTCGAGCAGCTTCAGAGCCACCGGCCGATCCAGCATCGGGTCGAACGCGCGGTAGACCACACCCATGCCACCACGACCAAGCGCCGCGATGACCTCGTAGCGACCGATCTGCGAGCCGAGCTGCTCTTGCCGAGACACGTTGATCACGCGTAACCCTCGTTGGTTCTGCGCAACTGCCGCTACAGAGGTAATACCTACGGTGCTTTGTTCGAGCTGAAAGGCACCCGTATTATAGCATGCCAGAGCGGCCTTGGTGGGTGGTGCGCTGCTCTATAGCGCACCACCCACCACAGGACACCCCCTCCCCTTCCAGGGGAGGGGGCAGGGGGTGGGGTCATGTGCAGCATTTTTGGAAACAGGGGATTGACAATCGCGCGATTTTGGGATATATTCTGAAACACCGTTTCATTTTCTGACAACTACAATGCAAGATCGATCGAACGTTGACCGCGTGCTAGCAATTCTCCAGTACCTGGCGCACAACCCAGGCGAGCACGGAGTGCGCGCGCTGAGCGCTGCGCTCGACATGAGCCCGAGCACGGTGTTCCGTATGCTTGAGGCGCTCGAGCGAGCCGGGTTCGCGCGGCAGAACCCCGAGACCAGCCGCTACTGCATCGGCGTGCAGGCGGTTCAGCTCGGGCTAGCCGCGCTGAAGACCTTCGACCTGACCCGGGTCGCTCCGCCGTACCTCGAAAGCCTGGTCGCCGAGAGCGGCGAGTCGGCGTTCCTGGCAGCGCTCGACGGCGGCGAGGTGGTCTACCTGCAGAAGGAGGAGGGCCGCTACGCGATCCGGACCACGGCAGTGCTGGGCAGCCGGCGACCGCTGCACTGCACCGCGCTCGGCAAGGCGTTCCTCGCGGCGATGCCGGCGGATGCGGTGCGGGCGGTGCTTGAGCGCGCCGGCTTGCGCGCCTACACCCCGCACACGATCGTCGACCTCGATCAGCTGTGGGAGGAGCTGGCCCAGGTGCGGCTGAGCGGCTACGCGGTCGATCGCGAGGAGATCGAGGAGGGGCTGATGTGCGTCGGCGCCCCAATCCGCGACCACACCAGCCAGCCGATCGCGGCGATCAGCCTGGCCGGCCCGATCGGGCGGATGCTGCCCAACCAAGATCGCTATGGGCGCCGCGTCGCGGCGACGGCGCTGGAGGTCTCGCTTGCGCTCGGCTACGCGCCGCCGGGAGGCAACATTCGGTAGGAGGAATGCGTGAAGATCACCGACGTCACCACGATCAAGCTGAACTACCAGATGCCGGTCGCGATGGCCGACGCGATCCACTACATGCCCGCCCGGCCGACCCTGCTGGTGCAGGTGCACACCGACGCGGGCATCACCGGCCTGGGCGAGTCGGCGGCGTACGGCGGCTTCCTGGAGAGCACCGAGGCGATCATTCTGAACGAGCTGCGCCAGACGGTCCTCGGCCAGGACCCGTTCAAGGTCGAGCGGCTATGGAGCATGATGGCGACGCGCGCGCACCAGCGCGGCCGGCGCGGCATGCTGATGATGGCGATCAGCGGCGTCGACATCGCGCTGTGGGACATCGTCGGCCAGGCGGTCAAGACCCCGCTGTACCGGCTGCTCGGCGGCTACCGCGACACGCTCGACGGCTATGCCTCGGCGGGGTTCTACGCGGCGAACAAAGGCCCGGCCGAACTGGCCGAGGAGTTCGGCGGCTACGCGGCGCGCGGCTTCCGGTTCGGCAAGATGAAGGTCGGCCGCAACCCCGAGGTCATGCTCAACCCGCTCCACGACATGCCGGCGGCCGACTACGCCACCGCCACGCTCGAGGAGGACGTCGAGCGGGTGCGCGTGGTGCGCGCGGCGGTCGGGCCGCGCTTCCGGCTGGCGATCGACGCCAACAACGCCTGGACGCCCTCGGTCGCGCTCAAGTTCATGCGCGCGGTCGAGCCGCTCGACATCTTCTGGCTGGAGGAGCCGGTCGCCACCGACGACATCGAGGGCAGCGCGCAGGTGGCCCATCAGCTCGACACGCCGGTCTCCGGCTACGAGACCGAGACGGGGCTGCCGGGCTTCCGCGAGCTGATCGCCCGCCGCGCGGTGGACATCGTGCAGCCCGACGCGATCTGGACCGGCGGGATCACCGAGTGCCGCAAGGTCGCCGCGCTGGCGCAGGCCTACGGGCTGCCGGTCATCCCGCACGTCTTCTCTTCGGCGGTCAGCTCGATCGCCAATATGCACTTGATCGCGGCGATCCCGAACGGCGGTCTGCTGGAGTTCGACCAGAACCCCAACCCGCTGCGCTCGGAGCTGTTCGAGCAGCCGATCGACATCGACGGCGACGGCAAGGTGCGCCTGCCGGAGCGGCCCGGCCTGGGTGTCACGCTGAACCAGGCGACGGTCGAAAAATACACACAGCGATAAGTTCGAAGTAGGGTGGCATGTGTGCGGGCGCACCCTCGCCCCCCACACCACAACAAAGGAGGAGCAACAATGAAGTTACAGGGCAAAGTCGCAATCGTCACCGGTGGAGCGTCGGGGATGGGCAAGGCGATCTGCCTGCGCTACGCCAAAGAGGGCGCCAGCGTCGTCGTCGCCGACATGAACCTCGCCGGCGCCCAGAAGGTCGCCGAAGAGATCAGCGGATCGGGCGGCAAGGCCGTGGCCGCGCAGGTGGACGTGCGCAACCAGCAGCAGGTCCAGGCGATGGTCGACACGGCGGTGCGCGAGTTCGGCGGGCTGGACATTCTGGTCAACAACGCCGGCGTCGGCAAGATCATCCCGTTCTTCGAGACCACCGAGAAGGACTGGGATTTCATGTTCGACATCAACTGCAAGGGGCTGCTGTGGTGCAGCCAGGCCGCCGCGAAGGTCATGGTCGAGCAGGGCCGCGGCGGCAAGATCGTCAACCTGGCCTCGCAGGCCGGCCGGCGCGGCGAGTCGCTCGTGCTGGCCTACTGCGCCAGCAAGGCCTGCGTCATCAGCATGAACCAGTCGATCGCGCTGGCGCTCGCGCCGCACAAGATCAACGTCAACGCGATTGCCCCCGGCATCGTCGACACGCCGTTCTGGGACGAGGTGGACAAGCAGTTCGCGAAGCTGCTGAACATGGAAGTTGGCGAGCCGAAGCGCACCTTCACCAAGTCGATCCCGCTCGGCCGGATCGAGCAGCCCGAGGACGTGACCGGCCCAGCCGTGTTCCTGGCCTCGTCCGAGTCCGACTACATCACGCAGCAGTGCCTCAACGTCGACGGCGGCAACTGGCCGAGCTAGGAGCCAGCAGGCAGTACAACACTCCTGCCTACTGCAGACTGCCAACTGCAACTCAGTCGGCAGACGACAATTTGGGCACAGCCAGCAGTGCACATGAAGGAGACATCAATGGCGATGCTAGAGACATACCAGATGTACATCGGGGGCGAGTGGCGCGCCTCCAGCGACGGGAAGACCCGGCCCGTGCTGAACCCTGCCACCGGCGAGGCGTTTGCCGAGGTGCCGGAGGGGACGCGCGACGACGCGCACGCGGCGCTGGTGTCCGCGAAGGCGGCCCAGCCGGCCTGGGCGGCGCTGACCGGCGTGCAGCGCGCCGCGCATATCATTCGGGCGGTCGAGCTGATCAGGAACGACTCGGAGCGCCTGGCGCGGCTGGTCGTGCGCGAGCAGGGCAAGCCGCTGGTCGAGGCGCGCGGCGAGATCGGCGGCGCGGCCGGCTTCCTCGAATACTTCACCGCCTTCGCCCGCGCGCCGATCGGGGAGATCGTCGCCGCCGATAACGCCAAAGAAGATATCTGGATTCGCAACGTGCCCTACGGCGTCGTCGTCGGCATCATCCCGTGGAACTACCCCGCCGCGCTGTTCTCGCGCAAAGTCGGCCCAGCGCTGATGGCCGGCAACACGATCGTGGTCAAGCCGCACGAGGACACGCCGCTCAGCTCGATCGAGCTGGCGCGGATCTGCGAGGCCGCCGGCATCCCGCCGGGCGTGGTCAACGTCGTCACCGGCGCGGGCACCGTGGTGGGCGATGCGCTCGTCCGCGACCCGATCACGCAGCTTGTCACCGTCACCGGCTCGGTGCGCGCCGGCAAGCAGATCCTGGCCGCGGCGTCCGAGAATATCACCGTGGTCTCGCTCGAGCTTGGCGGCAAGGCGCCCTTCATCGTGATGGACGACGCGGACGTGGAGCTGGCGGCGCGAAACGCGATCCACGCGCGCTTCGTCAACTGCGGCCAGGTCTGCACCTGCAACGAGCGCACCTACGTCCACCGCCGGGTGTTCGACCAGTTCCTGGAGCGCTACGTCGACCTGGCGCGCCAGCTGCGCCTGGGCGACCCGATGCGGACCGACATCGACCTCGGCCCGAAGGTCAACCAGATCGAGCTGGAGAAGCTCGAGCGCATGGTCGCCCGGGCGCAGGAGCAGGGCGCCGAGGTGGTGCTGGGCGGCGGGCGGCCGGAGGGCAAGGAGTTCCAGCGCGGCTTCTGGTACGCGCCGACCGTGCTGACCAACGTGCGCAACGACATGGACATCATGCAGCAGGAGATCTTCGGCCCGATCACGCCGATCATGCCGTTCGACGACTTCGAGGAGGCGGTTGGGCTGGCCAACGACACCAAGTACGGCCTGACGGCGTACGTGTTCACGAACGATATCAGGCGCATGATGCGGGCGGTTGAGGCGATCGATTTCGGCGAAGTGTACATCAACAAGATCGGGCCGGAGCAGTTCCAGGGCTTCCATACGGGCTACCGCCACAGCGGAATGGGCGGCGACGACGGGCACCACGGCTTCGCGCACTACTTCCGCAAGAAGACCGTCTACGTCAACTACGGCGATGTCTCGACCGCCGGGATGCTGCCCTATACGACTCCCGTAGCCGACCTGCCGCCGCAGTAGCGACGTAGTGAACCGCCAAGACGCCAAGGTCGCCGAGGAAGCGGATCGCTGTCAAGCGAAACCTGCTTTTACCACCAAGACACGAAGACACCAAGGGTTGAAGCGCCCGAGATGTGATCGACGGCGACGCTTTAGCTTGATTCTTGGTGGCTTGGTGCCTTGGTGGTTCCTTCTCAGACAGCTTCTTTGACATGGTTCTTGCGAGCCTTACAGTTCGGGGTAGGGGTGTGGGGGGCCGAAGACCCCTTTAAACCTCCCCAACTGTAAAGCGGATCGCTGACAAGCGAAACCTTGTCTTCGCGTCCTCAGGGTCTCGGCGGTTAGAACTCTTGCTTCCGCGCGCGGGGAAAAGAGGAGCGCAACCTATGCATGCCGCTTTCTACGAGGGGAACCGGACGATTAGCCTGGGGCCATGCGTGCCGGTGCCGCCGGCCCCGGGCGAGGTGCAGGTCCAGATATCGCACTGCGGTATCTGCGGAACCGATATGCACATCTTTCATGGCGATATGGATCGGCGGGTCCACATGCCGCAGATTATGGGCCACGAAGTGTCGGGCACGATCGCGGCTATCGGCGCGGGCGTAGTGGGCCTGGCGCTTGGCGAGCGCGTGGTGGTGCGGCCCCTGAGCGCGTGCGGCGCTTGCCCGGCCTGCCGCGCCGGGCATAGTCACATCTGCCAGAACCTCAAGTTCCTCGGAATCGACACGCCCGGCGGCCTGCAAAGCTACTGGACAGTTCCCGCCGACACGGTGCACCGTCTGCCGGCCAACATGTCGCTGGCGCACGGGGCCATGATCGAGCCGCTGGCGGTGGCCTGTCACGACGTGCGGATGGGCGGCGTGCAGGCGGGCGAGCATGTCGTCGTGATCGGCGGCGGGCCGATCGGGACACTGATCGCGCTGGTAGCCCGGCAGGCTGGCGCGCGCGTGTTGGTCTCGGAGGTCAACCCGTTCCGGCTGCAGCTCGCGCAGGAGCTGGGGCTGGACACCTTCAACCCGCGCGAGAGCGACCTGGTCGCCCACGTGACCGCGCAGACCAACCAGGCCGGCGCCGATGTCGTCTTCGAGGTCAGCGGCACGCCGGCCGGCGCGGAGGTCATGACAGATCTGGCGCGCACGCGCGGCCGGATCGTGGTAGTGGCAATCTTCAGCAAGCCGCCGCCGGTCAACCTCCACCGCGTCTTCTGGCGCGAGCTGCGGCTGATGGGCGCGCGCGTCTACGAGCGCGAGGACTTCGACACGGCGATCCAGCTGGCCGCGTCGGGCGCTATCCCACTGGATCGGCTGATCACACAGATCCGGCCACTCGGCGAGCTGGAGGACAGCTTGAAGCAGCTGGAGAGCGGCGGGCAGGTGATGAAGATTCTGCTGCAGGTCGCGGCGTCGTAGGGGATCGAAGCACGCTGCCGGCGCCACGCAGCCGAGACGAGAGGGAGCCCACGATGCACACGATCGATCTATTCAATCTGAGTGGTAAGACGGCGCTGGTGACCGGCTGCCGCCGCGGCATGGGCAAAGCCATGGCGATCGCGCTTGCCGAAGCTGGCGCGGACATCGTCGGCGTCAGCGCCACGCTCGAGCCGACCGGCAGCCAGGTCGAGCAGGCGGTGCGGGCGGCCGGCCGGCAGTTCACGGGCTATGCCTGCGACTTCGCGGACCGCCAGGCGCTGTACGCGTTTATCGAGCAGGTCAACCACGATGTTCCCACGGTCGACATTCTGGTCAACAACGCGGGCACGATCTTCAGGAAGCCGGCGGCCGAATACGCAGACGAGGACTGGGATAGGATTCTCGAGATCAATCTGAACGCCCAGTTCATCCTCAGCCGTGAGTTCGGCAAACGGATGGTCGCGCGCGGATCGGGCAAGATCATCTTTACCGCCTCGCTGCTGACATTCCAGGGCGGCATCCTCGTGCCTGCGTACGCTGCCAGCAAAGCCGGCGTCGGGCAGCTGACCAAGGCGCTGGCGAACGAGTGGGCCGGCAGAGGCGTGCAGGTCAACGCGATCGCGCCAGGGTATATCAGCACAGACAACACGGAAGCCCTGCGCAATGACCCGCAGCGCGCGCGCGCCATCCTCGACCGCATCCCCGCCGGCCGGTGGGGCGAGGTGGACGATTTCAAGGGGCCGATCGTCTTCCTGGCCTCCGCTGCATCCGATTACGTGAGCGGTACGATTTTGACGGTGGACGGCGGCTGGATGGGCCGCTGACGACGATCGACAGCGCGAGGCCCGGAGTGCTCCCCGGGCCTCGTTCTGATCTTGCTACCAGACATAGAACTACTGGCGAGCCACTACCCCGGCTTGGTCGTGGCCTCCTTCTCCGCGGCCTCGGCGCTGATCGACCGGCGCGCCTGCTTGGCCGAAAGTCCATCGAGCCGCCGGTAGGTATAGGTGAACAAGTCGCGCGCGATCGCCGAGACCGGCGCGGCCAGCACGATGCCGAGCAGGCCGAAGACCTGGCCCATCGCGATCAGCACCACCGTCAGGATGGCCGGGTGGATGCCGATGCTCTCGCCGATGATGCGCGGGACCAGAAAGTTGTTCTCGAGCTGCTGGACGATGATGTAGACCGCCAGCACCGCCAGGCCGGCCTGCACGCCGCCGCCGGATACGAAGAAGCCGATCAGCACGCCGGGGATGGCGCCGATGATCGGCCCGATGATCGGGATCAGCTCGGTCAGCCCGGCGACGATCGCCAGCAGCAGCGCGTACGGCACGTGGATGCCGAACAGCCGCAGGCCCAGCAGCCCGACGCCAACCATCAGCCCCACGGCGACGCCCAGCACCAACTGGCCGCGCACATAGTCGTTCAGCACCTCGCTGATCATCCCCCAGACGTTCCAGAAATCGCGGCGGATACGCGGGTGCAGGATGCGATTGACGAACGCGCGGCCCTGCGCCTGGTCATTCAGCACGTAGAACAGCCAGATCGGGATGATCAGAAAGCCGATCAGGAAGGTCACGGTGTTGATCACCTGGATGACCTGGGTCAGAATGAACGCGCCCACCGTCTGCAGGTAGGTCGAGACATTGGCCTGCAGCGTGCGCAGCGCGTTCTGCGCGCCCTGCTCGATCGGCGGCTGCAGGGCGAGCGGCACCAGGTCGCGGTAGCGCTGGAGCCAGGCCTGGCCGGTCGACTGGACCTGCTCGATCGACGGAAAGCTCTCGATCAGCTGCTGCATCTGTCCGACGATCGGCGGGATGATGTAGTCGGCCGCGATCACGATCAGCACGATCCCGCCGGCGTAGACGGTGAGAATGGCCAGCCAGCGCGGCATGCGGCGCGCGAGCCGGTTGACGAGCGGCAGCAGCAGGAAGGCCAGCACCACGCCGATGAGGAACGGCGTGAGCGCCGGCCAGGCGTTCCACAGCAGCCAGCCGACCGCGTAGAGCGCCAGCAGCACCAGCAGCCAGCGCGCCAGCGTGCGCCGCGACGGGGCGGTGATCTCGAGCGGCGCGGCCGGCACGACATCGCCCGCGCCGTCGGGCAGTTCGAGCGGCTTCGGGGCGCCGTCGCCGGGCCGGCGCTCTTCGGGCAGCGCGCCGGCGGGAACGGGCGGCGCGATCCGTGGTTGCTTACTGCGGGCCACAGCAGCTCCTTTCGTCCTGAGCGATGCTCGAATACGCGGGCCGCTGCGCGCGCCCGCTCTCCAGATGCGGTATTATAGCCTAAACAGCGCGCAGTTTGGGGCGGGCCTCGACACACAGGCGGGGTGTATATGCAAGCAGATATCCTGGTGATCGGCGCGGGCGCGGCAGGGCTGGCGGCCGCGCGTGCCCTGAGCGACGCGGGCCGGCGGGTGGTCGTGCTCGAGGCGCGCGGCCGGATCGGCGGGCGCGTCTGGACCGACCGCTCGTTCGGGCCGGTGCCGGTCGAGCGCGGCGCCGAGTTCATCCACGGCGCGCGGGCCGAGAGCTGGCCGCTGATCCGGCGCGCCGGCCTGCAGGCCGAGCCGGTCGAGCGCTGGTCGGGCCGGCGGGTCGTGCTGAGCCCGGGGCGGCTGGTCGGCCCCTGGCTGCTGCGCGTGCGGCCCGACCTGCGGCGGGTCTTCACGATCGAGCAGCAGCTGGCGGCCTACGCCGGGCCCGAGCGCTCGCTGGCCGAGTGGCTGGCGGAGCGCGGCTACAGCCCGCTCGCCGCGCACATCGCCGACCTGCGGATCGCGCACGCCTACTGCGCCACCCCCACGACGATCAGCGTGGCCGAGCTGGCCGCCGAGCTGCGCGCGGCCGACCGCGGGCCGGGCGACTATCGAATCCTCGGCGGCTACGACCGGGCGATCGAGTGCCTCGCGCAGGGGCTCGACGTCCGGCTGGACACGGCGGTGACGGAGATCCGATGGGATGAGAGCGGCGCCGAGCTGAGCGTCGGCCCGGCGTCCCAGCGGCTCCAGGCGCGCCACGTGGTCGTCACGCTGCCGCTGGCGCTGCTGCAGGCCGAGGCGGTGCACTTCGACCCGCCGCTGCCCGAGCCGAAGCGCCGGGCGATCGTGGCGCTGGCGATGGCGCCGGCCATGAAGCTGCTGCTGCGCTTCGCGGAGCCGTTCTGGCACCCGCAGATGACCTTCCTGAGCGCCCACGACCCCGTGCCGGTCTGGTGGACGATCCGGCGCGGCGCGGCGCTGCTGACCGGCTTCGTGACCGGGCCGCGCGCGGCGCGCCTGGCGGCGGCCGGACCCGGCGGCGCGATCGAGCAGGGCCTGGCCGAGCTGAGCGCCGTATTCGGCGACGCGCCGCGCCGGCTGCTCGTGGACGCGCGGGTGGTCGACTGGGGCGCCGACGAGTGGGCGCGCGGCGGCTACAGCTCGGTGCCGCCGGGGGCGCACGGCCAGCGCCGCGTGCTGGCTGAGCCGGCCGGCGCGCTGCACTTCGCCGGCGAGGCGACCGTGTTCGCCAGCAACCCGGCGACCGTGCACGGCGCGCTGCACAGCGGCGAGCGCGCCGCCCGCGAGATCCTGGGGTAGCTCGCGCGCCCTGGATCGCCGCCAGCCCTCACCCCCCTACCCCCTCTCCCGTGGCGACGGGAGAGGGGGGCAATATGGCTGTGTCGTGCGGCCGCGGAGCAGCCGCACGACACAGCCAAAACATAACCCCGCCCCTGGCAGGGGCGGGAGCAAGGGGGTGGGGTCATCAGACATATCGCCATACAATAACTCACAGATCAGCGCAGAGAGGAGACAGAGGAGCAACACATGGAGCTAGCGATCTTTATCGAGGGCCAGGTCGGGCTCAGCTGGCAGCGCTGGCAGCGCATCGCGCGGGCGACCGAAGACCTGGGGTACGCCGGGCTGTATCGCTCGGACCACCTCACGCCGCCGCAGCCGCCCGACATGGACGCGCTGGACCTGTGGATCTCGCTGGCCTGGCTGGCCAGCCACACCAGCCGGATCGAGTTCGGCCCGCTGGTCGCGCCGGTCTCGATGCGCCACCCCAACATCATGGCGCGCCAGGCCAGCGCCGTCGACGACCTGTCGGGCGGGCGGCTCACGCTCGGCCTGGGGGCCGGCTGGCAGGAGCGCGAGCACACCAACAACGGCTTCGACCTGCTCGACCGGGCCGACCGGTTCGCCCGCTTCGAAGAGGCGATCGAGGTCACCGCGCGCCTGCTGCGCAGCGACACGCCGTCGACCTACCAGGGCCGCTTCTTCCAGCTGCGCGACGCCATCCTGCTGCCCCGGCCGCGGCGCCCGGCCGGCCCGCCGATCCTGGTCGGCGGCAACGGCATGACCCGCACGCTGGCGCTGGCGGCCAGGTTCGCGGACGAGTGGAACGCGCACAACATCACGCGCGAGCGCTTCGCCGCGCTCAACCAGCGCCTCGACGAGCTGCTTGCCGAGCAGGGGCGGGCGCCGCGCGACGTGCGCCGCTCGCTGATGACCGGCATCCTGCTGGGCCGCGACGACGCCGACATCGCGCGGCAGGCCGCGGCGGCGGGCGCCAGCGTGGACATGCTGCGCGACAAGGGCAACATCGTCGGCACTGCGCCCGAGGTGGTCGAGCAGCTCGGGCAGCTGGCCGCGCTGGGCGTCCAGCGGGTCATGTGGCAGCGCTTCGAGCTGGAGGATCTCGATCCGCTCGAGCGGATGGCGCAGTCGGTGCTGCGGCAGATCTGAGGAGATTCTTTTCTTCCGGGGCACTGCGCCCCCGGCCCCCCCGCCTGAGTCGGTTTCGGCTGCGATCCTTTTTCCGGGGCGCTGCGCCCCCGGCCCCCCTCCGGCAAGTGGTGCCATCTCGGCTTCAATCCCAGTGGCACATGCCCAGTACCCTTCCTTGCGCGTGGGTTGCATTCCGCCGTGCATGGATTCAGCCAGGCATGGCCGCCAAGCATCGCAACAGAGACGGGATTATTTTGGGGTCCAGGGGCGCAAGCCCCGGCCGGGGGACGGCGGGGGTGGGCCGCCACCTTCGCCCGCGGGGGTGCGGGGGGCGCGCAGCCCCCCCGCAAGCAGTGTGGGCAGCAACACACCCGCGGGGCGGGGGGGGCGCGCAGCCCCCGCAAGACGTGAGAAGACGAAACATGGAGGCGCCAGCCTTCTGGTATAATCCGGGCCTGTCGTACCAATTAGCAGATCAGCACCTCTGGCTCAATGCTCAACCATAGAATAGTCAGATCGCTCGCGCCGCTGACCCTGGCCCTGATGCTGGCGGCGTGCCCGCCGGCCCGGCCGGGCTACGCCGCGCCGGGCGTGACCGAGCTGACGCTCGGCCGCTCGGGCGCCGGCCGGCCGATCGCCGCCGTGAAGATCGGCGACGGCCCGCTCAAGCTCGCGCTGATCGGCGACACGCACGGCGGGCCGGAGGCGAACACATTCGAGCTGGCCAGCCGGCTGGCCGACCACTTCCGCGCCAACCCCGGCGAAGTCCCGCCGTCGCTGCGCCTGTACGTGATCCCCACGCTCAACCCCGACGGGCTGGCGCTCGGCACGCGCTTCAACGCCAGCGGGGTCGACCTCAACCGCAATATGGACACCAACCTCGACGCCTGCCCCGAGAACGACTGGGGCGTCCATGTCCAGGGCGCTGGCGGGATCGAGTCGGACACCGGCGGTCCCTACGTCGAGTCGGAGCCGGAGAGCCGGCTGATCCGCGACTTCCTGCTCGACGCGTCCGGCGTGATCTTCTACCACTCCGACGGCGGCGACGTCTTCCCGGCCTTCTGCGAGCACGCGCCCTCGATCGCGCTGGCGCAGAGCTACGCGGCGGCGACCGGCTACCGCTACGACCGCTACTGGGGCAAGTACAATATCACCGGCGGCATGCACGACTGGGCCGGCAGCATGGGCATCGCGGCGATCACGCCCGAGCTGTTCAACGGCGTCGAGCCGGACTTCGAGCAGAACCTGGCCGGCGTGCGGGCCGTGCTGCGCCAGGCCGAGCTGCTGCTGCCGCCGCCGACCGACCGCGAGGAGTCCGGCGTCGCGGTGCCGGCGCTGATCTGGCGCTACTGGAAAGCCCACGGCGGCGCCGGCCGCTTCGGCCCTCCGCTGGCCCCGCCCGAGCGGGCGGGAGCGCTGACCCGCCAGGTGTTCGAGCGGGCCGTGCTGGAGCTGCACCCCGACCAGGCCGACACGCCCTACCTGGTCCAGCCGGCGGCGCTCGGGCGCGCGGCCGCGGCCGGGCGCGAGTTCCCGCCCGCCGACAACACCGGGGCGGGTGCGCGCTACTTCCCCGAGACGAGCCACACCATCCGCGAGGCGTTCGCGGCCTACTGGGAGCAGTTCGACGGCATGCTGGTGCTGGGGCTGCCGATCTCCGAGGAGCTTGACGCCAGCGCGGCCGACGGGCGGCGGCGCGCCATGCAGTACTTCGAGCGCGCCGTGCTGGCCTACTACCCCGAGGACGGCAGCGTGCGGCTCGAGCCACTCGGCTGGGCCGCGCTGGTGCGGTCGCGCCTGCAGTCCACCCCGGCGACCCAGCAGATCCGCTAGCGTGCGCAGGCAGCTTCCCCCGTTCCCCGCCTGGCGTGGTCGGTTTTCCACTTATAGCGCAGCGATGCGCCCGATCACCCGATCCCCTGCCCGCGCCCCTGCCAAGGGCGGGGAGTGAATATTGGCGCGGGCTGCGCGCCCAAGCCGGAATTCTGCCCGTCGTGGTAGAATGTTCATCGAACAATCCCGCCTTGACGATGAGCGAGCTCGATGAGCGAAGCGACCCGCTACCTGGTCCACGAGGTCCATAACTTCGGCGGCTTCTTCGCCGGCGACACGGTGACGCTGAGCGCGACACGCTACCGCGACGCCGCCGCGGCTGACGACGAGCAGACGATCACGATCGACCAGCAGGCGCTGACGAACGTGCGCGATCGCCACACGATCTGCGCCGGCATGCTGATCGAGCTGACGATGGCGGGCGACCGGGTCGACCGCGCCGAGCTGCTTGGCGCGGCCACGCACGCCGAGCTGCGCGCGGCGCTCGGCGCCCCCGCACCTGCCGGCCCGCTCGACGGGCCGCAGATTCTGAGCTACCGCTGCCCGGCCTGCGAGCTGTGGGTCGCCGGCGCGCCCGAGGCCGGCCGCTGCCGACTGTGCCACGAGGTGCTGCCGGGGCCGGCTGCGCCCGCGGATGCCTAGTACAGCGTGGTAGAACTACCTGCTGGGTTGCAGCTGGCAGTTGGCAGTCGGCAGTAAGGGATGGCATCGTGATGCGGGACAGCACAGCGCGCCTACCTCTGTAAGCCCTGGCAGGGGCGGGGGGATGGGGGTGCGGTATTCGACAGCTTCGCAAGAAAAAGTCCACGCAAGCGGCAAAAACCATTGACATCCCGCTCTTCTTGAAGTATGATCTGAACCGCTACATCCGATCCGAAACACAGAAAGTATTGCTGATAGGCTAGCGACGGCGCACCGCGCCGCCGCAGTGTCGCCACGGTTCATTCGTTACCGTGGCCTCAGCAACCTTAGCGCGCTCGGACATCGCCAGGATAGCCACGGCCTCTACTCGCAAGCAGCACAGGTCAGCACTGCGAGGCCGCACGCTTCAGCCCGCCTGCTCCCAGGCCGGGGTCCACCTTCACAGAAATTCAGAACTTTGCTCGGGCACGGCGAAACGATCCACGCCGCAGCCGGCGTTGGGCGGTGGCGAGCGCTCGATATCATGCTGTGCCCGCAATGGATACGTTCACCTTTATCAAAGAAGAGGAGCGACCAACGATGGCAAGACAACTCGGCCGAATCACTTCGCTTCTGGCGCTGCTGGCGCTCACGCTGTCCCTGGTTGGGGTGGCGAGCGCGCAACCATCGGTAGGCCAGGCGCCGCGCACGAAGCTCCCAGCCGCGCGCCCGGTGATCGACCCGCGCCTGTCCCTGGTCAAGGGCCTGCGCGGCGGCCCGCTGGCGCAGCGCGCCGGCTCGGTCAACGTCATGATCGAGCTGGCCGACGCGCCCACGACCAAGGTGTACGCCGACGCGAAGGCGCATAGCTCGGTCGCATCGGCCACGTCCAGCGCGAAGCTCCAGCTGGCCAACATCCAGCGCGCGCAGAGCGCCGTCGCGAGCGCGCTGCGCGCCCCCGCGATCGGCGCCACGATCATCTTCCAGGTCCAGCGCGTCTTCAACGGGATCGCCGCCAAGGTCGACGCCGGCAAGATCGCGCAGGTCGCGCAGCTGCCGGGCGTCAAGTCGATCCGGCCGCTGGCGACGATGCGGCTCAGCAACGCCACCTCGGTGCCGCTGATCGGCGCGCCGCTGCTTTGGTCCAACGCCGGGCTGGGCCTGCCGGCCGGCAACGGCATCAAGATCGGCGTGATCGACACCGGGATCGACTACCTGCACACCGACTTTGGCGGCCCCGGCACGGCGGCCGCCTACAGCGGCAACGACCCGACCGTCATCAACGACGGCTACTTCCCCACCATCAAGGTTGCCGGCGGCTATGACTTCGCCGGCGACAACTACGACGCCGACGATCCGACCAGCGCGCCGGAGCCCGACCCCGACCCGCTCGACTGCAACGGGCACGGCTCGCACGTGTCCGGCACGGCGGCCGGCTTCGGCGTGAACGCGAACGGCACGACCTACACCGGCCCCTGGAATAGCAGCACGCCGTTCAACACGCTGCGGATCGGCCCGGGCGTCGCCCCGCGCGCCACGCTGTACGCGCTCAAGGTCTTCGGCTGCGCCGGCACGACCAACGTGACCGACCAGGCGATCGAGTACGCGGTCGACCCGAACGGCGACGGCGACTTCTCCGACCACCTCGACGTGATCAACATGTCGCTGGGCGCTCAGTACGGCTCAGACGAGGACTCGTCGGCGGTCGCGTCCGACAACGCCGCGTCGATCGGCGTGATCGTGGTGACGTCGGCCGGCAACGAGGGCGACACCTACTACATCAGCGGGTCGCCCGGCTCGGCCGGGCGCGCGATCGCGGTCGCGTCGTCGGTCGACAGCACCGACGTGTTCGACGGCTTCCGGGTCAACAGCCCGCCCGCGATCGCCGGCATCAAGCCCGGCAGCGACAGCGTGAACTTCAACTGGGCCGGCAAGCAGCCGGTGACCGGCGCGCTGGTCTATCCGCCGACGCAGCGCTCGGGCTGCCAGGCGTTCGACGCGGGCAACAAGGCGCTGCTGGCCGGCAAGATCGCGCTGCTCGACTGGACTAAGATCGGCGGGCAGAACGAGTGCGGCTCGGCCACGCGCGTGACGAACGCGGCCAACGCGGGCGCGATCGGGGTCATCCTGGTCTACAATGAGGTCAAGCTCGACATCTCGATCTCCGGCAGCTCGCGCATCCCCTCGATCATCACGCTGCAGTCGGTCGGCGCCGAGCTGAAGGCCAACCTAGCCGCGGGCGTGAGCGTCACGCTGAGCCCCGAGTACCACGGCACGGTCAAGGTCGTCGACAACACGGCCGTCGACACGCTGTCGGAGTTCAGCTCGCGCGGCCCGCGGCGCGGCGACTCGGCGCTCAAGCCCGACATCGCGGCGCCCGGCCAGTCGATCTTCTCGGTCGAGGCGCTGAGCGGCAACAAGGGCACCAGCCTGAACGGCACCTCCATGGCCGCGCCGCACGTCGCCGGCTCGATGGCGCTGCTGCGCCAGATCCACCCGACCTGGACAGTCGAGGAGCTGAAGGCGCTGGCGATGAACACCGCCAGCTCGCCGGTGCGCTCCGCCGCCGCGCCCGCCTCGACGGTCTACGGGCCGCAGCGGGTCGGCGCGGGCCGCATTACGCTCGGCGACGCCGGGGCGGCCAGTGTGGTGGCCTACAACGCGACCGACGAGGGGCGCGTGAGCGTCTCGTTCGGCGCGATCGAGGTGATCGGCTCGACGACGCTCTCCAAGACCATTCGCGTGGTCAATAAGGGCAGCGCCAGCGCGACCTACGCCGTCAGCTACGCGCCCTCCAGCGACACGCCCGGCGTCAGCTTCGCCGTCTCGCCCGGCTCGATCACCGTCGGCGCGGGCCAGGTCGGCAGCGTGACCGTGACCCTGACGGCCAACGCGGCAGCCATGACCCACACGCACGACCCGACCATCGCGGAGACCCAGACGGGCGCGCCGCGCCACTGGCTGAGCGAGGAGTCCGGCCGGGTGCTGCTGACGCCCAGCAGCGGGACGACCCTGCGCGTGCCTGTGTACGTCGCCGCCCGCGCCGCGTCGAACATGCTATCCACCAGGAGCTCGCTCAACCTGGGCACCTCGCCATCCGCGACCACCGCGATCACCCTGACCGGCACCGGCGTCGGCAGCGCGGCGGCGCTGAGCAGCCCCTCGGCGGAGGACGAGGTCTCGCTCGTCACCGCGTTCGAGCTGCAGGCCACCAGCCCGAACGAAACATCGAGCGGCGGGCTGGCGAACAACGCCGACCTGCGCTACATCGGCGTGTCGAGCGACGCGGCGGCGGCAAGTCCGTTCGCGGACGCGACGGTCGCGTTCGGCATCGCCACTCACGGGCGCTGGTCGTCGCCGAACGAGGTCGAGTTCGACATCTACATCGACACCGATCGCGACGGCAACGACGACTACGTCCTGTTCAACTGGAACCTGGGCGCCGCAACCGGCGGCGACGCGAACGACGTCTTCATCACCTACCTGCTCAACCTGAACGACCCGAACGCAAACCCGTCGCTGCAGTTCCTGAACGGGCTGGACTCACTCACGATCAACACGGTGCCATACAACACCAGCGTGATGATGATGCCGGTCGCGGCGGCGGATATGGGCCTGACCGCCGCCAGCCCGAGCTTCAACTACACCGTCGTCAGCTTCAGCCGCGATGCCAACGGGTCGGTCGACGTCAGCCCGACGCTGACCTACAACGCCGTCAAGAGCGGGGTCAACGTGAGCGACGGCGCCGAGGGCCTGCCGGCCTTCGTCGATCTGCCCGGCGAGCAGATCCCGGTCGCCTTCGACCAGGGGGCCTATAAGCTGCTCAAGTCGCAGGGCATCCTGCTGCTGCACCACAACAACGCGGCGCGGCAGGCCGAGGCGATCCCGATCGTCAGCGACTTCGGGAATAAGGTCTTCATGACGCTGATCCGCCGGTAGCAGCACGCCAGTCTATCGATTGCTGGAGCGCTGCCCTCTCCCCCCTGCCCCCCTCTCCCATTTCGGGAGAGGGGGGTTATTCTTTCGGCATCGGCGGGCGCTCGCTGCGCTCGCTGCACGAGCGCACGCCGATGCCGAGAGTCTGGCCCCCGCCCCTGGCGGGGGCGGGAGCAAGCTGGATCCACCCGGCGCAAAACTACGTATAATACACCGAGAGCCGGACGCTCCGATCTACACGGCTGGAGCTTCCGCAGCCGCTCAGACTCTCAACGACGAACCAATCAGAGCACTGTGCGCCGGCGCGCCCACTGGCACGACGTTTGCCCAAGCGTCGTGGTTGGGCGAATCTGCGCCGCGATCGAAGGAGAACCATGCGAATTGCGATGTTGAGCACCCATAGCAGCCCGATTGCACAGCTGGGCGGCAAGGAGGCCGGCGGGATGAACGTCTACGTGCGCGAGCTGAGCCGCGAGCTCGGCCGGCGCGGCATCGGCGTCGATATCTTCACCCGCAGCCAGGACCGCGCCGCGCCGACGACGATCGCGCTCGACCGCGGCGTGCGGGTGATCAACCTGCACGCCGGCCCGAGCGCGCCCTACGATAAGAACTGGGTGCTCACCTACCTGCCCGAGTTCGTCAGCCGCGTGCGCTGCTTCGCCGACGGGCAGGACCTGGCCTACGACCTGATCCATAGCCACTACTGGCTCTCCGGCGAGGCCGCGCTGGCGCTGCGCCGCAGCTGGGGCGCGCCGGTGGTGCATATGTTCCACACGCTCGGCGCGATGAAGAACCAGGTCGCCCGCGGCGCCGAGGAGCGCGAGACGTCCGGCCGGATCGAGATCGAGCGGCGGCTGGTCGCCTCGGCCGACGCGATCGTAGCCGCGACGCCGCTCGACCGCGCCCAGATGGTCTGGAACTACGGCGCCGAGGCCGACCGCATCCACGTCGTGCCGTGCGGCGTCGACCTGCGGCGCTTCCAGCCGCGCGACATGGCGCAGGCCCGCGCGGCGCTCGATCTGCCGCCGCCGCCGCACCGGCTGCTGCTGCTGGTCGGCCGGATCGAGCCCCTCAAGGGCATCGACGCGCTGATCCGCGCGGTCGCGCTGCTGCTCGAGCGCCGGCCGGAGTGGCGCGGCAGCCTGACCGCGCTGGTCGTCGGCGGGGCCGGCGAGGGCGAACGATCGCGCTGGAACGCCGAGCAGCGCCGGCTCGACGCGCTGCGGGCCGAGCTGGGCCTGCGCGATGCCGTGCGCTTCGCCGGGGCGCGGCCGCAGGAGCAGCTGCCGCTGTTCTACGCCGCCGCCGACATCGTCACCATGCCCTCGCACTACGAGTCGTTCGGCATGGCCGCGCTGGAGGGGCTGGCCTGCGGCAGGCCGGTGGTGGCGACCAGCGCCGGCGGCCCGGCCTTTGTCGTCGAGGACGGCGTCAGCGGGCTGCTCACGCCGCCCGACAACCACCACGCGCTGGCCGACCGGCTGGAGCGGCTGCTGGCCGACGACGAGCTGCGCGCCGCGGTCGGCGAGGCCGCGCGGGCGCGCGCGCAGCGCTTCGGCTGGGGCGCTGTCGCCGCCGATATCCTGCAGATCTACCGCGACACGCTGGCGCAGACGACCCTCGACCGCGCGATTGCGCTGCGGCCCTGCGCCGAGGCGTGCTAGGTCAGTAGTCGGTGGTCAACACGGCGAGAGCATACGAAGCCCCCGCGCCGTAGTGCGGGGGCATTATGCTGGCATCAGGGCGCGGTCGCAAAGCGACCGCGCCCTGATCTATCTAACCCCCGCCCCTGGCAGGGGCGGGGGCAGGGGGTGGGGCGATCGAAGCCAGCGCAGCGACACTATTTGTCACCCCTGTGCGACCGCGATTCAAACCGCCACGCGCTACTCTATAGATGGAGAAGAGCGGAGACGGCAGACGGAACAACGGAGGCGGCACGGGCGCGGGGCGAAAGACAAGAGGATCGCGCTCTTGTGACAGCCTCACGATCCGCCGTGCTCGGTCGGCCATTTCGGAAATGCGTCCGCGCCTTCGGCGACGCCGCGCCTTCATCGTACGAGCGTCTTTGTCACCGGTTTGTCACCAGGTTGGAACCAGGCTCAGATCACGCGAGGTATCGAGTTATGTCAATTGTGCTTGAGCAGCTGAACAAGCGCTACGAGGGCCACCCGGTCGTCAACAACGTCTCGCTCGAGATCGCCGACGGCGAGTTCTTCGTCCTGCTGGGGCCGAGCGGCAGCGGCAAGAGCACCATCCTGCGCATGATCGCCGGGCTGACCGCGATCGACGGCGGGCGGGTGCTGCTGCACGGGCGCGACGTGACGCCACTGCCGCCGCAGGCGCGCGGCGTCGGGTTCGTGTTCCAGAACTACGCGCTGTTCCGCCACATGTCGGTGGCCGAGAACGTCGAGTTCGGCCTGCGCGTGCGCAAGGCGCCGCCGGCCGAGCGCCAGCGCCGGCGCGACGAGCTGCTCGAGCTGGTCGGGCTGGCCGGGCTGGGCGGCCGCATGCCGCGCCAGCTCTCGGGCGGCCAGCAGCAGCGCGTGGCGCTGGCCCGCGCGCTGGCCTACCAGCCCGAGGTGCTGCTGCTCGACGAGCCGTTCGGCGCGCTCGACGCCAAGATCCGGGTGGACCTGCGCCGCTCGCTCCGCCGCATCCAGCGCGAGATCGGCACCACCACGATCTTCGTGACCCACGACCAGGAGGAGGCCTTCGAGCTGGCCGACCGCCTGGGCGTGATGAACGTCGGCCGCCTGCTCGAGGTCGGCCCGCCCGATGAGCTGTACCAGCACCCGCAGACCGAGTTCGTGGCGACGTTTCTCGGCATGGCGAACCTGCTGGTCGGCCGCTGCACCGAGGACGGCGTGCAGGTCGGGCCGCTGCACTTCCCGCTCAGCACCGCCGCGCGCCCAGGCAGCGACGACCGGCGGGTGCAGGTGCTGTTTCGCCCGGAGGATATCGCGCTGGCGCCGTCCGAGGATGAGCTGGCCGGCCCGGCGTTCGGCCACGCCGAGGTCGAGCAGATCACCTTCGTCGGCTCGTTCGAGCGGCTGCGCCTGCTGCTGCCGCCGATCGCCGGCGTGCGGCCGATCGCCCCGCCGGCGCCCTACGGCAGCGGCTTCGTGCTGGTCGAGGCGACCCGCTCGCAAGACCAGGCCCGCCGCTTCCCGCTGCGCCCCGGCGACCACGCCTGGGTGGGGGTGCGCCGAATCCACGCGCTGGCCCACCCCGGCCTGAGCTTCCTGCTGCTCACCGACGGCTCGCCCGCGGCGCAGGCCGCGCTCGACATCGGCGGGCAGATCGCGCGGCTGGCCCACGCGCGCACCACCATCCTGGGGTACCACGAAGGGGACGCGAGCAATGGCGCCGCTTCCGGCGCGCTGCCGCGCCAGCTGCAGGAGGCCCGCGACAAGATCGGCAGCGGCCTGCCCGCGCTCGAGACGCGCGCGGCCGACCAGCCGCCCGGCGAGGCGATCGCGCGCGAGGTCGAGCGCCAGCCCTACGACCTAATCGTGCTGGGCAGCCGGCCGAGCGAGGGGGTCGACCTGGCCGAGCAGATCTTGCAGGTCGGCGAGCATCACCTGCTGCTAGTGCCGGCGCCGCAGCCGACGCTGGCGCGCGCGCTGATCTGCGTGACGACCGGCGAGCCGGCCAAGGCCGACGTGCTCTTCGCCGGGCGGCTGCTGCGCCACCTGGGCGTCGAGACGACGCTGCTCTCGGTGATCGCGCCCGAGCGCGACAGCCCGCGCGAGCGCGAGCGCGCCGAGCGATTCCTGGAGGCCGGCGTGCGCACAATGTCGTTGCTCGGCGTCGCGGCCGAGACAGTTGTCCGCAGCGGTGCGGTGCGCGATGAGATCATCGCCGAGATGCGCGCGGGCGGGTACGACCTGCTCGTGCTGGGCGCGCCGCTGACCTGGCGCGACGGCCGCGGGGCGCTGGCCGGCGTGGTCGGCCAGATTCTCAGCGGTGCCACCGACCGACCAGTCCTGATTGTACGTTCGCCCTACGCGGCGTCTGGCCCGTGGATCGGGCTGCACCGCCGCATTAGCGATGTGGAGGAGATCGTTCGATGACCAGATATGTTCGACTGCTTGCGCTGCTGCTCGTCCTGGCCAGCCTGCTGGCCGCCTGCGGCGGCGCCACGACTACCACGACGGACACCGGCTCTACTGCAGCGACGGCCACTGGGGCCGGCTCTGCCGGCGCGACGGCGACCGGGGCCAGCCCGGCCGGCGGCGCGACCACAATCATTCTCGGCGCATACACCACGCCGCGCGAGGCGTACGGCAAGCTCATCCCGATCTTCAAGGCGCAGTGGAAGCAGCAGACCGGGCAGGATCTGACGTTCCAGGAATCCTACCAGGGCTCTGGAGCGCAGTCGCGCGCGATCGTCGAAGGCTTCGAGGCCGACGTCGCCGCGCTCTCGCTCGAGGACGACATCAGCCGGATCGTCAAGGCCGGCCTGATCACCCACGACTGGAAGGCCGGGACCTACAAGGGCATGGTCAGCGACTCGGTCGTGGCCTTCGCCGTGCGCAAGGGCAACCCGAAGGGCATCAAGGACTGGGCCGACCTGGCCAAGCCGGGCGTGCAGGTGCTGACCCCCAACCCCAAGACCAGCGGCGGCGCCATGTGGAACATCCTGGCGCTCTACGGCGCGGCGAAGCGCGGCTTCGTCGAGGGCGTGGCGAAGGACGACGATGCGGCCGCGAGCGAGTTCCTCAAGGGCGTGCTCAAGAACGTGACCGTGATGGACAAGGGCGCGCGCGAGAGCATCACCAACTTCGAGAAGGGCATCGGCGACGTGGCGATCACCTACGAGAACGAGGTGCTGGTCGGCCGGCAGAACGGCCAGGACTACGAGCTGGTCATCCCGCGCTCCTCGATCCTGATCGAGAACCCGATCGCCGTCGTCGACACGTATGCCGACAAGCACGGCAGCCGCAAGGCCGCCGAGGCGTTCGTGAGCTTCCTGCTGACCAAGGAGGCCCAGGAGGTCTTCGCCCAGTACGGGCTGCGCTCGGTCGACCCCGAGGTGGCGAAGGCCACCGCCGCGCAGTACCCGGCGCTAGAAGACCTATTCCCGATCGGCGCCCTGGGCGGCTGGTCCGAGGCGACGCCCAAGTTCTTCGGCGACGACGGGATCTTCACGAAGGCGGTCGCGGAGGTGCAGCAGTAGCGCCTCACGGCGTTTGACCCTCACCCCCCTGCCCCCCTCTCCCTTCTGGGAGAGGGGGATATCAAATTGGTGGTGTCGCGGCGCCGCTTTGCGGCTCCGCGACACCACCAACAACCTCATCCGCTCCCCGGCAGGGCAGGGGGAGGGGCAAACAACAAACAAAGGGATGTTATGGCACATAGCCCACTGACGATGAAGCAAGCCGGCCTGGCGCGGCCATCGCCGGCCTGGGGCCACCGGACCGTGCGCGGCGTGGCGCTGATCTACCTGACGGTGATGCTGATCATCCCGCTGGCGGTGATCTTTCAGGATGGGCTGCGCGGCGGGCTGGGCGGCCTGTGGCGCGCGATCACGCAGCCGGTGGCCGGCCACGCGCTCTGGCTGAGCCTGTGGACCGCCGGGGTGATGGCGCTGATCAACACCGTGATGGGCGCGCTGACCGCCTACGTGCTGGTGCGCTACGAGTTCCCCGGCAAGCGCCTGCTCAACGCGATCGTCGACCTGCCCTTCGCGATCCCGACGCTGGTCACCGGCGTGATGCTGGTGGTGCTCTACGGCCCGCAGCGCGCGCTGGGCGCCTGGCTCGACCAGAACCTCGGCATCAAGATCATCTTCGCGCCGCCGGGCATCATCCTGGCGCTGCTGTTCGTCACCTTCCCGTTCGTGACCCGCGCGGTCCAGCCGGTCCTGCAGGACCTCGACCGCGACCAGGAGGAGGCCGCCGCGACGATCGGCGCGGGCAGCTGGACGACCTTCCGGCGCGTGGTGCTGCCGGCGCTGGCGATGCCGCTGACCACCGGCGCGCTGCTCAGCTTCGCCCGCGCGATCGGTGAGTTCGGCGCGATCGTGGTGGTGGCCGGCAATATCCCGCTGCGCTCGCAGACCGCCGCCGTCTACGTCTTCGGCGAGATCGAGTCCGAGAACCAGCGCGGCGCCAGCGCGATGTCGGTCGTGATGCTGGCGATCGCGTTCGGCCTCGTCCTGGCCGTAGACTTCCTGCAAACGAGGAACGATCAGCGATGAACGACGAGCTGAAACAGGCCGCGCCGCAAAGAATCGGGGCGAGCGCTCAGCGCTCAGCGTTCAGCGTTCAGCGCTCGGGGCTCAAGTGGCTGCTGATCGGCCTGGTCGTGGCCTACGTCGGCGTGATCATCGTGGCGCCGCTGGCGGCCCTGGCCGAGGGCGCGTTCGCCGACGGGCTCGGCCCGATGTTCGCCGCGCTGACCGAGCCGGACGTGCTGTCGGCGTTCTGGCGCACGCTGCTGATCAGCGCCGTCGTCGTAGCGGTCCACGCCGTCTGCGGCACCGCGGTGGCCTGGGTGCTGGTGCGGCACTCCTTCCGCGGCCGCCGGCTGCTCAACGGCCTGATCGACCTGCCGTTCGCGGTCTCGCCGGTGGTGGCCGGCTACATGCTGCTGCTGCTGTTCGGCCGGCGCGGGCTGCTGGCCCCGCTGACGACGGCGATCGGCGTGCCGGTCGCGTTCGCGCTGCCCGGCATGATCCTGGCGACGCTGTTCGTCACGCTGCCGTTCATGGTCCGCGAGCTGATGCCGATCCTGCACGCCTTCGGCACCGAGCAGGAGCAGGCCGCCGCGACGATGGGCGCCAGCGGCTGGCAGACCTTTCGCTACGTCACGTTCCCGGCGCTGCGCTGGGGCTTCGTCTACGGCCTGACGCTGACGATCGCGCGCGCGCTGGGCGAGTTCGGCGCGGTGCTGGTGATCAGCGGCGGCGTGCAGGGCCGCACCGAGACCGCCACGCTCTACATCTTCCGCGCGCTCGACGACCGGCAGTACGTCGGGGCGTACAGCGCGGCGCTCATCCTCGGGCTGATCTCGCTGGCGCTGGTGCTCGGCTCCGACCTGCTGCGCGACAAGAAGTCATAAGCTCGCGCCTCACCCCACCCCTGCCCCCGCCACCCACCACGTATTCCCCCCGCTCCCGCGGCGACGGGAGCGGGGGTAGGGGGGTGAGGGTTCACAATGCAGATGCAGCCGACCAGCAAATCCAGGGCTAATGCAAAGTCAGCTTTGGTGGGGGTTCGGGGGGCGGCTCCGCCGCCCCCGAAGAATCGTTGTTGTCGGTTCTTGGCGGCTTTGCCGCCAAGAACCGACAACACATGGGGCGTAGGGCGCAGCGATGTGATACCATGGGCGGCACGCCACAATGCGGAAGGAGCAGATGCCGTGCGTGCCAGGTATGTTCACACCAATCTGATCGCCAAGGACTGGAGCGCGCTGGCCGCGTTCTACTGCGCGGTGTTCGGCTGCACGCCGGTGCCGCCCGAGCGCGACTACTCGGGCGCCGCGCTGGACGCGGGCACGCGGCTGCGCGGGGCGCGACTGCGCGGCGGGCATTTTCGCCTGCCCGGCTACGGCGAGGCCGGGCCGACGATCGAGATCTACAGCTACGATCAGCTCGCGCCGCGCCCCGCCACGGCCGTCAACCGGCCGGGCTTCGGGCATCTTGCCTTCGAGGTCGACGACGTCGAGCGGGCGCGCGCCGAGGTGCTGGCGCGTGGCGGCGCGCCGGTCGGCGAGGTCGTCACCCTTGCGACGGCGACGGGCGCGCGCGTCACCTGGTGCTACGTGACCGACCCCGAGGGGAACATCCTTGAGCTTCAGGCCTGGTCGAGCTGAGCGCGACGCGGCACACGGCCCGCCGCGATCCCCCGTAAGATCGAGCCAGCGCGCGTCCGCCATACTCGACGACAGGCTGGAGACGGCCACATTTGTCCTCCGTCCTTCGTCTTATGTCCCGTGGCTCTGTTCGGATGTTCACGCGGAATCGGTATACGACCTATGCGCCGACTGCGTCTCAGCACGCTGCTTGTGATCATCAATGTCGGGCTGCTGCTGCTGGCGGTGGCCGGCGTGGCGGTGGCCGCGGCGCGCTTGCTCAGGCAGTTCGCCGACGAGCAGGCGCTCGCGCGCGTCGCGCAGGCCGCCGTCACGGCCCACCAGGAGATCGGGCGGTCCGCCGACGGCGCGCTCGTCACCGCGCGGCTGCTGGGCGAGCGCCCGACGCTGCTGCGCCTGCTGCAGGCCAACGACGCCGCCGGCCTGACCGACTTTCTGGGCCAGTTCCAGCGCACCGGCCAGCTGGACGCCTGCGCGGTGCTGCGCGACGGGCGCGTAGTCGCCGACAGCGGCGTGGCGCTGCCGTGGGAGTCGATCGCGGCGGCGCCCGAGCAGCGCAGCTTCCTCCACCGGCCGGGCGCCGGCGCGCCGCTGGCGCTTGGCGCGCGCGCCGACGTGCCGGGGCTGCCGGGCGCTCAGGTGCTCGTCGCGACGCTGCTGGACGACTCGTTCACCGGGCCGCTGGGCGACGAGCTTGGCATGCCGGTCGCCATTCTGGACCACGCCGCGACCGGCGCTCCGGCCGGCGCCGACCAGGCGATCGCCGAGCGGCGCGACGACCTGGGCCGCTACCAGGCGACGATGCCGCTGCGCGCGCCCTCGGGCGAGCTGCGCGGCGCGATCGAGGCCAGCCTGCCCACCACCGGCGTCGAGCAGTCGCTGCGCCAGCTGACGCGCTCGCTGCTGCTGCTGGCGCTGGGCGTCGGGGCGCTGGCGGCGCTGGCGAGCTCCCTGGTGGGGCGGCGGATCGGCCGGCCGCTGCAGTCGCTCACCGGCGCGGCAGCGCGGATCGGCCGCGGCGACCTGACCACGCCGATCCGGAGCGTCAGCGGCGGCGAGATTGGCGCGCTGGCCGCGACGCTGGAGGAGATGCGCCGGCGGCTGCTCAAGCTGACCGCCGACCTGCGCCGCCAGCAGGCCGAGTCGCAGGCGATCATCACCGGCGTGGTCGAGGGTGTGTTCAGCGTCGACCGCCAGCGCCGGGTGCGCTATGTCAACCCGCAGGCCGCCGCGGTGCTTGGGCTGGACGAGCAGGCGATCCTGGGGCGCTTCTGCGGCGACGTGCTGAACCCGCAGGGGCCGGGCGGCATGCGCCCGTGCGCCGAGCAGTGCCCGATCGTCCACGCCCGCTTTCGCGGCGGCGCGCGCGCGACCGAGCACCTGCTGCTGGGCGACGGCTCGCGCCGCACCGTCGTGATCACCAGCGCGCCGCCGTCGGACGAGCAGCAGGTCCAGGTGCTGCGCGACGAGACCGAGATCGAGGCCACCCGCCGGCTGCGCGACGCGGTGCTGGCCAACATCTCGCACGAGTTCCGCACGCCGCTCTCGGCCCAGCTGGCCTCGATCGAGCTGCTGCTCGACCAGCTGCCCGACCTGACCACCGAGCAGATCGGCGGGCTGATCTTGTCGCTCCAGCGCGGCACGCTGCGCCTGACCCAGCTGATCGACAACCTGCTCGAAAGTGCGCGGATCGAGGTCGGCCGCAACGCCATCCGCCATCACACGGTCGCGCTGGACGAGGTGGTCGAGGAGGCGCTGGAGCTGATGCGGCCGCTGCTCGACCAGCGCGAGCAGGAGGTCGCCGTCAACCTGCCCTACCCGCTGCCGTCGATCGACGGCGACGGGCTGCTGCTGACCCAGGTGTTCGTCAACCTGCTGGCCAACGCCAACAAGTTCGCGCCGGCCGGCTCGACGATCACGATCGGCGGCGCGGTCGAGCAGCGATCGGTCGCGCTGTGGGTCGAGGACCAGGGCCCGGGCCTGCCGCCCGCGGCCGGCGCGGCGCTGTTCGGCCGCTTCGTGCGCTCGGCGGTCGAGGACCCCGAGCAGAGCGGGGTTGGGCTGGGTCTGTGGATCGTGCAGTCGATCGTCGAGCGGCACGGCGGCCGCGTCGAGGCCGGAGGCAACGGCAAGGGCGCCAGAATCTGCGTGTCGCTGCCGCTAGATCGTTAGCACGTTGGAACGTTGGAACGTTCCAACGCTTCAATATGGGCGTAGGCAAACAACTATGAAGATACTCGTTGTCGACGACGATCTCGAGCTGCTCGGCCTGATCGGCTTCGCGCTGCGCCAGGCCGGCTACCTGGTCGTCGAGGCCGACGACGGCGCCGCGGCGCTGAGCGCCTTCGCGCGCGAGCAGCCCGACATGGTCATCCTGGACGTCAACCTGCCGTCCATGAGCGGCTTCGACGTCTGCCGGCAGATCCGCGCCGAGGGGACCACGCCGATCATGATGCTGACCGTGCGCAGCAGCGAGGAGGACCAAGTGCGCGGGCTGGACGACGGCGCCGACGACTACCTGACCAAGCCGTTCAGCCCGCGCACCCTGCTGGCGCGCGTGCGGGCGCTGCTCCGCCGGGCCGAGATCGACCGCCCCGCGCCGCTGTCGGCCGGCGACCTGACGATCGACGTCGAGCGGCAGGCGGTCGGCGTGCGCGGCGGCCCGCCGATCCGCCTGACCAGCCTGGAGTTCCGGCTGCTGCAGTACCTGCTCGCCAACGCCGGCCACACCATCCCGGCCGACCGGCTGACCACCCACGTGTGGGGCTACCGCGGCCTCGGCGACAAGCAGCTGCTCAAGCAGCTGGTCCACCGGCTGCGCCAGAAGATCGAGCAAAACCCGGCCGAGCCGCAGTACATCGTGACGATCGCCGGGGTCGGCTATCTGCTGCAGCCGGCGCCGAGGTGATCGAGCGCGCCCGCCTCAGCTCCGCGGCGCACCGCAGCACCAGCGCAGCGCGTCGCCGATCAGCGCCTGGTACGACGGGTGCAGCCAGGACTCAAGGTTGTGGCCGGGGGTGAGCACGCAGACGCGCCCGGCCCCCTCGCGACGCGCCCAGCCGCCCGGCTGCGCGCCATGCGCCGATGTCGTGGTCAGAAACACATCGGCCTGCGCGTCGTCCAGATCCACCCAGTAGTGCTCGTCGACCAGCGTGAACGGCGCGACCCCGGCGGCCAGGGGGTGGCCGGCGCGCGGCTCGACCGTGACCGCGCACTGCGGCGGGTGCCACGCGAACACGCCGCCGAGGACGCTCCGCAGCGCCGGCGCGTCGCGGTAGCCGACCGCGCCCGAGTGGATCGCCAGCAGCCCGCCGCCGCCGCGCACGTAGTCACGAAACGCCACCTGGACCGCGTCGGTGACCCAGGGCGTCTGGTCGGCCGAGGAGACATTGTTCGCCTTAGTCAGGACGACCAGCGGATACGCGGCCATGCGCCCGGCCGACCACTCGCCGGCGTGCTCGAGCCAATCGAGCGCGAAGCCACGCGCGCCCAGCGGCGCGAGCCCGGCGCGCGGCGTGCGGGCCGGGTGCCAGTAGTCGTCGCAGAGCACCAGGGCGCGGATCGATCCGCCGGACCCGCTCACCAGGCGTACGCCTCGGGCGCCTCGCCGCCGGGGCCGGGCCAGATCGCGTCGAGCCGCTGCAGATGCTCGTCGGAGAGCTGAATATCCAGCGCGCGCAGGCTGCCGCTCAGCTGATCGAGCGTGCGCGGCCCAATGATCGGCGCCGTCACGACCGGGTTGCGCAGCAGCCAGGCCAGCGCCACGTCGGCCGGCTGCTCGCCCAGCTCGCCGCAGAGCGCCTCGTAGGCCTCCAGCTTCGCGCGGCTCTGCTCGACGTTCTGGCGCATGCGCTCGTCGGCGCGGCGGCCCGCGCTGGCCTTCTGGAGCGCGCCGCCCAGCAGGCCGCCGGCCAGCGGGCTCCACGGGATGAGCCCCAGCCCGAACGCGCGGCAGGCCGGGATGACCTCCAGCTCGATCGTGCGGGCGTTCAGGTTGTACAGGCTCTGCTCGGAGACCAGGCCCAGGAAATGGCGGCTCGCCGCGATGCTGTTCGCCTGCGCGATCTGCCAGCCGGCGAAGTTGCTGCTGCCGACGTAGAGCACCTTACCCTCGCGCACCAGCTGCTCCATCGCCTGCCAGATCTCCTCCCACGGCGTCGCGCGCTCGACATGGTGCATCTGGTACAGGTCGATGTGGTCGGTCTGCAGCCGCCGCAGGCTCTCCTCGCAGGCGCGCCGGATGTGGTAGGCCGAGAGCCCGCGGTCGTTCTGGCCCTCGCCCATCGGGCCGTAGACCTTGGTGGCCAGCACGATCTGCTCGCGCCGGCCGCCCTGGGCCAGCCAGCGCCCGATGATCTGCTCGGTCGCACCCACGCCCGCGCTCCCGCCGTAGCGGTTGGCCGTGTCGAAGAAGTTGATCCCCAGCTCCAGCGCCCGGTCCATGATCGCGAAGCTGTCGGCCTCGCTGGCCTGCGGGCCAAAGTTCATCGTGCCCAGGCAGAGCCGGCTGACCTTCAGGCCAGTGCGGCCCAGATGTGCAAACTGCATCATGCTCCTCCGGATTCTAATTGTTTAGGCATGTTTCAATCGAGCTTTACCGTTCGGTGGGGGTGCGGGGGCGGCTTCGCCGCCCCCGCGGAACTCCTTTTTCTGGCTCTGGCAGAGCCAGAAAGGTTCGCCAGAACCACATCTTAAACGAGCTGCATGCGTGAGTCCAGACGGCATATGGCGTGCCATGGCATGGTGGCCCAGCCCCCGCTCCCAGGTGTGGGAGCGGGGGCTGGGGGTGAAAGCCTGCGGTTCTTCTGGCGATCGAGAGAAGCCTCAGGGAGTGACCAGCTCCAGCGCTTCGCCGCCGTTCTGAACGGCAGCAGCCGAGATCCGCCGATCGAGCGTCGCCAGCTTCCCTCCCTTCGAAGCAGCCAGGGGGAAGAGCGGCACGCCGTTACGGGTTGCCCCGGACTCCTGGCGCGACAGCGCCAGGCGGGCGAGATCAGAAAGGGCTTTCCCGATCGAAACACCCCGTTTCCGGGCGATCGCTTTGGCCGCAAGCAGTACATCTTCTTCGAGATCGATCGTCGTGCGCATGGCTTGCTCCACTATTCCGCCGGGCTCATCAGTAAAATGATGTCATCACATCAACAGTCTGATGTCAAAACATTACTCCCAGCGGACCCACTCGGGCGCGGGCGCGAGCAGGTCGAGCGGCTCGCCGGTGCCGGGGTGCGGCAGCGACAGCCGCTCGGCGTGCAGCAGGTGGCGCGACACCGGCCGCTCGCGCCATGCCGCCGGCCCGCCGTACTTCGCGTCGCCCAGCAGCGGCAGCCCGAGGTGCGCCAGGTGCAGGCGAATCTGGTGGGTGCGCCCAGTCTCGGGGAAGGCGCGCAGCAGCGTGGCATCGCCCAGCCGCCGCTCGACCCGGAAGCGCGTGCGCATAGACTTCACGCGCGAGCCGTTCATCAGCAGCTCGCCGATCTGATCGGCCGGATAGACGCGAAACAGCCCGTGGGCGGTGCGCCCGTGGCCGGTCGTGATCTCGAACGCATCCTCGGCCGGCGCGCCCGCGCACAGGCACAGGTACTCCTTGTGGATCTTGCCGCCCACGAAGCCGCGCTGGATCGCCGGGTTGACGGCCGGGTTCTTCGTGACCAGCAGCACGCCGGTCGTGTCGCGGTCGAGCCGGTGGGCCAGGTGCAGTCGCGGCGCCACGCCGTCGCGCGCGGTCAGAAAGCGCTTGAGCGCGGCGTGCAGGTTGCCCTCGGCGTCCCACGGCGTCGAGTCGACATAGGCGCCGGCCGGCTTGTTCAGCGCCAGCAGGTCGCCGTCCTCGTACAGAATCTGCTCGGCGGCAACCGCCACGTCGGGGTAGGCGCCGGCGAGCGGGCGATGGATGGCCAGCTCGGCCCCAGCCCGCGCCAGCATATCGTCGCCGCGCAGCCGCGACCCGTCGAGCCACAGCCCCCCGCGCGCGATCAGCAGATCCGCGGCCGCCGCGCCGCCGAGCGCCTCCGCGACGAGATCGCGCAGCGGGCGGCCGTCGTCCGCGGGATCGATGGTCAGGCGGATGGTTGGCTGATCACAATTCGTCGTTATCAAGACACCACCAAGTAACATGTCGCCGCTCATTATACTCTGGCTAACCCAAACCAGCATCATCGAACTGAATCACCCGGCTTGACTGCAAGCACGACCTCGTCGAGAAAGGCCTCCACGAGATGCGCAGCGTGGCACAGCGAAAGCGATCGATCTGCGCGTGGCTACTCGCCGCGCTGGCCCTGGCCGGCTGCGCCGCACGCCCAGGCGGCTGGAACAGCGCCGCACAGTCGCTGGATTCGCCGCTCGCCTTCGCGCGTGACGCCGCCGCAGAGCTGCCGCAGGCACCGACCTACCGGATCGGGATCAACACCGAGGTGACCGGCACCGGCGCGCAGATCGGCGACCTGAGCATTCGCGCGGCGCAGCTGGCGGTGGAGGAGATCAACGCCGCCGGGGGCGTGCGCGGCGTGCCGCTGGAGCTGGTGGTGCGCGACTGCCGATCGAACCCGGCCGCCGCCGTGGAGCAGTACCGCCTGGCGATCGCCGACGACCGGCTGGTGGCGCTGCTCGGGCCGCTCAAGTCGGCCTACGCCGCGCCCATCCTGCCCGAGCACCGCGACACAGCTCTGCCCATGCTGATCGGCGCGACCAACTACCGCCTGACCGAGCAGGGCGACCAGCACCTCTTTCGGATGCGCCCGAGCGACCGGCTGACCGCCGCCGCGATGGTGACGCTCGCGGTCGACCGGCTGGGCGCGCGGCGCATCGGCATCGTCCACGACGCCGACGCGTTCGGCAGCGGCGGCGCCGAGCGCGTGGCCGCGGAGCTGGACCGCCGCGGCCTGGCGCTGGCCGCCCACGAGCGCTACGTCACCGGCGAGAGCGACTTCGACCCGCTGGTGCGGCAGCTGGCCGCCGCCCGCGTCGACACAATCTTGATCTATGGCACCAACTCCACCGACGTCGGCGTGCTGCTGCGCGCCATCCGCTACTGGCACCTCCCGGCCCAGATCGTCACCTCGCCCGGCGGCGCCTCGACCGTGACACGCAATGTCGCCGCAGAGGCCCAGGACGGCGTCTACGTCGCCACCGACGCGCTGCTCGCCGCATCGCCGCTCGGGGCGCACTTCGAGCAGGCGTTCGTCCGGCGCTTCGACATGCAGCCCGACACCTACATCGCCTGGTACTACGACGCGATCTACCTGCTGGCACAGGTGCTGCGCGAGGGCGGCGCCGACCCGCAGTCGCTCAACGCCGCGATCCGCGCGACAGTCTACCAGGGCGCCCAGGGCAGCTATCGCTTCGACGCAGCCGGCGAGGGATTGCACCGGGTCACGCTCGTGCGCATGGACCGCGGCCAGCCCGCGCTCGTGGGCACCTACGACGCGCAGGGCTTCGTCGAGGTGAGCGGCCAGGAGACGCGGGCCAGGGGTCAGCAATCAAGCCCCTCGCCGCTCGCCGCTCGCCTTCAGGAGCTCTGATGATGCGCCTACCACGACTGCACCTCGATCGCTGGCCGCTCGGCCGCCGGCTCGCGGTGGCAATGCTGCTGGTGGCCGCGCTGGCGATCGCCGGGCTATTCTACGACCTGAGCTGGGTCAACCGCCGCGAGATCGAGCGGTTCCAGACCGACCACCTGTCCAGCTACGCTCAGGAGCTGGCGCGCGGGCTGGACGCGCTGGTCCGCGACGAGACGGCGCGGATCACCAACCTGTCGCGCTCGCGCTCGGTGCGCGAGTTCATCGCGGTGCGCCCCGGCCAGCGCTCGGCGCTGTTCACCCCGACGCTGGACGACTTCACGAACTTCGTGGATTCGAACCCGTTCTACCGCGCGGTGCTGCTGCTCGACCGCAACGGCGAGGCGCTGATCTCCACCGAAGGCAGCTACGTGGGGCAGCACTTCGCCGAAAGCGTGTTCTTCCAGCAGGCCATCCAGGGCCAGGCGACCATGTCCGACCCCGGCATCTCCACGCTGGACCGGCAGCCGGTGATCTGGCTGGCGGCGCCGGTCTTCGTCCAGCGCGCGCCGCAGGCTGGAGCAGGCGCCGCGGCGGCGGGCGTGGTGGCCGTCGCGCTCGCGCCGGACGAGATCTGGCAGCCGGTCGAGCGGCTGAAGGTCGGGCAGCAGGGCTACGCGATGCTGCTCGACCAGTACGGTATTCGCCTGGCGCACGGCGCCGACCGCCGCTACATCTTCCGCAGCCTGGCCCCGCTCGCGCCCGAGACGCAGGCGGCGCTACGGGCGCAGGGGCGCTTCGCGCCGGGGTTTCGAATCGCGGATACCGGCAGCCTGGCGCTGCTGGACTACGTGCGTCGCGAGCCGCTGCCGCCGATCGAGATCAGCCGGCCCGGCCCGGCCAGCGAGCCGGTCTACTACAGCGCCGCGCGCATGCAAACGCGCAGCTGGACGATCGTGACGATGCTCTCGGAGCGCGAGCTGCTGGCGCCGGCCGACCGCGTCACGCTGAGCGGGCTGGGCGCGACGCTACTGCTGGCGGCGCTGCTGGGAATCACGGTCTGGTGGATGGCGCAGTGGCTGGTGCGCCCGGTGCCGCGGCTGGCGACGGCCGCCGCCAAGATCGCCCGCGGCGATCTGAGCACGCCGATCGAGGTGCGTGGCAGCAGCGAGGCTGCGCGAGCTAGCGAACACCTTCGAGGACATGCGCATCTCGCTGCAGCGATCGCGCGACGAGCTGGCCGCCTGGGCCGGCACGCTGGAGCAGCGCGTCGCGACCCGATCGCAGGAGCTGGCCGCGCTCTCGGAGATCGTCGCGATCGCGAGCCGGACGCAGTCGCGCCGCGAGCTACTGAGCACCGCGCTGCGCCAGGCGCTCGGCGTCATGGGCGCCGAGATGGGCGGCATCTGGATCGCCGACGCGGGCGGCACGATCCACCTGGCCGCGCAGCAGGGCTTCGGCCAGGATCTCAGCGGGCCGCTCACGACGTTCGCGCCGGGCGAGGGGCTGCTGGGCCAGGTGCAGCAGACGGGCGTGCCGCTGGCGCTCGACGACATCAGCCAGGCGCCGCGGCTTTCGCGCGCGGTCGTGCGCGAGCAGGGGCTGCACGCCTTCGCGGCCGTGCCGCTGCGCATCGGCGGGCGTAACCTCGGCGTGATCGGCCTGTTCAGCCACTCGCGCGAGGGGTTCAAGCCCGAGGCCGTCGCGCTGGCGGCGTCGATCGCCCAGCAGATCGCGCTCACGCTCGACAATATTGCTCTGGTCGAGCAGGTGCAGGACCAGGCGCGCGCCGTGGCCAGCCTGCACGAGCGCGAGCGGATCGCCGGCGAGATCCACGACAGCGTGGCCCAGACGCTCGGCTACCTATACCTGCAGATCGATCGGCTAGCAGGCGACGAGCCGGGCTGCCGCCCCGACCAGCTCCCGGCGCGGCTGGGCCGGCTGCAGAGCATCGTGGAGCGGGCCTCGGGCGACGTGCGTCAGTTCATCGCGCACCTGCAGGATGTCGCGCCGCCGCCGGCGCGGCTGGACGATCTGCTGCGCGGCGAAATGGACCGCCTGAGCGGCGAGCTGCCGCTGCGGGTCGAGCTGGGGCTCGGTGCGACCGACGGGGCGCTGGTGCCGCCGGACACCGGCGCCGAGTTGGTGCGGATCGTCGGCGAGGCCGTGCGTAACGCCGTGCGGCACGGCCAGGCCAGCGCCGTCCAGATCCGCTTCCAGTGCCACGACCGCGTCGCCTGTCTGTCGATCAGCGACGACGGGGGCGGATTCGACATGGCCCGCTCGCCCGCCGACGGGCGCGGCCACTTCGGGCTAAGCGTGATGCGCGCCCGCGCGGCGCGGATTGGCGGCGAGCTGTCGATCGCCAGCCAGCCCGGCCGCGGCACCCGCATCCAGGTGCGCTGGCCGGTCGCCAGCGCGGCGACATGATACCGTAGCAAATCATCCATCCGCTCCGCGTTTGTCCGACAGAGGACGGGCGACCGACGACGAGTGACCGTCGCCCGCTCTCGGAATTTCGACGTGACCCTGTACGGGCGCGCTAGATCGCGCCCCTGCGCCTGTGGGGCAATGCACGGTCACGCTCGATTGAACCAGGCCTTAGCTCAACGACAAGGCCAGAGCAGCAATGGAAGCTCAAGTGATTATCCGCGTACTGCTGGTGGACGACCACGCGCTCGTGCGCGACGGGATCGCCGGCGTGATTCGCGACCAGCCGGACATGACCGTAGTCGGCGAGGCCGGCGACGGCCTGGAGGCGCTGGTCAAGGCCCAGGCGCTGCGGCCGGACGTCATCCTGATGGACATCAACATGCCGGGTATCGACGGGCTGGAGGCCACGCGGCTGATCGCCCGGGCGCTGCCCGAGAGCCAGATCGTCATGCTGACGATGCGCGACGAGGACGAGCGCCTGTTCGAGGCGATCCGCGGCGGCGCGCAGGGCTACCTGCTGAAGACCATCCGCGCCCAGCAGCTGGTCGACATGATCCGCGGCGCCGCGCGCGGCGAGGCCGCGTTGAGCCCATCGATGGCCACGCGAATCATGGCCGAGTTCCGCCGCCACCAGGCGCCGGCAGCCGCCAGCGCCCCCGTCGCTGCCGCGCCGCCCGCCGGCGATCTGGACGAGCTGACCGCGCGCGAGCAGGACGTGCTGCGGCTGATCGCCGGCGGCCTGGCCGACAAGGATATCGCCGCCGCGCTCGGCGTCAGCCTCTACACCGTCAAGTCGCACGTGCGCAGCATCCTCGCGAAGCTGCACGTCAACAACCGGCGCGCGGCGGCGCGCCGCGCGCCACCACGCGCCTGAGCGCGCTTCCGGACCTCACCCTCCTATCCCCTCTTTCGGGCATAGGTTGTTTTGCGCATTGCGCTGCAGCGCACCACAGCACCACCGCTGAAAGAACTAGTTCGTTGGCGACACGCGCCCACGCAGCCCTCCCTCTTTTTTCCTCCGCGCTCTCAGGTGACGAACGTTGTGCTCGACGGCGTCAGCGGCTACGATTGACAGCATCCAGCTACCCATTCGTTATCAGCGCGTCGTCCCAGCTCGCTGGAAGCCAGGCGCCCCGCAGCATCCCGATCGCGGTCAGGCGCGGGGAAACGACCACGGTGCTGTTGGCCTCGTCGAAACACCAAAGGAGGATTGTCGTCATGACCTGGACGCAAACCTACGCCCCGCTGGGCAGCCTGCTGCTCTCGGCGCTCGTCGCCGCCCTGCCGGTGATCGTCCTGCTCGGGCTGCTGGCGCTGTTCCACGTGAAGGCGCACATCGCAGCGCTCGCCGGCCTGGCGACCTCGCTGATCGTCGCGATCTTCGTCTACGGCATGCCCGCCTCGCTCGGGCTGGCCACCGTCGCGTACGGCGCGATCTACGGCCTGTTCCCGATCGGCTGGATCGTCCTGTGCGCGATCTTCGTCTACGATATCACCGTCAAGACCGGCAAGTTCGAGGTCGTCAAGCAGACGATCGCCGGACTGGCCAGCGACCGCCGCATCCAGGTGCTGCTGATCGCCTTCGCCTTTGGCGCCTTCATCGAGGGCGCTGCCGGGTTCGGCACGCCGGTGGCGATCTCGGCAGCGATGCTGATCGGGCTGGGCTTCGCGCCGCTGCCGGCCGCTGGCCTGGCGCTGATCGGCAACACCGCGCCGGTGGCCTACGGCGCGCTTGGCACCCCGATCCTGACGCTGGCCGCCGTGACCAAGATCCCCGCCGACACGCTCAGCGCGATGGTCGGCCGCCAGCTGCCGTTCTTCTCGGTGCTCATTCCGTTCTGGCTGGTCTGGGCCATGGCCGGCCGTAAGGCGATGTGGGAGGTCTGGCCGGCCTGCCTGACCGCCGGGCTGAGCTTCGCGGTCACGCAGTTCGTCGTCAGCAACTTCTTCGGCCCGACGCTGGTCGACATCGCCGGCGCGATCGTCTCGATCGTCGCGCTGGTGGCGCTGCTGCGGGTCTGGCAGCCGCGCACGATCTGGCGCTTCCCGAACGAGCGCGAGGCCGATCTGCGCGCCGGTGGGTCCGGCGGTGGGCTGGGCGTGCCGCGCCCCGGCGTGGCATCCGTGACGCTGCGGCCGGCGCTGGCCGGCGCTGGCCCGGTGAGCGGCACGGTCAGCGTGGCGGCGGCGATCGACCGCCCGACGCGCCGCGAGGCCTGGCTGGCGTGGATGCCCTGGATCCTGCTGTCGATCTTCGTGTTCCTGTGGGGCCTGCCGGCGGTCAAGATCTTCTTCAACGGCGGCGCCAAGGATGCGCCGAACTTCCTCAGCGGCATCGGCAGCCTGAGCTTCCCGGTGCCGCTGCTGAACAACGCGGTGCTGCGCAATGTGCCGGTGGTGCCAAAGCCGGCGCCCGAGGCGGCCGTGTTCGTCTTGAACTGGCTCTCGGCCACCGGCACCGCCCTGCTGCTGGCCGGCGTCGCCAGCGGGCTGCTGCTGGGCCTCAGCCCCACCGAGCTGGCCAGAATCTTCTGGGGCACGCTCAAGCGCGTGCGGATGTCGCTGCTGACGATCGCCGCGATGCTGGCGCTCGGCTATACGACTCGCTACGCCGGGCTGGACGCGACGATGGGCCTGGCGTTCGCCAGCACCGGCGCGCTGTTCGCCTTCTTCTCGCCCATCCTGGGCTGGCTCGGCGTCGCGCTGACCGGCAGCGATACCTCGTCGAACGTGCTGTTCGGCAACCTGCAGCAGATCACCGCCCAGCAGCTCGGCATCTCGCCGGTGCTCACGGCCGCGGCCAACAGCTCCGGCGGCGTGATGGGCAAGATGATCGACGCGCAGAGCATCGTGGTCGCGGGCGTCGCCACCGGCCAGCAGGGCGAAGAGGGCAACATCCTGCGCTATGTGTTCTTCCACAGCATCGCGCTGGCGGCGCTGGTCGGCGTGCTGGTGTTCCTGCAGGCCTATGTCCTTACCTGGATGATACCGGCCCTGCCCTAGTGGCTCGCCACGCTGATTGCGGCGAGAGGGGTCAAGCGACGCTGTGGGATCTGCCGGAGATCGAGCAGCTCGGCATCTCCGCCGCCCTGGCAGATGAACAATAAACCCGTCGCTTCCTGCTGTTGCGGGTGTGGGGCCGTTTGCCCGCAGGCAAACGGCCCCACACCAACAATAAAAGTGAAGTACCTTGCTGCCGCAGGCTAAAGCTGATGCATCTAGCGAGATAGAGAGACAGAGCATGAGCCACGCAATCGAGCTGCTGACGACGTCGGACTATCGAGCGAAGCTGGAGCAGTGCATCCACTGCGGGCTGTGCCTGCAGGCCTGCCCCACCTACGCCGTCTTCGGGACGGAGATGGACTCGCCGCGCGGGCGGATCGTCCTGATGCGCGCGGCGGCCGAGGGACGCTTCGAGCCGGACGAGCTGACCGACGGCTTCGCGACCCATATCACACGCTGCCTGGCCTGCCGCGCCTGCGAGACGGCCTGCCCCTCGGGGGTGCAGTACGGCGCGCTGGTCGAGCAGGCCCGCCTTGTCGTCGAGCGCGGCCGCACGCCGGGCCGGGCCGAGCGGCTGCTGCGCTGGGCCGGGCTGCGCCAGCTCATGCCGCACCGCGAGCGGCTCAAGCTGCTGGCCCGGCTGCTCTGGCTCTACCAGGCCACCGGCGCGCAGTGGCTGGTGCGCCGGCTGAACGTGCTGCCGAAGACGCTCGCGGCGATGGAGGCGATCCTGCCGCCGATCGACCCGCGCTTCCGCGACTACCGCGCGCCGGCACCGGCGATCGGCCGGCGGCGCGGCCGGGTGGCCTTCTTCATCGGCTGCATCCAGGAGGCGTTTCTCTCGCAGGTCAACGCCGCGACAGTGCGCGTGCTCCAGCGCAACGGCTACGAGGTCGTCTTCCCCGCGCCGCAGACCTGCTGCGGCGCCGCGCAGGCGCACGTCGGCGACGAGGAGCTGGCGCGCGATCTGGCCCGCCGCAACATCGACGCGTTTCTGGGCCAGGACGTCGAGGCGATCGTCGTCAACGCCGGCGGCTGCGGGCTGTCGCTCAAGGAGTACCCGCACCTGCTGCGCGACGACCCCGCCTACGCCGCGCCGGCGCGCGAGTTCGGGGCGAAGGTGCAGGACATCAGCGAGTTCCTGGCCGACCACCTGCACGTGCCGCCGCGCGGCGAGCTGCGCGCCGTGGCGACCTACGCCGACTCATGCCACCTGCGGCACGGCCAGAAGGTGGTTCGCCAGCCGCGCGATCTGCTGCGGCAGATCCCGGGCCTGACGCTGGTCGAGCTCAAGCAGCCCGACCGCTGCTGCGGCAGCGCCGGGGTCTACAACATCGCCCAGCCCGAGATCGCCGACGCCGTCCTGGATGCCAAGATGGCCGACATCGCCGCCACCGGCGCCAGCCTGATCGTCGCCAGCAACACCGGCTGCCACATGCAGCTCGTCGCGGGCGTGCGCAAGGCCGGCCTGAAGGCGCGGGTACTGCACCTGGCCGAGGTGCTGGATCTGGCGTACAAAAATGAAGGATGAAGGATGAAATGCCTATCCAAGAATCAATCCTCAGCTCGCTCGCGCGCATCCTGGACGCCGGCCAGCTGCTCACCAGCCCGGTCGAGCTGATCACCTACGAGGGCGACGCCAGCATGGACCGCGGGCGGCCGGACGGGGTGGTCTTCCCGCGCAACGCCGACGACGTGGTAAAGATCGTGAGCTGGGCCGCGCGTCACGGCGTGCCGATCGTCGCGCGCGGCGCCGGCACCGGGCTCTCGGGCGGCGCGGTGGCCGACCGCGGCGGCCTGATCGTCGAGTGCTCGCGCCTCGACCGGGTGCTCGAGCTGGACGAGGCTGGCCGCAGCGCGGTCGTCCAGCCCGGCGTGATCAACCTGGCGCTCGACAGCCTGGTGAAGACCAAGGGGCTGTACTACCCGCCCGACCCCGCCAGCGGCCGCAGCTCCACGCTGGGCGGCAACATCGCCGAGAACGCCGGCGGCCCGCACTGCTTCAAGTACGGCGTGACGTCGAACTACATCAGCGGCCTGGAGGTCGTGCTGGCCGACGGCCGCAGCGTGCGGCTCGGCGGGCGCGCGCTCGACTACCCCGAGTACGATCTGGCGGCGCTGCTGACCGGCAGCGAGGGCACGCTCGGGATCATCACCTCGGCCAGCGTGCGGCTGCTGCGCAACCCGCCGGCCGTCAAGACCATGATGGCGGCGTTCGACTCGGTCGAGCAGGCCGGCGAGGCGGTGTCGGCGGTGATCGCGGCCGGGCTGGTGCCGGCCACGATGGAGATGATGGACCAGCGCATGATGCGAATCATCGAGGAGGTCGTCCACGTCGGGCTGCCGATCGACGCCGGCGCGGCGCTGATCATCGAGGCCGACGGCTACCCCGAGAGCGTCGGCCCGCAGATCGACGAGATCGCCGCGATCCTGCGCGACCACCGGGCCTTCAACCTGCACATCGCCGAGTCGGCCGAGGAGCGCGACAAGATCTGGTATGGCCGCAAGAGCGCCGCCGGCGCGATGGCCCGGCTGGCGCCGGCCTACTACCTGGTCGACGGCACGGTGCCGCGCAGCAAGCTCGCCGCGACGCTGGCCGGCGTCAACCAGATCTGCGAGGCCGCCGACCTGCGCGTCGGCTACGTCTTCCACGCCGGCGACGGCAACCTGCACCCGTTCATCCTGGTCGAGCGGCCGGCCGACCGCGCGCTGGTCCAGCACGTGATCGAGGCCGGGCGCGCGATCCTGGCGCTGTGCGTCAGCTACGACGGCAGCATCACCGGCGAGCACGGCGTCGGGATCGAGAAGCGCCAGTTCATGCCGCTGATGTACAGCCCGGCCGAGCTGGACGCGATGCGCGAGATCAAGGCGGTGTTCGACCCGCGCGAGCTGCTGAACCCGGATAAGATCTTCCCGACAAAGGATGAAGGCGGATGGCGGAAGGATGAAGTCCAAGCGCCGCCGCCGATTGCCCATCCTTCATCCTTCATCCTTCATCCTTCCACTGCCGAGCAGGCCGCCGAGGCCATCCGCGCATGGACGTCCGAGGGCCGCTCCATCCGCGTCCGCGGCGGCGGCACCAAGTCGGCGCTGCTGCCCGCGGCCGACGCCACGCTCTCGACCGCGGCGCTGCGCGGCATCCGCGCCTATGCCCTGGAGGATCTCTACGTCACCGTCGGCGCCGGCACGCCGCTGGCCGAGCTGCAGGCCGAGCTGGCGCGCGACCGGATGTGGGTGCCGCTGGCCTCGCCCTGGCCGGAGGCCACCGTCGGCGGGGTCGTCGCGGCCAACTTCAACGCGCCGCTGCGCATGCGCTACGGCGCGGCCCGCGACCTGGTGCTCGCCGCGACCGTGGCGCTGCCCGATGGGCGGGTGATCCGCGCGGGGCGGCCGGTGGTCAAGAACGTGGCCGGCTACGACCTGCCCAAGCTGTTCGTCGGCTCCTACGGCACGCTCGGGCTGCTGGCCGACGTGACGCTCAAGCTGGCCCCGCTGCCGCGCGCTCGCGCCAGCCTGATCGCGCTGGTCGACGATCTCGCCGGCGGCCTGGCGTTAGGCGCGCGGCTGCTCCAGATCTGCATGACCGCGTCGTCGCTGCTGCTGGTCAGCCCGGAAAGCGTAAGGGCACGATATATCGTGCCGCCACACTCGACGAACGGCAGCTCCCAGTTGGGCAATGGAGACTGCCCGGCGGCGGCCGGCGATCGATGGTCGCTGATCTACACGGCCGAGGGCCACCCGGGGGACGTGGCGACCGAGCTGGCTCAGGCGCGCGCCGCCCTGCGCCAGGCGGGCGCGGCGGACTTCCAGGTCGCCCAGCCGTCCGGCAGCGAGGTCTGGGCCGGCTGGCTGCGCGCGGCGGCGCCCGGCGAGCCGCTGGTGCGGCTGGGGGTGGCGCCGAAGGACCTGCCGGGCTTGCTGCGTACACTCGCACTGCCGGATGAGGCCTCGTTCGTCGCGGATCTCGCCAGCGGGCTGGTGTACCTGCGCGGCGCCGTGGATAGCGCGCCGCTACGCCTGGCGACACGCGCCCTGGCCGGCTACGCGGCGGTGCTGGCAGGGCCGGCAAACGCACACGCGGCGAGCGACACCTGGGGCCACGCGCCCGACGGGCTGGACCTGATGCGCGCCATCAAAGCCCGCTGGGACGCGAGAGGGCTGTTCAACCCTGGGGCATTTATCGTCTAGAGGCGAGAGGCGACAAGATGACAAGGTGACAAGATGACAAGGTGACAAGGTAGTGGGGCTTGGGGCTTGGGGCTTGGGACTTGGGGCTTGAGGCTTGGCATTTCAGATGATATACCCTAACCCCTAACCCCTAACCCCTGACCCCTAACCCTGACCCCTGACCCCTAACCCCTGACCCCTGGCCTCTCAGGTACGATCGACATACTGCTTACGATAGTAGTCGAGGTACTCGCCGGTCTTGATCGGGCGCCACCACTCCTGATGGTCGACGTACCAGCGCACGGTGCGCTCGAGCGCCTGGTCGAAGCTGTGGCGGCTAGTCCAGCCGAGCGCCTGCAGCTTGGCCGTGTCGAGCGCGTAGCGGCGGTCGTGGCCGGCGCGGTCGGGCACGAACTGGATCAGCTCCTTCGGCTTGCCCAGCAGGTCGAGGATCTTGTGGGCCATGTCGAGGTTGTGGGTCTCTACGCCCGTGCCGACGTTATAGGCCTCGCCGGGCGCACCGCGGTGCAGCACCACGTCGATCCCCTCACAGTGATCCTCGACGAACTGATAGTCGCGCATCTGCATGCCGTCGCCGTAGAGCGGCAGCGGCAGGTCGTCGATCGCGTTGGTCGTGAACAGCGAGACCGCCTTCTCGGGGTACTGGTACGATCCGATGTTGTTCGAGCCGCGCGTGATCGTCGCGTTCAGGCCGTAGGTGACGTGGTAGGCGTACACCAGGTGCTCGGCGCCGGCCTTGCTGGCCGAGTACGGGCTGCGCGGCTCCAGCGAGTCGCCCTCGATCGAGCGGCCGGGCGCCGGGATCGCCCCGTAGACCTCGTCGGTGCTGACCTGGTGGAAGCGCGGCAGCTTGAGCGCGCGGGCCGCCTCAAGCAGGACGTGCGTGCCGCGCACGTTGGTCTCGGTGAACACATACGGGTTCATGATCGACTGGTCGACGTGGGTCTCGGCGGCGAAGTTGACGATCGTATCGATCTGGTGGGTCGCGATCGCCTCGCGCACGCGGTCGTCGTCGCAGATATCGCCCTGCACGAAGCGATAGCGCGGGTCGTCGGCGGCCGGCTGCAGGTTCTCGATCCGCCCCGCGTAGGTCAGCTTGTCGTACACGACGATCCGGTAGTCGCCGTACTTCCTGAGCATATAGTGGACGAAGTTGCTGCCGATGAAGCCGGCCCCGCCGGTGACGAGCAGGTTGCGCATATCGCTCTCCAGATCATGATTCTGCCAAGGAACAGCCGAGCCTGAGTGTAGCATAGCCACCCGTGCTGTCAAACCGCTCGGCCGAATTGACGCAGCCGCACGCCTCAGGTAGAATGCTGGGCGTTTGTGGAACGCGCCGGGCATCTCCGCGACTCGCCGGCACATGGGCGCGACTATCGAAAGAAGCTAGAGTGAAGCTATGGCACGCCCACTACAACTGGAAAATAGCCGCGCGCGCGGTGGCGCCGTGATCTTCGAGCTGCTGCGCGCGATGCGCCCGAAAGAGTGGATCAAGAACGTCTTCGTCTTTGCCGCGCTGGTCTTCTCGCAGGACCGCCTGTGGATGCAGCTCGACAAGGTGCTGATCGTCTGCGCGGCGTTCGTGCTGTTCTGCATGGCCGCGAGCGCGATCTACCTGATCAACGATCTGGTCGACATCGAGAAGGACCGCGCCCACCCCAAGAAGCGCAACCGCCCGCTGGCCTCCGGCCGTCTCAGCCCAACCGTGGCGCTGGTCGCCGCGATCGTGCTGCTGGCCGTCACGCTGCCGCTCGCCTTTCTGGTCGACGTCACGCCGGGCGAATCGCTGCTGCACAGCTACGACTTCGGGGTCGCGCTGCTGAGCTACGTGCTGATCCAGGGCGTCGCCTACTCCTACTACCTCAAGCACGTGGTCATCCTGGACATCTTCACGATCGCGGCCGGCTTCGTGCTGCGGGCCGTCGCGGGCGCGCTGGTGCTCGACATCCGGATCACCTACTGGCTGCTGATGTGCATGGGGCTGCTGGCGGTGTTCCTCGGCCTGGCCAAGCGCCGCGCCGAGCTGATCCTGCTCGAGAACGGCGCCGGCGAGCACCGCCGCATCCTGGAGGAGTACTCGCTGCCGATGCTCGACCAGATGATCTCGATCATCACGGCCGCGACGATCATCGCCTACACGCTGTTCACCACCAGCGCCGAGACGCTGCCGCGCACGCCGTTCCCGATCATGCTGGTCACCGTGCCGATCGTGGTCTACCTGATCTTCCGCTACCTCTACCTGATGTACAAGCACGGCGAGGGCGGCAGCCCGGCCGACCTGGTGATCAAAGATGTGCCGTTCATCGTCGCCGGCGGGCTGTGGGGCGCGCTGGTGCTGGCGATCCTTGCAATCCCTAGGGTCTAGGGACTAGGGACTTGGGACTTGGGACTCCTTGAGTTAGCCCCCTAGCCCCTAGCTCCTAGCCCCCTAGCCCCTAGCCCCTAGCCCCTATGCTGACCTTCGTCAAATTCGGCGGCTCCGTCATCACCGACAAGACCGGCCGCGAGGCGCCCGACCTGGCGACCATCCGCCAGCTGGCCGGCGAGGTGCGCGCCGCGCTCGACGCGGCCGGGCCGTCGTACCGCCTGATCGTCGGGCACGGCAGCGGCTCGTTCGGCCACCCCTACGCCCGCCGCTACGGCATCCACCAGGGCATCGCGCCCGGCGGCGACTGGATGGGCTTCGCGCTCACGGCCGCCGCGGCGCTGCGCCTGAACCGGATCGTCGTCGATGAGCTGCTGGCCGCCGGGGTGCCCGCGCTGGCGCTGCAGCCCTCCGCCACGCTGATCAGCCACGCCGGCACGCTCGCGAGCTGGCACACCGCCGCCGTCGCGCGCGCGCTCGAACACGGCCTGGTGCCGGTGGTGCACGGCGACGTCGCGTTCGACACGGCGCAGGGCTCGGCGATCATCTCGACCGAGCAGCTGCTCGAGGCCCTGGCGCGCTCCCCCGCGCTGCGGCCCGACCGGGTCGTCCTGGTCGGCGAGTCGGGCGTCTACACCGCCGACCCGCGCGCCAACCCGCGCGCCGAGCGAATCCCGCGCATCGACGCGAGCAACATCGACGCCGTGCTAGCGGGCGCCGGCGCCTCGCACGGCGTCGACGTCACCGGCGGGATGCGCAGCAAGGTCGAGCTGATGTGGCGGCTGGCCCAGGCCGCCCCCGGCCTGACCGTCCAGCTGATCGGCCCCGCGCCGGGCCTGCTCACACGCGCGCTGCTGGGCGCCGCCGCGGGCGACGGCACGATCATCGCTGCGGCTGCGCCGGCATCCTGAGGTGGCCCTCACCCCCTCCCCCCCTCTCCCACGCCTGGGAGAGGGGGGGAGGTTTTTGCATCAGGGGGCGGTCGCTGCGCGACCGCCCCCTGATGCAAAGAATGAACCCCCGCCCCTGCCAGGGGCGGGGGCAGGGGGTGGGGTGATCGGTAACGGAGGAGGCCGATGCGAAAAATCCACCTATTCTGATCTATAATACAACCAGCCCCGGCTGCAACTACAACCAGCAAGGTAGGAGATCGATGAGCGACACGTCCTCCCCCAGCAGCCCATCCGACAGGCGATCGTTCGAGCTGCTCCAGCGAGCCATCGACGCCCTCGGCGACCCGATCTTCGTGAAAGACCTGGCGCACCGCTGGGTCGCCTGCAACCGCGCCTTCTGCGAGCTGCTCGGCCGCCCCTACGACGCGGTCATCGGCCGCAGCGACCCCGACTACTTCCCGCCCGATCAGGTCACGGTGTTCTGGGATGGCGACGACCAGGTCGTCTCGACTGGCGAGACGATCGAGAGCGAGGAACTCTTCTCCCAGAAGGACGGCACCGTGCGCACGATCTGGACCCGCAAGTTCGCGGTCAGAGACGATGCGGGCCGCGTGGTCGGCAGCTGCGGGATCATCACCGACATCAGCGAGATCAGGCGGCGGCAGCAGCAGATCGAGCAGCTCGAGGCCGAGATCAAGCAGCAGATGACGATCATCGAGGCCCAGGGCTCGCTGCTCGACGAGCTGTCCGTCCCGGTGATCCAGGTCTGGGACAGCATCCTGCTGCTGCCGCTGATCGGCGTGATCGAGAGCCGGCGCGCCAGCCGGATCACCGAGAGCCTGCTCGAGTCGATCGGCCGCGAGGGGGCCGAGGTGATCATCATCGACATCACCGGCGTGCCGATCGTCGATACCGGCGTCGCCAGCCACCTCGTCCGGACAGTCCAGGCCGCCCAGCTGCTCGGCTGCCAGAGCATCCTGGTCGGGATCAGCCCGGAGATCGCCCAGACGCTGGTCGGCCTGGGGGTCGACTTCAGCCGGATTACGACCCGCGCAACCCTGCAGAACGGCTTGGAGTACGCGCTCAAGCGCCTCAACTACGACGTCAGGCGGAAGGCCTGAGCATGGCTACGTGTCGGCCAGCGTCGTCACGGTGCCCACGCGCTCGAACATCAGGAACGACAGCGGCAGTCCGATCACGCTCAGGGCGGCCACCCAGGAGAGCTGCAGCCACAGCAGGCTAAGCCACCAGCCGATCAGCACGAAGTAGATCGCGCGGACCGCAAAGCTGGCCGAGCTGCGGTCGCGCTGCAGCTGCAGCCCCTGCCGCCGCTGGCGCAGCGTCATCACCTGCGGCATCAGGCTCAGCATCCACAGGCCCACCGGCAGCCCGATCACCGTCAGGTTCAGCATCCAGGCCACGATCAGCCAGATCTGGCCCAGCCACAGGCCCACAAACACGAACCAGAGCGCGCGGATGCCGATCGGCAGCTCGGCCAGCGTCGGCGACGCGCTGACATAGATGTGCTGGACGATCGTCGTCGCGGGCGCGCTGCCGACCACCAGCGCCGGGGCGGGCGGCGGGTAGCCCGCGGTCTCGCCCGCCAGCGCCGCCCCACAGCTCACGCAGTAGAGCGCCTCGTGCGGGTTCGCGCCGCCGCAGGCGCCGCAGCGCGGGCCATAGACCCTGGCAAGCTCCGGCCGCGGCATGGGCTCAGGCACGCCCGACAGCGACGCGCCGCAGCCCACGCAGTAGAGCGAGCCGACGCTGTTGCGCGTGTCACAGCGCGTGCACTGAATATTCTGATCGATCGTCGCCACCGGGCGGTTGACCATGTGCTCCTCCTTCAGACATTTGTGAGCCTTAGAGCGAAACCTTTGGATAGGACGCCGGCCGAGCGGCGACGGTTGCGACGGGCGCAGGCCGCGGGCCGGCGAAATCAGCACGCGATCGATCCGGAACCGCTACCGCCGCGCCGGGGCTTCCGGCATACAATGCGAGCTGGGCCGGATGAAACCGCAGCGTTCCTTTTACGTATATATCGGCGTTATCTACAGCAATGGTCAACACGATCGAACCCTGCGAAATGCCGGTTGAATCGTTCTTTCCCTGCAACCCAACGGCCAGCGCATGCGCGCCGCCACCAGCGACCTGAGGAGGAAATACGCCATGGCCCTGCTCGACCTGGTCGAATACCTCGACTCCACCGGCAACGTCCTGGCCGCGCGCGTCCCGCCGGACGGCTCCGGCGAGCTGCGGCTCGGCTCGCAGTGCGTCGTGCGCGAGGGCCAGCTGGCCTTCTTCGCCCGCGACGGCCGCTTCCTCGACATGCTGATCCCCGGGCGGCACACCCTGACGAGCGCCAACATCCCGCTGCTGATCGATCTGCTCAAGCTGCCCTTCGGCAACAAGAGCCCGTTTCGCGCCGACGTCTACTACGTCAGCCTGCACCAGCACACCGACCTGAAGTGGGGCACGCCCCAGCCCATCCCGATGCGCGACTCGCAGTTCGGCATGGTGCGCATCCGCGCCTTCGGCACCTACATCGTCCAGGTGGCCGAGCCGCGCAAGCTGCTCACGGCGGTGGTCGGCACGCGCGGCCGCTACACGATCCAGGACGTCGAGGAGCAGCTGCGCAGCTCGATCATCGCGCGCGTGGCCGACGTGATCGCCGAGTGGATGCGCGAGCGCAAGCTCTCGGTGATCGACCTGGCGACCGAGTACGACGAGCTGTCCGAGGCGGCGCACGCCGCGCTTAAGAAGGACTTCGCCGGGCTGGGGCTGGAGCTGACACGCTTCTACATCAACACGATCACCATCCCCGAGGAGCTGGAGCGCCGGCTCGACCAGGTCGGCGGCGTGGCGGCGATGGGCGGGCTGGACGGCTACACGCGCTTCAAGGCCGCCGAGGCGCTGCAGGATGCCGCGCAGGCGGGCGGAAACAGCCTGGCCGGCGCGGGTGTCGGCCTGGGCGCGGGCATGAACCTGGGCGCCCTGATGGGCAGCGCGCTGACCCCGGCCGCGCAGCCCAGCCCGGCGCCGGCCGCCCTGCCGACAAAACCCTGCCCCAAGTGCCAGACTAGCGTGCTGGCGAGCGCCAAGTTCTGCAACGAGTGCGGCGCGTCGCTGCTCCCCGCGGTCTGCCCCAAGTGCAGCACCCCATCCCAGTCGGGCGCGAAGTTCTGCATCGAGTGCGGGACCGGGCTGGCGCCGTAGCCGCGGCGCTCATGCTTCCGGGCTCGCGCCCGCCTTCAATCGCATCCTGATGCCCTCTTTCCCGTGACGACGGGAGAGGGGGCCTCTTTGTACCCCGCCCATGCCAAGGACAGGCGCTGGGGTGATCGTCATATCACCACGCCATCAACAAAAACCACCCCCGAATGGTAGCACAAGTTTCGATGGTACAATGTCGCAGGCGCGAGGCGCGCGCTGACGCGCCGGCCAGGCTGACAGGACGAACGATGACACCTTCATATGTGCTTGGGATAGATCAGGGCGGCAGCGGCAGCCGGGCCGTGGTGCTCAACGGCGCCGGCCAGGTCGCCGGCTACGGCTACCAGCCGGTCGGCCGGCTCTACCCGCAGCCGGGGTGGGTCGAGCAGTCGCCGCAGGCGATCGCCGAGAGCGTGCGCGGAGCGATGACGGCGGCGATCGCGCAGGCGGGCTGCGCCGCGCACGAGATCGCCGGCTGCGGGATCACCTCGCAGCGCGACACCGTCTTCGCGTGGGACGGCGAGACCGGCCAGCCGATCGGCAACGCGATCACCTGGCAGGACCTGCGCACCGTCGCTCTGGTGGCCGAGACAAACAGCTGGGCGCTGGCGGGCGAGCGGCGCGAGCGGCTGGGCCAGTTCCCGGGCGCCTACTGCTCGGCCATGCACATGGCCTGGCGGATGCGCCACGACGAGGAGTTCCGCCAGGCCGCCGAGACGGGGCGGCTGCGCTGCTCGCTCTCGGCCGGCTGGCTGATCCAGGCGCTGGGCCGGCCGCACGACCACGCGCTCGACTACTCGCTGGCGCAGGGGATGACCGTGCTCGACTTCCGGCGCAAGCGGCTGTGGGACGAGTGGATCGACATGCTCGGGCTGCCGCGCGCCGCGCTGCCGCGCCCGGTGCCGACGCTGCACATGTTCGGCGAGATCGACGTGACCGACGCGCGCGGCGGGCGCGCGGCCGTGCCGGTGCTGGCCCTGATCAGCGACCAGCAGGCGGCGCTGTTTGGCTACGACTGCCGGGCGCCCGGCCAGGCCGCCTGCACTCACGGCACCGCCTCGTTCGTCAACGTCGCCGCCGGCACCGGCATCCCCCCGCAGAGCCGCAGCAAGACCTACCTGGCCTGGGAGCTGGACGGCATCGCCAGCTACAGCCTTGAGGCCGATACGACCGTCACCGGCGCGGTGATCCGCTGGATGCAGGAGCAGATGGGCTGGCTGCACCGCCCTGCCGACCTTGGCGCGCTGGCGCTGACCGTGCCGGACCCCGGCGGCGTCGTGTTCGTGCCGGCCTTCACCGGGCTGGGCATCCCATACGAGGACCGCAGCGCGCGCGGCACCCTGCTCGGGATGACGCTCGACACCGCGCCGGCCCACATCGCGCGCGCCTTCCTGGACTCGATCGGCTACCAGGTCTACGACATCCTGGCGGCGATCGCCGAGGACACCGGCCTGACGATCGACCGGCTGCATGTCGGCGGCGGGATCTCGGCCAGCGACCTGGCCTGCCAGATCCAGGCCGACGTGCTTGGCATCCCGGTGGTGCGGGCCAAGAACACCGAGACGAGCGTGCGAGCCGCCGCGCTGCTGGGCGGCCTGGGCGCCGGGCTCTGGCCGAGCGCGCTCGACCTGCCGCCGCTGCCAGGCCCCGAGACGATCTTCGAGCCCAGGCGCAGCGCCGAGTCGCGCGAGAGCGGCATCGCCGCCTGGCACCGCGCGCTGGAGCGGGCGAGTCACTGGGTATGACGGGCTAGGGGCTAGGGGCTAGGGGCTAGGGGCTAGGGGCTGGAGGTGAGGGGGTGACCGGGTGAGGGGGTGACAAGGTGAGGCGACACTCTAGGTCACCTTGTCACCTTGTCACCTTGTCACCTTGTCCTTGTCTCCTTGTCTCCTTGTCTCCTTGTCTCCTTATCCAAAGAGGGAGTATGCGCACAGTCAGTGTCACCCGCGACGGCATCAGCATCGACGGGCGCCCGTTCATCCTGCTCGCCGGACAGCTGCACTACTTCCGCTACCCGAAGGCCGAGTGGCGCGATCTGCTGCTGAAGGCGAAGGCCGGCGGCCTGAATACGATCGACACAGTCATCCCCTGGAACCTGCACGAGCCCGAGCCGGGCCGCTTCAACTTCGCCGAGGAGGCCGACCTGCCGGCCTATATCGACCTGTGCGGCGAGCTGGGCCTGTTCGTGATCGCCCGGCCCGGCCCGTACATCTGCGCCGAGTGGGAGAACGGCGGCTTCCCGGCCTGGCTGACCGCGCTGCCCGGCATGGATCTGCGGGTCGATAGCCCGCTGTTCCTGGAGCACACGCTGCGCTGGTTCGATACGCTCATCCCGCTGCTGGCCGCGCGTCAGGCCACGCGCGGCGGGCCGATCATCCTCAGCCAGATCGAGAACGAGCACTGGGCCTCCGGCCGCTACGGCCACGACGACCACCAGGCCACGCTCGCGCGCGCGGCGATCGAGCGCGGGGTCGAGCTGCCGCAGTACACCTGCATGGGCGCGATGCGCGACTGGCCCGAGCTGCGCAACGGCTGGAGCGGCATCGCCGAGAAGCTGGTGCAGACCCGCGCCGCCTGGCCCGAGAACCCGATGATCGTCAGCGAGCTGTGGAGCGGCTGGTTCGACAACTGGGGCGCCAGCCGCCACAACCACAAGACGCCGGCGAAGCTCGACCTGACGCTGCACCAGCTCACCGCCGTCGGCGCGAGCGGCTGGAGCCACTGGATGTGGGCCGGCGGCACCAACTTCGGCTTCTGGGGCGGGCGCACGGTCGGCGGCGATACCATCCACATGACTACCTCGTACGACTACGACGCGCCGGTTAGCGAGTATGGCGGCCTGACCGAGAAGTTCTTCGTCGCGCGCCGGCACCAGCTCTTTATGTCAACCCTCGGCTTCCCGCTCTCGGCGGTGCTGGCCGACGCGAGCGCGGGCGGCCCGAAGGTGATCGCGCCCGCGGCCGTGGCGGGCCGCGGCGAGGCCGGCAACGCGCCCTACCGCAACGTGCGCGCGGCGCCGGGCGCGCCAGCCGGCTGGGCCGACTTCACGGCGACCTTCCTGCAGAACGGCGGGCTCGAGGGCCAGACCTACCAGCTGTTCCTCGCAAAGCCCGCGGCTCGCCTCACCATCGAGGTCGAGGCCCTGTCGATCAAGCCGATCTTTAGCAATTTGCCCCTGGGGCTTGGGGCTTCGGGCTTCGGGCTTGGAGTGGGCGACTCGCCCCAAGTCCCAAATCCCAAGCCCCAGATCCCGCTGGTCCTGGAATATCACACCTCGCGCATCCTCGGCTTCTGGCCGAGCGCCGACGGCGATACGCTGGTGCTCTACGGCGCCGAGGGCGAGGTAGGCGAGCTGCAGTTAAGCGTTGAGAGCGCAGAGTTCCAAGTTGCCGGGAGTGTGCCGGCAAACTCAGAACTCAAAGCTCAAGACTCAAAACTGCATGTGAGCTACTGGATCGCCGATCGGCCCACCGCCATCCACGCGCGCGCCGGCGGCCGGCCGCTGACGATCGTGCTGCTGACGCAGGCGCGCGCCGAGCGCTGGTGGCCGGTCGGGGCAGGCGGCTTCGTCTGCGGGCCGCACCTGCTGCGCGAGAGCGACCTGGACGGGCAGGATCTCACGCTGCTGCTCGACCAGCGCGGCGTCGCGCCGTTCTACCAGGTCGGGCTGGGCGGCCAGGCGCGCCTGCTGCCGAGCCCCCCGCCGCCCAGCCGCCCGGCCCCCCTGTCGCCGCTCGTGTGGGCCTGCCACGCCGCCGCCGAGCGTGTTTCCGGCGACGGCTGGCGGTCGATCGAGCGGCCGCAGGCGCTGGAGGAGCTTGGCTGCGACGTCGGCTACGGCTGGTACCGCGCCGAGATCGAGGTCGCGCAGGCGCAGGAGACCAGCCTGGCCGCGCCGTGGCTCGCGGATCGCGCGCGGCTGATCCTGGACGGCGAGGACATCGGCTGGCTGGGCGTGCACCCGCGCGGGCCGCGCCTGGCGCTGCCGGTGCGGCTCTCGGCCGGACGGCACGACCTGCGCATCCTGGCCGACAACCTGGGCCGCTTCAACTATGGCTCGAACACGGGCGAGCGCAAGGGCCTGCTCGACACGCTCTACCTGGGCGGCCGGCAGATCGACCTGACGGCAGGCTGGGTCGCGCTGTGGCAGGAGGCGGTCTTCGCCGGCGAGGCGCTCGCGAATGCGCGCGCGGCGTTCGTCCGGCCGGACGCCGAGGATGTCAGCCTGGACAGCTTCGCCTTCCAGGGGCCGAGCGTGTGGCTGCTGCGCGACGTGGAGGCGCGCGCGGGGCGGCGCTACATCATCCAGATGACCGGGGACCGCAACCCCGGCGCGCTGTTCGTGAACGGCCGGGCAGTCGCGCGCTTCAGCCGGCACCACGGCGGCGGGTACATCAAGGCCGACATCAGCGAGCTGCTGCGCCCGGGCGCCAACCACCTCGCGCTCAACATCCAGGGCTACGCCGGCGCGCCCTGGCGGGCCACCCTGCTCGAGTACGACGCCGGGCAGGCGCTCGACGCGGCGTGGAGCTTCAGGCCCGGCGTGACGCCCCGAGCAGAGGCTTGGGACGTGGGGCGTGGGACCTGGGATGCCGCCCAAGCCCCAAGCCCCAAGCCCGAAGTCCCTGGAATGTCTTTCTACAAGGCGGCATTCGCCTACAGCGCGGCGACGCACGGCGGCGGGCCGTTCAAGCTGCACCTGCCGGGCATGCGCAAGGGGCAGGTCTGGCTGAACGGCCGCAACATCGGCCGCTACTGGCAGGAGGTCGGCCCGCAGGAGGCCTACAAGCTGCCGGCCGCCTGGCTGCGGCCCGAGAACGAGCTGCTGATCTTCGACGAGGAGGGCGCTCCGCCGCGCGACGTCTGGATTGGCGCCGACGCGCTGGGCGCGGATCAGACCGTTCACGTTCTCTTGCGAAACGAAGGAGCTTCGTAGCCGCCAAGGCACCAAGCGTTGGACGAGGTTTCGCTTGACCAGAGTACGCTTTACGGTTTCTTGGTGTCTTCGTGTCTTGGTGGTTAGAATCGACCCCCTACAGCCCAAGGCCGCCTGGGAGCAGCCGCTCGACGATCACCACGTCGCGCCACGCCCCGTCGAGCCGGCCGTGCCGCTGGTAGATCCCGACCTCGCGGAAGCCAAGCGAGCGCAGCAGCGCGCGGCTGGGCTCGTTCTCGACGAACACGCGCGAGACCAGCTTCCAGAGGCCGGACTGCTCGGCCGCCTGGATGAGCGCCTCCATCGCCAGCCGGCCGGCCCCGCGCCCGCGCTCCGCGCGCTCGACGTAGACCGAGAACTCGGCGATGCCGGCGTAGCACTCGCGCGGGCGGTAGGTCGAGGTCGCGGCAAACGCGACCACCGCGCCGCCGCGCTCCACCACCACGATCGGGTGCGCGCCGTCGAACCAGGCCCGCACCTCCTCGGCCGCGCGCGGGCGCGTCTCGAACGTCGCGATACGGTCGGCGATGCCCTGGTTGTAGATCCGCGCGATCGCCTCGGCGTCGCCCAGGCCGGCGGGGCGTGTGTTCATCGGCGCCTCCTTCGGCGTCTATTGTACTCTGGGTTGCAATGCCTCTCATCGCTCGGCCGGCGCAGCGGCGATGCCGCCAACATCTAGGCCAATCACTGTATCGAGACCAGATCGGCCGCGGCGTAGGCAGGCAGCCAGACGGTAAAGGTCGAGCCCTGGCCGGGCACGCTGGCGACAGTGATATCCCCGCCCATCAGCCGGCACAGCTGGCGGCTGATCGCCAGCCCCAGCCCGCTGCCGGCGTAGTTGTGCCCGCGCGTCGTGTCGGCCTGGTGAAACGCCTCGAAGATCCATTGCTGCTGCTCAGGGCTCATGCCGATCCCGGTGTCGCGCACCTCGAACACCAGGAACCGCCCATTCTGCCTGTCGGCCGGCTGGGCCTCCACCGGCGGACCCGCATCGGTCTCGTACACGCAAAGCGAGACGATACCATGCTTGGTGAACTTGCAGGCATTGTCGAGGATGCTCAGCAGCACCTGCCGCACGCGCGCCGGGTCCGCATTGAGCACGGCCAGCCCGTGCGTATGCTCGATCGCCAGCTGGTTGCCCTGACTGTGCGCGAGTGGCAAGGCCAGCGCGGACAGGTCGCCTACCAGCGCCTGGAGAGGCCACGCGCGCGCAGGGCGGCACGGGGCTCGGGCTGGCGATCAGCCAGCGGTTCTGCCAGCTGATGGGCGGCGACATTACCGTCACGAGCCGCCCAGGCGACGGCTCAACCTTTATCGTGCGCCTGCCTGCCGAGCTACCCGGCACCACCAGCGGCGCGGCGCCCGCCTGTTAGGGTGGGGAGGCGTGGGCCGGGCGCAGTCCTATCCCTACCCGATACCCAAAGTCTGAGGCGCTGAGCGCGGAAGTAGTTGGTGTGAATCCGGTGGGGACAAAACGAAACCAGGCGGGCTGCCCGACCCGCCTGGCTCGTGGAGGGGAGAAAGGTCGCCTGCCTCGCACATCACACCGCAGCTTGTAATGTGTTCGGCATCGCACAGGTATGATCGCACCGGCTGCTAAAGTCTACGTGAGCGAAAGATAAAGTCTGGATGAGAGAAGTCGGCCGGCAGCATGCAGTTTTCAGTAGGCAGTCACGCTGGATCTCACAGCACTACGCCGATGGCTGCCGACTGCCGACTGCACGACTAGGCGTCGACGTACCCCGCCAGCTCGACCAGGCCCGGCATCTCGCCCTCGCGAAAGCGCGCCACGCTGATGCGCCGCAGCAGGAGCAGCGACACGCCCAGCGCCGCGGCCTCGAGCAGGAACACGGTCACGTAGCCGGCCGCCGGGCTGCCGGACAGCGCGATCACGCCGTCGCGCACCGCGCCGCTCAGCAGCGTGCCGAACAGCCGCGCCAGCGCGTCGGCCACTGCCCCAGGCGCCGATGAACGCGCCTACCTGCCCGGCGATCGTCATGTCGAGCATCAGCGCGAGGTTGGTGGCGGTCGAGAGGCCGCTGCCGAAGCCGAAGATCACCAGGGCGACCAGCAGCAGCGCCGTGAGCTGCAGCAGGCCGCTCAGCGCGATCAGCAGCAGCCCAGCCATCGCGACCGCCCCGCCGATCGTGGCGGCGCGCGCCTTGCCAACCCGCCGGGTCAGCGCGCCGGCCAGCAGCAGCGCAACCAGCAGCGCAATCCCCCAGATCGCGGTGTACTCGGTCGTCCGGTTGACCGGCACGGCGAACACGTCGGCGGCGAACGGCTCCAGCAGCAGATCCTGCCCCAGGATGGCGACCAGCAGCACCACCAGGTAGACGAAGAACAGCCGCGCCTGCCGGTTCGCGCCGATCATGCGCAGCATCTGGCCGAACGACTGCCGCTCGCCGGTGCCCGCCGCCGCGCCGCGTCGCTCCAGCCCGAGCAGCCCGAGCAGCCCCAGCGCCAGCGCCGTGCCGCTGGTGACATAGAAGACGCGGTAGAGCGCCTCGACGCTGTAGGGCCGCAGCGCGCGGCCGGCCAGGATGGCCGTGACGATCACGCTCACGATCAGCATGAACCACATCACGCCGACCGTCCTGGCGCGGTGCTCCTCGCCGGCCATGTCGGTCGCCAGCGAGAGGTACGAGACCGTGGCGAAGTTGAAGCCCATGCCCCACGCGCCGAACGCCACCAGCGCCACCAGCAGGCCCCGGAGCGACGGCCCCGCGCCGCCCGCGGCCAGCATGAACGCGGCCGTCGGCGCCAGCGCCGCGCCCCCGGCGCACAGCAGCAGCCCCAGCGCGATGTAGGGCGTGCGCCGGTAGCCGAGCAGCGGGTGCCGGTCGGAGTACGCGCCGATCCAGACCTGGATCGGCGAGAACAGGTACGGCAGCGAGACCAGCACGGCCACCAGCGTCGCCGCCAGCCCCAGCTCGCTGATCATGATCCGGTTCAGCGTGCTGTTGATCGGCACCAGCGTGATCGCCACGGCGACGTGGATCAGCCCGAGACGCAGGATCTTTGTGAGCGGCATTGCCGAGTAACCTCCCGACAAGGTGACAAGGTGACAAGATGACAAGGTGACAAGGTGACAAGGTGACAAGGTGACAAGGTGACAAGGTGACAAGGTGACAAGGTGACAAGGTGACAAGGTGACAAGGTGTCGCCGGATACTCGGTCACCCTCTCACCTCCAGCCCCAAGCCCCAAGTCCCAAGCCCCTAGCCCCTAGCCTACAGAACCTTCGACACATCGAACCAGCCGCCCTTCTCCGCATTGGCCGCCTCGATCGCCGTCTGCAGGCCGAGCACCACCACCAGCCCGCGGTCGGCCACCTGGTCGATCGCGTCGGCGAAGGCGCGGAAGTCGGCCGGGCGGGTCGCCAGGATCTCCTCGCGGATGCGCTGGCGGATCTCGTCGGTGTCGCCGACCAGGTAGCGCAGCATCGAGGTGTAGCCTTTGGCGTCCGGCAGCTGGTAGGCGTCGACGTCGCCGATCGTGCCGATGATGCTGCGCGTCAGCTCCAGCTCGCTCAGCTCCAGATCGCGCAGGAACCGGCTGGTCTGGTCGTACACGTCGAGCGTCGCCAGCAGGTTCGGGTCGCGGTAGGACACGAACGAGAGCCCGCCCGAGCGCTGGTCGAAGATGCAGAAGCCGCCGTAGGCCCGCCCTGCACGCGCACCTTCTCCCACAGCCAGGTGGTGCGCAGGTACCTGGCGATCACCGACGCCGCGCCGGTGGCCTTGTAGCCCAGCTTGTACAGGTCGGCGCCCTTGCCGACGTAGTTGACCTGCGCCGGGATGGTCAGCCCCTCGAAGCGCGGGCCCTGCGCCGAGACCCAGCGCTCGGCCACGGCCGCGCCGGCCGGCAGCGCGCCCAGAAACGCGCCCAGCCGCGGCGCGAACTGCGCCCACGTCGTCGAGTCGGTCGTCACGTTGCAGAGCATCGCGCCGCGGCGCACCAGCGTCTGGCGGATCTGCTCGAGCGTAGCCAGCACCGCCGGCCAATCGGTGTCGATCAGCTGGGCCAGCTTGCGCACGAAGAACAGGTAGCTGACGCCGCCGATCTGCTCGGTGGCCCAGTCGGCCTCGTTGAAGTTGGCCCGCAGCCGCGTGTTGACGACCGAGTGGCCGCCCGGCACCAGCCGGGCCTCCTGCGCGGCCTTCTCCTCCAGCACGATCTGGCGGAAGCGCTCCTGGTTGTCGAGCCGCGCGCCGAGCAGCACGTCGCGCACGATCGCCAGCAGCTCCTCGGCCTTGTCGGGCGTCGCCTTGCCGCGCAGGAACATCCAGGCCGCGCTCTGCGACGAGCCGCGCACCACCGAGGTGAAGGTCTGGTGCCACAGCCCGCCGGTCGACCGGCCGATCCGCTGCGAGAGCTGCACGAAGTCCAGATCGCCCGCGCCCATCTCGAGCAGCGCGCGCCCGAACAGCGTCACGTACGGCAGCAGGTCGGCCGGCAGCTGGTGCAGGTCCAGGCCGACGTCGAGGTAGATGATCCGGTTGGTGAACAGATCGTGGTACAGCACCCGCGCGCCCTGCTGGTCGGAGACGGCCAGCGGGATCAGCTTGTTCTCGCGCTCGAGGTCGGCCAGCGTCAGGCTCGGGATGGTCGCCAGCGCCTCGGGGCTGTCGGCCGCCTCCTGCAGCTGGCGGAGCGTGCGGGTGTTCTCGATCACCGTCTCGACCGCGGCCGGGCCCATCGCGGCGCGGACCTGCTGCAAGCCGCGCGCGCTCGGCGTCGGCCTCGCGCGCGGCCAGATCGGGGTCCGGCTCGAGCACGACAGTGGTGCGGTGCGGGTTGGTCAGCAGGTAGCGGCCGATCAGCGCCTCGAAGTAGCGCTCGCCGCCGGCCACGCGCGCCTTGACCGCCGCCAGCGGCGCCCTCGAACGCCAGCGCGGTGATCGGGTCGCCGTCGTACAGCCAGCGGTTGAGCGCGCCCAGCATCAGCGCGATCCCGCGCGGGAACGAGCCGGTGTTGTTCTCGCGCAGGTTGAACTCGATCGTGTTCAGCGCGGCCTCGACCGTCAGCGCGTCGATCCCCTCCTGGGCCAGCCGGGTCAGCGCGCTGAGCACCAGCGCCTCGACCGCGTCGGCGTTGGCCGGGTCGATGCCCTTCAGGCCGGTCGAGAACATCATCTGGCGCAGTGAGTCGACTAGGCCGGCGCCGACCACGTCCTCGCCCAGGCCCGAGTCGATCAGCGCCTTGCGCAGCGGCGCGGCCGACGTGCCCAGCAGGACGTACGACAGGATGCCCAGCCCGAGGTCGGTCTCGATATCGGGCACCTCGTCGAGCATCCAGTTGACCGTGACGAGGCCCTTCCGGGCCTCGTCGTCGTTCTGCCCGGCGGCGTAGGCGCGCACCAGCCGGCGCGGCTCGGCGAAGCGCGGCTGCAGGTGGACTGACGAGTCGACCGCGAGCCGGTCGAACTCGCGCAGGTACGCGTCGAGCAGGGCCAGCCGCTGGGTGGGGTCGTCGTCGCCGTAGAAGAAGATCCGGGCGTTGGACGGGTGGTACAGGGTCGTGTGGAACGCCTTGAACTGCTCGTAGGTCAGGTCGGGGATATGCCGCGGGTCGCCGCCCGAGTCGACCCCGTAGGTGCTGTCGGGGTAGAGCGACTGCTGCGAGTAGCGGCCGAGCACGCTGTCGGGCGAGGAGTAGACGCCCTTCATCTCGTTGAAGACCACGCCCTTGTAGGTCAGCGGCGCGTCGGGCGAGTCGAGCTCGTAGTGCCAGCCCTCCTGCTGGAGCACGTGCGGCGTGATCCGCGGGTAGAACACCGCGTCGAGGTACACGTCGATCAGGTTGTAGAAATCCTGCGCGTTGGTGCTGGCGACCGGGTAGCAGGTCTTGTCGGGGAAGGTGAAGGCGTTGACGAACGTCTGCAGCGAGCCCTTGATCAGCTCGACGAACGGCTCCTTGATCGGGTACTTGCGCGACCCGCACAGCACCGCGTGCTCGAGGATGTGCGCCACGCCGGTCGAGTCGGACGGCGGCGTGCGAAAGGTGATGCCGAAGACCTTGTTCTCGTCGTCGTTCTCGAGCGAGAGCAGCTCGGCGCCGGTCTTGACGTGCCGAAAGATCCGCGCCCGGGTGTTCAGCTCGGGGATGGCCTGCTCGCGGATCAGCTCAAAGCCGTGGGTGATCGTCATCGGGATCTCTTTCTGTTCCTACAGCGCCGCGCAGCACGGCCGGGCGCCGCACGATCGGCGCGCGAGTCGTTCTGCTCCGCGCTCTACAGGCTTGCAGCGCGAGCCGGAGATCGCAGCCGCGGCCACCGTTCGATACCTACGTCGTACGCCCTATCCACGGATGTAGTGCAGGGATGCTGTCGGCACTATTGTACCAGATACGACCTGCTCGTGGCCACGTGTGGCGGGCCACCGATGGCTCGCGACTATGCGCTCGGCGGTCTAGCGATCCGCTCCCTCGCGCCGGCGCCGCCGCTCCAGCAGCAGCCGCACGCGCTGGTGCCGCTCGCGCGTGAGCGGGTAGCGCCAGGCCACCAGCGCCGCGCCGACCAGCAGCAGCGCCCCGACCGGCCCAGTCCCAGATCCGGATGGCCTGCAGCGCGCTCGCGGCCTGGGCGAAGCTGGTGGCGCCCGCGGGCGGGGGCCGGTAGCCCGACCAGCCCAGCGCCTGCAGCGCCAGAAAGATCGCCAGCGCGCCGGTGATCTTGCGGATGAAGTTCTTGGCGCCGTAGTACATGCCCTCGTGGCGCCGGCGCGTCCGCAGCTCGTCCCACTCGATCACGTCGGGAAAGATCGCGTCGGGCAGCACGTGCGCGGTCGAAACCCCGATGCCGGCCAGCACCGCCAGCCACAGCACCAGCGAGACCTGGCCCTGGCCGATCAGCAGAATGACGCACTGCACCACCGCCCAGAAGCTCATCCGCCGATGTACGCGGCGCGCTTGCCCAAGCGCTGGGCCGCCCAGGTCCACAGCGGCAGCGCGATCACCGCGACGACGAACATGGGCCCGAGCACGGCCGACTCGATCGCCAGCTTGACGCCCAGCAAGTCGACCTGGTAGACCAGATCGCCGCCGGCGACCCAGTAGACCAGGAAGAACGGCAGCATAGGCGCCACCAGGTCGAAGGTGATCCAGTTGAGCATGTTCAGCAGCGTGGCGAAGCGGAACGGCACGTTGGCCCAGAGCGTGCGCACGGTGTGTCGCAGGCTGACCGGCTCGGCCACCGGCGTGCGCTCGTCGGTCCGCTCGCGGATGCCGAAGAATATCACCAGGAACGGCAGCGCCGCCGGGCTAGCCGAATAGCGCCGCGGTGGCCAGGTAGCCCTGCTGGGCCGAGAAGCCGGCCCGCTGCATCCGTCGACGATCATCGGCGCGGCCACCGCCGTCGCCAGCGAGGCCAGCAGGTTGAAGAACATGCGGTAGCCGGTCAGCGCGGTGCGCTCGTCGTAGTCCGGCGCGATCTCGGGCGTGAGCGAGAGGTACGGCACGATCACCAGCGTCTGGATCGTGTCGCTGATCATAAACGCCAGCGTGACGTGGATCATCAGCGCGATCTGGCTCTGCCAGGGCGGCGCCCACCAGAGCAGTAGGAAGCACAGCGCGTAGGGGATGGCGAACAGCAGCAGGAACGGCCGGCGCCGCCCCCAGCGCGTGCGCACGTTGTCGCTGAGCGTCCCGACCAGCGGGTCGTTGACGGCATCCCAGATCACGCCGATCAGCGCCGCGACCGAGGCCAGGCGCGGGTCGAGCCCGACGACGTCGGTGAGGAAGATCGCGTAGAAGATCTGGCGCAGCGTGTTGCAGCTCGCCATGCTGAGTCGCCCGAGCCGTACGCCAGCTTGGCGCCGAACGACAGCCGCGCCGGCGCGCCCCGCGCGATCGGCGGGATCAGTGTCTCCTCGCGCATACGGGCTCCTTTGCGATACTCTTCGAAGAAGCACGCCCCGCTGTACTAGCCCCGATACGCTTCAACTAACCACGAAGGCGCGAAGACTCGAAGGTTTGGAAGGTCTTAACCTGGCCTTCGTACCTTTGTGTCTTCGTGGTTATGTCGGGGCTAACCCTGCGGGCGGGTGAACGACTCGACCAGATCGAGCACGACCTCGCGGATGTCGCCGCGGTTGGGCAGCGAAGCCCATCATGCCGTACATAGCGGCGGTGCGGCTCGGAAGGCGCGCGCCGGGGCCGCCCGCACGCGTCGTCAGGAGCCGCATCAGCGGCGCCGGCAGCACCCGCGCAGCCGCCCGCGCCAGCCCGACCGTCAGCGCCACGCGCGTGCGCCGCAGGCTGGGCCGGCGCGCCGCAGCGACGGCCGCGGCCAGGTCGCGCAGAAAGGCATCCGCCACCTTGGCGTGGGCCGCGTTGACGGTCATGTGCAGGCACGGCGGGAACTGCTGGCGGTCCAGGTGCCAGCCGCGCAGCGTCGAAACCGTCGCCGACCTCGTAGATGTCCAGCGTGTCGGAGCCGATCGCGAACACGCTCATGTCCGGGTCGCTCAGCACGCGCACGCCCGCGATCTCGCCGATCCCCTGCTTGAGCCGGACGGTGGTGCGCATCACCTCGTCGGCGATCGCCAGGTAGCCCGACTCGCCGAGGTGCTGCATGACTGCCCAGGCGGCCGCGATCGCGCCGCCCGGGCGGGTGCCGGTCATCGTCGGCGGGGCGTAGATCCCGCCCGGCCAGTCGGTCTGGGCGAACAGCTGGTGGCGATGCAGGCTCGCGGCTGCGGCAGAGGATGACCGACGCGCCCTTGGCCGCGTAGCCGTACTTGTGCAGATCGGCGGAGATCGACGTGACGCCCGGCACGCCGAAGTCGAACTCGGGCGCCGGGTAGCCCAGCCGGCGGACGAACGGCGGCATCATGCCGCCGACGCAGGCATCCACGTGCAGCAGCAGGTCGCGCCGCCGCGCCACGCGCGCCAGGTCGGCGATCGGGTCGACCACGCCGTGCAGGTAGGACGGCGCCGAGCCGACCAGCAGCACGGTGTTCTTCGTGATCGCCGCCTCGACCGCCGCCACGTCCGCGCGGAAGTCCTTCCGCACGGGGACGCGGACCGGCCGGACGCCGAAGTAGTGCGCGGCCTTGTCGAAGGCCGGGTGGGCGGTCAGCGGCAGGATCATCTCCGGCTCGCGGACGGCGGGGCCGGCGAGCGCGGCCCCACTCGCGCGCGGTCAGCACCGTCAGCAGGATGCTCTCGGTGCCGCCCGAGGTCATGTTGCCGGCCACCTCGGCGTCGCCGCCGAGCAGGCCGGCGGTCATCGCCACCACGTCGGTCTCGAAGCCGCGCAGGCTGGGGAAGGCGGTCGGGTTCAGGCCGTTCTCCGAGAAGAACAGCGCGTAGGCATCGCCCGACCAGGCCGGCGATCTGGTCGCCCGGGTAGAAGACCAGGCTCCAGGCCCGCCCGGCCTGCCACTTGACATCGTCGCTCCTGCGTGCGCGCATCGCATCGAGCACGCGCTCGCGCGGCCGGCCGCCCGCCGGGAGGCGCGGCATGCTATCGCTCATACGGATCTGCTCCACTCAGGGCCACCGCGCGAGCGCACCTCAGCTCGCCGGCAGCCGGCTGCCCACGTTGGCCACCAGCGCCTCGACCGCCGAGCGCGGCCGGACCATGACCGTGAGATCGCGGATCTGGCCGTCGTCGTCGAAGCGCAGCAGGTCGATCCCCTCGACCTGGCGCGTGCCGATGTGCGTGCGGAACACCAGCCCGAGCGCGCCGTCGGCCGCCTCGAGCTGGTCGGTGTAGTGGAAATCCTCGAAGACCTCGGCCAGAATGCCCAGCAGCAGCGCGATCGCCGGCCGCCCCCTCGAACGGCTTGTAGCTGACCGGGCTGTGCAGCACGGCGTCGGGCGCGAAGGCGGCCACCATCGCCGCCAGGTCGTGCGCCTCGACCGCCCGTCGAAACGAGAGCCTGTCCATCCATGCCTCCTGCTACAGATCTACCACGCGCGCCAGTCTAGCACAGGATGGCCTGCGGCGCGACTTTTCTTCTGGGGCGCTGCGCGCCTTGCTCCGGGGCGCTGCGCCCCCGGCCCCCCGCCTAATCCGCCCGTGCCAGGCGCTGGCTGCGCAGGCACAACGCCTGATCTTTTCTCCGGGGCGCTGCGCCCCCGGCCCCCCCGCCTAATCCGCCCGTGCCAGGCGCTGGCTGCGCAGGCACAACGCCTGATCTTTTCTCCGGGGCGCTGCGCCCCGGCCCCGCCCGGGGAACCCGCGCCAGTTCCCCAGGCCCCTCCGGCAAATAGTCTCGAACCAGATGCAAGCATCGTGGCACATGCCTATCAACATTCCTGAGGTGGCGGGTTGCAACCCGGCGCGCGTGGATTCAGCCAGGCATGCACGCCAAGCATCGCACCAGAGACGGCATTCTTTTTGGGGTCCAGGGGCGCAGCCCCGAGCGAAACGCGCCCCAGGCGCTATGGTATACTCTGCCCGCACAAAGAGCATGAAAGGATCCCCTATGAGCCAGATACGCCAGCTCGCGGCCGAGGCCGACTTCGACGCGTTCGCCCGGATCGGCGCGAACGCCTACCCCGGCACGCGGGTCGTCTCCGAGGAGGACCGCCAGCGCCTCAAGCAGCGCCTGTTCGCGCGCGCCGACGACCCGCTGGTCGCCTTCTACGGGCTGTTCGAGGGCGAGCAGCTGCGCGGCGCGATGCGCCTGCACGACTTCACGATCAACGTGCGCGGCGTCAAGATCCCGGCCGGCGGCGTGGGCTTCGTGGCGGTCGACCTGCTGCACAAGAAGGAGGGCGTGGCGAAGGAGCTGGTGCAGTTCTTCCTGCGCCGCTGCCGCGAGCGCGGCCAGCACCTGGCGCTGCTCTACCCCCTTCCGCCCCGACTTCTACAGGAAGATGGGCTTCGGCTACGGCGCCAAGATGAGCCAGTACCGCGTCCGGCCGGCCGATCTGCCGGGCGGCGGGGCGCGGCGGCAGGTGCAGATGCTGAGCGCCGCCGACAAGCAGCTGGTCAGCGAGTGCTACGCCCGCCTCGCCGCCGCGCGACACGGCCTGATCGACAAGTCGCCGTTGGAGCTCGACAGCCTGTTCGCCCCGCCCGAGAACCGCGTCGTCGGCTACCAGAGCGGCGACGCGCTGGCCGGCTACATGGTGTTCAGCTTCGTGCCCGGCGGCCAGGACACCTTCCTGATCAACGACATCCTGGTCAAGGAGCTGGTCTACGAGAGCCCCACGGCGCTGGCGGGCATCCTGGCGTTCCTGCGCTCCCAGGCCGACCAGATCCGCCAGGTCGTCTTCAACCTGCAGGACGACGACTTTCACCACCTGCTGCACGACCCGCGCGACGGCTCGGACTACTTCATGGCCAGCCTGTACCAGCAGACCAACCGCCAGGGCCTCGGGATCATGTACCGCGTGGTCGACACGCGCGCGCTGCTCGCCGACCTGTCCGCTGTCAGCTTCGGCGAGCAGGACTGCCGGCTCAGGATCACCGTGCGCGACAGCTTCCTGCCCGCCAACCACGGCGACCTGCTGGTCCGCTTCGCGGGCGGGCGGCCCGCGCCGCACGACGGCGGCGAGCCCGAGGTCGCGATCCAGCTCGACGTGGCCGATCTGTCGGCGCTGCTGATGGGCGTGGTCGGATTCAGGTCGCTGCACCGCTACGGCGTGGCCACGATCTCGGAGGAGGCCGAAGTCGGGCGGGTCGACCGGCTGTTCCGCGCCGACGAGCCGCCGGTGTGCATGACCTGGTTCTAGCCAGCGACAAGGAGACAAGGAGACAAGGAGACAAACGCGGAGTGTAGAATGCTAAACGTTGAACGTTGAGCGTTGAAGCTGCACGTCTCTGCCTCAAATGCTAAACGTTGAACAAGGTTGATGCCTCATCTTCGACCGTACGCGCCTCATCTTCGAACATGTGCGCCGGGCGTTGCTGTGTGACCACGGCCGACTGCCGACTGCCGGCTGCCAACTGCAAAAACGCGCCCCTCACCGGCTGCGCGTCACCCCCCACTCGCCGGCACAGCGCGGCGACCGGGCAGGCGCTGCAGCGCGGCGAGGTCGGGTGGCAGATGTTCTGCCCCAGCGTCACCAGCAGGCCGTTGATCGGGATCAGTACTCCGGCGGCAGCTTGGCCCGCAGCGCCAGCTCGGTCGTGTCGGGGTCCTTCGTCTGGACGTAGCCCCAGCGGTTACAGATCCGGTGCACGTGCGTGTCCACGCAGATTCCCGGCAGGCCGAAACCCATCGTCAGCACCAGGTTGGCCGTCTTGCGGCCGACGCCGGGCAGCGCCAGCAGCGCGTCGAGGTCGGCCGGCACCTGGCCGCCGTGGCGCTCGAGCAGCAGCGCGCGCAGATCTGGTGGATGCTGCGCGCCTTCGTGTTGTAGAACCCGACCGGGTAGATCAGCTCCGCGATGCGCTGCTCGTCCAGCGCGAGCATGGCCTCGGGCGTGTCGGCCGCGGCGAACAGCCGCGGCGCGACCACCGCCGTAAGCGTGTCCTTGGTGCGCAGGCTGAGGATCGTGGCGATCAGGACGTGGAACGGCGTCTGCTGCGCCTCGCCCATCGACCTCGATCAGCGGCTGCTGGAAGCGCGGCATGGTCTCGCGCAAGATCGCCATCGCGGCGTGAATGTCAAATTCAGTCATGGGCTCACGACAAAGAAAATTCTTTCATTGTATGTATAGCAGTATACCCGATGAGACTGTGATCGTGCCACAAGGTGTCGCGGACGGCCGTTCGCGTGCAACTAGTCGCAGCCCGATCGACAGCTCGGCGGCGGACAAGATCTGGGCGTGCGCGCCGCAGATGCCACGAACAATATCAGCAGGCCGAGCACCCTGCAACGGGACAGACAAGGCATGGCGATCGAGCCTGCGTGCCCAAACCGCGGACCAGGACAGGTGCGGCAGTGGCGCTACAGTCTTGCTCATTGGATACGATTAGACCGGACTGAGCGACAACCGGGCGCCTTTCAACCGCCCAATCGGGTGTTCCACCAGGTACTGCTCGCGATAGGCCAGCACCACCTGCTCCACGCTGAGTTGCTCGGCAGGGCGGTTGGTCACGTACACCTGCCAGCCCAGACGCTCCTCAGCTGCCGCGAGCGCCCCCTCGTTGCGGGTGCTGCACAGCGTCATCGTGTAGGTTGTCTCTTCACGCGCCGGCTGCCCACGATAGGCGCGGACCGAGCGGGTCCGTGCCTCCGTCGTCAGAGCAACCGCCAGCAAGCCGCTCACCTGATAGCGTTCGAGGATGGCCGCGATCGCGGCCTCCGCCTCGGTCGGAGTGCTTGGGCGCAGCTTGCCCTGCCGCGCCACCAGCACCTCGCTCAGCGCGGCCTCCGCCTGCTGCAGGCGGCGTTCGAGCGCTTGGCGTTGGGCTGCCTGCAAGCTGCGCGAGCGCACCAGGACGCGGCGCTCAGTCCAGGTGATGGGCTCGCCGTCCAGCTCCGCCGTCATGTTGGCGGTGGTTTGCCAGGCATCGGCACTCACCACCGGCTTCCCATCGTCGTCCACCAGCAGCAGGCCGTCAGCAGTCGGGCGAAGGATCGGGACCAGCGCCTCGGCCGCCAGCGCCTGCTCCACCAGGGCCGCCAGGTGCTCGGCGGAGAGCTGCACCCGACCCAACGGACACAGGTAGGCATCCCCGGCGTGGTGGAGCTGGGCGCGGGTGCCAAGCGCGCCCAACTTGCTGTCGCCCACGTAGAGCAGGCCGCGCGTGGCCAGGCTCGCGCGCACGCGGACGATGATCGGCAGGTAGAGCCGGTCATCAGTGCGCTGGCCAGGCAGGATGTCCACCGCCACCGGCAGCCCCAGCGGGTCGAGGGTGGCGAGCATCACCTTGAGTTGCGGCTGATCCGGACGATGGTCTTTGCTGTGCCCAAACTGGAACAGCCCATCGGCGGTAACCTCCCAGTAGCCGCTGGCGGTGGTGCCGTCCACCCGCACCGTCGAGGGGGTCAGGTTGTAGACGCGCAGGATGCGCTGATTGAGCGCGCCCTCGCAGGCCGCCCAGGCGGCATCGTCGCTGAGGGCCTGCAGCACATCGGCCAAGCGGTCGTCGCTCAGGTCGGTCGGACGCAGCGGCTCGGGCAGCAGGGTGGTGAGGGTGCGCTGCAACTGGTCGGCCCACGCGCGCACGCGATTGAGCCGATGGTCGGCCCGCGACAGGATGTGGGCCAGCCAGATACGACAGAGCAGACCCAGGCTCAACCCACGGTGATTGCCGTGAGCCGGGAAGTGGGCATCCAGGATGTTCACCAGTTCCAGGCGCTCCATGTGGGCCAACAGCAGCGGCACGTCGTCCACCCGTTCGGTATGTATGGTTAATGGCTCGCTCATCGAGCGAGCCTACCCTATTTTGCGAACCTTGTTCAGGAATAAGCGAACGGTAAGAAGGAACTTCCAGAAGCGCTCAATCAGGTTGAGGTTCGGCGAGTAGGTTGGCAGGTAGCGCAGTTCGATGCGGAGGGTTTTGGCGGCTTCGGTCACCGCCGGTGCGTGATTGGAGGGAGCGTTGTCGAGGACAACGAGCAGGCGCTTGCCGGGATTCGCCTTTCGGATACGCTTGAGCACGGCCGCGACCCGCTCGGCATCACACGACTCCCGGCCCTCCCAGCTGATCAGGCTTTGGTCGTCGGGGGAATAGGCCCCAAGGATGTTGAGGCGATTCCGACCAGAGTTGGTCTTCAAGATCACCGAGTTTGTGCGCTTGATCCAGCCGCGACTAGGAATAGTCGCGTGCAGCAGATGGGCTGCATCCAGGAAGGAGACCTTGCCGCGCTTGGTTAAGGCCCCTTTTTTTGCGGTAGGTTTCCACCCATGCCGCTTGCTTCTTTGGGTCGGCTTTCGATGGCAAGCTGTCGGGTTGCTTTTAGCGATAGTCGAGGCGCTTGAGCAGTTTGACCATGCCACTGTCGGTATAGGAGACACCGAACTGCTCCTCAACCCAGGCAATGGCTTCCGCGGTGCTGCGCAGCTCGGCATCCAGCCACGTGATCAACTGCTGGTGCTGTGCGGCGGTCAGGTTGCCGTCGCCGCCGACGTAGTTCAGCGTGGTGAGGGCCTCCTCGCCACCCGTGACGAAGATCTTGACCCAGCGTTTGCGGGTGTTGACATGGATGCGCAGGATGGTACAGACGCTCTGGGCATGTTGGCCCCCATCCAAGAGCAGGATGGCATGCAGCCGTTCGGCAACGCGTCGGTCGTCCGTCTGCTTGAAGCGGCGCCACATGGCGTCCCGTTGGCTGCGGCTCAGCGTGAACTGCTTCTCGCGCATCGTGTCGGCCCTTTCTTCACCGGCGTCGCTTTAGCATAACACGTGACACCCACCGTGCCAACTCCGACCAAACCTATTTCCGGCGACTATAGGAGTATACGGTGGTTCGGGAAGTACGCAAACGAGTCAGGCAATCTGACACTCCGTAGCCGGCAGCCGCTTCATCTCCGACGCACACAGAGCGAGATATGTACGAGTAGTCGCCAGAAGCCCCATACCACCTGCTTCTCAAGCACACGAGCAGCGCCAACAACAGGTATAATTGCTCCATGTCGATGCCGATTTTAACCACGAAACTCTACCTGCCGCTGCCGCGCCCGAACGCGGTTCTGCGCTCACGCCTGATCGCACGGCTGAACGCGGGGATGCATCGCAAACTGACGCTACTCGCTGCCCCCGCTGGCTTTGGCAAAACCACGCTGGTCAGTACGTGGCTCGCCGCCAGGACTGAAGACCGAGGAATGGGGACTGAGAGGGTCAGCTCGTCACTCAGCCCTCAGCCTTCAGCACTCAGTACTCGGGTGGCCTGGCTCGCACTAGACGAAGCGGATAACGACCCGACCCGCTTTCTCACCTACCTAGTCGCGGCGTTGCAGACGATTACGCCGACGATTGGCGCGGGGGTGTTCGGCAGGCTCCAATCTGCGCAGCCACCACCAACCGAATTGATTCTGACCGCCTTGCTCAATGACTTGAGTATCCTCCCGGATCATGTTGTCCTCGTCCTTGACGACTACCATGTGATTGATACCACATCGGTTGACACTGCCATCACCTTTTTGCTGGAACACCTGCCGCCAAATATGCACCTGGTCATTACCACGCGCGAGGAACCAGCACTGCCATTGGCACGGCTACGCGCCCGTGACCAGCTGACCGAGCTGCGCGACACGGACTTGCGTTTCTCCGCCGCCGAAGCCGCCGCATTTCTCAACCGAGTGATGGCCCTCAACCTCTCGGCGGAAGCTATCGCTGCGCTGGAAGAGCGCACGGAAGGCTGGATTGCCGGCCTGCAACTCGCCGCGCTTTCCATGCAAGGACAGCACGACGCCACCAGATTCATCGCATCGTTCACCGGCAGCAGCCGCTACATTATCGATTACCTTGCCGAAGAAGTGCTTGAGCGCCAGCCTGAAGCCGTCCGGACGTTCCTGTTGAGAACCTCCATTCTTGAGCGCATGTGCGGCCCGTTATGTGATGCGGTGCTCAACGTGAGCAGCGACGCTGCGCCGCTGGCCGGCTCACCACAATCAAACTCGTCGCAGGCCATGCTGGAAAAGCTGGAGCGATCCAACCTGTTCATCGTTCCGCTGGACAACCAGCGGCGCTGGTATCGCTACCACCAGCTCTTTGCCGATCTGTTGCGGCAGCGACTCTACCAGAAGATCGCCGCGTCTCCAAGGAATGAGCGGGATGGCCTGGCCGAACTCCACCAGCGTGCCAGCCAGTGGTGTGAGGAGCATGGCCTGGAGATCGAAGCGTTTCAGTATGCGGCTGCCGCCGGCGATGTCGAGCGCGCCGAGCGCCTGATCGAAGGAGCGGGAGTGCCCCTGCACTTCCGTGGCGCCGGCACCGCAGTACTCCACTGGCTCCAGTCGCTTCCCAAGGCAGTATTGGATGCCCGGCCCTCGTTGTGGGTGATGTATGCCTCGGCGCTCTTCTTTGTCGCTCACCAACAGAGCGCCGTCGAAGAGAAACTCCAAGCCGCTGAGGCGGCCCTGCACGGCGCCGAAGCAGACGACAAAACCCGCGGCCTTATCGGACGGATTGCCTCCCTGCGGGCTACAGTGGCGATCATTCAGCACGATGCAACAACCATCATTGCCCAGTCGCGCCGTGCGCTGGAGCATTTGCCCCCCAATAGACTGCCCGCTCGCATTGCCGCGAGCTATACGCTGGGATATGCCTATCAGCTCCAGGGTGATCGTGCCGCGGCCAGCCAGACCTATGCTGATGTCATCGCGAGCAGTCAGTCGTTTGGGGCTTCGATCTACACGACAGCGGCGACACTCGGTCTGGGCCAACTCCAGGAAGCAGACAATCAGCTCCACCTGGCGGCCGAGACCTACCAGCGCGTCCGCGTGTTGGCAGGTGATCCGCCGCAGCCGATTGCCGGCGAAGCGCATCTTGGTCTGGCCCGTATCGCATATCAATGGAATGACCTCCAAGCTGCTGAGCAGCACGGGCGCCAATGCCTCCACCTGACGCAGCAGATGGAAAGCACCGACACGTTCGCCTCGTATGCGGTGTTTCTCGCCCGACTGAGACTTGCCCAGGCAGATCTGCCCGGTGCGATCGCGGTATTGGATGACGCCGAAGCGTTCGTGCGCCGGCATCACTTCATGTTTCGGATGCCTGATATTGCTGCCGCACAGGTACTGGTGTTGCTGCGCCAAGGCGATCTGGCGGCGGCCGCTCATCTCGCCCGGACCCACGAGCTTCCGATCTGCCAGGCCCGCATCCTCTTGGCCGACGGAGATGCCGCTGCAGCACTGGCCGTGCTGGATCCCGTGCGCCAGCAGGCAGAGGCGAGGACTTGGGCAGATGAACAGCTCACGGTGATGGTGCTCGAGGCGATCGCTCACCATATGCACGGCGAAGCCGACAAAGCCATGCACGTGCTGGGTACTGCGCTGGCATTGGCAAAACCTGGTGGCTTGGTCCGCCTGTTTGTCGACGAAGGCGTGACGATGGCGCGTCTGCTCTACAAAGCCCTCGCACGCGGGAGTGAAGGAGCCTACATTCGTCGGTTGCTGGCAGCATTCCCGGTTGCCGAACCGGAGCATGCGCCATCAGCGCCAATGAGCGGCCCTGACTCGGAATGGGTTGAGCCACTCAGCGCGCGCGAGCGCGAAGTGCTCCAGCTGATCGCCGAAGGGCTGAGCAATCAGGCGATCGCTGCCCGGCTGTATCTCTCGCTGCATACGGTCAAGGTCCACGCGCGCAATATCTACGCGAAGCTTGCCGTCGCGAATCGTACACAAGCGGTTGCCAGGGGAAGAGCATTGGGGATCGTGTCACAACCGTAAGTGCTTGGATGCCTGCATCCGGCTGGATTGCCAGAGCTACCTACACAAGACGAGCCTGCGGATCGCGGCTCGTCTTGTGATTCCCGCTGGACGCACAGGCGGCTAATCCTCCGAATAGCTCTTCGGAGGTATGACACTACTCCCACCTGCCGCGTATAGTGCAAGCAATGGATTTCACCAATTTCGTTGGAGCTACAAAGGAGAAAATGATGACCCGGGAAGAAACGATGACTATACACGGCCAACAGCGGCAGCGGCGGCTAGATGACGGCGATGTTCGAACGCAGCGGTCTCCGAGCTTGAAGAAGGTGTGCATCGTCGGGGCGTCCGGGAAGCTTGGGCAGTACATGGTACAACACGCTCTGGATCGGGGCTACGAGGTGGTCGGCGTGTGTCGCGAGGAAAGCGTCGGCAAGCTCGACGCATTCAAGGGACGCATGACCATCATTCCTGGTGCAACCGACGACCGCGAGGTCATCAAGCGCGCGGTTGCGGGCTGCGACGCCGTGTTGGTCGTGCTTGTCCCACGGGGTATCCACGGCTACTCGACGGGAACGGCCCAGGCGGTGCTCGACTACGCCGAACCAGGGGCACGATTGGTATTCTCATGCGGCTGGCACATCACCCGCGATGGTCAGGATATCTACTCCTGGCGGCTCAAGGCACTTGTCAACGTCGTCGGTCGTCTCGCCCGCCTGGCCCGCGTCGTGGATCTCGACGACCAGGTAGAAGCGTGCCGGCGTGTGTTTGCCAGCGACACGCGCTGGACGGTCGTACGCGGAAGCGATCTCGAAGAGGGCGAGAGTCAGGGGCTGCCGGTGTGGAGCCGGCACGTGGGCGACCCTATCCTGGGTAGCAACCTCACGCGCCGCGTGGATTTTGCCCTGTTCATGGTCGCGGCAATTGAGAACGACGAGCTGATCCGCGAGGCTCCGGCGATTGTTGGCTGCCAGACGCCTTCGGCACTCGCGTACGCCGCCACCCAGGACAGGACAACGGTTGACAGCCGGGAGCGCACCGCAGTGCAACCGTGAGATTGAAGGCAGCGTCGCGCCTCGATGAGGAGGAGCATGTTACCACCGTGAGGGCCGGCAGGGAATCTTCGACGAAGCCCTCCGGCTCTCCAAGGTATCGTAATGGCACGCCCGGCGAGCATGCGCGATGTCACGCAGACGATGCGCTCGGGGCATACATCTATTAGGAAAGGGCAAGACCATGCCTACGATTGATCACACGCTATCCACGGGAGCTGTGAGCCCGGTCGGCACGGCGCCGAGGAGCGCGTCGATAGGTTCACGCCTGCTGTATTCGCGGCTGATTGGAGCACTGTTTCTAGCGGGGTTTGCCTTTTACGGAGTAGGTTTCGGACTGGTGACATCGGTTGTCGGCGCCCCGGACTTCCTCTCGACGATTTCCGCACATCAGACCACCCTGGTTCTCGGAGCCTTTCTGATGTTGTTGAACTCCGTGGTCGTGGTGGGCCTGGGCGCTTTGTTCTTCCCGATCATTGAGAACCACGGCAGGCGAACAGCGCTGGTCTACTTGGCATCGCGGATTGTGGAGGCGATCCTATTGGCTATCGGTGTGCTGTGTCTTCTCATGCTCGTTCCCTTAGGCCAGTACGCTATTGGAGCCAGAGGGGCCAGCGTAGCGTGGGCTGCAGTCTTTGGGTCACTCCTGACCCACGCGAACACGATAGCCTACCAGATCGCTATGATGTCACTCGGACTGGCAAGCCTGTTCCTGTGTGTGCTCCTATTCCAGACACGGTTGATCCCGCGCTTTCTGGCAGTGTGGGGCTGGATTGGCTACACGCTTTTCCTCGGTGGCGCCATCGCTGAAATCTTTGGAATGAACGTTGGCGTCATACTCTCGATCCCCGGTGGGCTGTTTGAAGTGACCGTGGGTTTCTGGCTCCTGGTCAAGGGCTTCCAGCCCAAAGCCTATGGCAACTGCGCGGAGGTCGTGATGATCTCGGTGGTTGGCCCAGCCGAAGCCACACGGTAGTTGTCGTCTCACAGTACCCTCAAGGCATTTCCTTGAACCAATGCCAGCCGATAAGTGTTATGCGGCACTCGATCACGGACGGCACCGCTGTCGTCCGTGATGCCCATGTCAGAAAAGGCGTGTCGTTGTCACGATGCCAGTGAGTACGTGGCACAGACGATGATAGCGACCACAACAGGAACAGGCTCATGGTAAACGAACAGAACCCAAATACTGATCCACGTCAACCACTGATCTATCAAATCCGGGTCCAGGGCCATTTGGGCTCGGAGTGGACAGACTGGTTCGAGGGTCTGTCCATCTCATTGGAAGACAACGGCGAGACGCTCCTAACCGGCCCGGTGATCGATCAGGCCGCGCTGCACGGCTTGCTCAGAAAAGTGCGCGATTTAGGCATACCGTTGATCTCAGTCAATCGCCTTCAAATTGGTCATACAGATGTGCCGAATGTCGATCCAATGCAATGAAATGTATCAATACAGTCTCAGGTAGTGGTAGAAGGTCGAATGGTACGCGCAAGGCCTGCGGTTCATGGATAGCGCAATCCTTTACATGCTCCCACAGATACTGAGCCTTGCTCGTATTCCGAGATTATACCGCCAGATAAATAGTCGTAGACAGATCTCGTGCATGATCTTCGATTTTGAGAACGAGAGTGTCTTGCGAACCAAACGCGCCAGGCGCTGGCGCAATGTATTGTTGAAGCGCTCAATATGCGCCGTTTGCCCGGTTTCCTTGCCACTTAGACGATGTTTGGTGACCGGAATGACTGCTTGATACGCTTTCCAAAAGTCGGTGTAGCAGGCACCACGCCGATACTTGGCTGGAATAGAGCGCCAAAGCTTGCGACAGGTGGCTTCATCACGATCGCCAAGAGCGTATCCAACAATTTGCCGGGTCTTTCGAAAACATGCGAGCCAAATCCAAACGTTATTGGTCTTTTTTGCAACGAATGACCAGAGCTCATCAAGTTCCAAGGTATAAGCGTGTGGCTCACGTGGATCAGGGTCGATTAAGGTTGTTCGCAGCGGCGGGAGAGATTGGGCTTTTTTTAAGCCAACCTATCACCGTACTACGCGCAACACCGAACGTGCGTTCCAGTCCACGCAAACTACTGTGCTCCTGATAGGCGCGAAGGATTTCTTCTTTGCGTTCTGCTGAATAGGCGGCACTGCCGGGATTCTCACGGCTTTGCCGTCCGCACGTGCGACACCGGTATTTTTGCTTGCCGTTAGGAGCAATACCATATTTTGTGAGGTCAGGACTGCCGCAATGCCGACAGATGATACGCATGGTAACCATGGTGTCAAACCTTTCGCGTGACTGATCACAAACAGTATACCATGCCATTCGAGATACGACCACTACCCGCCACCTTTCGCCGGAGATAGACCATATGATGCCTCTTCCTACGCGATACCACGTTCCAGATCGATTGCTGGGCGCAACAGTTGGCCGCCTCGCAAGCCTCGCTCGACCAGCTTGACCTGCTCGATGCGCTCGCCAGTGGCGTATGCGTCGAGCAGCCAGCGGTGCTGTGGACGACGAGGTCGACGCGATCTGCTACTCCGCAATCCAGCGCGGGACGCGTTTGGGCAACGTTTGGCTGCCCAGCTCAGCGCACAGTTGCTTCAGGTGCTGGTGCGCACCGTGCCACTCAAGATCCGCAATCCGCTCGTGAAGGGGAACGTCGTCACGCAGCGTCGCCAGGCGACGGTACAGCAGCGCATCCTTCTGATCCGTCCGCAGCCTTTCGGCGAGCCGCAGCGCCCGGCCACTGTCCAGGCCCCATTGGGCGGGGTCGCCGGGAATTGTTTCGATGTGGTCGTAGCGCAAGAGCACCGCGCTGGCCGACTTTGGCCCCCAGCCAGAGAGCCCTGGATAGCCGTCGGCGGAATCGCCGACCAGCGCCAGCCAATCAGGTATGGAGGCCGGCCGAACCCCATACTTCGCCACCACCGCCGCTTCGTCATACACGATGTCGCGGCGCCTGTCCCAACAGACCACCTGGCTGCCCAAAACAAGCTGGGCAAGATCTTTATCCGGTGAGCAAATGACGATCTGATCGACGCCGCTGTCGCTGCCGAAGCGGCGCGCCGCAGTCGCGAGCGCATCGTCGGCCTCGAACTCGACCATCGGCCAGACCACCACCCCCAAGGCGGCGACGGCCTGCTCGGCCAGCGCGAATTGGGCTAGCAGCTCTTGTGCGACACCCGCACTGGTCTTGTAGCCGGGGAAGAGGTCATTGCGGAACGACTCGATGACGTGATCGAAGGCGCATGCCACGTGCGTAACACCCGGCTTGGTGAGCAGCGCGAGCAGACTGTTGAGCAGGCCGAGGGTGGCGCCGACCTCGCGGCCGTCGGGAGCCTTTTTGGGAGGCGCTCCGAAGTAGCTGCGGAACAGCTCATAGGTGCCGTCGACAAGATGGATCCTCATCTCACCTCCCGCTCACGAGCGTTTGCATGCGCCCCGCAGTTGCCGCGAGCGCTGGGATGTCTCCAAGATAGGCGTTATAGGCCAGATGATCGAGGCCGATGTGGAGATAGCACGCCATCATAGGTCGACGCCCGTTGATCCTTGCGAAAGTCGCCGATATGCTGCCCGAAACGGATCGCCAATTCGCACATGTCGGCTTGAGGCGGTATTATATCCTAATGTGGCGTGCCCACGCTGATCATCCCGGCTGAGCTGCCGCCCGCCGACCAAAGGGTCGCAGAATGGATCGACCGCAAGCGCCGGGCGGTCGCGGTTGTGGCCGGTGGCTCTGTCACACCGACCGCCGTTCGTGCGTCATAAGGATGACACTCGCGACCGGAGGATGTCACGCATGGACGACCCGGACTTGCTCGCTGAGCGCTTCGAGGCACATCGCTCCCACCTGCGCGGCGTCGCCTTTCGGATGCTCGGCTCTTTGACCGAGGCGGACGACGCCGTTCAGGAAACCTGGATCCGTCTGAGCCGCACCGACACGAGTCATGTTGACAATCTGCGGGCCTGGTTGACGACCGTCGTCGGGCGGGTCTGCCTCAACATGCTACGAGCGCGCAAGACGCGCCGCGAAGCGTCCTTGGCGATCCGCCAGTTGGATTTCACCGTGGTCGCTCGCTGAGCGTTCGATTTCTTCGCACAGCGGTCACATTCGCGCCGGCTTGCGGGTCAATCTGTTGGGGCGCCATTGTGGCACCCCAACGAATGACGTAAGAAGGAGCGACGCACATGCACGATCACATGAGCAGGGCCGCAGCCGCACCAGCGTGGGTCACGTTCTTCGGCCCGATCGCCAGGTTTCTTTTGGCCGCTGGCATTCCGCTGGGCCCCAATGCGCTCATCACCATTCGTGGCCGGAAGAGCGTCCTGCCGCGCACCACGCCGTTGGCGATCATCGCGGTCGCCGGCAGGCGGTGGATCTGGGCCCCCTAGGGCGAGGTCCAGTGGGTGCGCAACCTGCGCGCCGCCGGCCGCGCGACCGTCACCGTGCGCGGCCAGACCGAAGCAGTCACGGCGACCGAGCTGGACCCAACCCAGCGAGTCGCGTTCTTTCGCGACGTCCTTGGTCCGCTGGCCCGCGGCATACCGTTGGGGGTCTGGTTCATCCGCACTGTGGATCAGGTCGATCTCAACGACCCGGTGAAGATCGCCGAGGGTCGACGGGTCTTTGAACTCCACCCACTGCGATGAAGTCGGCGGTTGAAGCCGGGAATCAGGCCGCACGCGCCGACGCACGAACCTGGCCCAGCTGGCGTAGCACGCCGGCACACGTGGCGTCGATTGGCGCCTCGGCGTCGCGAAGGGCCCGAACAGCCAAGCGACATGCAAGATTCCTGTAAACGAACCCTCCTACGGGTCCGTCGAAATGCAGCACGGCCGCCGGAACCGGCACGCCCCCAGGCGCGGCGAGCGCCGCCAACCCCAAGACCAGCAGCAGATTGAAGATACAGCTGCCAATCACGTTGCCAACCGCAATATCGCGCTCGCCGCGGATGCTCGCCAGCATTGAGGTAGCGATCTCAGGCAGCGAGGTGCCAACCGCCACGATCGTCAGCCCAATGATCAGCTCGCTTACTCCCAGCACGCGCGCGAATGCCACCGCTCCATCGACCAGCCAGTCGGCGCCGACAATCAACAGAAGGAGCCCAAGCAGCGCCATTGCCAGTGAGCGACCCCATCCGTACGACGCTCGCCGCTGTTCGACGCCAGACTCGGCCGCATACTCGGCCTTGACGCGCGCGCTCTCCTTGCGGCTCTGCACGACTACGTAAACGATATAGGCAACGATACCAGCGGTGAGCAGCGTGCCATCCAGCCAGCTGAGCACGCCGTCGAGGCTCAGCAAGAGTACGGCAACCGATACGCCGATCATAATTGGCACATCCTGGCGGATCAGCAGTTGCGGAACCGTCAGTGGCGCGACAAGTGCGGCAAGACCCAGGATCAGCAGCACATTCGCGATATTGCTGCCGATAATATTGCCAAGCGCAAGGTCGACTTGTCCGGTCAGGCTCGATTGGAGTGCCACTGCAATCTCCGGCGCGCTTGTCCCAACGGCTACAACCGTCAGCCCGACGACCAGTGGCGAAACACCGAGCGTGGCGGCGAGCCGCGAAGCGCCACGCACCAATAGCTCGGCGCCGCCGACGAGCAAGCCGAGGCCTGCCAGAAACAAGATGAAGGTGAGCGGTGCCATGCAGGGCTCCTTCTGCTCAAATGATCGATTGCGACTGCCTGACCTGAGATGCGCCGTATCGCCTTACCTGCCCGCAGACAACACAAAAAGGAGGCAGCACAAATCGTGTGACAGCCTCCACCAGCGCTCGGAGTACACGGAGCCGAGCCTCCTCGTGAGTTATCGAGGTTGATGCTACTATTCTACCAAAACACGAACTGCACTTCAAGTGGTCGTGCAGCCGGCAAAACACGGATTTGGCTGTGTATAACGCTCCACCGGCTTAAAGGAGTGGCGCGGCACTGACGCCGACGTGAGCCTCAATCCGCGCGACCGCTTGGCCGATGCCATCCTCGGCCCGGATGGCCTTTCCGAGTGTCATGGCACGCGCGCGCATCGTTGGGTCGCTCACCGCAGCCCCAATCGCCGCACTCAAGGCATCGACCGTCAGCCGGCGCTGCGGAATGGGCTCTGGCCCGGCCCCGAGTGCTGCAACCCGCCGGCCCCAGAACGGTTGATCGCCAAAGAACGGACAAATCACGATTGGCACGCCTGCGCGCAGCCCTGCCGCAGTCGTACCAGCCCCGCCATGGTGCACCACAGCCGCCATCCGCGGAAACAGCCAGTCGTGCGGTGCCTCAGCAAGCATGTAAACACGAGCGGGAAGATCAGCTGCCGCCAGCCCACCCCAACCGGTAGCGAGGACACCCCGCTGTTCCGTGCGTTCAAGCGCGGCCAGCACCATGCGGGTCATGCGCGGCGCATCCTGCGTTGGCATACTACCAAAGCCAATGTAAACCGGCGGCGGGCCGGCGTTCAGATAGGCACGTAGCGAGGCGGGCGGCTCCCACCTCTTCTGCTCGTCGAGGAACCAGTATCCGGTGGCCACGCTGGAGCTATCCCAATCAGGAGGTGTTGGCAGCACTGTTGGACTATAGCCGTACAGGCGCAGGACCGGCTGCCCGTGTAGCTGCGACTCATCGCGAATTGGTGGCAGTCCGAGCATCTCATTACGCCAGCGGTTCAGTACCCTCCGCACGGAGGCGCTGGTCAGCTTGACGGCCGCACGATGGCTCAGCCGGTTCAAGACCGGGCCGAGATTTGCCACAGGGATGATTGGGCTTGGAAACGCAGCCGTCGGCGAGTAGAGCGGCAGCGGCAGCGCCAGGATGCCAGGGATGCCCAGTTTCTCGGCGAGGCTGTATCCACCGAGCGCCTTGGGATGGTAGATCACAAGTTCAGCTCCAACCGACGCAGCCAGCGTGTCGTCGAGCATACGGCGCAACATAGGTGTCACCTGCCGCAGCAAGGCAAGCGGGTTGCCCTTGCCAACAACTGCGGCCTTCCCTTCGGCGGTCTGCAGCAGCTCAAGGAACTCCCCGCGTAGCGGGTAGAAGTGCAGATGATGTTGGGCCACCAATGGAGCGAAGGCTTCAAGGGTTGCTAGGGTGACGCGGTGTCCGGCAGCTTGCAGGCCGGCGCCAAGGGCGACATACGGCTGCACGTCGCCGCGCGAGCCGACAGTAAGAATAAGTATCTTCATGGCCTATCTCCTGAGAGAAGCGCCGGCATATCCGGACCGCCAAGCCCAAACTGCAGGATGCGAATGATTTGATCATAGAGCTGCTCAACCGCTGGGCCACTCATAATTGAGACATCGCTCGCCGCCGCCTCAAGCGTGGTACCCAACCGTCGCACGATCAGTTCATGGAGCTTCGCCATTACTCCCTGAAGGACAACAGTGGCCAGCTCGAGATCGAGCTCAGGGTTGATCTCCCCATGCTCTACCCCTCGAGCGAGCAGCGCCTGAAGATGTCCCTCACCGGCAGTTTGTAGGCGACGCACGACTTCATCACGGAAGGGCAGATCATCGGTGACGGCGCGGTACATGAGCCGGGTGAGCAGTGGCGCTGCTAGTCCGACCTGTATGCTGGCATGCATCTGCCGGCGCAGCAGGGCAAAAAAGCCAACCTCGGGAGCGGGAAGCGTCTGGGCATGCAACAGCTGGAACTGCTGCTGGGCAGCATAGTCGAGGATGAACAGATAGAGATCCTGCTTGTTCTCAAAATACTGGTAGATGCTGCCCTTGGCGATGCCGGCCCGCGTGACGATCCGCGAGAGCGATGCAATGCCATAGGGATGCTCGGCAAATTCAGCCAGGGCGAGATCAATAATGACCTGGCGTTTTGCGGGTGGGAGATTGCTAAATGTCGGTTTTGGCATGGTTGCTCTTATGTGACCACCCAGTCATATGACCGAATGGTCACATCATAGCACCCTGCGCGAGACATTACATCAGCCAAAGGAAGGAGGACGTCCGCTGCCTGATCGCTGTGTGATATCGGACAGATGGCCCTGGAGTCTGTCCAGCAGGGCATCGAGAATGCCGTTGAAGCAGGTTCAGCGGCTATTGGCGCAGTTACAGAGCCTTCGACATCAGCTGAGACACCACCGGAATCAGGAGTCGTTGACCCGGCAAGGGAACGCGCGAGATTCGAAGTGACAGAGAACGGGGTAGCCATCCGACAAGCGATGTGTCACTCGTCGCTCGATAGGCATACGTGGAGGCAATCGCCCACTGCCATCATCGCCTCACCCGCATCATGTGGTATGCTTGTCTCGCCCTGCCCAGTTCGTCCCGCGCCCTGCTCCTAGCCTGGTTGTACGGAAAACAGATCTACGTGCGTTTCTTACACTAATCCCGCGGAGCTGCGTTTAGCCAAGACGCTCGCCAAACGCAGTGCAAAGATGTGCCCGAGGAGGCCAACGAACGATGCACGTCGCCTATCCCCGCCCCCGTCCATTCGCTGCCCCGCAGCGACGTCTGCCGATCGCGCTGCTCGCCCTGCTGGTGCTGGCTGCCGTGCTGACACCTTCCCCACGGACGGTGCTGGTCACAAGGCCGACCTCTGCCAGGTCCATCGCTGCACCCGACTTCGGCAACCTGCCCGTCCTGTTTGTCGCCAACCAGGGTCAGCTCGATCCCCAGGTGGCCTATACTGTGCAGGGCAGTGATAAGACGCTGTATTTCACCCTCGACGGCGTAACGTTCGCGCTGGACGCCCCGGCTGCGCATTCCACAGCCAACGACCCGAGCGCGCCCCGAGCGCCGCTTCGATCGCCCCCGGTGCCCAACTCAACCAGCCTGCAGCGCTGGGTGGTCAAGCTCGATTTCGTTGGCGCGAACCCCCAGGTTCAACCGCGCGGCGAGGCGCCGGCCGAGACGATCGTCTCCTACTTCAAGGGCCGGCCAGACGAGTGGCGCACCGGTATCCCCACCTACACCCGATTGGTCTACTCCCAGCTGTGGCCGGGGATCGACTTGGTGTATGAGGGCACGGTCGACCGGCTGAAATACGAGTTTGTCGTTCAGCCGGGCGCCGACCCACGCCAGATCCGGCTGGCCTACCGCGGCGCGACAGGCGTGGCGCTCAATGGCGCCGGGCAGCTGGCGGTGACGACCCCGCTGACCAGTTTTGCGGACGACCCGCCGCAGGCCTACCAGGCGGTAGACGGCGGGCAGGTGGCAGTCGGCATGGCCTATTCGCTGGATGCGCCGGAGGCGGATGGGCGAGTGTCCTACGGCTTCCAGGTAGGCGCCTATGACCACAGCCGGCCGCTGGTTCTCGACCCGGCCGTGCTTATCTACGCCGGGTTCATTGGCGGCTCAGGCGATGATAGTGGCGAAAGTATCGCAGTCGATCGTACCGACTGTATCTATGTCAGTGGCTATACCGGGTCCGGGGCATTTAGTTTTCCTGTGCAGACCGGACCAGATACGTCCTACAACGGTGGTTCAGAGGACGCCTTCGTGGCGAAGGTGCGCCCCGATGGCGGTGGCCTGGTCTACGCCGGCTACCTCGGCGGTGCAGGTGACGACGATGGCACCAGTATCGCCGTCGACAGCACCGGCAGCGCCTATGTTGCCGGGTGGACTACCTCTACTGAGACCAGTTTCCCCGTGCTCGGCGGGCCGGATCTGTCCTACAACGGTGGCGCCTGGGACGTGTTCGTGGCAAAAGTTCGCCCTGATGGCAGCGGGCTGGTCTATGCCGGCTACCTCGGCGGCACAGGTAACGATGATAGCCAGGGCATTGCTCTCGGCAGCGACGGCAGCGCCTATCTCACGGGCCGGACCACCTCCACCGAGGCGAGCTTCCCCGTGCTGAACGGACCCGACTTAAGCTACAACGGCGGCAGGGACGCGTTCGTGGCGAAAGTGCGCCCCGATGGCAGCGGGCTGTCCTACGCGGGCTATCTCGGCGGCGCGGATGTAGACTGGGGGCGGGGTATCGCGGTCGATAATGCCAACAGCGCCTACATCGTCGGCTGGACGATGTCCACCGAGACCAGTTTCCCCGTGCTGGGCGGGCCGGATGTGACGTACAACGGCGGCGGTGACGCGTTCGTGGCGAAAGTGCGCGCCGACGGGCGTGCCCTGCTCTACGCCGGCTACCTTGGCGGCGCTGGCGCCGACAATGGCAGCGGTATTGCGGTCGACGGCGCCGGCAGCGCATATCTCGTTGGCTCTACCGAATCCAATGAGGCCAGCTTCCCCGTGCTGGGCGGACCGGACCTGACGCACAACGGCGGGACCGGTGATGCCTTCGTGGCGAAGGTGCGTGTCAGCGGCAGCGGGCTGATCTACGCCGGCTACCTTGGCGGTACGGGCAGTGATTATGCCAGCGGTATTGCGGTCGACGGCGAGGGCAATGCGTATCTCACCGGTTCCACCGATTCTACTGAGGCGAGCTTTCCCGTGCTGGGCGGACCGGATCTGACGTACAACGGCGGGACCGGCGATGCCTTCGTGGCGAAGGTACGCGCCAGCGGCAGCGGGCTGACCTACGCCAGCTATCTCGGCGGAGCATCCGACGACATAGGCTTAGCCATCGCGGTCGGTAGTGACGGCAGTTCCTACGTCGCCGGCTGGACCTCGTCCCCTGAGCCCGGCTTCCCGTACGGAACGGGCCCGACCTGACCTACAACGGCGGCATCGGCGATGCCTTCGTGGCCAAGATTAGCACGCAGGCCGTGCTCGTCAGCTCGCGCGACACCCTTCCCGCCGACGGCTCCGCGACGGCGACCCTAACCCTCTCCAACGCGCCGCCGGGCCTCCGCATCCGGCTGGTCCTCGCTCCTGGGAGTGTCGGCGCGCTCACTCCCGCCAGCGGCACGACCGACGCCACCAGGATGTTCAGCGCTGCAATGACCTCGTCGTCACCCGGCGTGGCGGTTGTCAGCGCCGTGGGCCTGGAGGCCGGGCAGACCTACGGCGGCTCAGCGCGCGTGACGTTTACGGGTGGGCCGGACGTATTGCCGCCCAATGTCGGGCTGATCAACATCTCTGGCATTCAATCGCGCTATCCTCTGGAAGGGCGCTATCTCCAGGGCATCCCCACCAAGAACCCGGTCACAGCGCGGGTAGACTGGTCTGGCGAAACGCCAGGCTACGTCGAGTTTACCGTCAATGGTGCGCAGCACTATTACGAAGTCGCAGATATATCTGGCGCCACCCACACCTTCCAGATGGGTACCGATCTGCGTGAAGGAGACAATACGCTTGAGATCGTAGCCTTCTCCCAGGATAGACGGCAGCGCTCGCAGATACAAACGCGGCACATCTCCTTGATCCCGGCGCCCGCATGGCTGCTGAGCGTACTACAGAATGGCGCCTTGGGCCTAGTGAGCCTCGCCGGCTCGGAGGGCGCCGGCTACGAGTACACTGCCCATGTCAAATTTCCATCCGAGGGACTGAGCACCGGCGCCCCTGGCTTTGGCCCACCCGGATCGACCTCCAATATCGCCTTCTTCATCGGCGGTGGCTTCCGACTTCCGCTGAAGTGTGATAGTCCGGCGGCTCTAACCATTGAGGGCGGTGTACAGCCGAAGATCGAACTGCTGTCAATTGAGCTGACGGGCGAGCTGCGCGGCACCGGGACACTTGAAGCGCGCGCAGTCGACTGCGAGATTCCGACTGTCAATGGCAATTTCCGCGTCGATTTGAAGCTCGCTGGACAAAGAACTGGCCTGTCCTGGTATTCATTATCGACTTCATGGACCCCGGCGCCGGAACCGCGCTGGCCGTCGTGCCCCACTCGCTGTTGGATGGGCTGGGCGACCTGTATCTCCAAGGCAACCTGAAGGGGTATCTCACTGCCGATGTGGCGTCCCTTGTTGATACGGCTACGGCGCTCGAGTGGCGCAATACCCACCTCGGCGGCGGGCCGGGTATCGAAACCAGGTACCGCTTCAATCTGCCCGGCTTCGAGATGAGGGTCTACTTAGGCGCATCCGGTAGTGCCGACTTCTGGCACCCAGCACCACTGCACGAGCTATCCAATCTGACCTTTGACCATATCGCGCTCACGGGGGAGGCGGGGTATAAGACGCGGGTCACGTGGTTTGAACAGGAGAAGAAGGTCAAGGTCGAATGGCACTATCCGCCGGCTTCGACACCGGCACGTATCGACGCCACCAACGTACCGGCTGCCTGGCACTTGCCCGGCCACCCCCATCCAGCCGTTCCACGCCCGCGATGCTCCAATTCAATACACTAGATGCGCCCGCCCTCCTGGCTACCAATGTCTACACCTACACTGAGCCGGCACTGGCGGCGCATCCGGCTACCGATAACGCGCTGCTGCTGTGGGTGCACGACGACTCAGCCAAGCCGGTCGGCCAGGCGCAGGAGCTGCGCTTCAGCCGCTGGAACGGCACGTCCTGGAGCACGCCCACCGCAATCACGAACGACGCCTACCTCGACGGCGCACCGCAGGTGACCTGGGATGCCGCCGGCAACGCCGTCGCGGTCTGGCAGCGCCTCAACACGGTACTGCCCGGCACGGCGACCTGGGATGCCACCATCGCGAAGCAGATCGAGATCGCTACCGCGACCTACAACGCGGCCAGCGGCGCCTGGTCGCCCGTCACGCTGCTCACCAACAACGCAGCGCTGGACATCGCGCCGCAGCTCGCCCGTAACCCCACCGGCCAGCTCTTGGCCGTCTGGCACCAGAATGCGGCCGGCCAGCTCGGTGGCGATGCCAACAACCCCGACCGGATCATGGCCGCCTTCACCAGCGGCGGCTGGGGCACGCCCGCAGTCGCGGTGGATGGAATCCCCGGCCTGGTCGACCTGGCCGCCGGCAACGGCAGCGGGAGGGCGACGATCGCCTACACGCGCTATCTGCCCGCCACCGGAACGACCACGCCAACGCTCCAGCTCTTCACGAGCACCTGGGATGGCACGGCCTGGTCGGCGCCGGCGCGACTTACGAATGATACCCTGGGCCACCGGGCCCCGCAGATTGTCTATAACGCCGCCAATCAGCCGCTGCTGATCTGGCTGGCCGGAAATGCGCTGCGCGTGCGCAACCTGGCAACGGGCAGCGGCTCCGCGTTGGTGCTACCTGCAAACATCGGCAGCATCGACCGGCTGCGGATCGTGCGGGACCCCACCGGGAACATCGCGGCCGTCTTCACCGCACAGGCCGCGCAGCGCGATCTGTACGTGGCGCTCTACGATGCGGCCCACAATCTGTGGGGGCAGCCGCGCCGCCTGACCAGCAACGCTGCCAGCGAGGCCTACCCGACGCCGGCGCTTGATGCGAGCGGCCGGCTGCTGGCCGCCTACGCCTCCACCGCGATCGCCCACGAGACGCGCACCACTACGCTGCCCGATTCGAGCCAGGTTGTTACCTACACGCTGCCGGTCGAGGGGCAGACCGACCTGTGGACGCTCGCGCATACCTTCCAGCGTAACCTGACGCTAACTGGCGACAGCCTGACGCTATCAAACGCTCACCCCGTGCCGGGTGACAGTGTGACGCTGAGCGCGACGATCAGCAACACCGGCGATCTGGCGCTGGATGGGGTCACGGTTGGCTTCTACGACGGCAACCCAGCCTCGGGCGGCCAGCCGCTTGGCACACGCAGCCTATCCGGCCCGCTGGCCGCGGGTATCACCGCAACGCTCGCGCTCGACTACCCAATACCCTCCACGGGCGGCCCGCATACATTCTACGCTGTCGTCGACCCTGCCAACGTCATCGCCGAGTCGGACGAAACCGATAATACTGCCAGTCGGGCGGCCTTTGGCCCGGATCTGGAGATCAGCGACACCGCCGTGGACTCCTGGGGCGGGCGGGACGTGGGATTGCGCGTAGCGGTGCGCAACGTGGGCACCAGCCCCAGCCCGGCGACGACGCTGCGCTTCCGGCGCGGCACGTCGGCCGGCACGGTGGTGGCCAGCAACAGCGTGCCGGCGCTAGCCCGGGCGCCGCAGTTACAGTGATAACACCCTGGAGCACCTCTGGGCTGGCGCCAGGCAGCTACCCATTCGCTGCAGTGGTCAACCAAGGCGACTTTGCCGAGACGTTCACGGCAAATAACAGCGCGCCGCTGACGCTGGCGGTCGGACCAGACCTAATGGTCAGCCCATACACAATCTGGCGCGCGCCCCAGCCCCGACCACATCGATCATCGCTGCGCGGGTCTGCAATATCGGCGCAGCGCCGGCGATGAACGTGACCGTCAATGTCTACCGGAGCTGGAAGTTTGATCCACTAACCTTGCTGTTCACGCGCACGATCGCGGCGCTCCCGGCGGGCGGATCGGCAGAGATTAGTGGCGTTGCGCAAGGGACGCTAGGCTGCGGCGTGTTCGTTCAGGTTGACCCGCTCAGACAATCGCTGAGATCAGCCGGTCAATAACCTGGCCGCACTGAGTGGAGATGGCACGCCGTGCATGGCGTGGCAGACCTACTATGTCGCTGATGAAACGGTGAGGCGTGTGATAGGCACTGAAGCCTAATAACGCCGCGCGTCAGGACGATATGCACCCTCCCACGGCGCGGCGCCGGGGCTTCGCACTCCCCGCGCCGCGCGTTGGGTGACCGGGCCGGCGTAGTCACAAGTGGATGCCGGCGGCTGCGGCCCCGGCGTAGGAGTCATTGCGGGCTGTCGCCGATCATGCTCCTTGACGCGCGCAGCGCCGCCAGAAGCAACGCCGCCGGCTTAGCCGTGCGGTCGTTTACTCAGGTCTCAGCCTAAGCAAATCTCACCATCTCAACGCTCGACAAAGCATGATCACGTATGGTATGATATTTCATCATACTTTGATAAGGAGCTGGAGCATACCCAACAACCAAAGTGGCTGTGACCATTGATAGCGCTGCTCGCTCAAGTCGACCAGCTTGTCGCTCAGCACGTCTTTCCTAACCGCAGTAAAGCCATCCAGGCAGCATTGCAGGATAAACTCGCTCGCCTGCAGCGTAGTCGCCTCGCCCGCGAAAGCGCAAAACTCGATCCTCAACTGGAACAGGTGTTTGCCGAAGAAGGTATGCAGCAGGAGTTGTCGACGTGGCCCGAATACTAAAGAGGCGAAATTTGGTGGGCGGATCTCCAATCCGGTTCGTGGCCATGGAACAAGCCGGCATACGCCCAGTTCTCGCGATCAGTCATAGTATCTTCAATCACCGCTCGGGCACGGTAATCGCACTTGCTATTACCAGTCAAGCGCCAACAGCTGGCTTTCCGCTCACGCTGGAACTCATCACTGCGACTCTGCCAAAACGTTCTTGGGTCAAAATCAGTCAAATCCATACACTCTCTGTCGAACGTCTCGCGAGCCGATTGGGTGCAATCACACCTGAGGAATTAGATGAAGTGATTGAAGGATTGAACGAGATTGTTTGCAAGCTAAGCATTGCCATCTCGGTCTGCGGCCGAACACGTACATACACCCGACCGCCTTCCGGCGCTGAGATCAGTGCGATTTTAGCGCCAATTTGTGCAGCGCGTCTCAGCAAGCGTTGCCACTCCTCTGCGGCGCGGGCGCACCGCCACAGGCTGAACAACGCGATGCTCATAACGACGATCAGGAGAATTCGGTCGACAGATGGGCATAGTAAGACGCCTCGTGTGAGCAGTTGACCATACGTAACAAAATACGCCATGTCTCGTTTCTCTGTTTGGTACTCTAGCAATCCTAAATGCGGTGAAGCTCGTCAGCTATAGCGATCCTACCAGAACCAGAACCAAGAACCGACCGGTGCAGGCGGTCTATGCCTGTTACAAATGAGTTAGGATTGCTATATTTCCTGGCGAAATAGACGATCGTCATGCTCCAGCCATCACGTCGGCATCCGTCCAATCACCTTTCACCGCCTCGACCGTAAACCCGGCTTTCTCCAACAATGGCTGCAATTCATACCGAAAGCAATAGTTCGATACAAGGCGTACGGGTATCGTCGGCCGTGAGTTGTCCAGCCGTAAACAGGAGCATCCGCATCTCGCTGATGATGCGTTGCTCAGGATGGTCGACCAACCAAGCCGATAAAGGGTTTGTATTCGTCATGATCCTCCGTTGGTTTGCCAATGGCTTGGGGCCGGGGATCAGGCAAGTGCGTGCGCGCGGCCTTCTGCCACAACAGCCAGAGCGTAGCATCGCAGTACGCAGCACTACCGGATCATCACGTAGGTCGTGCCTGGGACAAGACCGTGTGTGCCGACCGTCGTCCACTCGCCGATCAAGACGCTGAAGGGGTTTGATCGCGGGGTTAGGTCGTGGCGCTTCGTGCTTTGATAATGTGTATAATTTGCCTATGCCTACGCCCATTTTGACCACGAAACTGTATATCCCGCCACCGCGACCGGACGTGGTTCTGCGCTCGCGCCTGATCAGCGCGGCTGAATGCGGGGCTGCACCGCAAGCTGACCCTCATCTCAGCCCCGCTGTCTTGGCAAAACCACGCTGGTCAGCGCGTGGTTAGCTCTCTGTGGGCGACCGGTCGCATGGCTGTCGCTGGACGAAGCGGATAATGACCCGACGCGCTTTCTGACCTATCTCGCTGCTGCCTTACGAACGATTGTGCCTACGATTGGGGCGGGGCCGATGGGACTGCTCCAGTCCCCGCAGCCACCGCCGATCGATGCCCTGCTGCCGATGCTGCTCAACCAGATCGCCACGCTGTCGCGGCCTGCGATCCTGGTGCTTGACGATTACCACCTGCTGGACGCCGGGCCGGTTCGACCCAGGCGCTTGCCTTTCTGGTCGAGCGATTGCCACCACAACTGCACCTGGTTATTGCCACCCGCGTGGACCCCCCGTTGCCCCCTGGCCCGATTACGCGCACGCGGCCACGTGACTGAGCTGCGCCGCCGACTTTGCGGTTTACACCTCGGCCAAGTAACTGCATTTTTCACTGGGGTGATGGATCTCGGCCTCTCGGGAAGTGGACATCGTCGCCCTCGAAGTCCGCACCGAAGGTTGGATTACCGGCCTGCATCCGCAGCTTCTTACTCCAGACCTCGATTCTTGAGCGGTTGACTGGCGCGCTCTGCGATGCCGTCACCGGTCAGGAGGGTGGCAGCGCACGGTTGGAAGCACTCCAGCGCGGCAACTTCTTTGTCGTGCCGCTGGATGGCACGCGCCAGTGGTATCCATATCACCATCTGTTTGCCGAAGTTCTTCAAGGCGCAGCTGCGGGCGGAACAGCCCGATCTGGTCCCAGGCTGCATCAGCGCGCCAGCCCCTGGCACGAGCAGCATGAAACCGGCGACCGATGCGATCGGCCACGCGCTGGCGGGCTTGGATTTCGGGCGCGCGGCCGAGCTGGTCGAGCAGGCCGTGCCAGCCATGCGCAACAATCGGCAGGGAGGTCGCAGTGCTGGGCTGGCTGAAAGCGCTCCCCGACGAGGTACTGCGCGTCCGGCCCGTGCTCTGCGTTGCGTATGCCTGGGCGTCACTAGCAGTCGGCCAGCTCGAGGGCGTCGACGAGCGCCTGCGCTCCGCCGAACGCTGGCTGGAAATGACCTTTGCTCTGGAAACACCGCCGCAGGCTCTGTTGACCGAGGCATATCCGGAGCCTGGCCAAAGGGCGGTTGCTGCGGACGAGGCGGCACTTCGCCACCTACCGGGTTTGATCGCCGTGTACCGCGCCGGCCATGCCCTAGCCCTGGGCCACCTGGCCAACGCCGTGACGTATGCGCGGCGGGCGCTCGATCTTGTCGCTGAAGAAGACCATCTCCACCGAGCAGCGCGCTGGCGCTGCTTGTCTCGCACCAAGGGAACGGAGATCTGGCTGCGGCCTATCCGGCCGTATGACGACGGTATGGCTCCGGAGGGGGCCGGGCATCTCGCCGACGTCTCGGGTGCGCCATCGCCTGGCAGATTATCCGGGTCGCGCAGGGGTCGCCTCCACGAAGCCCTGCGTGCCTATGAACGGGGATTGCAGCTTGCGACAGCAGGGCGAACCGGTGCTGCGGGGAGCGGCAGATATGTATCACGGAATAAGAGGCTCCCGCGTGTGAGCACAACCGCCCTGCCGCCGCCGAGCACCTCCTCCGCAGCCAGAGCTAGGAGAGCACATGGGGCTGCCGCAGCACCTATCGCTGGCGCGTGGCCATGGCGCGCATCAAGCAGCGCAGGCGATCTGGATCCCGCGCTCAAATTGCTCCAGGAGGCCGAGCAGCGGTATGGTGGCGACTTCTTCCAAACGTGCGGCCGGTCGCGGCGCTCGTGATACGACTGCGGGTCGTCCAAGGTCAGTTGGCTCAGGCGCTCGGCTGGGCGCGCGAGCGAGGCTGTCGGCCCGGGACGAGCTCCTACTTGCGCGAGTTCGAGCACATCACCCTGGCCAGGATCCTGATTGCCCGCGCGAAGATCGACGCTTCCAGCCACTCCCTGCGTGAGGCGATCGGCCTGCTGGCTCGCCTGCTCGAAGCTGCCGAGGCAGGCGAGCGGATCGGAAGGGTCATCGAAATCCTGGTGCTCCAGGCGCTGGCATGCCAGGTGCGGGGTGATCTGCCGCCGCTCTGTGCCGCCGGCGCGCTCCCACGGCTGGCTGAAAGGAGGGCTATATCCAGCCGTTTGTGGACGAAGGCCCGCCCATGATGCGCTTCGCAACCCGCCGCTCCATTTGTCAGCCGGCCTATACGGCCACTGCTGGCTGCCTTCTGAGCCAGCCTGACACGTGAGGCTTGCAGATGCCGGGCAAGCCTCAATCCTCACGCCTCGCGCCCCCGCTGGTGGAGCCACTGAGCCAACGCGAGCTTGCCGTGCTCCGCTTGTTCAACGCCGATCTTTCTGGGCCGGAGATCGCGCAGGAACTGGTGATCGCCTTGAGCACGGTTCGCACCCATACCAAGAGCATCTACAGTAAGCTCAACGTCAATAATCGCCGGGCGGCCGTCAAGCGTGCGGCCGAGCTCGGTTTGATCTGGCCCGCACCGGCCGGGCCTCGGCGCACCTCCTATAGCCCTGCAGGGTATGCCAGAAACGATCGGCATATGCTGGCAGGGCTTTTGTCTTAGCCTGCTCCCCCGGCTCTCCAGATATATCCCCAGATCAATCCCCACATATGGGGAAGACATCTCCCCACATCTCTCTGTATCGTGTTGTCGAAGGAACGAACACGGAAACGGCAGGTGCGGCGCATCCGTCCGAAGGCACGGCACGAGGCGCGGCATGAGTGAACGACACCCATCGGCGGGCTATGACGACTAGGCGGGTACATACGAGATCGCCTCAAGGGGCACCTGGATGACAAGTGGGCTGACTGGTTTGACGGCTTGAGCATCACCCGAGAAGACAATGGCGAGACTCTCCTCCGTGGCCCGGTGGTCGATCAAGCGGCACTCCTTGGCGTGCTCAAGCAAGTACGTGATCTGGCCTGCCATTGCTCTCGGTTGTTCGGGTGGAACCCAAACAGGCGAACGGGCCAGATGGCAACACAGACACGGAGCATAATCGTTCGAACAAGGAGGCAAACACATGAACACCAAGAACCTCATCCGTTGGGCTGGTCTATCAGCGATGGTGGCAGGGATCTGTTTCGTGGTGGTCGGGTTGTTCCACCCACCGAATATTCTTTCGTCAGTCTCCACCACCCAGTGGGTGCTCGTCCACGCCCTGGCCATCGCAATGTCCGTGTTCGGCCTGTTTGGTATCACCGGGCTGTATGCCCGGCAAGCGCACGCGGCCGGGTGGCTGGGTCTGGCCGGCTACCTCCTGTTTAGCCTCTGGCTGGTGCTCATCCTGGCCTTTACCTTCTTCGAAGTGTTTATCTTGCCGCTGTTAGCGGCCGAGGCGCCGACATTTGCGGCGGGCTTCCTAGGGGATCTTCACCGGCTCTACCGACAAGAACTTTGGCGTGCTTGCAGCGCTCTGGGGGCTTTCCGACGCCCTGTTTGCGCTCAGCGGTCTGGTGTTCGGCATCGCGACGTTCCGCGCCCGCGTCCTGCCGCGCTGGGCGGCCGGCGCGCTGACCATCGCGATCACGCTGGCCCCGTGTCTGCGCTGCTGCCAGGCGAGCTGCGGCCGCTGGTGGCGGTGCCGATCGGGTTCGCCTTCGCCTGGCTGGGCTATGCGCTCTGGTCCGAACGGCGCGAGCATACGCAGAGCCCGTCGCTCGGCCGAGCAAGCCCGCAGCTTGGCCAGAGTGGAGCCGAGTAAGATTACCGGAACCTGCAGGGGACAAGCGGCGGTCAGGCCCCCCTTGCACCACCGATGGCGATCACGCCGCACGACCTGGCTCACTCACTTCAGTGGATGGCCCTGTTCTATCACATGCTCACCCCCGATGGCGCGCTCGTCCTGCGGCTTGCGGCTGCTCTTCGGGTCAGACCTGCTCTTCCCTCGCTGCTCGGCGGTGTCATTGCGCTCTGGCGGCGACAGTTCGTCCAACACGGCAACTGGATGCTGCGTGGCTATGCGATTGGCATCAGGGGCGGGCGCAGGTGCTCACCGCGATGGTCGCGGCGGCGTTCGCTGACCCGCCGACGCGGCTGAGCCGCGCGCTCCTGAGGCGCGGGCTGGGTGATCAACCTCGCCGTGGCCGAATGGATCATCCGCAGGCGACCGGCTCCTCCTGTCCGCAAGGTGCGGCCGCCACTTCCCAACTAGAATAGGGATCAGCTCGTTTGGAAACCTGACCGTGACGCGGAAGCCTGGCAATATGCTGGCGTGCTCTCAGTCTACACGGTCGACGCGAATGGAGAGATGGAGTTGGCGTCCAGATCCGGCCCACACCAATCGTAAGGGGACAGACCTATAGCTTCCACCAGGCAGACCGCAGGTACCGGAAGGAGACAAACGTCGCACACCAATCAGCAGACGACCACAATTGCCAGTCGCACCACGAACAATCGCACTGGTTACGGGCGTATTGTTCGCCGATCACATATCACCTCGATCCCCCAGTTCTTTCTCTATGTCCCGGTGCTGGAACCGACCCTCGCTCCATTGTCGGTGCCGGAGCCGACACAAGCATGCTCTGGGGGCGTTGTTGGGCTCTCCTCATCATCGCGAACGTTGGCACCGCTGTCGTTGCTGTTCCCGATTCTCAAGCAGCGGAACGAAGGCATCGCCCTTGGATTTATCACGGCCCGGGTCGTCGGATCCGTGTTCATCGCCGTCGGCATCCTCAGCCTCCTTGCGGTCGTGACGTTGCGGCAGGACGTCACGGGAGCTGCAGGGTAGATGCCGCCACGCCCGCCACGGTCGGCAAGTCGCTGGGCACGACTTGAAAGATTGGACGTTCCTACTCACCAGCCTGGCTTGTCACGTCCGGCATCAGGAACGGGCTGTTGCTGGGCTACCTGATGTACTCGATCACCCCTGGTGCCCACGGAACCTAACCGTGTCAAGGTCTCATCACTTGCCGGCCTGTGCTCCTCACCCGTTTCGTCGGCATCCCGTTCCGGGGTCTTCGGGCCAGCCTCTGTGGTGGGGAGCATCCTGGTCATCCCGGAGTTCATCTGGGGGACATCGCTGGGCATCTGGCTGATCGTCCAAAGGCTTCAACCTACTCGCCAAATCGCGTCGCGATCACACAAACAGCGACGAACGGGCTATTAATCGGAGCATAGATAGGTACGATGGGGGATGGAAGGGCGAAAGCTTCTTGCGCATCCCACTTCACTTGCAGTCAATCATTGTGCCGGCCCCGATAGCGGCACCGATCAAGGAGGTGCTCACATCTCCGGAAGCAGTCGTCGCCTAGCATACGGCGCACCGGAGGTTCTTCAGCTCAAGGAGGTTTGAAAACCAACCGCCTCAAAGGATAGCGGGATCCCGGTCAAAGCCGCGACCGCGGTAAACGCCGGGGACTGTCGCATCGCGGTTTTGCCGTTCCTCCCCTGTTCGCGGCTCCCGCTCGACTGGCATTAGGTCTGCGGCGGCCCCAAAAAAAGCCGATCTTGCGACTGGAACTCGCAGGTGAAGTGGAAGCCGTCGGCAGGATGTCAAACGGTTCAAGCCGGGTGACGAAGTGAGTGCATCGACCACGAGCAGCAGTTTGGCGCCCACGCCGAGTATAAATGCTTGCCCGAAGATGGGGTGGTGAACCAAACCAGATACGCTGACTTATGCGGAGCTACCACGCTTTCGATGGTACGCCAGGCCGCCCTGTTTTTCCTCCAGGCAGTGACTATCCAGCCAGGACAACGTCCTGATCGGAGCGGCACGTCGGGAAGTGGCGGCACTTTGCCGTGCAGCTTACCCGACTACTTTGACGCAGAGGTCACGAAGAGTCTGTAGTACCAGAAAGCGCCAGCGTTAATTACCATCGCTGGAGCCGACACGGTCGTTGACTATCCACAAGCCAACTTTGGCAACAATGGCGGGACCACCTACGACATCATCTTGGATGCGGTTGGGAAGACCACGTTCTCACAGTGTCAAGGCGCCTAAAGCCCAACAGCTGTATCTAGCAATACCGTCATAAGCCCGGAGCGACATTGCAAGGGTATGGTACTCGATGACAACCGGCAAGCACATCATCGGCAGGACAGCCTTACCCACCACAGGCACTCCTTTTCCTCAAAGAGCTGGGTGGGGCGGGTCCGACTGGAAACCCGTGATCGATCCGAAGTGCTACCCCCCGCTGGACCAGATGGGTTGAGGGCGCACCCGCTATGTTGAGGCGGGACACAAACGAAGGTGATCTGTCATCACCGTGACAGCCTGAATGATACCGTGTGTGGGGGCAGACCGACGATCGGCTGTATGGCGACTGCACAGGGAACGTGGCGCTTCGGCGGATCGCCGCGCAAGTCTCCCAGAACGATACCGCGCAACTAGCGATGTCCGCCATCGGCATCCATCCGCCGGGTGCCAGAGCAGGAAATCGTGAGCTCAGGTGTAGGGACTGGAAGGGGAAACTTGTACATTCCAGCGCGCAGGTTGCCGGTTTGTCGTTCGGGAACACTGGCGACCATATCGGAGATCCGAGCCAGCGCCAGTGCGGTCGCAAAGCTGCCGACGATCGTGGCGATCGCTCGTTCTAGGCCAAGCGGCTTCAACGCTTCATCAATCGGCCCCGAGTCCGCGTGACCGCGCCGCGGGAACGCCGATAGTCTGCCACTCGCATAGCGGGCGGGCGCCGATCTCGCCTGGCTTAGTGGATGTCCCGCTCGCACAAGTACTGGCCGGAGCGATCCGCGAACAACGCCTGTGAGTGTATAGTGCGAACGATTTCCGAGCGTTGTCAAAAGTGGAATTCTTGAAGTCAATCATTTTGCACGACAAGATGCGCTCAATCGCTGGAAGCGAAGAACGCACTCCTTCAGTTCGCTGGGCACTCGCGAGCCTGTCGCTCTCCATGTTGCTGTCCGCGCTTGGCACCAGCATTGCCAGTATCGCTCTGCCAACGCTGGCACAGGCATTCAGCGTCTCAGTACAGCAGGTTCAGTGGATCGTGCTGGCCTATCTGCTCGCCAGCACCACCTGGTCGTCAGCGTCGGGCGGCTCGGTGATCTCACCCGGCCGACGGCGGCTGCTCCGACTGGTATCCTCCTGTTCACGGCGGCCTCTGTCGTATGTGCCGTCGCGCCCACGCTGTGGCTGCTGATCGCTGCCCGCGCTGTGCAGGGGCCTGGGGCGGCGATTATGATGGCCCTGACCATGGCGTTTTGTCGGTGAGACGGTTCCGAAGGCACAGGCCGGCAGCGCCATGGGTCCCCGGTACGATGTCCGCGATCGGCACAGCGCTCGCCCCGACGCTCGGCGGCCTGCTGATTGCCGCCCTTGGTTTGGCCGGCGATCTTCTTGGTCACTGGAGCATTTGGCGCTCCTGACGCTGCTGCTCGCGCAACGCTTCCTGCCCGCTGATCGCCCCGCGACAAAGATGGCTCGGACCAGCTTCGACCCTTGTGGCACGCTGCTGCTCAGCTCTGACGCTCGCGGCGTATGCACTCGCCATGACGATGGGGCGCGGCAGCTTCGGCCGCTCAACGTGGCGTTGCTGGGTTCGATGGCCGTTATCAGCGTCGCCGTCTTCGTGTTCGCAGAGGCGAAAGCCGCCTCACCGCTCATCCAAATGGCGCTATTCCGCAATCCGCTCCTGAGCGCGGGCTTCGCGATGAGCACGCTGGTCACGACGGTGGTGATGGCGACGCTGGTGGTTGGTCCGTTCTATCTGTCCGGCGCACTTGCGCTCGACGCAGCCCGCGTCGGACTGGTATGAAGACAAACTATCGATAGTGCGCCTTCAGGTGGGGTAGATTGCCGGACTTCGTCCCATCGATGGTGGCGTCAGCTAGACCATCACAGCCACAGCAGACTGTCTATAGCGGAGCCGCCAGGGTTCTATATCTGTGCGCCAACGCGCACCGCTCCAGCGCTGGTAGCATCGCCGCACTGCAGCCACTACCGCGCCGGCCGCGATTGCGCACATGCGGCGCTACGCATACAATAGGCGTGGCGGCAGAGAATAGCGTGACAGGAGCTGAGGATGGCCGAGGACGATCGCTCAAGCAGTCTGCGCCAGGGCGCGGCGCTGGACACGACACCCAGCGCATCAGATACGGCGAGCGTCGATGTCGGCCGGCGGCTGCGGCTGCTCCGCGAGGAGCGCGGGCTGACCATCCGTGCGCTCGCCGCCGAGAGCGGCCTGGCCGTCAATACGCTGAGCTTGATCGAGAACGGCAAGACCTCGCCGAGCGTCAGCACGCTCCAGCAGCTCGCACGCGCGCTCGATGTGCCGATCACGGCGTTCTTCGCGGACGCCACTCCGTCGCGTCGCGTCGTCTACCAGGCGGCCGGAACGCGGCTGCGCGCCACCTTCACCCACGGCACCCTCGAAGATCTCGGCGCGGGCAGCGCCGGAGCATGCGATCGAGTCGCTGCTGGTGCTGCTCGACCCGTCCGCCGATAGCGGGCGGACGTGATTGTCCACACCGGCCAGGAGTTCGTCTTCTGCCTGGTCGGTCGCATCGCCCACACCGTCGCCGATCTGACCTATGTGCCTCCAGCGTGGGTGATAGCCTGCTCTTCGAGGCGCACCCTGCCGCACCGCTGGCGCAACCTTGACGGCGACCCCGCCCAATTCTTATTGGTGCTCTGCCCGTTCGATGGGCGCGACCGCCTGGCAGTGCGCCACTTCGCGCCGCCCCGAGTGAGGCCGACCCGCAGTTATCCCCACACCCCTACCCACACCGCCCCGCTCGATCTCGGGTCCGGCTTCCCCACCTCGCCGCACCTGGGGTGGCGACCCAGGTAGCGCCGCCATGCGGCCACCTGCAAATCGCGCTGGTCTGGTCCTCCACCTCGGGCGAAGAGCGATGCAGCGACGCAAGTAGCGGGCGATTTCTTGGGTGCCACAGGGCTGCCGGCACAATCATATACTTCACACAATATAATGGTTGACATGTTTGCATAATGATCATAAATGATGCAATATTTTGGTTACGCTCGTCAAGCCGTCAGGTGGGTGCACGAGCCAAGTTTTCGGCCGCCCGCCAGCCACCCACACGCGAACTGTGGACACAAGGAGTACCAAGAGCAATGGATGCACAGCTTATCCAGTCACCGTCCACTCACCGCGGCTCAACCCGCCGGGGCGCGCCGGCAGAGTTCCTCGCATACGCGCTGGCCGCCTCGGCGCGCTGATGAGCGTCGGCAGCCTGCTGACAATCAGCGCGCCCGATAGCAATTCCACGGTTATCATCCAGCGGTTGGTGGGGGCGTGCGGTTGAGCCAGCTGAGCAGCCGCGCCTCGACGTCGGCGGGCAGCTCGACCGGCGCGTTGCCGAGCGCGTGGTAGAGGACGATCGTCTTGCGCAGCGTGTCGAAGACGACCCGGCAATTCGTGCACTGGGCCATGCCGCTCAAGGTCGTGGCAGGTTCGTCGGCCAGCTCGCCGTCGACATAGTCGTTCAGCTGGCAGAAGCAGCCGCGCTTCAATGTCTTGCGGAAGCGCCCAGGCGCCGAGCCCAAGCAGCGCGGCTGGCCCATCCCGGGGCCTGCCCCGCCCCCAGCCCGGCAAGAGGATCGTCTGCCAGCGGTATCCCTCGGTGCATAGAAAGCTGCGCCTCGCTTTCAAATTACTGCGACGATTGTCCAGGAGCAGGCGCTTGACCGGCTCGTCGTCCTCGTGGTGCCAGAGCTGGCCGTGCGCCGCCCGCTGACACGGTTGAGCGTCACGGGCCGCCCGCCCAGTCGCGCGTTGGCAGCGTTCCTGGAACTTGTTGCGGAGGAGCGCGCGCGGTTTCCACGGTAGCATCGCGGGCCGCGCTCGCCCTCCACTACGGTGCCGTCCGCGCCGCGAGCCAGGCGCGCAGATCGGTCACCGAAAACGCCGACACGACTGGCTCGATATCGCCGGAGCGCCATCGTTTCCGGCATATCGGCCGGCAGCGCGAACTGCGCATAGAACGCCGCCTTGGGCACGACTGCTCGGCGCCGGACGGCCGCGGGCTGACGACCGGGATCACCAGCGCGAGCTCCAGCGCGCCATGCTTCGGGCAAGTGTCGACGCAGCGCAGGCACATGATGCAGCTCGCGTCGGTGATATCGCTGCGCGTGTCGACCGGGATGCCGACCGGACAGTCGCGGTTGCAGAGCGCACAGCCGGCGCAGGCCGGGCCAGCGCGCCGCAGCCGCAATGGGCTGACCTTGCTGGCGATGCCAATCGCGGCGCCGAGCGGGCATGCGTAGCGGCACCACGGTCGCTCGACGAACAGCGCCGCCACCAGCACCACGCCCAGCACCACGAGCCCGCCGCTCAGCTCCAGTTCGCCGATGGTCAGCAGCGCCGCCCAGGGGTCGTAGTCGCGGAAGACCATATATCCCAGATGGCTGCGCCACAGGCCGCCCAGGCCAGCACGAGGTAGCGGCCGTAGCGCAGCCAGTGGTCGATCCGCGCGAGCAGCGTCGGCGCCAGGCGCTGGTCAAGCGAGCGATCGGCCGGACACCTGCGCGGGCCTTCCAGTGCCTTGACCGCGCCCGAGCGACGGGAGGCGTCGCCGCAGCCTATACTGGCGGCGAAGAGCCCACCTGGATGGCGCCCAGCGGGCAGATCCAGCCCAGGAGAACGCGGCGCGCGCGGACACGGCGAGCAGCAGCACGCCGGCGAGGATGACTAGGTTCGACAGGTGGGTATGGCTGGACGGGCCTGCCACCGCTGCTGAGGTGGGTGTACGTGTCTCGATGCCGGAACGGACAGTAAGCCTCAGCCGAGGTGGTGACGACACCACTGCCCTCGCCGACGAGCGTATGGATGACCAGTGTGTACAGGATGAGCAGGGCGGGAAGCCGAGCTGCACCAGCAGGCGCAGCGATTGGATCTGCCAGAGCCGCCGCAGGCCAGGGCCGACGCCCGATGGTTGCAGACGCTGCCCGGATCCTCTTCAACGAGGTGCCTTGTCGGCACACCTACTATGAAATGTGGCACAACTTGGAACATCGATCGGTCAACTTCTCGCTGTGCTGTTGTTCTGATGCCGAGGATACCAGGGGTGATGTGGATAGTCGATGAGGGAATGCGACAGATGCTGTGAACGTGAGCGCGCCGTGCTGCGGGCTGGCGTATCGAGGTGTTGTCGCAGGGATCATATCCGCCTTCGGCCGGCGTGGCTTCCCCGGGCGAACCGCCCGGAGCGCGACGACGAGCTATGGACTTGCTCAGACACTCTACGAGGATCTGGCCGGGCTGGACCAGCCCCTACGCGCCGCCGTTCGCGTCCGTGGAGACCCGATACTGGTCGCGGCAAACCTGGCGACCCGAATGGCGCACTCGCTTTCGCGTGACCACGAAGGCGCGAAGACGCGAACGTTTGGGGGGATAGGTCAGCCGTTCAAACATCTCGATCAGATCGCAAACTGCAAAGCCGCAAAGAAAAGACCTTCGCGGCTTTGCCGGGCTACTCTCGCACTTTTCGCTCGTGGGATGATGATTTGCTCGAATGTCTCTCAGGCGATCTCTGCTTCTACGAGCCCCCAGCCGCGCAGCACGTCGGCCGCGCGCACGACCAGCCGCGGCATAGCCGCTGTCACCGTCGCGCTCAGGCCGACGCCGATCGAGATCGGCCGGCTGCACGCCGATCAGGTAGACGTGTGGCAGCAGCCTGGCCGTATCTTCGCCAGTCCCAGCACCTCCTGGAAGGTGACCTGGTGCTGCGACGGCCTGACGCCGGCGTACGGCGGGATCTCGTCACACCCCAGCTCGACGACCGTGCCGGGCGGCACGCCCGCGTTCACCGCGTCGACGATCAGCAGGTGATCGCACGCCTCGACCAGCTGCAGCAGGCTCAGGCCCATCGTCCCGCCGTCGACCAGCCTCGAACTGCTGGGTGCGACCCCAGGCCAGCTTCAAGGGCGGCCAGCGCGTACGCCCAGCCCCTCGTCGTGGTTCAGGATATTGCCAAGGCCAAGCACGATGTCTCCGGGCCATACACTTCCTCTGAACAGTTTGGGTGGGGTTTGGGAGGGCTGCGCCTGCCTCAAACCCCCCCTGAGGAGGATGGAGGGCTGCCCCTCCACCTCCCCCAATTGCAAAGGGAGATCGCCGCCAGGCGAAACTATGCCTTAGCTCAGACAAACGTTCAGCCCACCGCCAGATCGCCCAGGGCGTGGCCGGTTGTGTCGACCATGCGGATCGCGCAGCGTATGCACGGGTCGAACGAGTGGATCGTGCGCAGGATCTCCAGCGGCCACTCCGGCCGGGCCAGCGGCGTGCCGATCAGCGACGCCTCCGTAGGCGCCCATCTGGCCCTTGTGGTCGCGCGGCGTGGCGTTCCAGGTCGTCGGCACGACCATCTGGTGAAGTTGGCGATCTTGCCGTTCTCGATCACTACCCAGTGCCCAGCGCCGCGCGGCGCTCTCCATCAGGCCGACCCCCTGCGCGCCGGCCAGCTGGTCGGCTCCACTTCTCGCGGTTGAAGGTCTGCGTGTTGCCGGCCTTGATCTCGGCGATCAGGTCGTTGTAGTAGCCGCGCATCGCCGTCGGCGAACACCTTGGTCTCGATCGCCCGCGCGGGCCGTTCGGCCGAGGCGTCGAGAACAACGCCTCGGTCGGCGCGTCGAGCGCCTTAGAGCGTCGCGTCGACCAGCTCCTTCGTCTGGGCGTGGCCGGTCGCGTACATCGCCAGCACGCGCGCCAGCGGCCCGACCTCCATCGGGGTCTCGTTCCAGCGCGGCGCCTTGAGCCAGGTGTACTTCTGCTCGACCCGCCGGCTGCTCGTACGGCGGCTTGGGGCCGCTGTACTTCCAGCGATGGTCTCGCCCTGCCACGGGTGCAGGCCGGCCTGGTCGCCGCCGCTGTAGGCGTACCACGAGCGCGTGACGAACTCCTGCATGCGCCGCATGTCGCGCGGGTCGGGCTGAATGATGTTCGACAGGTCCTTGTTGAGGATCACCGCGCGCGGCACCAGGTACTTGGATGATGTCGTTGATATCGGTGTCGGGGAACTCGCCCCAGGTCAGGAAGTTGCCCAGCCCGCCGCCAATCGCGGCGTAGTCCTTGTAGAACAGCGCGATCGCCAGCAGGTCGGGCAGGTAGACTTGGTCGACGAACGCGATCATCTGCTCGATCGAGTCGCTGATGATCGACAGCCGCTCGGCGTTGAGCGCGGTGTCGCTGTTCAGGTCGATCGGCATGGCGACGCCGCCGACCACGAAGTTCAGGTGCGGATTCTGCCGCCAAAGATCGTGTGGATCTTGGTCGCCTGGGCCTGCCAGTCGAGCGCCTCCAGGTAGTGCGCCACCGCCAGCAGGTTCATCTCGGGCGGCAGCTTGTAGGCCGGGTGGCCCCAGTAGGCGTTGGCGAAGATCGAGAGCTGCCCGCTGTCGACGATCGCCTGGACCTTGTCGCGCACGCCGGCGAAGTAGGCCGGCGAGGCGTTCGGCCACGGCGAAATCTTCTGCTGGAGCTCGGCGGTGGCCTTGGGGTCGGCCTTCAGCGCATTCACGACGTCGACCCAGTCCAGCGCGTGCAGGTGGTAGAAGTGCATCACGTGGTCGTGCACATACTGCTGGGCGATCATCAGGTTGCGGATGAGGTTGGCCGCCTTGGGGATCGTGATGCCCAGCGCGTCCTCGACCGCGCGGATCGACGCCGAAGGCGTGCACGGTCGTGCAGACGCCGCAGACGCTGCGCGAAGGCCCAGGCCTCGCGCGGGTCGCGCCCGTTCAGGATGATCTCGATCCACGCACCATCGTGCCCGACGAGTAGGCATCCTGACGATATTGTCGGCGCCCACCTCGGCCTCGATCCGCAGGTGGCCCTCGATGCGCGTGATCGGGTCGATGACCAGTCGTTTTGCCATGTCGTACTCCTGTGGGGCTTGGGGCTTGGGGCTCGGAATCTTTGGCTCCACCTCGTGCGCGTGGCAGCGAAGTCTCTCTGGCCCCTAATCCCTAGCCCCTACTCTTCGATAAGCGCATCTGCCACCATCGCGGACAGGCCCTTGACCTGCACGTCCAGCCCGAAGTGCGTGACGCAGTCGGTGAACTGGAGCCGGCAGTTCGCGCAGGTCATCGTCACGGGCGGCGCGCCGACATCCTGCGGCTGCTTGATCTCTTTAGCTCGAAGGCCTTGTAGCGGATCGGGTCGGCTTCCTGCCAATAGCGATCACGCCGCCCCCGCCGCCGCAGCAGATCGCCGCCTCGCGGTTGGGTGTGACCTCCTTGAAGGCGTTCGGCGCCAGGATCTTCCAGGATGTTGCGCGGCTCCTGGATGTGCCCGCCGCGCCGCTGGATCTTGCAGGCGTCGTGGAAGGTGATCGTGCCGCCGTTGTCGTACGCGCCGGCCTGGAGCTTGATCTTGCCGCGCTTGACCAGGTCGTCGATCACCGCGACAATGTGGGTGACCTCGACCGGCACATCCATCATGTTGTGGGCGGTCCAGCGTAGCGTCGTAGGCGTGGCCGCACTCGGTCACCACCAGCCGCTTCGCGCCCAGCGCCTTGGCCGAGTCGAACAGCCGGCTCATGAACAGCTTGACGTGCTTGGGGTTGCCCTCGAACACGCCGAAGTTGACCACCTCGCGGCCAGGCTTGCTGATCGTCCACTTCTCGCCGGCGGCGTTCAGGATCTTGGCGATCGCCGCGATGTTCTCGGGGAACTTCATCAGCTCGATCGACGTGAACGCCACCAGCATCTCAGAGCCCTGGACGTCGATCGGAATGTCGACCTCCCACTCGTCGGCGATCCACTCGATCCGCTCCTCCCACATCTCGTCGGTGACGCCGAGCGGGCTGCCCAGCTCCTCCTGCTTGCGCACCGCGTCGAGCAGGTCAGCCGGCACGACCTGCGCCTCGGCCATGGCCTCGCGCACCTCGTGGATCAGCGGGCCGAGCTGGATGCCCATCGGGCAGACCATCGCGCACTTGTTGCAGAGCGTGCAGGCCTCGTAGACGATCGTGCTCCAGTGGGCGATGTCGCCGTCGGTGATCGGCTTGTCGAGGCCCAGCGCGACCTTGACCTTGCCGCCGAGCGTGAAGCGCTGCTCGTAGGCGCGCCGCAGCAGCTCGATCTTCCAGACTGGCGCGAACTCGGGGTTGCCGCTCGACCTCGTAGAAATGGCAGGCCTCGGCGCAGATCCCGCAGCGGTGCAGGCCTCCAGTTGGGCGGCCACCCAGCCGCCGGTCTGCTTGACAAAGACATGCAGCGCCTCCGCCGCCGTGCTGGTGGGCGCGGCCACGGGCACGCTGACTGCCTGGTACTCATGGGTTAGCCTCCCTACAGCGCCACGGCGCGCTTGCCGGCCTGCGCGCCATGGAACGTGCGCGAGAAGAAGTAGAACATGAGGTGCGAGATGCGGCTGAACGGGATCCAGATCAGCATCACATCCACCACCAGCATGCGCAGGCTGAACAGCACCTCGTAGCGAAACCACAGGTGGTGCGTCATCATATAGCCGGTGACCATCGGCAGAAACACCGCCAGCAGGTTCAGCCACTCGGCCGGGCCGGAGATCAGCTTGAGCACCGGGTTGACCCGCCGGTTGATGAACAGGGCGATCATCGCCACGATCGCGCCGGCCGCCAGCCAGTCGACGATCGGCAGCGGCAGGGTCGGCCAGCCGAAGCCGAGCAAGCTCTTCCAGACCAGCATGTGCGCCGCGCCGAGCAAGATCACGACGAAGAGCCCCAGGTGGAACAGCCCGCCGGCCAGGTAGATCGCCGGGTTGCGGCTGAAGGTGCTTGACCCGTGGGATGAACGGCCAGATCAGCAGGCCCTAGCGTACGTGGCCGCCACGCCGCCCTTGCTACCGCGGCTGGGCACGCGGTCACGCTTCCAGCCCAGCAGCACCACCGCGAGCAGCCGGTAGGCCATGCCGCCGATAAAGACCAGCAGCGCCGCGTAGAATAGCGGGCCGCGCGCGAACTCGAGCGTTGCGTTCCAATCCATTACGACCTCCTCGCCAGAAATGACCAGCGTGGGACTTGGGGCGTGGGACTTGGGGCTTGGGGCTTGGGATTAGAGACTTGGGAGAATGACAAGGTGACAAGGAGACAAGGAGACAAGGTGACAAGGCGGAGCTTTGTGCATCGTCCTTGGTCGTTGGTCCTTGGTCGTTGGTCCTTGGTCATTGGTCGTTCGTCATTCGTCCTTGGTCGTTGGTCGTTCGTCATTCGTCCTTGGTCATTGGCCGTTCGTCACTCGTCCTTCGCCGTCGATCCACCGTCGACCGCCCGCTTCTGCGCCCGGTTCGCCACCGCCACCGCCGCGCCGATCACCGCGCCGGCGCCCAATGCCGCCCCGGCCGTGGTGATGGTGGGTCTGCCGATTGGCGCCGACTGGCCCTGGTAAAGCCGCCGCCGTCCCAGAAGTTCGGCTCGGAGCAGCCCAGGCACGGGTGGCCGGACTGGACCGGAAACGAGAGCCCGCCGCTCCACTTGAGCGAAGCGCAGGCGTTGTAGGTCGTCGGCCCCTTGCAGCCCAGCTTGTACAGGCACCAGCCCTTGCGCGCGCCCTCGTCGTCGAACGACCCGGCGAACTTGCCGGCCTCGTGGAACGGCCGGCGCAGGCAGCGGTCGTGGACCGTCTGGCCGTAGAAGGTCACCGGGCGCTTGAGCGCGTATAGCTCGGGCAGCGCGCCGAAGACGAGAAAGTGCACCAGCGTGCCGGTGAATGCCTCGGGGATCGCCGGGCAGCCAGGGATGTGCACCACCGGCTTATCGGCGATCAGCTCGTGCGCGCCGCGCGCGCCGGTCGGGTTGGGCTTGGCCTTGGGCAGGCCGCCGAACGCCGCGCAGTTGCCGGTCGAGATCACTGCTGCGCGCCAGCGGCCGCCTTCAGCAGGTCGACCGCGCTGCGCCCACCGATCGTGCAGTAGATCCCGTCCTCGGCGGTCGGCACGCTGCCCTCGACCACCAGCAGGTACTGGCCGGCGTACTGCTTCATCGCCGCCTGGCGGCTCTGCTCGGCCTGCGCGCCGGCCGCGGCGAACAGCGTCTCGTGGTAGTCGATCGAGATCTTGTTCAGCACCAGGTCGACCATACTGGGCGACTGCGAGCGCGTGAGCGCCTCGGAGCAGCCGGTGCAGCCCTGGAACGACATCCAGATCACCGGCACGCGCGGCTTGCCGGCGAGCGCCTTCGCCACCATCGCGCCGTGCTGGGACCGCGTTCCAGCTCGGCCGGCAGGCCGCTGGCCTCGACCGGCGCCGCGTAGCGGCAGGCCCATCACGCCGGCCAGCGCGCCGCACAGCTTCATGAAGTCGCGGCGGGACATGCCCTCGCGCCGCAGGCCCTCGTAAATGGTTTCTTCAGCCATCGTGGTCCCCCTCTCGTGACAGGGTGACAAGGTGACAGGGTGACAAGGTGATCAATCGTCCCTTCAGATTCGCTCACCCATTCACTTCCTCACCCGGTCACCCCCTCACCATGTCGCCTTGTCAGGGTGCACCGGCTACCCGCAGGAAATATTCTCGGCGTCCAGCTTGGCCTGGTAAGCGGCGACGCCAGCCGCGCCGGTGACGAGCGCGCCGCTCTCGGCACCCCAGTCCTTTGGCTGAAGCTCGACCACCCAGCCCTCGCCGTAGGGGTCGGCGATCGCCAGATTCGGGTCGGCGGTCAGCCTATCGTTGAAGCGCAGCAACACCCCCGTGACCGGCGCGGGCACCGGGCCGACGAACTTGCTGCTCTCGACTGTGGCAGCGCTCTTGCCCTGCCGAATCTCCTGGCCGATATTTTTGGTCTTGACGGTCACGGCGGTCAGCTTGCCGCCCGAGAGCTTGCCGGCCACGCTGGTCATGCCCACCCGCACAACGCCGCCGTCGATGGGTTTGACCCAGACGTGCTTGTCGACCAGGTAATACAGATCTTCGGGGAGATTGCATCCACGAATAGTCGCCATGCTTAGATCCTTTCAGCGCCACACAGCCCGTTGAGGTTGGGGGCAAACTCGGTCAGGAAGGCCAAGCCGGAGCGGGCTCGCGCGATCGACCTGACACCGGCCGCTGCTCCCGACTACTGACTACTGATTGCTGGCTACTGGCTACTGCTCTAGAAAGTAAGGACGGTCTTGCTCTCTTCGGCCATCTGCCACATCGCCGCCCCGCCGACCATCTTCACACCGTCGATCAGGTCGGAGACCTGCAGGTCGTGCAGCTCGGTGGCGGCGGTGCAGGCGGTGAAGGTCACGCCGGCCTCGAGCGCCTCCTGGATGAACTCGGCGGCCGACTTGCCGCCGGCCTTGGGGTAGACATCCTCGGCCAGCCCTTTTTTGAGCAGCAGGATGCCGTCGATCGTGAAGAACATGGTCACGTCGTAGTCCATCGCGCGCCCGAGCGTCGCGAAGAAGAACGGGGTAGCGCAGCGGCGCGGCGTCTCCGGCCCGCTGGTCATGATGATCAGGACTTTGTCGTCGTCCATGGCTGGCTCCTTAGGGAACAGGGAACGGGGGACAGGGGCGGCTCCGCTAAGCTGTCACCTGTCACCTGTCACCTAAAACGTTAGCGTGATCGCGTTGCGGCTGGCGAACTCCAGGAAGGTAGCGGCGCCGCCGATCTCGACGCCGTCGATCAGGTCGTCCTTCTTGACGCCCATGACGTCCATCGTCATCTGGCAGGCGATCAGCTTGACCCCCAGCTCGAGCGCCATGTCGAGCAAATCGCCGAGCTTGGCGACGTTGGCCTTCTGCATCCAGCCGTTCATCATCGACGTCGCCATGCCGGTCATACCGGGCAGCATGCCGATGATGTTCGGGACGGGCAGCGGCATGGCCGGGTTGGCGATCGGGGCCACCTTGAGCTGGTTGGCCTTGCCCTTCTTGACGATCTCCAGCCCATAGAACGTGAAGAAGATCGTGGCCTCCATATCCATCGCCGCCGCGGCGGTCGCCAGGATCAGCGGCGGGTAGGCCGCGTCGAGCGTGCCATGCCCGGCGATGATCGCCAGGCGCGTGCTCACGACCTCGCGCTCCTGCACGTCCTGGGGGAGTTCGTCGACTAGTGTTGTCATCGTAGCCTCACCTACTTCGTCTTCTTGATGTAGAAGGTATACTTGCCGCCGGCCTGCTCGGTCTCCAGCAGGGTGTGCCCGGTCTTCTTGCTCCAGGCGTTGACGTCGGGGATCGAGCCGGGATCGGTGGCGATCATCTTGAGCACCTGACCGAGCTGCAGGCTGTCGATCGCCTTACGGGTCTTGATGATCGGCATCGGGCACGCCAGCCCGCTGCAGTCGAGCACTTGATCTGCGCTTACCGCCATGATGAACCTCCATCTACTGTCTTTTGTCTCTGGCTCGGTTGGGGAGGAGGCCTTCGACCCTCTCCCCGGCCTGAATGTGGGGATGTGTGGCTGTGGCTGCGCCGCGGCCACACATCCCCAGCAACAAACTGTAAAGATGCGCAGCACGAAGCACGCGGGCGAATGCTATCCGCCCCGCGTTCGTGGTCTTCGTCAGACGTGGACGTCGAATGTATCTGCTAGCCTAGGGTGCTCATCTCCGCGATGCGGCGCAGGCGGCCCATCAGCTCGGCGCGCTCGCGGCCAATCGTCTCGAATGTGCCGGCCACGCTCTCGAGCCAGGTGCTGATCTTCCCGCGCATGCGCTGGTCGAGCGTCGGTAGTTCGTGCGCGGCATCCGCCAGCTCGCGTGGGTCGAGGCCGTGTGTCGCCGCCAGTCGCTCGATCCGGCGCTCCGCCTCGGCGGGATCGGGCGGGTCGGCGTAGAACTGCCCGGCGACCAGCATGGCCGCCAGCTCGTCGTCCAGCTCGATCCGCGCGCGTGCGTACTGCAGCCCGGCGTGACAGGCGGCGAACACTGGCCGGCGCTCGGACTGCTCGGCCAGCCGCCGCCACGAGGCGACGCACGCCTGGCGACCGGAAGGGCTGGACTGGACCAGCGCGCAGAAGCGACAGGGGTTGCTCGGCTTGGTCAGCGGCTCGCCGTCCGGGGCGGTCGTAACGACACTGACGCCCGCCACCTCGGAGAACACGTCCTGGATCGGCTGCACGCAGTGCAGCGGCAGGATGTCGCGCGGCGGCGCGCTCGGCTCCTCGGCCGGCTGCGCGCCGGCGAGCAGCGCGTCGACCTCGTCGCGCGGGAAGCGCCACTGCTGGCCGATCTTCACGCCGGTCAGCCGCCCGTCCTTGAGCATGCGGTAGACAGTCGTGCGGTCGATCTTGAGGAGGTCCTGGACCTCGTGTGCAGTCAGCAGATCGCTCATCGTATGCAGCCCTTTGCCATAGTGTGCCATAGGTTGCTATGGCACAGTATCACACAGAACAACATGTGGCTCAAGCGTTAAGGGCGCAACCCAACGGTGCGAAACCTTCACGTTGAGCCAGGCACTGCGCAACGACCTCGTACCACTCGGTCACACATGCGCCCGCCAGCATGCCCTCGGCCAGCGACCAGTCGAGCGGCGGGTTCGAGTCGAGCCGGGCCGCCGCGATGCGCTCGTCGCGCGCCAGCAGGCTTGCCTGCACAAGATACCCCGCGATATTGGCGATCGCCGCGTGCAGGAAGACGCCCGCGGCGATCTTGAGCGGCCGGAGCCGATCGACCGGCCGGTCGCCGTGAAGATCGAGATAGTCCGGGTCGGCCATACGTGCCCCAAGCCGGCGCGCCGAGCGCGTTTCGGCCGGCGTCAGCGCGCCCGGCAGCAGCGGGCGGCCCAGCGTGCACGCAAACTCCTCGCGCAGCAGCGCCGCGACGGCGTCGAGCGTCGTCGTGACGCCGAGCCGCCGCAGGGTTGTCACGCGGTCGCGCAGCGCGGCGGCAGCCAGTGCGCGATACGCGGGCCACGGCGCGCGCCAGACTGCCACCATCGCTTCGTAGTCGAAGTCGAGCAGCAGGTTGCCGACCACCACGGCCGCCGCGCCGATCCGCCCGCCGCCAATTCCGGCGACGCGCCGCCCGCCCACCTCCAGCTCGACCGTGTCGCGCAGCGTAGCGTCCAGCCCGAGTCGCCGCAGCGCGGCCAGCGGCGCCGCCAGCATCCCCGCGTAGACCACGCCGAACACCGGCGGCACGCGCGCGTGGTGAAATACGCACTGGTAGAAGATCTGATTCGAGTCGAGGTAGGTCGTGCCGCCGCCGACGCGTCGGCGCAGCACCGGAAGCCCACGCCGTGCCACCGCCGCCCGGTCGAGCACCGCGTCGTACACGTCGTGGTAGCCCAGGCACAGGTAGGGTGTGCGCGGGCTCGTGAGGATGATCGTGTCGGGCGCGGATTCATTCATCAGCCCCGCGACCGCGTGGTAGACCGCCTGGGTCTGCCAGAACGGCGCCGGGCCGAGGTCGATCAAACGGATTCCGGTGATACTCATGGCATTACGAAATAGCTCACGCAAAGCCGCAAAGCCGCAAAGACGTTTCGTATGCCTTGGCAGGCTTGTCGGCTTTGCGCGAGATGACAACATGACCGGACTCTAGTGTATTTCCTCCAGCCGTAACTCGGCCCGTATCACCGCGACGTCATCGGCAGTTGGCCGAAACGGGTAGTCGCGGAACGGCTCGCCGGGCCGGTAGGAGCCGTACGGCCGGTTGCACGTCATCGCACCGTGGCGGTCGGGGCAGCCGTTGGTCATGAAGGGCAGGCCGCTCGCGATCGCCGCTTCGACCAGGTCGTCCGGCGGGTCCAGCCGCGCGATCGCGCCGTGTTCGTCGAAGGCGATCGCCGCGCGCGGCAGGTCGCACTGCTCGATCAGGTACTTGGCAAGCTGGATGCGGCGGTGGCGATCGAGCGGGGCGCGCGGTGCATCCTGCAGGGCGGTGCCCGGCTCGGGGTTGAACGAGAACAGGTAGGCGGCGATCTGCTCGTCGCGCAGCTGGAAGAACAGCTCGACCAGCTCGCGGTCGGTCTCGCCCAGCCCGACGATCACGTGCAGGTTGACGTTCATCGGGCCGAAGATCGCGCGCGCCAGCCGGGCGATCCGCCAGTGCCCGGCCCAGGTGTGCGGGCCGCGCACGCCTTTGCCGCGCGCGCGGTCGAATACCTCCTCGGACGCGCCGTCCAGCCCGATGCCGACGATGTCGACGCCGGCGGCCTTGATCTCGTCCAGCCTGCCCTCGTCCAGCAGCTCCGCGCTCACCAGCGCCGCGATCGGCACCTGCGGGGCGGCCAGGCGCACCCGCCGCACGATGTCGAGCAGGTCGGCGTAGGCGCGCTTGTCGTGCACCTGCGAGACGCAGACGCGCCCGACCTCGCCGCGCGCCTCCTGCGCCGCGATCTGCTGCACGACCAGGTCGGTCGTGTAGAGTGGCCACGCCACGCGGATGAAGCTGTTGCCCTCCGGATCGCCTGGGCGCTCGCGCGCCATGCCGCAGTAGGCGCAGTTGGCGTAGCAGCCCTGTGGGTAGGTCTGGATCAGGTTGATGCAGCCGCAGGAGGCGTCGCGGTAGATCCGGCCGCCCTTGAGCCCCAGCGCCATCGCCGCGGCGGTGGAGATTCGCACGTGATCGGGGCTGATCTGGTGCTGCTCGGCCTGCAGGTGTGTCGGAATAGCGACTCGTGACATGTGTTCGTCCTTCTGGCTTACCAGGCGACGCCGCAGCAGGCGTCGATGAAATGCGGCTCCAGGCGCCGGTCGCGCGCGTAGGCGACCGTGCCGTCGGCCGGGTAGGCAATTCCGTCGAGCCCCGCGTCGATCGCCAGCCGGTCGGCCGCGCGCTTGTAGTCGCCCAGCGGGCGCTCGCAGCCCAGCACGATCGGCGTCGCGGGCAGGGCCGCGCGGGCAAGCTTGAAGAAACGGCCGACGTCTGCCAGCTCGGGCGGGCGCACCTCTGCCATCGGCGTGCCGCGCAGCGGCGTCAGGACAACCAGCGCGAGCATCTTGGGTGGGTGACAGGCGATCATCTCCAGCGCGCGCCGCTCGCCGCGCATCTGGCCGAAGTGCAGCCCCAGGATGATGTGCGGCACGGTCGGGACGGCGTGGCGCTCCAGCCGCGCCAGCGCGGCCTCGTAGTCGTCCGGCGTCGCGCCCAGGTGGTAGACCTGGCGGATGGTGTCCTGGTCGCCGATGATGTCGACCATCGCGCCGTCGATGCCGGCCTCGGCCAGCCCGGCGCATGTCTCTTCGTCCGGCAGGCCGGGGTGGACCCGCACGACCAGGCCGAGCTCGCGCCGCACCCGGATGAGGTCGGGGATGTGCCTGTGCAGCGGCACGCGGCCGCGCGCGTCGCTGCCACCCGAGATCAGCACGCCGCGCGCGCCGCGCTCCGCCAGCCGCGCGCACAGGTCGTAGAGCGAGCCGCCGGCGTAGGGCAGGCTGGTCAGCCCGCGCAGGATGGTCTTCCCGCAGTGCTCGCAGCCAAGCGCGCAGGCCGTGCCGGTGAGGCTGACCGAGACGAACTCGGCCGCGTCCTGCCCGGCATACTCGGCGGTCTTGTAGCGCCGCAGCCCAGGCGTGTAGAACGTGATCCGGTTGGAAACATGCGCGCGGCGCATGTCCAGGCCGGCGGGGCTGAAGTGGGCATCGGCCACATCTACAGCCGTATCAGACAGTGGCAGGTCAAGCATGGAGCGGCCTCTAAATACAGCCTTTTGACGATCGACGATCGACGATCGACGGCAAGACCATCGTCTATCGCCCATCGTCCGATCAACCAGAACCGGACGTGCGACAGTCTGCACTACCCCTGTGTCTCAACGGCGTGCCGCACAGCCGCCAGCACGGCTTGGGTCAGGCCGTCGAGCGGGATGCTCTCCAGCTCGATCGGCCAGCGCGCGTACGTCTGGCGCAGCGTCGTCGCGATCGCGCCGGGGTCGGCGATGTGCCAGCGCAGGCGCGCCTCCAGGTCGGCGACTGCGTTCTCTGCCGCGAAGAAGTCACCGCCGATGAACGCCGACTTGATCATCTGACCCGACAGCGCCACGCGCACGTCGAGCAGGCCGCCCGGCGTCTTGAGCCGCGCGCCGGCGGCCGAGTCCGGCACCGCGGTGGCCTGGTAGATCCACGCGTCGGTCAGGTACTTGTCGCGCTCCAGCGTGGCGATCGCCTGGCGCTCCGCGGCGGTGAAATCGCCCCGCTCCAGCGTGACGCCGAACGCCTCGGCGTAGCCCGCGGCCAGCGCCGCGCGCACCTCGTCGATCTCGACGGCGAGCCCAAGCTCGCCGCGGACGGTCGAGGTGCGCGCGGCGACCGCGGCGATCTCCTTGTCTGAGATCTTCTCGATCGGGATGTTGAGCACGCGCAGCATCAGCGGCACGTCCAGGTCGACCAGCACCGAGGCGTGGAACAGCAGCCCGTCGGTCGGCGCGCGGTAGATGCCGACCCCGGCGATCTTGCGGCCGTTGACCTCCAGGTCGTTCTTGCGGCGAAACTCGGCCTGGATGCCCAGCCGCTCAAGGCCGCGCAGCAGCCCGTCGGACACCAGCGCCATCAGGTCGCGGGCGGTGCGGTAGACGTGATCGCCCGTGCCGGGCAGCATCAGCGCCACACCGAGCGGGCCGGAGCCCATGATAATCGCGCCGCCGCCGGTCGGGCGCCGGTTGATCGGGATGCCGTGCGCGCGGCAGTAGTCGACGTGCAGCTCGCTCTCGACACGCTGGAACCGGCCGACCAGGGCGCAGTGCGGGCGGTAGGTGTACAGCCGCAGCGTCGGTGGGGCCTGCCCGCTGCCGACCCAGCCGGTGAGCAGCTCGTCGGCGGCCAGCCCGAACGAGGCGGTCACACCGTCGTCGGCGATGTAGCGCCATGCGGTCATACGATCCACCCCTGCGTGCGGTAGCGCTCGGTCTCGGCGGCCACCCACGCGGGCAGCGCCGCGCCCGCGATCAAGGCGGCCGACTCGCCCGCCCAGTCCGACGGCGCAATCGTCACGAGCCAGCCGTCGCCGTAGGGGTCGCGGTTGATCAGGGTCGGGTCGCGCAGCACGGCCGGGTTGGCGGACACCAGCACGCCGCTGAGCGGCGCGATTATATCGCCGGTCATCTTGGCCGCCTCAAGCGAGCCGATCGGCTCGCCGCGCCGCACGGCCGTGCTCGTGGGGCGCAGAGTTACATACGCTAGGTCGCCGATCGAGGCCAGCCCAAGCGCGTCGAGCCCTACGACCGCCAGGCGCGTGGCCGGGTCGTATCGCACCCATAGGTGCTGCGCGCCGTCGTACATACGATCGCCCGGCACGCTGTAGGTCGCAGTCTCACTCATCTAGAACCTCGCTTTGCCATAGATTGCAATAAGTTGCTATGGCACAGCATCGCACATGACGAGGAGGCGATCAAGGTAACAGCTCGCAACCGGATGGAAAGGGGTCTTCACCTGTGCCAATTGGGGTGGGGGTGTGGTGGCGGCTTCGCCGCCACCACACCCCGATCTGGGGAGGTGAGGTAGCGAAACCCTGTCTTTAGCAGTGGGCAGCCGGCAGGAGTCCGTCGGCAGTTCGACGGAGGGCAGCACAACGGCATCTCGTTCGTGTATAGTGGCTCAATGGTTTTGCTCACAGCGATCGGGTTCTTGCGAGTGTACCGCTGTCGGCAGCGTGAACCAGAATCGCGTGCCCTGGCCGACCACACTAGCGACGCCAATCTGCCCGCCGTGCGCCTCGATCAGGTGCCGTGCAATCGCCAGGCCCAGCCCCGAGCCACCGTATCCGCGCGAGCGCGCGCGATCGGCCCGCCAGAAGCGCTCGAACACGTGCGGCAGATCGTCCGGCGCGATGCCCGTGCCGCTGTCGGCCACCTCGAAGCGGACGAAGGACCAAGGACCAAGGACCAAGCGGGCGGCGTCGACATGTGTCGCGATGGACGTCGGGCGTGGGGCATGGGCCGCAGCGCCATCATCGATAGCTTGCAGCGTGGAGCTGAGGATCAGGGTCGTTGGTCGTTGGTCGTTGGTCGTTGGTCGTTGATCATCGACCGTCAGCCGTCGATTGTTTGTCTCCAGAATCGCAGCAACCGTGATCGTGCCGCCGACCGGCGTGTAGCGCAGCGCGTTGGCGATCAGGTTGTACAGCACCTGGCGCACGCGGTCGGGGTCGGCCTGCACTGCGGGCAGGTCAGGCGCCACGCCAATGGCGAGGGTCACCTGCTGATCCGCGGCCTGCGCGACGAAGGGCGCCACTGCCGACTCGACCAGCGGGGCTACCTCGGTCGGCCGCGCGGCGAGCGCGATCTGCCCCGCCTCGGCCTGCGCCAGCTCCCGCAGGTCGCCGACCAGCCGGCTCAGCATCACCGTCTCGTCGTAGATCGTCGCGACCTCGGCCTTGTCCAGTGGGTAGACGTCGTCGAGGATGGCGCGCAGGTTGCCCTGGATCACCGTCAGCGGCGTGCGCAGCTCGTGCGCGATGTCGGCGATCATGTGCCGGCGCAGCTGCTCGGCGGTCTGCAGGCTGCCTGCCATCTCGTTGAAGGCGCGCGCCACGTCGGCCAGCTCTTGCGGGCCGGCCACCCGCACGCGCTGATCCAGCCGGCCTTGCGCCATCTGGCGCGCGGCCGCGGCCAGGTGGCTGAGCGGCGCGGCCAGGCCACGCGCGATCAGCACGCCTAGCACCATCCCCAGCAGCCCCGCCAGCAGGCCGGCCTGTAGCAGCGCGACGTTGACCTGAGCAAGATAGCGCTGCGCGGCCAGCGGCAGGTCGCCCTGCGCGGCTCCGGCGAGCACCAGCAGGTAGCCGACAGTCTGTCCGGTGACGATAATTGGGGCCGCGTCGGCCAGATCCTGCGGCGCCAGCGCGGCCGGCTGGCTGCCCGATCCATCGTAGACGACCTGCCGGGCGGAGTCTGCCAGGACGAAGGTGGGCGCGCCGCGCCGGAGGCCGCGCCCGGCCCCGCCGCCGGGCCCACGGAACGTGTCGAGCACCTCCGCCACACCCGACCACTCGCTATGTGCGGCGTAGTAGTCGGCGAGCTGTGCCACGAGCGGCGAGTCCTGCAGCTGACTCTGCGCCAGGAACTGGCGGAACTCGCCGCTCACTTGGCGGTTCGCCAGCAGCGCGACCACCAGCACCCCGACGAGCGTGACAGCGCCGAAGGCGAGCGTGAGCCGGACCCAGAGCGTATTCATGCATGACTACCTTGTTTGGAGCAAGGAGACAAGGAGACAAGGTGACAAGGTGAGCTGTGCCCTCGCTCAGCCTTCTCTCGCCCGATCGCCGCGTCGCCCGATCGCCGCGTCGCCCGATCGCCGCGTCGCCCGATCGCCGCGTCGCCCGATCGCTCGCTCACCCGCCCATGCGATACCCCACGCCATACACCGTCTGAATATAGATCGGGTTGGCCGCGTCGGGCTCGATCTTCTTGCGCAGGTTCTTGATATGGCTGTCGACGCCGCGGTCGAGGCCCTCGTAGGCGTAGCCGAGTCCTTTCTCGACCAGCTCCGCGCGCGTGAAGGCGTGGCCGGGGTACTCCATGAGCACGCGCAGCAGGTCGAACTCAGTCGGCGTCAGCTCGATCGGCTGGCCGTCGCGCGTGACCACGTGCCGATCGCGGTCCAGCCGCAGCCCGCTAACCTGCAGCACCTGCGCGGGCGCCGCTTCGCCGCCGGACCGCCGCAGCACGGCACGCACGCGCGCCACAACCTCGTGAGGGTTGAACGGCTTGGCGATGTAGTCGTCGGCGCCCAACTCCAGCCCGACGATCCGATCGATGTCCTCCACCCGTGCGGTCAGCATAATGATCGGCAGGCGCGCCAAGCTGGGGTCGCCGCGCACCTGCCGGGTGATCGCCCAGCCGTCCTGGTCAGGCAGCATCAGGTCGAGCACGACCAGGTCGGGGCGCTCGCTCCGGATGGCACGCAGCGCCGACGCGCCATCGCAGGCGGTCAGCGTCTGGTAGCCGGCCTGCTCGAGGTACGATGCGACCAGGCGCACAATCTGCTTGTCGTCGTCGACGACGAGGATCCGTTGATTCACCAGTCGCCCACTTCCAGTGGCATACGCGGTAGCGCAGCGCGCTCAAGGGCAGCTATCGATTCGATGCACGTGCCACCAGCAAGGTTACTGTTTCCTCTAAATATACTGAATGTTGATGGAGATCTGATGGAAAACGGCGCCAGATCGTATGGATCGCGGGCGTTATCGCTGGTCGGTTGCGCGCCGGCCATGTGCGGGTAGTGGGGGAGCTTGCGCGGACGTCACTCGCGGCTGTACTGCTGCCACATGCGCCAGTAGTGCCCGCCGGCCTGCAGCAGCTCGTGGTGCCGGCCCTGCTCGACCGGCCGGCCGCCGTCGAGCACCAGGATCGTATCCATGTCCGTCAGGTCGGCCAGCCGGTGGGTGATCAGCAGCGTGGTGCGCCCGGCCATCAGCGCGCCGAGCGACCGCATCACGTCGCGCGCCGTGATCGCGTCGAGGTGGGCGGTCGGCTCGTCGAGGATGAGGATTGGCGCGTCTTTCAGGATCGCGCGCGCGATCGCCAGGCGCTGGCGCTCGCCGCCGCTCAGCCGCAGCCCCTGCTCGCCGATCCAGGTGTCGTAGCCCTGCGGCAGCCCGGCGATGTGCTCGTGGATCTGCGCCTGGCGCGCCGCGGCGATCAGCTGCTCGTCGCGCGCGTCGGGGCGGGCGAGCAGCAGATTCTCACGGATCGTCCCGTTGAACAGGTGGGTCTGCTGCGCCACCACGCCGATCAGCCCGCGCACGTCCTCTGCCCGATAGCTGCGCAGGTCGCGCCCGCCGATCGTGATCTGCCCGTGCTCGTAGTCCCAGAAGCGCAGCAGCAGGCTCACCAGCGTCGATTTGCCCGCGCCGCTCGGCCCGACGACCGCCAGGCGCCCGCCAGGCGGCAGTCTGAAGCTGACCCGGTCGAGCACAATCTGGCGCTGCTCGGCCTGGCCGGCCACACGCTCACCTGGGTAGGCAAAGCTCAGGTCGCGCACCTCCAGCCCGGCGTGCCGCGGCGTCGGCGAAGGCGCGGCCGGCTCTCGCACCGGCGGCGGGCGATCGACCAGCGCGAACAGCCGGCCCGCCGCGGCGCGGCTGCTCGCCAGCTCCTGCGCCGCCTGCGCCAGCGGCGCGACCGCCTCGAAGCTGGCGAGCGCGGTCAGCACCAGCAGCGCCAGGTAGACCCCGTCGATCTGCCCGCCGCGCACCAGCGGCACGGCGACCCACAGCACCGCCAGGCCGCCCAGGCTAGCCAGCAGGCCGCTCAGCGCGCCGTGCAGCCCGCGGATCGCCGCCGCGCGCTCCTGCGCGCGGGCCAGCCGTGCCCCGATCCGATCGACCTCGTCGTGGTAGCGCTGCTCGCAGCCGAAGGCTAGCAGATCTGCTGCGCCCTGCACCCCGTCGACCAGCGCCGCGCTCAGATCCGCCCGCGCCACCACCTGCTCGGCGCCGGGGTCGCAGCTGAGCCACCATATCAGCAGCGGCAGCGCGATCCCGGCCAGCGCGAGAAACGCCAGCAGCGCCACGGCCAGCCAGGCGGCGAACTGCCCGAGCAGCGCGCCGGCCAGCCCTGCCACCAGCAGCGCCACCAGCGGTGGGGCTATCACCCGCACGTAGAGCTGCTGCAGCGTCTCGACGTCGGCCACCATCCGGCTGAGCAGGTCGCCGCCGCGCTCGCGCAGCAGCAGCGCCGGGGCCAGCGGCTCGACCGCCTGGTAGAGCCAGACCCGCAGGCGCGCCAGCAGGCCGAAGGTGGCGGTGTGCGCGACGTAGCGCTCCAGGTAGCGCAGCACGCCGCGCGCGATCCCGAAGAAGCGCACGCCCACGATCGCGATCTGCAGCTCGGCGATCGAGGGCGCCAGCGCCGCCTTGGAGATCAGGTAGGCCGAGGTCGCCATCAGGCCGACGCTGCTGCCGATCGTGGCGAAGCCCAGCAGCGCCGCCAGCGCGAACCAGCCGCTCAGCGGAGCGATCAGCCTGAGCAGCCGCCAGGTCGTGTGGGGCGTGAGGCGTGGGGCCTGGGGCGTGAGGCTTGGGGCTTGGGGCGTGGAGCCTGGGGCTGGGGGCTTGGGGCTTGGGGCTGGGGGCTTGGGGCTGGGGACTTGGGGCTTGGGGCTAGTGAATCGGAAGCCGGTGTCTCCGTGTCTCCGTGTCTCCGTGTCTCCGTGTCTCCGTGTCTCCTGTCCGTCCTCCAGCTCCACGATCCGGTCGGCGCGTGCCGCGATCGACCGATCGTGCGTGATCAGCAGCACCGTGCGGCCTTGCATCAGCCGGGCGACCGCGTCGTAGACCAGCTGCGTGTGCGCGCAGTCGAGCTGCGCGGTCGGCTCGTCGAGGATGAGCACCCGCGCGTCTTTGAGGAAGGCCCGCGCCAGCGCCAGCCGCTGCTGCTGGCCGCCGCTCAGCCGTGCGCCGCGCTCGCCGATCAGGGTGTCGTAGCCCTTCGGCAGCGCCGCGATGAACGCGTGCGCCTGGGCCGCCCGCGCTGCCGCGACGATCGCGTCCATCCCGGCCGCCGGGCGCGCCATGCCGATATTCTGCGCCACGGTGGCGTGCAGCAGGGTCGGCCGCTGGGGCACCCAGGCCACCTGCGCGCGCCAGGCCGCGCGGTCGAGCGACTCGAGCGGCACCCCGCCGACGGTGATCGCGCCGCGGTCGGGATCGACGAAGCGCAGCAGCAGCTGGGCCACCGTGCTCTTGCCCGCGCCGCTCGGCCCGACCAGCGCGACCGTCTGGCCATGGCTGATCCGCAGCGAGAGGCCGCGCAGCGCCGGCCGCGCCCCGCCGTCGTAGGCGACATGGACATCCGCAAGCTCGATGTCGAAGCGCGGCGGAGCTTCATCGCCAGGGTACTCAGGCGCCAAGCGTTCGCTTCTTGGTGTGTTGGAGTCTTGGTGGGTAGAAATTGGTGTGCTTGTGTCGCGCCGGCTCGGCAGCCGCGTCTCCAGGATCGCGCCGATGCGCCGGGCCGCCTCGACCCCGGCCATGCCGGCGTGGTGGCGCGCGCCCAGCAGCCGCAGCGGCAGGTAGAACTCGGGCGCGAGGATCAGCACCGCCAGCGCCTGCTCGAACGGCAGCCCGCCGTGCAGCAGCCGCAGGCCGATCGCCACCGCCACGATTGCCGTGCTCAGGCTGGCGGTCAGCTCCAGCACCAGCGCCGAGAGGAAGGCGACCCGCAGCACCTGCATCGTCGCCAGGCCGAAGCGCTCGCTGATTCGCCCGATCGCCGCGGCCTGCTCGCGGCTGCGCCCGAACAGCTTGAGCGTCGTGAGGCCCTGCAGCACGTCCAGGAAGTGCGCGCTCATGCGGCTGAGATCGGCCCACTGCCGCTCGGTCAGCGTCTTCGCCATGCCGCCGATCAGGATCATGAACAGCGGCATGATCGGCGCGGTCAGCAGCAGCACCAGGCCCGCGATCGGGTCGCGCGGGAACACCGCCAGCAGCACGATCGCGGGCGCCAGCGCCGACAGGGCGATCTGCGGCAGGTACTGGCTCACGTACTCGTCGAGCGCCTCGACGCCCGGGCCGAGCGTGTTGGCCAGCTCGCCGCTGCGCTCGCCGGAAGCGTAGACCGGGCCGAGCGCCAGCACGTGGCCGACCAGCCGCGCGCGCAGATCGCGCTTGACCAGGCTGGCGCCGCGCTGGGCGCTGACCTCGGCGCCCCAGGCCAGCCCGGCGCGCAGCAGCGCCAGCGCCAGCAGCCCCAGCAGCAGCGGCGCCACCTCGGCCGGCCCCCAGCCCGCCAGAAAGACCTGGCTGATCGCGCGGCTCAGCAGGATCGCCTGCGCCACGACCGCGCCGCTCGCCAGTGCGCCCAGCCCGACCGTCAGCCCCAGGTAGCGCCGGGCGGTAGGGACAGGCTGGAGCAGCTGCTGTGAGAGTCGCATCGGGTTGATCGGGTTCTCCAGTGGTTTTGCTGGGGAGGTGTTGGGGAGGGCTTCGCCCTCCCCAACACCTCCCCTTCAGCGATGTATGGGCTAATACACCAGCGCCGACTCGGTGCCGATGCGCTTGCGGAAGACCCAGTACGACCAGCTCTGGTAGATCAGCACGATCGGCACGAAGATCAGCGCCACGATGCTCATCACCCGCAGCGTGTACGGGCTCGACGACGCCGTGTAGATCGTCAGGCTCCAGGCCGGGTTGAGGCTCGAGACCATGACCCGCGGGAACAGCGCCATGAAGATCGTGATCGTCGCCAGCGCAATGCTCAGGCTGGTCATCAGGAACGCCCAGCCGGTGCGGCTCTGGTGCACGAACCAGCCCGCCGCCAGCAGCGCGCCCGCCGCCGCGACCGGCACCACCCCCGGGTCGGCGCCCAGCCGGCTGAAGGCGTCGGTCATCAGGTAGGTCGCGATCACAAATACGACCACCACCACCGTCGTGACCGGGCCGATCCGCTTGGTCGCCGCCAGCGCGCGGTCGCGGATGACGCCCTCGGTCTTCAGGTTCAGGAAGATCGCGCCGTGCAGCAGGAACATCGTCAGCGTCCCCAGCCCGCCGATCAGCGCGTAGGGGTTGAGCAGGTCGAAGAAGCCGCCGACGTACTCCATATGCGCGTCGATCGGCACGCCGCGCAGCAGGTTGCCCAGCGCGACGCCCCACAGCAGCGCCGGGACCAGGCTGCCGGCGAAGATCACCCAGTCCCAGGTCGCGCGCCAGGCCGGGCGCTCGTCCTTGCTGCGGAACTCGAACGCCACCGCGCGGACGATCAGCGCCAGCAGCATCAGGAACAGCGCCAGGTAGAAGCCGCTGAACAGCGTCGCGTACCAGTGCGGAAACGCCGCGAAGATCGCCCCGCCGGCGGTCAGCACCCAGACCTCGTTGCCATCCCAGACCGGGCCGATCGTGTTGATGATCACGCGGCGCTCGCGGTCCTGCTTGCCCAGGAAGGGCAGCAGCATGCCGACGCCGTAGTCGAAGCCCTCCAGGATGAAGAACCCGATGAACAGCACCGCGATCAGGATGAACCAGAGAATATTCAAATCCATGGCAGTAGCTCCCTGTATCGTCGTTCAGGTTAGTCGCCGGCCCGGTGCATCCGCGGCAGCGGCACGGCCAAGCGCTCGGGCGCGGGCTGCGCGCCGACGTCGCCCGGCACATGCGTGATGTGGCGGATCATCAGGTAGAGCGTGGCCGCGATCAGCACCAGGTAGACCAGCGTAAAGCCGAGCAGCGAGAACAGCACCATGCCGCCCGAGACCGTCGGCGACACGGCCGCCTGCGTGCTCAGCAGCCCGAAGACGATCCAGGGCTGCCGGCCCATCTCGGTGAAGATCCAGCCGGTCGCGTTGGCCAGGTAGGGCAGCCCGATCGCCAGCACCAGCAGCTTGAGGTACAGCCGCCGCCGCTCGAAGCGATTGCGCATGGCCAGGTAGACGCCGATCAGCGCCAGCAGCAGCATCGCGAAGCCGGCCCCGACCATCGCGCGGAAGGTCCAGTAGGTCACGAAGACGTCGGGCACGTAGTTGCCGGGGCCATAGCGGGCGACCGCGGCGGCCTGCAGGTCTTTGATGCCCGGCACCTCGCCCTCGAAGCGGTTGTAGGCCAGGAAGCTGAGCATGCCGGGCATCTTGACAACGAACAGGTCGCGCTGCTCGGGCACGCTCGCCACCGTGAACAGCGACATCGGCGCCGGGTCGGCGGTCTCCCACAGCGCCTCGGCCGCCGCCATCTTCATCGGCTGGATCGTGATCATGTACTGCGCCTGGGCGTGGCCGATCAGCACGACCAGGATCGTCGCGATCAGCGCGGTGACCGCGCCGATGCCGAACGAGCGCCGGAACATATCGCGGCTGGCCAGGTTGCCGGCCCGCAGCAGCTGAAACGCGCTGATCCCGAGCACGAAGAACGCCGCGGTCGCCAGGGCCGAGGTGACCGTGTGCGGCCACTGCACCCAGACGTGCCCGCTGGTCAGCAGCGCCAGGAAGTCGGTCATCTCGGCGCGCCCGTTGCGCAGCGCGTAGCCGACCGGCTGCTGCATGAACGAGTTGGCCACCAGGATCCAGAAGGCCGAGATGGTGGTTGCGATCGCCACTAGCCAGATGCAGGCCAGGTGCGCCAACTTGGGCAGCTTGTCCCAGCCGAAGATCCACAGGCCCAGGAAGGTCGACTCGATGAAGAAGGCCATCAGCGCCTCGATCGCGAGCGGGGCGCCGAAGATATCGCCGACGAAGCGCGCGTAGGCCGACCAGTTCATGCCGAACTGGAACTCCTGGACGATACCGGTGGCCACGCCGATCGCGAAGTTGATCAGGAACAGGTGGCCCCAGAACTTGGCCATGCGCTTGTAGGTATCGTTGCCGGTCTTATAGTAGACCGTCTGCATAATCGCGATCAGCAGCGACAGGCCGATCGAGAGCGGCACGAAGAAGAAATGGTAGACCGTCGTGATGGCGAACTGCCAGCGCGACAAGAGCAGTGGATCCATAGCGGGCCTCCAACAGGCGGCGCAGCAAGGCGTCGCGGATGAACCGATGATCAGGTGAGTGAGGCGCAGACCGAGGCGGGCGGCAGCTCGGGCGGAGCAGAGACTCGACCAGGCACAGTGACATGCGGCTGAGAAGCAGTATAGCCCCGGCGTGCCGGCACAACGATTCGATTTGCATACCTGGAGGTTAGCATTTGTAAACCTTAGCAGCAGCGCTCGTTACCCCGGTAAAGGCGGAGCAACCGTAGCGCGCGTGATCCATGTGGTGCGCGTTGCTTTGGAGAAGCGCGCGAGGTTGTGAGGAACGCTGGAAATGCACGAGACGGCTGAGGCTGAGCGCACGGCGCTTCCAAAGCTGGGCGTTGAGGACAGCGAGGCCGGGAGTGATGGTCCCGATGTTGCTGCCCTTCGAGCGGTGGCACACGTGCGAATGGAGCGCGGCACGATGACCGAGCGCGAATGGGTGTCGAGCGACACGCCGGCGGCACAAGCGCATGCTGAAATGGAGCAGCCAGCGCCGTCACCCGGCGCGCGCCCGCTGGCGATTGCAGGGCTGTGGCTCGGGCTGGGCCTCGGCGGCTTCTTCGACGGAATCGTGTTTCATCAGATCCTGCAGTGGCACCACATGCTGACCAGCGCGGGCTACCCACCCACCAGCGTCGCGAACTTGGACGTGAACACGCTGGCCGACGGGCTGTTCCACGCCGCGACCTATCTGTACACCGTGCTCGGCCTGGTCGTGCTCTGGCGGGCAAGTCGCCGCGCCGACGTGTGCTGGTCGAGCATGCTCCTGATCGGCGCCATTCTGGCCGGCTGGGGGGTGTTCAATCTCGTCGAGGGGATCGTCGACCACCAGGTCCTTGGCATCCACCATGTGCGCGATGATCTGCCGCCGGGGGTGGTCAAAGCGACCTGGGACATCGGCTTTCTGATCTGGGGCGCGGTGATGCTTGGGGGTGGATGGCTGATGATCCGCCGTGGCCGACTCGCGGCGTCGGCACGCGGCGCGCAACAGTAGGAATCCGGCTCAAGCACCAGTTGCTGGGCTGGCGCGTGTCTGGCACATTGATAACACGGGCAGTGACGGGGACGTGGCACGCAATGCAGCCCGCTCCGGTGGTACGTGCGGGGATGTCTATCGCTCCTTCCTCTGAGCCTGGGATCAGCGACCGGCGCCGGCTCTTGCGAGCCGGCGCCGGTTGACACAACTGCCTGCCGTGGGCTCACCGGCCCATCCGCCCACCGCCCATCCGTCCGCTACCCATCTGCCCGCTGCCGGCGTTGTCGCACACACCGTCGCCGTCCTGGTCGGCAAAGCCGGCGCCGAGGCCGTTGCCCTGCGGCGACCAGGGCGCGCTCAGCCGTGCGGTGATGTTGGCCTGCATCGTCGCCAGCTGCGTGTTGGCCTGCGTGCGGGTCAGCCGTCCAGCCGCCACCGCCGCGTCCAGCCGCGCCGCCCGCGTCGCCACGAAGGCGTTCACAATCGTATCGAGTGCGACATGCTTATCCGCCGCGACCTGGGCGATGGTCTTGCCGCTCTGCAGCTCGGCCACGAGGTCAACTTGCGGCATATTCAGCTGCTGGGCCGCCACGGCGACCAGCGAGCTCTGCGGGCCGCCCATCCCGCGCCCGTAGCCGGCGCCGCCGCCGGGTCCGGTGCCTGCGCCAGCTCCATAGCCGCCGCCCGGCCCCTGCGCCAGCGCCGCTGGGGCTACCACAATCGCGACTGCCAGGGCCAGCGCCACGCCGGCGAGGGTGATCCAGATCATGCGCGTTTTCATCGTCTTGCTCCTATCGGTGCGCCCGTCTCGCGTTGCGTGGGCGCGCTGCTTGTTTCGTTGTCGCTACTATAGCAATTCCGTGTGGAGGAGTGATGGAGGAGCTCGCGAGACTGTGTGGAAGATTGGGTCGAGTATGGCCAGAAGGTTGAGGCTGCGGCTCAACCGCAGCACAAACGGTCCCAGGTAATTCCTGAGGTCACTCGCGGCCGCTGAGGTCGACAGCCGGGGGCAGCGGGCGCATCCCGCCAGTGCCGGGGCGATGCCGCCAGGCCAGCACCAGCCCGCAGATCACCAGCGCCGCCAGGCTCACCAACTGGGCGATCCGCAACCCACCGGCGCAGCTGCCGTCGAGCGTGTAGGCGCCGACGCACAGGCTATCGGTGCGCAGCCCCTCGGTCACGAAGCGCCCGGCCGAGTAGAGCACGCCATAGAGCAGCGCGCTGTCGCTCGGCCTGAGCCAGCCGCGAAAGCGCCGCTCAATCCCCAGGATCAGCAGCAGCGCGGCGGCATCCCAGAGCGACTCGTACAGAAAGGTCGGGTGGAAACGCGTCGAGCGCGGGTACTGCGCCAGGTTGTCGTAGGGCGGGATCCGCCGATCCGGCGGGATGTCCAGCCCCCAGGGCAGCGTGGTTGGCCGGCCGTAGGCCTCCTGGTTGAAGAAGTTGCCCCAGCGCCTGATCGCCTGACCGGCCAGCAGCGCGGGCATGCAGATGTCGAGCCAGGTCAGCAGCGGCAGCCGGTGCCGGCGCGTGTAGATCAGCGCCGCCAGCGCCGCGCCGGCGATTGCGCCGTGAATAGCCAGGCCGCCGCCCTGCGGGTTAACGATCTCGAGCAGCGGCCGGCCAGCGTAGCGATCCCATTCGAACGCGACGTAGTAGAGCCGCGCGCCGATGATGCCCAAGATCATGCCGAGCAGCAGCTGGCTCCAAACGTGCTCGCCGTCAATACCGCGCGCGCGGGCGCGCCGCGCCGCCAGCACGCCGGCCAGGATCGCGCCGGTCACGATCAGCACGCCGTACCAGCGCACCGTCAGGAAGGGCAGCCCGAAGAGATGGTCGATGATGGTCGGTCCGGTTGGTGGTCGCATGGCTAGTGTACCGCTATGGCTGGACAGGCGCTTGTTGATCGAGCGGCTGCCACTGGCTGCGCCGGTAGTAGTAGCGCATGCCCGGCGGGTAGAACGGCACAGCCGTCGCGGTGATGCTCGCGCCGGGCGCGCCGGACGAGCGCAGGGTGCGCGTACCCGGCTCGAAATAGATCAGCGCGGCGCCGATCACGAGCGCGCCGAGCACGACCACCGCCACTGCCATTCGCTGCCAGCTGGACAGCGCGCGCCACCAGTGGCTCCGCCGTCGCCGATTTGATTGTCGCACGTCGAGTGTCACGATCTGCTCCAGGTCGGTTAGCTCAGCGCCAGGAAGCGGAACCAGCCGTTCGAGTCCTCCTTGAGTGCCTCCAGTCGCGCCTGCAGCGCCGTGTGCAGCCTGGCGTTCTCGATCGCCACTGCGCCGAGATCCGCCACCGTGCTGGCGAAGGCGATCTCCTCCGTGCTGAAGCGCCGCACCTGTGCCGAGTACAGCCGCAGCACGCCAAGCGCGGTGTCGTGGACGCTGAGCGGCAGCACCAGCAGCGAGCGAATGCCCTCGCGCTGTGCCTCCGCCGGGTACTGCAGCCCGGTCGCCTGCGACACCTCGGTGATCGCGATCGGCTGCAGGCCGTCCAGCACCTGCTGGTCGATCGGGCTCTGCGCGACCGCGACCACCCCTTTTTCGAGATAGCTCGGGCTCAGGCCATAGGCCGCCGCCAGGTGCAGCGTCGCTCGTTGCGGGCCGAGCAGCCGGATCGAACCGGCCTTGACGTTCAACTGCTCGACCGATTCGAGTAGCAGTGTGGTCAGCACATCTTTCAGGTCGAGGCTGGAGTTGACGTGCTGGGCGATCGCGCGGAAGGCCTCGTAGAGCCGCGTGCGCTCCATCGCCTGCGCGCCCAGATTGGCGACGACGGTCAAGAACGCTTGCTCTTCCGGGCTGAACGTGTGCGGCTCGGCGGTGTAGACGCGCAGCACGCCCAGCACGCGCTTCCGCACCGTGAGCGGCGCCGCCAGTACACTGGCCAGGCCCTCGGCCACGGCGGCCTGGGCATACTGGAAGCTCGGGTCGTGCTGGATGTCGCTGATGCCTACCGGCTTGCCGGCCAGCACAGTCTGGTCGATGCCGCTCTTGGCGACCTCGACCGCGCCCTTCTGCAGGTACGTCGCGCTCAGGCCATAGGCGGCCTTGAGCTCCAACGTCTGGCGCTCTTCGTCCAAGAGGCGCAACGCGGCCGCCTTGTAGCCCAGCTCGACGACCGTGCGCTCGAGCATAATCGTCAGCAGGTCGCCCAGGCTTGGGCTGGCGTTGATCGCCTCGGCAATCGCGTACAGCGCCCGCACCTCGCGCTGCAGGAAGATCTCGCCGTCCATAGGCTCTCCTCTTCCGCGGCGCGCTAACCGCGGCCCAACAACAGGCTGACGATCAAGACCGCCAGCACCAGCGTGGTCACGCCGGCGAAGCGCCAGTCGCGCTCGTACAGAAACGCCCCGATCGATCCGACCACGCGTAGGATCGGGGTGGCGATTAGCACCAGCAGGCCGAGCGCGAGAAAGCCGGACGGGCGTAGCGCCAACACACGGCCGACGACATCATCAATGTCGGGCACGACGGTCGGCAGGTCGCGCTGGTAGAACAGAGCTAGTCCGACACCGATCAACATGAGGGCAGTGCTGATGACCAGGCCAACGATCAGCACGCCGTGCACGACCTCGTTCAGGTCGTGGCGCTCTTTGGCGGCCTGCGTCTCCTGTGGTGCTGCCAGCGGCGCCGCCGTCACCAGCGCGTGGAGATTGGGGGCCACGTGCACGGCACCGCGCTGGGCTGCGGTCGGTGAACGGGGGGGCGTGGCGGCTTTGGGCTGGCCCGCGCCCTCCGGCACCAGGACGATGACCACTCCCGCGTTGCTCGCAGGCGGTGGCGCGGCAGCCTGTGTTGCGGGCGAGTCTTTGTCGCCATCCGGCAGCGTCCTGGCCCTCGGTGCCGGTGCGATCAGGGCGCGCGGTGGGTCGCCTGCATCGGGAACACGTTTGCGCTGCGCGCTCATCGTATCGCCGCCTGGTAGAGCATCTGAACGGCGAAGACCAGCAGCAGCCCCTGGAAGACCAGCTTCAGGCTATGGCTGCGCACCTTCCCGCCGATGCGCGTGCCGATCTGCGCGCCGACCAGCACGCCGAGCGCGGTCGGAATGGCGATGTTCGGGTCGAGGAAGCCGCGTTGGTAGTAGATCACCGCGCTGGTGGCAGCGGTGACGCCGATCATGAAGTTGCTCGTACCGATCGCGGCGCGCAGCGGCATGCCCATCACCAGGGTCATGATCGGCACCTTGATAATGCCGCCGCCGATGCCAAGCAGCCCCGAGACGTTGCCGGCCAGGAAGCTCGCCCCCATCCCCGCAGGCAGATTTCGCACGCCGTAGGTCACCGTCGCGCCGCTGGCCGAGTCGACATAGCTGGTGTCGAGCACACCGGTCGGTGCGCCAGCCTGACCTTCTGTTGGCAGCCGGCGCATGCTGTAGACGACGTAAACCAGGACCATGGCGAAGAGCACTTCCAGCAGGTTCGGGCTGAGCAGCACGGCAGTGATGCCGCCGGCCAGCGCGCCGAGCGGCGTGGCGATCTCCAGCACCATGGCGAGCCGGGTGTGGCTAAGGCCACGGCCGACATAGACGGCGCCGGCGGCCGAGGAAGTGGCAATCACGCTGACGATGCTGGCGCCGATCGCGGTCTTGATCGGCACGCCGAACAGGCCAGTGAGCAGCGGGATCAGCAGCACGCCCCCGCCGATGCCGAGCATGCTGCCGAGCACGCCGACGATCAGCGCCACCACGAAGTCAGGATCTCGACCACGCGCGTGTCCTCTCCCGCTCCAATGCTCCACCGATGACGAGGCCTGCAGGCGACACCCAAAGGGCACCTGGCGCCCCCAGACCCACAACTGGCAGAGTCATTGTGGCGAGCCACCAGACCACCTGCTCTCAAGCTACAGCGCGCAGTTTAACGCCAGGTTAACGGGCATCCAACGCGAGGTTAACAGCGAAACCTCTGGGTTGGGTACACGCTTGACGTTGGGGAAAAAGGTTGTATAATCGAACGGAATTAGTTGTATGATCGAACCATAATGTTGCAACGATTGCCAAGCGAGGATGTATTCCAGGAGCAGATCACCGCATTCATTCGGGCGTTTGGGCTGCACCGGCCGGAGCAAACGCCCTGTGGTGAGGCTATCGCGGTTGCCGAGGCACACGCGCTACTGGAATTGAGTCGCGCCGCGCCGCTTTCGCAGCGCAGCCTGGCTCAACGATTGCGCCTCGAAAAGAGCACGATCAGCCGGTTGGTCGGCCTGCTCGAGCAGCGGGGGTGGATTACGCGCGCACGTAATGCGCATGATGCGCGAGTGCTCGAACTCCGGCTGACCGTAGCCGGCCAGCAGGCGGCGGCCCAGCTCGTGGAAGCGCGGCGGGTCAAGTTCGCGCGGCTGCTTGACGCCATCCCGGCCGAGCATCATCCACTGGTGCTCGAAGCGCTACGCCTGTTGACGGAGGCATCCAATGAACAGCAGTAACCGAGGAATGACACGATCCGCCAAGCCGCTGGTCATCGTGGTCGCGCTGATCGCTGCCGTGGCGCTGCTAGCCACGCTCGCGGTGCTCTATGTCCTTGGCTGGCTGCCATCGCTTACGCCCAACCGGCAAGCGCAGATCCACGCGGCGGGCGCGCAGATCATGCCCTTCGATCTCGACGCCACGACGCACACCTTTACCATGACCCCGACTGGCGGCATCCAGGAAGTCACGGCCAAAGACCCCGGCGATAGCACACAGATTGCGCTCATTCAACAGCACCTCCAGCACGAGGCTATGCAGTTTCGAGCCGGCGACTTCTCCGACCCGGCGAGTCTGCACGGTGCAGATATGCCGGGCCTCAAAGCTCTCGAGGCAGGCGCGGCGCAGGTGCGCGTGGAGTACGCGACACTGCCAGCTGGCGCCAGGCTGATCTACACGACTGACGACCCGCAGCTGATCACGGCTGTGCATCAGTGGTTCGGCGCGCAGCTGTCCGATCACGGTCATGACGCAATGAGCAAGTAAGGCCGCACCACGCTGTGCGCGCACAACGAGACTGGTCCTTCAACACGTGCGCGCTCGGGCGGGCGCCGACCGCGGTAGGGCGATCGTGATGGTCGTCCCCTGCCCGTGCTCGCTCGCAGCCGCGATCTGGCCGCCGTGGCGCTCGACCAGGTGCTTGGCGATCGCCAGGCCCAGCCCGGTGCCGCCGCCGCTACGCGCACGGTCGCCTTTGTAGAAGCGCTCGAAGATATGCGCCAGATCCTCCGCCGCGATCCCAACCCCGGTATCACGCACCGTCACCACCACCTGGTCCTCTTCCACCACCGCGCTGAGCGTGATGGTGCCGCCAGCTGGGGTAAACGCGAGCGCGTTCTGGAGCAGGTTCAGCAGCACCTGCGCGATCCGCTCGCCGTCGATCGCCAGCGTCGGCAGTCTCTCCGGCAGACGCGGCTCCAGGATGACGCCGCGCTGCCTGGACTGCGCGGCCATGCGTGCGACCACCTCAAGCAGCAGCGCGCGCAGGTTTGTCGGCGCCAGGTGCAGTTCCAGCTCGCCGGTCTCGATCCGCGAGAGCTCGAGAAACTCCGCCACCAGGCGGTTGAGGCTGTGCACCTCAGCGTCCATGCGCGCCAGAAAGTCCAGCGCGTCCGGGCGATCGTCAATCGCGCCATCCTGCAGCGTCTCGATCATCGCCTGCAGCGAGGCCAGCGGCGTGCGCAGGTCGTGCGAGATATTGGCCAGGAACGCGCGGCGCGCCCACTCGGCACGCCGCAGCTCGGTCAGATCCTGCAGCACGACCAGCGCCGGCTGCTCGTCCGCCGCCGGCAGTGTCGTGATCACCGCGCGGAGCGAGCGCCCGGTCGCGGGTGTCGTCAGCATGAGAATGGGCACGCTGGAGGTCTGGCGGATGCGGCGGCAGATCTCGAAGCCGTCAATCTCGGGCAGCATGACGTCGAGCAGCAGCAGGTCAGGCGCCCCGGCGTGGAAGGCTGCCAGAGCAGCTGATCCGGTCGCGGCGGTCTCGACGGCGTAGCCGGCCTTGCGCAGATTATAGGCGAGCGTTGCGCGCAGGTGCTGCTCGTCCTCGACCACCAGGATGGTTGGCATTGCCGCACTCCCCGCGATCGAACCCAGCATAGGCTGGGCGCCACTGCGCGGCATGATAGCACAGCAGCGTACAGGTTGGGGTGCGGCCGGCGCGCTGAGTGTATGTCGCACGAGCCACTCGCGGTAACCTTGGTCGTGCTGGACGCATCATACGTGCAGCAGCGGCTGGCATAAAGGAACATGACCATATCCGAACCACCTTACCTTAGTCGAGCAAGATACTTGCCGCAGGGATAGGCTGGGCCAAAGCATTCCCTGCCCCTCGCGTTGGCGGCGCCGACTGAGTGATAGACTGAGTAGTGGGCGGACACCACCCGTTAAAATACCTCTTTATGCCTGATACAAATCTTTCCGCAGCTCCTGTCCTCCCCGATCTATACTTTGATATCAGGATCCAGCTCCACAGCAAGGGTAGAAGCATACGGTAGTGCCGCCTGCGAGCAGCTCGGTGGGGCAGCGGCTCCAAGACGTGCAAAAAACCAATGCGCTCCCTTGGGGTGGGGCTTTGGTGCGGGCGCGGCGTGTCCTCGAATCCCGGCACTGTGCTGGTTTTCTAAGGAGAAAAGAATATGAGCACGGCTATTCATTCTGCGTTTGCCTCAGGGAGCGCAGAACCGCTGGTCCAAAGAGCATGGTGGGGCTACCTGCTGTGGATGGCCGCAGCCGCTCTTCTCGGCTTCGCAATCGCCGAGATCTGCGCGGGGCTGCTCCACCTACCACGCAGCATTTACCTGATCCCGTATGTGGCGCTGGTTAGCCTCTTTCTGTATGCCTTCCTGCGCTGGAGCGGGCTATCGCTGACAGAGCTGTTCAGCCACAACTGGGGCTGGGGGGTCATGGGGGCGGTGCTAGTGGGGGCGTTTTTGGTCAGCAACATCTTCTCGCAGCCGGCCTCGGCGCGGGCCACTGGGCTCCCCTTGGCGTTTGACCTGCTCTGGAGCGGGGTTGTCTACGGCTTGATCGATGCGCTGCTACTCTCGGTGCTGCCGGTACTGGCTACCTGGCAGGCGTTCTCAATCTTGGGATGGACCAACCACTGGCCTGGGAAGATCGCCGTCGGCGCGATCGCCTTCATCGCCAGCCTACTCGTCACTGTCTGCTACCACCTGGGCTACCCTGAATATCGCGCGCAAGGGGGCGTGTTCGGGCCATCGGTCGGCAACGGAGTCATGACCCTCGGCTACCTGCTGACCAATAACCCGATTACTGCTATCTTCAGCCACATTGTAATGCACATTGCCGGCGTCTTGCGCGGGTCGGCGACCGTCATACAGCTTCCGCCGCACTACTAAGATTTGGTGAGGGGTGTAGGAGCGGGACGCAGCCCCGACCCACGCCCCTTGCCCACGAAGGTTTCGCTTGGCAGCCATGCGCTTTACCGTTAGGGAGGTTCGGAGGAGCCTTCGGCCCCTCCAAACCTCCCCGGTAGGTGTGTGGGGGCGAAACCCGCCCCCACACCCCCACTCCAAACTGTATCGTTCGCCAGAACCAGGTCTAGTTGTAGAAAGAAGCGATGCGATGTCACAACAAAACCCATCAGCACATGATCCGCCACAACCCAAGCCCGGCAAACAGAACGAAAAAGCGCCTTCATTCATGATCCCGCTCTTCAAGCTGCCACTCTTCCTCTATCGGCTTCGCCTGGGCTGGGTGTTGGGCAAGCGCTTCATGCAGATCACCCATGTTGGCCGTCGCAGCGGACAGGTGCGCAGGACGGTTCTGGCGGTCTTGCGGTTCGACGAGCAAACCAAAGCGATCTACGCCGTTTCCGCCTGGAAGGGAAGCGACTGGTACTACAACATCCAGGCCTCACCCGCCCTGCAAGTCGAGAGTGGGTTTGTCCGGTATGCCCCGGTGCAGCGTACCCTATCGCCGGAAGAGATTACCACGGCATTTCTCGCATATCGCAAGCACCACCCGATCTTTAGCCGGATGATCTGCCGGATCCCCGGATGGAAATGGGATTCAACCTATGAGGAGTTCCTTGAGCTGGCGCGTGGGCTGCACGGGGTAGCTTTCGGGCTGAAATAAGGTATCAGCTCAACAAAGCAGGGCAAGCGTTATGAAGCTGCCATGACCACCCAAGTTCAACTCCTGTGCACGTTCGTCGATGATATCCGCGAGCGCTGGCAACTGGTTGACGCCGGTCACCCGGTCGTGAATGAAATGGCAGAAGTTGACCTCCGACTTGCGCGTCGTATCTGCCAGCGATCGCCACGTCCACTGCTCCTAAGCTGGGCTTCCAAGGGGCGACCAATGCACGCGTGTGTCCGTTTTCGCACACCCTGCATTGCCGCCCCATCGCGTGAGCGTGGTCACGCCCACGCACATGCGCAATCTCTACGGCGTACTGACGTGCTTGCGCTGGCTGTCACCGTTGCCCCTGGTCAGCATGGCCACACGACGCCTATGATTGCCGATTGGCAGGCGCGCCAAGATCGGTTTTGCACCACCGCCCGCTGTGCCTCCCGTTCTGCGCCGATCGCCAACGCTCCCGCTCGCTCCAGCGCATCAGCGTTCGCCACCGACGCCCACGACTGGCGCTCCCCACCTGCGATGACCTGGGATGCGCGACAGGTCACCGTGAAGGCCCACACACCCAGCTGGATCTCCGGACGAGCCGCGTCTGAATGCCCTTGTCGTCTTCACAATCGCGACACATCTCTTTACGTAAAAGTTGACACCCTCTCCGCAACGTTACCTTCTCAGGTGGAGGGACACGACCATGCCCAGGACACCAGCCAAGCGCAATCGATGCGCTCACCAAGCATCCCTCGCTCATCGTCCCTGGCGTCCGCGATCGGCTTTGCCACTGCTGTCCGCCCCTGTCGTGTTCCCTGCAAAAAGCCAGCAGCGGCTGCGAGCACGTGTTCTGTCAATTGTTCCCAACGAAAGGATCGCTTGGCTATGCCTGACCCGATCGTCATTGGGCTCGATCCTGGCAACAGCGAAGCCACCGGAGTGATTGCGCTCGGCGGCAAACCGCGCGTGCTGACGATCCCATCCGACATCGGCGCCGGCAACCTGGCGCAGCTCACGCGCATCCGCGTGTGCGAGTTTGCGAGCGTACGCCGCTGGGCAGCCACACCCGCCGATCTTTGTCGACGGGCAGCCGGTTCAGCTCCAGGACATGCTTGCGCGCGCGGTGCGCGAGGTGGGGAGCGACATCCGCAGCCAGGTCAGCCGGGTCTGGCGCTCGTCCGAGCAGGGCAAGGTCGCGGCCGAGGCCGCGCGGGTGCTGCTGATCGGCGGCGGCGCGTATTATTTTGCCCCCACCCTGCGCGGTCTGATCCCACACCTCGAGGTGCCGAAACAGGCCGAGCATGCCAACGCCCAGGGGTATCTGGCGATCGGCGGCCAGCTGCCCGAGCGCGCCTGGGCGCGGCTGCGCGCCTAGGCGCGCCGGCATGCGACGCCCGCGCCGCTCGGCTCCGATTCGCCGTATTGAGTTGCGGATGGTCACGGATGACCCACTCCTGGAGGAGCTGACGCAGGAAGCCGAGCGGCGCGGGGTCGAGCTCCAGCAGCACATCTACGACCTGCTGCGCGGGCGCTATCTGCTGCGGCGGGGGGAGTCGCTGGCCACGCTGCTCTGGCTGCCAGGCACAAGTGCCGCTGGAGATGATGCGGAGGAGCCAGATGCGGCTAACGTTGGTGCGGCGCACGATCGTATGGCCGGCGCTGCCGCGTCGGCATGGGCCGACCTGCTTGCGCGTAGCGATGGATGAAGACAGCCGAGCCACGCCGTTGGTCGCCTCCCGTCCCGTCCCCGCTGTGCGGCGCCGCGTGGCCGCGTCTGCTGGTCAGCGTACCAGACGGGCGGCCGCCGTCAACCCGACCCGTGCGTGATTGAGCGCGTGCGTCGTCTGGCGGTTGACAGCAGCTCGCGCCCGCCTGGTGGATGTCGACGCGCGGCTGCACGCGCGCCGCATATCCGAAAGGAAATGCTGATGACCATGGAACGAACACACGCACCACCCGCGAGCGACATCCGCGCCTTTCTGACCGCCCGTTTTGCCGGTCAAGCCGGCTGGCTGTGTCTGGGCTGGATCGACAGCGACCCGCGGATGGAACCGCTGCGCGAAACCTGGTTTGAGCTGCCGCGCCAGCTCACGGCGGCGGTCCAGTGCGCACAGACCCTGGCCGAGTGCGGGCACAATCTGTATGTCACGCCGTGCCTATTCGCCGAGCGGACGCGCGGCTACGCGACCGCTTTGCCCTGCGCCTGGCTGTGGCTGGACGACGTGGCGATCGAGGGCGCCGAGCTGGTCGAGAGCAGTCCGGGCAACTACCAGTCCTGGCTGCCGCTCGACCAGCCGCTCGACGCCAAGGAGCGCAGCGCGCTGCAGCGCGCGTTGCGCGACGCGAGTGCAGGTGCGCAGCGCGCGACCAGCTGCAGCGCCGGTCTGCGTTGACGATCTGTGTGCCCAGTTCCCTCGCGCGCAGCCATCCACGCCGCCTGCGGGGTCTGCCGGCGACTGGCGCATGCTCCCGAACGGCGCGACATTGGCGGCGAGCCCGCGCTTCCAGGCGCTTGTCAACGCCAACGCGCAGCTCGGCCAGTTGCTCGCCGATGCGCCCGTCGGCCTGGACTGCCACGGCTTCCATGACGACAGTCGTAGCGCGCGGCGGGCGATCTTCGTGTGCCAGCTCGTGCGCGCGCGCTATCCCGACGACGAGATCCGCGCGCTGGCGACGCACTTCGCCGATCTGCTCGACAGCGGGCGTGGGGACGCGATCTTTCGCGGCGACGTCGACCGGCTGCTAGCCAAGTACACGCCGGCCGGCCACACAGCAGCGGCAACCCGTGTGACCGCGAATCAACTGGCGCGGCGCCGGCACGTGGCGGCCGGCCGATCACGATCACCGCCGAGGAGCTGCTGGACGTCTACCACCAATATGCCGACTGTGGTCCACGTGGGATTGTGCTGGAGTGGACGCGGAGTGAGGTCGCGCGGCATCTTCGCGTGAGCACCGACACGATCCAGCGCCGCGAGGGCGAGTTGATCGCCGCCGGGACGATTCGGCGGGAGATCAGTGCTGACCGGCAGCGCAGCTTCGTGATTCTCTCGCCGGCGACCTGGGACGTGAACGCACAAGGCAGTGAGACGGGTTGTGCGGCGACGACCCTGCCCGAAGCGGGCTCGGACGTGCCGTGCCCAGTGGCCGCTCCAGCGGCGGCAATTCCAGCCGCCCTTGCGTCCGAGCCGGAGCCAGCGCCGCGCGGTGGCGCGGAAGAAACACACCACCCGGCGGCGGGGCTGGAGACCGTGGGGGAGTCGAACAGCGCAGACAGCCCGCCAGCAGCCGGCGCCACGCCAATCACACCGGGTGCAGCCACAGCGGGTGCGGGTGTGTCCGTTCCCACCCATCCAACACGCGCGATCCTGGATCGGTTGGACCGGCCGCCGCAGCGTACCACGCGCGCCGCCACGCACGCCGATGCGGTGGCCAGCCGTGCCCCGCCGCGATCGCTGGGCGACCGCGCCTGACCGGATGGCGGCTCGCGTTGGCTGGGGCGGCGTCCACCCGCTGCTGAGACGGTGGATGTCACAGCGCGGCGGCGCCCTGCTGACCTCACGCACAATACTGTGCGCTATTGATCGTTTACGACTTACGTTGAGGTGGAGAAGGGCGACAAGGTTGATTGTGCCCGATATGCAGAAAGCAAGGGGATATTCCCAAACGTGCGCCCGTCGATTGACGTTGTGGTGAGTCGGGCACATGCTTCTGAAACTGAAGTCGTATCTTTCGTTGATACGTCTCACACCCAGGGTGACCGGCACGGATGATCATATCACAATCGGATTAGCGGCTTCGTACATCCTCGATCACCTGTCGCACCGCATTGACCACCAGCGTCGGCTGCTCGTAGTGAATATAGTGATCGCTGCCCACGGCAACGATCAGCCAGCCGTGGGGGCTGAGCGCGGCCTGCCGGCGCTGCGCTTCGGCCCAATACGGGGTCGCGGTCACGTTCTGCCCGGCCGCCAGGACGACCAGTGGATCAGGTCGCGGCTGATCGCGTGACCCCAGTGCATCGGCCCTCAGACAATGGCATCTGGTTTGTGTTGGTAGAATAGGTGGTACTCGCCTACTCACCGAATCTGCCAGGCATCAAGGCTGAGCAGTCGGGCGTCACCGCGCTCGGCTAGCAGCGCCACGCCCAGGCTATCGGACCGCGTCGGGTAGATCCGGCTGGTGATGCTGACGCGCTGGTTGGCAAATACTTCCAGCACCGATCGGTCGAGGAAGACGTGCAGCCGCAGCGGTTCATCCGGGCCAAGCGTCAGCGGCGCGACGTGCAGATTGCGATCAGTCGTTGGATCCAGACTTGCGTGGGTACGATCGACGATCAACTGATGCAGTGTGGCATCGTAGGCTATCCGCGTGTGCTCCGATTCATCAGGGGAGCAGCGCACCGTGATGCCGCAGAGGCTATCATGTGCTGGAGCTAGCTCGACAACCAGCTCCAGCGTGTCGCCGCTGACGTCCGGTACCACAACGAGCTGGTCGGCCGGCACGGCTATCGCCGCGCAGTATGTCTGTGCGCCGCGTAGCACCACTAACTCTGGCGCTGGCTGCATGCAAACATGCCCATCAGGCCCAAGTGACAGGACGCGCGGCAACGACATCACTCCTGACCAGCCACTCGCCATCTGTGCCTCGACGCCACGGCCCTCCTGGACCCAGCCAAAGATGATCCGGCGACCCTGCGCGTCGGTGAACGACTGCGGCGCGTAGAAGTATCGATCGCCATAATCCAGCTTGTGCTCGACCTCAGGGATAAAGTGATGGTCGCGGTAGTTCCCAACCATTGTGGCGCTGTAGTGCAGGTGATCCTTGTCCCAGACTGAGATATTCAGCACATGCTGGCCCTCTAGCGGGAAGAAGTCTGGGCACTCCCACATCGACCCAGTCCAGATCGGCGTGAAGCGATGCTGATCGCCGATAAACAGTGGATGTAGATATTCCCACTCTCGTAGGTCGGCCGACCGATAGAGCAGTGCCGTGCCGCCCTGACCCTCAATCCCCGTGCCGATCAGCTGATACCATACGCCATCTTCGTGCCAAACCGAGTGGTCGCGGTAAGCGACTAGGTGCAAGTCCGGTGGCTGGGCGATCACCGGGTTACCAGCATGCTTCTGCCAGGTCAACAGACCATCGGTGCTGGTCGCCAAGCACGCGCGCTGTGCGCCCTTGCGGTTCCCACTATAGATCAGCGTCGGCACGCCGTTGTCGTCCACCGCACAGCCCGACCAGCAGCCGTCTTCATCGGGTGTGCCCGGCTCGGGCGCGAGCGCGATGGGCAAGTGTTCCCAGTGGATGAGGTCGGCGCTCATGGCGTGGCCCCAGTGAATCGTCCCATGGAACGGTCCATTCGGGTTGTACTGGTAGAACAGGTGATATGCGCCATTCCACTGGATCAGCCCATTTGGATCATTCAGCCAGTTGGCTGGCGGCAGGAAATGGTAGCGCGGACGCTGTGGATCGGTCGTTATAGGCTGCAGCTGGTTCGTCTCCATATTTGTCTCCACTATACTTGCTGACTCCCTCCAATCAGATGCTGAGGTTCCTCCTGAAAATGAATCAGCGTTTCATCAAAAAGAAAACGATCCTGCGTGATTTGTAACATGGAGTCGAGTCTTCAGGCGGTTGGTTGGGAAACCGCTCCGGCTAAGGCCTCAATTCCAGTTCACGACTCACGCAGGATCGCGATAGCACCGTCGTTTGATGTCGAATCGGCAGTTTGAATCCGCACCTACACCATCCCCTTCAGTTGAAGTTGATCGGCATGATGGCAAAGGACAAAATGCTCCGGCGAGATTTCACGCCACACTGGCGTTTCTTTTTTGCATAGTTCGGTCGCATACGGGCAGCGCGGGTGGAAATAACAACCGCTCGGAGGATTGGCAGGGTTGGCCACTTCGCCTTCCAGGATCATGCGCTTTGACTTGCGGGTCGGGTCCGGCAGGGGAACTGACGATAGCAGTGCTTCAGTATAGGGGTGGCGCGGATGGCTGAACACTTCTTCTGACTTGGCCAACTCGACGATCTTCCCCACATACATAACCCCGACTCGATCCGAAATATGCTCCACCACAGCCAGGTCGTGCGCGATAAAGATGTAGGACAGGCCGATGCCGCCGGCGCCTTTCTGCAGATCCTTGAGCAGGTTGAGGATTTGCGCCTGAATCGACACATCCAGCGCCGAGACCGACTCATCACAAACGATCAGTTCAGGATGGCATACCAACGACCGCGCGATCCCGATCCGCTGCCGCTGACCGCCACTAAAGGCGTGCGGGTAGCGGTTCATGTGTTGCTCCTGGAGACCGACGAGCTTGAGCGTGTTGCGAACCAGCTCCAGCGCGGCATCCCCTTTCGCTATGTTGTTATAGAGCAGCGGCTCCAACACAATATCACGAACCCGCATACGCGGATTCAACGACGCGCTGGGGTCTTGGAAGATCATATGGAAGTGCCGCCTGACCGCTCGTAGCTCTTTTCCCTGCAGTTGAGCGAGATCGACCCACGTGGAGTCGTCTGTCTTCAGCATGATCTCGCCCTGGGTGGGTTCAATTGCACGCACAATCATCCGGCCCAGGGTCGTCTTGCCTGAGCCGGATTCGCCCACAATCGACAGCGTCTCACCCGCGTTGACATGCAGATTCACATCGTCTACGGCGCGGACGTGGCCTGTCACGCGCCGCATCAAACCCTGTGTGATCGGGAAGAACTTTCTTAAGCCCTGCACAGCAAGAATTCGCTGGTCCGTGGTTGGATTAGATGTTTGTCCACTCATCTTCTGGCTCCGTTTCTTCGCTGTACAGGAAGCATCGCACCAGGTGCCCTGCCTCTTTTTCGTAAAGCGCTGGCATTTTTGTATCGCACAGTCCAGGCATCGCGAATGGGCAGCGCGATACAAATCCACACTGCCTGGGCAGATCAATCGGGGCTGGCACAGTCCCACTGATCACCTCGAGCCGTTCAACCCGCTCGCCAGGCTTGGGAATGGAGCGCAGCAGCTTTTGTGTGTAGGGGTGCAGCGGGTCGGCGAACAGCTGCTGTGTGGTGGTGCTTTCCACCACCTGGCCAAGATACATCACGTAGACGCGGTCGACCGTTTCAGCGACCACCGCCATATTGTGGGTGACATAGACAATCGACATGCCCTCTTCACGCTGAAGCTCTTTCAAAAGGTCAAGGATCTGCGCCTGGATAGTCACATCGAGCGCGGTGGTCGGCTCATCCGCCAGGATGATTTTGGGGTTGCAGCTGAGGGCCAGGGCGATCATGGCACGCTGGCGCATGCCGCCGGAGAGCTCGTGTGGGTATTGATCGTAGCGCTGGCTCGGGTTGGAGATGCCCACCCGGTTGAGCAGCCCGACCACGCGATCGCGTGTTTTCGTGCGATCGAGACCGGTGTGCAGCGCGACCATCTCGCTAATCTGATTGCCGATGGTGTAGACGGGCGAAAAGGCGGTCATTGGCTCCTGAAAGATCATAGCGATTTCATTCCCGCGGATGGAGCGCAGCTCCGGCGCGTCCGGCTCCAGGGCGAAGATATCCACCTGGCTGCCGTCCTTACGGTTCAACAGCGCCGTGCCCTTGACGATCTCGCCGGGCTTGGTCACCAGGCGCATGATCGACTTGGACATCACACTCTTCCCGCAGCCCGACTCGCCGATAATGCCGATCGTCTCGCGATCCCCGATGGTGAGGTTCACGCCGTCTACTGCCTTCAAGATGCCTTCATCGAGGAAGAAGTAGGTTTTCAAGTCGCGGATTTCTAGTTGATTCATGGGTGCGTACCCTTATGTACTAGCGCGAGTACGGGTCTGCGGCGTCGCGCAGGCCATCGCCGACGAAGTTGAACAGGACCACCGCCAGCATAATGAAGCCAACCGGCGCGAGCAGCCAGGGATAGTTGGCGATGACGTTGACGTCTTGCGCATCTTGCAGCAATGAGCCCCAGCTCACATCGGGCGCGGTGATGCCTAGACCAAGAAAGCTCAACGTGGTCTCGCCCAGGATCATGCCGGGAATCGCGAGCGTGATCGATACCACCAGGAAACTTGTGACCCCCGGCAAGAGATGGCGCACGATGATTTGCATCGGTTTGGCCGACGAGATATGCGCCGCCATAACGTAGTCCTCCTCGCGCAGCGAGATAAGCTTCCCCCGCACCACCCGCGCGAGGCCGGTCCAGCCGACGAATGACAGAACGATGGTGATGGCGAGGAACTTCTGGATCCCGGTCCATTCGCGCGGGATCGCGGCCGATAATGCCATCCAGAGCGGTATCTGGGGGATGCTCATGAGGAACTCGATGATCCGCTGAATGACCGTATCGACCAGGCCGCCGTAATAGCCGGAAATCCCGCCCAGTAGGATTCCGAGCACGAAGCTGATGATCACGCCGGCAAAACCAATGAAGAGCGACACACGCGAGGCGTGGATGATCCGCGAAAACAGATCGCGCCCAAGCTTGTCGGAGCCGAGCAAAAAGAAGGGCTGGTCACCCTCTACGCCAAGCAGATGCCGGTTCGTAGGGATCACGCCGAGCAATTGGTACGGCTCGCCCGTTGCAAATACGTGGATCGGGTAGCGCTTCGACGGATCTTCCGTAAACGTATACGTGAAGGTCTTCTTGTCCAGTTGCCTCGTACGCCCGTAGATGAAGGGCAGATGCCAGTTGCCGTCGGCGTCGACGAGCCGCACCTGCGATGGCTTCGCATAGGAAAATTCCTCAAAGCGCTGCAGTTTGTCATAGGGCGCCACAAAGGGAGCAAAAATGGATATGATATACAGGAGCGCGAGCAAGTATAGACACACCCAAGCGATGCGGTGCTTTTTGAACTGCGCGAGCATCAACTGATACTGCGATGCCTCGGCCAGCTGCTCGGCTTTCTTCTGCCGGCGCTCTCTGGTGCCGCGATAGCGTTTCAGCAACTCCTTCGATCGACGATCGACGTAATTGGGCGACGCATCACCGATCGGTATATTCGGACGATCTGCTGTTGCCATAGGTTTACCTCATCGTGCGTGTGATGCGCATCAATAGCGGATCCGCGGGTCGAGCCAGGCCAGCAGAATGTCGGAGAGCAATGTGCCAACCAGGGTGAGCATGCTAAGGAGCAGCACGAACGCACCGGCCAGGTACATATCTTGTGCCAATGTGGCTGCGAGAATGATCGGTCCCACGGTCGGGAGGTTCAAGACCTTGGAGACGACCAGCTCGCCGCCGACCACGGCGGGAAGCAGCCAGCCGATCGTGCTGATCATGGGATTGATCGCGAGGCGCACCGGGTATTTGAGGATCACCCGCCACTCTGGCAGCCCTTTTGCTCGCGCGGTGATGACATACGGTTTCTGGAGTTCATCCAGAAGTGTGGCGCGCAGGACACGGATGGTTCCGGCCGCGCCGGTCACAGCCAGAACCACCAACGGTAGCCAGACATTCTTCAGTAAGTCGGCAAACTTGGCCAGCGACCAGGGCGCATCCTGGAACTCCGGCGAATAGAGCCCGGTTACAAGCCACCCGGTGTTGGCGAAGACGACATACATGAGCAGGATGGCCAACAGGAAGGCTGGTAAAGAAAGTCCGATAAAGCTGAGGAACGTCAGAACATAATCCCAGACCGAATTTTTTTTGAGCGCAGCAATAATGCCCAGCGGAATAGCGATGATCCACGTAAGAACGATCGAGACCAGCGATATGATGACGGTTCGGGGAAGGCGCTCCTTCAGAATATCGATGACCGGCCGTTGGTAGGTGAATGAGTTGCCGAAATCGCCGCGGAAGATAATGTTCGAGATCCAGATGCCATACTGAACCAGCAGCGGCTTGTCCAGGCCGTAGCGCACCTCAAGCGCCTGGAGTTGCGCCTGGTTGACGACGCCGCCCTGGGCTTCGAGGTTGCGCTTATAGGTGTCGACAAAGCTGCCAGGGGGCAATTGGATAACCACAAAGGAAAGGGCTGATACCAGGAACAGAAACGGTATCAGCATCAGCACTCGCCGTACAATGAACGCGCCCATAGTACCCTCCCGAAGTCAGGCCCTGGGTGGCCGGTCGGCGAGGCCACCCAGAGATGACTCGATATCGACCCGTGCTTCCTACTGGCCGATCCACACGCCTTCGGCGTTGATATAGGTGTCCAGGTTGAAGGGCGCGTTCTCGTTCGGGACGTTGTGCAGGTTGACGCCCACGACATTCGGCGACACTTTCGCACCGGCAGTGGGGATCATAACGTAGTTGTTCTGGAACCACTCCATCAACTTCTGAAACGCTTGCTGACCTTCCGGCGACTCAGGTGGAAACTTCTTCCGCTCGGTATGCAGCTTGTAGAACTCCTCGATGTTGGCCGGGGGCTTGCGACCCTTTTTGCCCTGGGAGGTGAAGTACTGCCAGGTCGCGGGCGACCAGGCACCCTTGTCATTTGGCCCGTAGTCCTGCGAGATGCCAGAGGCCCAGGCAGGGCCGTCATTCCAATGGATCGTTGCCATTATTTCGTTCGCGTCCCTGCGTTGATCGAAGAGATTAGAAGTGACATTCTCGATGTCGACGTGGATGCCAACCTTTTCGATCTGCTGCTTGAGCAGCTCAAGGACCGGAGTGAAGTCCGCTTGCGCATTCTGATTGGTGATCCGCAGGCTAAAGTCCTTGCCGTCGGGCCCGCTGCGATAGTTGCCGCTCTTTTTCATCCCGAGCGCGTCCAGCAGCTGATTCGCCGTGTCGGGATTGTAGGCACCGGCGTACATGACTGGCTTACCGAACAGCTCGAAGTAGACAGATTTGTTGACGTCGTCAGGATTGATCGCTGCGGCAAGCGCTTTACCGAAGCGGTGTTCTGGATCGGAGACGAGTTTCTGCCAGGTGCTGTTGGCGTCGTCGTACTGGAAGTCCTGATTCAGGAACAGCTGGAGCGGCCAGTTGAATGAGCCGGTGGTAAAGGCGCGGATCTTGGCTTTGTCGGCGTTCTGCACGTAGAGCGGCATCTCGCTGAGGGCGATGTCTTCAGCCGAGGCGATGTTGACCTGGCCCGCGAGAATCGCATTGGTCTGCGCGGCATGGTCCACAACCACCGAGACAACGACTCGATCAGCATACGGCAGCTGATTGCCGGCCGAATCCACGTGCCAGTAGTAGGGGTTTCGTTCGAAGGTGGTGCGCTGATCGCTGTAGTCTGTCAAAACCCAGGCGTTCAGAACCGGCAGCCCCAGGGCTTGCTTGGTGCCGATAGCCCAGTGCGCCTGATCCTTGTCAGTCAAGAGCTTTGCCCAATCGGTTTCGTTGTTCTCTTTCAGTTTGGCGGCGAGGTCGGCTTCCTTGGCGTACTTCTTATGAAACTGTTTCAGATAGTGGGCCGGCTTGATCATGAAGTCGTAGCCGGGAATCCAGGAGTTCAAGGCGGCGACGAAGAAGCCGTACGGCTGGCTGAACGTCAGCTCAAAGGTCAGGTCGTCGATAACCTTCAGCTTCGCCGGGTCGAGCTGGGGGTTGCCCTGGGTGTAGAGCTCGGTCGGAAATGGTTTCTGAACATCAGGATTGCCGTACATGTCCTCGAACGCGAAGCGAACGTCTTCCGTAGTGACCGGCTCACCATCAGACCACTTCAGCCCGTCGCGAATCTTGAAGTGGAACAAGGTGTAGTCATCCGAGTGTGAAAACTCGCTGACGACGTTGGGTAGGGATGCCTGCGTAGTCTGGCTGGGCGATCGCAGGATGGTGGCGCCGAAGCCGATATAGACCAGGCCGGATGGGAACGTTGCCGCAACCTTGAGATCGCCGCCAGGTTTGCCGTTCTCCCACTTCATGTTTTCTTCCTGGATCAGAACGCCCGGGCCGACGACGAAGGGCTGTTTCGGGAGTCGCTGCTCGATTGGCGGCAGCTTGCCGGCCTTGACGCGATCGGCCAGAAAGACGGACTCGACATACTTACCTGGGGCGGCAGGCGGCGCCACTGCGGCTGCTGCGGCGGTGGGCTGCCCCCCTGCGGCTGGGGCAGCTGGGGCGGCGGTGGACTGCGTCGTGTCGGGCTGAGCTGCTGGACCGCAGGCGGCCACAACCAGCACTGTGACGACAAGCATGAGGACTCTGCTAGCTCTCCATAGATTGCTCATTGTTCTTGCTCCTCGCTGATGCAGAAAAGGCCTTCATGGCGCGGGCACACCGGCAGGGTAGCCTGAACCAAGCAGAAATGGGAGAATCTGAGTTGCTAGGAATCGACCAATGCACCACGCATGGCAACTTCGTGTCATTTTAGCCAGTCAGATCAATAGCGCCTCCTTACACCGAAGACCGTTCAATATAGGGACATTCGATGATGTGTTGAACGGGATGAGGATCAGCTTCCTGATTGATGCGTTCCAGAAGGTAGTTGAATGCCCATTTGCCCATCTCATAATGGGGTAATTCCATCGTGGAGAGGCCGGGGTTGAGAGCGGCGGCGACTGTCTCCTGGTTGTCGAAACCCATCACTGCGACGTCTTCAGGGATGCGTAGGCCCAGCTCACGCAAGGCATAATACGCACCCATGGCCATGCGATCATTAAAGCAAAACAGGGCGGTCGGCGGGTTGGGTACCTGCATAACTGTTAGCGCGCTGCGGAGGCCGCCATCGGGGTCGGAACTATCGGCGGTCACCAGCGCCGGGTCAAAGAGGATGCCGTGCTCGGCCAACGCGGCTGAATAACCTTCCAGGCGCGCCGAGGTGGCGGGGATGGGGTCTCGATTGTTGAGAAAGCCCACCCGTTTGTGACCTTTTTCGAGTAATACATTGGTGGCTTTGTGCGCCGCAGCGAGCTCGTCTGGGACAACCGATGGCAGCGAGCGGTCGGGCACAAAACAGTCGAGCAATACCGACGGAACCTGCCACAGCAAATCGGGCGGAGTCACAGGCCGGTGATACATCGTCGCGTAGATGATACCCTCGACCTGGCGCTCCATCATCATATCGAGTGCGGCCGCCTGCAGCTGGAGGTCATTCTTTGTATTGGCCACAATTAAAAGCTTGCCTTGCTGCCAGGCGGTATCTTGAGCGCCCTCAAAGATTTTTCCCGCATACGGCGTAGTGAAAATTTCATCGCTCAGAAAGCCGAAGCTGCCTGATCGCTGAGTGGGTAAACGCTGATTCGAGGGTTTTGGGTTTTTCATAAGGCCTCAGCAAAGGTTCATAGGAGTTATCAAGTCGACCGTGTCGGGACCATCACGGCTCCTGTTCGTTCCTGGAGTGCTGCTGCTGGAGCCAAGCTTCCACAGCCTGGTGCAAACCCGTTGTGCCGATAAAGTGCTCCGGAAACCCGGTGGTCGTATCAGTGAGACTGCCCTGGATCAGATCCCCTGCCTGATTCAGTGTCAGACGCAAGATCAGGGTGACGTAGTGACGATCCAACAGCGTGCTGTTGTCTGCAGCCTGTGGCATGAGAAGGCCTCGCGAATAAGGTATGCTGACTCGCTAGCAGCTGAAACACTGGCATGATGTACCAACCTTGGTCCGTATTACATAAACCGTTACCGTATCTTAGCGTACGCCTCTTAATTCAGCATTAGATAGGACTCGAAAACGGCGTTAACTTGTGCTTGGGTTTTGCTCAAATCTGATCGGGATCAAGACGGCTCTGGTCAAACAAGGCGACGGTGGCAGCTTCGGGCGCGACGTCGAACCTGGTACGCAGCATATCCACGCAGACCTGATAGTGGTGCAGCGCGGCAGCCCGTTCGCCGCGACGCACGTGGCAGCGCATCACCAGGCGGTGGGCATCCTCGCGATATGCATCGCGCTCCAGCAACCTCCAAAGGTACATCAGCGCCGCGCTATAGGCGCCCTCCTGGTAGCGATACTCGGCCAGCTGCGCTAGCAGAGTCAAATAGCGCGCTCGCAGTCGTTCACGCTCCATCACGGCCTGATCATCCGTTGCGAGTTGTAAATCGTCACGATACAGTTGCGCGGCACGGTCATAGGAGCGCATGGCCATCGCTGCATCGCCCGCGTGGAGCTGCTGGTCGCCAGCTTCTACGAGACGCTCGAAGTCGATCACATCGATGCTAATCCCTGCTGCAAGATTGAGCCGGTAATAGCCCTCCTCGTACAGCACGGGCGCGGCGCCGTGCAGCGCCGAACCAAGCAGCTTATTGAGGTGATGGACTAAATTGTGAAGTGAGTTGCGTGCAAGGGCCGGATCGCTCTCAGGCCAGAGCGATTGGATGAGCTGCTCGCGCGGCATTCGCCGCCTCGAGCGAAGCGCCAGCAGCGACAAGAGCGCTTCGCTTTTGCTTCCAGGATGAATCGCGATGAGTTCGCCAGCCACCAGGAGGCGGAAATTGCCTAGCAAGCAAATCATGACTGGCCGTGATGGGGCATCGCCGGATGCGTTGGTATGTTGAGATTGATTCGGTTCACTCATCAACTTGTTTCCTCGTGCGCGATCGTTCTCGCGTGGGACGAAGTATGCCAATTGCCATCCGAGCCGGTGCGGCGGGTGCTCCGTGTGGGGTTTATGAACTTCTTTATAGTATTTGAGGTAATGCGGATTAGTATTCAAAAAACCGGCATTACAACATACTTATGCGTTCAGCGCCTGGTTTAGACGGAGGTTCGCTCGATCAGCGTCAGTATTTGAGGTAATGCGGATCAGTATTCAAAAAACCGGCATTACAACATACTTATGCGTTCAGCGCCTGGTTTAGACGGAGGTTCGCTCGATCAGCGTCAGTATTTGAGGTAATGCGGATCAGTATTCAAAAAACCGGCATTACAACATACTTGCGCGTTCAGCGTGCCTAGTTTAGAGGGAGGCTCGCTCGATCAGCGGGCACGGGATCGTCTGTTGGATCGGATCGAGATATGAGCCGTCGGCATGGTCAAAAAGGTACTGGACTGCCCACTGCCCCATCGCGTAGTGCGGCAGTTCTATTGTGGTGAGCTGCGGGCGCAGATGCGCCGCAATCACCTCGAGATTATCAAAACCGACGATCGCCACATCGTTAGGGATTGTGAGGCCGAGCTCTTTGACTGCATCATAGGCGCCCATTGCCATTGTGTCGTTGAAGCAGAACAGAGCTGTTGGCCGCTCGGGAAACTGCAGCAGTTCGACTGCACAACGATACCCTTCCTCGGCAGTACTTTTTCCGCTGCAGACAAGGCTTGGGTCGAACGGCACGTCATACCCTGCAAGCGCCTGCTTGTAGCCTTCCAGACGCCCGAAGGTCGCGGGAATTGGGTCGACATTATTGATGAAACCGATTCGCCGATGGCCTTTTTGTAACAATGCCTGGGTCGCCGTCCGGCCGCCCTGCACCTCGTCGGGCACCACCGATGGCAGCGAGCGATCTTCCACATAACAATCCAGCAGCACCGTTGGCACCTGCCTGAGCGCAGCTGGGAGCGTCACCGACCGGTGATACATCGTCGCGTATATGAGGCCCTCGACCTGTCGCTCAAGCATCATCTCCACCGCGACACGCTCGATGTCGGGATTGCTGTCGGTGTTGATCACCAGCAGCATTTTGGTGTAGGCCCACGCGGCATCCTGCGTGCCCTGGATGATCTTGCCGGCATGCGACGAGGTCACGATCTCGTCCGAGATGAGCCCAATCGTATGCGAGCGCTGCAGGCTTAGTCCACGGGCCATCGCATTGGGTCGCCAGCCAAGTTCTTCAACAGCTGCCCACACGCGATCGCGCGTTTCCTCCGGAATGTTGACATTGGGTACGTTGTTGACGATGAAGGAGACGGTCGTTTGTGAGACACCTGCCACGCGCCCAACATCATACATGGAAGGGGCCTTGCGCTTCGCGTGCTTTGCGTTCTGTGCCATCTCGTCACTCCCGACAAATCCCGCACAGCTATGATGGAGTAATGGAATAATGGGGATTAGTAATGCACATTAGTAATATATCATGGGTAACGAGGAATGTCAAGAGCCAAATGCCGGCACTGCCGACAGCGTGAGGAATGAAAATCGGGGATTTTCATAGCAGGGTAAGACAGCGAACGTCACGAGATGTGCCGAGGGCAAGCGCACGCGCCATCAGCGCGACGGAGAGCTATACACGTGTCCAGCTCGGCGGGGCATGGTCTCGCAGCTATATCTGCGCGTTACCATAGAGCGCCCGCCGTTGCTGCGTCCCTGCAACCACGCCTCCATTGCGCGTGGCATCCCAGCGAGTGCTGGAGTGAGAGCGCACCTTGAGACCAACACGCTAACGATGCATATCGCACATTACAGAGCGTGACGCCTTCGGAAGGCGCAGAAAGGGCGGAAGCGGTTTGTTGCCATAGTGGCAACAAACCGCTTCCGCCCCTTTGTAATCACCAATTTTTAGCTCACGCATAATACTGTGCGGTATCGCTCACGAGGTTTTTGATAACCGATTCTGTTGCCCGCACACCACGCGGGCGTGGTCGAGACATGGAACGCCCACACGACCACGTGCAGTTCGTCTTGGGTCAAGCCCTCGGCTTTGTCGCCATTCACAAAGTCCATGTATTCGTGTAGCGCGGCCGTCTCGGCGTACTCGAGCCGGTCGGCGACTTCGGCGACTGAGGTCTCCGAGCGCGTCATCACGCTGTGCTTGCTCCACACCACGATCCGATACTGATGAAGCTCTGCACTGTACTCTGGCCGCTTTCGCACTATAATAGGCTAGCGCACTTCTATCAGAGTGAACAGGCCGATGCACACGCCGCTTGATACTTCGGTGGTCTGCCCGATCCTGCTTGGCCGATCGGCGCATGTGGCTGCACTCAATGCGGTGCTGACACAGACTCATGCAGGTCGGGGTCGCGTTGTGCTCCTGAGCGGTGAGGCGGGGATCGGCAAATCGCGCCTAGCAGCCGAGGTTAAGGCATACGCGCTCGCTGGCGGCTTTGATCTGCTCGAAGGCCGCTGCTTCGAGTCCGACCGTGCTATCCCCTATGCCCCGCTGCGTGATCTGCTTCGTACGTTTCTGATCACGCGTCCCGCAGCACTCGTCGCCACTGTGCTGGGGCCGCTTGCCCTCGATCTGCTTCCACTCCTACCAGAGCTGCGCGCGATCTTCGAGGATCGCCTGCGTTCCACTGAACATCGAGTGGTGAACGAGCCGCACCAGCTTATGCAGGCATTCGCGCAGGCTGTCAGCGCACTAGCGTCAAGCAGGCCAGTGCTGGCGGTGATCGAAGATCTGCACTGGAGCGACGACGCCAGCCTGGATGCGCTGCTTCGGCTGGTGCGACACAGCGTTCACCAGCCGTTGCTGCTGCTGCTGACCTACCGCCACGATGAGCTGTCGCCCGGGCTGACTCAGCTGCTGATGGAGCTGGATCGTGAACACGCAGCAACCGAGCTTGTGCTGCAGCCGCTTACGCCCGACGAGATCGACGGCATGCTACGCGCGATATTCAATCTGGCCGAACCTGTCCGTAGCGAGTTCCTCGACGCAATTGCCGCACTCACCGAGGGTAACCCCTTTTTTATTGAAGAGGTGCTCAAATCGCTGATCGCATCCGGTGGTATCGCCTATGCCGACGGCGCCTGGGATCGCAAGCCATTGGAAGCGCTCCAGATTCCGCGCAGCGTGCAGGCAGCCGTTCAGCGACGGCTCGACCAGCTTACTCCTCAGGCCCGTGAGCTGATCACGCTTGCGGCGGTTGCTGGACGGCGCTTCGAGTTTGCGCTGCTGGAGGGGATCACTCACCACACAGAGGCTGAGCTGGTGCGGCTGATGAAAGACTTGGTGCGTGCGCAGCTGGTTGTCGAGGAGTCGCCCGATGTTTTTGCCTTTCGCCACGCGCTCACGCGTCAGGCAGTCGAGGCTGACCTGCTGGCACGTGAGCGGCGGGCGTTACACTTACAGATCGTCGAAGCACTGGAACGACTTGCCGCTGAGCGTATTGACCAGCGCGTCGCAGAGCTCGCCTCGCATGCCTATACTGCGGAGGACTGGCAGCGCGTGCTCATCTATGCTGATCGCGCTGGGCAGCAGGCCTTGCAGCTCTATGCGCTCCAGACAGCGATTGAGCACTTCTCGCACGCGTTGGAGGCGGCGCAGCGGCTCGATCTGCGAGCACCGACCAAGCTCTACCGCAGCCGTGGTCAGGCGTATGCGCTCCTCAGTAGCTTCGCTGCAGCAAAGGCCGATTTTGAGCAGACGGTGACGCGAGCGCGCGAGGATGGCGATCAAGCGCTGGAGTGGCAGAGCCTGCTCGATCTCGGCTTTCTGTGGATGGCACGCGATTTCGTGCAGGCAGGGCATTACTTTAATCAGGCGCTCGCGCTCGCCCGCGCCAGATCTGATCCCAATCAGCTTGCGTACAGCCTGAATCGCCTTGGCAACTGGCACGTCAATGCCGATCAGCCGCTGCGAGGGAGGCCCTACCATGAAGAGGCGCTTGCGCTGTTTGAGCACACGGGTGATGCGCGTGGACAGGCCGAGACGCTTGACCTGCTTGCGGGAGCCTCGTATCTGGCTGGAGACCTGCATGGCGCAACGGCATTCTATGCCCAGGCTGCCGCACGGTTTCGTGCGCTCGACGACCGAGTTGGACTGGCCTCCAGCCTGAGTTGGCTCGCGCTCTGTGGCCCAGCAGCACTCAACACAATGACGGCCGCTGCGTCGTTGGTGGTCTGTATACAGATGGCCGAGGAGGCGCTACAGCTTGCCCGGGGGATGAGCTGGCGCTCGGGAGAGGCATTCGCCCTGATCGTCCTTGGTATGTGCCTCGATGCACAGGGTGACTACGCCCACGCACTGCCCAGCCTACAACGAGGGCTGGCAATCGCACAGGAGCTGAACCATCTCACATGGCTCACTGCGGCCCGTTTTGGCCTGGGCATGTTCTACCTTAATATAATGATGCCGGATGCGGCAGTTGAGCAGTTAGAGCATGCCCTCGATTCTGCGCGCGAGAGCAATGCACCCTTCTCTATTCGCCTCCAGGCTGCCGGGCTGGCAATCGCCGCGCTTCAGGCTGGTGATCAGGCGCGCGCCGCGGCGATCCTGGGCGAGACGTTTGGTGCAGACGCTGAACGTGATGATCTGCCCACGCTGGCCGAGCGCTTGGGCTGGTGTGTCCAGGCAGAGCTGGGGCTCGCGCGCGACCAGCCTGCGATGGCACGAGAGATCACCAACTGGCTGGTGGCTACCGCTGCCTCTGCACCAGACATCGATCAGCCGGTTGTGCCACGCCTGCTGCTGTTGCATGGGCGTGTGCTTGCTGCGCTGCAGCGCAACGACGAGGCCGAAGCAACGCTGCTGGAGGCGCGGACGGTTGCCGAGGCCCAGTCGGCACAATCGCTCACCTGGCAGATCCATGTGGCGCTGGGGCGCTTGTACCACAGCTGCCTGCGCCGCAGGGACGCGGCGCAAGCGTATGCGTCGGCGCGTCAGATGGTGGAGCATCTGGCAGCGGCCATCCCTGATGCTGGGCTGGCGGCAGCCTTTCTGCGCCAGGCCACGGCGCGGATGCCACGGGCTGCGCCGCCGTCGCCGCGCCGGGCGGCGCAGCAGGCAGTTGACGGTCTGACCGAGCGCGAGCGCGAGGTCGCGATCCTGGTTGCCCAGGGCAAAACGAATCGCGAGATTGCCGCAGCGCTGGTGCTGACCGAGCGCACCATCAAGGCGCATGTCGGCAATATTCTGGGCAAGCTGGGCTTGAGCTCGCGCACCCAGATTGTGGCCTGGGCAATCGAAAAGGGATTGCTCGGCACTCGTGCGGAATAGTGATCGTCCATCCCGCAGCAAAATGTTGTTCTTTGGTACAATGCGCCGCCCTCCCGCTTCAGCTAGAGTGGTGACAACTCGTTGACTGCTTCGTAGGAGGCCACCATGCTGTCACCACAAGAGAACAAGGCGATGGTTCGCCGCCTGGTCGAGGAGGCGCAAGCGGGCGGCAAGCTGCACGTGATTGATGAGCTGATCAGCCCGGACTTTGTTGACCACAGCGCCTGGCCCAGCATCCCTGCTACCCGGGAGGGCGTCAAACACATTTTCGGCATGTTCCATGCGGCACTCGCTGATCTGCAGGTCATTATTCATGATCAGATCGCTGAGGCCGACCGGGTCGTCACGCGCAAGACGTTGCGTGGTACGCACCAGAGCGACCTGTTAGGTGTCCCACCAAGTGGCAACGTCATAGCGATTGAGATAATCGATATCCTGCGAGTGCAGGATGGTCAGATTACCGACCACTGGAATCTGGTGGATCAGCTTGGACTGTTGCAGCAGTTGGGGCTGGTGCCCGCAGCAGCCGAAATGTAGAGGAGCATTCCCATGCAAACGATCCAGGGCGAGACCGAACTGGTCATCAAGGTTCCAAGCACAGCGCTGTATGCCTATCTGCTCGACTTCCCGCGCCATCCCGAGTGGGTCGCTAATCTGTCCAAAGTGAGCCAGATGACACCTGGACCAATCGGGGTGGGGACAATCTTTCGTACCCAGGAGGGGCCGCCGCCTGTGCCGCTGCTGGCCAAAGTACGTATGATGCGCCACTTCATTGGCGGGCTGTTGCGCGGCGCCAAGCCCTACAGCCAGACCGAGATCACGGCGCTGGAGCCAGGGCAGCGGATTGCCTGGCGGGCCGGTGTGCCACGCGAGGAGGGCTATTTCAATCTGGCTGAGTGGGAGTTTATCCTACAACCGCAGGGTGAGGTAACGAAGCTGATCCAGCGCTTCTGCTACAGGCCACAGACGACCGGAGCGGCGCGCATGATCGGGACGGTAGGCGTTGATGGTATCACCCGTGCCTGTGCGGTCAATCTGGCGCACCTCAAGACCGTCGCTGAGCAGAGTCTCGCCCAGTCCGCCTCGACCCAAAGCCTGGCGGATAGCGCAGCCTGAGGTCAGCCGTGGAGCGCATGCAGATTATGGTGGTTGCGCAACCTCAGGAACTGGTCGTCTTCGACTCAGACGCCCGCCTGGAGCGCGCCTGCGAGCTGATCGTCGATGCGGGCCAAGCCGGGGCACAATGGGTCATCTTTCCTGAAGCCTACCTTCCGGGTGTCCCAGCCTGGCTCTGGACTGTCCCGCACGATGATGCGCTGGCGCACGAGCTGCATGTACTGAGGCTCGCGGCTGGGATCACCGTCCCTGGCGCGGTCTGTGACCGGCTCTGCCGCTTTGCGCAGCGCAGCCAGGTTGGCATTGCAATCGGACTGGTTGAGCGCGACAACGACACCTGCTACAACAGCCTGCTCGTTATCGATGCGCACGGCCGTATCTGCGGGCACTATCGATCCATGCTCAGCGTGGCCACTCGGAGTGCAGTCGTTGCTACCGTGCCAATGCAGAGGGAGCAGATGCATGTCCAGCCGGAGTGGATTGGCGGTATCTGAAGCGCTTCGCTCCAGCCGCGCTCAAGGACGGAGCGGGCGATGCAGAGTACCTCCTTCTACCACGGAAGCTGTCCGATTTTCGTGTGGGCGACCATCCCAAGTCGGCCAGAAGGCCCGAGCAACACAACACGCATGGCGTCAGCGGCGCCCTCCCTGACCGTTGCTGTACCAGCATAGTTGTTGAGGTTCGTCTTGGTGAAGCCCGGCGAGACGGCGTTGACCTTGCTCCCCTCCAACTCCAGCTCAGATCGCTTGGGGAACGAGCGCTTCCATAGTCAAGCACTTGCGGGCGCTACAGGAGAAAAAGAGTCATATACGGTACAATATCGCACAGTATTATGCGTGAGCTAAAAATTGGTGATTACAAAGGGGCGGAAGCGGTTTGTTGCCACTATGGCAACAAACCGCTTCCGCCCTTTCTGCGCCTTCCGAAGGCGTCACGCTCTGTAATGTGCGGTATTGCTCATAAGCCACAACTGGCACGTGCTCATACGAGCTATTTCGTCGGCAAACGCTTTACACGGTGGTGAGAGTATTCGTGCGGCCATACGCTTGACAGCTTTATACCCTCCTGGCAGGCAGACGAAACGTCAAGGTTGTCCGGGCAAGCGCCCAAACCAAACCGAGGCTGGTGACCAGAACAATACTGAGAAACGCGTCGGGCGCGAAGAGGCGGATCGTTGCCATGGGCGTGTGCAACAGGCGCGGCACGAGCACCCAGGCGAAGGCAGCCAGGCAGAGATCGGCGCCCAGCGGCACGCCATAGCGCCAGAACCGCCGCATCCCATGGAAGGGTAGCTCGCCGCAGCGCTGCCAGCGTCTGATAACCAGATACCATCCTACAATCCACACGATAAGCATGAGCAACGGAGCGAGCGGCAGCGCTGGCCCAATCAGGTCAGGCGCTGGATCGGCGCCCGGCGACAGGCTGTGACCGAGAAGAATGGCGGCCACGCCTTCGATCGGAATGTTCATCGCCGTGGTGTTATTCACTCCGCCGATGTTGGTCAATATCACAATGCCGATCTGCTGCTCAGAGAGCAAGAGCATATTCGAGTGGAACGTGCTGACATCCCCAATGTGCTCGAACCTGGTCGGCTGCGGCTGATGGATGACCCAGCCCATGCCATAGGCGCTGCTCGCATTCACCGTTGCGCCAGCCGTATGCTGCGCCGCTATTCCCGCCGGCGACACGATCTGATTCTCACCGTAGGAGCCACCATTTAGCTGGGCAATCAGATAGTGCGCCATATCCTCGGCGGAGGAAATCAGAAAGCCGGCCGGGGTCAGTCGGCGTGGGTAGGGCGCATCGAACGGAACCGGCCAGAAGAGCCAGGAGCGATAGCCGCAGGCGAGGTCGCTGACCGCTGGATCGGAGATCGTGGCCGCACTATGGCGCATGTGCAGCGGAGCAAAGATCTGCGACTGGATATACTCCTCGTAGGACCTGCCAGATACTGCCTGGATGATCAAGCCCAGAATGCTGTAGTTTTCGTTAGCGTATTCGTAGGCCTGGCCAGCCGGATGGTTGAGCTGCACACCAGCCAGCTGGCGAATGCCGTTCTCCAAGGCGGTGTCGCTCTGGTCGTTTTCCGCGAATCCCTCACGGCCTACGTCGACCGGCAGCCCGCTATTCTGGATGAGCAGGTTGCGCACGGTGATTCGGGCCGATGCCGCTGCGTCAGCCGTGCGGAACCAGGGCAGGTATGTCGTGACGGGCGCGTCCAGGTCGATCTTGCCGGCCTCAACTAGCTGCATAATCGCCAGGGCGGTGAAGGACTTCGAGGTTGAGCCAAGAATGAACGGCGTTTGGGGCGTCACATGCCGCCCATCCGGTCCGGCAATGCCGTACCCTTTGAGATAAACAACCTCCTTGCCGCGTATGATGCCCAGGGCCAGGCCCGGAATATGCGCAGCCTGCATTCTTGCGTGGATGTAGGCGTCGATTTGCTCCTGCTCACGCGTTTGGTGGGCAGAGCGGCCGGGAGCGGCGGAAGTCGTTGGAACAGCACGACCCAGCAGGCTGATCAAGATCAGCGTGGCAGCAAGAACGACGGCGAGTTTCGGATGGGACATTGTAACCTCACCTGTCATACGATGATCAAAAGCAGGCAAAGGAGTTGCTGACGCCGCGCCTGTTGCACTCAGGCGGGACTACTGATCGGCGCACGTGACGGCACGCGGCATTGGGCGATCTCCTCCAGATGCATTAGCGGCTGCGTGCATTCTTGACCACCTGTCGCACTGCGTCGATCACCAGCGCTGGCTGCTCCCAGTGGATAGAGTGCCCGCTGCCCGCGACGACGATCAAGCGACCGCTCGGGCTGAGCGCGGTCTGCTGGCGCTGCGCATCGGCCCAATACGGGGTCACGGTCATGTTCTGCTCGGCCGCCAGGACGATCAGCGGCCGGTCGCCCAGCAAGGGTCCTGCCTGGAGTTGGGCGTCGTCGGCCGCCCGATGGAGCCCTTCGGCAGTCTGGGCGTCAACAGCCTGCTGCGAGGTTTGCAGCAGCATGCCTTCCGTTCGCATCTCGCGTGGCATCGCCGGCCCGCCCCACAGGCTCGCGCCGATCAGCCGCACGAGCCCCACGCTGCGGGCCACCCGATACAGGAACGCCTGCGCCGCGAGCGCCTGCTGGAAACCCTGCGCCTCGGCCGGTGTGGTGTTGGCATCGACATACTCACCCCGCGCGTCGACCAGCACCATCCCGACGACCTCCTCGGGGTGCGAGAGCGCAAACAGGCGCACGTTCTTGCCACCGAGCGAGTGTCCTACCAGCACGTAGGGCCCCGCAATGCCCGCCTTGATCAACAGCGTATGCAGCTCGCCCGCAATCTGGCGCGGGGTGCGTGGCTGCGGGCCAGGGTCGCTCCAGCTGATTCGTCCAGTGTGATGACGACTTTCCCTTGGGTGTGTCCTGCTTCAAGATACCGGAGCGCTTCAGCAGTCGCCTGCAGTGGGTAACAGCGATCGATCACCGGCGCGACGCTCCCGGCCTCAAGCAACTCCTTCACGAACATCAGATCCTGCTGCGTTGGGTGCTTCACAAACGTGCGAAACCGCTGCCCAGTCTTCTTCGAGCGCCATGGCCCCAGCACCATGGCTTCGAGAAACCGACCGCCTGAACCGCCGACCAGGATATATACACCCGTGGGCGCCAGCGCGCGTTGGTTTTCGGCGAGCGAGCGATAGGCCGCGGCATCCAGAATGACATCGTACTGGTGGTTCTGGGTGTAATCCTCCAGCCGGTAGTCGATGACGTGGTCAGCACCGAGTGAGCGCACTCGATCCACATGCTGCGTGCTGCACACGGCGGTCACTTCGGCCCCGAGCGCTTTGGCGATCTGCACCGCGTAGGTGCCCACGCTGCCTGACGCACCATTGATCAGCACCTTCTGGCCAGGCTGGATCTGCGCCTGATCGCGCAGACCCTGTAGTGCGGTGATAGCCGCCGACGGCACCGCTGCCGCTTCCGCAAACGTCATCCGGGCGGGCTTCAGCGCGACAGCATGCGCTGGAGCGGCAACATACTCGGCAAACGCGCCATACCCGCTGTCGGAAAGATCGCCGAACACCGCGTCGCCCACCTGAAACTGCGTGACAGTGCGCCCAACCGCTGCAACCCGTCCGGCGACGTCAGCCCCGAGGATCTGGTGCTTGGGCTTGCGCAGCCCGGCCGTGAACCGAACCATGAACGGGTCGCCGCGCAGAAGGATCCGGTCACCAGCATTGAGCGAGGCCGCATGGATGTGGATCAGGATGTCATCGTCTCGGAGCGTGGGTTTCTCAACCTGTGTGAGCTGAAGAACGTCCGGCGAGCCGTATGTTGTATAGACCATTGCTTTCATGTGGGTACCCTTCGTTATCGCTTCCATGGTCGGTTGCTCCTTATTATTTTGGGTTCTATGCACTCATATCTGGATCTTGGTATGGTACAGCCTGTTCCTGCGGGCTACAGAGGCTACCACTGTCTCAAAGACGGTTCTCCTTTCTCTGCAGTGCATCTCGATGCAAGCGCATCTGCCTAGCCAGGCTGTATGCACATGACCGAAAGTAATACCATTCCCAAATCACGCACTTTTCTGAGCAATCCGTGTAACGCCGCCTGGTCAACCACCGGGCCGGTGAGGAGCGTCTCGCCGTTGTCTTGGAGCGTGATGGCCAGACCGTCGAACCAGTCGGTCCAATCAGCCCCTATCTGCCCCTTGATCCTGATTTGGTAGACCTGTATTTGACGTGGCTCACTTATCGGGTTGTGTTCGTTTGACATACCGCTGTACCTTTTTGTGGCCGCTCATACCAGTCTGTGCCACGTGCTTGATGTGCACACAGCATAGCGGCAACACGGTATGAGCGTATAGCCACGAAAGAGTTATTCGGAGTGTTATTCTGAGTGTTGTTGTGGGGTTGCGAAGTGGGTAGACGTTCTGAGCGTCTGTCTGAAAGGTGTGGTTTGGCACGACGCAATGCCGCTAAATTTTGCACCTGCTGGGTATGCTGGCGGCGGGGCGCCCTTTGGGCGGCGCCATCATACTCACCAGGTGCATATTCGCGAGGGTCGTGGCGGCCCCACATCACCAGCCGAAGCTTTTCAGACAGCTTCGTAAACAGTGCGCTAGCGGGCAGTTCTTGGCACGAGGCTTCTTGTGAAAACTGACGTTTCGGCTAGAGCAGACCTAGCTCGCGGGCACGTGAGACCGCTTCGGTGCGCCGTTGAACCTGGAGTTTGCTGAAGATTTTCTGGTTGTGCCCCTTCACGGTGTCCAGAGCGAGGAACAATCGCTCGCTAATCTCACGATTCGAGAGACCCTGGCTAATGAGATGGAGGACTTCTAACTCGCGGTGGCTTAGCGGCTCAGTTAGAGAGTGTTGAGTGTTGAGTGTTGAGTGTTGAGTGTTGGGTGGTTTGCTACCGAACTCATAACTCAAAACTTTTAACTCAGAACTCGGAAAGGCCGCCAGCAGCCTGTCGATATAGTCGGGCTTTATCCCAAGCGCAGCTGCTTCGGACAAGAGGCGTGCCATCGCTGGGCCTTCGTCGACAAACAGACGGAGGAAGCCATGCGGTTTTGCCAATGCCAGCACATCACGGAGCACATGCATAGCCGCGTCCGTTTCGCCGTGCGCGTGGTGCGCGAGCGCCTCCACCACCATCACCTTGAGCCGTTCATCCTGCCACCGCTTGGCCTCGACCTGCCGGCGCACTAGATAGAGCATCGCGAGTGCCGTCGATGGGTCTCCCTGCGCCAGTTGAACCCGCGCCTGGCTGATCGGGAGGTCGTGAGTCTGCGCCAGCTGCGCAGCGGCTTCCAAATCGCCCTGGCGCAGCAACACCAGCACCTGTGCCTCAGCAATATCAGGCATCCGAAACACAAAGTGATGCCGATGCACGAACGTTTCGGCCGACTCCAGTGCCGCGATCGCACCGGACAGATCGCCCTGAGCAAGCCGCAGGCGGGCGAGGAAGATGCCATACGAAGCGAAGGTGTCGACGCTTTCCAGCTCTCGTGTCAGGAGCCAGCACTGGTGCCCATGCTGCTCAGCAGCTTGGAGATCATTCCATTGATATGCGATACGGGCCAGGCCAAGATAGGCTTCACAGGCAATTGGTTGCGCTGGCTCACCGACTAAGTCGAGGACGCGCCGGTAGCTTTCAGCTGCCAGATGGAGCTGGTTGTCTGCTTCCTGGATCTGGCCCAGGCCGCCAGTCGCCATGATTGTGGTCAGGCTACTTTCCGACGCCTCGCTGATCGCGATGGCGTCGGAATAGGCCCGGCTAGCCGCAGGACGGTCGCCCTGAAGGTGATAGGCATAGCCCAGCGCCCAAGTAGCGATCGTGCGAAGCGGCAGGTTCGTGGGGTGCAGATACTCCAGGGCTCGGCGCGCCTGGGCAATGACCGTTTCGACATCGTGCTGTGGAACCGCCAACATGGCGCGGAGGGCGGCAATATGCCCAAGCAGGTTTTGAGTCGTATCACCTGGCTCGGCGCCGGACAGGGCTGCTTCAGCGGCTTGGAGTTTCAGTTCGACGGTCTGGTCGCCCTCAAATGTCAACAGCGTGACATACGCCACCCACAGCGCGGGTCTTGCATCCAGAACCGTCGTCGGCAGTGACTCCAACCAGTTCAGGACGAGGGTACGTGCGCCACGGAAGTGCAATGGCACTCCCGCTCCTTCGATCAGGCGCTCGGCACGCGCAACATCGCCGGCGGCAGCCGCATGCTGAAACGCTTCGATCTCCAGCCCCTGATCCTCATACCATTGGCTGGCACGTCGGTGGAGTTCGGCCGCGCCGTCCCCATCATCCCGCGTAGGCGCGGCAGCGCTCTGGTGCAGTCGCTGCCGCAGCAAATCAACGAAGAGATGGTGATAGCGGTACCAGCGCCGCTCATTGTCTAGGGGAACCAGGAACAAGTTGGCGTGATCGAGATATTCGAGGGTTGTTTGTCCAGAACCGGTGTCGTCGCGCAGCACGGCATCGCACAGCGGGCCGCACAGACGATCGAGGATCGATGTGCGCAGCAAGAACATCTGAACGCGTGCGGACTGTTGGGTAAGGACTTCTTCAAGGAGATAGTCCAGCACGAAATGGTGGCTGCCAGTGAAGGATTGAATGAAGCTGGTGGCGTCGTGCTGTCCTTGCATGGACAGCGCGGCTAATTGCAGACCGGCAATCCAGCCTTCGGTGCGCGTTTCCAATGCAGCGACATCTTCGGCTGAGAGGTTCAGCCCCATCGCCTCCCGGAGAAATGCGGCGGCTTCGGTAGGAGTAAACCGCAAGTCGGCGGCGCGCAGCTCGGTCAATTGACCCCGCGCGCGCAGGCGGGCCAGCGGGAGCTGGGGATCCTCACGCGTCGCGATCACCAGGTGCAGCTGGGGCGGCAGGTGATCGAGCAAAAACGCGAGGGCAGCATCAACCGGCTTGGCATCGATAAGGTGGTAGTCGTCGAAGACGAGCAGGAGTTTATCTGGAAGGGTGGTAATGTCGTTGAGCAGCGCCGTCAGAATCGCTTCGATCGGCGGCGGCTGCGAGGATTGAAGCACCCCCACCACCCCTGCGCCAAGCGTCGGCGCAATCGTCTGCAACGCCGCGAACAGGTAGGTCAGAAAGCGGATCGGGTCGCTATCGCCTTTGTCAAGCGACAGCCAGGCGGTCGGCCGCTGGTACATGGCGAGCCATGCGCTGACCAGTGTGGTTTTCCCAAAGCCGGCGGGGGCCGCGATCAGGGTGAGTTTATGTTGTGAGCCGGCTTCTAGGCGTTCGAACAGGCGCGGGCGAACGACCAGATTGGTGCGGGCAGGCGGGACAAACAGCTTGGTGGCGAGCACGTTGGCCCGTACGGCCGGCGTAGATGCAGGGTGTACCGCCGCATGAACCACAGGATGTGGCGCTGCCGGTGCAGCCGCAGCCGCGAGCGTCACAGCAGTTTGGTTGAGCCGGTCGAGCGTAAGATCCTGCGCTTTGCCGAGATACACCCGATGCAGGGTACCATGGGATGTGCGATAGGCTTTCCAATACCCGCCGCCGCGGGCTTGCCGCTCCTTACGGGCGGTAAAGTGCCCGGATGGGCCCCGAAATGCGAACGTGGTCGCATGCTCCAGCCAGGCAAACCAGGCCGGCGTGTCCAGCGGAATGGGGCTGGTATCGCGTTCAGGGAGGACCAAGGTGGCGCCCTCCACCTGTGCGGTCGTGCGCGCCATTCGAGTACCTTCCGATATGTATTGAGCTATGTTAGGGAATGTTATGGTAGGAGTATACGGTGAGTTCGGGCTCTGTGCAAGCCGTGTCACGTTGCGTCAACGTTCTGGTCTGCACGCCAAATACATACATATGTACCGCATCCGCCGTGGGGATGCAGGCCTGATGAAGTCACAAACGAGTGATCGAGTCTTCGTTTCCGGAACCGTGTGTCGATCCATAGGGTGGCGGTTTTGCCGCTACCTGGTGATCCCAACGTCCCCTCAGGGGCGCTGCCGCGCTGAGAAGGCACCAGAATCACCCTCATCCCTTTCGGTGTATTGAAACGCACAGTATTATTCGTGACGATCACGCGACGCTTGACGCGCACCACGCCATCCGGGCCGAATCACTCCACCGCCATCCATGCACGAAGCGTCCACCTCCCAAACTGTCGCGTCGTTGCCTTCGCCACGGCCATCAATGCGCGCGGGGCAGGATGGGTCGCTGCGCACGCGCCGCGCGGGCCTCCACCGCGATCGCCGGCCATCAGCACGCGCCGCTGCCCGCGCCACGGTTGAACACCGCGCGTGCGCTGACCGCTGCCCGCCGTTCCTGGCGACGCGATCAGCCCGCTAGCACGGACAGGGATAGCTCGTGCTGGCGAATGATGGCCTGGCCGCGCAGCTGGCATTGCTGGTCACCTTTTAGGTTGGGGTAGGACCGCAGGCGGTATCGAACGGTTCGGGCGTGGCTCGTTCGCCCGCGTGTGCGCCGGTTCTGGGCGACTTGGTCGCCCAGAACCGGCGCACGCGCGAGCGATTAGATGATGTCTCCAGGGGTGCTGTCGAGCGAGAGCGGCGAGCGGGCGACGCCGGGCTCGCGGTAGGGGTAGGCCCAGCGGTGCGTTCCGGCCCCGACCTCGATTGACTGCCCATCGCTACCCGGAAGCGTCACACTGGCCGTCGCGTTGGGCGGCACTACCACATTGACTATGATCTGCCCGTCCGCAATCTCCCAGGCGCATTCCGCCAATCCATACGGTGTCCCATGGCGCGCACGCGCGCTCGTCAAGCCGCCACCCGGCACGGGGCGAATGGTCAATCGGCGATACCCCGGCGCGGCGGGCGCAAGGCCACCCACGGTGCGGTGGAGCCAGTCGGCCACCGCGCCGAGCGCGTAGTGGTTGAACGAAGTCATCTCGCCTGGATTGATCGAGCCGTCCGGCAGCATGCTGTCCCAGCGCTCCCAGATCGTGGTCGCGCCCATGGTCACCGGGTAGAGCCACGAGGGGTTCTCGCGCTGCAGGAGCAATCGGAAGGCAACATCGTACGCCCCGACGCTGCACAGCGCGTCGCAGATCAGTGGCGTGCCGACGAAGCCCGTGCTGATGTGGTAGCCGCTGTCGCGGACGAGCTCGGCCAGCCGTTCGGCGGCATGCTGACGCTGCGCGACATCGGGCAACAGCACGAACTCAAGCGCCAGCGCATACGCGGTGGTAGCGTCGCTTAAGATGCGGCCGGCCGGCGTGACGTACTCGCGCGCGAAGGCCGCTCGCACCGTGGCAGCCAGCGCGCGGTACTGCGTTTCGTCCTCCACCCGGCCAAGCACCTCCGCTGCCTGGGCTACGAGTTCGGCCGAGTGCGCGAAATAGGCGGTAGCGACGATCTGCGGGCTCGTGCGCGCATCTGCTGGTTTGTCGGGCGGCGCGCTCGGATCGAGCCAGTCGCCGAACTGGAAACCCTGGTCCCAGAGATGACGCTCCCCGGCGATTCTGGCAAGCAGGTCGACCCATGCGCGCATGCTCTCGAACTGTTGGGCCAGGATACCTGTGTCGCCGTAGCGCTGGTACAGCACCCAGGGAACAATCACCGCAGCGTCGCCCCAGGCGGCGGCGGGAACGGGCATACCGGGTAACACATTCGGAACGACAAAGGGAACCACACCATCCGCTTCAGCCTGCTCGGCCGCCAGATCGGCCAGCCAGGACTGCAGGAAGCCGGCCGTGTCGAAGAGAAAGGAGGCCGTCGGCGCGAACACCTGAATGTCGCCGGTCCAGCCCAGGCGCTCGTCGCGCTGTGGGCAATCGGTCGGCACGTCGAGGAAGTTGCCGCGCATGCTCCAGACGACATTCTCGTGCAGCCGGTTGATCAGCGGGTCCGAGCACTCGAACCAGCCCCTTCGCTCCATGTCGGAGTGACACACCACGGCGCGCAGGTCATCCAGGCGCAGCTCACCCGGCCAGCCGTCCACTTCCGCATATTGGAAGCCGTGGAAGGTGAAGCGCGGCTCCCAGGTCTCTAGCCCATCACCGCGCAGGGTGTAGCGGTCGGTGGCGGCTACCTGCCGCAACGGCCGGATCCCCAGCTCGCCGTGTTCCAGCACTTCGGCGTGGCGCAGCGTGATCGTCTGTCCCGCCGTTCCGCGCACGGTGATTCGCAGCCGCCCGACCAGGTTCTGGCCGAAATCGACGATCGTCTTGCCGGACGGCGACGCGGTGATCGCGACCGGCGCGACCTCCGCGATCCGGCGCACTGGTGGGCCGGAGGGCGCGACGAGTGTCGAAAGATCACGGTCGATCGGCCGCACTCCCTCCCAGTCGTCTTCCTCCACGTCCGTCTGCGACCAGCCGGCGCGCTCCAGACGCGCGTCGTAGGTCTCGCCGTCATAGATGTCGCTCGCGCGGATGGGGCCGGTGGTTGCGCGCCACGTCTCGTCGGTGACGACGCGCTCGGTCGTGCCGTCGGCGTAGCTGATCTCGAGCTGCGCCAGGAGCGCGAGCCGGTCGCCGTAGATGTTGCGCTGGCCGCCGTTGAAACCCAGCCGGCCGCGGAACCAGCCATCGCCAAGGACGGCGCCCACGACGTTACGCCCTTCGTGCAGCATAGCGGTGACATCGAACGTCTGGTAGCGCAGCCGATGGCTGTAGCTGGTCCAGCCCGGCGCCAGGACGTGATCGCCGACAGTCACGCCGTTGATCTCGGCTTCATACACGCCAAGCGCGGTCACGTACAGCCGCGCCTGTATCACACCCGCATGGACGTCGAATGCGCGGCGCAGCAAGGGCGCGGGCTGCGGCTTGCTGGTGTCCTCGTCCCAATCGGGCGTCACGAATCGCGCGGTCCAGTCGTCGGTCTGGAGCAGCCCCGCTTCAACAACGGCAGGCTCGCTCCATCCCGATGCGTGCCCATCGCTGCCCCAGGCACGGATCCGCACGCTCAGCCGCTCGCGCGACTTCAGCGGAGCAAACGGCCAGGGCACGAACGCCGACTGGTCAGACTCGACCCGGCCGGTCTGGTCGCGCAGCTCGCCATCCGGCCGGTACGCTTCAATTTCGTAGCCGGCCTGACGCCACTCAGCAGCTGATGTCTGGACAATCCAGGACAGCCGCGGCGCGGCCGTGCCAATCCCTAGCGCATCCGGGCGATGCTCGAAACGGACGCCGCTAATCGCGGTCGTGGTGGCTTCAGCATCAGCCAGTGGTTTCTTGTTGATTGTCGCGTGAGTCATCTGGTTCTCGCTTCTCTTCAGCTACAGCAAGGTTGAAGTGCTTTCATACGCTGTGATCTCTGCGGCTCAACCTTTTTGCTCGCTGCTATAGGCCAATATATCGTGGTGCGATCGAACGGCGCGCATGTGCTATTGACCTGTTGATACCACATCGACGGCGGTCTCCAATTGAATGTCGGCCGAGGATCGCCCGATTCGGATCTGAACCGTGTCGTGCTCGACGACAAAGCGCTGCTCGTCGATGTTCCAGTAGGCAAGCTCGCGCGCGGCCAGCGGCAGCGTCACGGTCTTTGTTTCGCCCGGATGCAGGCTGATCCGGCGAAATCCCTTCAGCTCTTGGAGCGGTCGTTCCACGGCCGAGTTGAGGTGTTTTACGTACAGCTGGACCACCTCGTCGCCACTACGCTCCCCGATGTTGGTCACGTCGGCACTGACCGTCAGGGCTTCGCCGGCGCCGAGCGCGTCGGCGCTCAGCCGCAGGTTGGCGTAGACGAAGCTCGTGTAGCTCAATCCGTGGCCGAAGGGGTACAGCGGCTCGCCCTGGACATACATGTAGGTGCGGCCGTGGCGGATATCGTAGTCCAGCATCGGCGGCAGCTGGTCGAGCGAGGCGGGCCAGGTCTGGACCAAATGGCCAGCCGGGTTGACGTCGCCGAATAGCACATCCGCCAGCGCGTTGCCCAGCTCCTGGCTGGCGTGCGCCAGGTGCAGGATCGCCGGCACGTGCTTGTCAGCCCAGTTGATCGCGTAGGGGAAGCTTGAGATCAGCACGACGATGGTATTTGGGTTAACCGCGTAGACCGCCTTGATCAGCTCTTCCTGCTCCAGCGCGATCGTTTGCCGGTCGAGCGCCTCCATGCCCTCGCTGGGCAAGCCGGGCGTCGCATGTCCCATCGACCAGCCGCCGCACATCGGGTCGTTGCCGACGCACACGATCGCGACGTCGGCCGAGCGCGCCAGATCGACCGCCGCCGGGATGTCGCGCTCGGGCACGTAGATCGGCGGGAACATGCCCGGCTTGACTTCGAGCACCATGCCGATCGTCGCCGGCGCGGGCGGGCGCTCGGCTGGGTTCTGCGACAGCACGCGGGCCTGCGGCCCGATCGCGCTCTGGATCCCCTCCAGCGGAGAGACGGTGTACGGCGGCCTGCTGTTATACAGGTCGGTCAGCACGCGGTCGGCGAGCGGGCCGACCACGGCAACCGACTGGATCGCATTTTTATCCAACGGCAGCAGCTGGCGCTCGTTCTTCAGCAGCACGATCCCGGCTTGCGTGACTCGCCTCGCGATCGACCGGTGCCGCTCGGACAACCACGGACGCGTGGTCTCGTTGACCGTCGCGTATGGGGCGCGCTCCCACGAGTCGAGCAAGCCCAGCCGCAGCAGCACGCGCAGATTGGCCGCGACCGCCGCGTCGAGCTCCGCTTCGGTCAGCAGCCCCTGCGCGAGCGCCCCGCGCACCGGCTCGGCATAGTCGTCCAGAAACTGGCTAATACTGGCTTTGAGGCTCGCGGCGGCCGCGTGCGGCAGATCGGCGTGGGTCTGGTGCTTGAAGACCAGGTTGGACATCCCCCTGAAGTCGGTGCAGATGATGCCGTCCACTCCCCATTCCTCGCGGGTGATCGCCTTCAGCATCGGATGCACCGTGCAGGGAACGCCGTTGTGCCCGTTATACGCGGCCATGTAGCAGCGCGCCCCGCCCTCGATGATGCCCATGCGGAACGGCGCCGAATAGTATTCGCGCAGCAGCCGCTCGTCGAAGTCGGAGGAGGAGCGCAGACGATCATCCTCGTTGCTGTTAGCCAGGAAATGCTTTAATAGCGCGGCGACCTGCCAGTAGCTGGGGTGGTCGCCCTGCAAGCCGCGGACGAACGCGACCGTGAGCGTGCCGGTGAGGAAGGCGTCCTCGCCGTAGCATTCCTCCGTGCGGCCCCAGCGCGGATCGCGGCCCAGGTCGGCGTTAGGCGCCATGACCAGCAGCTTGCCGTGGCCGTATTGGGAGCTATGGGCGATATAGCGCGCCTCGGCGCCGATCACCGCGCCGACCTGCTGGATGAGGTCCGGGTCCCAGCACTGCGCCATGCCGTACGGCTGCGGGAAGCTGGTGGTCGGGATATCGAGCGTGCCACCGCCCAGGTGCCCAGTGACGACCAGCCCGTGGAGGCCTTCGACGTTTTCGATCCTGGGGATACCAAGACGCGGCACGCCAAGCTGCGTGCTGAGGAGTGCGATTTTCTCGTCGAGCGTGAGCAGCGCGATCAGGTTGCTGCTTCGCGCTTCGGGCGGTACACCGGGATCACGAAACATGTAGGGGGGTGTGTCGCTTGCGTCCGCTGTATCCTGTGCATTCACGCCGGATTCTCCTCAATGAACTGGCAGCTCGTGCCGCCCGGCCGGAAGTATTCGCGGCGACTGGCCTTCAATCTCCACGACCACTGGCACGGGCGAGTCCACTATCACCGCATCAGCGCTGGCCGCCACCGTAATCAGTCCGTGTGGTGTAGGTACGCTCCCCTTGGCCCAGGCCAGCCGGCCGAGGCGGGGGGCGATGCGCGCCTTGGCGTAGCCCGGCTCGGCGGGGGTGACTCCGAGCGTGTAGAAGACCATGTCGCGGGTGGGCGTGCAGCTCCAGCCGTGCGCGTGCGTGCCGAAGTCCCAGCATTCGCCGATCGTGTTGTAGCCGTCGACCAGGAATTGCGACCAGCGCCGGTATAGCTCGGGCAGGCGATCGGCCTGGCCCGCCAGCGCCACCGCGTCGTGGACGACATAGCTCATGAACGGCTCGGCCAGCACGATCTGCCGCTCCACGTCCCAGTCGATATCGTAGCGTCCCTCGCGGACCTGCCGCTGCCACTTCTCCATCGACTGCTCGCCTGCGCCGTTGCTCAGCCACGAGCGCACCACTAGCCGCTCAGCATCGGTGATCGTCTCGACGATGCGCGCCCATCGTTCAGTCGGCGCCAGCCCTGCGATGATCGCAAGCGCGCCGGCCAGCTGGCTCATCTCCGGCCGCCGCTCGCCGTTCACGACGTGGTCGATATAGGAGCCGCGTTCGGCATCCCAAAACACCTCAAAACCGGAAACGATCCGCCCGTACACCCTTTCGGCCCAGCATTGCCGCCCGCGATCGCCGAGCCAGGCGGCCATCTCGGCAAACTCGCGCAGGCCGCGCGCCCACAGCGCCGTCAGCACCGCGCTGGTGTCCTCGGTCGACACGCTGGACCAGTCCACCAGGTTCCACTCGGGCACGTCCTTCAGCACGCCGCTCGACGTCTGATAAGGTGTGTACCAGCGAAGAATGCGCTCGACCGTGGGCAGCAGCGCCGCGACGACCTCGCAATCGCCGCCGAAACGATAGCAGTTGAAGACGCCATGGATCCAGTGTAGTGACCAGTCGGGGATGGTGTAGATACCGCTCGCCTCGAGGTTGCCAACCACCGCCATGGGCAGAATACCGTCCGACCTGGGCGAGTTCGTCACGGTCAGGTAGTGCCAGGCCAGCCGCCAGTCTAGGTTGGTAGCCAGGTGGACCATTTGGTGGACTACCGCGTCGCCGACCCACGAGCGCTGCTCGCGCGTCGGGCAGTCGATCAGCGCGTCGTGCGAGCAGAGCTGCACTGTCCGCACGCCGGCCTGGAAGATACGATTCAGCTCGGCGTCGCTGCACGTGAAGCTCGCGCCCGCCTGCCACGGATACAGCTCCTCTTGCACGGCAAAGTGGCGCAGCGTCACCGTTCCCACGGCCCCGGATACGAGCACGTAGGCATAGCGGAAGCCATTCGAGTCGAACGTCTGAAAACGATCGTGGTGCCCCCGAGTGATATAGCGCGTCCCAGCACGGGATTTATCCATGCTGACAGGTAGGGCTAGCGCGACCTCGGTAAACGACAGGTCGAGTAGCGTGCCGGCGGCGGCATCGACGTCGAAGGCGACCAGGCCCGAAACGACCACGCCCATGTCGAAGCAGATCCGCGCCATGCCGCCAGCCGGGATGTCGAACGTCAGCGGCAGTCCGGTGCTGGGCACGACCGCCGCGGGCAGGTCAATCGCCGCCTGAACGCGCGCGATCGGACCGCCGATCGAGTCGCTGAGCTGCCGCTCCAGCGTTTCGAGCCGGATGTCCATGGGTGTCTTCAGCTCGCCGGACAGCGACGCGATCGGACGCGGGTAGAGCGGCCCATACGGATCGGTCGGCGGCTGCGTGCGCGCGAAGCCGCCGATGTGCATAGCTGCAACACGCTGCGCCGAACCCCAGGCGCTGTCGTCGAACTGAAGCTGCTGCCAATCGTACGGGAGACGGCGCGCGTCAAACACCTCGACCGGGACGCCGTCGCCATGATCGGTTCCATCGCGGCCAGTATCCGCCCATGCCTCGGCCTTTGTGGCCTTCCAGCTCGCGTCGCTGACGATCCAGCCCGCCGCGCCCAGATCGCACTCGAAGACCAGGATGCCACTCGTGCCAAGCGTGTTGTTCGGTGTGGCTGGCATCCAGAACGAGGTCGGCATCCCGTAATACTTCACGTAGATCGCCAGCACATTCTCGCCGGCCGCCAGGTAGGGCGCCAGGTCGACCATGTCGTAGTGCAGCCGGCGCGGCTGGCTGCGCAGCGGTCCCCGGCTGACCGGCTGGCCATTCACGAACAGCGCGTAGCGCGAGTCGGCAGTCAGGCGGGCGGGCGCGCGCTCGGGAACGCGGTCGATCTGGAATGTCTTGCGGAAGAGACCGTGGGATTCGCGTGCGTGCGGACGGACCTCGGCGGACCAGAAGCCGCTTAGGGTCGCCGGCTCCTCAGGCGCCCAGATCCAATGGCCGCGCCAGCGAATCTCGGGGAAGTCGTGCCGCGTAATCGGTGTGGACATGATGAGCTCTATAGCAGCAGATCACCGCTTGACCGCGCTATTGGTCAGGCTCTTGATCACAAGATTAATGCAGCGTCAGATACAGTGCCAGTAGGGTAGTCGCCGTTCGAACAGTCGCGGCTACCTCAACCCTTGATCGCACCGGATGTCATCCCAGAGACGATCTGTCGCTGGAAGAACATGAACAGAATGAGCGGCGGGATCGAGATGACCACCACGTTCGCGAAGAGCAGGTTCCACTGCGAGCCAAATTGGCTGATGAAGCTGAACAACGTCAGCTGTGCAGTGACGTTCTCCGAGCCGGGCAGAAAGTAGAGCGGCCCGGCAAAATCGTTGTAGATGCCAACCGACGACACGACAATCACCGTCACAATGGCCGGCCGCAGCAGCGGCAGAATGATCGAAAAGAACACGCGCGTCGGAGACGCGCCATCCATGATGGCGGCCTCGTCGATCTCCCGCGGGATGGACGCCATGAACGCGCGCAAGACCAGCGTGGCGAAGGGCATGGTGAACGCGACTTCGACCATGATGAGGCCGAGCAGCGTTTTGTAGAGATGGAGCGACTGCAGCAAAAAGATCGTCGGCACGACCGCCGGGGGGATAATCAATCCCGCCAACATGACCGTGCTTGCCACGGATGCCACTCGATCGCGCCGGCGCTGCATCACAAAGGCAACCATTGCCGACAACAACACGATCAGCGTGACCGATCCCACCGTCAACAGCGCGCTGTTCCACAGTGCCAGTAGCATGCGATTGTTGCCATAGGTCACGACATCCCGGATGTTTTTGAAGAGTTGAAATTGGCTTGGCCAGCTGAACTGGAATAGCGCCGCCTCCTGGCGCGTCTTCGCAGCGGTCATCACAATGAACACAAACGGCACAACGAAGACGATGCCGATGACGACGAGCGCGGCCGCGTCGACCCAAATACTCTTGATGAACTTGCGACCGCTCGCAACTCCCATTCCAGTTCTTGACGAATCAAGCGCTGGCGCGGCAGTCTCCAGTCTCGCACCCGTAGTCGTCTTCGGAACCTTCATAGCTCCAGCTCCAGTCGGTTAAAGACCTGCATCAGCGGATAGATGATGATCGTGACGAGAACGAAGAGCACGACATTGCCAGCGGTCGACAAGCCATAGAACCCGGCTTGATACTGCTTGAAGATCACCGATGGAAGCACGTCCGATGCAAAGCCGGGTCCACCGTGCGTCATAGTCCAGATCAGGTCGAAGGATCGCAGCCCGCCGATAAACGAGAGCAGGATGACTGTGAACGTCGCGTTGCGGCTCAGGGGCAGGACGACATGACGGAACTTGACCCACGTCCCGCCCTCCAGCCGCGCGGCTTCAAAATAATCGGTCGGGATTGACAGGATGCCCGCGATAAAGATCACCATCGCGAGGCCGATACCCTTCCATACATCAACGAGCGCAACCGAGTAGAGCGCCAGCCGCGGGTTGCCCAGCCAATCCGGACTCGGCATGCCGATCGAGCCGAGGGCGGTGTTGATCAGCCCCGTGGATGGCTGCATGAGCGTGGCGAATGTGATCCCGACGGCAACAGTACTGACGAGCACCGGGAAGAAGATGATGCTTCGGAACAGCCCCTTGAGCCGCAGACTTGAGGTGAACAACATCGCCAGCGGCAGCCCCATGACAACTTTAAGTCCGCTGGTAAGCACGGCATAGACGAGCGTGTTGCGCAGCCCGGATACGAGCTGGGGATCGCCCACAAAATCGCGATAGTTGTCGAGCCCGATGAATGTGGCATCGAACAGCGTCCAGCGCGTCAAGCTGAAGTAGAAGGCGAGCGCTGTCGGCACGAGAAAGAAGACGCCGAACACGAGCGCTGCCGGAAGATAAAACCAGCGCGGATACGTTCGCAGGACGATACGTGGCTGTGACTGGTTTAACATAGCACCCTACCATGTTGTGTTCGAGCCGCGTGTGTCCGGGGGCCGGTTGTCGCTAGCCGGCCCCCAGAACAACGTGACCAGCAGACGTCAAATAGGCTTACTACCAGCCCGGCAGACCGAGCTGCTTGGCCTGCTTCTCAACATCCTTGTCGTAATTCGCCGCAGCGTCCTGAGGCGTCATCTGGCCGGATCCGACAGCAACGCAGATCTGCTCGAGATTCGGCCCCTTCACGGGAGAGAAGAACTCAAGCGCGGGCGCGGCCTTTCCGGAGTCGATATACCCTGCGATGTCCTTCACGGCCGGCAGAACGTTGTCGGGAAGCTTGGTTCCCTTGATCAGGTACGGGCCCTGGGGAGCGACCTTCGCTGTGATCGCGTCGACACCGGCCGTCGAGGCGATGAACCCCAGGAAATCCTTGGCCTCGGCGACGTGCTTACTGGTCTTTGGGATGTAGGTCCCGGCGGGCATCCAGATCGTCGCGCCGGCCTTGGAGGCGTCCGTGCCGGGGATGCCGAAGAAGCCAATGTCGTTCACCTTGTCGGGCGAGTTCGCCGCGATGGTGGAGAGCCCAAAGGAAAGCATCGGGAAATGAGCGCCCTCGCCATCCGCCAGTAGCTTCAGGCCCTGCTCGAATTTCGTGGTCGCGTAGTCCTTTTCATACCAGCCCTTCTGGTTGGCCTCTTGCAGGTACTCGAAGCCCTTCACTGCCGGGGGGGTCGTCGCGATCTTGAGCTTGTTGGCGGTGTAGTCCTGCGCGAAGTTTGGCTGCGCCAGCTGGACGTTGTAGTAGTCCGCGAGCACGAACAGCTGCGAGGTCCACGTGTCGCCGTAGGTCGCAATCACAGCAGTCTTGCCCGCTGCCTTGATTTTATCGTTGTTGGCTTCGAATTCAGCCCAGGTCGTTGGCACGCTCAGGCCGAGCTGCTGGTAGAGCTTCTTGTTATACAGGATACCGCCGCCCATCGCCGTGCCGCTCGGCACGCCAAAGATCTGCCCGTTCTGCGACACGGTCGGAAGGAATGTGGGGTCGATGTTGGCGATGAACGGCTCCTGCGAGATGTCGACCAGCGTGTCGGCCGGATGGAGCGCCTGGAGCAGCGATCCGGAATTATACCAGAAGACATCGGCCATCTCGCCCGTCGCCAGGCGCGTCTTAACCAGGTTATCGCCTTCGGTGCCGCCCGGTCGAGTCTCGACGTTGATGGTCACGTTCGGGTGGAGCGCGGTGTAGGCGTCGACGAGCGCTTGGGCGGTATCCTTGGTGTTCTGGCTGTCATCGACCAGATAGGTCAGCGCCACCGCCTCGCCAGTCGGGGCGGCCGTCGCAGCCGGCGCAGTGGTCGCAGCCGGAGCAGCCGGAGCAGCGGTCGCAGCTGCGCCGCTACCTGCCGCCGGGGCAGCGGTTGCAGCTGTCCCACCGCTGCTTGAGGGGGTTGTCGCGCCGCCGCACGCCGCTAGCACAAAGCTGAGCGCGAGTGCGAGCAGCAACAGATGGACCCGCTTGACCATGGTACTACTCCCCTTTCTGAGAGATCTGCTGTGGGCCACCACGTCGGTTCCCACTGTCTGGATTGGCCGAAGAACCGTCGGCTACGGATTGTTCCTGCTGCCGGAGCCAAGCCTCAACGGCCTGATGTCATCCGGTCAAGCCGAGACACCGCTTTTGGCGTGTATCCACCAAGCTCATGCAGAAAACAGCGTATAGATCTCCTGTCCAGCTCCATGGGAAGCTGGCCAGAACGTGGGTGCGCGGACATAGCTATGGCAGAGCGGCTGGATCGTGGATGATCAGGCTGTGCGTAGAGCACCGCGCCGGATGGTCATTAAGATGTTGAGTGGAGGTGAGTGCGATGTTAGCGCGGTTTGGGAGCTGGATCGCGTGGCATGATCTATCTCCTCATCGAGCTATACCAGCGCCAGCGCGCGAACGGCGCGCACAGGCTCGGTTTCTTGCTGGTGTACCGGGGACGTAAACAGCGCGCTCAGGACGACGCAGGCGGCGCCGCGTGCCCACATATCATTCCCGCCGGGCTCAGTCAAGATGCGCAGCGAGTCCGCCAGCCCGTCAAAGGCGTGGGCGCGCAGTGCGGCCTCCATCGGCTCGAAGTACCAGCGGCCACCGCAGACGGCCTCGCCATTGATGATCAGCAGCTGAGGATTGAGGATATTGACCAGATTGGCGATCCCAATGCCAAGCCAGCGTCCCGCATTGCTGAGCATGCGCCGCGCAAGCACATCGCCGGCATCTGCTGCACGGGCAACTGCCTCAAGCGTTAGGGGCTCCACCCCGGCGAGTGTGCTTAACGCGCCAACCGCCAGCGCCTCGCTCACCTGGCGAAGAATCGCCGGCTCGGCGGCAAGCGATTCGAGGCAGCCCTGCTTGCCGCAGGTGCAGCGGGGACCATCCACCTGGAGCACGATATGGCCGAACTCGCCCGCGCCGCTCATGGCGCCGCGGTAGATCTGGCCGTTGGTCACGACGCCGGCGCCGATACCATAGCCTGCGACGATCGTGACAAAGTGGTCGACGCCGCGCCCGGCGCCGAACCACTGTTCGGCGATCGTCAGCGTCCGGGCGTCATTCTCCAGTAGAATCGGGATGCCAAAGTGTGCGGCGAGCGGCGCGGCGAGCGGCACATCGCGCCAGCCAAAGTGGGGCGCGACGCGGGAGATGCCGGCGTCCGTATCGACAATGCCATTCACGCCGACGCCCATTCCGAGCAGCCGGGTACGGTCAATCTGCGCAATCGCCAGCAGGTTTTCGACCGCCTCGATCGTCGCCTTGATCACCTGGTCTGCGGGAAGCTCCTCAGGCGCATGGCGAAGCTGGTCGTCATCGTTCAGCGGCGTCTCGGTTGCGTAGAGCACATTGGCGTTAAGGTCGGTCAAAACACACGCAATCGCACGCACGGCGAGTTTGACGCCGATCACAAAGCCAGCCTGTGGGTTGAGCCGCAATAGCACCGCGCGGCGACCGGCACGACCATCGCTCTCGGCTTCGCCAACCTCGTGTACCAGGCCACGATCGATCAGCTCACCCGTGATCCCCGAAACAGCCGCCGGGCTGAGGCCCGAAATCTCGGCGACATCCTTGCGCGAGATCGGCCCGCGACCCTGAATGAGCTGCAAGACCAACTGCTGGTTGATCTGTTTCATCAGTGCCCGATCGCCTTTTTGAGAATAGCCTCATGACGGTGCTCGCTACGTTTGTTTGCTTCATTGAATGAACGAACTATACTGCGACTAAGGCATTTTGTCAAGAGGCAATCTTACACGCTCGTCTGGGTAATCAATACAGTGAAGAGGCCCTGAAGCGTATGCAATCTGCGCAAACCGGGCCATGAACACCGACGAGGGCCAGTGCCTGGTCTAGCACTGGTCCTCGTCGCGCCATCCGACGACGGCTTACTTCGTGAACTGGAACTGGGCGGTATGGACCGTGTTGTCGATCAGCTTGACCGTGAGCATACGGCAGCTGTTGGCCCAGGTCTTGTCGGTCTTCCAGACATAGGTGTACAGCCCGGACAGCGGGTCATACGTCAGACTCGAATTACCGGCCGTGACTGTCTCCTCGATCACGTCGGTTGGCTCCTTCGAGTCGCACTTCATCACCATCGACTGCGGGTAGCCTGCCGCGAAGATCCCCAGGCCGTAGTCGCCGCCCAAGCTAAACTTGATCGGGATTCCACTGCCCGCCTTGGCGACGTTGAGGACGTTGCCGTTGTCGATCGGCTGGTAGAAGTTGCTCCAGCCCGGCCAGTAGACGTTATACCGGTGGGTGACCGAGGCGGTGTTGCCGGCGACGTCGGCTGCCTGCACGGTGTAGCTGTGGAAGCCGACGGCGCTTGTATCGAACGGCGCGCCGTTGGCGGTCGTACCGACGCAGGAGGCAACGCCCGATTGCGTGTCGGCGCAGGTGAAGGAGGCGTTCTGAGTCGAGTTGAGCGGGTAGTTGCCCGGCGCACCCGCGGCCTGCGTGCTCGCCTCGGCCGGCGCGACGAGGTCGATCGTCGGCGGCGTGAATTCCTGCCAGACGCTGTCGGTCAGCCGGATGTCACGCGAGGAAGCCCCGGCCATGATCTGGTAGACGCCGTCGGCGATCTTCCAGCTGTGCGAGGCCGTGTCCCAGTACGAGAAAGCCCGCCGGTCGAGCTTCAACGACACCTGCTGGGACTGGCCCGGCTGGAGGGAGACCTTCTGGTAGCCCTTCAGCAGCTTGGATGGTTCGCCGGCTGCGCTGGGGAAGTCGACGTAGACCTGGCCGACCTCGGCACCCGCGCGGCTGCCGGCGTTCTTGATCGTGAAGCTGACATCGACGGTTCCATCGGTATTCCGGTGGAGCGAGAGACCGCTGTAGTCGAAGGTGGTGTAGGAGAGGCCGTAGCCGAACGGGAACAGCGGCTCGATGTTCTGGCTGTCGAACCAGCGATAGCCGACCTTCATGCCCTCGGAGTAGCTGACCTGGCGGATTCCAGCACTGTCGACGATGCCGGGGAATTGCGCGGCCGATCCAGCCGCCGGGAGATCAGCTGCCGACTTCGGGAAGGTCTGCGGCAGCTTGCCGGACGGGTTGACGTCGCCCCACAGCAGCGCCGGGATGGCGTTGCCCATCTCCTGGCCGGCGTACCACACCTCGAGCACGCCCTTGACCTGGTCGATCCAGGGCATCAGCACCGGGCCGCCGGTCTGCAGCACGACGATCGTGTTCGAGTTCGCCGCCGCCACGGCCGAGATCAGTGTATTGCCGTTGCCGTCCAGGTTGAGGCTGGCGCGGTCGCTGCCCTCGCCCTCGCGGTAGTAGCCGAAGACGATCGCGACATCGGCGCCAGCCGCCGTCGTGGCCGCCGCCGCGGTGTCACTGCCGTTGTTGAAGACGACCGTATTACCGTCCTGTGCAGCCCGCGTCGTGATCCCCGTCAGCGGCGCGACAGGTGTGCAGGGGACGCTGGGGGCGGTGTACGCGCACACACTCGCCGCGCTGATACCGCTCGTAGCCGTGTTCGACGCTGTCGGCCCGATCACCGCGATGGTCTTCCCCGAGCCACTCAGTGGCAGAATCCCGCCCTGATTCTTCAGTAGGACCGAGCCGGCCTGTGCAACCTGCCGCGCGACCGCCTGATTCGTGGGGGTGGAGACGTTCGCCTCCGCCGCGGCCGGGAGCGGGTGATCGAAAAGACCTGCGGCGATGTGGGCGCGCACGACGCGGAACGCGGCCGCGTCGATATGCGCCTGTGTGATCTGGCCAGCCGTGAGCGCGCTCTTGAGCAATGTCGGCGTGTAGAAGCGCGGCCGGTTGAGCTCCTGATCCAGCCCGCCTACCAGCGAGGCGGCGGTGGAGTGCTGCGAGCCGAAATCGGTGACGACCCAACCCTTGAAGCCGACCGTGGTCTTGAGATACTCACGGAGGATCGTCGGGTTCTCGCAGGCCCAGACGCCGTTAATCTGGTTGAACGAGCACATAATGCTGTGTGGCTGGCCTTGCTTGACCGCGATCTCGAACGGTAGAAGATATGTTTCGACCAACGTGCGCTCGTCCATGTTGGAAGAGCTGGTCTGGCGGCTGGTTTCCTGCTCGTTGCCGACATAGTGCTTGAGACTCGCCTCGACCGGCTCGTTCGGGTTGTCCTCCTGCACGCCACGAATCATCGCCCCAGCCAGCGTACCAGCGAGGACCGGATCCTCGCCCATGTACTCGGAGTTGCGGCCGTTCTGCGGCGTCCGCCCGCTGGCAACACCCGGTCCGAGCAGGACGTTGCGGTGTTTGTGGAAGGCCTCGTAGCCCTGCGCCTGTCCCTTCTGGCGGCTGAGGGTCGGATCCCAAGTCGCCGTGAGGCCGATCTGCGAGGGGAATGCCGTGATGCCAGTCCCGCCGCCCGAGATAGCCTGCGGCCCGTCGGTGTACTGGATCACCGGGGTGCAAGGAACCTGCACAGGATAGGTGACACCGCTAAATGTTGTCGTAGCAGGGTTGTTTGCGGCCTGCTCGTCGAGCCAGCGCAACTCCTGGTCGAGCGTCGACGCGGCGAGCAGTGCCGTCGCGCGCTGGTCCGGCGACTTAGAGCTATCCATCCAGGGATAACTCGTTGTATCCGAGCAGTCCGCATCCGTGAACGTCCCGCTCTGCGAAACGCCCGAGGCCTGCCCTAGGGCGGTGTAGGCGTAGGCGCCAACCGCGGCGCTGCCCGAAACCAGTGTCACTTGGCACGCCCAAACGCCAGTTCCGTCGGCAGTGGTGTCACAGGCGGCGGCGTAGTTGTTGGGGCCGCTGACGGCGACATGGACAGTTTCATTGGGCGCGTAGCCTGCATTATCGCTGTTATCGCCACTGATTGTGACGACTGAACCGGGTTGGTAGTCTGCCTTATCGGTCCAGACCGCAGCCTGTGCTACGCCTATCACATTGGTAACCACCAGCACCAGGAGGATGAAGATCGTAAGTCTGCGGAGGGATCGAGACATCCTTGCTCTCATCGTGAAATCTCCTTTGATGATGTACGCCTTCGTCATGGCCGAATCAGTGGTCGCGCGAACGACCAGGGCCGCCATTACTCAGCGGCGTTCGAGACGGGTGGCGAGGTACTGTTCATGGTCACCGAACACGGGATTTCTCCATCCTCCTTTCCTGCTCGCGGCGACTAAGGCGGCTGCTGCTATGCCAGGTTATGGTAACGAGAGGCCTAACCAGGCGAAGGGCTTTCGGCAGGTTCGAGTTTCGGCGGGCAGACTCAAGCAAGCAATCACCAAAAGGCGGTTGATTGCTCGACGACATTTCGCGCTGCAGTTAGCGATACGCCCCACCGTGAGCGTACTTCACGGCAGATCGGGTTGGAAATTTAGGTAGTGCAGATTGATTAGATCAATGAATGAATGAATTATATAGGACAAATGAGGTTTGTCAAGAGGCAGTTTCAAACACTATGTAGGGAAGTGTCTGTCATCGGCAAAGCGACGGTCTGGTACGCTCACTTCTCGTCTGGCCGTCCTTATTGCTGAGGTTTGAGTTATAGACTATCACGTCTGCTCATGCGCCGATAGCCGTAGCCCGGGGAACTCCAGCACAATCTGCGGAGTAGCATCGCCCAGCACCACATCGCGCTGCGTCTGGGTGGGCGTGTGCGGCCGAGCGTAGACCCACGACCGACTGACATCGACCGACTGACGTCAAGCAGCGCGCAGAGCTGGCGGATCGACAGGCTCGGAAATTCCTGCTGCAATGTGCTCATACGCTGATGGCGGGCTTGGACAGGACACGCTGCAACGCTTTTTTGAACGCGACGTTCTCCACGGCGAGTTGGCCGGACATGCACGCGAGGTCGGCAATGCGCGCCGCATAGTCGGTAGTGGCGGACGGCGTCTCGAGCGGGGTGAAGGCATCCTCACCGCGCAAGCGCACTTCGTGGCGCCCGCGGTTGAGCACGATCTCGGCGATCTGGTATTCGCGGCAGGCCTGAGCCGGTCGTAGCTCGCCCGACTCGACCGCCCTGACGACCTTGAGTTTGAGCGGGTGTAGGTTTTCTTCGCCGCCGTAAACCGGTCCATCTGATGCAGCGGGTCAACGACACCGCCTACAGCATCAGGGCTTGTGCAAAGTCAGCTTTGGTGGGGCTTCGGGGGCGGCGAAGCCGCCCCCGAAGAATCTTTGTTGTCGGTTCTTGGCAGCTTTACCGCCAAGAACCGACAACAAATGGGGCGTGGGGCGCAGCCCCACCTACTTTGCACGAGCCCTGCCCTACGGCATTATGACCCAATACCAGGCGGAATACGCCGACATCGTACAATACTACCGCCTGGCCTACAACCTCCACCGCCTAGCCGCCCTTAAAAGGGTCATGGAACTACCGTTGCCAGCACCCTTGCCAAGAAGTTCAAGCCCAGCCGGGCAGCACTCTTCCGGCGTTACAAATGCACGCGAACCACCACTGACGGCACCTACGGGGCGCTGGACGTCACGGTGGAACGCGGCCCCGACAAACCGCCCCTCGTCGCCCACTTCGGCAGGGTCGCATTGCGCTGGAACAAGTGGGTCACCATCAGTGATACAATCGCGCCGATCCGGAGTGGACGGAGTGAGATTACCTTGATAGCTAGTTCATGTTCGTGCAGGCCAAGGCAATGATCGAGGCCAGGACTTTCACCTCGAAATCGGGATGTGTGTGTGCGTGCAGCCACTCCAGTCCCATCTTCTTGCACTGGCTGTTGACGGTTTCAATCGTATGGCGATAGTCCCGCAACTCGATGTCATCGACGAACCAGGCGTGCGGCTGCATATTTGTGCGCCGCACTGGAATGAGGCACACGTTCGTGTCGTCCAGGATGCTGGCCTCGTCCGGGGCGTTGTTGTAGGCCTTGTCGCCGAACAAGCGCGCCCCGGGCGGTGCGGGACGTGGGCGCTGACATCCGCAGCCACGTCAGCCGGGCCTGGCGCTCGTCCAAGCAGGGCAAGGTTGCGGCCGAGGCGGCGCCGGTGCTGCTGATTGGCGGCGGCGCATATTATTTCGCGCCCACCCTGCGCGCCTTAATCCCACACCTCACTGTTCCAAAACAGGCCGAGCACGCCAACGCCCAGGGCTATCTGGCGATCGGCGGCCAGCTGCCCGAGCGCGCCTGGGCGCGGCTGCGCGCGTAGGTCAGCCCAATGGGACGTCCGCGCCAGCGCGCTGGAGTCCGCCGGGTGGAGCTGCGGCTGGCCAGTGATGATCCGCTGCTCGAAGAGCTTGTGCAGGAGGCACAGCGGTGCGGAGTCGAGCTCCAGCAGCACATCGACGATCTGTTGCGCGGGCGCTACTTGCTGCGGCGGGGTGAGTCGCTGGCCACGCTGCTCTGGCTGCCAGGCACAAGTGTCGCCGGAGATGGTGCGGAGGAGCCAGATGCGGCTAACGTTGGTGCGGCGCACGATCGTATGGCCAGTGCCGCCGCGTCGGCGTGGGTCGACCTGCTTGGCACCGACGATGCGTGACGTCGGGTGGGCCGATACCGTCCGCATTCCTGACTATTCATGGCGGGCGCCGCCGCGTGGCCACGCGGCTGACCAGCCTACCAAGCGGGCGGCCGCCGTCAACCACGACGTGTAGATTGAGCAGCAGCTGCTGCTGGTTGACAGCAGCGTGCGCCCGTCTGGTGGATGTGAACGCGCGGCCGCATGCTGGCGCCGCAGCACCGAAAGGAACCGCCAATGCCCACGGAACGAACACACACCCCACCCGCGAGCGCCATCCGTGCCTTTCTCACCTCCCGTTTCGCCGGCCAAGCCGGCTGGCTGTGCCTTGGCTGGATTGACGGCGACCCGCGGATGGAACCGCTGCGCGAGACCTGGTTCGAGCTGCCGCGACAGTTCACGGCAGCCGTTCAATGCGCTGAGACGCTGGCCGAGTGCCAGTACAACCTGTATGTCGCACCGTGCCTGTTCGCCGAACGGACCCGTGGCTACGCGACCGCTTTGCCCTGCGCCTGGCTGTGGCTGGACGACGTGGCGCTCGCCGGCGCCGAGCTGGTCGAGAGCAGTCCCGGCAACTACCAGTCCTGGCTGCCGCTCGACCGGCCCTTGAGGCAACTGAGCGCAGCGCGCTGCAGCGCGCATTGCGTGACACGAGTCCTGGCGCGGATGCCTGTAGTGCTGATGCGGTGCACATGGCCCGGCTGCCCGGCGGCTGGAATCGCAAACACCACCAATCGTGGCAGGTGCGCATCGCGCGCCCGGCTGGCGCGCCGGTCTGCGTGGACGATCTGCGTGCCCAGTTCCCTCGCGCTCAACCCTCCGCGCCAAATGACGGATCTGCAGGCGACTGGATCGAGCTCCCCAACGGCGCGACCCTGGCCGCCAGCCCGCGCTTCCACGCGCTCGTCAACGCGAACGCGCAGCTCGGCCAGCTGCTCGCCGATGCGCCCGTTGGGCTCGATTGTCATGGCTATCGTGATGACAGCCGCAGCGCGCGGCGGGCGATCTTCGTGTGCCAGCTGCTCCGAGCGCGCTATCCCGACGACGAGATTCGCGCGCTGGCCACCTATTTTACCGATTTGCTCGACAGCGGGCGTGGCATGGCACACTTTCAATGCGACGTCGACCGGCTGCTGGCCAAATACACGCCGGCCGGCCACACAGCAGCGGCAACCCGCGTGACGGCCGAATCAGCTGGCCCTGCGCCGGCACGCGGCGGCCGGCCGATCACGGTCACCGCGCAAGAACTGCTGGACGTGTACCACCACTACGCCGATTGCGACCCGCGCGGGATCGTGCTCGATTGGACGCGGAGTGAGGTCGCGCGGCAGCTCCGCGTGAGCACGGACACCATCCAGCGGCGCGAGGGCGAGCTGATTGCCGCCGGGACGATCCGGCGGGAGATCAGCGCCGATCGCCAGCGCAGCTTCGTCATTCTCTCGCCGGCGACCTGGGACGTGAACGCACAAGGCATTGCGACGCGTTCTGCGGCGACGATCCTGCCCGAACCTTGCCCGGACGTGCCGTGCCCAGTGGCCGCTCCAGCGGCGGCAATTCCAGCCGCCCGCACATCCGAGCCGGAGCCAGCGGCGCGCGGTGGCGCGGAAGACACACACCACCCGGCGGCGGGGCTGGAGACCGTGGGGGAGTCGAACAGCGCAGACAGCCCGCCAGCAGCCGGCGCCGCGCCAATCACACCGGGCGGAGCCACAGCGGGTGCGGGTGTGTCCGTTCCCGCCCATCCAACACGCACGATCATGGATCGGCTGGACCGGCCGCCGCAGCGTACCATGCGCACTGCCAGGCCCCTCGATGCGGTGACCAGCCGCGCGCCGCCGCGATCGCTGGGCGACCGTGCCTGACCGGATGGCGGCGAGCGGTGGCTGGGACGGCGTCCACCCGCTACTGCAACGGTGGATGCCACAGCGCGGCGGCGCCCTGCTGGCCTCACGCACAATACTGTGCGATATGATCATTACAGTAGTGTTGAGCGATAACTCGTTTTGTACGCGTATTGCCTCACGAGAAAGACTTAGAGTTGGCGGAGCTTGCGATAGGACAGCATTGTCACCGCAATACAGAGACTCGCTGCAATCGCTCCACAACTAATCGCGTTCGATACGCCGATGTGCTCGGCAAGCACCCCCATCCCAAGTGCTCCAATCGGACTCAGGCCGAAACTGAGCGTGAGCGCACCTGTCACCTGTCCACGTAACGCATCTGGTGCCCGCGCTTGCAGCAGGGCCGTCGTAAGCGCATTGTGCGCAATGCCGAGACAGCTTGAGAAGGTTGAACATGCGCCTGTTCCCCTTCTCGCCCACGATCGGCAGCGTTCCGCCAATGGCGAACGAGATGAAGGACGCAATGAGCACAGTGCCTGTCATGCGCTCCATAGTGAAGATTTGCGATATTCCCATGGCTCATCCTGTTGCTACGGTGCCGGCGAGCACAGCGCGGCGTGTCGGATGTGCGGGTATAGCGAGCGATCACGAGCGCCGCCGCAGAATCGCCTCCGTTTATCGAGCACGTGTCTGCCGGGCATGAGGGTACGCGTACGCCCCTGTGTACCCGAGCAGCCGCCCGATCGGCGCTAGTGCGCCAAACAGCAGCGTCTGCACGATACGCGGCGGGCGCGCCAGGATGAGCTCGTTGGGATAGGTACGCATCACCAGCGCCATCTGGAAGAGATTCGGCAAGCCCGTCTTCGGGTTGACCTTGCCGTCCTGGGCAAGGCCGAAGAAGGTCTCGAAGAAGCTCTCGATCTGCAGCGCGGGCCGCAGATCCACCAGCGCGTGCAGTTCGTCATCGCCTGCGTTCCACCAGACATGCGGCGCGCCCTTGGGAACCACGACGGTCTCTCCGGGGCCACTGGCGAACTCTTTGCCTGCCACACGGCCACGAAGCGTCCCGGCGATGACCTCGAAGCGCTCCTCCTGGAGTGGGTGAATATGCTCAGCTGCGACGAACGCCCCCGGTTGTAAATACAGATCCCCTTGAAACAACTCACCGCCAGTGTCGTGTGCCGTCTTGCGAATAATGATCCTCTCTCGCGTCACGGGATGTTCGAGCACGTCACCTGATGTGACCATCGCAGTGCCTCCTCTCGTGTGCTGGTTCGGGAGGGCGCTCCTCCCATGGACTGCCAGCTTGTTCGATCGAATCTGATCTAAACTCTTGTGTGGTATAGCGACTGGCTGTATAGTGTGGACTCTACGTGATATAGTGACACATACACAGTTGATTTGGCAATAACACGCTGATTTATCTGAAGGAAACGGGCATGCTGTTCGGTAAAAGAGGGCGTCCTCCAGAGGACCGATTGGCGCGCCAGCGCGAGATTTATACTGCGGTTGCGCCATTGATCGAGCGCGAGGGCGTGCGGCGGCTCTCGATGCGGCAAGCGGCGGCGGCGGCCTGTCTGAGCATCGGCGGCCTCTACCACTACTTTCCGACTAAGCGTGAGCTGGTGTTATGGACTGTGTCTAGAAGCCATCTTGAGGAGGTGCCAGGACTTCCACGCTCAGTTCGAGCACCTGGCAGAGGTAGACTCGCAGCAGTATATCAAGGCAGGCATTGATCTGATCGTGAGCCACGTCGAATTTTGCCGGCCTGCTCTTCACGCTGCGCTGGAACTGGGGACCAGATCGTTCTGGGAGGTGATCGAGACGTTGCTCACCGGCACGGCACAGGCATTCGAGGTCAACTTACAGCGGCAACTTCCAGAGGCGAGCGATCAGGAGGTGCAGCGGTGTGGCCGGGCGATACACCGAGCGCTCTCTGCGGCGCTGCTCGACAAGCGCATTAGCGCCGACGAGCTCCGCGACGAGCTCGGCATCCTCTTCGACGGCTATGTGAGCCGCGTCCATCGTGCATAACGCATCATAAGGCAATGCGCGTGCGGGCTTTGAGACGATAATACGTGATCATTGCATTGCTGGCGCGCACTCGGCCAAGGGGCGTGAACTCGTTTCGCGCCATTGTTTCAATTCCGAGAACGTACTCAAGCTCAAGAACGCACAGTATTATTCGTGACGATCACGCGACGCTTGACGCGCACCACGCCAGCCGGGCCGAATCACTCCACCGCCATCCATGCACGAAGCGTCCACCTCCCAAACTGTCGCGTCGTTGCCTTCGCCACGGCCATCAATGCGCGCGGGGCAGGATGGGTCGCTGCGCACGCGCCGCGCGGGTCTCCACCGCGATCGCCGGCCATCAGCACGCGCCGCTGCCCGCGCCACGGTTGAACACCGCGCGTGCGCTGACCGCTGCCCGCCGTTCCTGGCGACGCGATCAGCCCGCTGCACTGGACGTGCGTCAACGACGGGCCACTGCCACCTGGCCTGCTTCCCGGTCGCGCGCGGCCTGATCCGTATCCGCGCGGCTCGCCAGCGCTGCGGTTCCCTCCGGCGCAGCAGGCCACGCTGTGCTGTGCATGATCGCGCTGAACATTCGTCCGATTGGTGGTCGTCGATCGCGCTGGCACCTGCCTGGCCTCCTGAGTCTGCTGATCCGTTCCACGTTCGCGCGCCGCTGGTTTGTTCTGTCGCCACAGGTTGCCAGACGGCCGGCCGCCGTCAAAATGAATCACTTTTGCCCGGCGCGCGTGGCGCGCTGCCCTTCGGCGGCCGAAATTGACACGTTTTGACTGCGACCTTTCCGCCGTCTGGCGCGTGCGCGCCATCAGCAATCCGCAGTCGCCGAACGGCGAGAAAGGCACGCAGACCATGAAGACCAATCAGTTCGAGCTCAGCGGCTTCGTCGGCAACCCACCGGACGCGCGGTTCACCCCGAATGGCAAGCTGGTCGTGACGTTCAGCCTGTACACCAGGGAGCGCTGGAGCGACGGGAGCGGCGCGGCGCGCGAGAAGACCCAAGGCAGATCACCGCCTGGGGCGCGCAGGCCGAGGTCGCCCAGCAGCGGCTCGCGAAGGGCACGCGCGTCCAGGTGATCGGGCGGATCGACCAGCAGACCTGGGGCGCGGGCGCGCAGCGGCAGTACAGGACCGTGCTGGTGGCGACCGAGATCGTGCTGGTCAGCTTCGCCGCGCCGGAGGAGGCACCCGCCGAGGCGTCGGCCGGCGCCGAGCAGGCCGCGGCGAGCGAGCCGAGCGCGCCGGAGCCGGAGACCGAATCGGCGCCGGCGCCGCCGCACGAAGCGCGCCGCGTAGGCGGTCACCCACCGGGCTGCGGCGTGCGGCACGCCGCAGCCCGACCGCTGCCGCGCTGCGCACCGAGTTGACGCGGCGCGGCGGGACCGTCGCGGCCCACCCCCCCCCTTCTCTGGGGCGGCCGGGCCAGCGGCGGCAGCAGGCACGCCAGCAGGAGCGGCCTGCCGCATCACCGTGGCCGTGTGGCGCCGCACCACCTGGCTCCGCCGAGGCCATGCCGACTGCCGCGACGACGGGCGCACGATCGATCGCACCGCCTGTGCCGCGGATGCGCGGGGCAGTGTGTGTTGGTTCAGGGGCTTGGGCAGCGGCGCCGGCCGCCAGCGGACTCCGGTGCCAGTGCGGCTGGTGCGATCGGCACCGGCCCCACCGAAATGGTCCGGCGATTCGTCAAAGCCGCCGGTTGGCCGCTGTCTGCGCTGTTGGCCTGCGTGCTGGCGCACCCTACGGTCAGGCCAACCAGCGCACTCGGGAAGTGATTCCCCCTCCTCCTGCCGGCCAAGACAAGATCGGTCATGGCCCTGGCGCCAGTGACCAAACGGGCTTGCTGTACTATCATGCGCGTTACTACAACCCGGCGATCGCGCGGTTTGTGAGTGCGGATAGCGTGGTACCGAGGAATGTCTCTGGGGGCATGGATGGGTGTGACCCTCAAGCCGCTGACAGTCGACTTCCACGAGCCGGGGTTTGTGTCCCGAGATCGGGAGCGAGAACAATCAGCCGTTCTGGTTCCAGCTGAGCGATGAGGGACAAGCGAAGGCTGGAGCCCGTGGGCCAGCAAACTCGCAAAGCCTCAATAGGTATAGCTATGTCCAGAATAATCCGCTGCGGTATACTGATCCGAGTGGACACGCTGTTCCTGGACCAAATGTATGTCCTGCGTGTAACGAGGTATGGGGCACGGTTGACTCCAAGGTCGGCAAGGCTTTAGCATGAAGCGGCTGTCTCTTTGCTGGATGTCACATTAAGGATAATCAAGTTTGTTGGTCCCAACACAGCAGAGTTTGTCAATAACTCGCTCGCCAGTTAATGCCTCTGGGTTCGGTTGTTACGTCAGGATTGGGAAACATTGGTGGAGGAAGGCTAACAGCTGAAGAAAGCGCTCGAGTTTGCTGAAAATGGCTAGGGAAAGGTTACAAAGAAATGGCCGAAGGAGTTTCGATCAGCAGATGGCTTACGGCAATTCCGGATGACCGTAAATGATCTGCTCCGATCCTCGGCGAGACCGCACGTTCATTTCGAAGCCGATGGTCCTAATGGGAAGATCATAGGGAGAACTCACGTTGGCATTACCAATCCTTAAGGGAGGTCATTTCATTGAAAATACGTCAGTTTGCCCTTATCGATGAGCTGGGGTTGAACCCCGAAGTGAAACACTATCAAGGATTGCCGCCAGATCTAACACAAGGTAAGATCATCGTAATAAGTTCCCTTTGCCGCATCGCGATTGTTCTCGAAGGAGAAGAGGGAACGTTACACTCAATGAATTCACTGCTAATGGAGTTCCAGTAGGTGACACTTGGCATCAAACGGTTGATGATGCTAGCACCAAGCTG
>JADKFS010000017.1 GCA_016717335.1 Candidatus Ribeiella danica
ACCGACGATGCGTGACGTCGGGGTGGGCCGATACCGTCCGGCATTCCTGATCATTCATGGCGGGCGCTGCCGCGGCCACGCGCGGCTGACCAGCCTACCGGCGCGGCGGCCGTCAACCACGACCGTGTAGATTGAGGCAGCAGCTGCTGCTGGTTGACAGCAGCGTGCGCCGTCTGGTGGATGTGGAACGCGCGGTCGCATGCTGGCGCCGCAAGCACCGAAAGGAAAATACAATGCCCACGGAACGAACACACACCCCACCCGCGAGCGCCATCCGTGCCTTTCACCTCCCGTTTCGCCGGCTGCCGGCCGGCTGTGCCTGGCTGGATTGACGGCGACCCGCGATGGAACCGCCGCGCGAGACCTGGTTCGAGCTGGGCCGCGACAGTTCGGCAGCCGTTCAATGCGCTGAGACGCTGGCCGAGTGCCAGTACAACCTGTATGTCGCACCGTGCCTGTTCGCCGAACGGGACCTGCGGCTACGCGACCGCTTTGCCCTGCGCCTGGCTGTTGGGCTGGACGACGTGGCGCTCGCCGGCGTGCCGAGAGCTTGTCGAGCAGTCCCGGCAACTACCAGTCCTGGCTTTGGCTCGACCGGCCCTTGAGGCAATGAGCGCAGTGGTGCTGCAGCGCACCCCGCATACGAGTCCCGTTTGCCTGGCGCGGATGTCGGTGGCGCTGATGCGGTGGACCTGGCCCGGCCGCCGGCGGCTGGAATGGCAAAACACCACCAATCGTGGCAGGTGCGCATCGCGTCGGCTGGCGCGCCGGTCTGCGGGGACGATCTGCGGGCCCAGCTTCCCCGCGCTCAACCCTCCGCGCCAAATGACGCGATCTGCAGGCGACTGGATCGAGCTCCCCCAACGGCGCGACCCCGTCCGGCCGCCAGCCCGCGCTTCCACGCGCTCGTCAACGCGAACGCGCAGCTCGGCCAGTTGCTTCGCCGATGCGCCCGTTGGGCTCGACCGTCATAGCTATCGTGACGACTGCTGCAGCGCGCGGCGGGCGATCTTCGTGCCGGTTGTTCCGAGCGCGCTATCCCGACGACGAGATCCGCGCGCTGGCCACCCATTTTACCGATTTGCTCGACAGCGGGCGTGATGGCACACTTTCAATGCGACGTCGACCGTCGCTGGTTAAATACACCGCGGCCGGCCGCAGAAAGCAGCGGCAACCCGCGTGAGGCCGAATCAGCCGGCCCTGCGCCGGCACGCGGGGACGGCCGATCACGGTCACCGCGCAAGAACCCTGTTGGACGTACCACCACTACGTCGATTGCGACCTGCGCGGATCGTGCCCGATTGACGCGGAGGACGCGCGATGCTCCACGAGCACGGACACCATCCAGCGGCGCGAGGGCGAAGCTTGATTGCCGCCGGGACGATCCGGCGGGATCAGCGCCGATCGCCAGCGGCAGCTTCGTCATCTCTTCGCCGGCGACCGGGACGTGAACGCAGCAAGGCATTTGCGACCGCGTTCTGCGGCGACGATCCCGGCCCGAACCTTTGCCCGGACGTGCCGTGCCCAGCGGCCGCTCCAGCGGCGGCAATCCCAGCCGCCCGCACATCCGAGCCGGAGCCAGCGGCGCGCGGCTGGCGGAAGACACACTACCCGGCGGCGGGTAGAGACCGTGGGGAAGCCGAACAGCGCAGACAGCCCGACAGCAGCCGGCGCTGCGCCAATCACACCGGGCGGAGCCACAGCGGGTGGGTGTAACTGTTGGCTCATCCAACACGCACGATCACGGATCGGCTGGACCGGCCGCCGCAGCGTACCATGCGCACCGCCAGGCCCCTGATGCGGTGACCAGCCGCGCGCCGCCGCGATCGCTGGGCGACCGTGCCTGACTGGATGGCGGCGAGCGGTGGCTGGGACGGCGTCCACCCGCTACTGCAACGGTGGATGCAAGCGCGGCGGCGCCCTGTTGGCCTCACGCACAACACTGTGCGATATGACTGATTACAGTAGTGTTGAGTGATAACTCGTTTTGTACGCGTATTGCTCACGAGAAAGACTCAGAGTTGGCGGAGCTTGCGATAGACAGCATTGTCACCGCAATACAGAGACTCGCTGCAATCGCTCCACAACTAATCGCGTTCGATACGCCGATGTGCTCGGCGTGCACCCTCATCCCAAGTGCTCCAATCGGACTCAGGCCGAAACTGAGCGTGAGCGCACCTGTCACCCGTCCACGTAACGCATCTGGTGCCCGCGCTTGCAGCAGGGGCTGTCGTAAGCGCATTGTGCGCAATGCCGAGACAGCTTGAGAAGGGTTGAACATGCGCCTGTTCCCTCTCGCCCACGATCGGCAGCGCGTTCTGCCAATGGCGAACGAGATGAAGGACGCAATGAGCACAGTGCCGTTATGCGCTCCATAGTGAAGATTTGCGATATTCCCATGGCTCATCGTGTTGCTACGGTGCCGGCGAGCACAGCGAGGCGTGTCGGATGTGCGGGTAGAGCGAGCGATCACGAGCGCCGCCGCAGAATCGCCTCCGTTTATCGAGCACGTGTCTGCCGGGCATGAGGGTACGCGTACGCCCTTAGGTACCCGGAGCAGTCGCCCGATCGGCGCTAGTGCGCCAAACAGCAGCGTTCGCACGATACGCGGCGGCGCGCCAGATGGTTCGTTGGGATAGGGTACGCATCACCAGCGCCATCTGGAAGAGATCTGGCAAGCCCGCCTTCGGGCTGACCTTGCTGTCCTGGGCAAGGCCGAAGAAGGTCTCGAAGAAGCTCTCGATCTGCAGCGCGGGGCCGCAGATCCACCAGCGCGTGCAGTTCGTCATCGCCTGCGATCCACCGACATGCGGCGCGCCCTTGGGAACCACGACGGTCTCTCCGGGGCCACTGGCGAACTTTTGCCCGCCACACGGCCACGAAGCGTCCCGGCGATGACCTCGAAGCGCTCCTCCTGGAGTGGGTGAATATGCTCAGCTGCGACGAACGCCCCGGTTGTAAATACAGATCCCTTGAAACAACTCACCGCCAGTGTCGTGTGCCGTCTTGCGAATAATGATCCTCTCGCGTCACGGGATGTTCGAGCACGTCACCTGATGTGACCATCGCAGTGCCTCCTCTCGTGTGCTGGTTCGGGAGGACGCTCCTCCCATAGACTGTCAGCTTGTTCGATCGAATCTGATCTAAACTCTTGTGTGTGGTATAGCGACTGGCTGTATAGTATGAACTCTACGTGATATAGTGACACATACACAGTTGATTTGGCAATAACACGCTGATTTATCTGAAGGAAAACGCATGCTGTTCGGTAAAAGAGGGCGTCCTCCAGAGGACCGATTGGCGCGCCAGCGAGATTTATACTGCGGTTGCGCCATTGATCGAGCGCGAGGGCGTGCGGCGGCTCTCGATGCGGCAAGCGGCGGCGGCGGCCTGTCTGAGCATCGGCGGCCTCTACCACTACTTTCCGACCTAAGCGTGAGCTGGTGTTAAGATGGACTGTGTCTAGAAGCCATCTTGAGGAGGTGCCAGGACTTCCACGCTCGGTTCGAGCACCTGGCAGAGGTAGACCCGCAGCAGTATATCAAGGCAGGCATTGATCTGATCGTGAGCCACGTCGAATTTTGCCGGCCTGCTCTTCACGCTGCGCTGGAACTGGGGACCGACCGTTCTGGGAGGTGATCGAGACGTTGCTCACCGGCACGGTACAGGCATTCGAGGTCAACTTACAGCGTCAACTTCCAGAGGCGAGCGATCAGGAGGTGCAGCGGTGTGGCCGGGCGATACACCGAGCGCTCTGTGCGGCGCTGCTCGACAAGCGCATCAGCCCCGACGAGTTACGTGATGAGCTGCGCATCCTCTTCGACGGCTATGTGAGCCGCGTCCATGTGCATAACGCATCATGAGCAATGCGCGTGCGGGCTTTGAGACGATAATACGTGATCATTGCTGGCGCGCACTCGGCCAAGGGGCGTGAACTCGTTTCGCGCCATTGTTTCAATTCCGAGAACGTACTCAAGCTCAAGAACGCACATTATTATTCGTGACGATCACGCGACGCTTGACGCGCACCACGCCAGCCGGGCCGAATCACTCCACCGCAATCCATGCACGAAGCGTCCACCTCCCAAACTGTCGCGTCGTTGCCTTCGCCACGCCATCAATGCGCGCAGGGCAGGATGGGTCGCTGCGCGCACGCGCCGCGCGGGTCTCCACCGCGATCGCCGGCCATCAGCACGCGCCGCTGCCCGCGCCACGGTTGAACACCGCGCGTGCGCTGACCCGCCGCCGTTCCTGGCGACGCGATCAGCCCGCTGCACTGGACGTGCGTCAACGACGGGCCACTGCCACCTGGCCTGCTTCCCGGTCGCGCGCGGCCTGATCCGTATCCGCGCGGCTCGCCAGCGCTGCGGTTCCCTCCGGCGCAGCAGGCCACGCTGTGCTGCGCCATGATCGCGCTGAACATTCGTCCGATTGGTGGTCGTCGATCGCGCTGGCACCTGCCTGGCCTCCTGAGTCTGCTGATCCGTTCCACGTTGCGCGCCGCTGGTTTGAGCTGTCGCCACAGGTTGCCAGACGGCCGGCCGCCGTCAAAATGAATCACTTTTGCCCGGCGCGCGCCGCGCGCTGCCTTCGGCGGCCGAAAGTGACGCGTTTTGACCGCGACCTTCCCGCCGTCTGGCGTGTGCGCGCCATCAGCAATCCCGCAGTCGCCGAACGGCGAGAAAGGCACGCAGACCATGAAGACCAATCAGTTCGAGCTCAGCGGCTTCGTCGGCAACCCACCGGACGCGCGGTTCACCCCGAATGGCAAGACGGTCGTGACGTTCAGCCGGTACACCAGGGAGCGCTGGAGCGACGGGAGCGGCGCGGCGCGCGAGAAGACCCAAGGCAGATCACCGCCTGGGGCGCGCAGGCCGAGGTCGCCCAGCAGCGGCTCGCGAAGGGCACGCGCGTCCAGGTGATCGGGCGGATCGACCAGCAGACCTGGGGCGCGGGCGCGCAGCGGCAGTACAGGACCGTGCTGGTGGCGACCGAGATCGTGCTGGTCAGCTTCGCCGCGCCGGAGGAGACACCCGCCGCGGCGTCGGCCGACGCCGAGCAGGCCGCGGCGACCGAGCCGAGCGCGCCGGAGCCGGAGACCGGATCGGCCCAAGCGCCGCCGCACGAAGCGCGCCGCGTAGGCGGTCACCCACCGAGCCTGCGGCGTGCGGCACGCCGCAGCCCGACCACCGCGGCCGCGCTGCGCGACCGAGTTGACGCGGCGCGGCGTCGCGGGCCACCCGGCCGGGCCAGCGGCGGCACAGGCACGCCAGCAGGAGCGGCCTGCCGCATCACCGTGGCCGTGTGGCGCCGCACCACCTGGCTCCGCCGAGGCCATGCCGACTGCCGCGACGACGGGCGCACGATCGATCGCACCGCCTGTGCCGCGGATGCGCGGGGCAGTGTGTTGGTTCCGGGGGCTTGGGCAGCGGCGCCGACCGCCAGCGGACTCCGGTGCCGGTGCGGCTGGTGCGATCGGCACCGGCCCCACCGAAATGGTCCGGCGATTCGTCAAAGCCACCGCCGGTTGGCCGCTGTCTGCGCTGTTGGCCTGCGTGCTGGCGCACCCTACGGTCAGGCCAACGCGCACTCGGGGGTGATTCCCCCTCCTCCTGCCGGCCAAGACAAGGTCATGGCTCTGACGCCAGTGACCAGACGGGTCTGCTGTGCTATCATGCGCGTTACTACAACCCGGCGATCGCGCGGTTTGTGAGTGCGGACAGCGTGGTACCGGGGAATGTCTCTGGGGGCATGGATGGTGTGACCCTCAAGCCGCTGACGGTCGACTTCCACGAGCCGGGGTTTGTGTCCCAGATCGGGAGCGAGAACAATCAGCCGTTCTGGTTCCAGCTGAGCGATGAGGACAAGCAGAAGGCTGGGAGCCCGTGGGGGCCGGCAAACTCGCAAAGCCTCAATCGGTATAGCTATGTCCAGAATAATCCGCTGCGGTATACTGATCCGAGTGGACACGCTGTTCCTGGACCAAATGTATGTCCTGCGTGTAACGAGGTATGGGGCACGGTTGACTCCAAGGTCGGCAAGGCTTTGTAAGCTTGGCTGTCTCTTTGCTGGATGTCACATTAAGGATAATCAAGTTGTTGGTCCAACACAGCAAGAGTTTGTCAATAACTCGCTCGCCGGATTAATGCCTCTGGGTTCGGTTGTTACGTCAGGATTGGGAAACATTGGTGGAGGAAGGCTAACAGCCGAGAAAGCGCTCGAGTTTGCTGAAAAATGGCTAGGGAAAGGTTACAAAGAAATGGCCGAAGGAGTTTTTCGATCAGCAGATGGCTTACGGCAATTCCGGATGACCGTAAGTGATCTGCTCGATCCTCGGCAAGGACCACACGTTCATTTCGAAGCCATTAGTCCTAATGGGAGAGAGATCATAGAGAACTCTCACGTTGGCATTACCAATCCTTAAAGGAGGTCGTTCGTGAAAATACGTCAGTTTGCTTCTATCGATGAGCTAAGGGTTGAACCCGAGTGAAACACTATCAAGGATTGCCGCCAGATCCAACACAAGGTAAAGATCATCGTAATAAGTTCCCTTTGCCGCATGTGATTGTTCTCGAAGGAGAAGAGGGGAACGTTACACTCAATAGATTCACTGCTAATGGAGTTCCAGTAGGTGACACTTGGCATCAAACGGTTGATGATGCTAAGCACCAAGCTGAGTATGAATATGGCGATGCTCTTGGTACATGGCTCGAAGTACCTATCGAAGTCAGCGATGCTACAGATTATGCGCTTGCATCAAAATGACTGATATTGTCTTAATCTCAGATTGGCTCCTTTTCTAACCAGTGTGAAATGGCGGAAGTAGCGGAAGATGGCCACTGTCATTCCGTGGCCTCCGCCGTTCCTCTTCAACCCCCACCTCACATCTGCTATCGTGGCCCACCTCGTATTCGCATAGTCAATCGAGGTGCCATGATGTCCAATGTCGATCTCGACGCCCTGCTCACTCGCGCCCGATTACACGGTCCACAGCCACGCCGCGCACACCTCCAGAACGACGCCGCCGATTGGAAGCACTTCACCGCCTGGTGTACCGAACACGGTCGCCGCTCGCTTCCTGCCGCGCCCGAAACCATCCTCTGCTACGTCGTCGCTTTGGTCGACCGCTACTCCGTATCGACGATCGAGCGCCGCCTGGCCAGCATCAGCTACTACCACAAGCAGGCCCGCCATCCCTTACCAACCAAAGACCCGGAGGTCGAGCGGGCCATGCGCGGCATTCGCCGCGAGAAGGGCGTGGCACCGCAGGGCAAAGCGCCTATTTGCCCGACACGCTGCGCCAAATGCGTTGCCGCGCTGCCCGACGATCGGCGCGGGCTACAAGACAAAGCGATCTTGCTGGTTGGGTTTGCAGGCGCGTTTCGCCGCGGCGAGCTGGTCAGCTTGACCATCGCCGATGTGCGCTTTGTCGAGGAGGGAATGATCATTTACCTTCGTCGATCGAAGACCGATCAGGAGGGCGAGGGCTTCAGTAAAGGGCTGCCGTACGGCGAGAGCGACGCAACATGTCCGGTTCGCGCGCTGCGCCGGTGGTTAGAGGTGGCGAGCATTACGAGCGGCCCACTGTTTCGCCCGATCGATCGCCACGGCACCGTCGGCCAAGTCGCGCTCCACTCGCACGGGGTGGTCCGTACAGTCAAGCGCGCCGCCGAACTGATTGGATTGGACGCCACCGATCTGAGCGGCTACAGCTTGCGCGCCGGCTTGGTGACGACCGCGGCGCAAGCCGGCGTCAGCGAACGAGTGATCCTGGCGCCGACCGGCCACAAGGATGTGCGGACGGTGCGACGCCTTTATATCCGCGAGGAGCTTGTTCCGCGAGAATGCGGGGATGGTGGAGTTGTAGGAAGGGCGGGAGTAAAGGGGCCACACTAGCCGCATCCCGCCCATACCGTCGTTCCGAAGTTGTGAGATGCAGAAGCACTGCCATTCCGAAGCTTCCGCCGCGATAACACACGACAACCCAGTGTATGGCTTGAGAGAAGAGCAAGTATCGAATCCAGCAGCTATTGATCGATATAGAACATTTCTACGTATATTGCTTGATAATGACCCATGCTCCTAGCAGCAATCCTGCACCTCCCCCGATAATAGTGAACGTGAAGAGTGATGCTGCGCCGCCCATGAATCTGTTAACAGCATATGCTCCTAGTCCTGCAGCTGCGCCGCCGAGTATATAAAAGACGAGGATGACAAACCATATTGGTATTGTTCGAATGAGGAAGTCGAAAAAGCGCTGCATCACGGTGCCTCTTCCGGCAGGCGATTAGTAACATTCGATGGAATTGCCGGCCTGAATTATTCAGGAAGGTTGTAGAAATAAGACCGCCTAAACCATACATTCGTTCATATTGAATGCGCGTTCGTATCGCGGATGATTGCATTTTAATTAATGAAGAGCTTATCAGCCAAACTGAGACGCTCATATCGGCCACTGGCTAGTGCGTTTGTTCCAACTCGAGCAAGTTCGCCTACTGCTGCCCCAATGCCACCCGTCATAGCACCTGTGGCTGCTGCACGAATAGGATCGACATGTGCAAATTGACCAGAGTAACGGCTTCTTGCACTGTGTTTTGACTTCCGCGCCTACATAGCTTACAGCAGCACTTGCCAAAGTATTCGCCGACATAACAACGACTGATTTAGATACATTGGCAATCACGCTCCCTAGACCAACTCCTGTTGCGCCCACAGCGGCGCTGACACCAACTTCCACCCAATTGACCTTGTGGAAATCTCCACCATTTGTAGCAAGTTGTACAGCGAGATCGATGCCACCGCCAATCAAAGCCCCTATACATGGGGGCAATGCCCTGTAGGGTCCTTCGACCGTACCGGGTTGTTAGAGACATAGGAGTAGCGATTCAACCCTTGTGGGTCCTGTGGTGCCGTGGGATTGCCATCTTTATCCTTCGGCCCCTGCGCAAACAACGGTGTGGCGGTCGCATCACTCGGCCAGGCCGTGAGCGCCCCCACTCCCGGCACCATCGTATCCGCGCTAACAAACCGCGCCAGCGCTGGGTCATAATACCGCGCATGATAATACAGCAGCCCCGCTCCGTCCAGTCGCTGGCCGGTGTAGTTCAGGTTCGTCTGGAGCACACCGCCGCTGCGCACCGCGCCCCACGGGTCGAAGTCCTGCCGGCTCACGACCGCGCCCGCGCTGTCCGTCGCCAGGCTGACGCTGCCCAGGTGATCGCCGTGCGGGTAGGTCACGCCCGCGCTGGAAAGCAGATGGCGACGACCTGCCCGTTGAAGGTGTAGTACAGCGTCCGCGCGCCGCTGGTGGTCTGCTCCCACAGGCCCTGGAAGTACACCGTGGTGGTGGTCGTGGTGCCGACGGTGACGGTCTTGGCCACGCGCTCGCCATCCGCGTCGTACAGATAGGTCTCTGCCCCGCCCGCGTAGCTCACCGTGGCCGGCCGGTTGTCGGCGGTCCAGGTGTACGTGCGCCCGCCGCCGCTGACCAGGTTGCCGTTCGCGTCATAGCAGGAGCTGTCCGCGCCGACCCGCACCACGGTATGGGCTTTGGCGAGCGCGCCGTCCGCGCACCTGGCGCTCTGCGCGCCGTAGCTATAGGCCACGCCGGCCTTGCTGGTGAGGTTGCCGAGCGGGTCGTAGGTGGAGATCTCGTTGTAGGGTGCGGGCGCACTGATCGGCGTGCTGGTCGGGGTGGCGGTGGCCGTGGCGGTTGCGCCACCCGGCGTGCTGCTCGGGGTGCTGGTCGGCGTTCGCGTCGCCGTGCTGGTCGGCCCCCCCGGCGTGTTGGTCGGGGTCGCGGTAGGCGTGCCGCCGCCCGAGGGGCCGGGCATCGCCGCGCTATCCAGCCGGATGTCGTCGAACGTCGCGTCCACCGCGTTCCCGTTGGTCGCCCCCAGCACGAGCTTCGTCGCCTGGCTGGTGAAGCTCTGGCTGGAACTACCGGCGAACGCCGCCCCGAACGCCGCGTCGCCACTCGCCAGGTAGGCCTCCAGCACGGCATTGCTGCCCGTGCCCTGCTGCGGAATGTGTCAAGAGCCTTTGGACAGGATCTGGGCGAATTATGGTGCGCTGCCGCCCACGCCCGACCCCGCCGGCGCAGGCTGGCCGACGTCGCCCCCCGCGTCAAGGGGCCGCTCCGCGGCTGATTCCCTTGACATGGAGCATCGACTGAAACGAATTGGAACAATCGCCACCAGCGAGGGCAGCACCTCGTCGGGCTCGATTGCCGCCCGCAGCCGCTGCCCCAGGCGAGTCAGCACCGCGTAGGGATCGTCGCGCTCGCCGGCAGCCGGTTGACGCCGCGCTGCAGCCGGTCGCGCAGCGGCTGGAACAGCACCGCCACCAAGCCGGCTGCCAGAATCGAGATCAGCGTCGTGTCGCGCGCCGCAGCAGCGGGTAGAGCCCGCCGAAGAACAGCGCCAGGGGAGCGAGCTGGGTCATGATCAGCAGACGCGTGAGCGCGTAGATCGGGCTGGCGGCCATTGCCGCGTAGAAGGCCGCGCGCTCGGATGCCCCGCATCTACCGGCGGTATGTGCGGCGCCACAGCGCCTATAAACAGGCCAATCGATGCGATGAACATCGCTCCGCCCACGATGCCGCCGGCGAGCATCGGGTGCTCCCACTTCGACGGCCGATCGCACGTGATCAGCGTAGAAGAAGCCACGGTTCCATCCTTTCTGTCGCGGCCCTGCGCCGCGCCGCGGACCGCGGTCAGCCGGCTGGCAGGGCACTTATGGCGCTCGTCGCTCCACGTGACGAAAGGATACCCCGGCGGCTTTCCCGGGCGCAAGGTGCAGCGCTTCCCAAAAAGCGGGAATATCAGGAGTGGATACATGGGCAGCGCGACAGAACCAGGCTCCCGTGCGCTCAAGCGCACGGGAGCCTGGTCTGCCATTCACTGCCTGCGTTGGTGGGGCCATGCGACGTTACGTTCGCTCGACCGAACCCTTGGTGTCACCCTGGGCTGGCGTGTAGTCGGTGGCGGTGTCGGTGCCGGGCCCGCCGCTGAACTGATCGGCGTTGGCGCCGCCGGTCAGCAGGTCGTTGCCGTTGCCGCCTTCGAGGCGATCCTTGCCGTTCCCGCCGTACAGGGCGTCGTCGCTATCGTTGCCCTGCACGGTGTCATCGCCGTTCCCGCCGTACAGCGTGTCGGTGTCGTTGCCGCCGTCGACCTTGTCGTTGCCCTCGCCGCCGTCGATGTAGTCGGCGCCGTTGTTGCCGCGCAGTGTGTCGTTGCCCCCCAGGCCACAGATCACGTCGTTGCCGTTGTCGGCCTCGACCGTGTCGTTGCCCTCGGTGCCGAGGATCACATCGTTGCCCTTGGTGCCGTTCAGCTTGCCCTGGTAGATCTTGCCGTTGTCCGGCCCGCCGACGATCCGGCCCTGCGCGCTCACGTAGATTGTGGCGGCCTTGCCATTGCAGGCCCGCCCCGAGATCGGCGTGCTGGTGGGCGTTGCCGTGGCCGTGCTCGTCGGCGTGTTGGTGGGTAATATGGGCGTATTCGTCGGCGTGTTGGTTGGTACGTTCGTCGGCGTTTCCGTCGGCGTGCTGGTCGGCGTTTCCGTCGGCGTGCTGGTGGGGGTGCTGGTCGGCGCGCAGAGATCCTGTGGGGGATTGCCTGTGACAGTTCCAGAACCTGTCAGCGATCCCGCACAGGTTATTTGAATCGTGCCGGTGTTGTTGATGGTGCCGTAGTTAGACAGCTCAGCATTGATGATCAGGGTGCCGGCGTTGTCGATCGTATTAAAATTGGCAGAGAGCCCATTGATCGTCAGCGTTCCTTGGTTATCCACCCTCCCTGCACCATACAGCGACCAGTCGCCAGGATTACTATTAATAGTAACGCCGCCCTGGTTGGTGAATACAACAGCAGCAGGATCGCTGACGTATTGAGGGCGGAGGATAAAATTGCCAACCGTCAGGCTATCGCCCGCGCTGAGCGTACCACTATTGATAAAGCACACAGAAGAGGTGCTGCTCCCACCAGCGCCAATTGCGCTGAGAAACGCGCTACAGCTCGCCTGATTGGAGACGGTGTATCCAGCGGCTCGCGCCGGCGTTGGATGGACCGTCCAGATCAGAACGAGGATTGCGATCAGACTGGCCGCCATTCCTGCACGCCTGCCACGTTTGTGAGCCATGGAAGCACCTCCGCTGTGAGCAATAATGTATGTATTGTGATGGATTCCCTTGTTCATGCTTCCCGATCGAGATCGACCCACCCACGTCGCAGGGCGTAGAGCACGGCCTGGGTGCGATTGTTGACCTGGAGCTTCTGGTAGATCACCCGCAGGCGGTTGGCGACGGTCTGGGCCGAGAGATTGAGCTGCTGGGCGATCTCCTGGTTGTCCGCCCCTTCCGCGACCAGCCGCAGCACGTCCATCTCGCCGTCGGTCAGCTGCTCCAGGTTCACGCTCTGGTCAGCGGTCTGGCTGAGGCGGCGGAACTCATCCAGCAGCCGGGCCGCCAGGTGCGAATCGATCAGCGCTTCGCCCCGGTGTACGTGCCGTACCCCCTCAATCAGCTCCTGCGCATCGGCGTTCTTCAGCAGGTACCCTCTGGCGCCGGCCCTGATCGCGTCGAAGATGTACTGATCCTGGCGATACATGGTCAATACGATCACCCGCGCGTCGGGATTGGCCTCGACGATCCGCGCGGTGGCCTGGATGCCGTTCAAGCGCGGCATGTTGATATCGATCAGGATCACATCAGGCTTAAGCTCTTTGGCCAGGTGCACGGCCACCTCGCCGTCGGCTGCCTCGCCCACGACGAGAAAGTCACCCGTGATCTCACAGATCTGGCGCAAGCCCTGGCGGAATAAGGTGTGATCGTCGGCCAAAAGCACCCGAATGGCTGGCATGGCTGCTCCTTGAGCATTCAAGATGGCTGTGGGGAGCCCAGCGTCGGTCGAGTATAGCCTGAAGGGCCCCTTTTGCCAGGACGTAAATCTACTCTGTTTGGTACAAAAAAGTACTCTGTGTGGTTATATGCTTTCTTGCTGAAAGCAGGGCATAAGGTATGTTCTTGGAGGGGCTGCCGCCCCTCCAAACCTCCCTGCTATGCACTGCGTTCCGCCAGCGGCAGCCAAATTTGGAGCTGCGTGCCCTGGCCCGGCTGGCTGAACACTGTGAGTGTGCCGCCGGCCTTCTCAATGCGCTCGTGCATCTGTTTCAGCCCAAAGTGGCCCGATCGGCCGGCCGCGGCCAGGGTCGCCACGTCAAAGCCCTGCCCGTTGTCGCGGATCGTCAGGTGCGCCGCATCGCCGCTGCTGGTGTCCAGGCGTACCCAGGCCAGGCTGGCCTCGGCGTGCTGGGCGATGTTGTTGAGCGCCTCCTGGGTCGCGCGAAAGAGCGGCAATTCCAGGTCGATCGGCGCCTGCCCCTGCGGGACGTTGATCTGGAGATCGACATAGAGCTTGTGCTCCTCGTTGAAACCGGCGACATAGCGCCGCAGCGCGATCAGCAGGCCGACCTCGTCCAACGCCACCGGGCGCAGGGCATAGATCGAACGGCGAATCTCGTCGATGGCTGCGTCGAGCATGTCGCGGGTCTGATCCAGCTCACCCTGCATCCGATCGGGGTCGCGTGCGATCCAGTCGCGCCACAACGAGAGCTTCAGGCGCAACGAGGCCATGTCCTGGGCCACGCCGTCGTGGACCTCCTGAGCGATGCGCCGGCGCTCCTCGTCGATGGCCTCAGCCTCCGAGCGGCGCTGCCGCTGCGCGGTGATGTCCTCCACCGCCACAATCATGCGCAGGCCGCGCTGAGCCCTGGCCGGCGTGGCGATGATGCGCACAGGAAAGAGCGTGCCGTCCCGGCGCCGGTTGGTCGTTTCGAGCTGGGCGGTCTTGCCGGACCGCACACTCTCGACCATGCGCTGGATCTGGTCGCGGCTCTCGTCGGGGATCAGCTGCGCCGCATCCAGGCTGGCGAGCTCGTCGGATGACCAGCCGTAGGTCGCTTCGGCCCGCCGGTTGGCCGCGCGGATTCTGGGAACAGCATCCGAGATATCAATCTCGAAGATGCCCAGGGGAGCATGCTCAAACAGCAGGCGGAAGCGCTGCTCGCTGGCCTGGACGCTGTCCTGAGCCTCTTGCAGCCCGGCTACCAGGCTGGCGTTCTGCAAGGCGATCGCGGCCTGAGTAGCCAGCATCGTTAAGAGCTCTAGCCGCTCCGGCGGAAAGGCGTGGCTGGTCAGCCGGTGTTCCATGTAGAACACTCCCACGAGCTCCCCTTTGTGAAGCAAAGGCAGACACAGGATCGATCGGGGTTGAGCGGCCGACAGATGCGGGTCCTGCGCGTAAAGAGCAGCGGTGGCGACATTGTTCAGCAGGAGCGGTTCGCGGGTGCGCGCGACCTGCCGAACGATGCTCATCGCCACCGGAGGCTGATCCGGCGCGCCGGATCGTGCCGTGTCGCCGGCTGCTGCGGCAGGTTCCCCGCCCGCCACCCGCCAGTGGCGCCCTTCAGGAAGCAAGAGGCAGCCGTACTGGGCGCCGGCGTTTTCGATCAGGATGCTCGTCAGCTTGTCCATCAGCCGGGGCAGCGCCGTCTCGCTCGACAAGACCTGCGCGGCTCGCAGGACGCTGGTCATGTCCAGATACGCGGACAGGTCGGCGAAACCGAGGCTGTCACCGGGGAAGAGCTGGGGATAGCGGGTCTCGATCTGTCGCGCCTTGCCGAGCGCACCCCATGTCTGGTAGGTTCTGTGCGCCGCGCGCAGATGCTCGCCAGCATAGGCTGGCTGACCAAGCGATAGGTAGAACCTGGCAGCCGCCTCGTGGGCCACGGACAGCTCCGGCAGGTACTCATGCTCCTGGGCCTGTTTGACGGCCGCGTCATAGAGCTCTCTGGCCTTGCCATTCTCTCCCAGGGCGCGCGCCAGCTCGGCCTCGACCAGGCTATGTCGATGCGCGCAGTTGGCCGGCCCATAGCGCGCCCATGCGCGCAGCTTGCGCTGATTGGCAGCCACAGCCTTCAGAATCCGCCTGGCCTCGGCTCTGGCAACCGCGGGGTAACGGGCGAGATGAGCGAGTGAGTCGTAGAAGTAGAGCACCGGCACGAGCGGTGTGCCGATGCCGCCGTCGCTGTATTGCCGGGCCAGTTGGGCCGCAGCCTCAGCCTCGACGTAGTTCTCGTACAAATAACACAGAACCAGCTTGTGGCAGGCCAGGTAGAAGATCGTGGCGCGGTCGTTATCCTGGAGGTGGATTGGCAGCTGGGCGCGCTCGTCGTAGGCTTTCCCAACCAGCTGACTGGCGTTGTCGGACCAACCGAGCAGGTTCTGGTAATACTGGTGGCCCAGCTGGTAGCGATAGAACACGGGCGTGCCTTTGAAAGGCTCGAGCAAATACATGTTTTCGGTAAAGGCTCTTTCGTTCGTGCCGATGTCCAGGCCGCTGATGAACCAGGTGAAATAGGGGTACACTCCGGCGGCCACAACCAGATACTCGAACTCGCCCGTGGAGGTGAGATCGCGCAAGGGCTGGAGGGTGGCCTGGATATGCTCTTTCCAATGATTGATGTGGGCATAGACGAAATACTTGACGAAGACACGGTATTCCTTGTTCCTGATCTGTGGCGCCAGACGCATGGCGAGCTGCCCAAACGCATAGCCGCGGTCAATCTGTCCGCCGACGCCGCAGAGCAGCAACCCGTAGAGGGCGTAGCCCATGGCCGACAGAGGATGCGAGCCGTGTTTCAGTGTCTGCCTGACGATCTCGAGCCCGATCAGCGAGAGCAGCCGCGGATTTACCGAGCCGGCCGAGATGCTGGCCGATGCCATGATCTCCATCGCCATGATGCTGCGCTCGTCGGTCATCGGCGGCAGCGTATCGAGCGTCTCGCTCCGCTTCCCCAGCAGAGCCAAGCGCGTGCGCGCCACGGCCACCAGCACCTGTCGATTACCCGCGTGCTGGGGCAGGCGCACGCCGAGCTGGCGCAACGCATGTACGGCCGCGACGACTGCCTCGGCATGCTTGCCCTGGAGAAAGAGGCCGAACATCCGCACCTGGGCGGCCGCCGCGTGGTCGAGCGCCGAGGTCGAGCGCTCGGCGATCGCGCCAAGCAGGCGCTCAGACTGCTCGAACTGGCCGCCACGCGACGCCGCCTGGGCAGCGGTCAGGTGGAGATCGCGCATCAGGATAGATGCGTCCCGCCAGGCATCGCCCGGCGGATCGTCCTCTAGGATGGCTATCGCCCCGGTGGCGAGCGAGTAGGCGTTGTCAAAAGCCACCAGGGCCAGCGCCCGGCGGCCGGCCTGAAGATTGAGTCCCGCCAATTCGACGCGCTCGAACCAATCGGCCGGCAAGGTAGACGCCTGATTGAGGTGTCTGACCAACAAGAAGATATGCTCTTCCCGTTGCGCCGGCGTCATGCTTTGCAGGAGCCCCCGCCCGATCTGGCGGTGGATGGCTTCCTCGGCCAGGGCGGGCAGCAGCAGCGTGGCCGCTTCGCGGATCTGCGCGTGAGCGAACTCGTATGTATCCTGCAAGCCGGCGCTCAGGGCCGGCATGTCTCTGCGCTCGGCTTCCTGTGGCCGGTGGATACCGGGAAACGGGGCGACCTGATCTCGATTGGTGGCAGAGAGGAACTCGGCGGCCAAGTATTCCATGGCCGCACGTCTTGGCTCGGATGGTTGGTCGGCGCGGGTTAACCGATAGATGTTCCAGGCAAGCGGCACGACAGCATCGAGCTCCAGGGCCAATTGCACATCTTTGGAAATCGCCTCCGATGTCTGCTGGCTCGCGACCGCCAGCTGGCCTATCTCGAACCGGCTTCCCATGATTGCTGCTATTTTCAGCGTCTTTTGAGCCTGCGCCGGCAGCTGCTGCAGCCGGCCGCGCACTAGTTCCACCACGTTGTCGGTGATGGGAGCTGCCCGGATCTGGGCCAGGTTCCACTGCCAGGCGCGGCGCTCGGGATCGAAAGAGACCAGGCTGCGGTCGTGAAGAGAGCGCAGAAACTCGCGTAGGAAAAAGGCGTTGCCATTGGTTTTTGCGTGCATCAACGCGGCCAGCTCACGAACCTGCTCCGGCGCGGCGTGTAGCGCATCGGCCAGAAAACGGCCGGTGTCGGCCAGATCCAGCGGCGCCAGGGCCAGATGCTGGCTGCCGCGGACGGATGACAAGATGCCCTGCAGGCGATCGTTTGCAGCGTCATCTTCGCGATAGGCGCAAATCACGAGGAGACAGAGATCGCTGTCGTTCGTCAACTGCTGAACCAGCTGCCAGGACTCTGCGTCGGCCCATTGGGCGTCGTCCAAGAACACGACCAGCGGATGATCCGGTTCGGCGATAGCCCGCAAGAAGCCTTGCAGCGCCAGGGCGAGCAGGACCTTGGGGTCGCTGGCTTCAGAGGCAACGTCAGACGGCGCCTCGATGATTTGAGCCAGATCCGGGATGCTTCTGATCAGCTGTGCCGTGTTGCCCGATAGGGCCAGCGCCAGCTTGTTCCTCCAGGCTGTCATCTGGCCGGGTCCCTGGCCAACAACTGGTGGACGAAATCTTCTAAGGCGCCGATCACAGCGCCATAGGAAATACTTTGGCGATGACCTTCTTCGGCCTTACTGGAGATGAACGTCGCGCCTCTTGCCGTAACAGGCTCAACCAGCTTACCCACCAGGGAGGTTTTGCCGATGCCGGAGGCGCCCGAGATGAGCAGAAGATGAGCGACACCGCTGCAGGCCGTATCGAAGGCACGCAACAGCCGGTCGACGTCGTCCTCTCGGCCGTAGAGCGTCTGTGGCAGCAACAGGCGGTCAGACACGTCGGTCTGGCCCAGCGGAAAAGGCTCTATGCGCCCGGTGGACTGCCGGCTCGCGCGGCAGATTTCCAGATCCTCCGCGAGGCCATCGGCCGACTGATACCGGTCGCGGGGGTCTTTCGCCAGCAGCTTGACCACGATGTCCGAGAGCGGCAGCGGCAGGTCTGGGCGAATGTGAGCAGGTGGCGTGGGTATCGCGGCAATATGGGCATGCACCAGGGAGAGCAGATCATTGGCCGCGAAGGGCAATTGTCCAGTCAGGAGCCTGTGAAGACCACTCCCAGCGAATAGAGATCCGTTCGGTGGTCGACGACCCAGTTCAGGCGCCCGGTCTGTTCTGGTGAGATATAGGCGAGACGCCCACCCGGCTCCCGTGGGCTTGCTTTGGCGGCCAGATCGAGGGCAAGAATGCGCACCAGGGTAGGATCGGCAGCTCCGCTCGGCTCAGCTTCGAGCAGGATGCTGGCCGGGTTGATAGCGCCATGGATGATTCTCTGCTGGTGGATCTCGCGCGTGGCAGCTGCCAGGCCGATGGCGAGCGCGAGGAAATTCCGGATTCTACGGGCAAGCACACCTGACTGATCTGATGGATCGGCATGTTTCCGCTATCCCGGCTGAGCCGGTCGCCAGCACCTGATCCAATGAGACAGCGCCTGTATCGAGCCAGGTCAAGTGTCCCCCCTGTTTTATTCATCGCTCAGCAGCGCGGCGGCTGTTACGGCTGCAGCAGAAAGTACAGCACAAACGCTGCCGCCAGCAGCCACAAGAGCACCGGCACCGCGCGCGCCCGCCCACCCATCGCGCTCAAAAAGGACATACACGATCACGCCGACCCCGATGCCGTTGGTGATCGAGCAGGTCAGCGGGATCAGCACCAGCGTGAGCAGCGCCGAAAAACCATCGCCGAGGCTTCCGAAGTCGATCTCGCGCACCGTTTGAAACATCAAGAAGCCGACGATGATCAGTGCCGGTGCGGTGGCCTCGGGCGGGATGAGCCCGACAAACGGCGTGACACCCAACGCCAGCAAAAAGCACAGCCCCGTCACGATCGACGCCAGGCCAGTCCGCGCTCCTGCCGCCACCCCGGCCGCCGACTCGATATAGGTCGTGAGCGCCGAGATCCCGAACAGTCCGCCCACCGCCGTCGCCAGCGAGTCGATCACCAGCACCCGCCGCGCTTTGGGCAGCTCGCCCTGCCGATCGACCAGGCCGGCTTGTTCGCCGACGCCGACGATCGTGCCCATCGTATCGAAAGCTCGACAGCATCAGCGTCACCATCACCAGCAGCGCGGCGCCCATCCCTAGCCCGCGAACCACCGCCATCGGGCTATGAAACGCGGCGAGGTTGAGCCCCGGCCCAATTGTACTAGTATCCAGCGGCAGCGCCCGAAGTGCCGCAGGTCGGCCACCCCGCTGGCCTGCGAGACAGTGAGGCCCGGCACGAGCCATGGCGCTCGGCGACCGCCGTGGTGGCCATGATACCGTAGAGCAGGGCCACCTTGTGTCCGCGCAGCATCAGCCCAAGAGTCACCAGCAGGCCAAGCAGGGCCAGGGCGGTCGGCGGATGAGTGACCGAGCCCAAGCTCACGGGGATGCGTGTCGTGCCCAGCTGCTCGGGCTGCACTCGCACGATGCCGGCATTGAGCAGCCCGATATTGAGCAGCAGCAGGCCGATGCCCACGCCAACCGCGCGCCTAGGCGGGGCAGGATAGCCCGAACCAGCGCATCGCCCAAGCCGAGGACCACCAGCGCCGTGACGAGCAGCCCGCCCACGACGAGCAGCCCCATCGCGGCCTGCCCGACAGCGCGCCACTCGCGATCAGATCTGCCGCGAGGACCGTCAGAAATCCCCAAGCTGGGCGCGAGCGCAAACGGGTAGTTGGCGTACCAGCCCATGGCGATCGTCATCAAGGCCGCCGCCAGGCAGGTGGCCGTCGCGATGCCGGCGAATGAGGCGACCTGCGGCGCCTGACCCTCACCGTTCAAGGTCAAGAGAAACGGATTGAGGAAGATGATATAGGCCATCACGGCGAAGGTCGTGACTCCGCCCACGACTTCTGCCCGTACGGTGCTGCGGCGCTCCGCCACCTGGAAGCGCTGCGAAAGCCGCGCCGTGATCGAGCCGTGGGCCGTGCGCATCGCTCCATTAATCGTGATCATCGATTGCTCCTTCCAGGCGTGCAACGAGCTCGGCTCGCTGATAAAGGCGGTGCCACGCGTTCAGGTGGACTGCCTGCGGGATGACCAGTAGCGAAAGGTTACGGGTGGCGTAAATCTTGGCGTTGCGCTGCGCGCCGCGGATGACGCCAGTGCTGCCAAGCAGAAGCCAGGCTGGCGCGGCGAATGGCGGATATCCGCCGAGCGGCACGACCATGCAGCCCTTCGTCGAGCGGGACGTAGACAAAGCGTGCCGCGGCGCCCGCTTCCACCAGGGTTTCGCCGGCTTGGAGGCGGATCAGCCGGACCTGCTCCGAAGGCGGTGTCGAGGCTCAACCGCCGCCATGGTATGGCCGCCGCGCGCGAGCCGGGCCGCTACGACGCGCTGCTCGGCGCGGCTCCAGGCGAGCTGGATGCCGCCGCGTAGCGGCCTCCTCGAAAGGTCGGCTCGGCAGCCGGCTGGCTGGGCCGGGTTCGAGGAACGACGTGCACCAGCCGCGCAGCTGCGGGCTCAGTGTGTAAGAATCTGCTCGCGCACCAGGCTTGCGAAGGTGGGGTTGTCGTCGGCCTCCTCCAGCATAATCTGTAAGGTGTAGGCGGGATGCGCCGGCCGTGCTCCGTTCAGCTCATTGGCGTCCAGCTGTTGAAAACTGCCGATCACGTCGGCTTGGATATCGTGCACCGCGCAGGCGGCGTTGGCCGCCGGCTGCACCGCCTGCAGATGCGTGAAGGCGCCGCGGTGAAAGGCGATGCGCAGGTTGCCGTCGTCGTCCAGGGTGCTGCTGGCCACGTTCGACTCGCCCGCCGCAATCGGAACATCCGGGGCCGTGAGCAGCAGCTGCTCGGCGCCGCGGCGGAGGGCGAACAGACATCGGCCGAGTTTGGTCGAGGAAGATCTCATATCCGCCGGAGGTTTTTCAGGACCGAGCCGCGCTGGCGAGCGCGTCGGCACAGCGCAGGACGCGCAGTGTGTCGACCACGTCGACCGCGGCGCGCGCGCGCCGGCGTCCTCGGCCACCAGCCACTGGAACGCGTCGCGCTCGAAGTCAGCGTAGTGGCGGCTGGAGGCTGGCGCGGCGGGCGGCGGCCAGCGCGCCGGCCGGGTCGGTATTTGCCTGGGCCGCCTCGGCGCGGCGCAGCGCACAGCAGGCTCGGCTATCTCAGCGGGGGCCGCTCAGCTTGCCGCGCGCGGGCGAAGCGCCGCGCGCGCACGCTCAACCTGGTAGCGCTGATACAGCACCTGCAAGTCCTCGGCGATGATCTGCCGCATGTGCACTCGCAGCCGGTGATGATCGTTCAATATCGCCACGGGCAGCTTGCTCTTGCTGTGGCAATTCGCCATCGCCAGAAGCTCCCGGAGCACCAGGCGCGGATCTTGAGCCAGGGCGCGCAGGCGCGATGCAATGCCACCACAGTCACTCTGCCAGATGCTGTCTACGACGTAGTCGAAGGCTGGGTCAAACACCGCCTGGCTGGCGAACTCGGGGTGCATCGCGCGGCCAAACGGGCGAAAGTCGATCATACCGATGTCGTGCAGATAAGCGACCAAGACTCCATAGCTTTTCATAAGCCATGGAGCCGCTCCGGCTGGCGTCGCGCGATCAAGCCGCCGTGGATGTGGTCGAGCAGCCGGAGAACCTGCTGCGCGACATCACGGATATGGACGATGCCGTGGTCGTTGAACAGCGCAAGGTGAGCGGCCGGATCGCAGTAGAACGCTGGGTCGGCCAGGGCGGCTTCGAGCCGGGCCTGGTCATTGATTTGCGCGTAGTAGGTTTGTTCAATCCACTCACGGACAGTTGCGGGCATATAACGGTCAAGCTGCTCGGCCTGCTGCATCGATATGCTCCTGGTTCAAGCGGTCGGTCTTGCGCCAGTCTAGCAGCCTGCCATTAGCCCATCATTTGCTGATCATTAGTCGGGCGCCGTGTCGTGGTCGTCCCGTCTTTAACGAGCCCCACCCCCTGCCCCCTCCTGCCCGGGGAGGGGTTTTCTCGTGGTTGTGGTACGGCGGCTTTGCCTGCCGTACCACAACCCTGGCTGCTCGCCCCGCTCCCCGCGGGGAGCAATGACGCCTACTTGCGCTTGGCGCCGCGCAGCTTCACCGTCTGCGTGAGCTCATAGCTGATGCCAAAGTCATCGGTGAATGCCACCCCGAAGGCGCTCGTCTGCAGCTTCCCGCCGGCGAACTTGCCGTTGTCCGGCGTGACGACGGCGGTCCAAGGATGGCTGGCATCATCACACAGACCTTCAAAGAAGCCGGAGCCCGTCACGCTCGCCCGGCCAACCTTCTGGCTGGCATCGACGAAGATGTCGAACTCGGCTCCGGCGGAGCAGGTGTAGCTGCCCGAAACCGTGGCGGTACCGCTCCGCGGGTCGAACGTGCCGTACCGATTCCGCTGAAGTCGACGTCCGGCACGAAGGCATGCTGGATCTGGATGTCAACAACCCCCGCCGTTGCCGCTGCCGTCGCCCTGGTCGTCGAAGGCCAGCACGTAGTAGGCGTGCCCGCCTCGGTTTTGAATACCGCGAATGACGGCCCGCAGGTGAGCGTCGTAAGGTTTCCGGCCGTGCCGGTGGCGACGATCACGCCGGCGGAGTAGGTGGAAGCGCCGACACGTCGATCTTCACGCCGCCCCCATCGCCGTCGATCGCGTACCACACGCTTGCGTCGGTTGCGGGCGCGCCGCAGGTTTGGTTCACCTGCGCGTCGTCGCTGTCCGGTCGTGGCCTGCGTTGTGTCGAGCGTCTCGCTGAAGTCGAGCGCGACGACTTTAGCGCTGGCGAACGTGTCGTTGTTCGGCGCGGCGGCCAGCGCCGGCGCCGCGAAGGCAACCAGGGCGACAGGTACGAGCGCCAGCCGAGCGAGCAGTTTGGTGATCGAGCGCATTGGTTCCCTCCTTTTCAACGGGGTTTCCGATGGAGTACAATCTGGCGCCTATTCCAATCATCGTGTAGGTTTGGCTCTTCATCTGCCTGTGCGCGCAGAAGGCGCATAGGGCCTCCACGTCCGCAAGTGCTGCTGCACATCGGGGTTAGCCACGAGAACCAGCGTGGCGCGGGCAACGCCGCGGGGTACTCGCGCCACAGGCGCAGCAGGCCAGGATTGGGATAGTGGGCGGGCCATCAGTATGCTCCTGGCTCAACTGATCGTTCTTGCGCCAGCCTAGCAGGCTCCCATTAGTCCACCATTTGCTGATCATTAGTTGGGCGCGATTTGGAAACGGATCCAGGCGAGACTCCCAAAAGCTAATACCTCTCACTCACCATCCAACTTCTCGGACCCCGCGGATCCGGCCTCGCCGGCCGGCCGCTCCGACGTGCGCGCGTGCGCAGGGCGGCGCTGCTGGCCTACCTAGCCGTCGAGCGGGGCACCAACATAGCCGCGAAAGCTTATCAACAGCACTCTGGCCCGACGCGCCGGATGAGGCCCGCGCGCAACAACCGCGCGTGGTGCTGGCCGGTCTGCGCCGCCTGCTTAGCGCGCCGGGCGATGTCTTTCTACACGCCGGGCGCCCGGTATGCGTTGCGAATTTCTGCCGGGCCCGATCGCCCTGGATGATCGCGGCCTCGCCTTCCGCAACTGGCCGACCCACGCTCACGCCCGCCACCCTGGGGCAATGCGATGCCTGCCTGGCCCGGCTGGCCCGAAGCAGTCGCTGCCGGGGCGATTTTCTTGCCGGCTTCAGCCTGCGACAACGCGGCGTTCGAGGGAGTGGGCGACCATCCGAACGAGCAGTTGCACAGCAACACGCTCGGTACGCTCGACACGCTGACGATCGCCCACGGTACGCACGGCGACTACGTGGCCCAGTGCCGCTTTGCGCGGCGACGGGCCCGTACTGGAGCCCTGGCGCGAGACGGCCTACGCCCAGCTGATGCGCAGGCTGCCGGCCAGCGGGCAACGCAGCGCCGCTTTGAAACCGGCGATGCCTGCCGGCGCGTCTCGAAGCCGAGCTGGGTTGGAGCCGTCGCCGGGCCGCGCTGTACGAGCGGGCGCGGGCTGGTGAAGTTCACCGTCCTCAGTTTTGAGCGCTGAGTTGCTTGCGCCAGACCCTGAAACTCAAAACTCCGGAAACTCAGAACTCAGAACTCACACAACCTGCCGCCCCAGGTGACCAGCTTTATCAGGCGCGAGGAACAGCGTGGCCGGCCGCTGGCAGGCCCTCGGAAGGCCGCACCCGGATGATCACGCTCACCGGCGCTGGCGGAATTGCGGCAAAACCCGCCTGGCGCTGGAGGTGGCCGCCACCAGCCGCCACGCACTACCCCGACGGCGTGTGGTTCGTCGCGCTCGGGCCGCTGCGCAGTAGCCGACGCCTGAGCGACCTGGGCCGTGGCAGAGACTTGAGGGCTGCAGACCGCCTCCGAGCAGCCGGCCAGCCAGCTCCTTGGCACGCCGCGGCACCGTATGGGAAACAGCTGCTGCTGGTGCTCGACCAGCTGCGAGCACCTGGTCGCTGCTGCCTACCACCAGGCGGCCGAACAGCTCCTGCGCGACTGCCCCCGGCTCGCCATTCTCGCCGACCAGCCGCGAGATGCTGCGGGTTACCGGCGAAGTTGTGTGGCAGGTGCCGCCACTATCCGCGCGCCGGACGACGCGAGCCGCGCGCCCGCGCAGCTGCTGGCTACGAGGGCATCCGGCGATTTGTCAGAGCGCGCCGGCACCGCCAGCGCCGGGTTCGCGCTCACCGCGCGCAATGCCCCGCGGTGGCGGCGATCTGCCGGCAGCTCGACAGCCTGCCGCTGGCGGTAGAGCGGGCGGCTGCGTGTCCGGCTTTATGGATGTGGCGACGATCGCGGCGCGGCTCG
>JADKFS010000018.1 GCA_016717335.1 Candidatus Ribeiella danica
GCCGAGGATCACATCGTTGCCCTTGAATTGCCGTTCAGCTTGCCCTAATTGAATCTTGCCGTTTACGGTAAGCCCGCCGACGATCCGGCCTGCGCGCTCACGTAGATTGTGGCGGCTTGCCATTGCAGGCCCGCCCGGATCAGCGTGCTGGTGGGCGATTGCCGTGGCGTCGCTCGTCGGCGTGTTGGTGGGTAATATGGGCGTATTCGTCCGGCGTGTTGGTTGTTACGTTCGTCGGCGTTTCCGTCGGCGTGCTGGTCGGCGTTTTCGTCGGCGCTGTTGGTGGGGTGTTGGTCGGCGCGCAGAGATCCTGAGGGGATTGCCTGTGACGGTTCAGAACCAGTCAGCGATCCCGCACAGGTGATTTGGATCTTGCCGGTGTTGTTGATGGTGCCGAAGTTAGACGGCTCAGCATTGATGATCATCGGGTGCCGGAGTTGTCGATCGTATTAAAATTGACACAGATCCCCATTGATGGTCAAGGGTTCCCTGGTTATCCACCCTCCTTCCCCTTTATACGGCGACCAGTCGACAGGATTACTATTAATAGTAACGCTGCCCTGGTTGGCGAATACAAGTAACAGGATCTTGACGTATTGAGGGGCGGAGGATAAGCCACCAACTCGTCAAGCTATCGCCCGCGATGAGCGATACCACTATTGATAAAGCACAGAAGAGTTGCTGCTCCCACACTAGCGCCAATTGCGCTGACGAAACGCTTCGGCTCGCCTGATTGGAAATGGTGTATCCGGCGGCTCGCGCCGGCGTTGGATAGACCGTCGGATAAGAACGAGGATTGCGATCCAGGCTGGCCGCCATTCCCGCTACGCCTGCCACGTTTGTCGTATGGAAGCACCTCCGTTGTGAGCAAGGATATAACGTTTTTATTGTGATGGGTTCCCTTGTTCACGCTTCCGGATCGAGATCGACCGCTACCCACGTCGCAGGGCGTAGAGCACGGCCTGGGTGCGATTGACCTGGAGCTTCTGGTGAATCACCCGCAGGCGGTTGGCGACGGTCTGGACAGAGAGATTGAGGCCGGGCGATCTACCTGGTTGTCCCGCCCGCCCGCGACCAGCCGCAGCACGTGCATCGCCGTCGGTCAGCTGCTCCAGGTTCACGCTCTGGTCAGCGGTCTGGCTGGGCGCCCGGAACTCATCCATCAACCGGGCCGCCAGGTGCCGGATCGATCAGCGCTTCGCCCGGTGTACGTGCCGTACCCCTCAATCAGCTCCTGCGCGTCGGCGTTCTTCAAAGCAGGTACCCTCTGGCGCCGGCCCTGATCGTCGTAGAATGTACTGGTCCTGGCGATACATGAATTCAATACGATCACCCGCGCCTCGGGGTTGGCCCGCGACGATCCGGGTGGTGGCCTGGTGCCCGTTCAGCGCGGCATATTGATATCGATCAGGATCACATCGGGCTTAAGCTCTTTGGCCAGGTGCACGGCCACCTCGCCGTCCGGCTGCCTCGCCCACGACGGAAAGTCACCCGTGATCTCACAAGATCTGGCGCAAGCCCTGCCCGGAATAAGGTGTGATCGTCGGCCAAAAGCACCCGAATGGCTGAGCATGGTCTGCTCCTTGAGCATTCAAGATGGCTGTGGGGAGCCCAGCGTCGGTCGAGTATAGCCTGAAGGGCCCCTTTTGCCAAGGACATAAATCTACTCTGTTTGGTACAAAAAATTACTCTGTGTGGTTATATGCTTTGTTGCTGAAAGCAGGGCATAAGGTATGTTCTTGGAGGGGCTGCCGCCTGCAAACTTCCGCCTGCTATGCACTGCGTTCCGCCAGCGGCAGCCAAGCTTGGAGCTGCGTGCCCTGGCCCGGCTGGCTGATCACGCTGAGTGCCGCCGGCCTTCTCAATGCGCTCGTGCATCTGTTTCAGCCCAAAGTGGCCCGATCGGCCCGGCCGCAGCCAGAGGTCGCCACGTCAAAGCCTGCCCGTTGTCGCGGATCGTCAGGTACGCCGCATCGCCGCTGCTGGTGGCCAGGCGGACCCAGGCCAGGCTGGCCTCGGCGTGCTGGGCGATGTTGTTGAGCGCCTCCTGGGTCGCGCGGAAGAGCGGCAATTCAGGTCGATCGGCGCCTGCCCCTGCGGGACGTCGATCTGGAGATCGACATAGAGCTTGTGCTCCTCGTTGAAACCGGCGACATAGCGCCGCAGCGCGATCAGCAGGCCGACCTCGTCCAACGCCACCGGGCGCAGGGCATGGATCGAACGAATCGTCGATGGCTGCGTCGAGCATCGCCGGGTCTGATCAGCTCACCCCGCATCCGATCGGGGTCGCGTGCGATCAGTCGCGCCACAACGAGCTTCAGGCGCAACGAGGCCAATCCCGGGCCACGCCGTCGTGGACCTCCTGAGCGATGCGCCGGCGCTCCTCGTCGATGGCCTCAGCCTCCGAGCGGCGCTGCCGCTGCGCGGTGATGTCCTCCACCCGCCACAATCATCGCAGGCCGCGCTGAGCACTAGCCGGCGTGGCGATGATGCGCACGGGAAAGAAGCGTGCCGTCCCGGCGCCGGTTGGTCGTTTCGAGCTGGGCGGTCTTGCCGGACCCCACACTCTCGACCACACACGCGCTGGATCTGGTCGCCGGCTCTCGTCGGGGATCAGCTGCGCCGCATCGGGCTGGCGAACTCGTCGGATGACCAGCCGTAGGTCGCTTCCGGCCCGCCGGTTGGCCGCGCGGATTCTGGGAACAACATCCGAGATATCAATCTCGAAGATGCCCAGGGGAGCATGCTCAAACAGCAGGCGGAAGCGCTGCTCGCTGGCCTGGACGCTGTCCTGGGCCTCTTGCAGCCCGGCTACCAGGCTGGCGTTCTGCAAAGCGATCGCGGCCTGGGTAGCCAGCATCGTTAAGGCTCTAGCCGCTCCGGCGGAAAGGCGTGGCTGGTCAGCCGGTGTTCCATGCAGAACACTCCCACGAGCTCGCCTTTGTGAAGCAAAGGCAGACACAGGATCGATCGGGGTTGAGCGGCCGACAGATGCGGGTCCTGCGCGTAAGAGCAGCGGTGGCGACATTGTTCAGCAGGAGCGGTTCGCGGGTGCGCGCGACCTGCCGAACGTGCTCATCGCCACCGGAGGCTGACCCAGCGCGCCGGATCTTGCCGTGTCGCCGGCTGCTACGGCGGACTCCCCGCCCGCCACCCGCCAGTGGCGCCCTTCAGGAAGCAAGAGGCAGCCGTACTGGGCGCCGGCGTTTTTCGATCAGGGATGATCGTCAGCTTGTCCATCAGCCGGGGCAGCGCCGTTTCGCTCGACAAAGACCTGCGGCTCGCAGGACGCTGGTCATGGCCAGATACGCGGACAGGTCGGCGAAACCGAGGCTGTCACCGGGGAAGAGCTGGGGATGGCGGGTCTCGATCTGTCGCGCCTTGCCGCGCGCACCCCACGTCTGGTAGGTTCATTGCGCCGCGCGCAGATGCTCACTCAGCATAGGCTGGCTGACCAAGCGATAGGTAGAACCTGGCAGCCGCCTCGTGGGCCACGGACAGCTCCGGCAGGTACTCATGCTCCTGGGCCTGTTTGACGGCTGCGTCATAGAGCTCTCTGGCCTTGCCATTCTCTCCAGGGCGCGCGCCGCTCGGCCGCGACCAGGCTATGTCGATGCGCGCAGTTGGCGGCCGGCCATAGCGCGCCCATGTGCGCAGCTTGCGCTGATTGGCAGCCACAGCCTTCAGAATCCGCCTGGCCTCGGCTCTGGCAACCGCGGGGTAACGGGCGAGATGAACGAGTGAGTCGTAGAAGTAGAGCTCCGGCACGAGCGGTGTGCCGATGCCGCCGTCGCTGTATTGCCGGGCCAGTTGGGCCGCAACCTCAGCCTCGCCGCCAGTTCTCGTACAAATAACACAAGAACCAACTGCGGCAGGCCAGGTAGAAAGATCATTGGCGCGGTCGTTATCCTGGAGGTGGATTGGCGGTTAGGCGCGCTCGTCGTAAGGCTTTTACCAACTCCAGCTGGCTGGCGTTGTCGGACAACCGAGCAGGTTCTGGTAATACTGGTGGCCCAGCTGGTAGCGATAGAACACGGGCGAGATGCCTTTGAAGGCTCGAGCAAATACATGTTTTTCGGTAAAGGCTCTTTCGTTCGTGCCGATGTCAGGCCGCTGATGAACCAGGTGAAATAGGGTACACTCCGGCGGCCACAACCAGATACTCGAACTCGCCCGTGGAAGTGGATCGCGCAAGGGCTGGAGGGTGGCCTGGATATGCTCTTTCAATGATTGATGTGGGCATAGACGAAATACTTGACGAAGACACGGTATTCCTTGTTCCTGATCTGTGGCGCCAGACGCATGGCGAGCTGCCCAAACGCATAGCCGCGGTCAATCTGTCCGCCGACGCCGCAGAGCAGCAACCCGTAGAGGGCCTATGGCCGACAGAGGATGCGAGCCGTGTTTCAGTGTCTGCCCTGACGATCTCGAGCCCGATCAGCGAGGGCAGCCGCCGGATTTACCGAGCCGGCCGAGATGCTGGCCCCGATGCCACTAGTCTCCCATCGCCGTGATGCTGCGCTCGTCGGTCATCGGCGGCAGCGTATCGAGCGTTCGCTCCGCTTCCCCAGCAGAGCCAAGCGCGTGCGCGCCACGGCCGCCAGCACCTATCGATTACCCGCGTGCTGGGGCAGGCGCACGCGCCGAGCCAGCGCAACGCATGTACGGCCGCGACGACTGCCTCGGCATCTTGCCCCTGGAGAAAGAGGCCGAACATCCGCACCTGGGCGGCCGCCGCGTGGTCGAGCGCCGAGGTCGAGCGCTCAGCGATCGCGCCAAGCAGGCGCTCAGACTGCTCGAACTGGCCGCCACGCGACGCCGCCTGGGCAGCGGTCAGGTGGAGATCGCGCATCAGGATAGATGCGTCCCGCCAGGCATCGCCCGGCGGATCGTCTCTAGGATGGCTATCGCCCGGTGGCGAGCGAGTAGGCGTTGTCCAAAAGCCACCAGGGCCAGCGCCCGGCGGCCGGCCTGAAGATTGAGGTCCCGCCAATTCGACGCGCTCGAACCAATCGGCCGGCAAGGTAGACGCCTGATTGAGGTGTCTGACCAACAAGAAGATATGCTCTTCCCGTTGCGCCGGCGTCATGCTTTGCAGGCCCCGCCCGATCTGGCGGTGGATGGCTTCCTCGGCCGGGGCGGGCAGCAGCAGCGTGGCCGCTTCGCGGATCTGCGCGTGAGCGAACTCGTATGTATCCTGCAAGCCGGCGCTCAGGGCCACGCATGTCTCTGCGCTCGGCTTCCTGTGGCCGGTGGATACCGGGAAACGGGGCGACCTGATCTCGATTGGTGGCAGAGGAACTCGGCGGCCAAGTATTCCATGGCCGCACGTCTTGGCTCGGATGGTTGGTCGGCGCGGGTTAACCGATAGATGTTCCAGGCAAGCGGCACGACAGCATCGAGCTCCAGGGCCAATTGCCATCTTTGGAAATCGCCTCCGATGTCTGCTGGCTCGCGGCCGCCGGCTGGCCTATCTCGAACCGGCTTCCCATGATTGCTGCTATTTTTTCAGCGTCTTTTGAGCCTGCGCCGGCAGCTGCTGCAGCCGGCCGCGCACTAGTTCCACCACGTTGTCGGTGATGGGGCTGCCCGGATCTGGGCCGGGTTCCACTGCCAGGCGCGGCGCTCGGGATCGAAAGAGACCAGGCTGCGGTCGTGAAGAGAAGCGCAGAAACTCGCGTAGGAAAAAGGCGTTGCCATTGGTTTTGCGTGCATCAACGCGGCCATCTCACGAACCTGCTCCGGCGCGGCGTGTAGCGCATCGGCCAGAAAACGGCCGGTGTCGGCCAGATCCAAGCGGCGCCAGGGCCAGATGCTACCGCTGGCGGACGGATGACCAAAGATGCCCTGCAGGCGATCGTTTGCAGCGTCATCTTCGCGATAGGCGCAAATCACGAGGAAGACGAGATCGCTGTCGTTCGTCAACTGCTGAACCAGCTGCCAGGACTCTGCGTCGGCCCATTGGGCGTCGTCCAAGAACACGACCAGCGGATGATCCGGTTCGGCGATAGCGCAAAAGCCTTGCAGCGCCAGGGCGAGCAGGACCTTAGGGTCGCTGGCTTCAGAGGCAACGTCAGACGGCGCCTCGATGATTTGAGCCAGATCCGGGATGCTTCTGATCAGCTGTGCCGTGTTGCCCGATAAGACCAGCGCCAGCTTGTTCCTCCAGGCTGTCATCTGGCGGGTCCCTGGCCGACAACTGGTGGACGAAATCTTCTAAGGCGCCGATCACAGCGCCATAGGATGAACTTTGGCGATGACCTTCTTCGGCCTTACTGGAGATGAACGTCGTGCCTCTTGCCGTAACAGGCTCAACCAGCTTACCCACCAGGGAGGTTTTGCCGATGCCGGAGGCGCCCGAGATGAGCAGAAGTTGAGCGACACCGCTGCAGGCCGTATCGAAGGCACGCAACAGCCGGTCGACGTCGTCCTCTCGGCCGTAGAGCGTCTGTGGCAGCAACAGGCGGTCGAACACGTCGGTCTGGCCCAGCGGAAAAAGGCTCTATGCGCCCGGTGGACTGCCAGCTCGCGCGGCAGATTTCAGATCCTCCGCGAGGCCATCGGCCGACTGATACCAGTCGCGGGGTCTTTCGCCAGCAGCTTGACCACGATGTCCGAGAGCGGCAGCGGCAGGTCTGGGCGAATGTGAAGCAGGTGGCGTGGGTATCGCGGCAATATGGGCATGCACCAGGGAGAGCGGATCATTGGCCGCGAAGGGCAATTGTCAGTCAGGAGCCTGTGAAGACCACTCCCAGCGAATAGGATCCGTTCGGTGGTCGACGACCCAGTTCAGGCGCCCGGTCTGTTCTGGTGAGATATAGGCGAGACGCCCACCCGGCTCCGTGGGCTTGCTTTGGCGGCCAGATCGAGGGCAAGAATGCGCACCAGGGTAGGATCGGCAGCTCCGCTCGGCTCAGCTTCGAGCAGGATGCTGGCCGGGTTGATAGCGCCATGGATGATTCTCTGCTGGTGGATCTCGCGCGTGGCAGCTGCCAGGCCGATGGCGAGAGCGCGAAATTCCGGATTCTACGGGCAAGCACACCTGACTGATCTGATGGATCGGCATGTTCCGCTATCCCGGCTGAGCCGGTCGCCAGCACCTGATCAATGAGACAGCGCCTGTATCGAGCCAGGTCAAGTGTCCCCCTGTTTTATTCATCGCTCAGCAGCGCGGCGGCTGTTACGGCTGCAGCAGAAAGTACAGCACAAACGCTGCCGCCAGCAGCCACAAGAGCACCGGCACCGCGCGCGCCCGCCCACCCATCGCGCTCAAAGGACATACACGATCACGCCGACCCCGATGCCGTTGGTGATCGAGCAGGTCAGCGGGATCAGCACCAGCGTGAGCAGCGCCGAAAAACCATCGCCGAGGCTTCCGAAGTCGATCTCGCGCACCGTTTGAAACATCAAGAAGCCGACGATGATCAGTGCCGGTGCGGTGGCCTCGGGCGGGATGAGCCCGACAAACGGCGTGACACCCAACGCCAGCAAAAAGCACAGCCCCGTCACGATCGACGCCAGGCCGGTCCGCGCTCCTGCCGCCACCCCGGCCGCCGACTCGATATAGGTCGTGAGCGCCGAGATCCCGAACAGTCCGCCCACCGCCGTCGCCAGCGAGTCGATCACCAGCACCCGCCGCTTTGGGCAGCTCGCCCTGCCGATCGACCAGGCCGGCTTGTTCGCCGACGCCGACGATCCGTGCCCATCGTATCGAGAAAGCTCGACAGCATCAGCGTCACCATCACCAGCAGCGCGGCGCCCATCCCTAGCCGCGAACCACCGCCATCGGGCTATGAAACGCGGCGAGGTTGAGCCCCGGCCCAGTTGTACTAGTATCCAGCGGCAGCGCCTGAAGTGCCGCAGGTCGGCCACCCCGCTGGCCTGCGAGACGGTAAGGCCCGGCGCGAGCCACTTGGCGCTCACGGCGACCGCCGTGGTGGCCATGATACCGTAGAGCAGGGCCACCTTGTGTCCGCGCAGCATCAGCCCAAGAGTCACCAGCAGGCCAAGCAGGGCCAGGGCGGTCGGCAGATGAGTGACCGAGCCCAAGCTCACGGGGATGCGTGTCGTGCCCAGCTGCTCGGGCTGCACTCTCGCACGATGCCGGCATTGAGCAGCCCGATATTGAGCAGCAGCAGGCCGATGCCCACGCCAACCGCGCGCTTGAGCGGGAGCGGGATAGCCCGAACCAGCGCATCGCCCAAGCCGAGGACCACCAGCGCCGTGACGAGCAGCCCGCCCACGACGAGCAGCCCCATCGCGGCCTGCCACGACAGCGCGCCACTCGCGATCAGATCTGCCGCGAGGACCGTCGAAATCCCCAAGCTGGGCGCGAGCGCAAACGGGTAGTTGGCGTACCAGCCCATGGCGATCGTCATCAAGGCCGCCGCCAGGCAGGTGGCCGTCGCGATGCCGGCGAATGAGGCGACCTGCGGCGCCTGACCCATGCCGTTCAAGGTCAAGAGAAACGGATTGAGGAAGATGATATAGGCCATCACGGCGAAGGTCGTGACTCCGCCCACGACTTCTGCCCGTACGGTGCTGCGGCGCTCCGCCACCTGGAAGCGCTGCGAAAGCCGCGCCGTGATCGAGCCGTGGGCCCGTGCGCATCGCTCCATTAATCGTGATCATCGATTGCTCCTTCCAGGCGTGCAACGAACCGGCTCGCTGATAAGGGCGGTGCCACGCGTTCAGGTAGACTGCCTGCGGGATGACCAGTAGCGAAAGGTTACGGGTGGCGTAGATCGTGGCGTTGCGCTGCGCGCCGCGGATGACGCCAGTGCTGCCAAGCAGAAGCCAGGCTGGCGCGGCGAATGGCGGATATCCGCCGAGCGGCACGACCATGGCCCTTCGCCGAGCGGGACGTAGACAAAGCGTGCCGCGGCGCCCGCTTCCACCAGGGTTTCGCCGGCCTGAGGCCGGATCAGCCGGACCTGCTCGAAGGCGGTCTCGAGCTCAGCCGCCGCCATGGTATGGCCGCCGCGCGCGAGCCGGGCCGCTACGACGCGCTGCTCGGCGCGGCTCCAGGTGAGGCTGGATGCCGCCGCGTAGCGGGCCTCCTCGAAGGTCGGCTCGGCGGCCGGCCGGCTGGGCCGGGTTCGAGGAACGACGTGCACCCGGCCGCGCAGCTGCGGGCTCAGTGTGTAGATCTGCTCGCGCACCAGGCTTGCGAAGGTGGGGTTGTCGTCGGCCTCCTCCAGCATAATCTGTAAGGTGTAGGCGGGATGCGCCGGCCGTGCTCCGTTCAGCTCATTGGCGTCCAGCTGTTGAAAACTGCCGATCACGTCGGCTTGGATATCGTGCACCGCGCAGGCGGCGTTGGCCGCCGCGCGCTGCACCGCCTGCGGATGCGTGAAGGCGCCGCGGTGAAAGGCGATGCGCAGGTTGCCGTCGTCGTCGAGGGTGCTGCTGGCCACATTCGACTCGCCCGCCGCAATCGGAACATCCAGGGCCGTGAGCAGCAGCTGCTCGGCGCCGCGGCGGAGGGCGAACAGCACATCGGCCGAGGTTTGGTCGAGGAAGATCTCATATCCGCCGGAGGTTTTCAGGACCGAGCCGCGCTGGCGGAGCGCGTCGGCACAGCGCAGGACGCGCAGTGTGTCGACCACGTCGACCGCGAGCGCGCGCGCGCCGGCGTCCTCGGCCACCAGCCACTGGAACGCGTCGCGCTCGAAGTCGGGCGTAGTGGCGGCTGAGGCTGGCGCGGCGGGCGGCGCCAGCGCGCCGGCCGGGTCGGTATTTGCCTGGGCCGCCTCGGCGCGGCGCAGCGCGCACAGCAGGCTCGGCTATCTCAGCAGGGGGCCGCTCAGCTTGCCGCGCGCGGGCGAGCGCCGCGCGCGCACGCTCAACCTGGTAGCGCTGATACAGCACCTGCAAGTCCTCGGCGATGATCTGCGCATGTGCACTCGCAGCCGGTGATGATCGTTCAATATCGCCACGGGCAGCTTGCTCTTGCTGTGGCAATTCGCCATCGCCAGAAGCTCCCGGAGCACCAGGCGCGGATCTGGGGGGGGCCGAGCCAGGGCGCGCAGGCGCGATGCAATGCCACCACAGTCACTCTGCCAGATGCTGTCTACGACGTAGTCGAAGGCTGGGTCAAACACCGCCTGGCTGGCGAACTCGGGGTGCATCGCGCGGCCAAACGGGCGAAAGTCGATCATGCCGATGTCGTGCAGATAAGCGACCAAGACTCCATAGCTTTTCATGGAAGCCATGGGCCGCTCCGGCTGGCGTCGCGCGATCAAGCCGCCGTGGATGTGGTCGAGCAGCCGGAGAACCTGCTGCGCGACATCACGAACATGGACGATGCCGTGGTCGTTGAACAGCGCAAGGTGAGCGGCCGGATCGCGGTAGAACGCTGGGTCGGCCAGGGCGGCTTCGAGCCGGGCCTGGTCATTGATTTGCGCGTAGTAGGTTTGTTCAATCCACTCACGGACGGGTGCGGGCATATAACGGTCAAGCTGCTCGGCCTGCTGCATCGATATGCTCCTGGTTCAAGCGGTCGGTCTTGCGCCAGTCTAGCAGCCTGCCATTAGCCCATCATTTGCTGATCATTAGTCGGGCGCCGTGTCGTGAGTCGTCCGTCTTTAACGAGCCCCACCCCTGCCCCCTCCCCTGCCAGGGGAGGGGTTTCTTTCGTGGTTGTGGTACGGCGGCGCCGCCGCCACCACAACCACGAACGCTTCGCCCGCTCCCCGCGGGAGCAATGACGCCTACTTGCGCTTGGCGCCGCGCAGCTTCACCGTCTGCGTGAGCTCATAGCTGATGCCAAAGTCATCGGTGAATGCCACCCCGAAGGCGCTCGTCTGCAGCTTCCCGCCGGCGAACTTGCCGTTGTCCGGCGTGACGACGGCGGTCCAAGGATGGCTGGCATCATCACACAGACCTTCAAAGAAGCCGGAGCCCGTCACGCTCGCCCGGCGCAACCTTCTGGCTGGCATCGACGAAGATGTCGAACTCGGCTCCGGCGGAGCAGGTGTAGCTGCCCGAAACCGTGGCGGTACCGCTGCGCGGGGTCGAACGTGCCGTACCGATTCACGCTGAAGTCGACGTCCGGCACGAAGGCATGCTGGATCTGGATGTCCAACGCCCCGCCGTTGCCGCTGCCGTCGCCCTGGTCGTCGAAGGCCAGCACGTAGTAGCGTGCCCGCCTCGGTTTTGAATACCGCGAATGACGGCCCGCAGGTGAGCGTCGTAAGGGTTTCCGGCCGTGCCGGTGGCGACGATCACGCCGGCGGAGTAGGTGGAGGCGCCGACGTCGATCTTCACGCCGCCCCCATCGCCGTCGATCGCGTACCACACGCTTGCGTCGGTTGCGGGCGCGCCGCAGGTTTGGTTCACCTGCGCGTCGTCGCTGTCGGTCGTGGCCTGCGTTGTGTCGAGCGTCTCGCTGAAGTCGAGCGCGACGACTTTAGCGCTGGCGAACGTGTCGTTGTTCGGCGCGGCGGCCAGCGCCGGCGCCGCGAAGGCGGCCAGGGCGACGAGTACGAGCGCCAGCCGAGCGAGCAGTTTGGTGATCGAGCGCATTGGTTCCCTCCTTTTCAACGGGTTTCCGATGGAGTACAATACGGCGTATTCCAATCATCGTGTAGGTTTGGCTCTTCATCTGCCTGTGCGCGCAGAAAGGCGCATAGGGCCTCCACGTCCGCGAAGTGCTGCTGCACCTGAGGGTTGGCCACGAGAACCAGCGTGGCGCGGGCGCCGCGGGGTGCTCGCGCCACAGGCGCAGCAGGGTTGGGATGGTGGGCGGGCCATCGGTATGCTCCTGGCTCAACTGATCGTTCTTGCGCCAGCCTAGCAGGCTCCCATTAGTCCACCATTTGCTGATCATTGTTGGGCGCGATTTGGAAACGGATCAGGCAGAGACTCAAGCTAATGCCTCTCCTCACCATCGAACTGCTCGGACCCCCGCGGATCAGCCTCGCCGGCCGGCCGCTCGACGTGCGCGTGCGCAAGGAGCTGGCGCTGCTGGCCTACCTGGCCGTCGAGCGGGGGCACCAGCATAGCCGCGAAAGCTATCCTGCGGCATGTCTCTGGCCCGACGCGCCGGATGAGGCCGCGCGCAACAACCTGCGCGTGGTGCTGGCCGGTCTGCGCCGCCTGCTTGGCGCGCCAGGCGATGTCTTTCTACACGCCGAGCGCCAGCATGTGCAATTTCTGCCGGGCAGCGATCACGCCCTGGATGTGATCGCCTTTCGCCGGCAGCTGGCCGACGCCCACGCTCACGCCCACGCCACCCTGGAGCAATGCGATGCCTGCCTGGCCCGGCTGGCCGAAGCAGTCGCGCTGTACCGGGGCGATTTTCTTGCCGGCTTCAGCCTGCCCGACAGCGCGGCGTTCGAGGAGTGGGCGACCATCCAGCGCGAGCAGCTGCACCAGCAGCAGCTCGATGCGCTCGACACGCTGACGATCGCCCACGAGCTGCACGGCGACTACGTGGCCCAGTGCCGCTTTGCGCGGCGCCAGCTCGTGCTGGAGCCCTGGCGCGAGACGGCCTACGCCCAGCTGATGCGCGGGCTGTGGGCCAGCGGGCAGCGCGGCGCCGCTTTGGAGCAATACGATGCCTGCCGGCGCATCCTCGAAGCCGAGCTGGGGTTGGAGCCGTCGCCGGAGCTGACCGCGCTGTACGAGCAGCTGCGGGCTGGTGAAAGTTCTGCGTCCTCAGTTTTGAGCGCTGAGTTGCTTGCGCCAGACCCTGAAACTCAAAACTCGAAACTCAGAACTCAGAACTCACACAACCTGCCGCCCCAGGTGACCAGCTTTATCGGGCGCGAGGAACAGCTGGCCGGCCTTCGGCAGGCCCTCGGGCGCACCCGGATGATCACGCTCACCGGCGCTGGCGGATGCGGCAAAACCCGCCTGGCGCTGGAGCTGGCCGCCACCAGCCTGCCCGCCTACCCCGACGGCGTGTGGTTCGTCGCGCTCGGGCCGCTGCGCGACCCGGCCTTGGCGACCCAGGCCGTGGCCGAGACGCTTGGGCTGCAGACCGCCTCCGAGCAGCCGGCCAGCCAGCTCCTTGGCGCGGCACTGCGGCCAAAACAGCTGCTGCTGGTGCTCGACAACTGCGAGCACCTGGTCGCTGCCTGCCACCAGCTGGCCGAACAGCTCCTGCGCGACTGCCCCCGGCTCGCCATTCTCGCGACCAGCCGCGAGATGCTGCGGGTTACCGGCGAAGTTGTGTGGCAGGTGCCGCCACTATCCGCGCCGGACGACGCGAGCGCCGCGCCCGAGCAGCTGCTGAGCTACGAGGGCATCCGGCTGTTTGTCGAGCGCGCCGGCACCGCCAGCGCCGGGTTCGCGCTCACCGCGCGCAATGCCCCGCGGTGGCGGCGATCTGCCGGCAGCTCGACAGCCTGCCGCTGGCGCTTGAGCTGGCGGCGGCGCGTGTCCGGCACATGGATGTGGCGACGATCGCGGCGCGGCTCGACGACCGCTTTAGCCTGCTGTCGGGCGGCAGCTCCCTTGCGCCGCGCCAGCAGCGCCTGCGCGAGGCGATCGATTGGAGCTACACGCTGCTCGGTGAGCCGGAGCGGGTATGCTTCCGGCGGCTGGCGGTGTTTGCGGGCGGCTTCACGCTTGGGGCTGCCGAGGAGGTGGCCTGCGAGCCGGGCGAGCAGCCCGACGGTGCCGCCAGCACGGTCGAGCTGCTCGCCCGGCTGATCGACAAATCGCTGCTGGTCGCCGAGCAGCGCCCCGAGGGCATGCGCTACCGGCTGCTCGAGACGATGCGGGCCTACGCGCGCGACCAGCTCTTCCAGTCCGGCGAGTCCGAGGCGGTCGGCGCCCGCCACGCGGCGCATTTTCTGCGGCTGGCCGAGCAAGCCGAAGTGCAGCTGGTTGGCGACGACCAGATCGCCTGGCTCGACCGACTGGCGGCCGAGCATGCCAACCTGCGCGCGGCGGTGGATTGGGCGACCGAGCGGAGCGGCGGCGTGGCCGCGCTGCGGTTGGTCACCGCGCTGCGCTACTTCTGGCGCGTGCGCGGCTACTACGCCGAGGGGATCGAGCTGCTGCGCGGCCTGCTGGCGCATCCCACGGTGGCCGGGGGCACGACGGTGCGGGCCAGGGCGCTCAATGCGGCGGGCTATCTCGAGTTCGTGCGCGGCCAGCAGGCCAGGGCCGGCGAGCTGCTCGAAGAAGCCTTGTCGATCGGCCGGTCGCTCGGCGAAGGGCCGGTGACGGCGTTTGCGCTGCGCTACCTTTGCGCGCTGGCCAACGCCCGGCGTGCCCTACGCCGAGGCGCGGGCCTACGGCGAGGAGAGCCTGGCGATCTACCGCTCGCTGGGCGCGACCACCGACATCGCCGGATCGTCGATGTACCTGGGCGACATCGCCCTGGCGCAGGGCGACGACGACCGCGCCGAGGCGCTGTACGCGGAAAGCGCGGCGATCCTGCGCTTGCGACGCAACAGCATCGCGCTGCCATACCCGCTGCGCCACCTGGGCTACCTGGCGCTGCGGCGCGGCCAGCCTGAGCGGGCGGCAGCGCTGTGCGCGGAAAGCTTGCAGCTCAACCTGGCGGTGAGCGACCAGCAGGGCGTGGCGGCCTGCCTGGTGGGGCTGGCGGCGAGCGCGGCGGCGCTGGAGCGATTCGAGCAAGCGGCGCGGCTGCTCGGCCAGGCCGAGGCGCGGCTGGAGGCGTTGCACAGCCGACTTCTGCCGTTCGATCGCATGCAGCACGAGCGAGCGCGGCACGCGGTGAGCGAGCGGCTGGACGAGGCCGCGCTTGCGGCAGCCAGCGCGGCCGGGCGCGCGATGACGATCGAGCAGCTGCTGGCCGAGGCAGTGCCCGATCAAGCGGCCGAACCACGCGCGGCGAACCGGCCGCCCGACTCGCTCACGCCGCCGATCGGCCGCGAGCGCGAGGTGGGCCGCCCCACCGTCCAGCAGCGCGCTGTCGAGGCCGCCCCGCCCACCCGCCCCACGCCGCCGCACAACCTGCCGTCGCCGCTCACCTCATTCGTCGGGCGGGCGGACGAGCTGTCGAGGCTCACCGCGCTACTGGCGAGCGACACTCCGCTCGTGACGCTGGGGGTCAGGCGGCGCGGGCAAAACGCGCCTGGCCCTCGCAATCGCCTGGCAGCTGCTCCCGCACTTCGCCGAGGGGGTCTGGTGGGTCGCCCTGGCCGGTGTGCAGCCCACGAACGACCCGGCGCTGGGGCGCGGCACGCTGGCGAGCGCTGTCGCGACGGCGCTCGGGCGCACGCTCAGCGGCCGGCGCGACCCACTCGACGAGCTGGCCGACACGCTCCAGGGCCGGGCGTTGCTGCTCGTGCTCGACAACTGCGAGCATCTGCCGGAGATGGCCGCCGTGGCTCGCGCGCTGCTCGAGGCCGCGCCAAAGGTGCGCGTCGTCGCCACTTCGCGCGAGCCGCTCGGCCTGGGCGGCGAAGCGCTGGTGCGGCTGGAGGGCCTGCCGGTGCCACTGCCGGGCGCGGGCGACCCGGCCAGCTATCCGGGCGTCCAGCTCTTCGTGGAGCGGGCGTCACGGCACGCGCCCGGCTGGGGTGAGGCCATGGCTGGCGACGCGGTGGCGCGCCTTTGCCGGATGCTGGATGGGCTGCCGCTGGCGATCGAGCTGGCGGCCCACTGGGTCGGGCACTACACCCCCGACGAGATCGTGGAGGCGATCCAGGCCGACCTCGACTTCCTCGCCGCACGGACGCGCGATATCCCCTGATCGCCACCGCAGCCTGCGGGCCGTGTTCGACTACGCCTGGCGCTCACTGAACCCGGCTGAGCAGCAGTCGCTGATGCGCACCTCGGTCTTTCACGGCAGCTTCGACCGTGCGGCGGCGCAGGCCGTGGCCCATGTGCGCGCCACCACACTGGTCACGCTGGCCGACAAGTCGCTCCTGCAGCAGGCAGCGATCGGCCGCTACTCGCTCCACGAGCTGCTGCGCCAGTTCGCCGCCGAGCGGCTGGACGACAGTGGGGAGGCCACGGCGATGCGCGCCCAGCATGCCGCATACTACCTGGCGCTGGCGGAGCAGGCGGCGCCCGAGCTGGCCCGGCCGGACCAGGCGGCCGCGCTGGAGCGCCTGGATCGCGCGCTCGACAACCTGCGCGCGGCGCTCAGCTGGGTGTGGGAGCAGGGTCAAATCGATCTGGGGCTGCGCCTGGCCGGCGCGCTGGAGCGCTTCTGGTTCACGCGCGGATATCTCGGCGAAGGGCAGGAGTGGATCGAGCGCTTCCTCCTGACGGCCGATTCGGCCGCGGTGTCGCCGGCGGTGCGCGCACAAGCATACTCTGCGGCGGGCTTGCTCGCAAATACGCAGGGCGATCATCTCCAGGCGACACGCTGGCTGGAGCTAGGCCTCGCCAGCTACCGCGCAGCCGACGATCTCGCCGGGGCCGTGCGTGTCCTCACGACGCTGGGCGGGGTGGCGTACGATCAGGGCGACCTGCGCGGGGCGCTGGAGCGCTGGGAGCAGAGCCTGGCGCAGGCGCGTGCGGTCGGCGATCTTGGCGAGGTTGCCCGCGCGCTTGGGAACCTGGGCGAGGCGTATTATCACCTGGGCGACCTGGCGCGGGCGGCAGCGCACCATACGGAAGCGCTCGCGCTTGCGCGGCAGCTGGGCCGCACCAATCTGGAGGCGTTTCAGCTGGGCGACCTGGGGAATATAGCGCGCCGGCAGGGTAATTTGGAACAAGCGGCGGCGCTCCACAAGCAGGCGCTCGAACTAAAGCGAGCGCTGGGCGCGCGCCGGCAGATCGCGATCACCCTGGAGGATCTGGCCGGAGTCGCCGCGGCACAAGGCAACGGGATGCGCGCCGCGTGCTTACTTGGCGCGGCGGCCGCGATACGCGAGGCGATCGGCACCCCGCAGGCCCTGCCAGAGCGGAACGCCACCGAGCAGGCAGTGGCGGCGCGCGCGCCGCGCTGGGCGAGGAAGCCTGGGCGGCGGCGTTCACGGACGGGCAGGCGCTGCCCCTGGAGCAGGCGATCGTCTATGCGTTGGGTTGACCTGCACCTATCGCAGTGGGCAGTCGGCAGTACGACGGATCGCAGCACAACGGCAGCTCGTTCGTGCAGAGTGGCTCAATGGTTTTGCGCACAGCTATAGCGCAGGCGGAGGCGCTCGTGCCGGCGCTCGCATTCAGCCGCGATGGCGGGGCGCTCGCGAGCGGGGATGTCGATTGAGCCAAATCCGGTCGGTATCGAAAGCCGCTATGTCTTAGGTGTAGCTCCTCTGATCAACTCACGGGCGAGATTCTTCAGAAACCCGGCGACGCTCCGGATCGCGGCGTAGAAGTTGGGCAGATAGATCTGCTCATTCGGCGCGTGCATGTTATCCTCGGCCAGGCAGAAGCCCATCATCACGATTGGCTGCTGCAGCACGGTGTAGAGCTCCGCGGCGATCCCGATCGAGCCGCCGCTACGGATGAACGCGACCGGACGAGCAAACTCGTCCTCCAGAGCCGCGGCGGCGGCCCGCATGGCCGGCGAATCGAGCGGGACCGTCACGGGATCGCTCCCGTGACCCTCGATCACTTCCAGGGTGACCCCAGGCGGAGCCAGTGCGGCGACCCGCTGGCGCACGAGCTCGAGCACCGCATGCTGCGGCTGGTCCGCCACCAGCCGCATGCTGCACTTCGCGGTCGCCTCGGCCGGGATGACCGTCTTGGAGCCTTCGCCCGTAAAGCCGCCACGAATACCATGCACCTCGAAGGTTGGGCGCGCGGTGCCGCGCTCGACGCTGGTATAGCCCGGCTCGCCGACAAGCTCGCGCAGCCCCGAGCCCGCCTGCAGACGCTGCTCCTGCTCCGCCGACTGCGCCTGGAAGATCTGGCGCTCGTCGTTGCCGACCGGCCGGAGCATCTCATACAGCCCGGGCAAATTGATGCGGCCGTCCCGCCCTTTGAGATCGGCCAGCACCCAGCAGAGCGCCTGGATCGGGTTGGGCGCGACGCCGCCATACAGCCCGGAGTGCAAGTCGTGCGCCGCGCCCCGCGCCGCGATCTCGAAGGTAATGATGCCGCGCAGCCCGTAGGTGATCGTCGGCACGCCCCTGGCCGCCATGCCCGTGTCGAGGATGAGCACGCAGTCGGCGGCGAGCTGGCGCGGGTTTGCTTGCACATAGGCCGCGATCGACGGGCCGCCGAGCTCCTCCTCGCCCTCCATCACGACTTTCACGTTGAGCGGCAGCCCGCCCTCCACCGTGCACAGGGTCTCGAGCGCCTTGAGGATCGCGAAGGCCGGCCCTTTGTCATCCACAGCGCCGCGCCCGTAGAGGTAATCGCCCGCCACGGTCGGCTCAAACGGCGGGGTCCGCCATAGCGCGATCGGATCGACCGGCTGCACATCGTAGTGGCCATAGATCAGCACGGTCGGTTTGCCGCTGGCGCCGAGCCACTCGCCATAGACCAGCGGGTGGCCGGACGTCTCGATAAGCGTTGTCCGCAATCCAATCCGCTCCTGGATGTGCGCGGTCAGCCACTCGGCGGCCCGGCGCACATCAGCCGCGTGCTCGGGCAGCGCGCTGATGCTGGGAATGGCTATCAGCTCCTTCAGCTCATCCAGAAAGCGCTGGGCATTGGCGCTGATATAGCCACGGATATGCTCGTCGAGCATCGGCCCCTCCTTTACTGAGCAGACATTCACACAGACACACCGCATGATAGCACCGAGATCAAGGGGTATCCAATGCGATGATTGGCGTGTGTGGGCCGGCGCGAGTTTGCGGCCGCAGCACATCTCTTTAAATCCCCGGGGTGAAGAGTTCTCCCCCCCGCGTTAGCGTTTCTTCTGTCCGCCGATGCTACGGCTGTGGTATGGTTGTCCCCGTATCGGATGGGTGTTCCGCACTCGCCGCTCTCCCGCTATCCCCCGGCCGGATCGCCACCGTCACGCCGCAGCGCCGATCGATCGCTCAACGCGCTGGCGGTTAAAGCGGCCTTGTTCGTTCAATGCAAACGCGCATTCATCCCGCCTGACCGAAGGCGGAGAAGACTGTGACGCATACCGTTGCGCGCGCTCCTCGTGGGCGCAGACGGGGCAGAAGAAAGGAGTTCCGATGGCAACCATTGATACGCTTGTGCAGGGCTTCCTGGCCCAGAAGAAGATCGCCGTGGTGGGCGTCTCGGATAAGCGCGAGACCGGCTGCAACCTGGGCTACCAGAAGTTCCAGGAGGCCGGCTACACGGTTTTCGCCGTCAACCCCCATCTGACGACCTTTAAGGGCGCTGCGTGCTACCCGGATCTGCGGTCGCTCCCCGAGAAGCCGGACGCGGTGTTCATCCTCGCCAATCCCAAAGTCACCGACCAGATTGTCCGGCAGTGTGTGGATCTTGGCGTCAAGCACATCTGGATGCATTGCATGATGGGAACCAAGCCGGGTTTGGCGGCGGGCATAACCAGCGTCTCACAAGATGCCGTGCGGATGTGCCGTGAGAACGGGATTGCCGTGATCCCCGGCAGCTGCCCGAACCAGTTCCTCAAGCCGGATTTCGGCCATAAGATGATGCGGGTCATGTGGCGCACGCTCGGGTTTCTCAAAATCAGCCAGCAAGGGGCTCTATAGCAGGCGGCAGGCGGCAGGCGGCACTTCCAGCGTTCAAACGTTCAAACGTTCAACGTTCAGCCCGGCAGGCGGCAGGAGCCAGCCGGCAGTAACGGTGAACTGCACACTGCCTCCTGCCTCCTGAACCGGGTAGCGATTTCCACCGACGTGTACTGGCCGGAGAGGCTGCCCGGCTATGTGCTTGACATGCTGCTGGCGCACTGTTATGCTCTGAACATCGCAGGATGCTCCGGAATCGCACCTCCACGACGACCTGCCGCAGGATCGCCGCGGGGCGCTGACGCGCGGCGAAGCGTTACCCAACCGCGCGGAGGGTGCGCGCTGTCCGCCGACTATCTCGTGCTTTCCACCGCGTTTGCGAGCCATGCGGCGCCCCAGGAGCGGCGACTAACGCGGATATCGATGTGTGAGGCTTGCGGTGACAAGACCTGTGCTGCGCATGGTGCTTGCCCTCCTCATATTGCTACTGACGGCGTGTGGCGGAACCCCTGCAGCGCCCCCGGCTACCACGCTCGCAACCCAGGTGCCCACTACCGCTGCTCCAGCCGCGCCCGTGGCGCCCACTGCGCCTGTACTCCCTACTGCCATTATCAGCACGACGACGCCCGCGGCGCCCGCGGCGCCCGAGGCACTTGCGACTGGCCCATTGCACGAGGTCCCGCGCAGCCGCACGCTCGTGCTTGGCTGGGGTACCCAATCGCCGATCGGCGTGACCAATCCGTGGGCCGTGCCGGGGTACACGCACCAGGAGGGCAACAATCTGCTCTGGGAAGGGTTGTCCTACTACGCCATCTTCGCCGACAAGGACATTCCCTGGCTCGCCGACAGCATGGAGTACACCAAGCCGGACTTCGCCGAACTGACGATCAAACTGAACACGCAGGCCACCTGGAGCGATGGCGTGCCTATCACGTCGAAAGACGTGCTCTTCACCTTCGAGGGGCAGATGAAGAACGACAAGCTGCCCTACCACGCCCAATTCAATCAGTACGTACAGGCCGTCAAGGCCGTCGACGACCAGACCGTCGTGGTGACGTTCAAGATCCCGGCACCGCGCTTCAAATTCGAAGTACTGACGTTGAAGTTCGACACCGGCATCCCGATTGTCCCCGAGCATGTGCTCAGCAAGCAGGCTGACGTGAATGCCTTTGCTGGCGGCTTGGACATGCCCCACTCCGGCCCGTATACCCTGGTGCAGTGGGACAAGAACCAGAAGATTTACGACCTGCGCGCAGACTGGTGGGCGATCAAAGCTGGCCGCGCTCTGCCACCGGATGTCAGGCGCGTGACCCTGATCAACGTGGGGAACCAGGACAACAGCACCGTCGCCCAGCGCATCGTGAACAATGAAGTCGACTCATCGACCGGTATGCCTCCTGCGGTGATCGGCACCATGCTGGAGCAGAACGCCAAGATCACCAGCTACACCGGCAAGCAGCCGCCGTATGGCAACCTGGACTGGTGGCCCGTCTCGCTGTGGATGAATACCCAATTGGCGCCCTACAGCGACGTGCGCGTGCGGCGTGCGATCAGCCTGGCGATCGACCGTGACACGCTTGACGAACTGCTGTATGAGGGCGCGAAGGTCACGACGATCTATCCCTTCCCGCTCTACCCTGGCCTCCAGCGGTTCGTCGACAGCCCAGCGGTCAAGGCTCTGGAGGCGACGTATCAGCCGCGCAGGTTCGATCTTGACGCGAGCGCCACACTCATGACCGATGCCGGCTTTACCAAGAACGCCGACGGTCTGTGGCAAAAAAACGGCCAGACGGTCAACGCCACCATCAACGGCTTTGCAGCGTTTCAGGGCGACATCGCGCCGCTTCTGGAGGAAATGCTCAAGAACGGCGGCTTCGATGCCTCGGTCTACTTCGGCGCCGATGCGTACCAGCACATGCGCGACGGCCAGCCCGGCCTGTACCTGTACGGTCATGGCGCGAGCCTGACCGATCCCTACGCCACGCTCGACATGTATCACAGCCGCTACAGCCGGCCACAGAACCAGCCGGCCGTCGACGGCTACTGGTCGCGCTACAAGAACCGGCTCTACGACACGCTGCTCGACCAAATGGCGCCACTGTCGTCCGACGACCCACTCTTCCAGGCCGACGCCGCCAAGGCGCTGGAGATCTACTGGAAGGAGCAGATCGACATTCCCGTCATCCAGTGGCTGCACCGCATCCCCTTCAACCAGACCTACTGGACCAACTGGCCAACCAGGGAGAACCCGGCCGGTGGCACCATCGCCGCGTTCTGGGCACACACGGGGATGCTCGTGATCACACAGCTGAAGGCAACCCAGGAGAGCAGCAGGTAAGCTGTCTACAGTTTGCGCTCCTTGCCTTGATCGGAGGCATTCGCGTTCATGCTCAGCTCCTTGGGCAAGGTTTTAGCAGTACTTGACAGGGTGGCGCTGCACGCCCTCCCCCTCTTCGCATCGGGTTGCCCCTCTCCCGCAAGCGGGAGAGGGGCCAGGGGTGAGGGCCAGCGCGCAGCGGTAACGCAAGTAGCCTCAAGCGCGCTTACTCGGCTGCGGTTGGGCGGAGCCGGGCGCTTGCCCTGCCGGGTACGGGTTCCGTGGCGTGCTCGGGCCGCTCCGACCAGAGCGCATAGCCCAGCCAGGCCAAAGCTAATCCCACCGGCACGGCCACGAGCGCCTTGTACTCCTGCGGAAGCAGCGCAGCCACGGGAGACAACGCGGCCCCCACGGCAAGCAGGCCGGCCGCCCAGCGCGGCAGGATGCCGGCGCGGAACGTCGCGAAGCCAAACAGCAGGCCGCCGAAGATATACACGATCCCTGATAGCGAGTAGAGCGCTGCGAGGACTTCGAGGTTTATCCCGCCGGGGTGCCCATTGAAGAGCCCCAGGAAGCCCTCCACAAACGTCGGCGCCGTGGTCGCCCACAGCGGCAAGATAACGGCTTCGGCGAAGGTATAGGGCGCTGTGAGCGCATAGAAGAGGCTAAACAGGAGATAGCCGGCCAGGCCAAGCCACCCGGCCGCTTTCACTTGCCGGGCGTAGAGCCCCGCCATGCCGAGCATGCCGAAGAAGCACATGGCGGTGGCCAGGGCGTGGACGATGATCCACCGGGTGGTGGTGGCTGACGCAAGCGTTTCAAGCGGATGGAACAGCCCAACGGCCACATAAAAGATCCCTGCTACCATTGCTGATAAACCTGCCCAGCGGATGAGGCTCGCGGCGGTAATCTTCATTTGACGCTCCTTGTTGTTCCCTCTCAGGGCGGCGGTCTGGCGATTGGCATTCATGCGTTTGTCCCCTTTGTCGAATGATCGTGATCGGTGTCCGCGGTGGTATGCGGCTCGTTCGTCGGTGTGGGTTCAACCTGAATGACCGCGATCAATGGCACTCCTAAATCGCGCACTTTTCTGAGCACCCCATGCAACGCGGCCTGATCGACCACCAGGCCCCTTAACAGCGTATCGCCGTTGTCTGCTCGCGTGATAGTCAGACCTTCAAACCAGGCGGCCCACCGGCCATCAAGGTGTCCCTTGAGGCGAAATTCGTACCATCCAGGCTCGTGATGATCCTGCGTTGATGCGTGTGTTCCACTCATGCTGCGCCTCGTGCATGTTCCTCTCTATCAATGCAGCTCCGCGTCGCTGCATTGGATCCTTCCTTTATAGCTGTGAGCAAAACCATTGAGTCACGATGCACGAACGACATGCCGCGGTGATGCCATCCGTCGTACTGCCAACTGGCTCCTGCCGACTGCCCACTGCTATAGAGGATACAAGTACATGTGATGAGGCGGCATCACTACATGTGATGATTGATGTGTTGATCTCGTAGCTGGCACGGCGCGGGCAATAAAAAGCCCCGGCAGGTGTTCGACAAACCTACCAGGGGCGGGGTGGTGTTTGCAGGTGTGTTAGAACAAATCGAGCTCCTCAGCCCGGCGAACAGCCGCCCGGCGGTTGTTTATCCCGAGCTTTGTGTAAATGTTATTGGTATGAGTACGCAGGGTGTGCAGGGACACCATAAGCTCGCGGGCAATCTCCGGGCCACTCAAGTCGGTTCTGAGCAGCCGCAGCACGTCAAGCTCACGTGCGCTCAGCGGCTCGATCAAAGGGTGAGCGATGAAGGATGAAGGGTGAACATCTTCTTGCTTTCCAAAGGCGGCCAGCAATCTGACAGCGTAGTCCTTCATCCTTCCGCCCTCATCCTTCATCCTGCCCAGGAGCGCAGCCAGGGGTGCGCCTTCGTCCACAAACACGCGGGCATAGCCCTCCGGCTCAGCCAGCGTCAGGGCGCGCTCCAGCGGCACCAGGGCCGCCGGGATATCGCCTTGCGCCTGGTGAGCGAGCGATAGCAGCACCAGGGTTTCGATCGCGCTGCCCATGCGCGCGCCTGCTTCCGCCGCTTGCAGCAGGCGCTCCAGTAGTCCGATCACCTCACGCCTGGAGTGGGCGGCACGCTCGCTCGTAGCGTGGGCCAGGAGCACGCGGGCCAGGGTGATGTGCTCGAACTCGCGCAGGTAGCTGAGGTCATCCTGGGCGGACAGGCCCTGTGCGCGCGCCCAGCCGAGGGCTTCGCCCAACCGCCGCTGCGCGACCCACACCCGTGCCTTCAGCGCCGCGATCGGACGAAGATTGGGGAAGAAGTCGCTCACATAGAGGCGCTCGGCCTCGTCGAGCAGCTCAAGCGCGCCGTCCGGATCTCCTTCGGCCGCTCGTACGCGCGCCATCGCGACGCGCCAACGATAGCGGTGTTGCGGTAATCCATTGTGCTCGCCCAGCTCCTGGCTGCGCAGCAGGTGCTGCGTGGCGGCAGGCAGATCGTTACGCTCACGCTGGAGCTCGCTCACGCCCACGTACAGGCCTGCCGTGCCGCGCACGAGCGGCTCGCCCTGCGCCGCCGCAAGCTGCAGCGCCTGCTCATAGGTCCGCAGTGCCTCGTGGAGCCGACCTTGCACAATCCGAATATCCGCCAGGGCGATGGCGCAGCCGACTGCGTCAGCGATGTGCCCGGCCAGCTGCAAATGAGCCATACCCTCGGCATACCCCTGGTGGGCAGCCTCAAGATCCCCGCTCGTCCAGGAGGCGATTCCCAGCAGCGACGCTGCCGCTCCGCGCATCAGATGGTCGTCCTCATGGACGAGGCCGCGCGCGTGCCGGGCATGTGTCACGGTCTCCGGCACATTGCCCCGCGCCAGGGCCTGCCCGGCACGCCACACAGCGATCGCACCCGGCAGACGGTGGAATGCCGCTTCGTCCACCACGACCATCGCAGCTACTGGGGCATCCGGTCGTGCAGGCCCAGCGGCGGTCGTGTCCAGCCAGCGTTCAGCGTCCCGCAGGCGGGCCTCAACCCCATCGAGCTCGCCACTACTCAGTAACGCCCCGGCATACCCGGCGCTGAGCACGGGCCGGTAGTGGATCAGCTCGTCGGGGAGCGCCTTGAGCCAGCCCAGCAGCGTGGCATCCTGTCTGCTCCGGCGCATGGCGGGCGCGGCCAGCTCGACCAGGCCCGCCGCGCGCGCGAAATCCGCGGCGGCCAGCGCGTGGCGGATCGCATCGGCCGCCGAGCCATGCTGCTCGTACCACGCGCTCGCGCGCCGGTGCAGCGTCGCGAGCAGATCGGGCTGCTCCGCCATCAAATGCGCCCGGAGCACGTCGGCAAACAGGTGGTGGTAGCGATACCAGTGGCGCCGGTCGTCCAGCGGCACGACAAAGAAGTTGCCGCGCTCCAGGGCCTCTAGCTGCGCCTGGCCGCGCGCCTGGCCGGTGACGGCATCGCACAGCGAGCCGTTCAGCCGGTCGAGAATGGCGGTCTGGAGCAAGAAGCTCCGCACGCGTTCGGGCTGGCGCTGCAGCACCTCTTCGAGCAGATAGTCCACGACATACCGGTTGTCGCCGGCGAACGCTCGAATGAACCCAGGAATGTCCTCTCGCCCGCGCATCGAGAGCGCCGCCAGCTGGAGCCCGGCAATCCAGCCTTCGGTGCGGGTCTCCAGGGCGGCGATATCGTCCGCCGCAAGGTTGAGGCCCATCACCTGCGTGAGAAATCCGGCGGCTTCGGCGGGGGTAAACCGCAAATCGGCGGCGCGCAGCTCGGTCAATTGGTCGCGCACGCGTAGCCGGGCCAGCGGGAGCTGCGGATCCTCGCGGCTGGTGATCACCAGAAGCAGCTGCGGCGGCAATCGCTCGACCAGAAAGGCGAGCGCCTGGTCAATCGGCCTGGCATCCAGCACGTGGTAGTCGTCAAGCACGAGGATCGCAGGCTGCGGCAGCGTGGCGATCTCGTTGAGCAGCATCGGCAGCAGGGCATCAATGGGCGGGGGCTGGAGAGACTGGAGCACAGCTACCAGCTCTGCTCCGATCGTTGGCGCAATCATCTGCAAGGCAGCCACAAGATACGTCAGAAAGCGTACGGGGTCGCTATCGCCTTCGTCCAGCGACAGCCAGGCCACGTTGAAGTTTTGAGTTTTGAGCTTTGAGGTTTGCGTGTGCTCGGTCTGAGATAATTCAGAACTCAAAACGTGCAACTCAGAACTGAGCGAAGCGAGCCATTCGCTGACCAGCGTGGTTTTGCCGAAGCCAGCGGGGGCAGCAATCAGGGTCAGTTTGCGATGCAGGCCCTCATTCAGCCGTGCGATCAAACGTGGACGCAGGACTGCGTTCGGGCGCGGCGGCGGGATATATAGTTTCGTGGTCAAAATGGGCGCAGGCATAGGCCAATTATACACATTCTTGGCGCCGCCGATGCGGTTGGGAAGCAGGCGTTGTTGATGGCGGGGTGGGCTGCCGGCGACTGCTCAAGTGCCGCACCCAATAGCAGCGGGCTTCGCATCTGCAGCTTTGTACTCACTATCCAAAGAAACAACCCATAGAATTGTTTCTCCTATACAAAAAAGTACTTGATTCTACAGCTTTATACGCTACAATAAAACAAAACAAGTGCTCGTTGGCACCGGGTACTAGGCAAGCTCGCCTCCGTGGTGTAATCTCAAACCCGTCATGCGATGCATCATTACACCACGCCGGCGCAACAGTGATACAAGGACGTACACTATGAGCTACCAGTATAAGCGCCCCGATACGCAAGTCGTGGTTTGTGACGCCTGCAGCGACTTCAGTTGGGTGAGTGACCCACAGTGGCGCCCGACCCAGCAGAGTAGCGCCGAGCACCCTCTGCACCTCTGCCCGAAATGCTGGCACGTAGCTATCTGGTGCTTAGCACACCAGCAGTATCATCTACCAGATGTATTCCATCGTCGCGCCTGTGTCGACTGTGGCGGTCTGTTTACCAGTGTCGTGCGCGATGCGATCATTCGCTGCCCATCGTGTCGTCGCCTAGCGGGCGATCTGCCTACGCAGCCTCCACCGGTTGAGCCGAAACGCGCAGGCTCATTTGTCCGTCAGCTCTTCTCATTTCGCCCCACCCATCGCCAATAGCCAAGACGATCCTCTAGCAGTGGGCAGTCGGCAGGAGCCAGTCGGCAGCAAGACGGATGGCAGCACAACGGCAGCTCGTTCGTGCCTAGTGGCTCAGTGGTTTTGCTCACAGCTATAGAGCATCGCTATGCCGCCATCGGATCTACGAATCGTCTTCCTCGGCATGATCTGCGATAGCTCGACCGCCGTGCTGGAGGTGCTGCTCGCGGCCGGGCTGCAGGTGTGCGCCGTCGTCGTCGCGGCCGCGCGCGGCGCGGCGGCGGGTCCGATCGCCGCGCTCGCGCCGCCGCGGGCAGCCTCGCCGCTGGCGATCGCCAGCCCGTTCCTGGAGCGCAACATCGCCCACCTCGCCTGGGAGCGCGGCGTCGCGACCTTCGAGCTGCGGCAGCCTGGCGCGCCCGAGGCGCGCCAGGCCCTGGCGGATCTGCGGCCCGACCTGGCCTGCGTGGCCTGCTTTCCGCGGCGCATCCCGGCGCCGCTGCTGGCCGTGCCGCGGCTGGGCTTCCTGAACATGCACCCTTCGCTGCTGCCGGCGCACCGCGGCCCCGAGCCGCTGTTCTGGACCTTCCGCGCTGGCGAGCGCCAGGCCGGCGCGACGATCCACTTCATGGACGAGGGGCTGGACACCGGCGACATCGTCGCGCAGGCGCCACTCGACCTGCCCGACGGCATCTCCGGCGCCGCGGCCGAGCGGCGCTGCGCTATGCTGGGCGGGCGGCTCATGGCCGAGGCGCTGGCGGCGCTCGCCGCGGGGGCATTGGAGCGCCGGCCGCAGCCGCCGGGCGGCAGCTACGAATCCTGGCCGGGGCCGCAGCACTGGCGGATCGGCGCCGAGTGGCCGGCGCGGCGCGCGTTCAACTTCATGCGCGGGACGGCCGAGTGGCGCCGGCCCTACATCATCGATGCGGGCGGCCGGGAGCTGCTGATCGAGGCGGCGATCGACTACGACGCGGACGCGTCGCTGGGCGTGCCGCTCGCGCGCGTGGGCGACGAAGTGCGCATTCAATGTGCGCCGGGGGTGCTGCGGGCAAGAGCTGGGTGAAGACCTATAGCAGGCCGCAGCAGAAATAAAGCAATCGCGATTTGGTATAATGTCGGCGCCTGGCTGCTTCCTCTTGGAATGGATAAACAGCGATGCCCTCCACATCTCGGCGACCCTCCACCGCCCGCCTCACCTTGATCCTGGGAGCCCTCACCGCCTTCGGGCCGATGTCGATCGATATGTACCTGCCGAGCCTGCCGGCGATCGCGCGCGAGTTTCACACCGACACCGCCACGGCCCAGATCTCGCTGGCGATCTTCTTCGCCGGGCTGGCCGCCGGCCAGGCCTTCTACGGCCCGATCGCCGATCGCTACGGGCGCAAGCGGCCGCTGCTGATCGGCTGCGCGCTCTACGCGGTCGCGTCGATCGCCTGCGCGCTGGCCCCGTCGATCGAGGCGCTGATCGCGCTGCGCCTGGTCCAGGCGATCGGCGGGTGCGCGGGGATGGTGCTGGCCCGCTCTGCCGTGCGCGACCTGTTCGACGAGCACGACTCGGCGCGCATGTACTCTTTTCTGATGCTTGTGATGGGCCTGGCGCCGGTCACCGCGCCGCTGATCGGCGGGCAGCTGCTGGTCGCCTTCAGCTGGCGGGCGATCTTCTGGGTGCTGAGCGGCTTCGGGCTGCTGTGCCTGCTGATGGTGCTGCTCGGCCTGCCGGAGACGCTGCCGGCGGAGCGGCGCAGCCGCGCCGGGCTCGGCCTGGCGCTGGGGGTCTACGGGCGCCTGCTGGCAGACCCGCGCTTCATCGGCTACGCGCTGACCGGCGGCTTCGTGTCGGCGGGGATGTTCGCGTATATCTCCGGCTCGCCGTTCGTGTTCATCGAGCTGTACGGCGTCGCGCCGACGAGCTATGGCTGGCTGTTCGGCACCAACGCGCTCGGCCTGGTGATCGCCTCGCAGATCAACCGCCGGCTGCTGGCGCGCTACCGCGGCGATGAGATCCTCGCCGCGACTCTGGCGGTCAGCGCGACGTCGGGCCTCGTGCTCGTGCTGGCGGCGGCGACCGGGTTTGGCGGGCTGGCGGGCCTGATGGCGCCGCTGTTCGTCTGTGTCGCGAGCGGCGGGCTGGTCGGCCCGAACACGGCGGCTGCGGCAATGGCGCCGCACGGGCGAGTGGCGGGCAGCGCCTCGGCCCTGCTCGGCACGCTCCAGTTCGTGGTGGGCGCGCTCGCGGGCGCGCTGGTGGGGGTCCTGGCCAATGGCACCGGGCTGCCGATGGCCGGCGTGATCGCCGCCTGTGAGATCGCGGCGCTGCTGATCTTCCGGGCGCTGGCGGCCCGCCCGGTGCTGCGCGCAGCGCGCGGGTGAGCCATTCCTCCTCCTGGCCTACCGCCCCACCGCATCGATCCTCGTGTCGACCCGCGGGTGCGGGATCTCGACCTGCAGCAGCAGCCCGCCGCCGGACTGGTTCTGCACATACAGGCGGCCTTCCAGCAGCGCCACGCGCTCGCTGATGCCGAGCATGCCGTAGTGCCCCTCGGCCGCCAGCGCCGCCAGGTCGAAGCCGTTGAGCATCCCGCGGCCGTTGTCGGCGATCGAGATCATCAGCGCGCGCGGCGAGGTGTGGTTGAGCCGGATCTGCACCGCCGTGGCGTGCGCGTGCTTGCGCACGTTGCTGAGGCCCTCCTGCACGATCCGGAAGATCGACAGCTCGATCGGCTCCGGCAGCCGCCCCAGCCGCGCGTCCAGGTCGAGCGTCGCCACCACCCCGGTGCGCGTCGACCAGTCGCGGACATACGACTGGAGCGCGGCGCCGAGCCCCAGGCTGTCGATCGTCGGCGGGCGCAGGTTGCCGCAGATCCGCCGCACGTCGTCCACCAGCGCGCGGATGCTGGTGCGCACCTCGGCCAGCTCGTCGGCCTGGGCCGACTGCTCGGCCTCGGCCTCGATCTCCTCGAGCTGATAGTTGACGCTCAGCAGATCCTGGATCACCTGATCGTGCAGCTCGCGCGCCAGCGCCTTGCGCTCCTGCTCGCGCTCGGTCAGCAGGCGGCGGTGCGCGTCCTGCAGCGCCAGGTTCGCGCGGTCGAGCGCCGAGACCTGCTCGGCCAGCTGGTCGATCAGCTGGCGGTTCAGCGAGTCCTGCGCGGCCAGGTTCTGCTCCAGCAGCGTCTGGTGGTGGCCCAGCTTCTCGGACTGCTCGCGCGCGCGGTAGTAGCTGTCGAGCGCCCAGATGATCGGGGTGAGCTGCTGGCGATCGGTGGTGCCGACCAGCGCCGACACGACCTCTTCGCGGCCGGTCGTATCGGTGCGAAAGTCGGCGACGCGCCGGCCCTCGCGCAGCACGACGATCCGGTCGCCCACCGCGAACAGGTGGTCGAGGTTATTGCTGGCGAAGATCACGGCGGCGCCCTGCTGCTGCCAGCCGCGGATCAGCTCCAGCACCCGCTGCTGGAAGCCGTAGCTCAGCGGCATGGTCGGCTCGTCGACGACGATCAGGCGGGCCGGGCGCACCAGCGTGCGGGCGATCGCGATCATCTGGCGCTGCTCGCTCGACAGGTTGGCGACCTTTTCGCGCAGCGAGCCGAAGTGGACGTCCAGCTGATCGAGGATCTGCGCCGCGCGCTGATCCATGCGCCGGCGGCTCGGCACCTTGAGCCAGCTGCCGGCCGAGGGCCAGCCCAGCTCGTCGCCCAGAAAGATGTTGGCGGTGATATCCAGCCGCTCGGCCAGCTCGGGCTGCTGGTGGATCACGGCGATCCCGGCGGCGCGCGCGTCCACCGGCCAGCGCAGCCGCTGCCCGTCGACGTACAGATCGCCCTCGGTCGGCACCTCGACGCCGGCCAGCAGCATCGCCAGCACCGACTTGCCCGAGCCGCTGCGGCCGGCCAGCCCGACCACCTCGCCGGGCGCGACCTCGAAGCTCACTTGGCGAAGCACCGGCAGCGCGCCGAAGCTCTTGGAGATATTGATGCAGCGGAGGATTGGTTCCATCACAGTTCCTACAGCTATGAGTTCTAAGTTTTGAGTTTTGAGTTTGTCGCGTCGTAACTCACAACTCAAAACTCATAGCTCATAACTATGGATCGGGCAGCGGCCTGCTAAAGTCGTTGGTCTCCCAAGCGGCGGCCATCGCCTCGACATTCTTGCGGGTCACGATATCGACGCCGGTGTTGATGAACGGGGGGAAGCGCTTGCCGGCGACGATGTAATCGTAGACCATCTGGATCGAGTCGTAGCCCCAGTTCCAGTATTTCTGGCCGATCAGCGCGTCGAGGTAGCCGTCGCGCAGCAGGTTCAGCTCAAGCGGCAGCGTGTCGAACGCGACCGAGCGCAGGCTCTGCTCGCGCGAGGCCTGCTCCCACAGCGGCATCGCGCCGCGGTCGGCCACCAGCGGCCACATGCCGACGAAGAACCAGCCGCGCAGGTCCGGGTGCGCCTGCATCGTCTCCTCGACGCCCTGCACGCCCAGGTTGATGTCTTCGTTGCTGGCGACCGTCGCGACGACCTGCATGGCCGGGTAGGTCGCCAGCCGGTCCTTGAAGCCGCTCACGCGCTGGTCCAGGTTGAGCGCGCCCGGCACGCCCGTGAGCAGCGCCACCTTGCCGCGCCCGCCGATCGCCTGCGCCAGCAGGTCGGCCGCGGTCTGCCCGGCCTGGTAGTTGTCGATGCTCAGGAAGGTGAAGCGCCGGCTCTGCGGCGAGTCGGAGTCCCAGGTCATCACCGGGATGCCCACGGCGACCGCCCGATCGATCGGCGCGATGCAGGCGGTCGGGTCGTTGCACGAGACCGCGATGCCGTCGACGTTGCGGGCGATCAGGTCGTCCATCATCCGGGTCTGCTCGACCGCGTCGGCGGCCACCGGCCCGACCGACAGCACCTCGACCTCGATCGGCCCCTTGTCGGTCAGCTCCTTGGCCTTCTGAAGCGCGCCGCGCCGCCCCAGGTCGAAGACCGGGTTGCCGAGCGTCTTGTTCACCCAGGCGATCGTCAGCTTGGTGCGCGCCCGCGGGGCGGCGGGCGCGCCGCAGGCCGAGAGTGCGACGACAACGGCTGCGCCCAGGCACACAAGACGAACGACCAAGGACCAAGGACCAAGGGCCGAGTGTGCAGCGCCTTGCTTTGTCCTTCGTCGCAGATCTTTCGTCGTTGGTCTTTCGTCTTTCGTCTTTCGTCTCCCCACGTCTACACCCGCCTGCGGCGCCAGTAGTCGAGCAGCAGCACGACCAGGATCATCGCGCCGATCGTGATGTACTGCCACTGGTTCTGGTTGGTCAGGCCAAGCAGCACCACGCCGTTGCGCACGATCTGGATCAGCGCGGCGCCCAGGATAACGCCCGTCACCGTGCCCTCGCCGCCGAACAGGCTGGCGCCGCCGATCACCGCCGCGGCGATGATGTCGAGCTCGTAGCCGTTCGCGGCCAGCGGCGCGGCCACGCCCAGGCGCGCGGTCATGATCACGCCGGCGATCGCCGCCAGCAGGCCGCTGAGCGTGTAGACCCCGATCTTGAGCTTGACCGGCGAGATCCCCGCCACGCGCAGCGCGTGCTCGCTGCGGCCGACGATGTAGATATAGCGGCCCATCAGGGTCTGGTGGAGCAGCAGGCTGACCAGCACCGCCAGCAGGCCCATCCAGACCACCGGCAGCGGGATCGAGATCGGGCCAAGCCGCAGATCTTCCTGGCCGAGGTAGCGAAACGCCAGCGGGAGATTGCTCACCGGCGCGCCGCTGGTGAGGCTCAGCACGATGCCGCGCGTGATCCCCATCGTGCCCAGCGTCACCATGAACGGCGGCAGGCCGGTCCGCCCGACCAGCAGGCCGTTGACCAGCCCGACCAGCGCGCCGGACAGCCCGCCGAGCGCGAGTGCGGCCGGCAGCGGGAGGCCGCCCTGCAGCGCCAGCGCGCTGACCATGCCGGACAGCGCCATCACCGAGCCGACCGACAGGTCGATCCCGCCGACAATGATCACCATAGTGGCGCCAAACGCCGCGATCGCGTACCACGAGAACGCCAGCGCGACGTTCAGCAGGTTGGTGGTGGTGAAGAACGTCGTGGTGCTGAAGCTGAGCGCGATGCCGAACAGCAGCAGGAGCAGAAACACCACCAGCTCCTGCCGCTGGATGAGCGAGCCCCAGCCGCGCCGAACCCAGCGCCGCAGACGGCGGATTGCCCCGGATCGATCGCTTACAGGCGTGGCGGCGACGGCTTTGTCCATCGTCGCGGTCCTCCATCCTCACTAGTCTACTGGGGAGGTCGGCAGGGGCCTTCAGCCCCTCCCGACCTCCCCAGTTGGGGGGTTGCAGGTGGCGGCAGCGGCGCCCCTGCCCCCCACCCCGCGAAAAGGTAAAACTGCGAAGATTGCAGTATTCTACACGCTACGCTCGACCTTTGCCAGCGGCTGCACAATCAAGGTGCGGCCCTATACCAGTGGGCAGTCGGCAGGAGCCGGTCGGCAGTACGACGGATGGCAGCACAACGGCATCTCGTTCGTGCGTCGTGGCTCAATGCGTTTGCTCACAGCTATAGCCAGGCTAGCGGCTGGCGCGACGCGTGTACACGTCGAAGATCACCGCCGCCACCAGCACGGCGCCGCGCACGATGTACTGGTAGGCGATGCCGGTGCCCATCAGGTTCATGCCGCTGGTCAGCGACGTCATCACCAGCGCGCCGATGATCGACCCGGTCACCCGGCCGACCCCGCCCGCCGCCGAGACGCCGCCGACGTAGGCTGCCGCGATCGCGTCCAGCTCGAACAGCGTGCCGGCGGTCGTCGTGGCCGACTGCAGTCGTGACGCGAACAGGATGCCCGACAGCGCCGACAGCATGCCCATCGAGCCGAACACCACGTAGATCATGCGCTTGACGCTGATGCCGCTCAGCTCGGCCGCCTCGGGGTTGCCGCCGACCGCGTAGATGTGCCGGCCGAGCACTGTCTGGGTGGTGATGAAGTGATAGATGCCGACGACCACCAGCATGATCACGACCGTCCAGGACAGGCCGTTGTAGTTGGCCAGCACCCAGGTGATTGCGCCCACCAGCACCGAAACGAACACCAGCTTGATCGCGAAGATGTCTGTCGGCAGGACTTCGAAGTTGTAGGCCATCTTCTTGCGGCGGCCGTTGATCTCGCTGAAGATGAACAACACGATCGCCACAATGCCGAGCAGCAGCGTCAGCTTGTGCACGCCCGACAGGATGCCGATGTCGGGGATGTCGGGGATGAAGGCGTTGCCGATCGCGTTAAACGCCTTATCCGAGATAATGATCGTGCCGGTGCCCTCGGTCACCAGCTGGAGCGCGCCGCGATAGATCAGCCAGCCGGCCAGCGAGGCCACGAAGGACGGGATGCCCAGCTTCGCCACCGGGAAGCCCGTGATCAGCCCAGCCACCGCGCCGAGCACCAGCACCAGCGGCACGACAGCCACGGTGGGCAGGCCCCATTTGGTCAGCGCGATCGCCGCGATCGCGCCCAGGAATCCGGCCAGGAAGCCGACCGACAGGTCGATATGCCGGATGACGATCACCAGCGTCATACCGACCGCCAGCACGGCGATGTAGCCGGTCTGGTTGAGCAGGTTGCTCAGGTTGCGCGACGAGATGAAGACACCTTTGGTGATGATGGTGAAGATCGCCATGATCGCGAACAGGGCGATGTACATGCCGTATTCGCGGATGTTCTGCCGCAGCACGCGCTGCAGGTTCTGGCCAAACGTCCCTGATCGGGGCGCGTTCTGCACGTTCTCGATAGACATCCTCGTCCTCCTCAGTTGGTCGCCATGTGCATGATCTTTTCTTGCGTCGCCTCTTCGATCGGCAGCTCGCCTGCGATCCGGCCGGCGGACACGACGTACACGCGGTCGCTCATGCCCAGGATCTCGGGCAGCTCGGACGAGATCATGATGATGCTCATGCCCTGCTCGACCAGCCGGTTCATGATCGTGTAGATCTCGTACTTCGCGCCGACGTCGATGCCGCGCGTGGGCTCGTCCAGGATGAGCACATTGGGCTTGACGAACAGCCATTTGCCCAGGCAGACCTTCTGCTGGTTGCCGCCGCTCAGGTTGCTCACCCGCTGCTCGACGCTCGGGGTCTTGATATTGAGCGAGCTCTTGTACTCGGTCGCGACCTTGATCTCGGCATTGGCGTCGATGATGCTGCGCTGCGCGATCGCGCGCAGGTTCGCCAGGGTGATGTTTTCCTTGACATCCTGGATCAGGATCAGGCCGTTGCCCTTGCGGTCCTCGGTCACATACGCCAGCCCGGCGCGGATCGCGTCCTGCGGCTGCCGGAAGGTGCGCTTCTGGCCCTTGACGAAGAGGTCGCCCTTGATCTGGAAGCCAACCGGGTTGCCAAACATGCTCAGCGCCAGCTCGGTACGCCCGGAGCCCATCAGGCCGGCCAGGCCAACGATCTCGCCGCGCCGCACGTTGAAGGCGATATCCCGGAGCACCGTGCGGCCCAGCGCCGGGTTGTACGCGCTCCAGCCCTTGGTCTCCAGGACAATTTCGCCGAACTGCTTGTTCGCGCGCTGCGGGTAGATGTTGTCGATCGCGCGCCCGACCATGTGCTTGATCAGGATGTTCTCGGACACTTCGCCCTTGTGCGCGTCCAGCGTGCAGATCGTCTGGCCGTCGCGCAGCACGGTGACCGAGTCGGCAATCTCAATCACTTCTTTCAGCTTGTGCGAGATCAGAATGCAGGTCACGCCCTGGTCGCGCAGGCCGCGCAGCAGGTCGAGCAGGTTGGCGCTGTCGTTCTCGTTCAAAGCCGCGGTCGGCTCGTCCAGGATGAGCAGCTTGATGTCGCGGCTAAGCGCCTTGGCGATCTCGACCAGTTGCTGCTTGCCGACACCGAGGTCCTTAATCTTGGCCGCCGGGTTGACGTCGAGGCGGACCTTTTTCAGCATCTCGCTCGCGCGCTTGATCGTCTCGTTCCAGTCGACCAGCGCGCCGTTGTGGATCTCGTTGCCGAGGAAGATATTCTCGTAGACTGTCAGCTCGGGGATGAGCGCCAGCTCCTGGTAGATGATCGCAATGCCGGCTCGATCGCTGTCGCGGATGCCGTGGAATCGCTGGATCTCTCCGCCGAACAGGATGTCCCCGCTGTAATCACCATAGGGGTAGACGCCGCTCAACACCTTCATGAGCGTGGATTTACCCGCGCCATTCTCACCGACCAGGCAGTGAATTTCCCCTTGGGTGACGCGAAAGCTGACATTGTTCAGGGCTTTCACGCCGGGAAATTCCTTGGTGATGTTCTTCATCTCCAGCAGTGGAGTGTTCATGGCGGTTCTGACTCCTCGAACCTATAACAATGGAACTGGCACCGTTCCCATCCGGTCCTTCCGGCTTGACCCTATGTGTTAAGGATGTGTGGCAGGGCCGTAGCCCCGCCGCACATCCCGGTGCAGTCTGGGCGGCGCTGCCGCCCAGACTGCACAATGCCTTACGGCAGGCCGGTGAAGTCGCTGGCCGGGTAGTAGCCGGAGTCGACGATGGCGGCCTTCACGTTGTCCTTGGTGACGGTCACGATCGCGGACGGCTTGGCCGGCACGTCGATCTTGCCGTTGTTGTAGGTGGTGGTCTTCTCGGGCGTCGTGCCCTTGGCGTAGGCGACCGCGGCGGTGATGGCGTCCTGCACCAGCGTGCGGACGTCCTTGAGCACCGTCATCGACTGCTTGCCGTCGATGATGTACTGCACCGAGGCCTTCTCCGCGTCCTGCCCGGTCACGTAGTACGTCTTGACGTCCTTATCGGTCGCAAAGGTATCGGCGATCGAGCGCGCCGTGCCGTCGTTGGGCGCCACGATGAAGACCGTGCCCTTGTCCTCCGGCTGGGCGACGTCAGGTTGGCCTCGGCGAGGTTCTTGGCGGTGTTGAAGTCCCAGTTGGTCGTGACCTGGCCGATGATCTTGGCCATCTCATCGCGCGAGAGCTCGGCCTTGCTTTGCAGGGCGACCGCTTCGCTGGAGTTCTTGATGACGAAGGTGCCGTCGGCGATCTTGGGCTGCAGCTTGTTCCAGGCGCCTTCGAAGAACAGGAAGGCGTTGTTGTCGGAGGCCGCGCCGGCATACAGGTACAGCGGGTTGCCTGTGCCGGTGGTCTTGTCGATCAGGTACTGAGCCTGGGCGGCGCCCACGGCGACGCTGTCGAACGTGACGTAGTAGTCGACCGCGTCGGTGTCGCGGATCAGGCGGTCATACGAGATCACCTTCACGCCGGCCGCGTGGGCGGCCTCGGCGGCGGCTGCCGCGGCGGTGCCGTCCTGCGGGCAGAGGATGAGGATCTTGATGCCCTTGGTGAGCAGCGTCTCGACGTTGGCCTTCTCCTTGGCCGAGTCGCCCTGGCTGAACAGGATCTCGACCTGGTAGCCGGCCTTAGCCAGGGCATCCTTGAAGCGGGTCTCGTCCTGGATCCAGCGGGGCTCATCCTTGGTCGGCAGCACGATGCCGACGGTCAGCTCACCCGCCGCGGGGGCGGCCGGAGCCGAAGCATCAATGTTAGTGAAATCGGTCGCCGGGTAGTAGCCGGAGTCAACGATGGCGGCCTTCACGTTGTCCTTGGTGACGGTCACGATCGCGGACGGCTTGGCCGGCACGTCGATCTTGCCGTTGTTGTAGGTGGTGGTCTTCTCAGGGGTCGCGTTCTTGAGGTAGGCGACCGCGGCGGTGATGGCGTCCTGCACCAGCGTGCGGACGTCCTTGAGCACCGTCATCGACTGCTTGCCGTCGATGATGTACTGCACCGAGGCCTTCTCCGCGTCCTGCCCGGTCACGTAGTACGTCTTGACGTCCTTATCGGTCGCAAACGTATCGGCGATCGAGCGCGCCGTGCCGTCGTTGGGCGCCACGATGAAGACCGTGCCCTTGTCCTCCGGCTTGGCCGACGTCAGGTTGGCCTCGGCCAGCGTCTTGGCGGTGTTGAAGTCCCAGTTGGTCGTGACCTGCCCGATGATCTTGGCCATCTCGTCGCGGGTCAGCTTGGCCTTGGCCTGCAGCGCCACCGCCTCGCTCGAGTTCTTGATCACGAACGTGCCGTCGGCGATCTTGGGCTGCAGCTTGTTCCAGGCGCCTTCGAAGAACAGGAAGGCGTTGTTGTCGGAGGCCGCGCCGGCGTACAGGTACAGGTTGTTGCCGGCGCCGGTGGCCTTGCTGATCAGGTAGTCGCCCCAGGCCTCGCCCACGGCGACGCTGTCGAACGTGACGTAGTAGTCGACCGCGTCGGTGTCGCGGATCAGGCGGTCATACGAGATCACCTTCACGCCGGCCGCGTGCGCGGCCTCGGCGGCTGCCGCCGCGGCGGTGCCGTCCTGCGGGCAGAGGATCAGGACCTTGATGCCCTTGGTGAGCAGCGTCTCGACGTTGGCCTTCTCCTTGGCCGAGTCGCCCTGGCTGAACAGGATCTCGACCTGGTAGCCGGCCTTGGACAGAGCATCCTTAAAGCGGGTCTCGTCCTGGATCCAGCGGGGCTCATCTTTAGTCGGCAGCACGATGCCGACGGACAGCTGCGAGCCGGCAGCGGGGACGGCCGTGGCCTGGCCGGCGGCGGGAGCGGCGGTGGCCTGGCCGCCGGTGGGGGCGGGCGCTGCGCCGCCGCAGGCCGCAAGGAGGCCGACGAGCGTGAGCAGGGCTACAAAAGCCAGGACTGTGCGATGGAATCTTCCGCGATACATCTTGTATTCTCCTATCGACTGCTGATAGTTCGGGTCCTGGACATACGATTCTGTCAAAGAATCGCAGCTATATTGGCGCGCATCACCTCCATTTCAGCGAAGACATAGAGCAGACTTACGGCAACATCGCAGGGCCTTGCGCTGGGCTATGACCTGCGGGGCGTGGCCCGCTGCCAGATCCAGCCAGATCGCAAGGCGAAAACCATCTCTCCCAAGCTGCCCAGGGGCATCAGCCGGCGCGTCAAGCAGAGCATACGGGAACCCCGGCGCGCCGCGCTCGTGCGCAGCAAGCACCAGGCCGCAGCGAGGGTACGTCCGGGCTTATCCAAACAGCTTGGTCAGAGAGTCAGTAGGCCTGTCAAATATTAAGAATAGTTTATAATGAGACAGTGGTCGCTGACAACCCCCCGCACCCCCTAAACGATAGTGGAAATCCCCCTAGTCGACTAGGGGAAACCCCCTAATCTCAGCCGATCAGGTCGTCGATCAGCTCGCGCAGGGCGGCGGCGTCGATATCTTTCTTGTCGAGGAAGGCCACCGCCCCAGCCGCCAGGCCCTGGCGATGGAACTCGCGATCGGGGTAGGCGCTGATCAGGACCATGCGGGTGGCCGGCGAGAGCGCCTTGATCTGCCGCGCCGCCTCGATGCCGTGCTCGTCGCCCAGCACGACGTCGATGAACGCCAGCTGCGGGCGCACGTCCGCGGTCACGCGCAGGGCGATCTGGGTGTTCTCGGCCTCGTAGATCGCGGCGCGCGGGTAGGTCTTGCTCATCATTCGCCGCATCTGAGTGCGGTAGCGCAGGTTGTCGTCGACGATCAGGATCGCGATCTGAGGCGCCGCAGGCGCCTCGGCGGCGGCGGGCGTGCCGCTCGCACACTCGGCGTAGCCGAGCACATCGGGGTGCTGCATGAGGTAGTTGACAGCCTCAAGGCGGCTCTGCACATTGATCTGGCGGTAGAGCCGCGTGAGATGGTTTTCGATCGTCTTGACGCTCAGGCCGGTGCGCCGCGCGATCGCCTGGTTGTCGAGCCCGTCCTTGAGGCAGCGCAGAATGTCGCGCTGGCGCGCCGTCAGGACCAGCGTCACCGCGGCCGTCTCGCGGTAGCGCACCAGCTTCTCGACCAGCGGGCTGCAGACCCAGCGCTCGCCGGCCAGCACGCGCTGCACCGCCAGGCGCAGATCGCTCAGCGGCTGATCCTTCAGGTGATAGCCGTTCACGCCGGCGCCCAGCAGCCCCTGCACATACACATCGTCGTCGTAGGCGCTGACGACCAGGATCTTAAGCGCAGGGTAGTCGGCGTGGATCTGGCGGATGGTGCCGATCGGCTCGAAGTCCGGCATCGTCACATCGGTGACCAGCACGTCGGGGTGGGTGCGCGCCAGCGTGCTGATCAGCGCCTGGCCGTCGCCGATCTCGCCGACGATCTCAATATTCGGCAGCTCGCGCAGCGCGTTCGCAATGCCGGCCCGCACGACAGCGTGGTCGTCGGCCAGAACCAGCCGGACAGTCGGGGTTGTCACGTGGCACTTCCTTCGGTCTGAACGAGTGCGGGCGATCATGCTCGTTATACCCCATGGCCGGTGGCGTTGCAATCCCGCCCGCTAGGGGATTTCCCCTACTCCCGGGCTGCGAGCCCGGCCCCAGCCATTGTTACGCTCGGCGGGGGCGAGCGCCACCGTCAAGCGCAGCGCTACTGGTAGCCGAGCTCGCCCAGCACGTCGGCCCAAGTCTGCTCGCCGACCAGGCGCATGACGAGCGCGCCACCCTGCTCCTCGACGATCAGCTTGGGCGCCTCGGGCGCTAGGCAGTGGTGCGCGCCGCCCTCGCCCGCCAGCATGGCCTGGTAGGCGCCGGTGCCGAAGAACGCGACCAGTAGAGCCTCGGATGAGCTGGAAGCCGGAGAGACAAGCAGACCGGGAGGCAAGGAGCTTGACTCTGGCGCAGTCTGCTTGTCTGCTTGTCTGCTTGTCTGCTTGTCTGGAACGCCGACCAGTGGCAGGATGAGATCGTCGCCGCCCTGCTCGCCGATGCCGCGGCTGCCGACCCGCGGGTAGAAGTCGTCCGAGTCGCAGGTGCGCCGCCCGCCCAGCACCGCCGGCCCGGCCTCGGCCTCAAGGTGGTTGAGCGCCAGGGTGATGAAGCTCTGGCCTTTGACGATCAGAATATCCGGCAGCGCGACCATAATGCTGCCGTCGAGCAGGTACCAGGGCGGCATGCCGGCGTGGCCGCGCTTGACCTTGCCGACGCGGAAGATGTGCAGCCCGTGGTCGGCCACGCTGTAGCGGCCGAACTCGCCGACCAGCCGCGGGTGCGGCAGGCCGCGCGCGTCGCACCACTCGCCAACCGCGCGCTGGAGCTGCTCGGCGAAGTCGACGTAGTCGAAGCTGAAGCCCAGGCTGTAGGCGCCGGTCGGCATGCCGCCGCCGAAGTCGAAGTACTCCAGCGCCGGTGCGGCCGCGCGCAGCCGCGCGTAGCCCGCCAGCGACTCGATCACCTCGCTGGACCAGAAGGCGCGGTCCTCGAGCTGGCTGCCGACCATCGCGTGGTACAGGATGATCCGGTGCGGAGTCCGGGCCACCCGCGCGGCCAGCAGGTCCAGCTCAGCGGGGGTCATGCCGAAGCGGTCGTAGCCGTAGGTCGCGCCCTCGGCCAGGTCGCCAGGGTCCTTGCGCTCGCGCACGCCCAGCAGCAGTGGCTCGGGGCAGGCCGCCAGCGCCTCGAACTCGTCCGGGTCGTCGAGGATCGGCACGACGTTGGCGAAGCCGGCCTTGCGCAGCTCCAGGATCGCGTCGAGGTAGGGTCGCTCCTTCGAGCCGTTGCAGAAGACGAAGCGCTCGGCCGGCAGCACGCCGCTCTGCCAGAGCCGGTGGGCGATCCGCACGTCGAAGGCCGACGAGGTCTCGTAGTGCGCGCCGGCCGTCACGGCAGTGCGGACCACCTCCTCGGCGAAGTTGGCCTTGGTGGCGTAGGCGTAGACCAGCTCGCCGCGATAGCCGGCGCGCGCCTGCGCGACCGCGAAGGCGGCCCGCATCTCGCGGATGCGCCGGTCGATCAGCGGGCAGAACGAGATCTCGAGCGGCGCGCCATGCCGCTCGACCAGCGCCAGCAGATCGAGCGCGTCGGCGAAGATCACGCGGCCGTCGCGGATCTGGATCACATCGCTCAGGTGGCCGTCGGGCAGCATGTGCGGGCTGAGATGGTCGAGATAGGTTGGCATTGGCGTTTCTTTCTATAACGGGCGCGATACGTGTCTTTGTGGGCGGTCGCCCCTGGACCCCAAAATGATGCCGTCTCGTGTGCGATGCTTGACGTGCATGCCTGGCTGAATCCAGGCGCGGCGGGATGCAACTCGCCCGGCAAGCATGGTGATAGGCAGGGGCCACAAGCAATGCAATTGGTACGGCATCCTTTGCCGGAGGGGGGCCGGGGGAACCGGCGCGGGTTCCCCCGGGCGGGGGGCCGGGGGCGCTGCGCCCCGAAAAAAGGACAGCCGTCGGCACGACACTGTAACCTGACGCTTGACATTGACTACCGAGATTGCTATGTTGAAGCCTGGCATCTTCATATTCTACCACCTCATGTGCGCAGCCAGCGCCGATGGCGGCGGGCATCCTCTATGCTACTACTCTGCGCATGATTTCGATGACATCGTGGCGCCTGGGGTTGACGATCGTAGCTGTGGAAGGAGGCCCCTATGTCAGCTGAGAAGACGCCCCCCACGAATCACGGCGACGCGCCCAAAGACGTAGACCGCGTCCGCGACATCATCTTCGGCCCGCAGATGCGCGACTACGACCAGCGCTTCCTCACCATCCAGCGCGACCTCGAGCGGCTGCGGCAAGAGCTGGAGCAGCTCACCGAGCAGGCCGCCGAGCAGGATCGCGAGCATGGCAAGCGCCTGCAGAATCTGCGCCGCGAGGCGCGCCAGAGCGACGACGACCTGCGCACGGAGCTACGCCAGACGGCCCAGAAGCTGATGCTCGAGAAAGTCGATCGGCTCTCGCTGGGCGAGCTGTTCATCGAGCTTGGCAACCACCTCAAGAGTGGTGGCTCGCTGAGCGACCTGCTGTCAGGCGTGAGCGAGCGAGCGGAATAGAGCCGGCCCTGTGACAGCCGAGAACCCCCAGCAACCATCGCCGCCGGGCGCATCCGCGCCGCGCGCGAGCGACGGCGACGCGCTGCACTCGGGCGACCCGGAGATCGAGGCGCTGCGCGATATTCTGCTGAGCCGCTACCGCCGCCAGCTCGGCGCGCTCGAGCGCCAGCTGCTCGACATCGAGCGGCGGACCACCGACGAGCAGGCGCTGATCGGCATGATCGCCCCGATCATCGGCGACGTCGTCCGGCGCAAGATCCGCGACGCCCGCCCCGAGATGATCGAGGCGTTCTACCCGATCGTCGGCCAGATCGTCGTCCGTGCCGTCGCGGAGGCGATCCGCGACCTGGCGCGGCGGATCGACGCCCAGCTGCGCGCGTCGGTTGGGCTGCGCGGCCTGCTGCGGCGCGCGGGCGCGCGGGCGCGCGGCGTCTCGGCCGCGCAGCTGGCGCTGCGCGACGCGCTGCCGTTCGAGATCGCCGCGATCTTCCTGATCCACCGCGAGACCGGCCTGCTGATCTGGCATACCTCGCGCGAGCCGCTCGACCCGGCCGACTCCGAGCTGATCGGCGGGATGCTGACCGCCATCCGCGACTTCGCCCAGGACACGCTCGGCCGCGGGCCGGAGGGCCAGCTCGACGAGATCCAGTACGGCGACCGGCGAATCCTGATCGAGGCGACCCGCTCGATCTCGCTCGCCGTGGTGGTCGGCGGCGTCGAGCCGGCCGGGCTCCGCGCCGAGATGCGGTCGCGCGCGATCGAGATCGAGCACACCTACGAGCAGAAGCTGCGCCGCTACGACGGCGATCCCGCGCCGCTGGCCGCGGTGGCCGAGCCGCTCGGCTCGCTGCTGGCCGGCGCGCGGCCCGAGCAGCTTGGCCCGATCCATAAGCTGGTGCTGGCCGGGTTGGCCGGCGGGCTGCTGATCTGCGTTGGGCTGGCATGCCTGGCCGGCCAGGTTGGCTGGCGCTTGCTCTACCCGCCGGCGCCCACGCCGATCGTCGTGGTGGCCTCGCCGACCGCGCCGCCGACGCCAACCGCGACTCCGGCGCCCGCGCCGACCGCGCCGCCGACGCCAACGACGACGCTGAGCGGCGTTATGACCGGCGACGTCTTCTTGCGCGCCGGCCCCTCGGAGGAGTCGGCGCGGCTCGGCACCGTCGTGCTGGCCGGCCAGCCGATCGAGGTCCTGGCGGCGTCGCGCGACTGGTACCGGGTGCGCTGGCGCGTCTCGGCCGACAGCGAGGTGACCGGCTGGGCGCCAGGCGAGTGGGTGGACACGGGCGGACCCATCCCGGCGTGGCTGGTGACGCCGACGGCAGCTCCGTAGAACACATCCGGGCGGCGCTTTCGGGCTGCGATCGACCGTATCGACTCATCGGAGCAGGCCCCACGCACGTGCGCTGAGCGCGCAAGAGGCAGTGTCGAGGAGAATCGACGTGACCACGATCAGCAAGAAAGTGTGCCTGCTCGGCGATTTTGCCGTCGGCAAGACCAGCCTGATCCGCCGCTTCGTCTACAATCGTTTCGACGAGACGTACCTGACCACAATCGGCGTGCATGTCAGCCGGAAAGCCCTGACGGTGCCGCGCGACGAGCGGCTGATCGATCTCGCGCTGATGATCTGGGATCTGGCCGGCGAAAACGGCTTCGAGCGGGTGCGCCAGAGCTACCTGCGCGGCGCCGCCGGCGCGGTGCTGGTCTGCGACCTGACCCGCGCAGACACGCTCGCCGGCGTGATCCGGTCGGCCGAGCAGGTGCTGAGCGCCAGCCCGGCCGCGCGGCTGGTCGTCGCCGCGAACAAGCACGATCTCGCGAACGAGCAGCAGCTCGCTCCAGCGCAGATCGAGGCAGTCGCCGGCCAGATCGACGCCCCGCTGTACCTGACAAGCGCCAGGACCGGCGACGAGGTGGAGGCGCTCTTCCGTCACCTGGGGCGACAGCTCGTGATCTGATAGGGGATCTATGGACACAGCCATCATCAACGCTCTGTTTCAGACCCAGCGGCTGGCCTACATCCTGATCGATCAGCGCCTGACGATCGTGGATTCTAGCGGCGCCGCCGCGATCCTCGACAGCTTCGGACCATTCGACATCGGCAGCTCGCTTGTCAAACGTGTGCCCGAGCTGGTCGGCAGCGAGCCGATGGTGGCGGCGCTGCTGGCCGGCGCGACCGAGCCGTACCGGATCGAGTTCGTCAACCGGCCGGCGCCCGACGGCGGCCAGCGCTACCTGACGCTGACCATGCTGCCCTATGCCGGCGCGCGGTCGGACGCGCGCCTGCTGGTCATGCTGGCCGATACCACCGGCGAGGGGCAGACCGTGCAGCAGCTGGCGCAGGGCCGCAACGAGCTGCGGCTGCTGCGCGAGCAGCTGACGCAGCGCAACGGCGAGCTGGACGCGGCGATCGCCGACCTGCGGCGGCTGGACGAGCTGAAGTCGATGTTCGTCGCCATCGCGGCGCACGAGCTGAACAACCCGCTGGCGCCGATCCTGGGCTATATCGAGATGCTGCTCGACCAGCGGGGCGACCCGCTCACCCAGGAGCAGCGCGAGGTGCTCGAGGGGATGTCGCGCAGCGTCATGCGCCTGCGCAAGCTCACGGCCGACCTGCTCGACATGGCGCGGATCGAGGCCGGGCGGATCGACCTGGTGCTGCAGCCAACCGTGGTGCGCACGCTGATCGAGATGGTCAGCGCCGAGCTGCGGCCGCAGCTGCACGCCAGGCGCCAGGCGCTCCGGCTGAAGCTCGACGACGCCGTGCCGCCGGCGCTGTGCGACGAGAGCCGCGCGGCCCAGATCATCGGCAACCTGCTGAACAACGCCAGCAGGTATACGCCGCCAGGCGGCACGCTCAGCGTCGAGACCTCGCTCTCGGGGAACGGCTTCGTGCAGGTGGCGATCAGCGACACCGGGATCGGGATCGCCGCCGAAGACCAGAGCAACCTGTTCAACACCTTCTTCTGCACGCGCAGCGCCGTCGCCGTGCAGGCCAGCGGCACCGGCCTGGGTCTGCACATCGCGCGCCTGCTGGTCGAGCTGCACGGCGGCGAGATCTGGCTGACCAGCGCGTCCGGCCAGGGCAGCACATTCTATGTGACCTTCCCGGCCGCCATCGACGAGATGCCTGAAACTTGACAATCATGGCGGCGGCTGCTATAACGGTGGCTACCGCGGCCCTCCCCGCCTCTCCCGCTCGCCAGGCCGCGAATCGCCGGGCCCGCCCCCCACGCGAGTATCCTGCAGCCCAATGTCGTCAGCTTGCTCAGACGAGCACAGCCATCTTTCAGGGGATTCGCAATGAACGACGATGTTCTACTTGACGAGGCGCGCAGCCGAGCGCTGGACGTGCTGCGGCGCTGCGCGACCCCGCACGGCTTCCGGGCCTCGGGCCTGGCGGCGGGCTACCCGCAGATCTGGGCCCGCGATAACGGGGTCATCTTCCTGGGCGCGGTGGCCACCGGCGAGCCCCAGCTGGCAGCGGCGGCCCGCGCGGCGCTGGAGACGCTGGGCGCCAACCAGTCCAGCCGCGGCCTGATCCCGCTCAACGTCAACCCGGACACCGGCTACGTCAGCACCGAGAACGCCGGCGCGGTCGACTCGAACCTGTGGTACATCCTGGGCCACCTGCTCTACTATCGGACGACCGGTGACGACAACTTTCTGGCGCGCCACTGGCCGCAGATCGACCGCGCGATGATGTGGCTCGAGTACCAGGACATGAACGAGTGCGGCCTGCTGGAGATCCCCGAGGCCGGCGACTGGATGGACCTGATGGCCGTGCGCTACAACACGCTCTACGACAACGTGCTGTACTACGCGGCCGCCCTGGCGCACCAGGAGCTGGTGCGGCACCTGCCGCCGGGAACCCCGGCGCACCAGCTGGCGATCGACGCGTCCGGCATCCACGAGCGGATCAACTCGCTCATGTGGATCGACCGCTGCTGGGTGGCCGAGCACTTTGCCACGCACCTGGAGCGGCTGAAGTCGTTCCGGCTCGAATGGTACATGCTCTACCACAACATCGGCACGATCTCCAGCCGGCCGTTCTACCTGCCGTGGGTGGCGTTCCGCGAGTACGGCGACTGGTGCGACAGCCTGGGCAACCTGCTGGCGATCCTGACCGGCGTGGCCGACTGGCACCACTCCGAGCACATCCTGCGCTACATGCACCAGGTCGGCATGCAGGAGCCCTTCCCGACCAAGGCGATCCACCCGCCGATCTACCCGGGCGAGACCAACTGGCGCGAGTACTACCGCAGCCGCAACCTGAACCTGCCGCACCAGTACCACAACGGCGGGATCTGGCCGATGATCGGCGGGTTCCACGTGGCCGCGCTGGTGCGGCACCGCTGGCACGCCGAGGCCGAGCGCACGCTGGTCGGGCTGGCGCTCGCCAACCGGCAGGGGATCGAGCAGCCGTGGGAGTTCAACGAGTGGATGCACGGCGCCAGCGGCCACCCGATGGGCTACGCCCAGCAGGCCTGGTCGGCGGCGATGTATCTCTACGCCGATCACGCGGTGCGCAGCGGCGCGCTGCCGCTGTTCGACGACCTGCTGGCGGCCAAGCCGGCCGCGGCCCTGGCGACCGAGGTGCACGATATGGAGGTGCGCGCCGGCGGCGGGCCGGTGTGAGCATTCGAACGTTCAAACGTTCAAACGTTCGAACGTTGGTCTCAGTACAGTTCGAAGCGGTTCTACAGAGGAGGCATCAGATGTTCCGACACGGCGTCACACGCACGCTCGCCCTGCTGCTCGCCACGCTGGTGTTGCTGGCGGCCTGCGGCGGCGGCACCGCGCCCAGCGGCGGCGCGACCAGCGCCCCGGCCGGGAGCGCCGCCACGGCGGCCCCCGCGCCCGCAGCCGAGGCGACCGCCGCTCCGGCGGCCGGCGGCGAGGCCACGGCCGCCCCCGCGGCCGGCGAGGCCACCACGATCACGTGGGGCTTCTGGGGTAGCCCCGAGGAGAAGGCCAGCCACGAGAAGGTGGCGGCCGCGTTCATGCAGAGCCACCCGAATATCAAGATCGAGACCTGGAACCAGCCGTGGGACGACTACTTCACCAAGATGAAGACCCTGTGGGCCAGCGGCGACCCCAAGCAGATCCCCGACGTGCTGTTCCTGTGGCCGACCCCCAGCTACGCCGCCACCGGCGTGCTGGAAGACCTGACGCCCTACATCCAGAAGAGCGGCTACGACCTGAACGACTACTGGCCGGCGCTGCTCGAGTCGGCCAGCTACCAGGGCAAGGTCTACGGCTTCCCGCGCGACATCGAGACCAACGTGATCTACTACAACAAGGCGATCTTCGACGAGGCCGGCGTGAGCTACCCGAAGGACGACTGGACCTGGGATGACTTCCTGGCCGCCGCCAAGAAGCTCGCGGCGATCGAGGCCAACGGCCGGGTCAAGCGCTACGCGCTCGCGGCCGAGGGCGGCAAGTGGCCCAAGTTCGTGATGCAGAACGGCGGCAGCATCCTGGACGACATGAGCAACCCGTCCAAGTGCACCCTGGCCGACCCGAAGGCGATGGCCGGCATCAAGTTCTTCGCGGACCTGATGAACAACAACCTGGCCATGCGCGACGCGGCCCTCAGCCAGGCCGGCGGCGACGCGGCGGTGTTCCAGAGCGGCCAGGCGGCCATGATCCTGCAGAACTCCAGCCGCGTGTCGGCGTTCAACCAGGCCGGGCTCAAGTACGACGTCGTCGCGGCGCCGATCCCCAAGGGCGGCCAGCGCGCGAATGTGGCCGGCGGCGCGGCCTGGGTCATGAGCGCCAAGAGCGACAATAAGGACGCGGCCTGGACGTTCCTGCAGTGGCTGCAGAGCAGCGACGGCGGCGAGCAGATCTACACCCAGTCGGGCGAGATCTTCCCGGCGCTGCAGTCGGTGGCGAAGACCACCTTCCTGAAGCAGGAGACGCCGCCGGCGAACAAGCAGGCCTTCCTGACCGAGGGCGAGAGCTCGAAGGTCGGCGGCTTCGGCTACTTCCCGGACTGGAACGAGCTGAGCGGCTCGATCATCGAGGCAGGCCTGCAGAAGGTCTGGGCCGGCGAGCAGCAGCCCGAGGAGGCGCTGCCGGCGATCTGCCAGCAGGTCGACGCGTTCCTGAAGAGCAAGGGCTACCCGAAGTAGTGACCGGGTGACAAGGTGACCGGGTGACAAGGTGACTGGGTGGTAAGCCACCAAGATCGCTTGGTCACCCCCTCACCTGGTCACCTTGTCAGGGATTGCGGTAGTGACAAGGTGATGAGATAACGAGATGACAAGGCGACAGGGTGACCGGGTGACAAGGTGACCGGGTGGTAAGCCACCAAGATCGCTTGGTCACCCCCACACCTGGTCACCTTGTCAGGGATTGCGGTAGTGACAAGGTGATGAGATAACGAGATGACAAGGCGACAGGGTGACCGGGTGGTAAGCCACCAAGATCGCTTGGTCACCCCTCACCTGGTCACCTTGTCGGGGATCGAGATGGCGACGCGAACCGAGCGACAAACTTCTACCACGATCAGGCGGCGGCGCGGCGGCTGGAACCCCGGCCGGCAGATGGAGGCATACCTGTTTCTGCTGCCCAGCCTGCTCGGCTTCCTGCTGTTCATCGTCGGGCCGGTGATCGCCTCGCTCGGGCTCAGCTTCGTGCGCTGGAACCTGCTGAACCCGCCCGAGTTCGTCGGCGCCAGCAACTACGTCGAGATCTTCACGCGCGACCCCGTGTTCGTCCAGTCGTTCTGGAACACGATGTTCTACACCGTGGCGATCGTGCCGCTGCAGCTCGCGGCCGGCCTGACGGTGGCGCTGGCGCTGAACCAGGGCCTGCGCGGCGTGAAGATCTACCGGCTGATCTACTTCATGCCGGTGGTCAGCAGCGTCGTCGCGGCGGCGCTGGTGTTCCAGTGGATGTTCAACCGCGACTTCGGGATCATCAGCGCGCTGTTCTGGGGGCTGGGCGACCTGACCGGCCTGCCGATCGCACCGCCCGACTGGCTCAACAGCAGCTTCTGGGCCAAGCCGGCGATCGCGCTGCTGACGGTCTGGAAGAACATGGGCTTCACGATGGTGATCTACCTGGCCGGGCTGCAGGCCGTGCCCGAGGAGCTGTACGACGCCGCCAAGGTCGACGGCGCCAGCGGCTGGCAGCGCTTCCGCAGCATCACGCTGCCGCTGATCAGCCCGACGACGTTCTTCCTGCTGATCATCCAGATGATCGGCGCGTTCCAGCTGTTCAGCGAGCCGTTCGTGATGACCCGCGGCCAGGGCGGCCCGGCCCACGCGACTGTCTCGATCGTGTTCTATATCTACCAGACCGCGTTCACCTACAGCCAGATGGGCAAAGCCTCGGCGATCGCCTGGGTGCTGTTCGCCTTCATCTTCGTCTGCACGCTGATTCAGAACTGGCTGCAGCGGCGCTGGGTGCACTACGAGACCGAGTAGGCTGAGCGTTGAATGTTGAACGTTGAATGTTGAACGTTGAATGTTGAACGTTGAACGTTGAATGCTGCCGATTGGCTACTGACTACTGACGACTGACGACTGACTACCAGGCAACTATGGCGACAGATCTTCTCGACAAACGTAGCCCGCGGCGCCGGCGCCGGACGAGCCCCGCACGGCTGGCGCTGCACGCCGCGCTGATCGCGGGCAGCGTGCTCATGCTGCTGCCGTTCGCCTGGATGCTCAGCACCTCGCTGAAGCTGCCGGCCGAGACGTTCAGCTACCCGCCGGTGTGGATCCCCAGCCGGCTGGCCTGGGAGAACTACACGAAGGCGGTCACGGTCATGCCGTTCGGGCGCTTCTACCTGAACAGCCTGATCGTCACCATCAGCGTGACGACGCTGCAGATCGTGACCTCGTCGCTGGCGGCGTTCGCGTTCGCGCGCCTGCGCTTCCCCGGCCGCAACGCGCTGTTCCTGCTCTACCTGGCCACGCTGATGATCCCGTTCCAGGTCACGATGATCCCGAACTTCATCCTGGTGCGCCTGCTGGGCTGGTACGACACCTACCAGGCGCTGATCCTGCCGCCGGCGTTCTCGGCCTTCAGCACCTTCCTGCTGCGCCAGTACTTCATGGGCATCCCGTTCGACCTCGACCAGGCCGCCCGGATCGACGGGGCGTCGTCGCTGCGGATCTGGTGGAGCGTGATCCTGCCGCTGAGCGGGCCGGTGCTGGCCGCGCTGGCGATCTTCGTCTCGCTCAACAGCTGGAACGACTTCCTGTGGCCGCTGATCGTCACGAACTCGCAGGAGATGCGCACGCTGCCGGTCGGCCTGAGCAGCTTCCAGGGCCAGTTCAAGGTCGAGTGGAACCTGCTGATGGCCGGCTCGGTGATCGCGATGCTGCCGGTGCTGGTCGTCTATGTGATCGGCCAGCGCTGGTTCATCCGCGGCATTACGCTCTCGGGTCTTGGTGGCCGCTAGCGCCGGTAGTCAGTAATCAGCAGTCAGAAGTCAGAGAATACTTCAAAGCTCGCTTGGGCTTGCACCGGAAGATGCCGACTGCCCACTGCCGGCTGCAACCCGGTATGTTGTTCTACGACCCTGCGCATGTGCAGGATCAGGCACGCGTTAGAAGCGTCGGTAAAACCCATGGCTTCAACATGCGCTCGACGCAATCTACAATCTACAATCTGCAATCTGCGATTGCACAGGGCCTGGCGATGAGGCGAACCGCAATCTGTCTGCTCTGCGCGATCGTGCTGGCCGGCTGCGGCGGGGCGGCCGCCGCGCGACCGACAGCGGCTCGCCCGGCGGCGCCGCTGCCCGTGCAGGTGCGATCGACGCCGCTGGCCCAGCCGGCGCCCTGCACCGGCGCGTTCGTCGCCCGCGATCTCGACCACGTCACCAGCACGCCTGGCGCGACGGCGCACATGTTCGAGGGCAACGGCTCGGGCGTCGCGATCGGCGACCTCGACGGCGACGGCCGGCTCGACCTCGCCCTGGCCAGCAGCCACGGCCCGAACTCGATCCTGTGGGGCCAGGGCGGCCTCGCCTTCCGCGCCGAGCGCATGCCGCAGGGGAACTCGCGCGCGGCCGCGATCGTCGACGTGGACGGCGACGGCCGGCTCGACCTGGTCTTCACCCAGCGCCAGGGCGCCCCGCACTACTGGCACAACACCGGAGAGGCCGGCGAGCGCTTCGTGCAGGAGCTGCTGCCGAACGTGGCGCGGCCGGCCTACGCGATGGCCTGGGGCGACCTGAACGGCGACGGCGCGCTCGACATGGTGACCGGCTCGTACGACGCCGAGCTGCTGACCGACCAGGGCAACGGCTTCCTGATGGGCCCCGGCGCGGGCGTGTACGTCTACCAGCGCTCCGGCGGCAGCTTTGCGGCGCGCCAGCTCGCACACAAGGCCCAGGCGCTGGCGATCGCGCTGTACGACCTGAGCGGCGACGGCCGGCCCGACGTCGTCGTCGGCAACGACTTCGCGGTGCCCGACCAGGCCTGGACCCAGCGCGACGGCGAGTGGGTCGCGGCGCAGCCCTTCGGCGCCACCAGCCACAGCACCATGGGCTTCGACCAGGGCGACGTGGACAACAACGGCAGCCAGGACCTGTTCTCGACCGACATGAAGCCCTACGACAAATCGGTCGCCACGCTCTCGACCTGGGCGCCGATGATGGCCGAGCTGTGGAGCCCGACCGCGCTCGGCGACCCGCAGATCGTCGAGAATGTGCTGCAGGTGCGCGACGGCGGCTTCCGCAACCAGGCCTACGCGCGCGGGGTCGACGCGACCGGCTGGAGCTGGTCGGGCGTGTTCGGCGACCTGGACGACGACGGCGCGCTCGACCTGTACGTCGTCAACGGGATGATCGAGGCCCAGCTGTTCCGCTACCTGCCGGGCGGCGAGCTGGTCGAGCAGAACCAGGCGCTGCGCAACGACGGCGGCGGGCGCTTCACGCCGGCGCCCGAGTGGGGCCTGGGCTCGACCCGCAGCGGCCGCGGCATGGCCATGGCCGACCTGGACGGCGACGGCGACCTGGACATTGTGGTCAACAACCTGCGCGCGCCGGCCCAGCTGTTCGAGAACCGGCTGTGCGGCGGCGAGAGCCTCGAGGCCGAGCTGCGCTGGCCGGCCAGCAAGAACACTCGCGCGCTGGGGGCCACGCTGGTGCTGCACACCAGCGCCGGCGACTACACGCGCGACGTGCGCGCCCAGGCCGGCTACCTGTCCGGCCCGCCGCCGATAGCGCACTTCGGCTTCCCGCGCGACGCGACGATCGAGTGGCTGGAGGTGCGCTGGCCCGACGGCGCGGTCTCGGCGATCGACCAGATTCAGGGCCATACTTTGCTGACAGTGACGCGAGATGATCCGCGTTTATCCGCGGATCAGCGCGGATAGGGTCATTCATCCGCGGATAAACGTGGATACGATATATTTTAAGCATCTGCGTCCATCTGTGTGCATCTACGGTTTGTTTATGGAGCGATGCCCATGACGGTAGTCGATCTAGCGCGCGCGCCGCGCTTTCCGATCCTGGCGCTGCTGCACCCGCGCGAGCGCAGCCGACTGGCGCTGGCGGCGCTGGCAGCCGGCCTGGCGGTCTGGTGCGGCGCGATCTGGCTGCTGCGCCTGCCGGTCTGGGTTGCGACGGCGATGGCGCTCGGGCTGCTGCTGGGGCCCGCCGCGCTCAAGTGGCGCGACGACCGGCGCCGCTACGGGGCGACGGCGATGGTGCTGAGCATCCTGCTGGCGGCGCAGGGCTTCCACAGCGTCGAGCACGCGGCCCAGGCCATCCAGTACCACATCCTCAAGTGGCCGCCGTTCGCTTCGAGCGGGCTGATCTCGGCCGCCAACGCCGAGTGGGTCCACTTCGGCTGGAACTGGCTGGTCGTCGCCACGATCGCCTACCTGGTGCGGCGCGGCATGCGCGACGCCTGGGCCTGGCTGCTGCTGGCCTGGGCGCTGGCGCACGCGATCGAGCACGCCTACATGATGGCGCGCTACCTCGAGATGCTCGGCGAGCTGCGCCGCCTGGGCTTCCCATCGGTCTCGGCCCAAGGGCTGCCGGGCATCCTCGGCCGCGACGGCTGGCTGGCGCGCAGCGCGGCCACGCAGGGCACGTTCCTGTGCCGGCTGCCCGGCGTGACCACCGCGTCGCGGATCGACGTCCACTTCTGGTGGAACGCCGGCGAGATCGTGCTGCTGCTCGTGGCCGCGCATACCTTCCTTCGATCGCACATGGGTTCGGAGGGGCGAGAGACCCCTCCAGGCCTCCCCAGGCGGGAGTCCCTTCGAGCATAGATTTTTCACACGAAGCAGTTCGCTCGCCGGATACCCCTCCCCTATACCCCTCCCCTGCTAGGGGAGGGGCCAGATTCTCGGCATCCGGGAGCGGTCGCATAGCGACCGCTCCCGAATGCCAGAAGGATACCCCCGCTCCCGGGGCGGGAGAGGGGGGCAGGGGGGTGAGGGCCAACACAGTAATGATGCAATTCTTGAAAGCTCGCACCACAGAAGTAGAGAAAATCCTATGACACCACGCCCGATCACACCCGAGAATATGGCCGCCTTCACCAAGCTGGCCGACGTGCAGATCAGCCCCGACGGCGCGCTGGTCGCGTTCGTCGCCGGCGAGCAGTTCAAGGCCGACACCGCCGCGCCGAAGAGCCAGATCTGGCTCGCGCCGGCCGACGGCGGCCCGGCCCGCCCGTTCACCGGCGGCGCGCGCACCGACGACACCCCGCGCTGGTCGCCCGATGGCCGCACGCTGGCGTTTCGCTCCGACCGGCTGGAGGACGGCGCCTTCCAGATCTACCTGCTCGACCGCGACGGCGGCGAGGCCCGCAAGCTGACCGACCTGCCCGGCAGCCCGGAGGAGCTGGCGTGGTCGCCCGACGGCGCGCGGCTGGCGTTTCTACTGGCCGACCCCGAGACGGACGAGCAGCGCAGGCGCAGGCAGGCGAAGGACGACGCGATCGAGGTCGAGAAGCACCACCGCTGGCAGCGGGTCTGGACGGTCGACGTGACGACCGGCGCGGCGCGCCCGCTCACCGGCGACGCGCAGGTCTGGGAGCTCGGCTGGGCGCCCGACGGCGGCTTCGCCATGGTCGTCGGGCCGGAGCCGTACGAGTGGTCGTGGTTCGTCGCGCGGCTGGCGTGGGTTGGGCCGAAGGGGGGCGAGCCGAAGACGATCTACAGCGTGCCCGAGAAGCAGCTCGCCTGCCCGCGCGTCTCGCCCGACGGCGCGCAGGTCGCGTTCCTGTCGTGTATCTGGAGCGACCGCGGCAACAACGGCGGCGACGTGCTGCTACTGCCGATCGGCGGCGGTGCGCCGCGCAACCTGACCGAGGGCTACGGCGGCAGCGTCTGGTGGATCCAGTGGTCGGCCGACGGCGCGGCGATCGACTACATGGCCTACGAGGACGGCCAGGCCGCGGTCGGGCGGATCGACGTCGCGACGGGCGAGCGCGTGACGCGCTGGCGCGGCGCGGCCGCCTTCACCGAGAGCAACGGCTCGGGCCACGTCGCGCACGACGGCGGCGCAATCGCGGTCATCCGCGAGGACGCGACCCACCCGCAGGACGTCTGGCTCGCCAGCTCGCCGGCCGGGGCCGGCGGCTGCCTGGAGTGGCGCCAGCTCACGCGCTTCCACCCGCAGGTCGCCGAGCTTGCGCTGGGCGAGACGCGCGAGCTGCGCTGGACCGCCGCCGACGGACTGGAGATCCAGGGGCTGCTGGTCCTGCCGGTCGGCCACCAGGCGGGCCGGCGCGCCCCGCTGATCGCCTGGGTTCACGGCGGGCCGGCCTGGCTCTACGCGCACTGCTTCTATGGCGCCGGCCGCAGCACCGCGCAGATGTTCGCCGGGGCCGGTTACGCCGTGCTGCTGGCCAACCCGCGCGGCAGCATCGGCTGGGGCGTACAGTTCACCGAGGCGAACATCGGCGATTTCGGCGGGCGCGACTACGAGGACATCATCGCCGGGATCGACCACGCGATCGAGCTCGGCATCGCCGACCCGGAGCGGCTGGGGGTCGGCGGCTGGAGCTACGGCGGCTTTATGACCGCCTGGGCCGTGACGCAGACCGACCGCTTCAAGGCCGCGATCATGGGCGCCGGCATCTGCAACTGGCTCTCGTTCCACGGCGTCGCCGAGATCGGCACCTGGGACCAGATCTCCTACCGCGCCGACCCCTACGAGCTTGGCGGGCAGTACGACCGCTTCTCGCCGATCCATTATGTCGACCAGGCCAAGACGCCCACGCTGGTGCTGCACGGTGCGAACGACATCATCGTGCCGGTCGGCCAGAGCTACGAGTTCTTCCGCGCGCTGAAGGACCACGGCGTCCCGGCCGAGTTGGTGGTCTACCCGCGCGAGCCGCACGGCCCGAAGGAGCGGCTGCACAACCTGGACCGCTTCCGGCGCTACCTAGAGTGGTTCCAGCGCTACATCCCTGTCTGATTCCCGCTTCTTTCGGGGCGCTGCGCCCCCGGCCCCCGCCTGAGTCCATTTCGACACCGATTCTTTCTCCGGGGCGCTGCGCCCCCGGCCCCCCGCCCGGGGGAACCCGCGCCGGTTCAGGCGGCTGCGCCTGCTGTCTTCCGGGGCGCTGCGCCCCCGGCCCCCCGGCACCCAAAGGGTACCGGGGGAACCCGCGCCGGTTCAGGCGGCTGCGCCTGCTGTCTTCCGGGGCGCTGCGCCCCCGGCCCCCCGGCACCCAAAGGGTACCCGGGGAACCCGCGCCAGTTCCCCGGCTCCGCCTGCTGCCTACCGGGGCGCTGCGCCCCCTGCCCCGCCCGGGCACAGCCGCGCCAGTCCAGGCGTGGATTCAGCTTCTTTCTTCCGGGGCGCTGCGCCCCGGCCCCCCGCCCGGGGGAACCCGCGCCGGTTCCCCCGGCCCCCCTCCGGCAATAGATGCCGTACCAGCTGCAAGGATCGTGGCTCATGCCTCATACCATTCTGAGCACAGCCGCTGCATATCCCGCCGCGCGTGGATTCAGCTTCTTTCTCCGGGGCGCTGCACCCCCGGCCCCCTCCGGCAAATAATGTCGTACCAATTGCATTGTTTGTGGCGCATGCCTATCACCAGGCTTGCCGGGCGAGTTGCATCCCGCCGCGCGTGGATTCAGCTGGGCATGTGCGCCAAGCACCGCAATCGAGACGGGCTGATTTTGGGGTCCAGGGGCGCAAGCCCCGCCCGCGGGGGCACGGGGGCGCGCGGCCCCCGAAAGCCATAGAGCGATCCCAAGACCGATCGTTCTCTGCTATAATCGGCGCACATGCCAGCAGCTGGCGAGCGCTCACGTTTTCATGCGCAGAAGTCGCGGATCTCTTGCGGCGCGCAGCACGAATGCGCCTCTCGTCGGGCCCACGAGCACTTCCTGAAGCGCTGTCGACCACCGCCTCCCTCCGCGTCTCTGCCCCGCGATGGAGAACACACAATGATCTCAGGACGATCTCGGCTGCGCAGGCGCATCCATCCCCGGCTGGCGCTTCTGCTGGCCGGCATGTTCGCGCTGGCGCTGCCCGGCGCGGCCCGGCCGGCGGCCACCCTGGCCGCCTGCGACGCCGGGCCGCGCTTCTCGACCACGCCAAGCTTCCCGGCCGGCCAGCACCCGCACTTCATCGCCGCGGGCGACCTCAACGGCGACTCGCGCCCCGACCTTGTCGCGGTGAACGACTTCAACGCGCAGGTCGGCGTGCTGCTCAACACCACCGCCCCGGGCGCCGGCGCGCCCAGCTTCGCCGCGCGGGCGCCCTTCGGCACCGGGGCCAGCCCGCACGCGGTCGCGCTGGCCGACCTCGACGGCGACGGCAAGCTCGATCTGATCAGCGCCAACGGCGACGCCTCCACCCTGAGCGTGCTGCGCAACACCACCGCGCCCGGCGCCGGCGCGCCCAGCTTCGCCGCGAAGATCGATATCCCGGCCGGCAGCGCACCGGCCGCGCTCGTGGCCGCCGACTTCAACGCCGACGGCAGGCCCGACCTGGCGGTCGCCAGCGCGCGCGTCAGCGGCAGCGTCGGCGTGCTGCTCAACACCACCCCGCCCGGCGCCGGCGCGCCCAGCTTCGCCGCGCTGGTCGCGTTCTCGGTCGGCAGCAGCCCGGTCTCGATCGCGGCCGCCGACGTCAACGGCGACGGCAAGACCGACCTGGCTACCGCGAACTACTCCAGCGCCGACGCCAGCGTGCTGCTCAACACCACCCCGGCCGGCGCGGCAAGCCCGACCTTCGGCGGCGCGGCCAGCCTGCCGGCCGGCAGCGGCCCGCAGGATGTCGCGGCCGGCGATCTCGACGGCGACGGCAAGCCCGACCTGGCGATCACCAACCAGATCGGCGGCAGCATCAGCGTGCTGCGCAACACCACCGCCGCCGGCGCGGGCGCGGCCAGCTTCGCCGGGCAGATCGTCCTGGCGGTCGGCGGCGGGGTGCAGGGCGCGACGATCGGCGACCTGGACGGCGACGGCAAGCCCGACCTGATCGTCGCCAACCAGATCGACGACAATGTCGGCGTACTGCGCAACACCAGCGCGCCGGGGGCGCCCGGCTTCGCCGGACTCACCAGCTTCGCGGCCGGCGACGGGCCGTGGTCGGTCGTGGCGCGCGACCTCAACGCCGACGGCAAGATCGACCTCGCCGCGGCCGACACCGACGGCAACAGTGTGAGCGTGCTGCTGAACATCACCGCGCCCGGCGCCCCCAGCCCAGCGCTCGCGACTCTGGCGACCTTCGCGACCGGCACGAACCCGATTGGCGTGGCGGCCGGCGACCTGAACCAGGACGGCCGGACCGACCTCGCCGTCGCCAACAACACCGCGTCGAGCGTGAGCGTGCTGCTGAACACGACGCCCTCCGGCGCGAGCGGCCCAACCTTCGCGGGCCAGGTGAGCGTGCCGACCGACCTGGGACCATACGAGGTTGCGCTGGGCGATCTCAACGCCGACGGCAAGATCGACATGGCGGTCGCGAACAACGCCGCCGGCAGCGTCAACCTGATCCTGAACACCACCGCGCCCGGCGCCGCCATCGCGTCGTTCACGAGCCAGCTGACGATCGACCTGACGCTGGCCTCCTCCTCGGTCGCGCTCGGCGACTTCAACGCCGACGGCAAGCCCGACCTGGCGGTCGCCAACGCCGGCACCTCGAACGTCAGCGTGCTGCTGAACAGCTCGACCCCGGCCAAGCTCGCGTTCGGCAGCCAAGTGACGTTCATGGTCGGCTTTGGCCCGTCGTCGGTGGTGGTGGGCGACTTCAACGGCGACGGCAAGCCCGACCTCGCGACCGCCAACACCCACGAGGCCGACCTGAGCGTGCTGCTGAACACCACCGCGCCCGGCGCCACAACGCCCTCGTTCAATCCCCAGGTCACCTTCGCGGCCGGCCAGTCGCCGTACATGCTCGTCGCGAACGACCTGAACGCCGACGGTCGACCTGACCTGGCGGTCGCGAACTACTTCAGCGACAACGTGAGCGTGCTGCTGAACACCGCCACGCCCGGCGCCGGCGCGCCCAGCTTCGCGGCGAAGGTCGACTTCGCCGCCGGAGACGGGGCGCAGGCTCTCGCGACGAGCGATCTCAACGGCGACGGCAAGCCCGACCTGATCGCCGCGAACTACCTGGCCGACACCGCCAGCGTGCTGATGAGCACGACATCGGCGGGCGCGAGCGTGCCGACGTTCGCAGCGAAGGTCGACTTCGCGGCCGGCCTGGGGCCGCAGGGGATCGCGGCGGCCGACATCAACGGCGACGGCAGAGCCGAACTGGCGACGACCGACGGGCGCAGCAGCAGCGTGAGCGTGCTGCTGAACCTGGGGCTGCAGGCCGCGCTGACCATCGCCGGCGGCACGCCGCAGCAGGCGCGGGCCGGCCACCCCTTCGCGGCCCCGCTGCAGGTCGCGCTGGCCGACGGCTGCGGCGCTCCGATCGCGGGCTCGGCGATCGTGTTCCACGCGCCGGCCAGCGGGGCGAGCGCAACCCTGAGCAGCGCCAGGGCCGTGACGAGCGCGGCCGGGCAGGCCAGCGTCACCGCGACCGCCAACAACATGACCGGAAGCTACCAGGTCACCGCGGCGCCGTTCGGGTCGATCAAGAGCAGCATCTTTAGCCTGAGCAATATTCTGGAGAGCTACATGTCGCTTGTGCGGAGATGAGCGTGTATAATCCCTTGTGATCGGCAACCCCTCCCCCCTTAGCAGTGGGCAGTCGGCAGTAAGACGGACGGCAAAAGGCATCTCGTTCGTGCATAAAGGGCCTCCCGCTCCCGTGGCGACGGGAGCGGGGCAGGGGGCGAGGGTCTCCAACGCATCAGGAAAAGAGAAGACAGGAAGAGCGAGGTATCCACCATGATCAGCCTCGAACTGGCCGAACAGCTCAAGCGCGCCGGGCTGGCCTGGCAGCCGGCCGAGCGCGACTTCTTTTTCATGCCCGATCACAACCTCGAAGGATCGATCTTCGTGGTCAGCCCGCTGCCGGCGCTGGTGCAGAGCTTCGGCGGCCAGCAGACGATCACCTTCCACGGCAGCATCGAGTGGGCGCTCGACTACGTCGTGCTGACCGAGGCGGTCTGGCTGCCCAGCGAGACGCAGCTGCGCGATCTGCTGGCCGGCGCGGTCGGCGACGACGCGCCGCTGCGGCTCGACCGCGCCCAGGCCGGCTACCGGCTGATGGTCGGGGTCGCCGACGCGGTCCAGGAGTTCGAGGCGCCCGGCGCCGAAGACGCCTACGCTCAGGCGCTGCTGTACGCGATCGAGCAGAGATCGTAGGCTGGAGACCGTGGACCATAGACCGTGGACCATAAACGAGTCCTTGGTCCTGAGCCGAGTGGAGACCAAAGACGAAAGACCAAAGACGAAAGACCAAAGACCAAACACTGTAGACGGGCCCTTGGTCCCAGGGCTGATGCAACGTCTTTGACCCCACCCCCTTGCCCCCTCCCCTTTTAGGGGAGGGGGAATAGATCTGGCGTGGTGGTGCGGTCGCTCCGCGACCGCACCACCACGCCGACAAGAATCCCTCTCTCCCGCGCGGGAGAGGGGGGCAAGGGGGGTGAAGGCCGACGTTGCACGAGCCCTATCCTTGGTCCTTGGTCCTTGGTCCTTGGTCCAGGCGAGGCCATAGACGGATCTTAGGATCGCTCTATCAGACCGCCATCAGTGACATCTCACACGGCCCCTGTTACGATTAGCGCGACTGCTTCGTCTGATTCAGTAGAACGCCACGCGCCCCGGCCGCGAGAGCATCTCAAGGGTGGAAGTCGCTCCCTGGCACAATCGGCAGTCCGCAGCCTGCAGGGCGCCAGTGCTGCCGGCCGCAAAAGGTGGCGTGGCCGGGAACTTTCGCCAGAGTGGATTCGTCTTGATAAAAGATCCAGCGTTGGCGGCCGCGCCGCGCGCAGGGACGATCGCGCATACCGCAGGGAGAAGACATATGCGTCGCTTGCTTTCGCTATTCCTCCTCGTAACCTTACTGGCCGCCTGCAGCGGAGCGCCGGACCAGCCCGCCGGCACGCCGCCGCCCAACGCCGAGCAGCCCACCGCAGGGGTGACCGACCCTTCGAGCGAAGAGGGCCAGGTCACGATCTCGTTTGCGGCCTGGGACTACGAGCGCCAGATCTACGAGCCGCTCGCCAAGAAGTTCATGGACGAGAACCCCGGCATCAAGGTGGCGCTCGTCCCGCTCGACGACCTGATGAACGTCTCGGAGCCGAACGCCGACTACAGCCCGCTGACGATGCTGCGGCGGATCGTCTCGGGCGCCGACACCGCGCCGGCCTTCGCCGCCGCGCCCGAGACGCTCGGCAGCAGCCTGCTGCTCGACCTCAAGCCGCAGATGGACGCCGACCCCGCGTTCAAGGCCGACGACTTCCTGCCCGGCGCGCTGGAGCAGTACGCCGTCAAGGGCGGCACGTGGGTGCTGCCGCGCTACCTCAACGTGCAGGTGCTGAGCTACAACAAGGATCTGTTCAAGAAAGCCGGCCTGCCCGATCCCAAGGCCGGCTGGAGCTGGACCGACCTGCTGGGCGCGGCCGAGCAGCTCGCCAAGAAGAGCGGCAGTAAGGTCGACACCTACGGCTTCCTGGACACCAGCGGCGGCTCCCTGCCCCTGATCGGGCTGCTGCAGGAGCAGGACCTCGACCTGCTCAAGCAGTCGCCGCAGGACATCCAGCTCGATCGATCCGAGATCGTCGACGGCGTCAAGCGCATCCGCACGCTGGTCGACAGCGGCGCGCTGTTCCGCCCGCAGTACAAGGAAGGCCCGCCCACCGACGTCACCGACCCGAGCCAGATGATTCGCGACGGCCACATCGCGATCTGGGGCCAGGAGTACGTCCAGATCGACGGGCCGATGGCGGCGGGCGGGCCGGTAGCGCCGACCTACGACTTCCCGGTCGGCAAGGTGCCCTACCCGACGATCTTCGCCGGCTACTACGGCGGCAGCGACGGCTTCATCATCAGCGCCGGCACGGCGCACCCGGCCGAGTCGTGGAAGTGGATCGAGTTCCTCTCGCGGCAGCAGACCAGCCAGCCGGGCCAGTTCGGCCCGGGCAGCATCCCGGCGCGGCAGTCGCTGGCCGATGAGGCCGGGTTCTGGAAAGATGTCGACGAGCAGACCGCCGCGGCCTACAAGTGGGCGATCGCCCACCCGGCGCCGCTGCCCGAGCGCACCCCCGACTACACGGTGTTTGGGGCGATCAGCAGCGCGCTCGAGATGGTGCTCGGCCAAGACAAGAAGGACCCGGTGAAGGCGCTCCAGGAAGCCCAGAAGCAGATGGAGCAGCAGATCGCCGACGCCCAGACCACGCCGACCCCGACGCCGAACACCGGCCCGGTGACGGTGGCCACGCCCGAGCCGCAGGACGCGCCCGAGGGCGCCACGCTGGTCAAGTTTTCGTCGAACGCCTACAACCCGTCCGATCTGCGCCAGCTCTCGCGCGCGTTCCGCGACCAGCACCCCGAGATCTTCGTCGAGATCAAGGCGACCGAGGTCTACACCGAGCCGCCGACGATGCAGCAGGTGGCTAAGACCAACGACTGCTTCGCCTGGTACACGCCGCCGCAGAGCGACGCCGACTTCAGCGCGGTGCTGGATCTGCAGCCGCTGTTCGACGCCGACGCCAGCTTCCCGCAGAGCGACTTCCCGGCCGCGATGCTGGCGCCCTACCAGCGCAGCGGCGGGCTGTTCGGCATGCCCTACGCCGCGACGCTGCGCACGCTGAACTACAACAAGACCGCGTTCGAGGCGGCCGGCATCAAGACGCCGGTCTACCAGTGGAAGGCCGACGACTTTCTGGCGGCGGCCCAGGCGCTGACCAAGGGCGAGGGCGACAAGAGGCAGTACGGCTTCGTGTCGATCGGCGGCGTGCAGGATATGATGTTCTTCATCAACCAGTTCGGCGGCCAGATCGCCACCGGCAGCAGCCGAGAGACGCGCCCGAACTTCACCGACCCCAAGGTGATCGAGGGGATCAGGTGGTACCTCGACCTGGCCGGCACTCACAAGGTGATGCCGCCGCTCAAGTTCTCGTATAGGCGCGACGACCAGGGCTTCGAGGACAAGTCCTACGAGATCGTGCAGAGCGGCCGCGCGGGCATGTGGTTCGACCAGGGCTACGGCATGTTCGGTGATGGCGGCGGCAAGCCGATCGGCGGCGGGCAGCCGCGCAACTTCGAGGTCGGCATCGCGCCGCTGCCGATCGGCGCCAACGGGCTGACCGGCGGCGACATCTACCTGCGCGGCTTCCATATCTCGGCGCAGTCGCAGCAGCCCCAGGCCTGCTGGGAGTGGATCAAGTTTTTGTCGGGCGACGCGCGCAATATGTACGGCGCCATCCCGGCCCGCAGCTCGCTGCTCAAGTCCGACGCGTTCATCAAGCAGGCCACGCCCGACACGATCGCGATCGCCGAGATCTACACCGACGCGCTCAAGCAGGCCAGCCGGCAGCCGAGCGCGGGCGGCGACCCGAACGCGTTCTACAACTTCGACACCTACTGGTTCTTCAAGGCGCTGAGCGATGCGATCGACAAGAAGGTCGACCTGGAGCAGGGCCTGGCCGAGGCGCAGAAGTTCACCACCGCCTACATGGACTGCATGGAGCGGACGCCCAACAAGCCGGCCACCTGCGCCAACCAGACCGACCCGAGCTACCAGGGCTGGAGCACCGAAGATCCGCCCGAGAACCCCGGCCAGCCCGGCATCGCGGTGCCGCGCGGGTAGGTCCAGGCGGCGGGGGCCGCAGGCCCCCGAGCATTATTCTTTGCGCTCGTGTTCGCGACGAAGCCGCGAACACGAGCGCAAAAGCGAAGCCTTGTCAAGAGAAACAACGATGAAACACCACCTGAGACGTTTGTGCGCCGCGCTGCTGCTACTGCCGCTGCTGGCGGCCTGCGGCGCGCCGCAGGCCGCGCAGCGCGAGGAGCCGACCCCCACGCCGCTGCCGCCCGACCCGGCGCTCGAGCGCCCGACCTACACCGTCGAGCGCGGCGCGCTCGACCGCGTGCTCAGCATCAACGGGCGCGTGACGCCGGTCGACCTGACGCGCCTCTCGTTCAAGCGCGAGGGCCGGGTCGAGACCGTCAGCGTCAAGCGCGGCGATACGGTCAAGCAGGGCGACCTGCTGGCCGAGCTGCAGCAGGCCGACGAGATCGACACCCTGCGCCAGGAGGAGGACGCGCTCGTCCAGGCCAAGCGCGACCTCGAGAACGCCCGCAAGGCGCAGGCCAAGAAGATCCAGCAGGCCGAGCTCGACCTGGATCAGGCCAACGAGGACCTGGCGCTGGTGCTGCCCGGCGGCGAGAGCGACCCGATCCGCAAGGCCCAGCAGGATCTCGAGGACGCCCGCCGCGCCGCGCAGGAGGCATCCGACAGCGGCTCGGAGGCCAAGACCGGCGCCGAGTACAGCCTGCTCAAGGCCGCCGAGGCGCTGCAGGACTCCCAGAAGGCGCGCGACAAGGCTTTCTGGAAGAACGACTGGGCCCAGAAGTACGGCACCGACCCGGATAACCCCTACAGCGTCGACCCGGTCACCGGCAAGCGGACCCCGAACAAGCTGACCGACGAGCAGAAGCAGGTCTTCGCGGACACGCTGACGCAGGCCGAGCGGTCGCTGCGCGAGGCCGAGCGCGCGGTCGAGGCCGCCAAGCGCGACCTCGAGAAGGCCCGCGCCGACGAGATCGTCAAGAACGACGACTCCGGCAAGAAGGTCCAGGAGGCCCAGCGCAAGCTCGACAGCCTGATCGGCGGCAAGGGCAACAAAGAGCTGATCGCCGCGCAGCGCAAGGTCGAGCAGGCCCGGCTCGCGCTCGACGAGGCCAAGACCGAGACGTTCAACTCCGAGATGAAGGCCGTCGAGAACGCGCAGCGCCAGGTCGACAAGGCCAAGAAGAAGGTCGAGGACGGGCGGATCGTGGCCTCGCAGAACGGCGAGCTGCTGGCGCTCTCGATCTCGGAGGGCGACAACGTTACGGCCTTCGACCCGGTGATCGAGATCGCCGACCCGTCGCAGCTGGAGGTGGCCGCCGAGCTGGGCGCCGAGCAGATGAAGCAGCTGGCCGAGGGCCAGCCGGCCGAGATCGCGCTGCTGTCGCGGCCCGACGTGCCGCTGCCGGCGATCATCCGCCAGATGCCCGCGCCCTACGGCTCGGGCGGCAGCGGCGCGGTGCAGGAGCAGGATCGCACCACCCGCTTCAAGCTGCTCGACCTGAAGGGCCAGGCGGTCGAGGCCGGCGTCACGATCGTCAAGATCAAGATCGTGCTCGAGCACAAGGACAGCGTCCTGTGGCTGCCGCCCGACGCCATCCGCGCCTTCGAGGGCCGCCGCTTCGTCGTGGTGCGCACGGGCGACCGCGAGCGACGGGTGACGATCAAGACCGGCATCGAGACCGACGATAAGGTCGAGATCATCGAGGGCCTGAAGCAGGGCGACGTGGTCGTCGGCCAATGAGACTGACAAGGTGACACGATGACAAGATGACAAGGTGAGGGTCGATTCCTTCTCACCCTGTCACCCACTCACCCTGTCACCTTGTCAGAGATGAAACTATGCTGAATGTGTTGCTTACAATCCTATCGGTCCTGACGACCGCGCTGCGGCGCCTGCGCGCGAACCTGGGGCTGGCGCTCTGCGCGCTGGTGGCCCTGCTGGCGGCGGTCGCGCTCTCGGTGAGCATCCCGGTCTACGCCGAGGGCGCCAGCCTGCGCCTGCTCCAGAGCACGCTCGCCCGCCAGGAGCAGCAGACCAAGCGCTCGGCCTTCGCGCTGCTGTTTCGCTACATCGGCTCGACCAAGGGCGCGCTGGAGTGGGAGCGCGTGCAGCCGCTCGACGAGTTCATCGGCGGGGCCGGGCTGGCGCGGCTGCAGCTGCCCGCGCGCACCCTGGCGCGGCACGTCCGCACCGACCCGCTGCGGATGCTGCTGCCGCCCTCGGCCGGCGCGCAGAATCCGTTCCTCAAGAACGTCACGCTCGGCTTCCTGAGCGGGATGGACCAGCAGATCACGATCGTCGACGGCGCCGCGCCGAAGCCCAGCGCCGAGCCGATCAAGCAGGGCGGCAACAGCAAGCCCGCGCCGATCGAGGTCATGCTCATGCGCGACCTGGCCGACGAGATCGGGATCAACGTCGGCGACGAGTTCTCGCTGGTCGGCACGATCGGCGGGCGGGTCGCCTCGATCCCCATCCGCGTCACCGGGCTGTGGGCGCCGGTCAGCGCGAGCGACCCGGCCTGGTTCTACCCGCCCTCGGCGCTCAAGGACGTGGTGCTGGCGCCCGAGGCGACCTTCACCGGCCCGGTCGCCGCGCTGCTCAAGAACGAGGTCGGCCTGGCGCTCTGGTTCGCGCGGCTGGACGGGCGCAACCTGTCCGCCGCGCAGGCCGCGCCGCTGCTCGCGCGGATCGACAGCGTCAGCGCGCAGGCCGCCGGGCTGGTGCCGGGGCTCAAGCTCGAGCAGAGCCCGCGCGAATCGCTGGCGCGCTACCGGCAGGAGGCCCAGGCGCTCACGCTGCAGCTGTTCGTCTTCAGCGCGCCGATCCTCGGCCTGGTGCTCTACTTCGCCGGCCTGGTCGCGGCGCTGCTGGTCAACCGCCAGCGCGGCGAGATCGCGCTGCTGAAGACCCGCGGCGTGCGCAACGTCCAGATCCTCGGCATCTACGTGGTCGAGTGGCTGATCCTCGGCGCGATCGCGCTGGCGGCCGGGCCGACGCTCGGGCTCGGGTTCGCCGCGTTCATGGGCCGCACCCAGTCGTTCCTGCAGCTCAGCGCCGACGCGCCGGCCCTGCCGCTCACGCTGACCTGGCAGAGCCTGCAGTTCGGCGTGATCGCGGTGGCGCTGGCGATGGCGGCCGCGCTCATCCCGGCGCTGGTGGCCTCGCGCCGCACGCTGGTGGACGAGCAGCAGCAGGCGGCTCGCTCGCTGCGCCCGCCGTTCTGGCAGCGCCTGTTCCTCGACGTCCTGCTGCTCATCCCCTCGGCCTACGGCATCTACCAGCTGCGCCGCACCGGCGGCCTGCAGCTCGGCGCCGCGCGCGGCGCCGACCCGTTCAACAACCCGCTGCTGCTGCTGCTGCCGCTGCTGTTCTGCTTCGCGCTCGGCCTGCTGGCGGTGCGCCTGATCCCGCTGCTGCTGGAGCTGCTGGCCCGGCTGGCCCGGCGCCCCAGCTGGGTCGCCCCGCTGGTGGCGCTGCGCACGCTGGCGCGCCAGCCGGGCGCCTACCGCGGCCCGCTGCTGCTGCTGATCCTCACGCTCAGCCTGGCCGCCTTCAGCGCCTCGATGGCCGCCTCGCTCGACAGCGCCCTGCGCACCGCGATCGGCTACCAGATCGGCGCCCAGACCCAGCTGCTCGAGACCGGCGAGAGCACCGAGCAGCCCGGCGGCAGCCAGCCGCAGCCGCCGCCGAAAAAGGACATCCAGGAGGAGCCGCGCTTCCTGTTCGTGCCGGTCAGCGACCACCTCGACGTGCCGGGCGTCACGGCCGCGACTCGCGTCGGCACCTACGACGATGTCAGCCTGCAGCTCGGCGGCGCGAGCGCGCGCGCCCAGCTGGTCGGGATCGACCGAGTCGACTTCCCCAAGGTCGTCCCGCGCTTCGACAGCGCGTGGGGCGGCGGGCAGTCGCTCGGCGCGCTGATGAACCTGCTGGCGCAGAACTACGACGGCGTGCTGGTCTCCAGGGACGTGCTGTCCAAGGGCGTCAAGATCGGCGACGCGCTGCCGGCGCTGGTGCGCATCGCGGATGACCAGCGGCAGGTCAGCTTCAAGATCATCGGCGCGATCGACCTGTGGCCCGGCTTCTACCCGCAGGACGGGCCGATCGTCGTGGCGAACCTGGACTACATCTTCGACGAGATGAGCGGCCAGTATCCCTACGACGTCTGGATCGCGCGCGAGCCGGGCGCGACGATCGACGAGATCAGCGCGGGCGTGCGCGGCAAAGGCATCTCACTGGTAGATGTGCGCGACGCCGCCACGCTGATCGCCGAGGAGCAGACCCAGCCGAAGCGCCAGGGGCTGTTCGGCCTGCTGTCGGTCGGCTTCATCGCCGCCGGCGCGCTGACGCTGCTGGGCTTCCTGCTCTCGGCGCTAATCACCGCGCGGCGGCGCGCGATCGAGCTGGGCGTGCTGCGCGCGCTGGGCATGTCGGGCGCGCAGGTCGCGGCCGAGCTGGTGATCGAGCAGGTGCTGCTGGTGGCCGCCGGCGTCGGCGCCGGCACCGGGATCGGCCTGCTGGCGGCACAGCTGGTCGTGCCGCTGCTGCAGGTTGGCGCGGGCCCGCACCCCGGCGTGCCGGCCGTCCCGCCGCAGATCGCCTGGGGCCAGGTCTCGCTGATCTATCTGGTCTTCGCCGCGGCGCTGCTGCTGACGCTGCTGGCGCTCTCGTGGACGCTCGGCCGCATGAAGCTGTTCCAGGCCGTGAAGCTTGGCGACGCCAATTAGAAGTTTTGAGTGCTGAGTGCTGAGTTCTAAGTTGCTCAACCCCGAACTCAAAACTCAAAACTCAAAACTCAAAACTAACAATGAGCGAACGAAACGACGAGCACTTCATCATCGCATCCGGCCTGGTCAAGATCTTCCAGGTGGCCGGGCTGGAGGTCGTGGCGCTGCAGGGGCTGGACATCGAGATCGCGCGCGGCGAGATGCTGGCGCTGATCGGGCCGTCCGGCTCGGGCAAGTCGACCTTCCTGAGCGCGCTGGGCGGGCTCGACCGGCCCTCGGCCGGCCGGCTGGAGGTCGACGGCCAGAGCCTGCTGAAGTTCAGCCAGGCCGAGCTGACCACCTACCGCCGCGACCAGGTCGGGTTCGTCTGGCAGCAGACCACCCGCAACCTGCTGCCGTACCTGAGCGCGCGCGCGAACGTCGAGCTACTGATGACGCTGGCCGGCCGCGGCGCGCGCGAGCGGCGCGGCTGGGCCGACGAGCTGCTCGCGGCCGTCGGCATGACCGAGTACGCCGGCCAGAAGCCGACCCAGCTCTCGGGCGGGCAGCAGCAGCGCGTCGCGATCGCCTGCGCACTGGCCAACAAGCCCAAGATCCTGCTGGCCGACGAGCCGACCGGCGAGGTCGACTGGCCGACCGCCCAGATGATCCTCAAGCTGCTGCACGACCTGCGCGACCGCTACCGGCTGACGATCGTGCTGGTGACGCACGACCCGCGCGTGGCCGAGCAGGCCGACCGCGTGATCGCGATCCGCGACGGGCGGACCAGCACCGAGACGATACGCATGACCGAAGACGAAAGACGAAAGACGAAAGACGAAGGGGCAGCAGCTCAGAATGATCCTTTGTCCTTGGTCGTTGGTCGTTCGTCCTCCCAGGAGCTGGTCGTGCTCGACAGCGCCGGGCGGCTGCAGATCCCGGGCGAGCAGCGCGCGCGCGCGGGGATCGGCAGGCGCGCGAAGATCGAGCTGGTCGACGGCGGCATTCTGATCCGCCCGAGCGACGAGGACCGCGCCGACGCGGCCGAGGCGCCCGCCGACGACGACTCCGTGGCGAGCTACCGCAGCCTGTACAGCGGCGATCTCCCGCAGGCGCCGAAGAACGGCAAGGCGAACGGCAGGGGCTGGTGGAAGCCGCGGAGAGCCAAGTAGGCGATGGGGCGACGGGGCAATCAGGCAACACGCGATAAGCCCAAGCCCCACGTCCCAAGCCCCACGTCCCAAGCCCGAACAAGGCAAAAGACATATGACCACTGACGACATCGTGATCGACGTAGAGCAGCTCGAGCGAACCTTTTCGGTCAGCGAGCGCAAGGTCAAGGCGCTGCGCAGCGTGGACATGCGGATCGCGCGCGGCTCCTTTGTGGTGCTGATGGGCCCGAGCGGCAGCGGCAAGACCACGCTGCTGAACATTATCGGCGGGCTCGACCAGCCGACCGCCGGCGTCGTCGCGGTCGAGGGGCGCCGGCTCGACCAGCTGAGCGGCGAAGACCTGGCGGCGCTGCGCCGGCGGATCGGCTTCATCTTCCAGAGCTTCGCGCTCATGCCCACAGCCTCGGCCTACGAGAACGTTGAGCTGGGGCTGCGGCTCTCGGGCGGCGTGCCGCGCCGCGAGTGGGACGCGCGCATCCGCCGCTGCCTCGGCGCGGTCGGGCTGACCGCCTGGATCGACCACCGGCCCTACGAGATGAGCGGCGGGCAGCAGCAGCGCGTCGCGATCGCGCGCGCCCTGGCGATCCGCCCCGCGATCATCCTGGCCGACGAGCCGACCGGCGACCTCGACAGCAAGACCGGCGAGCAGGTGCTCGGGCTGCTGCGCGAGCTGACCGACCACGAGGGCGTCACGCTGCTGATGGCGACCCACGACCCCGCCGCGGCCGAGTTCGCGACCGACCTGTACCAGCTGCGCGATGGCCTGATCGCCTCGCGCGAGCTGCGCCGCGCGAACGTGCCTGCCTAGTAATCAACCACAGTGCTGCTGCTGGGGAGGTGTGGGGGCGGCTTCGCCGCCCCCACTTCATCGTTTATTAACATTGGATCGCTATAGTGTGGATGTGCGGATCGCGACGTCGCGTGAAAACGCCCGTCGCCGAGCGGTTCCGTCGTAGCCAGCAACCAGAGACATCTAGGAGGAAACCGTGTTCGACCTTGCTTCCGTCCACCCTCTCATCGTCCACGCTCCGCTCGTCCTGCTGCCCATCGCGGTCCTGTTCGCAATCTTGAGCCTGGTATTCCCGAAGGCCGGCCTGCGCCTCGCGGCGATCCTGCTGCTGGCCGGCGGCGTGGCCGGCGCGGTGATGGCCACCGAGACCGGCGAGGCCGCCGAGAGCCACGCCGAGCAGGTGATGCCGGACGTCGAAGACCTGACCACGCCGGGTGTCGTGCCACAGGCGGTCGCCGAGGGGCAGCTGCTCGAGACGCACGCCAAGCTTGGCGAGCTGACCCGCAACCTATACGGCCTGCTGCTGCTGGCCGAGTGCGCGCTGCTCGCGCTGAGCACGCCGGCGCTCGCGCGCCTGCGCCGCGGCTGGTCGCTACCCGCCCGCGTCGAGCAGTGGGGCCGCGGCATCTGGACCGCGGTGGCTATCGTCGGGATCGCGGCCGTCGTGCTGACCGGCCACTACGGCGGGGCGATGGTCTACAGCCACGGCGTCGGAGTCCAGCAGCAGGCGCAGACGTCGTCGCGCGCGCCGTAGGGTATTTCGCGATCATCCTCCACCCTCCCCGCATGGGCGAGGGGCCTGCCGGGCGGGGGCAGCAGTTTCAGCCGAAACCGCTGCTCCCGCCTGTTTGTATCCCTGCGGCGTCAGGGCCGGAGGCAGCGTGGGCGGGCGCCGCCGCGGGCGCGCAGACCGGGAACAGAGCTACACCTGAGGAGTCGGACTCGTTACACACTTGGGCTTGCCGCGCCACTATAATCATCGTAGGCGGGCAACCAAGACTTCAACCAACCATCACACAAATCACGCTCACCGCCCACCCCATTCTGGCCGCAGGCTCCACTGCCCGCCCCGCTCCGCAGCAACATTTGGCCGACCACAGGCGGATGAAGCTCCTACGCGCGCGGCCCTGCCGCCCAGCTTGGGGCAAGCGGTGTCCTGAGGAGGCAACCCATGAGCTTGAGCAATATGACCACCCATCCCGCGAGGTCGTGGGATAAGCTGGGCCTTCAGCTGCTGCTGATCGCCGTTCTGCTGCTGGCGCTGATCGGCTCGTTCGCGCTCGCGGCGCGCACCCCGTGGACGCTCGATCAGCCGGCGGGCGAGCCGGCCTGGATGATCCAGCCGTAGGCAGACTCTATCCGCTGCGCCCCCAGCCTCTCCCACAACACGACCGTAGGGGCGTTCAATTGAACGCCCCACCCTTCCCTTCTTCCGGGGCGCTGCGCCCCCGGCCCCCCTCCGGCAAATGATACCTGTGGCATATCCGATATTGGTGGCGCATGCCCAGCACCATACCTGCGAGGCCAGTTGCCTCCCGGCGCGTCTGGATTCCGCCAGGCATGCGCCACCAGGCTTGTCGTCGAGGTGGCATTTTTTGCAGGGGGTCTGGGGGCGGGCCTCCGCCCCCAGCGGGGGGTGTGGGGGGCGGAGCCCGCCCACGAACACACGCACGCGGTCGGTGCGACTCGGCTCGGGATATGGGGCGTACCCCCCGCCAGGTCGCCTGGGCGAGCAGAGCAGCGGGGGGTGTGGGGGGCGGAGCCCGCCCACGAACACACGCACGCTGTCGGTGCGACTCGGCTCGGGATATGGGGCGTACCCCCCGCCAGGTCGCCTGGGCGAGCAGAGCAGCGGGGGGTGTGGGGGGCGGAGCCCGCCCACGAACACACGCGCGACACGCGCATCCGTGCTACAATAGGCGCCATGACCGTCGACTTCGCCGACATGCTGCGCCGCATGCCGGGCTACGCCCACCAGATCGCCCACGTCCAGCCGCTGCAGCCGCGCGTGGCCCGCTTCGCCGCGCCCGGCGTGCCGATCGATGACCGGATCGCCGCGACGCTCGCATCGCGCGGGATCGAGCAGCTCTACGCCCACCAGGCCGCCGCGCTCGACGCGGTCCGCTCGGGCGAGCACCTGGGCGTCGTCACGGCCACCGCCAGCGGGAAGACGCTGTGCTACCAGGTCCCCGCGCTCGAGGCCGCGCTGGCCGACCCCGCCAGCCGCTCGCTGTTCCTGTTCCCGACCAAGGCGCTGGCCCACGACCAGCTGCGCGCCCTGCACCTCCTGGCCGACCCGCTGGGCGTCCGCGTCGCCACGCTCGACGGCGACACGCCGCACGCCCAGCGCGACGGGGTGCGCGCAAACGCGCAGATCATCCTCTCGAACCCCGACATGCTGCACCGCACCATGCTGCCCGACCACCGGCGCTGGGCGGCGCTGCTGGCGCGCCTGCGCTACGTGGTGCTCGACGAGTCGCACATCTACCGCGGCGTGTTCGGCACGCACGTGGCCCTGATCGTCCGCCGGCTGCGGCGGCTGTGCGCCCACTACGGCGCCGCGCCGCAGTTCATCTGCTGCTCGGCCACCAGCGCCAACCCGCGCGAGCATATCGAGGCGCTGATCGGCGCGCCGGTCGCGCTGGTCGACGAGGACGGCGCGCCGCAGGGCTCGCGCGCGTTCGTGCTGTGGAACCCGCCGCTTCTTGACGATAAGCGAAAGACGAAAGACGATCGCTCGTCGTCGCGGTCCCTTGCTCGCCCTTCGCCCGAGAGCGGGCGCCGCAGAAGCACCAACATCGAGACCGCCAGCCTGCTCGCGACGCTGGTGCGCGCCGATGTGAAGACGCTGGCGTTCACGCGCACGCGGCGCGGGGCCGAGCTGGTGCTGCGCTACACGCGCGAGGCGCTCGAGAACGTCAGCCCCGCGCTGGCCAAGCGCGTGGCGTCCTACCGCGCCGGCTACACCCCCGAGGAGCGCCGCCGGATCGAGATCGAGTTCATGCGCGGCGATCTGCTCGGCCTGGTCAGCACCAACGCGCTGGAGCTGGGCGTCGACATCGGCGGCGTCGACGCCGTGCTGATCGGCGGGTTCCCCGGCACAGTCGCCAGCGCGTGGCAGCAGGCCGGCCGCGGCGGCCGCAGCCAGGGCCACAGCCTGGCCGTGATGGTCGCGCAGGACGACCCGCTCGACCAGTTCTACATGCGCCACCCCGATCAGTTCTTCGCGCGGCCGCACGAGCACGCCCGCGTCGCGCTCGAGAACCCCTTCATCCTGACCGAGCAGCTGCGCTGCGCGGCGGCCGAGCTGCCGCTGCACGACGCCGACGAGCTCTGGTTCGGGCCGACCTACGGCGCGCTGCGCGACTGGCTGCTGCGCCACGGCGACCTCGCGGCCGACGACGACCGGCTGGCCGCCACAGCGGGCCGCCACCCCGCCGCGCAGGTCAACATCCGCAGCGCCGACGGCGACCCGGTGGCCCTGCGCGACGCCGAGAGCGGCCGGACGATCGAGCAGATCAGCGCCACCCGCGCGCCGTTCGAGGTCTACCCCGGCGCGATCTACCTGCACCAGGGCGACTCCTACCTGGTCGGCGCGCTGCAGCCGCGCTACGCCGAGGCGCGCCGCACCCAGGCCGACTACTACACCCAGCCGCGCGACGAGACCAGCATCAAGATCGAGCGGGTCCAGCAGGAGCGCCAGCTCGGCCCGGCCAAGCTGTGCCTGGGCGTCGTCCAGGTCACGCGCCAGGTGATCGGCTACCGGCGCAAGCAGCACTACAGCGAGTCGGTGCTCAGCGAGCACGACCTGACCCTGCCGCCGCAGACCTTCCGCACGATCGCGGTGTGGTGGACCGTGCCGGACGAGCTGTGCCGCAAGGTCGAGACCGTCTGCGGGGAGGTCGTCGACGCGCTGCACGCGATGGAGCACGCCTGCATCGGGCTGCTGCCGCTGTTCGCCCAGTGCGACCGGGCGGACATCGGCGGGCTGTCGCAGGACGCGCACCCCGGCACCGGCGCTGCCACGATCTTCGTGTACGACGGCGTGCCCGGCGGGGTCGGCATCGCGCAGATCGGCTACGAGCAGGCCGAGGGCTGGTGGACGCAGACCCGCGCGCTGCTGAGCGACTGCCCGTGCCCCGAGGGCTGCCCGGCCTGCATCCAGTCGCCCAAGTGCGGCAACGGCAACCAGCACCTCTCGAAGGCCGGCGCCGCGGCGCTGGCGGCGCTGCTGCTCGGCCAGCCGCTGCCGGAGCCGAGCACGCTGCCCTCGCGCGCGGGGGCGGCCCGCTCGCGCGCCAGCGCGACGCCGCAGAGCCTGCTGGAAGATCTGCGCGGCCGGCTCGAGCGCGCGCGCATGACCCCGGCCGGCCCGCGCCGCGCCGCGCTGCTGATCGCGCTGCGCTACCGCATCGCCGTCGAGCGCACCAATATCGCCGACGAGGGCCAGCGCGCCGAGCTGGGCGCGATCGAAGATGCCTCGCGCGCGCTGTAGCTCTAGACGAGGGGCTGCGCGCCCCCATGCCCCCCGGCACCCAGCGGGTACCCGGGGAACCCACGCCGGTTCCCCCAGTCCCCCTCCGGCAAAGAACGCGATCTCAGCCGCTATGATTGTGGCGCATGCCCAATACCATTCCTGCGGGGTGCGTTACATCCCAGCGCGTGTGGATTCAGCTGGGCATGCACCACCGGTGCTGCGGACGAGGCCGCTTTCTTTCGGGGTCCAGGGGCGTAGCCCCGGGAGGGGGGCGGCGGGGGTGGCGGCCCACCCCCGCCGGCGTGGACACGCGGGAGCGTGATGGCAACGCCACCCATAAGCCTATCCAAAACCTGTAACGACTCGACACCCACCTGATACTGTATACTGACGGTAGCAACAAGAATCACCACAGAAAGATCACAGACATGGAAAACACACATTCGAAAGAGATCGCCACGCTTGCCGGCGGCTGCTTCTGGTGCCTGGAGGCCGTCTTCGACAACCTGAAGGGCGTCGAGGACGTGGTCTCCGGCTACGCCGGCGGCAGCGTGGCCAACCCGACCTACCGCGAGGTCTGCGACGGGACGACCGGCCACGCCGAGGTGGTCCAGATCGCGTTCGACCCGGCGGTGGTCTCGTTCCGCGAGCTGCTGGAGGTGTTCTTCACCATCCACGACCCGACCACGCTGAATCGCCAGGGCGCCGACGTGGGCACGCAGTACCGCTCGGCGATCTTCTACCACACGCCCGAGCAGCGCGAGGTCGCCGGGCAGGTGATCGCGCATCTGGAGGCCGAGCGCGTCTGGAGCCGGCCGATCGTGACCGAGGTCACGCCGATCAAGACGTTCTACCCGGCCGAGAACTACCACCAGGAGTACTTCGAGCGCAACAGGCTGCAGCCCTACTGCCAGGCCGTGGTCGCCCCGAAGGTCGCCAAGTTCCGCAAGCACTACCTCGACCGCCTCAAGAAGTAGCTTCGGTTGGCCCTCACCCCCTGCCCCTCTCCCGTAGCCACGGGAGAGGGGCGATTCTTGCTGGTCTCGGGGTTTCGGCGGAGCTGAAACCCCGAGACCAGCAAGTGTTCACCCCCGCACCTGGCAGGGGCGGGGGCACGGGGTGGGGCGATCGATACAGCGCATCAGCGCCCCATGATTGCGATTCGTTTCCTCACCGTTATGAAATATTACCGCATGTCGTCGAATGTTGCCGTACGCTTGCGGTACGCAGAACCGCTCGCACGCGCACGCCGGTCGCACCGGCGCGCGTCGCCGATTGCTCTAAGGGAGACGCTGAGATGCCCAGCAGAAACAAGCCCCTCTCGCCGGTCGACAGCGCCTGGCTGCACATGGACGACCCGACCAACCTGATGATGGTCACCGGCATCGCGCTGCTCGACGGCCCGGTCGACTACGATCGGTATCGGCGAACGCTGGAGGCGCGGCTGCTGCCCCTCGACCGCTTCACGATGCGGGTGGTCGACGACCACCGGCTGCTGAGCGGCCCGCACTGGGAGCCCGACCGGCACTTCGACCTGGACGCGCACATCCACCGGGTCGCGCTGCCCGCGCCCGGCGACATGGCCGCGCTGCAAAACTTCCTCAGCGACCTGGCCAGCACCCCGCTCGACTTCTCCAAGCCGCTCTGGCAGATCCACCTGGTCGAAAACGTGCTGGGCGGCTCGGCCATGGTCCTGCGCTTCCACCACTGCATCGGCGACGGCACGGCCATGAACGCGGTGATGTACCGGCTGATGGACACCACGCCCGGCGCGCCGGTCGCGCGGGCCGACCTGAGCGCGGGGCACGCCGACAAGGAGCAGGAGAGCCACGGCTGGAACCCGCTGGACGCGCTGCTCAAGCCGGTCAGGTCGGCGCTGGAGATGTCGCGCAAGGTCGCCGACACGGTGCTCGACGAGGGGATCGAGATGCTGCTGCACCCGGAGCACCTGCGCGACCTGACCAGCGCGGCCGGCACGGGCGCGGCGACGCTGAGCAACGCGCTGATGATGACGCCCGACCCGGCCACGCCGCTCAAGGGCAAGCTGGGCGTGCAGAAGCACGTGGCCTGGTCGAGCCGCGTGTCGCTGGAGGATGTCCGGCGGATCGGCCGGCAGGCCGACGCCAAGGTCAACGACGTGCTGCTGGCCGCGGTGGCGGGGGCGCTGCGCGGCTACCTGATCGGCCGCGAGACCGATGTCTACAACCTGGAGGTGCGCGCGGTGGTTCCGGTCGACCTGCGGCCGCCCGAGCGCGCGCTCAACCTCGGCAACGAGTTCGGGCTGATCTTCCTGGCGCTGCCGCTCGGCATCGCCGACCCGATCGCGCGAATGGCCGAGGTCAAGCAGCGCATGGACGCGCTCAAGCGCTCGCCCGAGGCGGTGATCATGTTCGGCCTGCTGAACGTGTTCGGCGTAACCCCCACGCAGGTCGAGGAGCCGGTGGTCAACCTGTTCGGCTCGAAGGCGACCGCCGTGATGACCAACGTGGCCGGCCCGCGCGACGCGCTGTACATCGCCGGCAACCGGATCTCGAACATGATGTTCTGGGTGCCGCAGGCCGGCCGGCTCGGCATGGGCGTCAGCATCATGAGCTACAACGGCGGCGTCACGCTGGGCGTGATCACCGACGCCGGCCTGGTGCCGGACCCGCAGGCGATCACGGCGCGCTTCGAGCAGGAGTTCGCGGAGATGCTGGCCAGCGTCGAGGCGCGCCCGGTCGATCCGGGCATCGCCGTTGCGCCGGGCGTCTCGGTCACGCTGTAGTATCTGGGCGCCGCCCCCGCACCCCGCTGGGGCGGCGCTGCCCTCAACCTCTGCATGTTCTCCCACATTCAAGGTGCATGTTTACGCGGGCGGCGCTGCCCCCGCACCCCCGCTGGGGGCGGAGCCCGCCCCCAGACCCCCTGCAAATGACGCCCTCGCGCGTGCAAGCATTGTGGCCCATGCCCAGCAATATTCCTGCGGTGCGGGTTGCCTCCCGCCGCGCCTGGATCAACCGTGCATGCCCGTCCCGTCTACGTGGGTGCAGGGCCGCGCAGATCCCCGACACACCAGCCGTAGGGGCGTTCGATGAACGCCCCCTCAGAGACGTCAGGGCGCGCAGATCCCTACTCGGCGTCGCCCGCCCACAGCCGCCGCATCTCGTCCGACGCCGCCAGCAGCGCGTCGAGCGAGCCCGCGGCCTCGACCCGCCCATCCTTGAGGACGATGATGTGATCGGCCCGGCGCAGCGCGGCGCGCCGGTGCGAGACCGCGAGCACGCTGAACGCTGAACGTTGAACGCTGAACGACGATCCCGACGTGGCATTCAGCGTTCTTGGCTCAACGTTCAGCGTTCCGAGCATCCTCTCCCACAGCGCCTGCTCGGTGTCGACGTCCAGCGCGCTGGAGAGGTCGTCGAACACCAGCAGCTCGGGCGCGCGCACGAACATGCGCGCGGCGGCCGCCCGCTGGGCCTGCCCGCCCGAGAGGCGCACGCCGCGCGGCCCGACCACCGTGTCCAGCCCGTGCTCCAGCGCCGGGATGTCCGGCTCCAGCACGCTGCTCCTGATCGCCGCCGCCAGGTCGACCTGGCCCTCCGGCAGCCCCAGCAGGATGTTGTCGCGCAGCGTGTCGCTGAACAGCCGCGGCACCTGCGGGGTGTAGGCGCAGCGCGGCGGCCGGAAGCACGCCGCCGCGTCGTCCACCGGCCGGCCGTTCCAGCGGATCTCGCCCGCGTCTCTGGGCAGCAGCCCCAGCAGCGCGCGCAGCAGCGTCGTCTTGCCCGACCCGATCCGGCCGGTGATCACCGTGAACGAGCCGCGCCGCAGGCTCAGGTCGACCCCGGCGATCCCGCGGTCGCCGCCGGGGTGCCGGTAGGTCAGCCCGCGCACCTCCAGCGCTTCGAGCCGGTCGGCGTCGCTGGCCTGAATATATGCGGGCGCCGGGGCGCCGCCGCGCTCGTAGATCGGGTGGTGCTCGACCAGCACCAGCGGCGGCTCGTCGGGCACCAGCGCGACCAGCCGCTCGATCGAGGCCTCCTGCTGCTTGTAGTCGCCGATGAACGTGCCGATCGTCGAGGGCAGGTCGGTGGTGAACCACAGGTAGTACACGAACAGCGCGAAGTCGCCGACTGTGAACGTCCCCGCGCTCATCGCCCGCCCGGCCAGCAGCAGCGTCACGCCGATCCCGAACGTCACCGCGCCGTCGGAGACCGAGCGCAGCAGCTCGCGGAACGTGCGCTCGCGGATCGTCGCGGTGCGGCGCGCGGCGTTGAGCGCGTCGAAGTGCGCGATCGCATCCTCCTCGGCGTTGGCGACCTTGAGCGCCTGCGCCGCGCCGAACACCTCGCCGAGAAACCCGGTCACCGCGTCGGTCGCCTGCCCGCTCAGGCGGCTGTAGTGCAGAATGCGGCCCCACGCGACCCGCGTGACGACGACCGAGCCGAACAGCGGCAGGAAGATCACCAGCGTGATCACCAGGTTGATCTGGGCCATGATGATCACCGCGATGATGAACGCGATCACCAGCCCGAACACCTCCGGCAGCCAGGTCGGGAAGTCGGCGACCTCGGCCACGTCGTCGCGGTAGCGGTTGACCGCCTCGCCCGACGAGATCGGCATGGCCAGCGCGCCGGGCCGCCGCAGCAGGCTGGCGAACATATTGCGCCGCAGCAGCCCGCCGACCATCCGCCGGAACGTGACGCCGCCCCACACGTCGCCGAACGAGATCGCCAGGCGCGCCAGCCCGACCGAGACGTACAGCCCGATCAGCCACCACAGCCCGAGCGCGACCGGCGCCGCGCCGGTGATCGTGTCGAAGACCGCCTTCTCGACCAGCCCGAGCGCCACCGGCGCCGCGAGGAACAGGATGTGCAGGATGAAGTGGATCGCGTACGGCCACGGCCGGTAGGTGATCAGCCGCCAGTTGAACGGCCAGGTTTTGAGCCGGCGCGCGCGCGCCGGTTGAGCTATATCCATTCGTGAAGCTCCTTCAGTATGTTGCTGCAGCTGCCCTCACCCCCCTCTCCCAACGGGAGCGGGGGTTTCAGGGTTCGGCATTCCCCGCCCCTGGCAGGGGCGGGGGCAGGGGCTGGGGTGATATGACAGCTCACGCGAGCGCCTCCTCCAGGCCGGTCTGCAGCAGCCCGTAGAACCGCGAGCCGGGATCGTCGGCCAGCAGCGCGCGCCGGCCGTGCTCGGCGACCCGGCCGCGATCGAGGATCATGATCTCGTCGGCGCGCTGCACCGTGCGCAGCCGGTGGGCGATGATGATCCCGGTGCGGCCGGCCAGCAGCCGGTCGATCGCCCGCTCCAGCAGCCGCTCGGTCACCGGGTCGAGCCGCGAGGAGGCCTCGTCGAGGATGATCAGCCCCGGGTCTTTCAGGAACACGCGCGTGAACGCCAGCAGCTGCGCCTCGCCGGCCGAGAGCCCCAGGCCGCCGGCGGCGAGCCGGGTGTCCAGGCCCTCCGGCAGCGCCTGGGCCCACTCCCACAGCCCCAGCTCGCCCAGCGCCCGCTCGATCTGCGCGTCGGTGATGCGCTTGTTGAACAGCGCCAGGTTGTCGCGCACGCTGGCCTGGAACAGCTGGACGTCCTGCGTCACCATCCCGACGCGCCCGCGCAGGTCGGCCAGCGCCACGTCGCGGATATCCGTGCCGTCCAGGCAGATCGCGCCGCGCGCCGGGTCGTACAGCCGGAAGATCAGCCGCGTCAGGGTGGTCTTGCCGCTGCCGGTGCGCCCGAGCAGCCCCAGCACGGTGCCGGGGGCCAGGGTGAAAGAGATGTCGTCCAGCACGCTTGGGGCTTGGGGCTTGGGGCTTGGGACTTCGATGTCACGAACGGCGTCTTCCGCCGCACGACCTTCACATTCCTGGCTCCAGGCCCCTAGCGCCACATCCCTAGCCCCTAGTCCCAAGTTCCCAGCCCCAAGCTCGTCCTCGTATCCGAACGACACCGCCTCGAACGCCACCTCCAGCGCGCCCGCGGGCAGCGCGGCCCGCGGCGCCTCGCGCACCTGCGGCTGGATGCGAAACAGCTCCTGGACGCGGTTGAGGCTGGCGCTGGCCTGCTGGAGATCCTCGACCTGCGTGCGAATATGCTCCAGCGGCGCCGACAGCATGCCGATGTAGAACACGATCACGTAGGCCGTCCCGATGCTGACGTCGCCCTGGCTGTACAGGTACGCGCCCAGCCCCAGCCCGAACGCGTAGCCGAGCACGAACAGGAAGTTCATCGTCACGAACGTCCAGTTGCTGGCCAGCCACGCGGCGCGGTCGCTGCGCAGCAGCGCGCCGATCAGGCCGTACAGCCGGGCCATGATGTAGCTCTCGGCCCCGCTGGCGCGGATGTCCTCGGTCCCCGAGATGCGCTCCTCGATGAAGCCGAAGTGCTCGGCGCTGGTCTGCCGCTGCGCCTCCCAGCGCGAGACCGCCAGGCTCTGGACGGCGCCGAGGGCCAGGAAGGTGACGACGGTGTACAGCATCAGCCCGAGGCCGACGCGCCAGTCCTCGCGGAGCAGCAGCAGCAGGATCGCGACGATCAGCAGGGCGTTGCCGGCCAGCCGGATGACGAACTGCGAGAAGAAGTTGCCCAGCGCGGTGACGTCGCCGTCGATCCGCTCGATCAGCTCGCCGGGCGTGCGCCGCTTGTGGAACGCCATGTCCAGCCGCAGGCAGTGGCGCGCCAGGTCGGCCCGCAGCGCGTTGGTGGCGTTCCAGCCCACGTTCTCGCCGACGTACAGTGTTGCGAGCGCGACCACGCGCTGCGCCAGCCCGGCGGCGATGAAGATGCCCGCCGCGATCAGCAGGGTGTCGCCTGCCCCGCCCGCCTGCGTCGTGTCGATGAAGGCGCGAATGATCTGCGGGCTCAGCAGCTGCAGGCCGATGCTGCCCAGCAGCAGGGCCGCCAGCAGGATGACCCTGGCCCGCTGCGGCCGGAGGTATCTTCCGAGCAGGCCCTGGTATTCGGAAAGAGAACGATTCATCATTTCTCCGTACATTTTCGAGGCGCAAAAAAGCCACGGGTTCTCCCGCGGCCATATGGATGACGAAGCCGCGAGCGTAGGCGTGCCCGTGGTGCAATTGCTTTCGGGCAGTCTACCACAGCGCCTGGCCGCGATCCTATCGGTCGCAAGATGGATTTTTGCTGCGCGGCGCTGCCCCCGGCCCCCTGCCCTGTTAGGGGAGGGGGCATAGATCTGGCGTCGTGGTGCAATCGCTCCGCGACCGCACCACGACGCCGACAAGAATCCCCCCTCTCCCGTGACGATGGGAGAGGGGGGGCAGGGGGGTGAGGGCCTGCGGCGCCCCACAGGAAACAAACGATGAATAAGGCGCTGTGATGCGGCCGCCAAGCGGCCGCATCACAGCGCAAACAACCTACTTCGGGATCGAGAGCACAGTGCCGGGGAAGATCAGGTTCGGGTTGCTGCCGACCGCGGCGCGGTTGGCGGTGTAGATGTCCTGCCAGCGGTTGGCGTTGCCGTAGGCGGCAAACGCGATGCCCGTGAGCGTGTCGCCGCTGACGATCGTGTAGGAGGCGCCGGGCTTCGCGGCCGAGCCCGAGCCGGAGCTCGGCGTCGTCGGCGTGGTTGGCGCGGCGGGGATGGTGAAGCGCTGGTCGGGGTAGATCAGGTTCGGGTTGCTGCCGACGACCTCGCGATTCGCGTTGTAGATCGTCTGCCAGAGCGCGCCGTTGCCGTAGAGCCGCGCGGCGATCGACCAGAGCGAGTCGCCCGATTTGACCACGTACGATGTCTGGGCCTGGGCTGCGAGCGCGGGCTGCGGCGCGGCCGGGATGACCAGCTCCTGGCCGGCGGCCAGCGGCGCGCGCGCCAGGTCGATCGCCTGGCCGCGCGCGGCGCGGGCCTCCGCGCGGCTCACCGGCCGATCCAGCAGCGCCCGCAGCAGCGCGGCGTCAGCGCGTGTGTGGCCGCGCGCGGCGCGGGCCTCGGCCCGCGTCACGGGCCGATCCAGCAGCGCCCGCAGCAGCGCGGCATTGTCGCGCGGCGCCAGCGCGGGGCGGGAGGCGTGCGGCGCCAGCGCGACCGCGGGCAGCGCCGGAGCCGCGACGGCCGCGGCGCTGCCGAGCGACGCGACCAGCGCCAGCGCGCCGCCGGCCAGCAGTGTCGCGCCGGCCATGCGCAGCGGCCTGCGATGGGCGCGGCGGGCTACCGGCGGCGTCCGCCGCGGCGCAGCCACGTGCTGAGCGAGCAGCGCGTGCAGCAGCCGCATCTCGTCGACCTGCGCGTGGTGCGCGCGGCACGCGGCGCACTGGCACAAGTGAAACCCCAGCAGAGCGCGCTGTCTGTCGGACGATCCAGGAGTCAGACCTTGATCCAGCAACCGCCGTGCATCGTGACACTCCATTGCCTCGGCTCCTTTCATGCGTACAGCCTCAACAGTCGCCCAGCGCTCCTGCCGAACCCGCGCGCGAGCGTGGCGCGGCGCGCCATCTCTCGGCCCGATCGAACAGCACAAAGCCCTGGTATATGTAGTAAACGTTGGCCGCGCGCGTTTTCGTGCACGCGATCGGCGGCTGGAGTTCTCTGCCGCAGGCTCCCAGCGCTGCCTCCGGTGTGCGCCAGGCCGACTGAACGCTCGCTCTGCGCCGCCCCACGTGTCGCTCAGCCGCTCCAATAGCTCCTTCAGCGCTTCCGATAGCTCCTTCAGCGCCATCCCCCATGTCGCTCAGCCGCTCCGATAGCTCATTCAGCGCCATCCCCATGGTGTTCAGCCGCTCCGATAGCTCATTCAGCGCCATCCCCCATGTCGCTCAGCCACATCTCACATGTCCTTCAGCCGTTCCGATAGCTCGTTCAGCCATTCCGATAGCTCGCACAGCCACATCTCACATGTCCTTCAGCCGTTCCGATATAGCTCGACCATGTATTACCTTGGGAATGTCATGCTGAGCCGCAGCGAAGCATCTCTGTCGCTTTGTTTTCTATCAAGCTGCGCAGCCGCTCGGCGGCGCTCTCGGGCGTGATGTCGCGCTGCGGCTGGCCCAGCATCTCGTAGCCGACCATGAACTTGCGCACCGTCGCCGAGCGCAGCAGCGGCGGGTAGAAGTGCGCGTGCAGGTGCCACTCCGGGTAGGCCGCGCCATCGGTCGGGCGCTGGTGAAAGCCCATGCTGTAGGGGAAGCTGACCTGGAACAGCCGATCGTAGCGGCGCGTCAGCTGCTTCAGCAGATCGGCCAGGCCATCGCGCGCGAGCGGCGCCAGGTCGCCGATCGCCCCACAATGCGCGCGTGGCAGCACCAGGGTCTCGAACGGCCAGACCGCCCAGAACGGCACCAGCGCGACGAAGTGATCGTTCTGGCAGACGACGCGCTGGCCGTCGCGCAGCTCCAGCGCCAGGTAGTCGCACAGCAGGCAGCCGCCGCGCGCCGCCGTGTAGGATTGCTGCTGGCGCAGCTCCTTGGCGGGCTCGGTGGGGATCTGCTCGTTGGCCCAGATCTGGCCGTGCGGGTGCGGGTTGCTGGCGCCCATCATCGCGCCGCGGTTCTCGAAGATCTGGACGTGGCGCACCCACGCGAGGGCGCCCAGCTCGGCGTACTGATCAGCCCACACATCGACGACGCGCCGGATCGCGCCGATTTCCATGCCGGCCAGCGTCAGGTCGTGGCGCGGCGAGAAGCAGACCACCCGGCAGATGCCCCGCTCGGTCTCGGCACAGATCAGCGGCGGCGTACCGTCGCCGGCCGCGTGCGCGATCGCCTGGGGCGCGCTGCCTGGCAGCAGGGCGGCGTAGTCGTTGTCGAAGACGAACGTCTCGGCATAGCTCGGGTTGTGCGCGCCGCCCGCCCGCGCGTTGCCGGGGCAGAGGTAGCAGCTGGGGTCGTAGGGCGGCCGCTGCTCGGCGGGCGCGTCCTCCACCTGGCCCTGCCAGGGGCGCTGCGTGCGGTGCGGCGAGACCAGCAGCCACTCGCCGGTGAGCGGGTTCAGCCGGCGGTGCGGCGCCGAGAATAGAACGTGGTCGTCCATACGTCGCCTCCTCCATCTATCCCTTTCGTTACCACGATTGTGGCGGGGAGGGTTCATCTAGGGATTTCGGCTTGACGCTGTACGGGCGCGATATATCGCGCCCGTACGCCTTTGGGGCAATGAGCTGTCAAGCTCGATTGAACCATGCCTACGTCGCCAAAACCACTCGGGGTGGTACCACCACCCATCCAAATCTACTGGAACAGTGCGTTGACCTGTGTGCTAGCGTCCTTCAGCGCGTCCGCGGCCTTCTTGTCGCCCAGCATGATGCTTTGCATCACTGGAGTCATGATCGTGGCGATCTCGGAGCCGTGGTCGGTGACCGGGAACAGGAACGTGCCGCTCGGGTCGAGCGCCTCCTCGGTATACGCGCTCACGTCGAGCCCTTTCTCCTTGCGGGTCGCCAGCGACGCCTCGACGCCCGACTGGATGGCCGGGAAGACCACGCCGGTCTTGCCGACGATGTCCTCGCAGGTCTTCGACGACGCGAACTTGACCCACTGCCAGGCCTCGTCGGGGTGCTTCGTGCCGGTCCAGATCGAGTCGGCCAGGCCGTTGAACATGCTCTTGCGGCCCTGCGACCCCTTCGGCAGCGGCGCCCAGCCGAGCTTGGCCTTCGAGTTCTTCACATAGTCGTTGATCGTCCACGAGCCGTCGGTGGTCAGCGCGGCCTTGCCGGAGGCAAAGAACGTGAGGCCGCCGAGCTTGCTATAGTCGGCCAGCGGCGGAGCGTAGCCCTTGACCAGCGCCAGGTCGGCGTACCACTGCACCGCCTCGGCCAGCTTGGGATCGTCGTAGTAGTACTTGCTGGCCCAGGGGCCATCGGTGAACTTGAAGCCGTTGCTGGCGGCGAACGAGCTCCACTGCGTCTGGCCCGCGAAGCCGCCATCGCCCTGCCCGACGAAGCCGTACTGCACGACCTTGGTCTTGTCGAAGGCCGGGTCCAGGCCGTTCTTGCCGTTGGAATCGAGCGTCAGCTTGGCGATCAGCTCGCCAAAGCTGCCGCCGTCCTGCGCATTCCAGGTCAGGTCCTTCAGCGAGGCCGGGTCGATGCCGGCCGCCTGCAGCATGTCGGCGTTGTAGACGATCGCAACCGTATCCCAGTCCTTCGGCAGGCCGAAGCGCTTGCCATCGCGCGCCCACAGGTCGGCCAGGCCCTTGATGTACTGCCCGACGTCGACCTTGTCTTTGTCGACCAGCGGCTGGAGGTCGACCAGCTGGTTCTTCGAGGCGAACTCGGGGTACTTGGCCAGGTGATTGGTGAAGACGTCCGGCGCGGTGCCGCCGACCATGCCGGTCTGGATGCCGCTCCAGTAGTCATCCCAGCCGAGCTGCTCGATCTTCACGGTGATGTTCGGGTTCTGCTTTTGGAACTCGTCGGCGCAGGCCTGGTAGGCCGGCTGCTGGCCAGAGTCCCACAGCTGGTAGCGGATCTCCACGCCGCCGCTCGATGCGGCTGGGGCGGCCGCGCCGCCCGCGGCCGGCGGCGCCGCGGGTGTGGCCGCGGCGCCGCCGCACGCCGCCAGGATCATGCTGACGAGCGCGAACAGGGCCGCGATGAACGTCTGTTGCTTCCGGTGTCGCATGGGTGTGTGCTCCTTTGTGTACGCGAAATCGAGATCGCAAGCCATCCGAGCCGAGCGAGTGGACCCGTTTTCGGGCAATGGCGGGCCACGGCTACGCCGGTCGCTCGCCCGGCGCGCCGCCCGCGTGGCGCGGTGCTGCATCGTTCAGTTACGCTCCGTCTTACTTGTAGCCGCTAAACTGGATCGAGTTGATCGCCTTGCGGCCCAGGATCAGGAACAGGGCCACGGTCGGCACGATGCTCAGCAGCGCGCCGGCCATCAGGCCGCTCCAGTCCGGCGCGCCCTGCGGCGTCTGCGACTTGAACACGCCCAGCGCGACGGTCAGCACGCGCACGCTCTCGTCCTTGCCGATCAGCAGCGGCCACAGGTAGTCGTTCCAGCTCTGGATGAACGTCAGGATGCCCAGCGTCACCATCGGCGGGCCGCTGAGCGGCACGATGATGCGCCAGAAGATCCCGAACAGCGACAGCCCGTCGATCTTGGCGGCCTCCTCGACCTCGCGGTTGATGCCGAGGAAGAACTGCCGCAGGAAGAACACCGCGAACGGTGACATCAGAAAACCGGGCGCCACGATACCCTGGAAGGTGTTCAGCCAGCCCAGGTTGCGGATCAGGATGTAGTTCGGGATCAGCGTGACGATGCCGGGGATCATCAGCGCCGCCACGTACAGGAAGAAGATTTTTTCGCGCATCGGGAAGTTCAGCCGCGCGAAGGCGTAGGCCGCCAGCGCGCTGAAGAACAGCTGGCCCACCACGAGCAAGGTCGACACGATCGCCGAGTTGCGCAGGTATAGGAAGAAGTGGATCGCCTGGCCCGATCCGCCGGCCGCCTGGGCGGTGGCGAGATCGACCAGCCCCAGCACGCGCGCGAAGTTGACCATTGTGAAGCCCACCGGCGCCGGATTCGTCGGGTTGGCGTACAGCTCGCGGTTGGCCGAGAGAGCGGTGCGGATCATCCAGTAGAACGGCACCAGCACGATTAGGATCGCCAGAATCAGCCCGGCCCACGCCAGGATGCGGCCGATCGACGGCCCCTTACGCCGCCGCCCTACGATGGTTAAGGCTTGTGACGCCATTGGTACTCTCCCTGTATTTCAACTCTGAGATTAGGGACGTGGGACGTGGGACGTGGGGCCGAAGCCTTCGCCCCTGATTCTCAGCCTGCGATAGTCCTTCTACCATCCATCGTCCATCGTCCATCGTCCTTGGTCATTCAGCGTTCAGCGTTCAGCGCTAGGCCAGGTCGGACTCGTCGGCGCGCAGGAAGCGCATCTGCAGGATCGTCATCGTGATCAGGACCAGGAATAGCACCACCGCCACCGCCGTCGCGTAGCCCATCTGGAAGCGGTTGAAGGCGAACTCGTAGATGTACCAGTAGATCACCCGCGTGGCGTTCACCGGCCCGCCTGAGGTCATGATCGCGATCGTGTCGAAGATCTGGAACGAGCCGATCACCGTGGTCACCAGCACGAACACCAGCACCGGGCGCAGCAGCGGCACGGTGATCGACCAGAACATGCGCGTCTCGGTGGCGCCGTCGATCGCGCCGGCCTCGTAGACGTCTTTCGGGATGGTCTGCAGGCCGGCGAAGATCAGCAGCGCGGTGTAGCCGGCGTGCCGCCAGGTATTGACCCAGGCGATCACCGGCATGGCCTGCCCGACCGAGCCGGCGAACGGCTGGCGCGGGATGCCAAACAGCCCCAGGATCTGGTTGATCAGCCCCAGGGCCGGGTCGAGCAGCCACAGCCACAGCAGCGCGACCACCACGCTGGGGATGAGCCAGGGCAGCACCAGGATGCCCCGCACGATGATCGACTGGGTCAGCCGATCCATCAGCACAGCCAGGATCACCGCGAGCAGCGTCTGGAGCGGGATGTTCAGCGCCACGTAGTAGACAGTCGCCCGCATGGCGTTCCAGAACTGCGGGTCGCCCAGCAGCTTCTGGTAGTTGGCGAGCCCGACGTTGCGCGGCGTGGTGAGCAAGTCCCAGTTGGTGAAGCTGATCAGCAGACCGCGCACCGCCGGGTAGGCGTAGAACAGGATGAAGCCAATCAGGCTGGGGAGGATGAACAGCCAGGCCAGCCCGGTCTCGCCCGTCAGCCAGCCCTTCATCCATGCCGGCCGCGCCTGGGATCGTTGCGCCGTAATGGCGCCGCTACGGTTATTCATGAGCCCACACCTGCCTTTCTCCTTTCCATCTTCGGATCGGTGGGTGGGGTCTCAGGGGCTGCGCCCGCCCCTGACCCTCCCTTTTCACGTGCGGTCGACCTGCTCGAACAGCGGCAGTGTCTCCAGCGGGGCGGGGTGCTGCGTGAGCCAGCACGGCCCCTCGACAACCTCGTCGCTCCACCAGTCGCGCCAGCGCCCGGCCGGCAGGTAGATATCGCGCGCGCGCTGGCCCGGCTGTAGCACCGGGGCGACCAGCAGGCGCTCGCCCAATAGGTACTGATCGTCGATCGCCAGCGTAGCCTGGTCATGCGGCGCGTGCCAGAACAGCGGGCGCACCAGCGGCGCGCCCGAGCGCAGCGTCTCGTCGATCTGCGACTGGATGTACGGCGCGATCTGCTCGTGCAGCTGGCTGTACCGCAGGCAGATCGCGTCGGTCGCATCGTCGAAGGCCCACGGCGGGATGCTGAACTGTAGCGCGGGCAGCAGCGCGCTCAGCTGGGTCCAGCGCACCAGCAGCTCCGCGTCGGGCTCCTCGCCGGCGTACGCATTGCCGCCGATCATATCCGGCAGGACGAATGGGTAGCCGACCATGCTCAGCGCCAGCGCCCCGGTCAGCACGCTGTGCAGCCCGTTGTCGATCCCCCAGCGGCTCCACTTGTCCCACTCGCGAAACAAGATGCCGTTGCGCTGCGCGCGCCAGCCGCTGCGCACCTCGGTCCAGGCGAAGTGCTCGGCCACCCAGGCCACGTAGTGGTCGGCATACTGGTGCGGCAGCAGCGGCTGGGCCGTCACGCGGTCGCGCGGCACATAGTTGCCCTCGCCGGCGTCGAACTTGAAGCCGTCGACGCCATCTTGCTGCTGGAGCCGCCCGAGCTGCGCGCGCCACCACGCCAGCGCCGCCGGGTTGGTCACGTCGATCAGGCCGCCGTAGCCCTGCCACCAGCGCACCACCGCCGGCGCGCCGCTGGCTGGGTCGCGCACCAGGAAGCCCTGCGCGGCGGCCTCGGCGAACGCGGCGCCGCGCGGGTCGAAGAACGGCGGCATCCACAGCGTGACCTTGAAGCCCAGCTCGTGCAGCCGGTCGATCATGGCGCGCGGGTCGGGGAACTTGGCGCGATCCCAGGCGCACTCGCCGTAGCCGAGCTGCCAGCGGTCGTCGATCTCCATCACTGAGCGGGGGTAGCCGCGCGCGACGATGTCTTCGGCGAACTCCAGCACGTCGGCCTGGGTGACGGCCATCTTGTAGCGCGCCCAGGTGGTCCAGATCGGCCGGGCGATCAGCTCCGGCGGCGGCGCGCTGGTCGGGTGGCCGAGCACGCCGATCGCCAGCGCGTGGGCGGCCGGCACGTCGTCGGCGAGCAGAATGTCGAGCGCCAGCAGCGGGCCGCGGTCGGGCAGCGGCGCGTCCAGGTTGGATGCGGCCGTCGGCTCGGGCAGCCGCGCGACCACCCGCAGCAGGCCGTCGCCGCCGCGGTCGAGCGTCATGTCCAGTTCGCCCGACTCCTCGCCGGCCAGCAGCGCCGCGCCGGCGGCGTTGAACCAGAGCGGCGTGGTGATGCAGCTCGACCCGCCACGCCCGTTGTCGTAGGGGATCAGCGGCTCGGCGATCAGCGGCAGCCGGTCGAGCGGCCACGGCTGGATGACCCGCTGGCCGTGCCCGTACCAGGGGCCCTGCGGCTTGAGCGCCCAGGCCACGCCGACGGCCGGCAGGTTGGGCGCGCAGCTCCAGCGCAGGCGGAAGCCGGACGCCGTCGCCTCCGCCTCAAGCTCCAGCGAGACGCTGGGGTCGAGCGTGCCGTAGCGGATCGCGAGACGATCGCCGGAGCGCTCGACGCTCAGGGCTGCCTGCGCGGAAAGCTCGACATTGTAGGCCAGCACGAAGGCCGGGGCGGACTCAAGCACAACATGATCGCCGCGCACGAAACTGAGCCGTCCGCTGTCGTCGACGATCATCTCGCCAGCCCGGCTGTGAAGTTCGATACCCACGAGCACCTCTCTGAGGATAGCCGTATCGGTCAATCGAGTGTCGTATGGACTCGGGGATGTGCTTGTATTGATGTGTTTGGGATGTGATCGGAGTATAGCGATCCCGAGTCAACATCGCATTAAGAATCCCGCGCTCATATTGCACAATACCGACCTGTTGCGCTTGTACGATCGCGTCCGGTGCAATGGTGCGGCGGCCTGCAGGTGGCACTTGCCGGGGGAGCGGAGCGTGGGGTTGGACCGGGGTGTGCGCCTAAAACGCGCGCGGGTTGGGGTAGTCATGATGCGTGTGTGTGAGGATGCTGGCCGGATCGGCGTCGCTCTCGCGGGGCCGCTCTTCGACGCGCCGCTCAAGCCCCGCCGCTTCCAATAACGTTCTGCAGCGTGTCTAGCAGGATCGAGGGCAAGGTCGGCTTGACCAGGTAGATCGTCGCGCCCAGCTCCATGCCGCGCCGGCGCTCGTCCAGCGTGCTGCAGATCACCAGCGGGATGCCGCGCGCGGCGCACTCGCGGCTGATCGCCACGATATCGGTCCAGCCCCGGCCGAAGATCGCCGGCTCGAGCACCAGCGCCGCGATCCGGCGCGCGGACAGCGTGCGCAGGAGCGTGGTCTCGTCGTGCGCCGCAAGCACCTCGAACGCGACGCGCAGGGCGCGCCGGTACAGCTCGGCGGTGGCTTGGTCAGGCTCGCCGATCAGCACCACGCGATCAGTCGCCGGCATGGCTTTGGCTAGCCTTTCGAAATTGCTCACATGCGGAGTATAGCCAGCCAGGGGGCGCGCGTCCTTAAGAATCGCGCGCTGATATTACAGAAAACCGACTCGTTCGGGGCACCGGACCCGCTGCGCCGGTCGAGGGTGGTTTGGGGGGCCGAAGTCACTCCAAAATCTTCATTCTGGAATGCCTAGCCGATGCTCTAGTCGCGCGGCTGAGCGCGGAACGCGCGCGGCGAGCAGCCGACCTCGCGGTGGAAGATGTGGCTGAAGTAGGTGGCGGTGTCGAAGCCGACCCGCGCGGCCACCTCAGCGATGGTGTAGTCGGTCCTGCGCAGCAGCTCTTTGGCGCGCAGCACGCGGTAGCGGATGAGGTACTCCCAGGGCGAGAGCCTCAGCTCCTGTTGGAAGATTCGGCCGAGGTAGTCTTTGTTGACGCCAACCGCGGCGGCCAGATCCTGCCGGGCCAGTGGCTCGTCGTAGTGCTGCTGGATGAACGCGATCGCCCGCTTCACCAGCGCGCTTGTGTGCGCCGGCAGTTGCTCGTCGCGGGCGAGCGTGCGGCGCAGCGACTCGGCCAGCTCAGCCTCCGACAGCACGTCCTTGGTCTGGAAGACCACCCGCGCCTCAGCGAGGCGGCGGACGTCGGCGGCGGAGAGCACCCGGCCGCTCAGCACCAGCACGGGGACGGTGGTCGTGTGCGGGTTGGTGCGCAGCGCATCCAGCACGGCGAACCCATCGACCTCGGGCAGCGCCAGGTCGAGGACCAGCAGGCTGGGCGACTCGTGGGCGAGGATCTCCAGCGCGCCGCGTCCATCGCCGACATCGCGGATGCTGTGGCTGGGGAAGTGCGCGGCGATGATCCGGCAGTGCAGCGCGCGCGTCTGCGGATCGTCCTCGACGACCAGGATGCTGCCGGCCGGCTGGGGCGGATCGAGATCGTTCAGCGCCGCGATCAGCGCGCCCTGGGCCAGCGGCTTCATCAGCACGCCCGTCGTTATGCTGGCGGGGCGTGTGACATCTGCCCCGCCGCCATAGAGCATCACCGGGAGCTGGCCGAGGTGCGGGTGCGCGCGGATCTGCTGCACGACGCTCCAGCCGTCGTGCGCGGCGGTGGCCAGATCCCAGGCCAGCAGCTCCGGCTCGGCGGCCAGCAGCACGCCGGCCAGGTCGTCGCCGGGGCGAAACTGGCGCAGCGCCAACCCGCGCCGCTCGGCCAGCTCGACCAGGCTGGCGGGCGGCGCTGCGGCCGTGGTGATCAGCAGCAGCGTTCGCCGGGCGCCTTCGGGCGGCAGCGCCGCTGCTTCAAGCTCGGGCAGCGGCAGGTAGATGTGGAACGTGCTGCCCTGGCTGAGCCGGCTCTCGACCGTGATCCGGCCGTGGTGCAGCGCGACCAGCCGCCGCGCGATGCTGAGCCCCAGGCCGATCCCCTCGCGCCGGCGCACGCCGTCGCCGACGCTGATGAACGGGTCGAAGATCTGCTCCTGCAGATCGGCGGGGATGCCGGCGCCGGTGTCGGCGACCCAGAGGTGCAGCTCGGGCGTCAGGACCTCGGCGCCGAGCAAAACCTGGCCGCGCTGCGTAAACTTGTGGGCATTGTGGAGCAGGTTGAGCAGCACCTGCCGCAGGCGCACCGGGTCGGCCGCGATCGGCGGCAGCTCGGGCGGCGCATCCAGCCGCCACGTTACGTTGCCGCCCGCGCCGAAGAGATCGGCGGCCGACCGGAAGACCTGCTCCAGGAAGTCGCGGGTGTCGATCGGCTCCGGCAGCAGATCGAGCTCGCCGATCTCCGCGCGCGAGAGGTCCAGCAGATCGTTGATCAGGCGCAGCAGGTGTCCGCCGCTGCGCTGGATCTGCGTGATATCCTCGCGCAGGCCGGCGCCGGGCGCCGCGCCACTATCCAGCGAGTCGAGCGCCATCTGGCTGTAGCCGAGGATGATATTCAACGGCGTGCGCAGCTCATGGCTCACGCTGGCCAGCAGCATGGTCTTGAGCCGATCGGCCTTCTCGGCGATCGCGCGCGCCGCAAGCTCCTGGCCATACAGCTCGGCGTTGCGCATCGAGATGCCCAGCCGGTCCGCCAGCAGCTGTAGGCCGGCCAGCTCCTCGCGCGTGTGGTGCGCCGGCTGGCGCCGGTGCAGATCGAGCAGACCGACGATCTGGCCGCCCAGGCGCACCGGAATAACCACGCGCGCGCGCATCTCCGCCCACTGCGGCTCGGGGGCGAAGCGGTGGCTGGCGCCAGTGTCGGGAATAAAGACGATCTGGTTATGTGTCAGCGCGTACGCCAGCGGCCCGGCCGGGTCGATCGCGCCGTCCGCCGGCGCCCCAGTCGTATACATGCCGCTGACCTCGACCAGCCGGGAGGTATGCTGATTCCAGAGCAAGAGCTGCGCGTCGTCGAAGCCATAGGTGTCGCGGATCAGCCCGGCAATCGCCAGCGAGAGCTGCTGCTCATTGAGGATGAGGCCGACCTGCCGATCGATCGCCCGGCTCGTCTCAAGCTGCACGATCCGCTGCCGCTCGCTGTGCCGGTTCGAGTCGACCAGCCGCGTCGGCAGGGTGGCCAGGCTGAGCATCTTGCGCATGGCCGCCTCGGCCACGTTCTCGGCCGTGATCAGGCGCTGCTGGTGCTGAAAATGATCGGGGAGCGGCTCGCCGCGCGCCGCGCGGTGGGCCAGGTCGACCGCCTGCGTGGCGATGTCGTCGATGTCGGTCTCGACCGTCGCCGCCATGCGACCCTCGGCGATCGCGGCCAGCGCGAGCGGGTCGCCGTTGATGCCGAGGATCAGCGCCTGGCGATCGATCTGCCCGCGCGCCCGGCAGAGATCGCGGGCGGCCAGGGCGAGCGAGTCGGAGAGGCCGAAGATCGCGTCGAAGCGCAGATCCGGGTGCGCGTCGAGATAGGCCGCCATGTAGGGAATCGCCAGCTCGGGCAGCCAGTCGCACGACATGTGATAGATGGCATACGGCCGCGCGGGGCTCAGCGTCGCCGCGAACCCGTCGAGCCGGCTCTGGCCGGTATCTTCCCCAGACGACAGCCCGCCGACAATCAGCACGCTCCCCCGCCCCGCCAGGCGCTCGGCGAGAAACACGCCGAGCATGTGTGCGGCGTCATACAGGCCCAGGCGTGAAGTAAACAGCGGGTGGCGCAGCGCGATCTCCGACACGTAGATAATCGGGATGCCGCGATCGAGGATGCGGGCAAGCAGGCTGGGCGGATATGTGTTGCAGATCAGCGCGTCGAGGTCGTGCAGGAGCAGATCTTCGACTACCTCGGCCTGCTCGTCGGCCGAGAGCAGGCGCGATTCCTGGATGTTGATCTCGATCAGCTCCGCGGCCAGCGCCTGCGCACGCTGCCACATAACCTCGCGCACCTGCACCCAGAACGGGTCGTCATGCTCGATCTGTATACCGATCCGTGGTGTGTGAGGCATCGTTACCTCCTGGCTAGCGGCCAGGCGCGCCACTGTCGGTTCTGCGGGGCAGCAGCCCGATCGCTGGCGCTCTAGAGCTGTGAGCAAAAGCATTGAACCACGACGCAAGAACGAGATGCCGCTGTGCTGCGATCCGTCGTACTGCCGACTGGCTCCTGCCGACTGCCCACTGGTATAGTTGTCCCCACAATCAGTTTGGCGGCTTACCTCAGCCCTTCAGCGCGGCGTCGACCTCGTCGAGGTGCTCGCCGCGGTGCAGCGCGCGCACGACCCAGCGCTTGTTGTAGGCGTAGATCTCCGCGAGCAGCGCCGGGGTGAAGCGCTCCAGGCGCGCGTCCAGCGCGTCCGCGGTCTCGATCGCGATCCGCGCCGCCTCGCGCGGCGGGATGGCCGCCCACAGCGGCAGCGACAGGTCGTTCACGAAGATGTCGATCTCGGGGATGAACAGCGTGCCGTCGCGCTCGGTCATGTCCAGAACATACATCACGCGCCGATCCCAGAAGGCGATGTGCGCCAGGGCGATCGCCACGGTCCAGTGCGCGCCGACCGGATGCTGCAGCTCCTCGTCGCTCAGGCGCGCGGCCAGCGCGCGGATGCGGCCGGTCGAGGCGCGGTTCTGCTCGACAAACGATCGATCCATCGTCATAGGAGACCTCCGTTACAGTTTTGGGCGAGGGTTTGGGAGCGGCAAGGCCGCTCCCAAACCCTCGCGAGCGCTTCCTGCTATGTCGCAGGCCTTCACCCGCTGCCCCCGCTCCCGTAGTGATGGGGGGAATGTTTGGCTCGTACGAGCCAGATTTGACCCGCATCCCTGCAGGGGAGCGGGCAGGGGGTGGAGCTCCCGAAACGGAACAATTCTACTCGGGCACCTGCGGCCAGGTGACCTCCTGCCGCTGGCTGCTGCAGGTCTGCACCAGCGAGGCCAGGAGGCTATGGCGAACGCAGTGCTTGATCAGCTCCCTGGCCTTGCTGCGCTTGCCGCTGGCGGGCAGGTCGTCGTACTCGATATTCATGCGAAAGCACAGCTCCTTCAGCTCCTCCTCGGCGAAGTGCTGATCGATCAGGTCGAGCAGATCGGACTGCACATTCTGCGGCTGCGGCGACGCTTTCTGGGCCGGCTCGGAGAAGCGCAGCTCGTTGATGTACATGACGAAGACTTTTTCCTTCTCCTCGTCGACCTTGTACACCAGGATATGCTTGGGGGTCATATGCTCGACGATCAGCTGGATGGCGGGCTGGCCGGCGACCGTGGTCGGCTGATTGCCGTCGGGCCGCGGGTTGAACTGCAGCTCGTCGATCAGATTGGTGATCGCGTCCTTGAGCTTGGGCGCCATGTTGTCGAGAAACAGCTTGGCAATCGGGTCTTTGACGATGCCGTACTGGACGAGCGATGCTGCGGCAGACTCAAGCATCATGGTCCACCTTCCCAAGATCCGCGGTGCGGATGGAGAGAACGACGACCCGCTGTCGAGCATCATCCACCTTGTACGTCAGCGCAAACTCCTCGCGGCTGATCACCAGATCGCCCGCATCGCCCGGTTGTGCGTGCGCGTCGGCCGGGCGCGGGTTGGTCTGCAGCGAGTCGGCCAGGCCGCGAATGGTGTAGCCGAGCTCGCGGCGCTGCTCGGAGAGCTGCTTCAGGCGCGCGAGCGGCTCGGGCGAGATCGTCACCGAGTACTCTTTCAGCCGCTCCGCCAGCGTATGCGTCGCCTTCGACACGCCGCGCTCGACCTGCTGCTTCTCGACGCGGGCCAGCAGGCTGAGATCGGCCGAGGATACCGGGATGTCGCCGGCCGATCCGGCGCTCGCCTTCTGAAAGCGCGACTGCAGCTGCGACACGTGGCTAAAGTAGCGAAACTCGCGATAGCTATCGATCGCGATCAGGATGAAGACGACGACCACCGGCAGGCTGGCCAGCACCAGGCTCGGCAGGATCACGCGGTTCTGCCAGAACAGCCCGTAGACCAGCCAGGCCAGCCCGGCGATCGTGACCAGCCCGCCAAGGATGGAGAGGCAGCCAAGCAGCTGGTTGAACGAGCCCGAGCGCTTCTCCCAGCTGGCGCTCGCCCGCTTGCCCAGCCCGCTGCTGCCGAGCACGCCGCGAATGTTCTTCGACGCGGCGTCGAAGTCGACCGACTTGCTCGTGATATCGGTGCTGACCCCAACCACGATGAACGCCAGGAGGGCTGCGCCCAGGAGCGACCAGCCGAGCACGGCGTCGAACCAGACGATCAGCAATCCCAGCGGCAGCGCGATCAGCAGAACGCCGGTCGCGATATATGCGATGAAGTTGGCGATCAGCGCGCGGCGGTCGACCTGCTGCGCCTGCTCTTCGGCCTCGAGCAGGCGCAGCGCCGCCTCGAAGTCATCCGCGCTCAGGCTGATATGCGGCTCTTCGTCCGCTTTCTTGTCTGACATGACGGGGGCTCTCGCTTCGAATAGCTCGCACCCGCGCCCCGGCCCCCTGTCCCGTGGCGACGGGAGGGGCCGAGGGTGAGGGCCTGCGGCACAGATCGTATTAAAACCTTCGGTCGAGCCCTATTATACCAACATCCGCAAGCCCCTTGGCGGCGCGATCAGCACGGCGCAGGCAACGTTGAGAGAAGTGTACAGCAGGTAAACGAAGTGCACCTGTTTCGCACGGCCGGCATTCGATAGAATGAGACCGCACCCATGTGTGGCAGTAGGAAAGGATAGAGCTATGCTGGAGGCGATCCACTACATCCCGATCGTCACGTCGCTGCTCGCGTTGGTCTTCGCCGCAATCCTGTTTCGGCGCTGGCGGGAGAAGCCGCAGGCCACCTACCTGGCGTGGTGGTCGCTGGGCGTCCTGCTGTATGGGGTCGGCACCATCTGCGAAAGCCTGACCACACTGTTCGGCTGGAACGCGGCCGTCTTTCGGGTCTGGTACATCAGCGGCGCCCTGCTCGGCGCCGCGCCGCTGGCGCAGGGCACCGTCTACCTGATCCTGCCGAAGCGCATCGCCAACTGGCTGTCGGTGGCGCTGTGCAGCGTGATCGCGATCGCGGCCGTCTGCGCGCTGCTGACCCCGCTCGACACCAGCCTGGTCGAGGCGCAGCGGCTCTCGGGCAAGATCATGGTCTGGCAGTGGGTGCGGCTGTTCTCGCCGTTCGTGAACGTGTACGCGCTCGGCTTCCTGGTCGGCGGGGCGGCCTGGTCGGCCTGGGAGTACTGGAGGCGGCGCGGCTTCGGGACGCGCGTGCTGGGGAATGTGTTCATCGCCGCCGGCGGGCTGCTGCCGGGCGTGGGCGGCTCGTTCACGCGCATCGGGTACATCGAGGTGCTGTACGTCACCGAGATAATCGGCATCCTGCTGATCTGGCTCGGCTACCGGGTGATGGCGACCGACCGGCGGATCTCGATCCACCGGGCGCAGCGCAAGGCGCACGAGGGCATCTAGGCTCGTTCGACCGATACCTCTCCCCCTGTCCAGGGCGTTGCGACGTCTTTGACCCCACCCCCGCCCCCGCCCCTGGCAGGGGCGGGGGGTGAGGGCCGGCGTTGCGCGAGCCCTGCGATACCCCTTGCATAGTCCACATGCGTACCCTATAATGCAATTTACCATAAGGCATGGTTCAATTGAGCTTGACAGTTCATTGCCGCAAAGGCGTAGGGGCGCGATCTATCGCGCCCGTACAGTGGCAAGGCGAAATCCCTGGAATTGAAACATGCCTAAGGCGTGGGTCTTGCGAACCGTACACGCCATCATCGCTATACTTTCTCGACCGCATCAGTCTACGAGAGTCGTTCGCTCCAAGTAGGTCTGGAGTCAGCGCATGGCTGAATCAGCTGATCGAGACGCCGCAAAGCACAGCGCCCAGCCGCCCCAATCCACGGGCGCCGAGCTCGCCGAGCACGCCCTCGACGAGAGCGCCGCCGCGAGCCCCTCTGCCCGGCTCGACGGCGGGATTCAGCCGGACAGCAACAGCCTCACCTCGATCATCTCCAGGGCCGACGCGGCCACGCAGACGCGCCTGATTAGCCGCCTTCAGCGCACGCAAGGCAACGCCTTCGTCCAGCGCCTGCTGGCGCGCGGTCGCCGCCCGCCAAGCGAAAGCCAGCCGCCGGCGGTCGTCGGCCGCATGGAGTCGGCGTTCGGCATGTCGTTTCAAGATGTCGAACTGCGCACCGACGAAGCGGCGGCCGCGCGCGCGGATACCCTGGACGCCAAGGCCTACACAGACGGCAAGACGATCGGCTTTGCGCGCGGCGAGTTTGCCCCCGATACGCGCGAGGGCCTGCGAACGATCGCCCACGAGTTCGCGCACGTCGTGCAATCGCGCGGCGGCACCGGCGGCCGCCTGCCGGCGCGCTCGATCGCGCTGGGGCCGGGGAGTCCGCGCCTGCTGGCGGAGCAGCCAGACGAAGACGAGCGCCTGGACCCGATCGAAGCCGACGCCGAGGCGGCCGCAGCCGCGGTTGTGGACGGCGAGCAGCCGACGGTGGCGCTGGCGACGCTCGATCGTGAGGCCACCGCGCCGAAAACCCGCTCGGTCACGAATATTCCGCGCGGCGGCTACCGCGTGTTCCAGATGCCGGACGGCGGGTTCACCTACGTGTTCAACGTCCAGGATGTGAAGACCTGGAGCGACCCGCGGATGGAGCTGTTCAGCTGGTACGTCCGCGACGCCTTCCCAGGCGCAGGCAGCTCGGATGCGCAGGAGTGCGCCGGCGTCGTGCAGCCGGGCTGGGAGGGCGGGCCGCTCGATCCAAAATCGATTCCGGATAGCCTCGACGTCGCTCCGCTCGCCATCCGGGGGCCGCTCCACAAAGACGTCGTGGCCTGGTTCCGCGCCAACCGCCCGCGCATCAAGCCGAGCCGGCCGCCCGAGGGGTATCGCGAGTTCGAGCAGGCCGGCAAAGGCGGGGGAGGGGGCAAAGGGGCCGAGCCGGGGACCGGCCTGAGCGAGTCCAGCAGCGGCGCCGAGTCGCAGGGCCTGCTCAAGCTCCAGCAGCTCTACGACTACCTGTTCAAGACCTTCCCCGACCACCCGATCTTCAAGGAAGACAGCGCGACGCTGGAAGACCTGATCGGCTACGTGGCGAAGCAGGGCGCCCCGGCCGCCGCGATGGCGGGGAAGTTCGAGTCGATCACCCCCGAGCAGTGGCGGGCCTTCCTGGACAAGTGGCGCGCCGGGAAGGGCCTGGCCGGCACGACCGGCGGGATCGCCGGGGGCGCGGAGGGCGTGATCAAGTTCGAGCCCCAGGGCGGGCTGGTCCTGATGCCCAAAGTCGAGAAGTACGTCAAGGGCGCCGAGCTGCGCGCCAAAGTCGAGTTCCGGGCCGGGCACTGGTACAACGCGATGATGAACGCGTTCCCGCGCAAAGCGGCGTTCGACTGGTCGGTGATCAACGAAGCCGACGGGAAGGTTGCCGACACCGGGCCGATCTTCGAGGGCCGCGGCGATATCGACTACGCCTTCAAGCTGCAAAACACCGGGCGCTATACAGTCAAGGTGCATGTCACCAGCGAGTACTTCGTGTCGGGCGTGTTCGACCCCGAGCCGATCTCGATTACCGTGAGCGAGGAGGGGCAGCGCGAGCAGGAGGTGTTCCAGCAGCTCCTGGTCGGCCCACAAGACGATCTGCCGTTCGAGCTGGTAGGCGGCCGGCTCCAGCTCAAGTCCGCGGTCGGCCCGCTCACGGTCGAGGGCGAGAAGCTCGAGATCCACAAGTGGATCGGGGCGATCGACGCGCTGCTTGCCAAAGGCGAGATCTCGACGAGCGAGGCCGAGAACGCGAAGAAGATCCTCACCGAGCGCCTGGCCATGCTCGACGAGAAGCAGGATTCGCTCAAAGGCTCGCAGCCCTACCCGGCGTTCGGCACCTTCCTCGACCGCACCAGCTCGGCGTACACAAAGCTGAAGGTCATGCTCTACGTCGAGACCGTGAAAGAGGGGCCGCAGATCAGCTGCAAGGCGCGGCTGATCGACAGCACGCTGGCGCCCGACAAGCCGCCGGAGTACAGCGGCGAGGGCACGAGCGAAAACACCGGCGACGAGAATAGCGCGCGCAGCATCGCGGAGCGAGTGGCGATCGCGCGCCTCGGGGATTTTTGGACCCACAACAACGACTACCCCGACGGCACCGTCCACCTGGGCATCAAGCTGAGCGATGGCTCGATCTTCCAGTGGTCGTTCGACACGTATAATGTGAAGAAGCCGATCAAGCGCGGCGCGGGCTACGTGGCGCTCGGCGCGGGCGTGGTCGCGCTCGGCGCGTCGGCGTTCACCGGCGAGACCACCGCCCCGGTGGGCGTCGTCGCGCTGGAGACCGGGGCGGGGCTGGTCGCAACCGGCGCGGCGCTCACCGACGTGGCGCTGCGGGTCGAGCAGCGGATCGCGAACAAGACCTTTGGCGCGGACCGCGAGACGGCGATGGATGCCCTGCAGGTCGTCAGCTCGGCCGTCGGGCTGGGCGGCATGGCCCGCGCGATCGCCACCGGCCAACGGCTGGCCAACGGCTACATCATGATTGGGATGAAGATCACCACGCTTGGCGCGGATGTCGGCCAGGCGGTGCTGCTGACCGCCGAGGTTCAGAAGCAGATCGATCTGGCCGAAGAGGAGTGCACCGTCAAGCTGACCCAGGCCACCACCGAGGAGGAGAAACAGCAGATCCGCGCGCAGCGCGACGTGGCGATCGCGCATATCCTGGGGGGCGCGGCGGTCAACGGCGGCTTCATGCTGGTGTCACTGGGCAAGGGCATCAAGGAAGTGACGACGCCCGGCTTCCTGCGGCCGAAGGCGAATGCCGAGCCCACGCCGTACGTCGTCCGCGAGAGCATCGCGGAGCTGGGCGCGAGCGGCGACGCGGGCCGCATCCGCGCGACGCTGGACGCGCCCGATCCCCTGATGAGCAAGCAGGAGATCGCCTACTTGGAGGAAGCGCTCTGGCACGCCAGCGGCGGCGGCGACGTTCTGCCGAAGACCGGCGGCCAGCCTGCCAAGACAGCCAAAGGTCCGAAGCCGGCCGAGACGCCGCCGGCTCCGGAGGCGCGCGGCGGCGGGAGCACGCCGGCAGGGCCGCCGGCCGAGCACGGCACGACAAAGTATCCCGCCGGCCTGGTCGAGCACGGTCTCACCCCGGCGGAGGCGCGGCGCAGCTACAACGCGTCGCTCGAGGCCAATCCGCACGACGAAGTCGCGATCTATGTGGACACGCAGACCGGCGAGCATATCGTGGTCCAGGGCGAGCGGGCAGCGGTCACCACGGAGTGGGCCGCCGAGCCCGGGCTCGCCGGGCGGAGCTGGGAGCTGGTCGAGCACTTCCACCCGGGCGACGACATGGCAGCTCGCTACGCGTCGGAGGCCGACTTCCAGGCGATGATGCACCCGCAGCTCACCGGCCAGGCGCCCCCCGGCAAGGCGAGCACCCAGGTCCGCTGGCGCGACCCGCGGAGCAAGATCCAGTTCTTGACCGAGATCGGCTACGAGCCGGCTCAGTCGGAGCCCTACTACATCCGCTACCGCGATGCGCAGGGCCAGTGGCAGACCAAGCGATTTGCCGACACGCCGTGGAATGCGGGGTCCGACTACAAGAAGTTCCTGCAGGCGGAAGGGGTGCCGGTCGAGGGCCTTGGAAGCGCGACCCCTGGGCCGAAAGCAGCCGGCGAGCCGGGCAAACCAGAAGGCGCATCGCCCGGCGGCACGCCTGAGCCACAGAAAGGCGTCGAGCCGCCACCGACACCCAGGTCGAGCAGTGGGGCGGGTGGCGATGCCGCGGCGAGCGGAGAGCTCAACGCGCTGCGCGAAAAGCTCAGCCCGGAGGCGCAGAAGCTCTTCGACGCCGAGCGGCAAAGATTTGCGTCCGACAAGGGGTTTCTCGACTCTATCAAGGAGAAGACCGCCGACCCGCAAAAAATGTACGAGGCGTTGGCCAAGCGCCAGGCGGCCCCGCCGGCCCCGCGACCGACCGACGCGGACCTGGCGGCGGCGCGCCAGCAGCTCGATCAGGCCGGGTTCAAGCCGGATCGAGGTGACATCGCGCCGATCGTCGCTCGGGGCGACCGCGACGCGCTGCGCGGCAAGATCGCCGAGGAGCTGGCAAAGATCGAGGTGCAGACCGAGTTCAAGGACCAGCCGGGGCACGAAGTGTTTACCGGGGTTCGCTTAGGCGAGGAAATGGTCGGAGCCAAGACGGCGGACGAAGCGCTGGCGCTGTATCGCACCGAAACAGGCGTTCCGACCAAGGGAGATCGCTTCGGCTTCTACGAAGCCGAGGGAAAATGGTACCGCAAGCTTGGCGAGCTGGATATCATGGTGCTCGGAGAGCCAGGGGCCGACGGCAAGCGGCCCGTCGCGCGCGTGGAGCAGATCAAAGCCGGGCAAGGCAAGCTGGGCGCGGCGAGAAAACAGATCAAAGAGAATGTCGAGGCATTTGAGCGCATTCAAAACGGCGAGAGCCGCGTTCAAGTGCATCTCAAGGGCACCCCGATCACCAGCCAGATCGACGCTGGAAGCGTGACTGCGGATGTGGCGGTTGCCCGCGGGCCGGCGGGAACGCAGAGCCCATGGGATAAGAAGCTCCCGCTCACAGAAAACCAGATCACGACGCTGGCCTCCGACATGCTCAATCAACCAAAGGGGGGCGGATCACCGTGACCTTGCGACTTGTCCAGCCGGTAACGCCGGAGCATGGCGGCCCGACCGAGTGGGCCGACTGCCCAGACGATTCATCTGACGAGAGCGACTCCGCGCACATGCTCGAGGGCGGATGGAGCATGCTGTATGTCGCGGTCGCGCTGTGGGATATCATCGGCTCGGAGAAGGGCCGTAAGCTCCATCATCTGCTAAAGGACACCATCGAGGTCCCGCCGGAGGATTGGTCGTACGTGATGACCCGGGCGCAGGTCGCGCAGGTGTTGCAGCTGCTGGAAGGGCTGGAGCAGGCCCTCTCGCAGATTGCCGACGAGCGGTGGCGCGCTCGCCCTGCGGCGGTCGATCAGGTCGTGCGGCTGCTCGGCGATCAGGTGATTTCGTGGGAGGAGAACGGGCGGCTGGTGTACTCACTGGCCGAGCCGATCTCGAGCGCGCTCCGCGTCGAGGCGTTTCTCAAGGAAGCGCAGCGGCTTGGCTGCCAGGTCATGATAGAGTGATATAGCGATCTTCTACCAGAACCAGGAACCAATCCCCAGGATTCTGCTCCTTCTGCTTCCATCATGAAGCTACGCAGGCATCGTCCTGTCGGGCACGACTCGCCAGGGTATCCGCACGATACCCACAGAGTGACACGCTGACTCGCCAGCAGGTCGTAGCTGAGATGCCTGAAGTCAGCATCTCGGCTACGACCTGCCCAATCATTGTCGCCATCAGCCTGGCAATCTCGCCCGGATCAGCTGACCGAATATGCAAGAACGAGATGCCGTTGTGATGCCATCCGCCTTACTGCCGGCTGGCTCCTGCCGACTGCCCACTGCTGTAGAACGCCGGTAGCGCTGCGGTCACGAACCTTACTGCGTAGAGTTGTATTCGTCGAGCGCATCGTTCGACTTATTGGCGGCGTCGTCCAGGGCATCCTTGGCCGTCGCCACCTTGCCGGTCATGAACTGCTCCATGGCCGCCTCGATCGCCAGGCGGGTTTGCAGGAATGTGCCAAACACAGCGCCCTGGGTTGGGAAGCTGGGCTCAGTCGCCCTCAGCTGCTCCACGGCGACGCCGAACTGCGGGTATTTGGCCAGGGTATCCTTCATCTCCTGGACATCATACGCAGCTTTTCGGATCGGATAGTAGCCGGTATTCGAAGACCAGCTCGCCTGCACCTCGGGGTTCGAGGTCCATTTGACAAAGTCCCAGGCGCCGGCCTGCTGCTCCGGCGTGCCCTGATCGGTGATCCAGAGCGACGCCCCGCCGATAATCACGCCGCCTTTGGCGCCGGCCGGCCGGGGCAGGTACGCGACACCCACATCGACCTTCCCGCCTGCTTTGGCGTTATTGATGTAGCCGCGCAGCGCCGCGATGCTGTTGAAGGTGATCGCGGCCTCGCCCTTGACAAAATTCGCATCGCGCACTGCCCCGTTGGTCGTGCCGCTATCGCGCCCAACATTGATCCCGACCCCCTCGTCCACCAATTGCTTGAGGAAGTTCAGCCAGTTCGCGCCGGCCTCGTTGTTGAAGGTGACTTTGGTGGCCCTGGTTTCGCGGCCATTATTCGGGTCGGCGAACAGCGCGCCCTGGGTGGCCTGCTCCTGCTCGAAGATCCAGCTATACAGCGTGAAGACAACGCCGCTGCGGGTGACCTTCCCGCTGGCGTCCTTGGTCGTCAGCTTCTTGGCCGCGTCCAGCAGCTCGTCATAGGTCCAGATCTTCTTCTCCGGATCGAGGCCGACCTCCTTAAAGGCGTTCCGATCGTAGTACATCACCGGCGCAGAGCTGTTGAACGGCATTGAGTACAGCTTGCCGCCGATCGTATAGTAGCGCGCGACAGCCGGCTCCAGGTCGTTGACCAGCGGCAGGTTTTCCTTATCGATGAAATCCTGAACCGGTAGAATGCGCTTGGTATCGATCATGCGCTGCGTGCCGATATCATAGACCTGCACCACATTTGGGAGGTCGCCGCCGGCCAGGCTGGTGTTGAACTTGGTGATAGTGGCGTCGTAGTCGGGCTGCTGGATGGCTTCGACATAGTATTTGCTCTGGGAGCTGTTGTATGTGTTGACCAGGGTTCGAACGACGTTGCCGTTTGCCCCGGTGAGGCCATACCAGAACGTGATTTTGGTCGACCCGGCCGGCTGAGCGACCGCAGGCACGGGAGTGATGGTCGGGGCGGGCGGGTTGGTTGCGGCGGGGGCGCTGGTCGCATCTGCGCTGGCTGCGGTAGGCGCGGCGGCGGGAGCGCTGGTCGCATCTGTGCTGGCTGCGGTGGGCGCGGATGCGGCGGGGGGGTTGGCGGCGCCCGTGGGAGCGGTCGAAGTCGTCGCGGGATTGCCGCCACATGCCCCCAGCAACGCGGTCACCAGACTGACCAGCAGCAGTATGCTGATCTTCCTCAACGTGTCGGCGCGTTTCAAGGCTGCTTCTCCTCTCGTGAATAAAGAAACCGAGCGGGTTCGCTTAAAAGAATACCTTCCCCAGGCCACGGAGGTGGCCTTCGTATCAGGAGCCGAGGGCTTGAGCCCGATCGCGGTGCCTGGGGAAGCTAGACATATATGAACCCTTAGCCCTTCAGTGCGCCTGCCGTCAATCCACGTACCAGCTGCCGCTGCCCCAACACCAGCAGAATCAGAGTCGGCAGCATCACAATGATCGTGCTGGCCATCTGGAGGTTATACACAGTCACCTCGGATGACCTGAACGCAGTGATGCCAATCTGGGTTGTCCGCCACTCCGGGCTATCGATGATCAGCAACGGCCAGTAATATTGATTCCACGTGTTCAGAAACGTATACACGGCCAGCGTCGCCAGGGCCGGGCGCGAAAGCGGCAGCAGGATCGACCATAGGTAACGGCCATAGCCGCAGCCGTCGAGCACGGCAGCCTCATACAGGTCGCGCGGGATCGTCAGAAAGTACTGCCTGAGCAAGAAAATACCAAAGCCACTCGCCAGGAACGGGAAAATCAACCCCTGGTAACTATCTTTCCAGCCCAGGCGCGTAACAGTCAGATAATTCGGAATAATCGTCGACTCCCAGGGGATCATCAGGGTGCCCAGGAAGAAGAAGAAGAACACGATCTTCCCGCGAAAGCGCATATTCGCCAGGGCGTATGCCGCCAGGGCGGAGCTGATCAGCTGCCCGAGCGTAACCGCCAGCGCCACCACAAAGGAATTGACGATCCAGCGCGTCAGGTTTGGCTCCTCGCTAAAGACCTTACTGAACGAGCTCCAGTCAAGATCGCCGAAATCCGGCAGCAGGGTTGGAGATAGGGTTGGCCCCTGCAAGGAAAGCGAGAGCGCGAACAAAAGCGGCAGGATCACCAGCAGCGCGACGACGCCCAAGACAGCATAGAGCAACGCAGTTCGCACCAGCAGGCCCAGCCGCAGCGGGCGCCGATCGATCTGATGAGGATTGTGTAGTTCGGAAATACTCATTGGTAGTGAACCCGCCGATCTAGCAGCCTGAATTGGATAAACGTCAGCACTAACAGGATCAGGAAAAGCACCACCGACATCGCCGACGCAAAGCCGTACCTGTTATCCTTCCAAAATGCCGTAAAGATCGAGTAAACAAACACATTCGTGGAGTTATCCGGCCCTTCATTGCCGATCAGGACATTGAATTGAGTGAACGCCTGGAAGCTTTGAATAGTGTTGATGAGGATCAGAAACAATAGTGTGGGGGTAAGCAGTGGCAGGGTGATGAACCTGAACGATTTCCAGCTACTTGCGCCATCAATCAGGGCGCTCTCATAAATATCCTGCGGGATCGCCTGGAGGCCCGCGAGTGTGACGATAAAATTAAACCCTAGTGCGGTCCAGGTGGTCGTAAACGCCACCGCTAACAGCGCGGTGCTCGAGTTTTGCAGGAGCGATCCGGAGCTGAGCTGTAACAGCTCGATGATCCACTGTGTCACCTTGGTCGTCGGGCTATAAATCAGCGCCCAGATCACGCTCGCGCTTGCGACCGAGATAGCGATGCTGCTGGTGAAAATCGTGCGGAAGAACGCGATCGCCTTGACTTTGAGCGTAGCGAGCAGCGCCAAGCCAAGCGCAAAGACGATCCCCAGCGGCACGACCATGAGCGAGAAGTAAACCGTGGTGACAATGCTTTTCAAATACTCGGTTCGGCCGCTGCCGTCGAGGTTGAATATGCGGCTGTAGTATTTGATGTCGTTAAATCGGGCCGTCTGGCCCTGCGGGTTGGTGACAAAGAAGCTCAGCCAGATCGAGCGAAGGAAGGGGATATACGTGAAGGCAGTCAGGAAAAGAATCGCGGGCGCCATATACAGCAAGGCGCGGCCGAACTCTCTCCACTGCTGGTTCCTTTTGGCGGCTACGCTTGCGGCTGCGAGAACCGCACCAGAGCCGCCCGCCAGCGCGGGATCGTTCGACAATGCCTGCTTGCCGACGTGCGCCCGTTCCTGAGCACCTGGTTTTATACTCATTCAAACCTCCGTTGGTTTGGGCAGACGGGGCGCTGAGTCAGACACAGGATGCCTCCAACGATCTCAGGCGAAGGCCATCCTAGCCGAAGCGTGTTAAGGCAACTCCCATATTGCTTGAAGGATGTTATAAGAGTTCGTACCGTAGCATATTCTGCATCGCTTTGTCAAGGAAGATAGCTCAAATCCCAGGGCTCGTGCAAAGTTCGAGGGGCTGTGCCCCACGCCCCATCAAAATCGTCGGGTTGGGGGTTGCGCGGGCGGCGGCGCAAAAACCACACCGGGGAGCGAGATTTCGCCTCCATGCGCACGGCCCCCGCTTCTCGCAAGAAGCGGGGGCCGTGCCTACAAACTTACGCCAGCCGCACCCTCCGCAGCCGCAGCGAGTTCGTCACCACGAAGACCGAAGAGAACGCCATCGCGCCGGCGGCGATGATCGGGCTGAGCTGCAGGCCGAGCAGCGGGTAGAGCGCGCCCGCCGCGATCGGGATGCCGATCACGTTGTAGATGAAGGCCCAGAACAGGTTCCAGCGGATCGTCGTGAGCGTGCGCCGGCTGAGCGCGATCGCCTGGGCCACGCCGCTCAGGTCGCCGCGCATCAGCGTCACGTCGGCGGCCTCGATCGCCACGTCGGTGCCGGTGCCGATCGCAATGCCGACGTCGGCCTGGGCCAGCGCCGGCGCGTCGTTGATGCCGTCGCCGACCATCGCCACGACGACGCCGCCATCCTGCAGGCGCCGCACCTCGTCGGCCTTGCCGGCCGGCAGAACCTCGGCCAGCACGCGGTCGACTCCGACCTGCCGGGCGATCGCCGCGGCGGTGCGGGCGTTGTCGCCGGTCAGCATCACCGTCTCGACGCCCATGCCGCGCAGCCGCTCGATCGCCGCACGCGAGGTCGGCTTGACGGTGTCGGCCACCGCGACGACGCCGAGCGCCGCGCCGTCGGCCGCGACGACGATGGCAGTCTTGCCCTCGCCCTGCAGCCGCTCGACGTCGGCCGCGACGCCGGCGGTGTCGACGCTCCAATCCCGCATCAGCTTCAGGTTGCCGAGCAGCAGGGCGCGCCCGTCGACAATGGCGCTAACGCCGTGGCCGGCAACCGCCTCGAACCGCTCCGGCTGCGCTAACGTGAGGCCGCGCTCCTGCGCCGCCTGGACGATCGCCGCGCCGAGCGGGTGCTCGCTGCCACGCTCCGCGCTCGCTGCTAGACGCAGCAGTGCTAAGTTTTGAGTTTTGAGTTTTGAGTTATCCGCCGAATTCGCAGCCTGCAGCGCACCTTCGCCGTCGGTCGCGCTGTGATAACTCAAAACTAAGAACTCAGAACACAAAACTACGTCCGTGACGACCGGCTTGCCCGCCGTGATCGTGCCGGTCTTGTCGAGCACCACGGTCTTGATCTCGGCGGCGCGCTCGAGGCTCTCGGCGTTCTTGATCAGGATGCCGTGCTCGGCGCCAGTGCCAGTGCCGACCATGATCGCCGTGGGGGTGGCCAGGCCCAGCGCGCACGGGCAGGCGATCACCAGCACCGCCACCGCGAAGATCATCGACTGCGTGAAGCCGACGCCGCCCACGAAGTACCAGGCCAGGAACGTGACCAGCGCGATCGCGATCACCGCCGGCACGAACACCGCCGCGACCTTGTCGACCAGGCGCTGCACCGGGGCGCGGCTGCCCTGGGCCTGCTGGACCAGCTTGATGATCTGGGCCAGCGCGGTCTCCTTGCCGACGCGCGTGGCGCGCATCTGGAAGCTGCCGGTGGCGTTGACCGTCGCGCCGATCACCAGGTCGCCCGCGCCCTTCTCGACCGGCAGCGACTCGCCGGTGACCATGCTCTCGTCCACGCTCGACCGGCCGCCGATCACGATCCCGTCGACCGGGACCTTCTCGCCCGGCCGGACGACCACGATGTCGCCCTTGCGGACCTGGTCGATCGGGATGTCGACCTCCTCGAACGTTTGAACGTTGCCGGCAGGCGGTCGCAGCACCCGCGCGGTCTTGGGCTGCAGGCCGATCAGTGTCTTGATCGCCGCGCTGGTCTGGCTCTTGGCGCGCGCCTCAAGGTACTTGCCGACCAGGATCAGCGTGATGATCAGCGCGGCGGTCTCGAAGTAGACGTGGCCGGACATGCCGAGCAGCATCAGCGCGACGCTGTAGAGGAAGGCCGCCGACGAGCCGAGCGCGATCAGCGTGTCCATATTGGCGGTGCGCGCGCGGAGCGCCTTCCAGGCGTGCACGAAGAAGTCGCGCCCGCTGTAGAGCTGCACGGGCGTGGCCAGCGCCAGGAACAGCCAGTTCAGCAGGTCGGCCGAGGCCGGGTAGTGCATCGTCATCTTGCCCGCGTCGCCCATCTGGCGCTCGAGCTCGGCCCAGAACGGCGTGAGCCAGGGCGCGATCAGCCCGAAGTCGCGCGCCATCGAGAGCAGGAACAGCGGCAGGCCCAGCGCGGCGCCGACGATCAGCTTGCGGCGCTTGTCGGCCAGCTCGCGCGCGCGCGCGGCGGCCTCGACATCCTCGCCGCTCGCGGGCGCGCCCGCGTCAGCGCCGGACGTCTCGATCACGCCGTAGCCGGCGCGCTCGACCGCGGCCTTCAGCTCGCCCCAGCCGGCCGCGCTCGGCAGGTAGGTCACGCTGGCCTGCTCGCTGGCCAGGTTCACGCTGGCGTCGAGCACGCCGGGAACCTTTCGCAGCGCCTTCTCGACCCGCGCCGAGCACGACGCGCAGGTCATGCCGGTGATCGGCAGCTCGACCTGGTCGGTGATCACGCCGTAGCCGGCGCGCTCGACCGCGTCGCGCAGCTGCGCAGGCGCGACCGCGGCCGGGTCGTAGCTGACCGCGGCCTGCTCGCTCGACAGGTTGACGCTGGCGGACTGCACGCCGGGGACTTTCCTGAGCGCCTTTTCGACCCGCGCCGAGCACGACGCGCAGGTCATGCCGGTGACGGGGAGCTGGATCTGCAGCTCGGTCATACGTAAGCCTTCCTCGGGGCTAGGGGCTAGGGACGTGGGCTCTGGGCCATCCCCAGCCCCTAGCCCCAAGTCCCTAGCCCCTAATTCAGTCGGGCGACCTCGTCGTAGCCGGCCTCGTTGATCGCGGCGACGATTGCGGCAGTGGGCACCTGCTCGCCATGCTCGACCGTCACGGTCTTGCTCTCGAGCGCGACCTGGACGCGCGCCACGCCGGGGACGGCCGCGACCTCGCGGGTGATCGCGTTGACGCAGTGCTGGCACGAGATGCCGGGAACCTGAAACTGCTCGGTGGTCATTGACGTCTCCTTATCTCGCAGTGCGCGAGCGACAAACCCTTCAAGATGCGTTCCTCGATCGCCACCCCCTCCCAGGGGGGGTGGGATGTAAGTATAGCACCGGGGGATCATAGTGTCAATCACAGAGCTTTTGAACCCCTCCCCCTGCCCCCTCCCCTGCCAGGGGAGGGGGAATTTGGCGTGGTGGTGCGGTCGCTTCGCGACCGCACCACCACGCCAACAACAATCCCCCCTCTCCCGTGGCGACGGGAGAGGGGGGCAGGGGGGTGAGGGCCAACCGACGGGTCACTCGTGCCGGAGCGCGTAGATCGGCTCGAGCCGCGCGGCGCGCAGCGCCGGGAAGAAGCCGAAGAAGATCCCGACGCTGGCCGCGACCGAGGCCGCCAGCAGCAGCGAGCCGGCCGAGACGATCGCGCGCGCGCCCTTGAGCTGCATCACCCCTTCGAGCACGAACGTCCCGCCGAACGAGAGCAGGTAGCCGAACGCGATGCCGAGCGCGCCGCCGAGCAGGCACAGCACCAGCGCCTCGATCAGGAACTGGCCGAGGATGTCGCGCCGGCGCGCGCCGATCGCCTTGCGTAGGCCGATCTCGCGCGTGCGCTGGGTCACGCTCACCAGCATGATGTTCATAATCCCAATCCCGCCCACCAGCAGCGAGATCCCGCCGATCACACCGAGGAAGGCGTTGAAGCCGGCCAGGATGCCGCGGAACTGCGCCAGGATCTGCTCCGAGCTCTCGACCACAAAGTCGTTGCTCTGGTAGGTCAGCCGGTGGCGCGCGCGCAGCACCGACGTGACCTGCTGCAGCGCCTGCTCGACCTGGTCGCGGTCGCGGACCTTCACGGTGATCTGCGAGACGTCGACCCGGCCGCTCATCTGATTGCGGAACAGCCGGTTGCGCGCGGCGCTGTAGGGCACATAGATCTGATCGGATGGATCTTGCTGGCTGACCATGTTGGCCTTGGTGGTCAGCACGCCGACGACCTCGAACCCGACGCCGTCGAGCGCGATCCGCCGGCCGATCGCGGTCGGGATTCCGCCGAACAGCGCCTCGGCCACCTTGCGGCCGATCACGGCGACGCGCACCTGGCCGCGCTCCTCGGCGTCGCTGTAGTAGCGGCCGGCGCCAAGCTGGTTGTCGCCCACCGAGAAGTGATTCGGGGTCACGCCGGCGACCGGGTAGCTGTAGCGGTCGCCGCCCGAGTCGACGATCGCGCTGCCGTTGAACTGCACCACCACCGACTCGACCGCCGGCGCGGCGCCGGGCTGCAGCAGCGCCGCGGCGTCGGCCGAGGTGAGCTGCGGCGTGAGCTGCTCGTCGCTCGCGGCGGCATCGATCCGCGGCGAGATCGTCAGCCGGCCGACGCCAAGCTTACCGAACTCGCTCTCGGCGAAGTTGGCGTAGCCCGTGCCGATCGCCAGCGTCCCGATCACGGTGCCGACGCCGATGATGATGCCGAGCATGGTCAGCAGCGCGCGCATCTTGTTGGTCACGAGCGCGATCCAGGCCACCCGGAAGGCTTCAAGCAGGTTCATCGTTTTATCCTTGACGAAGGACCAAGGACCAAGGACCAGCGAGCAATCATGCGCTGCTCCATATCCACCATAAGCATCTTTGGTCTTTGGTCATCGGTCTTTGGTCTTTAATCACTCAGAGCGCAGCGCCTGGATCGGGTCGAGCCGCGCGGCCTGCAGCGCCGGGAAGAAGCCGAACGCGATGCCGACGATCGAGGCCACCGCCGTCGCCAGGACGATCGCGCCGGTGGTCACGGTCGCGCGGGCGCCCTCGGCCTGGAAGACGCCGACCAGCACGGCGGTGCCGCCGAACGAGAGCAGGTAGCCGAACGCGATGCCGAGCGCGCCGCCGAGCAGGCACAGCACCAGCGCCTCGATCAGAAACTGGCCGAGGATGTCGCGCCTGCGCGCGCCGATCGCCTTGCGCAGGCCGATCTCGCGGGTGCGCTCGGTCACGCTCACCAGCATGATGTTCATAATGCCGATCCCGCCCACCAGCAGCGAGATCCCGCCCACCAGCCCCAGAAAGGCGCTGAAGCCGCCGATGATCGCGCCGACCTGCTCGGCGAAGGCCTGCGGGTTGAGGATGCTAAAGTCGCTGTTCTGATAGGTCAGCCGGTGGCGCGCGCGCAGCAGCGCGTTGGTCTGGCGGATCGCCGCGTCGACCTGGTCGGCCGCACGGGCCTTGACGATCAGCAGGTCCACGTCGACCCGGCCGGCCGCGATCTGGTTGCGGAACAACCGGTCGCGCGCGGTGCTGTAGGGCACGAACACGAGCTGGGCCGGGTCGCCGCCGACGCTGATGCCGCGCTTAGTGTCGAGCACGCCGACGACCTCGAACGCGACGCCGTTGACGCTGACGCGCTGGCCGAGCGCGGCCTGCGCGCCGCCGTACAGCTTCTGGGCCACCTGGCCGCCCAGCACCGCCACCCGCGCGCTGTCGCGCTCCTCGGCGTCGCTGTAGAAGCGGCCGGCGCCGAGGCGCTTGGGGATGAGCGTGAAGTAGCTCGGCGTGACGCCGTCGACCGTGTAGCTGTACTGGCGCCGGCCCGCGCCGACCTTGGCCTCGCGACCGAGCTGCACCGCCACGCCCTCGGCCGCCGGGATGGCGCCGGGCTGCGCCAGCGCCGCCGCGTCGGCGGCGGTGAGCTGCGGCGCCGGCTGGTCGCTGATCTTCTTGGCGTCCGAGCCGGCGAAGACATAGAAGGCGCCGATGCCGAGCTGGTCGAACTGGCTGTCGAGGTACTGGCGAAAGCCGTTGCCCATCGCCAGCATCCCGACCACCGCGCCCACGCCGATGATGATGCCGAGCATGGTCAGCAGCGCGCGCATCTTGTTGGTCCTGAGCGCGATCAGCGCGACGCGAATCGATTCGAAGATGTTCATCCCTTACCCCACTGCAATGCTCAAGCGCCGGGCTGTTCGAGCCGGAGTGCTTGGCGAGGGCTTTCGGCTCTCCCCAAACTCCTCCCACCTCGAATGAAAGCTCAGCGCCGCTGGCTCACGACCTCGACCGGCACGCGGCTGGGGATCATCATCGGCACCTCAAGCGACTCGGGCGCGCGCTCGTCGCCGGCCAGCAGGCCGTCGCGCACGTGGATGACGCGCTGGGCATAGCGGGCCACCTCGGGGTCGTGCGTGACCAGGATGACCGTGATGCCCTGCTCGCGGTTGAGCTGCTGGAAGATGCCCATGATCTCCTCGCCGGTGCGCGTGTCGAGCGCGCCGGTCGGCTCGTCGGCCATGATGATGCGCGGGTCGTTGACCAGCGCGCGGGCGATCGCGACGCGCTGCTGCTGGCCGCCCGACAGCTCGTTCGGCTTGTGGTGGCTGCGCTCGGCCATGCCGACCGCGCTCAGCGCCGCCATGGCGCGCCCCTGGCGGTCGCCCTTGCCGCCGTACAGCAGCGGCAGCTCGACGTTGCGCAGGGCGGAGGTGCGCTGCAGCAGCATGTACTGCTGGAACACGAAGCCGATCTTCTGGTTGCGGATCGCGGCCAGCTGGTTGTCGCTCAGGCCGCCGACATCCACGCCGTCGAGCAGGTAGCTGCCGTCGCTGGGCTGGTCGAGGCAGCCGATGATGTTCATCAGGGTGCTCTTGCCGCTGCCGGAGGGCCCCATGATCGCGACCATCTCGCCCTCCTCGATCGCCAGCGAGACGCCCTTGAGCGCCTGCACCTCGACGTCGCCCATCCGGTAGACCTTGGTCAGATTCTGAACTTCGATCAGTGCGTTCATTGTTCTATCTCCAAGTGCATTCAGTGGGGTGTGGCGGAGGCAAAGCCTCCGCCACACCCCCTCCTGGGGAGGTTTGGAGGGGCCGAAGGCCCCTCCAAACCTCCCCAGGGAGGCAGCTTAGCTATTCTGATTCGGATTGACCGTGCTGACGACGTCTTTGACCAGCACCTGCTCGCCGGCCCGCAGCCCGCCGGTCACCTCGACCAGCTCGCTGTTGCTCAGGCCCAGCGTCACGGGGCGGCGCTCGCTCGCCGGCGTGCCGCTGCTGTCGGGCTGGCCCGCTTTGGGCACCAGCACGAAGCTCTGGCCGTTCTCGGACTGGACCGCGCGGCGCGGCACCAGCACGGCGTTCGGCTTGCTCTGCGTCACGATCTGCGCGACGGCGGTCATGCCCGGCTTGATCCCCGCGTCGGCCGAGGCGATCGTCACCGTGACCTTGTAGGTGTTGGTGCCCTTGTCGCTGCGGGTCGCGAGCGGGTCGACGGCCGAGACCGTGCCGCTCAGGTCTTTGCCGGGCAGCGCGTCGAGCGCGATCTTGACCGGCTGGCCGGCGGCCACCTGGGCGACGTCCAGCTCGTCCACCGGCACGTCGATGTGGAAGCTGCTCAGGTCGGCGATCGCGATCACGCCGTTCTGGCCGGCGCGCTCGCCGACGCGCAGGTCGATCCGCGCCACGGTCGCGGCGAAGGGCGCCGCCAGGGTGGCCTGGTCGAGCGCGCGCTGGGCCTGCTTGAGCGCGGCCTCGGCGCGCGCCACGCCGGCCTGCGAGCGGGCCAGCTCGCTGGCGCTGGGGTCGGAGGTGAGCTTGTCGAGCTGGGCCTGGGCCATCGCCAGGCCGCCCTGGGCCGCGGCGACGTTGCCGGCCTGGCTGGCGCCGGTCAGCTTGTCCAGCTCGGCCTGCGCGCTGGCGACCTCGGCCTGGGCCTGGATCAGGTCGTCGCCCTGGCCGCTCTGGGCCTTGCGCACGTCGGCCTCGCGCTGCTGCAGCGTGGTGATCTCATTCTTCTTGGCGTCCTCGTAGGCGATCTGGGCCTTGGTCAGCGTCGCCTCGGCCTCCTTGACATCGCGCAGCGCGGCGGACTCCTGGTCCTTGCTCTCCTGGGGCAGCTTCTTGCCGAACTTGGCCAGCGTGCCCTCAAGCTTGCGGTTATCCCAGTAGATCCGGGTGTAGTCGTCCTGGCGGGTGCGCAGCGTGTTGGCGGCGGTCTCCATGTCCAAGCGCGCGCGCTCCTTGACGCCGGCCAGCTCGACACGGGCCTGATCGAGGCCGGCCTGCGCCTGCGAGACGTCGGCGTCGCCGCTGTCGGGCGCGCCGCTCTGCAGCCGGCCCAGGCGATCCTGCGCCTTGACGAGCCGCGCGCGCGCCGCCGCGATGTCGGCCGGGGTGACCTGGCCGCGCGCCTGGGCCACCTGGCCCTGCGCCTGGGCCACGCGCGCCCGCGCCTCGGCGATCTCCTGCGGCGTGGCCTTGTCGAGCAGCTTCTGGTTGTCGGCCTGGGCCTGCGTCAGGTCGGCGCGGGCCTGGTCGACCTTCAGCTGGAAGTCGACCGCGTCCAGGCGCGCCAGCGGCTGCCCGGCCTGGAGCTTATCGCCGGGCTTGACCAGAATCTCGGTCACCAGGCCATCGGCCGCGAAGCGCAGCTCGGCCTGGGCGCGCGCCTCGACGTTGCCCGTCGCGCTGACAGACGCATCGATCGCGCCCGTCGTCGCGGCGGCGGTCGTCCAGCCGGGGGTCGCCGCCGCGCCGGTCTGCGCGCCCATACGACCTATGAGCAGCACGCCGGCCACGAGCAGCACTGCGACCAGCCCGACGCCGATCAGCCACTTCCTGCTCAAGCGCGCTCGTCTACGTGGTGTCGCAATCGTCGCCATAGTTCCACGCTCCTCAGCAATCACAAATTGACTTCCGATAGTATCGCCCGTTCGACGCCAAATACCAACGGGCGGTTGCACGATCGCCAGGGCATATTTCGACAGAGCTGCGATCGGCTTTTAGGTTGAGAGCGCATGCGACTTCCGATGGAGGCCGCTGCGCGGGGCTCTGCTGACCCCGCTCCCCTGGCAGGGGAGCGGGGTTTCTTGTATGAGTCATCCCATAGTTACAAACCCCACCCCTGCCCCTCCCCTGCCAGGGAGGGGGTTTCTTTTTCGTGGGTGTGGCGCGGCGGCAAAGCCGCCGCGCCACACCCACACCCCCCGACCCCCGCTCCCCGCGGGGAGCGGGGGTCGGGGGGTGTGGGGGATAGCACGACTCTCCCGACAGGGCAGGGAGACTATAAGTTACAGCAAATCTATTATTTAGCTATACCTAAATCTCGTGAATTATAGCCCACTGGCTTGTCAGTGTCAAGCATCGATTTCGCGCGTGGGCGGAGCGCGGCGAATAGAGCGCGCATTACCCTCTGGAAGGCGCAATCCTGGCACGCCAGTTGCATCCAGGCGCGCTTATGACGGCGGCCGCGAGCCGCCAGGGCAGCGTGTAAGAGGAAGGAGTGGCGCCGCACGTCGACGTGCTGCCGGTTCCGATTGACGGGCCGGCACGGGCGCAGAGGAGCCATGCGAAGCAGACACAGATCGACAGTTCAGCACAGGCGCGCGCAGATCGGCCCGGTCGACATCCACTACCAGGTCGCCGGCGCGGGCAAGCCGCTGGTGCTCATCCACGGACTCTCGGGCTCATGCCGCTGGTGGGCCAGAAACATCGAGGCGCTAGCGCGCCAGTTCCGCGTCTACGTGGTCGACCTGGTCGGCTTTGGCGAGAGCCGCAACGGCCACCCGTTCGTGCTGCAGGAGTCGGCCGACTACCTGGCGCGCTGGATGAAGCGAATCGGCGTCGAGCGGGCCAGCGTGGCCGGCCACTCGATGGGCGGCTTCATCGCCTCGGAGCTGGCCGCCGACCACCCCGAGCAGGTCGAGCGGCTGGTGCTGGTCGACGCGGCGGTGCTGCCGTTCGAGCAGAGCTATGTCGATCACTCGCTGAGCATGCTGCGCGAGGCCCGCCAGATTCCGCTGAGCTTCATGCCGATCCTGTTCGGCGACGCGCTGCGCGCCGGGATCGGCACGATCTGGAAGGCCGCCAACGAGCTGCTGGTGACCGACCTGCGCCCCAAGCTGGAGCGCATCGGCGCGCCGACGCTGGTGGTGTGGGGCGAGCGGGACGCGATCATCCCGCTGGAGGTCGGCAGGCGGCTGAGCCAGCACCTGCGCTACGACGAGCTGGTGGTAATCAAGGGCGCCGGCCACAACCCGATGTGGGATTGCCCGGGCGCGTTCAACACGGTGATCGCCGAGTTCATGACCCGCGACTCCGGCGCCGGCCACGACCGCGCGCTTGGCTACGGCGAACAGGCGCAGGTGATACGCCACCCCCGGCAGGGGCCGCCATCCGCGCCGGGCGCGTAGGCGCCCCAGCAGGCGCTTTGCCCCGCCAATGCTCAGCCCCCTGTGCGGAAGAGCGTGTAGGGGCGTTCAATTGAACGCCCCTACGCCTGGTCCTAGTACAGCTTTCCAGAAGTTCGTTGCTGGTTGTCGCCAGTTGGTTCTGCGGTTCTGTGGTTCTGCAGTTCCGTGGCCACAGAACCACAGAACCGCAGAACCGATCGTGGCAGCCCAAACCCGACACGAACGTCCGGAACCTTGTACTAGCGCAATTCTAAGGGAGCTTTCGGGCATCTATTGCTTTGGCATGCCCTCGTCGTACTGACTACCGACTACTGACTACGTTGTACTAGCCCTAGCGCGCCCGCCACAGCCGCACGGTGCCGTCGGCGCTGGCCGAGGCGACGGTCTTGCCGTCGGGCGCGAAGGCGACGCTCCAGACCCGCCCGGCGTGCCCGCGCAGCAGCTGCAGCTGCGCGCCGCTGGCCACACTCCAGAGCCGCACGGTGTTGTCGAGCGAGCCCGAGGCCAGCGTGCGGCCATCCGGCGCGAACGCGACCGAGTAGACGTTGTCGTCGTGCCCCTGCAGCACCCGCACGCTCTGCCGCGCCGCGACATCCCACAGGACGATCGTGCGGTCGACCGAGCCCGAGGCCAGGGTCGCCCCGTCGGGCGAGAAGGCCACGCATAGCACGCCGCGCGTGTGGCCGGACAGCACGCCGAGCGGCTGGCCGTCGCCCACGCTCCACAGCCGCACGTCGGTCTCCTTCAGGGCCGGGTTGTCCGAGGCGACCGAGGCCAAAGTGGCGCCGTCGGGCGAGAACGCCACGCTCCACACTCCGACCGTGTGCCCCTTCAGGGTATGCAGCGCCGTGCCGTCGGCCAGGCTCCACAGCCGCACGGTGTTGTCGTTCGACCCGGTTGCCAGTACCTGGCCGTCGGGCGAGAACGCCACCGCCCAGACCTGCGCGCTGTGCCCTGCCAAGACCCGCAGCTCCTGGCCGGTCGCCACGTCCCACAGGCGCGCCGTGTTGTCGTCCGACGCCGAGGCGAGCAGCCGGCCGTCGGGCGAGAACGCCACCGCGCCAACCACGTCGGTATGGCCGACCAGCGTGCTCGTCAGCGAGCCGTCGGCGGCGCTCCACAGCCGCACCCGCCCATCCTCCGAGGCCGTCGCGATCAGCTTGCCATCGGGCGAGAAGGCCGCCCCTCGCACGCCGGAGGGATGCTTGAGCTGCAGCACCTGCGCCCAGCTCGGGAGCGGCGCCGGCGTCTCGATCGCGCCTGGGGCCACGGTCGCGACAGGCTCTTTGGTGACCTGGGGTGGCGGCCCGGCGGTTGCGGAGGCCGGCAGGCTGGTTGGGCTGGTGCCGGGCGAGAGCGCGCCGCCGAGCGCGCGGCTCAGTTCCTGCGGGTCGAGCTGGCGGGTCGTGCGCGTCTGCGCCAGCGCGATCAGATCGTCCAGCGAGGCGGCGTACAGGCGCAGCTCGCCGTCGAGCCCGGCGGCCATGATTCGCTCCTCGCGCGAGTCCCAGGCCGCGGCGGCGATCCCGGCGCTGCCGCCCCGCAGCACCGAGAGCTGCTCGCGCCCGGCGACGCTCCAGACGCGCGCGGTGCCGTCGGCGCTGGAGCTGAGCAGCCGGGCGCCGTCGTCGCTCCAGACCAGGCCGCTGATCGCGCCGGCGTGGCCGACCAGCCGGTCGCCGCGCGCCTTGCGGCCGGCGACATCCCAGACTGCGATCGCCGCATCCTCGCCGCCGCCGGCGAGGGTGGCGCCATCGGCGCTGAAGGCCAGGCTCGACAGGGCGCCGACAGGGCCGGAGAGCGCCCCAGGCAAAAGCGCCAGGCTGGTCGGGTCGTGAAAAGTGATCCCGCCGGACATGCCGCCGACCGCCATGAGCTTGCCGTCGGGGCTGAAGGCGATGCTCGCCGCGCGCCCCGGCTGCTCGGCGATCGACCTGCCGTCGTCTACGCGCCACAGCCGCAGCGCGCCCTCCGCCGAAACCGTGGCCACTAGCTGCAAGTCCGGCGCGAAGGCGACTGCGTTGACCCCAATCGGGAGGCCGCCGACCGGCTGCGCAACCTGAAACTCTCGAACCAGCGCGCCGTCGGCGACCCGCCACACGATCGCCTTGCCGTCCCCGCCGCCCGAGGCGAGAAACTGGCTGTCGGACGAAAACGCCAGGCTGCGCACCGGGCCGGAGTGGCGCTCAAGCTGCAGCAGCAGCTTGCCGTCGCTCACGCGCCAGAGCCAGATCGTGCCGTCGAAGCCGCCCCAGGCCAGCGTGTCACGGTCGTGCGAGAACGCCGCGGCGACGATAGTGTTGGCCGGGCCGCGCTGCACCAGCCGCTCCTCGCCAAGGTTGGCCGACCAGACCCGCGCGCTGCCGTCGTCGCTGGCGGTCAGGATACGCTGGTCGTCCGGGCTCCAGGCCGCGCTGCTCACGCCGCCGGTGTGCCCGCGCAGCGCCAGCAGCTCATTGCCGCTCGCGGCATCCCAGACCCGCGCGGTCTTGTCGGCGGAGCCGGTCACGATCCGCCGGCCGTCGGCGCTCCAGCTCGCGCCGGCGATCGGGCCGGTGTGACCCGTCAACTTTAGCTCCGGCTCAAGTGAGCCACCGGCGGTAGCGGTAGCCACGCTCCAGATTCGAGCCACGCCGTCGGCCCCGGCCGCGACGACACGCTGCCCGTCGGGGCTGAAGCTCGGGCTGAGGTTGATCGGATTCAGGGGGCGGCCGGCCCGGCTGACGGCTACGAAGCCGCTCGAATCGTCCAGCGTGCCGAGCAGCGCGCCCGAGACATCCCAGTAGCGGATCGCCCCGTCCACGCCTGCCGTCAGCAGGCGCTGGCCATCCGGGCTCCAGCTCGCCGCCTGGGCCTGGTCGAACCGGCCGGGCATCGCGTCGAACCCGGCCAGGCGCGCGCCGCTCGCCGCATCCCAGATCGCGGCGTTCCCGGCGGCGTCGACCGTGAGCGCCTGCGCGCCGTCGGGCCGCCAGACCGCGACGACCGCCGGGGTGGTCTCGTCGCCCAGCGCGCGCGGCGGCTGTCCGCCGGCCACGTCCCAGATCCGCGCGCCCTGCTCGGTGGCCAGGAGGATCTGCTCGCCGCCCGGCCGCCACGCGGCGTGGGCGATCGGGCCCGGCTGCTCGCCCGGCATACGCAGCGGCTCGCCGGTCTTGGCTAACCAGACCCGCGCGCTGCCATCCTCGCTGAGCGTGAGGATGCGCTGGCTGTCGGGGCTCCAGGACGCCTCGACCAGCGCGGACGAGTCGACCTGCCCGTCCTGCTCGTGGCAGCAGAGCGTCAGCTGCAGCTGGCCGGTGCTGGCATCCCAGACCCGCAAGAAGCGATCGCGGCCGATCGTCAGGATCCGCCGCTGGTCGGGGCTCCAGAGCGCGCTGGTGAGCGGGCCGGCGTTGGGCGCCATGCGCAGGCGGATGTGCGAGTTCTGGATCGCCTGGCGCAGCGCGTCCTCGACCAGGCTGCCGGGGCTGCGCTTGGCGGCGGCGATTGCCAGCAGCAACCCCAGCTCGGGGTCGGGCGCGGACAGCGCCTGGAAGGCCAGCAGCTGGGCCTCGCGCGCGGCGTCGGCGTGCGCCTGGGCCACCACCGCGGTGGCGCGAGCGTCCTCGGCGGCATTCTTGGCGATAATTGCGGCGGCCTTTGCGGTATTGGCGACGGCGGCCTGCGTGCCGGCATTGGACGCGCTCTCCGCGGTCTGCGTCTGCAGGCGCAGCGTGCTGATCGTCGCCACGACCGCCAGGATCAGCAGCACCGCCAGCGCCGCGGCGATCCGCCGCGTGTAGCGCAGCTGGCGCCGGCGCGCGGCCTCGCGCTCGCGCTCGGCCGCGTCCTGGGCGGCCTGGCCGGCCTCGACGAACGCGGCCTCCAGCGGGCTGAGGTCGTCGTAGCCGCGGGCCTCTTCGAGCACGGTCCCGCGCAGCAGCGCGGCCGGGTCGCGATCGAGCGCCTGCCACTGCTCGGCGGCCTCGGTCAGGCGCAGGCGCCGCCGCAATGACTCGCGCTCCTGCTCCAGCCAGTCGACCAGCCGCGGCCAGTTGCGGATCAGCGCCTCGTGCGCGACCTCGACCTGCACGTCGCCAGGCGTCTCGCCCTCGCACAGGCGCACCAGCCGCGCCGCGATCAGCTTGTCGAGCACGCGGTCGACCCGGTCGCGCGCCTCGCCGGCGGCGTACAGCGTCTCGCGCCGGATGCGGTTGCTGGTCACCTCAAGCCCGGCGCCGGGGCGGACCATGCGCAGCAGGATGCGCTTGGCGGTGACCTGCTCCTCGGGCAGCAGCCCGCGGTAGAACGCGTCGGCGCTGCGGGCCAGCGCCTCGCGCGCGCTGCCGACCCGCCGGTAGCTCTCCCATGTCACGCGGTTGCGGTCGCGCTGCTCCCACAGCTTCAGCAGGGTGAACTGCAGCAGCGGCAGGCCGACCCGCTCGCCCAGAATATCGCGCACCAGCTCGTCGACGATGCCGGCCTCGAACTTCAGCCCGACCCGGCGGGCCGGCTCCTCGATCGCCGCGCGCAGCTCGCTCGCGCCCAGCGCGGTGACCTGCACGCGCGCCTGGTCGAAGCGCTCCCGCAGCGCCGGCAGCTTGGCGACATTCTCCTCGAAGTCGCTGCGCATCGTCAGGATGACGGTGTGGCGCGGGCCGGGCGATTCGGCCAGCTCCAACAGGCGACCGGCGAACGCCTCGCGCTCGCGCTCGTCGGCGCACAGCGTGAACAGCTCCTCGAACTGGTCGATCACCAGCACCAGCGGGGCCTGCGGGTCGGGCGCGCCGTCGGCGGGAGCGGCCAGAGCGGCCGCCCGGAGCGCGCGCTCCAGGGTCGCCAGCGGCTCCGAGCCCGGCACGATCGTCGGGCAGTAGCGCCAGCCGGCGCTGCCGGGCAGGGCGCCGGAGCGCAGCGCCGGGATGAGCCCGGCGCGCACCAGCGACGACTTGCCGCTGCCGGACGAGCCGACGACGGCCAGCAGGCGGTGGGTCTTGAGCCGCTCGACCAGCTCGTCGACCAGCTGCTGGCGGCCGAAGAACAGGTCGTGGTTGTTTTCGCGGAAGGCCTCCAGGCCCAGGTACGGGCAGAGCTCGTCGGGCAGCTTGGGGGCCAGGCGCGGGTCGAACTCGGCCAGCGTGGCGTCGGGCGGCTCGCGGCCGGCGCGGTAGAGGATGTTGGCCCAGTAGTTCAGCAGGCTCTGGGCGGCCGCGCGCTCGTCGTCGTCGTCCAGCAGCACGCCGGTGCCCTGGCCGCGCCGCACCAGCGTGGCGATATCGTCCAGCAGCGCGGGCGTCTCGGGGCCGGCGCGGCGGCGCTGCAGCAGATCGGCGTGGGCGGCCTTCAGCGCGGCCAGCGACGCGAAGGCGGCCTCGTCGGCGAGCGGGGGAGCGATCTGGTCGTTCATTCGAGCACCCTCAGCACCTGGTCGAGCGGCGCGCCAACCTGCTGCAGCTCGGCGCACAGCGACATGAGATCGTGGTCGACCTGGTTGAAGCTCTGGACCGCCTGGCTGCGGTAGCGCCCAAAGCTGCGCCGCAGGCGCAGCACATCGGCGGCGGCCAGGGCCACCTCCAGGTCGGCGGCCAGCCTGGTCAGCTTCGCGGCCCACTCGGCCGGGTTGCTCTCGCAGATCGCGCGCCGCAGCGGGGCGAGATCCTGCCAGGTCTCCGCCAGGCCGCCGGGCTCCTGCTCGAGCAGCCCCTCGATCAGCCGCAGCTCGTCGTCGATCTCCTGGAAGGCGGTATGCAGGCCGACCGCGGTGGTCAGCCGGCGGTCGAGCTCGGCCAGCGCGTCGACGCCGCGGCGGAAGTCGTCGAGCCGGCCTGCCGCGCCCGGATCGCGCGCGATCCGGGCGAGCTGGTCGCAGACCGTGCGCAGCGCGCCGACCAGCGTGGCCAGATCGAGCGCGTCGGCGGCGGCGACCAGGCGGGTGTTGGTGCGCGAGAGCTGGCGGTCGATCACATCCTTGAGCAGCGCCAGCGCATCTTTGAGCCGATCGGCCGCGCATACCTCCAGCGCGGCGCGCAACTCGCGCTGGGCCCGGCCGAGCTTCTGCGCCCAGAGGGCCGACTCGCCGGCCAGCGCGGGGCCGGCGGCCTGGGCCAGCAGCAGGTCGGCGGCGACGTACAGCTCCGGCTCGTCGCGCTCCACGTCCTCCCAGGCGGCCTGGTTGGCGGGCAGGCTCTTGCTGAAGCGCACGACGATCGTGTAGCGGTCGTCGAGCTGCTGGAACAGGTCGTGCAGCTTCTTGTAGACGCCCAGCGCCTCGATCTGGCGGCAGGCCACCTGGAAGCTGGCCTGGTAGACCGCCACGGCCGAGCGCGCGCCCGGCATGTGCAGCAGGTCGGACAGCGCCTGCAGCCCCGCGCCCACGCGGGCGGCCGTGGCCGCGGGCGCCGCATCCGCCGCGGAGCCGTCGTCGGGGTGATCCTCGACGGCGACGCCCCAAGCGCGCAGGGTCTCTTTGCTGCGCTGGATCTCGGCACGCGCGTCGACGATGCCATTCGCCACCGCCGGCACGACATAGGCCAACCCACCCTGCGCGGCCTGCTGGACCAGGTAGAGCGCCAGGGTGCGGCGGTAGGTCGCCAGGATGTTCTGCTGCGCCTCGATGTCTTCAGAGGTGGTCATAGTCGGCTGCGCCTGAATGCTTCAGATCCGGTGCTACTGTAGAGAACGCGCGGAAGGGGCAGGTTTAGCGCCTGCCGCGCCACTCGCACAGCTCGGTGGCGCGGCCTGCGTAGTTTTGGACGGAAGGCCAACGACGAACTACGGCGCGATTCGTCTCCCTTCGTCGGTCCTCCGTCAAGCGAGCCCGCCAGCGATTTAACGCGACGTGTATTGGGCCGCCATAGACGCGCGATCTGTGAACGAGAGTGGATCTGTTGATAGCCTAAGTGTATCAGATGGCGCAAGCGCGGCCGGGCCACACGAGTGGCGGGGGTGACGTATAGTTTTGCAGTGGCCTGATCAGCCCGCGCAGCGGGCTTTGTGCCAGGTAGCCGGGGGCTTCAGCCCGTCGGCGTGCGGGATGCCGGCAGCCACGCAAAAAGCTACGTCACACACCAGTCGCGGGGGCTATCCGCTGCGCTGAGATCTCCACACAGTCTCGGGACTGCCGACCACTCTACCGCGCTTTCGCGGCTTGTCAAAGCGCGCGCGCGCCCCTATAATGGCCCGCGTCCGCTTACAGCAACGGAGGTTGGTGTGCCGACTCCGATCGAAGATATTCAGAGCTTCGCCGAGCGCGTGCGCGAGAACGTCGCGCGCGTGATCGTCGGCAAGTCCCAGGCGCTCGACCTGTTGCTGGTGGCGCTGCTGTGCGGCGGACACGCGCTCCTGGAGGATGTGCCCGGGGTCGGCAAGACGATGATGGCGCGGGCGCTGGCGATCTCGCTGGGGCTGAGCTTCCGGCGGCTGCAGTGCACGCCCGACCTGCTGCCCAACGACGTGCTCGGCGTCTCGGTCTACCGTCAGAACGAGGGCGCGTTCAGCTTCCAGCCCGGGCCAATCTTCACCAACATTCTGCTGACCGACGAGATCAACCGCGCCACGCCGCGCACCCAGAGCGCGCTGCTGGAGGCGATGGGCGAGGGCCAGGTGACCGTCGACGGCGTGACGCGGGCGCTCGAGCAGCCGTTCCTGGTGCTGGCGACGCAGAACCCGGTCGAGTTCGAGGGCACCTTCCCGCTGCCCGAGGCCCAGCTCGACCGCTTCATGATCGAGGTCGCGCTGGGCTACCCGACGCCCGAGGAGGAGGCGCGGATGCTGCGCGCGCTGGAGGGCGCCCACCCGATCGGCGCGATCGGCCAGGTGGTCGACGGGGGCCGGCTGTCGGAGCTGCAGCAGCTGATCTGGGCGATCCACGTCGAGGACTCGCTGCGCGACTATCTCATCCGGCTCGCGCACGCCACGCGGCGCCACCCCGACCTGGCGCTCGGCGCGAGCCCGCGCGCGACATTCGCGCTGTTTCGCGCCGCGCAGGCCTACGCGGCGCTGGCCGGGCGCGACTACGCCATCCCCGACGACGTGAAGGCGCTGGTCCAGCCGGTCTGGCGCCACCGGCTGCTGCTGCGCCCCGAGAGCGCCCTGCGCGGCCGCACCGCCAGCTCGGTGCTCGAGAGCGTGCTGGCCGAGACGACGCTGGATCTAGGAGAGACCAGTTAGAAGTTCTCAACTTTGAGTTTTGAGTTTCCCAAACCGCAACTCAAAACTTAAAACTCAAAACTATCGTGAACGAACTCTTCTGGCTCATGCTGCTGCTGTTTCTCGTCGCGGCCGTGCTGCGCAGCGAGCTGTTCTTCTACCTGCTGTACGTCGTGGTCGGCCTGCAGGTGCTCGCGCGGTTCTGGCTGCGCCGCGGCGTCCGCCAGCTGCACTGGCGCCGGCGCGCGCCGGCGGCGGCCTTCCCCGGCGAGCAGACCACCGTGGAGGTCGAGCTGCACAACGACGGCCTGCTGCCGCTGCCCTGGCTGACCCTGGCCGAGAGCGTGCCGGCGGCGCTGCACAACCCGCCGACGATCCGCGAGGTGCTGTCGCTCGGCGCGGGCGAGCGCCGCGTGCTGACCTACACGCTGATCGGCAACCGGCGCGGCTACTACCGGCTCGGCCCGCTCTCGCTCGGCACCGGCGACGTGCTCGGGCTCGACGAGCGCACCCTGTTCGGCCAGGAGCAGCAGGGGCTGACGATCTACCCGCCGACGCTGCCGCTGGCCGAGCTGGGCCTGCCGGCCGCCCTGCCCTACGGCACGCTGGCCACATCGCAGCGGCTGTTCAGCGACCCGGCGCGGCCGACCGGGGTGCGGCCCTACCAGGCGGCGGACGGAGTGCGCCGGATCGACTGGAAGACGACCGCGCACGCCGGCAGCCCGCAGGTGCGCCGCTACCAGCCGGCGATCGCGCTCGAGACGCTGATCGCCCTGGCGTTCTCGCGCCAGGAGTACGGCGGCCGCTACGCCTACGATACGATGGAGCGCGCGCTGGTCGCCGCCGCCTCGATCGCGGCGCACCTGGCCGCGCGCCGCCAGCCGATCGGCCTGTGCACGACCGGGCGAGATGGCGCGACCAGCCAGCCCGCCGCCACAGTGCCGGTCGGGCCGGGGCGGGCGCACCTGATCAGCGTGCTGGGAACGCTCGGCCGGCTGGAGCCGGCGGCCGAGGGAAGCCTGCCCGCGCTGACCGCGCACGCCGCCGCCGGCCTCGGCTGGGGCAGCACCGTCGTCATCATCACCGGCCAGCGCGGGCCGGATCTTGTCGCGCAGCTGCTGCCGCTGCGGCGGCGCGGCCTGAGCGTCGCGCTGATCATCACCGAGCCGACCCCGGCCGACCTGGGGCTGCCGCGCCAGCACGGCATCACCACCTACGGGCTGTGGCGCGACGGGTACCCGTCGGCGGGATAGGGCCAATGCACTTCCTACACATCGTCCAGCTCTACTACCCGGTCGCGACGGGCGCGGGCCGCTACTTCGCGGAGGTCGGCGAGCGGCTGGCGCGCGAGGGCCACCGGGTGACGGTGCTCGCCACCGACGCCTACGACCTGGAGTACCTCTGGAACCCGGCGCGCCGCCGCGTCGAGCTGCCGGAGGAGGTCCACGGCGGCGTGCGGATCGTGCGGCTGCCGGTGCAGCGAGCCCCCGGCCCGCCGATCGTCTACCCGATCGTGCGCCGGCTGATGGTCGAGCTGTCGCGCGTGCCCGGCAGCGAGCCGCTGCTGCGCCGGATGGCGGCGATCACGCCGCGGCTGCCGGGCCTGACGCACTTCTTCGCCAGCGGCGAGCGGTTCGACCTGGTCCACGCCACCAACATCACACTCGACTTCGCGGTGCTGCCGGCCTACGCGTTCGCCCGCCAGCGCAGGGTCCCGTTCGTCTGCACGCCGTTCGTCCACCTCGGGGCGCCGGGCGACAGCACGATCCTGCGCTACTACAGCATGCGCCACCAGGTCGAGCTGCTGCGCCGCAGCGACCGCGTGATCACGATGACCGGGCTGGAGGCCGACGCGCTGGCGGCGCGCGGCGTCCCGCGCGCGGCGATGCGGCGGATCGGCGTGGGGGTGGACCCGGCCGAGATCGCGGGGGGCGACGGCGCGCGCTTCCGCGCGGAGCACGGCGTCGCCGGGCCGCTGGTGCTGTACATCGGCGCGCTGGCCTACGACAAGGGCGCCGTCCACACCGTCGAGGCGCTGCGCCGGCTGTGGGCGCAGGGCTCGGACGCGACCCTGGCGCTGATCGGCGCGCCGCTGGCGCACTTCACCAAGTTCTACGAGCAGCTGCCCGCCGACGCCAGGGCGCGCATCCGGCTGCTGCCCTACGCGCCGGACGACGTCAAGCGCGACGCGCTGGCCGCCGCCGACGTGTTCGCGATGCCCTCGCGCACCGACTCGTTCGGCATCACCTACCTGGAGGCCTGGTGCTACGGCGTGCCGGTGGTCGGCGCGCGGGCCGGCGGCGTGCCGGACGTGATCGACGACGGCCGCGACGGGCTGCTCACACCCTTCGGCGACGTGGACGCGATCGCCGGAGCGATCGGCCGGCTGCTGCGCGACCGCACCCTGGCCCAGCGGCTCGGGGCGACGGGCCAGGCCAAGGTGCTGCGCGAGCTGACCTGGGACCGGATCTACGCCCAGGTCCGCGCGGTCTACGACGAGCTGACCGAGGGAAGGATGAAGGATGAAGGATGAAGACCGAGCGTTGAGCGCTGAACGTCACCTTGTCTCCTTGCATCCTTGTCTCCTTGCCTCCTTGTCTCCTTGTCTCCTTGTCTCCTTGTCTCCTTGTCATCGCACCCAAGCCCCACCAGGGATCCTTGTCACGCGCTCACCGCGCCAGCCTGCGGCCTGTGAGCTGCCTGAGCATCCCGCGCGCGATCACCATGCGGTGCACCTCGGAGGGGCCGTCGTAGATCCGGAAGGCGCGCGCCTCGCGGTAGAAGTCGGCCAGCGGCGTGTCGCCCGAGATGCCGAGCGAGCCGCAGATCTGCAGCGCGCGGTCGATCACGCGGTTGATCGCCTCGGAGACGAACACCTTGCACATCGCCGTCTCGCGGCGGGCCTCCTGGCCCTGCGCCAGCAGCCAGGCCGCCTGCAGGATCATCAGGCGCCCGGCGTGCAGATCGATCTCCGAGTCGGCCAGCATCCACTGGATCGCCTCGTGGCGGGCGAGCTGCGCCCCGAACGCCTCGCGCTCGATCGCCCGCGTGGCCGCGATTTCGAGCGCGCGCTGCGCCACGCCAGTCCAGCGCATGCAGTGGGTCAGGCGCGCCGGCCCGAGCCGCAGCTGGGTCAGCCGGAAGCCCTTGCCAACCTCGCCGAGGATGGCATCGTCCGGCACCTCACACCCCTCGAAGAACAGCTCGCCGTGCCCGCCCGGCGTCGCGACCGTCAGCCCCTCGACGCGGCGCGCCAGCCGCATGCCGAGCGCGCCGGCGTCGACCAGGAACAGCGTGCAGCCCTCGGCGGCCGGGACGTCGGGGTTGGTGCGCGCCATCACGATGAAGAACGCCGCGCCATCGGCGCCGGTGGCATACCACTTGTGCCCGTCGATCACCCAGCGGTCGCCGCGCCGCTCGGCGCGCGTCTTGATCATGGTCGGGTCGGCGCCGGCCCCCGGCGCGGGCTCGGTCATCGCGAAGCACGAGCGGACGCGCCCCTCGGCCAGCGGCCGCAGGTAGCGATCCTGCTGCGCCGGGCTGCCGACCAGGTGCAGCAGGTGGATGTTGCCCTCGTCGGGCGCGCTGCAGTTGAGCGCCAGCGGGCCGAGCAGGCTGCGCCCGGCCGCCTCGAATACGGGGCTGCACTCCAGCAGGTCGAGCCCGAGCCCGCCGTACTCGACCGGCAGCTGCGGCCCGTAGACGCCGGCGGCGCGGGCGCGCGCGCGCAGCTCCGCCAGCGCTTCAGGGGAGAGACCATCCGGGTGCGGTGGCTGCGACTCGAGCGGGATCACCTCGTCGCGAACGAATGCCTTGACGCGCTCGGCCAGCTCGGCGGCGCGCGGGGAGGGAGAGAAGTCCATCGTCAGCTCCTTTATTCCTCCGTGGGCGGAAACTCCAGGAAGTAGCGCTCCATCGTCGTCAGCGACAGGCCGGCCTTGAGCGGGTTGTAGGGCGTGTAGTTGACGGCCCGGACGATGCCGTAGCCGCGCTCGTCGAAGTCGATCAGGTTGATGCAGCCGGCGTCCTGCTCGAAATGGCCCAGGCCGTGCAATTCGAGGCCGAGCACATCGGCGAGAATGATGCGGTTGACGCCGCCGTGCAGCACCAGCAGCATCGTTCCCCAGGCAGTGTCGGCGATCAGCTCGCGGAAGGCCGGCAGCACCCGGTCGCGGAAGTCGCCGAAGGTCTCGCCGAGCAGGAACGTATCGGTCGGGCTCAGCCGGCGCGTCAGCGCGTCGACGAAGGTGCTGCGCAGCTCGGCCGGCGGAAGGTGGGCGATCCGGCCTCCGCGGATCTCGCTCAGCGCCGGCACGGTCTCGATCGGCACGTCGCGCGCGCCGAGCACGATCTGCGCCGTCTCGACGGTGCGCGCCAGCCCGCTGACCACCGCGCGGTCGAGCGACACGTCGGCGAGCGCCTGGGCGGCGGCGCGGGCTTGAGCGCGGCCCGCTTCGTTCAGGTGGACGTGGTCGGGCGGCACATGGCGGCCCTGCTCGACATAGTTGACCTCGCCGTGGCGCAGCAGGTAGAGCCGGCGGCGATTCGGGAAGACTTGCATAGGCGCGGTTTCCAGACTATGATTGCATGGTTCCTGGGGTGTATCTGTGGACTACTGCGCTGCGCGGAAAGAGCGATCTGGCCGCTCGAGCGCAGCGCCCTGCGTGGCGGCGCTGCGAAGGGGTTGAGTCGCCGCGTCGGCCGCTCTAGTATAGCACGGGTCGGTACTGGTGGCCGCAGGCTTCGGCCTCCGGGGGGGGCGGGCGTGCAAAACCACGCGGCGCGCCCAGCCTGTCAATCGTCAAGAACAATGACGACAATCGCAATCTGCGCCGGCCCATGTGAAAAAATCCATACCGCTCGATCGGCCTATAGGGCTATGATAGTAGAAAGACGACGAGCCGTGATCGCCGCCGCGTAGAGCGCCGAAGTTGGCTGAGACCGAGATCGCCCTGCCGAGCGTCTCATCGATGATGACGCAGGTAGAGAAGGGATAGATGATGAGCTTTTATGTCGAGCTGATGAACTGCGGGTCGGTGGTGCGCCGGCTGCCGAAGATCGGAGCGGTCGCGCTGGCGCTGCTGGCGCTGGCGTTCTTGCTGACAGCCTGCCTGCCGCAGCCCAGGCCCGACGAGGCCATGGCCAAGGTGGTCATCCGACCGAAGCACACCGCCACGGAGGCAGCTATCCCCGCCGCGCCGCTGAAGCCTACCGCCACACCACCGAAGCCGACCGCCGCGCCGGCCCCTACGGCCGCGCCGGTGGCGCTGCCGGCCGCGCAGGCCGGGCTGGCGCTGAAGATCGGCACCGCCGGCGAGGACTGGCTGTTCAGCCCGGCCGCGATCGAGTCCAGCGCCGGCGAGACAGTCGCGCTGACCTTCACGAACAACGCCGCCGTGCAGCGCCACAACTGGGTGCTCGTCCGGGGCGGCGACGACGTGGCGGCAGATGTGAACGCGGCCGGCGCGGAGGCAGGCGAGGCCGCGGGCTACCTCGTCGCCGACCCACGCATCGTCGCGCACACCGCGGGGCTGGTCGGCGGCGGCGCGAGCGCGACGCTGATCTTCACGCCCGAGGCCGGGACCTACACGTTCCTCTGCACCGTGCCGGGGCACTACGACACCGGCATGAGCGGCACGCTGACCGTACAATAACCCCCAGGCTTCGCCGTCGGGGGCCTCCGGCCCCGCCACACCCAAGACTCATGCAACGCCTTTTTGACCCCACCCCCTCCCGGCCCCGTTCTCCTGTCGCCACGGGAGAGCAGGATTGGTAAAGATCTCTTCACCGCAAAAAATCGTATCCATCCCCAATAATTCCGCTTCAGAACCTATGATATAATGGGAACGGAGCATCCTCCGTTAAGAATCCCGTTGTTTGTCCATATCAGCGCCCTGGGTGGCGCGAATGTTGTCCATGCGCCTGATGGCGATATGCCGCCATGTGACTGTTTGCGTGCTAGGAGGCAACGATGCCGTCCGCCGTGCTCAAGCTATACGAATTAGCGCATGAGCCACCCGAGGAGCGGCGCCGTAAGCTGCCCTTCGCCAGTCGCCGCCCGCGCTTCATCCACATGCCCCTCATACGCAACCCGGCCAATCGGCCCGGGGCAGCCTGGCCTCGCCTGCACTATGGCCGACACAGCGACGAGATTGCGCTGCTCACGCCTGTACCATAGGACGATCGGTCGAAAGGAAGGTGAAACCAAAGGCCGCGTGTAAGACGGCTAGTGGCAGCAGATCGGGCTGAGCGACGATGTGAAGGCGTCCGTCGCACACATCCACCGCAACGATGTTCTTCGAGAGTACTGCAACGCAAGGAGAAAACCATGACTCTTGGCGGCTACGCAGGGCGGATCGCCCACATCGACCTAACGGCCGGGACCATCGACTACAAGCCCATCCCGGAGGATTGGGCGCTGAAGTATATCGGCGCGCGCGGCCTTGGCGTACGCTACTTGCTCGAGAACGGACCCACGGTTGAGCCACTCTCGCCCGACAACATGCTCTGCTTCATGAATGGCCCGCTGACCGGCTCCGAGGCGAACATGAGCGGCCGCATGGCGATCGTCACCAAGTCGCCGCTGACCGGCACGGTCACCGATAGCCACCACGGCGGCTGGTCGGCCGCGCGGCTGCGCTGGGCCGGCTTCGACGGGCTGACCTTCAAGGGCAAGGCCGACAAGCCGGTGTACGCCTACGTCCAGGATGGGCAGGTCGAGCTCCGCGACGCCTCGGAGGTCTGGGGCAAGGGCGTGCACGACACGGTGCGCTTCTTCAAGGACCGCTACGGCGAGAAGGACCTGACCGTGATCACGATCGGCCAGGCCGGCGAGAACCTGGTGCGCTTCGCCTGTTGGGTCAACGAGAACGACCGCGCCAGCGGCCGCGGCGGCACCGGCTGCGTCGGCGGCAGCAAGCTGCTCAAGGCGGTGGTCGTAAAGGCGTCCAAGAAGATCACCAAGGCCGCCGACGCGGAGGCCTGGAAGCCGGTGCACAAGCGCGCGCTGGCCGCGATCATGGACGAGCAGAACATCACCAGCCCGCGCAAGGGCGGCCTCTCGGTCTACGGCACCAACGTGCTCATGAACATCACCAACACCATGGGCGGGCTGCCGGCCAAGAACAGCCAGCTGACCTCGTTCGGCGCCGATGGCGAGAAGATCAGCGGCGAGTTCGTCAACGACAACATCCTGGTCGACAACCCGACCTGCCACGCCTGCCCGGTCGCCTGTAAGAAGGAGGTCGAGATCAAGGAGGGGCCGTGGAAGGGCCTGCGGATGGAGAGCGTCGAGTACGAGCCGGCCTGGGCAGTGGGCGCCAACTGCGGCAACAACGACATCAACACCGTGGCTAAGATGATCGACCTGTGCAACGACTACGGCATGGACGCGATCGAGATCGGCCACCCGCTGTCGGTCTACATGGAGGCCACCGAGAAGGGCTACACCAACGGCGACGGCGGCCTCGCCTGGGGCGACATCTACGGCATGACCGAGATGGCGCGCAAGGTCGCCTTCCGCGAGGGCATCGGCGCGGTGCTGGCCGAGGGCGCCGAGCCGACCGCCAAGCACTTCGGGCACCCCGAGCTGTCGATGACTGTCAAGGGCCAGGGCATCCCGGCCTACGACCCGCGCGGCCTGAAGGGCATGGGCATCGGCTACGCCACCAGCAACCGCGGCGCCTGCCACCTGCGCGCCTACACCCCGGCGGCCGAGCTCGGCGTCATGCCGTTCGGCTCGCTCAAGGTCGACCCGCTGGCATGGAAGGGCAAGGGCGAGCTGGTGAAGATCTTCCAGGACATCCACGCCTTCTCGGACAGCCTGGACCTGTGCAAGTTCAGCGCCTTCGCCGAAGGCGCGGACGAGTACGCGGCCCAGTACGCGGCCTACGTGGGCGTGTCGTGCACGACCGACGACGTGCTCAAGATCGGCGAGCGGATCTACAACCTGGAGCGCTACTACAACAACCTGGCCGGCTTCCGCGAGGGCAGCGACTACCTGCCGGATCGCTTCACCAAGGAGGCCTCGACGATGCCCGGCTCGCTCGGCCACGTCTGCGAGCTCGACCTCATGCTCGAGGAGTACTACCAGGTGCGCGGCTGGGAGAACGGCGTGGTGCCGGAGTCGAAGCTGCAGGAGCTTGGGATTCTCTAGCTGTTTCCAGCCGATGGGTGCGGCAAGCGGCCCTCCCTCACCCCCTACCCCTCTCCCGTGACCACGGGAGAGGGGTAGGGGCGGGGGTAACTCGCTACAGCACAGCGCCATAAACAAACAACCGACCCTCAAGAGGGCAGGGGTGAGAGCTGGCGCAACGCCCATCTGGACGCATTTAGCGGCTCGCCGCGCGGCGATGAGGGCGAGCGGGATGCGGTAACCGCATCATCAAAAGGAATCTATGCACGTCAACTTCTACGCGACCCTGCGCCCGATCGTGGGCGGGCGCACCGTCGAGTTCGAGCTGGAGCACGGCATCTCGGTGCAAGAGCTGGTCGACGCCGTCGTCACGCGCTTTCCGCCGCTGCGCGCGCAGCTGCTGGACCAGAGCGGCAAGCTCTTCTCGCACGTGCACGTGTTCATCAACGGGCGCGACGCGCCATACCTGCCGGACGGGGTCGAGACGGTGATCGCGCCGGGCGACACGATCGACATCTTCCCGGCGGTGGCGGGTGGGTAGCCGCCCATGGTCGAGGTCACACACGAGATCCGCGGCATCCCACTGTGGCTGCTGCGCGACTACCTGGTCGACTTGGGCGGCCAGATCCAGCCGGATGGGCAAGTCGCCGGCCAGGGCTGGCGGGCGCAGCTGACGCGGCTGGAGGATATCCGGATCGGCTCGCTACGTATCGGCGAGGTGCGGCTGGAGCTGCGCGGGGACGCCGAGGCGGTCGAGCTTCTGGAGCTGCGCATGCGCCCGAAGCTGCTGCGCGCCGGGGGCTAACAGCCTGATACGGGGCGGGGCTTGGCGGAGGGCGATGCTCTCCCCAAACCCCCTCACCACCCACAATAGGCAGATCATGAACGAGACGTCAACCGCATGGGCCGTGGTCGACTCGGAGGGCCGGTTGGTCCTGCCGGCGGAGGTAGCCGCGCGCTACGGCCTGCGCCCTGGCGCGCGGGCGCGGATCGAGCCCGGCGCGAACGACATGCGCCTGCACCGGCCGGTCACGCAGCTGGCCAAGCTGTATGTCGAGCCGACCAACCGCTGCAACCTCGCCTGCACCACCTGCATCCGCAATAGCTGGGATGCCGCGCTGGGCCAGATGTCGGAGGCCACCTTCGCGGGCATCCTTGCGGGCCTGGGCGCCGTCACGCCGCCGCCGGCGGTGATGTTCGGCGGCCTGGGCGAGCCCCTGGCGCACCCGCGCACGATCGAGATGGTGGCGCGCGTCAAGGCGCTCGGCGGCAGCGTGGAGCTGATCACCAACGGGACCATGCTGGACCAGGAGCGATCGCGCCGGCTGATCGCGGCCGGGCTGGACGTGCTGTGGGTTTCGATCGACGGCGCGACGCCGGAGAGCTACGCCGACGTGCGGCTGGGCGCGGCGCTGCCCGAGGTGCTGGCGAACCTGGCGCGCTTCCGGGCCGCCCGACCGGCCGGGCACCGCGCGCGGCCCGAGATCGGGATCGCCTTCGTGGCGATGAAGCGCAACATCGCCGAGCTGCCCGACGTGATCGCGATCGGACGGCGGCTGGGCGCGACGCGCTTCTCGGTGAGCAACGTGCTGCCCTACACGCCGGAGCTGTGCGACGAGATGCTCTACGAGCGCACGCTGCGCGAGATCACCTACCTGCCGTCGCCGTGGCTGCCGCGGCTCAGCCTGCCGAAGATGGAGCTGAACGACCTGACTCGCGAGGCGTTCGTGCAGGCGCTGCGCAGCGGCTGCAACGTGACCTTCGCCGGCTTCAACCTGGGCGGCGCCAACGACGTCTGCACGTTCATCGAGAGCGGCGCGATGGCGATCGGCTGGGATGGCAGCGCCGGCCCCTGCCCGCCGCTGCTGCACACCCATGTCAGCTACCTGCACCACCGCCAGCGCGTCTCGCGCCGCCACGTGCTCGGCAACGTCGGCGAGCGCGGCCTGCTGGAGATCTGGAACGACCCTGCCTATATCGCCTACCGCGAGCGCGTCCAGAGCTTTGCGTTCGCGCCATGCACGCCCTGTGGCGGCTGTGAGCTGTCCGAGTCGAACGAGACGGACTGCTTCGGCAGCGAGTTCCCAGCCTGCGGCGGATGCCTGTGGGCCCAGGGCGTCATCCAGTGCCCCTAGCGCGTGGGCTTTGGAGCTGGATCCAATACCTCTCATACCAAATCTTCGTGTCTTCGCGCCTTCGACATGGTTCTTACAAACCTTACAGTTCGGGGTGGGGTGTGGGGCGGCTTCGCCGCCCCACACCCCACCCCCGAACTGTAAAGCGGATCGCTGTCAAGCGAAACCTTGTCTTCGTGGTTATCTGAAACGTATTGCTTCCAGGATGACAGCCAATATGACCGGATCGACTCTCGACGACCCCCGCGCCCGCCTGGCCGCCTTCCTGGCAGACGCCGCCGGCGCGCCGGCCGAGATCCTGGCCATGCGGCCGATCGCGGGCGGCGCCTCGCGCGAGACCTGGTCGGTCGACGCCGTGGTCGGCGTCGAGAAGCTCGCCCTGGTGCTGCGGATGGACCAAGCCAGCAGCATGAACCCGGACGCGCTGACGCGCCCGCAGGAGTTCGCGCTGCTGCAGGCCGCCTACGCCAGCGGCGTGCTGGCCCCACGCCCGCGCTGGCTCGACGCCGGCGGCGCGGCGCTCGGCCGGCCGTTCCTGATCATGGACCGCGTCGAGGGCGAGTCGATCGGCCCCAGGGTGGTGCGCCGCCCAGAGCTGGCCGAGGCGCGCGCCCGCCTGCCCGCGCAGATGGCCGAGCAGCTCACCCGCATCCACGCGATCGACCTGGCGCCGCTGGGCTTCCTGCCAAGGCCGCCGGCCGGCCGCGCCCCGGCGCTGCACGCCGTGGCCGGCGTGCGCTCGCTGCTGCGGGAGATCGCGGTCGAGAGCCCGGCGCTCGAGTTCGGGATGCGCTGGGCCGAGCGCCACGCGCCCGCCTGCGCCCGGCCGACGCTGGTCCACGGCGACTTTCGCGTCGGCAACCTGCTGGTCGGGCCGGCCGGCCTGCGCGCCGTGATCGACTGGGAGTTCGCGCACATCGGCGACCCACACGAGGACCTGGCGTGGGCCTGCGTGCGCGACTGGCGCTTCGGCGCCGACCGGCTGCGCGTCGGCGGCGTCGGCGAGCTGGAGCCGTACCTGGCCGCCTACGAGTCGGCCGGCGGCCATACGATCGACCGCGCCGCGCTGCGCTACTGGGAGATCGTGGGCAACCTGCGCTGGGCCGCCACCTGCCACGCCCAGGCCCAGCGGCACCTCTCCGGCGCCGACCCGAGCGTCGAGTACGCCAGCCTGGGCCGCCGCGCCGCCGAGATGGAGCTGGAGTTTCTCTCGCTCATCCAGATCGAAGAGGAGGGGTTGTAGGGGCGGTCTGCGCCCTCGCCTACAACCCCTCCCCCATAGGAGCAGCTTTGTGTTTGATCACCCGACCGCCGCCGAGCTGATCGCCGCGGCGCGGCTGCAGATCGAGCAGCACGTCATCCCGACGATCGCCGAGCCGCGGCTGCGCTTCCAGACCCTGGTGGCCGCCAATGTGCTGGCGGTCGTCGAGCGCGAGCTGTCTGTGGGCGAGGAGCACCTGGCCGCCGCCTGGCGGCGCATGGCCGCGCTCGCGGGCGACGCGCAGGCCGAGCCGCCAGCAGCCGAGCTGCGCGCCGCCGTGGCCGCGCAGTCCGCCCGCCTGTGCGCGCGCATCCGCGCCGGCGATTACGACGAGGCGCCCGAGCGCGACGCGCTGCTGGCGCACCTGCGCCGCACCGCCGAGGAGGAGCTGGCCGTCGCCAACCCGCGCTTCCTCGAGCGCCTCACCCCAAGACAAGGAGACCAGGAGACCAAGAGAGGCTAGCCTATCCTCGTCTCCTTGTCTCCCTGTCTCCTTGTCTCTTTGTCTTCCTCGCCCCGGAGCATCTCCAGCTCGCGCTGCATGTCGAGCAGCTGCTGGCGCATGTGCATGATCACCTCGACGCCGGCGAGGTTGACGCCCAGGTCGTCGACCAGCCGCTTGATGAAGCGGATCTGCTCGACATCCTCCTCGCTGAAGCGACGAATATTGCCGGCGCTGCGGCGCGGCGCGATCAGACCGCGGCGCTCGTACATGCGCAGGCTCTGCTCGTGCATGCCGCACAGCTCGGCGGCGATCCCAATTGTGTAGTACTGTTTGTCCATAGCTGCCAGGAGGCAGAAGGCAGAAGGCAGAATACGCGATATTCTGCCTTCTGCCTTCTGCCTTCTCAAGACTGCCGTATCCGCTGCAGCTGCTCGATCAGATCGCGCTCGCGATCCGAGAGCTTGGTAGGCAGCAGCGCCTCCAGCTTGACGTAGAGGTCGCCGCGCGTCTCGGGCGCGCGGAGGCGCGGCATGCCCTGCCCGCTGATGCGGAACTTCTTGCCGTTGGGCGTGCCGGCCGGCACGTTGAGCGTGATCGTCTTGCCGCCCATGATCGGCACCCGCGCCGAGCCGCCCAGCAGCAGCGTGTAGAGATCGACCTGCACGGCGCTCTCCAGGTCGTCGCCGCGGCGCTGGAAGCGATCGTCGGGCCGCACCTTGACGATCAGCACCAGGTCGCCGCGCCGCCCGCCGCCAATCCCGGGCGCGCCCTCGCCGGAGACGCGAATGCGCCCGCCGGTGTCGACGCCGGGTGGGATCTTCACGGTGATCGTGCGCGGCGTGCCATTCGGGTTGTGGAACTGCAGCGTTCGCTGCGTGCCGGTAAAGGCCTCCTCAAGCGAGATCTCGACCTCCTGCTCGACCGCCTGCCCATCCATGCGCAGGCCGCTCGCGCCGCGGCCGGCGGCCCGCCCTCCGCCACCACCACCGCCGCCGCCGCCAAAGAGCGTCTCGAAGAAGTCGGAGAAGTCGCCGCCGCCGAACGGGCTGCCCCCGCCGGCGTAGTTGCCCCAGTCGAAGCCGCCCGCGCCGCCGCCCTGCTGGTAGCGCTGCCAGTCGTGGCCGAAGCGGTCGTACTTCTCGCGCTTCTCCTTGTCGGACAGCACCTCGTAGGCCTCGTTGATCTCCTTGAACTTCGTCTCGGCCGACTTATTGCCCGGATTGATATCTGGGTGATACTGGCGCGCCAGCTTGCGGTAGGCCTTCTTGATCTCCGCCTCGCTGGCGCTCCGCTCGACTCCAAGCGTTTTATAGTAGTCGTGATAGTCCATCAGCACGGCTCCTGTTGTAGCGATAGCGCAAGGCGCCCGACGGCGGCCGCTTCATAACCGCCGCCCCAGAGCGCCTCGCTTGGTCTTCGTCGTCACGACGATCTCTGGCTGGTATTATACAAAGTTGAGTGTATTGTTGTCAAGGTTGGCCCCGCCCTCTTACCCCCTCCCCTTTTAGGCTAGGGAATAGATCTGGCGTCGTGGTGCGGTCACGCCCAGAGAGCACCCGGCGACAGTACCACGACGCCGACAGAATCCCCCCGCTCCCGCGCGGGAGCGGGGGCAAGGGGCGAGGGCTGACGTTGCACGAGCCCTGAGCCGGTAGGTCAGCTCCAGAGTGTTCTGACACTACTTATGCTATAATCGGCGCCGGATCTCCACGCGCCTCAAATAGTGCAATTCCAAGCGAGCTTTTTGAGCATATGTCGTCGCCGTATGGCGTTGGAATGCTCTCGTCATACTGGCTACTGGCTACTGGCTACTGGCGCTAGGACTAAACCGTTTTCGAGCCCCGACCGCAGGCGGTCGACCGCCGCATGCCGGCGTCTACGGAGGATTGGGATGAAGCACATACGCCCCACTCTGTCGCTCCAGGGCCGGCGGCTGGCGACGCTCGTGCCGCTGCTGGCGCTGATCCTGGCCATCCTGCCGCAGCCGGCACGCATCGCCGCCGCGCAGGAGTCGCCCAAGCCCGACACCGTCACGATCCCAGGCACGATCCAGAGCAAGCTCGGCTGCCCCGGCGACTGGCAGCCGGACTGCGCGAAGACCTTTCTGACCTACGACGACAAGGCCGGCGTCTGGCAGGGCCGCTTCGCGCTGCCGCCCGGCGACTACGAGTACAAGGTCGCGCTCAACAAGACCTGGGATGAGAACTACGGCCTCAACGCCAGGCGCGGCGGCGCCAACATCCCGCTCAAGCTGACCGAGCCGACCAACGTGATCTTCCGCTACGACCACGCGACCCACTGGGTCGCCGACAGCGTGAACACGCCGCTCGCCACGGTGATCGGCAGCTTCCAGAGCAAGATCGGCTGCGCGAGCGACGCCGCGCCCGGCTGCCTCGGCTCGTGGCTGCAGGACCCGGACGGGGACGGCACGCTGGCGCTCGTGACGACGAGAATCCCGGCCGGCACGTACGACGCGCGGGTCGCGATCGGCGAGACGCTCGACCAGACCTACGGCGACGGCGGCGCAGAAGGAGGCAAGCCGATTTCTTTCACCGTGAAGCAAGACGGCGACGAGATCTACTTCGGCTACGACAGCAAGACCCATATCCTGAGCATCAGCGCCGAGGGCGCGCCGCGCGGCGACCTGCGCAAGGCCAGGGCGCACTGGGTCGCGCGCGACACGATCTCGTGGGATGTGATCGGCTCGCCGAAGTATCGCTACTCGCTGTTCTACGACCCGAGCGGCGCGCTCGACCTGAAGCCGACCGGCATCGTCGGCGGGACCGAGATCGCGCTGACCTACTCGAAGAGCGGGCCGGGCGACGCAGCGCTCAAGAAGTTCCCGCAGCTCGGCAGCTTCACCGCGCTCAAGCTCCCGCCCGACGCGCTCGACAAGCTGCCCGAGATCCTGAAGGGCCAGGTCGCCGTCACAGTGCGCGACGACCAGGGCAAGCTGATCGACGCCGCCGGCCTGCAGATCCCCGGCGTGCTCGACGACCTGTACCACTACGACGGCCCGCTCGGCGTCGGCTACGCCGGCGACACGCCGACCCTGCGCGTCTGGGCGCCGACCGCGCGCTCGGTCGCGCTGCACCTGTTCGACGACTCGCAGACTGACGCCAGCACGACCGTGGCGATGACCGCCGACCCGGCCAGCGGCGTCTGGACCGCGGCCGGCCAGCCCGACTGGAGCGGCAAGTACTACCTCTACGAGGTCGAGCTGTTCGTCCCGCGGCTCGGCGCGATCGTGAAGAACCTGGTCAGCGACCCATACTCGATCAGCCTCTCGACCAACAGTACGCGCAGCCAGATCGTCGACCTCGGCGGCGCAGAGCTGAAGCCCGACGGCTGGGATGGGCTCAAGAAGCCGCCGCTGGCCGCGCCCGAGGACATCGTGCTGTACGAGCTGCACGTGCGCGACTTCAGCATGAGCGACCAGAGCGTGCCCGCGGCCGAGCGCGGGACCTTCAAGGCGTTCACCCACCTCGACTCGAGCGGCATGCGCCACCTGAAGCGGCTGGCCGAGGCCGGCGTCACGCACGTGCACCTGCTGCCGGCCTTCGACATCGCCTCGATCGAGGAGGACCGCGCGAAGCGCCAGGAGCCGGACGCCGCCAAGCTGGCCGCGCTGCCGCCCGACTCGCCCGATCAGCAGGCGCTGATCGGGCCGCTGCGCGACAAGGACGGCTACAACTGGGGCTACGACCCCTACCACTACACCACGCCCGAGGGCAGCTACGCGACCAACCCGGACGGCCCGGCCCGCATCCGCGAGTTCCGCGAGATGGTCCAGGCGCTCGGCAGCGTCGGCCTGCGCGTGGTGATGGACGTCGTCTACAACCACACCAGCGCCAGCGGCCAGGACGAGAAGTCGGTGCTGGACAAGATCGTGCCGGGCTACTACTACCGGCTGAACAAGGACGGCGACGTCGAGACCAGCACGTGCTGCCAGAACACCGCCAGCGAGCACGCCATGATGGAGAAGCTCATGGCCGACTCGCTGACAACCTGGGCGACAGCCTACAAGGTGGACGGCTTCCGCTTCGACCTGATGGGCCACCACATGGTCGCGAACATGCAGACGATCCGCGACAGGCTGTCCGCGCTGACGCCCGACAAGGACGGCGTGGACGGCAAGCAGATCTACCTGTACGGCGAGGGCTGGGACTTCGGCGAGGTCGCGAACAACGCGCGCGGCAAGAATGCGACCCAGGTCAACATGGCCGGCACCGGTATCGGCACCTTCAACGACCGGCTGCGCGACGCTGTGCGCGGCGGCGGGCCGTTCGCCGGCGCGCAGGAGCAGGGCTTCGCCAGCGGGCTGCTCTCGGCGCCGAACGCGACCGACCAGGGCACGCCCGACGAGCAGAAGGACAAGCTGCTGAAGTACGCCGACTGGATCAAGGTCGGGCTGGCCGGCAACCTGAAGGACTACCAGCTGATCAGCCAGAGCGGCGACGCCAAGACCGGCGCGCAGATCCTCTACAACGGCGGCGCGCCGACCGGCTACACGCTCGACCCGCAGGAGCATATCGTCTACGTCTCGGCCCACGACAACGAGGCGCTGTTCGACGCGGTGCAGCTCAAGGCGCCGGCCGCCGCAACGATTGCCGAGCGCGTGCGGATGGACAGCCTGGCGCTCAGCCTGGTCGCGCTGAGCCAGGGCGTGCCGTTCTTCCACGCCGGCGACGAGCTGCTGCGCTCGAAGTCGATCGACCGCAACAGCTACAACTCGGGCGACTGGTTCAACAAGCTCGACTGGACCTACGAGTCGAACAACTGGGGCGTCGGGCTGCCGCCGGAGGGCGACAACAAGGACCACTGGGCGATCATGCAGCCGCTGCTGGCGAACCCGGCGCTCAAGCCGTCGAAGGCCGACATCGAGGGCTCGCTGGCGACGTTCGAGGAGCTGCTGAAGATCCGCAAGAGCTCGCGGCTGTTCCGCCTGCAGACCGCCGACCAGGTCATGCAGCAGCTGACCTTCCTGAACGGCGGGCCGGACCAGATCCCCGGGCTGATCGTCATGCGCCTGGCGGGGGCCGGCGGCGACGACGCCTACGGCCAGATCGTCGTGCTGTTCAACGGCACGAACAAAGCCCAGACCTTCGCCGACGCCACGCTCAAGGGCGCGGACCTGGCGCTGCACCCGGTCCAGGCCGCGTCACACGATCCAATCGTGCGGACTGCAGCCTTCAGCCCGAGCGACGGCGCGCTCAGCGTGCCGGCCTACACGACCGCCGTGTTCGTCGGGGCGGCCAGCGCGCCGGCGGCCCAGCCGACCGCGACGCAGCCGACCGCCGTGCCGGCAACCCAGCCAACTGCGCTTCAGGCGACCGCCGCGCCGGCACCGACGGCCGCGACATCAGGCGCCGTAGCCGGCGCGGGCACATCACGCGGCTGGCTCTACGCCGCGATCGCGCTCGTGCTCGCGGCGGGTGCGGCGGCGGTTGCGTTCGTGCGGCGCCGCGGCCGGCCGTGACCGGTCGGCGGCGAACCGAACCACATTCACATGATACGGAGACATCAATGACCAACATCCGCATCCCCGACCACGTCCGCGCCGCGCTCGACGACCACCGGCCGGTCGTTGCGCTCGAGAGCACCGTGATCTCGCACGGCCTGCCCTACCCGCACAACCTCGACCTGGCCCGCGCGATGGAGCAGGAGGTGCGCGACCAGGGCGCCCAGCCGGCGACGATCGGCGTCGTCGCGGGCGTCCCGACGGTGGGGATGTCGGGCGCCGAGGTCGAGCGATTCGCGCAGGCCAGCGGCGTGCTGAAGCTCTCGTGGCGCGACCTGGCCTACGCCATCGCGCTGGGCCGCGACGGGGCGACGACCGTGGCGGGCACGATGGCGCTGGCGGCCGCCGCCGGCGTGGCGGTCTTTGCCACCGGCGGCATCGGCGGGGTCCACCGCGGCGCCGAAACGACATGGGACGTCTCGGCCGACCTGACCGAGCTGGCGCGCACGCCGGTGCTGGTGGTCTGTGCCGGGGCCAAGGCGATCCTCGACCTGCCGGCGACGCTGGAGTACCTCGAGACCGCCGGGGTGCCGGTGATCGGGCTGGCGGCCGACGAGTTTCCGGCGTTCTACAGCTCCAGCAGCGGGCTGCCGGTCTCGCGCGTCGAGACTGTGACCGAGGCTGCCGCGGTCTGGCAGGCGCACCGGGCGCTCGGCGGCGGCGGGATGCTGCTGGCGGTGCCGCCGCCGGCCGAGGTGGCGCTGCCGCGCGACGAGGTCGAGTCGGCGATCGGCCGTGCGCTCGCGAAAGCGGCGGCGGCCGGCGTGCGCGGGCAGGCGGTCACGCCGTTCCTGCTCACGGCCGTGGCGGAGGAGACCCACGGCGAGAGCATGCGGACGAACATCGCGCTGCTGCGCCAGAACGCGCGCGTGGCCGCGCAGGTGGCAATAGCGATCGCAGGCCGGGGATGACCTGTTTTCCCTCACCCCCTGCCCCTCCTCCCCGACGGAGAGGGGGATTCTAGGCGGGTGCGGGGTTTCGACTCCGCCGAAACCCCGCACCCGCAACGTTTCACCCCCGCCCCTGGCAGGGGCGGGGGCAGGGGGTGGGGTAAAAAGACGTTGCACGAGCCCTGAGACCTCACCACCTCTTAATGTACGATTCCCACGAATCTGGTATTATATATGAGAATATCGCTCAATATTGACCAAATCACGCAGAGGAGCCACAGCAGATGTCCCAAACGAGCGCGCGGCGCAGCACCGGGCGAGACGCCCAGCGCAAGGCTACCCGGAAATCGAATGGCACGCCGATGATCGCCGGCGTGGTCGGCCTTCTGGTCATCATGGTCGTCGCGGGCTTTCTGCTCTCGAGGCGCTCCGGCAGCACGGTTGGTCAGCAGTTTCCGAACCAGGTGCCCGCCCCGGCCAACCCCCACATCCAGGCCGTGACCGACGCGCACCCGGCCTACAACTCGAACCCGCCGACCTCGGGCTGGCACACCGGCGGCAATATCGGCCCGTGGGGCGTGACGACACAGCCCATCCCGGATGAGATCACCGTGCACAACCTTGAGCACGGCGGGGTGATCATCCACTACCGCCAGGATCTCGACCAGGCCACCGTCGACCAGCTCACGACGCTGACGCGCGAGCTGCAGCGGCAGAGCCCATGCGTGATGCTGCTCCCGCGCCCGGCCGACAAGCTCGACAAGCCGATCGCGATGACCGCCTGGACCTGGCTGCTCAAGCTCGACAGCTTCGACTCGGCCGCGATCAGCTCGTTCTTCAAGCAGCACATCAACCAGGGCCCCGAGCAGGTCGGCTGCGGGCTGCGCTAGGCGCTCGCGGCGTGCGCTCAATCACTCACCCCTTCCCCCCGCCCCTGTCAGGGGCGGGGGGTTCTTTTTCGTGGGTGTGGCGCGGCGGCAAAGCCGGCGCGCCACACCCACGAACGATCGCCCCCGCTCCCCGCGGGGGAGCAGGGCGTGTTCCGTAAAAAACTACCCAGCGCTTGCAAAGAGATCGGCCTTCTGATATCTGTGCGAGCTTGACGGCTTTGCGTGAGACAAATGCTATCGGCCTATGGGCGGCTTTTGCGTGCCAGCCAGGCTGCGCCGGCCGTCGCTGCCGCCACCCCCGCGCCGGCCCACAGGCGCCGGGCGCGGCCGCGGTCGCCCAGCACCACCCGCGCCGTGTTGTAGCCGCTCGCGCCGAAGACGCCGCCGCCGGGGTGCGTGCTCGCGCCGGTCAGGTACAGGCCGCGGATTGGCGTGCGGTAGGATGCCAGCTCGGGCAGCGGGCGGAAGAAAAACATCTGGTCGAACGACATCTCGACGTGCATGACATTGCCGCGCGGCAGCCCTAGCCGGCGCTCCAGGTCGAGCGGGCTCTGGATGAAGCGGTCGATGATCTTACCGCGCATGTTCGGCGCGTAGCGGTACAGCACCTCCAGCACGCTGTCGGCGGCCTGCTCCCGGATGTCGTCCCACTGCACGCCGTCGGCCAGCTCGTAGGGGAAGTACTGCGACCACAGGAACACGGTGTGCTTGCCGGGCGGCGCGACTTCCGGGTCGATCGCCGAGAAGGTCATCGCGATCACCGCCGGCTCGCGCGAGGGCAGCCCGCGGCTGTAGTCGGCAAAGGCCCGGCGCAGGTAGTCGACCGAGGGGCATAGCATCTGCAGGCCGTGGTGGCTCTCGTGCGGCCGCCCGCCCGACGGCGCGCCGAGGTAGTCCGGCAGCTCGTCGGCGGCGCAGCGCACCGTCATGCCGAAGCCGTTGCCGACCCGGATGTTGCGCACCCGCGCCGCGAACGCCGGCGACAGCTGATCTTCGCCGACCAGCTTGAGCAGCGTCGTCCAGACGTGCGCGTTCGAGATCACCAGCGGGGCCGAGTAGCGCCCGCCGTCCTCGGTCTCGACGCCCTCGACCTTGCCGCCTTTGATCAGAATGCGCCGCACCGGCGCGTCGAGGTAGACCGTGCCGCCGGCCGCCTCGAGCGAGCGCGCCATCGCCTGCGTCAGCATGCCGCTGCCGCCCTTGGGGTGCTTCGCGCCGCACTGGTGCATCATCGCGTACCAGCCAAAGTGGTCGCCCGAGGCGATCTCGTCCGGCGGCGGGCCGGACTGCGCGCCCAGCCAGGCCATGAACGCGCGCATCGGCTCGCTCTCGAAGGTCTCGCCGATCAGCTGGCCGTAGGGCGCCACCAGCCGCCGCACCGACTCGAGCGAGTCGCCGCCGGTCTTCAGCTGCGCGACGGCCATCCGCCCGAACAGCTGGGCCATGCTCGGCGGGTTCAGGAACGTCTCGAAGATCGCCTCGTTCAGCGGCCGCCAGTAGTCCACAAAGCGGCGGTAGGCCTCGGCGTCGCGCGGCGCGACCCGCGCGATCGACTCGCAGGTCCGGTCGACGTCGCGGTACAGCGCGATCGCGCCCGAGCCGTCCAGCAGCGGGTAGAAGGCGTACGGGTCCATGTCGCAGTACTCGAGCCCGTGGCGCTCCAGCTCGAGGTCGCGCACGATCGGCGTGAGGTGGATCATGATGTGCGCCGAGGAGCCGACGTCGATCTTATAGCCGGGGATCACCTCCTCGGTGCAGACCGCGCCGCCGACGATCGGCCGCCGCTCGAGCACCAGCACGCGCAGCCCGGCCCGCTGCAGGTAGCCCGCGCAGGTCAGCCCGTTGTGCCCCCCGCCGACGATGATCGCGTCGTAGTCGTAGGTAGTCATAGGTGAGCGTCCCTCACTTTCATTCGCATCAGGGCGATATGTCTCTCTGGGAAGGCAAGTGTACCATAGAACACCTGGGCCGGCGCACCAGGCCGCGTTAATATTCTGCAACCTCGTGAGTTCTGCCATTGACGCCGTAGCGCGACGCTGCTACACTTTGCCTCGTCGCTCAGCTGGAGAATCGGTCAGGCTGTTGCGCTTGGGAGCAAAGATGACCAATATTCGTATCGATCAAGCACGGATAGCCGACTTCTGCCGCCGGCATCACATTCGCAAGCTGGCCTTCTTCGGGTCGGCGCTGCGCGACGACTTTCGGCCCGACAGCGACGTGGACGTGCTGGTCGAGTTTGAGCCGGGGCAGGTGCCAGGCCTTGCGTTCTTTTCGATAGAGGCGGAACTGTCGACACTCCTGGGCCGCAGGGTTGATCTGAATACTCCTCAGTTCTTGAGTCGCTACTTTCGTGACGAGGTGCTCGCGGAGGCAGAAGTACAGTATGAGCAAGCGTAGCGCTTCGGCACTTCTAAACGATATGCTTGATCATGCCAGGGAAGCGGTCGCCTTTGCTCAGGGGAAAGCGCGCGCTGATCTCGATTCTGATCGCCTCTTGAATCTTGCTCTGGTGCGCTTGCTGGAAATCGTCGGCGAAGCGGCGAGCCAGGTATCGAGAGAAGAGCAGGCGCTGCACCCGCAGATTCCCTGGCTGCAGATTGTCAGCCTGCGAAACCGGCTCATCCACGGCTACGACTCAGTTGACTTCGATATCCTCTGGCAGATCGTCACATTCGATCTTCCACCGTTGATCACAACGCTGGAAGTTCTTGTTTCGAGTAAAAGCGAAGTATGACCAGCTACCTCAACTTCCACATTCGCTCGGCTCTCCCCACCGACCGCGACGCGGTCTTTGAGATGGTCAGGACGGTCTGGGACGGCAACGACTACGTGCCCGAGGTCTGGGACGAGTGGCTGGCCGACGCGAGCGGCCCGCTGCTGGTCGGCGAGCTGGCGGGCCGGGTGGTAGCGCTGACCAAGCTCTCGGCGCTCAGCCCGGGCGAGGACTGGTTCCACGGCACGCGGGTCGACCCCGGCTACCGCGGCAGGGGGTTCGCGAAGGCGCTGCTGCGCCACTGCGCCGATCTGTCTCGCCGACGCGGCGCCCGCACGCTGCGCTACCTGACCGACGAGGAGAACACGCCGATGCACCGTGCCGGCGAGGCGGCGGGCTTCCGGCTGGCCTACACGCCTGCCTGGCAGCACGCCGCCCTGCGCCCTGGCGAATCAGCGACGGTCGCGCTGCCGCCCGATCGTCTGACGGCGCTGCTGGCCGACCTAGCGGGCTCGCCGCTGCTCGGGCAGACCGGCGGCATGTACGGCTACGGCTGGCGCAGCCTCGACCTGAACGAGGCGCGGCTGGCCGAGCACCTGCGGCGCGGCGAGGTGCTGGGCGTGCCTGGTCTGCGGGCCTGGGCGATCGTGGTGCCGCGCGACGACGGCGAAGGGGTCTGGCTGGCCCACGTCGAGGGGCCGGGCGACGAGCTCGAGCAGCTCTGCGCGGCGATCCTGATGGGCCGCGGCTCGGCCGAGCAGGGGACCGCGCGGTCACTCCTGCCGCCCGCCGCGCCCTGGCTCCCCGCGCTCCGCGCGGCCGGCTTCAGCGAGCCCGAGCACCCGATGCGCGTCTACGAGCTGCGGCTGACCTAGCCCAGCACAAAGACCAAAGACCAAGAGTAGCGCTCGGGCTACTCTTGGTCTTTTCTATTCTCTGCTGTCTGCTCTTCCCCAAGGTACATCGCCCGCACGCCCGCGTCGAACGTGCGCCGGCGGCCAAGCGCACGCGCCAGCCAGTCCGGCGTGGCGCAGGTGTAGCCGGCGCGGTCGAAGAAGGCGAAGAACGCGAAGAAGCCGCGCAGCTCGGGCAGCGCCGGGGCTGCCAGCAGCCCGCCCAGCGCCAGCAGCGGCCGCGGGATCGGCACGATCGTCACGCGCGAGCCGGTGACTTGTGCGATCCGCCGGTAGGCATCACGATAGCTTAGGTCCTCCGGCCCGCCGACCGGCACGACCTGGTTGAGCGCCTCGGGCCGGTCGAGCGCCAGCGCCACGGCGCGGGCCACGTCGCCAATCGCCACGAACGAGTGCCGGCCGCGCCCGCTGCCAAGCGTCATGCCGATGCCGCTGCGCCGAAGGACGCGCTTGAACGGCGCGAACCCATCGCCGAAGGTCTCCTGGAACGACGACGGCCTGATGATCGTGTAGTCCATGCCGCTGGCCAGCAGCGCCTGCTCGGCCGCGTACTTGTAGGCCAGCTGCGGAACGTAGCGCACACCCTCGTCGGCCTTCAGCGCCGACACGAACACGAAGTGCCGGACGCCCAGATCGCGCGCCGCGGCGATCAGCTGGCGATTGCCCTCGCCGTCGACGCGCCGCATCGGCGTCTTGCGGCTGAGCGGGTTGCCCTGAGCAGTGGTCACGACGGCGCGCACATCGCGCAGCGCGCGCCGCAGCGCCCGCGGGTCGAGCATGTCGCCGACCACCAGCTCGACGCCCAGCGCGCGCAGCCGCGCCACGCGCCTGCCCGAGCGGACTAGCGCGCGCACCGGCTCGCCGCGCGAGGCCAGCTCCGCGGCGACCGCGCTGCCCAGCAGACCAGTTCCGCCGATAAGCAATACCGTCATAGCTCATTGTAGACTGCAGATGGTAGATTGGGATTACAGCGCGTCGAGCCAGCCTGCAATCTACCATCTACCATCCGCAATCAAAGTAGTCGCTCGACCATCGTGCGCTGGGCCGAAAGCTCCAGGGTGTCGTCGAGCGGCGCGAGCGCGGCCGCCTGGCCATACCTGCGCCGCAGCGCCAGCGCGATCAGGTGGTCGGCCAGCTGGGGATTCTTGGGCAGCAGCGACCCGTGCATATAGCAGCCGAACGTGTTCTGGTAGACCGCGCCCTCGGTCTGGTCCTCGCCATTGTTGCCGTGCCCGGACAGCACCCGCCCCAGCGGCCGCACGCCCGCACCCAGGTAGGTTCGCCCGCTGTGGTTCTCGAAGCCGACCAGTCTGGTGCTTGGAGCTTGGGGCTTGGGGCTTGGGGCTGGCCCACCCTGATCCCAAGTCCCCAATCCCAAGGCCCAAGCCTCCACGACAATATTCCCTATCAGCCGCACATCGCCGCCCACTGTGTGCACGTCGAGCGCGCCGACGCCGGGCAGCCGCTCGCCGGTGTGGGTCAGGAAGTAGTGCCCGAGCAGCTGGTAGCCGCCGCAGATCGCCAGCAGCACCAGCCCGCCGTCGATCGCCGGGCGGAGCGCCGGCCCCTGGCGCCGTACGAAGTCCTCGGCGATCAGCGCCTGGCCGCTGTCCTGCCCGCCGCCGAAGAACGCCAGGTCGACCTCGGCCCAGTCCACCGACACGCCGACGCCGACCGGCAGCAGCTCGACCTCGATACCGCGCCAGGCGCAGCGCTGGGCCAGCGTCAGGATATTGCCGCGGTCGCCGTAGATATTCATCTGCTCGGGGTAGAGGTGCGCCAGTCGTAGACGGTAGCTCATCGTCGCTCCTGTTGCGGGCGGGATGCAGGCGCCGGTAGCCAGGCATCAGGAATGCGGTATTGTACCACAAAGGATACTCCCACCTCGCGCCCTGCCCCTGCAAGGGGCGTGCAGCGGGAGGGAGGCTACAATGGCACATAATGTCCCTAGCGGCGGGCAGGGGCGGGAGCGAACACTGGCCAAGAAGCCCCCGCTCCCGTCGCGGCGGGAGAGGGGGCAAGGGGGTGAGGGCCTGCCTGGCATTAGAATGTATCCGAGAAAGAGGCCTGCATAGCCCTCTCAGACGGCTGTGGCCGCCTCGCGCTCGAGCGGGCTCAGCTCGCCCAGCCGCTCGTCCAGCCAGACGCGGTAGCTGGGGTAGCGGAGCTGGAGGCTCAGCTCCTGCTTGATGCGGCGGTTGCTCAGGCGATTGGACGCGGCGGCCATGCCGACAATCGAGGGGTCGATGCCCGAGGCCAGCGCGCGATCCTTGGAGAACAGGCGCGGCGGCACCATCCCCAGGCGGTGCCGGACCTCGCCATACAGCTCGGCCGCGCGCGCCGGCTCGTCGTCGACGACGTTGTAGATCCCGCCGGGCTGCCCCTCCAGCGCCACCCGATCGAGGATGTAGACCAGGTCGTCGATGTGAATGCGCGGCACGAAATTGTGGCCGTCGCCGATCAGCGTGGCCGTGCCGCCCAGCACTGCGTCGACAAAGTCGCGATCGGGGCCGTAGATCGTGCCGACCCGCAAGATCATCGCCGGGAAGTGATGCGCGCGCACCAGGTCCATAATCGCCTGCTCGGCCGCGACCATCACCTGGCCAAGCGGGTAGGACGGGGCCACCGACGCGTCCTCGCTGAGCCAGGCGTCGCCGCGGTCGCCGTAGGGCGCCGCGTTGCCGGCGAAGACGTAGGAGCGCACCGTGCGCGCGCGCGAGCAGGCCGCGATCAGGTTGCGGTTGCCCTCGACGAACACCCGCCGCAGCGAGCCATTGTCGAGCACCGAGCGCGCGGTCAGGTTGTAGACGTGCTCGACGCCGCTCGCCACGCCGACCAGGCTCTCCGGCTGGGTCACGTCGGCCTGCCACACGGCCATGCCCATCCCGGCCAGCCGCTGGACGTTCTCCCGCTCGGGATCGCGCACCAGCCCGCGCACGGAGTGGCCTTGCGCAAGGAGATACTCGGCCAGCCGCGAGCCTACATAGCCCGCAGCGCCGGCGATCAGGTAGCGCCCCATACTACACCTCTCTATCTGTTGTGAGCAGGATCGGCCGGTACCACGACCTGCCGCATACGACGCACACAAAACCGCCGCCTGCGGTGGAAGTGCATCGGTTGTTCCTGCTGTACCCGCTGCTATCTACCCCGTTGGCGGCGTCGAGAGGCCTATGTGCCCAGAATGTTCAAGAACGACCGGAGCTTTTTACTATTCTATCACCGAATGTAGGAGTTTGCTAGCCCATGGATGCACCAATTTTTCTGCGCATTTGCTGTTCATGTGTGGTCGCCCCACCCCCTGCCCGCTCCCCTGCCAGGGAGGGGGTTTCTTTTTCGTGGGTGTGGCGCGGCGGCTTTGCCACCGCGCCACACCCACGAACGATCTCCCCCGCTCCCCGTGGGGGCGCAGCGGTAGGGGGGGAGGGCAATGGCGTCCAGATGCCATCTGGAAAAAACCCACCCCAAAAGGGCAGGGGGTGAAGAGAGCCAAACGACAATCAGGGATTTACACTCATTATCCCAAAGTTATCCCAACTTATCCCAACTTATCCCACATCTTTTCCCCATCCGGATGAGGCAGCGTCATGCGCGCGTGTATCCGAACTGTCAACGATTACCCATATGGGCTGGCAATCCTTTTTAGAAAATTTGTTCTATATTTGACGAGGCTGAGCTTCAACCGTACAATTGTTCCGCTACAGCGTTTAAACGTTCGAACGTTCGAACCTGCAACGCACTATCCGTCACCTGTCGCTCCGCCACCTTGTCATAGCATCAAGGCAACCATGATAAAGCTGCTCCACATGGCCGACCTGCACATCGGCATGGAAAACTACGGCCGGATCGACCCGGCCACCGGCATGCACTCGCGCCTACTCGACTACCTGGCGCGGCTCGACGAGGCGATCGACTATGGTCTGGCGGAGGGCGTCGACGCGGTGCTGATCGCCGGCGACATCTACAAGAACCGCACGCCCAACCCGACTCACCAGCGCGAGTTTGCCCGCCGAATCCACCGGCTCCGCAAAGCCGATCTGCCGACCTTCATCCTGATCGGCAACCACGACGTCTCGCCAGCGGCAGGCCGCGCGCACTCGATCGAGATCTTCGACACGCTGGCGGTCGAGGGCGTGACGATTGCCGACCGGGCGGGCGTCCACACGATCGAGACGCGCGCCGGGCCGTTTCAGATCATCGCGCTGCCCTGGGTCACGCGCCACAACCTGCTGACTAAAGAGGAGCTGCGGCTGGCCTCGCTGCTCGAGGTCGAGACCATGCTGCTCCAGCGGATCGACAACTTCCTGCGCCACGCGGCCGACGACCTCGACCCCGCGCTGCCGACGGTGCTGACGATCCACGGCACGATCGACGGCGCGACGGTGGGCGCCGAGCGCCAGATTATGCTCGGCGCCGACCTGATGCTGCCCAAGAGCTTCGTCGCGCTGCCGAAGGTCGACTACGTGGCGCTGGGCCATATCCACAAGCACCAGTCGCTCGGCGTCAGCCCGCCGATCGTCTACCCCGGCAGCATCGAGCGGATCGACTTTGGCGAGGAGCACGAGGACAAGGGCTGCGTGCTGGTGGAGCTCGAGCAGGGCGCCGCGCGCTGGCGCTTCCACAAGCTCGCGGCGCGGCCCTTCGTGACGATCGACGTGGACGTGCGCAGCAGCGCGGAGCCGCAGGCGCGCGTCGCCACGGCGGTCGAGAAGCACAGCCTGAGCGGCGCGGTCGTGCGCGTCCGGATCGAGGCGACCCAGGAGCAGGCCGCGCTGCTGCGCACCAACGAGATCCAGCAGCAGATCGAGGAGGCCGGCGCCTCGCACGTCGCCGCGATCGCGATCGAGGTCGAGCGCGGGGTGCGCGGCAGGCTGGCGGGGGCCGAGCGCGACCTGCTCGACGGCCTCACGCCGCGGCGCGCGCTCGAGCTGTACCTGCGCTCCAAGAATACCCCGGAGGATCGGATCGCCGCGCTGCTCGAGGCGGCCGATGACCTACTGGCCGAGCAGAGCGGCTAGCGCCAGGACGAACAACAAAGGACGGATGCCCACGCTGGGCATCCGTCCTTCATAGGGGTGGCGTGCCTTGAACTGCTAGCGCTTCTTGGAGGCAGCCGCCAGCACCTGGCTGCGGCGCTCGCGCCAGAGCATGTTGCCGCCGACGCCGGCGAGGAACAGGCCGACCAGCGCGTTGAACGTCAGGGCATACAGCACCGGGATACCCTGCGTCGGGCTGCGCCACTCCGGCGTCAGCAGGGCGATCAGCTGCACGATCGAGACGAACATCGACAGCCCCAGGCCCAGCCGCACCATGAACAGCGCCATCGGGTCGTGCACGGTCGAGACCAGCCGCGCGACCACGCCGCCCCACACCAGCAGCAGCACGATCGACACAGCGCCGTACAGCAGCACCGAGGGCGAGTTCAGGAAGCCCGAGGTCACCCAGAAGTTCAGGGCGATCCAGCCCAGGAACGTCAGCGCGCTGAGCAGGAGGAACTGCGGCAGGGTTCTGCGGTACTCGCTGCTCCCGAGCGACAGCAGGGCGTACACGATCGACAGCAAGTACAGCGCTGCGGTGATCACCAGCTTGCTGACGCTCTGTGTCGGCAGGTCACCGAGTACGGGGATACCGGCGGCGATATTGTCGGTATCGGCCAGACTGCGCCCGCCGCTCAGCGGTACCACCGTCCAGATGAAGAAGATGGCGACATAGATCAGCGCACAGACGGCGAAGAGAATGGCGTCGGTGCGATTCGCACGAAGAAAACCACGCATACTTGATCCTGCTGCGGACATGCCGCGCGGCGGGCCGGCGATCATGTCACACTAGAACGAATACGATCGTGATCGATGCAGAGCGGCGAAGCGGATCGCGTTCGATCCGCTTCGCCGCGCGCGCTACTGTGCCGGTGTTGGCGTGGCCGTGGCGGCCGGCAGCGGGTTGCCGTCGAGGCCGAGCGACGGCAGAGTCTGGTTGCCGCTGCGGTCGTGCGCGCTCAGGAAGGCCAGCAGGTCGCCGAGCTGATCGTCCGTGAACGTCGCGAAGGCCGGCATCGCCGTGATCTGATACGGTCCGAAGCCTGCCCCCGGCTGAGCCTGCGGGCCATTGGCGAACCCGATGCCGCCCAGCTTGACCCACTCCACCCAGTTTTGGGTCGTGACCGGCTTGGTATTCGGCAGCACCTTGCCGAGCGCCGCCGTGCCGTCGGGCCCGAACAGGCCGCCCAGACCCGGCGCGGGCACGCCGCTGTCCTTGTCGTTCAGATTGTGGCAGCTCGCGCAGTTGCTGGAGAAGATCACCGTGCCGCGCCCGATCGGGGTGTTGGCGGCCGGATTATTCTTCAGCGCGTCCTCGAGGGCCTTCTTCTTGAACAGCGCAGCCGAGGCGGCAGCGTCGGGGCTGATATTCGGGCTGGTATTGCCCGGCGCGGCCCACCAGCTCTGCACGTAGCTGGCGATGTTCTTGATCTGGTCGTCGCGCAGCGGGCCGCCCAGGCGCGCGCTCCAGCGCGGCATGGCCGTGCCGCGCACGCCCGAGGTGATCGTCGCCTCCACGAAGTTGCGGACGGTGCCGTACTTGGCGATGATGCCAGTCGAGCCGTTCAAGCGATCGCCGAGGGTATTCGGCAGGTTGTTGATCTGCGGCGCGCCGTTGGCCACGCCGCCCTCGCCGGTCAGGCCGTGGCAGGTCGAACAATACTGCTCGTAGTCACGCGCCCCGCGGCTTACCAGAGCGCCCTCAAAGCGCGCCGAACGATCGTCGAGCACGTAGTGCTCGCGAACCCAGATATAGCCGAGCAGCACCGTCGCGGCAAGCAAAAAGACCGTCGCGATAGTCAGGTTACGCGTCATCGTGTTTGTTCCATATCCAGGCGACCGGGTCGTCGAGCGACCCGCCCGCGTCGGCTACTGCGCAGGCTTATCCTTATCGCGGCTGATAAATCGAACTGACGCCGGCTGCTGTTTGTTGTCGACGGTGATAACCAGCGTGACCTTCTCGAGCGTCACCTCGCCCTGTGGGTTCAGCTGCCATGGCTCCACCGTCAGCGTCGCGTCGCCGCCCTGATTCGCGAAGAGCTTGTCCAGCTCCTTCCAGCGATCGACGTCGCTCTGGAACTCCTCGAACAGCGCCTTCGACTCAGGCGTCAGCGAGGTCTCGTCGCAGCTCGCGAAGGATTTGGTAAACGAGTCCCAGGTGCAGGCCGAGGTCGGCAGCTGGCTAAACGCTATCTCGTCGACCTTGCCCTCGCCCTCGCCGGGCACCCACTCGAACACCAGCTCGCTGGTGGCCGTCTCCTGGATGCCATACTGCGGCAGACCAGCGTAGGTCAGGAAGCCGATCAGGATGAGCGACACGACCATGCCGGCCAGCGCGACCTTGCGGTCCTTGAACTTGCGGCTGGGGTTGCGGTCGATGTACGGCAGCAGGAACAGCCCGCCGAACATCACACCGGCCAGCAGCAGGCCGAAGAAGAATTTATCGCCGACCTTGAGCATCCCCTGGAGCCACAGGAAGTACCAGGGCGCCTTGGTGTGCTGCGGTGTGACGAAGGCGTTGGCGTGGCCCTCCAGCTTGGCGTTCCAGAAGAACTGGTTGATCGCGATCAGGCCGAAGGTCAGGATCGCGATCGCCGCGATCTCGAAGTAGACCTGGTCGGGCAGGAACGGGATCTTGCGCTTGGTCGCCGGCATGTTGTCGAACAGCTCGTGGATCGGCGAGATCTCCTGCTTGCGCACCGCGTAGTAGTGGACGCTGATCAGCACGATCGCCACGCCGGGCAGCAGGAAGATATGCAGCAGGTAGAAGCGCAGCAGCGTCTGGCCGCCCACATCGACCGAGCCGCGCAGCAGCTTGTTGATCGCGTCGCCGAGCAGCGGCGTCGCATCGGCCATCGAGCTGCCGATCGTCACGGCCCAGTACGCCAGCTGATCCCACGGCAGCAGGTAGCCGCTGAAGGAGAGCACCAGCGTCAGCAGCAGCAGCACCACGCCGGTGACCCAGATGAACTGGCGCGGCGCCTTGTACGAGGCGGTGATATAGGTGCGAACCATATGCAGCGTGACGATCGCGACCATGAGGTGCGCGCCGAGACGGTGCACATTACGCATCAGGTTCCCCAGCGGCACATCGGTCATGATCTGGACCATGCTGCCGTAGGCCTCGCTGGCCGAGGGGATGTAGAAGATCATGAGAATCAGGCCGGTGATCGCCTCGACCATAAAGAGGAAGAAGCTGAACCAGCCCAAGCCGACGGTGTAGTACCACGCCGTGGCCTCCTCGGCCAGCGCGCGCGGCCGGATGTGGTACCAGAAGCTATTGTTGTGGACGCGCATACGCGGGTTGGGCCGCGGGGCCGGCTCACCGCGCAGCACCGAGCGCCAGTCCGCCATGCCCATGCTGGGGAAGAACGAGCGCCCAACCTCGGCGACCCATGACATGAAGCGCCGCCCACCACCGGGTCGCCCGACCTGCTGTGTGGCCATACTTTGGTGCTCCCTCTAGTTGTTGAAGTTCGGTGTTTTGAGCTCTGCGCTTCCAGCCGAACGACGTTCAATCGGCGCGCAGAGCGGCACGCTAAGCGTGCGATTCGCCGAGGACGCGCTGGCCGGTGTTCACGACGATATTGTCGTTGACCACCTTCACGCGGAACTGGTCCAGGTTGCGCGGGGCCGGGCCGCGTACGTACTGCGTGTTGCGCTCGTACGTCGAGCCGTGGCATGGGCAGATGAAGCGCTTCTCGGACGCGATGTACGGCACCAGGCAGCCCAGGTGAACGCAGACCTGGTAGATCGCCATGATGTTTTCGGCGTTCACATTGCCGTCCTCGTCCGCCACCGGCTTGATATTCGAGTCGGTCGGGATTTTGACGACGAAGAACTTGCCGTCGGGCAGCGGGTAGGGGTCGTCGGTCTCTTTGAGATCGCTGGCCTTCTTGTCGAGGGTAAACTTACCGCCAAACGTGCCAGCCTTGATGCGCGGGTAGGCAAAGCCGCCTGCGACGGGGTAGGTTTTCTCGCCGGTGTTGGGGTCCTGGTTGGCCGTAAACCCAAGCAGCGGGCCCAGAAACGGGTCAGCCGACGGGTCGGGGGCGGTCACGAACAACAAGCTCCCGACCGTGAGCAGCGCTGTCGATCCGGCCATCGCGATGGCCAAGAACTCACGCCGATTGACCCCGGGGGCCTTCGGCTGACCGGCTGCCTCAGGTTTGCGAACGCCAGACTTGGCGGCGATCGCTTCCGCGTCGGCCTGCGAGATCACCCGCCGGCCGGCGTTCCGCTGTTCTGCCATGCGCGTTCTCCTCGAACTCTAGCGGCGCCTGACGACGCCAGGTCATCTGTTATCGGCTGTGATTAGCCGCTTGGGAATGGGTAGCCGCCGACAACCGCGTCACAGCCAGACGCATGCGCCTCCGAGCACACACAACGCCTGCTTGGGCGACACGACCTCGTTGGCATTCTGATGGGGCAATCAGCACCTTGTGTATTGTAGCACAATCGCCTAGGAGCGTCAATTTTGTGTTAAAGCCGACCTATCAGCCTCATAGCGCTACTCCTCGCCGATCTCGAGATAATACATCGACGGGTAGCGCGGGTCGGGCGTGGCCGGGTACGCGCTGACCTGCCCAAGGTACGAGACAGCGGTGTAGCGATCGCAGGCGTGGCAGGCGTAGATGTCGTAGTGGTGGCGAAAGCTGGCGGCGTTGGCCACGGTGGCGTTGATCTCGGAGGGCTCGAGCATGTCGGCGCGGCCGCACCAGCCGCAGACGACATCGTAGACCAGCACGTAGATCGGGCGCCGAAACGTGCGCGGGTACTCCAGCGCGCGGTAGGCGAAGCGCTGGCCGCCCCAGCGCGCCTCGGCCGTGAGCTGCGCGCAGAGGCCGCAGCGGTAGATCTTGTGATCGAAGTCGACCTGGGAGTTCGCGACCTTGATATCGAAGTCGACCAGCTCCAGGCCGCTATCTATGCTGCACCATTGACATACCAACCCCGGCTCAGCTGCCATAGCGATCACTCCGTCCTCTCTCTTCGGTTCGTGCATTATAACACTTTCGTAGGGTTCGCACCCTGGCACCCTGGCACCCTGGCACCCTGGCACCCTGGCGGCCGCTCGCGGATCTTCGCCTAGGGCATCCTGGCGCGCTTTTTTCCCTCACCCCCCTACCCCCCTCTCCCGCCGGGAGAGGGGGATTCGTGGTGGTGGCTGCGGTGCGCTGCTCTGCAGCGCACCGCAGCACCACAGGACACAGCCCCTCCCCTTCCAGGGGCGGGGGCAGGGGGGTGGAGTGATCGTATGTTTCACCACGAAATCCCTGGAGCGAGAGCAGAAACGCACCAGCTACAAAATCCCAACCTGTAAAGCGTTTCATCAACAATGCCAACTACTTGACAGAGAAGCATGGCTGTGCTAGACTATCGCTTCCTACATTTAGGAGTGAAATCGGTCGAGCTACACAATATGTGGAATGTTTGTGGATAATCACACAAACTTCTTGAGTAGCGCGACGCCTGGGTCAACCACGCAAGTTGACCTAACGCAGCTTTCACTTTACATACTATCGTAGAAGACGTCACGGCACCGGGGGACTGGCCACGCCACGCCAGCGCAACCTGGTGCTTTTTTTGCCCAGGCGCGGCCACACGTCGACTCGCGAGCCATCGCGGCTCATTAGCATAATCAAAGGAGCGGGCCCATGACAGTGCAGGAGCAGGAGCAGAGGCCGGCAGCGCTGAGCGAGATCGCGCTGACGGTGTTGAAGAAGCGCTACCTGATCAAGGACGATCACGGCCGCGTGGCCGAGACGCCGGAGACGATGTTCCGCCGCGTCGCCGACACGATCGCCGCGGTCGACCGGCGCTACGGCGCGAGCGAGGAGGCCGTGCGCGCGCGCTCGGACCAGTTCTACCGCCTGATGACCGAGGGCACCTTCGAGCCGAACAGCCCGACGCTAATGAATGCCGGCCGCCCGCTGGGCCAGTTGAGTGCCTGTTTTGCCGCGGGCACAATGATAGAGACGATCCAAGGCCCGACTCCTATTGAGGAAATCACAGAAGGAACCCTGGTATTAACCCACGAAGGCCGGTATCGCCCAGTAACTGAGACGATGAAGCGGGCAGGGCAACTCTACCGCGTCAAAATCGATAAACTTCCTGCAATGTACGTTACCGGCGAGCACCCTTTTCTGACGACAGCGGGGTGGGTGGAAGTCCAGAACCTCAAATCGAAAGAGCACTTCGTCCGAATTGGCACGTCTGAGACGACTCCGGAACAGGTAGTCATGTCATTTGACGGGCATGTAGAGGATGGGTGGGTCTATGAGCGTCTGACTGGAGCGAGCCCCCGTTCACAAAGACGATATGCGCAGCGGGATGCCATCTCGCGCCAGGTATCACCTATTCGAGATCAGGTGGTCGTTGATGAGGATATTGCCTGGATGCTGGGTCTGTACCTGGCCGAAGGCTCTATCTCAGCAGGATATGATATTCGTTTTACCCTTTCGTGGGATGAGGAAGATCATGCGGCTCGTCTAGCATCGGTAGTTGAGTCGAAGCTCGGCATCCCCGCTCGAGTCATACGACAAGTCCAACCCGAAGGTCGACGAGGCGACGGCTGGACAAGTGTTCGAATTCACAGTAAACAGCTAGCCGTATGGCTGCTCGAGCATTTCGGCGTAGGCTTCGATCAGAAGCGGCTTCCTTCCTGGGTCTACAAGTTGAGCTCGACCATCCGAACAGCCCTGTTACAAGGAGCGGCGGATGGAGATGGCACACCGATCAACGCTAGTCAAACACGAATCACGATGTCGAACGAAGTCCTGATCCGCCAACTCTTCTCACTTACATATGGATTAGGCTACTTCCCCACACTTCGCCCTGAGAAGATGCCAGCGCTTGGTACTGTGCAGCCTTGGACGCTGGCCTACGGCCCGACGTACAATGTTGGGATGGTTCAGGATGGCGCCTATCGAGTGCTCGAAGTCACAGCCCTCCACGAAGACGCGGTGGTCTACAACTTCGAAGTCGAAGAGGACCATACATATGTCGCGAATCAGGTGATCGTCCACAACTGTTTCGTCCTGCCGGTCGAGGACGACCTGAACAGCATCTACGAGACGCTCAAGCACCAGGCGCTCATTCACCAGAGCGGTGGAGGCACGGGATTCAGCTTCTCGCGGCTGCGCCCGCGCAACGACGTGGTCCGATCCACAATGGGCGTGGCGTCAGGGCCGGTCAGCTTTATGGACGTGTACAACCACTCGACTGAGGCGATCAAACAGGGTGGCACAAGACGCGGCGCAAACATGGGCATCCTCCGGGTCGACCACCCGGACATCCTGGAGTTTATTACGGTCAAGCAGGACCTGTCCAAGGTCACGAACTTCAACATCTCGGTCGCGATCACCGACGTGTTCATGGAGGCGGTGCACAACGACACAACCTACGACCTGCTCAACCCGCGCACCGGCGATGTGCAGATCGCGAGCCGCGAGGGGCTGAAGCACCCGCTGACCGGCGAGGTGCTGGTCGAGAAAGGCCAGCCGTGCCGGCTCAGCGCGCGCTACGTGTTCGACCTGATCGTGCAGTGCGCGCACGCGACCGGCGAGCCGGGGCTGTTCTTCATCGACCAGGCCAACAAGTACAACCCGGTGCCGGCGCTCGGGAGCTATGAGGCGACCAATCCATGTGTGACCGGCGATACGCGGTTACATACACAATATGGTCTCGTCCAGGCGCGCGAGCTATATGAGCGGAAGAGCTCGTTAAAGGTAACGGTCGACCAGCGCGCGCTTGGTGGGGACAAAGGCGTCACAGTTCGTCCCGCTGTAGCAGTCTTCATGACAGCTGAAAACGCCGACGTGTTTCGAGTTGTTACTGAGGACGGCCATGAGATCCGTACGACCGAATGGCATGACTTCTATACAACACGTGGCAAGATCAAGCTTCGCGATCTGCAGCTAGGTGATGATCTGCTCGTCCAGTCGGCCGAGGGCCAGTGGGGGGAAGAAGGCGACTACCAGTTGGGGATGCTCATCGGTGTGATTACTGGCGATGGGTATTTCACCAGCGATCGCGGGGCGGTGATCAACCTTTGGGGTGACGACATCGTGCTCGCACCAGGCTTGGCAACATATATCAACAGTCTGGTCAAAGGCACTGCCCGCGGGGATCGACGCGAGTACGAAGTCAGCCCGATCGCGGTAACCGAGCGCAACCTCACGACAATCCGATCGACTCGACTAGCCCGTATCCTTGAAGAGTACGGCTTCTCCGGCGCCACCAAGCTACAAGTGCCCGAAGTCGTGTGGCGAGGCAACCGTGACTGTGTTGTCGGCTATCTGCGCGGTCTCTTTCAGGCCGATGGAACCGTCAACGTATCGGGACATAGTGAGGCCTGCTCGGTGCGTCTCGCCTCAAGTGCCATAGAACTCCTTAAGGGTGTCCAGAAGCTACTGGCGAACTTCGGGATCTTCTCGAGCGTGCGGCTTCGGCGTGAAGCTGGCCAGCGTATGCTGCCGGATGGCAAAGGGAGCAAGAAACTCTACGACTGCCAGGCAGACTACGAGCTAATCATTGATGGTGAATCACGGTCGCGCTTCATGGCTCAGATAGGGTTCTTGACCACGGCGAAGAACGAAAAATACGCACAGTGGGCCAACGAACGACCGCTTCGCAAGACGCAATCCTTCACCACGAAAGTAGCGGCGATCGTCTATGAAGGTCAAGAGCCAGTCTACGATACGACCCAGGAAGATCACAACACTGTGATCTTTAACGGTCTGGTAACTGGGCAATGCGGCGAACAGCCACTCCTCGCCTATGACGTCTGCAACCTCGGCTCGATCAACCTGGGCCGGTTCGTGACCGCGCAGGGCCAGGTCGACTGGGACGGGCTGCGCGAGGCGGTGCACCAGAGCACGCGCTTCCTGGACAACGTGATCGACGCGAACCACTACCCGCTGCCGCAGATCGCCGAGCTGTCGCAGCAGATCCGCCGGATCGGGCTGGGCGTGATGGGCTGGGCCGACATGCTGATCGGGCTGGGCGTTCCGTACAGCTCCGACGAGGCGGTCGAGCTGGGCCGCAAAGTGATGCAGTTCGTCGACGAGCAGAGCAAGGTCGCCTCCGAGCAGATCGCCGCCGAGCGCGGCCCGTTCCCGGAGTGGGAGCGCAGCATCTGGGGGCCGGACGCGACCTGCGCCCGCGACGCGCAGGGCAACCGCATGCGGCCGGAGCGGCGCCTGCGCAACTGCAACGTCACTACTGTCGCGCCGACCGGCACGATCTCGATCATCGCCGGGTGCTCGTCGGGGATCGAGCCGATCTTCGCGGTGGCGTTCTGGCGCTACCAGGCTGGCGCGCGCATGCTCGACATCAACCCGGAGTTCGTGGCGCGCGCGCGGAAGGAGGGCTGGTACTCCGAGGATCTGATGGCGCGGATCGCCGACAGCGGCCACATCCACCACGGCGAGGTGCCCGAGGCGGTCCAGCGCGCCTTCGTGACCGCGCACGACATCTCGCCGGAGTGGCACGTGCGCATGCAGGGCGCGTTCCAGGCGTTCACCGATTCGGCGATCAGCAAGACGATCAATTTCTCGACCGAGGCCACGCCCGAGCAGGTGCGCGCGGCCTACGAGCTGGCCTACAGCCTGGGCTGCAAGGGCATCACCGTCTACCGCGACGGATCGCGCTCGAACCAGGTGCTCTCGACCGGCTCGACCGCCGACCCGAGCGCCAAGAAGGCCGAGCCCCAGCCGCCGGCGCAGCCGGTGGCGGCCGCGGTCGCGCCAGCGCCGCCGCAGATCAAGCCGCGACGCGTGCCGGCCAGCGGGCTGCCGAGCCACTCGTTCCCGGTGCAGACGCCGCTCGGCAAGCTTCGGCTGTTCGTGACCGAGCTGGACGGCGAGCCGTTCGAGGTCTTCGCGATCATCGGGCGGGCCGGCAGCGACGTGATGGCCTTCACCGAGGCGATCGGCCGGCTGCTCTCGCTCGCGCTGCGCTGCGGCATCCCGGTCAAGCTGCTGGCCGAGCAGCTGCGCGGGATCGGCGGGGCGCGATCGGCCGGCTTTGGCCCCGCGCGCGTGCGCAGCGTGCCCGACGCGATCGGCAAGCTGCTGCAGGATCACTACGTCTACCGCCACCAGGGCAGCCACAGCAACGGCAACGGGCACGCGAGCCCCGACGTGGAGCTGGGCTCCTACGCGGCGCTGGACGAGCACACCGAGCCGCTGGCGTCGGGCGAGATCTGCCCCGAGTGCCAGAACGCGACGCTGATGAACGAGGAGGGCTGCCGCAAGTGCCACTCGTGCGGGTACGCCGAGTGCTGAGCGTGACGAGGAGACGAGGAGACGAGGAGACGAGGAGATAAGGTGACAAGGTGACAAGGTGACGAGGAGACAAGGTGACAAGGTCTCGCTTCTCCTTATCTCCTTGTCGACCTGTCAGTGGAGAAGCGAGATGCGAGAAGCGACTGAGAAGACCGAGGAGCAAGAGAGCCGCCCCGGCGCTGCCGGCGAGGAGGCTGAGTGCCCACAGTGCGAGGGCACGATGCGGCTATGGGCCAACTACTACCGCTGCTCGAACTGCGGCTACAAGGAGAGCTGCTGCTTCTGACAGGGCTTACGCGCTGGAAACCCCGCACCCCCGCCTTTTTTGGAAGCGGTGTGGCGGGCTCGGCTTCGCCGAGCCCGCCACATCGCCCTTTTTCGATTGCTTCCGCAGCGCTACCACACTCCCGCCAGCACCTGCACGTCCTCGGTCGTCGCCTGGCCGGTGCGGATGCGCGCGGCGATCGCGTCCAAGTCGGCCTGGCCGAGCGTGCCGGGCCGCGGCTGCTCCGGCGCGGCCGGCTCGGCCGCCCTGGCGCCGCGCCGCGCGGTCGAGTAGGGCGCGGTCTCCAGGCCCTCCGGCTGCTCGCCGTGAACGAGCGCCCGCACCGCGCGCTGGATCAGCAGGTAGCGCGGCAGGTCGCCGTGGTTGAGGCCGCGCGCGTACAGCCGGGTCGCGCCGGGAAGCGCGGTGGCCGAGGCCAGCGGGACCGTGCCGTCGCCATCCTGCTTGGTGCAGGTATCGAACTCGAAGCCGGGGTCGCCGTCGACCCGATTGACGCCCAGGCAGGTCGGCAGGTCGTAGCCGGCGATGATCGTGATCGGCACGGGCGACTCGCCGGCCTCGCCGAGCCGCTTGTAGCTGGCGCGCGCGGCGCGGATATGCCGGGCGCTCACGCCGTCGCTGCCGTAGGCGGCCTGGTCGTAGGGCGCCAGATCGCCGGTGTAGGGGTAGGGCAGCGGCGCCTGCTGCGGGTAGAGCTGCTCGGGCACCGGCAGCATCGAGTAGAGCCCCGGGCAGGTCCGCATCACGTCGGTCGGCGCGTTCGCCTGGTTGAGCAGCGCGGCCAGCCGTGCCGTGTCGCTACCGATCGTCAGGTTGCGGATCGACTCGCACGAGCCGTAGTTCGGCGTGCCCAGCTGAATGATCTGCGCGACCGCGCGCGCGGCATCGGCGGGGTGCTGCAGGCAGAAGTTGCGCGCCACCAGCCCGCCCATGCTGTGCCCGACCAGGTGGACCTTGCGCTGGCTCTGCTCGAACTGGCCGACCACCAGCTGCCGCAGCGCATCCACGGCCTGGTCGGGCGGCCGGCGCCAGTCGAATGGGAAGCTCAGCACATCGCAGCCGCCGAGCGTCTGCAGGTAGATCTGGATGGGCAGGTAGTGCGTCGGGATCAGCCCGGACGCGACGATCCGGACCGCCGGAGACTCGTCGCGCTGGCCGCTGGGGTCGAGCCGCAGCGTGGTGAGCTTGCCGGCCAGCAGCGCGAGCGGGTTGAGCCAGATCGTCCCGACATCGCCCAGGACATTCGCGAGCGACGAGCCGATGATGCCGGGCAGGATGACCACCAGCGGCCGCTCGCCGGGCAGGCCGCGCGTGTGGCCGACGCGCGCCTGCCGCTCGATCTCGGCGCCAAGCTCGGGGCCGAGGAGCGCGCGCAGATCGTCCGACAGCTGGCCGGCGGCGATCTGCCGCTGCAGCTCGTCGAGCGGCGTGCTCTGCAGCTTGTGGATCGCGCCGGAGAGATCGATCGGTTCCATCGGGCCTCCTCTCACCCACAAGGCGATCTGTCGCTCGATCTCCTGGCGGGGCGGGTTCGGGCAGTGCCGCGCAGCTCGCGCGCGGGCGGTGTCGCGTCTGCGGGCAGATCATAGCGAACGTTGCCCTCTCTTGTCAATAGCGGGTCCTTTGATTGGAATGCCCCACCGCCTGCCCCCTCCCCTGCCAGGGAGGGGGTTCACAATTGGCGGTTGTGGACGGCGCCCCGGGCGCGCCGCCCACAACCGCCAACAGCATTAAATCCGATAACCGATCGTATGCATCGCTGAACACGTCAATCGGTAGTAAGTGCGCAATACGTGATAAAGTGGTATGATTCCGCGAATTACATATTCGAAGTGATTGGAGACAGCTTTAGCGCCACGTTCCACGTCATGGCTGCTGCATCTCTCCACCAGCGTGAGCCGAAAAGACGCGTTTCGAGCATCATGAACGGGAGCGGCAATGAAAACAGCCATCAGGTATCGTCGCGCGACCGCTGTCCTGCTCTGCAGCATCCTCAGCGCCCTCTACGCCAGCACGCCGCGCTATTCGGCCGCCGTATCGCCTAATCTGGTCTGGTCGCCCTACCTGCAGCAGGTCACCGACACGCACGCGACCATTCTCTGGACCACGCGCGGCGGCGCGAGCCCGGCGGTGCGCTACTCGACCGACGGCAGCTACGGCGCCGAGGCGGCCGGCAGCTCGCGGCCGCTGGCCGCGCTCGGCACGCAGCTGCACCGCGTCGATCTGGCCGACCTGCAGCCCGGCACGCTCTACTCGTACAAGGTGTACGTCGACGGCGAGGAGCTGCTGCCGGACCAGACGCTGGCCTTCCGCACCGCCCCGCGCACCGGCAGCCCGGACAAGTTCACGTTCCTGGCGTTCGGCGACGAGGGCATTACCACCGGCAGCCAGCGCCGGCTGCGCGACCAGATGGCGCGCGACGCGTTCGACTTCATCCTGACTACCGGCGACAACGCCTACCCCGAGGCCAGCTACGGCGATTTCGACACGACGATCTTCCAGGTCTACCGCGACGTGCTCGTTAGGGCGCCGATCTTCCCGACCATGGGCAACCGCGAGTACCGCACGAGCGGCGGCGCGCCCTACCTCGACCTGTTCGAGCTGCCGGCGGTGGCGTGGCGCCCGGCCGACCAGGAGCGCTACTACTCGTTCGACTACGGCAGCGCCCACATCGTCGCGCTGGACTCGAACGCGCCGCTCGACGTCGACGACGCCGCCGCGCCCGACGACATGCTCGACTGGCTGCGGGCCGACCTGGCGCAGACCAAGCAGCCCTGGAAGATCGTGGCGCTGCACCACCCGGCCTACTCGACCGGCGGGCACGGCTCCGACAGCCGCGTTCGGTCGAAGCTGGTGCCAATCTTCGAGGCGTACGGCGTCAGCCTGGTGCTGAGCGGCCACGACCACACCTACCAGCGCAGCCTGCCGCTGCGGGGCGGCCAGATCACGACGACCGAGCAGGGCGGGGTGGTCTACATCGTCAGCGGCGCGGGCGAGTCGGCCAGCATGGCCTGCGGCGGCGCCGAGTGGCTGGCGTTCGCGCGCTGCTCGCAGCCCTACGGCCTGTACAGCCGCATCGCGGTCGACGGCGGCGGCATGACCGTCGAGGCGGTCAACGAGACCGGCGCGGTCGAAGATCAGTACACGTTCACCCGGCAGGCGCCGGCGCCGACCTACGCGGCTGATAGCTTCGGCCGGGCGGTGACCGACGGCTGGGGCAGCGCCGAGGCCGGCGGCGCGTACACGCTGGGCGGCGCCCCGGCGGACTTCGACGTGAGCGGCGCGGCCGGCACGATCGCGCTCAGCGCGGCCAACCGCACGCGCTCGGTCTACCTGCTGGGCGTCTCGCAGCGCGACGTCGACATGCGGGTGCGCGTCCAGACCGACAAGCCGGCGGCGGGCGGCGGGCAGATGGTGTACTGGATCGCCCGGCGCGGCGCCGACGGCAGCGCCTACCTGGGCCGGCTGCGGCTGGCGCCCGACGGCAGCGTGCGGCTGCAGGCCGCGCAGGAGCTTGCGGGCGCGGCGACGCTGCTGGGGCGCGAGGTGGTCGTGCCGGGTCTCAGCTCGGCCGCGCCCGGACCGATCTGGCTGCGCGCCCAGGTCGTGGGCGCCGAGCCGACCAGCATCCGCCTGAAGGCCTGGGCCGGCGACCAGCCCGAGCCGGACGGCTGGCAGTACGGCATCGCCGACGCGACGCCGGGCCTGCAGGCGGCCGGCGCGGTGGGGCTGCGGGCCTACCTCGCGCCGGCCGTGTCGAACGCGCCGGTCCTGTTCACGTTTGACGATCTGCGCGTGAGCGGCGTTGTCGCCCCCTGAGGGGGCGCTGCAATGCGCCGGATCACCCCACCCCCTGCCCCCTCCCCTACCAGGGGAGGGGGTAAATATTGATTGGTGCCGTGGTTTCGGCTCCGCCGAAACCACGGCACCAACCACGAAGCCCCCCTCTCCCGTTCTGGGAGAGGGAGGCAAGGGGGGTGAGGGCAAGACCGAAGCTGTTAGCTGTACGAGACGAGCAGCTGCGGCTTGTCGGCGGTCTCGCGCGAGCTGAGCTGCAGGCCGTCGGAGCCGCCCGCCTCGATCGCGAGCGAGAGCAGCCCGCCGACCTTCGGCTGGATGGCCGACACCGGCAGCGTGATCTCGTACCAGGTGCTCGCGGCCGTGTTCGCAGGGATCGTGCCGAGCACGGTCGAGGAGATGGCGACGGCGTTGCTGTAGCTCAGGTACGCCTCTTTCCACTGGACGTCGGTCACGGCCTTGACGCTGAAGCCGTTGACCGAGCCGGCGTAGGCGTCCGCGGTCGTCTTGACCCGCAGCTTGACCGACGTGATCGTCCTGCCGGCCAGCGAGGACAGATCGAATCGCAGGAACGTCTTTCTGATCGGGTCGCTGTCGGCGTGCAAGGTCGCGCTGGTGCCACCCGCCGTCGAGGAGAGGTTCGAGGCGTCGATGTAGGTGTCGGCGACCGCCGCGAGCGCGGTCGACGCGGCGGAGGTCGTCGTGGCCAGCGCCGGGATGGGCGAGGTGTTCAGGCTGGCGTACTGGTTGGTCGCGTAGGTCGACGAGGCGATTCCGGCCGCCCAGGCGTCGATCGAGGCCTGCGAGGTTTCGATCGGGATCGACTCGCCGCTGCCGGCGTCCCAGTTGAACCAGACCACCGCCTTGATCTTGGGAAAGTTGGTCGGGATCTGGGTCAGAAGCGCGTCCTTGATCCAGGCCGCCTTCTTCGCGCCGCCATCGCCGGCCTCGTACGTGCCCCACTCGGCCAGCATCATCGGCTTGCCCGAGGACACGTTGACCACCTCGCTGTAGCTGTTCTTCAGCCAGGTCTGGCCGTCGCTGCCGGTCATCAGCGGGCCCACGCCAAGCCAGGTGGAATACTTATTGTAGATGCTCAGGCCGGTCCAGTCGACGTAGCTGCTGCCCGGGTACAGGCTGGAGAGCGCGGGGTAGCGGCTATTGTTGCCGATCTGGTTCGGCGACCAGACCCAGGTGACATTCGTCGCGCCGACATTGGTGAAGATGTCGTGGACGTGGCGCCAGGCTTTCACGACGTCCCCGGCGCTGTTCCCGTTGACGATCGTGCCGTCCGACAGCTTGCCCTCGGCCCAGGGGTACCACCAGCCGTTCATCTCGTGGTTGAAGCGCAGGAACAGCGGGTGGCCCCAGCTCTTGGCGGCGGTCGCCCAGCGCGTGATGTAGGTGTCGTACATGCCGCCGTAGATATCGCGCAGCTGAAAGTTCGGCTGGTTGACGCCGCCACCGAGCCGCCACGAGCACCAGTTGAGCATGGGGATGGCGCCGTGGTTGCGCACATTATCGAAGTAGCTGGTCTGAAACTCGCCCCAGCTCCCATCGCTGCCGACCCAGGCCTGGCCCCAGTGGATGATCGACATCTTCTTCTTGCTGCGCGTCTCGAAGGTGTCGAATGCCCCGCCCGGCTGCAGGTTCGCGGCCGACGGTGCGAGCCCTTTGACGAGGGCGCCCCAGTAGATCGACGGGCCGGCTGCCTCGGCAACCGGCACCGCCGCCGGAATGTACCAGGTGGCGCCCAGCAGAGCAAGCAGGATGATCAGGATCGAAGCGCGTCGTGCCGTCACGAGGCGGCGCTTGTTCGAAAACAGGGATGCAGTAGTGCGATGCTTGAACATGGGGCTGGGTCTCCTTTCAGCAATTGCTGATATGTGCGGCGCTAACGTGCTGCCGCGTCCAGGTCGCTCGATCCAATCGAGCGCGACGAGCCGTGTCCCGGGCATACGGAAGCAAGCTTCCGGCGGAACGTGGCAGGAATAGGAACGGTAGGGTAGAGGGGATACCGGGCGGGCAATAGTTTAAGAGTTGTTAACGGCGGCAATATACCCGACGAGCGATCCGATTGTCAAATATCTCGCGGGTATGGCCTGGCCGACTCACTGCCGGCGTACGGTGATGAGCGGGATCCGCACCGTGCTCGATACGCCGGTCAGCATCGGGATGGGCGAGATGTTCAAGTTACCAAACTGGTTCGAGGCGTAGACCGGCGAGGCGATCCCGGCCGCCCAGGCGGTGGTGGCCGCCAGCGAGGTCTCGATCGGGTAGGTCTTGCCGCTGCTGTCGTCCCAGTTGAACCAGAGCACCGCCTTGATCTTGGGGAAGTTGGTCGGGATCTGGGTCAGGAGCGCGTCCTTGATCCAGGCCGCCTTCTTGGTGCCGCCGTCGCCGGCCTCGCGCGTCGCCGTCTCGGCGATCATCATGGGCTTGTTCGGCGCGACGTTCAGCACGAGCTGGTAGCTGTTCTTCAGGTAGGTCGTGCCGCTCCCGGTGAAGACCTGGTTGAAGCTAAGCCAGTCGGTGTCGCCCACGCGATTGTAGCCGTCCAGGCAGGTCCAGTCGACGTAGGCGTCGCCGGGGTACATGCCGGTGAACGGGCCGCGATCCGACACATAGTTGGGGCACCAGACCCAGGTAACGTTGGTCGCGCCGACGTTGGTGAAGATGTCGTGGACGTGGCGCCAGGCTTTCACATAATCTCCGGCGCTGTTCCCGTTGACGATCAGGCCATTCGACAGCTTGCCCTCGGCCCAGGGGTACCACCAGCCGTTCATCTCGTGGTTGAAGCGCAGGAACAGCGGGTGACCCCAGCTCTTGGCGGCGGTCGCCCAGCGCGTGATGTAGGTGTCGTACGCGCCGCCGTAGAGGTCGCGCAGCTGAAAGTTCGGCTGGCTGGCGCCGCCGCCGAGCCGCCACGAGGCCCAGTTGAGCATAGGGATGGCGCCGTGGTTGCGCACATTATCGAAGTAGCTGGTCTGAAACTCGCCCCAGCTCCCATCGCTGCCCATCCATGCCTGGCCCCAGTGGATGATCGACATCTTCTTCTTGCTGCGCGTCTCGAAGGTGTCGAACGCCCCGCCCGACTGCAGGTTCGCGCTTGATGGGCCAAGCCCATTGACGATCGCGCCCCAGTAGATCAGCGGGCCGGCCGCTTCGGCAGCCGGCACGGCCCTGGGGAGCTGCCACATCACGATCAACAGCGCAAGCACGACGATCGCAATCATCCCACGGTGTGCCGATACGATGCGCGGCTCCTCCGAGAAGCGTGATATCGGCGTGGCAGTGCGATGGTGGGGCATGAAGGGGATCTCCTTTTACCGATTTTTAACCCTACGCGCACACCTTACCACACGGGCGAGGCCACGTCTAGGCGGGGGTGCCCAGCGGTTGGTCAAGCACTGCTAGTATACGACATACCTACGCATAGCTTGTGCATGCGCTCCCACGGCTTGTCTTTCCGGCAAAATCTGCGGGCAGGCAGCTTGACCGGCGTGCCAGATTCCGCTGCACATGTGCCAGCTGGCGTTGCCGGTTCGGGCGCGGCCAGCCCACACCCCCCGTGGCTGGATCACCCCACCCCTGCCCGCGCCCTGCCAGGGGCGGGGGTCAAACGATTCGGCAGCGCGGTTTCGGCTGCGCCGAAACCGCGCTGCCGACCTGATTCCCCTGCTCCCGCTGGGAGGTGGGGCAAGGGGATGAGGGCCTGCACCGCATCAGGACTCTCTGCCCCCGCTCCCCCGTTGGAGGAGCGGGGGATCTGAGAACCCCCCCCGCGCGCGGGGAGGGGGCAGGGGGTGGGGTGCCGATGGGTGCCTACCCCGGTGAGCGGCGGGAGAAGGGGCAGGCGGTGAGGGAAAACGGCCCACCGGCGGCTACCGCGACGCCGCGATCAGCGGCAGGAACACAAACACGCCGGCATTGCCGGGCTGCAGGATGTCGACGGTCGCGGGGTTGGAGGTACCTCCGGCGGGGGGCGGGTTCGCGACTGTAACGCTGGCCTGGCCGGGGGCTGCAATATCGCTCGCCGGGATCGCGGCCGTCAGCCGGCTGGCGGAGACGTACTGGGTCGCGCGGGGGGCGCCGTTCCAGAGCACGGTCGATCCAGCGACGAAGTTCGTGCCGGTGACGACCAGCGTGAACGCGGGGCCGCCCGCCTGCAGCAGCGCCGGGGCGAGTCCTCCGATCGTCGGCGGCGTGGCGCGCTCGTACGCCCCGATGTCGCAGCGCGGCCCCTGCGGCCGCGCGCCGCCGCGCTGGTCGACCGGAGCGCAGGAGCTACCATCACAGCCGGGGGCCAGCGGGCTGCCTGCGTCGAGGGCCGGGCTGCCGGGCAGCAGCGCGTGGGTCGCGGTCGGCCCGCCGTTGTCCTGCAGCGGGCCAAGCTGCGGGTCGAGCGGCCCCGCGCCGGCGCGGTCGCCGACCAGGTCGCCGCCGACCCCGTCGAGCAGCCCGCTGCAAGCGCCGCCGGCGCGGTCGCCGATCAGGTTGTGGCCCAGCGAGACGAACGGCCCCGAGCAGTCGGGGTGAACGGCGGCGCTCGCCCCGGCGCTCATGTCCACATTTGCGGCGATGATGCTGTTCTTGAGCGAGACGGCGCCGCCCGCGCCGTTGTAGACGCCGCCGCCGTCGGCCAGGCCATCGCCGAAGCTGTCGGCGACGTTGTTCGCGATCGTCACGTTGTTCAGGGCTGCCGAGAGCGCGCCGTTCGCGATGCCGCCGCCATTCCCCGGGCTACTGTTCCCGCTGATGGTGCTATTGACCGCGACGAGCGTGCCGGTGTTGGCGATCCCGCCGCCATCCTGCTGGGCGGTGTTGCCGCTGATCGTGCTGCCGGACAGGCTCAGCGCGCCGCGGTTGCTCGCGCCGCTGTCGGCGTTGCCGGCGATCGTGCTGTCGCTCACGACCAGCGTGCCGCGCAGGTCGTTGAACATGCCGGCGCCGGTGTTCCCGCTGATCGTGCTGCCGACCACCGTGAGCGCGCCGAAGTTGTCGATCCCGCTCCCGCTGTTGCTGGCGATCGTGCTGTCGACCAGCGACGCCGGCCCGCTGGAGTCGTTGGCGAGCCCGCCGCCGATCTCGCCGGTGTTCCCGGCGATGACGGTGCGGGCGATCGTCAGCGCGCCGCTGCTGCGCACGCCGCCGCCCAGCTCGGAGGTGTTGCTCAGGATCGCGCTGTCACGGATGGTCAGCGCGCCGCCAAGGCCGGCGATACCGCCGCCGCTGCTGTCGGACTGGTTGCGCCGCAGTCGGCTGCGGTCGACCGTCGCTTCCCCAAGGCTGGCGATCCCACCGCCGATGTTGTCGTCGATCGTGCTGTCGCTCACCGCCAGCCCGCCGTCGCTCGCGATCCCGCCGCCGCTGTGGGCGGTGTTATTGCTGACGACGCTGCCCGCCACGGTGAGCGTGCCGAGGCTGCGGATGCCGCCGCCGCCGACCTGGTCGACCGTATTGCTGATCACGGCGCTGCTCGTCAGCGTGAGGCGACCGGTGCTGCGGATGCCGCCGCCCTCGCGGCCGGCGGGCGGGGCGCCGCCCTGGATCGTCAGGTTGGCGAGCGTCACGCGGGCGGCGCCGACGACGTCGAAGACCCGGTCGAGCGCGCTCCCGTCGACCGTGGTCGTGCTCGAGAGCTCGCCGGTGATCGTCAGGTCGCCGGTGATGTCCAGGTCGCCGGTCGCCGCGCTGTTCTCGTCGATCCCGCCGATCGTCAGGCGGTAGGCGCCGGCCGGCAGGCTGATTGTGTCGGGGCCGGCGCCGGCCACGCAGGCGTCCACCGCGGCGTCGAGGTTGGCGGCCTGGATCGCCTCGCGCAGCGAGCACTTGCCGTCGCCGGCGATCGCGTCATCGATAGTGGTCACGCTGATCGTGCTCGCCTGGGCGACCCGCGCGGCCCACAGGCTGAGCGCCACCAGCGCGAGCAGCACGAGGCCGGCCGCCAGGCGCAGCCACGCGGCAGCGGGATGGGCGCGATCGATCATGAGGTTCCCTCCCTTCCCGAAATCCCTGGGCCATTGCCCTCACCCCCCTGCCCCCCTCTCCCAAAATGGGAGAGGGGGTATGGTTCTGGCATCTGGCTGCGGTCGCTCTGCGACCGCAGCCAGATGCCAACTATTTGCCTCCTCCCCGTTGCGAGAAAAAGCCTACCCCCGAAAGAGAGGTAGGAGGGTGAGGGCAATCAGCGCAGCTGTAGGCGATCCGGCGGACCTGGCCGCCGCCGGCGTAGCTGGTGTAGTAGAGCGCCTGGCCGGCGCCGTCGGGGCCGAAGATCATAGTGACGACGCTGGCCGCGCCGAGCCCGGTCCTGAGCTCGCCGCGCGCGTATCCGCTCGCGCGATCGGGCGTGAGGGTGAAGATCTTGCCGCAGATGAAGTCGCCGAACAGGTAGGCGCCGTCGTAATCGGCCGGCCAGACCCCGCGCGGGACGAACGCGCCGCCGGTGATCGCGCCGCACTCGCCGTGCACGTAGTCGTAGATCGGGTTGGTGATGCCGGGCGGCGGCGGGCCGCAGTCGGTGGTCGAGTCGCGCGCGCAGTGGCCCTCGCGGATGTTCCAGCCGTAGTCGGCGCCGGCCTGGCCCAGGTCGATCGCCTCCCAGGCGCCCTGGCCGGTCACGTTGATGAAGAAGCGCGTCTCGGCGGCGTTCGGGTCGAAGGCCAGCCGGAAGGGGTTGCGCAGGCCCCACGCAAAGGTCTCGCGGCATTTCTTGCCCGGTTCGGTGCGCCCGGTCAGCCGGCAGGGCGCGCTGTCGGGGCCCTGGTACGGGTTGGTCGGCGGGATGCCGCCGTCGGTGGTGATGCGCAGAATCTTGCCCAGGAGGATATTCTGGTCGCGCGCCGCCTGGTTGAGCGAGGAGGAGTCGCTGCGATCGGCATAGTCGCGGCCGCCGTCGCCGACGCTGATGTAGAGGTAGCCGTCGCGATCGAACTTCAGGTCGCCGGCGTTGTGGGTGCCGCCGTACGACGGGATATTGTCCACCAGCACGGACTCGCTGGCCGGATCGATCGCGTTGCCGTCCGGCAGGGTGAAGCGCGACACACGGTTGACCGGCGCCTTGGGGCTCTGAATGTCGCAGCCGCCGAACTTCTTGAAGGTGTAGTAGAGGTAGACGAAGTGGTTGGCGGCGAACTGCGGGTCGACCGCGACGCCGAGCATGCCGCGCTCGCGCTCGGTGCAGACCAGCGCGCTCAGGTCCAGCGCCGGCCGCGGCAGCAGCTCGCCGCCCCGGTAGACGTGCAGGACGCCGGGCTGGGTGGTGATCAGCAGGCGGCCGTCGGGCGTGAACGCCAGCGCGGTCGGCAGCTCGACGTTCGCGACCAGCGTGTCGGCGAAGCCGGGCGGCTGCCAGTCGGCCGGGCGGGCGGGCTCATCCCCAGCGAGGGCCTGGCAGCCGGACGCCAGCGCCAGCACGATCAGTAGAAGCCACGCGCGCTTGATCATACTCCACCTCTCCACCATCAGCTCGAATCTCGCGCGCCACCCGGCGCCGCATTCCAGCCCCAGGCGAAGCCCGGCGGGCAGTCGCGCGCGGGGTCGAAGCCGGATCGCTGGAAGTAGCCGCGCGCGGCGGCGGCATCGGTCAGCCGCTCGACCTGCTTCCAGGCCGCGTTGTAGATCAGCAGGTTTTCGCCATACGGGTAGCTGCGCTCGCGCCGGAAGGTCGAGATCGCCAGGCCATCCGCCGTGACTCTGGCCGGCTCGATCACGGCCGTCCCCTGCAGGCTCGGGTCGCCGTACGCGATCGCCAGGAGGGCGGCGACGTCGCGGCCGCCGGTGAACAGGTACGCGCCGCCGTGCTCCAGGCAAGCCCCGTCGACGATCACGGCGCTGCCGGGCGCCAGGGTCGGCAGCCGCTGCCGGATGTCCCGGACGATCGCCTGCTGCCGGAGGGCGGCGACGCCCCAGAACGAGCCGAGCGTGTTGGTGATCAGGAAGCCAGAGGCGCACAGCGCGGCGACCAGCAGGCACAGCGCGCGCCACCGGAACGGTGCGGGGAGCAGCGCACCGGCCCAGCCCAGGGCCGCGACGAACGAGATCGCGACGCCCAGCGCCGCCGCGATGCCGATGCGGTTGCCGAGCGACGTGCTGGTGAACCAGACGTCGGCGTTGACCAGGAAGATCGCGTAGCCGAGCCCGAACACCGCCAGGCCCAGCGCGCCGAGCGCGAGCCAGATGCGCCGGCCGGGCAGCTCGGCATCGTTTCGCCCGGCGACGCGCGCGAGGTACAGGAAGATCGCCAGGCCGGTCGCCGCGGCGAGGGCGATCGTCGGCCAGCTCGGGGCGTTGCGCAGAATCCACCAGGCGATGTACGGCAGGCCGACGCCATAGGTGCCGTAGTTGACGCGCAGGGCGCCGGCGACCAGCCCGGCGACGTGCGAGGCGTAGTCGATCGCGACGTTCACGCGCACCGTCACCAGCACCTTGTACCACACGACCAGCCCCAGCGCGACGAGGTTGCCGACCAGCAGGGCGGCCCAGCGCGCGCGCGAGATCGCCAGCGCCTGCGCCGAGCGGGCGAGCTGGCGCGCGCGGTAGCACAGCAGCGCCGGGTTGAGCAGCAGCAGCAGCGGCAGCGTCACCTCGTAGGCCAGCCCGCTGCCGAGCAGGCTCGCGACGCCGAGCAGCCGCCAGCCCCACAGCCGCGCCGGCCGGGCGGGCAGGGCGCGCAGGTCGGCGTAGAGGCTCAGCAGGTACAGCGCGACGCTCAGCGTGGCCTGAAACGCCGCGACCCAGAAGCGGTCGGTCGAGTAGTGCGGCAGCAGCGCGTAGACCAGCGGCACGGCCAGCGCCAGCAGCCGCGGCTGGCGCAGCTCGCGCATTGCCAGGTAGAGCAGCATGGCGCAGCCGGCCAGCACCGCGCCGTTCGACAGGTGATAGCCGAGCGGCTGCAGGCCGAACAGCCGGTACAGCCCGGCCAGGTAGATCACCTGGAGCGGGCGCTGGCGGATCACGACGTCGCCGGCGTAGAGCGCCTGGGCAAGCCCGGAGAGCGACTGGTCGCGCGCGGTGGCGAGCAGCATGAGGAAGCCCCAGTCGTCGCTGTAGAAGCCGAGGCCGCCCACGTACAGCGCCAGCGAGAGCAGCACGACCAGGCCGAGAAACAGGCAGTCGCGCAGGGCCTGCCGCGTCGAGATCGCCGGGCCGACACGCTCCTGTTCGCGGCCGCACGCTCGCCGCTGTGCAAGCGGTATCATTGGTCTTCCCGCCCAGGCGCCCGCCGCAGGATCAGCCAGCCGAACGCAAGCACCGCGAAGTACAGGCACAGCTCGGTCAGCTCGGCGAAGTCGACGATGATGAACGCCCGCGCGGGGTAGTACAGCTCGGGCTTAAACAGCAGGCGAACCAGCCGGTAGCCGAACGGCATGAAGAAGGCCGGCGCCAGGCACAGCGGCGGCACGAGCAGGTAGGCGAGCTTCGAGCGGCGCCACGCGGCCGGCAGCGCCAGCTTGACCAGCGGCGAGGCCGCTCCGTACAACCCGCCGAGCATGGCCGCGTAGATGAACGCCTGGTGGAAGCCGAAGATATTGTGCACGCTGATCTCGTGCTGGGCGTTGATCGCGTCCAGCTCGGCCGGCGTCTGCAGCCCCAGCAGCCGCTGGCCCCACGAGATCTCCTCGCCGGCGACGAACAGCATGCCCAGCGCGAGCAGCGCGTAGAGCGCCCCGAGGCCGCGCCGGCCCGTGCGGGCGAGCCGGACGCCCAGCCAGCCGAACACCAGGCCGGCCGCCAGGATGCAGGCGAACTGGAGCCACTCGAGCAGCGCGTCTTCGTCGACCAGCCCGAGGTACAGCGCAGGAAACGGGATCGCGGCGACGAACACGAGCGTCGCCACGACAGGCATCGCGGCGAGCGCCAGCGCGGCGCCGGGCGCCAGCCCCCACGCCTCTGCGTCGCGCGCGAGCGCCGCCACGGCGCCCTGCAGAAACAGCTTGACGGCCTGCCAGCCCGATGGCCTATTCTCGGATCGATCGGTCAGCGATCGCTCCATAGTGTTCCCTCCTTGATTGTTACGCAGTGCGTTCTGTCGCACCGCAAACCCGCACCCCCTGCCCCCCGCTCCCCTGCGCGGGAGAGGGGGACTCTTGGCCGGTGTGGCGATTTCGGCTCGGCCGAAACCGCGACACCGGCGAGTGTTCACCTGTTCGCCGCCAGGCCGGACGCTCTTTCAGCCTCCGCCAAGCAGCCGCCTGGCAAGCCGGTAGGGTGCCCCGGCGACCCGCAGCGCCTGGCGCAGCGTCACCAAGAGCACACCCAGCCGCCAGACCAGCCGGTCGTCCGCGCTGGAGCGGCGCGCGCCGGACAGCTGCCAGAGCGCGGCCCAGACGTAGAGCTTGTAGGCGACCAGCGTGACCGCGCGCAGCAGGCCGGGCACGCCGTCCTTCCAGGCCTGGCCGCGAAAGAACTCCTTGTCGACCTGCCTGGCGAGCGCGGCCAGCATGCCCGCGGCCGTAAAGACCTGGCCCTGGTCGACCATCGACTGCGCCTGCGCGGGCGCGTAGCGCATGGCCCGCTCGAGCGACTCGGGGATGGTGCGGTTGCGGATGTGGACGATCACCAGGTCGTCGCGGTCGGGCAGGCGGTAGGTGTGCTGCTCGGGCACGGCCGGCAGCGCGTTCGGCACGACCGGCCAGGACACCGCGGCACGGCGGTACATCCTGAGCTGCGGCTCGTAGCGCTGCACCGGGTGGCTCGGCGGGTAGCCGAAATCCCAGTTCATGCGCGGGATGACGATCGCGTGCAGGTCGGGCCGCGCCGACAGGCGGCGCAGCTCGGAGGCCAGGCCGGCGGCGCAGCGCTCGTCCGGGTCGAGCGCTAGGACCCACTCGCCGGTCGCGGCGGCGGCCAGCTCGTTGCGCAGCGGCTCGACGATCGGGAAGGGCGCGCGGCTGAGCACGCGCGCCCCGTGCCGCCGCGCCAGCGCGGCCGAGCCGTCCTCGCTCGACAGATCCATCACGATCAGCTCGTCGGCCCAGGCGACCGACGCGAGGCAGTCCGCCAGCCGGTCGGCCTCGTTGCGGCAGACGATGCAGACGGAGATCGCCGCGCTCGCGCCGGGCGCGCGCTCGGCGTCGCGCGGCGCTGCGCAGGCGCGGCCCGTATCCGATTGAGGCTGTGCCATCCTTATCATCCTCTCGCTACCGCGCATCCTCTTGGGCAGATCGTTCATCGAATGCGATACCGCATCACGTCGCCAAACCGCTGCTCACGCTCCCTGCGAAGGCCCTGTGCGGGCGTTCATGCGCGGGCGCTCAATTGAACGCCCCTGCCGATCGCCAGACCGGAAACAGGAACACCCGGTAGCCGGGCGTGCCGGCCTCAACCCCCTCGCCAACGCGGTAGCCGCCGCTTGCCAGGCGCGAGCGCAGGCGCGCGAGCTGGAGCTGCTCCTCCTGAACGTTGCCGATCGTGTCGGCGAACGCGAGCCGGTAGCGGTCGCCGAAGACGCGAAACGCCACCCAGAAGTGATCGCCGGCCAGGGCCGGGCTTTCGCGATCCTCGACGGGCACGACCCGGAAGCGGCGCTCGCCGGCCGACTCGAGGTAGAACTGGATGTCCTGGCTGCCGAACGTGTAGAGGTCGACGCGCTGCGACGAGGCCGGCTCGGCCTGCGACATCTGGGCCACCGCCGTGTGCCACGCGATCCGATCGGTGTCGTTGATCTCGCTCCAGCCCGAGAGAGCGGCCCACGCCACGACCAGCGCCAGCGCGGCGGCGCGCAGCCGGTGCGGGCGCAGCCGATTGACCGCGACCGCCACGAGGATCAGGTAGGGCGCGGCGACGACGATCAGGTAGCGCGGATGCCAGATCGCCTGCGGGAGCAGCTGGCTGGCGAGAAAGACTGCCAGCGTCGGCAGCAGGGCGAACAGCAATAGAAACCATAGCGTGGTGGCCTGGCTGTCCGGCGACTGGGCCGGGCCGCGCGCGAGGTCGCGCCGCGCCCAGGCGAGCACCGGCGCGCCGAACAGCAGCAGCCCCACGAGCGAGGTCGCCGCCACCCAAGGGGCGCGAAACGGCCCGTTCAGCGTCACGTAGAACCAGACCAGGTCGCGCAGCGTCGGCGCCTGAATCCAGCCGAGATTTTGCTCGAACCCACCCTTCTCGGCGGCGCGCCGCGCCAGAATGTACATCCAGGGCGCGTAGGCCAGCGCGAGCGCGGCCACGCTCAGCAAGAAGCGTGCTGATCTCTGACGCCGCCAGATCAGCGTGAAGAGCGCCTCCAGCCCGACCACCAGCCAGCCGAAGAAATGCGTGTAGACGAGCAGCAGGTTCGCCGCCGCCAGCGCCAGGAGCAGCCCGCGCCGCGCGTCGGCGGCGTTGAGGTAGCGAGCGTACAGCCACAGCGAGCATATCGTCAGCAGCAGCAGGAAGCTGTAGGGGCGCAGCTCCTGCGAGTAGTAGATCAGGTAGCCGTTGACGGCGCTCAGCAGCACGGCCAGGTTGATCTCCGCGGCGGCGAGGCGCAGCTCGCGGCAGAGCAGCACCAGCGGGACGATGCCGGCCAGCGAGGCCAGCGCCGGAAAGAGCTTCAGCCAGAGCAGCGACTCGCCGCCGAGCGCGGCCCAGAGCTTGATCGGCGCGTAGAACAGCGGCGGGTGGACGATCTCCTGCATGGCGTAGCCCGCCAGGTAGCGCCAGTCGAACTGCACCGTCAGGAAGGTGGTCAGCTCGTCGGCCCACAGATCGTAGGCGGCCAGGCGCCACAGCCGCGCGGCGACGAACAGCCCGACGATCAGCGCGAAGACGGCGCGCTCCGCTCGCAGCGACGTGGGCAGGATATTGGTTTTGGCGCGCTCGGAATACCTCATGGCTCCCCGTGGTCAGTCGGCAGTCGGCAGTCGGCAGTCGGCAGTCGGCAGTAGTCGGCGTGCCAACGTGCCAACGTTCAAACGTTCAAACGTTCAAACGTTCAGCGCTCGGCGTTCGTCCAAGCGGCTACGCAGCCGTGCGGCCAGCTCGGACAGGCGGTACAGCGCCGGGTGGCGATACGGCCACAGCTCGTGTCTCAGATCGCTCCACAGGTCGGTATCGGCGACGCGCTGCTCGGCGAAGTACCGCTCGAGCCAGCGCAGGAACGTGCCGCGCGCCGGGCTCGGCCGGCGGTCGGTTCTGGTCTCGCCGCTGCGCGCCGCCGTCTCGCACCACGAGTCGGGGTGCTGGCGGTAGCGGTCCCACGACCCGCTCTCGACGAAGACGGCGGCGCGCAGGAGCAGCTTGTAGAAGAACACCTGGTCCTCGAACATGCCGCGGAAGCGCTCGTCGAAGCCGCCGACCTGCTCGATCGCCTCCCGCCGCAGCAGCACCCCGCAGGTGCCGGGCGTCCAGGCTTGGTGTCGCAGCAGCAGGCGGACAAGCGTCGGCGGACGCACCAGCGTGTCGGGCGGCACGCCCAGCTTGCGCGGCCGGTCGCGCCGGCGATCCTCCTCCCGGCCGGTCCAGCTGTGCCAGTGCAGCGTCGCACCATAGACCATCGCGGCCTCCGGCTGCTCCCGCAGAATGGCGACCTGCCGCTCCAGCTTCTCGGGCAGGTAGACGTCGTCGGCGTCCAGAAAGGCGACGTAGGCGCCGCGCGACTCGCGGACGCCGAGGTTGCGCGAGGCGCTCATGCCGCGGTTCTGGTGGCCGGCGTGCTCGAGGTAGCGCATCCTGTCGGGGTGCCGCGCGACATGCGCTCGCGCGATCGCCGTGCTGCCGTCGGTCGAGCCGTCGTCGACCAGCAGCAGCTCCCAATTCGGGTAGCTCTGCGCCAGCACGCTCGCGAGCGCTTCCTCGATGAAGCGCTCGCCGTTCAGGAAGATCATGATCACCGAGACCAGCGGGTTGGCCTGCGTCATCGTTTCGTTCCAGTCCGTGAAAGTCATGGGCGGCTAAACCACTCGGCCAGCCGCCGCTCGAAGGTCGCGCCGTCCCAGTCGTGCACGTAGCTGCGCGGCAGCTGGTATATGTCGCTCGACCGGCCGGCCGCGCCGCTCCAGTTGGCGCAGGCGCAGTCGAAGCCGGCAGCGCGCACGATCGCCAGCGTCGCCTCGTCGTAGTCGTGACGCCGGCCGTACGGATACGCGAAGCTTGTCACCGGACGATCGAGCAGCGTCTCCAGACACGCCTTGCTCTCCCCGATCTCGGCGCGCTGCTCGTCCGGCCCGAGCGCGGCCAGCGACGGGTGCGTCACGGTGTGCGCGCCAATCTCGACCAGGCCGGATAGCCCCAGCGCGCGCGCCTCGTCCACCGTCAGCGTGCGGTGGCTCGGGCGCCCGACCGGCGCGCGGCCGGCCCACGCCCGCAGCTGCCCCAGCGCCTGCTCGCGCTCGGCCGACGCGAGCGGGTGCAGCAGCTCCCACAGCGCGCGGTACAGCGCCTGGCGCGGGCCGGGCGCCGGCTGGCCCGCCAGCCAGCCGCGCTGGCGGCGCGCCTCGGCCTCGCCATACTCGGCCGCCTGGCCCAGAGCCCAGCGGTGGTCGCGCCCGCCAACGCTCAGGCGCAGCTCGCCGGGCAGCCGGCCGGGCTGCAGCAGCAGCCGGTCCAGCTCGTCCCACCAGTACTCGCGCTCGCTCCCCAGCGCCGAGGTGGTCAGAAAGGCCGTCGCGGGGATGGCGTGGCGCGCCAGCAGCGGCTGGGCGTTATGTAAATTGTCGGCGTAGCCGTCGTCGAACGTGACGACCACCGTGCGGCGCGGGATAGCGCCTGTGCCCAGCGCCGCCGCGAGCTGCCGCAGCCCGATCGGGCGGTAGCCGCGCCGCAGCACCTCCATCTGCTCGGCGAAGTGGCGCGGTGTCACCGCCAGCGACCACGGGTCGGTCTCAAGCTCGGCGACCCGGTGGTACAGCAGGATGATGGCCCGGCGCCGCACGGCACTTGTGAGGCGACGCGCGGCGCGATTCCAGAGACGAACGCTCATATGCGCCTGACCGCCCGAACCGTAACCAGCACCTGGTACAGCGGGTCGCGCTGATCCAGCTCGGCCGGTGTCAGCTCCGCCACGGCAAGCCCCTGCAGGAATGCGACCGCGGCGAGCACGTTTCCGTGGGCCTCGACCGCCAGATCGGCCGGCGCGAAGGCCTCCTCGAACAGCTTGCGCGCCGACACGGCGGTGAAGCCCCAGCACCACGAGCCGCTCCACTCGTCGCGGCTGATCGGCCCGATCGCCGGGACGGTCGCCAGGATGACGCCGCCCGGTTTGAGAATCCGGTGCAGGGCGCGCACGGCCGCCGGCGCATCGTAGATGTACTGCAGCGTCTGCGTGCAGATGATGCAGTCGAACAGACCGGACGGAATATGATCGGCGCGCGCCAGGTCGGCGACGATCGTCGCGCGCGGATTGCCCGCGTCGACGTGCAACACATCGCTGACGGTCACGCGCTCGCCGCCGAACCGGCGCGTATAGGCGTCGCCGCCGATCTCCAGCACGCGCCCGCGGATCGCGCCGGACTGGCAGGCCAGGAAGCGCTCGATGTAGTAGCGATCGATCGGCTGCCCGCGGTCGAAGCCCGAGGCGCGGCTGATCGGCGTCAGCCGGCGCAGGCTGCCGAAGCGCACCCGGCCGACCGGCGGCGCGCCGCGCCCACGCTCGCGCAGCAGGCGCCGCGCGGCCAGAGACGCGCGCCCGCGCAGCCGCTGCGCCAGCTTGCCGCCCGCGCGCGCCAGGCGGGCGGCGGCGGGGTAGCGCTGCTCCAGGCGAGCCCGGCGCAGCGCCCGCCAGACGGCGGCATCCGCCACACCACGCTCGGCCAGGTAGCTCCCGGCCCAGCTCAGAAAGCGCGCGCGCGCGGCGCGCTCCTGACCGGTGGCCTTGGCGATCGTGGTGCTGGCCGCAGGATGCTGGCGGTACCTTGACAGGCACTCGCTCGCAATGTACGCCGGCTCGTGGCAGAGCAGCTTTATGTAGAAAGCCTGGTCCTCGTACATATCGCGGAACGTCTCCTCGAACCCACCGACACGCTGCCAGCTCGTGCGCCGCACGATGATGCTACAGGGGCTCGGCACCGCGCCGCCGTCGCGCAGCAGCAGCGCCGCCAGCCGCGGCGGGCCAAGCACAGTGTCGGGCGGGGCGCCGCGCTTGTCCACCACGTCGACGAAATCGCGCGGCAGGTCGGCCGCCGCGCCGGTCCAGCTATACCAGTGCAGCGCCGGCCCGTAGAGCATGCCGACCGACGGCTGCGCATCGAGGATCGCCACCTGCCGATCGAGCTTGTGCGGCAGCCAGGCATCGTCGGCGTCGAGCAGCGCGATGTAGTCGCCCCGCGCGTGGCCGGCCCCCAAGTTGCGCGAGGCGCTCATGCCGCGGTTCTGGTGGCCGGCGTGCTCGAGGTAGCGCATCCTGTCGGGATGCAGCCCGGCGTACTCGCGCGCGATCGCCGTGCTGCCATCGGTCGAGCCGTCGTCGACCAGCAGCAGCTCCCAGGCCGGGTAGCTCTGCGCGAGCACGCTCGAGATCGCCTCACCGATAAAGCGCTCGGCGTTCAGGAAGATCATCACCACCGAGACCAGCGGCGCGCTGCGGCTCGTTGTCTGGCGCTCCATCGTCCCTCCCCTCAGCTGTTTTGGGCAGGCTCGGAGCGGCTGTGCCCCTGCGAGCCTCCCCAAGGTGGGTGTGGCGAGCCACTATAGCTGTGAGCAAAACCATTCAGCCACTCTGCACGAACGAAATGCCGTTGTGATGCCATCCGTCTTACTGCCGACTGGCTTCTGCCGGCTGCCCACTGGTCCCGCCGCGCGACAGGAAGGCACGCAGCTGCGGGCCGACCGCATCGTACGAGAAGCACGCCTCGGCGCGTCGGCGCGCGCGCAGGCCCAGCTCGCGCGCCAGGGCCTCGTCGTCCAGCAGCCGGCCGAGCGCGGCCGCAAGCGCCGGCGCGTCGCCGCGCGGCACCAGGATGCCGCCGTCGGCCTCGCCGCCCGCCAGGATGTCGGGTAGGCCCTGCGCGTCGGCGGCGACGACCGGCAGCCCGCAGGCCATCGCCTCGATCGGCGCGACCGGAAAGCCCTCGTGGCGCGACGCGAACGCGTATACGTCGGCGGCCGACAGGTAGCCCCGCAGCGTGTCGCGGTCGTGCACGAATCGGTCCAGCCAGGTCACGCCGCGCAGGTGCAGCGTCTCGATCAGCCGGCGCAGCCGCTCCGCGTCATGGCCGGCCCCGACCAGCAGCAGCCGCAGGTCGCAACCGGCGCGCGCGCGGCAGACGCGATCCCAGGCGTCGGCCAGGACGTCCAGGCCCTTGCGCTCGATCGCGACGCGCCCGTGCCAGGCCACCACGCGCGCCGCGGGCGGAATCCCAAGCGCCGCGCGCGCTTCGCCACGGTCGGCCGCGCGCCAGAGCGTCAGGTCGAGCGGGTTGAAGACAACCGCCATGTTGGCCGGCAGCAGACGGTAGCGCCGCCGCACCCGCAGCCGCTCGTCGCTCGATGCGACGATCAGGCCCGCGCTCGCGCGAATCGTCAGCGGGCGGAGCAGGCGCTCGATCCGGCTCCACTGCTCGTCGCCGCCCTGGAAGCTGGCGAACACCGGCAGGCGCATCAGCCGGCCGAGCAGCACGCAGACGTCGAAGCGCGCGTACTCGTACTCCTGGCAGAGCAGCGCGTCGCAGCCCATGCGCCGCAGCTCCCGCGCGAGCGGGCCGACCGGCGTGGCGAGGTATGGCAGCAGCTCCCGCAGCACCGCCAGCAGTGGAACCAGCAGCCGGCGCAGGCCGCGCGCCTCGCCGAACACGCGCTCGACCGTGCGGCCGTACGGGTTGCGCACCCAGCGCCGGATCAGCCGGTAGAGCCGCGGCGCGGGCAAGATGCAGATCGTCGCCCCGCTGGGCGCGTGCACGGCATACCTGGGCGCGGTAGCTTGGCCGGAGACGACCACGAGCACCGTCCGCACGCCGGCCTGCTTCAGCGCGCTCACGTAGCCGAACATCCAGCTGCCGGTAAAGTCGTCGCAGAAGGAATCGAGCGAGACCCCGATCGTGTCGAGGAAGTCCTCCAGCACGTTGCCCCAGGGCAGCAGCGCGACCGTGAAGCCCGGCCGGGCCATGTCGTCAGTCGATCCCATACGCCTCCAGCACCTCGAACTCGCACGGCACGAACGCGCCCGGGTGCAGGCCCGAGGCATCCGGCCGCAGGTCGACCACCTCGAACTCGAGCGCCGACTCGACCTCGTCGTAGGGGCTGTTCGCCGCGCCGCTGATCGGGTTGGCCAGCCACAGGCCCAGCCGGTAGACGCCGCGGTTCAGGTACAGCTGGTCGATCCGCAGCCGGACCAGATTGCGGCCGGCGCGCAGCCGAACGACGCGATTCTGCAGGATCGTGTCAGCGTTGATCAGCTTGACGCCCGAGTCGCTCGACACGATCGCCGAGAGGCTGCCGATCGCCCGCGGCGCGTCGGATTCAATCTCCAGCAGCAGCTCTAGCGGCCCAAGCGAGCATGGCAGGGGCCCGCTGGCCGGGTTCAGGCCGCTGTACTGCGCCGCGACGAAGCGCGCCTCGCCGGTGCCGCGGCGGGCCGCCGTCGTAAGATCGACCCGCTCGCCTGGCCGCGCCTGCCCCGCGCCGCCGGCCAGGTAGCGCGCCACCACGCTGGCGCTGCCGCCGTAGGCGACGAGCTGCCCGCGCTCGAACAGCATGCAGCGCGGGCAGAGCCGCTGAATGACCTCCAGGTTGTGGCTGACGAACAGCACCGTGCGGCCCTCGTGCGCCACGTCGCTCATCTTGCCCAGGCACTTCTTCTGGAACTCGACGTCGCCGACCGCCAGCACCTCGTCCACGATCAGGATCTCCGGCTCCAGGTGAGCCGCGACCGCGAAGGCCAGCCGCACATACATGCCGCTGGAGTAGCGCTTGACCGGCGTGTCGATGAACTGCTCGATCTCGGCAAAGGCCACGATCTCGTCGAACTTGCGCCTGATCTCGGCGCGCGGCATGCCCAGAATCGCGCCGTTCAGGTAGATATTCTCGCGCCCGGTCAGCTCGGGCTGGAACCCGGTGCCGACCTCCAGCAGCGAGCCGACCCGGCCGTAGATGTCGGCGCCACCGCCGGTCGGCCGGGTGATCCGCGAGAGGATCTTCAGCAGCGTGCTCTTGCCCGCGCCGTTGCGGCCGATAATGCCGACCGCCTCGCCGTGGCCGACCTCGAACGAGACGTCCCGCAAGGCCCAGATCAGCGAGTCGTCGGCGCGCGGCCGCGGCCGGCCGAGCGTGGCGACCCGGCGCGTGGCGGACGCCAGCGACTCCGCGATCACCTCGCGCAGCATCGTCAGCTGCTGGCGCTGGCCGATCCGGTAGCGCTTGCTCAGACCCTCGGCTCGAATGGCGATGTTGCTCATGCTCTATGCTCTTACCTTTTGCCGCCAGCCGGTGGTTATCGGTTCTTGGCGGCTTTGCCGCCAAGAACCGACAACAACGATTCTTCATGAGTCATCCCGTATGTTACACACCCCACCCCCTGCCCCCGCCCCTGCCAGGGCGGGGGTTTCTTTTTCGTGGGTGTGGCGCGGCGGCTTTGCCGCCGCGCCACACCACGAACGATCGCCCCCGCTCCCCGCGGGGGAGCGGGGGTAGGGGGGTGGGGGGGATGGCACGACACAGCGAGATTTCCGAATTGGAAAATGTTGGAAAATGTCGGATGAATCATGAACCCCCACGGGGAGAGCTATGCGGCCACTAGACAATGTCCACCATATTCTGTTCGATCCGCTGGAAGTAGAACAGGCCGCCGACCAGCACGACCAGCACGCTGACGATCGACGCCGCCAGCAGCCGGCCGGGCGACTCGGCCTGGCCAAGCAGCGCCCAGCGGAAGCCTTCGATCACGCCGACCATCGGGTTCAGCCCGTACAGCACGCGCCAGCGCTCGGGCACCAGGCTGCTCGGGTAGGCCACCGGCGTGGCGAACAGCCAGAACTGGACCAGGAAGGCGATTACGTAGCGCACGTCGCGGTAGCGCACGCTGAGCGCCGACATCCAGAGCCCGACGCCCAGCGCCGTCGCCACGGCCAGCAGCACGAACAGCGGCACCGTCCAGATCGCGGCGGTCGGCACGACGCCGTAGTACAGCATCATGCCGAACAGCACGCCGAGCGCGATCGCCAGGTCGACCAGCCCGCCCAACACGGCCGACAGCGGGATCAGCAGCCGCGGGAAATAGATCTTCGCGATCACGCGCTCCTGGTCGACCAGGCTGGTGCTGGCGCGCGCGAGCGCGTTCGAGAAGTACATCCAGGGCACCAGCGCGCTGTAGCTGAAGATCGGGTAGGGCACGTTGCCGGAGGGCACGCCCACCAGCCGGCCGAAGAAGACGCTGAAGACCACCATCGTGACGAACGGCTGGACGACCGCCCACGCGGCGCCGAGCGCGGTCTGCTTGTAGCGCACCTTGAGGTCGCGCCAGACGAAGAAGTACAGCAGCTCGCGGTAGGCCCACAGCTCGCCGAGCTGGAGCGGCGCCCAGCGCCGGGCCGGGCGTATGCGCAGCGTCGGCGGCGCGGGCGCTTTGGCCGGGTCGATCTCTTCGGCAGCTTTTCTGGAGCTTATGTCAATTAGATTGCGTTGATTCACGCCAATGCCTACTTTATCTTTCCTGCCTATCCGAATAGCTCCGGCGGGCGATCTGGCGGAGGGCCGCGCCCTCCGCCAGATCCCTCTCTTTTCATGTGTAGACGCCTTCCTGCGACGCGGTTCGCTCGCCTGATACCCCTCCCCCACACCCCCTCCCCTGCCAGGGGAGGGGGCCATATTCTCGGCATCTGGGTGCGGTCGCACAGCAACCGCACCCAGATGCCGGAAAGTTCCCCCTCTCCCGGCGGGAGAGGGGGGCAGGGGGGTGAGGGTCAACAGCACCCTAGACCCACGCGCGCGCACCGGAGGGGATGCGCGCACGCATGCCATACGCCAGGCCCCCCAGTGTCCCGCCCAGCACCAGCGCCTCCTCGTACGCCAGCGTCCAGTCGCGCCGCCGCAGCCCGCCCAGCAGCCGGCCGCCGCGCATGAGCAGCCAGCGCGCCAGGATGCGCAGCGCGTGGCGGTCGCCCTCGCGCAGCCGGATGAGGCAGCCCGCGCCCATCCCGTAGCCGTAGGGCGCGCGCCGCCCGATTCGCCCGGCCCTGGTCGTCCGCTCGTGGTACACCAGCGAGCGCGGCTCGTAGCGGATGCGCGCGCCGGCGCGCAGCAGCCGGTAGAACAGGTCCATGTCCACGCCGCCGCGGCCGGGCGCGCCGGGGCCGAGCCGCTCGTCGTTGCCGCCGATGCGCTCCAGCCACTCGCGCCGCACCGCGAAGTTGTTGCCGCTGCCGATGTCCCACGGCATGGCCGCGCGGCCGAACTCGGTCCGCTCCGCGCTCGTGCGCGAGGAGACCGCGTACAGCCCCGGCTGCTCGGGCCCGAGCGGCAGCACCCGGCCGGTTAGCGCATCGGCGCGATCCGGCGCGGCGAAGGCCCGCGCCAGCACGGCGACCCAGTCCGGCGCGGGGATGCAGTCGTCGTCGGTCACGGCCACGACCGGGCAGCCCGCGCGCCGGATCGCGATATTCTGCGACGCGCCGAGCCCCGACCCGGCGTGGCGGATGTAGATCAGCGCCGGTCCGGCCGGCTGGCGCTGCGCGACGGCCGCGCGGCTCCGATCGTCGCGGCTCTGGTCGACGACGACGATCTCGGCCGGAAGCCGCTCGCCGGCCAGCAGCGCGTCCAGGCAGCGGCCCAGCGCGTCCGGCCGGGCGCGGGTCGAGATCGCGACCGAGATCGGCGCGAGGTCTGTTTGTGTGGTTCCCTCGCTCATACCGCGCCCTCGATTAGGCGCTCGTACAGCGCCTCGTAGCCGGCCATCGACGTCTCCCATCCCAGGTTCGCGCAGGCCCAGGCGCGCGCGCGCGCGGCAAGCGCGGCGCGGCGCCCAGGATCGGCCAGCAGCCGCGCGATCGCGTCGGCGAACTCCGCATCGCTCCTGGCTAGCACGATCTGTTCCCCGTCGGCCAGGTCGAGCCCCTCGGCCGCCAGCGGCGAGGCCACCAGCGCCTTGCCGGCCGCCAGCGCCTCCAGCACCTTCACGCGCATCCCGCCGCCCAATCGCAGCGGCGCCACCACCAGCGCCGCCCGGTCAAGGTACGGCGTCACGTCCGGCACGCGCCCGGTCACGTCCACCTGCGCGCTCGCGAGCTGGCGCAGCTGCGGCGGCGGCCGGTCGCCGACGATCTGCAGCCGGAGGTCCGGGCAGCGCTCCCGCACCAGCGGAAAGATGTCCCTAATCAGGCGCACGGCCGCGTCGAGGTTCGGCGGGTGGACGAAATTGCCCACGAACAGCAGGCTGGCCGGCGCCGCGCCCAGCGGGTCGAGCGGCCGCGCCGGCAGCGTCATGCCGAGGGGGATGCGCACCACGGGCGTCTCCCGCGCGAAGCGCGCGACCGCCTGCCGGTCGCGCTCGGTGAAGACCACGACCGCCTGGACGCGCCGGGCGATCGCGCGCTCGTAGCGCTGCCATGCGCGCACGTTCAGGTAGGGAAACAGCCGCCCGGCCGCCCGCCCGGAGCGCCACAGCTCCTGCGCCGCTGCCGCCGGCGGGTCGTGCTCGGTCAGCACCCGCGGCGCCGGGCAGGCGTCCAGCGCGGGCAGGTACTGCGCCATCACCGAAAACTCAAGCTGGACGACGTCGGGTCGCCAGGACTGCGCGAGCGCCCGCGCGCGCGCGGCGTAGCGCGGGCTGGCCCAATCGCCGACCCACAGCGGCGTGCCGCGCAGCAGCGCCAGCGCGGTGGCGAGCGGCCCAGCTCGGCGCGCCGCCTGCTGATCCGGCCGCGGCACCTCCTCGGCCAGCCCGCAGCGCGCGGCCAGGCACGCGTCGATCGGCGGCTCGTCTTCCCCGCGCATGTACAGCAGCGCGACCTCGTGCCGCGCTGCCAGGTGCCCGAGCAGCTGCGCCGTGGCGCGCCCGCCGCCGTGCGGCGCGTCCAGCCGCGGGGCGAACGGCAGCAGGCAGAGCAGCCGACGGCGAGCCGGAAGATCAGACCTCGCCATGCGCCCACCCCTCCGCGAGCGACGGCGACTCGGCCAGCCGCTGCACGATCGCCAGGAACGGTCGCGGGTCGGCGGCCCGGGCGGCGCGCTGCTCGTTGGCGGCGTGGTGCAGCCAGCAGGCGTGAAAGCACAGCTCGGCCAGGCCGGGCGCAAGATCCAGCGCGCCGATCAGGCGCGCCGCCAGCACGCTAACGATCCGCCGGTAGCGCCCCCCCGGCGCGAAGCAGGCCGCCAGCGCGCCAAGCCGGTCAGCCGGCTGCCCGGCCGCCGCGACTGCGTCCACCGCCATGTAGCAGAAGTCGAGCAGCGGCAGCGCCTGCGGCCGGGCGGTCTCCCAGTCGATGATCCCCAGCCGCCCGCGCGCGTCGACCAGCACATTCGCCATCGTCAGGTCGTTGTGCGCGGCCACCAGCGCGACCCGCGCGCCCGCCGCCTGGTCGCAGCGCGCGGCCAGCCACTCCAGGTAGCGCTGACCCGACGACAGCAGCGGCGCCAGCAGCTCGGCCGGCGCCAGCAGATCCCGGCCCAGGAGCGAGCGATCGAGCCGTTGTATGCTGGCGGTCGAGCGGTTCCAGGACTCGAGCCAGCCGGCCACACGCTCCAGCAGCTCGGGCAGCCGGCCAGGCTCAGCGGCGAGCAGCGCCGCGGCGGGATGGCCGTCCAGGGCGCTCTGGAATAGCACGGTCTGCCCGCCGAGCCGCGCCAGGCGCAGCGGGATTGGCACCCGCGCGCCGGCCGCCCGGGCAGCGGGGCCGAGCCGCGCCAGCGCGGCCGCCTCGCCGACCCGGCCGGCGCCATCGCTCGCCAGGCTCAGCTTAGCGATTGCCTGGGGGCACGCGCCGCGCTCGGGCAGCTCGTGCAGGATGACCGCGCCGCCCGGCCCGCGCCAGCTCGTGCCGAGGATCGCGCCGCAGCCCCGGCGCGCGGGTGCCTCAGGCAGCAGCCAGCCGCACAGTGGCCGGTCGCCCGGCCGGCGCACCGCCAGCCCGACCGATGGCAGCAGGCCACCCAGCAGCCGCGAGCCGCCCGGCAGCCGCAGCGCCATCCCCGCGAGCCGGCGCCGCCAAGGACGCCCCGGCAGCAGCCGCTTCAGGGCATACTGGACCGGCCCGGCGGACAGCGGCACCAGGTAGGCGCTCGTCGCCGGATCGGGGACGTGGGCGATCGGCGTCGCGTCCGAGAGCCCGTGGCGGCGCAGGAGCCGCACGATCGGCAGGCGCCAGCGCGCCGGCGCGAGCAGGTAGACCAGCCCATCGGGCGCCAGGTCGCGCGCCAGCCGCGCCACCTGCGCGGCGAGCCAGCTGCCGTCGCGGCACTCGCCCGCGCTCGGCGCGAGCACGCACAGATCCACCTCGCCGACCGACGCCAGCCCGGCCGGGCGCAGCGCCGCCGGGCAGCCGCTGCCGACCACCCTGCGCCGGCCGGCCTGCCCATCCGGGTGCAGCAGCTCGAGCAGCGCCAGCGGTCGCGCCAAAAGGTCGACCCCAGAAGACGACGCAGCTATCAGCGGCGCACCGGGCGCGCGATATTCGGTTGTCAGCACGCGCCGCCAGACCGCCAGGTCCTCCGCCAGCCGGCCGCGCTCGTCGGGCTGGCGCGCGCGGCGCAATCGTACGGTATCGCGCGCGATGTTCCTGAGCATGAGGTAGGCGACGACGAGCCGCAGCCACCGCCGCCGCCAGGCCGAGTAGTGCCGGCGGTAGAAGTGATCCATGCTCTGGTAGACGCGCGCGGCCATCTCCGCGCGGTGGCGCGCCGTGCTGGCGCCGCCCACGTGCACGACGCTCGTGACCGGCGCGAAGTGGACCTGCCAGCCGGCCGCGCGCAGCCGGTAGCACAGGTCGACCTCCTCGGAGTACATGAAGAACGACTCGTCGAAGCCGCCGACCGCCTCGAACGCCGCGCACCGGATCGCCAGCGCCGCCCCCAGCACCCAGGGCACCACCCGCGGCCGCGCGTGCGACCAGGTCGGCAGGTAGCGCTCGCGCAGCAGCGGGACGCGGCGGACCAGCTCGCTGAGCTTGCTCTCGCGCAGCAGCGCGTTCAGCGGCGTCAGGAACGGGAAGCACGAGGGCTGCAGCGTGCCGTCCGGGTTCAGCAGGCGCGGCCCGACGATCGCCGCGCGCGGGCTGCGGTCGAGGTAGGCGCTCAGCGCCGCCAGCGCGCCGGGGCGCAGCAGCGTGTCGCTGTTGAGCAGCAGCACGTACGGCGACGCGCAGCCGGCGATCGCCTGGTTCGCCGCCGCGCCGTAGCCGGGGTTGGCCCGGTTCGCCAGCAGCGTGACCTGCGGGAAGCTGGCCGCCAGCATCTCGACGCTGCCATCCGACGACGCGTTGTCGACGACGATCACCTCGCGCGGCGCGTCGGCGCAGATCGACGCCAGGCAGGCACGCAGGTGCTCGCGCGTGTTGTAGCTCACGATCGCGACCGCGATCGTGTCGCGCGCCCGCCGCTCCGGCTGGCTTCCGGCCGGCGCTTCGATAGATTCAGATTGTATGGATGTGACTGCGTTCGTCATGTGTCGCTCGCGCTGATCAGACCCTCACCCCCCTGCCCCGCTCTCCCGTTGCGACGGGAGAGCGGGATTCTTGCCGGGTCACGGGGTTTCGGCTCCGCCGAAACCCCGTGACCCGGCCATGTTCACCCGCGCCCCCGGCAGGGGCGGGGGCAGGGGGTGGGGTTCCTAATCATGATGTAGCATCTCCAGCAGCCCGTTGAACTGCGCCCGCGACTCGGGAAAGAAGAACTTCTTCGCCAGCCACCAGGCCAGCGGCCGCGGCCCAAGCGCCATCGCCGCAAACCACAGCAGGAAGATCAGCTTCATCGGCAGCGAGACGTCGAAGCGCCGGAACGTCGCCGCGGCGCCGTACGCCAGCAGCCGCACGATCCGGTCCTCCTTGATCGGGTGCCGCAGCCGGTCGAACTTGAGCGACACCACCCGGCTCGCGATGTACGAGACCGACAGGATGTCGTCCGGCCGGGCCGGGCGATCCGCGATCCCGAGCTGGTCGGCGAACTGCTTGATGTAGACGTTCGTGTCGCGCATGAACCTGATCGTCTCGCGGATCTGCGGCAGGCTGATCGACGAGACCTCGTAGCCGTTCGAGCCGTGGACGCGGTAGTACGCGCCGACGTCGTGCAGAAACAGCACCACGCCGAACAGCGGCGTGGTGTGGCACAGGTACCAGTCTGCGCCGACCTTGCCGTAGACCCGCTCGGGGATCGGGAAGATCTGGCGCAGGATCGGCGCGGCGAAGGCGTTGCCGCTGGTCGCCATCCAGGTCATGTCGAACGGGAACGCCAGCACGTGCCGCCGCAGGTCGCCGCTGCGCATGGGCAGGTAGTGCGCCGGCTTGACGACGCCGGTCCGCTCGCCCAGCGCGTCGATGATCTCGGTGCGGTACATGACCTTGGCGATGCCCTGGTTGGCCTCGAACGCCTCGATCACGCGCCGGGCGGTGTCGGGCAGCAGTAGATCGTCCGAGTCCAGGAAGATCACCACGTCGCCGTGACATTGCGCGAACCCGGCGTTCAGCGCCGAGGCCTGCCCGCCGTTCTCTTTCAGGATCGCGGTGATCCGATCGCTATACGTTTCGATGATCGCGCGCGAGTCGTCGGTCGAGCCGTCGTCCACCACGATCACCTCAAGGTTGTGGTAGGTCTGGCCCAGCGCGCTCTCGATCGCAGCGCGCAAGAACCGGCCATAGTTGTAGTTGTCGATGACGACGCTCACCAGGAGCTCGTGATTGCTGGCTGGAGCATCCGTATACATACGATCCCTGGAGAGCGCGGCTACCTGCTCTGTCTGCGTTATCATGGCCCATCCACGCTGCTGACGCTAGTGACCAGCAAGTCGTCGAAGCTGAACACGACCGGCACATTCGTCGCCGCCGGCGCCAGGTAGGCCCGCAGGCCCACCGCCCCGGCCGCTTGCAGATCCGGCGCGCTGTCGGCGACGCTGTAGACCCAGGCGGCCGGCTCGGGCCGACCGTCGGCCCAGGCCTTCAGGCGGATGGTGGCCGGGTTCGTGCCGACCACCTGGCCGCGCAGCCAGATCGCGCCGTCGGGCGTGGCGGCGACCCCCGGCACGACCTTCTCGGTCCCCAGCAGCGTCGCCGTCCCGCTGATCTCGCGCACCGCCTGCAGCCGCACGCTGCCGTCGGCGGCCAGCCGCAGCCGGCCCAGGTAGCCGGTCTCGACGCCGGCGCCGCGCCGCGCGACGAGATAGGCCATCGGGCTGCCGCCCGCCGCCGGCCGGTCGATCCGGACCCGGACGCTGATATCGATGTCGAGCGCCGACACGCTCGCCAGGTAGGCCGACCGGGCCGTGTTTGACGCCGATAGCGTCACCCTGCCGACCGATCCGTCGACGGCGAAATCGGCCGGCGGCCCGGCCAGGCTATAGGCGCCGCCCAGGCGCGCGCTGCCCCAGCCGCCCGCTACCGTCCGGCTAAACCTGTCGGACGCTTGGTCCGCGCTGGGCGGCGCCACGCTGGTGACTCGAAAATCGTCGATCCGGAACACGACCGGCGCGTTCGTCGCCGCCGGCGCCAAATAGGTCCGCAGGCCCAGCGCCCCGGCCGTCTGCAGATCCGGCGCGCTGTCGGTGACGCTGTAGAGCCAGATCGACGGCTCGGGCTGGCCGTCGGGCCAGGCCTTCAGGCGAATGATGGTCGGGTTCGCGCCGACCACCTGGCCGCGCAGCCAGATCGCGCTGTTCGGCGCGTGGGCGGCGCCCGGCACCACCCGCTCGGCCCCCATCAAGCTCACCGTCGCGTTGAGCTCGCGCACCGCCTGCAGCCGCACGCTGCCATCGGCGGCCAGGCGCAGCCGGCCAAGGTAGGCGCTCCCATTGCCGCCCAGACGCGCGACGAGGTAGGCCATCTGGCTGCCGCCCGCCGCCGGCTTATCGGTCTGCACCCGGAAGGTCATGTCGACGTTGAGCGCCGAGACGCCGAGCAGGTACGCCGAGTGCGGCACGCCGGCGGCGGGCAGGGCGATCGTGCCGGCCGCGCCGTCCACGACGAAGTCGCCGGCCGCCCCGGCGATCGAATACTGGCCGCCGACCCCGGCGCTGCCCCAGCCGCCCGTGACGTTCCGGCTGAAGGAGTCGACGGCATCGTCGGCGGTGGCCAGCGAGAAGTAGATCAGGCCCCCGGCGATGCCTAGGATGGCGACAACACAGCTTAGAAGCGCCGATATTCGCATGAACTTTCTCGAAGGATGAAGAGGCATGGCGCGCTACTCTATCAGGGTGGGGCAGCCTGCCGCACCAGCGTGTGCGGCAGGCTGCTCCGGCGTCAGCCTCGGGCTCGCCTCGCTCACGAGCCGGCGGCGCTGGTCACCAGGAAGTCGTCGAAGCTGAACACGACCGGCGCGTTGGTCGCCGCCGACGACAGGTAGGTCCGTAGCCCCAGCCCGCCCGGCGCCTGCAGGCTGGCGGTGCTGTCGGTGAAGCTGTAGGCCCAGGTCGACGGCTCGGGCTGGCCGTCGGCCCAGGCTTTCAGCCGGATGGTGGTCGGGTTCGTGCCGACAACCTGGCCGCGCAGCCAGATGTAGCTGCTCGCGCTCTGCGTCAGGCCCGCCACGGTCTTCTCGGCCCCGATCGCCGTCGCCGCCCCGCCGACCTCCTGGAACGCCTGCAGCCGGACGGTGTTGTCGTTCGACAGGCGCAGCCGGCCGAGGTAGTCGCTGCCGTTGCTCACGCGCCGCGCCACGAAGTAGGCCATCTGGCTGCCGCCCGCCGCGATCTTGTCAGTCTTGATCCGCACCGTGACGTCGACGTCCAGCGCCGAGGTGGACGCCAGGTAGGCCGAGCGGGTCGCGTTCGCGGCAGATGTGATCGTCCCGGCCGAACCGTCGACGTCAAAGTCGGCGGCTGTGCCCGAAAGCGTATACGCCCCGCCGGTGCCGGCGCTGCCCCAGCTGTTGACCACGCTGCGGCTGAAGCTGTCGTCCACGTAGGTCGTCGCGCCGCCCGGCGTGGGCGTGACCGTCGGCGTGGCGGTCGGTATTGCCGTCGGCGTGGCGGTCGGTATTGCCGTCGGCGTGGCGGTCGGCGTCGGTGCAGCCGCGCCGATGCTGGCGGCGCGCAGGTCGTCGAAGCTGAACAGCACCGGGAAGTTGGTGTTGCTGCTGGTCATGATCGTGCGCATGCCGACCTCGCCGGGCGCCTGCAGGTCAGGGTCCGAGTCGGTGACGCTGACCTGCCAGCTCGACGGCTCGGCCTGACCGTCGGCCCACGCTTTCAGCCGGATCGTGCTCGGGCTGGTGCCCGACACCTGCATGCGCAGCCGGATGTAGGCGTTGGCCGTGTGTGTGAGGCCGGCGACGCCCACCTCGGAGCCGAGCAGCGTGACCGTCTCGGACTTGCTCTTGGCCGCCTGCAGCAGCACGCCGCCGTTCGGGCTGAAGTTGAGCCGCCCCATGTACTGCGTGCCTGCCGCGACCCGGCGCGCCACCGCGTAGACGAACTGGTAGCCGCCGGCGTTAGCCTTGTCGGTCTTCACCCGGAAGCTCAGGTCGACGTCCTGCGCGGACACGGCCGGCAGGTAGGCCGAGTGCCACTGGTCGGCCGCGGCGACGAGCATGGTGCCGGCGCTGCCGTCGACGTCGTAGTCGGCGGCCGGGCGGCTGGCGGCCTCGAGCGAGTAGCCGCCCCCGACCTCGGCGCTGCCCCAGCCGTCGGTCACCTGGCGCGTGAACGAGTCGGCGGCGTAGACGGTCGTGCCGCCGGGGGCCGGCGTCGCCGTGGCGGTTGGCGTCGGCGCGGGCGAGCCCGAGGCGACGACGATGTTCCGCCCAAACTCGGAGGTGTTGCCGTCCGCGTCGGTCACGGTCGAGGTCACGTAGTCGCCGACGCTCACGCCGCCGATCGCGACCGTGAACGCCCCGCCGCTGGTGGTCGTCGCGCCGAGGAAGGTGCGGCCCTCGCCGTACGCGCCGGCGCCGTGGTCGGCCAGGAACACCTCGATCGTGCAGGGCTTGGGCACGACCGCGTCGGCGCAGGCCGTGCCGCTCACCTGCGTCGTCGTCGCGCTCGTGAGCACCGGGAAGTTCAGCTGATCGTTGGCGCCGCTGTCGAGATCGTTGGCGTCGTTCAAGTTCGGGTTGACCGGGTCGAGCGGGCCGAGGTCGATGCCGCGCCCGGCGTTGTTGTAGATCGAGTTGCGCGTGATCGTGTTGAAGTCGTTGTCGGGGTTGACGACCTGGATGCCCTCGGCCTGGTTCGCGATGATGTTGCCGGGGCCGACGGTGATCCGGCTGACCTTGAAGCCGATCTGCAGGCCGTAGTTGCTGTTCGGGATCGAGCTGCCGTCAAGGCCGACGCCGATCCGGTTGTTCGCGAACTGGTTGGCGATCGTGTTGTAGCCCTCCAGATGCGCGCCGCCCAGCCGGCTATTGCCGATCACGTTGTCGGAGATCAGGCTGTTGTTCACGCCGTCCTCGACCTGCACGCCCCAGCCGCTGTTGTAGGCGAACGCGGCGCCGGCCGAGGTGCCGTCGATCCCCGTGCCGATGTAGTTGCCGATCACCTTGTTCTGCACGGTCATGGTGCCGTGCGAGAGCTCGACGCCGTTCTGCACGTTGCCGGAGATCACGTTGCGCTCGCCCGGCGCGGTGCCGCCGATCTGGTTGTACGACGAGTCGGAGTTGATGTCGACGCCGTGCTTCCAGTTGGTCAGGCGCTTGTCGCCCCGCGGCCCCAGCCCGATGATGTTGTTGATGATCAGGTTGTTGTCGGTCGCCTCGTAGTAGGTCGCGATGCCGAACGAAGAGTTGCCGGAGATCACGTTCCGGTCGGCCGGCGCGGTGCCGCCGATGCGGGTGCGGCCGGCGCCCGAGGTCAGCTGGATGCCGGAGGAGCCGGCGGTCTCAGCGGTGAAGCCGAACGAGCCGGCGGCGTCGGTCCCGACAAAATTGCCGGCGATCACGTTGTCGGTCGCGCCGCTGCCGGACATCCAGAAGGCGTGGCGCAGGTTGTAGAAGGCCAGGCCGCGGAAGACGTTGCCGGCCGAGGTCACGAACAGCGCGTCGTAGGCCGCCGGCCCACCGCCGCGGATCTGCACCTTGATCGCGGCGTTGCTGATGCTCGGGTCGCTGTTCGGCGTCGCGCCGGGCTGGCTGTAGCCGTCGATCGTCGTCGGGCCGCTCGCGTCGCTGACGCTCGGCAGCCGGCTGCCGAGCTGGATCGTCTGGACGCCGCTGCCCGGGATGTTGAACTCGATCGTGTCCGGGCCGGCGTGCGCGTTGGCCTCGGCGATCGCCGCGCGCAGCGTGCAGACGCCGCCGCTGGCCGCGCAGACGCCGTCGCCGAGGTTGGCGTCGCTGCCGTCGCCGGTCGAGTTGACCGTGAGGGTCAGCCCGGCGGCCGGCTCGATCGCCTGGGGCAGCGCTGAAGTGCTTGCGGCCGGCCCCTCGCTCGCGGCCATGATCTGCGCGTCGGACACGTCGACGCAGCCGTCGCGGTTCACGTCGCGGCTGGGGTCGTCGAGCGACGCGCAGGGCGAGCCGCGCTCGCGCGCCAGCGTCCAGCCCAGCACCACCTCGGCGGTATCCGCGTAGCTCACCAGGCGATCGCCGGTCAGGTCGGGCGCCGCCGCTGGCGCCGTCGCCGCGGGCCGCAGCGTCCACTTGCCGGCCGGCGCCGGGTGCCGCGCGCCGCCGGCGCCCACCTGCACGACGACCGTCTGCGTCGAGAGCGCGAGCGCCACCGCGGTGCCGTCGGCGGCGACAAACTTGGGCGCGTCGAGCTTGATCTCCAGCGCGCCGGGCTGCTTCGCCAGCAGCACGAGGGTGGCGAGCCTGACGGTGCCGTTGGCGCCCTTCTTCTTGGCGCCCTTGCCGTCCACGCAGCTCGCGACCGGGCACGAGGTCAGGCCGATCGCCACGCCGTTCGACATCTCCACCGGGCCGAGCGGCGCGACGTCGCGGCCGAACTTCTTCAGATCGTTCTTGCGCTGGCGCAGCGCGTCGAACTCGGCCGCCGCCGGATCATACAGCACATTCAGCTCGTAGCCGGCGATGTCGGCGACGCCGCGCGCGGTCAGCTGGATCTCGATCGGCTGGCCGACCTCGACCTGCCTGGGCGCGCTGATCTGCAGATCCGGGCCGGCGGCGCGCTGCAGCAGCGACGGGGCGCCGGCCGAGCCCGCGAACGCCATCACCATCGTGAGCGTCATCAGGATGCGCGCGCGCGCCCCTAGGAGCCGTGTCGCGAAACGCGTGAAAAATTGCATAGCATCACCTCGTGCCTGCTGGACGTCTAATCCAGCGTGGGAAGAACACTATAGACCGCGCCCAGACCGGTCGGCTCCAGGTCGATCTCCACGACACAGCGCCGCCTGCTCAGGTCGTAGCAGGCCACCCGCGTGGGCAGCACATGCTTGAAGCCGTGCATCACCCAGCTCACATTTTCCCGGAACTTCGTCGGCCGGATGCGCGAGAAGCCGACCCACAGCTTGTCTCCATCGATAAAGATCCCGCGGCACCAGCCGAGCAGCGTCCCCTCGGCGTGCATGCTGTTCAGGTTGATCACCTGCTCGACCTGCAGCGTCTGCGGGTTCGCCACCACGATGCTCCCGCTCACGACCGTAAAGTAGAGCCGGCCGTCGTGCAGGACGCCGTCGTGAATGCGCTCCGAGCTGATCTGGATGCGCTTCTCCGGGCTGGTCAGGCAGATCGCGTCGCCCTGGTGAAAGCGCGTGGCCCAGATCTCATCGCCCACCGTGAAGACGTAGTTGGGGTGGGCACGGTGCGGCTTGGTCTCGATCCGGCGGTAGTCGACCTCCCTGGAGAAGCGCCCCCACGGGTCTTCGCCAAGCACATTCCAGACCCGGCGCAGCTCGCCCGCGGGCGTCGTCTCGACCACCATCTCGAGTCCGGCGTTGGCCACCAGCAAATTGCCCTCGGGCGTCGGCCGCACGTGGTGCACGTCGTTGAAGCACGGCAGCGAAAGGTAGCCCAGCCGCTCGAACGACGGCAGCGCGTAGATCAGCACCTCGGTCTGCGTGCAGGTGTAGAGCATCGAGTCCTGGATCGTGCTGGCCTGCAGCGTGATCGCCGGATCGTCGGCGGCGCAGACCTCCGGCGGCGAGACGTAGGTGACGCAGGTCTTGATGTCGTGTGTCTCCGGATCGACGCGCATGATCACGCCGCGCTCGTATCCATTCCAGTTCCGGTTGCCTGCGCGCAGTGGCCGCGGCGCTCGCTGCTGACCACCAATAACATAGAAGGAACCCATCAGATTTGCCCTTCCTTCGAACTGTACTCCCATATTCCCATTCAGGCGCGCGGCAGGTAGTAGGTTGTCAGGAAGCTTGCTCGCCGCCGAGGTCTAGCACTCTCGGCGCCTTGGCAGCCATGCCGGCTGCGATCGTCTCAATCTCAAACGGGCTGCGGCAATGCATGACTTTGGCCCAGTAGGGCTGCAGATGCTGCTGCGTCGCGCTCCGGCTCTCGCGGCGCCCGCGCGTGGGCGCCGCCGTGGCGGGCGCGCGGTAGTAGGAGCGGCTCGACACCAGAACGTCGACCAGCTGGCGCAGGTTGCGCGCATAGTCACGAAAGCGCGTCACCTTGCGCGCCCCCGGCTGGCGCCTGGCCTCCTCGATCCCCCAGCTCGAGAATCGCCTGATAATGCGCCAGGACGCGCAGTACCAGCCGATGTGGTCGAGCCAGATGATCGCGTCGGCGGCCCGCAGCAGATCGTCGGTCCAGCCCAGGAAGATCCCCTCGGTCACCCAGCCGGGCTCGCCGGCGATCCGCCGCACGTCGGCCAGCCGGGCCTCAAGCGGTCGCTCCGCGAAGGCCAGCCCCTCGAAGGCGATCTTGTCGAGGTCGTAGATCGGCGCGCCGAGGCTAGGCCCGAGCCGGCGCGCCAGCGTCGACTTCCCGCTGCCCGGGCCGCCGACGATGTGAATGCGGTGCAGCGCTCTCCCTTCTACTGTAAAGCTCACCTGTTCCTCCCGACTCTGCTTGACTTTGGGGGCCGTGCGCCGGCGCTCGCCCGCGCGCCCCACCAGAATGCGCGGCCTCGCGCCGCGTCAGGGCTGTGGCGCGACCGGCTCGGCCAGCGCCAGCACCACGTACGATTCCCGCCGCACCTGGCCGGGCAGCCGCGGCAGCAGCCGCGACTCGATCTGCTTGCCAAACCGGTAGATCACCGGCATCCGCATCGTCCGCGCCATCGCCTTGCGCAGCGGCTGCAGGAACCGGCGCTCGGCCCCGGTCGACTGGATCTCGTGCACCTGCACCTTGTAGCCCACCCGGCCGAGCGCCGCGGCGAGCGCCTGGCCGTTCCAGCGGATCAGCGTGCGCGGCGGGAGCGAGGCGGCCGTGCCGATGTTGGTTGGGCCGTAGACGGCGATTGCCAGCGGGGCGTCGGGCGCCCGCTCGCGGATGGCCCGCAAGAAGCCGATCGGATCGTCCAGGTGGTGCAGCATGAAGAAGGACACCACCGCGTCCGGCCGAACCCACTCCTTCGGCATGCTGGCGATCGGCCCGTGCCAGACCTCGAAGCCGTCTTTGCGGTTCAGATCGACGACGGTCTTAGCGACGTCGAGGCCGACCGCGCGAAAGCCCTCCTTGCGCAGGGCGTGCAGGAAGAAGCCCAGCCCGCAGCCCAGCTCCAGCACGGTGCTGCCGGGCGCGAGCCGCTGGCGCAGCCAGCTCAGCACCTCGTCGAAGGCCGGCGTCCAGAACCACAGGCTCGGCTCGTCGAGATCCTCGATGATCACCCGGCGCTGGTCCACCCGCTCGTGGAAGTCGGTCATCGCGCTCTTCTGCACTTTGCCCTGGTAGGCGTCGTTGAACAGCTCGGTCGGGTCGAAGCCGAGGCGCAGCGGGTTCGCGAACTCGAGCGTGCAGGTGCGGCAGCGCCGCCAATCCCCCCAGCCGGGCACATCGCTCGCGTAGTCGGCGTCGCCCCCGCAGACCGGGCACTGCACGGTCGTCATGGCTGTCTTCGCGGGCTCGGTTACAGTTGTCATTGAACTCTCCTTTTCGGCGTTGGTGAGGCTCTTGCGAACCTCACAGTTTGGGATGGGGTGTGGGCGGCTCCGCCGCCTCAAATGCCCTTTTCGTGGGCTGGAAGAGCTACGGCTCTTCCAGCCCACGAAAAGAAAGAATTTTCAGAAGGGGCTGCGCCCCTTCAAACCTCCCGGCTGGAACGCTGGCCGTGCCCGAACTGAACCATGCCTCACGGCTGAATGTCGTATTCGGAACGCCGCCGCGCCGAGCCGGCCTGGCCGCCGGACGGCCAGATCAGCGGGCGAAGCTGCGTCAGCAATAGGATGGCGGCCACCACGCACTGGCTGACCAGGTAGGCCCAGCCGACGCCGGTGATGCCGTAGTCGCGCATCAGCGCGTAGCTGAGGCCGAGCACCAGCGTCGCCAGCAGGCCCTGCGCGAGCACGATCCGCCCGACCCGCCGCTGCACGCGCGCCAGGCCGAACGAGAGGGTGCAGACCATGTTCGGGATCGCCGCGAGCGCGAACAGCCGCAGCAGCGCCGCGCCCTCGGCCGCGTAGCTCTTGCCGAACAGCTGCAAGATCAGCGGCGCGCCGAGCGCCAGCACGGCCACCGCCGGGACCAGCAGCCGCGCCATGTGCACGAGCGACTCGCGCGCGTACGCGCGCAGCTTGGCCTGGTCGAGCGTCCCCTCGACGATCAGCGACTGGCTCATATTGATCGTCACCAGCTGCAGCGCGCTCGCGATCAGCCAGGGCATGAAAAAGTGCGCGCTCGCGTCGCTGCCCAGCAGCTCGATCACCATCACCGGCAGCAGCCGGCTGTAGGCCATAAAGCACAGGTAGCCCAGGTAGTTCCCGGCCACGTAGGTCGCGATCTGCCGCGCGACGACCGGCGTGGCGATCTGCTCGGTCGCCCGCTGGTGCCGCGGGATCAGCCGCCCGAAGATCAGCGCGTTCACCGGCAGCAGCGACACCACGATCGGGATCGTCCACGAGGCAAAGATCCCCAGCCGCGGAAACGCGCCGGCGAAGGCGACCAGCAAAACGATCTTCACGACCCCGAAGATCGTGTTCTCGATCGGCACCCAGGTGGCCTGGCGCAGGCCGGTCAGCACGCCATCCTGCAGCGTGAAGATGCACGACGTGACAGTCGCGACGACGAACCCGATCGCCAGCCAGGGGCTCGCGCTGAAGACGCCCAGCGCGGGCGACCAGAGCGCCAGCCCGACCAGGAAGATACCGCCCACCAGCGCCCCCGCCGCCGCGCCGATCGCGTAGGCATAGGCGACCAGTCGGCCGGTCGCGCGGCCCGCGCGCGGGAGGAAGCGGATGAACACGCCGTCCAGGTACAGCCCGGCCACGCCGGAGAGAAACATCAGCGCCGCGATCGCCGCCGAGTTCACGCCCATCGCGTCGGTGCTGTAGTAGCGCGTCGCCAGCAGCCAGTAGACCATGCCCAGGGCCGAGGTCGTCACCGAGCTGAACATCAGCGCGTACGCGTTGCGGTAGAGCGGGATTCGCACGTGCGCCGCCAGCCGCGCTATCGAGAGAGAGCTGATTGTCCGTGTAGATTTTGACATTACTTCTTCTACTTACCCGCTCGCGCCGTCGAGCCACAGCACGCCGCGTCGGTAGGTCGTCTCGGGCGCGTCCAGCCGGTAGAGCAGCGCCTCGACTTTCTCAGATCCGCGACCGGCCGGCAGCGCGATCGTCTGCTGCCACTGCTCGCTCGGCCGCAGCGCGATCGACTGCCACTCGCGCACCAGCCGCCCGTCGACCTCGAGCCGCAGCCGGTAGCGCGTCAGCGCCGGCTCCTGGCTCATCACGCCAAGCTGCACGGCGGCCCGGTCGGCCTGGCCGGCGGGCAGCACCCACAGCTGCGTGAAGCCCACGCTCTGCTGGCGGATCGCCTCGGTCTGCGCCTCGCGCAGCGCGACGACCACGAGCAGGGCCGCCAGGACGAACATCAGCCCGTCGCGGAGCCTCAGCCACCCCGGTCGCCTGACCGGGCTGACGGCGGGCTGGCCGCGCCGGCGGGCAAACGCAACCGCGCTGGCGGCCAGCGTCAGGCCGCCCAGCAGCGCCGCCCAGGGCGTCGGGCCTAGGCCCCACGGCGTCAGGTTCAACACCAGGCCGCCGAACGCGGCCGCGGCAACGCTCAGCCCCAACGTCAGCAAGACACGCTCCGCAGCATGGGCGTCCGGCCGCGGGAGCAGCGCCTCGCGTAGCGCGTAGCCCGGCGCCACCAGCACCAGCACCAGCGCCGGGATCACGCGCAGCGCCACGTCGCTTGACCCGAACGCGGTCAGGGCCACGGCTACGGCTGCCGCGGCGACCACCAGGGCCAGGTCGTAGGATCTACGGCGCATGGGCGAACGCTCCTACTTCGTACAGGATGATGTCGCCGCTGTCGAAGACGCGGTTGATGCCTTTCACGCGATCGAACTTCTCGAGCGCGTGCGTGATCGACGTCTGCGGGTAGAACGACCGGCCGAGGCTCGGGATGCCCATCAGGCGCCGATCGACGACGACGTATTGGATCTGGCCGCGCTGGAGCGTCGCCTTCTGCTCGGCGCCGATCTCGGGCGCAAATAGCACCCAGCCGATGTCCACGCCGCCGCTCAGGCTCGTCGATACCTGCTGCTCGCCGTACGAGCCCATCAGCAGCATATTCGTCCGATCCGCCCCGACCCGATTGCCGCGCCCAAGGTGCTGCAGCGTCCACTCGGCCGCGGTGATGCCCTCCGGCTCGATCGAGCGCGTATCCGCCTGGGGCAGGTACGGCCCCGGCAGCCGCCAGGCCGCCGGCCAGCCGGCGACGATGCCGCCGACGAACACGACTGAGGCGCACGCAACGAGCGCGCTCGCTCGCAGCAACTGCATCCGGCCGCGCAGCAAGAACTGCGTCACGCCCAGCGCCAGCACCAGCCCGACCGCCACGAACAGCAGCTCCGACGAGCGGTTGGCCGACTCCCAGCCGCGCTTGGTCAGCCGGAACGCCAGGCTCATCGGGTAGAGCAGCACACCGGCCGCGATCGTGAGCGCGATCGCGCTGTTGCGATGCCGCCGCCAGATCTGCAGCAGGCCGAACGGCAGGCCGAGCATCACCAGGCCGACCGCGCCGAACCCGGTCAGGCGCTCCCACAGCGGGGCGATCTGGCCGACCGACGAGCGGAACAGCTGGCGGCCCGCCGTCGGGTCGCGCGCGGCCACGCGCAGGAACTCGTTCAGCGCGCCGGTGAGCGGCGTGCCCAGGTAATCGAGCGTGATCGGCGCCACGCCCAGCAGCCACGCCAGGTTCGCCACAACCGCCAGCAGCGCCATCCAGCCGGGGCCGACCCGGTCGGTCCGGCGCCGGCCGCGCAATGCGGCCATCGCCGTCCAGGCCAGCAGAAACGCCGTGAGCGCGTACGACGTGATGTGATGCGTGATCGCCACAACCCCGAGCGCGAGCACAGCCGTCGCCGTCCAGCCCATCCGCTCGATGTTCGGACGGTGCGCCCGCCGCGCCAGCGCGAACATGACCAGCGCGGCGAATGGGATGGCGAGCGACTCGTACTTGTACATCGAGACGAAGAACAGGAAGTTCGGGTTGGCCATGTACAGCGCTGTGCCGATGCCGGCCACGCGCGCCGACCCGCTGATCTCTTCGTAGAGCAGGTAGAGCGACAGCGCCAGCACCAGCCGCGCGACGCCGATCAGGATCAGGCCGGCGGAGAAGATCGGCAGCCCGCTCACGCTCACCAGCGCGGCCGTGACGATCTCCTGGCCCGGAAACAGCGCGCTCACCGGCAGCAGCGGGTTCTGCATGAACAGCCGCCCGCTGGCGATGATGTCGCCGACGGTGCGCAAGTGCAGGAACTCGTCGTGGTGCGTGAAGCCGAGCGGGCTGTGCAGGATCTTGACCGCGTACAGGCCCAGCCCCAGCACGAGCACCAGCCCGATGCTCTCGCGGCGGCTGATCTGCTCGCGCGCCAGCCGCAGCACGATCGGCGCGTAGACCACCAGCAGCCCGCCCCAGAAGAGCGGCACGGCCCAGGCCACGCCCGCGCGCGCGGCGCTGTCGGCCAGCGACACGAGCAGCAGCCCGCACGCGCACACCAGGCTCAGCGCCGGCAGCCAGCCCCAGTCGAGCGCGGTGGTGGCCGCGCTGGCCTCGGCCAGGTCCTCCCACGCCAGCTCCACGGTCTCGCGCCCGGTCGGCCACACCACGGCCGGTGCGGTATCGACCTGCGCCAGGTCCTCCTGGGTCAGCTCCACGGTCTCGCGCCCATTCGGCCGTGCAATGGTCGGAGCAGCGACTTGTGCTAGATTGTTTCGTCTCACGCTCACGGCTTACTCTCGATCCCTTGTTCAGCGTGTATGATTCTTCCGGGGCGCTACGACCCCGCCCCCCCTACGGCACGGGACTCTGGATGCTTCTCGTCTTGGATCGTCATTCGCCAGGCTACCTCATCCCCCTTCCCCGCCAGGAGCTGTACTGACTACTGACTACCGACTACTTTGTACTGGCGCTAGGCGACACGCTTGGATGGCACGCCCCGGCCGGCCTCGCCCGCCAGCAGCTGCCGGTAGAGCTGCTCGATCCGCGGCACGACCGCGCCGGCGCGAAACTCGGCCGCGCGCCGCGCCGCCTGCTGCCCCATCCGCGCGCGCAGCTGCGGGTCGGCCAGCAGCCGCTCGATCGCCCGGCGCAGCGCGTCGGCGTCGCCCGGCGGCACCAGGAAGCCGGTCTCGCCATCCACGACCACGTCGGCCAGGCCGCCGATCCGCGAGGCGATCACCGGGCGACCGCTGGCCATGCCCTCCAGCGCCGCGATGCCAAACGTCTCGTAGCCGACCGACGGCAGCAGGCCCGCCAGGCTGCGGCGCCATGCCGCCATCACCGCGCCGTGCGGCCAGCTGCCCAGCGCACGCACGTTCGGCGGAAAGTCGCGCGGCGCGTCCTGCGTGATCCGCCCGATCAGGACCAGCGGCGGCGCGCCGGCCATGCCGGCGTAGGCCCGCAGCAGCACGTCGATCCCTTTGAATGGCCGCAGATCGCCGACGAACAGCAGGAACTCCTCCTCCGGCAGCTGCGCCAGGTACTCGTCCCAGCCGCCGCCCGGCGCGTCGAGATCGTCGGAGAGAAAGTTCGGGATCACCTGGAACGGCAGCCGGCTGCCGACCAGCCCGTTGCCGGCCGCGGTGGCCTGGCTGACGGTCACGAACATATCGACGGCCGCGCGCTCGAGCAGGCCCATACCCCAGTTCGCCAGCGTGGTCGGGATGCCCTTGGCCGCGCCGTAGTGCCGGCTCGCGCAGCCGAGGCACTTCGCGGGTCCCGGGCCGCTGCACGGCGCGTCGCGGTAGACCAGGCTCTTCTTCGCGCAGACCAGGCTGTAGTCGTGCAGGCTCATGACCAGCCGCGCGCCGCTCCAGGGCTTGATCGGCAGGAACGAGTGCACCAGCCAGTTGTGCGCGTGCACCACCTGCGGCCGCTCCTCGGCGACCACCCGGCGCAGCGCCAGGGTCAGCTCGGGGTCGGGGAACGGCGGCGCGTGCCTGCGCTCGCTCTCGATGAACAGCTGCTTCGCGCGCTGCATGGTGCCGCGGACGCGGTGCAGCCGCACGCCCTGGTCGGTCTCGCGCGCGGGCTGCCCGGCGTGCCAGAGCGTGGCGACTGAGACGTCGTGCCCGCGCGCGGCGAGTGCCACGCTGAGGTCCTGGACGTGCCGCTCCTCGCCGCCGACCGTCGGCGGGTAGAATTGTGAGAGCATCAGGACGCGCATTGCAGTCTCCCCATCACCGTTGCATACAGCTCGAGCAGCCCCGCGGCGCACTCGTCCCAGGTCGGCAGCTCGACGCTCGGCGGCGCCAGCGGCTGCCGCAGCTGATCGAGCGCCGCCGCGGCCACCTGCGCGGGCGTGCTCTCCAGCGGGATCGCGCGCGCCAGCCCGCGCTCGGCCAGCTCGCTCAGCCCCGACGTGTCGGCGACGAGCGCCGGCCGGCCCAGCGCCAGCGCCTCCATCACCGCGATCGGGTGCGTCTCGAACTCGCTCAGCAGCACCACCAGCCGCGCCCGCGACAGCTCGCGCGCCATCGTCTCGCGCTCGGCCGCCGGCACCGCGCGGATCTCGACCCGCTGCTCCACGCCGAGCCGGCGCGCCAGGTCGCGCAGCGGCTGCTCGTACGGCCCCGACCCGGCGATCCACAGCCGCGCGTCGGGCCGCTGCGCCAGGATCAGCGGCAGGGCCGCCAGGATACGGTGGTGGCCCTTGTACCGCTCGAGCCGCCCAACCGATGCAAGCAGCGTGCCGTCGTCCTGCGCCGGCCCAGGCTGTGCCGCGCTCGCCATGTCGGACCCGTTCGGGATGCAGGCGAAGCGCTCGCGCGGCAGCCGCAGCCGGCGCCCGTACAGCTCGACCTCGAACCGGGCGACCGCGACCAGCCGCTCCGCGCGGGCCAGCAGCGGGCGCAGCAGCCGCAGCTGGGCGCCCCGCAGCGCGTTGCGCAGCCGCGAGGAGCTCCCGCCGCCGTGGAACGTCAGCACATATGGGATCTTCGCGCGCAGCGCCGCGAGCATCGCCAGCGGCCCCACCAGCGTGTGGTACGACTGGACGTGGACGAGGTCCCAGCCGCCGTCGACGATCGTCCGGTAGATCCCCGGCGCGACGTAGTAGTCGCGCCGCGCCGGCCAGGCCGGCACGCGGATGATCCGCACGCCCTCCGAGCGCTCGTCGGGCGGCAGCTGCCCGGCCGGGTCGGTCGTCAGCACCGTGACATCCACGCCCGCGCGCGCGAGCCGGCGCGCGACCTGGTGGACATGGTGCTCGACCCCGCCGACGTGCGGGACGTAGCGCGGCGTCACGAGCAGCAATCGGAGTGGGCCAGACTCGACGGGCCGCGCGCGGGTCGCCTTCGACCAGCGGCGCCGGTTGGGGGCCTCTCTCGCCGTCGTCATGCCTGCGCGACGGCCCTTTCCAGCAGGCCGGCGCCGCTGCCGATCACCTGCTTGAAGTAGTCTGTGATCAGGTGGTTGAGGATCATGTGCGCGTCTTCGACGTAGCCGTAGTTGTCGCTCGCGACCACAATCGCGTGGTCGAGCAGGCCGCGCACCACGCCGCCGTCGAAGCCCAGCAGCCCGATCGAGCGCAGGTCCAGCTGGCTGGCGACCTTGGCCGCCGCCACGACGTTGGGCGAGTTGCCGCTGGCGGTGATCACGACAAGCAGGTCGCCGGGGTTGGCCAGGTTGCGCAGCTGCTCGGCGAACACGTGCTCGTAGCTGGCGTCGTTGCCCCAGGCCGTCACAAGCGGCATGTTGTCGGTCAGCGCGATCGCCTTGAACCGGCGCGCGTTGGCCTCGCCGGCCCGGCCCAGCACCGACTTGGCCAGGTCGCAGGCCATGTGCGAGGCCGTGGCCGCGCTGCCGCCATTCCCGACGATAAAGACCTGGCGGCCCTGGTCGTAGGCTTCGTGAAAGTACGCGATCGCTTCGTGGATGTCGTCGACCGCCAGCCCGTCGAGCACGGCCTGCAGGCCGCTGCGGTACTCAAGGATACATGTGCGTGGGTCAATCGCTGGTTTATGCATAGGATTTCTCTTCCACATAAATGATTTTGCTCCCCTGCGGCTCGAACCGAAACGGCATGGCGCGCAGCTCGGGCAGCGCCGCCAGGATCTCGCGGTGCCGCTCGGGGTGCGCGTACAGCAGCAGAAACCCGCCCCCGCCGGCGCCGAGCAGCTTCCCGCCGATCGCGCCGTGCCGGCGCGCGCGCTCGTACCACTCGTCGATCGCGCCGCTGCTGATCTTCGAGGCCAGGCTCTTCTTTAGCTGCCAGCCCTCGTGCAAGATCTCGCCGAACGAGTCGAGATCGTCGTGGCAGAGCGCCTTGCTCAGGTCCTGCGCCAGCTGCGTCATCGCGCGCAGCGCCATGCGCCGCTCCCGGTCGGCCGTGGTGTTGGCGCTCTGCTCCCTCAGCACATCGTCGGCCGAGCGCACCAGGCCGGTGTAGAGCATCAGCAGCCGGCTCTGCAGCCGCTGCTTGGTCTCCAGCCCGCAGATGACCGGGTCGACGAACACGCTGCCGTCGGGGTTGAACTGGATGTACTGCAGCCCGCCGTACGCCGCGATGTACTGGTCCTGCTTGCCGATCGGCTTGCCGCAGCGCGCCAGCTCGATCTCGCAGGCCTCCTCGGCCAGACGCTGCGCGCCGGCGCGCCGGCCGTTGTAGGCGTACAGCGCATTGAGCAGCCCGACGGTGTAGGTGCTCGACGAGCCCAGGCCTGTGCCCTGCGAGGGGATGTCCGAGATCGATGTGATCTCGATCCCGCCGTCCAGCTCGACCACCTTCAGCGCCTCGCGGATCAGCTCGTGCCGCAGCTCCTCTACGCCGTCCACGATCTCGGTCACCGAGTAGCTCGCGCGAATCATGCGGTCGAACTTGCGGTTGACGTTGATGTAGATGTACTTGTCGATCGCGGTGCTGACCACCGCGCCCGGCTCGTGCTCGTAAAAGGCCGGCAGATCGCTGCCGCCGCCGGCGAAGCTGATCCGTAAGGGCGTTCGTGAGATAATCATTCTTGCCACCTGCTGCCATCGATCGCGGCCGCGCCGCCGATCGCCATTGCCACGCCGGCTCGCGCGAGCCAGCACCTTCGCTCCACGGTACGGCCGCTCATGCCGCCGCCTGGGCCTGCGACACCCACCCGCGCCGCCGCGCCGCCTCGGCCCTGAAGACCGAGCCGGCCACGTAGCCGGCCGTCGTGATCGCCAGCCCCGCCACGATCGCGCCAGACCGCGCGATCCCGGCTCGATCCCGGCCGAGCAGCGTGTCGGCCAGGCCGCGCAGCACGCCGGCGGGCAGCACCCGCAGCGTGTAGCTGCGCTCGGAGTCCAGCCCGTCCCGCGCGCCGGCCAGCCACGCCACCACCGCCTTAGAGCCGCCCTCGAAGTAGCAGCGGGTCCGGAAGTAGCGCCAGGTCGCGCGCGCGGCCGAGACGTGGTGGCGCACCGCCGCCGCGGGCTGGTAGAGCAGCCGCTTGCCCGGCCAGCGCTGCCGCACCCGAATGCACAGCTCGGTCTCGTCGCAGCCGTAGCCCAGCCGGAAGGTGCCGAGCTGCTCGAACACCTCGCGGCGAAACGACATATTGCAGCCGATCAGGTTGCGCACCGCCGCCGCGCGCGGCGGCACCCCGCGGTAGGTGCAGCCAATCACCCAGTCGAACTCGGCCGGGAACCAGTCCGGCCGGCCGGCCTGCCAGATCGGCTCGATCGCGCCGCCGACCCCCACCACCTCCGGGTCCCGGTAGCCCAGCGCGAACTGATCGAGCCAGCCGGGCGAGGCCACAGCGTCGTCGTCGAGAAACGCGATCACCTGGCCCTGCGCCGCCGCGATGCCGCTGTTGCGCGCCCCGCCCAGCCCGCGCTGCTCGTGGTTCTCGACCACCGCCACGCCGGCCAGGGCATGTCGCGCGCGCTCCAGCAGCGCCGGGTTGTGGTCGACCACCACGACGATCTCCAGCGCGGGCCGGCTCTGCCGCCGCACGGAGTCGACCGCCGCGACCAGCTGCTCCCAGCGCTCCTCGGTGTGGGCGCAGATCACGACCGAGATGCTGGGCGACGAGTCGGCCATCACAGCTCCCCCACCGCGCGCTCCAGATCGCCGTCGAACGATTCGTCGTGCCCGGCGGCCAGCGCCTGGCGCGTCTCGATCACCTCGCGCTCATACATGCGCAGGTAGCGCTGCCGCTCGGCGGCCCACTCGTAGCGCACCCAGCGCTCCCGAACGATCGTCTTGAGCACCCGCCAGCCATCGGGGATCGTGCGCAGCCGGCCCTCGCCGTAGACGCGCTTGGACTCGAAGCTCGGCACCTCGGCGACCTTGAGGCCGGCCATCAGCGCGCGCACGTTCATCATGGTCTCGATCTCGAAGCCATCGCCGTTGAGCCGCAGCATCGGCACGAGATGGCGCCAGAACGCGTTGTAGCCGTAGCACAGATCCGAGTAGCAGCCGCCGAACAAGATCCGCACCAGCCAGGTCAGGCCACCGTTGCCCCAGCGGCGGTAGAGCGGCATATCCGAGGTGCCGCCGCCCTGCAGGAAGCGCGAGCCCTTGACGAAGTCCGCCCCGGCGCAGAGCGCGCCCACGAACGCCGGGATCTCGGCCGGGTCGGTCGATCCATCGGCGTCGAGCATCACAATCACGTCGCCGGTGGCGGCAGCGAAGCCCGAGCGGAGCGCGGCACCCTTGCCACGCCCTTCCTGGTACACCACGCGAATATGGGGGAGAAGCGATCGCGCTATTTCCACCGTCTCGTCGGTCGAGTGCCCATCGACCAGAATGACCTCGTGGACATCAGGGGGTATGCGAGGTAGAACATGTGGCAGATTCGCCGCTTCATTGAGGGCAGGGATAACCACACTGATGGTAACACTGCACATAGCGCTGTCACCTCCGTAACATATGAATCCAAACACCCGGATGCTCGCAGCTTCGGTTACTGGCGAAACCATTGCCGGATGCGCGCGGCGCCCAACGCGCCGCTCGCTCTACTGTCGAACCGGTTAGGGAGCGCGCCCCACACGCAGCTCCCGACCGAGCCCCTCACTTGCGCTCGCCCGGCCCGGGCGCCCCACACACCCGAGCCAAGCGAGCGCAATCGCGACCGACGTATCAAGTAGGATGCCAGGACCACGGGGTGGCCGAGCAGTCCTACAATCACTTCAGCCGACGAGGCCGCCCAAAAACGCCCATCGCTATAGCCTACGACGTGACATTTCTGTAATCAAAGTATCTTGTTTAGGGGCGTATGTTCATATATAATACGAATGACCGTACACATAATCCAAACACCCGGATGCTCGCAGCTTCGGTTCAAGGGTTGTGCCGGTCAAACCGCGAGGAGCGCCCCACACGCTCCTCGCGCTGCTTTTGCGGCGACCCTGCGCCGCCCCCGACAAGCAAGAGTTCTACCACCGTCAACGCGCGCCGGCGCCCCACACCCCGGCAACACGATTCTCCTGCCCGCCACTGCCCCGCTTGACTGCGCTCTTGTCATCCATACATATCGAAGCAAGTGCGCATTTGGATCACGTCGGCGGCCCTCCTTCAGCCACCGTTTTCAGCTTCTCCTTCTGAAAGAAGATAGCTCGAACAACAACAAGCGCTGTCTGTTCTTGTCGTCGGGGCAAGAAAGGACAGCGCCCACTGAGAGATCTATAGAGCACTGCTTGAGCTGGTTGGTAAGGAGTAGTGTGGCGCAGAAACGGTAGTGTGGCAGGCAGTATAACATGACTCGATCGGAAAATTAAGATATCATCGGCGATATGAACGAATTGTTATCCAAGTCAATCTCCATTTACATCCTTTAACCTCATGGCCGATTAGGATACAATATAGCCCATCAAATACACTATTTCGCCCTTTCGCAGCGCGGATCTCTGCTAGGTCGGTCAGGCCAGCAATCTACTAGTCTGCATAAAAAGAGAGTAGAGCAGCAAGCTCTATTCCATAATACAAGAGGTATCGGCGGCAATCACACGATTTTCCCTGCGCAGGCCCGCGCCGGATACCCTACCATCCCAGGCAACGCCCTTTTCTGCTCCAGGGCATCTCTATCAGGCATCACACGCAGGCGGCGCGCGCTACAGGGACCTGAATCGCTATGTTTACGCCCTTGTAGTACGATCCATAGCTGAGGAGGCCAACGGCATAGTCAATAGTATAGTGGTGTTGTAGGCGTATCGCTGGCACACGTCTTGCTTTTGCGCGCGCACGTGCGCGGCTGCGCGCCCCCCCGGCCGGGGTCTGCGCCCCTGGACCCTAAAAAGATGCTGTCTCTGTTGCAATGCCTGGTGCGCATGCCTCATGCACTCTAGTGGGAGGCCCTCTGCGGTTGATCGACGATAGACCATAGACCATAGACGAGGGTGACAGGGTGACAGCTTACGCCCTCGGCACGAGCACCAAGCGGGGGCCGGGGGCGCAGCGCCCCGGAGGAAGGCCGGGCGCAGCCCACTCCTTGCACCGCCGCGCGAGCGATGCTATAATGGCCGGCTGTAAGACTGATCGCCTGTGAGGAGGCCCCTTGGAAACCGCGCTCTATATCGCCCTGGTCATCCTGAGCATTACCTTGAGTGCCCTGGTGATCCTGCAGGGCCGCAGCGCCGGCCTGCAGAACCGTGACACCAGCTCGATCTACCGCACCAAGCGCGGGCTCGAGAAGACTCTCCACCAGGCCACCATTGCCGTGGCCGTCGCCTTTCTGCTCCTGGCGCTGATCACCAGCCTGCCGCTGTTCGGCACGTCCACGCCGGCCGTCGCTCCAACCGGTCTGAACGGGCTGGCCGGCCTCTTCTAGCCACAGGTGGCACGCCGCATCCGCTGGCAGATCCTGATCGCCGCTTGTAGCGCCACGCTCGTGCTCGGCCTGATGGGCTACCTGGCCGTGACGAGCGCCGCTGTGCCGCGCCCGCTGGCCGGCGGCGCCTACGTCGAAGGGCTGGCCGCCGCCCCCCAGCAGCTCAACCCCCTGCTCAGCGACCCGGCGCGCGACCCGGCCGCCGCCGATATCCGCGCCCTGCTGTTCGATGGGCTGATGCGCATCGGCGCCGACGGGCTGCCCGAGCCGGCGCTCGCCCAGTCCTGGAGCGTCGACGACTCCGGCCAGGTCTACACCTTCACGCTGCGCGCCGATGTCTTCTGGCACGACGGCCAGCCGCTGACCGCCGACGACGCGCTGTTTACGCTGCGCGCGATCCAGAACCGCAGCTACGCCGGCGACCCGACGATCAGCGCGGTCTGGCGCGATATTCTGATCGACAGGGTCGGCGAGCGCAGCCTACGCTGCCGCCTGGCCGCGCCGTTCGCGCCGTTCCTCACGCTGGCGACCTTCCCGGTCCTGCCGGCGCACCTGCTGGCCGACCTGCCGCCCGACCAGTGGTCGAGCGCGGCGTTCAACCAGAGGCCGATCGGCACCGGCCCATACCAGATCGCCGAGATCAACGCCGAGCACGCGCTGCTCAGCGCGAACCCGCGCTACTACGGCGGCCGGCCCTACATCGACAGCGTCGAGCTGCGATTCTACCCGAACGCCCAGTCGGCCCACAACGCGCTCAGCCGCGGCGAGATCAGCGGGCTCGGCTTCCTCGACACCAGCCAGCTCGGCGCGACCAACCTGCCGCGCGACATCGTGCGGCACGCGGTGCCGCTGGACAGCGCGGTGCTGCTGGGCTTCAACCTGCGCGAGGGGCCGCTGTCCGATCTCGGGCTGCGCCGCGCGCTGGCCGAGGGGCTCGACAAGGACGAGCTGATCAGGCGCACGCTCGACGGGCAGGTCGTCCGGCTCGACACGCCGATCTTGAGCGGCTGGTGGGCGGCGGTGCCGGACCCAAGCTGGTATCCGGCCGACTCGGGCCGCGCCGCCGACGCGCTGACGTCGCTCGGCTATGCGGTGGGGGCCGACGGCGTGCGCGCGCGCGACGGCAAGGCCCTGGCGTTCGAGCTGCTCACCGCCGACGACGCCGACCGCGTGGCGGTGGCGAATGAGATCGCGCGCCAGTGGGCCGCGATCGGCGTGCGGATCGACGTGCGGCCGCTGGATGGCGAGAGCCTGCGGCGGCGCCTGGCAGCCCACGACTTTACGCTGGCGCTGTATGGCGTGCAGCGCCTCGGCGCCGACCCGGACGTCTACGAGCTCTGGCACTCCTCGCAGGCCGAGAGCGGCAACAACTACGCTGGCCTGCTCGACGATCAGATCGACGAGCTGCTGGCGAACGCCCGCCGCGATCGCGACATCGCCACACGCACCCCCTCGTACGAGGCGTTCCAGCGGCGTTGGGTCGAGCTGGCCCCAAGCATCACGCTGTACCAGCCGCTGTTCGTCTACGCCACCACCAGCCAGCTCGAGGGCATCGAGTTCGACAAGAGCGGCGATGTCCCGACCGATATCGCGGGCAGCCAGCTGCTGCTGGGCCGCGAGGAGCGCTTCCGCAACGTGACGCGCTGGTTCATTCGCAGCTCGCGCGAGATCCAGGGCGAGCTGCGCTGATCGGCTCGGCTGCGCTGGTTGTCCTCACCTCTTTGCCCCTGACAAGGGCAGGGACCCGTACGTCACCGCGCCATAAACAGAACTACCCTGAAAAAAGGCAGCGCCCTCGCGCCCATAATGGGCGTGGGGGCGCTATCGCATATCGTATCGGACCGCCGGGCGGCGGGACGTGGATGTGTTAGCTATCGATCTGGCGCGGGCGCGACCTGCGCCGCTTACGCCGCCTCGCGAAAGTACTGGCCGCTCATCAGCTCGAACACCAGCTGGTCGAGCGTGACCTCGGCCTCGTGGTAGGTCCGCGCGAAGCCAACCAGCTCGCCGTCAAGATACATGGCGTAGTCACGGGTCTCGCGGTCGTAGACGATCTCTTTCCGGTACATACTCTTACCTCTTTTTTCATGGCGGCGTAGGCCGTGATCATGTGTCAGTATCGTCGTAGCCATAGTATAGCACACTTGTTCTAGTTATGCAAGTCCATGAATGTGCGAGTTGCTTGCGGATTTCCCGTGGTTCCGCTATACTGGCCCGGCTTCTTCGCACGCGCTCACCTGCGTCGATCCGCGTTTCTGAACACATAGCGCCCTGGTCGCTCTATCGCTCGTGGACTACTCATCTCGCCAACGCTATCGCTCCCGCCGCCGGGGCATCGAGGCGCGCCGCAGGCGCATCGCGCTGATCGCGGGCGCCGTTGTCCTGGTGCTCGCCGCGCTTGGCCTGGCCCTGCGGCGGCCGGCCGCCCAGCCGAGCGGCAGCGCGGCCCCAACTCCGACCAAGGCCACCCCAACCGCCGTCGCCGCTCCCGCCGCGCAGGCGGCCACGCCCACCGTCGCCGCGGACCCGGAGGCCGCCGCGGACGCCCCTGCCGAGCCGGCCCCGCCGGACGCCGCCGCGTTCTTCGACGACCGCCGCTTCACCTACGAGCCCGGCTTCTACTCGCCGCAGATCCAGGCCTTCCTGGAGACCCAGCCCGGCCCACTGAAGGGTATGTCGTTCATGGTCGGCGACCGGCGCCACTCGTTCGCAGAGGTGATCGTCGGGCGGACCAGCTACTCGAGCATTAATCCGAAGGTGATCCTGGCCCTGCTCGAGTCGCAGAGCCGGCTGCTGTCGACCGCGAAGCCCAGCTCCGATCAGATCGGCTGGGCGATCGGGTTCCAGGGCGAGAGCGGCCGCTGGCGCGGGCTGACCGCGCAGATGCGCTGGGCCGTGCGCCAGATGGTCGAGTCCAAAGTCGACTACCCGCAGTACCTCCCGCTGACCTACGCCGACGGCTCCAGCGCCCCACCGCCGCCCGGCATGAGCATGAGCGCCTACGCGATCGCGCGCGCGCTCGCGCCGACGACCAGCGCCGCGCGCCTGCCTGCGCTCATGCAGCGCTTCCTGGAGACCTATACGCAGCTGTTCGGCGACCCGCGCATCGCGCCCGAGGGCTGGCCCGCGCCGGCGGCGCCGTTCCTGGCGCGCCCGACCGAGCAGGTCATGCCGGTCACGTCGTTCTTCGACCACGACGCGCCCGCGCTGATCAAGAACGGCACGCTGGTGACCTACTGGGGCCGCGACGAGCAGGATATCGCCTTCGCCTACGACGGCCACGACGGCTGGGACTACGCCGCCGCGCCGCCCGACCTGGCGCTGGCCGCTGGCGACGGCGACGTCGTGTTCGCGGGCAACGCCGACGACAACTGCGCCACCCGCGCCGTGATCATCGACCACCGCAACGGCTACCGCACGCTCTACTGGCACCTCGACCGTGTCGACGTGGAGATCGGCCAGCAGATCACGCGCGGCCAGCCGGTCGGCATGATCGGATCGAGCGGCTGCGCGAACGGCCCGCACCTGCACTTCGGCGTGCAGTTCCTCGGGCGCAACACCGACCCGTACGGCTGGTGCGGCGCCACGCCCGACCCCTGGCAGTCCCACCCGGCCGGCTCCACCAGCGTCTGGCTGTGGGCCGATCGCCCGTCGCCGTGCGACGCGCCGCCGCCCGGCGCGCTGGTCGTCGACACCGACTCGCCCGGCTTCGCCAGGGAGGGCGACGGCTGGCAGGCCAACCCGGTCGGGTATGGCGGCGGGTCGCTGTTCGTGCCCTCGATGCGCGGCATCGACGCGGCCGGCCCGCCGGGCCTGCGCCCGCTCGCCCGCCCGGCCGTAGCGGTCTGGCGCCCGGATCTGCCCGCGGCCGGTCGCTACCGCGTGCTTGCGTACGTGCCCTACGCGCTCAGCGGCCTCGAGGACGCGACACACGTCCGCTACCGCGTACGCTACAGCGGCGGCGAGGCCGAAACTGTGGTCAGCATCCCCGACTACGCCAACGACTGGGTCGACCTGGGCACCTACGACTTCGACCCGAGCGACCGCCCGACTGTCTCGCTCAGCAACATCGCTGAGGTCGACGGGCGCAGCATCTGGGCCGACGCGGTGATCTGGCTGCCGGTGCCGTGACAAGGAGACAAGGAGACAAGGAGACAAGGTGACCGGGTGACATTGCTCCCTCGTTTGTCGTCCTTGGTCGTTGGTCGTTGGTCGTTGGTCGTTGGTCCTCGGTTGCAGGGCAGCCTCTCTCGCTGGTATAATGCGGGCTGCATGTCATCTAAACTAAAAATGAAGCGTTCCAACGCCCCAACGTTCGAGCGCTCAAACCAACAGCACCGGATGGACGTTATGTTTACGGCCCAATCCGCAATCCTCCCGATGTTGATCGAGGAATTGCAGGCATCGCTGCCACAGGTCGCCGAGCTAATGAACCAGCTCTCGGGCGAGCACTCGCCCGAGCGGCGCCGGCTCTACCTGCGCCAGATCGGCGCGATCTGGTATCGCCAGGACGGCGAGCCGGAGGTGCTGGCCGAGCTTGGGCTGGCGCTGGCCGACCGGCTGGGGATCGAGCCCGGCGTCACGCTCGCGGAGCTGCTGATGGCCTACGGGGCCGCCCGCGAGGAGAAGCGCACCCGCGAGTGGGAGAACAACCTGGTGCGCCGCATGGCCGAGCTGAGCGGCCTGCACCGCGTGATCTCAGCCGCGAACTCGACCCTCGACCTCGACACCTCGATGCAGATGGTCGTCGAGACGGTCGCCGAGGTGATCGGCGTCGAGGCCTGCTCGGTCTACCTGTACGACAAGAACAGCGACGACCTGACGCTGCGCGCCACGCGCGGCCTCAACACCGCCGCGATCGGGCAGGTGCGGCTGCGCCTGGGCGACGGCGTCACCGGGTGGGCCGCGCGCGAGGGAAGGCCGATCTCGATCCACGACGTGCAGCGCGAGCCGCGCTTCCACCCCGAGCCGATGCTCGACGAGGAGCTGTTCCACTCGATCCTGGCCGTGCCGATCGTGCTGTTCAGCGCCGAGCGCTTCCACGTCGGCGCCGATAAGCTCCAGGGCGTGATCACGATCCAGACCTACGGCCCGCGCGACTTCACGCCCGAGGAGATCAACTTCGTCGAGACGGTCGCCGGCGAGCTGGCGTTCTTTATCGTCAACGCCCAGCTCTACCAGCAGACCGGCGACCAGCTGCACCAGAAGGTCCAGGAGCTGACGACCCTGCAGCAGGTCTCCAAGCGCATCGCCGAGCAGCTGGATCTGGACGAGGTGCTGAAGCTGATCGTCGCCAAGGCGGTCGAGCTGGCCCATGTCGACCGCGCCGATATCTTCCGCTGCGACGAGGACGGCCGGCTGGAGCTGGCCGCGACGCACGGCGGCACCCAGCGCAACGGCGTGCTCAGTTTCATCGCCCAGGCCGTCCGCGAGGGCCGGCCGCTGGCGGTGCTGAACGCCTACAGCGACTCGCGCTTCCCCGACCTGGCGCAGGTCGCCTCGGCCGAGGGCTTCCACTCGCTGTTCTGCATGCCGCTGCGGGTCCAGCAGAACCGGATCATCGGGGCGATCTGCCTGTTCACGCGCGAGGCGCGCCACTTCGACTACGAGCAGGTCCGGCTGCTCTCGACCTTCGCGGACGAGGCGGCGATCGCGATCGAGAACGCGCGGCTGTACGCCGAGAGCCAGCGCGCGCTGGCGATCAAGTCGGTGATGCTGCAGGAGATGCACCACCGCGTTCGCAATAACCTGCAGACGATCTCGGCGCTGCTGGCGATGCAGCAGCGCCGGCTTGAGCAGAGCTCGTCCGGCGCCGAGGCGCTGCGCGACAGCGTGGCGCGAATCCAGTCGATCGCCGCCGTGCACAACCTGCTCTGCCGCGAGGACGTCGGCGTGACGACGGTGGACGCGGTGGTGCGCCAGATCGTCGAGGGCGCCCAGAGCAGCCTGGTCTCACCCGATCGGCCGATCCGCTTCGAGGTGATCGGCGAGCCGGCGCGGGTCGACTCGCGCGAGGCGACCGTGCTGGCGATCGTGCTGAACGAGCTGATCGTCAACGCGATGTCGCACGGCCTGACGCTCGAGGGCGGCAAGGTGGTGGTCGAGACGACGCGCAACGACGAGATGATCACGGTCGAGGTGCGCGACGACGGCCCCTCGCACGGCCAGGCCGAGTCGTCCGGCTCCAGCAGCGGCCTGGGCCTGCAGATCATTCGCACGCTGGTGCTCGAAGACCTGGACGGCGCGTTCGAGCTGTGCGAGCGCGACGGCTGGATGCACGCGCGGGTGACGTTCCCGGAGCGCGTCGGCGTGGAGTAGAGCTTCGTGCCTATCCGAACCATTCGGATAGGGAGGGGGTTTGGGGGAGGGCTACGCCCTCCCCCAAACCCCCTCCTCCCCCCTTTTTAATAGGAATGAGACAATGACCAACACGATGCCTGACCGACTCGGCCGGCTGCGCGCGGTGATGCGCGAGGCCGGGGTCACGACGGTCGCGGTCGTGCCGGGCGCGAATCTGCGCTACCTGGCCGGCCTGGACCTGCACATGAACGAGCGCCTGACGGTCGCGTTCTTCCCGGCCGAGGGGCAGCCGGCGATGGTGCTGCCGGCGCTGGAGGCGCCGCGCGCCAAGGCCCAGGCACACTTCCCGATCCAGTTCTACACCTGGGACGACGCCGCCGGGCCCGACGCCGCGCTGCGTCGCTGCGCGGCCGACCTGGGCCTGGACGGCCAGCGACTCGGGGTCGAGTACACGACGATGCGGGTGCTCGAGCTACGTGGGATCGAGCAGGCCGCCCCCGAGGCGGTTGCCGGCGACGCGACGCCGGTGCTGGCGGCGCTGCGCATGACCAAGGACGCCGCCGAGGTCGCGGCGATGCGCGCGGCGGTCCGGATCATCGAGGAGTCGCTGCGCGCGGCGATTGGCCAGATCCGGCCCGGTATGACCGAGCGCGAGCTGGCGACGATCTGGGATGCCGAGATGGCTGCGGCCGGCGGCGCGCCATCGTTCAACACGATCATCGCCAGCGGGCCGAACGCCGCCAACCCGCACCACTCGAACGGCGACCGCGCCTTCCAGCCGGGCGACCTGATTATCATGGACGGCGGCGCGTGGCACGACGGCTACGCCTCGGATATCACGCGCACCATCGCGCTTGGCGAGCCCTCGCCCGAGGCGCGGCGGATCTACGAGCTGGTGCTGGCGGCCAACACTGCCGGGCGCGCGGCCGCCGCGCGCCCAAGTGCGACCGGCGAGTCGATCGATCAGGCGGCCCGTGCGGCGATCGAGGACGGCGGCTACGGCCCACAGTTCGTACACCGCACCGGCCACGGCCTGGGGCTGGAGGTCCACGAGCCGCCGTACATCGTGGCCGGCAGCCGCGACGCGCTGGCGCCCGGAACCACCTTCACCGTCGAGCCGGGCATCTACCTCGCCGGCGTCGGCGGCGTGCGGATCGAGGACGACGTGATCATCACCGAGAGCGGCGCCGAGAGCCTGACGACGTTCGAGCGAGAACTCATTATTATCGATGGATAAGAGACCCAAGGAGCCAAGGAGCCAAGGAGCCAAGGAGCAAAATGCGACTCGCGCACCTTGTCACCTTGTCACCTGGCCCTGTACCCTATACCCTGTACCCTATACCCTATACCCTATACCCTGTACCCTATGGAACAACCAACCCTCTTCGACATCCCGGCCCTGCCCAAGCCCTCGACGGTGCAGCTGGTCGAGAGCCTGCTGTTCGTCGCCGGCGAGGCCGTGACGGTCGCGCAGCTGGCCCAGGCGCTCGAACTGCCGGCCGACGCGGTCGAGCTCGCGCTGGAGCGGCTGGCGGCCGACCTGGCCGGGCGCGGCGTGCGCCTGCAGCGCCACGGCGACGCGGTGCAGCTCGTCTCGGCGCCCGAGTCGGCCGCGACGATCGAGCGCTTCCTGGGCGTAGCACCTGCCGCGCGGCTGTCGTCGGCCGCCCTTGAGGCGCTGGCGATCGTCGCCTACCGCCAGCCGATCACGCGCGCCCAAGTCGACGGGCTGCGCGGCGTGGACAGCAGCGGGGTCATCCGCGCGCTGCTCGGGCGCGACCTGATCGCCGAGGCCGGCCGGCTCGAGACGGTCGGGCGGCCGATTCTCTACGCGACGACCGACGAGTTCCTGCGCCAGTTCGGCCTGGCCAGCCTGGCCGAGCTGCCGCCGCTTGAGCTGCCTGAGCTGAGCAGACAGCCGGCGGCAGAGGCGATGCGCGAGGCGTAGGCGTGGGCGTGCAGCCCAGCGCGTGTCGGGGCAGCTGCCGAAGACGGGCCGCGGGCGACCGGCCAGAGTTGTCCACAGCCCCCCCAACTTATCCACAACTGTGTGGACAAGACTTGACAGGATTGGCGAGATGAATTGAGCGCTCTCAGAGGGAAGATTTCCGCGATAACACGGCAGGCGGGCGCAAAGTTATCCACATGTTCCATTGCACCGGCTCGACATATTTAACATCTGAGCGCACAAGTCACGCAACCACTACCCCTATACGAACCCCGCCCTATATAAGCAATCGTAATAGAAAAGCGGGAGATAATGGCTTGAAAAGATGGGTCGCATGGGGTATGATCTCCCTCGCTACGCAATGATATTCACCTGACGTCAGCCCGGCAACTTAGGACGCATGTTCGCCAAGGGTGTCGAGATAACGGTGCAGCCAACAGCCGCCTGCACCGATGATCTACTGCTGTCCCAAATGGAGGTCCTTGTGAACCTCACCAAAATCTGGAACTCAACACTCGGCACAATGCAAGTGCAGATCTCGCGCCACGAGTTTAATACCTGGCTTCGCCGTGCGACCTTACTGTCGATCGAAAATGGAACAGCGACGATTGGTGCGCCGAGCGCCTTTTTCAAAGAGGGGCTGGAAAATCGCTACGTCGGGCCGCTGCGTGATCTGATCAGCAACCTGGTGGGCTTCCCGGTCCAGGTGCGGGTCGTGCTGGCCACCCCGCAGCCGGTCGTCGCCGAGAGCCGGCTGGCCAGCCGCGAGTATGGCCGGGGCGACGACGATCTGGAGGAGGACCAAGTCGATCGGCTCGGCTTCCACAACGGCGCGCTCAGCGGCAGTGGCGCGCTCAGCGGCGGCGGAACGCTCAACGGCAACGGCAACAGCTCCAATCACACCTACGACCGGATGGGGATGCAGCAACTCGAGTTCTCGAGCGCGATGCGGTCGGGCATGCTCAACGCACGCTACACCTTCGACCGCTTCATCGTCGGGTCGAGCAACCGGCTCGCCAACGCGGCCTGCATGGCGGTGGCCGAGCACCCGGCCCAGGCCTACAACCCGCTGTTCCTGTACGGCGGCGTCGGGCTGGGTAAGACGCACCTGCTGCACGCGATCGGCAACTACGCACTGGACCGCGACCCCGAGATCAACGTGCTGTACGTCTCCTCCGAGAAGTTCACCAACGACCTGATCAACGCGATCCGCCGTCAGCAGACCGAGGAGTTCCGGATCCGCTACCGCAACATCGACATCCTGCTGATCGACGACATCCAGTTCATCGCCGGCAAGGAGAGCACCCAGGAGGAGTTCTTCCACACCTTCAACACGCTGCACTCGGCCGGCAAGCAGATCGTGATCTCGTCGGACCGGCCGCCGAAGGCGATCCTGACGCTGGAGGAGCGGCTGCGCTCGCGCTTCGAGTGGGGCCTGATCGTCGACGTGCAGACGCCCGACCTGGAGACGCGCACGGCCATCCTGCGCGCCAAGGCCGAGCAGATGACCATGCCGATCCCGGCGGAGGTGATCGACTTCCTGGCGCACCGCATCCAGAGCAACATCCGCGAGCTGGAGGGCTGCCTGAACCGCGTGGCCGCCTACGCGCAGATGTACGGCACGTCGGTCAGCGTCGAGGTGGCCACCTCCGCGCTCAACGAGCTGCTCGACACCAGCCGGCGCAAGCGGATCACCTCGGACGCGATCCTGCGCGAGGTGGCCGATTACTACGGCGTGGACCTGCGCGCGATGACTGGGCGCGGCCGCAGCCGCAACATCGTCGTGCCGCGCCAGGTGGCGATGTACCTGCTGCGCGAGGAGACCGACTCCAGCCTGGTGGACATCGGACAGCTGCTCGGCGGGCGCGACCATACGACAGTGATCTATGGCTGCGAGAAGATCGGCGACGAGATCAACGCCGACTCGCGCCTGCGCCAGGAGGTCGTCACCATCCGCGACCGGCTCTACCAGGCCAGCGGCAATGCATAAAGCGTAAAGCGTCCAGCGAACAGCGTGGCGCGTGCAACCCGACGTTCTACGCTGTACGCCGTGCGCTTTGCGTTCTCCCCGGCTGCCAAGCCCGCAGCCTCACACCGTGCGGGCTGGGGCTTGTCTTCGGCCCGCACCATGTCTGTTGGCGCCAGAGCGCTGATTATCATCCTCTGCCCCCTGCGGGGGTAGGTTTTTTCCAGATGGCATCTGGACGCGATTGCCCTCACCCCCCTGCCCCCCGCTCCCAGTGGGAGCGGGGGATTCGTGGTGGTGCTGTGGTGCGCTGCTCTGCAGCGCACCACAGCACCACAGGACATACCCCCTCCCCTGGAAGGGGAGGGGGCGTGGGGTCATCTGCCGCAGTGCAAAGCGCAAAAACAAAATCCCCCCGAGAGAGGGGAGGGTTCTCCTACCTATCAGCCTTTGGCGCGCGGCAGGATGGCGGTGAAGGTGCTGCCGCGGCCGACGTCGCTCGCGACCAGCAGCTGGCCGCCGTGCGCCTGGACGATGCTCCGGGCGATCGCCAGCCCCAGGCCGCTGCCGCCCTGAGCGCGGCTGCGCGCGCGGTCGACACGGAAGAACCGATCGAACAGATGCGGCAGGTGCTCGGGCGCGATGCCCTGGCCGGTGTCCGAGACGCTCACCTGAATTGCAGATTGCGGATTGGAGTAATCTGCAATCTGCAATTTGCAGTCTGCGATCGCTGCGCCCGCGACGGTGATTGTGCCGCCCTGCGGCGTGTAGCGGATGGCGTTATCCAGCAGGTTCAGGAACAGGCGGATCAGATCGTCCTCGCTGCCGCGCACCCACAGCGGCCCGGCCGGCTCGCAGACGATCGTCTGCCCGCGGGCCTGGGCGAGCGGCTCGACCTGCGCGACGATCGCGGGGAGCAGGTCGCCGAGGTCGATCGGCTCCTGGGCGACGGCGGCAGGCTGGGCGTCGGAGCGCGCCAGCTGGAGCAGGTCGTTGCTCAGCCGGGCCATGCGCTGGGCCTGCTCGCGCACGGCCAGCAGCGTGCCGCGGTAGCTCTCGGCGTCGCGCGACCGCTCGACCGCCACATCGATCTGGCCGATCATCGCGGTGAGCGGGGTGCGCAGCTCGTGCGACGCGTCGGCGGCGAAGCGGCGCTGCTGCTCGAACGCGGACTGCAGGCGCGCCAGCATCGCGTCGAAGGTGCGCGCCAGCCGGCCAACCTCGTCGTCGGGGCCGTCCAGCGCGATCCGGCGGCTCAGATCCTCGCCGCTGATCCGCTGGGCCGTACGGGTGATCCGGTCGATCGGCGACAGCGCGCGGTTCGCCAGGAACAGCCCGCCGCCGCTGGCCAGCAGCAGCATGGCCGGGGCCAGCAGCAGCATCACCTTGAGCAGCGTCCGCATGGTGTCGTTGAGGTCCTCCAGCGCCAGCCCGACCTGCAGCGCGCCGGCGACCTTGCCGTCGCGCGTGACCGGGAAGGTGACCACGCGCAGCTCGCCCTCGCGCCCGCGGATGAGCAGGCGCTCCTGCTTGCCTTCCTCCAGCGCTCGCTCGACCGCGTCCACCAGCTCAGAGGCGCGCTCCTCCGGGTTATCGTCGAAGATCAGGGTGCCGTCGGCGCGGTACAGCCGGGTGAGGTGCTCGTCGTTGCGGCGGCCGGCGCGCAGCGCGGCGTTCTTGAGCGTGAGCTCCGGGTCGCTCACGTCGATCGTCTGGATAATCAGGTTGGCCTGGCTCGACAGCACGTCGTCGAAGCTGCTCAGCAGGAGCTTGTAGACGGCGACGTAGGTCCCGGCGCTGAAGACCAGCAGCAGGCCGGAGAGCAGCAGCACGTACCAGGCTGTCAGCCGCCAGCGCAGCGAGCGCGACATGATCAGTTCTTGCAAGGCGGACCGGCTGGGCAGGCGCGCACGGCGAAGGCTGCGAAACATAGCCTGTTTCCTGTAAACGCTGAACGCTGAACGCTGAACGCTGAACGCTGAACGCTGAACGCTGAACGCTGAACGCTGAACGCTGAATGCTGAACGCTGAACGCTGAACGCTGAATGCTGAACGCTGAACGCTGAATGCTGAACGCTGAATGCTGAACGCTGAATGCTGAACGCTGAATGCTGAACGCTGAAGTCTCCTTGTCTCCTTGCCTTGTCTCCTTGTCTCCTTGTCTCCTTGTCTCCTTGTCTCCTTGTCTCTCGCCCCTGGCCGCAGGCCCTACTCTGGGACGCCGAGCCGGTAGCCGACGCCACGGACGGTGTGGAGCAGCTTGACCGAGTGTGGCTCGTCCAGCTTGCGCCGCAGCGCGAAGATATACACGTCGATCAAGTTGGTCAGGTTATCGAAGTCGTAGTTCCAGACGTGCTCGGCGATCGCGGCGCGCGTCATCGTCTGGTTGGGGTGGCGCATCAGGAACTCGAGCAGGCTGTACTCCTTGCTGGTGAGTGCGATCGCCTGGCCGGCCCGGCGCGCCACGCGAGTCAGCGTGTCCAGCTCCAGGTCGGCGACCTGCAGCAGCGAGCCCTTGAAGACCGGCTCGCGGCGCAGCAGGGCGCGGATGCGGGCCAGCAGCTCGGCAAAGGCGAACGGCTTGACCAGGTAGTCGTCGGCGCCGCTGTCGAGGCCGGCCACCCGGTCGTCGATCGCGTCGCGCGCGGTGACCATGAGCACAGGGGTGTGGAGTCCTCGCTGGCGGATCTCGGCGCAGACCGATAGCCCGTCGCGGTCCGGCAGCATCACATCAAGGATCACAAGATCGTACTCGGCGATCGCGATCCAGTGCAGCGCCTCAGCCCCATCCACCGCCATATCGACGGCGTAGCCGGACTCGGTCAGGCCCTGGCAGATGAATGTGGCGATCGCCTGTTCGTCTTCGACAACGAGGATGCGCATCGTGGTATCCTATTTTCCATCCCCCGCCACAGGGCGAGTCTCGAAGAAGTCGCCCATCGGCGGGGCGCAGTCGCAGCTCGCGCCGCCCAGCGTGGGCAGATCCCAGGCGTCCTCGATCGTGCGCAGCAGCGAGTAGTGATCGTAGGGGACCTTGGACTGGTAGCCGGGCTTGCTCAGCGGCGAGATCACCAGCGTGGCGACGTGCCCGCCGTGGCCCTCCTCGCAGCAGCTGTCGGACGGCTGCAGGTGGCTGTCGGCCTCGTCGTAGGTGATGAACAGCACGCCGTCGTCCTTCCAGGCCGGCGAGGCCAGGATCTTAGGCACCCACTCGCCGAGCCAGTCGTCGCCTCGCTGGGTCGGGCAGTCGTGGCCGTCGCTGCACATGTTCGGCGAGATCCAGACGTACTCAGGCAGGCTGTTGGATGAGAGGTCAGTCGCGAGCTCGTCGAACGGCACGATCTTGCCGCAGCGCGCGGGGTTGCTGCGCACATTCTTGTAGTAGATGAACGGGTTGTGCTTCTGGCGGTAGAGTGGGCCGTCGTTGCCGAGAAAGCAGGGCTGCGGCATCGACTCGATGTAGGCCTTCCACGACCTGCCGCTGCCCTCGAGCTGGTCGACGATGTTCGGCTGGTCGACCACGCAGTCGACACAGTCGCTGGTGATCCCGAAGGTGCTGCCGCCGGTCAGCGCCAGGTAGTTCGGCAGGCTCGGGTGGCGGATGCCGTAGTAGTTTGTCGCCAGCCCATACTGGCTCGCCAGGCGATTGAGGTACGGCGCCTTGGGGTTGCCGATCACCTGGGTGTACTCTTTGTTCTCCATCACGATGATGAAGATATGCTTGAACTGCGGCAGCGCGCTCGCGACCACCGGCGCGAGGGCGGATGGCTGGGCGGCGGTCGGCTGGCGTGCGCCGGGCGAGCAGCCCACCAGGGCCGCTGCCAGGGCCAGTGCGATGCACAGCTGAACGAATTGCTGGCGATGAAGACGCTGTCGTCGCATGAGCTGCTCTTCTCCAATATGATTCGCGGCGCGGGAGGCCGGCCGCGGCGTATGGCATGGTTATACCACCGCCGGATGAGAAGAGGATTAAGTGGTTGTGGCGCGGCGGCAAAGCCGCCGCGCCACAACCACGAACGATCTCCCCCGCTCCCTGCGGGGGAAAAGAGGGCAGGGGCTCGCTACACGAAGCGCGCCACCACCTGGTCGCTGAAGCGCCGCAGCAGATCCGGGTCGTAGGCGGCGCCGGTCAGATAGACGATGATGTAGTTTGCGCCGGCCGAGAGCGCGGCCTCGATCTGCGCGGCGGCCTGGTCGGCCGTGACGACCTGGACGTGCCTGCGGAACAGCTCGGGGTCGATCTTGCCCGCGGCCCAGCTCGGCAGCTCGCTCGGGTCGGCGCCCGCCGGCGGCAGGTAGAAGTCGGGCATGCTGGTGCTGAGCGTGATCTCGCCAAAGTCGCGGCCGACGTCGTCGCAGTGGCGGCGCAGCACCTCAAGCTTCTGGCGGATCGTGTCGGGGTTGCCGCCGCCGAGGTTGCAGCCGTCGGCGTACTTGGCGACCAGCTTGAGCGTCACCTTCTCGCCGCCGCCGCCGAGCCAGAACTCGGGGTGCGGCTTGCGCGCGCCCTGCGGCTGGTTGATCGGCGCATCGATCGTGTAGTGCTTGCCCTGAAAGGTCGGCCGATCCTCAGTCCACATCCGGTAGATGATCTCGCAGGCCTCGCGGAACATGGCCATGCGAACGGGGATATCGGGGAAGCCGTAGCCATAGGCGCGCCACTCGTGCTCGTACCAGCCCGCGCCCAGGCCGCAGATCAGCCGGCCGTGGCTCATCACGTCCACCGTCGAGGCCATCTTGGCCAGCAGCGCCGGGCTGCGGTAGCCGTTGCAGGTCACCATCTGCCCGACTTTGACGCGCTTGGTGTCGCGCGTCAGCGCCGCCGTCGTGGTCCAGGCCTCAAAGGTCGTCTCCATGGTCGGCTGGGGGACAGTGTGGAAGTGGTCGTAGACCCAGATCGAGTCGTAGAGCAGCTCGTCGGCCGCCTGCGCGACGCGGGTCATCGCCTCGTACTGCTCGACCGGATCGGCGATGCCGACCAGGTCCATCTTCCATCCCTGGGGAACGAATACGCCAATTTTGACACCCATCGCCGCGTTCTCCTTCTGTCTGTTGCGTGCCGGTAGTGTAGCACTGCCGCCGAGAAGCCGCAATGGAATTTCTCGAGGGCCTGCGGCGCACCAGGAAAAGCCCTTCGCCCTCCACCAAGCAGGGGGATGCCGCGGCCCGAGAGCGGCCGCCCGGCGCGGGCAACATGCGGGGCCGCGCCGACCCGCCGCACGCCGGCGGGCTGATCAGGCCGTGGCGACGGCCTTCGTGCGCGTCGCCCGCCTGTTTACAGGCCGGGCGGGCGCGCCGCGCAAAAGCATACGCCACCCCACGACTGCCCAAGACTGGCGATCGGCACACGTTGTGCTATACTATCGGCCCAATGCGTTCGAGCTACACTGCAATCTGGGAGCGCCTGTGCCAAGCAAAACTCGCCCCGACGACTGGGATCAGCTGTTCGCCCCGCGCGCGCCGCGCCGTGGCGGGCCGCTGCGCGCCCTGGCCAACATTTTGATCGCCATTCTGATCCTGGCTCTGGTCGGAGCTGGCAGCGTCTTTGCGATCAACCTGCGCGAGCAGCGCTACGCGCAAGCCGTGGCCACCGCCACATCCGCCGCCGCGACCGCGTTCCCGCTGCGCACCGCCACCGCGCAGGCCCAGCTCAGCGCCACGCAGACGATCGTGGCGGCCCTGACGAGCACTGCGGTAGCCAAGCAGCCCACTGCGACGCCGCAGGGGCTCTTGACGGCCCGGGTGTTCAACGGCGGCAACGTCCGCGCCGCGCCGATCAGCGGGCAGCGGCTCGACCAGGTCAGTGCCGGCGAGATCGTCCAGGTGCTCGAGAAGAATCGCGGCGGCACCTGGTTCAAGGTCACCTACGGCCGCGACGGCCAGACCATCACCGGCTGGGTGAGCAAGACTCTGCTGACGATCGACGTCGCAGTCGAGCAGCAGGTGCCGGTCAGCCCGTAGCGCGCCCCCGTGCCCCGCGGGCGGGGGTGGGCCGCCACCCCCGCCACCCCCCGGCCGGGGCTGCGCCCCTGGACCCCAAAAGGATCCTGTCTTGTCGGGGGGCTGGCGGGGGCCGCCACCCGGCGCGCCCCTGGACCCCAAAAGGATCCTGTCTTGTCGCTTGTGCGGGGGGCTGCGCGCCCCCCGTGCCCCCGCGGGCGGGGGTGGGCCGCCACCCCCGCCGCCCCCCGGCCGGGGCTTGCGCCCCTGGACCCCAAAATAGCCCCGTCTCTGTTGCGATTCTTGATGCACATGCCCGGCTGAATCCACGCACGACGGGAGGCAACAGGTTCGATCGGAATGGTGCCAGGCATGCGCCACCAGCCGCGCAGCTGATCCGGCATCATTTGCCGGAGGGGGCTGGGGGAACCGGCGTGGGTTCCCGGGTACCCCCTGGGTGCCGGGGGGCCGGGGGGTGCAGCGCCCCGGAGAAAAGCTGACCAGCTGACAAGCCGGGGGCCGGAGGCGCTGCGCCCCGAAGAAAAGGAGGCGGGGGGCCGGGGGCGCAGCACCCCGCAACATAGCGGCCAATGCGATTGACGATAACTGCTAGTGGCTGTAAACTTAGCGTACAGGCTATTGCAGATCTGGATCGGGCGGCGGGGTGGTCGAGAGGGGCGCGCAGCCCTGGCAAGACCATCCCCGCTCGAATACCCGGTACCGCCGTACGTAGCGCCCGGCTACGACGATTGAACACTATCGCGCGGCGCAGATATGCGCCGAAGGAGCATCATGGTACAGCGATCACCATCCCGATGGCTACAGTTCGGCGCCGCCGCAGTCCACCTCTACACCGCCAGCGGAGCAGTCCTGGCTTTCATGATGGTCCTGGCTGCTATCCAGGGGAATGTGGTCCAGGCGCTCTGGCTCAACCTGTTCACCCAGATCATCGACGGGACCGACGGCGTGCTGGCTCGGCGCTTCCGCGTCCGCGAGACGCTGCCCTGGTTCGATGGGCGCCGGCTGGACGACATCGTGGACTACCTGAACTACGTCTTTACCCCGATCCTGCTGCTCTGGGCGCTGGGCTACCTGCCGTCCGGCGTCGGCGGCATGCTGATCGCCGCGCTGCCGCTGCTGGCATCGAGCTACCAGTTCTGCCGGGTCGACGCCAAGACGAACGATCACTTCTTCCTGGGCTTCCCAAGCTACTGGAATGTGGTCGCGTTCTACGTGATCGTCATGAACCTGTCGCCCGCGACGGTCGGGATCTTGCTGATCTTCTGGTCGATCATGGTCTTCGTGCCGATCCGCTACCTCTACCCAACTCAGACGACCGCCTTCCGACCGGTGACACTGACGATGAGCGCGCTCTGGATGATCAGCTTCGGCCTGATCCTGCTCCAGATGCCGCGGCCGAACGCGCTGCTGGTCAACATCTCGCTGCTGTTCGTGGCGTACTACGTGGCGCTGAGCCTGTACATGACCTTCCGCACGACCATGGAAGCTAGGCGCGGGCGAACCTAACCTCGCGGAATGATTCGTGCAGCGGCCCGAGGCGGACGAACGATGGAGGACGGGTGACGGTTAGGGCCTCATCCGGGAAAACAGGATCGAACAGACGATAGGCTATACTAAAGGCTCTAGAGGCGATGACGAACGGCGATCTCGGGCGCATGACGGCGGCGAATGATACCGACCTGAGCTGGCTCCAGAAAGAGCTGGACGAGGCCCATAAGACCATCCGCAGCCTGCTCCGGCAGCTCAGCAAGGAGCAGCAGCGCCACGCCGAGACGGCGCGCGCCTATAGCATGACGGTCGCGAACCTGGTCGAGATCACGCGTGAGAACACCGCGCTGGAGCGCGAGCGCGATATGTGGCGAACGCGCGCGGAGGGCTCGCTGACGCCGATCACGATCGGCGGGCTGACGCTGGAGCTGACGCCGGCCGAGGTTGGCGCGATCCGCAAGGCGATGGCGCGCCTGCACCACCCCGACGCCGGCGGCGACGCCGAGCGCATGAAGGCCTGGAATGCGGCGCTCGACCCCTTGGAAGGCTGAACGCTGAGCGCTGAACGCTGAATGAGCCCGTTCGCTGTTCAGCGTTCGTCGTTCGGCGTTCAGCGTTTCTCACCCCCCCACATGCTTGATCTTATACCCCATCGCCGCGAGCGCCGCCGCGACTCGCTCGCGGTGATCGCCCTGGATCTCGATCTCCCCCTCTTTGATCGTCCCGCCGGCGCCGCACTGCTGCTTGAGCCGCTTGAGCAGCGCCTCAAGCGTAGCGGGGTCGTGGCGCAGCCCGCCGATCACCGTCACCGTCTTGCCGCGCCGCCGCTTGCTATCGCGCCAGACCCGCGCGGTCTGGCTGGCGGCGGAGGGGTAGCTCTGCGCCTCGTCCACCGGCTGCGCGCTCGGCGGCACGGGGTCGGTGCTGTACACCAGACTGGAGCGGGGTGGCTTCTGTGGCATCAGGGTGCCTTTCCGTGGGCCGGCGCGGCCGGCGCGGGCAGAACCTGGCGGTAGTGTACCATAGATCGTTTCTTTGTTGCGGGGCGCTGCGCCCCCGGCCCCCGCCCGGGAGAACCCACGCCGGTTCAGGCGGCTGCGCCAGGTTTCTCCGGTGCGCTGCGCCCCCGGCCCCCCGCCCGGGGGAACCCACGCCGGTTCCCCCGGCCCCGCTCCGGCAACTGATGCAGTCTCAGCCGCTCTGATTGTGGCGCATGCCTATCAACACTCCTACCGGGCGGGTTGTCACCCGCCGCACCTGGATTCAGCCGGGCATGCGCCACCGGCGCTGCGGACGAGACAGCATCTTTTTGGGGTCCAGGGGCGCACGCCCCGGCCGGGGGGCGGCGGGGGTGGCGGCCCACCCCCGCCCGCGGGGGTACGGGGGGCGCGCAGCCCCCCGGAACAGTGTAGAGGGCGCGCAGCCCCGCAAAAAGCTCGCAGCGCCAGGGCAAAAAACGGTTATACTATGCGCACGATCAGCTGACCAGAGACGAGAGGCCCGTGATGACCAACGTGCGCACAAGCGGTATTCTGCTGCACCCTACCTCGCTGCCCGGGCGCTGGGGGATCGGCGACCTGGGCCAGCCCGCCTACACCTTCATCGATTTCCTCCACGCCGCCGGGCAGCAGCTCTGGCAGGTAATGCCGCTCGGCCCGACCGGCTACGGCGACTCGCCCTACCAGGGCTTCTCGGCCTTCGCCGGCAACCCGCTGCTGATCAGCATCGACCTGCTGCTCCAGGAACAGCTGCTGGCCGCCCAGGATCTCGCCGGCGTGCCGGATCTGCCAGCTGAGCACGTGGACTACGGCGCGGTCATCCCGTTCAAGCTGGCGGTGCTGCGCCGCTCATTCGAGCGCTTCAAGCGGACGGCGACGAGCGCCCAGCGCGAGGACTTCGCCAGCTTTCGCGCCGAGCAGCGCAGCTGGCTGGCCGACTACACGTTGTTCGCGGCGATCAAGGAGGCCCACGGCGGCGCCAACTGGAACACCTGGGAGCCCGCAATCGCCCGCCGCGAGCCGCCCGCCGTCGGCGAGTGGGGCAGCCGCCTGAGCGACCAGATCGAGTTCCACGCCTACATGCAGTTCCAGTTCTTCCGCCAGTGGCGCGCCCTCAAGGCCTACGCCAACGAGCGCGGCATCCGCATCATCGGCGACATCCCGATCTTCGTCGCCTACGACAGCGCCGACGTCTGGGGCAACCGCCAGAACTTCGAGCTGGACGAGTCCGGCAGCCCGACCGTCGTCGCCGGCGTGCCGCCGGACTACTTCAGCGTCACCGGGCAGCTGTGGGGCAACCCGCTGTACCGCTGGGATGTGCTGCGCGAGCGCGGGTACGACTGGTGGATCGAGCGCTTCCGCACGACGCTCACGCTGGTCGACATCGCGCGGATCGACCACTTCCGCGGCTTCGCGGCCTACTGGGAGGTGCCGGCCAGCGAGACGACCGCCATCAACGGCCGCTGGGTCGCAGGCCCGGGGCTGGCGCTGTTCGAGGCGCTGCGCGAGGCGCTCGGCGGCCTGCCGATCATCGCCGAGGACCTGGGCGTGATCACGCCCGACGTCGAGGCGCTGCGCGACGATCTCGGCTTCCCCGGCATGAAGGTGCTGCAGTTCGCGTTCAGCGGCGACCCGGACGACCTGTACCTGCCGCACAACTACCAGCGCCAGTGCGTGGTCTACACCGGCACACACGACAACGACACCACGCTGGGCTGGTGGCGCGGGCTGCCGCCCCAGGATCAGCACAACGTGCGGCTGTACCTTGGCCGCGACGGCCGCGACGTCAGCTGGGACTTCATCCGCCTGGCGCTGGCCTCGGTCGCCGAGACGGGGATCGTCCCGATGCAGGATGTGCTGGGCCTGGGCAGCGAGGGCCGCATGAATACGCCCGGCCGGGCCGGCGGCAACTGGGGCTGGCGATACACCCCGGGCATGCTCACGGTCGACCTGGCGAAGCGGCTGGGCGAGCTGACGGCGGTGTACGGGCGCGCGCCGCGCGTGGCGAAGCCGGCGGCGAATGAGGATCTCGAGCAGGTAGAGCAGCAGGAAGGCTAGCACATTGGACTATCGGGAGCTTGGCCGGACCGGCTACCGGATCTCGACGATCAGCTTCGGCGCGTGGGCGATCGGCGGCTCGTGGGGCAATGTCGACGACCGCGACTCGCTGGCCGCGCTCCACCGCGCGCTCGACCTGGGGGTCAACTTCTTCGACACGGCCGACGTCTACGGCGACGGGCGCAGCGAGCGGCTGCTGGCCAGGCTGCGGCGCGAGCGCGGCGAGCCGTTCTACATCGCCACGAAGGCCGGGCGCCGGCTCAGCCCGCACGTGGCGGCGGGCTACAACCGCGCCAACCTGACGGCGTTCGTCGAGCGCAGCCTCGCGAACCTGGAGGCCGAGGCGCTCGACCTGCTGCAGCTGCACTGCCCGCCGCCCGAGGTCTACGACCGCGATGAGGTCTTCGGCGTGCTGGACGACCTGGCGGCCGCGGGCAAGATCCGGCACTACGGCGTGAGCGTCGAGCTGGTGTCCGAGGCGCTGAAGGCGATCGCGCGGCCGAACGTGCAGAGCGTGCAGATCATCTTCAACATGTTTCGGCCCAAGCCGGCCGAGCAGCTCTTCCCGGCCGCCGCGGCGCGCCAGGTCGGGATCATCGCGCGGGTGCCGCTGGCGAGCGGCCTGCTGACGGGCAAGCTGCGCCCCGACACCCGGTTCGAGGCCGACGATCACCGCAGCTTCAACCGCCACGGCGAGGCGTTTGATCGCGGCGAGACCTTCTCGGGCGTCGACTACGACACCGGGCTGCGGGCGGCCGACGAGCTGCGCCCGCTGGTGCCGCCCGGCGCGACGCTGGCGCAGCTCGCGCTGCGCTGGATCACGATGTTCCCCGCGGTGACCTGCGCGATCCCCGGCGCGAAGAGCCCGCAGCAGGCCGAGCAGAACGCCGCGGCCGCCGACCTGCCGCCACTCGACGACGCGACGATGCGGGCGGCCCAGGCGATCTACGACCGCGACATCCGGGCGCTGGTGCATGACCTCTGGTAGATCGCGCGCTCTGGGGCGCGGCGCCCCGGAAGAGCGGCGGGCCAGGTCAGTATAGATCGGGCCGCGCGGGCGCCCGCACCGCCACCGGCACGCCGTCGCGCAGGGAACGGATGCACGCGTCGGAGGCCAGCGTCGCCATGTAGCCGTCCCATGCGCTGGCGCCGACGAACGGCTGCCCGGACCGCAGCGACTCGGCCCACTGCGTTAGCTCCGCGACGTAGGCATCCTGGAAGCGCGCGAGCCAATCGATCGGCACGGCGACGGAGCGGGCCTGGCGCGAGCGCACCAGCGCGTCGGCCGGCTGGGCCGTCACGGCCGCGCCGCGCTCGCCGACGATCTCGGCCGAGACCTCGTAGCCGTACTCGGCCGCGACGTAGACCTCGATCGTCGCCAGGCAGTCGCCGCCCAGCGAGAGCTGGATCAGCAGCAGGTCGCGGGTCGCCTCGTCGAACGACGCGCGCGTGCGCACGCCGCGCACGTACGCCTCGGCCACCTCCTGGCCCAGCAGCCAGCGCGCCGAGTCGATGTCGTGGCCGGCCGAGCTGCTGATGATGCTGGCCCCGGTCGCCTGCGACGAGACCATCGCGTTGCGGTGCACGCCCTTGAACAGGATCGCGCGGCCGATCGCGCCCGACTCGACCGCCCGCCGGACCGCTACGTGCTGCGGGTCGAAGCGCCGCATGAAGCCGACCGCGATCAGCCGGCGGCCCCGCGCGCACTCGGCCTCGACAACCCTGGCCGCGTCGGCGGCGCTGGTCGCCAGCGGCTTCTCGCACAGCACCGGCTTCTCGCAGCGCAGGCACTCCAGCACAAAGTCGACGTGGGTGGCGTCGGGCGAGGCGATCACCAGCGCGTCGACCTGGTCGGATCGGATCAGCCGGATTGGGTCGTCGAAGACCTCCGGCGCGCCGCACCGCGCGGCGGCCTGCCGGGCGCGCTCCATGTCGACGTCGTACACCGCCGCGACGCGCGCCATTCCGACGTGGCGGTGCAGGTTGACGGCGTGGCGCGCGCCCATGCCGCCCATGCCGATCACGCCGATCGATAGCGTGCGAGAAGCTGTCATTGTGTCTCCTAACAGTCTGTCCAGGTGCTGACCTCACCCCCTGCCCCCTCTCCCGTCACGACAGGAGAGGGGATTCTTGGAGGGTCGGGCGGGTTCGGCTCCGCCGAACCCGCCCGACCCGCGAATGTTCACCCCCGCCCCCGGCAGGGGTGGGGTAATCAAGAGACAGCTACTTCTTGTACTGGCCCACGTTGTCCTTGGTAACAAGGTCGACGCCGGTGTTGACGAAGGCCTCGACCTTCTCGCCGCGCGCGACCTTGGCCGCCGTCTGCACGCCCAGCTCGCCGATCTTGGCGGCGAACTGCGCGATCGAGCCGGTCAGCTTACCGTCCGCGATCGCCTGCAGCGCGTCGGGCGAGGCGTCGAACCCGATGATGATCATGTCGGTTCGCCCAGCCGCCGTGGCCGCCTGCAGCGCGCCCAGCGCCATCTCGTCATTCGTCGCGTAGATCGCCTTGAGGTCCGGGTTGGCCGTCAGCAGGTTCTCGGCCACGCTCTGGCCCTTGGCCCGGTCGCTGTCGGCCGGCTGCACCGCCACCAGGTTCAGCCCGGCCGCCTTGATCGGCTCGCTCGCGCCCTGCTCGCGCAGGTTGTGCACCGGGTCGCCCGCCGCCCCGCGAATGATCGCCACCTTGTCGCCCGCCTTGAGCGCCTTGGCGATGTACTCGCCGGCCTTCTGGCCGCCCAGCTTGTTGTCCGTGCCCACGAACGCCGACTTGGCCGCGAAGTCCGGCAGGTTGGTGTCGATCAGCACCACCGGGATGCCCGCGTCGACCGCCTTCTGCAGCGTCGGCTGGACCTGGTCGGCCTGGCTCGGCGCGATCGCGATCGCGCTGACCTTGGCGGCGATCTGGGCCTCGATGATCCGGATCTGGCCCTCGATGTCGGTCTCCTCGTTCGCGCCGAGGAAGCTGGCTTTGAGGTTTGGGTCGGCCTTCATCGCCGCGTCGACGCCGGCGCCGACGGTCTTCCAGTAGGTGCTGGTGACCGACTTGACGATCACCGCGATGTTGACCGGCGCGCCCGACGCGCCGCCGGCCGGCGCGCCCGAGCCGCTCTGGAACTGGCCCACGTTGTCCTTGGTGACGAGGTCGACGCCGGTGTTGACGAAGGCGTCGACCTTCTCGCCGCGCGCGACCTTGGCCGCCGTCTGCACGCCCAGCTCGCCGATCTTGGTCGGGAACTGCGCGATCGAGCCGGTCAGCTTGCCGTCCGCGATCGCCTGCAGCGCGTCGGGCGAGGCGTCGAACCCGATGATGATCATGTCCGTCCGCCCGGCCGCCGTGGCCGCCTGCAGCGCGCCCAGCGCCATCTCGTCATTCGTCGCGTAGATCGCCTTGAGGTCCGGGTTGGCCGTCAGCAGGTTCTCGGCCACGCTCTGGCCCTTGGCCCGGTCGCTGTCGGCTGGCTGCACCGCCACCAGGTTCAGCCCGGCCGTCTTGATCGGCTCGCTCGCGCCCTGCTCGCGCAGGTTGTGCACCGGGTCGCCCGCCGCCCCGCGGATGATCGCCACCTTGTCGCCCGCCTTGAGCGCCTTGGCGATGTACTCGCCGGCCTTCTGGCCGCCCAGCTTGTTGTCGGTGCCCACGAACGCCGACTTGGCCGCGAAGTCCGGCAGGTTGGTGTCGATCAGCACCACCGGGATGCCCGCGTCGACCGCCTTCTGCAGCGTCGGCTGGACCTGGTCGGCCTGGCTCGGCGCGATCGCGATCGCGCTGACCTTGGCGGCGATCTGGGCCTCAATGATGCGGATCTGGCCCTCGATGTCGGTCTCCTCGTTCGCGCCGAGGAAGCTGGCCTTGAGGTTCGGGTCGGCCTTGACCGCCGCGTCGACGCCGGCGCCGACGGTCTTCCAGTAGGTGCTGGTGACCGACTTGACGATCACCGCGATGTTGACCGGCGTGGTCGCGCCGCCGCTCGCCTGTGCGGCCGTCGCCGCGGGCGCGCTGGTGGCCTCCGGCGCGGGCGCCGCGGTGGTCGGCTGGGCGGCGGGTGCGGCGGTCGGCTGCGCGGCCGGCGTGGCGGCCTGGCCACACGCGGCGAGCAGCAGGGCGAAGATGACCAGCAGCGCCAGGTTGAATTTGCCGTACCGAGACATGAACCCCTCCTACTGTTTCAGAATTCGAGAATCTGTAGGGTATCCTTCATCGGACATCCTGCGCGGAGCGCAGGCTCGACCAGGCGTCATAGCGCTGACGTTTGCGGCCAGATCTCGGGCTGCGACCAGGCGATCACCCCCTTTCCGGCTGTGGCTCGCCCCTCCAAACCTCCCCAGCAAAATCACTTCGGGTTTGGGCTGCCACGATCGGTTCTGCGGTTCTGCAGTTTCGTGGCCGCAGAACCAACTGGCGACAACGGCACGCTTTTCTGGAAGGCTGCACTAGCCACGCAGCTACTGCTGCCCGCCGCGTTGGCGCAGCACGTCCACGTACACCGCCAGAATGATCACCGAGCCGATCGCGACGGTCTGCCACTCGATCGGGACCTGCAGCAGCACCAGGCCGTTGCGCAGCACCGTGATGAAGACCACGCCGATCGCGGTGCCCCAGACGGTGCCGACGCCGCCGAAGAAGCTGGCCCCGCCGATGATCACCGCCGAGATCGCGTCCAGCTCGGCGCCGGCCGCGGCGGTGGGGTAGCCGGAGTTGGTGCGCCCGGCCAGCATCAGCCCGGCCAGGCCGGCCATCAGCCCGCTGAGGCTGTAGACGATCAGCAGCGTGCGGTCGACGTTGATGCCCGAGAGCCGCGCCGAGACGATATTGCCGCCGACCGCGAAGATGTGGCGGCCGACCGTCGTGCGCGTCAGGAAGATGTGGAACACGACATAGACCACGAACACGACGATGAAGGCGATCGGCACCGGCCCGATCGACCCGGCGCCGAGCACCAGCACGGCGTTGGCGCCGGCGCGGTCGAAGCCGGAGATCGGCGCCGCGCCGGTGATCACCAGCGCGATCCCGCGCGCGACGTTCAGCGTGCCGAGCGTGGCGATGAACGGGTGCGGCAGGTGCAGCTTCGTCAGCAGCAGGCCGTTGACCGCGCCGACCCCGAGCCCGACCAGCAGGCAGATCAGGATCGAGACGTAGCCGTTGACGCCCCACTTGATCGCGAACAGCGCCAGCGAGCTCATCGACAGCGCCAGGATCGAGCCGACCGAGAGGTCGATGCCGGCCGTGATGATCGCGAGCAGCAGCCCGATCGAGAGCAGAGCATTTACCGTCGCCTGGCGGGCCACATTCGAGAGGTTGCCGACCGTCAGGAAGTTCGGCGACGTGACCGTCAGGAACACCAGCAGAATGATCAGGCCGAACAGCGCGCCGAAGCGAGCGATAAAATCGCCGACGGTCATGCCGAACAGGCGCGGCGACTTGCTTCCGGCCGCCTCCACATTAGTACGAGCCAACTTGCTCACCTCCCATCGCTGCCGTCAATACCTTCTCCTGCGTCGCCTCCTCGCGCATCAGCTCGGCGGTGAAGCGGCCCTTGTGCATCACCAGGATGCGGTCGCTCATGCCGAGCAGCTCCGGCATCTCGGAGGACACCATGATCACCGCCACGCCCTGCTCGACCAGGTTGTTCATCAGGTTGTAGACCTCGACCTTGGCCCCGACGTCGATGCCGCGGGTCGGCTCGTCGAAGATCAGGATCTTCGAGCGGCTGGCGAGCCACTTGGCCAGCACGACCTTCTGCTGGTTGCCGCCGCTGAGGAACTGCACCTGCTGGTAGGTGCCGGGCGTGCGGATGCGCAGATTCTGTACGTACTGATCGGCCTGGATGCCCTCGTCCTTCAGGCGCAGCAGGAAGCGCGAGACCAGCTGCTTCAGGCTGGCCAGCGCGATGTTTTCGCGCACCGAGAGCTTCAGCACCAGGCCCTGCAGCTTGCGGTCCTCCGGCAGCAGCCCGAGCCCCAGCTCGATCGCGGCCTTCGGCGAGGAGATCTTGTGCTCTTTGCCGAAGACCTCGATCCGGCCGGCGTCGATCGGGTCGGCGCCGAAGACGCAGCGCATCAGCTCGGTGCGGCCGGCGCCGACCAGCCCGGCGATGCCGAGGATCTCGCCGGTGTAGGCGCTGAAGCTGACGCCGTCCAGCACGCTGCTCGTCTGCATGCCCTCGACGGTGGTGTCGAGCAGCACGCCCCTGCGGCGCAGCCCCTCGACGCGCAGCGCCTCCTGGCCGCGCCGTGCGGGCACCTTGGGGTACTGCTGGTCCAGCGCGCGGCCGACCATGAGCCGGATGATCTGGTCCTCGGAGACCCCGGCCAGGTCGAGCGTTTTGACGTAGGCGCCGTCGCGCAGCACCGTGCCGCGGTCGCAGATCTTCTTGACCTCGTCGAGGTGGTGCGAGATGAACACGACCCCGACGCCGCGGCCCTTGAGGCGCCGGATGACGGTGAAGAGGCGCTCGACCTCGCGCTCGGTCAGGGCGCTGGTCGGCTCGTCCATGATCAGCAGCTTGGTGTTGAGCGAGAGCGCCTTGGCGATCTCGACCATCTGCTGCTGCGCCACGCCCAGCCCGGCCACCAGCCGGCGCGGGTCCAGGTCGAGGTGCAGCTCCGCGAGCAGCTCGGCCGTCCGGCGATACAGCTCGGTCCAGTCGATCAGGCGCAGCGCGGGGTTGCTGAGCGGCTCGCGGCCGATCCAGACATTCTCGGCGATGCTCAGCTGCGGGATGAGGTTGAACTCCTGGTAGATAATGCCGATGCCGAGATCCTGGGCGGCCTTGGGGTTGTGGATCTCGATCGGGCGGCCCTCCCAGTAGATCTCGCCGGAGTCGCGGGTGTACGCGCCCGAGAGGATCTTCATCAGCGTGGACTTGCCCGCGCCGTTCTCGCCCAGCAGCGCGTGCACCTCGCCCTTGCGAACGTCCAGGCGCACGTTGTCGAGCGCCTTCACGCCGGGAAAGCTCTTGCTGATCCCCTCGAGCCGGAGCAGCTCTTCGCCGGGCGGGCTCGTCGTCGATTCGTTGGCGTTCAATGCCATGCACAGCTGCCTTTCTGGCGGTGCGGATCACAAAGTCCTTTAGTTGAGGGCACCCTCGATCTCGCTCAGGCGCACCGGCCGGTTCTCGTCGTAGGACTTGCGCGCGGCCAGGCCGATCACCACCGGCGCCCGGCCGTCCAGCCCGCTGACCGGCACCGGCCTGTCGTGCAGCACAGCGTCCACGAACGCGGCCATCTCGGTCACGAAGCTCTCGGTGTAGCGGTCCATAAAGAAGTTCAGCGGCAGGTCGCGGCGGATGCTGTGCGCGTCGCTGATGACGGCGCTGTTCGGGTAGTTGTTGCCGGTCGCGATCGAGCCGGCGCTGCCCAGCACCTCGACGCGCTGGTCGTAGCCGTAGACCGCGCGCCGGCTGTTGTCGATCGTGCCGGTCACGCCGTTGGCGAACTTCAGCACCACCAGCGCCGTGTCCAGGTCGCCGGCCGCGCCGATCGCCGGGTCGATCATCACACCGCCGGCGGTGTAGACCTCCTCGACCTCGCTGCCGATCAGGAAGCGCGCCATGTCGAAGTCGTGGATGGTCATGTCCAGGAAGATGCCGCCGGACACCTTGACGTACTCGGCCGGCGGCGGCGCCGGGTCGCGGCTGACGATGTGCAGCAGCTGCGGCTGGCCGATCTCGCCCTGCTCGATCGCCTGGCGTACCCGGCGATAGTTCGAGTCGAAGCGCCGGTTGAAGCCGATCTGCAGCTTGACGCCCGCCCGGTCGGCAGCGGCGAGCGCGCGGTCGATCGCCGCCAGGCTGTGCGCGATCGGCTTCTCGCAGAAGATCTGCTTGCCGGCCTGCGCGGCCTCCTCGATCATGCGCGCGTGCGTGTCGGTCGCCGAGCAGATCACCACCGCGTCGATGTCGGCGCGCTCCAGCAGCGTGCGGTAGTCTGCGACCGCCTCCGGTATCCGGTAGCGCTGGGCGCACTGGCGGGCCGCGTCGATGGAGATGTCGGCCACCGCCTGCAGGTTGGCGGCCGGGATACGGACTGTGAGATTCTCGGCGTGCACGCGGCCGATCCGCCCCGCGCCGATCAGGCCGATGTTTAGTATACTCGATCGCATGGTGTGAGCCTTCCTTGTTCTACAGCCCGATCGACGCGAGGTACTCGCGGTTGCGCCGGGCGCTCTCGCGCGGCGCGCCCATCCCAGGAAGCACGTCCTGCTCGACGGTGATCCAGCCCTGGTAGTCGCGCGCGCGCAGCCAGGCCACCGCGGCCGGGAAGTCGACGCAGCCCTGGCCCAGCTCGCAGAACACGCCGTGCCCGACCGCGGCGAAGTAGTCCCAGCCCTCGGCCCGCGCGCGCTCGGCGATCTGCGGCTGGCAGTCCTTGAAGTGCACGTACCAGATCCGGTCGCCGTAGCGCTCGAGCCCTTCGAGCAGCGCGGCGCGATCGTTCCGGCCGGTGCCGTACAGGTAGTGGCCGGTGTCGAAGACCAGCCCGAGCACGGCCGGGTCGGTCAGATCCAGCAGCCGCCCGATCTCGTCGGGCGTCTCGACGTAGCCGGCGCAGTGGTGGTGGAATACCGTGCGCAGCCCGGTCTCGTCGCGCACCGCGCGGGCGATCCGCTCGGCGCCCTGGGCGAACGTCCGCCACTCGGCCGGACTCAGCCCCATGCCAGGGGCCACGCGGCCGGCGTTCAGCGTGCGGGCCGGGACGGTGCCGTTCGCGTCGGCCAGCACCAGGAACGGGGTCGGCCCGCCGGCGCCGGCCGCCAGCAGCCGCGCGACCTTGAGCGCCTGAGCCTCGCCGGCCGCGTGCGCCTCGGCGTCCTTCAGCGCCACCGGCACGAACGCGCCGTTCAGCGTCAGCCCGCGCCGCTCCAGCTCGGTCTTCAGAGCCGACGGCGCGGTCGGCATGTAGCCCCAGTCGCCCAGCTCGGTGCCGGCGTAGCCGGTCGCGCGCAGCTCGTCCAGCATCTGCGCGTAGCCGATCGCCTCGCCCGCCAGTCCCTCGAACTCGAGCGAGCCCCACGAGCACGGCGCGTTGCCGATACGAATGTGAGTTGTCATAGCTATCTCCGGGTAGTCGGTAGTCGGTAGTCGGTAGTCAGTAGTCAGTAGTCGGTAGCCAGTAGTCAGTAGTCGGTAGTCAGTAGTCGGCAGTCGGCAGCCCGTCTTCAGTATTCAGCGTTCAGCGTTCAGCGTTCAGCGTTCAGCGTTCAGCGTTCAGCGCTCATCGTTCTCTGACTACTAGCTCAGAACTTACGGCTCCACTCCTTCGGCCAGCGCTCGATCACCACCTTGGTCTCGGTGTAGAACTCGACGCCGTGGTGGCCCTGGGCGTGCAGGTCGCCGAAGAAGCTCTCCTTCCAGCCCGAGAACGGGAAGAACGCCATCGGCGCGGCCACGCCGACGTTGATACCGATATTGCCGGCCTTGGCCTCGTAGCGGAACTTGCGCGCCGCCGGGCCGCTGTTGGTGAATAGGCAGGCCATGTTGCCGTACGCGCCGGCGTTCACCAGCGCGATCGCCTCGTCGATCGTCTCGACGTGCATCAGGCTCAGCACCGGGCCGAAGATCTCCGTCCGGGCGGTCTCGCTGCGCGGGTCGACGTTGTCCAGGATGGTCGGCCGGACGAAGTAGCCCTGCTCGAAGCCGGGGACCGCGGCGCCGCGCCCGTCCACCAGCACCTGCGCGCCCTCGCCGGCGCCCTTGCCGATCAGCGCCTCGATCCGAGAGCGGCTCTCGGGCGTGATCACCGGCCCCATCTCGACGCTCGGGTCGAGCCCGTAGCCGACCTTGCGCGAGGCGGCCGCGTCGGCGATGCTCTCGCGGAACAGGTCGCGCGCCTCGCCGACCGTGATCGCGATCGAGGAGGCCAGGCACCGCTGGCCGGCGCAGCCGAACGACGAGTCGGCGATGATCTTGGTGCTCATCTCCATGTCGGCGTCGGGCAGCACGATCACCGGGTTCTTGGCGCCGCCCTGGCACTGCGCGCGCTTGCCGTTGGCGGCGGCGCGGCTGTAGATGTACTTGGCCACCGCGGTCGAGCCGACGAACGAGACCGCGCGGATGATCGGGTGCTCGAGGATGGCGTCGACCGTCTCCTTCGTGCCGTTGACCACCTGGAACACGCCCTTCGGGAAGCCGGCCCGCTCGATCAGCTCGGCCAGCTTGGCGCTGGTCAGCGGCACCTTCTCGGAGGGCTTGAGGATGAAGCAGTTGCCGCAGGCCACCGCGTAGGGCAGGAACCACAGCGGGATCATGCCGGGGAAGTTGAAGGGGGTGATCGCGGCGACCACGCCGAGCGGCTGGCGGAACATGTGCTCGTCGATGCCGCTGGCGATATCCTCGTTGTTGGCGCCCTGCATCAGGATCGGGATGCCGCAGGCCACCTCGACGTTCTCGATCCCGCGGCGCATCTCGGCCTCGGCCTCGGCCAGCGTCTTGCCGCACTCCTGCGTGATCGTGCGCGCGATATCCTTGATGTTCTCCTCGAACAGGCCCTTCAGCCGGAACAGGTACTGGATGCGCTCGAGCGCGGGGGTGCGCCGCCAGCCGTCGAAGGCCGCCTGCGCGGCCTGCGCGGCCATGTCCACCTCGTCGCGCGGGGTCACCGGCACGCGCACGAGCGTCTCGGCCGTCGCCGGGTTATGCACGTCGAGCAGCTCGGTCGCGCGCGACCGCCGCCACTCGCCGCCGATATAGTTGAGTAGCTGGCCATCCTGGATCATGAAGGACCTCCATTAGAGTAGTAATCAGTAGCCAGTAGTCAGTAGTCAGTAGCGCTGACGCATTGCAATGCGATCTTCCGCACGGTTTGGACTCGGGTCTGGCATGCAGATACGCCCCAGCCTGTAAACAGTAATCAGTAGCCAGTAGTCAGTAGTCAGTAGCGCTGACGCATTGCGATGCGATCTTCCGCACGGTTTGGACTCGGGTCCGGCGTGCCGCTGCACCCCACAGCCTGTCCCCTGTCCCCTATCCCCTGTCCCCTTACAAGAAAGAGCGCTCCTTCGCCCGCATCGCCTCCCACTCGGCGCGCTTCTCCTGCACCGACGGGCTCTCGCTGACCTCGGCGATCGGCACGTCCCACCAGCTCTCGTAGCCGGGCACGCTGTGCAGCCGGTCGTTCTGGATGTAGATCACGGTCGTGCGGCTGGTGCTCCGGGCGGCCTTGAGCGCCGCCACGAAGTCGTCGTAGGTCTGGCAGCGGATCACCTGCGCGCCCAGGCTGGCGGCGTTGGCGGCCAGGTCGACCGGCAGCGGCGCGACCTCGTCGGCGTCGTCGTCGGGCAGCTGGCCCTCCTGCGGGTAGGCGTAGCGCGTGCCGAAGCCCTTCTGGCCGAGCGAGCGGCTGAGGCTGCCGATGCTCTTGTAGCCGCTGTTGTCGAACAGCACCACGATCAGCTTGCGATCCTCCTGGATCGAGGTGACAAGCTCGCTGCTCATCATCAGGTACGAGCCGTCGCCGACCAGCACGTACACGTCGCGCTCGGGCGCGGCCATCTTGGCGCCCAGCCCGCCGGCGATCTCGTAGCCCATGCAGCTGTTGCCGTACTCCATGTGGTAGTTCTTGGGGCCGCGCGCGCGCCACAGCTTATGTAAATCTCCGGGCAGGCTGCCGGCGGCGCAGACCATGATCGCGCCGGGGTCGCTCAGCTCGTTGACCGCGCCGATCAGCTCGCCCTGGCTGGGCAGCGGCGTCAGGCGGATCGCGTAGATCCGCTCGACCTCGACCTCCCACTCGTCGTGCAGCCGCTCGGCCAGCGCGCGGTGTTCGGCCTCGACGCGGTAGCCGGCCAGCAGCTCGGCCAGCTCCTCCAGCGCCGCGCGCGCGTCGCCGATCAGCCCGAGCGCGTGGTGCTTGGCGGCGTCGAACGAGGTGACGTTGACGTTCACGAAGCGCACGTCGGGGTGCTGGAAGGCGGTCTTCGACGCCGTCGTGAAGTCGCCGTAGCGCGTCCCGATGCCGATCACCAGGTCGGCGTCGCGCGCGATGCGGTTGGCGGCCAGCGTGCCGGTCGCGCCGATCGCGCCCAGGCAGAGCGGGTGGTCGTAGGGCAGGCTGCCCTTGCCGGCCATCGTCTCGCCCACCGGGATGCCGGTCGCTTCGACCAGCCGGCGCAGCGCCTCGGTCGCCTCGGCGTAGATCACCCCGCCGCCGGCGACGATCAGCGGCCGCTTGCTCGCGCGAATCCACTTGGCGGCCTGGTCGAGCGCGTCGCGGTCGGGGCGGTTGCGCGGGATGCGCCAGATCCGCTTGCGGAACAGCTCGGCCGGGTAGTCGTAGGCCTCGGTCTGCACGTCCTGCGGCAGCGCCAGCGTCACGGCGCCCGCGTCGGCCGGGCTGGTGAGCACCCGCAGCGCCTCGGGCAGCGCCGTCAGCAGCTGGTCGGGGCGGCTGATACGGTCCCAGTAGCGGCTGACCGGCTTGAAGCAGTCGTTGACCGAGAGATCCTGCGAGTGCTCGCTCTCGAGCTGCTGTAGCACCGGCGCGACGTTGCGGCGCGCGAAGATGTCGCCCGGCAGCAGCAGCACCGGCAGGCGGTTGACCGTCGCGGTCGCGGCGCCGGTGATCATATTGGTCGCGCCGGGGCCGATCGAGGTCGTGCAGGCCAGCGCCTGCAGCCGGTTCGTGACCTTGGCGTAGGCGGTCGCGGCGTGGACCATGGCCTGCTCGTTGCGGGTCTGGTAGTAGCGGAAGTCGGGGTTCTGCTGCAGCGCCTGGCCGATCCCGGCGACGTTGCCGTGGCCGAAGATGCCGAAGCACCCGGCGAAGAACGGCCGCTCCACGCCGTCGCGCTCGCTGTACTGCTGCTTCAAAAAGCGAATGATCGCCTGCGCCGTGGTGAGTCGCTGCGTATCGCTCATTGGTTATTCCTCGCATCCATATTTGACACAACTTACGCAGTCGGCGATGGGAAACCCCACCCCCTGCCCCCTCCCCGCGGCGCGGGGAGGGGGTGAAGATGGGCGGTGTGGCGGTTGCGGCTGCGCCGCAACCGCCACACCGCTCCCGATATCCCCCCGCTCTCCAGTGGGGGAGCGGGGGGGTAGGGGGGTGAGAGAGCACCACCGCATAACTGGTGTATTTGAAAAGCACTGGGCTATCGTCTATCGTCGATCGTCCTCGGCCTGCGCTAAAACACGTCCGGGTTCGGCAGCATGAAGTCGCGCATGACGCCGACGAAGCTGTGCCAGGCCTCGACGAACGAGCGCAGCGTGCGCACCGTCGCGCCGAACGTGTCGAACTCGGCCGCCGTCATGCCGTCCTCGTCGTAGGCGCGGCGGAAATCGGGGATGCGGCTGTAGAGTGCCTCGACGATCTCCGCCGCGACCGGCTCGTGCATGCGCGGCGTGGGCTTGACGTCCGACGCGTTGTACTTCACCTGCCACTCCCACGGCAGCGTCAGCGTCACGTCGCCGCCGACGAACTCGGTCCAGTGCAGGAAGTTGCGGTACGCCGCCGAGAGCAGCCGCGCGCGGTAGCCGCGCGCCTGGTAGATCTCGTAGGCCTTCTTGAAGCAGGCGACGCCGCACCACTCCAGGTACTCAGGGTTGACGTCGATCCGGTCGCGCTTGGCGACCACCTTCATCCAGTCGTCGGTGCGCCCGACCATCATCGTCACGACCGGCGACATGGTCGAAATGGCCTTGCCCTCGGCCTCGCGCCGCCGCAGGCCGCGCTCGATCGCCTCGGCGGCGGCCAGCACCTGCGGCACGGTGAAGCTGACGGTGATGTTCAGGTTGACTCCGCGGTAGGTGGCCTCTTCGACCATGCCGATGCCGGCGCTGGTGGCCGGCACCTTGACCTGCATATTCGGCGCAAGCGCGGCGAACGAGGTCGCCTGCGCGAGGATCGCGTCGCCGCTGCGGTACAGGGCCGGGTCGGTCTGGATCGACAGCCGGCCCCACTTATGCTGCTCGCGCTCGTGCACCGGCAGCAGCAGCTTCGCGCCGTTCAGCGCCAGCTCCTGGTACACCTGCCAGCTCACCTGCGTCTCGGTCCAGCTGGGATTCTCGGCGATCGCCTGCAGGATGCGCTCGCGCCACAGGTGCATCTCTTTCTTGAGCACGCTCAGCACGATCACCGGGTTGCTGGTCGCGCCGGTCGCGCCGCGCGCGATCGCGTAGGTCAGCTCCTCGACCGAGCACGAGTCATTCCAGTACATCGTCGGCGTGGTGAGCGTCATTTCGTGGAGCGGGCCGTTAGCGGCGGTCATAGCCTTCTCCTCCGGTAATCGGTAGCTGGTAGTCGGTAGTCAATGCTCGAGAGCGACCAGCTACTGACTACTGATTACTGATTACTGACTACTGACATCGTAGATCGGCACCCGCGGGTCGCGCGCCCGGTAGGTCTCTTTGACCCAGGCGTGCTGCGGGTCCTCGTAGTTGGCGAGCGACTGCGCGCTGCCGGCGAGCACGTTCAGGTAGTAGGTGGTGTAGCCGGGCGGGCTGCTGACCGGGTGGTAGCCCTCGGGGATCAGCACGGCGTCGTCGCTCTGCGCCATCAGCGTGGCGTCGACCGGCCGGCCGGCCTGCGCCAGCGGCGACTCGGCGCCGGTGTAGACGCGCTGCACCGCGAAGCCGCCCGGCCGGTCGAGCTTGTAGTAGTAGACCTCCTCCAGGTCGGCCTCGACGAGCGTCCCGTCGGGCGCCTGCCGGTGGACGTCGTGCTTGTGCGGCGGGTAGCTCGACCAGTTGCCGCCGGGGGTGTAGACCTCGACGACCACTAGCCGCTGGCAGGGAAAGCCCGGCGGCAGGATGCCATTGATCTGGCGGGTGGCGTTGTCGCCGCCGCGGATCTCGATCGGAACGTCGGCGGGCGAGACCAGCCGCGGCTCGTGGTCCTGGTCGGCCGCGGCCCAGGCGGCGGCGAACTCGCAGTCGACGGCCGAGCTGACCGTCAGGCTGGTGCGGTGCGGCAGGTACAGCGCGTGCGGCAGGCCGGCGAACACGCTCGCGCGCCCGCCGACGCCACGCCACTCGCCGCGGCTCGACTCGACGTCGAACGCGCCGCTCAGCGCGACCAGCGCCAGCTCGTGCTCGCCCGTCTCGAACGACCACGCCCGGCCGGCGCCCAGCCGGCGCACCTGGAAGTGGATGAAGTCCCAGCCGGCCAGCTCCGGCGTCACCTCGACGACCACGTCCGGGTCGCGCGAGCCGCCGGGATGAACGATCAGATTCCGCTCAGAGTACTGCTGCATATGCACCTTCCGCATGTTGATGCAAACGTCTGCACTAGGGGATACAAACCAACGCCGCCAGGGCCACGTACGCGAGCGCTCCTTGTCGGCATCGACCAAAATACCTCTCGTATGCTCACAGGCAGTCGGAGACGGAGCGTCAGCCAGGAGGCCATGATGTGGAGCTGGCGCGCGGCACGAGCGTTGGCCGAATGAGATGGTTCTGGACCGGCCGGTTGTCGAGCAAATCGAGGATCATCTGCATCGCCACGCAGCCGAGCTGCATCTTCGGCTGCCGGATCGTCGTCAGCGCGGGGGTGACATACAGCGACATCGCGATATCGTCGAAGCCGACGACGCTGAGCTGCTGCGGGACGGCCACGCCGCGCTCGCGGCAGGCCATCAGGGCGCCGATCGCAATCGTATCGTTGTAGCAGAAGATCGCCGAGACGCCCGCGCCGAGCGGCTGGGGCAGCAGCGCCTGCCCGGCCTCGACATCGCCCTCGTGGCGCGTGTCCTCGGCCGGGGCGATCGCCACCCAAGCGGCGTCGGCCTGCACGCCGGCGGCCGCGAGCGCGTCGCAGTAGCCCGCCAGGCGCTGCCGGTTCGACTTTGGGCGATTGCCGGCACCCAGGTAGCCGATCGCGCGATGCCCGAGCTGGAGCAGGTGCTCGACCGCCAGCCGCGCGCCGTAGTAGTCGTCCACCGCGACGGAGTACAGCACGTTCGACGGGTCTTCGGCCTGACTGTTGATCAGCACCGTCGGCACCGCCGCGCGCAGCAGCCACTGTGTGTGGCTGCTGCTGATGCGCGAGTCGGCGACGATAATGCCGTCGACGCGCCGGTGCTGAAAGGTCTCGATCACCGCCATCTCCTGGGCCGGGTCGCTGTGCGAGGTGCTCAGGAACACGCTGAACCCGGCCGCGTAGGCGCCGTCCTCGACGCCCTTCGCCACGTCGGCGAAGAACGGGTCGGCGATCGAGGTGACCACCAGGCCGATCGTATTGGTTCGCCTGGTCTGCAGGCTCTGGGCGATGCCGTTGGGCGTATAGCCCATCTCGCGGGCAAGATGATGGATCTGCGCGCGCATGTCGGCGCTGATCAAGGGGCTATCGCGCAGCGCCCGCGACACGGTGGAGTTGGCCACGCCGGCGGCCTGCGCGATATCTTCGATTGATGGACGTCGTCGGCTCATCGATCACTCGACCGCGAATTGGCGAGACAGGGCCAGGGCACGAGACGGAGGCGGTGATGCGTGGGAGACTCGCTGCGGGCGCCTGGGCAGAGGAGGGTGATTTCGATTATGCAGACGTTTGCATTGAGTGAGCATACTATAGTCGATCGATTGGCGTTTGTCAAGGGGGGATTCTGTGGTTCACTTTTTCTCCGGGGCGCTGCGCCCCCGGCCCCCCGGCACCCAGCAGGTACCCGGGGAACCCGCGCCGGTTCCCCCAGCCCCCCTCCGGCAAGTGATGCCGTACTAGCTGCAAGCATTGCGGCGCATGCCCAGTACCCTTCGTTGGGCGCGAGTTGCAGCCCGCCGCGCCTGGATTCGGCCAGGCATGCGCGCCAAGCACTCAAACTGAGGCGGGATTCTTTTGGGGTCCAGGGGCGCACGCCCCGGCCGGGGGCGGCGGGGGTGGCGGCCCACCCCCGCCCGCGGGGGCACGGGGGGCGCGCAGCCCCCCGCTAGTCGTGTGCTCGCTAAGAGCGTCTGGATTCGGCCAGGCATGCGCGCCAAGCACTCAAACTGAGGCGGGATTCTTTTGGGGTCCAGGGGCGCACGCCCCGGCCGGGGGGCGGCGGGGGTGGCGGCCCACCCCCGCCCGCGGGGGCACGGGGGGCGCGCAGCCCCCGCACGGACCGAGTGGGGGATCGGGGGCGCGCAGCCCCCGCCACCCTGCTATAATGTGCCCGCATTCGCCGACAGAATGAAGAGGTCTGCTATGCCGCGCCACCTGCGACCCTTGCTCCTCGCCGTGCTGGCCCTGGCAGGGTGCGGCGCGTCGCCCACACCGGCGGCCCCCGCGCCGACAAGTGCGCCATCGTCGACGCCGGCCGCTACGGCGTTGCCCGCCGCGCCAGCTCCCACGCTGCCAGCTCCCACGGCTGAGCCGATAGCTACGGCAGCACCGGTCGCCGCCACGAGCGCCGCTGCTGCACCGACCGCGCCGGCGCTCGCACGCGCGCTGCAGCTCGCGGAGCCGCGCATGGAGGGCGAGGACGTGCGGGCAGCCCAGGCGGCGCTGCTCGCACTCGGCTACGGCGAGGTAGGTTCGGCCGACGGTGTCTTCGGCCCGCAGACCGCCGCCGCGGCGCGGCGCTTCCAGCTGGTCAATGGCCTGGATGCCGATGGGGTGATCGGCAAGGGCACCTGGTCGGCCCTCTTCGGCGCCGCGGCCCGGCGCGGCGACGGGGGCGCCCATGCGCAGACAAGCGTGATCCTCGACGCCGGCTTCTCCGGCTGGGTCGTCGGCGGCGCCTCCACCGCAGGCTGGCTCGCCCCCGCGGCGCTGGGCGGCGTCCCCGCCAACACGAGCTACACGCTCTACACGCTCGACGGCGCGCTCGGCCAGGTCAGCGGCGGGCCGCTGGAGCCGCCCGACCCCACCGCCGGCCCCTGCGGCGATCTCTTCACCGTAAAGCTGAGCCCCCAGCCGGACGCGGCCGGCGGCGCGCGGCCGATCGCGGTGCACGCACCCTGGAACCCGCTCCCGCGCGCGCCCGAGACGCTCGCCGCGAGCAGCGCGACCTACCGCCAGGCCGCGGCCGAGTGGCTCCAGTCGCAGGGCATCGCCGCGCCCGACGTGCGGATCGAGCGGATCGTGCGGGTGGACATCGAGGGCGACGGCGAGCCCGAGGTGCTGATCAGCGCCACCCGCCAGACCGGCGAGTTCGGCATCCACCCGGCGGCCGGCGACTACTCATTCGTGCTGCTGCGCAAGGTTGTGGGCGGCGCGGTCCAGACCATCCAGCTGCTCGGCGAGTACTACCCCGCCGCCGACGAGAACAACGTCGTCGGGACCAACCGGCTCATGGCGGTGCTCGACCTGAATGGCGACGGGCGGCTGGAGATGGTCGTCGGGAGCGACTACTACGAGGGGGCCAGCACGCTCGTCTTCGAGCTGCAGGGCCAGGCGGTGGCCCAGGTGCTGGCCGTGGGCTGCGGGGCGTAGGCGGGCGCCTGCCGATCGTGCGGGCAAGCGGCTAAATACGCCGGCGGACGTTCTTAGCGGGGGAGCTTGACGAAAGACCGACGACGGAAGGCGAATCGTGCTATGGTCGGTGTTCCGCCTTCCGCCCAGAACCAGGCAAGTAGTTCGGCGACATCGGCGCGCTACTCGCCGCCGAACCTCCAGGGCTCTATGCGCATCTCTACGAGTGTCAGCACCACCAGCCCGACTATCCCCACGACCATACAGTGAACGACCAGGCCGACCAGGTTGAGCGGGCGCTGCGCCAGGCTGTCGGCGTGCCGGCTCCAGTAGCCGACTAGCACGACCGCCAGCGTCCAGATCGACCACAGCGCCAGCTGGAGACCCCGGCTCGCATCGCTTGCCGCAGCGCCCTCACGCCGACGCCCACTGAGCAGATAGCGGAACATATCACACCTCCAGGCAGCTCTATGCCTGATTATAGGCGGTTCCGCATTTGGATAGTCTTCGATTTAGCCCTCCGGGTATTAGCATCCTATTAGGGCGCTGCGCCCCGGCCCTGCCAGAAGTTTTCTCCGGGGCGCAGCGCCCCCGGCCCCCCTCACCTGGTCACCTGGTCACCTGGTCAGCTTTTCGCCGGGGCGCTGCGCCCCCGGCCCCCCTCCGGCAACTGATGCCGTCTCCATTTTAATGCGCGTGGCCCATGCCTCATACCATTTCGAGCACGGCCTGTGCACATCCCGCCGCGTCTGGATTCCGCCAGGCATGCGCGTCAAGCGCTGAAGTAGAGGTGGGGTTATTTTTGGGGCCCAGGGGCGGGCAGCCCCCAGGCGGCGCGCGCAAAAGCCGAGGCGAGATGTGGTACAATCGCCGCCGAAGCATCCCAGAGGAGAAAACAATGCGCGTTCTCGAAACCCGCGTCTACCGCGGACCGAGTCCTTATGGCTATCGGCCAGTCATTCGCCTGACGATCGACCTGGATGAGCTGGAGCAGCACCCCTCGGGCGAGCTGCCGGGCTTCAACGAGCGGCTCGTCGCGCTGATCCCGACGCTGCAGGAGCACGGCTGCTCGTACGGCGAGCCGGGCGGGTTCATCCGGCGGCTGCAGGAGGAGAACCCCGAGGGCACGCGCGGCACCTGGCTCGGCCACGTCGTCGAGCACGTGGCGCTCGAGATCCAGTGCCTGGCCGGCACGCCGGTGACCTACGGCAAGACGCGCTCGGTGCCCGGCCAGCCCGGCGTCTACTACGTGGTCTACTCCTTTAGAGAGGAGCAGGTCGGCGTCGATGCCGGCGAGCTGGCGATCACGCTGGTGCGCAGCCTGCTGCCGCCCGAGCTGCCCAGCGCGCTGCCGCCCGAGCAGCGCGAGCGGTTCGAATTCGCGCGCGAGCTGGATGCGCTGATCGAGCGGGCGCAGGAGATCGCGCTCGGCCCCACCACCGCCTCGCTGGTCGAGGAGGCCCGCCGGCGCGACATCCCGGCCATCCGGCTCGACAACCACAGCCTGGTGCAGCTTGGCTGGGGCAAGTACCAGCAGCGCATCCGCGCCTCGGTGACCGGCAAGACCAGCAACATCGCGACCGAGACCGCCAGCGACAAGGAGCTGACGATCAAGCTGCTCGGCGATGTCGGCATCCCCGTGCCGCGCCACCGGCTGGCGCGCAGCGCCGACGAGGCGGTGGCGATCGCCGAGGAGATTGGCTACCCGGTCGTCACCAAGCCGCTGGACGTGAGCCACGGCCGCGGCGTCTCGATCCGCCTGACGAGCGCGGACGAGGTGCGGCGTGGCTTCGAGGCCGCCGCGGAGTACACGCGCTCGGTGCTGGTCGAGACCTTCCTGGAGGGCAAGGACTACCGCGTGCTGGTGATCGACGGCAAGGTCGTGGCGGTGGCCGAGCGCGTGCCGGCGCACGTGATCGGCGACGGCGAGCACACGATCGGCCAGCTGATCGAGATCGTCAACCGCGACCCCCGGCGCGGGATCGGCCACGAGAAGGTGCTGACGCGCATCAAGATCAATCACCAGTCCGAGCTGCTGCTGCAGCGCGCCGGCTACACGCTCGACACGGTGCTGCCGCAGGGCGAGCTGTTCCAGCTGGCCGCGACCGCCAACCTCTCGACCGGCGGCACTTCGATCGACCGGACCACCGAGATCCACTACGAGACGCGCGAGATCGCCCGCCGCGCCGCGCTGGTGATCGGCCTGGACCTCGCCGGCATCGATATCATCACGCCCGACATCCGCCAGCCGCTGCGCGAGGTCGGCGGCGGGATCGTCGAGGTCAACGCCGGCCCCGGCTTCCGCATGCACCTGCAGCCCAGCGAGGGCCAGCCGCGCAACGTCGCCCGGCCGGTGATCGACATGCTGTTCCCGCCCGGCACGCCCGCGCGCATCCCGGTCGTCGCGCTGACCGGCACGAACGGCAAGACCACCACCGCGCGCATGGTCGCGCACATCCTCAAGATGAACGGCGAGCGGGTCGGGCTGACGACCACCGACGGCATCTACATCGACGGCCAGCTGTACATGCGCGGCGACTTCACCGGCCCCTGGAGCGCGCGGGTCGTCCTGAAAGACCCGACGGTCGACTCGGCGGTGCTGGAGACGGCGCGCGGCGGCATGCTGCGCGAGGGGCTGGGCTTCGATCGCTGCGACGTCGGGGCGGTGCTGAATGTGAGCGCCGACCACCTGGGCCTGCGCGGCATCGACACGCTCGAGCAGCTCGCCGACGTCAAGTCGCTGATCGTCGAGGTGGTGCGCGGCGACGGCGCCTCGGTGCTCAACGCCGACGACGCGCTGGTGGCCGGGATGGCCGCGCGCGCCGAGGGCAAGGTCGTCTACTTCTCGATGCACGGCGGCGAGGGCGCCAGCCAGCTGGTCCGGACTCACATCGCCGGGGGCGGCACGGCGGTGGTGCTGCAGCCGGGCGTGCGCGGCGAGATGCTGGCGATCTACGACGCCGAGCAGTACATCCCGCTGCTGTGGACGCACCTGATCCCGGCGACGCTGGAGGGCAAGGCGCTGCACAATGTGGCCAACGCCCTGGCGGCCGCGGCGATCTGCTACGCGCGCGGCGTCTCGGTCGAGAACATCCGCCAGGGGCTGCGCACCTTCGCGACCAGCTTCTACCTCACGCCGGGCCGGCTGAACGTGTTCGACGAGTACGCCTTCCGCGTGATCGTGGACTACGCCCACAACCCGGCCGCGATCGCCGCGCTGAGCGACCTGGTCGGCCGGCTGCGGCCGAACTACCGCCGCACGATCGGCGTGATCGCCGCGCCGGGCGACCGGCGCGACGTCGACATCCGCGAGTTCGGCTCGATCGCCGGCAAGGCCTTCGACCTGCTGGTGATCAAGGAGGATAACGACCGGCGCGGCCGCGAGGTCGGCTCGATCGCCAAGCTGCTGCACGAGGCCGCCCACGAGGCCGGCATGCCGCCCGACCGGATGATCACCGTGCTGGACGAGCTGGAGGCGACCCGCCACGCGCTCTCGCTGGCCGAGCCGGACGACCTGGTGGTGATCTGCGCTGATTCAATCACGGCGGTGTGGAAGGAGGTAACAGTTCCTACTGATAAGTTCAGGAACAGGGCGGGCGGCGCCCGGCTCTACAGCAACCTCCACCACGACGACCCGCCGCATCAGCACGGCTAGGCGGTGGGCTCACGAGCTTCCCGAGCGCTGACGCGCGACGTGGTCCAACCAGACCGCTTCGGGAAGCTTTCGGGAAGCTGCGACGCGCTGGCGACGGTCGAGTCCAACTGAATTAAGGAGCGAGCCGATGCCCCATGCACCCTCATCGAGCGAGACGCTGCTGCTGCGGCAGCCCACCCTCAGCGCCGACAGCGTCGCCTTTGTGTACGCCGGGGATCTGTGGGTTGCGGATCTGAGCGGCGCCCACCCGCAACGCCTGACCGCCCAGAAGGGCCGCACGATGAGCCCGCTGTTCTCGCCCGACGGGCGCTGGATCGCGTTTTCGGGCGACTACGACGGCAGCCTGAGCGTGTATGTCATCCCCCGCGCGGGCGGCGCGCCCCGCCGCCTGACCTACCACCCCGCCGACGACTTCGTGCGCGGATGGACGCCGGACGGGGCGCAGATCCTGTTCGCGTCGGCGCGCGAGTCGATCGCGCTGCGGGCCCGGCGCCTGTTCACCGTGCCGCTGGAGGGCGGGCTGCCGGCCGCGCTGCCGATGCCGATGGCCGAGCGCGCGTCGTACTCGCCCGACGGCCGGCGGCTGGCCTACACGCCCTACTACGAGGCGTTCTGGTCCTGGAAGCGCTACCGCGGCGGGATGACCCTGCCGATCTGGCTGCTCGACCTCGATACCTTCGCGCACGTCGAGATCCCGCACGAGAACGCCAGCGACACCTTCCCGTGCTGGCTGGGCGACGCGGTCTACTTCCTGTCCGACCGCGCGGGCGCGATGAACGTATTCCGCTACGATCTCGCCGCGCGCGCCGTGAGGCAGCTGACCTTCCACGAGGACTTCGACGTGCGCTGGCTGACGAGCGGCGGCGGGCGGCTCGCCTACGAGCAGGGCGGGCGCCTGCACCTGCTTGACCCGGGCGGTGGGCAGCCCCGCGCGCTGTCGATCGTCATCGCGGCGGACCTGCCGCACGCCCGCCCGCGCTACCAGCGGGTCGCGCCCGATATCGAGACCTGCGCGATCTCGCCGACCGGAGCGCGCGCGGTGATCGAGGCCCGCGGCGAGATCCTGACCGTGCCGGCGGCAAAGGGCGATATCCGCAACCTGACCAGCACGCCAGGGGCGGCCGAGCGCGACCCGGCCTGGTCGCCCGACGGCCAGTCGATCGCGTACTTCTCGGACGCCAGCGGCGAGTACGAGCTGGTCGTCTCCGATCAGAAGGGCGCCCGGAAGCGCTTCTACCCGCTCGGCAAGCCGTCGTTCTTCTACCGGCCGATCTGGTCGCCCGACAGCAAGCTGATCGCCTACACCGACAAGGCGCTCAACCTCTCCTACCTGAACGTCGAGAGCGGGGCGATCGTCCACGTCGACGCCGACAGCTACGATCACCCCGTGCGCAGCCTCAGCCCGGCCTGGTCGCCCGACGGCCAGTGGCTGGCGTACACCAAGCGCCTGGCCAGCCACCTGCGCGCGGTGTTCCTGTACGAGCTGTCAAGCGGTCGCATTCACCAGGTCAGCGACGGGATGAGCGACGCGATCAGCGCCTGCTTCAGCCGGGACGGCAAGCTGCTGTTCTTCGCCGCCAGCGTCAACTTTGGCCTGAACACCGGCTGGCTCGATATGTCGTCGTACGAGCGCCCGGTCAGCCGGAGCATCTACGTGGCGGTGCTGCGCAAGACCGATCCCTCGCCGCTGGCGCCCGAGAGCGACGAGGAGCCGCCGCCGGGCGGCAAGCCGGCCCTGCCCGAGGGCGTGGCCGCCGCGACCGGCGACCAGCAGCCAGCCGCGCCGCCGGCCGAGCAGCCCGGAGCGCAGCCGGCCGCGCCGCTGCAGATCGACCTGGACGACCTGGATCAGCGGATCGTGGCGCTGCCGGTCCCGCCAGGCGACTACCACCGGCTCCAGGTTGCCGAGGGCAAGCTGTTCTACCTTGAAAGCACGCCCGAGCGCTGGGTCGACCCCGAGATCGCGATGACCGTCAATAACCTGCACGCCTACGACACCAAGGAGCGCAAGAGCGAGGCGTTCGCGGAACGAGTGCGCGACTACTGGGTCAGCGCCGACGGCAAGAAGCTGCTGTACCAAGCCGGCGACTCGCCCAGCTACGCGATCGTGGCGGCGGACAAGCGGCCGAAGCCCGAGGATGGCCGGCTCAACCTCGACGGAGCCGAGATCCTGGTCGACCCGCGCGCGGAGTGGCGGCAGATCTTTCGTGAGGCCTTCCGCATCCACCGCGACTACTTCTACGACCCGGAGATGCACGGGCTGGACTGGGCGGCCACGTACGAGAAGTACCTGACGTTCCTGCCGCATGTCGGCCACCGCGACGACCTGAACTACCTGCTGGCCGAGCTCTCGGGCGAGCTGGTGGCCGGGCACGCCTACGTCGGCCTGGGCGATATCCCGGCGCCCGAGCCGGTGAGCGTGGGGCTGCTGGGCGCCGACTACGAGATCGTCGACGGCGCCTACCGCATCCGGCGGATCTACCCTGGGCTGAACTGGCACCCCGAGCTGCGCGCCCCACTGACCGAGCCGGGCGTCAACATCGAAGCGGGCGAGTACATCCTGGCGGTGAACGGCCGGCCGTTGCGCGCGCCGACCAGCATCTACAGCCTGTTCGAGCAGACAGCCGACCGCATCACCGAGCTGCGGGTCGGCCCGACGGCGGACGACGCCGACGCCCGCTCCGTGACGGTGCGGCCGATCGCCGACGAGATCGCGCTGCGGCACTGGTCGTGGGTCGAGCAGAACCGCCGGACGGTCGAGGCGCTCTCGGGCGGGCGGGTCGGCTACATCTACATGGCCGACACCGCGCTGAGCGGCTACGAGGCGTTCAACCGCTACTACTTCTCGCAGCTGGACAAGCAGGCGCTGGTGCTGGACGAGCGCTTCAACGGCGGCGGCTCGGTCGCGGACTACGTCGTCGACCTGCTGAACCGGCCGCTGCTGAGCTACTGGGCCACGCGCGAGGGCCGCACATTCACGACGCCGAACGCATCGATCTTCGGGCCCAAGGCCATGATCGTCAACGAGCTGGCCGGCTCGGGCGGCGACGCGCTGCCGCTGTTCTTCCGGCGGCGCGGCCTGGGCACGATCGTCGGCAAGCGCACCTGGGGCGGCCTGATCGGGATCTACGACTACCCGAAGCTGATCGACGGCGGCTTCGTCACCTCGCCGCGGATGGCGATCTACGGCCCCGGCGGCGAGTGGGAGGTCGAGAACGAGGGCGTCGCACCGGACGTCGAGGTCGAGCTGACGCCACAGTCGGCCGTCGAGGGGCGCGACCCGCAGCTGGAGCGGGCGGTCGAGATCGTGCTGGCCGAGCTGGAGGCGCGCCCGCCCGCCACGGCCGCGCGCCCGGCGCCTGCCCGCCGCGCGGCCGCGCAGACGTAGGTTTTTGAGGCTCGCGCCCTAGCGCCAGCACACGGTAGTCAGTCGTCAGTAGTCAGTATGTCAAGGGCGCTCCAAAGCCGTACGGCGACGATAGATTCCCAAAAACGTCGCCTGGAAATGCACTAGCCCACTGCAGGCCCTCACCCTTGTTGCATACCACTCCCCCTAACCCCCTCCCCTGCCAGGGGAGGGGGTTGAATTTCCGGCATCTGCGAGCAGTCGCACAGCGATTGCTCGCAGGTGCCAGAAAAATACCCCTAATCAAATCCAAATGCCTTTCCGCCCTGCCCGAATACTTTCCAAAGATCGATAGTGCTATCCTGAAGTGCTGTGTCAGGTCATCAGCAGCCAGGATGAGACACAGGATCTTTGAGCAGCGGGTATTGGGAGGACATATGATAGGCACCCTGAAGCGGTTTCTGGTGGGCCAGCCGCTGGAGACGGCCGCGCAGCACAACCAGCGCCTGCGCAAGATCATCGCGCTGGCGGTCTTCTCCTCGGACGCGCTCTCGTCGGTCGCGTACGCGACCGAGGCGATCCTGTTCGTCCTGGTGGCCGCGGGGACGGCGGCGCTGCCGCTGGTGATCCCGGTCTCGATCGGGATCGCGCTGCTGCTCCTGATCGTCGGCTTCTCCTACCGCCAGACCATCCACGCCTACCCCAACGGCGGCGGCGCCTACATCGTCGCGCACGAGAACCTGGGCGAGATACCGGGGCTGATCGCCGCCGCGTCCTTGCTGATCGACTATGTGCTGACCGTGTCGGTCTCGGTCTCGTCGGGCGTGTTCGCGATCTCCTCGCTGGCCGCGACATGGGGCTACCCGGCCCTCGCGAGCTACCGCGTCGAGATCGCGCTCGGCTGCATTGCGGTGATCACGATCATCAACCTGCGCGGCGTGAAGGAGAGCGGCGCGATCTTCTCCGTGCCGACGTACGTCTTTATTCTGAGCATGATCGGGCTGATCGTGCTCGGCCTGGGCAACCGGCTGCTCAGCGGCGAGCCGCCGCGCGCGCCCGACCCGGCCCACCTCTCGCCCGCGACCGCGACGCTCGGCATCTTCCTGTTGCTGCAGGCCTTCTCGGCCGGCTGCACCGCCATGACCGGCGTCGAGGCGATCTCGAACGGCGTGCCGGCGTTCAAGCAGCCCGAGTCGAAGAACGCCGCGCGCACGCTGATCTGGATGGTTGGCATTCTGGGCTTCATGTTCCTCGGCATCAGCGCGCTGGGCTACTACTACGGCGCGGCGCCGCGCGAAGACCAGAGCGTGGTGTCGCAGATCGCCAGCCAGGTCGTCGGCACGGGGACGGCCTACTTTGTGATCCAGGTGGCGACGGCGCTCATCCTGGTGCTGGCCGCCAACACCAGCTACGCCGACTTCCCGCGCCTCTCGTCGCTGCTCTCGCGCGACCGCTTTCTGCCACGCCAGTTCGCCAGCCGCGGCGACCGGCTGGTCTTCTCGAACGGGATTGTGGCGCTGGGCGTGTTCGCCGCGCTGCTGGTGATCGTCTTCAACGCGCGCGAGCAGGCGATGCTGCCGCTGTACGCGATCGGCGTATTCATCTCGTTCACGCTCTCGCAGTTCGGCATGGTGCGGCACTGGCTGCGCTCCCGCGAGGCCGGCTGGCAGCGCAGCGTCGTCATCAACGCGGTTGGCGCGCTGCTCACGGCGGTTGTGTTTATGGTCATTATCGCCACCCGGTTCATGCACGGCGCGTGGGCGGTGCTGGTGCTCATCCCGATCCTGGTGCTGCTGTTCCAGGCGATCCACCGGCACTACAGCAACGTCGCGTGCCAGCTCTCGCTGGAGCAGATGAGCCGCGTCGACCCGGTGCGGCGCCACACCGCGCTAGTCCTGATCTCGGGCGTGCACCGCGGCGTGATCCCGGCGCTGGAGTTCGCCAAGTCGATCGCGCCGGATAACGTCACCGCGCTGTACGTCAACCTCGACGACGAGCAGACCCACAAGGTCGAGACGAAGTGGCGGCAGTGGGGCAGCGGCGTCCCGCTGCGGATCCTGCACTCGCCCTACCGCAGCCTAGTGCGGCCGATCCTGAGCTACATCGACGAGGTCGACGACCAGTACGACGACGACGTGCTCTCGGTGATCATGCCGGAGTTCATCCCCTCGAAGTGGTGGCAGCACCTGCTGCACAACCAGACCGCGCTGACGATCAAGGCGGCGCTGCTGTTTCGCAAGGGCGTGGTGGTGATCAGCGTGCCGTACCACCTTGAGCGGTAGCTTTGTGGCGGGGCTGCGCGCCCCTGGACCCCAAAATAGCCCCATCTCTGTTGCGATGCCTGGTGCGCATGCCTGGCTGAATTCCGGCACGGCGGGTTGCAACTCGCGCCCAACGAAGGGGACTGGGCATGCGCCACAATGCTTGCAGCTGGCACGGCATCACTTGCCGGAGGGGGGCCCAGAAGACGCCTAGCGGGGAGGCGGGGGCGCAGCGCCCCGGCGAAACAGCAAGAGATACCACCACCCGGTGCGAAGCTGCGCCGTCAGCGTGAAGCCCGCCCGCCCGCACCAGCGCCGCATCAGCGCCGCCGGGACGTACTCCGGCTCGATGATCTCTTCGCTCACCGCCAGCACCCCGCCCGGCCGCAGCACGCGGCGCAGCTCGCTCAGCGCCCGCTGCTTGTCGCGCACCATCGGCAGCACCGCGAACGCGATCGCCATGTCGAAGCTCGCGTCGCTCAGCGCGAGCCGCTCGGCGGTGGCCGCCTGCAGGAAGGCCGTGCGCGCGCCGGCCGCCCGGAGGTCGCGCTGGAGCGGCCGGAGCATCGCCATCTGCAGATCGACGCAGACCAGCCGGCCGTGGTCGCCGAGCAGGCGCGCCGCATCGTGCGTGAACATACCGCTCCCCGGGCCAAGCTCGAGCACGCGCATGCCCGGCCGCATGCCGAGCAGGGCCAGCGTGCGGGCCGGCGCTCGGTAGGAGCGCCGCCAGCGGCTGTGGAGCAGCCGCCGCGCCCAGGGCGGGGTGGGGATCGGCCAGAGCTGGATTGCCAGGCCGAGCAGCAGCTTGGCGCCGAGCAGCCCGGCCGCGAGCGCGCCGATCCCTCGGGCCGCTCGCCCGAGGGCGGTGCTACGCGCGCAGGAGCGCGGAGAAGAGGGCATGGCGCACCCACTCTAGCGATGCTATCTTCAGGAGCAGCCCGGGCCGCCGCACCATGCCGCGCAGCGCGCCCAGCAGCACAGCGTCGACTCGATCGCGCGCGGCGTGTTGCCGCTCGTAGATCCGCAGCCCCGCGCGCGTGCAGTCGTCCTGGCGTAGCGCCGCGGCCGCGGCCGCGGCCGCCTGCCTGGCGCTGCGCAGCGCGCGCAGGATGCCGTCGCCGAAGAGCGGGTTCACGTAGCCGGCGGCGTCGCCCACCAGCAGCAGCCCGTCGAACGTGACCTGGCGCACCCGGTAGCCAATTCCTGCGCGGACGTAGGGCCGGCTCACGATCCGGCTGCCGCGCAGGCGCCCGGCCAGCGCGGGGTGCTGCGCGATCTGGCTCCAGAACAGGTCGTGCGCATGGCGCGCGCCAAGCTGGAGCGCGCTGCTCACCCCCAGGCCACAGCGGACCACGCCCGGCTCGATCTGGCTGAGCTGCACGACGCTCAGCTGGCGCGCGCCGAAGAGATGCGCCTCCCACACGTCCGGATCGAGTCCGGCGACCTGGTCGAAGAACATGACGACCGTGCCGAAGTCGCCGGCCGATCTCTGCACGTCGAATGTGCGGAAGCTCAGCGCGCCGCGACCGCTGGCGTCGATCACGATCGGCGCGCGGAGCACGCTGGTCGCCCGCGCGCCGGGCGGCTGCACGACCACGCCGCCGATGGGCTGGCCCGGGGCGTAGTCAAGCCGGCGCGCGCGCCAGCCGAGCCGCACGTCGACCCCGGCGCGGGCGGCGGCGCGGCGCAGGTCGTCCTCGAAGAGCGCCCGGTCGATCTGGACGATGCCGCCGAGCTGGCCAACCGCATCGGTGGCGGCCGCGCCGTCCGGCCCGACCGTGCGGACCCGCCGGATGCGGGAGAGCGCCCAGGGCGCGTCGTGCGCGGCGACGCCGAGGTCGGCGAGCTCGCGCAGCGCGCGCGGGATCAGCCCCTCGCCCGAGCGCAGCCGGTCGCGCGATAATGATCCCACGTCCTGGCGTTCGAGCAAGATCACGCTGAGGTCGCGCTGGGCCAGGCGCAGCGCTGCGGCGCACCCGGCCGGCCCCCCGCCGACCACAATCACGTCCGCCACGGCGGGTTTCTTCTTTTCTGGCTTGGGTTCTCCATTCGCACATTATAGGCTATCAGTAGCGGGTTCTATCCCGCCGCGCCGGGATGATGTTAGGCATGCGCGCCAAGCGCTGCGCACAAAGGAGCGTCTTTTTAGGGTCAAGGGGCGCAGCCCGCGAGCGCCGGCAGCACAACCGTGAAGCTGCTCCCGTCGCCCTGGCTGTCGGCCCGCACATCGCCGCCGTGCAGCGCCACGATCTCCTTGACGACGTACAGCCCGACGCCGATCCCGCCGATCCCGCGCGTGTCGCTATTCTCCACGCGGTAGAAGCGCCGAAATAGGTTGGGCAGCTCGTGCTGCGGAATGCCGATCCCGCGGTCGGTGACGGTCAGCCGGGCCTCGCCGCCCTCGCGCGCGACCGCGACCGCGATCGGGCCGCCCTGCGGGCTGTACTTGATCGCGTTCGTCAGCAGATTCTGCACGACCTGCGCGAGGCGCAGCTCGTCGCCCTCGACCAGCAGCGGGGCGTCGGGCGCGTCATACGTCACGCTATGGCGCTCGAGCGAGGGCCGCAGCTCCTCGATCGCCCGCTGCGTGATCGCCCGCAGGTCGACCGGCCGCCGCTTGATCGCCAGCTGCCCCTGCTCGATCCGCGACACGTCCAGCAGCACGCCGATCATCTGGTCCAACCGGCGCGTCTGGTCGACGATCACCGCGACCGTGTTGCGCTCGCGATCGGTGATGCTGTCGGCGCGACCCATGCGCCGCTGCAGCAGCTGCGCCTGGCCAATCATGGCCGTCAGGGGCGTGCGCAGCTCGTGCGCGGCGATCGCGAGAAAGGCATCGCGGACGCGCACCGCCTCCTGGGCGGCCTCGCGCGCGCGCCGCTCGTCGGTGTACAGCCGCGCCCGGTCGAGCGCCTGGGCGCACTGCTGGGCGAGCGTGCGCATGAACTGCTGGTCCTCGTCGCTGAATACGCGCCGCTCCACAAAGGTCAGCCCGACCGCGCCGATGACCCGCTCGTCCACCACCAGCGGTATCGCGACCAGCGCCCCGTCGCCGGCGCTGCTGGGGATGCTGGCGAGCACCGGGTAGGGCTCGACGGCCTCCTGGCGCGATGGCACCAGGATCAGCTGCCTGGTCCGCACAGCGTCGCCGAGCGGCGTGACGGCGTGCAGCGAGAACCGCCGGTACGCCGCCACGATGTCGGGGTGATAGCCAACTGCGTGGAGCACCTCAAGGTCGTCGTCGACGAGCACGACGACCGTTCCCGCCTGCGCGCCAAGCGTCGCGACCACCTCCGTCAAGATCGCGTCGGCGACCTGCCGAGGGGTGAGCGTCGCCGTTAGGGCGCTGGTCACCCGGTGCAGCAGGCGCAGTCGTTCGAGCGCGGCCTCGACGCGCTGCCGGGCGATCTGCTCGCGCTCCAGCAGCTGCGCCCGCTCCACCTCGGCGTGCTTGAGCGCGCTCACGTCGACGGTTGTGCCCAGCAGGCGCACGGCCCGACCGCTTGCGTCCCGGTGGATCACGCTGCGGTCCCACACGGTCAGGTAATGCCCGCGCTTGTGCCTGACGCGATACTCCAGCGAGCTCGTGGCGACGTTCGACTCGCGCGCGGCGGCGGCGGCGCGCATGGCCGGCTCGCGGTCGTCGGGGTGGATCTGCTCGAACCACCAGCCTGCCGTCGGCGCGATCTCGCCGATGTCATAGCCGAGCACGGTGGCGAAGCCAGGGCTGCGCTCGACCTGGCCGGTCACGAGATCGTACTCGTAGATGAACCCGCTGATCGCGTCGAGCGCCAGGGCCAGCCGGTCGCGCGCCTGCTGGACGGACGCCTCGAACTGCTTGCGCTCGGTTGTGTCTTCGACGACGACCGCGGCGTACAGGGGCCGCCCGCGATCGTCGCGGATCAGCGTGACGTGGAGCGCCGCCCAGAGGATCGAGCCGTCTTTGCGCAGGTAGCGCTTCTCTGCGGTGTACTCGTCGAGCTGGCCCTGGGCTAGCCGCGCGGCGGCCTGCTCGTCGCGGTCGCGGTCGTCGGGGTGCGTGATGTCGCGGCAGGTCGTGGCGAGCAGCTCGTCGGCCGGGTAGCCGAGCAGGGCGCAGAGCTTGCGGTTGACGCGCAGGAAGTGGCGCATGAGCGGATCGGCCTGCGCCTGCCCGACGCTCGAGAGCTCGAACAGCTGGCGGTAGTCCTGCGCGCGTAACTGCGTCATGCGCGTCCCCTTCAGTATCGCAGGCCCGGGCGGAGGTGACCGTTCACAGGCGGCGCGGCCACACGTCGCAGCTGCGCGGGCGCGGCGTGGCATCGTGTTGGACTGGGATCTGCTGCTGTGATTATACCAGACTGTGTGTGGGGGCTGTGCGCCTGCGCCCTGCCAGGAGGCCATTTAGAGGTGCGGGGCACCGCGCCGCCGGCCTACCGATCGATCGCCCGATCGCTGACGTGGCTCTCGGCGAGCTTCTGATCGATCTCGTCCATGCGGCCGGCGATACGGCGCTCGATCTCGTCCAGGCGCTCGGTCACGCGCCGCCGCCACGCCTCGCCGGATACCTCCTGCGAGCGCAGGCGATAGAGCAGCTCCTCGTCGACCCGGCGCACGCCGCCGATCCGGTCGGCGATGATGCCGAACAGAAAGATCACGAACCCCAGGATGAGCGCCACGCCGCCGCCCATCAGCGACTGGAAGTTGGAGCGCGGGTAGTTCTCGATGAACTGGCGCGCGAGAAAGACGTAGAACGCGTTGCCGAGCAGCACGACGCCGAGCAGCAGAAACGGCGCGGCGAGGTACGAGAAGGTCTTGAGCGGCTCGTAGGTGGAGTAGGTGCGGGTGATGATCGCGGCCTGGCGCTTGATGAAGTTCCAGTTGCCCTGGTGCAGCCGCGACGGCCGCTTGACCGGGTTGATCGCGATCGGCACGGTCGTGACGGTCAGGCCCTTCTTGCCGGCCTGGATCAGATTCTCGACCGTGTACGAGAAGTCGGTGGTGACGAACAGCCGCAGCGCCGCGTCGCGCGAGAGCGCGCGGAAGCCGCTGACCGTGTCGGGCACGTCGGTCTCGGAGGCCCAGCGCACCACGCCGCTGCCGACCCGCTGGAGCGCCTTCTTGAACGACGAGAAGTGCTCGACGCTGCCGACCTGGCGGTCGCCGATCACGACCTCGGCCTGGCCGGCCAGGATGGGGGCGATCAGGCGCGGGATCGCGCCGCCGGGGTACTGGTGGTCGCCGTCGGTGTTGACGATGATATCGGCGCCGAGGCGCAGCGCCGCGTCGTTGCCGGTCTGGAACGCGCGCGCGAGCCCCTTGCGGCCGGCGTGGCGCACCACGAAATCGGCGCCGCTGGCGAGCGCAACCGCCACCGTGTCGTCGGTGCAGCCGTCGTCCACGATCAGCACCTCGACGCTGTCGACGCCCTCGATCGTGCGCGGAATATCGCGGATGACCTCGGCGATCGTGTCGGCCTCGTCGAGCACCGGGATCTGTACGATCAGTTTCATGCCTGGCCCCATCGCTACGTCGTGGCGGCCACCCGGCCTCGACGCCGCTGCGCCGTCACGGTCTCCTGCGCTGCCTGGGCCGTTATTCTACTCGACGCGTTCGCTTTTCGCAAAGGCTGCCGCCGCTTGCGGGGGCTGCGCGCCCCTGGACCCCAAAAAGAACCCGTCTCATCTGCAGCGATGGCTGCTCATGCCCGGCTGAATCTACACGGGGCGGATGTGCACAGGCTGTGCTCGGAATGGTGTGAGGCATGGGCCACTGGGATCAATACTGAGGCAGCATCATTTGCCGGAGGGGGGCCGGGGGAGCCGGCGCGGGTTCCCCCGGGCGGGGGGCCGGGGGCGCAGCGCCCCGGAGAAACCTGGCGCAGCCGCCTGAACCGGCGCGGGTTCCCCCGGGCGGGGGGCCGCGGGCGCAGCGCCCCGGAGGAAAGCTCGCGCCGCGACAATCAGGTGGGGGGCCGGGGGCGCAGCGCCCCGGAAGAATCTGAACACCCGACACCGGCGCATCTGGCGGGGGCCGGGGGCGCAGCGCCCCGGAAAGCCTGCGCGCACGGATAGCACCCGTGTGCGGCCGGAGCGGCACCTGGGCGCTGGCGTCTCGCGCCGGACGGGCCTATCATGGCAGGCGCGTACAGGCTAAATCGAAAGGGCTGACTATGCGACTTGCCGACATCTCAAGGCCCGCCGCACCGCGCCGCTGGGCCGCGCGGCTGGCGGCGCTGCTGGCGCTGCTGGCGCTGATCCTGTTCCCGGTCGAGTGGCTGGGCGCGCGCTGGCCGGCCGTCGGCCGGGCGCTCGACCACGCGTTTCCCGACGACCTGGCCCACGCGATCGCGCACGCGTCGCTGTTCTTGCTGCTGGGGCTGCTGGCCCTGGCGATCTGGCCGGCCCTGCGCGCGCGGCCGCTGCGCTACGCCGGCCTGCTGCTCGCCGGGCTTGGGCAGGAGCTGTTTCAGCTGCTGTTCAAGCGGCGCGCGCTGGCGCCCGACGACGGCCGCGACCTGCTGGTCGACGCGCTGGGCCTGGCGCTGGCGTTTGCGCTGGCCTGGATGTGGCGCAGATCGGCCGCGGCCCGGATCGCGCAGAGAGCCAGATGATCGAGCGCGCCGATCGCCGCCGGCATCACGAGCGCGCCTTCAACAAGCACCCCGCCCAGCGAGGGCGAGGTGCCTGCTTCCCAAAGGGCAGCCGTATTATGCGGCAGCCCGCACCAGCAGCACGTTGCCGAGCACCATGACCAGCAGGACCGCGAGCCCGGCCAGGGCCGCCCAGCGGCCGAGGCTGCGGAAGGGTCCGCCCTTGACCGCCATGTGAGCGAAGCCGGCTGCGAGCAGGCCGATCACCGGGTGCAGCAGCAGCGGGAACGTTAAGATGTCGGGGTCGCCTGCCACAATCAGGGAGACGAAGTAGATGATCCCGAGCGTGGCCTGTAGATCGACCAGGATCGGGAAGAGCCGCGCGGCCGTGCTGGCTGGCGCGTTCGGCTTCCAGCTGACGGTAAACCAGATCGCCGCGATCACGATCAACAGTGGTAGAATCATCTCGCCCAAGATACGGTGGCTGGTAGTGACGATGTCCATCGTGTCCTCTCTCCGGCGGTATGCTCCGCCCTTACGCGCGCGCCGGGCAGGCGCGCGCATCTCTGCAACTTGCGCATTATATCACAAGGTTCCGGGTGCAATGACATGCTCTATGACCTGACGCACACGCTGGCCAGCGGCATGCCGCACTTTCCAGGCGATCCGCAGCCGCGGGTCGAGCCGTGGCCCGGCGAGCCGCCCTGGCGCGTGAGCGAGCTGCGCCTGGGCAGCCACAGCGGCACGCACATCGACGCGCCGCGGCACTACCTGGCCGGCGGCCGCTGTATCGGCGACTACCCGCCCGAGCGCTTCATCCGGCCAGGGCTTGTGCTCGACGCGCGCGGCCACGCCGACGACCAGCCGATCGGCGCGGGCCTGCTCGACGGGCTGGCTATCCCGGCCGGCTCGTGCGTGGTGCTGCGCACCGGCTGGGAGCGCCACTGGGGCGACGCGCGCTACTTTCGCCACCCCTACCTGTCGGGCGAGCTTGCGGCCGCGCTGGTCGCCTGTGGGGTGGAGCTGCTGGCGATCGACGCGCTGAACGTCGACTCGACCCCCGGCGGCGGATCGGCCGCCCACGAGCTGCTGCTCGGCGCCGAGGTGCTGATCGTCGAGAACCTGCGCGGGCTGGATGCGCTGGATCATGGCCGGCGCTACGTCTTCGCGTTCATCCCGCTGGCGCTCGGCCACGTCGACGGCGCGCCGGTGCGGGCGCTGGCCTGGGACGAGGGGCACTCGTTCGTGTAGATATTCCCCTGCCCGCTCCCCTGCCCCCCGCAGGGGCAGGGGAGCGGGGGCTTATCGGGGGTAGGTTTTCTTGTGCATGGCGTCGGCGTGCGCCGCATCACCCCACCCCCTGCCTCCGCCCCTGCCAGGGGCGGGGAAACGGTAGCTTGGCACGGGGTTTCGGCTCCGCCGAAACCCCGTGCCAAGCCACTAATTCCCCCCTCTCCCAAGGGGAGAGGGGGGCAGGGGGGTGAGGGCCTGCAGGGCATCAGCATGCGCTGGAAAAAACCTACCCCCGAAAGGGGGTGAGGGGGATGGGAAGGATGGCCCCACATAACTCGCGGACATGGTGTAATATGGTAACGCACACACGTCGTATTCTTGCGAGTCGTTTCAACAAACGCCCTCTGGGCGTTCGTTCCTCAAGCTGCTCCGCCGCCAGGGCTGGGGCTTGTAAGGTGATTAGCTTGGCACCCACAGTCGTCCAGACGGACTCGGCCAGCAGCTCTACGAGCGAGGGGATCTGGGGCCGCAGCTACCGTCTGCTTACGGTCGGCCTCATCCTCACCGTCGGCGCGGGCGCCTTCGAGGCGCTGGCCGTCGCCACCACGCTGCCGGCGACGATCAACGACCTGGGCGGCCTGTCGCTCTACGGCTGGGCCTTCAGCGCGTTTATGCTGGCCAACCTGATCGGCATCACGGTCGCCGGGGCCGAGGCCGACCGCCGGGGGCCCGCGGTGCCGTTTGTGGCCGGGGTCACGCTCTTCGCGCTCGGGCTGGTGCTCGCGGGGCTGGCGCCCGCGATGATCGTCGTGATCGTCGGGCGGGCGATCCAGGGGAGCGGCGCGGGCGTGATCTCGTCGGTGGCCTACGCGGCGATCGGGCGCGGCTACCCCGAGTCGCTCAAGCCGCGCATGCTGGCGGTGATCTCGAGCGCATGGGTGGTGCCGGGGCTGGTCGGGCCGGCGCTGGCCGGCCTGGTGAGCGACCATCTCGGCTGGCGCTGGGTGTTCCTGGCGCTCGCCCCGCTGCCGCCCATCGCCGCGATCCTTGCCACGCCGGCGATGCGGCGGCTGGGCAGCGGCAGCGGCGCCCCGCGCGACTGGGCGCAGATCGGCACGTCGGTGCGGCTGGCCGTCGGCGCGGCGCTGCTGGTCACCGGGCTTGGCCTGGGCACGCCTGCGCTCGCGATCGCGATCGCGCTGGTCGGCGTGGTGCTTGGGCTGCCCGCGCTGCGCCGGCTGCTCCCGGAGGGGTCGCTGCGCGCGGCGCCCGGCCTGCCGGCCGCGATCGCGACGATGGGGCTGCTGAGCCTGGCGTTCTTCGGCGTGGACGCCTTCGTGCCGCTGGCGCTGACCGCCGTGCGCGGCCAGACCGCGACGGCCGCCGGGCTGGCGCTGACCGCCGCGACGATGACGTGGACCACCGGATCGTGGATCCAGGCCCAGCTCGCGCTGCGCACCAGCCGGCGCAGGCTGGTCGTTATCGGGCTCGCGCTGATTGGCGCCGGCATCGCGCTGATCGGCGCCACGCTGCTCCCGTGGGTCCCGCCGCTGATGGGGACAGTGGCGTGGGGGCTGGCCGGGCTGGGCATGGGGCTAGCCTTCTCGACCCTCTCGCTGGTGATGCTCGAGACCGCGCCGTCCGGCCAGGAGGGCGCGGCCTCGGCGGCGCTGCAGCTCGCGAACGTGCTGGGGATCGCGCTCGGCACCGGCTTCGGCGGCGTGATCATCGGGTACGCCAGCGCGAGCGCGGGGATCGCCATCCAGTCGCTGCTGATGATCGGCGTGACCGCCCTGGCGGTGGCGGCGGCGTCCCGCCTGCACCGCCGGCCGGGCTAGTGTACGTCGGTGAAAATCTCTACCCGGTTCAGTTGGCAGTTCGCAGTATGCAGTTCACCGTTACTGCCGACTGCCTACTGCTATAGAGCCACAGTCAGGGCGGCCCCTCGTCGAGGGCGCAGAAGCGGTAGCCAATGCCCGGCTCGGTCAAGATATAGCACGGTTTGGCCGGCTGCGGCTCGATCTTGCGCCGCACCTGGCTGATGAAGACGTGCAGGTTCTGCACGTCGTTCTCGTACCCCGCCCCCCAGACGTGTGCGAGCAGCCACTGGTGCGTCAACACACGGCCCGCGTGCGCCGCGAGGGTCGTGAGCAGCGCGTACTCGGTTGGCGTGAGCCGCACCTCGCCGCCCGCGCGCGTCACCTGCCGGCGCAGCAGGTCGATCCGCAGGTCGCCGGCCGCCAGGAGCGTCGGCGTCGACTGCTGGTGCGCGGCCCGTCGCAGCGACGCGCGAATCCGCGCCAGCAGCTCGTGGGTGCCGAACGGCTTGGTCAGGTAGTCGTCCGCGCCGAGATCCAGCGCGCGCACTTTCTCCATCTCGTCGTAGCGGGCCGACAGGATGAGAATCGGCGCCTCGCTCCACGTTCGCAGCGTGCGGCAGACCTCAAACCCATCCATGCCGGGCAGACCCAGGTCGAGGATCACCGCGTCCGGCCGGGCGGCCGCCGCCAGGTCGAGCCCCTCCTCGCCGGTCGCCGCCACCGTCACGCGATAGCCGCGCTCGCTGAGGCTGGAGCGCAGCAGCTGGCGAATGTGCAGCTCGTCGTCGATGACCAGAATGCCTGCTGACATCATCCCCTATGCTCCACTGATGGCCGGCGCCGCGATCTCCTGCAGGGACAGGCAGATCTCGACCAGTGTGCCGCCGCCCTCGCGCCCGAGGATGGCGATGCTGCCGCCGTTCGCCTCGATCAGCCCCTTGCAGATCGCCAGGCCGATGCCGGTGCCCGGGATCTGATCGCGGCCGTTCTGCGATAGCCGGTAGAACTTCTCGAACACGCGCGTCCGCTGCTCGGGCGCGATGCCCGGCCCGCGGTCGCCGATATTGATGGACAGCGCGTTGTCGCGCACCGCGACGGCGATCGAGATCGGCGAGCCGGCCGGCGAGTATTTGAGCGCGTTCTGAACAACGTTCCACAGCACCTGCTCCAGCTGCACGTAGTCGACCGGCAGCAGCGGCAGGTCGTCGGCGACCATCAGCTCGATCGGCCGATCGGCCAGGCTGGGCGCGAGCCGCTGAAGCACCGTGTAGATAATCTCGGCGATGTTGTACCAGCCGCGCTGTGGGCGCAGCGCCCCCGCCTCGATCCGCGTCAGGTCGAGCAGATTGGTGATCAGCCGGCTCAGGCGCTCGGCCTCGACGCGAATGACCGTTGTGAACTCGCGCGTGGACTCGGGCGGCCAGGCCACATCCTCGGCGAGCAGCTCGTCGGCGGCGGCCGTGATCGCGGCCAGCGGCGTGCGAAAATCGTGGGACACCGTCGAGAGCAAGGTCGACTTCAGGCGATCCGACTCGGCCAGGGCCTCGGCGCGGGCGGCCTGCTGCGCCAGCCGGCCGCGCGTCAGCGCCAGCGCGGCCTGATTCGCGAGCGTCTCGAGCAGGCGCTGGCGATCCGGCTCAGGCGCCTGCTGCCCTGGCAGCAGGGCGATCCGCAGCACGCCAAGCGTCTGCTCGCCGATCCGCAGCGGCGCGTCGGCGCCGCGCCCAGAGGCCGGCCAGTCGCCGCGCTCCGCGCACACGCTCAGGGCGCCGTCGGGCAGCGCGAGCAGCAGCCGGCAGGCCGGGACCGCCAGCAGGCGCACGGTTGTCGCGACGATCAGCGGCGCGATCGCGCCAAAGTCGAGCTGCGCGCTGATCGCCTGGCTCAAGTCGTACAGCGCCACCGCCTCGTCCGCGCGCTGCTGTGCCGCGGTCGCCTCCTCGCGGATGCGCACGGCCATGCCGCCGGCCAGAAAGGCGGTCGCCAGAAAGATCAGCAGGCGCGAGATATCCTCGGCGTCGTCGACGGTGAGGCTGTAGATGGGCTCGACGAAAAAGAATTTCAAGGCGACAAAGCTGAGGAGCGCGCACAGCATCGCCGGCCAGCGGCCGGCCATCGTCGCGCAGAGCAGGACGCCGACCAGGTAGATCGGCGAGATCGACAGCAGCGGCACCATCAGCACGTGCCGGACCAGCCAGATGCCCGCCGTCACGAGCACGACGACGGCGACGCTCCAGGCATAGGCGTGGGCGAGGATCTGCCGCTGGATCGTCTGGCGAACATGAGCTGTCTGCTGCATCGGCGGTTACTCTTGGCGATGTCGCCCGCGTGCGCGCGGCGCGCGACGCGGGGCTGTGCGGGAGCGATCCGGCTTCACAATAGCACAAAATTCGGGGGTGGGCAATCCGGCTGCGGGGCGCTGCGCCCCCGGCCCCCGCCTGATGTCCCCATTCGGGGTGATCCGAATTCTTCCGGGGCGCTGCGCCCCCGTCCCCCCGCCTGGTGCGCCCGTGCCAATTTCAACCTTGGTGGTGCATGCCCAGCACCATACCTGCAAAGCTGGTTGCGTCCCGCCGCGCCTGGATTCAGCCGGGCATGCGCGCCAGGCAGCGCAACTGAGGCAGCTTCTTTTTGGGGTCCAGGGGCGCACGCCCCGGCCGGGGGGCGGCGGGGGTGGCGGCCCACCCCCGCCCGCGCGCCGCGCAGGCGAACTAGACTGAGGTAGAGATACCTGCGGGCGAACTAGACTGAGGTAGAGATACCTGCGGGGGCACGGGCGCGCGCAGCCCCCGCCCGGCCAGCACGCCAGTGCAATCTAAGGATGTTCTAAAGATGACCAGCCAGCCGTAGCTTCACCCGAGATATTGACGTTCTCATTACAGGGCGGCACCACATTCGCCGCAGATCAAGCACCTCACAGGAGTAATGACGATGAATCGAACACGAGCAGTGCTCTTCCTCTGTTTAATCCTTGCTGCCGGCCTGCTGCTTACCACTATCGCCGGCGCGCACCCCGTCGCGGTCGGCGATTCGAGCAGGGTCGACTGGTTTGCGCGCGGCCCGTCCGCCGGCAACGTCGGCGAGATCGCGCGCGACTCGGCCGGCCGCGGCGAGTTCGTCTGGACCGACGCCAAGGGCGATCAGCGCGTCGCCAGCCCACTCGGCGCCACCGGCAACATTACCCGCGAGGCCGACCTGGAGAAGCTGAATGTCACCGGCGACGCGGCCAACCTGTACATCATGGCCAAGCTCGAGCGGCTGAGCGGCATCACCAACGACCCCTCGCCCGAGCTGGTGATCGCGATCGACAGCGATCCGGCCCACACCGCCGGCGCGACTGCGCTGCCGGACGGCCTCGCGACGAGCGTGGACGGCCAGGCCAAGTGGGAGTACGTCGTCCAGACGCAGTTCACCAAGGCCAGCGCGACCGCGAAGCCGACGATCTACACCGACCCGGCGTCGGCCGGGACGAGCTGCGCCGCCTGCTCCGCGCAGCTGGTCAGCGCCGCGGTTCGCAAGGGCAGCTTCATCGAGATCGCGGTGCCGTGGAGCGAGATCGGCGGCCTGCCGGCCCAGCAGAACACGCTGCGCCTCACCATCCTGACGCACTACAGCGACAAGCGCGCGCCGTCGGACGGCAGCACCTCCAAGGCGATCGACGTCCTGAGCCCGCTGCTGAGCGCCGCGGAGCTGAGCGACAGCACGATCAACGCCTACGTCGAGCTGCACTTCAACGCCAGCGGCGAGGTGTTCGCCCCGCTGCTGATCTCCGAGTTCCTGCCCGACCCGCCGACCAGTAATGACCCGCAGGGCGAGTGGATCGAGCTGTTCAACCCGAACAGCTTCGACGTCAGCCTGAAGGGCTATAAGGTCGGCGACCAGGCCTACCGCGGTGGCTCGCAGGGCATGCTGAAGCTTCCGGATAACCTGACGCTGCTGCACGGCGAGGCGATCGTGATCGCCAACAACAAGGCGGTCTTCCAGACGCGCTACCCAGGCGTGCCCGCGAACAAGATCATCGACATGAGCACGCTGACGCCCTACACCGACTGGGCCAGCGGCATCATCTCGCTCCAGAACCAGAATGGCGGCCTGCCCTTCAAGGAGAGCCTGGCGCTGCTCGACCCGCGCGATACCCTGGTCGACCTGGTGCAGTACACCACGCCGGTGGCTGCGAGCGGGCTCGACCCGGACAACCGGCCGATCGTGCTCACCAGCACCAGCGTGGCGCCGAACGCCAGCTACGATCGCTGCCCGTCTACCATGGACACCAACAACAGCAACTTCGACTTTGTCGCCCACACCACCGTGAACGCGCAGACGCCCGGCGTAGCCTGCCAGGGCGTTCCCGGAGTCGACCTGCGCATCTCCAAGATCGGCCCCGAGGTCGTGAAGACCGCCACGACCACCCAGTACACGATCTCGTTCGTCAACGCCGGCACTGGCCCGCAGGCCGCCAGCTCGGTCGTCATCACCGACACGCTGCCGTCGGGCATGATCTGCGTCGGCCAGACATCGCAGGTGACGGTCGGCGCCCTGAGCTTCTTCGGCACCTGCCCGGGCGGGCGCGACCTGAGCTGGACGATCGCGTCGCTCCCGCCCGGCGCCAGCGGCACCATCACGCTGTCGGCGGCCGTGGCCGGCGGGCTCGCGCCGAACACGACGCTGATCAACACCGCCGGCATCACCAGCACGCCGATCGAGGCGCCCGAGACGCGCTCGAACAACGTCACGTCGCAGACCACCATCACCGAGGGGCCGGCCGATCTGACGGTCAGCTCGACCTGGCCGGAGGCGGCCACGCCGTCGCCGGGCAGCACGTTCGACTACACCATCACCTACGTCAACAACGGCGAGGACGACGCCAGCGACATCACGATCCTCGACCAGTTGCCGCCGAACGTCACGCTGGTGAGCGCAAGCGCGCCGGGCGCGAGCTTCAACAACGCCACCAGCGGCAGCCTGATCTGGCACGTCCCATCGCTGGCGTACCAGGAGAGCGGGACGATCGCGCTGGTCGTCCGGATCGGCAGGGTAGTCACGCCGGGCACGCAGCTGACCAACACCATCACGGTGAGCAGCACCCCGGCCGACTCGCCGACCGACAATAACACCGAGACCAAGTCGCTGCTGGCCGGGAAATACCAGACCTACCTGTCGATCATCCGAAAGACATAGTCGTTTCGAGCCAAACGATGCGGTGGGCGCGCACCCAGCGCCCGCCGCCGACAGCAGCACGCAGAGCAGAGAGATCGCACCATGGCAACACCACCGATCTGTTCGGACGAATGCGACGCCGCCTTCGTAGCGGCGGAGCAAGCGCCCGAGCAGAGCTACATCCTGATTGCCGACGCCGACTCGCAGGCGCTGAAGCTGGTCGCGTTTCTGCTCCACGCGGACGGCTACCGGGTCGCGCCGGTCTGTGACAGCGCCACGCTGCTGCAGACCTTCTACACGACCCGGCCCGACCTGGTGCTGCTCGACGTCACGCTGCCGGATATGTGCGGGTTCGACCTCTGCCGCCAGATCCGCCGCAGGTCGAGCATCCCGGTCATCTTTCTCTCGGCGCGCGCCCAGACCGAGGATAAGGTGCGCGGGCTGCAGAGCGGCGGCGACGACTACGTGACCAAGCCGTTCGACCCGCCGGATCTGCTGGCGCGCGTGGCGGCGCTGCTGCGGCGATCGCGCCCGCCGTATCACTCGCCGCGCATCAAGCATGGCGATCTCACGCTCGACACGTCGGAGCAGCAGGCGCGCTTCGCGGACGGCCGGATGTTCGAGCTGACGCCGGTTGAAACGCACCTGCTCTACTACCTGATGGCCCGCGCCGGCGAGCTGCTGAGCTTCGAGGCAATCTGCAGGGCGATCTGGGCCCAAGATACTCCGGACACGCGCGCCCGGCTGTCGGTTCACATCTACCACCTGCGCAAAAAAATCGAGTCGGATGGCATGAGGGCCTGCGCTATCCGCACGATTCGAGGCGTCGGCTACCAGCTTGATATCGCGACGGAGCACCACGGCGGCATAGCGTAAAGCCGTGGTTCAGTTTATGCACGACTAGCGTTCCAGCTGGGATGTTTGGCGGGCGCGGTCCCGCCAAAAAGCCCCTTTCTTCTACATTCGAGAGGAGATCATCGCAACATGCAACCTACCAACAATCTGCTTGCCCGGGTGATGGGTCTGCTCGAAACTGATGCGCGACAGTGGGGCCTGTCACGCCGGAGCGCACTCGTCCTCACGCTGCTGCCCATCCTGGTCGCCGGCGGCGTGGCCGCCCTGGCCGTCCTGGCGGTCGTGATGAAAAGCCAGTTTCGGCCGGTGTTCCGCTTCGTCACCGCTGAGGATTCGCTGCTGGAGTGGCCGCAGTTCTTCTTCGTGCTGCTGTCGAGCCTGATCTTCGGCCGGCTCGGCGTGCGGCTGCTGCGGAGCGGCCAGCGCGGCGTCGGGCTGCTCTACCTGCTGCTGGCGGCGGGCGCCCTCTTCGTCGCCGGCGAGGAGATCTCGTGGGGGCAGCGCATCTTCGGCTGGGGCACGCCCGAGACGCTGGATGCGATCAACCACCAGGGCGAGACGAATGTGCACAATATCCGGCTGGTGCAGCGGCTGTTCGGCTTTGTGGTGCTGGCGGGCGGCCTGTACGGCATCGCGGCGCCGCTGTACCGGCTGACCCGGCCGCGCTCCGATCGGCCAAGCTTCGCCTGGCTGCTGGTGCCGCCGCTGTGCCTGGTGCCGGCGTTCTTCATGCCGTTCGCCTACCGGGCGCTGCACACGTTCGTCTGGCCAAGCACCAACTTCATCGTGGTCAAGTATGGCGAGGCGCCCGAGCTGTGCCTGTACCTCGGGCTGATGGTCTTCGCGTGGCTCAACCTGCGCCGGTTCCGGCCGGTCACGGCTCCCGTGGCCGCGAGCGAGCAGGCCGCGCCGCAGCATACCGCGTGAAGAATTGCGCTCCCTCACCCCCTTGCCCCCCTCTCCCAGCCGGGAGAGGGGGGATTCTTCGTGGGGGCCAGAGGGTGGGGTGATCGACAGGAGTATGCTACAATCAGCCCAACGACAGCGTAGTCCGGCGGCAGTGGCCGGGGATGCGGCATCCCTCGCCGGCGCCGAACTCTATCGGCTGAGGAGGCCGCGATGAAGCGGGTTATTCGTGCCCCGCGCGGCACAGAGCTGAGCTGCAAGGGCTGGCAGCAGGAGGCGGCTCTGCGCATGCTGATGAACAACCTCGACCCCGAGGTTGCCGAGGACCCCGAGCACCTGATCGTCTACGGCGGGACCGGCAAGGCCGCCCGCAGCTGGGAGTGCTACGACGCGATCGTGCGCGCGCTGCGCGAGCTGGCGGGCGACGAGACGCTGCTGATCCAGTCGGGCAAGCCGGTCGGCGTGCTGCGCACCCACCCCGACGCGCCGCGCGTGCTGCTGGCCAACTCGCTGCTGGTGCCCAAGTGGGCCACCTGGGAGGAGTTCCGCCGCCTGGAGGCGCTGGGCCTGACGATGTACGGCCAGATGACCGCCGGCAGCTGGATCTACATCGGCACGCAGGGCATCCTGCAGGGCACCTACGAGACGCTGGCCGAGTGCGCGCGCCAGCACTTCGGCGGGACGCTGCGCGGGCGCTGGGTGCTGACGGCCGGCCTGGGCGGCATGGGCGGCGCGCAGCCGCTGGCCGTGACCATGAACGACGGCGTCGCGCTGGTGGTCGAGGTCGACCGGCACCGGATCGAGCGCCGGCTGGAGACCGGCTACCTCGACACGGCCGTCGACACGCTCGAGGAGGCCATGACGCGGGTCGACGAGGCGGTGCGGCAGGGTCGGCCGCTCTCGGTCGGGCTGCTCGGCAACGCGGCCGAGATCCTGCCCGAGCTGGTGGTGCGCGGCGTGACGCCCGATATCGTCACCGACCAGACCTCGGCGCACGACCCGCTGAACGGCTACGCCGCCGCCGGCCTGGCGCTCGACGAGGCGGCGCGGCTGCGCGAGCGCGACCCGGACGAGTACGTGCGGCGCTCGCGCGCCAGCATGGCCAGCCACGTCGAGGCGATCCTGGAGCTGCAGCGGCGCGGCGCGGTCGCGTTCGACTACGGCAACAACCTGCGCGGCCAGGCGCTCGAGGCGGGCGTGGCGAACGCCTTCGACTACCCCGGCTTCGTGCCGGCCTTCATCCGGCCGCTGTTCTGCCGCGGCAAGGGGCCGTTCCGCTGGGTCGCGCTCAGCGGCGACCCGGCCGACATCGAGCGGACCGACCGCGCCATCCTGGAGCTGTTCCCCGACGACGAGCCGCTGCACCGCTGGATCACCAAGGCCCAGGCGCAGGTACAGTTCCAGGGCCTGCCCGCGCGGATCTGCTGGCTGGGCTATGGCGAGCGCGACCGCGCCGGGCTGCTGTTCAACGAGCTGGTGCGGCGCGGCGAGGTCTCGGCGCCGATCGTGATCGGGCGCGACCACCTCGACGCCGGCTCGGTCGCGTCGCCGAACCGCGAGACCGAGGGCATGCGCGACGGCAGCGACGCGATCGGCGACTGGCCGATCCTGAACGCGCTGGTCAACACCGCCGCGGGCGCGAGCTGGGTCAGCGTGCACCACGGCGGCGGGGTCGGCATCGGCTACTCGCTGCACGCCGGCGTCGTGGTCGTCGCCGACGGCACCGACGCCGCCGCGGCGCGGCTGGAGCGGGTGCTGCGCTGCGACCCGGCCATGGGCGTCATCCGGCACGTCGACGCGGGCTACCCCGAGGCGATCGAGGCCGCGCGCGAGCGGGGCGTGACGATCCGCGGAGAGGGGCTTGTCGGCGGTTCAATCCCCATCCTCCATTCCCGCCTTTTGGGAACCGACGCGGAACAGCCCTTGCGTGCCTGGTTTCACGATGCGAAAGTCGCCGTGTGGACCGGCCCCACCGATATTCGTGCCGTGTATGCCAGCGCCAGTCTTCTCGCGCACAATCGCGTCGTATTCAATATCCATGGCAACCGATATCGCCTGATAGTAGCGATCAATTATGACTATGGCATCGTCTATATTCGATTTATTGGGTCGCATGCTGAGTACGACCGGATTGATGCCGCCACCATCTAAGCCTGAAGAGGTGCTCAATGGATATTCGCCCGATTAGAACGGAAGCTGATTATCAGGCTGCGCTTCGCCGCGTTGATGCGCTGCTGGATGCGCAGCTGAATACACCTGAGGGTGATGAGCTGGATGTGCTCACAACCTTGATCACGGCCTATGAAGATCAGCACCATCCAATTATGCCGCCTGATCCGGTTGACGCACTCGTGTATTGGATGGAGAGCCGCGAGCTGACGCGCCGTGATCTCGAACCCCTCCTTGGCAGTCGCGCCCGTGTCGCCGAAATCCTCAATCGTCGGCGCACGCTGACGCTGGATCCGCAACCCAAGCCCACGGGGAGCCCAACCGCTCGGGCGCATTCCGATGCGGAGCGCCTCCGTCGGCGGCTGATGCGCAAGCCGAGAGGATGGCTCTATGCACGTCGACCTCCTGATCGAGCACGCCGCCCAGCTGATCACGGTGGCGTCGCCGGGCGGGCCGAAGCGCGGCGCGGCCATGCGCGATCTTGGCGCGATCGCCGACGGCGCGCTGGCCGCGACGGGCGGGCGGATCGTCGCGCTCGGGCCAACGGCCGAGGTGCGCGAGCTGGTGCGCGACGCCGCCGTGCGGATCGACGCGCGCGGCAAGGCGGTGCTGCCCGGCTTCGTCGACGCGCACACGCACGTGGTGTTCGCCGGCGACCGCGTCGACGAGTTCGAGCGGCGGCTTGCCGGCGCGACCTACCTGGAGATCATGGCGGCCGGCGGCGGGATTATGTCGACCGTTCGGGCCACGCGCGCCGCCTCCGAGGATCAGCTCGCCGCCGAGAGCGCCGCGCGGCTGCGACAGATGCTGGCCCACGGCACCACCACGGCCGAGGCCAAGAGCGGCTACGGCCTCTCGACCGCCGACGAGCTGAAGATGCTGCGGGTGATCGACCGCCTGGGCGCGGAGCAGCCGGTCGAGCTGGTGGCGACGTTCCTGGGCGCGCACGCGCTGCCGCCCGAGCATGCCGGCCGCGCCGACGACTACATCGCGCTGGTGGTGGGCGAGATGCTGCCGGCCGTGCGGGCGGCCTACGCCGGCCGGGATCTGCCGTACGTGGACATCTTCTGCGATCAGGGCGCCTTCACGGTCGCGCAGCTGGAGCGGGTGCTGGGGGCGGCGCGCGCGCTGGGCTTCCCGCTCAAAGCCCACCTGGACGAGTTCGCCGCGCTGGGCGGCACCCGCGCCGCGGCCGCGCTCGGCGCCGGCTCGGTCGACCACATGATCGCCAGCGGCGATGCCGACCTGGCCGCGCTGCGCGACCACCCCGCGACGATCCCCACGCTCATGCCCGCGACGCCGTTTGGCCTCGGGCTGGGCCGCTACGCCCCGGCGCGCCGCATGATCGACGAGTACGGGCTGGCGGTCGCGCTCGGCTCCGACCTGAACCCCGGCACCTGCTGGTGCCCGGCGATGCCGTTCGCGATCGCGCTGGCCTGCCGCGGCATGGGCCTGACGCCGGCCGAGGCGCTTGCCGCCGCCACGCTCAACGCCGCCCACGCGATCGGGCGCGGCGCGCAGGTCGGCAGCCTGGAGCTGGGCAAGCAGGCCGACGTCGTGATCCTGCGCGTGCCCGACTACCGCCACCTGGCCTACCGCGTCGCCGAGAACCTGGTCGAGACCGTCGTCAAGCGCGGGCATATCGTGTGGCGGGGCGGGGGTGTGGTAGAATAGCGCGCGTGGAGGGGAGATATAGCTTGAACCGCATCCGCGAATATATCACCAATAACCCGCGCGTATGAAGCGCCCCGCACTACCCGCCGCGGCTCCTCCGCTCGTGTACGCCCGGCGGCTCCCCGACGCATGGCTGCTGGTCGCGCTGCTGGTCGCGCTCGCGCTGCGGCTGCTGCTGTGGGGCGGCATCCCGCGCGCCGGCCTGATCTCCGACGAGGGCGAGTACCTCTCCGCCGCGAGCTGGCTGGCGGCCGGGCGCGGCTTCGCCTGGTACCAGGGCTACCTGTGGACCCGCGCGCCGCTCTACCCGCTGTTCGTGGCCGCGCACCTGCGGATCTTCGGCGATACGCTCGCACCGATCTATGCCACTCAGACCGCGCTGAGCCTGCTCAACGTGGCGCTGGTGTACTTCCTGGCTAAGCGGCTGACGACGGACGACGGACGCCCCACTCTAGGGACTAGGGATGGAGGGCGGTCAGAAGACGACCTCGCCCAAGCCCCAAGCCCCAAGCCTCAACGCTCGATCCCGGCGATCGCCGCGCTGCTGATGGGACTCTACTTCCCGCTCGCGCTCTACACGCAGGCGCTGCTTTCCGAGACGCTGTTCATCGCGCTGCTGCTGGGCGGCTTCCTGGCCCTGGCGGCCTGGGCGGACCAAGCCTTAAGCCCAAGCCCCAAGCCCCAAGCCCCAAGCCCCAAGCCTCAAGCCTCAAAGGCCCTGGTCACCTGGTCACCGGGTCACAAGGTCCGCGCCTGGCGGTGGCTCGCGCTGGCCGGCATCCTGTTCGGCCTGGCGACGCTGACGCGTAGCCTGACGCTGCTGTTCCTGCCGGTCGCCGCGCTGTGGGTGCTGCTCAGGGCAGGGGACAGGGGACAGGGGACAGGGGACAGGGGACAGGGGACAGGGGACAGGGGGCAGAGAGCGGGGAAAGCAGATCGTCACGCGCCGATCGATTCTTTGTTCTTTGCTCTTTGTTCTTTGTTCTTTGCTGATCGTCGCGCCCTGGACGATCTACGCCTCGCGGCTCTACGGCGGGCTGGTGGTGGTCGACACGAGCGGCGCGTTCAACCTGCTCTACGGCGCGCGGACGGCCTACGACGGCGATCGGAACGACGCTGCCACGCGCAACTTCGTGCTGGCGCTGCTGGATCGCAGCCTGAGCCAGCCGCAGCGCCGCGCGCTCGTGGACGCGCAGCGTGCGAAGGACGGCACGGTCGCGCGCGACCCGTCCTGCCTGCTGCATAAGCAGGACCCGCGGCTGCTGGCGGCGCTCGCGCGCCCGGTCGAGCAGATCTCGCAGGCGGAGCGCCAGCAGCTGATGACGGCGGAGGGCCTGTGCCTGCTGGCGGCGCGGCCGGGCGCCTTCGTCGCCAAGTCGCTCGGCGAGCTGGTCGACCTGTTTCAGATCAACTACACCGGCGCGGAGCGCTTCGCCGGCGGCTTCGCGAGCGGCCGGCTGCCGCGCTGGTTTCTCGCCGGGCTGTTCCTGCTCGACGATACGCTGTACGTGCTGGCCCTGCCGCTGGCGGTGCTCGGCTGGGGCCTGGCGCGCCGCTCCAACGTTCCAACGTTCCAACGTTCCAACGTTCCAGCGCTGGCCGGGCTGTGGTGGCTCTACAACGTCGCGGTCGCGCCGCTGCTGTTCGCGATCAACCGCTTCCGGCTGCCGCTGCTGCCGCTCGCGTTCGTCTTCGCCGGCTACGCGCTGGCGCAGCCGCCGCGGGCCTGGCGGGCGCTGCGCTCGCGCGGCGGGCTGGCCTACGGCGCGCTCGCGGCGCTGCTGGCGCTGGTGGCGGTCGCGCCATACGCCTACTTCGAGCCGCGCGCGCCGGGGGCCGACTCGACCTGGGCCTCGTACCTCGGCCCCTACCCGTCCAGCGTCGTCGACACGCTGATCGCCTGGCGCGCGCGGCCCGGCTACCTGCGCGAGCAGCAGGTGATGCGGGCGCTCGGCCGCGGCGACGCGCCGGAAGCGCGCGCGCTGCTTGCCAGCAGCGAGGTGACCAGCCACACGCTCGGCCTGGCCGCGCCGCTGCTGGCCGGCCTGGAGGGGCGGCCCGACCAGGGACTGGCGCTGCTCGACGCGACGAATGCGCTCAGCCCGGTCGAGGCGGCGGTCGTGCGCGGCGAGCTGCTGCGGCGCAGGGGCGACTGGCCGGGCGCGCGCCAGGTGCTCGGGCAGACGCTGGTGGATAACGCCAACCCGGTGCAGCTCGCCTGGGACTGGCTGCACCCGGCCCCGCTGCCGGAGAACCGGCTCGACCTGGCCGGCAACCTCGACCTGGGCTACGTCGAGGGCTGCTACCTGGGCGAGGGCGACGGCAGCATCCGGCCGGCGGCGAACTTCCGCTGGTGCGGCGACGGCGCGCGGCTGCGCTTTCCAGGGGCGGGCACGGGCGCGCCGCAGACGCTGGCGCTGCGGGTCGACGGGCGCGGGTGGGCCAGCTACGCGCCGGCCGCCCCATCGGCGCGCGTCGTCGTGGATGGCCAGGAGGTCGGCTCCTTCACGCCCGACATCGCCGGCCCGAGCGAGGTGGCGGTCCTGCTGCCGCCCGCGCCGCGCGGCGCCGACGTCGTCGTGACGCTGCGCACCGACACGTTCGTCCCGCCGGCCGATCGCTACCTGAGCCAGCAGGGCAAGGCGGTTGTCGGCCAGGTGCAGCGGCTGGGCGTGCGGATCGACTGGGCCGAGCTGCGGGAGCACTAGAGTAGTCTGTAGTCAGTAATCAGTAGTCAGTAACGCTGATGCATTGCAGAGCTATGCGAGCTGTTATGGCGCGCTGCGCTGAAATCTAACGCTTGGGTGGGTTTTGGGGAGGGCAAAGTTCTCCCCAAGCCCCTCCCCTATGAGCTATTTGTGCAATGCTTGGTGTAGACACGAGGTACATAGACGAGAAGCTATGGGCCAGACGCTGTCCATAAATGAGCGAGAGCGCGTATCGGGCGATCGCGCGCCTCTTACCTCGCGTTTTGAATCCCTCGCCTGGCTGATCGCGATCTTCGCGCTGGCGCTCGGCATGCGGCTGCTGGTCTGGCGCTGGCGCGAGCTGTACGACCTGGGCGGCGACGAGCGCGAGTACTTCAACCAGGCGCTGACGCTGCTGCGCGAGCATCGCTACCAGGAGCTGCAGCTGATGCGGCCGCCGCTCTACACCTTCTTCCTGGCCGGCTGCATCTACCTGTTCGACTCGCTGGTCCAGCGGCTGCGGCTGATCCAGGCAATCGTCAGCGCGCTGACGGTCGTGCCGGTCTACCTGCTGGCGCGCCAGCTGCTCGGCGCGCGGCGGGTGGCGCTCGTGGCCGCGCTGCTGGCCGCGCTCAGCTACACGCTGGCCGCCAACGCCGCCGAGCTGCTGACCGAGACGCTGTTCGTGTTCGGGCTGACGGTGTTCTTCTGGCTGCTGCTGCGGGCGGGGCTGCCTGGCTCGCAGGTCGACCAAGCCCCAAGCCCCAAGCCCCAGGCCTCTACGTCACGCGGTCAGGCGGTCACCCGGTCACCCGGTCACCTGCTAACCTTGCCGCCCGGCCACCTCGCCGCAGCGCTGGCCGGCCTGTCCCTGGGCGCGCTGGTGCTGCTGCGCTCGGTCGCGCTGCCGCTGCTGCCGCTCGGCGCGCTGTGGCTGCTGCTCGTCCAGACCAAGGACCAAGGACCAAGGGCCGAGGGCCGACTCGAAAGCGCTGGCGCCCGAGCCTCCGAGCCCCAAACCCTAAGCCCCAAGCCCCAAGCTCCAAGCTCCAAGCTCCAGTGGTCCAGAGCGATCGTCTTCGCCCTAGCGGCCGTGCTGGCGATCGCCCCCTGGACGATTCGCAACGACCTGACCTACGGCGCGCCGATCCTGGTGGACACGACCGGCGCCGAGAACCTGTGGCTGGACAACAACCCGGAGGCCGCCACGCCGCGCGACCCGCTCGGCCGCGAGGCGGCCAAGCGCGAGCTGTACGCGCTCGGCGACGACCGGGCCGGCCGGCAGCGCCTGGCGGTCGCGCGCGGCAGCGCGGCGATTGTCGGACACCCAGCCTGGTTTCTGCAGAAGAGCTGGGGCGAGGCGCAGAAGTTCTTCGCGCTGGAGTACTTCGACGACATGCGCGAGCGGCGGGCGATCTGGCTGCCGCCGCTGGAGGTCTGGCTGCGGCTGCTGCTGGGCGACGGGCTGTGGCTTGTGCTGCTGGGCTTGGGCGCGGGCGGGCTGTGGCTGTACCAAGGACCAAGGACCAAGGACCAAGGACCAACGACAACCGGCGATGTGCTATTGCGCGAGCTTGAGGCGCCCAGCCCCAAGCCCCAAGCCTCAAGCCCCAGGCCCCAGGTCTCCCGCTTCGACGACGCGCGCTGGGTGCTGGTGCCGTGGGCGCTCTACACGCTGCTCACCGCGATGGTCTTTCACGTCGAGCTGCGCTACCGGCTGCCGCTCTACCCGGTGCTGCTGCCCTACGCCGCGTGGGCGATCTGCCGGATTGCAGATTGTAGATTGCAGATTGCAGATTGGGGACGAGCGCGTGCCAAAATAGTCTACGCCGGGTTGACGATACTTGCCTTATTTGGTATGACGCTGCTGCACCGGCCCTATATCCGCGAATCAGTGATGCTGGCGCGCAAGCACGTGTCGCTCTGGCAAGCAGATCGCGCCCTAGACGCCGGCGACGCCGCGGGCGCGGGCGCGGGCGCTCAGGCGGCACTGCGGCTCGACCCCGAGTCGGCGCTGGCGCGCGTGGCGCAGGCGCGGGCCGAGCTGGCGCGCGGCCAGACCCAGCCGGCGCTGGCGGCGCTGGCCGCCGCGATCGAGGCGCTACCGGCGCACCCGCATGCGCACCTGCTGCGCGGCGCGATCCTGCGGGGGCAGGGCGACTTCGCGGCGGCGCGGGCCGAGCTGGCCTACGAGCGGGCCTCGCTGGAGGATCTGCAGGGCTGGGCCTGGCGCGCGTTCGAGCAGCTTGGGGCGGCCCCTCGGGCAGTCGACGTCGGCGGCGGCCTCGACCTGGGCTACGTACGCGGCTTCTACCTAGCCGAGACGGCCGGCTTCCGCTGGAGCACGGCCGAGTCGAGCGTGCTGCTGGCCGCGCCGGCCGGCGTGGGCGCGCGGCTGGAGCTGCGGCTCAACGGCGGCCGGCCGGCCGGCGCGGCCGCGCCCCAGGTCGCCGTCCTGGTCGGCGGGCGCGAGGTCGGGCGGGCCGCCCCGGCGAGCGAGTGGCGCGCCTACGGCTTCGCGATCCCGCCCGAGCTAATCTCGGCCGACCGGCGGGTGCTGGTGACGCTGCGGAGCGACACGTTCCGGCCGCGCGATCTCGACCGCGCCAGCCCCGACGGCCGCGCGCCTGGCGTGATGGTCGGACGGGCCGAGGTGAGTGCGCCGTGATGCCAGCCACAAGAACCGAGGGCCAAGAAGCAGGAACTGGGGCTGTCCAGGGCAGCGCTCGATTCGTGGCCCGCGGCGCCCGGTATGCCCTGCCGCTGATCCTGCTGCTGGCCCTGGCGCTGCGGCTGCTGCTGTGGAGCCAGCCGCTGCACCAGCCCGCCAACGACGAGGTCGAGTACATCACGGTCGCGCGCGACCTGCTGGCCGGCCGCGGCTGGAGCTTCTACGAGCACTACCACTGGCTGCGCGCCCCGCTGTACAACCTGTTCCTGGCCGGATCGCTCTGGCTCGCCGGCGGCGACCCCGCGAGCGACGCGGCGATGCACCGCGCCGCGCTGCCGAATATCGCGCTCAGCGTCGCCACGGTCTATCTCTCCTACCGGCTGACGCTCGCGCTGGTCGGCCGGCGCAGGGCCGCGCTTATGGCCGCGCTGCTGACGGCGATCCTGTGGACGCTCGCGACGTTCGCGAGCCTGTCCATGGCCGAGACCCTGTTCACGTTCCTGTTCACCGCCGGGCTGCTGTGCCTGGTGCGGTGGGCCAAGGACCAAGGACCAAGGACCAAGGACGAAAGGACCAGGCCCCAAGTCCCAAGCCCCAAGCCCCAAGTCTCAGGTCACCTTGTCACCTGGTCACCCGGTCACCTTGTCACCGCCTGGTGGCTCGTTGCGGCGGGCGTCCTGTTCGGGCTGGCCACGCTGACGCGCTCGATCACGCTGCTGTTCCTGCCGGTCGTGGCGCTGTGGCTGCTGCTCGGCCCGACCAAGGACCAAGGACCAAAGACCAAGGACCAGGGGCTGAGCGCGGCCAATGATTCAAATCCTCAAGCCCCAAACCCCAAATCCCAAGCCCCAAGCCCCAAGCCCGGCTGGCCGCTCGTCGCCCGCCGCGCGCTTGCGCCGGCGCTGTTTCTGCTGGTGGCGGCGGCGGTGATCGCGCCGTGGACGATCCGGAACTACCTCGCGTACGGGCGAATCATCCCCGTGGAGACCGGGCTCTCGTACAACCTGTGGGCCTTCAACGAGCCGCGCGAGGAGCAGGAGACGATCTTCCACGTGCTGGAGAACATCCCGAACCCGGCCGACCGCAGCGACTACGCCACGGCCAAGGGCCTGGCGCGCCTACGCGAGGACCCGGCGATCCTCGCGCGCAAGCTGTGGCCGGGCTGGGTCTATCTCTGGAGCGTCAAGGCGATCGAGGACCGGTTCATCCAGGAGAGCTACTACGGCGATGTCGGGCTGCCGCAGTTTGTCGCGGCCTTCATCTTCGACGACGCACTGGGGCTGCTGATCGCGCTGGCGGGCATGGCCGGGCTGGTGCTATACCGGCGTGAGGAATGGCCGCCGCGGGGTGGCGTCTGGCGGCGCGCGCTGGCAACCCTGCGCGCGCCCAAGGCGCTCATGGTGCTGTGGGTGCTCTACGCGATCGCGACGACGATGCTCACGCACGCCGAGACGCGCTATCGCCACTTTCTGTACCCGATCCTGATACCCTACGCGGCCTGGCTGCTGACCCGGCTGCGCGCAACCGGCCAGTCGCCGGCCGCGATGCCGCGCTCGCCCGGCCCGCCCGCCTGGCGGCTGCTCGGCATCGCGGCGATCTGGGCCTTGCTCGGCGGCGTCTGGCTGGTCTACTACCCGCGCAGCTGGGCCGCCGAGGGCGCTAGCCGGGGCTGGCACGCGCTGGCGTCCGAGGCGGCCTGGGCGGCCGGCGATCGCGACGCCGCGCTGCGCGAAGACGAGCGCGTGCTGGCGGTGCGGAAGACGCCCGACGCCTGGCTGCGCCTCGGCGATCACGCGCGGGCGATCGGGGATACACGACGGGCGGAGAAAGCCTACCGGTCGGCGGTCGCGATCGCGCCGCCGTATGTCGCCGCGGTCGCGCGATTTGGCGATCTGCTGCGCGCGCTCGGCAACGAGCACGACGCCCGCGACGCGTTCGTCGGCGACTACGTCGATCAGCAGCGGCTGGTCGACTGGAGCTGGCGCAACCTGGGCTCGGCGGCCGCGCCGACCGTGGCCGTCGGCGACGGGCTCGATTTCGGCTATGTCGGCGGCGTGTACCTGCCCGAGCTGCAGGAGGGCGCGCGCGTCCGCTGGACGAATGGGCTCGGCATGCTGCGGATGCGCGGCCCGGTTGGTCCGGCGGTGCTGCGGCTGCGCCTGGCCGCGCCGCGCCCGGATGGCGCCGCGAGCGTGCGCGTCTGCGTGGCGGGACGCTGCCAGTCGCTCGATCTTGGGCCGGCCTGGCGGGTCTATAGTCTTCCTGTTGATATAATGAAAGAAGCGCCGCTGCTGGTCGAGCTCCGCAGCGACACCTTCGTGGCTGCGGAGGGACGCCGGCTGGGCATTCTGATCGACAGCGCGTCGTTAGAACCGCTCCTGCCCTAACTCGGACTTGGCCATCACCCCTGCCCCCTGCTCCCCGCTCCCCCGCGGGGAGCGGGGGATCTTTCGTGGTGGTGGCGCGGCGGCTTTGCCGCCGCGCCACCACGAAAAAGAAACCCCCTCCCTGGCAGGGGAGGGGGCAGGGGGGTGAGGGAAAACAGCTGCGCGCAGCGCCTACACGAAGCCCATCCCGCCGGACTTGGAGATGCGCTTGTCGAGCGTGCCGGCGAAGGCCAGCAGGCTCTCCGAGTCGAGCGCCTCAAGCGCCTCGATCTCGTCCTCGGTCAGGTCGTAGCCCTTGCACGCCTCGCGGGCGTTGTCGATCAGAGCCTTGCGAAACGCGCTGTCGGTGACGGCGCGACCAATCACGCGCTCGACTTCGTGCTGAGACATAGCTTAGCCGCTCCTTTCTGCTGCTGAGGTAAGACGTTCGAGTTCGCCGGTGGCTCCTATGCTCATGAACGTATCCTGCGCCTGTTTTAGGTACGCGCGCCCGGCGATCTCGTCGCCGGATGCCAGCAGCGCCGCCGCGTAGGCCGCCCAGGCCCGCCCGATCTCGAAGCGGTCCTTGATCGCGCCGAGCAGCGCCAGGCTCTCCTCGAAGTCGGCCGCGTACGGCTCCCCGCGCGCGGCGGCCACCTGGCCAAGCAGGCGGCGGGCGATCCCCAGCTCGCGCTTGCTGCCGATCGCGTGGCCTAGCGTGGCGGCCTCCTGCGCGTGGGCGCTCGCCTCGGCAAGCCGGCCCAGGCCGAGCGCCGCCTCGGCCAGCGCGTTGAGGCTCTCGACCTGCAGCTCCGGGCCGCGCAGCGACTCGGCGCGCTCGCGCACCTGCCCGGCCGTCGCGGCGGCCTCGGCGTGGCGGCCCTGCGCGTTGAGCGCCAGAGCGATGTGCAGGAGCGTGCTGCCCTCGGGGTAGGCGCTGCCGAGCGCGCGGTTGAGCTGCAGCGCCCGCGCGTACTCTTCCAGCGCGCGCGGGTAGTCGCCTTGGTGGTAGGCGATCAGCCCGAGCAGGTCGTAGCTCTGGGCGATGTTGTGCTGCGCGTTCAGCTCCCGGGCGATCTCCAGCGCCTCCATGCAGCGCGCGCGCGCCTCGGCGTACGCGCTCAGATTGATCAGCGCGAGGGCCGCGTTGCCGGCGGCAAAGACGATCATATGGCGCAGGTTGATCTTCTTGGCCAGGTCTTCGGCGATGCCGTAGTGCTCGATCGCGCGCTCGTACTCGCCCTGCATCTGCCAGAGGTAGCCCAAGTTGTTGTGCGACCCGGTCATGCCCGGCAGGTCGTCGATCGCGGCGCGCAGCTGCAGGCCGCGCTCGAACTGCTCGCGGGCGCGCCGGTAGTCGCCGCGCCAGCCGTAGATGCCGCCCAGCTCGGAGCTGAGCCGGGCCTCGATCTGCTCGGCCTCGAGCGAGCCCGGGCTGCCATGCAGCGCCTGCAGCCCTTCCTCACAGGCGGCGATCGCCAGGTCGTACTCGCCGCGCCGCTTGTGCACCAACGCGATATCGGCGTCGATCTGCGCGACCGCCAGCCGCGCGCCACCCGCATCCGAGCCGGCGATCGCCATCGCGCGGTCCAGCTCCTCGAGCGCGGCCGCGAACTGGCCCTGCTTCTCGAGCACGTTGCCGCGCCTGCCGTGGGCCCGGCATGCCACCTCGGCCGTGACGCCCGGCGCGTCGAGGATGGCGCTGTGCTGGGCCAGCGCCTCGTCGAACCGCCCGATCGTGGCGTAGACGTCGCCCAGCGCGTCGCGGGCCTCCCAGCCGCGCGGATCGGCCGCGTCGCCGGCCAGGATCTCGAGGGCGCGCGTGTAGTCCTGGATCGCCTCGTCGTTGGCGTAGACCGCGCGGGCGGCGTGGCCGGCCCGCAGCAGGTACTCGACCGCCTTGTCGGGCCGGTCGCTCAGCCCGTAGTGGTGCGCCAGCAGGCCGTAGTAGTCGTCCAGGTCGTCGGCGTAGCGCCGTTCGAGGTACTCGCCGATCCGACCGTGCAGGTCGCGCCGGCGCGCGTAGAGCATGCTCTGGTAGGCCACCTCCTGGATCAGCGCGTGGCGGAAGGTGTGCACGCGCTCGGGCTCCAGCCGCTCCAGCTGGGTGATGTTCTCGGCGTCCAGCCGGGTCAGCTCGTGCAGCAGCGCCCGCTGGTCGGCGCTCTGGATCGCGTGCAGCACGCCGAACGGAACGCGCTGGCCGACCACCGAGGCGACCCGCAGCACGCCGCGGCTGTGCTCCTCAAGCCGGTCGATGCGCGCGAGCAGCAGGCCGTTCAGGCTGTCGGGCAGCTCTTCGATCGCAGATTGCAGATGGTGGATTCCAGATTGCTCGCGCTGCTCAATCTGTAATGTTGGCTGTACGGCCCGCAGCAGCTCGGCCAGAAACAGCGGGTTCCCGGCGGAGCGCTCGACAAGCTTCTGCACCAGCTGCTCGGGCAGCGCCACGCTGCCGGCCAGCGCCGCGACCAAGTTGCCGCTCTGCTCGCGCGACAGCTCTTTGAGATCCAGCAGCTGCGCGCCGTCGCCCGCCGGATCGAGCGCGGCGGTGGGCCGGTGGATGCCGAGGATCACGATCGGGTGGCCGGCGATCTTCCCGGCGACACGCCGCCACAGCTCAAGCGAGATCGGGTCGGCCCAGTGCAGATCCTCGAACAGCGCCAGCACCGGCCCATCCGCGGCGGCGCGCAGCAGCAGCTGCTCGAGCAGCTCGAAGCGGCGCGCCTGGCGCATCTGCGGGTCGAGGCCGCGCGTCAGGCGGTTCTCCGGCACGTCCAGCCGCGCGAGATCGCCCACCAGCGGCAGCCACTCGGTCATCTCCGGGCCAAGCTCTGCCAGCCGCGCGGCGATCTTGCGTGCGCGCAGCGCGTCGTCGTCGCCCGAGACGATCCCGCAGAGCGACTTCAGCCACTCGCCCCAGGCGGCGTAGGGGATGCTGGCGGTGTAGGAGAAGCACGACGCCGCGATGATCCGCACGCCGCGCCGGGCCGCCTCGGCGAGCAGGTCGGCGGACAGCCGGCTCTTGCCGATGCCCGCGTCGCCGACGATGCGGATAGCGCGGCCCGCGCCCGCGAGCGCGGCGTCGAGCTGCTGGCGCAGCCAGGCCAGCTCGGCCGCGCGCCCGATCAGCGGGCCGTCGCCGCGCGCTAGCGCGCCGGCCGGCCGGTCGCGCTCGCCGGCCAGGCAAAACAGCTGGAGCGGCAGCGCCTTGCCCTTCAGCGCCAGATGGCCGCGGTCCTCGCAGATCATACGGCCGGCGATCGCCTGGGCGGTCGCCTCGCTGCACCAGATCTCGCCCCAGCCGGCCGCGCCCATCACGCGCGCCGCGACGTTCACCGCGTCACCCATCACGGTGTACTCTTTGCGCGCCGCGCTGCCGACGTTGCCGGCGAAGACGGTGCCGGGGTTCAGGCCGATGCGCTGCCTGAGGACGAAGGACGAAGGACGAAGGACGAACGACCAAAGCTGCTCGACAGAATCAGTTGAACCTTGCAGGGCGGTGTTTCTTTGGTCGTTCGCCTTTGGTCCTTGGTCTTCCAGCAAGATGGCAATCTCATCGTTTACTTCACCAAGCCTCTTCTCCATGGCAAGCGCGGCCCGCGCCGCGCGCTCGGCGTGGTCCTCGTAGGCGGCCGGCGCGCCGAAGATCGCGACCAGCCGGATGCCCTCGTCGGCCACGTCGAGCTTGTTGACCACGCCGCCGAACTGCTGGACCGCTGCCTGCATCGCCGCGACGTAGGAATGGATCGCCTGCGCGGCCTGGTCGTCCGGCAGCGCCTCGGCCAGCGCCTCCAGGCCGACCACCTGGGCGAACAGCGCGCTGACGGGGCGCAGGTCGGCCTCGATCTGCGGCAGCTGCGGCTCGGCCAGGATGCGCCGCAGCAGGTCCGCCGGGATGTACGGGCTGACCCGGTCGAGCTCGTCGAGCAGCCGGGGGATGGCCAGCTGCGGCGCGGCGGTGATCGCCGGCTCCTCCGGCAGCGGCGGGTGCGGGCGCGCCGGCGCCCGGATCGCGCCGACCCGGTAGAACCCCGGCGCGACCTGCTGGCCCTGCGCGAAGCCGGCCAGAGTCGCCCAGGCGCCCGGGCCGGCCACGACCTCGTTCGGCCGCGCGTAGCCCTCCGCCGCGGCGACGCGGTTGACCGTCGCGCCGAGCACGCCGTAGTGTCGCTCGCGCTCCCCGCCGGCGCTGACGAACGCCACGCGCCCGCTCTCGACCCCGATATGCAGGTGCATAGGAAAGCTGCCGACGCCGGGGACGACCTGAACGTAGCCGCGCATCGCCTCCTGGAGCGCCAGCGCGGCGCGCGCGGCCGTGCGCGGGTGGCGGTCGTCGCCGAAGAAGACCAGCAGCGCGTCGCCGCCGAACGCGACCAGGTCGCCGCCGTACTCCTGGATCACCTGGATGAGCGTCGTGAAGATCTGGTTGAGGAACGCGGTGACCAGCTCGGTGCCCTCGCGGCCAAGCGTGCTCAGCCGCTCGGCCAGGGCGGTCGAGCCGGAGAGATCGGCGAACAGCAGCGAGCCCTCGACCCAGCGCAGCCACGGCCCCGGGCTGCGCCGCTCGAGCAGCTGGCCGCTGAGCATGCGCGGCAGGTAGGTGGCGATCGTCGCGCGCGCGCAGGCCAGGTGCACGAACGCCTCGACCAGGCGGTCGGGCGACGCGTCCGGGTCGTCGTAGCTGCGGAGCAGGTCGTCGACCAGGGCGGCCGGCAGGTAGCGCCGCAGGCGCGGCTCGTCCAGAGCTGGCGCCGCGGGCGGGCCGGCGCGCTGGTTGTCGGGCTGTTGCGCCATACCTGTCCTTTTCGAATGCCGGCTGCGGTGTCGCGGGTTATGGTCGCAGGTGGTACTTGGCAGGGGCATTATAGCCGAGCGGCAAGCGTGTGACAAGCATCCGTGCAGGGGCTACGCGCCCCTCGACCCCCGGCTGGGGCTGCGCGCCCCTCGACCCCAAAAAGAATGCCGTCTCGTTTGCGATGCTTGACGCGCATGCCTAACTGAATGCGGCGCGGCGGGATGTCCACTGGCCGTGCTCGAATGGTGCGAGGCATGCGCCACTAGCCTTGAAACTGAGGTGGCATTTCTTGCCGGAGGGGGGCCGGGGGCGCAGCGCCCCGGAAAAAACACCTGGCCGAGGCCACAAGAACCGGCGCGGGTTCCCCCGGGCGGCGGGCCGGGGGCGCAGCCCCGTACCAGCTCTGGGAAGGACACCCACGGGGGGCGCGGGGGCGCGCAGCCCCCGGAAGCGCTCGACCGCGAGCGACTGACTTTCTCTAACGGCACAGGTCGTGCTACCTGCGGTCCTTGAAGTGTTCGGGATGCTGGGGGCGTGGGCCGCAAGCCCGCGCGACCCGCCTCACAGAACATAGCCACACATGCAATGCTCCAAGGACGGAGCAAAGGAGGCAATGATGCACGATAGCAACGTACCAACGCGGCGCATGCCGCGCCTGCGGGCGCTGGTGTCGCTCGTGCTGCTGCTGGGGCTGCTGGCGGCCTGTGGCGGCGGCGGCGGCACGAGCAGCGCACCAACCGCGCAGAGCGGTGCGGCGCCCGAGGCTGGCGGGGTAGCCACGGCGGCGCCCGAGGCCGGCGGTACGGCCGCGACGGCGGCGCCCGAGGCCGGCGGTACGGCCGCGACGGCGGCGCCCGAGGCTGGCGGCGCGCAGGGCAGCGCGACTCCCGGCACCATCCAGATCTCGGTGGTGAAGGGCACCATGATCGACACGATGCGCAAACTGGCCGAGAAGTACCAACAGGCGAACTCCGGCACGAAGGTCGAGGTGATCGAGGAGCCCGAGGGCGGCGCGTTCGACGCGCTGATCGCCGCCGGCAACCAGCCGGACATGTTCGTCGGCTCGTTCGGCTCGCAGATTGGGAAATACGCCGGTGAGCAGGCGACGATTCCGATGGAGGATCTGCCCGGCGCCAAAGATCTGTTTGGCAAGATCGACCCCGAGACGCTGCAGCAGGTCTACGGCCACAACTACTACCTGCCGCTGGGCGCCGACGTCACCGTGATGATCTACAACAAAGATCTGTTCAAGGAGGCCGGGCTCGACGCGGAGAAGCCGCCGCAGACCTGGGATGAGTTCCTGTCCGCCGCGCAGAAGATCCAGGCACTCCCGCAGCGCCCGAGCGGCGACAAGGTCTACGGCACGGTCTTCTGGAATGACGCGCTGGCCTGGGGCGGCTGGTACTGGAACATGCTCCAGCCGATCTATCTCAACGGCAACCAGAAGCAGTGCCTGCTGCTGAACCGCCTGGGGACCGATATTGCCTTCGACAAGCCCGAGTGCAACATGCAACAGTTCTTCGACTTTACCAAGAAGGCCCAGCAGTACGCCCCGCCGACCATGGAGAAGAACTTCTTCAGCCGCACGATCGGCATGTGGACACAGTACGGCTACTCCTGGGAGCCCAACTTGAAGGACGCCAAGGACCACCCGATGAAGATCAGCGACGACGTCGGCGTGGCGCCTGTGCCGGTGCCCAAGGCCGGCGATACCAGCTACTCCACCTACGGCGGCCGCGCGCTGATGATTATGAAGACCACCCCCGAGCGGCAGGCGCGCGCCTGGGAGTTCGCCAAGTTCCTGATGCAGGACGAGAACAACCTGGTGTTCCTCAAGGAGCTTGGCTACCTGCCGACGCTGACCGGCCTCAAGAGCGACGCGTACTTCACCGACCCGGCCCGCAAGCCGTTCGTCGACGCGCTCAAGACCGCGGTCTTCCCGCAGATCTTCTCCAGCGCCGAGGACGCCGCCAACGGGGTGCTGGGTGTCTACCAGAAGGCGGTCGTGCAGGGGCAGGAAACGCCCGATCAGGCAGTCAAAGAAGCTGCCGACATGGCGCGCCAGGCGATCAAGAAGACCTAGGATCTCGGTCAAGCATTCTTTTCCGGTGCTGGGCGGCGGCGCCGCCCCGCGCCGGAGAATCTTGGGGGCCTGCGGCCCCCAACCCCCGCTGGAGATCCTTGACCGATGCTCTGGCGCTAATACAGAGTCGTCAGAGGAAGCGAGGTGGTCATGGCCAACGTAACGATGTCGGTCGACCGGCGAGCCGGCGGCGCGGCGGGCCGGCCGCCCGGTCTGTGGAGCCGGATGCGCCGGACGGGCTGGGGATACCTGTTCGTATCGCCCTGGGTGCTGCTCTACGCCGTGTTCGGCCTGTACCCGCTGCTGCTCTCGTTCTACCTGACCTTTTTTACCTACTCGTTCACGCGCCCGCAAGACCTGGCGTTCGTCGGGGTCGGCAACTGGATCAGGGGCGCGCAGGACCCGCTGTTCTACCGCGGGCTGTTCAACATTATCTATAACCAGGCGATCTTCATCCTGCTGAAGAACGGCCTCGGGCTGGCGATCGCGCTGATGCTGCGCGCCGTGACGCGCGGCGGACGGATCTTCCGCACGATCTACTTCATGCCGGTGGTGACCTCGCCGGTGGTGCTGGTGCTGATCGGCTCGTACCTGGTCAACCCCGGCGGGCCGATCCAGAACCTGCTGCAGCAGATCGGCCTGATGGACGCGCCGGTCTACTGGAAGTTCTCCGAGTGGCTGCCGATGCCGGTGATCGCGCTGATCAACACCTGGAAGTGGTTCGGCGTCAGCACGATCATCCTGCTGGCCGGCCTGTACGGGATCGACCAGCAACTCTACGAGGCCGCCTCGCTCGACGGCGCGACCAGGTGGGACTCGTTTCGCTCGATCACGCTGCCGCTGCTGCGGCCGCAGCTGTTCTTCCTGCTGGTCGTCGACCTGATCAACGGCCTGCAGATGTTTGCCGAAGTCTACGCGCTCGGCTACGACGTCTACGGTGGCCCCACCCACCAGGCGCTCACGCCGGTGATGTACGTCTACGCGCAGGCGTTCGACCGCTCGAACATGGGCTACGCCTCGACGATCGGGCTGCTGCTGGCGCTGGTGATCGCGGCCATCACCGTGCTGCAGTTCAAGTTCGTCCCCAGCGATACGACGGAGTGAGGTGCGATCATGGTCACAACCCAACGCCCGCTCGCGCGGCGGGTCTCGCCGGCGACGCTCGTCACCTACGTGCTCCTGACGCTGGGCGCGCTGGTGGTGGCGTACCCGTTCTTCTACCTACTGATGAACTCGGTCAAGCCCGGCCCGGAGATCCTGCACGCGCCGAACAGCCTGCCCTCGCAGATCACCTTCTCGGGCTACACCGGCGCGTTCGAGCGGCTCAACATGCTGCTGCTGTTTCGCAACTCGCTGATCGTCGCGGTGATGGTCACGGCGCTCAACACGCTGCTCAGCGCGCTGGCGGCCTACGCGATCGCCAAGATCCCATTCCCCGGCCGCGACCAGCTGTTCGGCTTCATGCTCGCGACGATGATGATCCCGACCGTGCTGTTCCTGATCCCGACCTACGTGCTGATGTACCGGCTGGGCTGGGTCGGGCACTTCCGCGCGCTGATCATCCCCTCGGCGGTGAGCATCTACAACATCTTTCTGCTGCGGCAGTTCATCAGCAGCATCCCGACCGAGCTGATCGAGGCGACCCGGCTGGACGGCGCGAGCGAGCTGGCGATCTTCTTCCGGCTGATCTTGCCGATGTCGCGGCCCGCGCTGGCGACCGTGGCGATCTTGAGTTTCATGGGCAGCTGGAACGATTTCATGGGCCCGCTGCTGTACCTGAACAAGCCGGAGCTGTGGACCGTGCAGCTCGGGCTGTACCAGTTCCAGTCGTCGATCCCCGGGCAGTTCGAGCAGGAGAAGTGGGCCGCGATGGCGCTGGTGACGCTGCCGCTGGTGCTGGTCTACCTGTTCCTGCAGGATCAGTTCGTCAAGGCGTTCGCGAACACCAGCCTGAAGTAGCGCGGCGGAGAGCGATCTTCGCGCGAAGCGAGGGAGATCATGACGACAACGCTTCCTTCGGCCACCCCGGCCGCTGTGGCGCCGGCCGCGCCGGCCCGCTCGCGCGCCTGGCTGCGCTGGTCGCTGGTGATCGGCGCGCTGGTCGTGCTGATCGCCGCGACCTACGCCTTCGCCTGGTACCGTGCCTCGTCGCTGGCGCGCGGCTACCTGAGCGACGCCGACGCCAGCTATGACGCCGGCAAGTACCTCGAGGCGCTGGTCGGCTACGACGAGTTCGACGCCGCCCGCAACGCCTATGTGACCCACGGCGGCTACATGCAGGTCGAGAAGATCTGGGCCGACCCGTACTCGTGGCCCCGGCCGGCCGGCGTCGACCGCGCCCAGGCGCGCATCGACGAGATCATCGGCCAGCGCATCACCATCCCCGAGGCCGAAAACTTCATCCAGGCCAACACCGGCAAGGCCAACGCCTACTTTGGGATTATCTACCTGCGCCTGGGCGAGCTGTACGAGCAGGACGGCGACGTGGCCTCGGCCAAGGAGATCTACAGCTCGATCGAGGAGCTGTTCGCCGGCGAGCCTGAGCTGATCGCCAGGGCGAAGGAGCACCTCGCGCGGCTGCCCTAAAGCAGCGGGCAGTCGGCAGGAGCCAGTCGGCAGTAAGACGGATCGCATCACAACGGCATCTCGTTGAAGGCACGAAGATATAGAAAACAACCACGAATCTTCGCATCTTCGCGTCTTGGTGGTTAGGCATGGTTCAATCGAGCTTGACGGTACATTGCCCCAAAGGCGTAGGGGCGCGATATATCGCGCCCCTACAGTGGCAAGGCGAAATCCCTCGAGCTTGACGGTACATTGCTCCAAAGGCGTAGGGGCGCGCTATAGCGCGCCCGTACAGTGGCAAGGCGAAATCCCTGAAATTGAACCATGCCTTAGTACTCGAAACGTCGCGGATTCAAAGCGCGGCATGGTTCCTCAAGGCAGCGCGGGCGCGGCGAGAAGGGCGCGCCCGCGCGACGGTCAATCGTTCAAGGAGGAGCGAGATGGAGAAGATCAACAGGAGATCGCTGTGGCTCGCGATGACGCTGCTGGCGCTGGCGCTGGCGCTGCCGGGCGCGGCCGTGGCCAGCCCGCAGGCGCAGGGCCAGGGCGTGCTGCAGCGCTACGCGCGCGACACCTGGGCGTCGCTGGTCGCGATGACCGACCCGAACACGGGGCTGCCGGCCGACAGCCTCAACGTCGACGGGACCGCAAGCGTGCAGACGTCGACCACCAACATCGGCGCCTATATGTGGAGCACGCTGGTCGCCGAGCAGCTCCATATCATCAAGCACGGCGAGGCGGTCGAGCGGCTCGACCGCACGCTGCACTCGCTCGAGACCATGGAGCGCCATCAGCCGAGCGGGCAGTACTACAACTGGTATGATCACACGACCGGCGCGAAGCTGACGACCTGGCCGCCCACCGGCGCGCCGCTGACCCCGATCCTCTCGTCCGTCGACAACGGCTGGCTGGCGACCGGGCTGCACCTCGTCGCCAACAGTGTCCCCGAGCTATCGTCCCGCGCCGAGGCGCTGTTCGACAGCATGCACTTTGGCTACTACTACCGGCCCGCGGTCAACCGGATCGCGTTCCACGTCGCCCCGGACACGGGCGAGTCGCCGTGCTGCTACGACACGATCGTCAGCGAGAGCCGGATCGCCAGCTACATCGGGATCGCGACCGGCGAGCTGCCGAGCAAGGAGTACTTCGGCGCGTGGCGCACCTTCCCCGACACGTGCGACTGGAGCTGGCAGGAGACCAAGCCGCTCGGCTTCCACCGCACCTACTACGGGGTGGATGTGTTCGAGGGCGCGTACCCGTATGATGGGATGCTGATCGTGCCGGGCTGGGGCGGCAGCATGTTCGAGGCGCTCATGCCGGCGCTGTTTGTCCCCGAGGACGAGTGGGGCCCGCACAGCTGGGCGATCAACCACCCGCTGACGGTCGCGGCGCAGATACACCACGGGCTTGAGGAGGCGCAGTACGGCTACTGGGGCTTCTCGCCCTCGAACACCCCGAGGGCGGCTACAATGCGTACGGCGTCGATGGGATCGGCATGAACCCGGAGGGCTACCCCTCGAACGAGGACAACACGTTCGTCGACCACGGCTTCGCCGGCTGCCGCGACGGCAAGCCCGACCCGCCGCCGTCCGCGTACACGGACGGCGTGGTGACGCCGCACGCGGCGTTCCTGGCGCTGCGCTGGGCGCCCGACGCGGCGCTCAAGGACCTGGCAGATCTCAGGCGCGACTTCCCGATCTACGACAAGTGGGGCTTCCACGACCTCGGTGAACGTCGACAGTGGGGTCGTCTCGGACTCCCTACCTGTCGCTCGACCAGGGCATCATCATGGCGGCGATCGGGAACGCGCTTCGCCACGACATGCTGCGGCACGCCTTTGCGACGCCGGAGTTCGAGCAGGCCCTGCGGCCGGTGATCTCGATCGAGGAGTTCAACGCCGGGCCGCTACAGTAGTATCTCGTCCTGGGGGCTGCGCCCCCGTGCCCCTACACTGGCCTGCGGGGGGCTGCGCGCCCCCCGCGCCCCGGCCGGCGGGGGTGGGCCGCCACCCCCGCCGCCCCCGGCCGGGGCTGCGCCCCTGGACCCCAAAAGAATGTCGCCTCGTTTGCGATGTTTGGCGCGCATGCCTCATGCACTCCAGTGGGAGACCCTCTCTGGTCGATCGACGATAGACCAGAGACCATAGACGATGGTTCGCACTATCCCATCGTCCATCGTCTATCGTCGGCGGATTGGTATTGGGCATGCGCCACGATCAGTGCAGCTGAGACGAGCTGATTTGCCGGAGGAGGGCCGGGGGCGCAGCGCCCTGCCTGTCAGAAATGTCAGCGTAGCCTGAGACCGCTCTGATCCGTCTATCATGGATCGCGAAGCAGCGCGTGCTATACTGAAGCCATACCGACACACAACCACAACTTCCACCTGAAGGAGGAAAACCCTATGCGACGCATCCCGGATCGATCGCGGCTCTATCGGCGGCCCTGTTGCTCGTGGCGCAGACGGCCCTGGCCGCGCCGGCGATCGGCAACCCGTCCTTCCAGCGCATCTGGGATCGGCAGGACCGCGCCGTGGTCGAGCACATCAGCGACCGCTCGTGGACGTGGGGCCCCGCCCCTCTCAGCGATGCGCTGTGGGAGCAGTTCGCGGAGGGCGTCGACGGCAGGCGCACGGTGCAGTACTTCGACAAGAGCCGCATGGAGATCAACGACCCGACCGCCGACCCAAATGCGACCTGGTACGTGACCAACGGCCTGCTGCCGATCGAGATGATGACCGGGCGCCAGCAGAACGGCCTGAACCTGTTCGAGTTCCGCGGCCCGGCCAAGATCACGGCGATCGGCGACCCTGACCAGTTCCCGACCTACGCCGACCTGCTGCCGCTCTACCAGAGCCCCGGCGCGGTCAACCCCGGCGACCTGGGCAAGCCGGCCACCGGCTTCCTGAACCCCGGCGGCGCGATCACCGGCTTCAACGACTACGCCAACGACCCCGCCACGCTGCTGGTGCGCGGCGAGAATAACCACGGCGTGGCCAAGGCCTTCATCGACTATATGAGCCAGAAGGGCCTGGTCTCCGAGAACGGGCGCTACGTCCAGGCTCAGGTCTACGACCCGCTGTTCGTGTTCGGCCTGCCCGTCACCGGCGCCTTCTGGGTCAAGGCCAAGGTCGCCGGCAAAGAGGTGCCGATCCTGTTCCAAGTGTTCGAGCGGCGCGTGCTGACCTACAACCCGGCCAACCCGCCCGCGTTCCGCGTCGAGATGGGCAACGTCGGCCAGCACTACTACCAGTGGCGCTACGGCAAGTAAGGTCTGTTCCGCCCTCGCCCCCTGCCCCCTCTCCCGCCGGGAGAGGGGCTTTTTTGTGGGTGTCAGGGTTTCGGCGCGCCGAAACCCTGACACCCACCAGATCACCCCGCCCCTGATAGGGGCAGGGGGCGGGGCAGCGACACGTAAAGCGTGTCGCTGCCTTCTAGCGGATGGCGATCGGGAGGTAGACCGGCCGCGGTCCGCTCGGCGGCGGGTAGGTCACCGTGGCCGGGCCGTAGCGGTTGGTGGCGCCGCCGGCCTCGGTCTCGACGAGCCAGTAGGCCGCGGCGCCGGCCGCCGCGGGGCTGGTGTCGGCCCAGCTGTAGCTCGCGCCCTGCCCGCGCCCGTGGCCGGGGATGGGCTGCGCCGTCGCGCGCGTCGCACGCTCCCAGCTGCCGTCGGGGCTGCGGTACAGGTCGAAGCCCCAGGTGTCGATCTCCGCGCTGGTCTCCCACGCGACGGTCACGCCGCCCTGGCCGGCCCGCGCCGTAAACGCGACCAGCGTCACCGCGGTGGGCGCGATCGGCGTCGTCACGCTGGCCTGGTCGTCCTCGTTCGGGTTGTTGTTGTTCGGCGTCGAGTCGGGGTCGGGCTGGTCCGACGCGCTCACCTGGGCGGTGTTGGTGATGGTTGTGTCGACATTCGCGATAACGGTGATCCGCAAGATCGCCATCGCCCCACTCGAAAGCTCGCCGATCGTCCAGCTGCCGCTGGCCCGGTCGTAGCTGCCGTGGCTGGCCAGCGCCGAGCTGAACGTGACCTCGGGCGGCAGCGGGTCGCTCACGGCCACGCCGCTCGCGTCGTCCGGGCCGTCGTTGATCACCTTGACGGTGTAGGTCAGCTCGTCGCCGATCTGCGGCGCCACCTTGTCGACGCCTTTCGTCAGCCGCAGGTCGGCCCGCACGATCAGCGCGTCGGTGTCGCTGGCCGCGGCGCTGTACCGGTTGGCCAGGTCGTCCTGATAGTCCACGGTCACGTCGTTCTTGAGCGTGCCGGCCACCCGGCTGGGGTTGGTTTTGACGGTGACCTGGACGCTACCGCCCGCCCCGGCGTCGAGCTTGCCGTCGAGGTCGAACGTCACCACGCCGCCGCTCAAGGCGCACGTGCCGGCCAGCGGCGCGCTGAGCGCGCACGCCTGGTAGGTCACATTCGGCGGCAGCGTGTCGCTGATCACAACGTCCCACGCCGCGCCGGGGACTGGGAGCTGGTCGGCGGTGTTGGTGAGGGCGATCGTGTAGGTCAGCAGCTGCTTCGGCCCCACGACCGTGCGGCCGTCGTCTTTCGACACGACGATCCGCGGCGTGGTGGGCGGATCGTAGTAGGCCGGCACGCCGCGCTGGCCCTCCTGGATGAAGTGGTAGTCCGAGCCGCCGCACGACCTCGATCCGCCACCAGCCCGGCTCGGGTTGGCGATCGTATCGCCAGGGCCGCGGTCGGTCAGCGTGCCGTTGTTCCAGGTCTTGGGCTGCGAGACGGTTCCGGCGAGCGCCACGCCGCTGGGGCTGTAGTAGGTGACCTTGCCGGAGGCCTCCATGTCGAAGTTGTGGAACGCGACCGAGGGCTGGCCCTGCTGGACGAACTCGTACAGCGACAGGCACTGCCGCGGGTTCTGCGGGTGCTTCAGCGCGGTCTGGATCGCTGCGACCGTCAGCTCGTCGCCGGTGCCGGGCAGGCCGTCGGGGTTGTCGTCGTCGAGCGGTGGTGTGTTGGTCGGGTCGCCGTCGTCGTCGTAGCCGGCGCGCAGCCGCCAGATGTTGCCGTCGTCGTCCTGCGCCTCGGAGCGCAGGATGTAGGCGCCGCAGGCGACCGGCGCGGGCAGGGTGTAGAAGCGCTCCCACTTCGACGCGGCGCTGCTGGGCGGGTAGGCCGCGCTGGCGATGCTGCCGGGAGCGCCGGGGCCAGGGTCGGCGATGCCGGGGCCGACTAAGGTGCCGGGCTGGTACAGCTCGAAGGTGGTGCTGAGCGCGCCGCTGGAGCGCGGCTCATCGGTGCTTCCGCTCGAAGACATCTCCGGGCTGAACAGGTCGACGCTGACCGGCTTGTCGGCGGGCCAGCCGCACGGCACGTCGATCTGCGCGTAGTAGTAGCCCACCCCGATCCCGTTGACCGGGTTGCTGTACCACGAGGCCGAGGAGATCGGGTACGCTGGCCCCATCGTCTCGAGCATGTAGCTGCGGACATTGGATGGTATCAGCTCGGCCGCGCGCGCGTAGGAGAAGACCAGAATCAGGATGATCAGCAGCGGCGTCAGCGTGTAGGTCATCCGTCTCAAGATGATCCGGCGCCGAGCGGGCGATGCCGTGGCGCGCCGGTCCGAGGTGTGGCCGGGGGCGGTGTGGTGCGGTCGTAACACGTCGAAACCCCTCGTGGATCGATTGAGCGTGGTGCCGATAGCTCGATGAGCGCGTAGGTAGCCTGCTGCGTTCTAGAGATGAGGCGCTGCTCATTAGTGAGTCGTTTTCATCATAGTAGCGTGTCGATACATCGATGATATGAATAATTGTGCCTTGCCGATGACGATTCCGTTAGCTTCGCCTGAATACTACGATGGCGCGGCGATGTGGCCACATATTCCTACCCCTTGCCCCGTCCCTGAAAAACGCATATGGGCCACGCCGTCGGGCTAAAGCCCTGGCTGGCGTTACGAAGCCCGCTGCCGCGGGCTGCCCGATGATTTCGAATATCTTCGTGGGAGGGGGAGGAGGGGTGATATCCAGAGTCTTGCTTGAATGAACGAAGTGTCAAGCGGCTAGCGCACGATCAGGCAGCATGTTGGGCGTCGTCGGTGCTCCCGATGGCGTCAGCACGCGCTCGCCGCACGCTGCAATCTGCAATCTACAATCTGCAATGGCCCTAGTACAAGGTTCCGGGCGTTCGTGTCGGATTTGGGCTGCCACGATCGGTTCCGCGGTTCTACAGTTCCGTGGCCACAGAACCGCAGAGCCAACCGGCGACAACCAGCAACGAACTTCTGGAAAGCTGCACTAGCGCGTCCGGCGGGTCACCTGCGCGCTGCCGTTGGGGAACTCGACCACGACCGCGCGGCCCTTGGCGGCGCGCGCGACCTGGTCGCGCCCGACCACCAGCGCCTTGACATCCGAGCCGCACGAGAGCGCGACGATCGCCTCGGCGTGTGGCGTAGCCAGCGGCGGCTCGACCACAACCATCCGCTCGGGCTGGCCCTCGGCGCAGACCGACGTCGCCAGCCGCCACAGGCTGCCGCCCGGCCCCGCGCCCGCCGCGAAGCGGCCCTCGCGCGCGCGCAGCTCGCCGGCCGACCACCAGGCGAGACCAACGACCAACGACCAACGACCAGCGACCAGCGACCAATGTACGATTTTAGATTGACGATTTATGATTAAGGGTCGCGACCCAATCGTACGTCGTACATCGTACATCGTACATGCGAGCAGCAGCGCCGCGGCGATCACCGGCAGGTAGAGGTAGCGCGAGTCGGGCGGCGAGGCGAACGGCGCGGTCGGCAGCAGCGTCAGCCCGAGCGCCAGAATGATTGCGGATTGCGGATTGTAGATTGTAGGTTGCGACTGAGATTGTCTGACCCCAATCATAAATCTCACATTCAACGCCAACCACGCAAGCAGTATCAGCGCGACGATCGCGCCCACAGGCACGAGCCAGGCGGCGTCGGCGTGCTCGCTGCCCGGCAGCGGCGCCACGACCAGGGCCAGGCTGCGCAGCGGGTTCAGCACGAGCTGCGGCCCCAGGCCGTAGCCGCCCTGCCGCAGCAGGTAGTTGCGCCGCTCGACCGAGATCTGCAGCGCGACGTAGGCCAGGGTGATCAGTGTCGGCAAGAGGTATCGAGCGAGATGTTGAACGTTTGAACGTTTGAACGTTTGAGCGTTCGGACATCCCGCCAGGATCAGCAGCGGCAGCCCGATCACCGCGCTCTCCTTCGCCAGCAGGGCCAGGCCGTACGCCAGCGTCGAGACAAGCAGGCCGGGAGACAAGGAGGCCATCAGTGTGTGCGCTTGATCTCCTTGTCTGCTTGTCTGCTTGTCTCCTCGTTTGGGCAGCCAGAGGTGCAGCGCGGCCAGCAGCAGCGCCGCGGCGAGCAGCTCGCTCTGCGCCGAGATCCAGGTCACGGCCTCGAACGGCGCCGGGTGCAGCGCGACGATCGCCATCGCCACAATAGGAATTGTAGATTGCAGCTTGTAGATTGTAGATTGTGGCGCGCCGTGCTCAATCTGCAATCTGCAATCTGCAATCTGCAATCGGTAGGCCAGCAGCCCCGCCAGCGCGGCGTTCAGCAGGTGCAGCGCCAGCGAGACGACGTGGTAGCCGGCCGGCTCGAGGTCGAACATCCACCACTGCGCCCAGACCAGCAGCCAGACCAGCGGGCGGTAGAAGTGGCTCTGCGCGCCGGCGTCGAAGGCGCGCTGGACGACCTGCCCGGCGCTCAGGCCGCGCACGGCCAGCAGCCACTGGTAGTCGTCGGCGGCGAACGGACGGCCGAGCAGGTCGCGGTACGCATTGAGCGCGATCGCCGCGATAGCCAGCGCCACCAGCCCGGCCAACAGCGGCGCGGTCGCTCTATATCGCTTCATGCCGCTCCCGGCCGCCGTGCGTGGTTGTGAATGCTCAATGCTCACTCCTCCAGCCCCATCCCCTCGACGATCAGCGCCTGGCCGGCGATGTAGGTCAGCCAGATCGCATCGCCGATCTGCGGGAAGTCGGTGCCGCGGAACAGGCGGCTGGCCAAGATCATATCCGAGATCAGGAACAGCGCGCCGCCGAGCGCGGCCGGCGCGCCCCGCCGATCTCGCGCGCCGCGCGCGCCAGCCAGCCCGGCCATCGAGCTGAGCAGCAGCGCGTAGGCCAGCGCGCCGTAGTTGAGCGCCGGGCCGACCGTGGGGTTGCGCACCAGCAGCCGCCAGCCCGCCAGCGCGACCAGCCACGCGCCGCCCAGCGCCAGCCAGGGTTCGCGGGCCGATGCGCGAGCCTCGGCCCGCATGCGGCGCAGCAGAGCCCGGATGTACAAGCCGTGCCCCGCGCCGAACGCCAGCATGCCGAACAGCACGTGCTGCGGCAGCGGGATGACCTGCGCCATGATCAGGTCGCCCGCGAGCCCGCCGCCCATCCCGGCCGCGATCAGCCGCGCCTCGTCGCGCCGGGCCGGACGCTTCTCGCCGCGCCACAGCCGCAGCGCCGCCGCCAGCACCAGCGCCGAGGAGAGCATGCGCGCCGGCAGCGGGATGCTGTTGCCATCCTTCGCGTCGCGCCGGCCGAGCGCGAGGCCGAGCAGCAGCAGCGCGGCCGCCGCCCCATCGATCGCGTAGACGTCTCGCCGTGCCGATGATAGGGGTGTCGATCCCATCGTCGTATCCTATCGCTAAGCGGTCGCCTGAGGATACCATACCTGGGCGCGGCTCGCCAACTCGTTGCGCTGGCGCGCTGGTCTCGGAGGCTGCGCGCCCCCCGTGCCCGGGCGGGCGGGGATGCCTTCCACACTGCTTCGGGGGGCTGAGCGCCCCCCGTGCCCCGGCGGGCGGCTGTCTCGTTTTGCGCGCTTGACGTGCATGCCCGGCCGAATCCACACGCGACGGTATATAACCCGCTGTCTTGGGAATAGTGCCGGGCGTGCGTCACGACGATCGCAATTGAGGTGGAATCATGTGCCGGAGGGGGGCCGGGGGCGCAGCGCCCCGGAAGAAACTGATCGCCGCCCCAATATCAGCCAAATCGCAGTAGAATGGAGCCCGCGCGTCGCCCCGCGCATGCGGATGGCCGCGCAGCGCTCACCTATGCAGAAAGGCTAGAGAGATGCCCAAGATCACCTTCCTCGGCGCCGGCAGCACGATCTTCGCGAAAAACCTGCTGAGCGATATCCTCAGCTTCCCCGAGCTGGCCAAGTCGACCATCAGCCTGTTCGATATCGACCAGGAGCGGCTGAGCACATCGGAGGTCATGGCCCGCAACCTGGCGGCCGGCTTCGTGGCGCGCCCGACGATCGAGGCCACCACCGACCGCCGCCGCGCGCTCGACGGTGCCGACTACGCGATCTGCATGATCCAGGTCGCCGGCTACAGGCCCGGCACCGTGACCGACTTCGAGATCCCTAAGAAGTATGGCCTGCGCCAGACGATCGCCGACACGCTCGGCGTCGGCGGGATCATGCGCGGCCTGCGCACTATCCCGGTGCTGCTGGATATGTGCCGCGATATGGAGGAGCTGTGCCCCGACGTGACCTTCCTGCAGTACGTCAACCCGATGGCGATGAACTGCTGGGCGATCGGCCGCGCCAGCTCGATCAAGACCGTCGGGCTGTGCCACAGCGTGCAAGGCACCGCCGCCGAGCTGGCGCGCGACATCGGCGTGCCGTACGACCAGATCAACTACATCTCGGCCGGCATCAACCACATGGCCTTCTACCTGCGCTTCGAGCGCGACGGCCAGGACCTCTACCCGCTGATCCGCCAGGTCGCCGCCGAGGGCCGCGTGCCGGACTGGAACCGCGTGCGCTACGAGGCATTCCGCCGGCTGGGCTACTTCGTGACCGAGTCGAGCGAGCATTTCAGCGAGTACGTGCCTTGGTTCATCAAGCGCGACCGGCCCGAGCTGATCGAGCGCTTCAACATCCCGCTCGACGAGTACATCCGGCGCTGCGAGGAGCAGATCGCCGGCTGGGAGGAGATGCGCGCCGCGCTTGAGGACGCCGACCCGGCCGCGTTCGCCCGCTACGAGCAGGAGCGCGTGGAGGCCAAGCTGCGCGCGCTCGCGGAGACCGACCCGAAGCGGGCCGCGACGCAGCGGCAGGAGTGGGAGAGCCAGCAGAGCGGCCAGGTCGCGCGCCGCTCGAACGAGTACGGCTCGCTGATCATCCACAGCATCGAGACCGGCACGCCGCGCGTGGTCTACGGCAACGTGCCCAACCGCGGCCTGATCGACAACCTGCCGCAGGGCTGCTGCGTCGAGGTGCCCTGCCTGGTCGACAAGAACGGCCTGCAGCCGACCAAGATCGGCGCGCTGCCGCCGCAGCTGGCCGCGCTGATGCAGACCAACGTGAACGTGCAGGCGCTGACGGTCGAGGCCGCGCTGACCGGCCGGCGCGAGCATATCTACCACGCCGCCATGCTCGACCCGCACACCGCCGCCGAGCTGGACCTCGACCAGATCTGCGCGCTGGTCGACGACCTGCTCGCCGCGCACGGCGAGTGGCTGCCCGAGTACCGGTAGGAATCAGGGGTCAGGGGTCAGGCATTCCTGGCGGCCAGATGCTTGCCCTGCGTGGCAAAACGATACCCCCCTCTCCCGGCGGGAGAGGGGGGCAGGGGGGTGAGGGCGAGACAGATCTAATCTAGCATCTCGATGATGCCGGCCGCGCCCTGGCCGCCGCCGACGCACATCGTCACCAGGCCGTAGCGCCCGCCGGTCCGCTGCAGCTCGTGCAGGATCTGCACGGTCAGCTTGGCGCCCGAGCAGCCGAGCGGGTGGCCGAGCGCGATCGCGCCGCCGTTGACGTTGACCTTCTGCTCGTCCATCTCGAGCGCGCGGATCACGGCGATCGCCTGGGCAGCGAAGGCCTCGTTCAGCTCGATCAGGTCGATCTGGTCCAGCGTCAGGCCGGCCAGCCGCAGCGCCTTCGGCACCGCGGCGACCGGGCCGATGCCCATGATCTCGGGCGGCACCCCGCCGACCGCGAACGAGACGAAGCGCGCCAGCGGCTTGAGGCCGAGCGCCTCGGCCCTCTCGCGGCTCATCACCACCACCGCCGCCGCGCCGTCGCTGGTCTGCGAGGAGTTGCCGGCGGTGACGGTGCCCTTGGCGGCGAACACCGGCTTGAGCTTCGCCAGCGCGGCCGCGCTGGTGTCGCGGCGCGGGCCCTCGTCGGTGTCGAACGTCGCCGTCGCTCGCCGCAGCTCGCCGCCCTCGAACCAGACGTTCTCAGTCTCGACCGGCACGATCTCGGCTTTGAACTTGCCGGCCTCGATCGCCGCCGCGGCGCGCTGGTGCGAGCGCAGCGCGAAGGCGTCCTGGTCCTCGCGGCTGACGCCGTACTTCTTCGCGACATTCTCGGCGGTCAGGCCCATGCCCAGGTAGACGTCCGGGTTGATGTCGGCCATGGTCGGGTTCGGCGCGAAGTGGTGGCCGGTCATCGGCACCAGGCTCATGCTCTCCGACCCGCCGGCCACCAGCACGTCGGCCATGCCCGAGACGATCTGCTGGGCCGCCAGCGCGATCGTCTGCAGGCCCGACGCGCAGAAGCGGTTGACCGTCTGGCCGGGGACCTCCACCGGAAGGCCGGCCCGCAGCGCCGCCACGCGGCCCATGTTCAGCCCCTGCTCGGCCTCGGGCATCGCGCAGCCCAGGATGACATCCTCGATCTCCTTGGGGTCCAGCCCCGGCGCGCGCTCGAGCGCCGCCTTGATCGCCGTCGCGGCCAGGTCGACCGTGTGCACGTTGCGGAGCGCCCCGCGGCCCGACTTGCCGACGGCGGTGCGCGCCGCCGAGACTATGACTGCTTCTCGCATATCTGTAGCTCCTAGTAGCCAGTAGCCAGTAGTCAGTAGTCAGTACCGTTGAACTGCAATGAAAGCCGTGGTACTGACTACTGATATCTGACTACTGATGTCTGCTCAATTCCGGAGCGGCTTCCCGCTCTGCAGCATGGCCATGATCCGCTCCTGGGTCTTCGGCTCGACCGCCAGCTTGAGGCTCTGCTCCCACTCAAGGTCGAGGATGTACTGCTCGGTGACCCACTGCGGGCTCGACAGGTCGCCGCCGCACAGGATCCAGCCGAGCGCCTTGGCGACCTTCACGTCGTGCTCGCTAGCGAAGCCGGCCACCCGCATGGCGTGCAGGCTGGCGTTGATCGCGCCAATGCCGCGCTTGCCGATCGCGTAGATCGGCTCGCCGCCGGGCGGCGGCGGGGTGTAGCCCTCGGCGACCATATTCAGCACGGCCTGCTTGGCCTCGCCGATCAGCTGCTCCTTGTTCATCACGATCTTGTCGTCGTCGTCGAGGTAGCCCAGGCTGCGCGACTGCTCGGCGCTCTCGCCGACCTTCGCCAGCGCGACCGTCTCGAAGGTCTGCTGCAGGTACGGCAGCGCGTCGGCGCCCTGGGTCTTCATGTGCGGCGAGACGCGCCGGCGCAGCACTTCTTTGCAGCCGCCCCAGCCGGGGATGATGCCGAGCCCGACCTCGACCAGGCCCATGTAGGTCTCGGCCGAGGCGACCCGCCGCGCCGCCGCGAGCGAGATCTCGACCCCGCCGCCCAGCACCCGACCGTAGGGCGCGGCGACGATCGGCTTGGGGCACAGCCGGAAGTCTTCGAACAGCTGCTGCGTGCCCTGGATGAACGCGCGCGTCTGCTCGTGCTGGCCGCTGGCGATCCCCATCATCGTGACGGCCAGGTTCGCGCCGATCGCGAAGTCGGTGGCCTGGTTGCCGATCACCATGCCGGCCCACTGGTCCTGCTGGAGCAGTTCCAGCGCGCGGCGGCCCATATCTTTGATCAGCGGGTCGATCGCGTTGACCTTGGAGTGGAACTCCAGGCACAGCACGCCGTCGCCCAGGTCGATCAGGCTGGCGCTAGGGTTGCGCTCGACCTCCTTGCCCAGCGCGCGCAGGTCGTCCAGCACGATCGTGCCGGCCGGCCGCTCGATCGGCGCGTAGGCGCTGGTCGCCGGGCTGTAGGCGCCGACCACGCGCTTGCCGTCGTACTGGTAGAACGACTCGGCGCCGCCCGCCAGCATCTGCTCGACCCACGGCGCCACCGCCAGGCCGTGCTCCTTCATCATGCCGACGGTCTTGCGCACGCCCAGCGCGTCCCAGGTCTCGAACGGCCCGAGCTGCTGAGCGAAGCCCCAGCGCATCGCGCTGTCGACATCCGCGATCCGGTCGCTGATCTCGGGGACGCGCCGCGCGCTATAGGCCAGGATGCGCAGCGTCGTCTCGCGCAGGAACTGGCCGGCGCGGTCCACGTCGGCGTTGTCGACGATGAAGCGCAGCCGCTCGCGCAGGTCCTCGATCTTGCGGGCCTTGCCGACCAGCTCGAAGCGCGGCTTCTTGGCCGGCTCGTGCTGCATCGTCTGGACGTTCAGCGGCCAGAACTCCTTGCCGGCCGCGCCCTTCTCAGTCTTGTAGAAGCCGACGCCGGCCTTGTTGCCGAGCCAGCCCTGCTTGCCCATCTGCTCGAGCGCCGGCGGGACGCGGAACACCTCGCGCTCCTCGTCCTCGGGCACGGCGTTGTACAGGGTTGGCGCTGACGTGGTTGGCGATGTCGAGCCCGACCAGGTCGATCAGCCGGAACGTGCCGGTCTTCGGGTTGCCGATCAGCTCGCCGGTCAGGCTGTCGACCTCCTCGACGCTGTAGCCGTGCTCCAGCGCGTAGAGGATGCGCGTCTGCATGCTATAGGTGCCGATCCGGTTGGCGATGAAGTTCGGGCGATCCTTAGCCTGGACGACGCCCTTGCCGAGCTCGTAGTAGGCGAAGTCCGAGATCGCCTTCAGCACCTCCGGCGCGGTGTCGGGCGTCGGGATGACCTCCAGCAGGTACATGTAGCGCGGCGGGTTGAAGAAGTGCGTGCCGAGGAAGTGCTGGCGGAACTCGTCCGAGCGGCCCTGGGCGATCGCGGCGATCGGGATGCCGCTGGTGTTCGAGGAGACGATGCTGCCGGGCTTGCGGGTCTGCTCGATCCGCTCCATCAGCGCGCGCTTCGGCTCGAGCTGCTCGACGATCACCTCGACGATCCAGTCGGCGTCGGCGATCAAGCCCAGGTCGTCGGTCAGGTTGCCGATCGTCACCTGCGCGGCGCGCTCGGGCGTGAAGAACGCGGCCGGTCGGGCCTTCTTGACTCGGTCGAACAGCATGGTGACGATCCGGTTGCGCACGGCTTTCGACTCGAGCTTCAGCCCCTTGGCCTGCTCCTCGGGCGTCAGCTCGGTCGGCGCGATGTCGAGCAGCACCACCTGCAGCCCGGCATTGGCGCAGTGCGCCGCGATGCCGCCGCCCATCGTGCCCGCGCCGATCACGGCGACTTTCTTGATTGGCTGGGTCATACTATCTCCTTTGATGGCTCCCAATGTGATGTTGGTAATCTATCCGCGTGAATCTGCGTTATCCGCGGATTCTGAGATGTTAACGCGGTAGTAATCGAACGTCGCCACTGCCTCGAAGCCGAACGAGCGATACAGCCCGAGCGCGGGGGTGTTGTCCTGCTCGACCTCCAGGAACACCGGCTCTGGCTGCGCGGCGCTGATGCCGGCGATCATGTGCGCCAGGATCTGCCGGCCATAGCCGCGCCCGCGGTACTCGGGGCGCACGACGAAGCCGTAGATGTACGGGCGCTGGTCGAGAATCTGGAGGTTGGCCGTCCCCACGGCTGTCTCGCCGAGCCGCGCGATGTAGTAGGTGTAGGTGGGCCGGCGCATGTTGTCGGCGATGTGCTGGGCGAAGCCGGTGGCCTGCAGACCCATGTCCTCGGCCAGGACCGCCGCGATGTCGGCCGCGTCCTCCGGCCCGGCCCGCGTGATGCTCAGCTCGGTCGCGGGCGCCTCGGCCGCGCCGGGCGTGTCGAGGCGCATCTTGTGCTCGGAGAACTGGTACGTCGCGCCGATCGATTCGAGGAATGCTTTGGCGGGCTGCGAGCGGCGATCGCAGTAGAAGACGATCGCCGGCGTGGCGTTGCGCCGGCACTCTGATTTAGCCGCCTCGACCAGCGCGCCGAAGACGCCGCGGCGCCGGTGCGCCGGGTGGACCATACCGGTCGCCTCGGCATCCTCGTCGCCCACGCCCTCGATCGTCAGGAAGCCGACCAGCTCGCCGTCGACGTAGTGCAGAAAGTCGTTGGCCGTCTCGCCCGATCGCGACTGCAGCACCTCCCAGAGCAGGCGCAGGTCGAGCTCGTCGCGCTGCAGGCAGGCGTCCGCCAATACCCTGATCTCGGCGATCTCGCCTTCGGTGAGCGTCTGCCTGGGGTAGATTCCCGTTCTGGGTGCGTCAGTCACTCATCTCTCCTCAGATCAAAGCCAGCGACATAGGACATTCGGGTATCGACATCCGTGAAACGTGATCAGATGTGCGCCTCACGCCTTGTCTTCGCATTCAAACTCACCCGCCAGCCGCAGCACCTCCCGCGCCACGTCGCGCGCCGCGTTGGGCTTGCCGAGGGTGCTTGCGGCCCGGCCCATCGCCGCGAGCCGCGGCCGGTCGGCCAGCAGCGGCGCCAGCTCGGCGACCAGGCGCGGCCCGCTCAGCTCGGCCTGCGGGATGATCGTCGCCGCGCCGGCCGCCGCGCAGGCCCTGGCGTTGCGGGTCTGCTCGTCGCCGCCGGTCGGCACCAGCGGGATGTACAGCGCCGGCTTGCCGAGCACGCAGATCTCGGCCAGCGTGCCTGCCCCGGCCCGCCCGACCACCAGGTCGGCCAGCGCGAAGACGTGCCGGATCTCGTCGCCGACGAAGCGCGTGAGATGGTAGCGCCGGCGCAGCTCGGCCGGCAGCTGAGCGGACGCGCGCGCCAGCCGGTCGTAGTCCTGCTCCTCGCCCGCCGGCTGCTGGCCGCACTGGTGGATCACCCGGCTCAGCGCCAGCAGCTCGGGCAGCGCCGCCTCGACCGCCCGGTTGATAATCCGCGCGCCCTGGCTGCCGCCGGTCACGTAGATCACCGGCAGGCCATCGTCGTCGTGCGAGAAGCCGGCCAGCCGGATCGCCTCGGCCCGGTCGCCGCCAAAGATCTGCGGCCGCACGGGGTTGCCGGTCACGATCGCCCTGCGGCGCAGGCGCGGCGGCAGCTCGGCCGCGGCGCTCTCGAACGAGAGCGCGATCGTCGTCGCGAGGCGGGCCGTGATGCGGTTGGCCAGCCCGATCTGCACAGTCTGCTCGTGGGTCAGCACGGGCACGCGCTGCAACCAGGCCGCCACCACCGGCGGCACGCCGACGTACCCGCCAGTGCTGAGCAGCACATCGGGCCGGAAGCGGCGCACCTCCGCGAGCGCCTGCCCCACGCCGAGCGGTATGCGCAGCATGTCGGTCAGGTTCTCCAGGTCGAAGTAGCGCCGCAGCTTGCCGGTCGCGATCCCCACGAAGTCGACGCCGGCCGCCTCGACCAGCCGCCGCTCGATGCCGCGCCGCCCGCCAATGTAGCGCAGGCGCGGCTGCCAGCCGGCCCCCTGCGCTAGCTCGCGCAGCACGCTGATGATCGCCAGGGCCGGGCTGACGTGCCCGCTGCTCCCGCCGCCGGTGACCATGATCTTGATCGTTCGCATGCCACCAATTCTACCACCATGCCGGGGCCAGGGGCTAGGGGTTAGGGATTTGGGGCTGATCTACCGAACCCAAGCCCCAAGCCCCAAGTCCCTCTACCGGAGCTCCTTGCTGCTGTAGCCCAGCAGGCGCCGCGCCACGACCAGCCGGTTGATCTGGCCGGTGCCCTCGTAAATGTCGTTGATGCGGGCGTCGCGCATCCACTTCTCGACCAGCAGCTTGCAGGAGTAGCCGTCCGGCCCGAGCAGCTCGACCGCCTTCTGGGCCACGAAGTTGGCCACCGCGCCGGCCTTGACCTTGCACATCGAGGCCTCGAGCGTGTTCTCCTCGCCGGCGTCCATCTTGGCGGCCGCGCGCAGCGTGAGCAACCAGGCCGCGCGGTGCTGCGCCTCCATGTGCAGGAGGTCGCGCTCGATCGCCGTCTGCTGGTGCAGCGGGGCGCCGTAGCGCACCTTGACGCCGCGGTCCTTCAGGTACTTGGCGGTGAACTCGAGCGTCGCGCGCGTGATGCCGATCGCCCCGGCGGCCACGGCCGGCCGGGTGGCGTCGAAGGTCTTCATGGCGCCGCGGAAGCCCTTGCCGCCGGTGTGGCCCTCCTCGCGCGACACCTCCGCGCTGCCCAGGATGTTGTCGTAGGGGATGCGGCAGTCCTGGAACACGATCGCGGCGGTGTCGGAGGCGCGGATGCCGTGCTTGTGCTCCAGCTTGGCCACGGTCATGCCCGGCGTGCCCGCCTCGACCACGAACGACTTCATGCCGGCGCGGCCGGCCGACGAGTCGACGGTGGCCCAGACCACGATGAAGCCCTTCGACTCCTTGCCGGCCATCAGGCCGCTGGTGACGAAGATCTTCTCGCCGTTGAGGATCCACTCCTTGCCGTCGTCGGACAGGCGCGCGTTGGTGCGGATCGAGGCGGTGTCGGAGCCGGCCTGCGGCTCGGTCATCGCCATGGCGCCCCACTTGGGCTCGCCCTCGGCGAAGCGCTTGAGGAAGCGCTCCTTCTGCTCGGGTGTGCCGGCCGCCGCGACGGCCGCGCCGCCGAGCGCGCCGCCGGGCGTCGACAGGTACAGGCCGGCGTCGCCCCATGAGAGCGCCTCGACGGTGTGGATCAGCATCAGGTTGTGGATGCGCGGCTTCTTATCGCCAGAGCTGCTCTTCTCGCTGGCCGACGGCGCGGCCAGGGTTTGCCCGCCCTGCGCCCGCACGGTCTGCCAGATCATATTGATATAGTCCCACGGGCGCTCGCCCTCGTGCTCGTCGTAGTAGCGGGCGACCGGCCGCATGACCTGCTCGCCCAGCATCGTGAGCAGCTGGCTCTGGCGCTCGATCGGGGTGGGAAGCTCGAAATCGATCATGTCTATACTCCCTTAGAGTAGTCAGTAGTCAGTAGTCAGTAGTCAGAATGCCGCCGATTTGCGATGTACTTGGCATTGATTCTCGCTGCTACACGTCGGTACTGACATCTGACGACTGACATCTGACGACTAGATCATCGCCAGACCGAGGAACGTCGTGAAGCCGCGGCCGTTGCGCAGCCAGCGCTCGACCGGGTGCTCGCGGATGTAGCCGTGGCCGCCCAGCACCTGCACCGCCCGGTCGGTGACGAACAGCACCGCCTCGTCGGCGTACTGCTTGGCCAGCGAGGCGGCCTGGGTCGCATCCTGGCCCTTGTCGAGCTTCCAGGCGGCCTCCCAAGTCATCAGGCGGGCCGAGTCGACCTCGATCGCCATCTCGGCCAGCATGAACGCGATCGCCTGGTACTGGGCGATCGGCCGGCCGAAGGTCTCGCGCGTCTTGGCGTAGTCGCGGGCGTACTCGAAGGCGCCGCGCGCGACGCCGATCGACAGCGCGGCCAGCCCGACCCGCGAGTAGTTCAGCAGCAGATCGGTGTTGCAGCCGGCCTCGCCGCCCAGGCGCGCCTCGCGCGGCACCCGAACGTCCTCGAACTTGACCTCGTAGGTCGGCAGGGCGCGCAGGCCCATGTTCTTCTCGCGCTCCAGCACCGTCACGCCGGCAGCGCCCTTCTCGACGATGAACGCCTGGGTCGCGCCGCTCTCGCGGGCGTAGACCAGCATGACCTGCGCGTCGGCTGCCAGCGGCACAAAGGCCTTGTGGCCGTTCAGCACATAGCCGTTCATCTCGCGCTCGGCCGTGGTCGAGAGCGTGTGCGGGTCGAAGTCCCAGCGCGGCTCGATCAGCGCGGCGGTGGCCGGCACGAACGTCGCGTCGGTCAGGATCGGCAGCCAGTGCTGCTTTTGCTCCTCCGTGCCGCAGTGCAGCACCGGGATTCCGAACAAGTTGGGGGTTAGCAGGTAGAGCGCCATCGCGAGGTCGCCGTAGCTCAGCTCCTCGGCGGCCAGCGCGCCGGTCAGCGCCGAGTGCTCGTCGCCGAAGCCGCCGTACGGCTCGGGGATCGCGCTCGGTAGCAGGCCCAGCTCCCAGCCGGTCTCGATCAGCTCGGGCGGCGTCTTGCCGCTCTCGTCGGCGTCGTGCGCGGCCGGCCGCACCCGCTCGCTCGCGTAGCGCCGGACGGTCTCGATAATGAGCTGCTGCTCGTCGTTGGGGGTGAATGAGATCATTGTCTATCCTCCTGGTTGCTTTGGATAGCTTGGAGTCGAGGATGCCTTCTGGATTGACAAGGTGACAGGTGACAGGTGACAGGTGACAGGTGACAGGTGACAGGTGACAGGTGACAGGTGACAGGTGACGAATCCCAAGCCCCAAATCCCAAGCCCCAAGCCCCACGTCCCAAGCCCCAAGCCCCACGTCCCAGGTCTACGAGGTCAACGCGCCGATCTGCATCAGCAGCGGCAGGCTGCCCTCGAACTTGAGCTTGCCGGTCAAGAAGGCCATCTGGCTGTTCAGCTCGCCGCCGAGCATCGCGCGATAGTCTTCGTTGGTCATCTGGACTGTGACGGCGGGCTCCTGGTGTCCATTGAAGGTGGTCGCGCTCTGCCACAGACTGCCGTCCGAGCGGGTCAGCTCAAGCCGCACGGTGCCCTTAAGCCCTTTCACGATATTGACCTTGCCGCGCACCACGTAGTCGACGAACTGGTCGGTCGCGTCGCTCTCGGCGAACACGCGCCAATCGGCGTAGGACATCACGGTGCGCAGGTCGGGCCCGGCGACCTGGTCGGCGGGCAGCGCCGCGAGCTGCCCGCCGGTGCAGCGGAGCGCGTAGACGCCGCCGCCCTCGCCGGTGATCTCGTAGACGGCGGTCAGGTCGGGCTGCTCGGCGATTGCGGGCGCGCCGATCGCCCCAGCAGCGTACTGCTCGGGGATGACGCGCGTGAAGTAGGCTTCGGGGCTGCTGATCTCGGCCATGAAGTGCTCCCTTCTGAAGATGAGTGCTACCTCGAACACGCTCGCATGGTGTCTACACCGACACTATTGGTCTCAGGGATGGCTGGATCGCGTCGATTGCCGGATGATGAAGAGCTGGCATGACGCAGTGTACCATGACGATGTTGCGAGAATGTTGCGAGAATGTTGTGGGTGGCTGCGTCCCCCTGCGCCCCTTGCCGAGATGCCGCCGCCGAGGCTGGTCGGACGCGAATTGCCAAAACGATACCCCCGCTCCCGCGCACGGGAGCGGGGGTAGGAGGTGAGGGTTCGACTTTACACGCGCGACAGCGGCGCCACCACCACACGGTTTTTGCCGCCGCGCTTGCCCTCGTAGGCCGCTTCGTCGGCCATGTCGAGCAGCGCGCGCGAGCTGGTCGCGCCGTGCAGGGGGTGCAGCGCGACGCCCAGGCTGGCCGATATCTTGACGGTCACCAGGTTGCTAATCGTCAGCTCGCGGTCGAGCGCGGCGCGCAGCCGCTCGGCGATCGTGGCGGCGATGGCCGGGTCGGTCACGTTGCCCAGCAGGATGCCGAACTCCTCGCCGCCGTAGCGGTAGATGTTGTCGTCCTCGCGCAACGTCTCCCAGAGCAGGCGCGTCACGGTCTGCAGCACGGTGTCGCCGGTGAGGTGGCCGAAGTGGTCGTTGATCTGCTTGAAGTCGTCCAGGTCCAGCAGGATCAGCGCGAAGCCCTCGTGCGTTGTCTTCCAGCGGTTCCAGTACTCCAAGAGCGCGTTGTCGAACGCGCCGCGGTTGTAGGCGCCGGTCAGCGCGTCGCGGATGGCGCGCCGGTACAGCCGCGCGTTGACGATCATCATGGCGATCGTGCCGGCGATGGTGGTCAGCAACCGCAGGTCTTCGTCCAGGAAGTCGGGCCGGTCGCGCTGGTTGATCAGCATCAGCGCGCCGAGCGTTCGGTCGGACTGCTTGAGCGGGACGCAGATCAGCTTGCAGGCGACGCCAACGTCGTCTATCTCGGCGAGCGGCCGGCCGTCGACAGGCTGGTCGTTGCAGATCAGCGGCTCGCCCTCGCGGACGACCCGGCCCGCGATTGTGCCTTCGAGCGGGACGCGCAATGCCGCGGCGGGGCTCGGCTGGATCTCGGGGCCGGGCGTCATCACCAGGTCACCGGCGCGCTCGTCGTAGAGGAAGATCCGGCTCGTGGTCGCCACGAAGGTGTGCGCCGCCAGCGCGACGACCTCGTGCAGGAGCTGCGGCAGGTCGAGCGTGCTGCCCAGGCGCAGGCTGATCTCGTAGAGCAGGCGCGTCTCGGCGATCCGGCGAATGCGCTGGACTGTGCGGATGAACGCCAGCTCGAGGATCGCGATGTAGGCCGACTCGTGCCCGCCGTGCTTGTCGCCCAGCAGCGCGCTCACCGCGCCAAGCACCTTGCTCTCGTCGCGCAGCGGGATGGTGACGACCCGGCGCCCCGCGAACAGCTCCTGGTGGCGCCGCTGGCGCGCCACAATGCGCGCGTCGGCGCCGAGCAGCGCCTCGACGAACAGCGGCGCTACGTAGCGATCCTGCCCAAAGGCCGCCACGCTGCTCAGGTAGTCGGCGCGGCCGCGCAGCACCCCGACCGCCGGCCCACCGAGCATCTCGGCGACCGTCGTGACCACGGCCCCGAGCGCGGACTGCTCGGTTTCGGCGGCCAGGAGCGCGCTCAGGCCAGTGCGCCATAGATTCAGCGACTGCTCGATCATGCGCGGTACGGCTATTGCCACACTGTGGCGGCTGTGTGAGAGGTCACAAAGCGGCACGCACACCACCGCGCCATGGAGCATGGTGTCCGGGCGCCAGATCGCGCGTGCGAATGGGCGCTATTGTAGCGATCTTGTGGGCTTCAGGCAAATAGGCGTTCCACATGCGGCGGGAAGCGCGCGATGGGATTGCAGCTATAATGGCGAGCTACGCCGGAGCAGTCCATTCTTCCCATAATCCTATTCGATCTGGAGAATACGCATGACAAACCCGCGAGCATTCCCCGCCTGTCGAGTTGGGGCAACGCCGGAGGATCTGGCGCGCGAGGCCGATCGCTCGGTTCTGTACGGCGCGATTCTGGCGGCGCAGCGGCCAGGCGTGCGGATCAAGCCGGCGATCGCGGCGGCCGTGCAGGCGCTGCTTCCCTCTGTCCAAGCGTTTCTGGAGGGCCGCGACGACGCTGCCGCCGCGCACGCGCTGGCCTACGCGCGCGCCTGCGGCGCCGAGGCGTTTCTTCTCCAGAAGCGCGCCCCCGCCGGTAGCTAGCTGGATAGGTTTCCTCTGGACCTACGATAGACTGTACAAAGGAGCGCGCCCATTGCTCCAACCCTCCTGCCCCCCGCCCCCGTGGGGACGTGAGCGGGGGCTTCTTCTGGCATCGGAGTGTGGTCACATAGCGACCGCACTCCGATGCCGAGAATCTAAACCCCCTCCCCTGGCCAGGGGGAGGGGGCAGGGGGTGGGGTCGTGCTCTACAGCTCTCCCATCAGCTTCTCGAAGGCCTCGCGCGAGGGCCGCAGCTTCGTCTCGGGCAGGTAGGCCAGCGGCGTCTCGGTCAGGCGCATCACCTCGGGCAGAGTCTGGCGCTTCTCGTTGAAGTAGAGCAGCCCGGTGATAAACTCCTGCCGGTCGCGCGCCTGCTCCAGCAGCTCCAGCGCGTGCCACTTGCTGGTCGGGTCGTAGTCGCGGTCGAGCTTCTTCAGGCGGATCGTCGGCCCGTCGTGCATCTTGACGATCTGCGTCGCGCCGGGCTCGTAGTCGACGGCGATCTCGTCGTACAGCTGGATGAACTCGATCTCCTGCAGCCGCTCCTCGTGCTCCTTGCCGTAGCCGTAGCTCTTGGTCGACTCGTCGTGGTTGTTGAAGGTCACGCACGGGCTGATGATGTCGAGCACCGCCGTGCCCTTGAAGCTCATCGCGGCCTTGAGCAGCTCGCGCACCTGCTTGGCGTCGCCGGCGAACGAGCGCGCGACGAAGCCGCAGTCGGCGATCAGCGCCTCGATGCAGACGTCGATCGGCGGCAGCTGGTTGGTGCCGGCGTACTTGAGCGTCTGGCCCAGGTCGGCCGTGGCCGAGAACTGCCCCTTGGTCAGGCCGTACACGCCGTTATTCTCGACGATGTAGACCATCGGGACGTTGCGGCGCACCATGTGCTTGAACTGGCCCAGCCCGATGCTGCCGGTGTCGCCGTCGCCGCTGACGCCGATCGCCTGCATGGCGCGGTTCGCCAGCACCGCGCCGGTGGTGACCGAGGGCATGCGCCCGTGCAGCGTGTTGAAGCCGTGCGAGCGGTTTAGGAAGTAGGCCGGCGTCTTGCTCGAGCAGCCGATCCCGCTCATCTTGATGATCTGGCTTGGCTGGAGCGACAGCTCGTATGCGGCGGCAATGATCTGGCTGGTGATCGAGTTGTGGCCGCAGCCCTGGCACAGGGTCGAGTCGCCACCGCGGTACTCCTGCTGCGTCAGCCCGATCCGGTTGACGTTGGCCGGGCGGCCGTTGGCGGGCTTGGTATCGGTTGTCATCTGTATGCTCCTGAAAACGTTCGAACGTTGGAACGTTGGAACGTTCAAACGTTCTAGCGCTCTTGCTCAAGGATCGACTCGACCACGAACCGCGCGCTCAGCGGCAGGCCGTTGCTGTTGCGCGTCGAGCGGATGTTGATCGCGCGCTCGGGCACGTGCAGCCGGACGAGCTGGTGCATCTGGCCGTCCTGGTTCAGCTCGACGACGTAGACGTGCTCGTACCGCATAGCGAAGTCGCGCGTCTGCTGGCCGAGCGGCAGCGCGCGCAGGCGCAGGTAGCTCGTCTCGACGCCCTGGGCGCGCAGGCGGTCGCGCGCCTCCTGGATCGCGCCGTCGGTCGAGCCGTAGGCGATGATGCCGATCGTGGCGCCCTCGACCTCGTCGGCGATCGGCGCCGGCACGAGCGTGCGCGCGGTGTCGTGCTTGCGGGTCAGCCGGTCGAGGTTGTTCTGCCAGTCGGCCGGCCGCTCGCTGTAGACCGCGAACTCGTTGTGGCCGGTGCCGCGCGACAGGAACGCCGAGCGCGGGTTCGGGTTGCCGGGCAGCGTGCGGTAGGTGATGCCGTCGCCGTCGACGTCCCGGTAGCGCCCCCACGTCTCGAGCTGCTTGAGCTGCTCGGCGTCGAGCACCTTGCCGCGGTCGAGCGGCTCGACCGGGTACGCGAACGGCGCGGTCATCCAGTTGTTCATGCCGAGGTCGAGGTCGCTGAGCACGAACACCGGCGTCTGCAGCCGCTCGGCCAGATCGAACGCCTTATAGCCGAACTCGAAGCACTCCTGCATCGTGCCGGGCAGCAGGCAGATATTGCGGGTGTCGCCGTGGCCGAGGTAGTAGGTCTTCAGCACATCGCCCTGCGAGACGCGCGTCGGCAGGCCGGTGCTGGGGCCCATGCGCTGGACATCCCAGATCACCGCGGGCACCTCGGCGAAGTAGGCCATCCCGGCGAACTCGGTCATCAGCGAGATGCCCGGGCCCGAGGTCGCGGTCATCGCGCGCGCGCCGGCCCAGCCCGCGCCGACGATCATGCCGATCGCGGCAAGCTCGTCCTCGGCCTGCACGATCGCGTAGGTCGGTGCGTCGGTCTCTGGGTCGAGCCGCAGCCGCGGCGCGTACTCGGTCAGCGCGTCGACCAGGCTGGTCGAGGGGGTGATCGGGTACCAGGCCACCACCGACACACCGCCGACCAGCGCGCCGAGCGCGGCGGCCGAGTTGCCGTCGATCAGGATCTGGCCCTCGGTCAGGTTCATCCGCTCGACGCGGTAGGGGTCGGCCTTGGAAAGGTGGGCGCGGGTCCAGTCGCGCGCGGCCTCGACCATGCTCAGGTTGAGCTTGACCGCCGAGGCCTTGCCCTGGAAGTGATAGGTCAGCGCGGCGACGATCTCGCCCATCTCGATGCCGAGCAGCTCGCTCAGCGCGCCCACATAGGCCATGTTGGCGACGTAGTCTCTCAGCTTGGGCGGCGGGCCGACCTGCTTGAGCAGCTCCTTGACCGGCAGCGGGTAGGAGGTGACATCGTCGCGGCGCCGGCCGAACGTGATCTCGTCGTTGTAGATGCAGATGCCGCCGGACGGCAGAGCCGCCAGGTCCTCGTCGGCGGTCTTCGGGTTGAAGGCAACCAGGATCTCGGTGCCCTCACGCCGCGCGATATAGCCATGCTTGCTGACTCGGATGGTGTACCAGGTCGGCAGGCCGGCGATATTCGAGGGGAACAGATTCTTGCCGCTGACAGGAACACCCATCTTGAAGATCGCGCGGATGAGGGTGTTGTTGGCTGTTTGGCTGCCCGAGCCGTTGACGGTCGCCGCGACGATCGCAAAGTCGTTGACGATCGGCGGTCGGTCGAGTGTGCTCGCACCAGGCGGGCTTGCCTGAGGTTGGATGGCGCTCATTGTCCTGACTCCACGGATGCAAATACAAGGCTGACAGATCAAAAGGTGTCAAGGCGCTTCGGGCAGGGCCCGACCAGCACGCTGACACCCTTCTCTGCTGGCCGTCATGGCCTATCTACCTTCGATGTAAATGCGCAAGCCGTTATGTTGGTGGGACCGACTACGGCTGTGCGCCGGGGATTCATTATAGCACTTATTTGCACAAATAATTCGTTCGTGGCCGGCCCGCTGCCGGGCGCGGGAGGCAAAAACTCGCAGGTGCCGGGGTTTTGGCGAAGCCAAAACCCCGGCACCTGCGAAGAATCTCCTGAGCGACTAGTGGCCGCGCGACGGCAGCGAGCTGCGCGCCGGCGCCTCGCGCGGCGGCGCGGGCAGGCGCGACTGGCCGACCATCACATAGGTGTACAGGAGGACAAACAGCCCCTCGGCGATCATCGAGGCGACGCCGATCGGCTCGAACCACTCGTCGTCGACCTCGAGCCCGGGCAGCCCGACCGTGCGGCTGATGGCATAGCCGACCAGCGACCCGGCGGCGATGAACTGGCCGAGCGACCACCCCAGCCGCGAGCGCCGATAGATCCCAGCCGCCGCGACCAGCGCTCCGGCGGCGTTCAGGAAGAACAGGATGCCCTTGTAGGCCGACTCCTCGTAGTTCTCCGGCGCCTCGACCAGGTGGATCAGACCGACGGCGAGCACGAGGAGGATCCCGGCCCAGACCAGCGTTTTGGAGAGTGTCAGGCGGTTCATTGCATGCTCCTTCTGGGTAGTACGGCTGCAGCGCCGGCGCGATGTCGATCTGATGGCGGCGGCGCTGGGTGTCGCGCCGGCTGCTGCATTAACTTGGTTTTAACCATACACGCAATCGCCCGACTGGTCTACGCTTGAATGCTCCGTCGATGCTCACGATCGCCGCTCGCGCGAGGCAACGCGGCGCAAGGCTCTCTCATCGGCAAAATCGCGCTTCTATACTATCGCGCGGCGCCGCCCGTCGTGTCAGCCGGGCTGCCAGGCGTGCCAGACGACGCTGCCGACTGATCTGTCGGATGACCCCTACTGACCATTCTCGGCGCGCGGCCGCGAGCCCAGCTGCACCTGCAGATCGTGCTGCTTCCCATCGCTGCCGACGAGCGTCAGAGTGACTGTATCGCCAGGCTTGCTGTTCAGCTCCAGGAACGTGATCACATCCTCCTCGGAGGTCATCGGCGTGCCGTTGATCGCCGTCAGGACCGCCTGGCCCTTGAGGCCGGCCTGGGCGACCGGACCATCCTGATTCGACTCAATCAAGACGCCCGCGCTCGGCAGATTGTTCTGCTGGGCATCCAGCGTCGTCACCGTCTTCAGCCCGACCCCGAGGTAGGGGTGGTCGTAGTGGCCCTGCTCGATCAGCGCCGTCGCGACTTTTTTGATCAGGTTGACCGGCACGGCGAACCCGATGCCGGAGCTGGTGCCGCTCTGCGACAGGATCACCGTGTTCATACCGATCACGCGCCCGCCCGAGTCGAGCAGCGGCCCGCCCGAGTTGCCCGGATTGATCGCCGCGTCGGTCTGGATCGCGCCGCCGATCGAGAAGGCCGGGCCCTGCTGTCCATCGCCCTCGGTGATCGTCCGGCCAAGCGCGCTGACGATGCCGGTCGTCACCGTGCGATCCTGGCCGAGCGGGTTGCCGATCGCGATCGTGCGCTGGCCGACGCGGATCTGGCTCGAGTCGCCCAGCTCGACCGGCGCCACATCCTGGGGCAGCTGGTCGACCTTGACGACCGCGACGTCGGCGTCCGCGTCGGCGCCGACGACCTGGCCGACCGTCTCGAACAGGCCGGTGAACGCCACGCGCACCTGGCCGTTCTGGCTATCGGCAATCACGTGGTTGTTGGTGATGATATGGCCGTCCTTATCGATCAAGTAGCCCGAGCCGAGCCCCTGGCCGGTGGTGATCCGCACTACCGCCGGGGCGGCCCGGTCGTAGACGTTCGCCACGATCTGCTCCTCGGCATCCAGCCCTTGCTGAGCGCTCTGCGGGATCGGCGTGGACTGCTGGAGCGACACCGGCGCAACATCGCCTGCCGGCTTGGCGGTCGGCTCGGCGCCGGGCGCACCCCGTGCTGCCGCGCTGGTCGAGCGCTCGGGCGCGGCGCTCGGCTGGTCTGATAGTCCACTCGTATCATTTCGGCTGCAGCCGGCCAGCGCGAGCGCCAGCAGCATGGCTGCGGCAAGCAGACGGACTCGATGTATAGACATGAGCACCTCCTCATTCCCCGGTCAACTACACTGGCACGCTTTCTCGATGTCCGTTGCTGCTGCGAACCAACGATCAACGACGAAGCGGATGTTGCCTTGGCCGCTCGCCCTTCGGCTCCACGACCAGAGCGGTATGCTCCTTGCAAGAGCGATACCATGAGGCGCGCGTCCCAGGGTTCGACGCGACACAAGTACTATAGACTTGGTTTCCACAGGAGGCTATGATGGAGGCCACAACCTATCCTTTGGACTGAGGAGACCCCGGTCATGACCACACGGCTGCTCCCGACGGACGCCCTCGCGGAGTCGCAGCGCCTGATCGCCACCCTCGAACAGCTGCGAGAAGAGCTTCCTTTTGCAGACGACATCCTGGCAGTGCACCGCCCGACTCACCAGGAGCTTGAGACTAGCTATATGAAGAGCGAGCAGGCTGTCAGCGCGTGGCGGGCGGCGCTCGCGCGGCGCTGGGACTCGGAGATCGCCGGCCGCAGGCTCTACAAGCGCATCCTCGGGCAGCTCGCCCGGCACTATGGCAGCGCCAGCGCCCCCGAGGTCCAGGCGCTCTCGCGCGGTGAGGCCGAGGTGAATAGCTCGCCGGCCGAGCTGCTGACCGACCTACGGCGGCTGCAGGCCGCGCTCTCGATCAGCTCGGCCACCCTGGACTTCGCGCACGAGCGGCTGCCCGAGCTCGATCAGACCTGCGCGGCGCTCGAGGCCGCGATCAGCGAGGCGAACGTGCGCGAGACCCAGCGCCGCGTCGCCGTGCTGGACAGCCGCATGGCCAGCGACGCGTACCAGCGCGCGCGCAGCGAGACGCGCCGGATGCTGGTCGCGCACTACGGCGACCGCCTGGCCAGCCGGCTTGGCGATCTGCTGGAGTAATAGGGTGTGGCTGGTGTTGTTCGCCCTCACCCCCTCTCCCGGCCGGGAGAGGGGGTGTCTTTTTGGCCTCCAGGTGCGACCTGGAGGCCAAGAATCCGGCGGGGCGTGGGGTCTAGCAAGGGGGAGAGGAAGCGGGGTGGCGCGCCTGTACGAGCGTCAGCCGAAGCGGCCGGTGACGTAGTCCTCGGTGCGCTTATCGCGCGGCCGGGTGAAGATCTGGTTGGTCGGGCCGAACTCGACCAGCTGCCCGGCGCGCGTGGTCGAGTCCATCAACATAAAGGCGGTCTCGTCGGAGGCGCGGGCGGCCTGCTGCATGTTGTGCGTCACGATCACAATCGCGTACTCGCGCCGCAGCTCGAGCATCAGCTCCTCGACCTTGAGCGTCGCGACCGGGTCGAGCGCCGAGCAGGGCTCGTCCATCAGCAGCACCTCCGGCCGCACCGCCACCGCCCGAGCGATGCACAGGCGCTGCTGCTGCCCGCCCGAGAGGCTAAAGGCCGACTGGCCGAGCTTGTCCTTCACCTCGTCCCACAGCGCGGCCTGGCGCAGCGCCTGCTCGACGCGCTCGCCGATCTGCCGGCGGTTGCTCTCGCCGGCCACGCGCAGCCCGAAGGCGACGTTGTCGAAGATCGACTTGGCGAAGACATTCGGCCGCTGGAAGACCATGCCGACGCGGCGGCGCAGCCCCACCGCGTCGATCTCCGGGCTGTAGATATTCTTATCGTCGAGCAAGATCGCCCCCTCGGCGCGGCTGCCGGGGGTCTGGTCGTGCATCCGATTAATCGCGCGCAGGAAGGTCGACTTGCCGCAGCCCGACGGCCCGATGATCGCGGTGATCGTGCGGTCGAGCATGCGCATCGTCACATCGTGCAGGGCCTGAAACGACCCATAGTAGAAGTTGAAGTTCCTGGCCTCGATCTTGTGCTTCCGATTGGGGGCGGTCTCTGGCGCCGGCGCGCGCGGCCCCGAACTGGCCCATGTCTGTGCGTCGCTCATAGATGTTGCTTCCGCTCGTCTTCGCACGGCGCACGCTCGTCGCGTAGCGCCGCACCTCTATCTTTGACCTTGGGGCTGACCCGGTAGTGACACCGCAGCCTTGCTGCTGGCGATACGTGTCGTTTCGCTGCCAACGGAGTATACACTAACTTTGTGCGATCGCACCAGCGCGGGGGCTGCGCGCCCCCCGGCCGGGGCCTTGCCCCTGGGCCCCAAAAAGATGCCCTCTCTGTTGCGATACTTGATGTGCATGCCCAGCTGAATCCAGGCACGGCGGGTTGCAACTTGCGCCCAACGAAGGGTACTGGGCATCCGCCACGACACTTGCATCTGGTACGCCATCATTTGCCGGAGGGGGGCCGGGGGAACCGGCGCGGGTTTCCCCGGGCGGGGGCCGGGGGCGCAGCGCCCCGGAAAGCACTTGGCAGAGCCGCCTGAACCGGCGCGGGTTTCCCCGGGCGGCGGGCCGGGGGCGCAGCGCCCCGCAACAAACACCTGGCCGGAGGCCAACGCCTACGGCGCGGCCGTCTGCGTGAGCGCGGTGTCGAGCACCTGCTGGAACGCGTCCATGTCGGCCTTGAGGTCGCTGAGGCGCTGCGCGACCTGGTTCGTGGCCGTGTCGGCGCTGACGGCGTCGGCGGTGCGCAGGCGCACCGTCTCGGCCAGGACATTGTCGAGGTTGGCCGAGATGTTCTGGAGCTGCGCCAGGATGCGCCCGATGTAGGTCTCCAGATCGCGCGCGTTGCTCTGCCGCTCGATCAGCGCCTGGCGGGTCTCCTGCAGCTGCTGGCGAGTGTAGGTGTCCTGGGTCGCGGCCAGCCGCAGGTCGAGCGCGTTAATCTGATCCTGCAGCGCGCGCTGGTTGGTGGTGCGCAGGTAGGTCTCGATCACCTGGCCCTTGTCGCACAGCGTGTAGGCCTCGCGCACCAGCTCGCGCGCCTGGTCGCCGATCGGCGCGAGCAGCCGCCCCAGCGCGCCGCCGGCCTGCGAGACGCTGCGGCCGATCTCGGCCTGGGTGCGCTCGATCGCGTCGAGCTGCGAGCGGAAGGTCTGGCTGGAGAGGCGCGGCCGGGCCGGCTGCTGCGATAGCGCCAGCAGCTGCGGGTCGCGCGCGGACAGAAACACCATCGCGGCGTAGGCGAGCAGGCCAAGCGGCAGCAGCCACAGCGCGATTGTCAGGCCGGCGACGACTGCGACGACCAGCACGAGCAGCGCCAGCGGCCGGCGCGCGGCGAAGGCATAGGCGGGGGTTGAGGTGACCATGCGTTGCTCCGTGAAACGTTTCGACGTTCGAGCGTTCGAACGCTATCGTCCGATCTTCATGCGCCACAGCTCCAGCAGCGCCCTGGTGGCGTCTGCGGGCGGCGGGTCGCCCTGGCCGGCGAGCGCCACCTGCACGCCGTTCGCAGCATACTTGTTGAACGGGTTGGCCGGGTCTGGCGATGTCACCGCCACGCCCTGGTCGACCGGGCGGAAGCCGTAGCGCAGCGCCAGCTCCTGGATCGGGCGCGACAGCAGGAAGTCGCGGAACTGGCCGGCCGCGGCGCGCTCCTCGGGCTTGACCCAGGCGCCTTCGAGCGTCGCGAAGGGGTGGTCGCTCAGCATCGCCGCGGGCGGGTAGAAGACCTGCAGCGGCTGGCCCTGGCGGCTTCGCGCGGCGTCCATACTCTCGATCGCCAGGTTCTCGTAGACGATCGCGAAGTCGTACTGGCTGGCGCCCTTGTTGACGATATCGGTCATCAGCGCGGCGCTGCTGTCGCCAAAGCTTGCGACGCCGCTCTCGATCTCGCGCAGCCACTGCGCGAACTCCGGGTTGGCGATATCAGCGGCGCTCAGGCCGGCGCTCTTGCCGTAGAAGCCGTAGGCCATCATCATCAGCGCCTGCGCGCCGCTGTTCGACTTGAGCGGCGAGGTGTGGCCGAGCTTGACCAGCCCCCAGCTCGCGCTGCCGCCGAGCGCCTTCCAGCCGCCCGGGTTCGCAATCGCGTCGTGCAGATCGCGCCAGAAGTCGCGCGGGCCGCTCGGCCAGAGCGCCTTCGCGCGGTCCTGCCAGCCGATCACCACCAGCGGGCTCAGGGCCAGCGTCCGGGGCGCGTCGCCGCCCGAGCGCGCCACCGGCACGCTCGCCAGGTCGAGCCAGAAGGCGCTGGCCGGGCTCAGGGCGGTCGGCGGAGTCTCGCCGCGCCAGTCCTGGCTGGCGACTCGCTCGACCATCTCGCGCGAGCCGAGGCTCTTGAGCTGAACCTGGATCGGCCGGCCGCCCGTCGTCGGCTGGCTGGCCGTGAAGCGGCGCTGCGCCTCCTCAAGCCAGGCCTGCTTCTCGGAGCCGTACCAGATCGTCACGACCACCGGGGCGCGGGCCGGGCCGGCGATCAGCGGGAGCGGGGCGTAGCCCAGCGGGCCGACCAGCGCCCGGCCGGCCAGCGCGATCAGGCAGATCGCAATGTAGCCGAGGGCGATGATCCGGGTGAGACGCTGCATAGGGCACCTTTGCATCGGCGAAGGCAGTCATGCGCCGCGGACGCGGCGATCACTGATAGTGTACCGTATTTTTCGCAAGGCGTGGTTACAGGAGCGATGTTCTTTTATTAATGAGCCTGGCTGTTGGCCCACTCCCCCCTGCCCCCTCTCCCAGAACGGGAGAGGGGGGTATGCTTCTGGCACCACGGTGCGGTCGCTTTGCGACCGCACCGTGATGCCAGGAATCTATCCCCCTCCCCTGGCAGGGGAGGGGGAACGGGGGTGGGGTATCAGGCGAGTAAACCGCTTCGTATGAAGAAGACAACACCTGAGAGCACGGCTGGACCAAGAAACCGAAGATTTCATGATGACTCGGACGCGGCGCCGAGCGAGAGCCCGGCCAGCATGTAGCGCCCCAGCAGGTAGAACAGCACCAGGATCGGCAGCGAGACCATCAGCGCGGTCGCGCTCATGAGGCCCCACGAGATCGAGCTGACGCCGCGCATGGTGTAGAGGCCCATCGCGAGCGTCACGCGGTCGGGGTCGCTGATCAGGCCCCAGCCGAGCGCGAACTCCGACCACGAGAGCAGGAACGCGATGAAGACCGCGACCGCCACCGCCGGGGCGATCTGCGGCAGCGTGATCCGCGCGAAGATCTGCAGCCGCGAGGCGCCCTCGAGCATGGCCGCCTCCTCCTGCTCGAGCGGCACGCTCTGGATCGCGTTGCGGATGGTCCAGAGCGCGAACGGCACCGCGATCGCGCTGTAGACGAACACCAGCGCCACCAGCGAGCCGCGCAGGCCGAGCGACAGGATGAACAGGAAGTAGGGCGCCATCAGACCGGCCGGCGGCAGCGTGAGCAGCACCAGCGTGGCGAACAGGCCGACCTTCCTTCCAGGGAAGCGGTAGCGCGCGAAGGCGTAGGCGGCGGTCGCGCCGAAGACCAGCGCGATCAGCGCGGTGCTGCCGGCCACCAGCAGGCTGTTGCCGGCCAGGTGCAGAAACGAATAGTTCGAGGTCGGCGCGGTCCAGGCGCGCGCGAAGTTGGCCAGGGTCCACTGGTGCGGCAGGAACGACGCGTCCTGCGGCCGCGTGTCGATCGAGCCGTCGAACGCCAGGCGAACAATCCAGAGGATCGGCAGGACCACGAACAGCCCGGCCAGCGCCAGGCAGAGCTGCGTGACGACCTGCTGGCGCAGGTTCATCGGCCGGTTAGACATATTCGACCCCCTCGACCACCCTGGTCTGCCGGTTGTACAGCCAGATCAGCACGATCGCCAGCCCAAGCACGACGCTGTTGATCAGCGCCGCGAAGGTGTAGTCCGAGTCGTAGCGCAGCACGAAGTAGCCGACCATCGCCAGCGTGACGACGCCGGGGCGCTGGGGGTCGCTCACCAGCATGAGCGGGATGTGGAAGGCGTTGAACAGCAGGATGCCGCGCAGCAGCACGCCGGCCAGCACGGTCGGGCGGATCAGCGGCCAGGTGATCGCGCGCCAGAGCGTCCAGCCCTCGGCGCCGTCGACCCGCGCGGCGTCGTAGACCTCGGCAGGCACCGCGCGCAGCGCCGCGATGCCGATCAGCATCATGAACGGGAAGCTGACCCAGACGCTGAGCAGCACCAGCACCCAGAACCCCTTGGTGGCGGTCAGCCCGCTCGCCAGAAAGTTGAGCGTCTCGCTGAATGGCGCGAGGTGCCAGGCGGCCAGCCGGTCGACCAGCGGCCGGACGAAGCCGGCCACGTCGAGCACCGGCGCGGTGTCGTCCAGCCAGCTGGTCTGCCTGCCCGTCAGGGTGTTGATCGGGCCGAACAGGTCGTCGAACAGCGTGTTGAAGATCAGCGCGCTGACGAACTCGGGGAAGGCCCACGGCAGGATGAACAGCAGCCGCCAGGCCGCGCGGCCGCGCAGCCCGCGGCGCTGCAGCAGCGTCGCCAGCCAGAGGCCCAGCGCGGTCGCCAGCGCCATCGTCACCACGACCCACAGCACGTTGAAGCGCAGCACCGCCGGGAAGTCGGGCCAGCCGAACACCGAGGTCAGCCCGCCCAGCCCGGTGTAGGCCGGGGCGTTAGCGCCGGCCGGCGGCAGCCCGACCAGCCCGCGCAGGACCGAGATCCACAGGCCGGTCGCGCCGCCGCGCAGGTTCTTGACGCCGAACTGCGTCATCGCCAGCCCAGTCTGCAGCAGCAGCGGGTAGAGCACGATCAGCCCGAACAGCAGCAGCGTGGGCAGCAGCCAGAGCAGCGCGCCGCGCTCGAACCTGCGCACGCCGGCGATCCGGGCGCGCAGCGCCCGCGCGCGCGCCGGCAGGCCCGGCACGCGCTCGCGCAGCCAGTAGGCCGCGCCAAGCGAGATCGGCACCGTCAGCGCCAGCACGTACTGCGGCCACTTGGTCGGCCAGAACAGCAGGAACACCAGGTTGACGACGAACCAGATCGACACCAGCCGCTCCTCGCGCCACATCCCGCGCCAGGCCAGCACGGCGAACAGCGCGAACAGCCCGTCGAGCAGCAGCGGCGCGATGCCGGGGTGCCAGGGGACCGCGCCCGAGAGCCAGGCCAGCTGGTAGGCCCAGCCGAAGCCGGTCTGCTGGACCTGCGCGCCGGTGGTGTAGCCGATGTTGAAGGCGATCGACTCGCGCAGCCGGCCGACCGGGTCGGGCCAGAGCGCCGGGTCGGCGGCGTAGAAGAACAGCAGCGCGACAAGGCCCCAGGCCGCGACCAAGGGCCACAGCCGGAACGTTCGAGCGCTCGAACGTTCAAACGTTTGAACGTTGTTTGTCCGCTGTTGGCCGCGCCAGAGCATCCAGATCAGCGCCGCGAAGCCGCCGGCGGCGTAGAGGTACTTGCCCGCCGCCGTGACGCCGAGCGCGGCCGCAGCGGCCCACCACCAGCCGTCGCCGCTGCGCCGCGAGCGCCGCAGCATGAGCAGCGTGAGCGTGGCGAAGAAGCACGGCAGCGCCTCGAGCATGGCCTGCGAGGTGTACTTGATATGCCAGGAGTTCAGCGCCACCAGCAGGCCGGCCAGCGGGCTGACAAGCGCCACCAGCCCGGCGGTGAGCGCCCCGACGACCGCGCCGAAGATCCGCAGCGGGCGGGCCTGCGCGGCGACGCGCGGCGCCGTCTGCGTCGATCCGGTGCCGGCCTCCACCGGGGTCGCGTAGGACTCGGGCGGCTGCGTGAGGGCCAGCACCGCGCCGAAGGCCAGCTTGGTCAGCGGCGGGTGCTCGTAGTTCTCGCGCTCGTCGGCGACGCCGGCGATATCGCCGGCCGCGATATGCTGGGCGTAGAGCTGGCCGGCGCGCAGGTAGTCGTCCTCGTCGTAGTCGGCGGGCAGCATGTAGGCCGCCCGAACGCGCAGCAGCAGCGCCAGCGCGAACACCGCGCCGATCGCGACGGCGCGCAGCGCGGCGCGCCGGCTCACGCGGCCGGCCGGCCGCGGCGGGGCAAGGGTGGCTTCCATTCAGAGCCCTTTCTCCCTTTCTGGACAGTTAGCTTGGATTAGTATACATGCTTGTGGCCGGGTACGCATCCGCCGACGGTAGGTACATTTCCGCAGGCGCGGCGCCCCCGCCCCTTTCGGGGTAGGTTCTTTGCAGAACGCATGCAGGTGCGCTGGCGGGCCTCACCCCCTACCCCCTCTCCCAAAGGGAGAGGGGGTTCATAATTCGGGAAGGCGGTTGCGGCTTCGCCGCAACCGCCTTCCCGAACAGCGTTCCACCGCCCCTAGCAGGGGCAGAGGGTGGGGTCCATAGCGTGCCGCTAGGGAGTTGCGCCGACCCAGCTGCCGCGGCCAGTGCAGAGGTCGTAGCCGATCTTGCACGCCGCGCCGTTGTTGCCCGAGGTGATGTCGCGATAGGTGATGCTGCTGCCGTAGACGTAGGCGGAGTTGACGACAGTGCCCGCGACAGCTGCACGCGCGGCCCACATCGGCGAGCTGGCGCTCGTTCCGCCGACGGAAAACCAGCCGCCCTGCCCCTGGTAGAGCGTGCTGTCGTAGACGGACACGCCCGAGGCCGGGTCGCCGTCGAGCGAGACATCCGGCGTAGCGCGCTTGCCGCCGCAGCCGGCCTGCCCATAGCCGCTGAAGCTCGACTGGGCCGACGCCGCCGTCTCGTAGGCGCTGCAGCCGCCGCCGCCGCTGCTCCAGCCGGTCTCGCTCGAGAATGTGCTGCCGCTGAAGTGCAGAGTCGTGCCGCCAACCGAGATCACGTTGGGCGATGCGGAGGGGTACTCTGCTGGTAGACCGGCGTCGCCAGCCGAGACGAAGAAGCTCACGCCCGACTGGACGAAGCGCGAGTCGTAAGACGACTCGCCGCTGAACTCGCTGCCGCCCCAAGAGTTCGAGACGTACTGGGCGTGGGTCTTGGCGTAGTCTTCGGCCGCGAGCAGATTGGTGAAGGAGTTAGTCTTGGCTTCGACGAGCAGGATCTTCGCGCCCGGCGCGATCGCGTGGGCCCACTGGACGTCGAGCGAGATCTCGAGCGCCCATCCGCTGTCCTTGCGTGGGTAGCTCGTGCCGCCGGTCTGGTTGACCTTCTTGAAGCAGCCGTTGGCGGTGGTGCAGGCCGGCAGGCCGTACTGCGAGCTGAAGACGTTCAGGTCGCTCTCGGCGGTCGGGTCGTCGTAGGCGTCGACGATCGCGATCGTCTTGCCGGCGCCGGCCGTGCTGCTGGTTGAGAAGCTATAGACGCTCTTGATCGTGGCGGGGCTGAGCCCGGTCGGGCTGGTGGAGGCGTAGTTGCCGACGTGACTGTTGTGCGCCACGCGGTAGGCGCGGCCAGAGGCGTGGTCGATCACCCAGGAGTGCTGGTCGGCGAACGGCGATGCTGCGCCGGCCGTGGCGACGCTGACGAGCGCCAGGGTGAGCGCGGCGAGTAGCATGACCGCGGGTCGAGCATGCGACAGGAAGGACCGAGCCATCGTTAATCTCCTTTTTCATGGGTAGCTTACGGTTCTTGCGAGGCCAGGTAGTTGCTGGAGACGTCACCTCCTTTTTCGGGCAGTGAGGCGGCCATACCAGTGGGCTAAATTGGCAAGGCGGTGCCTCGGGAAAAGGGCGATGGAGAAAAACGCAGCTCATCGTCGCTGCGGGAGCGGTGAGTTGTGGCCGGGCAATTTAACACTCTTTACAAAGAAAAGCAAGGGTTGCGTCTTTGATGATTCGGGGCGCTGCGCCCCGGCCCCCCGCCCGGGGGAACCCACGCCGGTTCCCCCGGCCCCCCTCCGGCAAATGATGCGATACCAGCTGCAAGCATCGTGGCGATTGCCTATCGCCACTCCGAGCACGGCCTGCATACATCCCACCGCGCGGGGGGCGCGCAGCCCCCCGCGCACGAGAGCGCCCTAGCGCGAGAAGAACGGGGCGCTGTTGGTCGCCGCGGCGCTGATCGCCTCGGAGACGGGCGCCTGGCCGTAGAACGCGCGCTGCAGCTCCTCGGTCAGCACCTCCTCGATGTCCGCCCAGGCCGCCATCGTCGGCAGGCTGCGAATGTGCGGGATGACGTCGAGGAACACCTGGCTGCTCTTGGGGAGGCTGTTCGAGTCGAGGAACGCGGGCGAGTTTGCCACCGCCTTCAGGGAGGGCACGGTGCGGCCGGTCTTGGCGATGATCGTCTGGCCCTCGGCGCTGTTGGCGAACTCTACGAACGCCCACGCGGCCGGCTTGTTCTTGCTGGCGGCGGTCATACAGTAGGCGTCGGAGTGCAGGATCGTCACCGGCTGCTTGCCCTGCGGCAGCGGCCCAACATCCCACTCGAAGCCTTTGATCTCGCGGTAGGTCGGCACGCCGCGCCGGCTGTTGAGCAGCATGCCCAGGCGCCCATTCATGAACCGGCTCTCGCTATCTTCGGCCTGGTCCTGGGTGGCGTCCGGCGCGACGTGGTGCTTGACCTGCAGGTCGACGAACCACTGGAACGCCTCGGTCGCCGCCGGCGTGTCGAGCGCCAGCCGGGTCGGCTTGGCGGGATCGTCGACGATCTCGCCGCCGTTCTGCCAGACGAACGGCGCCAGCCGGATCGCCTCCAGCTCGGTGCCGACGCCGTACTGGTCGGTCGCGCCGTCGCCGTTGGTGTCCTTCGTCAGCGCCTGCGCGGCCTTGAGGAAGTCGTCCCAGCTCCAGCCGGCCTGCGGGTACGCGACGCCGGCCTGGTCGAACAGGTTTTTGTTGTAGTACACCACCAGGCTGGAGACGTTCTGCGGGATGCAGGTCAGCGTGCCGTTCCAGTAGAACGCTTTGATCGCCTCCTGGTAGAAGTCGCCCTCGCTGACCACGCTGCTCTTGGCGAGGTAGGGGCCTAGCGGCTCGAGCGCGCCCTTCACGGCGAAGCCGGCAAAGCGGCGGTAGTTCACCAGGATGATATCGGCGGGCGTGCCGGCGGCGAAGTCGGCCCCCAGCCGCGTGAGGTAGTCGCCCTGGGCGGGGATGTGGACCAGCTGAACGTCGATCTGGGGGTTTCGCTGCTTGAAGGCGTCCACCAGGGTCGCGTAGGCGGCCTTCTCGGCCGGATCGCCGAAGACCATGAACGAGATCGCGCCGTCCGGCGCGGCGGGCGCGGCCGTCGGGGCCTGCGCGGCCGGTGCGGATGTGGCGGCAGGCGCCTGGGGCGCGGCCTGGCCGCAGCCGGCCAGCAGCACGACCAGGCAGATCGTGATCAGAATGACCTTGCGAGTCATGATTCCCTCCTTGAAGCCGATATGCTAGTACAGCCTTCCAGAAATGCGTGGCGGGTTGTCGCCAGCTCGTTCTGCGGTTCTGTGGTGCTGTGGTCACGGAACTGCATGCAGAACCATAGAACCGCAGAACCACAGAACCGATCGCAGCAGCCCAAACCCGGCACGAACGTCCCGAACCTTGCCTTAGTTCGATCGGTCGTCGTAGGCACGCTCCTCATCCCGCGGCGTGGGCAAGCACCTTAGGCCTGCGGTCGCGCTCAGGCCAGCTGGAGGGCGCGGCCCCCCAAAGTGCTTTGCACACACTATCATAGAGGTCGTCTGAGCGAGCGGCTGCGCCATCGCGCTCGATGCTCTTCAGACAGCCTGCGAGATCCGCGGAGTTGAGATCTGGGAGCTTGTCAGCGCGGCGGGCCGCGCGCGCGATCGACCAGGCTGTCGAGCCAGGCGTAGAGCGGCAGCGCCAGGGGCAGGCTGATGAAGGTTCGCGGGGGCAGCGGCGGGTGCGACGGGGCGGCGCCGCGCGGGGGCGCTTCGATCACGGATCGCGTGCTTGGCAGGTCGAACATATCCGGCCGAGGCACAGGGTAGACCTGGAGGGGCGAGCGATAGGGGATGCGCTTGCGCGCCGGCCGGGTGTGGCTCTCGCGCGCAAGGGCGATCGGCCGAACGAGCGCCACGCGCGAGCGCGCGCCGGGCCTAGAGAAGAGATTCGTCGGCGCGCGAGCGCTCACGCCGAGCAGTAGCAGCAGCAGCCCCACGACGAGCAGCGCGTCCGGCAGGGCATGCCGGCGCAGCGTGGGCAGGGCTGGCGATGGTGCTGTAGCGGCTTGGCGCATAGTCATGGGACGATATTCGGTAGTCGATCGAGTGCGCGGGCTGCGCGCCAATTATACAGTATTTCTTCCGGCCCCCTGCGGGCCGCGCGGCCCGCGCGCCACGCTGCCTGTGATATCGCTGGCCGGACTACTGCGCGGCCAGGCCCAGGTCGCGGTGGAGGGCTGTCACCACCGCGTCCACCTCGGCCTCGGGCAGGATGAACGAGATATGGTACGAGGCGGTGCCCTGGGCCAGCGCGAGCACGTGCGCCCCGGCGCGGCCGAGCGAGGCCAGCGTGCGCGGCGCCAGGCCATCGCCGCCGGGCGCGCTGATCACCGCCACGAGCGCGATCGGCCCTGTCAGCGTGATCTCGCGCAGGCTGCCGGCCTCGAGCTCGCGCGCGAAGGTCGCCCGCAGGCTGTCACGCGCGAAGGCGGCGTCGATGCCGCGCACCGTCAGGGTCAGGCTGCGCTCGCTGAAGCTCTGGGCGAAGCTCAAGATCTCGACCCCGGCCTCGGACATGCGCGCGAGCGCCCGCGCCGCCAGGTCGGGCGTCCAGCCGGCGCTGGCGCCGCTGGCGGTCAGGCTCAGCAAGCTCAGCGCGCGCGCCGAGATGATCGTGCGGGCGGCGTGCGTGGTCGGCTGCGGGCTGGCGACCACGCGCGTGCCTGGGCGATTGGGCCGCAGGACGTTGCGGATGCGCAGGGGGATGCCCTGCTCGGCCACCGGCGCTAGCGTGCGCGGGTGCAGCACCTCGGCGCCGAACGTGGCGATCTCGGCCGCCTCCACGTAGGACAGCTCGGCCAGCGTGCGCGCCTCGGGCACGATCTTGGGGTCGGCCGTCAGAATACCGTCGACGTCAGTCCAGATGCAGACCTCCTCGGCGCCCAGCGCCGCGCCGATCAGCGTGGCCGAGTAGTCGCCGCCGCCGCGCCCGAGCGTGGTGACAACCCCCTCGCGCGTCGCGCCGATGTAGCCGGTGATCACCGGCACGATCCGCGCCTTGATCATCGGCGCGAGGCGCGTCCGGATGCGCTCGGACGACTCCTCGGCGTAGGGCCAGGCCTGGCCGTAGTGGTTGTCGGTGACGATCAGGTCGGTGGCGTCGATCGTGCGGGCCGAGACGCCGGACTGCCGCAGCACTGTCGCGACCATCAGCGTGGCGAAGCGCTCGCCCAGCGCCGCGACCGCGTCGATGCTGCGCGGCGAGTGCTCGCCCAGCGTCGCGATCGAGCGGGTGAAGCGGTCGAAGGTCTTGAGCAGCGCGGCCCACTCGCGGTACAGCACCTCGCGCTCCCAGTCGTCGGCGACCAGCTTCTCGGCCAGGGCGCGGTGGCGGCTCCACAGCTCGCGGCGGGCCTCCTCGACGGCGGTGTCGTCGCCGGTCGCGGCGCCGCGGGCCGCGCCGATCAGCCTGTCGGTGATCCCGGCGATCGCGGCGCAGACGACGACCAGCGCCTGGCCATTCTGGTGGGCCTCGTTGACGATCCGCGCCATCTCGCGCAGGCGCGCGACCTCGCTGACGGAGACGACCCCGAACTTCATGACGTCCATCACGTTCCTCCCAGCACAGAAATGAACGTTGAACGTCGAACGTTGAACGTTGAACGCTGAATGTTGAACATCACCCTGTCACCTTGTCACCCTGTCACTCCAGGCCCGGCGCCGCCCTCAGCCGGCCGGCTCCTCCGGCGCGGGCGGGCGCGGCAGCAGCCCGGCGGCCTCGACCACCAGCGGGATCGCCTTGGTCCAGCCGACCGACATCACGTGGATGCCGCGCACGCCCTCGATCGCGAGCATCTCCTCGGCGATCTCCGCGGCGATGCGGATGCCCTCCTGCTCGGGGTTGTCGGCGCGATCCATGCGCTCGAGCACCCAGTCGGGCACGCGCGAGCCGGGCAGGTGGTCGCGCAAAAAGTGGGCCGACTTGGCCGAGCGGATCACCATGACCCCGCCGAGGATGTGGGCCTGCTGGTGCAGCCCGGCCGCGCGCGCGTCGGCCATCCACTGCCTGAAGCGCTCGATGTCGAAGATGATCTGGGTCTGGATGAACTCGGCGCCGCTCTGGATCTTCCTCTCGAGCCGGGCGATCCGCTCGATGTTCGGGTTGGAGACGCCGCCGAGGAAGAAGCGCGGGGCCTCGACCAGCGGCGTGCCGGACTGGAAGCGGCCCTCGTCGCGCATGGCCCGCAGCATCCGGATCAGCTGGAACGAGTTCAGGTCCAGCACATTCTTGGCGTCGGGGTGGTCGCCGATCTTGGGGTGGTCGCCGGTCATGCACAGGAAGTTGGCAATGCCGCAGGCCACGCCGCTGAGCAGGTCGGCCTGCAGCGCGATCCGGTTGCGGTGCTGGCAGGTCATCTGGACGATCGGCTCGATCCCGATCTGGCGCAGGATGATCCCGGCGCCCAGCGCCGACATGCGCCCAAGGCCGCGCTGGTTGTCGGTCAGGTTGACCGCGTCGACGTAGTCGCGCATCGCGCCGGCCAGCGCCTCGAGCGTGGCCCGCGTCGCGCCCTTGGGCGGGGCGACCTCGCCCGTCACGACGATCTGGCCGGCCTCGAGCCGGCGCTGAAACGTGCTGTATGCTGTCATAGCCTATCTCGCTCCGAGCATTAAAAAACCCCCCATCAGCATTCGGCGATGAGAGGCCCTTCAGCGGATTCACCGAGCCCCTGCGGGCGCGATCGGTGCGCAGCTTACGCGCGGGAGTATAGCACGCCGGGCGCCCGGCTGTCAATGATTGGGCGTGTTTTTTCCGGGGCGCTGCGCCCCCGGCCCCCGCCTTCCGGGGCGCTGCGCCCCCGGCCCCCCGCCCGGGGGAACCCGCGCCGGTTCCCCCCCCCCTCCGGCAAATGATTCCACCTCAATTGCAATCGTCGTGGTACATGCCTGGCACCGTTCCGATCGGACGTGGTGTCTCCCGCCGCGCCTGGATTCAGCCAGGCATGCGCCACCAACGCTGGAAATGAGGCGGCGCCTTTTTTGGGGCACGGAGGGCGCGCAGCCCCCGGGCGCAAGGTGCAAGAAATATGCTACACTGCCAGTGACCGATCGAGCACCACGTAGCACACCTTGGAGGCCCTGGCCATGATCCCACTGCTGTTGGCGACGATGGTCGTCCTGACGTTGGAGACGGCGCTGGCGGCGTTTGTGGCCACGCGCGCCTGGGACTACCGGCCGGCGCGGCTGTTCGTCCCGCTGGTGGCCAGCCTGTCGCTGCTGAACCTGCTGGTCGTGATCCGCCGCGCGACCGACGACCTGGCAGTGCTGTACGTGGCCCACGCCGTCGCGACCCTGGTGCTGGCAGCCCTGTGCGCGACGCTGCTGCTGTTCTTCAGCGCGCTGTTCGTGCCGCAGTGGTGGGAGGGCGCACGCCCGATCCGCTGGATCGCGCTGCCGTATGCTCTGGCGCTGCCGATGCTGGCGCTCGACCTATTCGGCCGGCTGGGCCTGATTGTCCGCGGCCTGCGCTTCAACGACGGGATCTCGCGCCTCGACACGGTGCAGCCCGGCGGGTCGATCGCGCTCGCGCTGTTCGTGGCCGGCTGGCTGGTGCAGCTGGCCCTGCTGGGCGTCGTCTTCGTGCGCGACCGGCGCGCGCGGCCGGCGCTCGGGCTGCTGGCCCTGGCGATCGTGCTGGCCTCGTCGATCGGCCTGCTCGCCGATCGCTACCCCCTGCTGGATCAGTTTGGCGGGCTGATCCAGACGCTGCTGCTGATCGGCGCGCTCGCGGTGGTGGTGCTGCGCACGCGGCTGTTCACGCCGACGCGCGCCGCGCTCGACCTGGCGATCCAGGCGATGAGCGAGGCGGTGGCCGTGCTCGACCGCGACGCCAAGGTGATCTACGCCAACCCTCAGGCGACCTCGCTGGGGCTGTGGACCGGCCACACGGTCGACGCGGCGCTGCGCGGCGGCGGCGCGGACCCGTACGCGCTGGCGAATCTGCTCGCGCAGGTGCAGCGGATCGAGCGCGGCGCGCCGCAGATCCTGACGATCGACGAGCGCCGGATCGAGCTCTCGTCCGCGCCGGTGTCGGACCCGCGCGGGCGGCCCCTCGGCACGCTGCTGCTCGGGCGCGATGTCACCGAGCTGGAGCGGCGCAACGTCATGCTCGAGCAGGAGCGCGGCCGGCTGGCCGACAGCGTCCGTGCCCTGGAGGCCGGGCGGCGCGAGCGCGCCGAGCTGGTCGCCACCGTCGCCGGGCTGTCGCTGCCGCTGATCCCGGTGCTCGACGGCGTGCTGGTGCTGCCGCTGGTCGGCCCGATCGACAGCGGACGGATCGCGGAGTTCACCAGGGTGCTGCTGGGCGGCATCGAGCGCGAGCGCGCCCGGCTGGTGCTGATCGACGTCACCGGCGTGCCGCTGCTCGACGAGGTCGCGGCCGCGGGGCTGCTGCGCGGCGTGCGCGCGGCCGGGCTGCTCGGCGCGCGCTGCGTGCTGGTAGGAGTGCGGCCCGAGATCGCCGAGGCGCTGGTGGCGCTGGGCGTGCCGCTCGGCCGCCTGGCGACCGCCGCCACACTGCAGCAGGCGATCCGCGACGAGCTGCGCCTCGAGGCGCTGGCCCGCTGAGGCGAGCTCTGGCCCTCACCCCCTGCCCCCCTCTCCCGTTTCGGGAGAGGGGGGTATCTTTCCGGCAGGCCGGTGGGGTGATCCGACGCATCAGCGCTTCTCACAGCACGTGCACCGGGTCGACGTCGAGCGCCCAGCCGGGCGGGGTGCGCAGCGCCTCGAGCAGCGGCTGCGGGTCGGCTGCGCGCAGCAGCACGTGCCAGCGGTAGCGGTTGCGCTGGCGGTGGAAGAAGGCCGGCGCCGGCCCGATGATGCCCCACTCCCCCAGCTCGATCCCGGCGGCGACCTGCCGGATCGTCTCGGCCAGCTCGTGGGCCGCGCGCTCGGCGCGCTCGTCGCTGCCGCCGGCGTAGACGAAGCGCACCAGCCGGCTGAACGGCGGGTAGCCGGTCTGCCGTCGGAAGGCGATCTCCTGCGTGTAGAACCCGGCGTAGTCGTGCTCCTGCGCCGCCTGCAGCGCGTAGTGCTCGGGCGCGTAGGTCTGCAGCACCACCTGCGCACCGGCGCTGCGCCGGCCGGCCCGCCCGGCCACCTGCGTCAGCAGCTGGAAGGTTCGCTCGCCGGCGCGGAAGTCGGGCAGGTGCAGCCCGGTGTCGGCCGCCACCACGCCGACGACCGAGACCAGCGGCAGGTCGAGCCCCTTGGCGATCATCTGGGTGCCGACCAGCACGTCGGCGTCGTGGCGCAGGAAGTGGTCGAGCATGCGCTCGTGGTCGCCCTTTCGCCCGACGCTGTCGCGATCCCAGCGCAGCGACCGCGCCTCGGGGAACAGCGCCGCGACCTCCTCGACCACGCGCTGCGTGCCGACCCCGAACGACTTGATCCGCGGGCTCCAGCACTCGGGGCAGTTTGTCGGCACCAGCTCGCGGTGGCTGCAGGAGTGGCACATCAGTAACGATGAAGGCTGAACGCTGAACGATGAAGGTGGCTCTTGCTGTTCAGCATTCAGCGCTCTTCGTTCATCGTTCTCGTAGTGGACGACCAGCGGCGACGAGCAGTTCGGGCAGGCGATCACGTGGCCGCAGTCGCGGCACATCACGAAGGCGGCCGCGCCGCGCCGGTTGAGGAACAGGATGGCCTGCTCGCCGCGCTGCAGCGCGCCGGCCAGCGCCGACTGGAGCGGCCGGCTGAAGATCGAGCGGTTGCCCTGCTGCAGCTCCTGGCGCATGTCCACGATCCGCACCGGCGGCAGCGGCAGCGCCACCGAGCGCGGCAGCCCGCGCGCGTCGCTGGCCATCCCGACCCGCTCGCCGAGCGTCACGAGCGTGAGCCGGCCGGTGCGCGCGTCGTGGTAGCTCTCGAGGCTGGGCGTCGCGCTGCCGAGGATGAGCACGCTGCCAGTCAGCTCGGCCAGCTGGCGCGCCACGTCGCGGGCGTGGTAGCGCGGCGTGGCGTCGTGCTTGTAGGAGGGCTCGTGCTCCTCGTCGACGATGATCAGCCCGAGGTTGGGCAGCGGCGCGAACGCGGCCGAGCGCGAGCCGATCGCCAGCAGCGCCTCGCCGCGCCGCAGTCGCCGCCACTCGTCGTAGCGCTCGCCGAGTGAGAGGCCGCTGTGCAGCACCGCCAGCTTGCCGGGGAAGCGCGCCGCGAACCGCCGCACCAGCTGGGCCGTGAGCGCGATCTCGGGCACCAGCACCAGCGCCTGCCGCCCGCGCCGCATCGCCCGCCCGATCGCGCGCAGGTACAGCTCGGTCTTGCCGCTGCCGGTGATGCCGTGCAGCAGGAAAGTTTTGAGTTTTGAGTTTTGAGTTTTAGGTTGTTGCTCGTGCAACTCAGAACTCGCGTCAAGGGCGTCGGCGATCGGCCGCCAGGCCTGCTCCTGCGCCACCGTCAGCGTCGGCGGGATGTCCGGCGGCACGGCGTCGCCCGCGAGCGGGTCGCGGCGGACCTCGCGCGCCGTCAGCTCCAGCAGCCCGCGCCGCTCCAGCGCGCGCAGGGTCGCCAGGTCCGCGCCCGTGGCCTCGTAGAGCGCCGCGACGGGATAGGCCACGGGCGGCGGGGCGCTGTCGCCATTGTGATCGCCCGCTCGTTCGCTCGCCTGCTTGCCCGAGGAGCCTTCTTCGTGTTCGTACCCATGCACCCGCAAGAAGGCGAGCACCGCCTGCTGCCTGGGCGCGCGGCTCAGATCGGTCAGCGCCTGCTCGATCGCGGGCGGCTCCACGCGCAGGCGGGCCATGCGCTCGATCCGCGGCCGCGCGCGCGCGCGGCTGATCGCCGACCCGCGGGTGGCCAGGCCGCGCTCCAGCAGCCCGGCGTAGATCTCGCGCAGCTCGGAGTCGCCACCGCGCAGCGCGCCGCGCATGTCGCGCTCGGTCGTCTCGCCGCGCTGACGCAGGAAGTACAGCACCGCGCGCTCGCGCTCGGGCAGCCTGCCCAGGTCGGCGACCATGCCCGCCGGGGTGGCCCGCCAGGTCGGCTCGGCCTGCTGCGCCACGCCGGGCGGCAGCATGAGCGACAGCGCCTCGTACAGCGAGACGCGGTAGCGCTCGCTCAGCCAGCGCGCCAGCCGCACCTGCGCCGGGGCGAGCGTGGCGTCGGGGTCGGCCACGTCGATCAGGTCGCGCAGCACCGGCCCGTCGGGCGCGAGCGGGGCGTCGGGTGGGGGCGAGTGGCGGTCGAGCGGCGAGGGGCGCTCCTGGGCGCCCGGCGCGTCGCCCTCCAGCGCCCAGCCGTCCTCGGCCCGGCGGTACAGCTCGAGCACGATCCCCTGGACGCGCTGGCGCCGCAGCGGCGCCCAGACCAGCTGGCCGGGGCTCACGAGGGCGTGCAGCCACGCCGGGACACGGTAGGTGAAAACCGGGTCCGCACCGGGGATGCTGGCGCGCACGGCCACGTCGGCAAGCAGTTCGGCAGGCATAGCGCAAGTGTAGCACGCCTGTGGCGGGGTGACAAGGCGTGGGGGCTATGCCCCGGCCGGTCTTTTGGGGTGAGTTTATGCGAAGCGCGTCCTCAGTCGGCGCCTGCCCTCACCCCCCGACCCCCTCTCCCGTGGCGACGGGAGAGGGGGCATTCTTGGCTGATACCCGGGTTTCGGCTCCGCCGAAACCCGGGTATCAGCCGACATTCTTCCCTACCCTTTGCAAAGGTGGGGCTGAGGGTATTGTGACCCGCCGCGGTATGGCCTCGCCGTACTGATTACTGACTACTGACTACTGGAGCTGCGTATCCGCTCGAGCCGCTGGAGCGCGGCCAGGCTCTCGATGGTCGGGTTCTCGAGCGCGATCAGCGTGCCGTCGACCTCGAAGATCAGCCACTCGGCGCTGAGCCCGCGCGCGCCCACCCGCCAGCCGTCGATCTTCCTGTCGCCGACTTGGGCGCTCTCCGGGGCGCTGCGCGACCAGCGCGCCTGGTCGCGCAAATACGCGCCGAGCGCGCCCGCCTGCCCCTGGTACAGCTGCACGGTCTGCGCGGCGTCGCCCTGGCGCAGCGTGTAGCTCAGCCGGAGCGCGTAGCCGTCCCACAGCGCGTGCTCGAACACGCTATCCTGGTCGGAGTACCAGTGTACGTGCGGATCGTCCGGCGGCGGCCCCGTCGTGATCTGGTCGAGCGACAGCGTGGCCTCGCCCGGCGCCGCCCCTGGCGCAGCCGGCAGGCCAAACAGCGGCGAGGTCGCCAGGCTCAGCGCCTCGGTGATGCCGATCGTCTCGAGCGGGCGCCGCTCGGCGATCAGCAGGTTGGGCTCGGTGAAGCGCACCGTCGCCTCGGGCGGCGTGGCCTCGAACGCCGCTGCCGGGACGCGCTCCGGCGGCACCAGCTCCTCGCTCACAAGCTCCCACGACTCGAGCAGCGTGCCGCTCCCCGGCAGGCCGGACCAGACCTGCGTCCGCACGGGCCGGCCGGCCGCCCCCAGGTCGATCACGGTCGTCAGCGGGGAGCCGTCGAGCTCGTTCAGGTAGGGCGCCTGGTCGGTCACGCCGACTGGGGCGCCGTTGGTGATCTGGCCGCGCAGCAGCTCGGGGTAGATCGGGTTCTGGCACGAGCGGCGGCTCCATTGCGGCTCGCTCAGAACGATCGAGCGCGCCCCGCCGGCCCCGGCCTGGAGCACCGCCCCGCCGCACCCGATCATGCGCAGGACCGTGCCCTGCTCCTCGTTGGTCTGGCCGGCGAGCCCCAGAGCGCGCGTTGAGAAGCGGTACACGCGGCTCGACGGCGCGTTGTAGTCCCAGCTCTCCTCCAGGCCGCGGTACTGGCTGGCGATGACCTTACCGGCGGCGCCGGTCGTGACCGAAGATGCCTCGAGCGTTCCGCTCAGGACGCTGCCGCGCGACCAGTTGTCCTGGGTCCACTGCTCGGGCCAGCCGCCGTAGGGCGGTATGTGGTAGGGGTCGCGCCAGAGGTCGGGCAGCTTGGCCTGGCGCTTGAAGACCCGCTCGACGAAGTGGCGCGCGCCGCCGTCGAGCGGGGCCGGCGGCGGGGCGAGCGCGCCGAGCAGCGCCTCGAACGCGGCGTCGTGCGGGCGCCGGTCGGCGAACAGCGTCGCCTGGCCGCGATAGATCTCGAGCGTCGGCGGGCCGAGCGTTCGCAGCACGCCCAGCAGCTCGGCGCGGCTGTAGCCCGACGCGCTGATCTCGCTGCGCACGGGCTCGGATTCCCAGGGCAGCTGCTGTAGAGCCTGCGCCTGGTAGCTCTGCGCCGGGCCGGGCAGCAGCGTGAACTGCCGGCCGCTCAGCTCGATCGACTCGCCGCCCCGCAGCGAGATCGTGCTGTCGTGCACCGTCCGGATCGCCAGGCGGCGGTCGCCCGCGGCGTAGAGCAGCGTGAGGTTGGTCGGGTCGACGTACCCCTGGGTTTCAGGCGACCCGAACGCGCGGTCGACCAAAATCGCGGCAGTTGCGCCGGGCGGCGCGGTGGCCGGCATCCACAGCCCGCTGACGTTGTACTGCAGCGCCTGGGCGGGCGGCACGACGAACCGGACGTCCAGCAGCGGGAAGGCCGGGTCGACCAGCCGATCGCGCTCGTCGAAGTTGCCGACGCCGTTCCAGGCGCGCCTGAGGTTGAACGTGTCGGCGGCGGCCGGCTCGGCGAGCCACTCCTCGTCCAGCGCGCGCCAGGTGGTGCGGGCGGTCTGCTCGCCCTCGGCCGCGCCGGCCAGCTCGCGCACCTCGCGCAGCCGCCCGTCGGCCGGGTCGATCGCCAGCAGGATCGTCAGCGGCTCGGCGGCAGACGGCGCGTCGGGCGGCAGCCCGAGCGGGCTGGCGCCCCGGAAGCTCAGCAGCGTCAGCATGCGCCCGTCCGCGTCGGGCTGGCGCCCCCAGGTGTGCAGCTCGGCCTGGGCGGCCTGGCGCAGGTAGCTCGCGGCGATCGACCAGGCCCCCGCCTGCAACTGCGCCGCCAGCAGCGCACGCTGCTGCTCCGGCGTCGCCTGGAACTGCACGCGCTTGAGCTGGCCGTTGGCGGCCATTGGGTAGAGCGTGGGAGCGTAGCTGTCGCTCACCGCGTACCAGGCGCTGCCGGTGCCGTCGGCCAGGCCGAGCTCGTAGGGCCCGCCGCCGTCGCGGTGCACCAGCTGGGCGCGGTAGCGGCCGGCGGCCGGGTCGATCCACAGGTCGGCCACCACCGGCGCCGAGCTGTGATTTGGGAAGACCAGCTGGATCGCGTAGCGGCTGTGCCAGGTGCCCTCGCCAGACGGCGGCGCGTACAGCTGCCCGGCCGCGCGGCGCACCAGCGCCTGTGGGTCGCTCACCGGGATCGTCGGCGCGCCGCCTGTGCTGCCGGGCGGTGTCGGCGCGCCGCGCGGGGCGACCAGGACGGCGATCAGGGCCAGCACCGGGACGATCACCAGCGCGATCCGCACGCGCGGGTCGTCGAGCCGCCGCCGCTCGGCCGGCGCGGCAGAAGGGCGCGTGGCGGCCTGCAGCTGCGCGGTCAGATCGGGCGGCACGCGCCGGTCGCGCAGCGCGCCCCGCAGGGTCTGATCGACCGTGGCGGCGAGCGCGGCCCAGGCTTGATCGGCCGCGCGGCAGGCCGAGCAGAGCGCCAGGTGCCCGCGAATGGTCGGGTCCTCGTGCAGCGCGGGCGCGTCGCTCGCCAGGGCCGTACGGGTCGGCTGGCAGTCCGGCGGGGCCTGCGTCGGGTCGAGCGTCGGCAGCGGCAGGACCGGGCTGACCGCGGGGGCGAGCGCCAGCAGTGTCGCGCGCAGCTGCACCCGCACGGTCGGCTCGTCCAGGCCGAGCAGCGGCGCGGCCTGGGCCGGCTCGAAGCCGCGCAGCAGCGTCAGGCCGAGCAGCAGGCGCTGCGGTTGGGGCAGGGCGGCCAGCGCGCGCAGCAGCTGGGGCTGCGGGTGGTTGGCGGCTGGGCGCGCCCAGGCCGGCCGGCGGCGGAGCGGCCAGAAACGGCGATCGGGCGGCAGGGCCGCGCGCAGCGCGGCCAGCAGCGCCGGCTCGGAGGCGCCCGCGTCGGCGGCGGCCAGGCGTCGGGTCGCGGCGAGCAGGGCGTGGGCAGCGGCGGCGGGCGACGGCGCCAGCAGCAGGGCCAGGCGGTAGAGGTCATCGCCGGCGCGCAGGAGCGTGCGCTCCAGGTCGGCGGCAGTGGAAGTCTTCACCAGGACAGCCTCGTCGATTCAGCTGCGCGGCCGGCCGCCATGCCGGCGCGCGGTCAGGATAGCACGCCGGCCGGCGGGCGTCAATCGTCGCGCGTGCGCGCGCTTCTTGAATCATGAGACGCTTGAGCGTAGGGTTTTGTTTTGGGGGCGCTGCGCCCCCGGCCCCCCTCCGGCAAAAAAGGCCACATCAGCGTCAATGCCTGTGGCGCATGCCCGACGACATCCCCGGCAGGCGGGTGCAACCCGTCGCGCCTGAGTTCGGCGTTCCCATGACAGCGGGTTTCCTCCCGCCGCGCCTGGATTCAGCCAGGCATGCACATCAAGTATCGCAAATGAGGCGGCGTTCTTTTGGGGTCCAGGGGCGCACGCCCCGGCCGGGGGGTACGGGGGGCGCGCAGCCCCCCGAACAAGCCGAGTGGGGCACGGGGGCGCGCAGCCCCCCGAACAAGCCGAGAGGGGCGCGGCGCCGCGCACACGGGCGCGGCGGGGCGCCGCGCCGGGATTTAAACGTGATCGACCGTCTGCTCGACCGTATCTTCGGGGGCGGCGGGGCTCGCCGGCAGGCGGCCGCGAGCGCGGTGGCGCTCCAGCGCCGCGGCGTAGATCTGCTCGATCTCGGGCCCCGAGCGGTCCGACGAGAGCTCGCGCACCGCCTTCTCGCGGCCGAGCGCGCCCAGGCGCGCGGCCCACGCGGGCTGCTCGAGCGCCAGCCGCAGCTTGGCCGCGTAGTCGTCGGCGCTGCCGAAGCGCGCGTAGATCCCCAGGTCGCCCAGGTACTCGCGGCTGACCGGCGTGTCGAAGGTGACGATCGGCAGGCCCATCGCCATGTAGTTCGGGATCTTGCCGCTGCCCTCGGTCTCGCTCATCTTCGGCGCGACCGCCACGTCGCCCAGCGCGAGGTAGGCGTGCAGGTCCTTATAGAGGATGCGGCCGGGCAGTGTGACGTGATCGGCGATCCCGAGCGACTCCGCCAGCGCCTGGTAGCGGTCGACGCCGGGGTAGCCCATGATCAGGAAGTGCAGGTCGGGCATGTCGGGCAGGAGCCGCTGCGCCGACTCCATCAGCACGTTGATGCCCTGGTAGGGCGCCAGCACCCCCACGTAGATCACAATCCGCCGGCCGGCCGGGATGCCCAGCTCGGCGCGCAGCCGCTCGCGCTCGGCATCCCAGCCCGGGCTGCCGTCGAACGGCCGGAATCGGTCGGTGTTGATCCCGTCGACCACGGTGTAGAGCCGATCCGCGGGGAAACCGAACTCGCGCCGCAGCATCTGGGCGGCGTTGTGGCTGGAGGTGATCAGCGCGTCGGCCTGCTTGTTGATCCAGTGCTCCAGGTGCCGCAGCGGCGGGTACAGCCGGCTGTCGGCGCCGCTCAGAAAGTGGTGGTCGACCATCTCGGAGGTCAGGCTGCCCTGGAAGTCGAAGATCAGCGGGACGTTCAAGGCCCGCTTGAGCATCGTGCCGATCAGCGCGCCCTCGTGGATGTGCCCGTGGATGATCGTCGGCCGCAGCCGCAGCCCGACCGCCAGCGCCCGGTAGGAGAGCGCGACGTCGAGGTAGAGCTTGTGGCGCGAAGAGCCGACCATCGCGCGCTTGATCCACGGCACATCCCACGAGCGGTAGATCTCGAAGCCGGGCATGTCGTCGCCGTTGTGGTACGTCGCGATCGCGACCCGGTGGCCGAGCTTCTGCAGCGCCTTGGTCTCCTGCCAGATCCGGATATGGTTGCCGTAGTCGGCGAAGAAGCTGGTCGGCGCGATCATCAGAACGGTGTGGGGCAAGACGTGGCCCTCCCTGGAATTGCAGGTTGGAGATTCTGGCTTGGAGATTGTGCTCTCCAATCTGCAATCTCCAATCTGCAATCTGCAATCAGAGTGGGCGTATTCTACCGCAGCGTTTTGCGCGGCGCAAGCACCGCGCCGGCGCGCTTCTCGCTGCTGTACCAGGGCCGCGGCGAGATGCTCGACCACCTGCTGATTTCGCGCGGGCTGCTCGCGTTCTACCAGCGCTCCGAGATCCACAACGAAATCCTGCACGACGAGTCGGCGGCGTTCGCAGACGACCGCAAGTTCCCCGAGTCCGACCACGCGCCGGTGATCGCCGAGTTCCTGCTGCCCGACGTCTAGGGCTGTGAGCAAAACCATTGAGCCGGTATGTAAGAACGAGCTGCCGGTGTGCTGCCATCCCTCGTACTGCCGACTGGCTCCTACCGACTGCCCACTGCCGCGCTAGCGCCCCGACAGGCCGCCCTGGCGCCCCTCGGGCCAGAAGTAGCGCTGCACCAGCAGGAACAGCAGCACGACCGGCGCGGTGATCACCACGGCGCCGGCCATGAGCAGCGGCCAGCTGGTGCGGTCCATCTGCTGCAGCAGGGCCAGCCCGACCGGCAGCGTGTAGCGAGACTCGGATTTCAGGTACAGCAGCGGGCTGACGTAGTCGCTCCAGTAGAGCGAGAAGGCCAGCACCGTCACCACGACGATCGTCGGCCGCGCCAGCGGCATGGCGATTTTGGCCCAGATCGTCAGCGCGCCGGCGCCATCGAGCCGCGCCGACTCGAACAGCTCGCTCGGGATGCGCCGGAAGGTCCAGTAGAACAGCAGCACGAAGAACGGGCTCGATCCCATCAGCGCCGGCGCTATTAGCGGCCAGATCGTGTCGATCAGGCCGAGGTAGGTGAACAGCACGTAGCGCGTGAGCCAGAGCGAGGCCATCGGCACCATCAGCAGCAGGATGGCCAGCGCGGACAGCCGGCGGCGGGCGCGCTCGGGCAGCTGCGCCATCGCGAAGCCGGCCCACGAGGCGACGACCAAGGTCGCGGGCACGGCGAGCGCGACCACCATCAGCGAGTTGAGGATATACCAGCCGAGCGGCACGATCTGGAACAGCCGCGCGTAGTTCGACCACACCAGCGGCCGGGGCAGCCACTCGATCGTCGTCGGCGGCGGCAGGCCGGTCTGGCGGAGCGAGAACCCCGCCACCCACAGCAGCGGCACGAAGAAGACCAGCGCCACCGCGATCGATGCCAGCTGGTGCAGCAGGCGCGCCAGGCCGCGCGCCGGGAGGCGGCGGGGCGGGCTAGACATCGTCGGCGTACCCCCAGCCGCCCAGCGTCTCGTAGGTCAGCCAGAGCACCACGCCGAGCCAGAGCAGCAGCAGCAGCAGCATCGTCGCCGCCTCGCCGAAGCGAAAGCGGTTGAACGCCTCCTCGTAGATCAGCAGCGGCATGAACAGCGTCGCGTAGTACGGGCCGCCGCCGGTCATCAGGTAGGCCGGCGTGAAGGTGTTCTGCGAGCTGAGCAGCAGGTCGCGCACCGCCAGCAGCAGCAGCCATGGCGCCAGCAGCGGCAGCGTGATCGAGCGGAACATCTGCCAGCGGCTGCCGCCGTCGATCGCGGCGGCCTGGTACAGCTCCTCGGGAATATCGCGCAGCCCCGCCAGAAAGACGACGACGCCCTCGCCGATCTGGAACAGCGACATGATCACGATCGCGAGAAACGCCCAGGTCGGATCGGCCAGCCAGGCCGGCGTCGGCAGCCCGGCCGCGCCGATCGCGCGGTTGAGCGGCCCGTAGAGCGGGTTGAAGATCCACAGCCAGATCAGCGCGTAGGCCACGTCGGGGATGATCGTCGGCAGGTAGACCGCGACGCGGTACAGGCCGACGCCGCGCCGGCGCTGGCTCAGCAGCAGCGCGATCGCCAGCGCGCCCAGCAGCCGCAGCGGCACCGCCAGCGCGACGAAGACGATCGAGTTGCGCGCGGCGATCCAGAACAGGCGGTCGTTGAAGACGTAGGCGATGTTCTGCATGCCGGCCCAGGCCGGCGGCGAGAGGCCGTCGTAGGCGATGAAGATCAGCAGGAACATGCCGGCCGCCGGCACGACCAGCAGCGCCAGCGCGCCCACGAGAAACGGCGCCAGCATGAGCCGCAGCTGGGCCTGGTAGCGCCATGGAGAGGAAGCCGGAAACCAGCGTCGCGCGGTGGTGGCGCGCTCTGCGGGGGGAGGGGGTGGTTCGACGAGCGGCTGACGCGCCAAAAGGTTGCTCCACCTGCAGGGGGCGCCGTGTATCATAGCGCCGAGGCGCGCCGGCAAGAACAGAGCGCCGATCGCTGGATGGCGCGTATTGTACCCGTAGCCGCCTGATAGGTCAACCGGATCGCCACGGGGGGGGGGGGCGCCCTACGGCAGCGTCAGCTTCCAGGCGCTGCGGCCGTGCGTCGCGGCGTAGAGCACGCGCGAGCCCGGCACGATCGTCAGGCCGGCGACCTCGACCTGCGGCATGCCGCTGCCCGCCGCCGTCCAGGTTGAGCTGCCATTGGCCAGCCGCAGCACGCCGAAGTCGGTCGCCGCGTACAGGTCGCCGGTCACGCTATCCTGCACGAGGTCGGTCGTGGGCAGGTCGCCCAGCGGGCCGGTGCCGCCGTCCAGGCTGGCCCAGGTCGCCGTGCCGGCGCTGGGGTCGTAGGTCACGCTGAAGACATGCCCGGGCTGGGCGGGGGTGGTGAAGTTGTAGCCCGAGTACGAGATCCAGGCGTGGTTCGGGTTGGCCGGGTCGACGAAGATGCTGCTGACGAAACGGCCGGGGTCGTTCGTCGCGAGCGAGTCGAGCCGGGTGAAGGTCACGCTGGCGGCCGGCGCGTCGGCGTTCTTCGAGATGAACACGCGGCCGGTCGCTGTCGCGGCCCACAGCGTGCCGGTGTCGGCCGGCGTGCGCTCGATCGCCGCCAGCACGTTGCCGGCGCGGTCGCTGCCGTAGCTGCCGCCCGTCAGGTCGGTGCTGCCGGCCGCGCCGATCCGGACGAAGTCGCCGCAGCTCGGGTCGGCGGCCGAGGTGCTGAACTCAGGGCAGTTGGCCTCGAGGTAGGCCTGGTCGCCGCCCCAGTCCTGGGTGCGCCAGACGCTCTGCGAGCCCTGGAAGATCGTCTTGGCGTTGGCGGGGTGCGGGTCGGAGATCACCGGCGGGTAGAAGGCCGCGCCCTCGGGGCTCGAGACGATCGGGCCGGTCGCGATCACCCACTTGGTCGGGTCGCCGTTCTGGAAGTTGACGTCGGTGGCTTGGCCGGTGAAGGTGTTGAACGTCAGCGCGGGGTTGCCGGTGCTGAAGCCGGCCTGGCCGCCGTCGCCGTAGATCGTCTGGCTCCAGTTTTGCGACGAGCCGCTGTTCACCCAGGTGCCGTTGTCCTGCGTGCCGGCGATCAGGTTGCGGTAGTCGAGCGGGTCGGCCAGCACGCTCTGGAACTGCAGCGTCGAGAAGCCCTTGTTCAGGCTGATCAGCTTCTCGGGCACGCGCGAGAGCAGCTGCTTGCAGACGGCCAGCGACGTGGCGCCCAGGCCGCGCGTGTCGCACTGGGCCGAGACGTCGACCAGCTTGCCGTTCGAGCGCACCAGGCCGCCGTCGGTGCCCGAGAAGAACAGGTACGGGTTGCTCGGGCTCACCGCCAGCGCGTGGTGGTCGGGGTGCAGGTTGATCGAGCTGACGCCGTCGCCGTACTCGACCGTCATGTCGGTGAACGTGGCGCCGGCGTCGGTCGACATCACCAGGCCGCGCCCGTTCGAGCGGCCGTAGATCTCGCCATACTGGTGCGATCCGCCCAGGTAGACGATGTCGGGCTTGCCGGCCGGTGTGACGACGTAGTTGTCGTACCAGCACTGGCCGGTGCAGTAGTTCAGGCTGCCAGGGCTGGTGATGTCGGCGAAGGTGGCCGCGCCGGAGGCGTCGTCGGTGCGGTACAGGCGCGCCGCGGGCGCGCCCGCGTTGCCGATGCCCACGTACATGCGGGTCTGCCCGCCGGGCAGCTTCGTCACGGCGAACTCGGCCCGGTCGGTATTTTGCGTGCCGTTGAGCGGCGTCTTGATCTGCGCCCAGGTGGCGCCGGCGTCGAGCGAGCGCCACACGCCGACCTGGAAGGCCGCGGCGTAGACGATCGACGAGCTGCTCGGGTCGAGCTCGACGTGGTTGACGCCGCGGATGCTGCCGGCGCCATTCCAGATAAAGCTGAACGACGCGCCGCCGTCGGTGCTCTTGTACAGGCCGAACGGCGCGGCGACCGGCGGGTTGCTGACAGCGCCGCCCGACACCGAGCTGATGCCGCGCACGCTGCGGACCGAGCCGACGTAGATCACGCCGGCGTTGCTCGGGTCGACCACGATCGAGCTGATCGCGCGCCCGTAGAATGCTGCCTGGCTGGCGGAGAGGAACGTCCAGCTGTCGCCGCCGTTGGTGCTCTTGTAGATGCCCACGCCCGCCTCGGAGTCGCCCGAAGCGTTCGGCTCGCCGGTGCCGGCGTACAGCGTGTTGTGCGCCGCGTCGTAGGTCAGCGTGCCGATCGCGTTGGTGCCGAATCCGCCCGAGATGAACTTCCAGCTCGGGCCGCTGCCCGAGAGCGCATTGTCGGTGCGCCACACGCCGCCGCCCGCTGCGGCCGCCCACACGCGGCAGTTGCTGGTCGTGCAGCTCGGCGCGATCGCCAGCGCGGTGATGCGCCCGGCCGTGATGTACTTCTGGTTGACGCCGCCGTAGAAGCTGAGCGCAGCCGGCACGGTGGCCGAGCTGGGGCCGTAGAGCGTCCACGCGCCTGGCGCGTTCTTGCCGGCCTTGCGGGAGTTGACGGACTTGAAGGCCGCCTGGGCGTTGAGCGTCGCCGAGAACGGAATCTCAGTCGCGGGGTAGGCGCGATTGAGATACTCCTCCTCCTCGGCGGTCTGCGCGCTGCGGTCGCCCTCGTTGCCGTTGCCGATCGTCGCCTTAAGGTTGGACTGCTCGCCCGCCTCCTCCTCTTCGCCGCCGAAGATGGCATCCGGGTCGTGGCGGGTCTTATCGAAGTGGTAGCGCGCGTACTCTTCCCGCTGATGGTAGACAAAGACGCCGGCCGTGGCCGTGATCAGCAGCAGCGCCAGCACGCCAGAGAGGATAGCAGTTCTCCTGGTTTTCAATCGGACCTCCTAATGTAAAGGCTGATAGAGCAGGTGGCCGGGCCGGCCAGCGCACCGTCGCGTCCGGAGCGGCCATGAGTCGAGCGCGTGGTCCTGTTCGGGCGGCGACGACCCCCTTGCGAGCAGAGCTGCGATGAGCACGAACATATGCGGCGAGTGCTGGCGGCACTCGAGAATCAGGCGCCTGCTATCGAGACGGCTGGTCGGGCGACCTGCCAACAGCACGGCCAGAGGAAAGGCCAGCAGCGGGGGTCGCCCGCCGCTGGTATCCTTCCCCGGGGCCGGCCGGTTGAGAGCCGGCCGGACCGGATGCTCGCAGCATAAGATGAAGCCTGGTAGTGTTTATAAAGAGCATCGAGCTGACGAAAAAATACATGTGGCGCGCGGCAGATCTGAAAGACGAACAAAAATCCATTGATCTTGTAGCTTTAAGCTGGTATAGTATGGCTCATCATTCCCTCGCCTACCTATCATGCTCATTAGACAAGGTTTCGCTTGACGGCGATCCGCTTTACAGTTGGCGAGGCTTGGAGAGGCATCCGACCTCTCCAAACCTTCCAAGCGGGGGCGCGGAGGGCCGCTCCCACGCCCCACCCCGAACTGTAAGGCTCGCCAGAACCATGTCTTAGCGCCGATTCGAATGCCTCGGAGAGGATCGGGGATTTGGAGGGCGGCTGCGCCGGCCCCCAAGCCCTCTCCTCCTTTTTGATAGGCTCGTATGTAAAGGAGATCAGGGATGGCTCTACGCAAACGGCCACGTACATTTCGAATCGTCTCCGGCGTGCTTGCCTTGCTGCTGCTCGCGGCGGGTGTCGGCGGAGTCGCGTGGCGGCTGCGCGAAGCGCGTGAGGGCCCCGAGGGCGAAAGCCTGACCGCGTTCGCGCGCGAGCACCGCTTCAGCCGCACGCTGCCGCTGGCGGTCATGCGCGAGAAGCTGGAGCGCGGCGGCGAAGCCTCTCGCGAGATCATCGCGGGGCCGGCGCAGGAAGACTACGCCAACCGCGCATTCCCGAATAGCTACATCGACTACGCGCAGGCGCGCGGCGCGCTCGCCGCCTATCAGAGCGTCGACCGGCGCACGCTCCAGGCGGCCGCCAGCGCGACGCTCGACGCGCGCGACGCCCGCACACGCGGGGTCTCCTGGAAGGAGATCGGCCCGTTCACGCCGGTCGTGCCGGCCGAGGTGACCTACACCGGCCGCGCGACGACCGACTCGGGCCGCGTGACCGCGCTGGCGCTGGCGCCCGGCTGCGCCGAGCAGTCCTGCACCCTGCTGGTCGGCGCGGCCGGCGGCGGCGTGTGGCGCAGCGACAACGCGCTCGCCGCCAAGCCGGCCTGGCAGCCCAGCTCGACCGGCCTGGCCTCGAACGCGATCGGCTCGATCGAGTTCGACCCGACCGACGCGAGCGGCAAGACGATCTACCTCGGCACCGGCGAGCCGAACGGATCGAGCGACTCGGAGGCCGGCGTCGGCCTGTACAAGTCGACCGACGGCGGGAACAGCTGGGCGCTGGTGCCGAGCAGCGTGGCGGTCAGCAAGGATCGCTCGATCGCCTCGATCGTGATCGATCCGGCCAACCCGAGCCACATCTACATCGGCACGGCTGTCGCGCGCCACGGCTCGTCGTCGGTGAACGGCGGGCGGTTCACGCCGCCGAACGCGCCGCAGATCGGGGTGTACGAGTCGACCGACGGCGGCGCGAGCTTCACGCTCACGTTCAGCCAGGAGTCCGACGTCGTCGACCCGGGCAGCGCCAACGGCAACGACTTCTTCCGCGGCGGCATCTCCAAGATCGCGCTCGACCCGGCCGACGCCAGCACGGTCTACGTGACCGTGTTCGACTACGGCATCTGGCGCCGCTCGCCGGCGCTGGACGGCGACGCCGCGTTCCACCAGGTGTTCGCCCCAATCGCGCCCAACGGGATTGGCGAGCGGGTCGAGATCGCGGTGACCAGCAAGGACTCGAAGACGCGCATCTACGCCGGGATCGGCTCGGATGAGGTGTTCGACGACTCGGAAAGGCTCGTCGCGGCCGCGACATTCTGGCGGATCGACGACGCCGGCAAGCCCGCGGCCGACCTGCTGGCCTCGCAGGATGGGCCGGGCGGCTGGGAGAACCTGTCGAGCGCGGAGAGCGGCACGCCCGGCTACGGCTCGTTCGACTTCTGCGGCGGCCAGTGCTCCTACGACATGCCGGTCGCCTCGCCGCCCGGCCGGCCCGACGACGTGTGGATCGGCGGGCAGATGCAGTACGGCGAGATCTTCACCACGAACCCGCCATCCAACGGGCGCGCTGTGCAGCGCTCGACCAACGCCGGCGTCAGCTTCACCGACATGACCAACGACACGCAGTCGCCGCCGCTGGGCATGCACCCCGACCAGCACGCGATCGTGTTCGTCCCCGTCAACCCCGACATCGCGTTCGTCGGCTCAGATGGCGGAGTCGTGCGCACGAGCGGCACGTATGTCGACCGCTCGAGCGACTGCGACAGCCGCGGCCTCGCCGGCGCGGATCTGATCAACTGCAAGGGCTGGCTGGCGGCGATCCCCGAGCGCATCTTCAGCCTGAACGACGGCCTGCGCACGCTCCAGTTCCAGAGCGTGTCGGTCAACCAGCGCAACGCCGGCGGCGACGTGATGGGCGGCACCCAGGATAACGGTACCTGGGCCTACAGCGGCTCGCCGACCTGGTTCGAGTCGGTTGGCGGCGACGGCGGCCAGTCCGGCGTCGACATCGACCACCCCAACACGCGCATGCACACCTACTACGGCCCCTCGCCGGACGTCAACTTCCACGGCACCGACGTGAACAGCTGGCTCTGGACCGGCGACCCGCTATATCTCTCGGGCGAGGCGTCGTCGTTCTACGTGCCGCTGATCAACGACCCGAAGGTGGGCGACACCTGGTTCATCGGGCTCCAGCACGTGTGGCGAACGAAAGACAGCGGTGGCGACAAGGCGACCCTGGAGGCCCACTGCAACGAGCTCACCGGCGACTTCACGGTGATCTGCGGCGACTGGGAGCCGATCGGGCAGGACCTGAGCGGCGCCGACTTTGGGGCGGACAAGGGCGGCAGCGCCCCGGCGGGCAACTATATCGTCGCGAACGAGCGCGCGCGGGCCGATAAGGGCACGCTGTGGGCGGCCACGCGGCGCGGCCGGCTGTTTATCTCGAAGAACGCCGACGGCCCGACGGCGAGCGTGACCTTCACCCGGATCGACACAGCCGCGCAGCCGCAGCGATTCGTCAGCGGGATCGTGGTGGATCGCGAGAACCCGAACCACGCCTGGGTCTCGTTCTCGGGCTACGACGCCTACACCCCGACCACGCCCGGGCACGTCTTCGAAGTGACCTACAACCCCGCCAGCGGCACGGCCAGCTGGAAGAACCTGAGCTACGACCTGGGCGACCAGCCGATCACCGACGTCGCGCGCGACCACACCACCGGCGACCTGTATGCCTCGGCCGACTTCGGGGTCCTGCGCCTGCCGGCCGGCGGAAGCAGCTGGAACACGGCGGCGCCGGGCCTGCCGCCGGTCGCCGTGTATGGGCTGACGACCTCGCCGCAGTCGCGGGTGCTCTACGCCGCGACGCATGGCCGCGGCGCGTGGCGCCTCCGGCTGGCCGACATGTAAGGCCGAGCGCCTTTCCCAAAAAGCGCATTCGGATGCGCTCACGGCCCTTACCCCCAGCCCCCTCTCTCGTCGCCACGGGAGAGGGGGGCTTCTTTCGGGGCACGGGATTTCGACGCAGCCGAAACCCCGGCATCGGCCATTTTCACCCCTGCCGCTGCCCGGGGCAGCTAACAATTTATTCATAAACCGTATTTTTACAGCCTCTGGCGGCTCATGAATACATAGCAGTTATCGTAGCAGAAGGAGGTGGCGCGCGCCTAGAACTCACTAGCCAGGCCGGCATGGGCCAAGATCGCGATTGCGATGCACATCGTTTGCGTAAGACATGCCTGAAGGAGGAACCAGAGTGGCACTTCGTCATCGAAACGTCCGTCTGAGCCTCGTGCTCATCCTCGTACTACTCACATCGCTGCTCGCATCTGCAGCGTTTGCAGCGCCCGCGCAGATCAGCGCCGCCGCCGACAAGGACGCCCAGGGCAAGAGCGACGACTTGAAGCACCCACGTGGCGACAAGCAGCGCGCGCTGCACGAGGCCGGCCTGGAGAAGGTCATGAAGGGCCAGGCCACGGCGACCGGCAAGAACAAGGTCGTCCAGGTCGCCAAGGGCCAGTACGTCGAGCTGGCCCGCCAGGGCGAGGACTCGATCTTCACCATCCTCGGCGAGTTCGGCAACTCGATTGTTTCGCCTCAGGGCGGAACGCCCGGCCCGCTGCACAACCAGATCCCGGCGCCGGATCGCAGCGTGGATAACACGTCGATCTGGGCGCCCGACTTCACCTCGGCCTACTACAAGAACCTGCTGTTCTCGGAGGCGTCCGGCGCGGTCTCGATGCGCAACTTCTACAAGGAGCTGTCCGCGAACCGCTACACCGTGAACGGCGACGTGACCGACTGGGTCCAGGTGCCGTTCAACGAGGCGCGCTACGGCACAAACCTCTGCGGCAGCATCGTCTGCTCGACTGTCTGGCGGTTCGTGAACGACTCGGGCGACGCCTGGTACAGCGCGCAGCTCGGGGCGGGCAAGAGCGACGCCGACATCAACGCCTACCTGGCGCAGTTCGACAAGTGGGACCGCTACGACTACGACGGCGACGGCAACTTCAACGAGCCGGACGGCTACATCGACCACTTCCAGTCGATCCACGCCGGCTCGGGCGAGGAGACCGGTGGCGGCGCGCAGGGCACCGACGCGATCTGGAGCCACCGCTGGTACGCGTGGTTCTCGGCCAACGGGCCGGACGGCACCGGGCCGCACGGCTTGGGCGGCCTCCGGATCGGCAACACGAACTACTGGATCGGCGACTACACCGTCGAGCCCGAGGACGGCGGCGTGGGCGTGTTCTCGCACGAGTTTGGCCACGACCTGGGCCTGCCCGACCTGTATGACACCTCGGGCAACACCGGCGGCGCCGAGAACTCGACCGGCTTCTGGACACTGTATTCGAGCGGCTCGTACGGCGCGAGCGGCAAGCCTGAGGACGGCATCGGCACCAAGCCGATCCACATGAGCGCCTACGAGAAGATCTACCTCGGCTGGTCGAACTACCAGCTGGTCGGCCGCGGCCAGAAGGTGTCGGTCAAGCTTGGACCGTCGACGGCGAACACCAAGCAGGCCCAGCAGCTGGTCGTGCTGCTGCCGGATAAGAAGATCAACTTCACGATCGGCGACCCGTACGCCGGCTCATACTTCTACCACTCCGGCGCCGGCAACGACCTCGACAACAACATGACCCGCTCGATCACGCTGCCGGCCGGGACGGTCACGCTCTCGATGCAGGCGCGCTACCAGATCGAGACCTGCTGGGACTACGCCTACGTCGAGGTCTCGACCGACGGCACGACGTTCCACTCGATCCCGACCTCCGCGTCCACCAACGACAACGAGAACGGCCAGAACTTCGGCAACGGCATCACCGGGACGTCCGGCTCGCCAAAGGTCTGCGATGATCTGGGCACCCCCGTGTGGGTACCGGTCACGGCCGACCTCACGCCGTACGCGGGCCAGACGATCCAGCTGCGCCTGCGCTACTGGACCGACGGCGCGGTAGCCGGGACCGGCTTCGCGGTCGACGACATCGCGATCACCGGCCAGCCGACCGACGGCGCCGAGAGCGACACGGGCTGGACATTTGCGGGCTTCAGCCGCACGACCGGCACGACCACCCAGTCGTTCTTCAACGCCTACTTCGCCGAGAACCGCCAGTACACCGGCTACGACGACTCGCTGCGGACCGGCCCGTACAACTTCGGCTTCCCGGACACGAAGCCCGACTGGGTCGAGCACTACCCGTACCAGAACGGCCTGCTGGTCTGGTACTACGATACCTCGTTCGCGGACAACAACGTCGGCGACAACTGCCTCAACGGGCGCTGCGGCGGCCTGTACCTGCCGGTCGACGCGCACCCCGCGCTGCTGATCCGGCCGGACAACGGCAAGGTCTGGCGGCCGCGCATCCAGTCGTACGACGCGACCTTCGGCCTGAGCAAGACGCCGAAGATCACGCTTCACACGACAAGCAGTGTTGCACAGACCTACGGCGGCCTGGCGGCCAACCCGGTCTTCGACGACTCGAAGAGCTACTGGGTCGCGCCGAACCCGTCGATCGGCAACTTCGGCTGGTCGAGCGTTCCGGTGCCCAACACCGGCACCACGATCCGCGTGAACAGCGTCTCGGCGCTGGATAGCTTCATGCAGGTCGAGGTGCGCACCGCGAAGTAAGGGACTCCGGTCTTCTGACCTAGCGCATTGCGCATTGGTGGAGGTGCAGGGGCCACGCGGCCTCTGCACCTTTTTCAGAGGTAGCTTTCTCGCTCGCGGCGAGCAATGCGCCCGATCGCCCCACACCCTGCCCCCGCAAAGGGGCAGGTTTTTTTGTGGATGGCGCGGCCACGCAAGACGAATGACGCTGTCTTCCGCCGCAGTGCAATAAGGAAAAACGAAAACCTAGCCACGAAAGAGGGGCCAGGGGAGGGCCGCAGGCGCTGTCCTGACCCCGCCCGCCACAATCAGTGTGGCGAGCCGCTAGAGCATCTTGCGGCGCGAAAAATACATGGATTCGATGGCTCTTCTATTACATTTCTGTCATAAACTTTGACAAATTTAACACCGATTACTATAATCGGCCCATCTCAGTGCAGGGCGAAAATTAGATACTGGCAGGAATCGTTCGATCCTGAAATACTGGCAGGGGTGGCCACATTTCCTGTATACGCGGGGTGTCCGCAGGTAGAGGCTTGTCAGCTCTACCCGGCGTAGCTTCGCGTTGGCAGTTTTCTGTCCACTGGGGAGGATTGCGGGGCCTCGGCTCCTCCGGCCCTCCTCAGGCGGGCTTGGCTTTTTGTTGCCTTGTAGCCAAAGGAGGTGGCATATCACACACTCGCCCGCAACAGCATCAATCTCAGATCGCAACCGTCCAAGCTCCATCTAATTCGTCAATACAAGGAAGGACGTGAGTATGTCACTCAGACGACGAGCTCGTCTCGGCATTCTGTTCACCTTCGCACTCATTGTCAGCTTGCTGGCGCCTACCGCCTTCGCGGCGCCGCGCGTGCCGGCCCCTGGATCGAAAGATAACCAGGGCCAGAGCGATAACCTGAAGGGCCCGCTCAGCGCGCGGCAGCACACGCTCCGCCAGTCCGCGCTGCAGGCGCGCCTCAAGGGCCTGGTCGATGGCAACATCGTCGAGGTGGCCAAGGGCAAGTACGTCGAGCTGGCGCGCGAGAAGACCGATAAGATCTTCGTGATCATCGCCGAGTTCGGCAACACGCGCCACTCGGCCTACCCCGACACCAACGGCGACGGCTCGCCCGCCAGCGACGCGCTGACCTTCGATGGCCCGCTGCACAATAAGATCCCGGCGCCGGACCGCAAGAAGGATAACTCGACGCTGTGGCAGGCCGACTTCAATCCCGCGCACTACGAGAATATGTACTTTAGCCGCATGGCGGAGTACTACAAGTCGCAGTCGTCGGGCCGCTACTCGGTCGAGGGCAGCGTCACCGAGTGGGTCAAGGTGCCGTTCAACGAGGCCCGCTACGGCCGCAACGTCTGCGGCGGGATCGTCTGCAACAACACCTGGTTCCTGATCCGCGACGCCATGGCCTTCTGGGTGCAAGATCAGCTGGCGGCCGGCAAGACGATGGCCGAGATCACCAGCTACCTGAAGACCTTTGACCAGTGGGACCGCTACGACTACGACGGCGACGGCAACTTCGACGAGCCGGACGGCTACATCGATCACTTCCAGATCGTGCACGCCGGCGGCGACGAGGCGGCCGGCGACCCGCAGCAGGGCACCGACGCGATCTGGAGCCACCGCTG
>JADKFS010000019.1 GCA_016717335.1 Candidatus Ribeiella danica
CAACGCTTGCCTGCACCCAGCAGATGGCAGATGGGGCTACGTCCAGTAGGTGTGCAAGGATGGTATACTTGCCCCTGAAACCGTGCTGGGTGAGCTTACCGTGATTGACTTTCCGATTACCGACCCCTTTGATGATGGCCTGTGCCTGCTCTGGCTTGAGCGCCATCTCCACATCGCCAAGCACGTCCTCACCAATCCCGATCCGCCGGATGTGTTGGCCGCCGGACCAGACGCCGCTATGCTTCTTGGACATGAGGCCCAGTACGCGCTCCCGAAGCGTGCGCTACGTCGGACAGGCGTATGAACGTACCACCACAACGGCTTGAGGAGACCAATACGCGTGACCGTACCCACGAACCCTTTCTGGAGTCGTCTCCTGCGCCACCGAAATGCGATCGTCTTTGAGCGTTTGGCGGGCACAGCGCTCCCGCTCGAGTCCAGCCCCAACCAGATCGACACGTGTTTCCAAATTGCATCAGGCTGTAAGATTTTCACCAGCGTGGCACTGTCAACTCGTCGAGCGCGGCGTGCTATCGCCCACGACGTTGCTCGCCGATTGTGTGAATATGCCATTTCCGCAGTTTGATCCCCATATCACCATTCATCAGCTCCTCACCCTTACATCCGGCATCCCGGATTACTTCAATGAAGCGGTTATGACGGACTGAGGCGTTGTGGCAACAACCCCATCGTATACCTTCCGGCGCCCAGCGGATTTTCTGCCCTTGTTTCCAGGATCACCCCATGCGGAGTCCAAAGGGGCCTTTGCCTACAACAACGCGGGTTTTGTGTCTTGGGTCTGATCATCGAGCAGAGTGCGCCACGCGCTTTCAGCGACTATGTCAGCCGAGCACATTTTCGCGTGTGCGACATGCACGATTCGGGGCACCGCAAAGGATCGGCTGCCGCCACGCACTGCGTCGTCCTATATTGAGAACGCAGATGGCACATGGCGCAGCAACATCTATGCTATTCCGATCATTTGGAGGGGCAGACGGTGGGGGGCGTATACCACAGCGGCAGATATGGCGCGATTTTGGCAGGGGCTGGCGGGAGTACCGATTGTTGAACAGCGAAAGTACCAACAGGCTCATACACCTCAGGTTGCGACACAGCGCGCAGCACCGTATAGCCACTATGGCTATGGCATATGGATAGAGACCAGCGGAAACGGCATACGAAAACGCTTCGTGGAAGGGGTCAGACCCGGGTGTTGCATTCCGATCGAGCATCTATCCAGAGCAAACAACTGATGTTAACCCTGCTTGGCAATACGGGTCGCGTACTCTGGTCAGTATACACCGACCTGGAAGGCTCTTATCCTTGTAGGAGACAAGGGGACTGATCCAGCACGGGATATCCGCCGTCAATCCACCACCGAATCCCGCCTTGATCTTGCCGGATGTGCTGGCCGCCCAAACAGCCGCCGCACGACTACTGGGCATGAGCCGCAGATGGAAGGCGGTCGTGCCGCGCCAGAGCACCACTTCGTCCATGCCAACGGCGTGACAGCAGGGCGCAGGTCGTCGAGGAGCGTATCGGCTCTTTGGCTTACTCCAGTACGGGTGCTCAATCTCCGGTGGATGCCAGCCAATAATGGCTCCTGACGCTTGCCGCGCGCGAACCAGCGATGCTCGGTTGCGAGATCCAATGCCGCCACCGTGGCTCGCCCAGTCGCCGTGAGCCCAATCACCCGATCGCCGGATGCTGTCCAGGCAAAGTGCTCGCCCCACACCTGCCGACGCGGGTCGAACAGCCGCACGATCTCGCCACGTTCCGGGTCAAGCGCTGCAATCTTGTCGCCCTTATGGTCGTTGCATAATGAAACATGCCAGCCAGAGGTTATCCGCTTCGGTCTGACCACCCAGCGCCTCGGGAATGATGGTCGATTTCCATCGGTGCCCCAACAACGCGCTCTTGGGTCAGGCAGTAGCCACAGCGGCGACGGGCTTCACTGCTGACGCGCTCGCGGGAGCGCCTGGGGATGTATGCTCGGCTCATGCGGCGGCGAGCAATCCCGAAACATCGTACCCACGCTGTTTGAGCAGCGCTGCTGCCTGGGCGCGTACCAGCATCACCCGCTCATACTGATGCGCAAGAATCGACGCCTCACGCTCCTCCGACTCGGTCAAGCCGGCGCGCTGGCGCTTCAGGTGCAGCTCCTCCAGCCGCACCGCAACGTCAGAGGGCAGCTGGGTCTGTGCCGCTCGCCAGAGGTCGGTATCGTCCAGCATCGCTAGCGGCGTGATGGCAGCCGTCGATCATCGGGAGATCATCGGCGACCGGCACTGCGGTGGCCAGCACCTCCAGAAGTTCGTCTTCGACCGTGCGGCGGGTCTGAGCGGCGCGCGCCTGGAGCTTCTGATAAAGCAGTTCGGGTAGATCGAGCGTTACGGTTCGTGTCGTCATATGTCACCTCGCTGTCGCGATCATTGTACCACCAGTAGAGGTGCCGCAACGATCCTATCTGATCTCATCAGCTAAAGGGATCTTCGACGGGCGGCTTGGACCTACGGGTTGGCTTGAAACCGTTTCTGAAGGCGGCCTAACGATGTATGACCATGCCTCATCTAACCCTCTACGGCACTATTTGTGCTAGCAGCGCTGAGGGCCGCAACACATTCGCCTACAAACAAAAGGGAGAACGTTGAACGAACGTGAGCCGCCGATAATCTCGCTCTGCCATATCTAGGACCCGAGAGCAGTGAAATCGTATGCCTGGAGCCCGTATGAGAAGGAGGCACCATGAATAGCCCCGCCCGCCTGGTGATTCTGTCCACCCTGTGCCTGGCCCTATGTGCGCTGTTCCTTGGGCCAGCACAACCCGCCGCCGCAATAAACGGGGTTCCCACATTCGACCACATCTTTGAAATCGTCATGGAAAACAAGGAGTGGCAGCAGCATCATCGGCAGCTCCTCGGCGCCGTACATCAACAGCCTGGCCCAGGAGTATGGCCTCGCGACGCACTCCTACGGGACAACCCATCCCAGCATGCCGAACTATCTCTCGCTCATCGCTGGAGATACATTTGGTATCACGACGAATTGTACGACATGCTATGTCAACGCGACGAACCTCGTGGATCAGATTGAGGGCACCGGAAAATCTTGGAAGGCGTACATGGAGTCAATGCCCAGCCCTTGCTATCTGGGTGACTCTGGCTCGCTCTACCGGCAAAAGCACAACCCCTTCATCTACTTCGACGATATTCGCAAGAACAGCACGCGCTGCCAGAAGATCGTACCGTTCTCCCAGTTCTCAACCGACCTTCAGAACAACACGCTCCCCAACTACATCTGGATCACGCCGAATATGTGCAATTCCATGCACGATTGCTCGGTCAGCACAGGCGACGCATGGCTGAAAACCTGGGTGTCGAAGATCCTGACTTCGCCGGCCTGGCAGCAGAATGGCGTGCTGTTCATTACCTTCGACGAGGGCTCGACATCGGCGGGCTGCTGCACGTATGCGGCCGGCGGGCACATCGTGACGCTGGTGATTTCGCCGCTTGGCAAGGCAGCCTTCAAGTCCAGTATGAACTACGATCACTACTCGCTGCTACGCACGATTGAGGACGCGTGGAGCCTCGCGAAGCTCAACAAGGCTGGCTGCTCCTGCACGGCGACAATGACGGATTTCTTTGCGGGCACCACCTCGAGCAACCGGCTGGTAAATGCAGGCTTCGAACTGGACGCCAATAGTGATAGCCGACCCGACAATTGGACCAGCAATAGCCACTTCACACGAGTAGCACAGTGAAGCATGGCGGTAGCTATTCCGGTCGGCATCGTGCGACCGACAACGCGAGCTATACCGTCGACCAAACGGTCGGCAATCTGAGCGCCGGGCGGGCCTATACCTTCGTTGGTTACGCGAACATTCCATCCACTGGCGACACGTTTACGTTCAAATGGCAGGTCGTCTGGCGTAACTCAAGCGGCAGCACAATCAGCACCAGCACTATCAAGACCTATTCTGGCGCAACCGCAGGCTGGAACCAGGCGAGCGCGACGCTGACGGCGCCGAGTGGGACTTCCAGCGCTAGGATACGGATGGCTGTCAGCAGCCTGAACGCAACCATCTATGTAGATGACGTTGCTTTCAGCTAGGGAACACAAAATACAGTCCCTCAAAAAGGTTCGTTTTTGAGGGACTGCTGGAAAACGCCAAGGAACTGGTCAACGGTGAAGAGGAGCATACCATAGCTCCTTAGGCGAACGTCACCCGTTGCCTGCGCGGCTCATGTCCAGTAGGCGTGCAGCGGCTTGAGGTAGTTAACGAGACGGCGCTGAATCTGGTCAAGCAGCTTCTGTTTCGCTACGCGCCTGAGGATCATGCAGCCACAATCCCACGAATTCCGGCTGCATCGTCTCGTCGACCACATGGAGCATCTCGGCGGCCAGATGATCGAGGTCGGTCTCGTCGCGGGCGGTGGCGCCGAAGGCCGCCAGCACCTTGGCAGCGTCATACTTGCGCCGGTAGAAGCGCCGGTCAATCAGATTCTGAATGCGGCGGCGCAAGGGGAAGAACAGCGCTGCGCTTGATCTGTCGGATGCGCTGGCCACCGCCACAGCGACCGCACGCTTATTGGACATGAGCCAAAAAATAGACCAACGGGGCAAATGGGTATGTATGAAAAGGCTGCATTTCCGCAGGGGCAAGGCAGTGCTTCGCCCTTATGAAATGACCATAATCATTTCCCCTAAAATGAGACCAAATATTCTCGCGCTTGTCAATGCTAAGTGCGTTTCACCAGCCTTGATCTGCCGGATGTGCTGGCCGCCCAAACAGCCGCCGCACGACTACTGGGCATGAGCCGCAGATGGAAGGCAGGTCTGTGCCGCGCCAGAGCTCGACTTCGTCCAGCATATGGCCAACGGCGTGACAGCAGGGCGCAGGTCGTCGAGGAGCGTATCGGCTCTTTGGCTTACTCCACTGCTAACCTTGCGCACGTATGCAAAGACGCGGCAGGGTTGTGCGCTACGTGCACAACCCTGCATCTACCGCACTCCAATGCGGTACAAGAAGCTACCTGCTGCGCTATCTTGCGCTATCCTGCGCCGGCACTGCTCCCGTTATTGCTTCCGCTGCTCCCGACGCCGCCATCCTAACTCGCCACGCATGCGCCCTGTCGAAAAGGTGAGGCTCGCCGCTACCACGCCTATCCCAAGGGCTCCCTCAGCAGAAGCATCGACTCGCCCTACGACGTGGCCGGCGGTTGCCCGGCCGCCGGCAGGCGCGCGAGCGCCTCGGCAGGCGTCAGGACCGGCAGCGGCGCGCCGCCATAGTCCCCGGTATTGCGCGTAACCAGCGCATCGAGGCGGGCAGCGGCAGCGCTGACGGCCTGCACGGCATCTTCGAAGTCGGTCATCGGCAGCGCATAGGCAGCCTCGATCATCGCCTGATCGAGCGGGCAGATCTTCACGACGCCAAGCATGTCGGCGATGAGTTGGCGGGTGAAGGTGACACCTTTGCTCTTACGCACGATGTAGAACACATTCACCGGCGTAATCGGCGAGATATAGCCCGTGGCATGTCCTTGCGCGCAGGCCATCCAGAGCGCGTGCGCATCCTGCTCAAACGGCGCTCGCGCGAGCAAGAAGTCGAGAACGACATCGGTATCGAGCAGAAGGCGCATCACGCGTACTTTCGAGACAGATAGTCCGTATACTCTTCCCTGATCTCCTCGTCGGTTGGAACCGTGCCGTCAGTCCGAAGAATGCCGAACAGCCGGTTGACGATAGCTACCGGATCGTCGGTCGTGTGCATCTGCTCTGGGGCCAACTCCTGGCGCAGCGAGTGCGTCAGCAATTCGATCAACTCCAACCGCGCCGGCACAGGAAGCCGGGTCACTCGCTCGACAAGTTCTTGATCGACCATTGCGCGGTTTCCTTTCACGTGTGTTGGTCAGTATTGTAGCATGAACCAGCGCGGCGAGCAGATCATACAGATACGCCGCCCCGAGCGTCGGCGCGTTGGGCGCGTACCACAAGGGGCGGCGGGGGTGATGTTTGGCCGGCACGCGGGCCGACCCGGAACCGACCTGTCGTTCTCCTCAAGAGCCTCGGCGCCGTACCAATAGCGCTGTACCAATGCAGTATCAGCCCTCCCCACCGATCATATTCTGGAACACTTTTGAGTCAACTCTCCCGGATACGACTAGCCACGTGTTGCGGTTATCTATTTGGAACCGCCACGTGAAGCAATGGAGAATCCTTATCATGAAGAAATTCCTGAAGATCGGCTGCCTGAGTATCATCGGTGTCGTAGTGTTGCTCGGCGTCCTGGGAGCTCTTATTGGCAAGAGCACGACGAAGACGAGCTCCTCGACCACTCAACAGCAGGTGGCTAATGCCGCGAGCTCATCCCAATCTGCGAGCATATCGACAGCACAGCCAGCAAATATGCCCGCTGAACCACAGCCTACGGCCGTGCCGGAGCCTGCCGCCCCTCAACCCACCGCAGTACCTGCTGTCGGCCAGGATGTTCGTGTTGGTGATGTGAGATGGAAAGTGTTGTCGGCTGAAAACCTTGGCAATACGCTCCAGAGCAAGAACAAATACATCAAACCGTTGAAAACGAGCGGCTATTTTGTGCGCGTTCGGTTCGAGATCGAGAACCTCTCGAACGATATGCTGAGTTACGGTGGCGCAGACGTTGTGGACGACAAAGCGCGGAAGTTCAAAAGTTCCTCGGACGCTTTCCCATTCATCCCAGACGAAGAGCAGAGTGTTCTGATCACAAACCTCAACCCGAATGTCCCGAAGACCATTGCGGAAATCTACGAGGTTCCGGCGAACGCCTCTGGGTTGAAATTCGACGTGGGCGATCTTAAATTCTTGGGTGATGATGAGGCAACAATTGATCTAGGGATGAAGTGAGCCACTAATCATGAAGGTCAAAGGCGCCTAGATCCGCAGCATCAAAGAAGCCCCTGGCTCACTGCCAAGGGCTTCTTTTCCACAATGATACACCTCGGCGCGGTCGCGCTTGGCGCGTCGGGCCGCACGATAGGCCACGTACAGGTTCTCGAAATCGCAGATCCGGTCGTAGAAATGTCGATAGGTCTTCATATCCACATAGCGCGATCGCGCCTGCGGCGCGAGCAAGGGGCACTCGCCCCCTGCACCCCCACACGCGAGTCTCAGCCTTGGCGCCCTACAAAAACCCTTTACAGATCATAAAGACAAAAAGTCAAAAAGACATTAAGACGACCCTGAGGAGAACAAACGGGCGAGCCGCAAACCGACGTCGTCGAAGGCGTAGACAGGGAGGAGATGGTGGCGGTAGGCGCAGCGCGCGAACGATTGATCGTCGCGCCACGAGCCGCCGCGCAGCACGTATGTTCTCTCTCCACTGTATGTGTCAAGCGTTTCTGGCACGACCTCCTCTGGCAAGGGATAAGGCTGATACGCGGTGCTGCACCACTCCCACACATTGCTGGCCATGTCCTCCGCACCACATGCGGCCGTCCCTGCGGAAAGATCCCCGCGACCGACGTTCCCCTGATACCGCTCTCGCTCGTATTCGTCGGGATAGCGCTCTCGCCGGATGGCCACTCGCCCCACGGATATGCTCGTCGCCCCACGCGCGAATCGTCAGTCGGCACGCTCAATGGATAAGCGGCGGTGCGCTCCCACTCCGGCTCGGTCGTCAGCCGCACCTGCTCGTCGTCCTTCAGCATCCCTTGCTCGCGAAGATACCGATCGGTCCACGCCGCGAAGCCGTCGCATCGGTCCACTCCACCCCGGCGACCGGATGATTGCCCTCGCCCGCGCGGTAGCGGCTGCCCGGCCACCCGCTCGGCCGGCGCTGCTGCGCCTCGTCGCCTTTGCCATCACGTACCAGAGCCTCCAGAAACGCATAGTACTGTCGGTTCGTCACCGGAAAGCGCGCCAGCGCGTAGGGCCGGCGGATGCGGTATTCGAAAGCTTCCGTATCTTCGCCCATCACAAAAGCACCAGGCGCGATCGGCTGCGCCCAGTACTCTGGCCGCAATAGGTCGAGCGCGGGGCGCTGGTCTGCTTCAAGGCGATCGAGCAGGCCGCCGGCCTGGTTGCGCGTGCGTGGGTCAGGGCAGCGCGCCGGGTCGAAGGCGAGCGCGCGCAGGCGCGCGACCGTGTCGTCCAGCGTGCCGCGCAGGGTCGTCACCAGCCGCGCGTTGGCCTCATCCAGCGCCTCGGCCGCCAGGAACAGCGCCTCCGGTTTATCCATGCGCAGCAGCGCGCCAAGCACGTCCTGCGCCCGCTGGCGGTAGCCACTGGTTGCCCAGTGACCGACCGCCAGCAGGATCGTCTCGCGCCAGCGGGCCTCGGCCATACCGCGAGCAGGCCGGCAATATCGCCGCGCTCGTCGTAGTCGCGCGCGGTCAGGTACTCTTGAAGTGTGAAGTGAATGAAGCTATACCCCTGGTCGCGCTCTTGAAGCAAGCCGCTGTGCAGCGCCAGCAGGCGCAGCAGCGCCTGGACATGGTTGCGGCTGCGCTCGGGCAGCCAATTGCGGTTGGTCGAATAGACCGGCCCAAGCAGATCCTGCGCCTCGCGCAGCAGGATCTCGCGTCGCTGGTGCTGGAGCATCCAGGCGGCCAGCTGCTGCAAGCGCAGCCGCACGTCGTCGTCACTCTCCTCGGCATACAGCCGCACCGGCTGATCATTGCTTTCGGGCGGCTGGCCAGTGCGGATCTGCGCCTCGCGCCAGCGCACCAGCGTCAGCGCAATCAGGCGGTGGTAGATCTTGGCCCGCTCGGGCGGCAGCGGGTCGCCGCCGTGCACCAGCACCGCCATGCTGGTCAGCAACAGCGGGTTGGTCGCCATGTCGAACAGGCGCGGGGTCGCCTCTAGCTTACCCCAGAGCTCCTCGTACTCCTGGGCCGCGCTGCGACGCGTGCGGCGCGCGGGTGTCTCGGCCTGCTGCGCCGCATTGAACCACTGGCGCAGCAGGCGCTGGATCTCGTCGGAGTCCAGTGGGCTAAGGCGGCGTTCGAGGAAACCGGTCAGCCCTTGGCCAACGCCGTCAAACGGGCGGCTGGCGACGATATAGCGGTTCTGCGGGCACGCGCGAACGAGGTTGTTGATCAGGAGTTTCACGTAGCCGCGCTCCTCGGCGTCGCCGGTCTCGTCCAGCCCGTCGAGCAGCACCAGGCAGCCGCCGGCTTTCAGCTTCTCAGAGATCAGGTGGGGCGGAAACTCGGGAGCAGCCACCTGGCGGGGCAGGTCAAAATCAACCCACTCAAGCAGCAGATCGGCCGCGCTGTTGGTCAGGCGCGCGCGGTCATGACGATATTTCTCACGCAGGTAGGTCAGCGCAAGGGTCAGGCGGATATAGACCGGCAGCGGCCGATCCTGGCAGTGCAGATCGAGCTCGGCGCGGGACAGCACGCTGTTGCCCTGCTTGTAGTCCTCGGCAAGCATCAGTGCACCGTAGTGCAGCGTGGTCGTCTTACCGCTGCCGGCGTCACCGACGAGCAGCAGGCGCGTAATGGTTGTGTCCGGCTCCTCGATCACTGGCGCCGGAGCCACGCGCCGCTCCTGTGGATCTGGCACAGGCGTGGCGTCCGAAGGCCCGTTGCAAAGCGAGGTCGGCGCGCAAGCGGGTGTTGACCTCGACGATACCGTGCGCGTCGGCCAGGATGGTGATGAAGGCATCGTAGAGTTTGTCGGTCGGCGTATAGTTCACGGTTTTCTGGTCGATCTGGACGGTCTGGCGAATCGGGGCGAACAGATCCAGGTGCTGGAGCTGGGCGCCGATGGCGGCCAAGCTCGCACACGGCGGAGCTGTGCACAGTGATTGTGGTAGAACTCGATCATAGTGGACCTCCTATGGTGGGTTGGGGAGACCTACCGATAGGACTGTCCATCACCGGGTTTGGGTGACCTCCACCCCTACTATTGGCTGGCGGCATCTGCCGCTTGTTTGGGCAAATTTAGGTAAGTATAATTCCGTCGCGAGAAATTATACTTCTGAGCTGAAAAGTATCATTCTTAGCTCACATTCCTTCGAGCACGCGCAGGATCGCGTCGGCTATGAAGAGCTTGCTGTACGAGGCTTCGCCGGTCTGCCGCAGCACGCCGGCCGCGCTCAGTTTCTCCACGTTGTGCGGAGCAGATCGTCGCAGCCGGGCCGGCGTCGTGCGGCGCCTGTTAGGCAGCGCCGAGCGGATTCAACGAAGATCTCCTCTCGCCGCGTAGTCGAGCATCTGCGCCACGACCTCGCGGCGCACCTGGGTGTTGGCGGCGCGCTTGCACTCGACGAAGGTCGGGATGCCGTCCTGGTCGAGAAACAGGTGATCGAGGCTCCAGCGATCCGGCGTGGCCTTGGCGTCGGGCACGCCCATCTCGCGCTTGACGAGCAGCCAGCGGCGCGGGCGCTCGGGGTCGATCTGGTCGCCGGGCAGCAGATCCGGATAGTCGGCCAGGTATGCTTGAAGCCGGTCCTCCGTGAGAAGTTCGTCTCGTTCATCGTCACGAGCGAGCTGCGTTCGTTGCCCAGCAGATAGATGCGTCCGCCCTTCATAATCCGCCACCTCCCAAACATCACTTCCCAGGCGTAACGTTATGTGCCGCCCACCTCGCCAGAGGGGACTCCACTCCAATGCCTATACGGAGTGGCGCGGTCGGCGCCGCGCTTCTCGCCGCTTCAATCGCAGTCGCCGGGCGACCACCGTCACCTACAGCTCCCCCTTGAACGCCCTGTCCAGCACCGCCGGCAGCAGCGCGTCCAGCTCGGCCTGCGTCGCGGCCTGCAGCGCCTTGAGTACGTCAACCTTGGCCTGGAGCGAGTCGAGGTGGGAGGCGATGCGAGATTGCTCCTTCATCGGCGGCAAAACAAAGGGAAATTTCCGCAACACACTAATGTTGAGATGTGGAGACGCTGAACCCTTTGTCAAAGCTAGAATATGGTCATCGTAAATTGTAGGCGAAAGGATCTGGTATAAGAAGAATCTGGGCACTACTTGGCTCTGGTCAGGCCGGAGCATCATCACCCGCTGACCTAAACTAAAGCGGTGACCATCCTCAACGATTGCTGCTTTTCCTGTACCGCCGCCTTCGCGAACAAGCACAATATCGTCAGGCATTGGCTCGCCGCGTATGGTTCGCCGACGATATTCTTCCTCGCTTGTCTGCCGTGCAGTATCCAAGAATAGATTGCCCCATCCCACATCGGATGATCGAATGCAAGGTATGTCACCATCATCAGCATAGATCGGATTCGAATGCAAGTTATCGATAATCGCGGCGCAAACGGTTTCTAAGGCATGTTTCAATCGAACTTTACAGTTTAGGCACTACGCGGCCAACGCCAGTTCGCCCAAAGGCTCGCTTGTGGAGATTGCCTGGATAGACGCTGGCGGATAGCCCAACGCGACCAGCCAATCGGTCAGCGCCTCCAGCATGCCACTCAAGTGCAATGGACTGTGACCCTTATGGACGCCGCGCGTGAACACACGATGATTATGCCAGACCGCCAGCAGCGCCAACAACCCCGGCGACAGACAGCGATGCACCGCCAGATGCGGTCGCACGATCGAGTGCCAGTTTTCGACCGCGCTGCTGGCCCGCGTGGCCGTCTCCCAGGCGTGGATCAGCACCCGCGCGCCCGCGCGCCATCCTTCCGGCAGCCCAGCGACCAGTTGCTCGGTATCCCACGCCAGGATCGTCCGCCGCAGCCAAGCCCATCCGATCAGAGTCAAACCGTCCGACCCCACCACCGGACGGATCGCTTGCTGGACCGCGTCCAGCGGCGCTACGAAGGTCAACAGCGATCCTTGCGCCAACCGCACGTGCGTCTGCAGGCGCTTGAGTTCGGCCTGCACCACGGTGGGCGCGCTGCTCAGCAGCTCGCAGAGCAACTCCAGCACCACCATCAGGTTCTGCTGGCGGCGCGGCGCCGCCTGAATGCCATCGGTCCAGTACAATCACCGCCAGCGCATCGCGCAGGATCCTGGCCGAGCGCCCGCAGTTCTTTGAGCGTGCGTTCCAGGTCAGCGATCTCCGCGTGATGCGCGTCCAGATCGGTGCGCGGGTTGCCGCCACGTGGTTTGCGGCCCGCCGCCAGCCGCGCGGCGGCGTTCCACCGTCGGCGTGCGTTCCTGCAACGTTCGCAGACGGCGGGCAAGCCGGTGCTGCACCTGGCTCCAGGTGTGCAACAGATGCCAATGATCGCGTTCGTGCCGCCCGTCGGGGTCGACCGTCTGGCAGGCCGAGCGCAGCGCGTCGCCGCCGTCACTGACGGTGGCGTGCCATTTCAATCCACGGTCCTGCGCCAGCCAGAGCAGCAAGGTCCAGCTCTCGGCATCAACCGGCAACGGACCTTCGGCGGCCCAGACCGCCCAACTGTCGGTATCCACGACATTGAGGTAGGCGCCGTGGCGGTTGTTGGTGTAAATCTCGTCCAGCGCCAGGGCGCGCGTGGTTGGCGGAACGTGGCTGGTCATCCACTGGAGCGCACGCTCTTGGGCTTGATGAACGACTGCCGTAATCGAGCCGATGCTGAGGCGCACGCCACTCAGACGCTGCAGACAGACCTGGATATTGGCGTAGCTGCTATGGCTTTCGAGCAGCAGAGTCAGGATGTGGCGCGCCAGCTGCGGGGTGACCAGCGTCGTGCCGGCGGTGTCGCAAAAGGCGTGCGCCAGAGCCTGTCGGGCACGTGCCTTCCAGGCATACAGGGTCGGGCGCGACACGCCGATCGTCGTGCTCAGATGGGTAATCATTCCATACGCATGGTCGTGTGCAAGCATCTGACTGGCCCATTGCGCCCGCTGCTCGGGCGTGCTAGGATGCGCCTGACTCATACGGTCCTCCCTGATACGCTGGCGGATGCGGCACATCAACCATACGTGTCAGGGAGTTTTGTTGCAAGTCGTTCGGGTGAACTGTAAAGCCCGAACCCTCGATTTTGAAACATGCCTAAGGGTACGATAGGATGGGATAGAGCATTCGTGAAGACTTGACGCATAGTTGTGAACAGAAGCGCCTCCTCCTCCTCCACCGCCGCGCGCCGCAGCCCGCGCGCCTCGGCGATCTTCGCCGCCAGCTCCTCGACCCGCGCGACGATCCGGCGCTGCTCGGCGAGCGGGGGGAGTGGGATGCAGAGCGTCAAAAATCGATCTTCCTGCAATCGAACCCGGTTTGTCGTCCCTTCACTGGCCGCTTTACAGAGCTCCACGAAGCCGCGAGTTTTGCTCAACCAATTCAGGAACGCAGGCAGGAGGCGTTGTATGTTCAGGTTGAATGCGGGGAAATCGTTGCTGACGACCGCGCCGTCAAGGGTGTCCGGCACGAGGCCCAGGGCTCCATTGCGCGCATCGATGCGCGACAGGAGAAACTGTTGTGGCCGCACGACCAACCGTCGGGTTGCGGCGATTTCCGTGCCAGCGACCTCGCTTCGCAGCACGACACCTTGTCCCCACATCTTGACCGTCACCTGGCGGTATTGCTGATCGGGATGGATAGTGATCCAGTCCTCTGATTTGTTCAGGAGCTCACCAAGTGGTACAAGTGGAAAATGCATGCTCATCGATCTACTCCGGCCAGTACCGCCTTGATCTCCACCATCAGCTCGGCGATGCGCTGCTCCTTCAGCAAAATGCTGTCAGCCAGCTGCTGGGACGGCACGCACAGAGAGAATATGTCGATACTCAGCATCACAGGGCGCTTCGTTAGAGTTCCAACTCATCGAGAACCAGCACGCGCAGCTCGGTTACGCGCTGGAGCCGCGCGTCGTTCGTGAGGAAGGCGGTGCAGCCTGCCGCGAGCGCGGCGGCGATCTGGAGCGCGTCGGGGGTGCGCAGGCCGTAGCTAGCACGGAGCTCGGCAGCTTGATCGGCCACGACGGCGTCTATCGGCGATGCCCGGTGGCCGTCGCTCATTCTACCACCCCATACGCATTATAGCGGCGAGCGCGGTCATTGAGCCGATTCCTATGGGCTCAATGTCATGCTGAACGAAGTGAAGCATCTCCCCGCAAGGCGCTGCGATCTACAGCGAGATGGTTCGCTTCGCTCACCATGACATCGGGCTCATTGCCCCTGCGTCTCTGACTACTGACGGCTGGCTGCTGACTACTGCTCTCGTCCTCCCGCCAGCACCGCCTTGATCTCGGCCATCAGCTCGGCGATGCGCTGCTCCTTCAGCAAAATGCTGTCGGCCAGCTGCTCGGGCGGCATGTGCTCCAGGTCCTGCTTGCCGCTCGGGTTCTTGATGTCGAGGTTGCAGCCGTTCGCCAGAATGTCGGCGGCCGGCACCTTCCAGGCGCGCGCGCTCGCCTCGCGCTGGTTCCACCACGCCAGGCAGTCGGCGAACTCCTCGAACTGGATCGGCTGGGTCTTGGTGTAGTTCTTGCGCCCGGCGGGCAGCGGCTGCTCGTAGTACCAGACCTCCCGCGTCGGCCCGGCGCGGTCGAAGAACAGCAGGTTGGTCGGGATGCTGGTGTACGGCGCGAACACGCCGTTCGGCAGGCGCACGATCGTGTGCAGGTTGAACTCTTTGAGCAGATCTTCCTTGATGCGCGCCGCCACGCCGCCGGCGAACAGCGTCCCGTTTGGCACGACCACGCCGGCGCGGCCAGGCGGGCTGCCGGCGCAGCTTGCGCATGATCAGCATCAGGAACAGCAGCGCCGTCTCGGAGGTCTGCTTGTCGCCGGGGAAGTTGGCCTGGATGCCGCGCTCCTCCTCGCCGCCGAACGGCGGGTTGGTCAGAGATGATGTCGACCCGCTGGCGGTCGCCGATGTCGTTCAGCGGCGTCGCCAGGCTGTTGCCGAACGCGATCTTCGGCGTCTCCAGGCCGTGCAGCAGCAGGTTCATCTGCGCCAGCAGGTAGGGCAGCGGCTTGGCCTCGCCGCCCGACAGGCTGCGCTTCTGCAGGACGTAGCGCTGCTCGACCGTTTGGGCCTGCTGCTTCAGGTGCTCGAAGACCGCGGTCAGAAAGCCGCCGGTGCCCGCGGCCGGGTCGTGGACCGTCTCGCCCAGCCGCGGGTCGATCGCCGCGACCATGAAGCGCACGACCGCGCGGGGCGTGTAGAACTCGCCCGGAGTCGCCGGCCGCGTCGCGCATCTCCTTGAGCAGCGACTCGTACAGGTGGCCGAGCGTGTGAATCTCCTCGCTCGACGCGAAGTGGATGCCGTCGAGCAGATTGATCACGTCGCGCAGCAAGTAGCCGCTCTCCATGCGGTTGCTGATGCCGCGGAACACCGTCGCGATCACGTCGCGACGGTCGCCGCCGTCGGCGCCCTGGAGCGCGCGCAGGTAGGCGAACAGGCCGGGGCCGCGCGTGCCGTCGGGGCGGGTCGCCTCGTCCTGGTTGACGAACGCCTTGAGCGCGTCGCCGGTGATGCCGGCCGGGCTAGAGGCCCAGTCGCGCCAGCGGTAGGGCGGCGCGATCGCCTCTCGCGGAACGGCCGGGCCTCCAGCGCGGCCTCGTCGGCCAGGATCTGCTCGGTGTCGTCGAGGAACTTGAGGAACATGATCCAGGTCAGCATCGGCAGCCGGTCGAGGTCGCCGTTCAGGCCCTTGTCCTTGCGCATGATGTCGCGTGCCGACTTGACGATGCTGCCGAGCTGCTGCGCGGTCGTCGGCGGCTGGGCGGGCTTCTTCGCAGCCCTGGCGCCGTTCTCGGGCAGCTCGAACAGCTGCGGCTGATCGGGGTTGATCTTGCGAACGCGAGGCATACAGTACTGCTGTTTCTTTTCAACGCAAAGATGTTCTAGCGCCTAATACTACCACAGCTGTGGCGCGGCGCTTTTACTGCGCCCCAGCGCCGACCAGAGCAGGCTCGGCAGCCGGCGCCTGCTCAGCCCGACAGGGAGCAATTCCCTTCTTCGCGCAATAGCCTTCGACGGTCTTGGTGAACTCGGCATCCATCACGCCGAAGCGGATTGTGCGCTAGAATGCCAAGCCCCAAGCCCCAAACCCAAGCCCCTGCGCTGAAAGCACTCTACGCCGCGTACAGCAGGCTCTGCAGCTCCGCAACCGCCGCGCGTAGCTGCTCCGGCCCGCCAAAGAAGCGCACGATCTCGCTGACGTTGCCGCGCTCGGAGATCGGCGGCACCTTGAGCACATCCGGGACGGCGAACTGAGTCAGGCCGTGCTCGGCGTACTTCTCGAGCAGGTCACCCAGCACCGCTCGCGCGTCGGGGCCATACCGCTCGAAGAAGGCCCGCTCATCCTGGCGCAGCCGGTCGGCGCGCTCGCGCCGCGTGCGGATCGGGGCGCTGTAGGCGATATGGCACAGCAGGTCGAACGGGTCGGCGTCGGGCTGCTTCAGCGCCGTCGCCAGCTCGTCGAAGTCGACCCCGCGCGCCTGGAGCAGCGCCACGATCTCGGCGCGCTGCTGCGGGTCGCTCCAGCGCTTGCGGATGTCGGCGGCCGTGTTCGAGAGCGTCCGCACGGCAGCCCTGGTGTGGTCGACGATCGTGACCACCCGCAGCCGCCCCTGCTCGTCCAGATCGGCGATGATCTCCTGCTCGATCCCGCCCGGCCCGCCATCCGCATAGTATTTCCGCGGCATACCTTCGTCGTCGCCTGCCGGCTGCGATTCGGGTGCGTAATCTTCGCTCGCTTCGTGCGACGGGCTCGGGTGCGCCTCGAGCGGAGCGTATGAGCCCTCGACCATCTTGCCCTGGTCGTCGATCTCCTCCTCGGTGATGAGCACCGGGTCGCCGTCGAACTCGGGGTCGCGGAACAGCCGGGTGGCGCTGTTGGTGTAGTCGATGATGCTGAACGTCAGCTTGCCGTAGTCGTCGCGCACGCGCGTCCCGCGGCCGGTAAGCTACTGCGGGGATTAACATCCCGCAGCTTTACTCTGGCTAGACAGCCCTGCTGCCTCCGAGTAGCGTGGCGCGCTTACACGCGCCCTGCCAAGAACACGAATGTTCTCAGCAGCGATCACATCCGCCAGCCCAGCGAAGCCACAGGATGTGCAGACAAACGAGGATTGTGTTTTCCGATCGCTTTCGCACAATGCCCGCACGACGGGCAGGTGCGAGGTATTCCGAGGTCTACCCGATGCACCGGCACCCGACACGTGCGCCTTGTAGGCGAGAAACGCTTGGAGCTGTGCGAAGCTCCAGGAGTGGAGTGTAGCGCGCTGCGACCGTCGAGCCCTGATCCGCGTGCGAATGTGGGTCAAATCCTCGACCGCAATCGCCCGCTTTGTGCGTTTGGCCTTCGCTACAATCCCTTTGGCGATCACGTGGTTGACGTGTTTGGCGAATCGTGCTTCTTGACCAGCCAAGATACGCAAGCGGCGGCGGCTCCCCAGCGTGCCGAGCCGTTGCAGCTTGTTTCTGAGCCGCCGATGGCGATAGCGCACGTTCTTGATTGCCGTGCCCGAATGGATCGCCCCATCGCTATCGACGGCGATGTTGGTCACGCCAGATCGATACCCAGCACGTCGTCAACGTCGATCGGGTCAGGCGTCTCGATCTCAGCCGTGGCGAACAGATACCAGTGCCCCCGCACGAAGGCCAGATCACTTTCGCCGCGCCGGAATGCGAGCAACGCCTGTTGACGTTGCCCGCACACAAACGGGATGGTCTGCCTACCATCAAGCGTCCAGATCGACACCGATGCGCGTTTGTAGGACAGGATGCGTTCGTCAAACGCGACTGCACCGAGCGGAGCAAACGTGCGCTGGGTTTGCTTGTCCAGCTTGTAGGCATCCGCCACTTTGGCGACACACCGCACGGCGAGCTGCGCGGAAAGGCCGAACGTCTCCCGCACAGCGTGGTACGTCAGGCGGTGGATGGGAAACTGGCGAAACGTCTTTGCCTCCCACGCCACCTGGCTGATGTAGTCACACGCCGCGTTCGCCGTCTCAAGCGTGCGCCGAAGCGCATCCGCCTGTTCAACCGTAGGAAGGAGCTTCCAGTTGTATCGTCAACTTCATATTATGAGTATACCACAACCCGAACGCATGGGCAAGCGGCGCTTGAGTCGCCAGGGAGTCATGCGCCGCTACTCGTTTCCTCTGCTGGGGCTAAAGCCCCGCAGTTTCCAACTCGCGAGGTTCCGATGATCTGCTTGAACTCGGTCATGGGGTTGACCACCCGCGCCAGCACGACGTTCTTGCAGGTCGGCGCGTCGACGCCGGTGGTGAGCATCTGCGAGGTGGTCAGGATCACCGGCGAAGTCGGTCTCGGGGTCCTGGAAGCGCCCGAGGTGCCCGCGGCCGATCGCGCCCTCGTTCGCGGTCACGCGGCAGACGTAGTCCGGGTGCTGCTGCGCCAGGTCGGCGTTCAGGTTAGTGAGCAGCTCGCGCAGCACGGCGGCGTGCTCCTGGTCGACGCAGAACACGATCGTCTTGGCGAAGCGGTCGGTCTGCCGCATGTAGTCGGCCAGGTGCCTGGCGATCGCCTCGGTGCGCGCCCGCAGCGCCACCGCCCGCTCGAAGTCCTGGGTCTGGTACTCCTCGGCCGGGATCTCGCGGCCGTAGCGGTCGCGCTCGCCGGGGCTCGGCCGCCAGCCGTGCGCATCGTAGCTGGTGATCACGCGATGGACGCGGTAGGGCGCCAGAAAGCCGTCCTCGATGCCCTGCCTCAGGCTGTACTGGTAGATCGGATTGCCGAAGTAGCGGTAGGTGTCGACGTTGTCGTCGCGCTTGGGCGTGGCGGTCATGCCAAGCTGGTAGGCCGGCGCGAAGTACTCCAGGATCTCGCGCCAGCTGCTCGCGTCGCTCGCGCTGCCGCGGTGGCACTCGTCCACAATGATCAGGTCGAAGAAGTCGGGCGCGTACTCGCGGTACAGGCCGGGCCGGCGCTCGTCCTGCGCCAGCGCCTGGTAGATCGCGAAGTACATCTCGCGGCCCTGGTTGGTCACGCCGTTCTCGATCTTCCAGCGCGCGTCGCCGAACGGCGCGAACGTCTTGTCCTTCGGGTCGTCGACCAGAATGTTCCGATCGGCCAGGTAGAGGATCTTCGGCTTGCGGTACGCGCCGGCGCGGTTCCAGCCGGCGCTCCACAGCTTCCAGCAGATCTGAAACGCCACGACCGTCTTGCCTGTTCCCGTCGCCATCGTGAGCAGCACGCGCCGGTCGCCCTTCAGGATCGCCGCGGTCGCGCGGTTGATCGCGATCTCCTGGTAGTAGCGCGGGCTCTTGCCGCTGAGATGATACGCCGGCGTCAGGAACTGCCGGGCGCGCTCGGCCTCGTCGAGGCCCTGTGCCGCGCTGAGGCGCGCCCACAGCTCGTCGGGCGTCGGGAAGGTGTCCAGCGAGCGCTCGTGCCCGGTGAGGTAGTCGAACTCGACGATCCCGTGCCCGTTGGTCGCGTAGGCGAACTTCAGCCCGAGGATCTCGGCGTAGTCCTTGGCCTGCTGCAGGCCATCGTCAGGCAGCTTGTAGGCGGCCTTGGCCTCGACGACGGCGAGCAGGACGTCGCGGGTGTAGCGCAGCAGGTAGTCGGCGCGCTTTCCTCCCGCGGCTCATGAGCTTGCCCGCCACGGTGATGCGGCCATCGGTAAAGGTCTTCTGCTCGGCAATCGCGTGCGGATGGGTGTCCCAGCCGGCCTGCTGCAGCTTCGGCACGACGTATTTGCGGCAGGTATCTGCTTCGGTGATCATCGGCTACGACCTCAGTCTGCTGCGGTGCAGGAAAAATAGTAACACGCCGCCAGCGCGGCAACAACCAATCCCGACAATCAGATCAAGCCATTTTGGTTGCGTTTTTGCAACCAGCGCGAAGGAAGACGCTAGCACGGGCGCTCTATCGCTATGAATGCGCCCAGACCGCGCGAAGATACGCCGAGGGCCGCTCTTGCCTGCGCCACCAGGCGATTGGCTAAGCTTATCCGTCGACGGATACGCACGCGCCGTAGTAGCAAAAACGGAGCAATTTCCCAGTCTTACTGCTTGCGTGCCATGGTATGATACGAAAAAGCGCTCGAACAGCGTTTATCCATAGTAGGAGCATCCCCAGGAGCCTTCTGTTGCCACGGTCTGCCCGCCCTGCGACGCGCGGGAGACGATGGCAGGGAGCTGTGCCGATGGAGACCGCCGAACGGCTGGCGATCGCAGCTACCATGCGATGTACGATTTCTACCGCGAGCGGCTCCCGGATCTCCAGCGCCAGCTTCCCGCCGATGCCCTGTTCCACCTGCTGATCGCCGGCGGCACCCCGCAGATGAACACGATGCTGCTCTTTGTCGGCAGCGAGATCTTCGGCCGGCTGGCGCGGCCGATCTACGTCTCGCCCGATCGCGACCGCGCGCTGCCGCTGGACATTGTGCGCCAGCTGTATGCCGAGGCGCTGCGGCGGAACCTGGCGGCGCTACTGCACGCCTACGCCTATGGCCCGGCGGCCGACCTGATCCAGCGCGAGGCCGGCGCTTTCTCCGCCGAGCAGGAGGAGCTTCTTACCGGCGTGCTGCGCGCAGTCGAAGCGCGGCGCAACTTCGATTTCTCCGGCGCCGCCGCGGCGCTCGACCCGGTGTTCGCCCGCTCCCGGAATTGCTCCCGGACACGAAAAAGACGCGGCTCCCATCACGGAATACCGCGTCCTAATGTGGTGGAGCGACGGGGACTCGAACCCCGGACCCTCTGCTTGCAAAGCAGATGCTCTCCCAACTGAGCTACCGCCCCAAAATAGTGATGAGTTTTGAGTGATGACTTTTGAGTTACCAGAAGCTCAACTCAAAACTCATCACTCAAAACTCATCACTTTAACGTGGTGGGCGTAGGTGGACTCGAACCACCGACCTCGATCTTATCAGGATCGCGCTCTAACCAACTGAGCTATACGCCCGCAACGTAGATTATACCACAACAATGTGAGATCCGCGCGGCGTCAGGCGAGCATGAGCGCCTGCGCTCCCTAGAAAGGAGGTGATCCAGCCGCACCTTCCGGTACGGCTACCTTGTTACGACTTCGTCCCAGTCGCTGCCCCTGCCCTCGGCCGCTGCCCCCCCTTGCGGTTGGCCCACGGACTTCAAGCATTGACAACTCCCATGACGTGACGGGCGGTGTGTACAAGGCCCGGGTACGTATTCACCGCGCCATGGCTGATACGCGGTTACTAGCAACTCCGCCTTCATGGGGGCGAGTTGCAGCCCCCAATCTGCACTGGGCCACCGTTTGTCGATTTGCTTCCCGTTGCCGGGTCGCGGCGCGCTGTCGGTGGCATTGTAGCGTGTGTGTCGCCCCAGGCGTAAGAGCCATGCGGACTTGACGTCATCCCCGCCTTCCTCCCTAGAAGGGCAGTCCGGTCAGACACAAGTAACTGACCGTAGGGGTTGCGCTCGTTGCGGGACTTAACCCAACATCTCACGACACGAGCTGACGACAGCCATGCAGCATCTGTGGTGCACCCTCGAAGGCGACCCGCTTTCACGGGTGTGCAGCACCATGTCAAACCTGGGTAAGGTTCTGCGCGTTGCGTCGAATTAAACCACACGCTCCGCTGCTTGTGCGGGCCCCCGTCAATTCCTTTGAGTTTTAAGCTTGCGCTCGTAGTTCCCAGGCGGGACACTTATCGCGTTAGCTGGGGCACCCGGCGGACAGAATTGCCCGCCAGATGCCGAGTGTCCATCGTTTACGGCGTGGACTACCTGGGTATCTAATCCAGTTCGCTCCCCACGCTTTCGCACCTGAGCGTCAGCACGTGCCCAGTCCGCTGGTTTCCCCCTTGGTGTTCCTGCCGATCTCTACGCATTTCACCACTACACCGGCAATTCCACGGACCTCTGCACGGCTCGAGCCGCGCCGTATGAGGTGGCCTCCGCCAGTTAAGCCAGCGGTTTTCACACCCCACGCGCGTGGCCGCCTGCGTGCCCTTTACGCCCAGTCAATCCGGACAACGCTTGGCTCCTCTGTCTTACCGCGGCTGCTGGCACAGAGTTAGCCGAGCCTTATTCCGGGGGTACCGTCGATATCTTCCCCCCGAAAAGGAGTTTACAACCCGAAGGCCGTCGTCCTCCACGCGGCGTTGCTCGGTCAGGCTTGCGCCCATTGCCGAAAATTCCTTGCTGCTGCCTCCCGTAGGAGTCTGGGCCGTGTCTCAGTCCCAGTCTGGCTGTCTGTCCTCACAGACCAGCTACCCGTCACCGGCTTGGTGGGCCGTTACCCCGCCAACAACCTGATGGGCCGCGGGCTCCTCCGACCGCGCCTTGCGGCTTTCCGCACTTGCGTGAGCGTATGCGGGATTAGCCCGCCTTTCGGCGGGTTGTCCCCACGGTCGGGCAGATTCCCACGTGTTCCTCAGCCGTCCGCCACTGAACGCCCGAAGGCGCCCCGTGCGACTTGCATGCATTAGGCACGCCGCCAGCGTTCGTCCTGAGCCAGGATCAAACTCTTCATTGTATGGTTGTTCCGATCTCAATGGATCGGTTGCACCGCACTGGATCTCACATTGTGTTGGTAAGGTGCAGCCGTAAGGCCCCGGCAACAAAAACCAGCACGCCAGGGGCTGTGCTAGCTCGTCGCTGCCTTGTAACCGTCTACCATTGCGGGTGAAACGGAGCGCCTTACGTTAGCGCCCGGCGATTATACGCCTCAGCCTGGTGTTTGTCAACCTCCCACGGGGCGCTGCGCCCCTAGCCCCCGGTTGGGGCGGCTGGCGGGCCGCCCTTACGAACCGGCCCTTGCGCCCCGACGCCTCCCTCCGGCAAATGAAGCCGGCGCAGCTGCACCGCTGGTGGCGCATGCCTATCGACATTCCGATCGGGCGGGTTGTCTTCCGTCGCGCCTGGTTTCAGCCAGGCATGCGCGTCAAGCGCTCGAACTGAGGCGGGTTTATTTTGGGGTCCAGGGGCGAAGCCCCGGCCGGGGGGCGGCGGGGGTGGCGGCCCACCCCCGCCCGCGGGGGCACGGGGGGCGCGCAGCCCCCGAAGTCGTGTGAGCAGCCCGCGCTAGCGGGGTCACGGGGCGCGCAGCCTACGGCCAAGCTGCGGGCGCGGTGCAAGCCGCCCGCGCCCCAGGAGAGAAAAGAGAGACTATGGTATAATGACACGGCTTATCCCACGGCCGGCCGCGATAGCGTACCTGATACGACGTGTACCTCAAACGCCTCGAAATCCAGGGCTTCAAAACCTTTGCCACGCGCACGGTCTTCGAGTTTCGCCCAGGCATCACCGCCGTCGTTGGGCCGAACGGCTCCGGCAAGAGCAACATCGCCGACGCGGTTCGCTGGGTGCTTGGCGAGCAGAGCTACGCCACGCTGCGCAGCAAGCGCACCGAGGATCTGCTGTTCAGCGGCGGCGGGCGCCGCGCGCCGGCCGGCCTGGCCGAGGTCTCGCTCACGATCGATAACAGCGACCGGCTGCTGCCGCTGCCCTACGGCGAGGTGACGATCACCCGGCGCGCCACCCGCGCCGGCGATAACGAGTACTTCATCAACCGCAGCCGCGTCCGCCTGCGCGATCTCCAGGAGGCGGTCGGCCCGCTCGGCGGCTCGTACACGATTATCAACCAGGGCTTGGTCGACGCGGCCCTCACGCTGCGCCCCGAGGAGCGCCGCCGCCTGTTCGAGGACGCCGCCGAGATCAGTGTGTTCGAGACTCGCAAGGCCGAGACTGAGCGCAAGCTGCGCGAGACGGCAGCCAACCTCGAGCGCTGCGCCGATGTGCTGGCCGAGCTGGAGCCGCGCCTGCGCTCGCTCAAGCGCCAGGCCAGCCTGGCTCGCTCCTATCGCGATCTGAACGACGAGCTGCGCGGCCTGCTGCGCCAGCACTACGTCGCGCTCTGGCGCGACGCCCGCCGCATTCTTGCCGAGTCCGAGTCCGCCGAGCAGCGCCTGGCCGGCGCGCTGGAGGCCCGCCGCGCCGAGCAGGCCGCCGCCACGGCCGAGCTGCGCGACGCGCGCGATCAGCTGCGCTCGCTGCGCGAGCGCCTCCGGCGCGCTGCACGCCGAGAGCAGCGCGCTCCACGCCCGCGCCGAGGCGATCCAGCGCGACCTGGCGGTCGGCAATGAGCGCCACGCGGCGCTCAACCGGCGCGGCGAGGAGTTCGAGCGCAGCCTGCAGGAGTTCGAGCTGCGCCACGAGGAGCTGGAGCGCGAGCGAGCTGTGACCGCCAACCGCCTGCAGGAGGCCGCAGCCCATCTGGCCGAGCTGCGCGCCGCGATGGCCGCGCTCGAGGGCGAGCTGTCCCAGCACGAGGCCGCCCGCCGCGCCGCCCAGCGCGCGCTCGACGCTGCCCAGCGCGCCGAGCTGGAGGCGTCCGCCGCGCTGGCCGAGCGACGCCGACGGCTACAGCAGCTCGCGGCCCAGCGCGAGCGCCTGGCCCGCGAGCAGGCCGGCTCGGCTGAGACGCTGGCCGCCGCCGAGTCGCACCGCCTGGCGCTCGGCGCGGCGCTCGTTGCCGCCCAGGAGCAGGCCGCCGCCGCCGAGCAGGCGCTGGCCACGGCGGCGGGAAACGTCGACCGGGCGCGCGCCGACATGGAGACGCTGCGCGGCGAGCGCGGCCGCGCCGACGAGACGCTGGCCCAGGCCCGGCGCGCCCTGGCCGACTCGGAGGCGCGCCTTGAGTCGCTCACCCGCCTGCAGCGCAGCTACGCCGGCGCCTTCGCGGGCGTCAAGGCCGCGATGCAGTGGGCCGAGGCCCAGCGTCGCCCCGGCTTCACGCTGGTCTCGTCCATCCTGCGCACGCCGGCCGAGATCGAGACTGCGATCGAGGTCGCGCTGGGCTCGCGCCTGCAGAATATTGTCGTCGAGCGCTGGGGCGACGCCGAGGATGCGATCGATGCGCTCAGGCGCGGCGGCCAGGGCCGCGCCACCTTCCTGCCGCTTGATACGATCAGAACCAGGAATCAAGAACCAAGAACCGGCCTTGAGGGGAATGGTTTTCAGTCCGCGGTTCCCGATTCTGTTCTCGGTGTGGCGTCCGAGCTCGTGGAGTACGACGAGCACTACCGCTCCGTCGTCTGGCACCTGCTCGGTCGAACGCTCGTTGTGCGCGACCTTGCGACTGCACGCCGCGAGCTGCGCAATCTCTCCGGCGGCTGGACGCTGGTGACCCTGGCGGGCGAGCAGGTCAGCACCGGCGGTGCGGTGACCGGCGGCGCGCAGATCAAGGAGAGTGGCACGCTCCGGCGCGAGCGCGAGCTACGCGAGCTGCCCGAGCAGGCCGCGGCGCAGCGTGCGTCGGTCGAGCGGGCAGCCCAGGCCCGCGCCGCGCTCGACGCGCGGGTTGGCTCAGCCGAGCAGGCGCTGCGCGAGGCCGAGCAGCTCCGCCAGCGCGCCGCCCACGAGCGCGAGGCCCAGCGCGCCGCCCACGAGCGCGCCCGCCGCGCCGCCGACCAGGCCGAGGCCGACCTCGATATCCAGCGCCGCCGACACGATCAGGCCGGCGCGGCGATCGCCGACCTGGACGAGCATCAGGCGCTGCTGCGCGACGAGCAGACGGCGCTGGAGTCGCGCGAGGCCGAGGCGCAGGCGCGGCTGGCCCAGCTGCGCGAGGAGGATCACGGGCGCGGCCAGGCCGAGCGCGACATCCAGGGGCGCGTCGCCGCGCTGCGCGCGGCTGTCTCCTCGGCCGAGGGCGAGTCGCGGGCCGAGCGCGCGCTGCTGCAGTCGCACGAGCAAAACCTGGCCCGCCTGGCCGAGCAGCGCGCCGCCGGTACGCGCCGGATCGAGGAGCTGGCGCACGAGCGCGCCGCGCTGGACGCTCAGCTGCAGACGCTGCAGCAGTCGCACGCCACGCTGCTGGCGCAGATCGACGAGCTGCGCCGGCAGATCAGTCCCTCCGAGGCCGAGCAGGCCGCGCTCGAGGCCGAGCAGGCCGCGCTGGAGCAGCGCGAGGCCGATCGGACCAGCCAGTTGCTCGCGGCCGAGACGGCCCACGGCCGCGCCGCCGTCGATGTCCAGCGCGCGCGCGACCGCATCGACGCGGTGTGGGATCGCGCGGCCGGCGACGATATCGATATAGAGGCCGCCCAGGGGTCCGAGGCCAGCGGCCAGGGGCTGGATGCTGAACCTACGACCCCAGATCCCCCGGCCCCTGATCTTGCCGAGAGCATCGAGCGGTTGCGCGAGCGGATTCGGCGCCTGGGCGTCGTCAACCCGCTGGCGCTGGAGGAGTACGAGGAAGAGTCGAAGCGCCACAGCTTCCTGACCAACCAGATCGCCGACCTGCGCCAGGCCGAGGCCTCGCTGCGCGAGCTGATCGCGGCGCTCGACGGCGCGATGCAGACCCGCTTCGAGACGACCTTCCGCGCCGTCGCGGCCGAGTTCGAGCGCAGCTTCACGCGTCTGTTCGGCGGCGGCCAGGCCCAGCTGCTGCTGACCCGCTCGGGCGGCAACGGCAGCGGCGACGGCGAGAGCTTCGAGGGTGTCGAGCGCCTCGGGGTCGAGATCGTCGCCCGCCCGCCCGGCAAGCGCCAGCAGACACTCTCGCTGCTCTCGGGCGGCGAGCGCACGCTCACCGCGGCGGCGCTGCTCTTCGCGATCCTTAAGGTCAACCCCTCGCCGTTCTGCGTCCTCGACGAGGTCGACGCCGCGCTCGACGAGGCCAATGTCGGGCGGTTCCGCGAGGCGCTGCTCGACCTCGGCCAGCAGACCCAGTTCCTGCTGGTCACCCACAACCGCGGCACAATCGAGGCGGCCGACACGATCTACGGCGTCTCGATGGGCGAGGACGGGGCCTCGAAGATTCTGTCGCTGCGGCTGGAGGAGCTGGTCGAGGATTAGCTGAAAGCCGTCAGCCGTCAGCTACCAGCTTTATCAACACTGTCGATCTGTTGAGGGGTGGGGCGGCATGACTACACCCTGCCACCCACCCTACCCCAGGCTGACAGCTGATAGCTGATAGCCATCAAGAGGAACTGCTATGAGCGCAAACCGCGTCCCCGCCCATGTCGTCGATCGTCTGCGCGCCAACCTGCGCGATGCCGGCATCCCCGCGCTGGAGAGCGATCTGCAGGGGCTGGCCGAGAAGGGCTTCTTGAACCGGCTGCTCGACTTCGAGCAGGTCGTCGAGCGCGTGCCGAACGATACGCTGCCCGACTATCTGAGCGCCTGGGGCGACATCGGCGAGTCGGCTGGCGCCAGCCCTCCGGCAGGCGAGCCGCAGCTTGGCGACTCGCCGATCGGCACGGTCGCCAGGCTGCTGCGCACCCGCCAGGTCTCGCCGGTCGAGCTGGCCGAGCAGGCGCTGGCGCGTATCGCGCAGCGCGACCCCGAGCTGAACGCCTTCCAGCTGGTCCTGGCCGAGCGCGCCCGCGCGAGCGCCCGCCGCGCCGAGCAGGAGCTGGCCTCCGGCGCGTACCGTGGCCCGCTGCACGGCGTGCCTGTCGCGGTCAAGGACCTGCTGGCGATCGCCGGGACGACCACCACGGCCGGATCGAAGATCCTGGCCGGCTGGGTGCCCGACTTCGACGCCGCCGCGGTCGAGCGGCTGGAGGCCGCCGGCGCGGTGATCGTCGGCAAGACCCGCCTGTCGGAGTTTGCCTACTCGCCCGGCTCGAACAACGCGCACTACGGCCCGACCCGCAACCCCTGGGATCGCGAGCGCGACACCGGCGGGTCGAGCAGCGGCTCGGCCGCCGCCGTGGCCGACGGCCTGGTCTTCGCCGCGCTGGGCTCCGACACCGGCGGGTCGATCCGCATCCCATCCGCGCTCTGCGGGATCGTCGGCCTCAAGCCGACCTTCGGGCGCGTCAGCCTGCACGGCGTGATCCCGCTGGCCTGGTCGCTCGATCACCTGGGCCCGATGACCCGCAGCGTTGCCGACGCGGCGCTGCTGCTGGGGGTGCTGGCCGGCCACGACCCGCGCGACCCGCGCACCCGCCGCGTCGCGGCGCCACCCGTCCCGGCCGACCTCGATGCAGGCGTGAGAGGGCTGCGCGTCGGCGTGCTGCGCGACGACGGCTCCGGCGGGAGGCTCGGGGTCGATGCGGCCATGGCCGCGTGGCAGGCTGGGCTGGCCGAGCTGGCGCGCGACGGCGCCGAGCTCATCCCGCTTGACCTGCCGGAGCTGGAGGATCTCCGGCTGATCAACGGCGCCATCCTGGCGCTGGAGGCGGCGGCCTACCATCAGCCGATGCTGCGCGCGCGGCTCGACGACTTCGGCGAGTTCATGCGCCAGCGCATCCTGGCCGGCTTCGCGTATGGCCCCCGCGCGCTCGTGCGCGCCCAGCAGGCCCGCGCCGCCCTCCGGCAACGCTGCGACCGGATCTTCGAGCAGATCGATCTGCTCAGCACCCCAACCCAGCCCGATGTCGCGCCGCCGCTCAACAATGTCGGCTGGACCACCTTCACCGGGCCATTCAACACGCTCGGCTGGCCGGCGATCAGCGTGCCGGCCGGGCTGAGCGGCGAGGGGCTGCCGCTGGGCATCCAGCTGATCGGCAAGCCCTGGGACGAGGCGACCGTCCTGCGCGCCGCGCGAGTGGTCGAGGCGGGTATCCGCCTGCCGGATCGGTAGCGCGCTGCGCTCAGGGGCGGGGCCGAAAGCCCGGCGCCAGCCAAAAGAAACCCCCGCTCCCGGAACGGGAGCGGGGATAGGGGTGAGGGCTAATCAGGGTAGCGGCAGCTAGCAGTGCTCGGCTATCGCCGCCGGCTCGAACTGCGCGCGTAGCTCGTTCAAGCTCCGCATCGCTCCGTCGGCGTTGCGCCGCAGCAGCTCGTAGAACGTGCGCGCGTCGGCGCCGGTGAGCTGTCCCTGCGCCAGCATGTCCGCCGCCAGCACCAGCACCGTCAGGCACTGCGAAAGCTCGGTCAGCGCCGGCGAGCGGATCGATCGCTCGGCGCGCAGCCGATGCATTGCCTGCTCGGCCTGGCGCGCGTTTGGCTGCAGCCACACCCGCAGCGCCTGGCCCGACGTCGTGATTGCGCGGCCCTCCAGGATGAGCTCGCACGCGCTGCCCAGCACGGTCAATGATTGGGTGAGCTGCTGGAGCACGCTGTGGACGGAATCGCCATGCCCCTCGGCGCGCGACCCCATGCCCGCGCTGCCATAAGCCGCGGCCGTTTCGCTGGCCGCAAGCGACGATAGCTTGTGGTCAGGCCCATGTGGATTGTAGGACGGTCGATTGGTCATGCTGACTGTCTCCACGCCCATACGCCAGAGAGCTACCGTGGCCCACGCGTATGAGCAGCCTGTGTTAACTAAATTTTAATGTAAGTATACTGCCGCGCGGCGCGCATGCAACGCGCCCATGGTCCTGTTGCTCGACAGTACCAGGCCCCGCGGCGGCTCTGCCGGGGATTTGACGGCGCTTCGACGATCTTCTATCATATGGGAGCTTCGCTGGTTTCGGCAAGATTGCGCTTGGCAGCGCTCAGCTTTACAGTTGGGGAGGTGCGGCGGGCCTTTTGGCCGGCCACATCTCCGCCCGGAATTGTGAGGCTCGCAAGAACCTTGTCTTAGCTGGCCTAGTAGAACAGCTTATTCGAAAGTCCCTCGATCATGCGCATTGCAATCACAGGGGCGAGCGGCCAGCTTGGCCAAGCGCTGATCGGCAGGCTGAGCCGCGAGCACACGCTCGTGGCGCTGAGCCACGCCGAGCTGGAGCTTGGCGACCCCGGCTGTGTCGAGCGGCTGGTATCGACTAGGGCCGACCTGGTCATCCACCCGGCGGCGTACACCAATGTCGACGGCTGCGCCCGCGACCCCGAGCGCGCCTATCGCGTCAACGGCCTGGGGACGCAGTACGTCGCGCTGGCGTGCCAGCAGCTCGACGCACCGCTGGTCTACGTCAGCACGAACGAGGTCTTCGACGGGGCGGCGCACGCGCCGTACTGCGAGTACGATCGCGCCGCGCCGATCAATGCCTATGGCCGATCGAAGTGGGCGGGCGAGCAGGCGGTACGCGAGTTGCTAGATCGCTTCTACATCGCGCGGGTCGCCTGGCTGTTCGGCGGCGAGCGAAACTTCGTGCGGACGGTGCAGCGGCTCGCGTGCGATCGCACAACCCTGGCGATGGTGGCGGACGAGATCGGCAGCCCGACCTACGCGCCCGACGTCGCCGAGGCGATCGCACAGCTGATCCAGACGCAATTCTATGGGACCTATCACCTGGTGAACGAGGGCGCCTGCTCGCGCCTCGAGTTCGCCGAGGCCATCCTGCGCCAGTCCGGGCGCGGCGATGTCACGCTCCAGCCGATCGCGCTGGCTGACTATAAGCGCGACAGCGCGGTGCCGCCCTACACGCCGCTGCGCAACGTGGCCGCGGCTGCGCTGGGGGGCCGGCTCCGGCCGTGGGAAGCGGCGCTGGCGGAATACATTCAAGGGGACAGGGGACAGGGGACAGGGGACAGCGCTTCGCCCAATGACCTGTGACCTATACCCTGTCACCTAGCGCGGAATACATTCAAGGGGACAGGGGACAGGGGACAGGGGACAGCGCTTCGCCCAATGACCTGTCACCTGTACCCTGCCACCTAACAGGGGATAGAGCTTCGCCCTATGACCTGTCACCTGCTGTGACCTGTAACCTGTCACCTGTCACCTAACAATGATCGACATCATCATCCCGAACTACAATGGCGTCATCCATCTGCCGACCTGTCTCGACGCACTGCGCCGCCAGACACGCCGGGATTTCTGCGTCGTGGTCGTCGACGACGGCTCGACCGACGAGTCGCGCGATCTGTTGGCGCGGTTGTACCCGGAGGTGCAGGTGATCGCACTGCAGCAGAACCGCGGCCTGGCGGTGGCGATCAACGCAGCCTTCCACGCGACCGGCGGCGAGTATGTCGTGCTGCTCAACAACGACACCGAGGCGCATCCGCGCTGGCTCGAGCAGCTGGTCGGCGCGCTCGAGCGCTACCCCGAGTACACGTTCGCCGCCAGCAAGCTCATGCTGTTCGACCGGCGCGACCACATCCACTCCGCGGGCGACTACTACCGCGTGGACGGGGTGCCGGGCAATCGCGGAGTCTGGCAGCGCGACAGCGCGCGCTACAATGTGATGGAGGAGGTCTTTGGGCCGTGCGCGGGCGCGGCCGCCTACCGGCGGGACGCGCTGGAGCAGCTAGCCGAGAACGGCCAGGTGCTCGACGAAGACCTGGTGATGTACTGCGAAGATGTCGACCTGAACCTGCGCGCCCGGCTGCGCGGCCTCCGGACGATCTACGTGCCGCGCGCGATCGTCTACCACCGCCTCAGCGCCACCGGCGGGGGCGCGCTGGCGAGCTACTACTGCGGGCGCAACTTCATCCTGGTCTGGGCGAAAAACATGCCGGCTGCGCTGGCGTGGCGATTCTGGCCGGCCCTGCTCCGCTCTCAGCTCGGCTACACATTCGAGTCGCTCTGGCACATTCGCGAGAGCGCCGCGAGGGCGCGGCTCCGCGGCCAGCTGGCCGGGCTGTGGGCGCTGCCGCGCTTCCTCGGCAAGCGCGCGCATCGTTTCGGCGGCAAGGCGACGCCGAGGCTGGCTGCAGCGCTAACATCGTGAGGAGTTCATTGTGAAGACGTCGCTCGACTCGATCGTGCTCTCGGTTGTCGTCCCAGCCTACAATGAAGAGCAGCGCCTGCCCGATACGCTGGCGCAGATCCTTGGCTACCTCGACCGGCAGGCCTATCGCTCCGAGGTGATCGTCGCCGACGACGGCAGCGCCGACGGGACCGCGGCGCTGGTCGAGCGGCTGGCGAGCGGTCGCCGCAACCTACGGCTGCTGCGGCTCGACCACCGCGGCAAGGGCTTTGCCGTGCGCGCGGGGGCGCTGGCCGCGCGCGGCGACTACGTGCTGCTCTGCGACGCCGATATGGCCGTGCCGATCGACGAGTGGGAGCGGCTGCGGGGCTTGCTGGAGAACGGCTACGACGTGGCGATCGGCTCGCGCGAGGGCCTGGGCGCCAGGCGCATGGGCGAGCCATGGTACCGCCATATGATGGGCCGCGTCTTCAACCTGATCGTCCGCGTCGTGGCGGTCGGCGGCATTCAGGATACCCAGTGCGGCTTCAAGGGGCTGCGCCACGATGTCGCGACCGACCTGTTCCGCCGCGCCAAGATCTACGGCGAAGACGCGCCGCAGGTCCAGGGCGCGGCCGTGACGGCCTACGATGTCGAGCTGCTGTTCCTGGCGCGCCGGCGCGGCTACCGCGTCGCCGAGGTGCCGGTGCCCTGGCGCTACGGCACCGAGACAAAGGTCAGCCCGCTGCGCGACTCGTGGCGCAACCTGCGCGATGTCCTGTCTGTGCGCTGGTACGCCTTGCGCGGCATGTACCAGGGGCTCGACGCGCCGCAGCCGGCCGGCACGATCGAGGAGAGCGCGCGGCGAGGATAGTGGAAGCAGAGGTGCCCGATGTCTGATCAGTCTCCGTCGACCGAGGAGTGGGCCGCGCTCTACCAGGCGGCCGCCGACTTCAAGCGGATTGCGGCCTGGGAGTGGATGTACGACTCCGACCTGTTCGGCGTCCAAGATCCGGCGAGCGGCGAGATTGGCTACTGCTGCGTGATGGGCAACCTTGGCGAGCACTTCGCCCTTGGCGTCTACCTCGGGACGAAGGGGCTGAACGGCTATCTCATGATCGCGGCGGGCGAGATCGCGGGCAACGCGTTCTCGCTCCTGCACTACCAGAAGTGCCTGATGGCGTCGTACGAGGATCGCGATCTGATCGAGAAGCAGGACCTGGCGGTTATCAAAGCGCTCGGGTTGAAGTACCGCGGTCGCAACGCCTGGCCGCAGTTTCGCAGCTATGAGCCGGATCTGGTCCCATGGTTCCTGACGGCCGAGCAGGCGCGGTTTCTCACCGTGGCGCTCCAGCAGTCGTGCGATGTCGCGCTGCGCTACCGCGACGACCCGGATCTGCTGGCGCCGCCGGAGCAGAGCGAGGACGAGCAAGAAGATGACATCTACCTCGTGCGCGTGCCCGAGCCGACCGAGGCCGGCCTGAGCTGGAGCGACCAGTGGCTGGCGCCCGCGCCGCTGCAGCAGGAAGCGCAGCCCATCCCGCCGATCGACGAGCTGCGCATTCAGCGGATCAAACAGGCGATCACCAAGCGGCAGGGAACCTGGGAGGGCGACTTCTTCCTCTCGCCGACGCCGATCCAGGAGCACAAGGGTCAGCGGCCATACTACCCGTACACGGTGCTCTGGGTCGATCGACGCTCGGGCATGGTGCTCGCCCCGCACCTCACGGCCCCCGATCGCTACCGAGCGGAGTTTCAGAGCCACCTGCTGGGGCTGATCGAGCAGGCCCGCGTCTTGCCGCAGGAGCTGGCGGTCGTCCAGAAGGAGGCGTTCGACCTGCTGGAGCCGATCGCGAGCCGCCTGAAGATCAAGCTGCATCGGACAAACCGCCTGGTCGCGCTGGAGAGCGCGCGCAACAGCTTTATGAGCATGTTCGAGCAGTTCTGATCGTCTGACCCCTCACCCCCTGCCCTTCGTCCAGCTGTACCCCGCCACTGGCAGCGCAGACGAAGGACGAACGACCAAGGACCGACCGCCTCTTCGTCTTTTGTCATTGGTCCTTGGTCCAAACCAGCATATGCTACGGCCACCGGTAGGCGACGTCGCCGGGCAGGCGCAGGTACTCTTCGCCCAGGCGCCCGAGCCGCGCCGCGCCGCCCGCGACCGGCCGCTCCAGCCGGGCGTAGCGCGTGTACTGCACGATCCTGTCGCCGCGCAGCAGCTCGGGCGTGATCGCCGGCCCAAGAATGGCCTCGCCGCCGCGCCCCTGCCAGAAGGCGCGAAAGCCCGCCGAGACCTCGCCGGCCGGTGCTTGCGCCTCGACCGGGCGCAGCCCGACGTCGCCCAGGCGCACCAGCTCGCCCAGCGGCGCCTGCTCGACCTGGTCGCCCACCAGCCGCAGGCAGGACCGCGCGAAGCACTGCAGGGTGTAGCCCGGCAGCGGCACCGCCGGCATGAGCGGCTCGCCCGGACCCGCCTCGCCGCCCAGCCGCTCCCAGGCGGCCAGCAGCGGCGCGGGCATATAAACCGGCGTCGGCAGCCCCAGCCGCACGACCCGCCCGTCCTGCCGCTCGACCGGCAGCGCCGCCAGATCGCGCGGCGGCGCGAGGTCGCGCCCGCCCTCGCGCAGCGTGACCGCGAGGCGGTAGCCCAGCGGCGGGATCTCGTCCGGCAGCGCGATCGGCTGCATGTGCTGGATCGCCTCGCCGCCCCAGTCCTCCGGCGCCAGCGCGCCATACAGCAGCGGCCGGGCGGTCTCCAGAAAAACAGAGCCCTGGCCGTCGGTCACCTGCACGACCACGTCGAGGTTGCGCTCGGCTCTTGGCGCCTGGCTCTCAGGTTTCTGGTACTGCCAGTCGAGCGTGAGCAGCACGGTCTCTCCGGCGTGGTAAGCCGGGCGCCCCGGTGACGGCGCCAGGTGGTAGCCGGCCAGCCGCAGCCCGTTCGAGAACGGAAGGTCCGCGGCGGCGGCCGGGCCAGGCTCGACCGGGCGGTACAGGTCGTAGGTGCCGCGCGAGCCGTCCTGCGCGTAGCGGTGCGTGATCAGCGCGATCATCTCCGGTGTCAGCCAGTTGCCGAGGTAGTCGAGCACGACCAGCGGCACCCGGCCATCGGCCATGTCGCGCAGCAGCGGGCGTTGGTCCCACCGCCCGGCGTCGTAGAGCTGGCGATGCTCGAAGGCCTGCAGGCGCGTGAGCTGCCCGGCCTGCGCGGCGACGCCCGGCACGTCGGTGACGATTGGCGCGCCGGCGCGGCGCACCTCGTCGTCCAGGGCGGCGTTGATCCCCGCCAGCGCCGCCAGGATATCGCGCTCGCGCCGCAGATCCTGCCACACGCCATAGCCGCCCACCACGACCCGCGGCGGGTTGCTGCCCTCGATCAGCCCGGCCGGCTTCAGGTAGTTCGCGCTCCAGGTCGGGTAGTAGCGCAGCAGCGCGCCGACCACAAGTGCGGTCACAAGCGGCGGGACCAACGACCAACGACGAACGACCAACGACCAAGGTGCAGTTTGGTCGCTCGTTCGTCGTTCGTCGTTCGTTGTTTGTCGCGCGGCGGACGCGGCCAGCCAGATCAGCCCGGCGTAGAGCTCCAGGAAGTAGTTGGCGTACGCGCCGACCTTGCCCACGCCGAGCGCGGCGATCGCGCCGAACAGCGTGTAGTAGAGCGGCAAAAGAGCCGAGAGCCGGGCATCTAGCGCCGGCGCGCTCGGTCGCGAGCCCGCGATTCCCGGCTCCTGGCCCCTGGCCCCTGGGCGGTGCTTGACGAGCTGGAGCAGCGCGCTCGCCGCCGCCGCGGCGACGAGCGGCCAGAGGATCGCCAGCTGATCGTGCCAGAAGCCGTAGGCGAGCTTGCGCTCCCAGGGGTTGGCGTTGGCCGCCAGCGCGTGAACCGCGAACCAGCCGCCGCTGCCCAGCTGCAGCAGCGCCGCGAGCAGGCCGCCGCCGATCGCCACCAGCGCGCCCAGCTGCAGCGCCCGGCGCCAGTCGCGGAACAGCAGCCACAGCAGCGCGGCCGCGGGCGCCGCGATCAGCGACGGCTTGACCAGCAGGCTCAGCGCCAGGGGGACGGCCGCCCAGAGCGCCCGCCGCCCGGCGCCGCGCCGGACGATCAGCAGCCCGCACAGGCCCAGGCAGACGCCCAGCATATCCACGCGCAGCACGACCGCCCACTCGCGCACGATCGGCAGCGCCAGGAAGGCCAGCACGAGCAGCAGGCGAAGGATGAACGCTGAACGTTGAACGCTGAACGCTGAACGCTTCTCCTTGTCTCCTTGTCTCCTTGTCTCCTTGTCTCCTTGTCGCTCATTAAACGCCGCTCGCCGCTCGCCCGACAGCAGCCACAGCGCAGCGACGCAGCCGAGCGTCGCCGCCAGCGAGACCAGCCGGCCGGCCAGCAGCGGGCGGCCAAGCGGAAGCGCCACGAGCGCCACGAGCAGGTGGTACACCGGGGGGTAGTTCACGACCGCGTAGGGCGGCAGGCCGGGGTCGGCGTACAGGCGCCAGATCGGCGTGCCCGCGAGCAGCAGGCGCACCTGGGCCAGCAGCGGCCCCTCGCCGTAGTCGAGCGGGTAGGGGTAGCCGAGCACATGCGCGGCGTGGGTAACGAAGAAGAGCAGCTGCGCGGCCACGATCAGCGCCAGCGCGGCCAGCGCGGCCCACTGGGCCAGAGCGACCAGCAGGCGCAGCGCCGCGAGTCGGGCGGGGGCAGTGCGGGCGGGGGCGTCGGCCATTAGTGGGCTATGTAGGCGCGCGACTGCTCGGCCAGCCGCAGCCAGGCGGGCGCATGGTCGAACGGCACCCGGACCCACTCGCGCATCGGCCGCCGCTTGCCCGAGGGGTCCCAGCGCCGCGCGCCCGCGAGCGCCAGCGCCGCGCGGTGATCGCCGCCGGCCAGCTTGAACGCCGCCGCGCCATCCTGGAAGGCCACGAACGTCTTCCCAGCTACTTTGATGCACGCCAGACCGAACATCTTTCCGGTCTCCTCGCCGGGGTGGCGCAGCATTAGGTCGCGCGCCAGGGCGTCGAAGGCCGCGCGCTGGTTGTCGGGCACCTCAGTCTGCATACTCGCCTCGGTCGCTGATGGCGGCGCTAGTATACGTGCTGACGACAGCCGCCGTCAAGCAGAGCCCTTCGGGGCTTCGGGGCTGCGCGCCCTCCTGCCCCGCGCGGGCGGGGGTGGGTCGCCACCCCCGCCGCCCCCCGGCCAGGGCTTGCGCCCCTGGACCCCAAAAAGAATGCTGCCTTGCTTGCGATGCCTGACGCGCATGCCCGGCTGAATCCAGGCGCAGCGGGATGCAACTGGCCTCGCAGGTCTGGCGCTGGGCATGCGCTACCACTATCGGATATGCCACAGGCATCATTTGCCGGAGGGGGGCCGGGGGAACCGGCGTGGGTTCCCCCGGGCGGGGGGCCGGGGGCGCAGCGCCCCGGAAGAATCTCATCACGGGGGGCCGGGGGCGCAGCGCCCCGGAAGAATCTGGCGCCAGACGGGATTTGTAGGCGGGGGCCGGGGGCGCAGCGCCCCGGAAGAATATCGTTGGCCGAACGGATTCAGGCGGGGGGCCGGGGGCGCAGCGCCCCGCGCCGGATATGTTATTATAGCGGCATAGGCCTTGCAATCCCCTCCGTCGTCGGATGTTGTGTGGAGCGTGTATATGCTGAAACGCCTCTTCTGGCTGGTAGTGGCCGGGCTAGCCGGCTGGCTTGCCTGGCTGTGGGTCCAGCAGCGCAAGTCGGAGTTCACCGATACGATCCCGCAGTTCGTGCCGGCGCGCCCGTCTGCCCCGGCGAGCCCTTCACCCCAGCCGCCCGCCCAGGTGGTCCCGCCCGACGAGGCTGCGGTCGGCGAGCCGGAGGCTCCCGCCGCGGAGGACCAGCAGCCGGACGAAGCGCCCGCGCCCGACGAGGCTGCGGCCGACGCGCCGGAGGCTCCCGCCGCGGAGAACGAGCAGCCGGACGAGGCCACGGCCAACGCTGCGGTCGACGAGAGCGGCGACGTGGTGGCCGCCGGCGCACCTGCGGAGCAGGGCGACGCCGCTGCGCCCACGGCCGCGGACAGCGCCAGCCTCGAGGGGACGCTCGGCTACTGCGTGCGCTGCCGGACCAAGCGCGAGATTAAAGACCCGCACGAGGAGATCACCGAGAGCGGCCGGCGCGCCGCCCGCGGTCGCTGCCCGGTCTGCGGCGCGAATATGTTCACCTTCCTGGCGACCGAGGAGCACCTGTGAAACACGACATCGACCGCTTGATGGGCGAGCGCAACCTCGACTGGATCGTTGTCGAAGGGCCGGATGGCTTCGCCAGCGCCAACCCCGATTTCAACTACCTGACTGGCGGCGTGCAGCTGACCGGCACCGTGCTCAAGCAGCGCGGCCAGCCGGCCATGATCGTCTACCGCACCATGGAGCGCCAGCAGGCCGAGGAGACCGGCCTGGTGATGGTCGCGCGCGACCGCTGGAGCATGCGCGAGATCTGGCAGCAGTGCAAGGATAACTTCGCGGCCGAGGTCGAGCACCGCCGGCGGATGTTCGCCGACCTGGGCATCCGCGGGCGAGTCGGGATCTACGGGACGGTCAAGGCCGGGCCGCACTTCGCGATGCTGGCCACGCTGGCCCAGCGCCTGCCGGACCTCGAGATCGTTGCCGAGTTCGAGAACGACCTGCTGTCCGTGGCGCGGCTGACCAAAGACCCCGCGGAGATCGAGCGGATGCGGCTGGTCGGCCAGAAGACCTGCGCGGTGGTCCAGGCGGTGGTCGACTTCATCCGCACGGGGCGCGCCGACGGCGACACGCTGGTGGACGCGAGCGGCCGGCCGATCAAGATTGGCGATGTGCGCCAGCTGATCGGCCGCGAGATCGCCGCGCGTGGCCTGGAGACGCCCTCGGGCACGATCTTCGCGCAGGGGCGCGACGCGGGCATGCCGCACGCCGAGGGCGACGACGCCGCGCCGCTCAGGCTCGGCCAGTCGATCGTATTCGACATCTACCCGCGCGAGCAGGGCGGCGGCTACTACCACGACATGACCCGCACCTTCGCGATCGGCTACGCGCCGCCCGAGCTGCAGCAGGTCTACGACCACGTGCGCGGCGCGTTCGAGCAGGTCGTCTCTGAGCTGGAGGCCGGCGCGCCGACCAGAGTCTACCAGGAGCTGGTCTGCCGCTACTTCGAGGAGCGCGGGCACCCCACGATCAACAGCAGCGACGCGCTGGAGGAAGGCTACATCCACGGCCTCGGGCACGGCCTGGGGCTGGATATCCACGAGGATCTGCGCATCACGACCGTGCAGGACCGCGGCGACGTGCTGGTGCCGGGCTCGGTGTTCACGATCGAGCCGGGGCTGTACTACCCCAGCAGGGGCTACGGCGTGCGGATCGAAGACACCTTCTACTGCACGCCCGACGGCCAGGTCGAGAGCCTGACGCCGTTCCCGATCGACCTGGTGATCCCGCTGGGCTAGAGGCTGGATGCCCTCACCCCCCCCCGCTCCCAGAACGGTATTATAGCCAACAGGCTGCGGTCGCATTGCGACTGCAGCCTGCTAGAAGCTAGCTCAGCCCTGCGCGTCGCGCCAGGCGATCAACCGCTTGAGCGGCGCGAGATCCCACGGCGCCCCGAGGCCCAGGATGAAGTGCGTCGCGCCGGCCGACACGTAGGCGTCGAGCTGGTCGAGCTCGCCGACGCTCGGGCAGACGGTGCGCTCGATCGCGGCCGGGTCGCGCCCGATCTGGTTACACCAGTCGGTCAGCACCTGGTTCTTGTGCCCCCACTTCTCGGGTGGGCCAAAGCTGTTCCACATGTTGGCATACTGCGCCGTGAGCTTGAGCGTCACCTTCTCGCCGCCGCCGCCGATCAGGATCGGGATCTTGCGCGTGGGCGGTGGGTTGAGCTTACCCCAGCGCTCGACGATCACCGGCAGGTTGCGGCCCAGCTCCTTCAACCGGCCGGGCGCGGTGCCGAACTCATAGCCATACTCATCGTAGTCGCGCTCGAACCAGCCCGAGCCGATGCCGAAGATCAATCGCCCGCCGCTAATGTGGTCGACCGTGCGGGCCATGTCGGCGAGCAGGTTGGGGTTGCGGTAGCTGTTGCAGGTCACCAGGCAGCCGACCTCGGCCCGGCTGGTGAGCGTGGCCATGGCGGTCAGCAGCGTCCAGCCCTCGAAGTGGCTGCCGTCGGGCTCGCCGTAGAGCGGGTAGAAGTGATCCCAGTTCCAGATCGTGTCGGCGCCAAGGTCCTCGGCTCGGCGGACGGCGTCGGCGAACGCGGTGTAGCTGGTGTGCTGCGGGTGCAGCTGCACACCGACTCGGATTCGGGGCATGGATGCTCCTCTTGGTTTCAGAAAGGATGTAATCGTGTAATTCCAATGATACCACAGTTCGGTGAGGGGCATTTCCCCTGCCCCCTCTCCCAGAATGGGAGAGGGGGTATTCTTTCTGCATCAGGGTGCGGTCGCTATGCGACCGCACCCTGATTGCAGCAATTCTCACCCCGCCCCTGGCAGGGGCGGGGGCAGGGGGTGGGTCGCCGACACAGCAGGATGCGAGCGACACTAGCGCCCCAGCAGCGCGACGATCAGCTCGACCAGGATGAGGATGACGATCACCCACTCCAGCGCATTGGCCCGCTCGGCGTCGGCCTGGTCGTGCAGCATGCCGTAGGTCTCGCGCAGCAGCTCCAGCTTGTGGTCGACGCCGTCGCGCCAGGTCTGAACGCGCAGGACGCCCAGCATAGCGCTGTAGAGCCGGTTCCAGTACACGTCGTCGGTGACCTTGAAGGCGTTGTCGACCCGCTCGGTCACCTCGGTCACGTCCGCGAAGAGGCGCTGCAGGTCGTGGAGCAGGTGGCTGTAGGGGCGCACCAGCGGCAGCGCGAAGCGCCGCTGCGCCGCGCCGATCCGGCGGTACATCTGCGGCAGCTGGTCGTCGAGCTGGGCGTCGTACGAGCGCAGGATCAGCAGCTCGACATTGGCGAACTCGACCAGGTCGGCCGCGGTGGCGGCGGCCAGCGGGTCGGGGTCGATCAGCAGCGCGCCGTTCCAGCTCAGCAGCGCCAGGTCCTCCGGGTAGTAGCTCAGGCTGCTGACCAGCCGCGCCGCGCCGGGGCTGAGCGGACGCCGCTCGCCGAGCAGCGCCGCCTGGACGATCGGGTGCTCGGCCAGCGCGGCGGCGAGCGCCTGCTGCGCCAGCCGCTCGACCATTAGCACGCTGTAGTCTTCGACCAGGGGCGAGCGCTGCGGCCGATCGATCGCCGGGCGGATCAGCGCCTCCAGCTCGTCGAGCGCGACGCTGAAGCGACCAGCCAGCGCCGGCGAGAGCGACTGTGCGGCCGCGAGCAGGTCGGCGATCGCCGGCCAGTCGAGCGGGCCCGGCAGCGGCAGCTCGAGCGCCAGCGATACCGCGCCCAGGTCGTAGATGCTGGCGCGCAGCCTGCCGGCGAACGCCAGGCCACCGAGCGCGGCCGAGGTGGCACCGATCTCGATCCGCAGCGGCGGCTGCGCGATCTGGATGCTCTCGGACTGGCGCGCGGGCACCGGGGCGCGCCGCCGCGCGCCCGGCTCGGCCAGGCATGCCTGGGCCAGGTCGAGGTTGATCGCGTCGCCAATGTCGTAGAGCTGATACAGCGTGAGCGTCCCGGCGAGGATGGCGGGTGGGTGCGCCGCAGGCTTCGCGGCGCCGTCAGCTGGGAGAACAGCCACGTGTGGATCGCTCATAAGTACCTTGCTCTAGCCGGTAGCGCTCAGCTCACGCAAAGCCGCCGGGTGCCCTCTGGGCGCCGCAAAGAGGTTGCCGTTCTGATGCCTTCGCGAGCTTAGCGGCTTTGCGTGAGAACATTCTTGCCCGGCGCTCCAGAGCTATCGCCCGGCAGGTCGAGCCGCGCTATGAGCGGAGATTATACCACTCGCGCCTGCGCGCGGCTGTCTGCTCTCCCTTTTCGCAGCGGCGCTCCGCCGCATCACCCCACCCCCCTCCCCTGGAAGGGGAGGGGGTGTGTCCTGTGGTGCTGCGGTGCGCTGCGGAGCAGCGCACCGCAGCACCACCACGAATCCCCCCTCTCCTGGCGGGAGAGGGGGGTAGGGGGGGAGGGCCAGCAACAGCCCTGCCCGCGCGGCTCATCCAAAGGGCGGTTGACAGCACGGCGCCAGATCGCTACCATGCATCAATCTCATTTATGTCCAGCTCTGCCGGCACCGCCGATCTCCACTTTCTCGCCCGCCGCGCAGTAGTATTCCCGAGGCGCTATGACCGACCACCTGGTCAACATCAATCTAGGGCAGTACCACCTGATCGAGAGCGTTCGCCAGGGCGGCATGGCGACGGTGTACAAGGCCTATCAGCCATCGCTCGACCGCTTCGTAGCGGTGAAGGTGCTGCTGCAGCGCCACGATACGCAGCTCGTCGCGCGGTTTCGCGCCGAGGCGCGGGCGATCGCGCTGCTGCAGCACCCGAATATTCTGCCGATCTACGACTACGGCGAGCAGGATGGCCTGTTCTACCTGGTGCTGCAGTACGTCGAGGGCGGCGCCTCGCTGGCGGATCTGGTCGGCGTCCCGCTCGCTCCGGCGCGCGCGATCGATCTGACCACGCGCCTGCTGGCCGCGCTCGACTACGCCCACGCGCGCGGCGTGATCCACCGCGATATCAAGCCGGCGAATGTGCTCCTGCCCGCGCCGGACTGGCCGGCGCTGGCCGACTTTGGCATCTCCAAGCTGCTGGACGATCTCAACCGGAATCTGACGGCGACCGGCACGATCATCGGCACGGCCGCCTACATGGCGCCGGAGCAGGCGCTTGGCCGCCCGGTCGACGCCCGCACCGACCTGTACTCGGTCGGCATCCTCCTGTACGAGCTGCTGACCGGGCGGCTGCCCTTCGAGGGCGAGTCGCCCGCGGCGGTGCTGATGCAGCAGGCGTACGTGGCGCCGCCGCCGCCGCGCGATCTCAACCCCGCGCTCTCGCCGGAGGTCGAGGCGGCGCTGCTGCGCTCGCTGGCGAAGAATCCGGACGAGCGATTCCAGAGCGCTCGGGCGATGGCCGAGGAGCTGTCGCGCGTCGCGGGCCAGCCCGGCGCCGCCGCAAGCGTCGACACGTCGATCGGCCAGCTCTACGTCGCCGGGGTGCAGGCATTCGAGCAGGGCCGCTGGGATCAGGCGATCGCGCACCTCAACCAGGTGGTGGCGCGCGCGCCCGAGTACGAGGACAGCACGCAGCTGCTGAGCGCCGCGCGCACGGCCCAGGATCGCGCCAAGGACGACGCGCGCCAGCAGTTCGTGCAGAGCCGGCCGCACGGCGCGCTGGCGCCCGAGTCCCCGGCCACGCCGCGCGAAACGCAGCCGGTCGATCAGCTGAGGACCGGCGCGGCGCAGACGGCCGCGCGGGCGACGGCCGCAGCTCCCGCGCAGGCCGCGGCGACGCCCGCCGCTCAGACAACGCAGCCGCCGGACAAGCGCGGCCGCGCGCCCTGGCAGATCGCCGCGCTGGCGATCGTCGCCGTGCTGGCGCTGGTGGGCGTGGCTGCGCTGGTCTGGCCGCGGCTCAGCGGCGGCGCCGGAACTGGGAACGCGTCGACTTCGGCCACCGCAGCTCAGCCGGCCGCCGGCGGCGCAACCGCCCAGCCTTCCGCCCCGGCCCAGCCGAGCGCGCAGGCGCCGGCCGTCGTGGGCGGAATCTTTGCGCAGGCGACCGGGACGCTGGCGTGGCGCGACGTGGCGCTTCGGAACGACGGCGTCGTGGTCGGCATCAGGGGCATGCCGCCGCTCGGCGCGGGCGAGGTCTACGCCGCCTGGCTGGTTGGCGAGCAAGACAGCCTGGCGATCGGCACGCTCGGCCCCGTCGACGACGGCGGGCTGGCGCTCACGTACACGTCGCCCGCGCACGAAAACCTGCTGGCGCGCTACGACCGCGTGTTCGTCACGAAGGTGCCGGACATCGCGGCGGCCACCGAGGTCGCCAACGTCGTCCTGGCCGGCGTCCTGCCGACGGCCGAGCTGGCCCACCTCCGCCACGGGCTGTTCAGCTTCGAGACCACGCCGAACAAGATCGGCTTCGCGCTCGGGCTACGCCAGGAGCTGGACGAGCTGCTGCTGCACGCGCAGCTGCTCAAGGCGCAGATGGAGGCCGGGCGGCTGCCCGGCGAGCAGCTGCACGTCGAGCACATCGTCAATATCATCGAGGGGCGCCAGGGCCAGCACTTCGGCGACCTGAACGGCGACGGCAAGGTGCAGAACCCGGGCGACGGCTTCGGCCTGCTGCAGAACGGGACGCAGCAGGGCTACATCAACGGCATGGTCGAGCACGCGCTGCTGGCCGCCAGCGCGCCCGATGCCCCGCCCACGGCCAAGCCGCAGGCCGACGCGATCCGCGCCGGTGGGGAGATCGTCCGCGATCGCGTCAGCCAGGTCCGCGACCTCGCGCTGGCGATCGACCAGGCTACGTCGGCCGCCGCGACGCGCGACGATGTGCTGAAGCTCGTGGAGCTGGCCGGCCAGGCGATCGACGGCGACCAGGGGGCGATCACCGGCTACCGGCAGCTGCAGGCGATGGCGACGATCGCGCTCGCCCCGGTCGACGCGAACGCGGTCGTCAGCGCGCCGGCCCCGGCCCCTGTGCCCGCGCCCAACGCCAACGCGACCAATGTCGCGGTCGTCGACAACAACTTCGCGCCCAGCAAAATCACGGTCGTTCGCGGCACGACGATCGTGTGGGCCAACCAGGGCAGCGCCTCGCACACCGTTACGGCCGAGGACGGCTCGTTCGACAGCACGACGCTGTCGCGCGGCGGCACGTTCTCGCACACCTTCACGGAGCCCGGCATCTTCCCCTACTACTGCCAGTTCCACGGCGGCCCGCATGGCGAGGCGATGTCCGGCACGGTGATCGTGACTGATAAGCCCGCGCCTTGACCAGGGGACAGGGGATAGGGGATAGGGGACAGCGTTCAACATTCAACAAGGAGACAAGGCGACAAGGCGACCTCTCGCGCGAAAGATCACCTCCTCACCCCCTCACCTCCTCACCCGGCGACGAAGCGGCGGCTAGACGACCACATTCACCAGCTTGCCCGGCACGACGATCACCTTGCGCACCGGCTTGTCGCCGACGAAGCTGAGCACGCGCTCGTTGGTGAGCGCCCACTCGCGCAGCTGCGACTCGTCGGCCTGGGCCGGCACGTTGATCTTGCCGCGCACCTTGCCGTTGACCTGCAGCACCAGCTCGATCTCGTCCACCACCAGCGCGGCCTCATCCCACTCCGGCCAGCCGGCGTCGTAGATGCTGCCCGCGCCGCCGAACCAGCTGTGCAGCTCCTCGGCCAGGTGCGGCGCGAACGGCGCGAGCAGCCGCGCGTAGGAGTGCGCCAGCAGCGCGAACACCGGGGTCACCTGGCCGGCCGCGCCGCGGTAGTCGATCGCGTCGTTCAGCAGACTCATCAGCGCGGCGATCGCCGTGTTGAAGCGAAACGACTCGGTGTCCTGCGTGACCTTCTTGACCGTCTCGTTCAGACGGCGGTACAGCTCTTTGTCCACTGCCGAGCTGAGGCTTGGGGCTTGGTGCTTGGTGCTTGGGTCGTTCTGCGCAAGTCCACTAGCCTCATCGGCGATCGCCTGGCGGTCGGTGCCGAACAGCCCGACGATCCGGTTCAGGAAGCGCTGCGCGCCGGCCACGCCCTCGTCGGTCCACTCCATATTGTTCTCGGGCGGGGCCGCGAACAGCACCACGATCCGCGCCACGTCCGAGCCGTACTGGCGCACGAACGGGCCGACCGGCACGCCGTTGCCGGCGCTCTTGCTCATCGTGACTGGGCCGCTGACGGCGACCCAACGCTCGCCCTCCTGCTCGAGCGCGTAGCCGTGCTCCTTCAGCGCGGCGCGGGCGTGCTCGATTGCCTGCGCCTCGGCCGGCAGCTCGACCTTGCGGCGCAGCTCCTCGGGGAAGCGCACGATCTCGGGCGAGACCGACTCGAGCGGCGTGCGGACGCGGCGCTGGACCATGCCCTGCGTGAACAGCGCCTTGAACGGCTCGTCGTCGGGCACCAGGCCCTCGTCGTAGAGCACCTTGGTGATGAAGCGCGAGTACAGCAGGTGCAGGATGGCGTGCTCGATCCCGCCGATGTACTGGTCGACCGGCATCCACTTGCCGGCGGCGTCCTTCGAGAAGATCTCGCCGTCGTTGCGGGCGTCGGTGAAGCGCAGGAAGTACCACGACGAGTCGACGAATGTGTCCATCGTGTCGGTGTCGCGCCGCGCCGGCTGGCCGGTCTCCGGGTCGGCGATGTTGACCCAGTCGCTGGCGGCGCCGAGCGGCGAGGTGCCCTTGGGCAGGTAGTCGGTGATCTCGGGCAGCACCACCGGCAGCTGCTCCTGCGGCACCGGCACGATCGAGCCGTCCTGGCGGTGGATCATCGGGATGGGCGTGCCCCAGTAGCGCTGCCGGCTGATCAGCCAGTCGCGCAGGCGGTAGTTGATCGTGCCCTTGCCCTTGCCGCGCTGCTCCAGCCACGCGATCGCGGCCTTGACGCTCTGGCCCTCGCCCTTGCCGGCCGGCACGCCGTCGAGCGGGCCGGAGTTGACCATCACGCCCTCGTCGGGCCAGGCCTCGGTCAGCTCGTCGGCGCTGATGCTCTGGCCGGGCGGCTGGACCACCAGGCGGATCGGCAGGCCGAACTGGCGGGCGAACTCGAAGTCGCGCTGGTCGTGCGCCGGAACGGCCATAATCGCGCCGGTGCCGTAGCCCATCAGCACGTAGTCGGCGATCCAGATCGGGATCTGCTCGTCGTTGACCGGGTTGATCGCGTAGGCGCCGATGAACACCCCCGTCTTCGCCTTGGTCGTGCTGGTGCGCTCGATCTCGCTCTCCAGCTTCGACGCGGCCACGTAGGCCTCGACCTCGGCGCGCCGCTCGGGCGTCGTCAGCTTGGCGACCAGCGGGTGCTCGGGCGCCAGCACCATAAACGTCGCGCCCCACAGCGTGTCGGGCCGGGTGGTGAAGACCTTGATGATCGAGTTTTGAGTTTTGGGTTTTGAGTTTTGAGTTGAATCAACGTCTGCCTGGTGAGTCGGCGATTCGGCATCGGAATCAACTGAGAACTCAGAACTTAAAACTGAGAACTCTACCTCGGCCCCCTCGCTGCGCCCGATCCAGTTGCGCTGCATCGTCTTGACGCGCTCGGGCCAGTCGGTCAGCTTGTCCAGGTCGCTCAGCAGCCGCTCGGCGTAGTCGGTGATCCGGAAGAACCACTGCTCCAGCTCGCGCTTCTCGACCTTCGCGCCCGAGCGCCAGCTGCGGCCCTCGGCGTCGACCTGCTCGTTCGCCAGCACGGTCTGGTCGACCGGGTCCCAGTTGACCAGCGACTTGGCGCGGTAGGCCAGGCCCTTCTGGTAGAGCAGCTGGAACAGCCACTGGTTCCAGCGGTAGTAGTCCGGCGAGCAGGTGGTGACCTCGCGCGACCAGTCGTACATAATGCCGGCGATCTCGAGCGAGCCCTTCGACTCGGCGATGTTGTTGTAGGTCCACTCGCGCGGGTGGCGCTTGAACTTGATCGCGGCGTTCTCGGCCGGCAGGCCGAAGGCATCCCAGCCGAACGGGTGCAGCACGTCGTTGCCACGGATGACGTAGTAGCGCGTCAGCGCGTCGCCGATCACATAGTTCTTGAGGTGGCCGACGTGCAGGTCGCCGCTGGGGTAGGGGAACATCTCCAGGATGTAGCGGCTCGGCGCTCCCGGCCGCCGGCCGGCGTCGAAGATGCCGGCGCGCTGCCAGAAATCGCGCCAGCGCGGCTCGATCGCCGGGTCGAAGCGGTCGGCGCGCGGCTTCTTTGGAGATGAGGTCGTCATACGTAGCTCCTGTATCGTGACAAGGTGACAAGGTGACAAGGTGACAAGGTGACAAGGTGACTTGGTCCTTGGTCCTTGGTCTATCGTCTATCGTCTATTGTCCATGCTCAAACCCCATAGGCCGCGCGGGTGTCCTTGCGCAGCATCCACCACATCCCGACGAACGGCAGCAGCAGCGGCATGAAAAAGTAGCCGATGCCGTAGTTCGACCAGACCGTGGCGTACGGGAACGGGCGCCAGATCACGTCGATCGTGCCGACGACCAGGACGCCGGCCAGCTCGACGCTCAGCAGCGCCAGGGTGATCCACCACCAGCGCGGCGAACGCTGGCGCAGCCCGACGATGATGAAGATGTACAGAACCCCGACGAAGGTCGAGAGGTGCGCGGGAATGTAGGTCCGCACGTTCTGCTTGAACAGGTACTCGTAGAACGAGCGGCCGAGCGCCGAGAAGGACCACAGGCCATAGAAGAACCCCAGCACATCGGACGTGCCGCGCGATTTGCGCGCCGCCGGCTCGGAAGCGGCCGGCTGTTGAATCTGCGAATTCATCGTTACGCTTATCCTTGTGGCTATAACGTTATGGTAGTTCTCTCCGCCGCCTCCACGTCTTCCGGGCTCAACCTCCGCGCCACGTACACCACCCGCGGTGCATCAGCTGCCGCCGTATGGCCCTGCGGGTCGAGCCGGCCGACCAGCGCCAGACCCGCGCCCGCGAGCGCCACACGCAGCTCGCCGTCGCTCCACGCGCGCTCGACGTGGGTCTCCTCGCCGCGCCACCAGCGCTCGATCTCGCGCACGAACCAGACGATCCGCCCGGTCGCCAGGCGCGTGGCGGCGTCGTAGTCGAGCTGGTTATAGACCAGGCAGTCGCGGCCGTCGTAGGTCACCGCGTCGCGCTCGTCCCAGGTCGCGAGCTCGGCCTCGGTGTTTACGTCGAAGATCAGGTGGCCGCCCGGCCGCAGCAGCGCCGCTACGCCGGCGAAGACCCGGGCGAGATCGCCGTCCTCGATCAGGTAGTTCAGGCTGTCCGAGAAGCAGGTCGCCAGGTCGAACGATGGACGACGAACGATGAACGACGAACGACGAATGACGAACGACGAATCGCTTTCGTTGGCTTGTTCGGGCAGGCGTTCGCCCGGGCCCGTTGGTCGTTGGTCGGCGCCTGCCAGATCACGGATATCACCCTGTACCAAATCGACGGCGCACCCCGCGTCGCGGGCCTTGCCGCGCGCGATCCGCAGCATCGCGGCCGAGCGATCGACGCCCACGACCGCGCAGCCGGACGCCGCGAGCGTTAGCGCGGCGTCGCCGGTGCCGCAGGCCAGGTCGAGCGCGCGCGCAGGGCGCTCACTGCGCTCGGCCAGCCAGCGCAGCGCCCACGCGGCCATCTGCGCGCTGAAGCGGCCATGCCCGATCGCGTCGTACACCGGCGCGTAGCTGTCGTAGATTGGCGCCATCGTCGTCGCTCGCCTGCAGGCGCTGAAAAGCCGCCAACTGAAAAGCCCTCGCCCCTCCCAGGGACGAAGGCCGCGCTTCGTGGTACCACCCTGCTTCGACGGCGCGCGAACGCGCCATCCTCGCTGCGCGCTGTAACGGGCGCCCCCGAGACCAACTACTCTGTAAGGATGAAGGCCGAGGGATGACGGATGAAGATCTGGTCTTCATCCGTCATCCGTCATCCGTCATCCGTCATTCTTCACTGGTCCGGCGCTCACCCGGGCGAGTTCGGCGCTGTGCAGCCTCACACCGGCCGGCTGCTCTCTGCGATGGCGCGCCTACTACTCCCGGATATGGCCTTGTGCTGCGCTGAAGTATACCATAGATCGGGTGGGGCGACAAAATACATTCTCCCCTGCACCACAGGACACAGCCCCTCCCCTTCCAGGGGAGGGGGTGGGGTCATCTGCCGCAGTGCAATGCGCAAAAACAAAAACCTACCCCCGAAAGCCCCCTGCCCCCTCTCCCGCGCGGGAGAGGGGGCGGGGCGGCCTCAGCGAACGATCAGGCTCTTGCCGGTCATCTCGGGCGCGAGCGGGATGCGCAGCATCTCCAGGAGCGTCGGCGCGACGTCGGAGAGCCGGCCGCCCTCGCGCAGCCCCACGCCGTCGAAGCCGCTGCCCGGCGCCGCCAGCAGGATGCACGGGACCGGGTTGGTGGTGTGGGCCGTGTGCGGGCCGCCGGTCTCCGGGTCGATCAGCAGCTCGGCGTTGCCGTGGTCGGCCGTGATCAGCACCGTGCCGCCCTGGGCCAGCACCGCCGGGACGATCGCGCCCAGGCAGGTGTCGACCGTCTCGACCGCCTTGACCACCGCCGGGATCACGCCGGTGTGGCCGACCATGTCGGCGTTGGCGAAGTTGACGATGATGAAGTCGTACGTGCCGGCTTCGATCGCCTTGACCAGGCCGTCGCGGATGCCGTAGGCGCTCATCTCGGGCTTCAGGTCGTAGGTCGCGACCTCTTTGGGCGAGGGCACCAGCAGGCGCTCCTCGCCGGGGAACGGCTCCTCGCGCCCGCCGTTGAAGAAGAAGGTCACGTGCGCGTACTTCTCGGTCTCTGCCACGTGCAGCTGCTTCAGGCCGGCGTCGCTGATCACCTTCGCCAGCGGGACGCTCACGTCGTCGTTCTCGAACGCGATCTCGACCGGCAGCCCCTTCTCGTACTCGGTCATCGTCACGTAGAGCAGGTCGCGCAGCGCGTCGCGGGCGAAGCCGCTGAAGTCCTGCAGCACGAACGCCCTGGTGATCTGGCGCACGCGGTCGGCGCGGAAGTTGAAGCAGATGATCGAGTCGCCCGCGCGGATGGTCGCCACCGGCGCGCCGCCGTCGGTCACCACCGTGGGCTTGATGAACTCGTCGGTCACGCCCTCGTCGTACGAGCGCAGGATGGCCGCCTGGGCGCTCTCGGCCGGCCGGCCCTCGCCCAAGACCATCGCGTCGTACGAGATCTTGGTGCGCTCCCAGCGCTTGTCACGGTCCATCGCGTAGTAGCGGCCGATCACCGTCGCGACCCGCCCGACGCCGAGCTGGGCCGTGAAGGCCTCGAGGTCCTGCAGGTAGCCGATGCCGCTGTGGGGCATGGTGTCGCGCCCGTCGGTGAAGGCGTGGATGTAGACCCGATCGAGGCCGTTGCGCCGGGCCAGCTCGAGCAGCGCCTTCTCGTGGTTCATGTGGCTGTGGACGCCGCCGGTGCCGAGCAGGCCGATGATATGGAGCTGCGAGCCGCGCTCCTTAACGTGGCGCACCGCGTCGTTGAGCGAGTCGTTCTCGAAGAAGCTGCCGTCGGCGATGCTGTCGTCGATCAGGGTGATATCCTGCATCACGACAAAGCCGGCGCCCAGGTTGAGGTGGCCGACCTCGGAGTTGCCCATCTGGCCGGGCGGCAGCCCGACATTCTTCTCGGCCGCGCCGAGCAGCGTAAAGGGCCGGGTGGCCCGCCAGGAGTCGATATTCGGCGTGTTCGCCAGCTTGATGCCGTTGCCTTCCGTCTCGTCTCGCTCGCCCCAGCCATCCATGATCGCAAGCATGACCGGGCGCGGTCGCCGCTGTTCAGTCACGGAATACTCTCCTTATCATCAAGGGGCTGTGGGGGTTGAGGGCGGCTTCGCCGCCCTCAACCCCCACAGGACGCATTGCCTATTTCTTCTTGGGCTGCGGCCCTTTCCCGCGCGCCGCCTGCTGCGGCGTCTTGCTCTTGCTCTTGCCGTTGCCCGGCTGGGCGGTGGGGGCCGGCGGCGCCACGCGGCCGCGCGGCGCCTGCGCGGCGGCCGGCCGCTGCGTGGCGGGCTGGCCGGTCGCCAGCTGAGCCGAGACCGACTGCGCGGGCGCGGCCGGCTGGGCGGTGGGGGCCGGCGCGGCCGGCTGGGCCGACCCGCCGCTGCCGCGGGACAGCAGCGCGTACAGCTCGCCCTCGCGGCCCTCGTGGCAGTGCTTGAACTTCTTGCCGCTGCCGCACGGGCACAGGTCGTTGCGGCCGATCTTGCCGCCCTGCTTGCGGACCGTGCGCGCGGCCTTGGCCTGCTCCTCGGTCTCGCCGGCGTGCTGGGCGACCTGGAGCCGCTGCTGCTGCTCGGCCAGCACCTGGCGCATGTACTGCTCGTACTGGAACGACACCGGGATGATCTGGTAGACGATGTCGCGCTGGATGTTCGTCTTGAGCTGGTCGAACATCCCGTAGGCGTTGCGCTGGTACTCGGTCAGCGGGTCGCGCTGGGCGATCGCCTGCATGCCGATCTCCTGCCGCAGGTCCTCCATGCCGGTCAGGTAGTCGATCCACTGGCGGTCGATCGCGCCGAGCATCATGCGGCGCTCGACGTAGCGCATGTTCTGGGGCGCGATCGCCTCCTCGCGCGCCTCGTAGTCGCCCTCGACCTGCTCGAGCAGCAGATCCTCGACCTCCTGGCGCGGCATGCCCTCGATCGACTCGGCGGTGATATCGGCCGGCAGCAGCGGGTCGATCGTGCGGACCGCGCGCAGCAGCGCGTCGGCGTCCCACTCCTGGCCCTCCTCCTCGGGCAGGTGCTGGTCGACCAGCGCGCCGATCTCCTCGCCGACCATCTGCAGGATGCGCTCGCGCATGTCCTGGCCCTCAAGGATGGCGCGGCGGTCGGCGTAGATGATCGTGCGCTGCTTGTTCATCACGTCGTCGAACTCGACGGTGTGCTTGCGGATGTCGAAGTTGTAGCCTTCGACCCGGCTCTGCGCGCCCTCGATCGACTTGTTGATCAGCCCGGCCTCGATCGGCACGTCGTCCTCGACGCCGAGCCGCTCCATAATGCCCTTGACGCGCTCCATCGGCCCAAAGCGGCTCATCAGGTCGTCCTCGAGCGACAGGTAGAAGCGCGACGAGCCGGGGTCGCCCTGGCGGCCGGAGCGGCCGCGCAGCTGGTTGTCGATCCGGCGGGCCTCGTGGCGCTCGGTGCCGACGATATGCAGGCCGCCCATCCCGATCACCTTCTGGCGCTCGACCTCGGTGATCCGGCTGGCCTCGGCGCGGGCGGCCTTCTGCTGCTCGGGCGTGGCCGACTCGATCGTGATGCCCTGGCGCTCCAGGATCTCCTCGACCAGGCCGTCCGGGTTACCGCCCAGCAGGATGTCGGTGCCGCGGCCGGCCATGTTGGTCGCGATCGTCACCGAGGCCATGCGGCCGGCCTGCGCGACGACGTGGGCCTCGCGCTCGTGCTGCTTCGCGTTCAGCACCGCGTGCGCGATGCCCTGGCGCTTCAGGATCTCGCTCAGCCGCTCCGAGGTCTCGACCGAGGTCGTGCCGACCAGCACCGGCCGCCCCATGTCCTGCATCTCTTTGATCTCGCGCACCACCGCGTTGAACTTGGCCTTCTCGGTGCGGTAGATCTGGTCGTCGAGATCCTTGCGGACCATCGGCCGGTTGGTCGGGATCACCACCACGTCGAGGTTGTAGATCTTGCCCAGCTCCTCGCGCTCGGTGTAGGCGGTACCGGTCATGCCGGCCAGCTTCTTGTACATGCGGAAGTAGTTCTGGAACGTGATCGTCGCCAGCGTGACGTTCTCGCGCTTGACCGGCACGTTCTCCTTAGCCTCGACTGCCTGGTGCAGCCCGTCGCTCCAGCGGCGGCCGGGCATCTTGCGGCCGGTGAACTCGTCGACGATCACGACCTCGCCGTTCTCGACCACGTAGTCGTGGTCGCGGTGGTAGATGAACTGGGCCTTCATCGCGTTGTCGAGGTAGTGCGTCAGCTGGAAGTACTTGGGGTCGTACAGGCTCTCGTCCTCGGGGATGCCGAGCGCGCGCTCCATCCTGATAATGCCCTGGTCGGTGAGCTGCAGGCCCTTGCTGCGCGCGTCGATCATGAAATCGCCGTCCGGCTCCAGGCCGTCTTTCTTGACCTGGTCGGGCGTGACGCTGCTGGGCCGTAGGGCGGGCACCAGCCGAGAGAAGCGCCGGTACTCCTCGCTGCTCTCCTGGGCCGGGCCGGAGATGATCAGCGGGGTGCGCGCCTCGTCGATCAGGATGTTATCGACCTCGTCGACGATCGCGTAGTTCTGCTCGCGCTGCACCAGCTGGTCGAGCTCGACGACCATGTTGTCGCGCAGGTAGTCGAAGCCGAACTCGTTGTTGGTGCCGTAGGTGATATCGGCCATATAGGCCTCGTGGCGCCCGCACGGCCGCCAGTGGATCAGGCGCTGGTCCTCCGGGTTCGCGTCGGGGTCGACGAAGTCGGGGTCGTAGAGCGCCGAGTAGTCGTGGGCGATGAAGCCGACCGACAGGCCGAGCAGGCTGTAGATCGGGCTCATCCAGCCCGCGCCGACCTTGGCCAGGTAGTCGTTGACAGTCACCAAGTGGCAGCCCTTGCCCTCGAGCGCGTTGAGGTAGAGCGGCAGCGTGGCGACGAGCGTCTTGCCCTCGCCGGTCTTCATCTCAGCGATCTTGCCCTGGTGCAGCACGATCCCGCCGATCAGCTGCACGCGGTAGTGGAACTGGCCGATCGTGCGGCGGGCCGCCTCGCGCACGGTGGCGAACGCCTCGGGCAGGATATCGTCGAGCGTCTCGCCCGCGGCCAGCCGCTCGCGGAACTCGGCGGTCTTGCCGCGCAGATCCTCGTCGGAGAGCGCCTTGAACTCGGGCGTCAGCTCGTCGATCTCGTCGACGAGCGGTATGATCTGCTTGATCACGCGATCGTTGCTATCGCCTACGAGCTTTTTTAAGAAGTTGAACATCTATCTTTTCTCCAGTAGTCGGTAGTCGGTAGTCAGAGCTACAATGATATTCGACGAGTCTCGCCGGTACCGGCATCTGATATCCGGCTACTGACTACCATCTTCTCACAAACGCGCCCCTCGGCAAGTGGTGCTCGAGGAGCGGGGTGGAGGGGCCGGCGGAGCGCTGCAGCGTGCGGCGCGTCGGCGTCTATTATACTCGACGCGGCGCGCCTCTCGCAAGTGTTTGAACGCGGAAGCGCGGAACGGCGGGATGGCGGAAGCGTGCGCAAGCCGCTCGGGCCGCAGCTCCGCTCCGTCCGCCGTTCCGGGTCCCAACGCCCCAACAAACAGCGGGGCCGCGCGTATGCGCGGCCCCGTGCGAAAGCGCGAGCGATGGGTCAGCGGTTGAGCGCGCCGGAGGCCGCCGCCGCGCCGATGCCGACCGCGGCCAGGATGAACGTGAGGATCGCGCCGGCGATCCACATCGCGACGATCGACGCTACCACCGTGATGATCGCCTTGTTCTGATCCAGATTCATGCTCGAGCGCGTCGCCAGATAGCCGAGGTAGAGTTGATACAGGCCGAGGATGAGCGTGGCCGGCCACAGCAGGCAGCCCAGCAGCGGGATTGCCCCCACGATGCCCGTGACGGCCTGGATCGGCGCGGTGTAGAGCGCGCAGGTGTAGAACACTTCGTCTTGGGTGCCCGTGCCGCCCTGGCTCTTCCCGATCGTATAGACGAGGAATGAGAACACGAAAAAGCTCAGCAGCGGGCCGACAATGCCGATCACCAGTCCACCGATAAGCCCGGCGACGCCACCGGTCAGCAGGCCAAATACCGCTCCGACGAGACCAGCCAGTGCCGCCGCCGCGCCAACGTAGATCAGCGCCTCACGCTGCCCCCCACGCCTCTCGTACTGCTCGAACGACTGGACACTCGGCTTGGTGAGCACGGTGATGCTCTGGTTGAGCATCTCGTTGATCGATACACCTTGGATCATCATGGCACATAGCTCCTTTGAACCACTCGAAAGATGCGGACTACTATGGACGGATAAAGTGGACCAGGTGCTGCCGACTTGCCTGCGCGCTATGCCCCCTTTCTGGCGAGATTGTACACTGAAGCGCAGACGGTGGACGTTTACTTTTGGTTACAGATTCTTAATGGACCAACCCTATCGCTCGCGCGGCTCTGTCTCGCCGTCGTAGATGCGCGAGTGGCGCGGCGCGGGGGCGCTGTAGATCACGCGCGGGTCGATCACCTGCACGCCGGCCGGCGGTTGCACCCCGGCGCCGTAGGTGTAGAAGTCGTTCCACGGCTGGTAGTGGGTGAAGAAGTTGTCGCTGTGCTTGACGCTGCCGTCGGGCATCGTGACGGTGCGGATGAGATTGACGTCCATGCCGGCCCGGCCGTGCACGAGCTGCTTGGTCCTGCCCGAGGGCAGCTCGCGGTCGTACTGCCATGTCGCCACGCCGGGCTGGGCCACGTTCCTGGTGAACGGCCCCTCGTAGCTGACCGTGCGGCCATCGCTGGTGCCCCACAGCTCGAACGTCACGGTGGAGGCGTCCAGGTCGGCCGAGGCGGCCATCGTCACCGGCCCGGGCGAGTCGTTGCGCCACTTGAAGTCGCGGTAGGGCGTGAACACCGTCGCGTCGAAGCCCAGAATGTTCTCGTAGAAGTAGACCACGAAGCTGTGCCCGGCGCGGTCGGTGATATCCAGCCCGGCGTTCGAAACGGCGCGGAACATGGTCGTCGAGACCTGGCACAGCCCGCCGCCGACCACCTTCTCCAGCTTGCCGGCCACGATCGCGTACCCCTCGACGAAGCCGTTGTTCTCGGAGAAGTCGCCCGCGCTGAGGAACGAGTACTCCTGGCCCGGCTGGACCACCACGCCGTCGAACATCGCGGTGGCGCGCGCGATATTCTCGCGCCGCTCAGTCGCCGAGGTCCGGAAGCCGGTTATCGCCTTGCCGATCAGCGTCAGCGGCTGGGACGGCCCGGTCTGGGCCTGGGCGGCCGGCCGCTCGCTCAGGAACTGGCGGCCGAGCTGGCCCAGCTGCACCTCGTAGGGCGTGCCGCTATTCTCGGGGTGCAGCTCGAAGCGCGCCCGCTCGAAGTACTGGACCGTGTAGAACTGGCCGTCCTGCGGGTTGACCTCGCCGAACTCCTCGGAGATCGGGTAGCCAAAGGCCGCCAGGCCGCCGCGCCCGGCCCAGAAGCCGCGGAACGCCCCGCCGAGCGTGTGGCCGCTCTCGGGGAAGTAGGTGCGGTCGCCGCCGGGGTTCGACGCGATCCACTGGAACGACGGCTCGCCGCGCCCCTCGGTAAAGTGGCGGCCGAGCAGCGTCAGCGAGACCAGGAACTCCGGCGGCAGCTCGGGGTGCAGCTCGAAGCGCGCCCGCTCGAAGTACTGCACGCGGGCGCCGTCTTCCTCGAACACCTCGGTCAGCGGCAGGCCGAAGATATCCAGCCCGCCGTGGCTGTCGTAGAAGCGCTTGATCGCCAATCCGACGTTGTGGCCGGTCTCGGGGAAGAAGGCAAAGCCAGTGCCGACCGGCGCCGCCGTGGCTGGAGCCGCAGCGGCGGGCGCGGCCGGCCAGGCCAGCGTGGCGGCAAGCAGAGCAGCGGCGAAATACATGGATGGTCGATGCATTGGGGACCTCAACGCGTGGCTATATGATATGTTGAAGGTGAACGGCCCGCAGGCCGACGGTAGGCAACATCATTTAGTGGGTGGCTGTTGATCAGAGTATAGCACAGGTGCGGGCAAGCACCAAACCGCCTCCGGCGTAGGGCGCTGCGCCCCCGGCCCCCCGCCCGGGGGAACCCACGCCGGTTCGTGTGGCTGCGCCAGCTGTCGGGCGGCCCCGGTCACCTTGTCTCCTTGTCTCCTGGTCAGCTTTTCTCCGGGGCGCTGCGCCCCCGGCCCCCCGCCCGGGGGAACCCGCGCCGGTTCGTGTGGCTGCGCCAGCTGTCGGGTGCCCCGGTCACCTGGTCTCCTTGTCTCCTGGTCAGCTTTTCTCCGGGGCGCTGCGCCCCCGGCCCCCCCGCCCGGGGAACCCGCGCCGGTTCGTGTGGCTGCGCCAGCTGTCGGGTGCCCCGGTCACCTGGTCACCTGGTCACTTGGTCAGGTTTTCTCCGGGGCGCTGCGCCCCCGGCCCCCCGCCCGGGGGAACCCGCGCCGGTTCCCCCGCCCCTCCGGCAAATGATGCCTGCGGCATATCCGATAGTGGTGGCGCATGCCCAGCGCCAGACCTGCGAGGCCAGTTGCCTCCCGCTGCGCCTGGATTCAGCCAGGCATGCGCGCCAAGCATTGCAAGAGAGACAGCGTTCTTTTTGGGGTCCAGGGGCGCAAGCCCCGGGAGGGGGGCGGCGGGGGTGGCGGCCCACCCCCGCCCGCGGGGGCACGGGGGGCGCGCAGCCCCCCGAAGCACCCGAGCGGGGCCGGGGGGCGCGCAGCCCCTACAGCGCGCCAGCGCTCATGCCTCTAGCTGCCGCAGCACCGCATCGGCCGTCCAGCCCTCGCCGCGCAGCGTGGCGATCTGGGCCGCGGCATCGCGGGCGCGCGCGGGCTGCCCGCTGCGCAGGCCAGCCGCGGCGGCCATCGTGAGCGCGCGCTCGTCGCGCTGGTCGATCGCCAGCGCGCGATCGCAGTGGGCCAGCGCCTGCTCGAACGCGCCGCGGCCGAGCGCAAGCGCCGCCAGCCCACGCCAGGCCGGCGCGAGCCGGCTGTCGGCCTCGGTCGCGCGTTGAAGCTCGCGCTCGGCCAGCGCGGCGTCGCCGGCATCGCGGGCCAGCAGACCGCGGCAGAGCGCGGCCAGCGGCGCGTGGCGCTGGTCGGTCGCCCCAAGCCGCTCCAGCGCGCTCAGGCTCTGGAGCGCCTGGCGCAGCGCGTGCGCCCCCAGCCCCAGCGGATCGTCGGAGCTCAGGATCGCGCGGGCGTAGGCCTCGTGCGCCTCGGCCGAGTCGGGCAGCGCGGCCACGGCGCGGCGCAGCGGCTTGATCGCCTCGCGTGGCAGCCGCGCGCTCAGGTAGCCCAGCCCCTGTCGCAGCAGCGCGCCCGCCTGCTCGCCCGACACCTGCTCGCCGCGCTCCTCGGCCATGTCGGCGCGGGCGAGATCCTGCAGGTGGCGCAGCCCATCCAGCCGCCCGCGGTCGAGCAGGCCCTGGCGAAAGCTGAGCAGCAGCATGTCGTAGCGCGAGCGGCGCGTCTCGTCGCGCAGGGTGCGCCGGGCGATCTCGATCTCGGCCACGCGCTGCTCGCGCTCCTCGGCGGCGTAGCCCGGCGAGAGCAGGATCTGCCGCTCGCGCGCCAGCGCGGCTGCGTCCACGTCGACCGCCGAGGGCGGGGCGGACGGCGGCATCAGGGATCGCTCGCTCGATCGCCAGTCGAGCGCCATTAGGTCGGCCAGGCTCATCCCGGCGTCGAGGCCGCTGACCAGCGGTGGCATCGGGATGAGATGCTCGGCGGTCAGCCCGAGCATGGCGTAGTAGTCCACCGGCTCGGCCGGAGGCGGTCCCGACTCGGGCGGCCCGGCCGGTGGGAGCGACTCCTCCGGGCGCGACGTGCCGCAGAACGCGCAGCGGCTGGCCTCCGACGGCAGCGGCGCGGCGCAGCCGACGCAGCGCAGCACCTGGTTGGTCACGCTCGCGCCGCCGCCGCGCAGCGCATCGTAGGTGCGGCGCAGCTGCGGGTCGGTCAGCACGCGGCCGGCGCGCTCGAGCAGCGACAGCCGACGGGCCGGCTCGGGCGCCAGGCCCGAGGGGTCGTCGGGGAACAGCACCCGCAGCCGGCGGTAGCGCCGCGCGATCGTGCGCGTGTCGTCCTCCGGCGCGGCGCCGAGCAGCAGGTAGAAGTCCAACCCGCTCGCGACCGCCTCGGCGACCGCTGGCGCGCCCAGGTCGAGGTCGCGGAAGAAGCCGCGCGTCAGGGCGCCGCACGATGTGCAGATGCCCTCGCTGTCGAGCGGGGCGGCGCAGGATGGGCAGGGGTGCATATCGGTAGTCAGCAGTCAGCAGTCAGCAGTCAGCAGTCAGTAGTCAGTAGTCAGTGAGTGCAAGGGTATACATCGGTACTGACTACTGAAATCTGGCGCCTGACTACTGCTGAAACCGCAGCAGCAGCTTGCCGATCAAGATCTGGTCGCCGTCGCTCAGCGGCCGGGACTGGCGCGCCGCGAGCTTCTGGCCGTTCACAACCGTGCCGTTGGTGCTGTCGAGGTCCTCGATCATCAGCTGGCCGGCCTGGACGGACAGGCGCGCGTGGCGCCGCCCGACGCCGCCCTCGAGCGCGCCGTGCGGGTTCAGGTCGATATCCGGGTAGAAGTTGCTGACCGGGTCGGCCCGCCCGATCACCGCCTGCGCCGCCGCCGGGAGCGCGATCGTCGCCCCGCTCGACGCGACAGTCAGGCGCGATGGCGCGAGCGTGACGCGCGGCGCGGGTGGTGTGTAGGCCGGCTGCGGCGGCGTGTAGGCCGGCGCGGGTGGCGTGTAGGCCGGCGCGGGCGGCGTGTAGGCCGGCGCGGGCGGTGTGTAGGCTGGCGCGGGCGGCGGCGTGATGCTGGCGGGCTGCGGCGCCGGGTAGGTCGGCTGCGGCGGCACGCCGGCGCTGTAGGTTGGCGCGGGCGCGGCGGGCGGGCGGGCGGGCGCGTTCAGCGGCGCACCGCAGTTGTCGCAGAACGCCTCGCCGGGGATCGCCGACGCGCCGCACTGCGGGCACATGACCGAGCTCGAGCTTGCCGGCACTGCGGGCGCGGCCGAGCTTGGCTGTATGGGCGCGGTCGGGCTGGACAATGTGGGCGCGGCTGGGCTAGGTGGCGTGGGCGCGGCCGCCACCGGGATCAGCGCGGCGCCGCACTGATCGCAGAAGCGCGCATTGGCCGGGTTATCGACGCCACATTGCGGGCAGTAAGGGGGCATATCGGACAACCTCTTTTGTCATTTGTACTCGATATCGAAGATACATAGATTATACGCCAAAACCAGCGGGGCGGTTGCGTACAGCACGCAGGCAGTTGCTAAAGGTTTACCAGAACATCCTCAGTTCTCCCGAGCGCCGCATCTTTTCTTGGTAGTGGTAGAAGGTCGAATGGTACGCGCAAGGCCTGCGGTTCATGGATAGGGCAATCCTTTACATGCTCCCACAGATACTGAGCCTTGCTCGTATTCCGAGATTATACCGCCAGATAAATAGTCGTAGACAGATCTCGTGCATGATCTTCGATTTTCAGAACGAGAGTGTCTTGCGAACCAAACGCGCCAGGCGCTGGCGCAATGTATTGTTGAAGCGCTCAATATGCGCCGTTTACCAGGTTTCCTTGCCACTTGGACGATGTTTAGTGACCGGAATGACTGCTTGATACGCTTTCCAAAAGTCGGTGTAGCAGGCACCACGCCGATACTTGGCTGGAATAGAGCGCCAAAGCTTGCGACAGGTGGCTTCATCACGAACGCCAAGAGCGTATCCAACAATTTGCCGGGTCTTTCGACAAAGTGCGAGTCAAATCCAAACGTTATTGGTCTTTTTTGCAACGAATGACCAGCACTTATCAAGTTCTAAGGTATAAGCGTGTGGCTCACGTGGATCAGGGTCGATTAAGGTTGTTCGCAGCGGCGGGAGAGATTGGGCTTTTTTTAAGCCAACCTATCACCGTACTACGCGCAACACCGAACGTGCGTTCCAGTCCACGCAAACTACTGCGCTCCTGATAGGCGCGAAGGATTTCTTCTTTGCGTTCTGCTGAATAGGCGGCACTGCCGGGATTCTCACGACTTTGCCGTCCGCACGTGCGACACCGGTATTTCTGCTTGCCGTTGGGAGCAATACCATATTTTGTGAGGTCAGGACTGCCGCAATGCCGACAGATGATAAGCATGGTAACCATGGTGTCAAACCTTTCGCGTGACTGATTACAAGCAGTATACCATGCCATTCGAGATACGACCACTACCGAATATGCTCCTATCCTACCGCCCGAAGGGCGGCGCTCACAAGTGAACGAGGTCTATAAAAACTGGTTCCGATAACGTGTAGTGTAGCACGTTATATAGAACCACAATAGGGGTAGCTTGAGCGAGGACAGGCCGGCAGGTGTGCCGAGAAGAGGGATTGAACGAAGCGCTGCGCGCAGGTGAGTCCATCCGCAGCGCTACGCCCCACTCGTGATCCTTTTCGCTTTCCCGCTTGCTCTGATCCGATCTTCCTGGCTGCTGGTCTGCTATTCGGCTCATCCTCCTGTTGTTATCCACTTTCACAACAGGAGGTGTTGTCATGACTCCCTTACGGCAACGGATGATCGAAGATATGCAGCTTCGAGGGCTTTCGCCCGCTACCCAACGCTCCTACCTCCAAGCCATCCAACAATTCGCGCTGTACTACGGCAAATCACCCGACCAGATCACTGATGAGGAACTGCGAGCGTATTTCCTCTACCTCCACAACCACAAACACGTCGCCCGCTCGACCGCCACCGTGGCCCTCTGCGCGATCAAGTTTCTGTTTGAATACACCCTCCGCCAGCCCTGGCCCACGCTTGAGTTGCTCCGTCCACGCCCCACTCACACCCTCCCGGTCGTGCTCAGTGTCGATGAAGTCTGGCGCATTATGGCGCAGTTGCGGCTGCTCTCCTACCGCGCCTGCTTATCTCTCATCTACACCTGTGGGTTGCGGCTGCACGAAGGCGTCAGCCTGCACATCGATCAGATCGACAGCGCGCGTATGCTGCTGCACATCCGTGGCGGCAAGGGCAACAAGGATCGCTATGTGCCGCTCCCACCCCGCACGTTGACCCTCTTACGCACGCAGTGGTTGACCCATCGCAATCCGGTCTGGCTCTTTCCAACCACGGCGCACGCCGGCTATGACCCGCACACTGCCCCCGTCCCCTTGAGTGACCGAGCGGTTCGCAAGGCCTTTCATGCCGCCTTGCAAGCCTCGGGTGTGACGAAAGCAGCCTGCGTCCATACACTGCGGCATTCCTGGGCTGTCAATAGCCGCCCGTGAATGTACCACCACCGTCGGCCAAGCTGTGCCACCCATGGTCGGCCAAGCTGTCCCACCTGTGTCATCGTCAGCCGAGCTGTGCCGTCCGGTGACTTCACTTCACGCGACGCATCATCGCCTCCCGCTCCAACGACGCGCCGCCAATCTGCCCCGGCATCACCTCCTTCTGTCCATCTATCCCTCCCCGCCTCGCTGCCACCTCCATCGCCAGGAAGCGCTCGGCCGTCGCCGCTAACTGCTGCTGTGTTAGCTGGGCTGCTCGTCCCTGGTAGATCTTCCGCACGCGCCCACCTATCCGTCGATACGCCACCCAATACTGCTGCCCACGCGCTCGCCGCTCTTTGCGCACCGTCATAAAGCCGCAGATATAGCCGACCTGGCTGTCATAGATCGGGTAGGCAAAGCTGTGTGTGCTCGGCAGCTCCAACCAAACCCACCAGGCCGCGCTCTCCAATCGAATGCTGGGCTCGGACTCCTCGCGACGCTGGACTTCGGCCCGTGCTGCCGCTCCCCACGACGTGACCCACACGGTCGGCGTCTTTCGCATCATGATGCGTGCTGCCTTTCCGCCAAAATGTTACCCAACATCCTGCTGCCTATCCTCACGGCTGTGCCCCAGTCGCCGCCGTACTGGCCGCGCGGAAACTACGTCCCGTGATGACGACCGTCTCGGCGTGATGCGCCAGCCGGTCCAGCCCTGCTGACGCCAGCAGCGGATTGCCAAACACCTCGGGCCATTCGGAAGGCGCGCGGTTGCTGGTCAGGATGATGCTGCCCCGTTCGTAGCGCTCGGCAATAATTTCGTACATGTCTTCTGGGCTGGGTGGTGTCAGGGCGCGCAGCCCGAAGTCATCCAGTATCAACACGTCCGGCCGCACATATAGTGCCAGCCGCCGCTCGAAACTGCCATCGGCTCGTCCACCGTTCAGATGCTGGAGCATCTTGTGCGTCGTGCTGAACAGCACATCAAAGCCCTGCCGACACGCTTCGTGAGCAAGCGCTTGCGCCAGGTGACTTTACCAACCCACTCGGCCCGCACATCAGCACATTGCGTTTCTGGCGAATGTAGTCGCCACTGGCGAGTGCCAGGATCTGCTGACGGTTGATGCGGATTGAAGCTGAAGTCGAACCCTTCCAGCGTCTTGGTCGCATTCAGCGTGGCTCGACGCAGGCGCAGCGCCAGCTGTTTCTGGGCGCGCCGTTCGACCTCGTCTTCCAGCAGTCGTTCGAGGAACTCGATATACGACCACTTGCCGTCAATCGCCTGGCGGTGGCGCGCTTCCAGGGTCGCCAGGATGCCGAGAGCCGCAACTGCTTGGGTTGCGGTATCAGCTGATGGGTCAGTTCCATGCGCCACCGCCAAACAGATGGCTCAACAACTCACCAGCGTTGCGCACAAATGTCCGCGCAGGAGCAGCCGGCGCTGGTGCTGGCTGCTCCTGCTGGTCGAGTTCCTCCTGCAAGATGCGCTTGACCGTCGGATAGTTCGCCGCATCAAATCGCAGCGCACGCGCACACGCCGCTTCAAGCCGCTCGTCTCCCATAGCGTTCGCGTAAGCGCAACAAGCGCAGTACCGTCCGGCGTCGGTCAATCACGCCATCGCCGAGCAGCACCTCCACCACCTCGCGGGTGGCCGAGCCGATGTCGCTGGCCGCCAGGCGACAGTGGTCCGCTTCTAACAGCAACCCCGACAGCTTCTCGGGGGCAAATGGTCCGGGATGGGTCAGCCGCTCGCCGGCCCTGCGCGCACGGATGGGTGGCCACCAACTGGAAATCCACCGAATAGATCCGTACCTCGCGGCTGCCGCCGTGCACTTGAACCGGCTGGCCAATCAGGCGGAACGGCGCTGGAGTAGAAGGCGTTGTCGAATACGACAGAGCAATCACGATGGACTGTGGCCCGTTTCCAAAGCGCCAGGTCGTAGGGTGCGCTCGGCAGTGCCTGCAGGCGCGGGTGTTCGCGTTGCTCAAACTGCTGCAGCGGTTGCGCCTTGGTGGTCCCCGTGCGTGCGCAAGCCAGCGGTTGTCTGGCACCAGGCCAGCACATCGGTATTGGCCTGCGTGAGGGCCGTCGGCGTGCGACCACCCAGGAAATTGCGCGTGACGTAGTGAACGCCACCCTGCTCGACTTTGCCTTTGTGTTCGGGCGTGCGTGGCCGGCACGGCGCGATCAAAAAGCCGTAGTGCTCGGCACACTCGCGGTAGGCCAGCTGAACCTGCGGGTCATCCCAGCAGGCTTTGGTGATGGCGGCCTTGAGGTTGTCGAGCACGATGCGCCAGGCACGCCGCCGAAGAACTCGAAGGCGTGGCGGTGGAGCAGCAGCCAGGTCGCGACGCGCTGATCCCACACAAATTCGACGTACTGGTGGCGGCTGAAGCTGAGCACCATCACGAAGGCCCAGGCGTTGCGCATCTGTCCAGTCTGTGGGTCGAGCATACGCCCAGCAGCGCCGAAGTCGACTTGGGCCTCTTCGCCAGGGGCAGTTTCTCCCCGTCCATACGCCACGGGCTCGCTCGGCTCGAGGGTGCGCACGAAGCGTCGGATTGCGGAATAACTGCCCTGATAGCCGCGCTCTTTCAAGCGTTCCCAAATGGCCATCATTTCGGTTCCCTGAGCACGTAACTCAACCACCTGGGCACGAAAGGGCTCGACCGAGGAGACCATTTGGGGTGGTGCGGGTGCCATCAGGGTCTGCTCAACCAGGCGTTGGAGATCTTCCAGTGCCGGGAGCGGCCCAGTGAGTAAGCCCTGTGCAGCTGCCCAAGCGCGATAACGCTGGACCGTGCGGCGGTCAATAGCGGTGTCGCGCTGGACAGCCCGATCGCTATCGGAAGCGCGCAGATGTCGTAAGAGCTCTCGAATATCCATCAAGGCGATCCTCCTGCCTGCCATAGAACCTCCCAGCAGTGCAAAGCGAGCAACTGCTGAAAGGATAGCCGATACGAGGGAGGTTCATCACCAGGTGGCACATACTGGCCGACGATGGGTGGTGCCATATGGCCGACCATGCCTGGTACAGTTTGGGTGGCGGCTATGGATCAGTATAGGGCGAACAGTGACATGGGCCACCCACCTGCTCGAGGCGGGCGTGAACTTGCGCACCATCCAGGTCTGGCTCGGGCATCGCTCCCCGACCACTACCGCGATCTACACCCATCTCACGCACAAAGTCGAGCAACAGGCAACCGCTGCCTTGGAGCAGTTGACCGCAGGCATGCCATGGTGACGCTCGGCGAGATCTTTCGCCGCTATGGGCCACTCTATCGGGCGCAGTTTAGCGACCAGCTCTCCTCTGAGCAAATCCAGGCAATGCGCGCGATTGAACAGTGTCGCACCGAAGCGCTTGGCGGCCATCTCTACAGCTGCCCGGCATGCGCCATCACCCGCTATAGCTATCACTCCTGTCGCAATCGCCACTGTCCGACCTGCCAGCAGGATGCCAGCCAGACCTGGTTGGCCCAGCAACAGGAGCTGTTGCTGCCCGTGCCGTACTTCCTGGTCACCTTCACGCTGCCCGCTGGCCTGCGAGCACTCGCACGGCAGCACCCGCGCACCGTCTACACGTTGCTCTTTCGCGCCTCCGCCGCAGCGCTCCAGCAGTTGGCCCAGGATCCGCGCTTCCTCGGCGGGCAGATTGGCATGCTGGGCGTGTTGCAGGCCTGGACGCGCGACATGCGCTTTCACCCGCATGTCCACTACCTGGTGCCCGCGATTGCACTTGCAGCGGATGGCATACTCCGTCGACCACGCAATCCGGCCTTCTTAGTCGCGGCCAAGCCATTGGCAGTGCTGTTTCGGGCCAAGCTGCGCGCTGCCTTGCAGCAGACCGAGCTCTACCAGTCCATACCGCGCGAAACGTGGCAGCAAGCCTGGGTCGTGGATTGTCGGCCGGTTGGGAGTGGCGCAGCCGCGCTGAAATACCTGGCTCCGTACATCTTCCGGGTGGCCTTGAGCAATAACCGCATCGTCGGCGTGCAGGACGAGGGCGTGACGTTTCGCTACCGTGATGGCACGACCAAGCAGATGCGCACCAGTACACTGCCAGTCTTCGCCTTCATCAGGCGGTTCTTGCAGCATGTCTTACCCAAAGGGTTTGTGAAAGTCCGCTATTACGGATTGTTCCGGCTCGGGAATCGGCGCTTGCTCGAGAAGCTCCGTGCGCAGTTCGTGCCGTCGCCAAGCAGCGGCTTGGCAGCGCCTGTGTCCTGTCGGATGGTGTCACCTCCGCCCAGCGAAGTGCGCGGTCCGAGATGCGGGACGCCGATGCAGGTGGTGCAGACTATTCCACGTCAGAGCCGAGCACCACCGCTGATGCGGTCAGGCAACAATCAACAGAGCCGGATTGCAGGTGCGTAGAACGTACCTGGAGGATCGTATACGCTGCATAGGGCTGATAGGTACTCCCAGCACCCGAGCCGGGTCGCTGGCATCGGATGCGGGGGGCGAACGTGATCAGGAACGCGATCCGCAGGACACGGAAGCCGCCCCACATCATCACAGTCCTCTCTCACTGCACGAAAGTGACGTCCTGAAAGGGGCAGGATCGGGTGCAAATTCCAGAGGGCGAGGCGCGTGCGCTTCGTTCAACGAGGATTATGGGACGGCTTCGCGTCCCATCAATCCTTAGTATGTTATGGGAACCTGGTGTCTTGCAATATAGCATTCCTACGTGAGTTGTAAACCTGCCTACAAGTGAAGCCTTAAGTTCCGCATTAGGAAGCCCGAAGGCTATGTCTGCTGTTTACGATCTAAGAGGATTGCTATAGAAGAAGATGCTCACCGAGAGAGTGCGGCGCTAAATAACCCCCCATTAGCTTTCAGTTGCGAGCGACTAATATGAGAGATCCCGCTCAAATTTGATTTAAAATGCACATCACTGACCTTATCTGGCTCACCGTTCTCTACTTTAGGAATATTGTTTGCGTCATAGAATCTTAACGAATTTTTCGCCAATTCATAATCATACCGTGCCTCAAATGCTCGCCGCCAGCTACCCCCTAATGTCGCTGCAACTATCTGATCCAATCGGACTAAAAGATCGGGATGCCCATCGAGATGTCAGCGAACGATCGCAATAAGCTCGGCTAGAGATACGCCTGCTCCTGCTTGCTCCATAAAAATAGAGGCAATGAGAACCTTTGTCCCAGGGGGAGGCTGAAGTTGAGCAAGACCGAAGTGATGCTGACGTACCCTGCCAGAGGCACTCTTTATTTCGATACGTTGGTTACCAGCATTGAAATCATAGACATCCAAGACATTGGAGTGCCATGCAGTAACAAGCGCCATTGGCTCACTCGCTTGGGCTATCACCAATAACTCTGCCCAAAAGCCTTGGACGGATTTCCGAGCTGGCTCCTCAATGACACGAAACAATTCCACCAAGGTGTTGATTGCTCGCGTAATTTCTTTTTGTGACGGTGAGGAACCGAGGGATAAAACGACACCTTCAAGCATTTGCAAGAAATACTGATAAAGATATCTATCCCCTGCGATACACCTCACAACACTAAATCTTCCGACTTCCTGTGAGCCAGAGGGATGGGATATAGCACATTCTATATTATGCAGAACGCTTAGATGCTCAAGGCTTATTGATACGAAAGGGCTTGCCCTCTCTTCTTTGGCTTGTATAAGTAAAGCCGGTGCTCCGGTTTCATCCTTCGCTATTCTGCTTTGCTCAAATCCAGGAATAGGGCACGCAGCAAACCTGCCGTCAGAATCCTCCGATACTGTAGGCGGTTCTAATGCCTCAAACAGAGCTACCAGGTTGAGCATCGTAGTTCCTTCATTCAGGAGGCTCCCTGGTTTTGACTGAGCCATGCCTTCGACATTTCTCTTGGAACCCATACTGCGATTGCGGGCACATTCGAAAAATTGCCGTCAGGCGTTTGTACCTGAAGGTTGTGGATCTGAATTGTCAACTGCTCATTGTTTCGGATGTATTGGTCACCACGGTAAATAGCTCCGCTCTTGTCAGGATGTGCACCTTGAAACAGATTCTTTACCTTGTCCTGATTATCTACACTGCGCTCCCGCTCCCGTCCGCCGCTCATATGATATACCGTGCAAACGGCATTTGGATGTTTATCAAAGTATTGCTGAACCTGAAGCAACAATCCTGTAAAGTGCTGTGAGTCGTTCGGCCTGGTCATTCGAAGCGGAAGCAGGAGCTTCGAAAATACATCGGCTAGCGGCACATCACTGGCAACAGTATGTCGCTGGGTCTCAGTACGGGCCTTATGCCCTTCGTCAGGAACGAGCACGAGATCCGCCAGAAAGTCCTCAACTATGGTACGATTGGTTTCAGTAGCGTCTGGTGCATCATGTGGGGCTGTTGGGCGAAACCATGAATCAGAGTAATTATCGCGAATATAGGGCATATCAAGAACACTCGCCCGAGTTGGCCGAAGATTAGGCTCTAGGAAAAAGGCCCGCTTCCATTCGGTGAGTGGCTTTGCACTCGCTCTATGCTCCTTGAGTTGCTTGCGAATGTGCTCTTCGTGATCCACGTATGCTTTAAACGCTTTATGTGCCGAATCCTCAATAAACACACGACAATAGCCAAGATATCCCATCTTATAACCAAAAAACCGTGCGCGCTGCTGTACTGTATCAGCATTACCGACGCCAGTTGTGCGTGGCATATACGTAACAGTTAACCCTTCAACCGTAAAGCCTCGGTCCATTGCCTGACCACCGACAAGTATATGCGCGTAGTCATTCTTCCAGTTGATCTCTGGTGTACCAGTGACCTGCTTTGAATTCACCTCGATAACATGCGTATTTCGAACAGCACGTGATAGCTTATCAGCAAGTGCATCAAATGAAGGTATATTGGGCACCGCTGTGCACAAGTCATCATAGGCTTCTTTGAATTCAGCGAGGAGGTCTTTCCTATCGGGATTGTTTTTACCTTGCTGCAAAATAGCAACCCATTGTTTTTGGGCTTGATTAACCCAGTTGTAATACACCATATGTGGAACAGTCTTCTGGGATGGATGGACCATCATCGACCTGTTCCCCTTTGGCTGCTCGCTATGAACGTACCCGGCAGCAACACCTAAATAGAATAGCCTCATCGCGAGTAATAAGCTCTCGGGCGGACTCGTGAGAGGGTGGTCTTTTGTAGGTATATCGGCATCTGGTATGGTTCGAGCAAGCTTAAGGTGACCAGCGAAAAACTCTTTTCCACCAGTGTACGCCTTGCCCGGCTCCAATACCTCAGCAAATCGGGGCGATAGTACATCGATAAGATTTATGAGAAGTGGGGCTTGTGGTGTTGCTGTGTATTGCAAAAATGTATGATGCGGAAGCAACTGTCGCAACTCAACCAAACAACGATATGTTGTACTTAACTCCCCTTTATTAACGGATGCATTGAGGCCGGCTTGGTCTGCCTCATCGTCAACAACCAGGATAGGCACATCCTTAAGGCTCAGTACCTTCAATAATGCATTGAGATGACGTAAGTGTGTGTGATTTTTCATCACCGTAATTAAAACAGTCTGTCGTGCATTCACAGAAACCGCTGGATCACGCCATTCAGCTAAAGCACTCTCTATACTCGCACGCGCGTTTGTCTTGGGATTCGAGAAGTGCTTCCATTTGTGGTCATCCCGGTCATTGAGTCTGAGATCATCTTTGAGACGCTTTTCTGATTGCCAAAATAATGGCTTTGATGTGCCAGCTATCACGATTATTATGGGAAAACCATTGTCAAGAGCAAGAGCCGTAACTGTAGTAAAGGACATTGTCTTGCCGCTCTGTACGTATCCGACAACTAACCCCGTCTGATGACCACCTAAATCCTGAGGAGAGACACATCGGCTCAGAACCGATAAAGCCTGGTCGCGCACCAGCTTACGGCTTTCATCGTCAGGAAGGTCAAGGTGCTTGAGAAGCCCTACTGTCTCAGGGCCTACATTAGGCGACCATAGGCCAGGAGCAGAACTCTTGGGCTTTAGTATATCAATAACTTGCGCATTGGTAGTAGATAATGCCATGACAATACCTCATCATAGCTCTGCTATGCCTTTGAGAGTGCCTCTCGCAGAAATTCATTCACGCCGTTACGAATAGTGCCAGCTTTCTTTAATCCTCCTTCTCGTGCTGTTACCTCGGCCAATGCCAATGCAACAGCAACACGCAGAAGAGGCTCTATCTGATCAGGGTCGGGGCCAGCAAACCGTACCATAAAAGGGTGAGCAAGATTAAGTCGAATTTCAAGTTGACGCACTATCTTGTTATGGTCGTCTTTCTGTAAAGGAACTTCGTCAGAAATACTCAGCCACTCACCCACTGCGAGGTCATTTGAGAGTTGAACAGTTATCTTCCAGTGACTCCCATCAAGTTCAAGCTTTATTATCCGCTCACTTGCCATCACCGCGTTTGGCAGTTTGATCGGCGTGGGTGTAGGTATGGGTTTTGAGCTAAGCTGTTGCTCAATGACGGGAGGCACCTCCTCCTCAATTACTTTGGCAGTGGAGTCGAGGGCTTCCTTGGCACCTTTTTGTAAGTCGCCAGTCTTTGCACGGACGCGATAACCCGTTGATTGGTCAAGCAGCGGAACAGGCTGCTCGTTCAGTGCCTCTTTGAGGAAATCGAGAAATATTTCCTCATGTTCTTCCCATTGAATACCGTCTTTGGTATGGCTTACCTGAAAGCCTTCAACATGGAGTTCCCCGAAAAGTCGCTGATAGGTATAGCTGTTTGACTTTTTGAATATCTTCTCTGGGCGATACCCTTCATCACCGCTACCTTGGATGAGCCTGTTGCGGCGAAAGAGCGCGAAGCCTGCACCAGAAGTGCTTGCAGTTTCGCGCAGGGCAGCAAACCCATGCACCCGTAATCCTTGTCCAAAATCAAGGCTTATTTCTTTGTGCCAACTGATGGGAGTTTCCGACTCGTCCTTATAAAACGGCGTATTAAGAATCGCGGGTGGGGCATACGTTAAGAAATCGCCATTAAACTTAATCGCAATTGTCCCCTCCCGTAGGAATATGCGGTAAATGCTCGCGATATGATCCTTGATTTTTGCAATAGTTTTCGTCTGAGGAACAGTGTGTAGATCCCGAAGCACAACTTCGGTATAGTGCGAATGATATGATGCCGGAGACTCAGCACAAGGCAATTCTTCGACCGCATCCTGAATAATCGATTCAACATCAAAGGTTATAGTTCTCTCTACATCTTCACCCAGCGCAGAAGTCCGAACGGACCACGTGCGAGCAAACCAGCAGGCGGCACTTTTCATGCCAACGCCAAACTCAGATAAGCCTGATCGGTCCAGGGGGAGAGAAGCTGTTTTAAAAGCTCGTGCGTAGTCTTCGTCGTGAATACCAGCAGCATTATCTCTAATGATAATGCTACCTGTATCCATAGTTTTTATCTCGATATCAACAAAGAGCTTACAGTTATCTCCCTCGGCAACCCTAAGCTCTTTATGATACGACAAGAAACTTTGTACTGCATTATCGACAAACTCTGCAAGAGCATACCAAGGTTTGTAATTTAGATGAGGAAAAACGGAGAGAACATTAACTTCAGGGCGGATATTGACGGTCTTGGATGTGGTTGCGATGGTCATGGTGTGCCCCTGTGTCCTAATTAAGCTTGGATATACGTGGTAGCCGTTATTTCCTGATGTAGTGGCAGATCCAGTTTCTGTCCACTGTCCATATTGAATCCCAAAGGGAGGCGGTGCTCCTCCTCTGCTGTCTCAAGGATAGGCAGTGTTCTTAGAATGAAGGTGCGAACGATCTGATCGACAACATCGACATGCACAGCGTTTCCTAAAGCTCGAAAGGCCGCTTCATGCGTCTCGGGTAATATATGCGTGTCCGGAAACCCCTGGAGTCTTAGTCCTTCGATACGCGACAAGAAGCGCTTCCTTGGGCCAATAATCGGAATCTGAGTGCTTGTCATCGCCACGAGAGCAGGCGACGAGGTTATACGCTTAACTCTCAACCCTGATGGTCGGAACTGTAACACATGTCGCCACAAATCCCGCTCCTCACCTTGGCAATTCCATTCCAGCTTTCGAAGGGAGTGCGAGTAGGTAAACAAAGTATCTATCCACTCCTGTGGAATGCGCGACCGGATATTTTGAAACCACTCCCTATTCTGCCGGATGAAGGTTTGCTTCCAGGCAGGGAATTCCACAGTTTTCGTTTGTGCATAGTTAGGTAGTAGCTCAAGCAATTGCTCACGGGTCAGATTGGGATCAGTTATCCTGTCTTTCAAATGTGCGAGCAGAACTTTCTTGCTTGACCTATAGGGGGTAGATTTTTTATACGGATAGGTTGCTGTTATCTCATCCCCCCAAATAGGGAAAGATGGAAGCTCAACCTCGCCTTCTGGCAAGAAAGAAAGGAATCTATTCCAATGCTCGATGCATGCATAGTGATGATCTGCGAGCTTAGTCTCAAGCTTATCCAGTTCAGAGAGTTCATTTTCTTCTTGGAGAATCTGCTCCAGTGAGGTGACAGCATATCTATCACCTACCGGAAATGGATTTTCAGGAAGTCCTCCTCGCCGTGCCAAGCGAGCCACGACGAAGAACCGCTCCCGCGAATGTGGGTGTCCAAAGTGATGAGGAGAGATAAGTCCAGTGCCTCCACTGGTAATATGCTCCGTGCCTTTTACGTCATATCCGAGTTCCCTTAGACTTTCTTTAACTACCTTCCACGTCTCGCCCTTTTCATGTCGCTCAAAATTGCCGACATTCTCAAGAAGGACATACTCAGGGAGGTGCTCCTCAAGTATGTCGAGGATTTCGTCAAACAAGGTTCCTCGTGTTTTGTCTCGAAGCCCGTGTTGATGCCCTGATTTTGAGAATGGCTGACAGGGAAAACCGGCACACAAAATGTCGTGCGCAGGAACTCTGTTTTTGTGCTTTCGAATATCTCCGTAAGTGCTATCTTTTACGTCTGGAAAATTCTGTATGTATGCCTTCCGAAGGTTAACGTCCTTCTCTGATGCAAACACACATCTGAAGCCGAAGCGGCTGAGTGCTTTATGAAATCCGCCTATCCCAGCGAAGAGGTCGATAAACGTCAACGGCACCAGCTTTCCTCCGTTCCATCCAGAAAACCAAGCATACTGAGATTTTCAGAATACCATTGCCTCCGACGCAGGGAGACCCAATGTGGGAGAATGGGAAAATATGTACTGTAGAGGTAGCCACATACGGATACAGTATTATGGTCTATGTAAACATTTTATCATTGTGATAAGTTAGGCACCTATGCCACTTGGCCCTACCTTATTCAACGTGAGAAGTGAGGCGAAAGGTACGGGCAACTAAGGATTAGTCTCTAACTGCCCGGATCTTCATTCCGCCTCTTAGTAACCACTATCCTGCAAACATATGAGATGGAGATTTATTCATGGTTACACAGCATGAGGAAGAAGCTTGATTCGCGGTTCAAGCCACGCAATAATGTTGTCCCTTAGCTCGGCTGATAACCAATCTGTTTTTATGCGACCAGCTGATAGTAATCGATATCTGTCCAAAAGCATACCATTAACTAAGTTACATTTACGAATAAAATCGGTATCCGACAACGAGAAGGGCATCGCAAAGGCTTTCTTGGGAGCCGCCGCGAAAAGAATAATCTTTGTCCAGATATCCAAGTCAGGTGTCTTTAGCTTTGATTCCCAATTGCCACCACTAGCACATTGCAATAAAAAGACTGGAACCCCAACTCTATTATCTTCAAAGGGGCGATAGCAGACAATATCTAGTCCTGCCTCGTGTGCAGTACTGTCTGTCCATAAGTCTACATCGCCAATCGTCTCTCCAAGCCGATTAGCTACTTCCTCGACCACGTTCGAAAGTCTGGATGCATGGGTTCGTGTCCAACCAGTACGATGTATCTCCCAATCAGGAAAATGAATGTGCAGTGCCTCTTTGGTAAATGCCTCAAAGAGGTCTCCTTGGGCATTGAAATCACTTCCAAATGCTCTCGCCCAATTTGGATACCATTTAGCATAAGCTAAAGCGATACAAAAGCTATGGCCTGAGCTATCTCGCCAATCTTGCGTCGGTCGCATCCTTCGGTCTAAAACGTCTACTGGGTTCGATGCGCCACACCAGTTAAGGCGGCGGCGTATCTCCCGCCAGGCATTATCTATAATCTCATAAGCGAAATCTTGATCTTCATATATCTCGTTCTCTAATAGTACATCAACAAAGTCCGATTTTGATAACACTTCACTATCAAATAGAACACTTCCTTCAATCCAATCACAAAGAGATTCAAGATCTACGTTATGTTTATCTTTAGATTTTCGCATGCCTACGCTTGGGAGTGCCAACATTATTTTCCATCCTTTAGCAAGCTATTTCGAATGTCTGGGAAGAGACTAAGTAGCTGTAGGGCATCAGCGCCAAATCGTGCGACTTCACGTTGCATCTTTTCTGATTTTGTGTGCAAGTGAGCCCGTGTTAAAGCTAATTCAACATTGTCGGAAGCACTCGCAACTAACCTTACTATTTCTTCCTCATCTGCACCCGCAGTCCGAAACGCATATTCAAAGTTGGGATTCTCTGTGCGCTCAAGATATTCGACAGCTTTCGGGCTCTCAAGAACGGTGCCAAAGTCGTCTACTAAGCGAGAGTCTGTGAATAACGGTGGTCTCTTCTTGTCACCGAAAAGCCATAGCGCAAAATTTGTAAGCTGCTTTAATTTGTCCTCTGGAACAGGATGTCTAGCGTGCTCAGGGTCGGCTCTTATATCAATATGTAGATATCTTTGCACGCCGGCTGTTCGCAAGGATAGGTAAAGAACGCTAAATTTCTCCTCGACATTTTCTAAGGAAATATTTTCTTGCTGCTCCATTTGAAGCAGAAGACGGTATGAAATATAATTCTGTCTTACCGTTGGTGCTTTACTTCCTATTTTACGCATGACCTCTTCATAAGACATATTCCCTTCTTCAATAAGTTTCGCTATGTATTCGGCTTTTTCCGCAGGTCTCCACTCTTTGATTCCTGTGACATGCCGAAATCCAAGGAATGCTTCAACATCCTTTCTTAAATCGACCTTAATATATGGAATGCGCTCAAAAAGCTGGGGGTCTGGCTTTATTTCTCTTACAATGTCTCGCCACTTTCGAGGTACAGTTTCGTCTTTGGCGGCCCTTTGTAAATATTTCAGTGCAGCCAACCGACGATTGCCCTCTATAACAATGAGTCGCACTTTACCATACAGCATTTCTTCAACTACAATGAGAGCCTCTTGCGGCCAAAACCCGCTCTCTAAAAAAGAAACAGCGAGTTCATCAAGAGTCCAATCCTGCATCAAATCGAGAATTCTTTCCTGAGATAACTTAGGGTTAGTGTTACTTCGGCCTAATCGCGGATTGAGAGGATCCAAATACAGCTCATCGGTAGTTGCGTATTGAATTTCCTTGGCTATTGCCATCTCTCACCCCTTCATAGAGCTAGCAAGAATTACACAACACATGCATTCAGAGCCTTATCAATCCGTTGCATGAGTGTCAAGCATGGCCTCAATGTCTTGCCTTGCTCTTGAGGCAGGGAAGTGCGCTACAAGCGTACGCGTTTCGCTCAGCAGACTCGCAGGTATATGTTTTATAATCGAGATGAAGGCCCCCTTGCCGGGCCGGGCCAAGCTATCCATCGCAGCCGCTTCAATCAACTCCCACTTATCTTCATCAGTGTCAAGAACGGGGAACACATTGTCCAAGATATTGTCTCTATCGGATGGCTCTAGCTTGAACAGTGTTGATAGGAAAAAAGGTGGCTCCGGAATGGCCATGCGAATGGCCTCAGCCTCACCTTTCATAATAGCCATGCGTAAAGGCTGCAATATGTCAACTGTATGGGGGTGCATGTACCGCTCCAGCAACGATTGCAATGCTCCAACTCATCGACCGCTAAGTTTACAATGAGTTGTCGCGCTGCGCAAACTTAAGGCGATTAGTACTTGTTCTCATAGCACGTGACTTGAGAGCAATGGGTGCGTCAGACCTACCGGCGTATCGCTGAACTGTACCTCCCCTTAGAGTGGCTTAAAGAATTCCCCTACATCTACTTCTAATGCCTGAGCGAGTTTCTCTACAGTCTCAAAAGACGGAGCACTTTTCCCCCGCTCCAAGTTGGAGATAAATTCCCCAGTCACACTAATAGCTTCCGCGAGCTGTTCTTGGGTAATATCTTTCTCCCTGCGGATTTTCCTCAGCCGCTTGCCGAAGCGAGTACGCAGCGTGCTCATGAATCATCCCTTTAGAAAGACCAATACACAGGATAACCCACTCTCAGTTTAAGTAACATAGATACGAAGTTTAATAATATTGAATTAATAATCGTAATAAATTGAACTGTGTGTTCAAATATGTGGTATAATTCTCCTGATTTTTACGAGGGTTTGGTACTGATCGATTACCAGGAGGTATCGCATGATGCCACAAACCCCGACGTGGAGCGAGTCGCGCCGGCGCACTACTGCTATAAGCGCACTTGACTGGATTGCCTTGTTCTGCTTAGGAGCATCGCTCCTCTTCTGGGGCGTCCTCTACTTTACCCTGATAGCGCTGCCCCTACCTCAGGTAGCACCGCAAACGTTCGTTGCCCTCGCATTGACGGTGATGAGCGCCCTGATTATCCCACTCTTCTGGTCAATCCTGGTTCCGACCACACCCGCCGGCCAAAATCTGCAAAAGTTTCTCATGTGGCGGTGCCACACCACCGCGAATGAAAATGGGTATACTTGACCTCAATCGTTGTGCCACGGCTCAGGGTCGGTTTCTGTCTGGTGCCGCGAGCCTGCCAAAAGTTTGACCCGCGTCCCGTAGGGCACCATCGTCTGTTGCGCCCAACTTGGGCAGCACGTAGAGCAGTCTCTACTAAGACGGGACGCCCGTGGCCATCTGTCAGCGTATGGGAGGTTGCTGTATGGAGACGCTCTATGCGCGGTGCTGTGGGCTGGATGTCCACAAGAAGACGGTCGTCGCCTGTCTCTTGACCACCGGGCCAGACGGTCACCTCCAGCAAGAGGTCCGCACCTTCGGCACGATGACTGCCGATCTGCTGTCCTTGGCCGATTGGCTGACCGCCGCTGAGTGCACGCACGTCGCGATGGAGTCGACCGGCGTGTACTGGAAACCCATCTACAACGTGCTGGAAGGCTTGTTCTCCATCCTGGTCGTCAATGCGCAGCATTTGAAAGCCGTTCCTGGTCGGAAGACAGATGTGAAAGACGCGGTGTGGATCGCGACCTTGTTGCGCCATGGGTTGCTGCAGGGAAGCTTTATCCCACCACGGGAACAGCGTGAGGTGCGTGACCTGACTCGCTATCGCAGCAGCCTTGTCCAAGAGCGTGCACACCTCGTCAACCGCCTGCAGAAAGTGCTGGAGGATGCCAATCTGAAGCTGGCCGGCGTCGCAACCGACATCACCGGTGTGTCTGCCCGAGCGATGCTCGCGGCGCTGGTAGACGGGGAAACCGACCCGCAGGTGTTGGCGAGCTTGGCGCGAGGACGCTTGCAGGCTAAGCGCGTGGAACTGGAGCGTGCCCTGGATGGGCGCGTGCGCACGCATCACCGTTTCATGTTGACCGAACTGCTGGCGCATCTTGATTACCTGGATGAAGCGATTGACCGTTTCAGTACAGAGCTGGAAGATCGCCTGAAGGGAGACGATGAAGCTATCGAACTGCTCGATACGCTCCCCGGCATCAACCGACGCATTGCCGAGATACTGATAGCCGAGGTCGGTGCTGACCTGAGCCGGTTCCCCAGCGCCGGGCATTTGGCCTCGTGGTCGGGCATGTGCCCTGACAATCATGAGAGTGCCGGCAAACAAAAAAGTGGCAAGACCCGCAAAGGAAGTTGCTGGTTGCGTCAGGCCTTGATTGAGGCCGCCCATGGTGCCGCGCGGAGTAAGGAGACCTACTTCGCTGCCCTCTTTCGCCGGATTGCCGCACGGCGCGGGAAGAAGCGGGCGCTCGTAGCCGTCGGTCATGCCGTATTAGTGGCTGCCTATCATATGCTGACTCGCAAGGAACCATATCGAGACCTCGGTGTTAACTACTTTGATGAGCGTGATCGATTAGCGGTTGAACGCCGCACCATCCGTCGGCTCGAGCGCTTGGGGTATCGGGTGGAGCTGGTGCCATCTCAAGCCGCCTGAACCGGCATTTTCAGAGCAGAACGAAGCCTACGCCGGCACGCTCTGGCTCAACCGCACGAATGGAACGCATGGCAAAGACCTCCAGTACAATCCGCACGACAAATGGGTTCCCGTTCCTATGCCCCAATCATTGATCGTGCCCTCTTTGACTCAGTACAAGCGGCCCTTGCGGGACACATTTCTGTACTGCGTGACGGTGGAGCGTATCGGCAATCATTCCTTGCGAGTTTCCAAGAGGCTCAGCTGGAGCGCCACCGTGAGAACGCGGCAACGGAAGCGAAGATTGCCGATTTGGAGCACACGCTTGCTGAGCAGCGCACCAAGCAGGAGAATCTGTGGGAAGAGGTTGCCAGCTTGCCAAAGACCGCAACCAGCGCTAGAACGGCCCTACACAATGTCCTGAATCGCTTGGACGAGGCTATCGCCGAAGGTGTGGAGCAGGTCATGGCCTTACGCGCTACTCTTCACTGGTGGGGAATGGACGCACCGCTCCCGCTTGAGGAGGAGACACCGAGTGGTGGTCAGGAGTCGGGGTCAGATACAGTGCCTAGCGCTTCACACAACGGAAATGGTGATAGGGATATCCCCATTCTGCTGAAAATAAGGATACGACATCTCCTTGGGCATGGTTCAATGCTCGGGATTTCGACTTGACACTGTACGGGCGCGATATATCGCGCCCCTGCGCCTTGGTGGCAATGAACGGTCAAGCTCGATTGAACCATGCCTTAGGGATGTGCTCTGAATATCTGAATCTATAGCAAACCTACACCAGACGTAAAGCAATCTGACGATGGACGATAGACGATGGCCGATATGAGCGCATCAGCGTGTTCACTTTTCCACCGCGCGGCGCGGCTACCGGCCCGCCGCGAGCGGCAGGCTGGCGAAGTCGGGGTGGTCGCCGGCGTTGCGGAAGGTGTGCCGCCAGACGATCGTGCCGCCCTCGACCAGGAACAGCCCCGGCATCATCGAGGGGTCGCCGATCGGCCGGCCGGGCATGTTGCCCTTCGTGGCGGCGCGCAGGTAGCAGGCCGCCGCGCCGGGGCCGTACAGCTCGCCTAGCCCGCCGCGCGCGACGCCGAAGGCGCGGTAGAGCAGCCGGGACGGATCGGCGACCGCGCGGGCCTCGGGCCAGAGCCTGCCGAAGAACTCCGCGCCGTCCTCAGCCGTGCCCTGGTAGACGAACAGGACCGGCGGGTAGGCCGCGTCGGCGCTGGCGGCCTTGCGCAGGTCGCCGACCATCTCGCGGCAGAGCGGGCAGCCGAAGTGGCGCAGGAAAACCAGCAGCGTGGGCTGGTCGCCGAGCTGCTCGCGCAGCGCGCCGGGCTGCAGGTTCACGCCGGCCACCACCGCGCTGAGCGCTGCTGGGGGTATCTGTTTCATTGCTGTCGTTTCCTCTTTCCAGGCGAGCATTCGCTCACTTCGACTACGGACGCGCGGCTCGTCCGGATTGAATCTGCCCGCGCTGGCTCTGCCCGAGGCGCGGCTTTTCACGTGAGGCGGTTCGCTCACGGCATACCCTGGTGTCGATAGGATACCCCTTCTCCCAATGGGAGAGGGGCAAGGGGGTGGGGTCAAAGACGTTTGCAGCAGCCCTGTGAGGGGGCACAGGGGGCTGAGAGCACACAGCGTATATAGATGGTACAATACCCCCACTATGTTTGCAGCTCGACGCTGTTTCGCTCTCGCTTGAGTATAAGAAGTGCCTTATGCTGAGGGAGGTGTGGGGATTTCGCCCCACACCTCCTGGCTTTGAGCGAGAGTGGATCTAAACCGGCAGCCCTGCCCGTAGTAGACTCTACATATCAAAATTATCAGTGAGGAGAGAAAGATGTCGTCAAGCCCCAGCGCCCCCGCTTCACCCGCCGCACAATCGTGGCAGCGCCTCGTCGCCAAGTACCAGACGCCGGATCTCAAGCGCAGCATCTGGCAAGTGATCAACACCTTCAGCCCCTACTTCATCCTGCTCTACGTAATGTACCTGAGCCTCTCGTACTCCTACTGGCTCACCCTTCTGCTGGCAATACCGGCCGGCGGGCTGCTGACGCGCATCTTCATCATCTTTCACGACTGCGGCCACGGCTCGTTCTTCAAGTCGCAGCGCGCCAACCATATTCTGGGCACGATCTGCGGGGTGCTGGTCTTTACGCCTTACTACCAGTGGCGCTTCGAGCACGCCGTCCACCACGCCACCTCGGGCGACCTGGACCGGCGCGGCACCGGCGATATCGTGACGCTCACGGTCAAGGAGTACCTCGAGCGCACAGCCTGGCAGCGCTTCACCTACCGGCTGTACCGCAACCCGCTGGTGCTGCTGGGCATTGGCCCGTGGTACACCTTCCTGGTCTCGCAGCGCTTCACCAACTCGATCTCGCGCAAGCGTGAGCGCTACAGCGTCCACTTCACCAACCTCGTGATCTTGGCGATCGCGGCGGTCATGTGGGCGACGATCGGGCTGCCGACCTACCTGATGATCCAGCTGCCGGTCGCGTTCATCGCCGGGCTGGGCGGGATCTGGATGTTCTACATTCAGCACCAGTTCGAGGGCACCTACTGGGAGAGCCATGGCGAATGGGACTACGCCACCGCCGCGCTGCGCGGCAGCTCCTACTTCAAGCTGCCCAAGGTGCTGCAGTGGTTCACCGGCAACATCGGCCTGCATCACATCCACCACCTCAGCTCGCGCATCCCGAACTACGCCCTGCAGCAGTGCCTCGATGAAAATCCCACCTTCCAGGATGTGACGACGATCACGCTCTGGTCGAGCTTGAAGTCGCTGCGGCTCAACCTGTGGGACGAGGAGCGGCGCCAGCTGGTGAGCTTCGGGCACCTGAAGCTGCTGCGGCGCCAGCAGCTCTCATAGGCGTCCGCGCTGATCAGATTGTCATTCAGCGGCAATTTTGCCGTGGTATAATGCGGGTCAGCTCATGCCCCGGCCTATGGGCCGGGGCAAACTCTATGGACGAGGAGGGGGGCATGAAACCCTACATCGGCATTACATGCGGCACATACCGCGACCGTGACTGGTGTCCGCCGGCGATCCTGCTTCGAAAAACCTACACCGACGCGATCGTCTCGGCGGGGGGCGTGCCCTTTATTATTCCAGTGGTCGAAGATCTCGAGGTGCTGCGCGCGCTCTACGATCGGCTCGACGGGCTGCTGATCTCGGGCGGCGGCGATATCGAGCCGCGCAACTACGGCGAGTCGCCGCTGCCGGCGCTCGGCACGACCGACCCGACCCGCGACGATGTCGAGCTGCCGCTGGCGCGCTGGGCCATGGCCGACGGTAAGCCGATCCTCGGGATCTGCCGCGGCGTCCAGGTGATCAACGTCGCGCTGGGCGGCACGCTCTACCAGGATATTCCGTCGCAGGTCAAGACTCCGCTGGTCCACGATAGCTCGTTCACGCGCCAGGACTGGACCTACATGGCCCACGACCTGCAGCTCGACCCGGAGTCGAAGCTGGCGCGGCTGTTCGGTACGACCTGCTTCCCGACCAACTCGCTGCACCACCAGTCGATCAAGACGATCGCGCCCGGCCTGCGCGCGGTCGGCTGGGCGCCCGACGGCGTGGTCGAGGCGCTCGAGGGCAGCAACGGCCACTTCCTGGTCGGCGTGCAGTGCCACCCCGAGGCGCTGCAGGGCAGGGCCGACCCACGCTGGCAGGCGCTGTTCCGCCAGTTCGTGGCGAGCTGCCCGGCCTACGAAGAGGTCGGCGTCTAGCGCACATCGGCGGAAGATTGGATCGGGTTCGCTTGACGGACGGCGGACGACGGACGACGAATCGCGCCGTCGTCCGTCGTCCGTCGTCTGCCCACAATCAGCTAGATCTGCTGGAAGGATGTTCATGGAGCAGCGATCGAACCGACGACCGATCATCGGCATCCCCTGCTCGATCTACCCCGACTCGTGGTTCACCCCGGCCAACGGCAACGCGGTCAGCTACCTGCGCGCGATCGAGGCGGTCGGCGGCATCCCGTCGCTCATCCACCTGACCCGCGACGCGGCGGTGCTCGACGCGCACTACGCCCGCTGCGACGCGCTGCTGTTCGCCGGCGGAGAGGATGTCCACCCCGCGCGCTACGGCGCCGCACCGCACCCGAAGCTCGGCCAGACCAACCCCGACCAGGACGAGGTCGAGATCGCGCTGGCCCGCCGCGCCGCGGCCGACCAGAAGCCGGTGCTGGGCGTCTGCCGCGGCGTGCAGCTGCTGAACGTCGCGCTGGGCGGCACGCTCTTCCAGGACATCCCGGCCGAGCTGCCCGGCGCGCTCGACCACGACGAGTCGACCGCTCGCCGTGATATGAGCTTCCTGGCCCACCCGCTCGCGCTGGCCGAGGACTCCTGGCTGGCCGGCCGGCTCGACGCCGCCGAGGTCACGGTCAACACGCTGCACCACCAGGCGCTGCGCGACGTCGCGCCGGGGCTACGCGTGACCGGCCGCGCGCCCGACGGGCTGGTCGAGGCGGTCGAGGGCGTCGGCGCCGGCTTCGTGGTCGGCGTGCAGTGCCACCCCGAGGAGCTGTGGGAGCGGGCCGACCGGCGCTGGGCGCGCGTGTTCGCGGGGTTCGTCTCGGTCGCGCGCGGCGCGTAGCGCCGACTACCGGGCTTGGGGCTTGGGTCTTTGGGGCTTGGAGCTTGGGGCTTGAGGTAGCATTGATATCTCCTTGTCTCCTTGTCTCCTTGTCTCTTTGTCTCTTTGTCACGCAGGACTCGCTCACGGAGGTCTTCATGCGCTCCTGGCAGGTCTTCGCAGTCATCGCGCTCCTGATCGCCGGGGTCGCGGCCGGCGGATGGCTGCTCTGGCGGAACGCCAGCACGGCCGCCGGCGTGACGCAGACCGCCCAGGCCGGCGATCTCAGCGTCACAATGCGCGTGGACGAGCAGCGGGTCGGCACCCGCACGATCGACGTGACGGTCAGCGACGCCGGCGGCGCGCCGGTCGACGTGCGCGAGCTGCGGCTGCGCTTCTCGATGCTGGACATGGACATGGGCACCAGTGAGGCGCTGGCCCAGCCGGTCGGCGCCGGCCGTTTCCAGGCGCGCGGGCCGTTCTTCACGATGGTGGGCAGCTGGCAGGTCGAGGCCAGCCTGCTGCGCGAAGGCCAGCCGCCGCTCCAGGTGCCGTTCAGCCTGGCGATCGCCGCGCCGGGCGAGGATGCCGGCCCGGCCAACCCGCTCAAGTCCGATGCGCTGACGCTGCAGGCCGGCCAGCGGCTGTATGCGGCGAACTGCGCACCTTGCCACGGCATCACCGGCAGAGGCGACGGCCCGAAATCGGCCGGCCTCAGCCCGCGCCCGGCCGACTTCGTGCAGCACATGGCGCCCGGCAAACACACCGACGGCCAGGCCTTCCTGTGGATCAGGGATGGCTTCCCCGGCACGGCCATGCCGTCCTGGAAGCGCCGGCTCAGCGAGGAGCAGATCTGGCAGCTGGTGATCTATCTGCGGACGTTCGGGTCGACCAGCGCGCCGGCCAAACCGTCCGCCGTGGCGCAGCCGACCCCCACGCTAATCCCGAGCACGCAGGAGCCGCTGCCGCCGCTGGTCTTCGCGCGCCAGGGCAGCCTCTGGCGCAGCGACGGCAGCGGCGCCGCGCCGCGGCAGATCGCCAGCCTGCCGGGCGGCGGCTACGCCGAGTACCCGACCTTCTCGCCCGACGGCGGCAGCGTGGCGTTTGTCGCGATCACGCCGGCACCGATCACCGCCACGCTGCCGCTGCCCTCCTCGGCGCTGTACGTGATGAGCCGCGACGGCTCCGGCCTGCGCGTGGCCTGGAAGCCCGCGCAGGGGCTGCTGGGCCTGCCCGCCTGGGCGCCGGACGGCCAGGCGATCTATGTCGCGGCCAATGGGGCGCAGGCCGGCCAGAGCACCAGCGGCCGGCAGCTGCAGATCGTGCGGGTCGACCTGGCGACCGGGGCGCAGCAGCCGCTGCTGAGCGACGTGCTCGACCCGGCGATCTCGCGCGACGGCACGCAGCTGGCCTTCCTGAAGCTGAGCGCCGACGGCTATACCACGTCGCTGATGGTCGCCGCGCCGGACGGGAGCAGCCCGCGCGAGATCCTGGGCGGTGCCCAGTTCCAGGGCCTCTACGCGCCGCGCTTCTCGCCCGACGGCAGGCGGGTCGTCGTGGCCGGCGTCGGCGGGCCGCCGACCGACGCGCAGGGCAACCCGGTCAACGCCAGCGCCCCCTCGGCGCTCGACCGGCTGCTCGGCCTGCTGGAGCCGCCCACGGCCGAGGCGCACGGGCTGCCGTGGGATCTCTGGTCGATCAACGCCGACGGGACCGGCCTGCGCAGGCTGGCAAGCATCGGCGAAGACATGCCGATGGCGGCGTTCTCGCCCGACGGCAAGCAGATCGCCGTGCAGGCGGCCGGCGGCATGTACCTGATGGACGGCGACGGCGGCCGGGTGCGGCGGATCGACCCTACCGGCGACCACGGCGGGCTGGACTGGGCGCGCTAGTACAAGGTTCCGGACGTTCGTGTCGGGTTTGGGCTGCCACGATCGGTTCTGCGGTTCCGCGGTTCTGCAGTTCCGTGGCCACAGAACTGCAGAACCAACTGGCGACAACCGGCACGCTTTTCTGGAAGGCTGCGCTAGTCGCAGATTGCGTTCTTTACAAACCGGGAAATCCGCACAGCGAGCCACGTTCTATGTAGTGGCTCGTTGTGTTTTTCTGGAGGATGTGTTCGCTTGGCTCCGCCGAATCGCCGCCTGCGCTACTCGCGCATCATCCTACCCGCGCTGGTGCTGCTGTTTGGCGCGCTCGCCTATGGCGATGGGCTGCTCACGCCGACCCTGCCGTTTACGAACGACGGCACGCTGCGCAAGGTTGCGATCCCGTTTCACCCCGACCTGCCGCTGCAGCCAGGCGACACGGTGCTGCTCGTGAACGGCCACACGCCCGACGCGTGGGCGGACGCGGGGATCTCCGCGCTGAGCGCGCCATCCGCGCGCTACGAGCTGACCATCCAGCGCGGCGACCAGACGATCGCGCTGGAGGTCGCGGCCGAGCGCATCCCGATCGGGCTGGCGCTGCAGATCTGGGGCGGCGCGCTGGCGCTCGGCCTGGCGGCGCTGCTCGTGGCGGCGCTGATCGGGCTGGTGGGCGGGCCGAGCACGGCCGAGCAGGGCGTGCGGCTGGCCTTCCTGGGGCTGGCGCTGTACTTCTGCATCCTGCCGCTGACGGTCGCCCCGCCGCTCGCCTGGGTGTTCGAGCCGCTGCTGGCGCCGGCGCAGATCCTCGGCATCGGCCTGACCGGCGGGATCATCGTCTTCTTCCTGGGCTACCGGCGCGCGACGCGGGTCTGGCACCCGCGGCTGCTTCCACTGGCGGTCTACGGCGCGGGCATCGCCGGGCCGGCGATCGCGTGGGCGCTGGCGCCCGGCACCTCGCTGCGGCGCGCCACCATCCTGACCGAGCAGATCGCGAACGTGGTCGCCGGCGTGATCGCGCTGCTGGCGATCGGGCTGAGCGTGCGGGCCTACCAGCGCAACCGCGAGCCGCTGGTGCGCGCGCAGTTCCGCTGGCTGCTGTGGGGCGTGCTGGTGGGCGTGATCCCCTGGCTGGCGCTCTGGGGCGTCCCGACGCTGCTGCTCATCCGCAAGCCGGTGCCGCTCTCGGTGGCGCTGCTGCCGATGCTGGCGCTGCCGTTCAGCTTCGCGCTCGCCAGCCTGCGCTACCGCCTGCTCGACGTCGACGTGGTGCTCAGCCGGACGCTGGTCTACCTGGCCTTGACCGTCGGGCTTGGCCTGGGCTACGTGCTGGTCGCCGGGATCAGCGGGCAGATCATCCCCGCGCTGCTTGGCGAATCGGGCGGCACGATCGTCCCGTTCCTGATCACGATCCTGCTGGCGGCGCTGTTCAACCCGGCGCTGCGGCTCGCGCGCCGGCTGGTCGACGGCATGCTGTACCCCGGGCGCCGCGCGCTGCGCGAGCAGATCGGCGCGACCATGCGCGAGCTGCGCAACGTCGAGGGCTGGGGCGCGCTGCTGCCGCTGCTGAACGAGCAGATCCCCAGGATGCTGCGGGTCGGCGGGGCGCAGGTGCTGGTGTGGGACGATCGCCGGTTTGTTCCACCGCCCCCGCCTGATCAGCCGAGGAACCAAGAGCCGAGAACCGAGAACCGTTTTGGCCGTGCCGGCCTGCGGCTCTCCGCGCCTGGCTCGTCGCCGATCGCCGGCGAAGTGCGTCTGCCGCGCGGCTGGCCGCTGGAGCGCCCGATCGTCCTGCAGAGCTGGTCGCACGAGCCGGGGCGCGGGGTTGACTCCGAGCTGCCGCCCGAGCTCGAGCCGCTCGCGGCGGCCGGCTACCAGATCGCCTTCGTCCTGGTGTCGGGCGGCCGCCCGGTTGGCCTGTACGCGCTGGGTCGCCCGCTCAGCGGCGACTGGTACGACCGCAGCACGATCCGGTCGCTGGGCGAGCTGGCCGACCGGGTCGCCGGCGCGGTCGAGAACGCCAACCTGCTCGACCAGACCGCCGCGCAGGCGCGGCTGCGCCACGAGCTGACGATCGCGCGCCGCATCCAGGAGAGCCTGCTGCCGCACAACCACCTGTGTCACGACGGGCTGGAGGTGGCGGCGCTCACTGTGCCGGCCAGCGACGTCGGCGGCGACCTGTACGCGGTCGAGTCGCTGCCATCGGGCAGCCTGGTGCTGGCGGTGGGCGACATCTCGGGCAAGGGCGTCGGCGCAGCGCTGCTGATGGCGGTCACCAGCACGATGCTCACGACGATCGCCGGCGACGAGGCCCCGCCGGCGCTGCTGGCGCGCCTGAACCAGCTCCTGCGCGGCTACACGGCGCGGAACCGCCAGAATGTCGCGCTTTGCTACCTGCGCATCGGGCCGGCCGGCGCCGCCGGGCACCCGATCGTCGCGGCCGGGGCCGGGGCCATCCCGCCGCTGCTGCGCCGCGCCGACGGCACGCTCGAGTGGCTGCCGATCGCCGGGCTCCCGCTCGGCACGGCGATCGAGCAGCCGTACTACCAGGCCGCCGCCGCCCGGCTCTGCCCCGGCGACCTGCTGCTGCTCTGCACCGACGGCCTGCTTGAGGCGCGCGACCAGGGCGGGGCGCTGCTCAGCTTCGGCGGGGTCGAGCGCGCCCTGGCCGCCGCGCCGCGCGCCGCGAGCGCGCAAGAGGTGACCCAGCACCTCATGGCGGCCCTCCAGGCGTATACCGGCGGCCGCGAGCTCGAGGACGACGTGACGGTGATGGTAGTGAAGGTGGCAGCGATCGCGTGATCGCTGCTGGCCCCCTCTTCCATCTGGCATCGGGTCGCTGTCGCTGCGCGACCGCACCCCGATGCCGAAAAACCAGCCCCCGTCCCTGGCAGGGACGGGGGCTGGGATGGCGTGATCCCGGCTCATCAGACGATATGCTACTTGTCGGCCGAGCCCGGCTCGGTGAGATGACGGTGCTGCTCGGCTCTGGCGGTCTCGGGCAAGACCTTGCTCATCGCGCCCTGCACCTTCGTCTTGAGCGAGCCCGCGATAACGTGGTCGTCGCCCGCCATCAGCGCCTCGAAGCCTTCCTTGGCGACATCGGCCGGGTCGTCCTTCTTGCTCGCGCCGGCCCTGGTGTCATCCATGCCGGCACGGTGGAAGAAGTTGGTATCGGTCGGCCCGGGCATGAGCGCAGTGACGGTCACGCCGGTGTCCTTCAGCTCGTTGCGCAGGCCCTCGGCGAAGGACTGCACGAAGGCCTTCGACGCGGCGTAGACCGCCTCGAACGGCCCGGGCATGATCGCGGCGATCGACGAGGTGAACAGGACCCGCCCGCTCCCACGCGCGACCATGTCCGGCACTACCCGCTTGGCCAGGTGCACCGGCGCCACAACGTTCAGGCTGATCAGGTTCAGCTCTTCCTGCAGGTCGGTGTCGTGGGTGAAGTCGCCGCCGACGCCGATGCCGGCGTTGATGGCGATCGCCTCGATCGGGCGACCGGTCGCCCTAATCGCCTGGTAGAGCTGCTCAACGCCATCGTAGCTGGCGAGGTCGGCCTGTACGCTCTCGACCTTCGATCCCAGCTGCTCGAAGGCGCGGGCTGCCTCGTCGATGCTGGGGCCGGTGGCCGTGATCAGGAGATCAAAGCCATTCTGCGCGAACTGCTTGGCCAGCTCGTAGCCGATACCGCTAGAGGCGCCGGTGACGACAGCCAGCGGTGTGGTCAACGATCGATCCATGATCGCTTGCTCCTTCTCTGCTGTGCTTCTCCTTCGATAGGCCCGATTGGCGGCAGTTTTCGCCGGGGAGGGTCGCACCTGCTTCCCGCCCAGGCGCCCTCAGCTCCATTCGGGCATGTCGTGCCGAGACGGCAAGTGGCGTGCCGCCTTCGGAGGCGCCCGCGGCTGGCGTGTGCGGCGATTGGCGGTCGCACAGCGGCGCCACCCTACCGCTAAGAATGGACCCAGGGGTACGGGGGAGGGGGATCGGAAAGCGTACTGCTCCGCAGGAAAACCCTACGCCGGAAAGCCGGCGGGGTCGGAGGTAGAGTGGATCAATCTACCCGATCATGGCCCGCATCAGCAGCGCGCCGACCACGACCAGCGCGGCGAGCAGCAGCGCCGGGGCCAGCGCCCACAGCCAGGGCCACGGCTGCGCGCGCGCGACGATGAAGACGCCCGGCGGCCCGTTCGGGCTGCGCACCACCGCGGTGTGCGTGACATCCGCCAGCGCGGAGGCCGCGGTCACCGAGCCGCCCTCGACATCCGGGTTGATGCTCACGGCCGCGGCGCCGTCGATAGCGACCTCGGCCGGCCCGGTCATCTTGCGCAGCCCGAACGAGGTCCCCGCGAACCGCACCGCCCACTCGCGGTCGCCCAGCCGCTCGACCGCCGGGTGGCTCCAGGCGTGCATGCCAACCCCGGCGACCTGACCCTCGTCCATGAAACGCTTGAGCCGGTCGTAGGCCGGCAGAGGCGCGAAGTCTTGGTCGACCAGCGCGAAGTAGGGCGTCGGGTCGTTCGGGTTGGGCGGCGGGCCGCCCCAGCGCAGGAACCAGACGTTCATCACGCCGACCCACGGCCACTCGCGGCGGGCCCGCTCGAGCTGCCCGACCATGTACTCGCCCTTCTGCTCCTCCGACACCGGCTCGCCCCAGAGCAGGCGCGTCACCGCCCAGGCCTGGGCGTCGACGCCATCCGGCTGCAGCGGCGCGCTGTTGTAGCCGAACTCGCTGATCCAGATCGCCTTGCGCCCGTCGCCGTTGCGCTCCATCACCTCGCGCACCAGCACGATCCGCGAGACGTCGACGCGCGTGTCGATCGGCCGGTCCCAGCTCTTGCCGCGCCGGATGTAGCGGTGCTCGTCGGGCGGCTGGCCCAGCCCGTAGGCCTGCGCCGACATGATGTCGAAGTATGCCGCACCGCCGGCGGCGTAGACCTGGTCGAGGTAGTCTAGCTCCGAGATCGGCGCCGCCTTGTCCAGCCCGTCGGTCGGCGAGAGGCTGGGGAACAGGATGACCGCGTCGGGGTTGGCGGCCTTGGCGGCGCTGTAGCCGCCGCGCAGCAGCCGCACGAAGTCGGCCGGAGCGGGCGTCTGGCCGTTCCACTCGTCGAGCAGGTTCGGCTCGTTCCAGATCTGGAAGAAGCGCACCTGGCCGCGGTAGCGCCCCACCACCGCGCTCACGAAGTCGGCGTAGTCGGCGTAGTCGTCGGGCGGGCCGGTGGCGTTGCCGTTCGCGGCCTTGCGGGCCTTGAACTCGGGCGTCTGCCTGGCCTGCGCGCGGGCCCAGTCGGGCGGGCTATCCAGCCGCACGATCGGCTCCAGGCCCAGCCGCGCCATCTCGGACATAATGAAGTCGTACTTTTCCCAGGCACTCTTGCCGTTCTTGTGGTCGGCGAAGTCGCTCTTGCGCTCGATCTCGACATCGGCCCAGGGCATCTGCATGCGGATGAAGCGCGCGCCGAGGTCGCGGGCGGCCTCGAGCGTGCGCGAGACCTTGGCGCGCTCGACCTCGTACTGGATGTTGTAGGCGTTCACGCCGAGCGGCGGCACGTCGGCCCAGGCGACCGGCGCGGGCGCGGGCGCGTAGGTGATGCCGCGGTTGTAGGCGTTGTCGGCGATCGCGAACAGCGCCAGCCCGGCAGTCAGCAGCCCGGCGAGCAGCAGCAGGGCCAGCAGGCGGCGGTAGCGCGGTCGATGGCGAGGTAGGCGACTCACAGCGCGCAAGTATAGCACAAAGCATAGCCTGGCTGGCGAGATTCTCGTCGGGCGGTCTGGATATGTGCTATCATCAGAGCTCTCGCACTCATAGCGCACGCACCACAGCGAACCCGATCATGTAACAGATCGCTTGTCGTCGAGACACATGTACGGGGGCGCGACGCGCCTCCAGGAGGCCGACCATGCTGCTTGCCGGTGATATCGGCGGAACGAAGACTGTCCTGGCGGTGTTCTCAACGGAGGCTGGGCCGCACACGCCGCTCGTCGAGGCGACCTTCCCGAGCGGCCGCTATCGGCAGCTGGAGGCGATCGTGCGCGAGTTCCTGGCGCAGCACAGCCTGCAGGTCGACCGGGCCTGCTTCGGCGTGGCCGGGCCGGTGGTCGCGGGGAGCGCCCAGATCACCAACTTGCCCTGGGTGATGGACGAGACCAGCCTCAAGCAGACGTTCGGCTGGCGATCGGCCAAGCTGCTGAACGACCTGGAGTCGATCGCCTACGCCGTGCCGATCCTGGAGCCGGGCGACATCCACACGCTGAACGCCGGCCAGGCGGTGCCGCACGGCAACATCGCGGTGATTGCGCCGGGCACCGGGCTGGGCGAGGCGTTCCTGACCTGGGAGGGCACGCGCTACCGCGCGCACGCCTCGGAGGGCGGCCACGCCTCGTTCGCGCCCGCGACCGACCTGGAGATCGGGCTGCTGATCTACCTGCACGAGCGCCTGGAGGGCGGCCACGTCAGCTTCGAGCGGGTCTGCTCGGGCCTGGGGATCCCCAATATCTACAAGTACCTCAAGGAGAGCCGGCACGCCGAGGAGCCGGCCTGGCTGGCCGAGCAGCTCGCCCATGCCAGCGACGCGACGCCGGTGATCGTGAACTCCGCGCTGGGCAAGACCGAGCAGTGCGACCTCACCGTCGCGACGCTCACGACCTTTGTCGGCATCCTGGCGGGCGAGACCGGCAACCTGGCGCTCAAGGTGCTGGCGACCGGCGGCGTGTACCTCGGCGGCGGCATCCCGCCGCGGATCATTCCGTCGCTGGAGGACCCGGAGTTCCTGGAGATCTTTCGCGACAAGGGGCGCTTCCACGGGATGCTGGCGAACATGCCCATGCACGTCATCCTCAACCACAAGGCCGCGCTGCTGGGCGCCGCGGCGTATGGGTTGAGCAGGTAGGGGCGAGGGGGCGAGGTGACAAGCTTTTAACAACGCCACCGCGTCACCGTGTCACCTGCGGCCTGGGTCTTGCGACTCACCTATAACCTGTAACCTGTAACCTTGTCTAATCCAAAGAGGAGCAGGGCCATGGACATCGGAATCACCGGGCTGGGACGGATGGGCGCGGGCATGGCCGAGCGCTGGCTGCGCGGCGGGCACCGCGTGGTCGCGCACAACCGCAGCCGCGGGCCGGTCGACGAATTGGCGGCCAAGGGCGCCGAGCCGGCCTACACGATCGAGGCGCTGGTCGCCAAGCTCGCACCGCCGCGCGCGATCTGGATCATGCTGCCGGCCGGCGACGTCACCGAGCGTATGATTGCGACCCTCATCCCGCTGCTAGAAAAAGGCGACACGATCGTCGACGGCGGCAACACCAACTTCAACGACGACATCCGCCGCGCCGCGATGCTCAAGGCGCACGGCCTCAACTACATCGACCAGGGCACCTCGGGCGGGATCTGGGGCCTGGAGAACGGCTTCTGCCTGATGGTCGGCGGCGAGGACGCGCTGGTCACGCGGCTGGAGCCGGCGTTCGTCACGCTGGCGCCGACCGACGGCTACGTGCACTGCGGGCCGGTGGGCAGCGGCCACTTCGTCAAGATGGTCCACAACGGGATCGAGTACGGCATGATGCAGGCCTACGCCGAGGGCTTCGAGATCATGCGGGCGAAGCAGGAGTTCGGGCTGGACCTGCACGCGATCGCGTCGGCGTGGCGCTACGGCAGCGTGGTGCGCTCGTGGCTGCTGGAGCTGACCGAGGCGGCGCTGCGCGGCGACCCGGAGCTGTCGAGCCTGAAGGGCTACGTGGAGGACAGCGGCGAGGGGCGCTGGACGATCCAGGCGGCGATCGAGCTGAATGTGCCGGCGCCGGTGATCACGCTGTCGCTGTTCGAGCGCTTCCACTCGCGCCAGCCCGAGTCGTTCGCGGCCAAGGTGCTGGCGGCGATGCGCGCCGGCTTCGGCGGCCACGCCGTCAAGAAGGCCGAGTAAGCCTGATTGCAGAGGAGCCTCCTCTGCAATCAGGTGTGACGTGTCTTTTTGCAGCGCCCCACCCCCTGCCCCCTCCCCGTGCCGCGGGGAGGGGGTGATTCATGTGCGGGGCGGCGGGCGCGAAGCGCCCGCCGCCCCGCAAAACCTTTCCCTCGCTCCCTTGGGGGAGCGGGGGCAGGGGTGAGGGGGAAGTGCAAGACGTTTCGTCACCCTCTACAATCTGCAATCTGCAATCTTCCATGTTCGGTGTGGTATACTCTGCGTCATGCAGAACGTCGCCCACCCGCCCGTCCGCGCGCTGATCGTCTTCAACCCGATCGCTGGGCAGGCGGTTACTTTCGAGCAGGACATGCGCGCCGTGCAAGACATCTGGCGCGAGCAGGGCTGGCAGGTCGATCTCCAGCCGACCGCCGGGCCGGGCGATGGCACGCGGATCGCCCGCGAGGCGGCCGCGCAGGGCTACGACATTGTCGTCGCGGCCGGCGGCGACGGCACCGTCAACGAGGTGGTCAACGGGCTGGTGCACACGCAGACGGCGCTGGCGGCGCTGCCGGTGGGCACCGTCAACGTGTGGGTGCGCGAGCTGGGCCTGCCGCTGCAGCCGCGCGCCGCCGCCGAGGCGCTGCTGCGCGCCCAGGTCCGCGCGATCGATGTCGGACAGGCTGGCGATCGCTACTTCCTGCTCATGTGCGGGGTCGGCTTCGACGCGGCCGTGACGGCGGAGGTGCGCGCCGACGAGAAGCGCCGGCTCGGGATCTTCGCCTACTTCCTCAGCGCGTTCCACGTGATCGGGCGCTTCCGCGGCATCCCCGCCCGGATCGTCGTCGACGGCAAGACCGTGCGCAGCCGGGTGCTGATGGTGGTGCTGGGCAACAGCCAGCTCTACGGCGGCGTGGTGAAGATCACCGCCCGCGCCAGCCTCGACGACGGCCTGCTGGATGTGTGCATCATCAAAGGCAGCAGCCTGTGGAGCGCGCCGTTCCGCCTGCTCTCGATCCTCACCCAGCGGTACAACCTCGATCCCAAGATCGAGTACCACCGCGCCCACGAGGTGAAGATCCTGACCCGCCGGCCGCTGCCGGTCCAGGTGGACGGCGATCACATCGGCCAGACGCCCATGACCTTTACGGCGGTGCCGGGCGCCCTGCGCGCGCTGCTGCCGACGACGATGCCGGAGGAGCTGCTGCGCCCCGACGCCCGTCCGCCGCGCTATGTCTGGCGGCGACTATTGGGCTGGATCGGGCGCCGGCTGCCGCTGCGCCGCCCCGGACGCCGCCCGCCCGCGGAGCATGAGAAGGTCGAGCGACAGTGATAGGCCGGCGTTTGTACCAGCAAGGACCAAGGACCGAGGACCAAGGACCGAGGACCAAGGACCGAGGACCAAGGACCGAGGACCAAGGACCGAGGACCAAGGACCGAGGACCAAGGACCGAGGACCAAGGACCGAGGACCAAGGACCAGCGCCGCGCCGGCCATCGTCGATCGCCGGCCTTTGGTCTTTGGTCGTTCGTCTTTGGTCTCGGCTCGGCGGCGAGACGTCCATCGTCCATCGCCCATCGTCGATCGCCGGCCTTTGGTCTTTGGTCGTTCGTCTTTGGTCTCGGCTCGGCGGCGAGACGTCCATCGTCCATCGCCCATCGTCGATCGCCGGCCTTTGGTCTTTGGTCGTTCGTCTTTGGTCTCCTGGCCCTCACGATCTCCGCCTGTAGCCAGCCGGCCACGCCGGAGCCGACCGCGCAGCCCGCGCTTGTGCCGCTGCGCCCGCGGCCGACCGAGCCCGGCCCGGCGCCGACGGTCGCCGCCGCCGGGGCGGGGCTGCCCGGCCGGCTGCTGTTCGTGCAGGGCGGCAACCTGTGGCTATGGCAGGGCGAGACCGGCCGGCAGATCAGCAGCTCCGGCGACGCGTTTCAGCCGGCCTTTGCGCCCGATGGCGAGCGGATCGCGTACGTGCGGCGGCAGCAGAGCTACAGCGACCTGGTGGTCATGCCGGCGGCCGGCGGCGAGCCGCTGCGGCTGACCGACGACGGGCCGGATAGCTCGGTCTACAGCTACGAGCGGATCTACGCCAGCATGTGGGCCTTCTACCCGGCCTGGTCGCCCGACGGCACGACGATCGCCTATGCCTCGCAGGGCGGGCCGCCGGCGGGCGAGCCGGCCGGCGAGTACAACATGTCGCTGTTCGCCATCCCAGCGGGCGCCGGCGGCCGGCGCGCTCAGCTCTACGCCGCCGACGAGGGGCACGTCGGCCGCCCGGCCTGGTCGCCCGACGGGCAGTCGATCGTGTTCGCCTTCGCGCCGGCCGGCCAGGGCATCCCCGCGCTCTACCGCTACACCCCGGCGAGCGAGAGCGCCGCGCCGCTGGCCGGCGCCCCCGCGCAGAGCTACGACCCGGCCTTTGCATCGGACGGCAAGCTGCTGGCCTTCGCCGCGCGCGACGGCGCCCGCACCGACATCTTCGCCATGCCCGCGGGCGGCGGGACGCCCGTCCGCCTGACCGGCATGGGCAGCGCGCGCGCCCCGGCCTTCTCGCCCGACGGCACGCTGCTGGCGTTCCTGGCGCTGCCGCCGGCGACCAACGGCTTCGAGCTGTGGGTCGTCGAGCTGCAGACCGGCGCGGATGGCGCGCTGCAGCCGGGCCAGCCCCGCCAGATCACCCACGACATGCGCCTCGACGCCGACTCGGGCATCGCCTGGGCGCGCTAAGGGTCTGTTACAGCCCTCACCCCCTGCCTCCTCTCCCGTCGCCACGGACGAGGGGGTATCCTTTCGGCATCAGCGTGTCGTCGCACAGCGACGGCACGCTGATGCCAAGAATTGAACTCCCGCCCTTGGCAGGGGCGAGGTTAGGGGGTGGGGTGATCCGGCGCATCACCGCGCGATAGAGGGATCAAACCGATCGAGCCGGTCGAGCGGCAGCGTCGCAAAGTAATCGTCGACCGTCTCGGCCCGCCGGATCAGCAGCGCCTCGCCATCCTCGCGCAGCAGCAGCTCGGCCGAGCGCAGCTTGCCGTTGTAGTTGAAGCCCATCGCGTGGCCGTGCGCGCCGGCGTCGTGGAGCACCAGCAGGTCGCCGATCTCGATCGGCGGCAGCGCGCGGTCGATCGCGAACTTGTCGTTATTCTCGCACAGCGAGCCGGTCACGTCGTACAGCTGCTCGGGCGCCAGGTGCACCTTGCCGAGCACGCTGATGTGGTGGTACGCGCCGTAGATGCCGGGCCGCATCAGGTCGGCCATGCAGGCGTCCATCCCGACGAACTGCTTGTAGGTCCGCTTGATGTGGCGGACGGTCGAGACCAAGTAGCCGCACGGCCCGGTGATCAGCCGGCCGCACTCCATCGCGAGCCGCAGCGGGGCCAGCCCGCGCGCGACGATCTTGGCGCGGTAGGCCTGCTCGATCCCGCGCGAGACCAGCGCCAGGTCGACCGGCTGCTGCTCGGGGCGGTACGGGATGCCGATCCCGCCGCCCAGGTTCACAAGCTCGAACGTGACGTCAAGCTTCGCGCTCAGCTCGCCGACCAGGTCGAACAGCATCGCGGCGGTCTCCACGAAGTAGCGCGGGTCGAGCTCGTTCGAGGCGACCATGGCGTGCAGCCCGAAGCGCCGCGCGCCGCGCTCGCGCGCCTGCCGGTAGGCCTCGAACAGCTGCGCGCGGGTCAGGCCGAACTTGGCCTCCTCCGGCTGCCCGATGATCGCGTTGCCCTGGCGCAGCTCGCCCGGGTTGTAGCGGAAGCTGATCAGCTCGGGCATGCCGGCGTGGCGCGCCAGGAAGGGCAGGTGCGTGATATCGTCCAGGTTGACGATCGCGCCGAGCCGCATTGCCTCGCGAAACTCCTCGGCCGGCGTGTCATTCGAGCTGAACATAATCTCTCGCCCGGCCATGCCGGCGCGCTCGGCCAGCTGCAGCTCGGGCAGCGAGCTGCAGTCGGCGCCGAGCCCCTCGGCGCGCAGCAACTTCAGGATGAAAGGGTTGGGCGTGGCCTTGACCGCGAAGTACTCCTGAAAGTCGGCCCAGCCGAACGCCCGCCGCAGCGCCCGCGCGCTCGCCCGGATCGCCTGCTCGTCGTACAGGTAGAACGGCGTGGGGTGCGCCTTTGCGATCGCCTCGATCTGCTGCTTGGAGAACGGTAAAGTCTTGTCTGCCATAGCTGCCTGCCTGGCTCCTCTCAATTCTCGGTTGTGCGGTTGGACATTCTACTACAGGCGCGGGCCGCCAAAACAGGCCCTCACCCCCCTGCCCCAGCCCCTGCCAGTGGCGGGGGTCATATTTTCGGCTGCGTGCGGGCGCACAGCATCCGCACGCAGATGCCGAAAAGGACCCCCCTCTCCCGCGCACGGGAGAGGGGGGCAGGGGGTGAGGGTCGCTCTCATCGGTCGCGCGAAATTGGTATAATGCGCCCGCGACCAAAAAAATAAACGGATAGCAACCTATGCATAGGCTGAGGGTGCTGCTGGCGCAGCTGCCGGTTCCAAACAACCCCGCCACCAATGTCCCGCTGGCCGCGGGCTACCTGAAGGCCTACGCCCAGGCGCGCGGCCTGCTCGACCGCGTGGAGATCGAGATCCTGCCGCGCGCGCTGGCCGACCACGCCGGCGACGCGCTGCTGGTCGACGCGATCGTCGAGCGGCGGCCGGACGTGCTGGGGCTCTCGCTCTACACCTGGAGCAGCGAGCGCAGCCTGGCGATCGCCGAGCGCGCGCGGGCGCTGCTGCCTGGCCTGCTGGTGGTCGTCGGCGGGCCGGAGGTGCAGCACGACAACGACTGGCTGCTGCGCCACCCGGCCGTCGACGTGGCGGTGTTCGGCGAGGGCGAGCAGACCTTTGCCGAGCTGCTGGCACTTCTGGCCGACGACCGTCGGCCCCAAGCCCCACCGCTCAATCACCCGGTCACCCGGTCACCCGGTCACCTTACCACGATCGGTCACCTTGCCGCGATCCGCGGGATCGTCTTCCGCGACGAATCCGGCGACCTGATCGTCACGGGCGAGCGAGTCGCGCTGGCCGACCTCGCGCCGCTGCCGTCGCCCTACCTGCTGGGCTACCTCGAGCCGGGGCCGATCATGATGGTCGAGATCTCGCGCTGGTGTCCGTACGCCTGCGCGTTCTGCCTGTACGGCCGCAACATGGGGCCGAAGCTGGGCAGCCGCTATTTCCCGCTCGAGCGCATCCTGGCCGAGGTGCGCTGGGGCCGCGAGCGCGGCGCGACGCAGATCCACTTCGTCGAGGCCAACCTGAACCTGGTGCCGGTCTTCCGGCCGCTCATGGCCGCGCTGGCCGAAATGAACGCCGACGGCGCGCTGGCGCTCTACGCCGAGCTGCGCGGCGAGCACCTGGCCGACGAGGCCGTCGACGCGCTGGCGCGCGCCGGCCTGCGGGTGGCCGAGGTTGGACTGCAGACCGCCAACCCTGTCGCGCTGGCGGCCGCGCATCGCCGGACCGACTTGCAGAAGTGGGCGGCCGGCACGCGCCGGCTGGCCCGCCGCGGCGTCGAGATCTACCTCGACGTCATCCTCGGCCTGCCCGCCGACGATGCGGCCGGCGCCGCCGAGACGCTCGACTTCATCCGGCGCGAGGAGCTGGGCGCCTACGACGTCTTCACGCTGCAGGTGCTTCCGGGCACCGAGACGCGCCGCCAGGCGGCCGAGTACGGCCTGACCTTCCAGGAGCGGCCGCCCTACTATATCCTGGGGACCGACCGCCTGAGCTATGGCGAGCTGCGCCGGCTGCGGCGCGACCTGAAGCTTGGCGCCGGCCTCGACCCGGACGAGGTGGAGGGTTGCCCGCCGCCGCGGCCCGACGCGCTGGACGACCAAGGACGAACGACTAAGGACCAAGCTTACACGACCGGCGACCGACGACGAGAGCCGGTAAGTGAACACGTCCCCCAAGCCCCAAGCCCCAAGCCCCAGGCCCCAGATCGCTTGCCTCTCGTCCGCCCGGTCACCTTGCCACCAGGTCACCTAGTCACGCCTATCGAGCGCCTGTGGCTTCTGGAACGCGACGAGGCCACGTGGACAGCGACAGGCGCATCGATCGGCCGGCTCGCCCGGCACGTCGACGTAGTCGCGTGCTGGGAGGACGCGGCGCGGCTGTCCGGGCTGCTCGCCCAGGCGATCGACGCCAACCCCTCGGCGCTGTTCGACTGCTACCTGCTAGCGGAGGAGCCGCCGCCGCCCGCGGCGCTGGCGGCCTGGCGTGCGGCGCTGCCCTACCAGCCGGGCTATCTCGACCGCGTGGCGGTCTACCGCCGCGCTGCGCCCGACCCGGCCCACGAGCGCGTCAGCCCGCGGCTCTGGCTGGTGCTGCCGTGGACCGCGCAGGCCGAGCCGGCGCGCTACCGCGGCGCCGCCGAGCTGATCTGGCGCTACGAGCTGGACGACGGCGAGGAGCCGCCGCTGGGCGCCTGGCGGTCGGCCGGCGGCGCGGGCGTGTGGGCGCGCGGCCTTGCCGAGGCGCAGGTCGCGGAGCTGCGTGAGAGGAGCGGGCTGCGGCTGTGGAGCGGCGGGTGAGGCCGACCCTGCCGGGCCGTAGTCCAGAGGCGCTCTCCTTTCCTGCACAGCTTGGAGGCTGCGGCCTCATCTCCTCTCTGATTTCCGTGTCCTCCATGATCAAGCGTGCTGCCCGCCGCTAGCGAGGTTTTCGGGCTTGCGATAGCGTACTGGGCATCGAGACGCCAGGCCCAAGCCCTTGCTCCGTAAGCGATCCGGATGGCATCAGCCACCCACAAGAGCCAGCCTGCTGACACATCCATCCCGCGCAGTTTTCGTATCATATGAAAGGATTCGCTGGGTGGCCGCCGCATGTGGCGTTCGCCGCCCGATCGTAGCTGTGTCTGTCGCGCCCGTGCAATCTCGCGGCTCGGGCGCCGCCGGCAACGCCAACAGGATAGAGTGCTCGATGACCGCTCCCGAAACGCTGGCCGTGCTGGCCGGCCACAAGTTCGCCAACCTCACAACATTCCGCAAGACCGGCCAGGAGGTCGTGACGCCGGTGTGGTTCGCACAAGACGGCGAGAAGATCTACGTGATGACGATGGGCAGCGCCGGCAAAGTCAAGCGGCTGCGCAACAACCCGGCGGCGCGGCTGGCGCCGAGCGATCGAGCTGGCAAGCCGCTGGGAGCGCAGGTCGGCGTGCACGGGCGGCTGCTCACGCCGGAGGAGAGCGCGACGGCGCGGCGGGCGCTCGACGCGAAGTATGGCCTGATGAAGAAGCTGTTCGACATGACGTTTGCCATACGCCGGGCAAAGATGCAGCAGGTGTACCTGGAGTTTACTGCCTCGTAGCTGCTGTGTCGCAGACCCTCGCCCCCTGTCCCCCTCTCCCAGCGGGAGAGGGGGAATTATGGTCGGCAGCGCGGTTGCGGCGAAGCCGCAACCGCGCTGCCGACCCGTTTGACCCCCGCCCCTGGCAGGGGCGGGGGTAGGGGGTGGGGTGATCCAGCGCAGTCCGACGCCATGAACAAGAAAATCTACCCCCGAAACAGAGGATGGAAAGAGAACACACCTATTTCCAGCCGAGCGTCTCCTGCAGCCGGTCGGCCCACATTGCCGCCTGGGTGGGCCGCGCGGTGCGGGCGTGGTAGTCGACCATCTCTAGGCAGCGCAGCAGCTGCAGGTCGTGAATGCGCGCGAGCGTGGGCTCGTCCGAGCTGATGCTGGCGGCGGCCAGCAGCTGCGGGTAGGCGGCGGCCCAGCGCTCGGGATGGTGGTAGCGCACGACCCAGCCCCACCAGGCCGCGTCGAACAGCGGGTCGGCCATCCGCGCGAACTCCAGGTCGAGCAGCCCGACCACGCCTGGGGTTTGGGGATTGGGGCCCGAGGCTTCGCTTTCCCCACTCGCCCCCAGGCCCAAGTCCGCAGCCCCAAGCAGGACGTTCACCGGGCAGAAGTCGCCGTGGGCGAAGCAGGCCGGCCGATCGGCGAAGCGGGCCGGCAGCCGCTCGATCGTCGCCGCGAGCGCGGGGGCGGCGGGGCCGAGCAGGGCGCCGCGGCGCGCAAGCTGCAAGCGGGCCTGGCGCGCCAGCCGCTCCGGCGCGGCCCACGCGTCGCTCAGCCCCGCGCCGCCGGTCGGCACGGCGGCCAGTCGCGGGAGCAGCTCGCCCATCGCGCGCGCGACGTGTAGCGCCCCCGCCAGCGTGCCGATCAGGCGCGCCCCGATATCGCCGGGCAGGTACTCGCGAACGATGTACGGCGGATCGGCCGAGGTATCGGCGGCGAGCAGCCGCGGGGCGCGCAGCCCGACCGCCGCCAGTCGTGCTGGGAGCGCACGCGCGCGGCGCAGCTTCAGCCGCGCGACCGCGCGGCCGGCCAGCTGCTGAACGACCAGCCGGCGCCCGTCGGCGAGCGTGACGATGCTGGTACGATTCTCGAAGCCCCAGCCGCACGGCTCGACCGCGACGACCGGGGCGGCGACGATCGCGCTCATTGCTGACAGCTCGTTCGGTTCGTTCGGCATGGCTATTCCGAAAAAGGAGACCTCTTCTCTTGACCAGAGAGGCTCACTGGGGCCGCTAGACCTGTCGCCCTCTCCCTGCCACCTCCCGCCAAAAGCATCCCCCGCTCCCCTGGTGGTAGGGGAGCGGGGGCGGGATGCGAAAGGATGCTTCTGTGGATCGAAGATCGATCAGATCAGCTGGAGCGTGAAGGGCTCCTCGTCGGCAGTCGCGGGGCCCTGGCGGCGCGGCAGCCAGGTGATCGCCACGCCGTCGGCCTGCTCGTAGGGGCCCTCCTGCTCGTCCAGCTCTTCCTCGATCACGATTGGGCCGGTGTCGTGCGCCCAGGCGATCAGCTCGTCGATCGAGTACCAGCCGGGGCGGTAGAGATCCTGGTCGTTGGGGTTGAGCCAGAACTTGATCCCGCCCTCCATCCACTGCCAGCGCTCCAGGGAGTACCAGACCTTGCCCTGGTCCTGCAGCGTCGTCTTGACCTCCTCGAACAGGCGGAGGAGTTCAGGCAGGGGCAGCCCTTCGGTGCGGCGCATCTGAAGCAGCCGGCGGTTGATCGCGTCGCGTAATTGCTCAAGCTCGAACATGTCGAGTGACTGTAGATCGATCACGGCGATATGTCCTTTCTAACGCCAGCGCGGACTCGACCTGGACGAGCTGCGACGCGCACCCGAGGGATGATCCTGGGACGGGCCAGTCTGCGCAACGATTGTTTTTACAGGTACCCTGTGATGCGAAAAGCAGAAGCTGTGCCACGGGTACCTCGGGGGCACGTGTCCTCATTATAGTGAACGGGCGAAACAATGATATTAATATGTTGTTACAGTTTCTTTCCAATATTGTTCGCACGCCCGCGATAGTCTCTGCATGGTACTACGAAGCGGCGGGCGCGCTGGTTTCTTCGCCGGCGAAACTGGTCGCTGCTGCGGCGATCGATCGGCGTTGATGATACGGCTTGGTGGGAGAGGGGGGCTCTGGGTGGCGCAGGCCCCTCGGTCCATGCAGATCGAGGGGCCTGATGGAGGCGACGACCGGATTCGAACCGGTGAATGGAGGTTTTGCAGACCTCTGCCTTACCACTTGGCTACGTCGCCACGGTGCCGATTCTAGCATACTCGCGCTGCACTGTCAAAGCCTGCCGGCGGGCCCTGTCCGCTTCCGGGGCTGCGTGTGGGTTCTATCCCGCCGCAGGTGGATTCCGCCGGGCATGCGCGTCAAGCGTTGCAAGCGAGACGAGATGATTTGCAGGGGGGCTGCGGGCGGGCCTCGCCCCCAGTGGGGGTGTGGGGGGCGGAGCCCGCCCACGGATCAACCAACGCTGTCGCGAGGACTCGGACGGAGGCAGGGGCGACCGCCCCGGAAAAACAGGGCGGCAGCCCACCCAATAAGCTGTGGTATACTCAGGAGCGCACTTCGGCCATCCTGCCGCGCGCTGACGCCAGATGCAGCTCAGCTCGCGCGCCCACAGAAGCACCCAATGACTGTCACTCGCTATGTGCTCGGCCTGATGCTCGCCCTCGCGCTGCTGCTCGGCCTGCGCCTGCCATTTCTCCGCTGCGAGCCGTTCATCCCCGGCACCCCGCTACTGTTCGACGAGAAGGACTACATCCGCGGCGCCAAGGCGATGCCCGTCGGCGACACCTCGGTCGATACGAACGAGGCCTGGATCCGCGCGCCGGGGACGTCGTGGGCGCTGCTGACGGTGGCGCGGCTGCGCGGCGTGCCGGTCGAGCTGGCCGGCTGCGACTTCCAGCGCGCGCAGGTCGGGCTGTGGGCGGTGATGCTGCTGCTGGTCGCGGCGATCGCTGGCATGCTGTTCGGGCGCGGCGCGGCGCTGGCCACGGCCCTGCTCTTCGCGATCACGCCCATCCCCGCCGCAGTGACGCTGATGCTGCACGCCGATACGCTGTTCTGCGCGGCGCAGGTGGCCGCCGTGTGGGCGCTGCTGGTCTACGCCCGCCGCCCGCACCTGGCCTGGCCGGTCGCGGCGGGCGTGTTGGCCGGGCTGGCCGCGCTGGTGCGCTCGCCGATCTTGCCGCTGCTGCCGCTCCTGGCGCTGTGGGTCACCCTCGATTCCTGGCGGCGCCTGCGCCCCCCCGTCGCGCCGCCCGAGCGGGCGAAGCCGCGCTGGCGCGCCGTGCGCGCGCTGGGCCGCGAGCTGCGGGCCGCCCGCGCGCTCACGCTGCGGCAGGCGCTGCGGGTGCTGCTGCCCGGCATTCTGCTGCTGGCCTGCGCGGCGGCGGTGCTCGCGCCCTGGACGATCCGCAACTACCGGCTGTACGGCGGCTTCATCCCGAGCGACACGACCGGCGCGGTGAATCTGCTCGACAACAACGCGCCGAAGGGCTACTCGACCTTCAACCGGATCCGCGCCGCATCCGACAACCCGGCCGAGCGCCAGCGCTTCGCGACGAGCCAGGCGCTCGCCTTCATCCGCGCCGACCTGCCCGGCTTCGCGCGCAAGGTCGCGTACGCCAGCTGGCTGGCGTGGAGCCCGGATAGCTTCCGGCGCACCTGGGACTTCTGGACCGCCCTGACCGAGCGGCCGCTCGTCGGGGCGCTGTTCGCGCAGTTCACGGTGCTGCTGTGGCCGACGATCGCCCTGGCGATGCTGGGGCTGCTGTTCGCTCCGCACGCGGCGGCCGGGGCGCGCGGCTACCGCGCCGTGATGCTGGTGGTGGTGCTCTACTACACCCTGACGATCGGCGTCACGCACTTCGAAGAGCGCTACCGGATGCCATTCCTGCTGCTGTGGATGCCGTATGCCGGCTGGTGCCTGGCCCACCCACGCGCGCTGATTGTCCGGCTGCGGCGCCCGGCGGGAGCGATCGCCGTCGTGGTCGCGGTCGCGCTGGCGATCTCGTACGCGCCGCAGATCTGGCCGCTGCAGTGGGAGAACGCGCGCGCGCTGGCGCTGCACGCGCGCGGGCTGCTCCGCGCGCAGTCTGGCGATATCGCGGGCGGGCTGGGCGACCAGCGCGCGGCTGCCGAGCTGCAGCCGGATCTGCTCGAAGCGTACGTCGTGGCCGGCGATCTGCTGGCCCAGCAGGACGACCAGGCCGGCGCCGAGCAGGCGCTGCGGGCGGCCCTGGCAGGCGCGCAGGCCGTCAAGCTGCGCCCGCCGGCCGACGCGACCGTGGCGCTGCAGCGGCTGCTGCGCGCCCAGGGCCGACTTGACGACAGCGCCAACCTCGACAGCGATCTGTCGCTGCCCGCGCGGCGGCGCGCCGAGGCGCTGGCGTGGCGGCGCGGCGGCGCGCCGGGCCCATCGCTGCGCCTCGGCGCCGACGACCTGGGCCTGGTGCGCGGCTTCTACTCGGTCGACCGGCAGCACGCCTTTCGCTGGAGCGCCCCGCAGGCTCAGCTGCTGCTCGCCGGCCAGGGCGACTATGTCTGCCTGTCTGTGAACGCCGGCCGCCCGCCTGACGTCCCGGCGCCGCTGGTGACCCTGGCCGCCCGGACGAGCGGGCAGGCGCAGGTCGAGATCGGCCAGCTGCACCCGCCGCGCAACGGGTGGGCGTGGCTCTGCGCGCGCCTGCCCGCGCCCGCTGACGGCGAGGTGGAGATCACGCTGAGCGCGACCGCCTACAACCCGCTCGCGCACGGTGCCCTGTCCGACCCGCGCGACCTGGGCGTGAACCTCCAGGAGGCCGCGCTGCGATCCGGCCCGCTGGCGATCGACGGCGCCAGCGGGCTGCTGCTGGACCAGCCGGCGACCGCCGAGCCCGCCCAGGCGCTCCAGCTGATCGGCATCAGCGGCGCCGCGCGCGGGCGGCCAGGCGAGCAGGTGCCGCTGACGATCTGGTGGCGCGACGCGCAGCCCCCGCCGGCCGGCGCGTTCACCTTCCTGCACGTGCTCGACGCCGGCGGGCAGACGGTGGCCTCGTACAACGCGCCGCTCGCGGGCGATCGGCGGCCGCAGCCCTGGGTCGCCGACGAGCCGCTGCTCGACTACGCCACGATCCCGCTTCCCGCAACCCTCGCGCCGGGCCGCTACCGGCTGATCGGCGGCGCCTTCGACCCGGCCTCCGGCGCGCAGCTGGCAAAGGCCGAGCTGGGCGAGCTGCTCGTCGAAGGGAAGTGACGCCGTGCGCGCTCGATCGACTCCCCCTGTCCTGCTGGTGGCGATCGCCGTCTGCGCCTGGCTGGTCGGGCTGGCGGCGCTGGCGGCGCGGCCGGCCGCATCGCTCGACGAGGCCAGCGGGCTCTACGGCGTCCAGGGCGCGGAGCAGCCGCACCGCTGGACCAGCAACCGCGTGCGGATTCCCATCCACGCTGGCTCCGGCCCGACGGTCGTCGCGCTCACGCTCGGCGAGTCGCGCTGGCCGGGGCGGCCCGCCCCGACCGTGACGCTGGCGAGCGACCAGGGCGCGCTGGCGACCTTCGCGGCGCCGGAGGGGCTGCGGCGCTACCACGCGCTGCTGCCCGCGTCGGCTTCGCTGCTCACGCTCGATGCCACGGTGGGCCAGCCGCCGCAGGGCGACCCGCGCTGGCTGGGCGTGACGGTCTACGGGCTGGCGGCCACCCGCGGCGGGGTGCCGCTGCGCGCCGCCGCCGAGGCGCTCGTGCCCGCGCTGGTGGCGCTGCTATTTGTGTTCGCGGCGGCGTGGTGTGTCCGGCGCGGCTACGGGATCGAGCTGGCGCTGGCCGTGCTGGCGCTGGCGCTGCGGGTCGCGCTGCTCACGGTCGCGCCGCCCGGCTTCCGGCCGGACGAGGTCGTCAGCCTGGTCGACGCCTGGCACCTCTCGCAGACCGCCCACGACCACCTCGGCCACCTGCTGCCGCTCGGCGCGCAGGAGGCGTTCGGCGACTGGATCTCGCCGCTGCTGACCTACCTGGAGCTGCCGGCAGTCGCGCTGCTCGGGCCGCGGGTGCTGGCCGGCCGCCTGGTCACGGCCATCTACGGCGCGCTGGCCGCTCCGCTACTCTATTGGCTGGCGCGCGCGCTGGCGCTGCCCGTTCCGGCGGCGATCTGCGCCGGGCTGGCGGCGGCCTGCTCGCCCTGGCAGATATTCATGAGCCGGATCGCGCTGCCGCCGGCGCTCGTGCCGACTAGCTGGACGCTCTGCCTGCTGGCTGGGCTGCTGCTGATCCGGCGCGGTGGCCGGCCCGACGCGCTGCTGCTGGGGCTGGCGGGCGGGGTCGCACTGTACGCCTACCCGACGCTCAAGCTGGCGGTGCCGCTGCTGCTGGCGCTGGCGGGGGCGCTGGCGCTGCTGCGCCACGGCTGGCGCGCGCTGCCGCGCTGGCTGCCGGGGGCGGCGCTGGCCGGGCTGCTGTGGCTGCCGTTCGTCTACGTCACGCTGTTCAACCCCGCCAGCAGCACCCGGCTCGACCAGACCACCATCCAGGCCGACACTTGGGGCGCGTGGCTGGTGGCCTGGTGGCGCGGCTACAGCGTCTACTTCCAGCCCGCGTTCTACTACGCGGCGGGCGACGGCAGCTCGATCCGCGGCGTGCCCGGGCACGGCGTGGAACTCGTCGCCACTGCGCCGCTGGTCGCGCTCGGGCTCGTGACGCTTATCTATCGCGCCATTGCGGATCGCAGACGACAGTTGACAGGTTTGGAGACACGCGAAGCTCAATCTGCAATCGAGTGGTGGTTTCTCACCGGCGCTGTCGCGATCGCGCCGCTGGCGGCCAGCCTGACCCAGCCGAGCCCGCACACCTACCGGGCCGCGACGATCGCGCCGCTCTATGCGCTGCTGGCCGGCCTTGGCGCGGCCACGGTCTGGCGGCTGCTGGGCAAGATCCCACGCGCGCCGCTGCGCCGCGCGATCCAGGCCGGCGCGAGCGTGGCGCTGATCGCAGCGCTTGCGTGGCAGGCCGGCGCCTGGCTGCGCGACTACACCCAGGTGTACCCCGCGCAGGTCGCGACTGCGAACCAGGACGGGCTGATCGAGGCGATGGAGCGCGCGATCGGCCACGCCGCTGACTTCGACGAGGTCTGGATCAGCTACCAGAACATTAACGAGCCGTACATCTACCTGCTGGCGGCGCAGCCCATGCCGCCGGCCCAGGCGCAGCGGCAGCTCGCCGTGACGCGGCGGGCCGGGCACTTCAACGACATCACCGCGATCGGAGGCTACCACTTCGCCGACCTGGCGGCGATTCCGCGGCGGCTGCCGGTGCTGGAGGCCATCCCCGACCAGTTCGGCGGGCCGGCCTTCGTCCTGCAGGAGTGGCGGCAGGATGGGAAGCGCATCCTGCTCCTCCGCCGCATGGAGTAGGCGTTGGGCAGCCCCCCTTTGGACACCCCACCCCTGCCCCCTCCCCTACCAGGGGAGGGGAATGAATCTGGCGTGGTGGTGCGGCCGCCAAGCGACCGCACCACCACACCCTCCCCTCGCCCGCCTGGGAGAGCGGGGCAGGGGGGTGAGGGCCCACAGCATGGTATAATTGCGCCCCGAACCCCACCTTGCAGATCGGAGAAGCGAGACGTGACGATCAAATCAGACCGCTGGATTCGGCAGATGGCGCACGAGCACGGCATGATCGAGCCGTTCATCGAGAGCCAGGTGCGCAACGGCGTGATCTCCTACGGCCTGTCGTCCTACGGCTACGACATGCGCATCGCCGACGAGTTCAAGGTCTTCACCAATGTATTCAACACGCTGGTCGACCCGAAGCACTTCGACCCGCGCTCGTTCGTCGACATCAAGGGCGAGTACTGCGACATCCCGCCGAACTCGTTCGTGCTGGCGCGCACGGTCGAGTACTTCCGGATCCCCCGGAACGTGCTGGCGGTCTGCCTGGGAAAATCGACATATGCCCGCTGTGGGATCATCGTAAATACGACCCCCTTCGAGCCCGGCTGGCGCGGCTTCGTGACGCTGGAGCTGTCCAACAGCACGCCGCTGCCGGCGCGCGTCTACGCGAACGAGGGGATCGGCCAGGTGCTGTTCTTCGAGAGCGACGAGCAGTGCGAGATCTCGTACGACGAGAAGAAGGGCAAGTACCTCGATCAGGTTGGGGTCGTGCCGCCGCGGCTGTAGGGCGTTAGAACGTTGGAACGCTCCAACGCTCTAACGTTCCAACGGCTCGACGCGCAACGAGCCGAGGTCCATCCACTGCGCCGCGGCGTCGAGCAGGCCCCAGCCGAAGCGCGCCTGCGGCGTGGCGATCATGTACTGGTTGTCGACCCAGGCTACGAAGCCGAGCGGCCCACGCGGCGCGCGATCGGTCTCCAGCACGGTCGCGCCGTCGACGGCGAAGCAGGCCCCGTCGGCGCGCCACTCGAGCGTGTAGCTGCGCCAGGCCGGGTCGAGCGGGGCGATCGGCGCCTCGGCGATGCTCAGGCCGCGCTGCACGAGCGGCCAGATCCGGCGGTAGAGCGGCGGCGACTGATTGGCGAGCACGACCAGCGGGGCGAGCGGCGCCCACGCCAGCGCGCGCGGCCGGGTCGCGTCGATGCAGGTGGCCTTCCAGCCGCTGCCGGGCGCCTCCAGCGCCAGCGGCATGTCCGACGGCGGCGAGGCGTGGAAGAACCAGATCGCGGCGGGCAGTGCCGGCCGCTCGGTCAGCGGCGAGAAGCTGTTATTCCAGAAGCCGAACCCGGCCGTGCCCGCCAGCGGCCCCGAGGCGCGCGCCCGCACCGTCATCCGTAGGGGCGGCCGCCAGGGGAACTCGGCGCGCCGCAGACCGGCGTAGTCCTCGATCTGCGCGTCGGCGTAGCGGGCGCGCCGCGCGCCGGCCAGCAGCAGCCGCAGCCCCGCGCCAGTCACCACCAGGCGCCCGCCGCCGACCTGGATCGTACGCCAGCGCCGCGACGGGCGGGGCAGAAATGTCTCGGCGATCATGTTCGTCCGTCTCACTCCACGTGTGCGTGGCGCAAGTATACGCTTCTCGCTCCCCCTGTTCAAGCTCAACTTCTTTTCCGGGGCGCTGCGCCCCCGGCCCCCCTCCGGCAAGTGGTGCCATCTCGGCTTCAATCCCAGTGGCGCATGCCCGGCACCATTCCTGCGAGGTGAGTTGCATCCTACCGCGCCTGGATTCAGCCGGGCATGCGCGTCAAGCACTGGATGTGAGGCTGCATGATTTTGGGGTCCAGGGGCGAAGCCCCGGCCGGGGGGCGGCGGGGGTGGCGGCCCACCCCGCCCGCGGGGGCGCGGGGGCGCGCAGCTCCCGAAAGCGGTGTGGGCGCGCAAGACTCACGCGGGGGCGCGGGGGGCGCGCAGCCCCCGAAAGCGGTGTGGGCGCGCAGCCCGCGGGGGCACGGGGCGCGCAGCCCCATGGTGGTAGGGGCGCTCAATTGAACGCCCCTACCTCTACGGATGGGTCCCGTTGGATGGGCGGTCGATCCGAATCGGCGCCCCGAGCTCGTCGATCAGGTCGGCCGGGCAGGGCTCGCCGAGCACCGCCAGCGCGGCGATGCCGTCGCGCACGATCCGGTTGAGCCGCACCGCCAGCCGCGAGATCTCGCCGGCCCGGCCCTGCGACGCCTTGCGGCCCAGCAGTTCGGTGCCCAGCAGCAGCGCGGTGAAGACCTGCCTCAGCTGATGGATCGCCCGCGACCGTGGGCCGCCCGCGGCCGGCGTTGCCTCGCCTCGGCGTGCCCCCCGGCGCTTGCGGTGGGTGATATACCACAGCGCCTGGCCGCCGCACAGCATCAGTATGACATCGGACTGGCCGACCAGGAAATGCGACAGCGGCGCGTGTGCGGCCCGCGCCTCGCTGAGTCGCCTCGCCCGCGCCATAATATAAAGTCCTGAGACGCTGCTCACCAGCAGGGGCGCAGCGTGTTCGATTGGTATTTGTCGTTGTAACACAATAGCCTCCTCACGGCGCATATCTGCAGTGCTTTCGGCTATATTTGCACGAACGATGCCATGAGTATACAATGCCCTCTCTTGCTACCAAAGGAACTCGGAGATGTCTCAGATCAAACGCGTGACGGTCGTCAACGACCACCCTGAATTCCTGGCCCTGATGGCCGACTTTCTCGGCGACGAGGGGTACGAGGTCACGACGATCCCGAAGCATCAGGGCGCCTTTGACCAGATCAAGCAGAGCTCCCCTGACGTGGTGATCTGCGACCTGCTGTTCGAGAATATGCCGGTCGGCTGGACGCTGATCGATATGCTCCACCTCGACCCGGCGACCCGCGCGATCCCGGTCATCCTCTGCACCGTGGCGACCAAGCAGGTCCAGGAGGTCGCTCCGTCGCTGGCCGCGAAGGGCATTCTGTGGCTTGAGAAGCCGTTCGAGCTCGAGAAGCTGCTGGCGCTGCTCGGCGGGATCGAGCAGAACCCGGTGATGAAGCTGCGGCCGCAGGGCGAGGCCAGCGGTTGACTCTGCCGGGGCGCTGCGCCCCCGGTCCCCCGCCCCCCCTCCGGCAAAGAATGTCGTCTCAGACCCCCTGCAAATAATGCCATGTCCGCTGCGGTGATTGTGGCCCATGCCCAGCACCATTTCACCGGACGAGTTCCGTCCCGGCGCGCCTGGATTCCGCCAGGCATGCGCCACTATCGCTGCCGCTGAGGCAGCATGCCTTGCAGGGGGTCTGGGGGCGGGCCTCCGCCCCCAGCGGGGGGTGTGGGGGGCGGCGCCCGCCCACGAACACACGCACATCGCATCTGCGATAGCACAGGGGGACTGGGGGCGGGCCACCAAGCCCTCAGAGGCTCATCAGCTCCGCGATGAGGACGATCGCCAGGAGCCCCAGGAGCGACCAGCAGTCCGGGGCAAGCTCGCGCGCCGGATGCCGGCGCTCAGCCGCCGCGCGGGCCGCGGCGATGGCGCGGCGCAGCTGGCCGACCGACTCAAACCGATCGGCGGGCGCCTGCGCCGTAGCGCGGGCCAGCGCGCGCCGAGGCGCGGCGCAGCGAGCGACCTCGAAGATCTCGTCGAGCACGCGCCCGAGCGAGTAGATGTCGCTGCGCTGGTCGAGCGGCTCGCCGGCCCACTGCTCCGGCGCGGTGTACGGCGGCGTCCCCATGATCGCGTCGAGCGCGGGCGGCTCGCCGCAGCGCCGCGACAGCCCCAGGTCGAGCAGCGTCACGCGGTCGCCCGGCCCCACGATCATATTGTTTGGCTTGATGTCGCCGTGGATGACCGGCGGGTCCTGCCGGTGCAGCCCTTCGACCGCGTCGCACAGGCTCCTGGCGATCCGCCAGGCCCGCCTTGGCGCCAGCTCGCCGCCGGCAAGGATCTGGTCGAGCGATCGGCCCTCCACGTAGGTCGTGACCAGGTAGTAGTCGTCTTGCTCGCAGAAGATCGAGATCAGCTGCGGCAGCTGGGCCTGCTCGATCTCCTGCAGCAGCAGCGCCTCGCCGACGAGCACGCGGATGGCGCTCGATCGGGGCAGCCCGGCCGGGCGCTCCGCTGTGGAGAGGTGCTTGATCGCAACCTTCTGGTCGCTGTCCAGATCGTAGCCGTAGTAGACGGTGCTCATGGCCGTGGCCGAGATGCGCCGCACGACCATAAACCTGCCGTCCAGCAGCCTTCCGGGCGGCAGGTGATCCTCACAGAGCTGCGCCTTTCGATGTCGAGATGCTTCGTTGGCGCGCATGATGCTCCTCCGCGTAGCGGGCTCGAACGGCGGGCGGGCGCTGGGGAACCATCAAGGGCAGGGGTCAGGGGAGCCGCAGCCGCTCCCCTGAAACCCCACCCGCCACACTGTGTGTGGTGAGCCAGGCGGTCGGCTCACCAGCCGATCATCGCGTCGAGCGCCGAGTAGGGCGTCAGCATCTTGAAGCACATTCGCTGATGGGGCAGGCTCAGCACGACCGTGCCGGTGTCCAGAAGCTTTTCGAACAGCTCCTGCTCGCAGGTCAGGCCCAGGAAGCCCGGCAGCGCGTAGGTTGTCTGCTGGACCGAGAGCAGGTGCCAGCGCCGGACTTTGACCCGGTCGTACCGGACGGTGATCTCAAACTCCCGCCACTCGACGACCTGAAGGGCGATCGCGCCAGCGCCCACCGCCAGGCCGGCCAGCAGCAGCGGGGCGCTGTGCCAGGCTGCCGCCGCCAGCGCGACTGCTCCGATCGCGACGAGCAGCGCGACCAGCCGCGGCACGAGCGCGAGCGGGTGGCGGCGCAAGACCAGCGGGCGGGCATGCGGGCCTGCCTGCGTCGCTGGCCCGCTGCGCGCCGCTGGAAACTGGATGGGCGGCGCCGGCGGCGAGATCGACTGGATGGGCATGGGTGCTGCCGTTCGTTTGGGTAAGATCGGCGCCGCTGGCTGCTGGCTACTCGAAACCCGTTGCATAGCATCCTCCTGTCCGATCAGCCTGATACTCGGTGTGTGGGGGCATCGGACCCATCACCGCGCCAAGAGTAGAAAACCAGCCCCCAAAAGCCCCGAGCCTTCCCAGGCGGGCAGATGGTAAATGTGCAAGGGTAGTATGAATGGTGGGTTGTGCAATTGAAGGATAGCCGATCGCACGCTCTGGCGCATCGTTCTCAGACCTAGACCCGGGCTGATCCAAGGTATGAAAAGGGCCACTCTTCTGGTCGAGTGGCCCGGCTAGGTCAGTGTATTGCAGTAGATCATTACGTTACCCGCTTGGGCCGCTTGAGGCGCACATAGACCGGAACCTCGTGCCGGCTCTCAAGGTGAAGCTTGGACAGAATGCTGGCGACGTGGGTCTTGACGGTCTTCACGCTGATGACCAGCTGCTCGGCGATCTCGCGGTTGCTCCGGCGCCTGGCAAGCAGATCGAGTACCTCGGCCTCGCGCGGCGTCAGCGGCTCGATCGTCGGGTTGGGCTCGCGGCTGCGCTGCTGGTGGTAATCGCGGATAATCTGCGCGACCAGCCCGCCGTAGATCGTCTCCCCGCCCGCCGTGCGCCAGATTGCCTCGGCCAGCCCCACGCCCGCCTCGTGGTCGCCCTTGTTGATGTAGCCGTGCGCGCCGGCGTGCAGCGCCGCAAACAGTATCTCCGGATCGTCGATATAGCTCAGCACCAGCACGCGCGTGCGCGGCGACTCGCGCGCGATCTCCTCGATCGCGCTGAGGCCGTGGGCCAGCTCCGGCTTGACCGATGGGCCAATGCGCCTGGGCAGCTGCAGGTCGAGCAGCACCACATCCGGCGCGCGCTCCCGCACTATCTGGACCGCGTCGTCGGCGCTGGCGGCCTCGCCGACGACCTGCACCTGGTCGACGAAGGTCTCGAGCACCGCGCGCACGCCGCGCAAGTACATATAGTGATCGTCGACGATGACCGTCCTGACAGGTTGGTGCATACCTCCATCATCCTCCACCATGTGCCACCTCCTACTGCGGCAGATCACCCCATATCGTCGTCCCCTGTCCAGGCGATGAGATTATCTCCAGGTTACCTCCGATCATCTTCACGCGCTCGCGCATGATCACCAGGCCGCGATGGTCTTCGCCGCTCTCGAACTCGGAGGCGAAGCCGCGCCCATCGTCGCTGACCGTCAGCTGAAGGCGATCGCCGGTGCAGCGCAGGCCCACCCGGATCGTCTGCGCCTGGGCGTGCTCCAGCGCGTTGATCGTCGCCTCGCGCATGAGCGCCAGCAGCGTCTGCGTGAGCGGCATCGGTAGTGCCGGTAGGTCCTCGTCCAGGTCGAGAATGAGATTCGAGCTGTTCCAGCCGACCAGCCGCCGCAGCTCCTCGCGAATGAAGCGCTGCAGAACTTTGCCCTCCGCCCCGATCGGCGCCAGGCCCTTCAGGATGATGTCGACGTCGGCCAGGATGCCCCAGGCCACCCGCCTGATCTCGTGCAGGTGCTGGCGCGCGCGCTCGGGGTCGCGGTCCAGCGCGTCGGTGGCGGCGCGGCTGAACAGGATCAGCCCGCGCACGCTGGACTTGACCGAGTCGTGCAGGTCGTGCTCCAGCCGGCGCCGCTCCTGCTCGCGCGCCAGCTCGTCCCCGGCGATCACGGCCGCCGCCTGCTGGGCGAACAGCTCGATCGCGCGGCGGTCGTGCGCGCTGAACTGGTGGCGCTCGCGATAGTTCACACATAGCACGCCGAACAGCTTGCCGCGTGCGAGCAGCGGCACGCCCGCGAAAGACATGATGTTCTGCCGGACGGTAAAGGTTCGACGGCGCTGCCCCGCGGTCGTGTCGCCGTCGACGTTAGATAGCCGCGGGTCGAGCCGTGCGTCGGGCTGGTAGTAGGCCGCCCGCACGGCGGCGACGTGGCGCACAATGTTGTCGTGCTCGTTGGGCGGCGCGAGCGGCTGACGCCCATCGATATCGCCGGAGCAGATCGGCGATACCAGCGTGCCGTCGTGGTAGTCGAGCGGGTAGAGCAGCACGATGCTGGCGCCGAGCAGCTCCCGCGCCGAGCTCGTGATCTGCTGCAGCAGCGATACCTCGTCGCGCTGGCCGGGGGCCGTCTGAAGCTCGCAGCTCACCTCGTGCAGCTGGGCCATGAGCGCCGCGTGGCGCTGCTCGCGCTCGTAGCGCTGGGCATTCTGAATCGCGACCGTCACATCGCGGGCGTACCGCTTTACTATCTCAATTAGTAAACGTGAGATCTCCTTGTTTTCGCACTTGTAGAACCCGGCCTCGATCGTCCCGACGCGCCCGAGCGGAACCCAGACCCGCACGAGCTGCTCGTGGTTATGGCGCGCCCAGATCTGCGCGTCGAAGCGCGGGTCCCACTCGCCGATCACCTCAACCCGCCCGCTGCGGATGACGTCGGCCTGGATGTCGTGGCTGTCGAGCTGGTGGCGCGCCTCGGCGACCCACTCAGCCGGGACGTTCAAGCCGCGGACGGTGCCGATCTCCCGGGTGTCCTCGTTGACGAGCGAGATCGTCGCGAACGAGAAGCCCAGCTTGTGGCACAGCGCGCCCAGCACGACGTCGAGCACCTCGTCGAGGTTTAGCCGGTAGACGTCGCGGTTGTCGCTCTGGTCGAGCAGCGGAAACTGCTGGCGGATGCTGGCGTAGGCGCAGATCGGCCAGATGTGATCGATCAGGTCGGTCAGAAACAGCCGGGCCGCGCGCCGCTCGGCCGCCCCGGCGGCGCGCAGCCGCAGCGTGACCACTGCGAGCGGCGGGCCGGCGCGGCCCGGCTGCCCAAATAGCGGCGCGGCCATCGTCACCAGCCCCTGCGTAGACTCCTCGGCGACGGTGCGGTTGCTGGCCGCTCGCGCCGCCAGCCCGTCATCGGGCGGCGCCGCCCCGACCGGCTGCAGCTCGGCGGTGCCGCCATCGTACCGGCAGATCCAGCCGTCGACGGCGTTCACGGCGGCGGCGCACGCGTCGCGGATCGCGCACCACAGCCGGTCCTCCTCAGTCTCGAACACGGCCTGCTCGAGCAGCGCCTGAACCACCTGGTTGCGCACCGCCGCGCCTTGCCTGGCGACGATATCCACCCGCGCCAGGTAGTGGATCATGAAGCTCGGCAGCAGCACGCCAAAGATACGCGTGCCGAGCTCGCCGAGCAGCCGGACCGTCGTCAGATCGGCATGGCGCAGCTCAAACAGACATGCGCCGCCGATCAGCAGCACGACCTCGGCCGCCACGCCGATGTAGATCCGGTGATGCAGGCAGTAGCGGCTCACCAGCAGCAGCGCCGACAGGTAGAGCAGCCACAGCATCCCGGCCGTCCCGCTGCTGCCAAGCAGCAGCAGCAGCGTGGTGACGGCCGCGATCCCGGCCTGGGCGCGCCAGAACTGCGGCCACGGCCGGTAGAATCGCTCCTCGAACCGCTCGGGCAGTCGCATGCGGGCCGCGACATACGTGACGTACAGCCCGGCCGCGGCGACGACGACCGCCGGCGAGCCGACGACCGGGATCTGCGACAGCAGGAGGCTGCAGGTGAGCAGCGCGACCATGAGACGGTAGTGATTCGCCAGCAGTAGCGCCGGGCGGCTCAGCGGCGTGCGGCCGAAATTCGCCTGGATCATCAAGCGATCGATCGGCTGGTACAGCATAGCCATCTCCTTCATCTGTGAGACTGCCAGGTTTGCCGCACAGTGCTATCCTTGAGGTTGTGCCTTTTCGCGGGGCGGTGGGGCGCGGCGGGCGCAGCGGACGCGACGGCGGGCCGCTAGCTTCAGTATAGCGAGCGCCACTGGCGAATACATCGGTCTGGGACCGATCGCAGTGGACCGGGGCGCTGCGCCCCCGGCCCCCCGCCACCCAGTCAGGCGGCTGCGCCAGCTGTCTTTCCGGGGCGCTGCGCCCCCGGCCCCCGCCCGGGGGAACCCGCGCCGGTTCCCCCGGCCCCCCTCCGGCAAATGATTCCACCTCAATTGCGATCGTCGTGGCGCATGCCTGGCGCAATTCCGAATCATGCGTGTTATCTCTCGCTGCGCCTGGATTCAGCCGGGCATGCGCGCCAGGCATCGCAAGCGAGACGGGTTTCTTTTGGGGTCCAGGGGCGCAAGCCCCGGCCGGGGGGCGGCGGGGGCGCGCAGCCCCCCACAAGCTGTGTGGGGGCACGGGCGCGCGCAGCCCCCGACAGCAGCGCAGCGCTTGACACTGGTTTCGGCGCGTGCTACTATGCGCTCAGCAGCGGAGAGGCAACCCATGCAGCTGAGACGCGCCAAAACCTACGCCGTGGAGTATTATTGCCCCGCCATGGGGTGATCGGCCGGTGCTCCACGAATAGCTGCGCGCTCGAACCGTCGAGGTACGTGGACACAGGTCCACGTTTTTTTGTGCTCTGTAAACGCCCCGTCTGACGCTTCTGGAGGAAGGACACCATGGACAAGATTGACGAGCTGCTCACGCGCGGCGTCGCCGAGGTGATCGTCGAGGCCGAGCTGCGCGAGCGGCTGAAGAGCGGCCGCAAGCTGCGGCTCAAGCAGGGCTTCGACCCGAGCCGCCCGCACATGACGATCGGCAACGCCGTCGGCCTGCGCAAGCTGCGCAAGTTTCAGGAGCTTGGCCACGAGGTCGTGCTGATCGTCGGCGACTGGACCGCGCAGATCGGCGACCCGAGCGGGCGCGACGAGACCCGCCCGCGCCTGACCGCCGAGGTCGTGCGCGAGAACGCGAAGACCTACATGGAGCAGTTCTTCCGCGTGGTCGACCGCGCCAGGACCGAGGTGCGCTGGCAGAGCGAGTGGTTCGGCGGCTTCAACCTGGAGCGCGCGCTCGACCTGGCCGGCCGCTTCACGCTGGCCCAGATGCTGGCCCACGAGACCTTCCGCAAGCGCTACGAGGCCGGCGCGTCCCTGACGATCCTCGAGCTGATGTACCCGATGCTGCAGGGCTTCGACTCGGTGGCGATCAACTCCGACGTCGAGTTCGGCGGCACCGATCAGAAGTTCAACAACCTGGCCGGGCGGCAGCTCATGGACCAGATGGGCATGCAGCCGCAGGACATCCTGCTGGTGCCGCTGATCCCCGGCACCGACGGCCGCAAGATGGGCAAGTCGTTCGACAATACGATCGATATCATCATGCCGCCGCCGGATATGTACGGCAAGGTGATGTCGATGAGCGACGACGTGATGCCGCTGTACTTCGAGGTGCTGACCGACGCGTCGCTGGAGGAGATCGCCGAGCTGAAGCACGAGCTGGCCGGCGGGCGCGGCAACCCGATGGGCTGGAAGAAGCGCCTGGCGCACGCGGTCGTCGCGCAGTTCCACAGCCCGGCCGACGCCGACGCGGCCCAGGAGGCGTTCGAGCGCCAGTTCCAGCGGCGCGAGCTGCCCGAGGATATGCCCGAGCATACGCTCGGCGGCCCGGCCAACATCGTCGACCTGCTCGTCGCGGCCGGCCTGGCGTCCAGCAAGAGCGAGGCGCGCCGGCTGATCGACGGCGGGGGCGTGCGCGTGGGCGGCGAGAAGGTCGAGGGGTATGATCTGACGCTGAGCCCTGGCGCGCCGGTGGTCGTCCAGGTCGGCCGGCGCAAGTTCGCCCGCGTCCGCTAGAGCATCGGCCGAGGGGCTGCGATTCGCTCACGCAAAGCCGCCAAGCCGCAAAGGAGTTGGCGTCCTGCTGCCTTACACCTTGCCCCCTCTCCCGCATGTTGGAGAGGGGCAGGGGCGAGGTGCGCCAGGCAGCAGGCACGCGCCGCGGCGGTCTGATATAATAGCAGCCATCGGATTCGCCGCAGCGCCGATCGAACGTATGGCCGAGACACGATTGCGCCAGGTCATTTTGTACACGCGGCCCGGCTGCCACCTCTGCGAGGATGCCGCCGAGCTGCTGGAGCGGCTGGCGCAGGTCAGGCCGCTCCGGGTCGTCGAGGTCAATATTCTCGGCGACGTCGATCTGTACGAGCGCTACAAGCACAGCATCCCAGTGATCGCGATCGCGGGCGGGCCGACGCTCGCAGCGCCCATTCGGGAGGACGAGCTGGAGCGCGCGCTGCAGCGCTGAGCGGCGAGCAACGCGCGTGAGCCACGCAGCACCCATCACAGCGAGAGGCGATCCAACCTCTGCGGCCTCTGACGGCTCGACCGTGCTGCACCTTGCTGTAGAAAGCGCTCGTCGAGCATTCAGGCAGAAGAAGATGATGCGACATATGTTCACTCTGGCGCTGGCCGCGCTGGCGCTGGCGGCCTGCGGCGGGTCGGCCGCCACCACCCCGCCGCAGCCGCTCGTCGCGGGCCAGGCCGTCGTCGCGAGCGAATCGAAGCTGCTCGACGCCGGCGGCCAGTCGGGCATCCCCGAGGTCGGGCAGGCCGCGCCCGACTTCCAGTACACCATGCCCGACGGCACGACCCACCGGCTGAGCGACCTGCGCGGCAAGAAGGTCCTGCTGAACTTCTGGGCGACCTGGTGTGGCCCGTGCCGCTCCGAGATGCCCGACATCCAGAAGGCGATCGACGAGAACGGCGGCGCGGTGGTGGTGCTGGGGGTCAACAAGGCCGAGCAGCCCGAGCTGATCGCGCCCTTCGCCGACGAGCTGAAGGTCGGCTTCCTGCTGATCGCCAACCCGGACGACGACATCCCCAGCCGCTACGCCGCGATCAACCTGCCGACCAGCTACTTCATCAACACCGACGGCACGATCGGCCTGCGCAAGACCGGCCTGATGAGCTACAGCTTCATCAAGGCGCACCTCGATCAGCTGAAGTGATACCACGCGTTGCAAACCCCCTGCCCCGCCCCGCCCGCGGGCGGGAGAGAGGGCAGGGGGTGAGGGAGATAGAGCTTCAGAAAGTTATTCACACACCGTCACATACGGGATAAGGCGGAGAAAACCCATGGCCGAGCGCACGAGCGAAGAGATCCTAGAGATGGCCCGCGGAGAGATCGCCGCGCGCACCACGCGCCAGGCCGAGCAGCGCGGGCTGCGCGAGCTGCCCTGGCGCTACGCCTTCATCGGGCTGGCGGGCGTGCTGCTGCTCGGGCTGCTGGCGTGGCCGGGCATGCCGCTGGAGTGGAAGATGTACGCGGTGGTCCACGGCGTCTGCGCGCAGGCGCACACCGTCGACATGGCCGGGCTGCGGCTGCCGCTGTGCGCGCGCAACACCGGCATCTACAGCGGGTTCCTGGTCACCGTGCTCTACCTGCTGGCGCTCGGTCGCGCCCGCGCCGCCAAGCTGCCGCCCTGGCCGATCACGATCGGGCTGTTGCTGTTCGTCGCGATCATGGGCGTGGACGGCTTCAACTCGATGCTGGTCGACATGTTTCTGCCACACCTCTACACGCCCATGAATGAGCTGCGCACGCTCACCGGCATCGGCATGGGCGTGGCGATCGCCGTGCTGATGTTCCTGATCCTCAATATCTCGCTACGCCAGAACCCCGACACCGAGCAGCGCGTGATCGGCGGCTGGCTGGAGCTCGGCGGGGCGCTGCTGCTCAACCTGCTGGTGCTGGCGGCGATGTACGGCAACGTCGCGATCATGTTCTGGCCGATCGCGATCACGGCCTGGCTTGGGATCACGGGCGTGCTCTACGCTGTCAACGTGCTGCTGACAGCCCTGTTCATGGGCTACGAGGGTAAGGTCACGCGTATCGCCCAGCTCGCGCGCCCGGCGACCGTCGCGCTGCTGGTGACGCTGCTCGAGCTTGGCGCGCTCTCGGCGCTGCGCTTCTGGCTTGAGGCGCAGGGGATGCTGGTCATGGGGTAGCGAGGGGGATGGATAGCTCTCCCCGTATACCCTCTCCTGCCAGGGGCGGAAATATATATGTGGCAACAGAATGCGGCCGCAAAGCGGCCGCATTCTGTTGCCAAAAGAACAACCCCCGCTCCCGCCGGGAGCGGGGGCAGGGGGTGAGGGCCAATCTCAGATATAATACATCACTTCGCCGACGCGTTGGGTCTTGCGCTGGCACAGGTCGTCGAGCGAGATGCCGCTCAGGTAGCGCTCCAGCACCCCGCGCGCGCCGACCCAGACCTCGCGGACCAGCTCGCGGTCGAGCGGCTCGACCGGCGCCGGCCCATCGCGACCGCCCTCGGCCGGGAGCAGCGGCCCCTCCAGCGCGGTCAGCGCGTCGAGCAGCGAGATCTGCGCCGGTGGGCGCGCCAGCCGGTGCCCGCCCTGCGGCCCGCGCACGCTCTCGATCAGCCCGGCCTTGCGCAGCACGATCAGGATCTGGTTGAGATAGTTCTCGTCGATCCCCTGGCGCCTGTGGATGTCGTGGCTCTGGATCGGCCCCTCGCCGTAGCGCTGCGCCAGATCCAGCAAGGCCCGCAGCCCATATTCGCCTTTGCTTGAGATTCTCATGCTGTCGATCACACGGTAGAGGTCGCGGTGTCGGATCGGAGGCTGCGCCCACGACCAACAGGCTGCGGCCTGATGCTTGAACGCTGGGGCTTACCCTACGCTGCGGGCCATGCCATCGCCGAGATGCCGCACGACCGCATCCTGCAGCACATCCAGGTCGACCGGCTTGACCAGGAACGTGGCGAAGTCTCGCGTGATGATGTGGCGGGCCTCGTCCTCGTCCAGCCCGCTGATGCCGATCGCTGGGATGGCCGCGCAGCCGGGCAGCGCGCGCAGCGCCCGCAGCGCGTCGGGGCCGTCCAGATCGGGCAGGTGCATGTCGATCATAAACAGGCCGGGCCGCGCGCCGCGCGCGAGCACCAGTGCCTCGTCGGCTCGCCCGGCGATGCCCACACGGTACCCGAGGTCGCCCAGGAAGCGGGCGATTAGCTGCTGCATAAGCGGATTATCGTCCACCAGCAGGATGTCCACATCACCCTCCTTGCCCTAGCCGACCGACACAGACGACGGGAGCCCTGTCGTAAGCCATCATGTTGCGCTCGAGCGCTATTGTACCACTTGATCAGCCCATAGGCGAGCGCAGCAGGCTACGGATAGATGCCGCGGGTGATGTTGGCGTCGGCGACGCGGCGGACCGCCACCAGGTAGGCGGCAGTGCGCATCGAGACGCGGCGCTCTTCGGCCAGGCTACGCACCTGCTCGAACGAGCCGACCATGATCCGCTCGAGCTTGGCGTTCACGTCGAGCTCATCCCAGAAGAACGACTGCAGGCCCTGGACCCACTCGAAGTAGCTGACCGTCACGCCGCCCGCGTTCGCCAGGATGTCGGGGATCACGGTGATGCCGCGGTCCTCGAGCATCGCGTCGGCCTCGGGGGTCGTCGGCCCGTTCGCGCCCTCGACGACCACCTTGGCGCGGATGCGCGGCGCGTTCAGGTCGGTGATCTGATTCTCAAGCGCGGCCGGGATCAGCACGTCGCAGGGCAGCTCCAGCAGCTCGGCGTTGCTGATCTGCTCCAGGCCGGGCGCCTGGTAGCCCTCCAGCAGCCGGCGCGGGTGCTTCGCCGTGTACTGGCGCATAGCCGGGATGTCGAGGCCGCCGCGCCGGACGTAGCCGCCGGTCGCGTCGCTGACGGCGATCACCCGGCAGCCCATCGCGTGCAGCAGCTCGGCCGCCACCCCGCCCACATTGCCGAACCCCTGCACGACCACGCTCAGCTGGTTGACGCTGTAGCCGTGGACGCGCGCCCACTCGCGCACCATCAGGCTCACGCCGCGGCCGGTCGCATCGCTGCGCCCGAGCGAGCCGCCGACCTGCACGGGCTTGCCGGTGATCACGGCGTTGACGGTGTGGCCCTGGTGCATCGAGACGGTGTCCATGATCCAGGCCATAATCTGGGGGGTGGTGTTGACGTCCGGCGCGGGGATGTCCTTATCCGGGCCGATCAAGACGCTGATCTCGGTGGCGAAGCGACGGCTCAGCCGCTCGAGCTCGGCGAGCGAGAGCCCGGCCGGGTCGACCACCACGCCGCCCTTCGCGCCGCCGTAGGGGATATTCACCAGGGCGCACTTCCAGGTCATCCACATCGCCAGCGCGCGCACCTCGTCGATATCGACCTGCGGGTGATAGCGGATGCCGCCCTTGACCGGCCCGCGGCCGAGGTTATGCTGCACACGATAGCCGGTATAGACTTTCGTCGTGCCGTTGTCTAGCTTGACCGGGAAGTTGACGGTGAGCTCGCGCTGGGGCACGCGCAGGATCTCGCGGATGTCCTGGGGCAGGTCGAGCAGCTCGGCTGCGCTGTCGAACTGCTGCTGCGCGATGTGGAAGGGGTTGTTACGCTCGGACGTCATTGTCTTCGCCTCCTGTTGTTTGTTGTTGGTCTCGATAGGGCTGGCCGGCCGACAGCCAGGGCCATTGTACAGTATCACAGTTTTTGTACCTGCGCAACGCTTTTGTTTCGGGCGCTGCACCCCCGGCCCCCGCCTGAGCCCGTTCCGGCAGCGATTCGATTCTTCCGGGGCGCTGCGCCCCCGGCCCCCGCTCGGGGGAACCGGCGAGGGTTCGCCCGGCCCCCTCCGGCAAATGATGCCGTCTCAGCTCCACGGTTCGTGGCGCATGCCTTGTACCACTCCGATCGGATGTGTTGTCTTCCACCGCGCGTGGATGCCGCTAGGCATGCGTGGCCGGGTTTGCCACTGAGGCGGCATCCTTTGCAGGGGTGTGGGGGGCGCGCAGCGCCCGCTACAGCTCCTTACGCATAAAGACCCACCTGGCCTGGTGCAGCACCCAGCCGGCCAACATCGACCGGCGGACGCGGCGCTCGGCAAAGCCGACGCGCTGGTACAGCCGCCGCGCGCCCTGGTTGGAGGCGCTGACGTAGAGCGCCAGGTAGCGCTTGCGGCGCACCCGCGCCTCCTCCTCGACACGCTCGAGCAAAGCGCGGGCCACGCCGCGCCGCCGGTAGGCCGCCAGCACGGCGACATCGGTGATGTACCCCTCCGCGCGGTCGATCTGGTGGTCGAGCAGCGAGAGCGCGAAGATCGAGCGGATGGCGCCCCAGACCCCCAGCACCTGGTGGAACGCGATCTCGGCCGCGCCGCTCGTGTCGCCGCCCATCTCCCACGTCCGCAGCGTGATCGTCCCGATCACCTGGTCGTCGGCGGAGGCCACCAGCATGCCGCGCAGCGCCGAGGCGCCCTGTCGCCGCCAGGCCTCGGCCATCGCCTCGACGCCGCGCGCCGCGCCGTTGGCGCCAAAGGCCGCGCCGAACTTGTCGGCGAACGCCTCGCGATGCAGGCCCAGGATCGGGTAGATGTCGCTCATCTGCGCAGGGCGGATGTCGATCTGGAGCGGCTCAATGGTTTCGGAGGTGGTGACGAGCATCGTTGTCATATGCGTCGCAAGCGGCCGGGGGCGCCGATCGCGCGGAAGATAGCTGGTTCGGTGGTCCGCCAGCTCTGTGGGGCTACGCGATGAGAATGGCGAATACGCCCCATTCTAACACCCGCGGGCATGGGGCGTCAACCAAGCTGAGGGCCGACGTTACACGAGCCCTGTTGACATTCGCGGCGCCACCGGCTAGAATCTCCCGACTACTTGGCGCATATCGAGGAGATTGAGACGGTGATCCCCAAGGCCCCGCCCCGCTACGACCGGATCGTCTCGCTGGTGCTGCTGGTGCTGATCGGCCTGGCGGTTGTCTTTCTGATCGACATCAACCCGAACATTCTGCGCGCGCGCCTCGGCGGCGACCTGCCGGTGATCACGCTGTCGTGGGTGCTGGTGGCGTCACTGGTCGTCATCACCGTCACCGGCGCCGACCTGTTCATCCGCAGCCACCCGCAGATGCAGACCCGCAGCCTGCCGACGATCAACCTTGGCCTGGTGCGGGTCGAGATCGCGCCGGGCTTCTGGATCCTGCCGGCGTTCTCGATCGTCGCGCCGTTCGCGTTCTTCCGGCTGTTCAGCCCGATGCTCCAGATGACCGCGGCGATCATCGCGCTGGCCGCCACCGGGGGGCTGCTGCTGGGCGCGCTGATCTGCCAGCACTACGCGCTCGACCGGCGCGTCGAGACCCGCCACGCCGCGCGCCTCGGGCTGCAGACGATCACGCTGCTGCTGGCGTTCAGCATCTTCAGCGCGACCTACTACGCGCGGCTGCGGTTCCTGTACTCCGGCGCGCTGATCGGCGCCACCGGGGCGCTGCTGGCCTACGCGCTGCTGCAGTGGACGGCGCCGCGCCACGGGCTGCTGATCCTGTCCGGGCTGGTCGGCCTGACTCTGGCCGAGGCGACCTGGGCGCTGAACTACTGGGCCGCGTCGTTCCTACTGGGCGGCGCGCTGCTGCTGGTGATCTTCTATGTCGCGATCGGGCTGCTCCAGAATCACCTGGAGGGCACGCTCTCGCGGCGGATCTTCTGGGAGTACGGCCTGCTGGGCGGCGGCCTGCTGGCGGCGGTTGTGTTTGCGACGTTTCGCTGATCGCCAAAACGTTCCAACGCTCTAGCGTTCCAACATTATGAACTCAACTTTTCAGCTGAGCACCGGCCGGATCGCGGCGACGATCGCGGCGGCGCTGATCGAGATCCTGCTCCCGCTCGCGCTGGCGCTGCTCGTGCGCCGTCGGCTGGGCGTCGGCTGGCGCTACTTCGCCTACGGCGCGCTGATCTTCCTGCTGTTCCAGCTGGTCACCCGCGTGCCGCTGGTCCAGCTGATCCAATCCCAGATCGCGCCGGCGCTCCAGGCGTCGCGTACGCTGCTGGTGGCCTGGATCGCGGTCCTGTCGCTGACCGCCGGCCTGGCCGAGGAGATCGGCCGCTACGTCGGCTACCGCTGGCTGATGCGGCGCGAGGAGAAGACCTGGCCGAAGGCGATCATGTACGGCGTGGGGCACGGCGGCCTGGAGTCGATGCTGCTGGTCGGCGGGCTGGTGCTGCTGGGGCTGATCAACCTGCTGGCGCTCTCGGCCACGAACGTCGACGCGCTGCCGATCTCGCCCGAGCAGCGCGCCCAGCTGCTCCAGCAGATCGCGGCCGTTCGCGCGCAGCCGGATTGGCTGCCGCTGGTGGGCGCGTGGGAGCGGGTCTGGTCGATCGCGTTCCACGTCGCGATGTCGGTGGTCGTGCTGCAGGTGTTCCGCCGCGGCAGCATGCGCTGGCTGTACCTGGCGATCGCCGCGCACGCGCTGGTGGATTTCGTGGCGACCGGGGTGCCGGTGCTGCTGGGGCTGCGCGGCACCACGGCGCTGCTGGTGCCCGAGGCGACCATCACGGTCGTCGGCATGCTGGGGCTGTGGCTGATCTGGCGGCTGCGCGATCGGCCGGGCGCGACCGAGTCCGCGTCCGCCGCCGATCAGCCGGGTGGAGCGCCTGGCGCTGCCGGCTGATCGGCTCCTCTCCGCGCGATCTACACCTGCCTGGCGTGCTCGCGCACGACCAGGATCTCGACCGGCGTCGACATGTCGATCGAGCGCACGGTGAAGCGCAGCACAACCCCATCTTCGTCGGGCTGCTCCTCGACGTCGAGCTGGTTCCACTCGAAGAACGTGAACGGCGGGTAGCTCTCGCTCTGCTTCGTCACGATCGCGCCGTGCTGCTCGGTCTCGGCGACCCAGCGCACGCGCGTCTTGAACAGCGAGGGCAGCGGCAGCGCCTCGGCGCCGGAGCGAATGTGGAAGATCAGGTCGCCCTCTGGCAGCAGCCCCTGCTCGATCAGCTCGTGGACATTCTCTTTTGTAACACGCATACCAATGACCTCCGTGGGCGTTCAGCGAAGCAGGCGCGCACGGCATACGGGATGCGGCGGTCGCCGGCCTGCGGGGTAGACACAGTCTGTGTAGCACGGACGGTGCCATTGCCGGCCAGGCTGGCGTGCTACCAAGCGTCGCAGGATATGACAAAGTGATTACAACGCAGAAAGGGCCGCCAGCATGAGCTGGCCGCCCTTTCCGCTTCTTCGGCCGTTCCGCCGTTCTTGATTCTACCCGCGCGCCCGCCCGATCGCGCGGTCGAGCGCCCGCTTGGTGTAGACCTTGACCATCGCGCGGCGGTACTCGTCGGAGGCATGGATGTCGCCGAGATAGTCCATGCTCTCGCCCGACTGCGCGGCCGCCGCATCGATCGCCGCGGCCGAGCCGTCGCTGCCGACCAGCGCGGTCTCGGCGGCCGGCTGGCGCTCGGCCTTCGGGCCGGCGCCCGTCACCGCCACGCGCGCGGCCGCGACCTTCCCGTCGCCGCCGAGCTTGACATAGGCCGCCACGCCGACGATCGCGTAGCGCGAGGCCGGGTGGCGCAGCTTCGCGTAGGCGGCGCCCTCGCCCGCGCCGAGCTTCGGGAACGTCACCTCGGTGATCAGCTCATCCGAGGCGAGCGCGGTGGTCAGCATCTCGACAAACATGTCGTCGGCGTGGATCGCGCGCGCGCCGCCAGGCCCCCTGACCTTCACCGTGGCGCCCAGCGCCAGCGCCAGCGCCGGCAGGTCGGCCGCCGGGTCGGCATGGGCCAGCGATCCGCCGATCGTCCCGCGGTTGCGCACCTGGGTGTCGCCGATCTGGCCGACGCACTCGGCCAGCACCCCGCAGGCCGCGCGCACCTCCGCCGACTCGGCGATCGCGCGATAGGTCGTCCCCGCGCCGATCGTCACGCTGCCGTCGACCGAGATGCCCTGCAGCTCGCCGATCTTGCGCAGGTCGATCAGCACCGTCGGCTGCGAGAGGCGCAGCTTCATCGCCGGCAGCAGCGAGTGCCCGCCCGCGATCAGCTTGGCCTCGTCGCCGTGCTGCTGGAGCAGCCCCACCGCCTCGTCCACCGTCCTGGGCAAGAAGTACTGAAACTCGCTCGGAATCATATCATTCTCCTTCCGAACGCTGAATGCGCCGGTTCATCGTTCATCGTTCATCGTTCATCGTTCAGCGCTGGTGGATGGCCCGCCACACGTTCTCAGAGGTCGCCGGCATCTGCAGGTGTTTCACGCCGAATGGCGACAGCGCGTCGATCACGGCGTTCATCACCGCCTGGGCGCTGCCGATCGTGCCGGCCTCGCCGGCGCCCTTCACGCCCATCGGGTTGACCGGGCTGGGCGTGACGGTGCGATCCAGCTCGTAGGACGGCAGCATCGACGCGGTCGGCACGGCGTAGTCCATCAGCGTGCCGCTGAGCAGCTGGCCGTTCTCGTCGTACACGCCGCGCTCGTACAGCGCCTGCGCGATGCCCTGCGCGATGCCGCCGTGGAGCTGGCCGTCGATGATCAGCGGGTTGATCGGGTTGCCGACGTCGTCGCAGCCGATGTAGCGCTTCAGATCGACCACGCCGGTGTCGGGGTCGATCTCGACCACCGCGATGTGCGTGCCGAACGGGAAGGTGCAGTTCGGCGGATCGTAGTAGGTCGTCTCGTCCAGGAACGCCTCCATGCCCTGGGGCAGGCTGTAGGCCACCGCAGCCTGCAGCGCGATCTCGCCGATCGCCTTGCCCTGCTCGGGCGAGCCTTTCACGTAGGCGCGGCCGTTCTCGTACACGATGTCGTCGGGGTTGGCCTCGAGCATGTGCGCGGCGATCTTCTTGGCCTTCTCCTTGATCTTGGTCACGCTCTTGTGCATCGCCACGCCCCCGACCGCCAGGCTGCGGCTGCCGTAGGTGCCGTAGCCGAACGGCGTGCCGGCGGTGTCGGAGTGCTCGACGGTCACGTCCTCGTAAGGCACGCCTAGCTCGTCGGCCACGATCTGCGCGAAGGTCGTCTCGATGCCCTGGCCGTGCGGCAGCGATCCGGTCGTAACCACCACCTTGCCGGTCAGGTGGACCTTGACATTGGCGCTCTCCCACAGGCCGGCGCCCCAGCCCTCGCCCGGCAGGCCGATCCAGGCGCTTGGCGCGACGCCGCAGATCTCGACGTAGGAGCTGACGCCGATGCCTATGTAGCGGCCCTGCTTGCGCGCCTCCTCCTGCTGCCTGCGCAGGTCGGCGTAGCCGGCCATCGCCAGCGCGCGATCGAGCGCCGGCTCGTAGTTGCCGCTGTCGTAGGGCAGCAGGCCAAGCCCATTGTCGTACGGGAAGTCCTCGGGCTGGATGAAGTTCTTGCGGCGCACCTCGGTCGGGTCCATGCCGATCTCGGCGGCGAAGCGGTCGACCATGCGCTCGATCAGGTAGGAGGCCTCCGGGCGGCCGGCGCCGCGGTAGGCGTCCACCATCGCGGTGTTGGTGTAGACACCGGTGACGTGGCAGTAGGCCGCCGGGATCTTGTAGACGCCGGTGGTGATGCGCCCGTAGAGCGTGGTCGGGATGCCCCCGGCGATCAGCGAGAAGTAGCCGCCCAGGTTGGCGTAGGTGTTGATCCGCAGGCCGGTGATCTTGCCGTCGCGCGTGCCGGCGATCTCGGCGTCGGTGATGTGGTCGCGGCCGTGGGTCGAGGACTTGTAGTTCTCCGAGCGTTCCTCCATGTACTTGACCGGGCGGCCGATCTTGCGCGCGGCCCACAGGGTGAAGACCATGTCGGGATACGTGAAGATCTTCTGGCCGAAGCCGCCGCCGATATTCGGGGCGATGATCCGCAGCTTCGTCTCGGAGATGCCGAACACGAACGCCGTCAGCAGCAGGCGATGCACGTGCGGCGCCTGTGTGGTCGCCCACAGCGTAAACTCGCCGGTTGCCTCGTCGAAGCGCGCGATCGAGCCGCGCGGCTCCATCGGCGTCGGGATCAGCCGCTGGTTGATGATCTGCTCCTTGACCACCACCTCGGCGCCGGCGATCGCCTGGTCGGCGGCGGCCTTGTTGCCGCAATCCCACTCCATCACGATATTGTTCGGCGCGTTCTCGTGGATCTGCGGGGCGCCCGGCTCGGTCGCCTTCTTCGCGTCGACCACCACCGGCAGGGGCTCGTACGCCGCGTCGATCAGGTCGAGCGCGTCGCGGGCGATAAAGCGGTCCTCGGCCACCACCAGCGCGACGCCGTCCCCGACGTGGCAGACCTTGCCGACGGCCAGCGCGCGCGGCGTGTTGACGTTATTCTTGACCCGGCCGGCCTGCCACGCCGCCGGCAGCGGATTGATGTCCAGCATATCCTCGCCGGTGAAGACGGCGACGACGCCGGGGTGGGCGGCGGCCTTGCTGGTGTCGAGCTTTATGATCTTCGCGTGGGCGTAGGGGCTGCGCAGCACGACGGCGTGCAGCATGCCGTGCAGCTTGATGTCGTCAAGATAGCTGCCCTTGCCGGTGATGAGCTTCGGGTCCTCGCGGCGCTTCAACGCCTGCCCGACCATACGTGTCGCGGTACCAGTCATGGTAATTCGCCTCCAGTTCACGCTTCGATATGGCCAGCGACCTGGGTGGAATCCGCGGATGCACGCTGATTAACGCAGATGAATGTGGTGGTTGGGCGCTCTCGGGAGCATATCAGCGTCCATCTGTGTTCATCTGCGGCTCGCACGCCCCATCAATTCCCGGTAGCGGTGGCCGCCTCGACGCCCGCCTCGGCGACGCCGTTGGTCGAGCCTACGGCGACCGGCTCGCCGCGCAGCTTCGCCGCGCCGTACTGGACGGCCCGGACGATGTTCTGGTAGCCGGTGCAGCGGCAGAGGTTGCCCTCCAGGCCGTGGCGGATCTCGTCGTCGCTGGGGTTGGGGTTCTGCTGCAGCAGGTCGTAGGCGGCCAGGATCATGCCGGGGGTACAGAAGCCGCACTGGAGGCCGTGCTTCTCCCAGAAGCCTTCCTGGAGCGGGTGCAGCTGGCCATTCTGCGCCAGCCCCTCGATCGTGGTAATCTGCGCGCCGTCGGCCTGGGCGGCCAGCATCGTGCAAGACTTGACGCTCACGCCGTCCACCAGCACGACGCAGGCGCCGCACTGGCTTGTATCGCACCCGATATGCGTGCCGGTCAGGCTCAGCTGCTCGCGCAGGTAGTGCACCAGCAATGTGCGCGGCTCGACATCGCTCCGGTAGGTCCGACCATTGACCGTGACTGAGATCGTACTCACGTCATGCACCTCCTGGTTGTTGCGGATACACTCGGGTGGTCTGGCTATTGCCGCAAAGGGGAGAACTGCGTCGAGGAGAGAATCGCCTCCTTTCTTGCGTGGGATGGCGCGCCGCTAGCCGCTAGCCGCGCCGCGCGCGCCCGAGCAGGTAGCCCAGCAGGAACGCCACGATCACCCACGGCGCCCAGGGCCGCTCGCGCACGATATCGTCGACGGCGCCGCGGATGACCGCGGCCGGCTGGAGCTGCTCGTGCTCCGGCACCAGCACGGTGCGGCGCTCGGCCGGACTCTCGGGCTGCGGGGCCGGCGGGGCGGCTGGGAGCGTCTCTGCGGCGGGGGCCTGGGGGCGCGCCTGCTCGACCTCGGCGCCGATCGCGGTTGGCAGTGGCGGCGCGGCGGCCGCCATGGGGGGTATGACGGCGACGCCATTCGCCGCGGGCTGGCCAGACGTCGGCGCGGCGCCGCTCCGCACGGCGATCTGCTCGACCAGCGCCTTGAGCGACTGGTTGATCAGCTGGCGCGACGCGCCCTCGATCAGGCGCTGGCCGACGCTCGCGAGCGTCCCGCCGATCTGCGCGTCGCCGCTGTAGCTCAGAACGGTCTTGCCGTCCTGCTCGGCCAGGTCGACCATGCCGGAGCCGTCGACCACGCCGTTGGCGCTGCGACCGCTCGCGACGAGCTTGTAGTGGGTTGGCGGCTGGATGTCTTGGAGCCGGATCTTGCCGCTGTAGGTGCCCTTGATCGACTGGATGCCGATCTTGACCGTGCCCTCGAACTCGTTGTCGCCGACCTGCGTCAGGCGCTCGCAGCCTGGGACGATACGCGCCAGCACCTCGATGTCGTTGAGCGCAGCCCAGACCTGGTTGCGCGGTGCGTCGATCGTGTAGCTGCCCGTAATCTTCAATCGTCCCCCCTTTCAAGCTTGTGGACGGGCCTCTAAATCTCCGCAGGTTGGGGCTGTGGCGCGCCACCGAACGTGCGGCGAAAAGTGGCGGCAACTACAAATCAGCGTGCATGCCAATATGTACGCTGAGACGTCGGGAAAAGATCTTGAGAAAGTGTCTGTCCTGGAGCGAGTTTCATGGTATCGAGTGGGAGGGCGTTTGTCAAGTGAGGATGGCATTAAGACAGGGCTCGTGCAACGTTTTTGGCCCCACCCCCTTGCCCCCTCCCCTTTTAGGGGAGGGGGGATAGATCTGGCGTGGGAGTGCGGTCGCGTCGCGACCGCACTCCCACGCCATCTTGTTTCCCTCGCCCCTGGCCGGAAGGGAGCCAGGGGGATACATTTGGCATGTAAAGAAGGCGCCAGGCCAACCGGGCGTCTTTAGTGCCGCGCCACGCCGACCGCCACCGCTCGCCCGTCGAGGTCGAGCGCCTCGACATGCGCGCTGGCGGCCGGCGTGTCCAGGATCAGGTCGTCCGCCAGCGTCTCGGCGCGGATGTAGTCGCCCCACTGCCGCACGACCGTCTCCAGCTCCGCGTCGCCGGCCACGCCGCCCAGGTGCACCCTGATCCGGTCGGAGATCGCGAAGCCGGCGTTCTTGCGCGCGTCCTGGATGTTGCGCACCAGCTCGCGCGCGATGCCCTCCTGGCGTAGCTCGGCCGTCACAGCCGTGTCGAGCGCCACCAGCACCCGCCCGCTCTCGGCCACCGCGTACCCCTCCGGCGACGAGCTCTCGACCAGGATCTCCTCGGGCTGGAGCTGTAGGTCTTGCCCATCCACGACCAGGTCGATCGCCAGCCCGCCCTCGACCGCGCGGGCGGCCGCGCGCGCGGCGTCGCCGCTCAGCTCGCGCAGCGTCGCCGTCAGCGCCGGCACCAGCTTGCCGTACTTCTTGCCGACCAGCCGCAGGTTGGGCTTGAAGCGATACTCGACCAGCGCGGCCGAGCTGTCGAGGTAGCGGATGCTCTTAACGTTCAGCTCGTCGCGCAGCTCGGCCTCGAAGCGGCGCAGGCCGGCCGCCGCGCCGGCGGGCACGCGCACCCACAGCTCGCCCAGCGGCTGGCGGATCTTCAGCCCGGCGCCGCGCCGCGCCGCGCGCCCCAGGCTGATCGTCTCGAGCAGCACCGCCGTGTCGTCCAGCAGCGCCTGGTCGATCAACGCCTGGTCGACCACCGGCCAGGGCGCCAGGTGGACGCTCTCAGGGATCAGGGATCGGGGATCAGGGGTCAGAGAAGTCCTGTCAGCATCCTGGCCGCCAGCCCCTGGCCCCTGGCCCCTGACCAGATTCTGGTACAGCGCCTCGCTGACGAACGGCATGAACGGCGCCAGCAGCCGCGCGAGCGTGGTCAGGCAGGTGTAGAGCGTGCTGTAGGCGGCCTGCTTGTCGGCGTCGCCCTCGGCCTTCCAGAAGCGCCGGCGGCTGCGGCGCACGTACCAGTTCGACAGCTCCTCCACGAACGACTCGATCGCCTTGGCCGGGCTGTGGATGTCGTAGTTGTCGAACATCTCGGTCACGTCGCGCACCAGCGCGTTCAGGCGCGCCAGCGCCCACCTGTCGATCGGGGTCAGGGTTCGGGGATCAACGATCAGGGATGGGGCGTCAACCCCTGACCCCTGCGGCGTCCAGCCATCCAGGTTCGCATACGTCACGAAGAACGCGTAGGTGTTCCACAGCGTCAGCATGAACTGGCGCAGCACCTCGCCGACCTGCTCGGGCGCGAAGCGACGCGGGTTGTAGGGCGGCGCCGAGGCGTACATATACCAGCGGGTCGCGTCGGCCCCGTAGCCGCTGAGCAGGTCCCACGGGTTGACGACGTTGCCGCGCGACTTCGACATCTTCTCGCCCTTGATGTCGAGGATGTGGCCCAGGCAGATGCAGTGCTTGTAGGCCGGCCGGTCGAACAGCAGCGTCGAGACCGCGTGCAAGGTGTAGAACCATCCGCGGGTCTGGTCGATCGCCTCGGAGATGTAGTCGGCCTGGCCGGCCTGCTCGAACAGCTCTTTGTTCTCGAACGGGTAGTGCCACTGCGCCACCGGCATCGCGCCCGAGTCGAACCAGCAGTCGGCCACGTCGGGGATGCGCCGCATCGCGCCGTGGCCGTCGGGCGCGTCCCAGGTGATCTCGTCCACGTAGGGCCGGTGCAGGTCCAGGTCCTTCAGCGAGCGGCCGGCCTTCTGCTCCAGCTCGGCCAGCGAGCCGATGCACTCCATGTGCTGGCCGTCCTCCGAGATCCAGATCGGCAGCGGCGTGCCCCAGTAGCGCTCGCGGCTGAGCGCCCAGTCGACGTTATTGGCCAGCCAGTTGCCGAAGCGCCCGCCCTTGATGTGCTCGGGCACCCAGTCGATCTGCTCGTTGTTCGCCAGCAGCCGGTCCTTCTTGGCCGTCGTGCGGATGTACCAGGAGGGCTTGGCGTAGTACAGCAGCGGCGTGTGGCAGCGCCAGCAGAACGGGTAGGAGTGCTTGACCCGCCCGCTGCGGAACAGCAGCCCGCGCTCCTTCAGGTCGCGCGAGATCAGCGGGTCGGCCTGCTTGAAGAACAGCCCGCCGAAGCCCAGCGAGTCGAACAGCGGCAGCGTCTTGCCGGCCAGGTCGACCGAGAACAGCGTCGGCAGGTTGTACTTGCGGCCGATCTCCAGGTCGCCGTAGGCCGGCGCGATGTGGACGATCCCGGTGCCGTCCTCAAGCGAGACGAACTCGTCGGCGACCACGCGGTACGCCTGCTCGACGTCGACGGTCTCGCCCGCGGCCGGCGCGCCGTCGAACAGCCGCTGGTAGCGCGCGCCGCGCAGCGCGTCGCCATCGAGCGTTGCCAGCACCGTGTAGCTGCCCTCGCCCAGCACCGACGCCGCCAGCGCCTCGGCCAGGATCAGCCGCTCGGGCGCGTCGCCGCCGCCGTACTCGGCCACCACGTAGCTCGCGCCCGGCTTGACCGCCAGCGCCACGTTGGCCGGCAGCGTCCAGGGCGTGGTCGTCCAGGCCAGGAACGCCGCGCCGGCGAGCTGCCGGTCGAGCGGGTGGCCGCCGGGCTGGTGGCGGAAGCGCAGCCACACGCTCGGGTCGTCCACGTCGTCCTCGAAGCCGAGCGAGACCTCGTGGTCGGAGAGCGACGTGCCGCAGCGCGGGCAGTGCATCGTGACCTTGTAGTCGCGGAACAGCAGCCCGTTGTTCCAGTACGACTGCATGATCCACCACAGCGACTCGATGTAGCTGTTGTCGTAGGTGCTGTAGGGGTGCTCCATGTCGATCCAGAACGCGATCCGGTCGGTCATGCGCTCCCACTCGGCGATGTAGCGCTGGACGCTGGCCTTGCAGGCTTTGTTGAACTCGGCGATGCCGTACTTCTCGATATCGGGCTTGCCGCTGAAGCCAAGCTCCTTCTCGACCTCGATCTCGACCGGCAGGCCGTGGGTGTCCCAGCCGCCGCGCGCGCCGATCACGTAGCGGCCGCGCATGCGCTGGTAGCGGATGATGATATCCTTCGACGCGCGCGCCTCGACGTGGTGCACGCCGGGCCGGCCATTCGCGGTCGGCGGCCCCTCGAAGAAGATGAACGGGCTGGCCCGGTCGCCGCTCTCGAGCGCCTGCTTGACGATGCCGCGCTCCTTCCACCACTGCTCGATCGCCTGCTCCAGCGCCGGAAACGAGACCTTCGTATCGACCGCCTTGAACGCCATGTCGCCTCCTCAAAAGCTGTCAGCCGTCAGCTTTCAGCTCTTCTTTCGCTCCTGCGCTGGGAAGCTAATAGCTGATAGCTGAATGCTGAATGCTTGGCAATATAAAACCCCGCCCCTAGATCAGGGACGAGGCGAATAGCCCCGCGGTACCACCCCGCTTGGCGCCGGATCGGCGCCCGCTTGGCGAGGCGCGCGATTACGCCTCCGCCTCGGTAACGTGAGGCGAGCCCGGACTCCACTACTGGAGTTATGAGTTATGAGTTATGAGTTATGAGTTACCCGAAGCACGGCGTCAACTCAAAACTTAAAACTTAAAACTCAAAACTGGTTCATGTGTCGGCTCGGGAGTGATCTTCGATGGCCGGTCACACGCGCCTCGCACCATCCGCGCGCTCGCTGAGCTGACGGGATGCCACCTACTCGTCTCCGTTCTAGCCTGTGGCCGATATTGTACCACACATCTGGGTGCGCTTTCGCTTTGTGCGGGGGCTGCGCGCCCCCGTGCCCCCGGCCGGGGCTGCGCCCCTGGACTCCAAATGCAATGCCGCCTCGTTTCCAGCGCTTGGCGCGCATGCCCGGCTGAATCCAGGCGGTGCGGAAGACAACACGTCCGATCGGAATAGTGCCAGGCATGTGCCACGATGCATGAACCTGAGATAGCTTTCTTTGCCGGAGGGGGGCCGGGGGAACCGGCGTGGGTTCCCCCGGGCGGGGGGCCGGGGGCGCAGCGCCCCGCCTAGATTCCTACAGGAGTCACACCTTGACACAACAAGAACACATGTGCTATAGTTGATCGAAAGAGGGAACCCACGCTGAAAGGAGCACCGCGATGGCACGAGACCTGAACAAAGTGCAGATGACCGGGCGGCTCGGCGCCGACCCCGAGATGCGCTACACCCCTCAGGGCCACGCGGTCACGACCTTTCGGGCCGCCTCAAATCGCTCCTGGCGCACGTCCGAGGGCGAGTCGCACGAAGACACCGAGTGGTTCCGCGTGGTGGCCTGGAACCGGCTGGCCGAGATCTGCAACCAGTGGCTCGCGAAGGGGTCGCGCGTCTTCGTCGAGGGCCGCATGCAGACCCGCCAGTGGCAGGACCAGGAAGGCCAGACGCGCTACCTGACCGAGGTCATCGCCAGCGACGTGATCATCCTCGACGGCCGCCGCGAGGGCCAGCCTGCCAGCCAGGGCGACGATGCGGCGCGGGCCGAGCCGGAGCCCGCCGCCCCCGACCAGCCGCGCGACTCCGCCCCGGCGGAGCGGCCCGCCGCCAAAGCCCCCGCGCCGCGAGCGCGGGCGAGCGCGCCGGCCGCCCGCGCCGCCAAAGTCGCCACCCTGCCGCGCGGGACGACCACGTTCGGCGAAGAAGATCTGCCGTTCTGAGCGCGCTCGCGCCTTTCGATCTGGCTGTTCGCCTGCATCATTGCCCCTCATCCCCCTACCCCCTCTCCCGTCGCGGCGGGAGAGGGGGATTCTTGGCTGGTGCCGGGGTTACGGCGGAGCCGTAACCCCGGCACCAGCCAGTACTTACCCCCGCCCTCTGGCAGGGGCTGGGGCAGGCGGTGGGGTGATCCGACACACCTAGCCCAGCGCGTCCAGCAGCATATCGCCTTCCTCGGGCGAGATCCGCCCCTCGGCGACCATCTGCAGGATCGCGGTGCGCTCCTCCTCGGCGCTGGCGGGCGGCCCGGCGGCCGGCTCGCCCGCGCCGACCTCGTTAGCCGCGCTTGCGCTGGCCGGGTCGCCGACGTCGATGCGGATCGTCTGGCCGGTGGCCGCCGGGCGCGGCGGGGCGGGCGCCGCCGGCGGGACTGGCTGCCGTGGTACGTCAGGCGGCGTGGGCGGCTCGGGCGGCACACCCATGCCCGCCAGCGCGCGCTCGATCGCCGAGATCGCGCCGGTGAGCCCCTCCCGGGCAGCCTCGCGGGCCTGCTGCTTCATCCGCTCCAGCCGCTCGGCGTCGAAGCGCCACTCGCGGTCATTGATCCGCACGTGCATGCGCTGCCCCGGCTCGTCGGGGCGGCCCAAGCGCTCCGCGGAGCGGCGGGCGCGCTCCGCCGCGCGCTGGGCCTCTGACTCGGCGTGGCGCACGCGCTCCTCGACGCGCCGGTGCAGCTTGCGCTCCCAATCCTTGCGGCCGGGGCCATGCGGGCCGAACGCGCCCGACAGCTCGCGCTCGATCTGCTCGCCCAGCTTGCTGAACTCGCGGCCCAGCTCATCGCCCATCCGGCCCATGTCGGCGCTGAACTCGGACCAGTCCCACGACGAGCTGGAGGTGCGCGGCGAGCCGCCGCCGCTCAGCTGCAGATCGCCGCCGACGATCAGATCGAGCTGGGCGCCGCCCTCGCCGTACACGGCGGTGAACATGCCGCCGCCGCTCGAGACGATCCGCTCGCCGCTCACATCGCCGCCGACGGTCGCGCGGATCGTCAGGCTCGGCTGGCGCGGCAGCTCGATCGCCGCGTCGCCGCCGACGCTGATCCGGGTCGAGCTGCCGGCCGGGAAGGTCGCGCCGAGGTGCAGGTCGCCGCCGACGTTGCCGATCTGCACGCCGGCATCCTTCGCCCGCACGCTTGCGTCGCCGCCGACGCTGCCGAGCCAGACCGCGCCGCTCACGGCGTCGATATGGCAGTCGCCGCCGAGGCTGCCGAGTCGCACCTCACCGCTCACGGCGTCGATATGGCAGTCGCCGCCGACGTTGCCGAGCTGCACGCTCGCGGCGGCGTGGATCGACGTGTCGCCGCCCACACTGCCGCCGACGACGGCGGCGCGCGCGCTGCTCGAGACCTGCAGGTCGCCGCCGATGTTGCCATAGCGGAACGACTCGGTGCTCGTGACCTGGCAGTCGCCGTCGACATTGCCGATCGTCGCCGATTGGGCGCCGCTCACCTGCAGGTCGCCGCTCACCCGCTCGATCTCGACCAGCGCGACGTCGGACACATCCACGTCGCCGCCGACCTCGCTCAGCAGCGTGAGCGAGGAGCTGTCGCGGGCCACCACGCTGCCGCCGACCTGGTCGAGCCGAATCGACTCGGCGATCTCGTCGATGTCGACGTCGCCGCCGCACGCGCTCAGCGACAGCGCGCGAACGCCGCGGCAGCTCATATCGCCGGCCACCTGCTCGGCCACGACCTCGGCGTCGGCCGGCACGCGCAGCACGATGTCGTCGTAGGCGCGCTGGATGACCACCGCCTCCTCGCCCTGGTCGATCCGGTCGATCCGGCCGTCGCACTCGACCTCGATCGCGCGCTTGGCCCAGGCCTCGATCGTCAGGTCGCCCCGAATCTCGCTAAGAACCACCCGCGGCGCCTCGCCGGCGGGGAACGATTGTGTCGTCATGATGGATACCCTCCATGTCTCTATTGCGTGAAGGATGAAGGATGAACAATAAGCTCACCTTGTCACCTTGTCACCTTGTCACCGTACCCGCGCCCCACACGCCCTTGTCACCTTGTCACCTTGTCACTATACCCGCGCCCCAAGTCCCAAGCCCCAAGCCCCAAGCCCCAACGACGCGGCCTCACTCGACGAAGATCTCGACGCGCTCGCCCTCGTCGAGGTCCTGCATCTCGAAGATCCGGCCCGGGGCGCCGCTCTCGATCGCCTGCATGATCTCCTCGGCGTTCGCGCCGGACACTCGCGGCGCCAGCCGCGCGCCGAGCTTGAGCCCGACCTCGACCAGGCTGACCGGGATCGTCACGTTGATCTTCTGCCGGCGCGTGCTTAGGTCGGTCACCCGCACGCGCAGGGTGCGCGACTGCAACCCGGCGCGCGGTCGCTCGCGGGCCGTCGGCTCGCCCAGCGCCTCGATCAGCTGCGCGCCCTGCTCGGCGGTCACCTGGCCGCTCTCGATCATCTTCAGGATGCGCAGACGCTCCTCTTGATTGGACATACTTCACCTCCAGGGTACAGGGTACAGGGTACAGGGTATCGGATGCAGTTCGGCTTATGGTCTGCCCCCTGTCACCTATCACCTATCACCTGTCACCTGTCACCTATCACCTGTCACCTGTCACCTAGCTCCGCAGCAGCTTCATCGCGTCCTCGACCGAGATCTCCTTGGCGGCCAGGCGATCAAGCACGGAGCGGCGGTCGGTGCGGCCGTTCTCGTCCGGGATCGGGGTGGCGTAGCCCAGCGCCGCGACGATGTCGTCCAGCCGGCTGCGCGCGGTGTTGTAGGCGATCCGCAGCTCGCCGGCGACGCTGTTGATATTGCCGCGATTCTTGACCATCAGCTCGACGAACTCGAGCTGCTCGCGCGACAGGCGGCCGAGCCAGCCGAGCGAGAACTCGCCCTCGATGTGGCTGTGGCACTCGTCGCAGCCGAGCCGCTCCACGTGGAGCACTCCGCCGCAGACCGGGCATGTGGTGAGTAGTGGGTACATCGTGATCTCCTTTGTGCATTCCAGTATCGAATCTCAAATGCCATCAGTAGCTGGGCGGCGTCTCGGCGGCCGGCCACAGGCTCTCCTCCGATCCCGCCCTCGAACGCTCATCAGCTGCAAAAATCCGCGACTCGCGCTCCAGGGCGACCTGACTCGATCGCAGCAGCGCAAGGGCCGCCACGCCAGCGGCGACGTAGCCGAAGCCCTGGATGTTGAGCACGGTTACCACGCCGACGACATCGCTCAGCGTGCCGGCGAGCGTCGTGCCGATCATCGCCAGCAGCGCGCTGGTCAGCCCGACGGTGGCGAAGACCCGGCCGCGGAACCGATCCGGCACGACGAGCTGCAGGACGGTGTTGATGCTGGTCCTGCTGATCACGCCCGGCACGCCGACCGCGACGAACAGCAGGACTGCCGGCAGGAACCCCGGGTAGAAGCGCCAGTAGTTGAAGATGATCAGATCGATTGTGCCGAAGAGCACGCTTCCGATGCCAATCATGCGCGTCGGCGAGATGCGGCTGCCCAGCCAGCCGACCAGCACGCCGCCGGCCAGGCCGCCGATCGCCTGCGCCGACATGAGCCAGCCGATCTGCAGCGCGCCGCCGCCGAGGACCTTGTTCACGAACACCACGAACAGCACCGCGAAGACACCCTCGCCCAGCGCCATGATCGCGAGCAGCCCGAAGATCACCCGCAGCGAGCGGGCCTTGCCAATCACGCGCAGCCCCTCCAGCCACTCGTGCCAGACCGATCGCCAGCCGCCGCGCGCAGGCGCGGATGCCGCCGTCCGGTCGGCCCGCCGCGCGCCGGAGATCAGCGCGACCAGCAGCGCGGCGATCAGGAAGGTGGTCGCGTCCAGGATCGCCACGCCGCCGAGGCCGATCAGCGCGGCCGCCAGCCCGCCGATCGCCGGCCCGACCAGGCGCGCCAGGTTGTTGTTCAGCGAGTTGAGCGAGTTGGCGGCGACCAGGTGCGTCTCGTCGACCAGGCTGGGCAGCAGCGCGTTCTCGGCCGGCGCGAAGAACTGCTCGATCGTCGACTCGGCGAACGCGACGATATAGATCAGCCAGAGATCGTTGACCGAGCGCACCGCGAGCAGCGGCAATAGCGCCAGCGCCATCAGCACGTTCGCCACGACCATCGTGCGCTTGCGGTCCCAGCGATCCACGAACACGCCCGCCACCGGGCTGATCAGCAGGTCCGGCAGCATCGCGACGATGAACATCGTGCCGGTCGCCAGCGCCGAGCCGGTCAGCTGGTAGACGTAGATCGGCAGCGCGACCCGCAGCATCCAGTCGCCGGCGATCGAGATCAGCCCGGCGAACCAGAGCAGCGCGAAGTTTCGCTGGCGTAGTGTCGCAATCATCGGCTCTCCCTTCTAGGGCCAATGCGTTTCAAATAGCCGCCAAGACTCACATTTCGGCAGCCTGCCAAGCCCCAGGCCCAAGCCTCAAGCCCCAGCGCACTAGTGCTGGCTCAGCGTCCCAAGCGTCCGGCAGCGGCGCTCGACCCAGCGGAAGACCAGGAAGCCGAGCGGGACCATCACGGCCATAAAGGCGACCAGGATCGCCAGCTCGTACTCGAGCGGCAGCAGCGGCGTCGAGCCGAGCAGGAAGGCCCGCACCGCGTCGAAGCCGTAGGTCAGCGGGATGGCCAGCGAGAGCGGCAGCAGCAGCCGCGGCAGCACGCTGACCGGGAACTGGCTGCCCGAGAGCAGCGAGATCAGAAAGTTCGACACGTCGACCAGCGTGTTGGCCTCGCGCATCAGCAGCACCAGCGCGGCGAAGGCGAAGCCGAACCCGTACAGCGCCACCAGCATCGGCACGAGCGTCAGGGCCGCGCCGAGCACGCCGCCGCCGACGTGGAAGCCGAACAGCAGCCAGGCCAGCAGCAGCATGCCGGCGCTGTTGAAAGTCGTGATCGCCAGGCTCGCCAGCGTCTGGCCGACCAGCATGAGCGGCCGCGGGATCGGCGTCAGCCAGTTGCTCTCGAGCACGCCCGAGTCCATCTCGGTCTTGAGCGCGAAGCCCATGCCCCAGAACACCGCCGCGATATAGTTCGCCAGCACCGCGCCGATCAGGATGAACGACATGTAGTCGCCGGTGCCGGTGTAGGCCGCGAACCCGGCATTGCCGCCCGGCCCGGCGAAGCTGCGGCCGAGAAAGTAGACCGGCGTCAGCCAGGCGATCGGCTCGACCACCCGGAACAGCGCGTTCAGCGGGTAGCGGAAGAAGACGATCCAGTCCTTCTTCGCGATCGCCAGCGCCGCCCGCGCGTGCGACCGCCAGCTGACTTGTGAAAGGCTTGTGCTGCTCATCATTCCCTCAGTGCGTTTGCAAGTTCCAACGTTCCACTGCTCAATACTGCCCCAGGTCCCCCGTCCGCCGCGAGCGCCGCTCGGTCAGGTAGAAGATCGTGTAGCCCAGCGCCGGCAGGGCCAGCGCGAAGGCGGCCAGGATCTGCAGGTCGGGCAGCAGGTCGGCGAAGCTGGCGTTGGCGAGCAGCGCGGCGCGGATGTCGCGGATGGCGTAGGTCAGCGGCAGCGCCGCGGCGACGCTCTGCATCCAGCCGGGCAGCACGGCGATCGGGTAGGTGATGCCGCAGAAGATCATGAACAGCCCGCGCACCAGGAAGACCATCGCGTTGGCCTCTTTGAAGCGCAGCACCAGGCTGGCGAACGCGATCCCGATGCCGTGGATGGTCGGGATCACCAGCAGCAGCACCAGCAGCGCCAGGCCCAGGTTGCCGCTCAGCAGCCGCACGCCGAAGATCAGCCGGAACTCGACCAGCGCGACGGCCATGAACACCAGCGACGTCGCCAGCTTGGTCAGCGCGCCGCCCAGCATGAGCGAGAGCCGCCAGGTCGGGCAGAGCCAGTTCGACTCGAGCGTGCCGCGCATCTGCTCGCCGCGCAGGTACATCCCGACATCCCACAGCGTCATGTTGAGCCACATCCACAGCGTGCTGCCCAGCACGATGAAGCTGACATAATCTTCGGTGCCGGCCAGCCGGCCGAAGGCCGCCAGCGAGGCGCCGTCCGGGCCGCCCAGCGCCTTGGCCGTGAAGATGTAGCCGAACGGGAACAGCACCGGCCAGATGAAGACCGCCAGCACCCAGCTCGGGTAGCGCCGGAAGATCTTCCACTCCTTGCCGGCGACCGCCAGCAGCGCCCGCAGCTCGGAGCCGATCGACCGTTGCGCCAAGATCGTCTGTTGCACCTCGAACTCCTTCGTGCCAGTAGCCAGTAGTCAGTAGTCAGCAGTCAGCAGTCAGCAGTCAGTAGTTGGTACTGTGCAGGCATTCCAAGTCATCGGAAAGATCGTTTATCCCCGTTTATCCGCACTATCCGCGGATCGATCCGTGTCCTTATCCGCGTTTATCCGCGCTATCCGCGGATCGCCCCCGCCTCCGCGCTATCCGCGGATCGCTCCCGGCTCCGCTCTTCCAAAGGCCGGCCGCGAAGCATAGCGCGCCAGCCGCGACGCGTCGCCCTCGCCCAGGAACGGGTCGATCTCGCGGAACAGCCGGTCGGGAAAGGCCACCGTCTCGGCGTCCGCCGCGCTGGGCACGTGCCGCAGGATCGCCTCCAGCGCCGGGTCGCGCCGCGCGCGGTAGTCCGCCGACGACAGCTCGGCCGCGATGTCGGGCACGATCCACGGCCGCGCGTCGCGCGGCTCGGAGTAGACCCAGTGCAGCGACGAGGCGTTCACGACCAGCCCGCTGTTCGGCAGGACGATCTGGACGTTGTCGCCGTACATGTTCGGCCGGGCGCCGGTCGGCTCGCCGACGAACAGCGCGCGGGTGTGCTTCTCCAGGTCGACCGTCAGCATCATCGCTGCCGAGAAGGTGCCGCGCCCGACGATCGCGAACAGCCGTCCAGGCTGGTTGATCCGGTCGCGCCGGATCAGGCCGTGGACGATCGGCTGGTTCAGGTAGCCGTTCCCGCCGCGGTTGTGGCGCAGGTCGAGCACGAGCCGTCTGAGCGGGCGCGCGTCCGCGAGGGCGAACACCCGCTCGAAGAACGCGGCGACAGTCTCGTCTGGCATATCGTGCACGCGGTTGTACTGCACGTAGAGCGTCTGGTGGTCCGCCAGGTGCTCGAACCAGAAGTGGCGCTGGCGATCGCGGAGCCACAGCGGCACGTCCGCGCCGGACTCGTCGCCGGCATCCGCCCAGCCCACATCCGCTCCGGCGGCGATCGGCCGCAGCTCGATCGTCTCGCGCGCGCCGTCCCGCTCGACGGTCAGCTCGGCGCGCTCCATATCCGCGATCAGGCCCAGGCCGTGCAGCACCTCGGGGATCGCCATCAGCTGCGGCGCGGCGTGCTCGATCCAGATCGTGTTGTCGCGCGACACCAGTTCGCCCGCCAGCGCGTAGGCCCGCTCGACCGGCATGTCGCCGATCGCCACCACCCGCGCCCCGGCCGCGTGAGCGGCCTCACCCGCGGCGGCCTGGACGAACAGCCCGTCGCTGTAGAGGTACAGCCGGACCGGGTAGCGCCGAAAGCCGACGTCTGTGTCTTTAAAGACCCCCATATCGAGGTAGGTGTGGCCATCGCCGATCAGCGCGACCAGCCGCGCCAGCTCGACCACGATCGCGTGCGGCGGCAGCGCCGGGATGCGTCCGTCGAGCGCGGCGACCGCCGCGTCGAGCTGCTCGCGCGCTATCGTGTGGTACAGGTTCTGGTGGCGCCGCGGCAGCTCGGCCGCCAGGTGGCGCAGGTCGGCCCGCCAGGCTGTAGCATCGATTCGGTCGTTCATCGTTGATCCTGTCGTCAATTTATAAATTGCGCAGAGCTCCAAGCCCCAAGCCCCACACCCCAAGCCCCTAGTCGCGTAGCTGCTTGCCGGTCAGCGCGATGAACACGTCCTCCAGCGACGGCTCGGCGACAGCCAGGTGCCGGATGCGCCCGGCGCGCGCGCCGATCAGCTCGATCAGTCGCGGCAGGATGCTGCGGCTGTCGCTCGTGTGGATCGCCAGCGACCAGACCCGCTGCTCGTCGAGGTAGCGCGCGGCGGCGTGCTGCACCGACGGCAGCCCGCTCAGCGCGTCGGTCAGCGCCGGGTCGTAGCCCTCGACCTCGAGCTGCACCACGTCGAGCTGCTTGATCGAGCGCTTCAGATTGGCTGGCGTGTCGAGCGCGATGATCCGCCCGAGGTCGATGATCCCGACGCGGTCGCACAGCTGGTCGGCCTCCTCCATGTAGTGGGTGGTCAGCAGGATCGTGCGGCCCTCCTGCTTGATCTCGCCGATCAGCTCGCGCAGGTTGCGGGCCGACTGCGGGTCCAGCCCGATCGTCGGCTCGTCGAGCAGCAGCACCGGCGGGCCGGCCAGCAGCGCCTTGGCGATCGCGATGCGCTGCTTCATGCCCGAGGAGTAGCGCTCGACGTTCTCGTCGGCGCGGCTGGTCAGCTCCAGGCGCTCCAGCAGCTCGGCCACGCGCCGCTTGGCGACGGCCGGCGGCAGGTGGTACAGCGCGGCGAAGTACTCCAGGTTCTCGCGCCCGGTCAGCTTCCAGTAGATGCTGCGCTCGCCGGTCAGCACCGCGCCGAGGTTCTGGCGCACCAGGCCGGCCTGGCGCCCGACGTCGTACCCGTTGATCGTCGCGGTGCCGCCGGAGGGCTGCAGCAGCGTCGAGAGCATGCGGATCGTCGTGGTCTTGCCGGCGCCGTTCGGCCCCAGCAGGCCGAAGATCTCGCCCTCGTGGATGCTGAAGCTGACGCCCTGCACCGCCACGAACGTCTCGGTCGTGCGCTGGAAGGGCAGCAGCCGCGACCACAGCGGCGCCTCGGGGTTGGCCTTCTTCTTGACGAAGACCTTGCGCAGGTCGCGCACCTCGACGATCGCGCGCGGCGCCGGCGTAGCCCCGTTCGGGTGCGCGGGCGCGTCGGGACGCAGCTCCTTCGCGTCGAGCATTTCAAGCGCCGGCTGGCGTTCGGTAGTCATCAGGTGTCCCCCTATGGCCTGTCACGTGTCTACAAACGATCCGCGAATACCGCCGATCGACGCGAACACCAGGCACGCTTTTCGCGAACATTCGCGCAGTTCGCGGATTCCCCGCCAGCGCTCTAGACAGCATCTACCGCGCCAAGCGGCTCAGCGGCGGGCGCGCGCCCGGCGACCGGGTGTCCGCGCAGCAGCAGCAGCGCCAGCACGCCCGCCAGAATGTACATCGTGCCAACCCCGTCGAGCACCGTCACGATCCCGGCGCGGTCGCCCATCACGCTGGCGACGCTCTGGCCGAGCAGCACCGCCAGGCCGGACGCGGCCCCGTACGCGCCGAAGATCCGCCCGCGGTAGCGATCGTCGACCTGCTGCTGGAGCAGCGTGTCGACGCTGACGAACATGCCCATGATCGGCACGCCCATCAGCATCTTGAGCGAGAGCGCGGCCGGCAGCGCCAGCGACGGCACGATCGGCAGGGCGGCGACGTTGATGTAGGCCAGCGAGAGCAGCCCCAGCAGTATCCCGCTGACCCCGATCAGCTGGGCCGGCCGGATGTCGCGGGCCGCCCGGCCGATCAGCAGCCCGCCGAGCAGTCCGCCGATCGCCTGGGCGCTGGCCATCCAGCCGCGCTCGAGCGCGCCGCCGTGCAGCACCTGCTTCAGCCAGGGGAAGCCCAGCACATTGATGATCCCCTCGGCGACCATCGCCGTCGCGGTGATGATGAAGATCGACGCGATCAACCGCTCGCGGCGCACCAGCGCCAGCCCCTCGGCCAGCTCGCGCCAGACCATCCGCCAGGCCGGGGTACCACGATTCGGCGTGGCCGGCTCGCTTGGAGGCGCGGTCGTGGCTGGCTGCGCAACGAGGGCAATCATGGCCGCGGCGAGCAGGAACGAGGCGCAGTCGAGCGCGATCACGCTGCCCAGACCGGACAGCGCCATCAGCAGCCCGCCCAGCGGCGGCGCGATCAGGCGCGTCAGCTCCCAGTTCAGCGCGATCAGCGCGTTGGCCGGCAGCAAGTGCTCCTCGCCAACCAGCCGCGGCACCAGCGCGGCCTCGGCCGGCTGGAAGAACAGCGAGATCGAGGTCTGCAGGAACGCCGCCAGGTAGACCAGCCACAGGTCGGCCGGCGAGCGGACCGGCAGCAGCAGCAGCAGCGCAGCGGCACAGAGCAGGTTGGCGGCGATCATCGTCCAGCGGCGGTCCCAGCGGTCGACGAACACGCCGGCGAGCGAGCCGAGCAGCAGGCGCGGCAGCGTCTGGGCGATGAACATCCCGCCGGTCGCCAGGGTCGAGCTGGTCAGCTCGTAGACGAACACCGGCAGCGCGATGAACAGCGCCCAGTCGCCGACGAACGAGATCAGGCCGCCGATCCAGAGCAGGGCAAAGTTACGGTTGCGGAGCGTCGCCAACATGAGGATTTTCCTCAACTATCCGCAGATAGACGCGGATAAACGCGGATAGGAATGAATCATGGAAGTTATATGTGTGTTTATCTGCGTGCATCTGCCGATCTTATCTCAGTTCAGCTCGATCGAGCGGGCCGTCGCGCGGTAGCGCTGCGGGGCGGCGTTCTCGACCTTGCCGTAGCGCAGCAGCCAGGCGCCGGCGTTGAACAGCGCGCGGCCAAGCGGGCGAGCGGCTCGGCGCGCGAACGCCAGCTGCCGATCGCACGCGTTTGCGCGCCGGTCGCGCGCGGCGCTGTCCAGCATATCGCGCTGGCGCTCGAGCGCGACGTCGAAGCTCAGCTCTGTATGGTTCAGCATTGTCGACCTCCGTGTAAAGTGCTATTGGTAATGTCACTTTCGATTAGTGACGTGGTGATATTATCATGGTAATTTGAAAATGTCAATAGTCTGTTGGCTATATGTTGCAAGTCGATGGTGATATTTGATTCCGGAGGGGGCTGGGCTGGAGTGATCCAGGGCAGCACTACGCCAGCAGGCAGAACGGCGACAGGGTGACAAGCTATTGCTTGTCACCCTGTCGCGCTGCCCTGCTGTCGCCGATAGACTGTGTACGATTCCTACCGAGCGAGGCCGGAGGTGTCGATCCCATCGCCGTTCCAGTCGCCGACGAGCTTGATGTCGGTGGCGTTCCCGAAGTAGAAGGCCAGATTGGCGACGCCGGTGCTGTTGGCATTGCGCAGGTACCAGGCGTTGCCGCGCACGACGCCGGGGGTGTCGCTCCCGTTGGCGTCCCAGTCGCCGACGATCTTGGTGTCGCTGGGGACCCCGTAGGAATAGGCCACGTTGGCGACGCCGGTGCTGTTGGAGTTGCGCAGGAACCAGTTGTAGCCGCGCACGACGCCGGGGGTGTCGATCCCGTCGCCGTTCCAGTCGCCGACGATCTTGATGTCGCTGAGCAGGCCATAGCTGAACGTCAGGTTGGCGATGCCGCCGCTGTTGGAGTTGCGCAGGTACCAGATATTGCCGCGCACGACGCCGGGGGTGTCGATCCCGTCGCCGTTCCAGTCGCCGACGATCGGGATGTCGCCGGGTATGCCGTAGCTGAACGTCAGGTTGGCGACGCCGGTGCTGTTGGAGTTGCGCAGGAACCAGGTGTTGCCGCGCACGACGCCGGCGGTGTCGAACCCATCGCCGTTCCAGTCGCCGACGATTGGGATGTCGCCGGGCAGGCCGTAGGTAAAGGATGCGTTCGGGACCCCGCTGCTGTTGAAGTCGCGCAGGTACCACTGTTTGGTTGCCCCGACCTGCGTGATAGCGGCCTGCGCGCTGCCGACCAGCGCGGAAGAGCTCGCCAGCGCCACGAGCAGTGCGATCGCGGCCACAGTCGAGCGAGCCAGAAAAGCGCGTTTCATGATTCTCCCTCACTTTCCATAGCTGACCGATTTGTCTGAGAGAGGCGTAGCCTTGTTGACAAAGGACCAATCATAAAAGACGAAATGGCAAGCCGCCTGGTTTCGCCTTCGTCGGTGGTCGAGCGCAGCGCGCCCTTCAGACATCCTCTTACACGATCGTAGCACTAGGCGTGGCAGCGCGGAATAGCGCACATGTGACGCTGCGATGACGAGACACCGACATTCCTGATAGCCGCTTTGAGGGGGCAGGGGAGGGGGCACCCGGCGAGCGAGGCGTGCAGAAACGTCTGCTCCGTGAAAGGAGCGGGCTTGGGAGAGAGTCGATCCCTCCCAAGCCCGCTCGGAGCTACTCTAATGTGCAAAGCCGCAGGCGCTGCCCTATTTCTCGGACGGGAGGAAGCGCGTGAGCTTGGTGCCGCAGACCGAGCATTCGCCCTTGAGCGCGCGCCGGCCGTTGTCCATCTTCTCCTCGTGGGCGTTCCGGATCTCGCGCTTGGTCTTACATTTCACGCAGTAGGCCTCTTGGGCCGTTGCACTCTCAGCCATTCTCTATGCCTCCTTGCAGTCATGCATCCGCAGGTTGCGGTGTTAGATCTCTACAGCAATGCCTGTGCCAGCCTTAGGAGGCCTGCCCACATCCCCCTTATGGAAGGTGGGTTTTTCGTTTATGTCGCCCTGATGCGTCGTATCACCCCACCCCCTGCCCCCGCCCCTGCCAGAGGCGGGGGTGAATACTTGCTGGTGCTGGGGTTTCGGCGAAGCCGAAACCCCAGCACCAGTCAAGAATCCCCCCTCTCCAGGCCGGGAGAGGGGGGGAGGGGGGTGAGGGCCTGTGCACACCACCTACGGCTGCAGCACCAGCCGCGCCTTCGCCGCCGCGTCGACGGTCGCCTTGTCGTAGCGCATGGGCATATACTCGACCCGCTGCCAGCGCTCGAGCAGGTTGCTGTAGTCGCCGCTCAGAACGGAGCCGGACTGCCCGACCGTGTGGATGAACCGCGAGCTGTCGAGCGCGCTCAGGTCAATGATTTCGCGGTACGACGGCACGTGGTACTGGTTGTACGGGTCGGACTGGCTGATCGGCGCGACGTCGACGGTGAAGCCGTCGCCGCCGTTCGGGATGCTGCGGCTGAAGATCGGCCGCAGCGCGCCGACGCCGTCGAAGACGTTGTGCGGGAACATGGCGTGGTGCGCGCGATCCCAGCGCCAGCCCTTCACATCTTGCGAGCCCTGGACCTTGGCCATGTCGGCCAGGCCGTCGGAGAGCGCGGCGCCCAGCTCGGTCGCGCAGTCCTCCTGGGCGGGCGTGCCGACGTCGTCGCACCACGGGCTGTTGCCTTCGCTCAGCTGGGCCGACAGCGCCATCGCGATGAAGTTGCGCTCGTCGCCGTAGTCGGACCACAGCTTATCGCCGACCTCGTCTTCCAGAATGCGCTTGGGGATCTGCTGGTACCAGGCCTCGAAGATCGCCGCCTGCGCGCTATCGCCGGACACGGTGCCGTCCCAGCCGCGCAGCATCTCGAGCGCCTGCTTGGCGCGGTCGTCGGTGGGGGTCGCCTCGAGCAGGCGCGGCAGCAGTTCGCGCGCGAGCGACGAGCGCACGTCGGCCTGGATGGCGGCCATGTCGTCGGGCGCGAGCTTCGGCTTGGCCTCGATCAGCTCGACGATCCGCGCGGCGCGGTAGGGCGCGGCCCAGTCGCTGCCGATCAGGTGCGGGTAGCCGTCGCCGACGACCTTGTTGTTGGCGGTGGCGATGTAGCCCTGCGGCGGGTTATAGGCGTGCGGCAGCTCCTCGAACGGCACGTAGCCGGTCCAGTCGTCTGCGCCGGTCCAGCCCTGCGCCGGCAGCGTGCCGTCGCCGCTGGCGCGGATCGGCAGCTTGCCGGGGGCGTAGTAGCCGATGTTGCCGTCCACGTCGGCGTAGACGAAGTTCTGCATTGGCGCGCCGTAGTTTTTCAGGGCGGCGGTGAAGTCGGCCCAGCTCTGGGCCTGGTCGATCTGCAGGAACGACTCGAAGATGTGGTCCTCCTCGTCGAGCGCGGTCCAGCGGAACGCCATCGGCTCGGCCACGTCCGAGATCACGTCCGAGATCAGCGGGCCGTGCCGGGTGATCCGCACCTGGATCGTCACGTCCGGCTGGCCTTTGACCTTGATCACCTCGGGCACGACCTGGACTGGCTCCCACGCGCCCTTGTACTCGGCCTCGTTGCGGTCGTTGATGTGCTCGACGAACAGGTCCTGCACGTCGGGGCCAGTGTTGGTCACGCCCCAGGCGATCCGCTGGTTGTGGCCGATGATGATGCCGGGGGCGCCCGGCAGCGTCGCGCCGATCGCGTCGATCCGGCCGCCAGTGATATGCGCCAGGTACCAGATCGAGGGGATGCGCGCGCCGAGGTGCGGGTCGTTGGACAGCAGCGGCTTGCCGGTGGTGGTGCGCGCGCCGGAGACGACCCAGTTGTTGCTGCCGATTGCCGTCCCGCCCAGCCCAAAGTCGTCCTTGAGCGCGCGGTTGATCGCCAGCAGACGGTCGCAGGCGGCGGGGAGCGAGCTGCAGCCCAGAGACTTCGTGGACGAAGGACCAAGGGCCACGGGCGAAACCGACTCAGCGCCTTGCGCCGTGGCGCTTTGGCCTTTGGTCGTTGGTCGTTGGTCGGCGGCGACGCCGTTCGGCAGGATCAGCGTCCGATCGGGCAGGTAGGCCGGCATCAGCTGGTCGGCCTTCTCGGCGCCGAGCTTGGCCGAGAGCCGGCTGCGCAGCAGCTCGCTGGTCCAGTTGCCGCCCAGGTCCCACGCCATCATCTTGCCCCAGACCAGCACGTCCTCGGGCTTCCAGGGCTCGGGCTGAATGCCGAGGACGGTGAACTCGACCGGCAGCTCGCGGCCGTGGTGGCTGCCGATGAAGCTATTGACGCCCGCGACATAGGCCTCGACCAGCTGGCGCGCGTCGGGCGCCATGCTCGCCCAGGCAGTCTTGGCGGCCCGCGCCACGCCGAGCGTCCGCAGGAACTTGTCGGTGTCGAGCTGCGACGGGCCGGCGAACTCCGACAGCCGCCCGTTGCCGATCCGGCGCTGGAACTCCATCTGCCAGAGCCGATCCTGCGCGTGGGCGTAGCCGAGGCCGAACATGGCGTCGGCCTCGTTCTGAGCGCGAATATGCGGCACGGCGTCGGCGTCGCGCACGATCTCGACCGCCGCCGTGAGCCCCTGGACCTGCACGCTCCCCGACGTCTGCGGCAGCGCGCCGCGTAGCCAGAGATACCCCCCGCCGCCGATTGCCAGCAGCAGCACCACCAGCACGATCAGCACCCACCCCAGGATTCGCAGCAGCAGCCGCATTGTCGCCTCCTCATGAGCAACGACGAAGGACGAAGGAGTAAGGGATTTCGAAAACCGTTCCACTCGGCTAGTACAGGGTTACGAACGTTCGTATGGGGTTTGGGCCGCCACCGTTGGTTCTGCGGTTCTGTGGTTCCGCGGCCGCAGAACTGCAGAACCGCGGAACCAACCGGCAAAGCCAGGAGTGCTTTTCTGGAAGGCTGCACTTGTTAAAAAGCGAGAATCTCTAAGGACCGGTCCTCACTCACCTGAAGACGCCTGGCTGTTGTCCGTCGGCCCCTGGTCGCCGGTCGTCGGCCGGGCGAGGATCTCGCGCAGAGTCAGGAAGAGCGGGCTCTCGCGCAGCTGCTGCTCGCTGGCCTCGCCCCGGTACACCAGGCGCGCCAGGTCGCGCCCGAGCGTGGCCATGTGCGTCCGGCCCTGGACGGCGTCGCGGAAGGCCGTGTGCTTGAGCAGCAGCGCGGCCTCGTTCTGTGGCTTGAGCTTGCCGGCGTAGAGCTCGTGGGGCGCCCGCACCGGCAGATTGAGCGCGTCGCAGCGCCCCAGCAGCTCGCGATCGCGCTCGGCCCGGTAGGTCGGGTCGGGCAGCGGCTGGCTGCCGTACAGCTCGCGATAGTAGCCCGGCGGGTACGAGCCGACCCGCTGGAGCATCTCGCCGATCCGGGCGCGGTGGCGCTCGCTCGGGATGTGCAGGTAGTCCCACACCAGGAAATCGGCGCCGGCGTCGACGACCGCGCGCAGCATTGTGTTGAGCATATAGTCGGTGTCGGTGACGTACGGGATCAGCGGCATGTACGCTACGCCGACGGGGATGCCGGCGCGCTTCAGCTCGGAGATCGCGTTCAGTCGGAACGCCGGCGCGGGGCTCTTGTCCTCCAGCTTGCCCGAGAGGTACGGGTCGGTCGTCAGCAGCGTGAAGACGACGACCGCCAGGCTCTGGGCGTTGATCCGCTCGAGCAGCACCAGGTCCTCAAGCACCGTGTGGCTCTTGGTCATGACCAGGCAGGGCTGACCGCGATCGGCCAGCCGCTGGAGCAGCTGGCGCGTCAGTCGGTAGGTCGCCTCGGCCGGCTGGTACGGGTCGGTCAGCGCCGTGATGCCGATCAGCTCGCCGCGGTCGATCGTGGCCAGCTCCTGCTCGGCGTAGAGCGGCAGGTCGGTCGCGATCCGGATGGTCTCGTTGAACGGCCGCACGCGAAACGCCCAGCCGTCGCAGTAGGTGCAGCCGAACTCACAGCCGTCGTAGACCGACATGCTGTAGCTCGACAGGAAATACTCGTTGATGATCGGCCGCCGCTCGCCGATGATCAGGCCGTCAGGCTGATCTTGGAGATAGTATGCCATACTCTTGTCAGTTCTAAGTATTGAGTTTTAAGTTTTGAGTTAAGCCGCAGCAAGCTCAGAACTCAAAACTCAGAGCTCAAAACTCGGATCAGCTCGTCGTGAATCTGCCCGTTCGAGGCGATCAGCTGGTGGTGCCAGGGGCTCCAGTCGCCGCCGCGCCAGTCGGAGAGGCGACCGCCGGCCTCGCGCACCAGCAGCGCGCCGGCGCCGGTGTCCCAGGGCTTGAGCCAGATCTCCCAGTGCGCGTCGAGCCGGCCCGCCGCCACGTAGGCCAGGTCGAGCGCGGCCGACCCGGAGCGCCGCACGCCCTGGCAGCGCGCCTGGATGCGGTCGAACTCGCGCTGGTTGTTGTCCGGCTCCGAGGCGTAGCTGTACGGGAATCCGGTCGAGACCAGCGCGTCGCTCAGCGCGGCGATTGTGGAGACGCGGCTCGGCCGGTCGTTGTAGAACGTCCCGCCGCCGGCCTGGGCGCTGAACAGCTCGTCGCGCAGCGGGTCGTACACCACGCCGAGTACCGGCGCCCGCCCCTCCCACAGCGCCAGCGAGACGCTGAAGAACGGGAAGCCGTGGGCGTAGTTGTTGGTCCCGTCGAGCGGGTCGATCAGCCAGGTCGGCCCCGTGCCGACGCGCGCGCCGCTCTCCTCGGCCAGGATGGCGTGGTCGGGAAACGCCGCCGTGATCGCCGCGATGATCAGCGCCTCGCTGGCGTAGTCCATGTCGGTGACCAGATTGAACGCGCTCTTCAGCTCGACCGAGCGCTGGTTGTGCAGCCCTTCGAGCAGCAGCGCGCCGGCGCGGCGGGCCGTGTCGATCGCGAAGTCGAGCATCGGTCTCCCATCAACAGGCGCGCGGTGGAACTTCCCGCGCCGGCCTGACGTCTTGACAGCGTATCTTTGAGCGATGACGTCCATTGTACCAGGGAGTGTACTATGCGTAAAATGATCGTCCTGATAGCGCTGTGTGCCGGCGCGCTGGCCGCCTGCGGCCAGGGCTCGACCGGCGCGCCCGCCGCTGGCAGCCAGCCGACAGCCGCCCAGCCGGCCCCGGTCGCAGTCCCGACGGCGGCGCCCCAGCCGACCGACCTGCCCGAGCCATCGGCCGGACCCTCGCGGCCGGGCGGCGGGCTCTCCATTCGCCCACCGGATGAGCTGGTGGAAGGCGTGCAGCGGCAGCTCGCGGCGTATCTGAAGCTCGGCCCGGATCAGCTGACGCTGCAGAGCGCGAACCTGAACGATTGGGCCGACGGCTCGCTCGGCTGCCCGCAGGAGGGGATGGCCTACCCGCAGATGATCACGCCGGGCTTCCTGCTGGTCTTCACCGACGCGGCGCAGACCAGTTCGTACGAGGTGCACACGGCGATGAGCGCGGAGCAGGCGGTGCTGTGCCAGGATAACCGGCCGATCGATCTCTCAAGCGCCCCCGGCCCGGCGGTCTCGGGGCCGAGCTCGGGCGTGGCGACGCCGGCAGGCAGCCCGGCCGAGATCGATGCGACCGCCAGGCCACTAGTCGACCTCGCGCGGGCGGAGCTCGCGAAGGAGCTTGGCGTCAAGGGCGATGACATCAGCCCGCTGACGATCGAGCAGGTGGAGTGGAGCGACAGCAGCCTGGGCTGCCCGACGGCGGGCATGAACTACCTGCAGGTCGTCACGCCCGGCTATCGGATCACGCTGCAGGCCCAGGGCAAGACCTACGAGTACCACACCGACAGCGCCAGCCGGGTCGTGCAGTGCGTGGGGCCGCGGGTGCGCTAGATTGTAATAACCCTCACCCCTCTTGGGGGGGGGGGGGGGGGGGGGGGGGGGGGGGGGGGGGGGGGGGGGGGGGGGGCGCCGGGGGGGGGGGGGGGGGGGGGGGGGGGGGGGGGGGGGGGGGGGGCGTTCCCGGGGGGGGGGGGGGGGGGGGGGGGGGGGGGGGGGGGGGGGGGGGGGGGGGGGGGGGGGGGGGGGGGGGGGGGGGGGGGGGGGGGGGGGGGGGGGGGGGGGGGGGGGGGGGGGGGGGGGGGGGGGGGGGGGGGGGGGGGGGGGGGGGGGGGGGGGGGGGGGGGGGGGGGGGGGGGGGGGGGGGGGGGGGGGGGGGGGGGGGGGGGGGGGGGGGGGGGGGGGGGGGGGGGGGGGGGGGGGGGGGGGGGGGGGGGGGGGGGGGGGGGGGGGGGGGGGGGGGGGGGGGGGGGGGGGGGGGGGGGGGGGGGGGGGGGGGGGGGGGGGGGGGGGGGGGGGGGGGGGGGGGGGGGGGGGGGGGGGGGGGGGGGGGGGGGGGGGGGGGGGGGGGGGGGGGGGGGGGGGGGGGGGGGGGGGGGGGGGGGGGGGGGGGGGGGGGGGGGGGGGGGGGGGGGGGGGGGGGGGGGGGGGGGGGGGGGGGGGGGGGGGGGGGGGGGGGGGGGGGGGGGGGGGGGGGGGGGGGGGGGGGGGGGGGGGGGGGGGGGGGGGGGGGGGGGGGGGGGGGGGGGGGGGGGGGGGGGGGGGGGGGGGGGGGGGGGGGGGGGGGGGGGGGGGGGGGGGGGGGGGGGGGGGGGGGGGGGGGGGGGGGGGGGGGGGGGGGGCTCTCCCTTTGGGAGAGGGGGGGATTACTGGTGGGGATGCGGTTTCGGCAAAGCCGAAACCGCATCCCCACCAGTGTATAAGGAGGTGGAGCGACCAGCCGCATCACTCGCGGTCGCGAAAGATCTTCAGCCACTCCTCGATCTCGGCCTCGCTGAGGCGCACGTCGGCCTTCTCTTCGGCGAGCGGCGCGGCCGGCCGACGGTGGTCGAGCAGCTGGCGGGCGAAGTCCTGCGAGCGGATGACCCTTACGCCGCGCTGCTCTGCCACGCGCGCCACCTGGCGATCCGAGGTGACTAGGGTCCAGTCGCGCGGGCGCTTGAGCGCGTGCAGCTGCTTGACGATCTGCGCGTCGGCGTCCTGCGGCGAGCGCGCGAAGCGGCAGGTGATCCCGTAGCCGTCCAGCCGCTGCGGGTGCCCGTACACGCCCCGGTCGAAGATCACCAGCGCGTGGCGCCCGCGCTTGGCGGTGGTGTAGCGGCGCAGCAGCATCACCAGCTTGCCCTCGTCGTCTTCGTCGGCCAGGCTCAGCTCGGGGATCTGGCCGATCAGGTTGTGTCCGTCGATCAGCAGTGGCATGGCGTGCGCCGCGCTCCGTTCCGGCGATGTCTGTCGCGGCTCTCATTATAACGCACGTTGTCATAATCTGGGGCGTGGCGCCCCTAGCCCCGGTCCCCCTCCGGCAAAGAAAGCTATCTCAGGTTCATGCATCGTGGCGCATGCCTGGCGCCATTCCGATCGGACGTGTTGCCTTCCGCCCCGCCTGGATTCAGCCAGGCATGCACGTCAAGCATTGCACGTGAGGCAGCATCTTTTTTGGGGTCCAGGGGCGCAGCCCCCACAAGCTGTTAAGCTTGTAAAAGAATGGCCCTCCCCCTTGACACGCGCCTACGCCGCGTGTATACTCTACCTAGATTAATCACTTAAGCGACTAATATGGTTAAGTGTGGGGAACGCAGATGCCGCCGACGCTCGATCTCGACTTTATCACCCGGCAGCCGCAGCCCAGCATCGGAGTCGCGCTTGAGCCGGCGCACAACGTGCTCAACAGCATGGTACTGCTGAACGCTGTCGAGAAGCTCTCGGGCCTGGGCGAGTGGGTCTACCGCACGGCGGCGCGCCTCTCGGCCGCCGAGATGCACCGCAACCGGCTGGTGTTCGAGGGGCTGTACCACGCCGTCCAGCCGGTCCGCAGCTGGCCCAGCTTCAGCGCCTACCTGGACGACCTGGCGGCCTCGGATGGTGCGGTGCTGCGCGATCGGCTGCTGTGGCAGATCTCCGCGCACTCGCACCGAGCAGCCGATCTGGCCGGCGCGGAGCCGGCCACGTCGATCGCGCCCGCCGCGCTGCTGGAGAGCGTCGACACCTACCTGGGGTTCTTGCGCCAGCACTTCGAGTCGATCGACGAGGCGATCGAGATCGAGACGCACGCGCTGCTCAACGACCCGCCGGCGATGAAGGCGCTCGCCCTCGCGCATATCAGCGCGCTATGGAAGGCTCACGCCGCCCAGGAGTGGGAGCGCGTCAAGCCGATGCTGCAGGAGTCGGTCGGCGCCTTCCAGCGGATCGATATCAGCCGGCTGTCTGCCGCCGAGGCGATGCGCGCGATCACCGGCCAGGAGCCGAACGAGAAGTGGGAGCGCCTGCTCGCCAGCGCGCGGCAGATCGTCTTCGTCCCCTCGGCGCACCTCGGGCCCTACCTGCATAAGTTCGCCGAGGGCAATCAGCTCTGGCTGCTGTTCGGCGCGCGCCTGCCCGAGGGCATCCAGGCCGGGCCCTCTGCGCTGAGCAGATCCGACCTGCTGGTGCGCCTCGGCGCGCTGACCGACGACACGCGCCTGCGCATCCTGGCGCTGCTGAGCCAGCACGACGAGCTGTGCGCCCAGGACATCATGACCCAGCTCGACCTGACCCAGTCGGCGGCGTCGCGCCACCTGCGCCAGCTCAGCGCGACGGGCTACATCACCGAGCGCCGCCGCGAGATCGCCAAGTGCTACACGCTGAACCGCGAGCGCATCCAGGATACGTTTCAGGCCCTCGATCGATTCCTCGTTCAGCCGTAGCGCGCTCGCCGGCCGGGCGGCCGCTGCCGGCGACGCCGCTGTATTCGCGACGACCGGACGCCCACGTATGGGCTTGGGAGCGGCCAGCCGCTCCCGACGACACTTTTGTTGTCGCTCAGCGCGGGCGCAGCCCTCGCCAAGCGGCGAAAAGCACGAAAGGAGTCTGCCATGACGACGACTGATCTGCTCCCGTTGGCGCTCGAGACGATGGCGGCGCTGGCCGAGCACTACAACCCGGCCATGCAGCAGGTGCGCGACGATGTGGGGCTCCTGCCGCCCGACTGGGGCCCCGTGTTCACCGCGCTCGGCGCCGACCCGCAGCCCGTGACGAGCGCGTACCTCGTCGAGCAGGCCCCCTACATCAGCCTGGCGGCTGCGGAGGATCGCCTGGCCGGCGCGGCCAGCCGCGGCTTCCTGGAGCCGGCCCCCGGCCGGGCCTACCGGCTGTCCGATCGAGGGCGCCAGATGGTGCGGCGCAGCCTGGATGCCGCGTGGGAGCGGATGGCGGCGCTCGAGCCGATCCCGCAGGCCGATCTGCGACGGCTGGCCGAACTGCTCAGGCGGCTGGTCGAGGCCAGCGCCGCCGCGCCGGAGCCGCTCGACAAGCGCCACCTCGCGGCCAGCCGCACGGTCGACCCCGGCCAGGACGCGCCGGTCGTTGCGCTGATCGATCAGTACCTGACCGACCTGGTGATGTTCCGCGACGACGTCCACCCGGCCGCCTGGCGCGCGTACGATGTCGACGGGCCGGCCTGGGAGATCTTCACCATGATCTGGAATGGCGAGGCCACGACGGCCGAGGCCCTAGCGCAGCGCCTGGAGGGGCGCAGGCACACCCCCGATGCGCTCGCGCAGGCGCTGCGCGGCCTGTCCGCGCGTGGGTGGATCGCCGAAGATGGCGGCGCCTACCGGGCCACTGAGCAGGGCAGCCGGCTGCGCGAGGAGGCCGAGCGGGAGACCGACCGCCTGTTCTACGCGCCCTGGGCCAGCCTGAGCGAGCCGGAGACTGACGAGCTGCGCGGCCTGCTCACGCGCCTGCGCGACGAGTCGCACGCGGTGAGTGCCCACAGCAGTGGCTGAGCGTTGGCAAACGCACTCAAAGGAGGCGAGCGATGCCTAACTGGATTGACGAGCAGATAGCGCGGCAGCGCTACGACGATATTCTTGTTGCGGAGCAGCAGCGCCAGCTAGCCGCAGCCGCCCTGGCCGAGAGCCGCCGGCCGGCGCGCTTCTACAGCCCGGTGCTGCTGCGCCTGGGCCGCCGGATGCTGGCCTGGGGTTCCAGCCTGGAGGCGCGCTACGGCCCGGTCGTCGAGCCGCAGATCGTCACGGATAGCTGCGCGGGCACTGCGCGGCGGTAAGTGTGTTCCGCCTCGCCATTGCCCTCTCCCCCCTACCCCCCTCTCCCGCCGGGAGAGGGGGGATTTGTGGGGTTGTAATGCTTATTCCATGCAACTCGCCAGGAAAGGCAGTCGTCCTACCAGCAGTAACATCGCGGCGCTGCCGCGTAGCTATAGAGCTGAAGGAGGCTGTGGATGGCTGATCAAGAGACCTACGATCGCACGCTCGATGCGCCGGCCGCGCTGGAGGGTAGCGCGCTGCCGACGCAGCCTCGCCCGCTGCCGGACGAGGAGTACTACCGCGGCGCGCCCGAGCCGCGCCGGGGTGGCCGCGCCGGCCTGGGGATCGCGCTGCTGCTGGTGGGGCTGCTGCTGCTGGCCGCGCAGCTGCTCGGCCGCGGCCTGTCGTTTGGCGGCGGCGGCAGCGCCACGCTGGTCGACCAGACGCTGCCGGGCAGCCGGATCGAGCTCTCCACCAGCTCCGGCGATGTCCAGGTCCGGACGTGGCGCGGCCCGGACATCCGCGTCGAGGTGACGCAGCAGGGCGGCTCAAGCGGCGAGTACACCGTGGACGTCAGCCGCGCCGGCGATACGGTGCGCGTTGTCGAGTCGAGCCGCGGCATGTTCTGCATCTTCTGCTCGGGCAGCCTGCGCTACCAGATCTCGGTGCCGGACGCCGCGCAGGCAGACATCAAGACCGCCAGCGGCGAGATCGATGTCGTGGGGCTTGGCGGCGCCGTCGCGCTCAGCACGGTCAGCGGCGACGTGCGCGCCGAAGACCTGGCCGGCGGCCTGACGGTCGGCACGACCAGCGGCGAGGTGCGGCTGAACGACGTCGCGGGCCAGCTGAGCGTGACCTCGATCAGCGGCGACGTGAAGCTGGAGGATGGCAAGGTCGACGGCGCGGCCGTCAAGACCACCAGCGGCGAGATCGATCTGAGCGGCGTGGGGGGCGCGCTCGACCTCGGCTCCGTCTCGGGCGACATCTCGGCCGCCGACGCGCGCGATGGCCGGCTCACGGTCGCGACGACCAGCGGCGGGATTCGGTACGACGGCAGCCTGGCGCGGGGTGGCGCGAATCAGATCAGCTCGATCTCCGGCGAGGTGCGGCTACGGCTGCCGGCCGAGAGCGGCTTCCGGCTGGAGACCAGCACCGTCAGCGGCGATCTCGAGAGCGAGTTCGACCTGAGCGGCGGCGCGACCAGCCGCGGAGCGCTCAGCGGCGTAGCCGGCGACGGCGGGGCGACGCTGAACATCAGCACCACCAGCGGCGACATCCGGATCGAGCGCCGCTGACGTCGGGCGGGGGAAGCGGGAAGTGTAAGAGCGGGAGATGCCTCGAAGGCGTCTCCCGCTCTGTGTTTCACACGTCATAACGAGAAAAGGCAGGCGCTCCTCCAAGTCATGGCCCGACCTGGATCTGCACGTCGTCGGCCTCGCGCCAGGGCTGCTGGTGGCCGAGCCAGTCGCGCGCGCGGGCGCGGAAGGCGTAGCCGCCCGGCCCCGGCGGGACGAACGCCGCCTGCAGTACGGTGGCGCCGGACTGCCAGTCGGCCCAGCCGCCGTCGGGCAGCTTGCGCACCTGCACGTCGAAGGCGGCGATCCCGCTCACATCGTCGGAGCCGCCCCAGCGCACCAGGAAGCTGCCGTCGGGCTGCCTGCCCGCCTCGGCGACGCGCGCGTCGGGCGGGGCGCTGTCGCTGCGCGGCAGCCACTTGACGGCGTCGAAGCGCACGGCGCGCCCGTCGTCCCCGGTCACGTCGCTCAGCTCCACCGCCACCGCTGTGTCGGCGATCTGGTAGATCCCGAGCGAGATCCACGCGCCGCCCGCGGCGCTCTGGTCGACGGCGATGTCGCGCGCAGCTCCGTCGTGCGCGACGCGGTAGTGCGCGGACTGAGTCGCCGGCCGGCCGCAGGGCGGGATGTAGGCCAGCGCCTCGTAGAAGCCCGCACCCGGCAGCTTGGCGGTCCAGCGCGCGCGATTCTCGCTCTGCCCTGGATCAGGCGTCCCAAAGGTCCAGGCGTGCCGGCCGTTCAAGCCGCAGCTCGCGTCGTACCACTTCACGGCGGCCTCGCCGCTGTAGCCGTCACTCCCGTCGTCCACCACGACGGCGCCCGGCTCGGCCGGGGCCGGCCCCGCGCCAACGGGGGCGTCCTGGGCCGGGCCGGGGTCCGATCCCATCCAGAGGAACGTCACCTGCACCCAGTCGCCCTGGGTCATCCCCAGGTCATCCCAGAACGCGCCGTCGGCGATATCGATGCCGTTGGGCATTCTTACGCGGCGGCCGAACTCGTCGCGGCCGCGGTTGTACTTGTCGTGATAGGCGGCGTGGGCCATGGGCCGGCCAACCTCCAGGTCGCCGTAGCGGCGCTGGGGCGACCAGTAGTCGTCGTGGGTGTTCCAGGGGCCGACATCCCAGACCGGCAGCACGACGCTGTGGTCGCGGTAGGTGACGCGGACCTGGAATTCGGAGCCGCCGTCGCTCGCGAGCGCGCTCCAGGATGGCAGCGCCACGAAGCGGTCGCGCTTCTTGATGCGGTGGCCGTTAGCGGTGCGGTGCCCGACCATTCCCTCACGTGTAGCGAACACCGTATAGGTTGGCGCGGACGACGGTTCGTCCTTGGCGCCGACTGGTGCAGCGGGCGTGGCGGCAAAGAGAAGGATGACGAGGGACGCCGCTGCAAGGAGGCGTCGTATATGAGACACGCTTTCTTCCTCTCATAAAAGCAAACATCAGGCGCGCCCTCGGCGGGGACCATGGCCGAGTGCGGGCAGTTTCTTCCGAGGAGATCGGATTTTCGGGGCCACGAAAAGAGGCGGGGTTCGGATTTTTAGGGGCACTAAGTGAAGTGCAGGGGCAGACACACCGGCACGGCGTACTCTGTCCGCGAGGAGCAGCAGGGATCCTGGTTGTCCGCGAGCGCGCGACTGCCCGGCGCTGTGTCCACGCACGTGGTGGATTCCACAGGGGCGGAGCATGGCGCCCGTGTCTATCAGTTTCTTCCATGCTGATTTGCATTATAGCCAGGACGATCGTGTTGTCAAGTCATCAATTTATCAGGTGATTCTCAGGTTTGGCGACCGGCAAGGATAAGCTTTTCCTCGTGAGGATAAGGGTCGCCCCCGCGTCATACTATGCAATCGCGCGAATGATTGAAGTGGGCAAAGCTTAGTGCACAAGGAGGAAGCCATGTTCCGACGGTCGCTATTCACACTCACGCTGACGCTTGCGGCGCTGCTGGCGCTCGCGGCGCCGGCGCTGGCCGGCGGCTGGGCGATTGTGACGCTCGACACGCTGCCCAGGGAGGCGCGCGCGGGCGAGACGCTGCACCTCGGCTTTATGGTGCGGCAGCACGGCAAGACGCCGATCAACGACGTCTCGCCCTATCTGCTGGCGACGAAGCAGGGCACCACGCAGGCGGTGCGGGCGGACGCGCGGCAGGAGGGCGCGGTCGGCCACTTCGTGGTCGACGTCAGCTTCCCGAGCGACGGCGTCTGGGAGTGGGAGATCGCGCCGGAGCCGTTCGAGGGCACGAAGATGGCGCCTCTGACGGTGCTGCCGGCCGCGGTGGCCCAGCAGCCCGCCGCGCCCGCTCCGGTCGCGCCGCCGGAGCCTGCCGCGCCGGTGGGCATCCTGGGCCTGAGCGTGGCGGCGCTGCGCTGGGGCGGCGTTGCGCTGCTGCTTGCGGCGCTGGGCCTGGCGCTGGCCACACAGCGCGGCGTGTTCCGACGGCGGGTCGCGTAGCCGCGGCTGCTCGACGATCGGCGATGGACGATAACCGCGTGCGCCAGTATCGTCCATCGTCGATCGGCTTCGAGTCATACTGCCTCACAAGGGGGACATCATGACAAAGCTTAGCCTCGCCCTCGGCGCGATCGGCCTGGCGATGCTGCTGGCCTCGGCGCTGCCGGCGCCTGCCGCGCCTGCCGCGCAGGCGCTCGCGCCCACGATTGCGCCGCCGACGAGCGCGCCCACCGCCGATCCGCAGGCCGATGCCGCCTACGGCAGAGCGCTCTTCCTGGCCAAAGGGTGCGACCGATGCCACCACCACGCCGCGATCGCGCAGTCGGGCGACTTCGGCGGCATGTGGGCGGCGCCCGATCTCTCGACCTACCGCTGGGACGCCGACTACCTGCGCCGCTGGCTGAAGGATCCTCCGGCGGTCAAGCCCGGGACGAACATGCCCAACCTCGGGCTCGCGCCGGATGAGATCGATGCGCTGATCGCCTTCCTGAAGACTGGCACGAAGTAGCACGGCGGGGCGTGCGGCCAGAGGGTGACCGGGTGGCTTGGGATTTGGGGCTTGGGGCTTGGGCCCGGTGACAAGGTGACCGGGTGACAAGATGACAAGATGACAAGATGACAAGATGACAGAGTGTCTTTCAGCGTTCAGCGTTCAACGTTCGGCGTTCGGTCTTCGTCCTTCATCCTTCGTCCTTCGTCCTTCATCCTTCTCGCAGATGGTATGATGAGGCCGGATGTCACCATGGTACGGGGGCTAACGATCGTGGGTGAGGCCAGCGCCGCCAGTGCCGAGCACGACGACGCCGATGCGCTGCTGGTCGCGCGCATCCGCGCCGGCGACGACGGCGCCTTCGAGCTGCTGGTCGCGCGCTACCAGGCGCCGCTGTTTCGCTACCTGCGCGGCCTGGTCGGCGACCAGGAGCTGGCGCGCGATCTGCTGCAGGAGACCTTCCTGCGCGCGTTCCGCTCGATCGGCAGCCTGGGCACCCCCGGCCTGCTGCGCAGCTGGCTCTACCGGATCGCGCACAACCAGGCCTACTCGGCGCTGCGCCGGCGCCGGCTGATCAGCTGGCTGCCGCTATCGTTCGGCCAGCACGCCGGCGCCGCCCACCCCGAGCGCGGCGCCGTCGAGGCCGCGCTGGTCGAGGAGGCGCTGGCGAGCCTGCCGGTGCAGCTGCGCGCCCCGCTGCTGCTGCACCTGGTCGCGGGCTTCTCCTACGCCGAGGTCGCCAAGCTGCTCCAGGTCACCGAGGGCGCGGTGCGGATGCGGATCAGCCGCGGACGCGCCGCGTTCCGCGCCGCGTATGGCGCCGGGGAGGACGACGATGCACCCTGACATACGACAGCTTGCGGCCTACCTCGACGATGCGCTTGGCCCCGACGATCGCGCCGCGCTGCGAGCCCATCTGCTGACCTGCGCCGCCTGCGCGGCGCGCCTGGAGCGGCTGCGCGGCGACGCGCGCCGGATCACGACGGCGCTCTCCTCCGCCGGAGCGGCGCCCGACGTGCGCGCGGCGGTGCGCGCCCGGCTGCGGCGGCGGCCCGGCGCTGGCTGGCTGGCCCGCGGCCTCACGCTCGCCGGCGCCGCGGCCGCTCTGCTGCTGTTCGCGCTGCTGATCGGCGTGTCGAGCCGCGGGACGGCGGGCCGCTTCCCCGATAGGCTGTTCGTGACCGATAGGCAGGCCGGGCAGCTAGTGATGCTCGATCCCGCCGACGGCACGCGGCTGGGCGTACTCCCAATCGGCGAGCTGCCGACCGGCGTCGTCTACGACCGAGTGCGCGACCGGCTGTACGTCATGCTCAAGCAGTCGATCGTCGCGGTGGACCCGCGCGCCTTCCAGCCGGCCGAGCGCTGGAGCGCGCCGCGCCCATTCCCAGCCGAGTCGGGCATGGCGCTGGACGCGAGCGGCGCGCGGCTGTACGTGGCGCAGCCGGGCAACGTCACCGCGCTGGCGCTCGACGCTTCGGGGCTTACGCCTGCGCGCACGTACGAGATCGGCCAGGCGCCGAACGCGCTCGCGATCTCGCCGGACGGGCGGACGCTGTTCGCGCTCGATCAGCGCCAGGCGCGGCTCTGGACGATCGAGGTCCCGGCGGGCGCCGCGACCTCGCAGGCGCTCGCGCCGCCCAGCGGGGCGCGCTCGGGCTGGCTGGCGCTGAGCCGCGACGGGCGGTCGATCTACGTCTTGCTGACGCGCGCCGGCGATGGCGAGCAGCCGGCGCTCTGGCGGCTGGACCGCGGCGGCGCCTCCGACGCGCCAGTCATCCTCGACGGCGGCCCGAGCCCGTGGGACATGGCGCTGCTCGATACCGGCCAGATCGCCATCCCGCGCGGCGATGGGGCGCAGGGTGGGGTCGAGCTGATCGACGGCGGCACGCTCGCCACGGTCGCGCGGATCGACCCCGACCACGACCAGCACCACGCCGTCGCTGGGGCGGGCGGAGCGCTGTTTGGCCTGAACTACACGCACGGCGCCGTCACGCGCTACGACACCGCCGCGCGCGCGGTGGCCTGGCGCACGCCCGCCGATCCTGGGTGGCAGCCGTGGGGCGGCGCCTTCGTGCCGGGCGGCTGGCGCTGGCCCTTCTGAGCCGCTGCGCCGCGGTCGGGGGCTGCGCGCCCCTGGACCCCAAAAAAGATGCTGCCTCACGTGCAATGCTTGGCGTGCATGCCTGGCTGAATCCAGGCGCGCCAGGATGTGCACAGGCCATGCTCGATGGGCCATGCTCGAATGGTGCGAGGCATCCGCCACTGGCATTGAAATGGAGACAGCCTGATTTGCCGGAGCGGGGCCGGGGGCGCAGCGCCCCGGAAGAATCACGCAGGCCGTCGGCACGGCCAGCAGGCGGGGGCCGGGGGCGCAGCCCCGGTTGACACGCGCCGCGCAGGCGTGTGATAATGCGCCTCCTTCAAATAAGGGGGCGCAAAGATGCATGACACAATCGGGCGTGACCTGCTCGGCCTCTACGCGCAGCTCCTCACCCTCAAGCTGCTGCCGCGCACCGGCTGGCTGCAGCGCGGCGTCGCCCGCCCCGAGAGCATCGCGGAGCACACCTTCGGCGTCGCGGCGCTGGCCCTGTTCGTCGGCGGCGCGGTGGAGGGGCTGGACCGCGGCAAGCTGCTGGCGATCGCGCTGCTGCACGACATGGCGGAGACGCTGCTGGGCGACCTGCCCGCCTCGGCGCGGCTTTTGATCGGTGCAGACCACAAGCACGCCGCCGAGCGGCGCGCGCTCGAGCAGCTGCTGGCCGGGCTGCCGGGCGGGGTCGAGCAGATCGCGCTGTGGGAGGAGTACGCCTGCGGCGGCAGCCGCGAGGCCCGCCTGGTCAAAGGGCTCGACCGGGTCGAGATGCTGGCCCAGGCGCTGGCCTACCAGCGCGCCGGCAGCCGGGCCATGGGCGAGTTCCTGGAGGATGCCGAGGCGGGCTGGGGCGACGAGTTCCCGATCCTGGGCCAGCTCGCCGCGCAGCTCGTGGCGCTGCGCGATCAGTAAGGTCCCTGCGGGAGGCCACGCTCCTGCCAGGGCGGGGGAGGGATTTTCGGCATCGGGGTCGGTCGCGTAGCGACCGACCCCGATGCCGGAAAAATACCCTCCTCTCCCAGGCCTGGGAGAGGAGGGTAGGGGGGTGAGGGCCTGCAACGCCAAGCGCACGCGCCAGCTATCGGGGCGCCAGCGCCGCAAGGCGCTGCCTCGCCTCCTGCTCCAGCCGCGCGATCTCGCCGTTGATGCGGCCCTCTTCGTCGCTCAGCTCGGCCAGGCGATCCTCCAGCTTGCCCAGCGTCGCCACGTAGCGCGTGCGCAGCGCCCCCTCCTCGCCCTCGCGGCCGAGCGGCCCCAGGCTGCCCTGGATCTGCTGTTGCTGCTTGTAGATCTGGCTGCGGTCGCGCTCGATCTCGGCCAGCCGGCGCTGGTGGGCCTCGATCTGGCCGTAGATCTCCAGCACGCCCGCCAGCGCCTTGAAGGTCGCCTCGTCCAGGTAGCGGCCCTTCAGGAACTCGCCCAGCTGCTGTGGCGAGACGCCGCGCACCCGCTCGACCCGGCTCGTCAGCGTGCGCTGGTGCACCGCGAAGCTCGTCTCGGCGTTGGGCGCGCAGCTCACGGCCCAGCGCGCCTGGCCCTGCGCCTGCTCGGCCGGCGCGGGCGTGTCGGACAGCTCGTAGCCCGGCAGCAGCGCCTGCTCGATCGTCAGCTCGGCCGCCGTGGGGAGCGTGCTGTGGACGCGGTAGAGCATGTGGCGGACGTCCCACTCCTGGATCTGCAGGTACTCGTCGCGCACGCCGATCCCGCTGATCACGCGCTCGTAGCCAGGCTGCTCCTGCACGCTGATGCCCAGCTCGACCGCGTAGGGCACGATCAGCTCGCCGCCGGTGCGCGTGAACGGCAGCACCGCCTCGCCGGCGTAGTCGCCCTGCTCGAGCACCGTCACCGGCCCGCGCTCCAGCGTCAGCCCGGTCTCGTTGTGCATCCGCAAGCTGGCGACCGGGTGCTTCGCCAGCTTCTGGCCGTTGTACAGCAGCTCTTTGCGCCCGCCCAGCCGCTGCGCGACGATCGGCACCATGGCCGACTGGCCGCGCGCGACGCTGACCGGGTGCGCCACGCGATACTGGAACAGCGCGCCGCGCTCCTCGCCGACGCTCGCGGGCGCGGTCGAGGACTCGAGCATGTCCATCGAGAGCCGGCTGGTCGCGGGCTCGTCGGCCGCGAGCGCCATGGCCGACCGCTTCATCGCCATTGGCATCGAGCGGGTCATCATCGGCGCGGGCGCGGCGGGAGGGGGCGCGGGCATCCCGCCCAGGAACTCGATCGGCCCCGTCACCGTGCGCTCCTCGTCGGTCACCAGCGGCCGCTCGGGCGTGTGCGGCTCGTACAGCCGGTAGCGGAACGAGACCGGCATGCCGGCGACCAGCGTCAGTGTCACGTCGTCCAGGTCCTCGTCGAGCTGGTTGTCGAACAGGCCCCAGCCCTGGAGAAGGCAGAAGGAGGAAGGAGGAAGGATGAAAGATTCATTGCTTCCAGGGGCGCTCTGAGCTGTCTCAGGGCTTGCCGGCGACTCTTCATCCTTCATCCTTCCGCGCTCATCCTTCTCGAAGAGGACGCGGTAGCTCACCCGCCAGGCCGGCGCGGGGGCGATGTAGCCGACCAGCAGCTCGTGCTCGCCGTCCGAGAGCCGCAGCGTCGCGGCGCGGCGGTCCTCCTCGCTCTGGGCCGCGCGCAGGAAGTAGGTCAGGTCCTCGGCCGAGCGGTCGTCCAGCAGCTCGACCCGCTTGACATCGCGGATGTTGAACATCCGCACCTGCCTGCCGTCGGCCTGGTAGAGCGAGACCATCGGCGCGCGCAGCTGCTCTTTCTCCTCGAGGTCGACGCCGATCACCAGCCCCTCCTGGGCGCGCGTGGGTGGCGGCATCTCGGGCGCGGTCACGCCGCCGGCCTCGGCCTGGTCGCGCGGCTCGCTCTTGCGCCCGCCCAGGCCGAAGCTCTTGCGCGGCTCGTCGCGCGGCGCGTCCTCAAGCCACAGACGCACCCGCCGGCCGCGCAGGTCGCGCAGCAGGTCGAGCAGGCTGCGGTCGTCGGAGAGGTGGATGGAGCCGCGCGCGATCTGCGCCGCGCGGTCCTCGGGCGTCTCGAAGTCGACCCCGTGGATCTGGCCGTCGCCAAGGTCCAGCGCGACCAGGCTCTTCAGCACGTCGTCCATCGCTGCGCGCGGGAAGCTGAGCCGCAGCTCCGTGCCGCTCACGCTGCCGCGCCGCTCGAAGTAGCCGACCCCGTGCTTGTACAGGATCATGCGGCGGATAGGTAGCTCGGGCATCTTTGGCCTCCTCGGCGTGACAAGATGACAAGGTGACAGGGTGACAGGGTGACAGGGTGAGAGGCGGCTTGGCTTCACCTGTCGCCCCCTCACCTTGTCACTGCTTTAGGGGGACGGGATTATAGTACGAGTACACCAGCCGCGCGAAGCCGGCCAGCGTCGGCAGGAAGGCCTTGTCGGGCAGCGGCGTGCTGCTGGCCTTGTAGAGGTAGATCGCGATCAAGAAATCGCCGCCGGGCGAGCGCACGATGCCCGCGTCGGCCTGCATATCGTCGATCCAGCCGCTCTTGTGCTCGACGCGGACATCGGCGGGCAGGCCGCCGCGCATGCGCTTGGCGTCGCCGTTCTTCTGCAGTCGGTCGAGCATCTCCTGGCAGCGCTTGGCGCTCAGGTGGTCCGCGAACTTGTCAAGCAGCACGCCCTTCCCGCCGGCGCACTGGTCGATCATCAGGTAGATCTGCGCCATCTCGGCCGGCGTCGTGCGCAGCGCGCGGCCGGAGTCGGTGTAGGGCGGCTCGCCGTCGCGCTTCGGGCCGAGCTTGTACTTGAGCTTGCGCTGCGCCAGGTACTCGGTCGCCTCGAACGGCACGTACAGGTAGGTGTGCGTGAGCCCCAGGCCGCTCATCATGGCGCTCATCTGCTCCGCGCCGCGCAGCGCGTCCTCGGTGCCGGCCCCGCCGACGGACGCCGCCAGGATCGTGTTGGCCGCGATGTTGTCGCTGTCGACGATCATCCTCTTGAGCGCCTGCTCCTGCTTGGCCGTGAACGAGTCGACGTGCGCGTACGCGTTGAGCAGGATGCCCACCTTGATCGTGCTGGCGGCCGAGAAGACGGTGCTCTTGTTCACGCTGGCGATCTCCTGGCCGCCGGCCAGATCGTAGACGTAGACGCCGGCGACGCCGCCCCAGGCCTTGGCCATCTGCGCGACCTGCTCCTGGAGCTGGTCCGGCGTGGGCCTGGCAGCGCTGCCAAGCGCGAGCGTGACCCGCCGGGCGCCGCCGAGCGCGTGCAGCCGCTCGTCGATCTGCCCGGCCGCGGCGTCGAGGTCGAGCGAGTCGCCGCCGGCCAGCGCGAAGCTGCGCGAGATCGGGCTGGTGCTGCCCAGCACCGAGATCGCGGGCGCCTGCGCGCCGAGATCCTGCGACAGCCGGTCGAGCTGCGCGCGCAGCTTCGCGGCGTCGTAGGCGATCTTCAGCTCGACCTGCGCGCCGGGCTGCGCCGCGCCGGCCTCGGCCAGCATGTCCGCGATCGGCAGCTCCAGGCCAATGTCACCCGGCGCGAGCGCGAGCCGCGCGTCGCCGGCGACGATCTCGAGCGGGAGCAGCAGCGGCTGGAGCGCCTGCTCGAGCTTCTGCCGCGCGTCCGCCTCGGTCAGCCCGCCGACGTCGACGCCGGCCACCTGCACATCCTTCGCCAAGGTCGGGATGGCGGTCGGCTGGGGGGCAGAGGTGGGCGCCACTGTGGGCGCCGCTGTCGCCGCGGCGGTCGGCAGCGCGACGGGCGAGGGGGCGGTGGCCTGCGCGGCCGAGCTGGCGCAGGCGGTCAAGAGCGTCGTGATCGCGACGAGCAGGGTCGCAATGCGCAGGGTTTGTGCCATAGTGCGGTAGATTCCTCGTGAGCAGCTGTCGACGAGTGTACGGTCGGTACACCGGCAGCTAGTATAGCGGAAGTAGCCTGGTTGAACAAATAATGAGCGTTCACGCGGTGGATGTTTCCCCTCACCCCCTTCCCCCTCTCCCTTTGGGAGAGGGGGAAGTATTCTGGCATCTGCGTGCGGTCGCACTGCGACCGCACGCAGATGCCAAGAAGCTAGCCCCCGCCCCTGGCAGGGGCGGGGGTTGGGGGTGGGGTGTACTCAAACGAGCACATGTGATGGTATGCGGCTTGCTTCCGCCGGTAGAGCCGGAACTCGTGTACAATATTGCTCTCACACGAGCGAGCCAAACCCATGTGGAGGAGATCTTATGCCGCAGCCGGATCATGACGCCTACCAGGTTCTGGGCAAGGAGCGCAAGTCGATCGACGGGATGGAGAAGGTCACCGGCCGCGCGCGCTATGCCGCGGATGTCAGCCTGCCGGGCATGCTGCACGCCCGCCCGGTGCTCAGCCCCTACGCCCACGCGCGGATCGTGTCGGTCGACGCCGACGCGGCGCGCCAGCTGCCTGGCGTCGTCGCGGTGCTGGCGGCCAACGATCTGCCCACCCGCGATCGCGCGATCAACTCGCGCCACAGCGCCGTGCTGGCGAAGGAGCGGGTGGTCTTCCGCGGCCAGCCGGTCGTGCTGGTCGTCGCGGAGAGCGAGGCCGCCGCGCGCGACGCCGCCGACCTGGTGGTGGTCGAGTACGAGCAGCTGCCGGCCGCGGTCGACCTGCTGCGGGCCGCCGCCGACGACGCGCCGGTGATCTGGCCGGACGGCCTGCCGAAAGAGGGCGTCGACCTGACCGCCGCGCACACCGCGACCGAGAAGAAGGTCGAGGAGCGCGACCAGCGGCGCTCGAACGTCCACGCTGAGAAGCACTACGCGCGCGGCGACGTCGGGCGCGGCTTCGCCGACGCCGACGCGGTGGTCGAGCGGGTCTACCGCACGCCGATCGTCCACCAGACCTATATGGAGCCCTGCGCGGTGGTGGCCGAGCCGGACCCGGTCGGCGGCGGGGTGACGCTGTACGTGAGCACCCAGGGCCAGTTCATCGTGCGCGACGAGGTGGCGCGCCTGCTCGGGCTGCCGAAGCGCAAGGTGCGCGTGGTGCCGATGACCGTCGGCGGGGCCTTCGGCGCCAAGTACGGCATGATCGAGTCGCTTGCAGCGGCCGCGGCGGTGGCGCTGGGCCGGCCGGTGCGCCTGGTGCTGACGCGCTCCGAAGATTTTCTGACGACTATGCCCTCGCCCGGCGGCGTGTTCGAGCTGAAGACCGGCGCCCGCAAGGACGGCACGATCACCGCCATCCAGGCGCGCGTGACGATGGACAACGGCGTGTTCCCGTTCACGCTGGGCGGGATCATCGGCACGCTGCTCGGCGGCTACTATAAGTGCGCGAACATCAAGATCGACTGCTACGAGGTGTTCACGAACAAGCCGCAGGCCGGCGCCTACCGGGCGCCCGGCGCGCCGTCGGCCACCTTCGCGATCGAGTCGAACGTCGACGATATGGCGCGCGAGCTGGGGATCGACCCGCTGGAGTTTCGCCTCAAGAACGCCGTCGAGGGCGGCGACCCGATGGGCAACGGCGACCCCTGGCCCGAGGACATCGGGCTGCGGCAGTGCCTGGAGCGCCTCCGCGAGCACCCAGCCTGGCGCGACCGCCGGGCGAATGCCACAGCGAGCGCAGGGGGAATGAAGAACGCCTCCTCCTCTGGCGCTGAACCTCGCTATGTCGAGGGCGTCGGCATCGCGATCGGCGGCTGGCCCACCGGCATGTCGCCGGCCTCGTCGGTCTGCCGCGTTGACACCGACGGGACGGTCAAGATCCAGCTCGGCTCGGTCGACGTCTCGGGCGTGAACAGCAGCCTGGTGCTGGTCGCCGCCGAGGTGCTGGGCGTCGCGCCCGAGCAGGTCGAGATCGTCCAGGGCGACACGCACAGCGGCCCGTACGGCCCGGCCAGCGGCGGCAGCCAGACCACCTACAGCGTGGCGGGGGCTGTCGCGGCGGCTGCGCGCGAGGCGCGCCGGCGGCTGCTGGACGTGGCCGCCGACCACTTCGAGGCCGCGCCCGAGGATCTGGAGGTCAAGGACGGCCAGGTGATGGTCAAGGGCCTGCCCTCGCGCGCGGTCTCATTCGGCGATCTGGCCGAGCAGGCCGAGAGCACGGCCGGCGGCCCCGGCCCGATCGTCGCGGACGGGCGCGCGGCGGTCAAAGAAAACGCGCCGGGCTTTGTCGTCCACCTGGCGCGGGTCGAGGTCGACCGCGACACCGGTGAGGTCCGGCCGCTCAGCTATGTCGCCGTGCAGGACGTCGGCTTCGCGCTCAACCCGCTGATGGCGACCGGCCAGATCCACGGCGGCGTGGTCCAGGGCGTCGGCTGGGGCCTGCACGAGGCGATGGTCTACGACGACTACGGCCAGCTGCTGACCGGCAGCTTCATGGACTACGATATCCCCAAGTTCGACACGGTGCCGCAGGTCGAGGTCATCCTGGTGGAGAATCCTTCGCCGCACGGGCCGTTTGGCGCGCGCGGTATCGCCGAGCCGCCGATCACCGCCGGCGCGGCGGCGCTGGCCAACGCCGTGCGCGACGCCATCGGCGTGCGCGTCGACGAGATCCCCATCCGCCCCGAGGCCCTCTGGAAAGCGCTCCGCGCATAGTTTCCTGGCGACTTTCGTCGCCAGCCCTATGGGGCAGTTGTTGTGTTTACGGCATGGCAAGGCCCATAATGACCCCACCCCCTTGCCCCCTCCCCTAACAGGGGAGGGGGCAGACTCTTGGCAGCAGGGTGCGGGCGCATAGCGCCCGCACCCTGCTGCCAGAATGATACCCCCTCTCCCGCTCGGGAGAGGGGGGCAGGGGGGAGAGGGCCGGCTGCCCACTAGAATGAGCTTGAAAGAAACCTGCTCCACCCCCTGCGCACGCGTGGGGGCGCGGGCAGGGGGTGGGGTTGTCGCATGACAACCTAAAAGTAGTCACTCTTTAACGTTTGAGTGGCGCATTATTGAGTATCATCACCTCTTCAAGCATACGAACGCGAGAACAACGCTATGCAAGCCTTGCCTATCTCTCCACCTTCGGAGGACAAGCGCTGGCGCATTGTCGGGGCGACATTGCGCCGCCACGGCTACCGCCCCGACGCGCTGCTTGAGGCGCTGCACACGGTCCAGGACTCGTTCGGCTACATCGATCGGCAGAGCCTGCGCTACCTGGCCGCCTCGCTGCGGCTGCCGCTCAGCCAGGTCTACGCGGTCGTCACCTTCTCGCCGAGCTTCGCGATCCAGTCGAGCGCGGCGACGCACGCCTGCGCGATCTGCCTGGGCACGGCCTGCCAGATTCGCGGCGCGCAGGCGGTGTTCGACGAGGTTGCCGCGGCGCTGGGCGTGCAGCCGGGCGGCAAGACCGAGGATGGGACGGTGACGTTGACGACGGTGCGCTGCCTGGCCTCGTGCGGCATGGCGCCGGCCGGCACCTTCGACGGCGAGGTGGTCGGACGGCTGACGGCCGCGCGGACGATTGAACGCATAGAGAGCTGGACGAGCCATGAATCCTGACGAGCATGCCGACATCGCCGCGCGGGAGCACAAGCACCTGCGCCGGTTCAGCCACCACATTGGCGTCTGCGCATCGAGCTCCTGCCTCACCGCCGGCCGCCAGGCCGTCGCGGATGCGCTGGAGCACACTATTAAAGAGCGCGGCCTGCACGCCCGCTGCCACGTCGGCAGCGTCGGCTGCCAGGGGCTGTGCGCGGTCGGCCCGCTGGTCGCCGTCACGGCGGGCAGCCCGCTCGACGACGTCGCGCCGACCCTCTACCACAAGGTGACGCCCGACGACGCCGCGGGGATCGTCGATCGGCTCGACGGCCCGCCGGTCGAGCACCTGGTGCTGGCGTCCGACCTGCCGTTCTTCGTGCGCCAGCGCAAGGTCGTGCTCGAGCACGCCGGGAAGATCAACCCCGAGCGGATCGAGTCGTACATCGCCGCCGGCGGCTACGCGGCGCTGCTCCAGGCGCTGACGACCATGACGCCGCAGGAGGTGATCGGCGAGGTCACCCGCAGCGGCTTGCGCGGCCGCGGCGGCGCGGGCTACTCGACCGGCCTGAAGTGGACCACGGTGTCGAAGGCCGACGGGCCACGCAAGTTCGTGATCTGCAACGCCGACGAGGGCGACCCCGGCGCCTACATGGACCGCCAGATCGTCGAGAGCGACCCGCACCGCCTGCTCGAGGGCATGGCGCTCGCCGGCTACGCCGTCGGCGCGAGCACCGGCTACATCTATATCCGCAACGCCTACGCGCTGGCGATCAAGCGCATGCGCGCCGCCATCCACCAGGCCAGAAAGGTCGGGCTGCTCGGCCAGCAGATCGGCGACACCACCTTCAACTTCGACGTCGAGCTGCGCATCGGCGCGGGCGCGTTCGTCTGCGGCGAGGAGACTGCCCTGATCGCGGCGATCGAGGGCCGGCGCGGCGTGCCCAGCCCGCGGCCGCCCTACCCGGCCGACCAGGGCCTGTGGGGCGCGCCGACGCTGATCAACAACGTCGAGACGATCGCGAACATCCCGCCGATCGTGCGCAGCGGCGGCGCCTGGTTCGCGGGGATCGGCCTGCCGCACTGCACCGGCACCAAGGTCTTCGCCCTCGCCGGCGATGTCGCCCACACCGGGCTGGTCGAGGTGCCGATGGGCACGACGCTGCGCGAGCTGATCTTCGAGATTGGCGACGGCATCGCCGACGGCCATAGCTTCAAGGCCGTCCAGCTGGGCGGGCCGTCGGGCGGCTGCATCGCGGCCGACGGGCTCGACATGTCGATCGACTACGACTCGCTGGTGGCGGCCGGGACATTTATGGGCTCCGGCGGCGTGGTCGTGCTGAACGAGCGCACCAGCATGGTCGAGGTCGCGCGCTACTTCATGGGCTTCTGCAAAGAGGAGTCGTGCGGGAAGTGCATCCCGTGCCGCGTCGGCACCGCCCAGATGTACGATCTGCTCAGCGCGATTGTCGCAGGCACCGCCAGCCTGGCCGACCTGGCGCTGCTGGAGCGGCTCTGCTCGCTCGTCAGGCGCACCAGCCTGTGCGGGCTGGGCCAGTCGGCGCCGAACCCGGTACTCAGCACGCTGCACTCGTTTCGGCACGAGTACCTGGCGCTGCTCCAATCGAACGACGGCCCGGCCCATTAGGATGGCACTGCCGTAAAAACAGGATGTACGCGGTCGCGCCCTCTCACCCCCCTTCCCCCCGCTCCCCCGCGGGGAGCGGGGGAAGATCGTTCGTGGGTGTGGCGCCGCGCCACACCCACGAAAAAGAAACCCCCGCCCCAGGCAGGGGCGGGGGTAGGGGGAGGGGCAAAGAACGCCGACTGCGTACGTCCGTTAGAAAGAGAACGTATGGCCGTTAAGACGCTAAAAATCGACGGGCGCGACGTCGCCGCCCGGCCGGAGGATACGATCCTGGAGGTCGCGCGCGAGCACGGCATCCCGATCCCGACGCTCTGCGCGCTCGAGGGAATCTCGACCGCCGGCGCCTGCCGGCTGTGCCTGGTCGAGATCAAGGGCCGCCGAGGGCTGATGCCCGCCTGCACCACCCGGGTCGAGGAGGGCATGGAGGTGGTCACCGCCTCCGCGCAGCTGCTGGCCGACCGTCGCGCGATCGTCGAGCTGCTGTTCGCCGAGCGCAATCACGTCTGCTCGGTCTGCGTCGCGAATGGGCGCTGCGAGTTGCAGGGCCTGGCGCAGTCGCTCGGCCTGACCCACGTCGACATGCCCTACCGCTTCCCGACGCTGCCGGTCGACGCCTCGCACGAGCGCTTCGCGATCGACCACAACCGCTGCGTGCTGTGCACGCGCTGCGTGCGCGTGTGCGACGAGGTCGAGGGCGCGCACACCTGGGATGTCATGGGCCGCAGCGTCGAGGCGCGCGTGGTGACCGACCTGGAGGACCCCTGGGGCACCTCGGATACCTGCACCAGCTGCGGCAAGTGCGTGCAGGTCTGCCCGACCGGCGCGCTGTTCGAGAAGGGCCGCGCGGTGTCCGAGATGGTGCGCAAGCGCCAGTTCCTGACCTACCTGGCCGATATGCGGGAGCGACGCCAATGAGCAAACCGACACTTGCGACCGTCTGGCTCGACGGCTGCTCGGGCTGCCATATGTCGCTGCTGGACATCGACGACCGGCTGATCGCGCTGCTCGAGCGGGCCGACCTGGTCTATAGCCCGCTGGTCGACGCCAAGATCTTTCCAGATATGGTCGACATAACATTGGTCGAGGGATCAGTCAGCAACGAGGACGACCTGGCGAAGATCCGCCACGTCCGCGCGCACACCACCACGCTGGTCTCGCTCGGCGACTGCGCGGTGATGGCGAACGTGCCGGGGATGCGCAATATCTTCAGCGTGGACGAGGTGCTCCGGCACGCCTACTACGATACCGCCACCCACGGCGCGCAGACGCCCAACCAGGTTATCCCGGCGCTGCTGCCGCGCGTCCGCCCGGTGCACAGTGTCGTCGCGGTGGACGTGTTCGTGCCCGGCTGCCCGCCCTCGGCCGACACGATCTTCGCCGTGCTCAGCGACCTGCTCGACGGCCGGATACCGGATGTGGGCGCGCTGACGCGGTTCGGCGCCTGAGGCGAGGCCAGGGGTCAGGGGTCAGGGGCTAGGGGTCAGGGGTCAGGGGCTAGGGGTCAGGGGTCAGGGGCTAGGAATGTGACAACCCAAGCCCCAAGTCCCAAGTCCCAAGCCCCAAGTCCCAAGCCCCAAGCCCCAAGCCCCAAGCCCCAAGTCCCAAGCCCCAAGCCCCAAGTCCCAAGCCCCAAGTCCCCCCAAGCCCCAAGTCCCAATCACGATCGGAGATACACGCCATGTCGCGACAGATACTGATCGACCCGGTCACGCGGATCGAGGGCCACGCGAAGATAACGATCCACCTCGACGAGGCCGGCTACGCCGACGACGCGCGGCTGCACATCACGCAGTTTCGCGGCTTCGAGAAGCTGTGCGTCGGCCGGCCGTTCACCGAGATGCCCGCGCTCATGGCGCGCACCTGCGGGATCTGCCCGGTCAGCCACCTGATCGCCGCCGCGAAGGCCTGCGATGCGATCCTGGCGGTACGCGTGCCGGCCGCGGCGATCAAGCTGCGGCGGGTGCTCAACCTGGCCCAGATCATCCAGTCGCACGCGCTGAGCTTCTTCTACCTCTCGTCGCCCGACCTGCTGTTCGGCATGGACAGCGACCCGGCCAGGCGCAACTTCGCCGGCGTGCTGGAGGCCGCGCCCGAGCTGGCCCGCGATGGCATCCGCCTGCGCCAGTTCGGCCAGCAGACGATCGAGCTGCTGGGCGGGAAACGCATCCACCCGGCCTGGGTGGTGGCCGGCGGGGTCAGCGCGCCGCTCGACGTCTCCGCCCGCGACACGATCCTGGCGCGCATCCCGGCGATGCTGGCGGCCGCGCGGCACAGCCTGGTCTGGTTCCACCGCATCCTCGACCAGCACCAGGAGTCGATCCGCACGTTCGCCAACTTCCCCAGCATGTACATGGCCCTGGCGCGCCGCGACGAGAGCGGCGAGGTGCTGCCCGACTGGTACGACGGCGACCTGCGCTTCGTCGACTCCGACGGCTCGGTGGTCGTCGACGCGGTCGCGCCCGACCGCTACGCCGAGTACATCGGCGAGGCGGTCGAGCCCTGGTCGTACATGAAGTTCCCATACTTCCGCCCGGCCGGCTACCCCGCCGGAATCTACCGCGTCGGGCCGCTGGCGCGCCTCAACATCGCCGGACGCAGCGGCACGCCGCTGGCAGACGAGGAGTGGCTGTCCTTCCGGGCGCTGCGGCCGGGCGCGGTGCACAACACCTTCTACTACCACTACGCGCGCCTGATCGAGATCCTCGCCGCGATCGAGCACATCGAGCGGCTGCTGCGCGACCCCGAGATCCTCGACCGGCACGTCCGCGCGATCACCGGCCCGAACAGCGCCGAGGGCGTCGGCGTGGCCGAGGCGCCGCGCGGCACGCTGCTGCACCACTACCGGATCGACCAGAACGGCCTGGTGACCTGGTCGAACCTGATCATCGCCACCGGCCACAACAACCTGGCCATGAACCGCGGGATCAGCCAGGTCGCCCGCGCGGTGGTCGACGGCGCGCGCCTGACCGAGGGCGCGCTCAACCGCGTCGAGGCGGTGATCCGCGCGTTCGACCCGTGCCTGAGCTGCGCGACCCACGCCGACGGCACGATGGCGCTGCAGCTCCAGCTGATCGGCCCCGACGGGGCGGTGCTGGACGAGGCGCGGCGTTGAGCGCGACGGTGACAAGGTGACAGGGACTCTGGCGCTTGGGGCTTGGGGCTTGGGACTTGGGACTTGGGGCTTGGGGCTTGGGAGCGATGGATCCTGGAGGATGCTGTACCCTTCCATCGTCTATGGTCTGTGGTCTATGGTCCTTGGTCCTTGGTCCATCGTCTATGGTCTTCGGGACAAGGCGACAAGGTGACAACATGACAACCAGGCGCGCTTTCGGTCACCCGGTCACCCGGTCACCCGGTCACCCCGCCTGCAGGTCTGTTCTGGTGATCGGCTACGGCAACCCGCTGCGCGAGGACGACGGGGTCGGCTGGGCCGCGGTGGAGCTGCTGGAGCAGGCGCCGCCCGACGAGCGCGTGCGCGCCCACGCCTGCCACCAGCTCACGCCCGAGCTGGCCGAGCCGGTGAGCGCGGCCGGCACGGTGCTGTTCATCGACGCGCGCGCCGGCGGCGTGGCCGGCCAGGTGGAGATCCGCGAGGTCGAGCCGGACGCCGGCACGCCGCCCGGCCTCACGCACGCGCTCAGCCCCGGCGCGCTGCTCGCGCTGGCGCGGGAGCTCTACGGCGCCTGCCCGCCCGCGCGGCTCGCGACCGTGGTCGGCGGCAGCTTCGGCTACGGCGAGGCGCTCTCGCCGGCCGTGCGGGCCGCCCTGCCGGAGCTGGTCGCGCAGATCCGCGCGCTGCGCTGGCCCTAATGCTTCGCAAATAGCATGTTCTGGGGTGCTGCGCACGGCTCGTTCCGGGGCGCTGCGCCCCCGGTCCCCCGCCTACTGCTCCCGCCGATAGCGATCCGATTCTTCCGGGGCGCTGCGCCCCCGGCCCCCCGCTTTGTCATCTTGTCGTCTTGTCATCTTGTCATCTTGTCACCGGGGCGCTGCGCCCGGGGGAACCCGCGCCGGTTCAGGCGGCTGCGCCAGCTCTCTTCCGGGGCGCTGCGCCCCCGGCCCCCCGCCCGGGGGAACCCACGCCGGTTCCCCCGGCCCCCCTCCGGCAAATGATTCTACCTCAATTGCGATCGTCGTGGCACATGCCTGGCACCATTCCGATCGGACGTGTTGTCTCTCGCTGCGCCTGGATTCAGCCGGGCATGCACGCCAAGCATCGCAAACGAGACAGCATTCTTTTGGGGTCCAGGGGCGAAGCCCCGGCCGGGGGGCGGCGGGGGTGGCGGCCCACCCCCGCCCGCGGGGGCACGGGGGGCGCGCAGCCCCCCGAATGCGTGTGGGCGCCAGGTGCCCTGGATTCAGCCGGGCATGCACGCCAAGCATCGCAAACGAGACAGCATTCTTTTGGGGTCCAGGGGCGAAGCCCCGGCCGGGGGGCGGCGGGGGTGGCGGCCCACCCCCGCCCGCGGGGGCACGGGGGGCGCGCAGCCCCTGCGGCTCCGCCCGCGTCAGCGGGCGGCTTAATGTTTGTGCCGTTTGACACGAAGGCCTGAGAATGGTACATTAGCGTGCGCAACGAGGCCCTCTCCTATAACGTCGCGTGCGCCTGTCATTTAAGCTGGAAAGCGTGCAGGTACAGACATGCCCCCACTGAGCGAACATATCGTGATGCGCGACCTCGACGTGCCCGACATCGGCGACTTCGAGGTCTATCTCAAGCACGGCGGCTACGAGGCGCTGCGCCTGGCGGTGAAAGAGAAGAAGCCGGCCGATATCGTGCAGATGGTCAAGGACGCCGGCCTGCGCGGCCGCGGCGGCGCCGGCTTCCCGACCGGACTGAAGTGGAGCTTCCTGCCCAAGGATATCTTCCCGCGCTACCTGCTCTGCAACGCCGACGAGAGCGAGCCGGGCACCTTCAACAACCACCAGATCATCGATAAGAACCCGCACCAGCTGATCGAGGGCATCGCTATCTCGGCCTACGCGATCGAGTGCCACACCGCCTATATCTACATCCGCGGCGAGTTCGCCCACGGCGCCCGCATCCTGGAGCGCGCGATCGAGGCGGCCTACGGCAAGGGCTTCCTGGGCAAGAATATCCTCGACAGCGGCTTCGACCTGGATATCTACGTCCACCGCGGCGCCGGCGCCTATATCTGCGGCGAAGAGACCGCGCTGATGGAGTCGCTCGAGGGCAAGATCGGCCAGCCGCGCCTCAAGCCGCCGTTCCCGGCGGTGGCCGGGCTGTACGCCAAGCCGACGATCATCAACAACGTCGAGACGCTCGCCAACGTCCCGCGGATCGTCGAGAAGGGCGTGGCCTGGTACCGCTCGTTCGGCACCGAGAAGAGCCCGGGCACCAAGGCGTTCTCGCTCTCCGGCCACGTGAACCGGCCCGGCAACTACGAGCTGCCCTTCGGCACGCCGCTGCGCGAGCTGATCTACGGGGCCGAGTACGGCGGCGGCATGCGCGGCGACCGCAAGGTCAAGATTATCATCCCCGGCGGCGCCTCGGCGCCCTGGCTGACCGCCAGCCAGCTCGACATCACGCTCGACTACGAGGCTGTCGCGGCGGCCGGCTCGATGCTCGGCTCCGGCGCGGTGATCGTGCTCGACGAGACGACCAGCGCGGTCGACACGGCCTATAAGATGGACGAGTTCTTCAAGCACGAGTCGTGCGGCAAGTGCACGCCCTGCCGCGAGGGCACGACCTGGCTCGTGCGCGTGCTGCACCGCATGTCCGAGGGCCACGGCCGTGCCGAGGATATCCCGACGCTGCACGATATCTACAACCAGATGGCCGGCAACTGCTTCTGCCTGCTGGGCGAGAGCGCGGTGATGCCGATCAAGAGCGCGCTGAAGCTGTTCCCCGAGGAGTTCGAGGCGGCGATTGCCAAGCTGCCGGCGAGCGGGAATGGCCGTGCGGCGATCCCGTTGGCGATGCGCTAAGCGGGGCGGTTTGGCACCCGGAGGCTGCGATGGCAACGCTGACCGAAGCTACGACTTTTCCACACTGGACGGTCGATCTCGTCCAGATGATGCCGCGCGTCGAGGGCGAGCGCTACGAGATCATCGATGGAGAGCTGTATGTGACTACGCAGCCGCACTTTCGCCACCAGGCGACAGGCGACAATATCATTGTTGAGCTCGGTATCTGGAGTCGCAGGACCGGCTTAGGTCGCACATTCCAGGCCCCTGGGGTCGTGTTTGCCGAAGATAACGCGGTCGCGCCCGACATTGTCTGGCTAAGCAAGGAGCGTATGCCGCAGGTGCTTGGTCCGGACGGCAAGCTGCACGACGCGCCGGATCTGGTGATCGAGATCCTCTCGCCGGGCAAGGCGAACGAGGAGCGCGATCGCGACAAGAAGCTTGCGCTTTACTCGCGCCAGGGCGTACCTGAATACTGGATCGTCGACTGGCGCGCGGAAACCGTTGAGATCTACCGTCGCCAGGAAGCACAACTTCAACTGGATCAGACGCTCAAATCAGGCGATCAGATAACGTCGCCGCTGCTGCCGGGGTTCGCCTGCGCGGTGGATCGATTCTTCGAACTGTAAGCTGGCCCGAAGCTAGAGAGTATCTGCTATGCCCGATGTGACCCTTACCATCGATGGTCAGACCGTGACCGTCCCGGCCGGCACGAACATCGTCGACGCGGCGCGCGCCGCGACGGTGGCGGTGCCGGTGTTTTGCTACCACCCCAAGATGAAGCCGGTGGGCATGTGCCGCATGTGTCTGGTCGAGGTCTACACGCCGAAGATCGACCCCGCGACCCGCCAGCCGGTGCTGGGACCGGACGGCAAGCCCGAGCTGGCGCTGATGATGAACAAGCTCCAGGCCGGCTGCGTCACGCCGGCCGGCGAGGGCATGGTCGTCAAGACGGTCACCGACCGGGTCAAGTTCGCGCAGCGCGGCCAGCTCGAGTTCCTGCTGACCTCGCACCCGCTCGACTGCCCGGTCTGCGATAAGGGCGGCGAGTGCCCGCTGCAGAACCTGACGATGGAGTGGGGCCCGGGCAACTCGCGCTACGACTACTCCGACAAGGTCCACTTCCAGAAGCCGATCCCGCTCGGCGAGCTGATCTACCTCGACCGCGAGCGCTGCATCCTGTGCGCCCGCTGCGTGCGCTTTCAGGACGAGATCGCCGGCGACCCGGTGCTCGGGTTCGACAACCGCGGCCGCTCCTGGGAGATCATCTCGAAGAGCGACCCGCCGTTCGACTCGAAGTTCTCCGGCAACACCACCGATATCTGCCCGGTCGGCGCGCTGACCAGCTCGGACTTCCGCTTCAAGGCGCGCGTCTGGGAGCTGCGCTCGACGCCGAGCGTCTGCCCGCACTGCCCGGTCGGCTGCGATATCTCGCTCGACATGCGCTACAACGACCTGATGCGCGTGATGCCGCGCGAGAACGATTTCGTCAACGAGATCTGGACCTGCGACAAGGGCCGCTACGGGATGCGCTACTTTGGCAGCAAGGAGCGCCTGAAGACGCCCATGATCCGCCGGGGCGGCCAGTGGGCCGCGGCGACATGGGAGGAGGCGTTCCAGCTGATCGCCGACAAGCTGACGCTGGTGCGCGCCTCGGCCGGCGCCGACGCGCTGGCCGGCCTGGCCGGGCCCAAGCTGCCGAACGAGGACCTGTACCTGTTCCAGAAGCTGTTCCGCGAGGTGCTCGGCTCGAACAACATCGATCACCGCGCCGGCACGCCTGGCGAGCCGGCCGCGCTGGACGACCTGCCCAACCTGCTCGGCGTCGGCAAGGGCACCAACCTGATGACGCTCGGCAAGGGCACGTCGGTGCTGGTGATCGGCGCGGACCCCGAGGAGGAGGCGCCGCTGTACGTCATCCGGCTGCGCGGCATCGCCGACCGCGGCGGCGAGCTGAACGTCGTCAACGCCTACCCGACCAAGCTCGACCGCTTCGCGACGCGCAAGGCCCACCCGCGCGTCGGGGCCGAGGCCAGCCTGGCGCTGGCGCTGATCAGCGTGATCGTCGAGGAGAACCTCCAGAAGGACGACTTCATCGCCACGCGGCTGCGCGGCGTGGACGAGCTGCGGCGCGGGCTCGGCCGCGCGCGGCTGGCCGACCTGGTGGCGGCGGCCGGCGTGCCCGAGGAGACCATCCGCGCGATCGCGCGCTCGTTCGCCGCGGCCGAGAACGGCATCATCGTCTACGGCCAGGCGGCGCAGGCGGCCGGCCCGGCGCTGATCCAGGCGCTCGCCAACCTCGCGCTGGTCACCGGCAAGGCCGGCCGCGCCAACAGCGGCCTGATCGCGCTGACGGCCAGCGGCAACACCCGCGGCGCGCTCGACATGGGCGTGCGGCCGGACATGCTGCCGGGCGGCGTGGCGGCGACCAACCCCGGCCTCTCCGCCCGCGAGATCTGGGGCGCCGCCGCCGAGGGGCGCGTGCGCGCGATGTACATCGCCGGCCTGAATCCGGCCAGATCCAGCGCGGCGATCGCCGGCGCGCTCGACCAGCTCGAGTTCCTGGTCGTGCAGGACCTGTTCATGACCGAGACTGCGCAGCTGGCCGACGTCGTGCTGCCGGCGGCGGCCTTCGCCGAGCGCGAGGGCACCTTCACCAACGCCGAGCGGCGCGTCCAGCGCTTCCGCCAGGCCCGCCAGTCCGAGGCCGAGCTGCCGCCCGACTGGCTGATCTTCCAGGATATCGCCCGTGCGGTGCAGGCGGTGGCCCCGCCGCTTGAGGCGCCCGCGCCGGCCAAGAAGACCGCCAAGGCCCGCGCGGGGGCCGCCGCATCCGCGGCCGTCGCCGCGCCGCCGGCCGTGTGGGACTACGTGGTCTCCAGCGACATCGCCGACGAGATCAGCGGCAGCGTGCGCGGCTACCGCGGCACCTCGTACACCAGCCTGGAGCTGACCCGCAAGTCGTGGGGCCGCCAGCCGAACGAGGCGTTCTACTACGACGGCACCTCCTACGAGAACAGTGAGGGCGTGGGCGTCCAGCTGCACGCGACCGCCGACGAAGCCAAGAGCGTCTTCCAGGTCGTGTTCCGCGACGCGGCCGCGCCGGCCGAGGTCGAGGTCTACCCGCTGGCGCTGCTGACGCCGGCGCGCGCCTACGACGGCGGCGCCTGGATGCGCGACTCGAAGCTGCTCGGCCGGGCCGTGCCGCCACACGCCATCCTGAGCCTGGCCGACGCGCAGCGGCTCGGCGTGGCGATGGGCGAGCAGGTGCGGATCACCTCGGCGGCCGGCTCGCTCGAGCTGCCGGCCACGGTCGACGCCGGCCTGAACGAGGGCCTGGTGCTGGTCCCGGCCGTGCGGGGCGCCGAGCTGTCGCGCATCCTGACCGGCCCGCAGACGCGGGTATCCGTGAGCAAGGCGTAGCGTTTGAAGGTTCGAACGTTCGAACGTTCCAACCCTCAAGCGTTCGAACATTCCAACGTTCTAACGGAGCACGATATGTCTTTTCTGGACATCATCATCCTGATCGGCAAGTGCCTGGTGCTGGCGCTGGCGGCGACGACGCTGTTCGCGTACTTCACGCTGTTCGAGCGCCTGCTGCTGGCGCGCTTCCAGCACCGGGTCGGGCCGAATCGGGCCGGCTACATCCCGCTGCCGGGCGGCCGCCGGATGATGGGCGGCTGGCTGCAGCCGGCCGCCGACGCGGTCAAGCTGTTCTTCAAGGAAGACGTCACCCCGGTGATGGCCGATAAGTGGGTCTACCTGATCTCGCCGGCCTTCGCGACGATCCCGGCGCTGATCATCTGGGCGACCATCCCGCTGGGCTGCTGGCCGGTCGGCGGCGCGGCCACGCTGGGCGGCTGCGCGCCCCAGGGCGGCAGCAACTTCCTGCAGCTGGCCGAGATCAGCGTCGGCATCCTGTACCTGCTGGCGGTCACCTCGCTCGGCGTGTACGGCATCGCGATCGCGGGCTGGTCGTCGAACAACAAGTACTCGATGCTCGGCGGCGTGCGCGCCTCGGCCCAGGTGATCTCCTACGAGCTGTCGCTCGGCCTGGCTATCCTGGCGGTGGTGATGCAGGCGCAGAGCTTCAGCACGGCCGACATCGTGACGGCGCAGTGGGGCTGGTGGTTCATCGTGCCGCAGTTCCTGGGCTTCATCATCTTCCTGCTGGCCTCGACGGCCGAGGTCGTGCGCTCGCCGTTCGACCTGGTCGAGGCCGAGCAGGAGCTGGTCGGCGGCTACAACACCGAGTACGGCTCGATGAAGTTCGCGCTGTTCTTCATGTCCGAGTACATCAAGCTGGTCGCGATGAACGCGATCGCGGTGACGCTGTTCCTGGGCGGCTGGCACTTCCCCGGCCTGTACACGTTGTCCGCGGCGGTCAGCGCCAGCCTCGGCCAGGGGGCCGGCAGCGCGGTGCTCGGGCTGCTCTCGCTCGGCGCGTTCCTGCTCAAGGTCACGCTGCTGTCGTTCCTGTCGGTCTGGATTCGCGCGACCATCCCGCGCGTGCGCTATGACCAGCTGATGCACCTGGGCTGGAAGGTGCTGCTGCCGCTCGGCCTGTTCAACGTGGCGCTCACCGCCGTGCTGAACGTGCTGATCCCCGACAACCGCTACATTAGCGGCGCGATCGGCCTGGTGGTCGGCCTGGTCACGATCGTCGTGGTCGCGACGGTCAGCGGGCCGCGCAAGCCCTCGCGCGAGGTGACGATGGTGCATCAGGATGCGCGGCGCGTTTGAACGTTCTGGCGTTCCGACGTTCTAACGCCTAAACGGAGCATGCGGAGAAGAGAAATGCTTGGTGAAATATTCAAGGGCCTCGGCACGACGCTCAAGTACCTGTGGAAGCGGCCGGTCACCGTGCAGTACCCGGAGGTCAAGCGCCCGGTGCGCGAGCGCTTCCGCGGCAAGCACGAGCTGAAGCGCTTCGCGAACGGCATGGAGCGCTGCATCGGCTGCTCGCTCTGCGCGGCGGCCTGCCCGGCCGACGCGATCCTGGTGGTGCCGGGCGAGAACGACCCGCAGCACCCCAACTCGCCGGGCGAGCGCTTCGCCGCGACCTACGAGATCAATATGCTGCGCTGTATCTTCTGCGGCTATTGCGAGGACGCCTGCCCGACCAACGCGATCGTGCTGGAGCACCAGTACGAGCTGTCGTTCTACGACCGCAAGTCCTCGATCTATACCAAGGATATGCTGCTGGTGCCGCCGGAGAAGGGCCACGGCGAGATCCCGCCGCTCCTGCTGCAGCTCGACCGCCGCCCCAGCCCGCCCGCACAGATCGATTTGTGATGCCCGTGGTCAGACCTCGGTAGTCAGATGTCGGTACCTATGATTGGCACTGCGACTCAGCGAGCATTCTGACTACTGGCTACTCGGAGAGAGTATGGAGCTCGTCGTCTTCACCATCACCGCCATCGTGGCGATCATCGGCGCGGTCGCGATGCTGCTGAGCCGGAACGCGATCCACAGCGCGCTGTTCCTGCTGCTGAACTTCAGCTCGATCGCCGTGATGTACCTGCTGCTGCGGGCGCCGTTCCTGTTCGCCGTCCAGCTGATCGTCTACGCCGGGGCGATCATCGTGCTGTTCCTGTTCGTGGTCATGCTGCTCGGCGCCGAGCGCTCCGAGGACGAGCGCGACCGGATCGCCTGGCAGCGCCCGCTGGCGCTGGCCCTGGGCGTGCTGCTGCTCGGCGAGACGGCCTATGTCGTGCTGTCGCGCTCGGGCACGGCGCTGTTCGCCGCGGTCGCCACCGGCGAGGATTTCGCCAGCCCGATGCGCGTCAGCGAGGCGCTGTTCACGACCTACCTGCTGCCGTTCGAGATCACCTCGGTGATTCTGCTGGCGGCGCTGGTCGGCGTGGTGGTGCTGCACCAGCCTAACCCGCGCACGGGCGAGCCGACCGAGCAGGCCGTGCAGACGATGGCGGATATCGCGCCCGAGCCCACCCGATCAGTAGCCAGTAATCGGTAGTCAGTAGTCAGTAGCCCGATGGTTTGTTGTCGGTATTCCATGAAATGAATTTGGCGAACTCGTCGTAATACAGCGGTACTGACTGCTGAGATCTGACTACTGACTACTACACTATGAGGTTCGATATTATGATCCCAACCGGCTACTACGTGCTGCTGAGCGCGGTGCTGTTCACGCTCGGCGTGCTGGGCGTGCTGATCCGCCGGAACGTGCTGATCGTGTTCATGTCGGTCGAGCTGATGCTCAACTCGGCCAACCTCGCGCTGGTCGCGTTCGCGCAGCGCTGGCAGTCGGTCAACGGGCAGATCCTGGTCTTCTTCGTCATCACCGTCGCCGCCGCCGAGGTCGCGGTCGGCCTGGCGCTGCTGGTGACGATCTTCCGCAGCAAGCGGACGACCGACGTCGATGAAATCAGTACGTTGAAGGGCTAACGCTGAAACGTTAAACGTTCGAACGTTCGAACGTCCTGCTGAGGAACGCAGATGTCTGACCTAACCTGGATTGTCCTGCTGATCCCGGCCTTCCCGCTGATCGGCTTTCTGCTGAACGTCTTCCTCATCCGGAACGAGCGGACGGCCGGCCTGGTCGCCAGTGGCATGGTGCTGCTCTCGTTCCTGGCCTCACTTGGCGCGATCTACGCGCTGGCGACGCTGCCCGAGGGCACCGAGCGGATCGACTACATTCTGTGGGAGTGGATCACGCTCGGCTCGTTCCGCGTGCCGTTCGGCCTGCTGTTCGACCAGCTTACGGCGGTGATGGCTCTGCTGGTGACCGGCGTCGGCGGGCTGATCCACATCTTCTCGATCGGCTACATGCACGGCGACGCGCGCCCGGTGCGCTACTTCGCCTACCTGAACCTGTTCATCGCCGCCATGCTGTTCTTGGTGATGGGCGATAACCTGCTGCTGCTGTTCCTCGGCTGGGAGGGCGTCGGCCTGTGCTCGTTCCTGCTGATCGGCCACTGGTTCGACCGCCGCTCGGTCCCGCCGGGGATCGTGCCGTCCGACGCGGCCGTCAAGGCGTTCGTGGCCAACCGCGTCGGCGACGCCGGCATGCTGCTGGCGATGATGGCGATCTTCGCCGGCCTCGGCTCGCTGTCGTTCTACAGCCAGAACGTCGCCGGCGGCGAGATCGCGGGCTTCCTGGAGCGCTCCGAGGTGCTCGGGATCGGCTTCCAGCAGATCAACCTGGGCGCGTTCGGCTCGCTGTACCTCTCGACCGCGATCACATTCCTGCTGCTGATCGGCGTGACCGGCAAGTCGGCCCAGATCCCGCTGTTCGTCTGGCTGCCCGACGCGATGGCCGGCCCGACCCCTGTCTCGGCGCTGATCCACGCGGCCACGATGGTGACCTCGGGCGTCTACCTGATCGCGCGCAACCACATGCTGTTCGAGGCCTCGCCCGCCACCAGCGGCTGGGTCGTGGCGGTCGGCGTGCTGACGGCGCTGCTGGCAGCCGCCGCCGCGCTGGCGCAGTTCGATATCAAGCGCGTGCTGGCCTACTCGACCATCTCGCAGCTCGGCTACATGGTCGCGGCCGCCGGCCTGGGCGCGTACGGCGCGGCGATGTTCCACCTGCTGACGCACGGCATCTTCAAGGCGCTGCTGTTCCTCGGCTCCGGCTCGATCATCCACGGCACCCACGAGACGCAGGACATGCGCCGGATGGGCGGGCTGCGCAGCCACCTGCCGACCACCTTCTGGACCTACCTGGTCGGCGCGCTGGCGCTGTCCGGCATCGTCCCGCTGGCCGGCTTCTGGAGCAAGGACGAGATCATCGCCAGCGCGTTCGATCGGCAGGCGCCGATCGCCGGGATTGCGCTGATCCTCACGTCGCTGCTGACCGCCTTCTACATGGGCCGCCAGGTGGCGCTGATCTTCTACGGCAAGCAGCGCGACAACAGCTACCACGCGCACGAGAGCGGCCCGGTGATGCTGTGGCCGCTGATCATCCTGGCGGTCGGCACGATCGTCGGCGGCGTGATGAACCTGCCCGGCCTGCACTGGCTGACCAGCTACCTCCAGCCGGTGCTGGGCGAGGAGGTCGAGGTCTACACGGTCGGCAAAGGCGTGCTGGCCGGCGTCGTGACCGTGCTGGCGGCGATCTCCGGCTTGCTCGGCTGGTACCTGTACGCGCACGTGCTCGAGGTTCGTATCAAGCCCGGCAAGGACGATCCCGGCTACCGCTACGCCGGAGATATCTGGCGCGGCGCCGAGATCGCCTGGGGTTTCGACTGGTTCTACAACCGGGTGGTGGTGCGCGGCTACCGCGGCGCCAGCGCGTTCCTGAGCGATGTGTTCGACCAGCAGGGCATCGACGGCATTTTGGTGGACGGCGTCGGCCGCACGTTCGGTCGCCTGTCGCAGGTGTTCCGCCAGGGGCAGACCGGCTACATCCGCAACTACGCCTGGGTGTTCTTTGTCGGCGTGGTCGTGTTGGTAGGCTACTTTGCGATCTTTTAGTATTCAGTAGTCAGATATCGGTAGCCGGTACCGATGCGGATCGACAGTGCTCGACGTACTTCAGATGCAGACTCGGCGATGCTCAACGTTCTTCAACGGTACCGGCTACTGGCTGCTGACTGCCAAGGTCTGTAATCCGATATCAGTTGTAGATCGACGATCCGCAACGTTCTTCGACGGTACTGGCTACTGGCTACTGACTACTGACTACCGAGGAATGATGTGAACCAGCTAGGCTTCCCTCTGCTCTCGCTCGTGCTGTGGCTGCCGACGCTCGGCGCACTGCTGCTGCTGTTCGTGCCGCGCGAGAGCGTCGCGGCGCAGCGCACGCTGGCCCTGGCGTTCGCGCTGGCGGCGTTCGCGGCCTCGATCGGCCTGTACGTCTACTTTGAGCCGGGCCAGGGCTTCCAGTTCCTCGACAGCCTGGACTGGGTGCCTTCCTGGGGCATCGGCTACCGCGCCTCGCTCGACGGCGTAAGCCTCTGGCTGGTGCTGCTGACGACCTTCCTGACCCCGATCACGCTGATCTCGACCTGGGACTCGGTCCACAAGGACTTTCGCTCGTTCCAGGCGCTGATGCTGCTGCTCGAGACCGGCATGCTCGGCGTGTTCGTGGCGCAGGACATGTTCCTGTTCTATATCTTCTGGGAGTTCACGCTGATCCCGATGGCGCTGCTGATCGGCATCTGGGGCAGCGGCAACCGCGTGCGCGCGGCGGTCAAGTTCTTCCTGTACACCTTTGCCGGGTCGGTCTTCATGCTGCTCGGCATTATCGCGCTGTACCTGCTGAACCTGGGCGCGACCGGCGTGTCGACGTTCGACTTCCAGACCATCCAGCAGAATATCGCCGCCGGCAGGCTCGCGCTCGACGCGACCACCGGCCGGCTGCTGTTCGCGGCGTTCTTCCTGGCCTTCGCGATCAAGGTGCCGCTCTGGCCGTTCCACACCTGGCTGCCGCTGGCCCACACCGAGGCGCCGACGGCCGGCTCGGTGATCCTGGCCGGTGTGCTGCTCAAGCTCGGCGGCTACGGCCTGATCCGCTTCAACCTGCAGCTGTTCCCCGAGGCGGCGCGCTGGGCCGCCCCCGCGATCGGCGTGCTGGCGGTGATCGGCATCCTGTACGGCGCGATGGTCTCGTTCGCTCAGACCGATATGAAGAAGCTGGTGGCTTACTCCTCGGTCAGCCACCTGGGCTTCGTGGTGCTGGGGATCTTCTCGCTCAACCAGCAGGGCATCTCCGGCGCGATCCTGCAGATGATCAACCACGGCCTCTCGACCGGCGCGCTGTTCCTGGTCGTCGGCTATATCTACGAGCGGCGGCACACGCGCGAGATGGCGGCCTTCGGCGGCCTGTGGAAGGTCATGCCGATCTACGGCGGCCTGGCGCTGGCGATGGTGCTGTCGTCGGTCGGCCTGCCGGGGCTCAACGGCTTCATCGGCGAGTACACGATCATGCAGGGCGCCTGGCTCTCGGACGTGCTCGGCTGGCGCTTCGTCGCGCCGGCGGTGATCGGCGTGATATTCGCCGCCACCTACCTGCTGCGCATGTTCCGCACCACATTCATGGGCGACGTGACCAGCCCAGAGAACGCCGAGCTGCGCGATATCACGCCGCGCGAGACGGCGCTGCTGGCCGCGCTGCTCGTCCCGATCGTGGTGATCGGCCTGTACCCGAACCTGCTGTTCGGCTCGATGCAGCCGGCGGTCGAGCAGATCGCGCAGCAGTTGAGCAGCGTGCTGGCCGGAGTTCGCTAGACGCCATCTGTCGCCGGATATCAGCAGTCAGATATCAGTAGTCAGATATCAGTAGTCAGATATCAGTAGTCAGATATCAGTAGTCAGTAGTCGGTGCCGATGAGTTTCAATGAGTATCAATGAATATACTGATTACTGACTACTGGCTACTGACTACTGGCTACTACTCACAGGGTTCTTATGCCTGACATTCAGATCCCAACTCCCGACCTCGGGGTCATCCTCCAGCTGCTGATCGTGTTCGGCTGGGCCACGCTGCTGCTGATGGTCGACCTGTTCGTGCCGCGCGACCGCTCGCGGATCACCGGCTACCTGGCGCTGCTCGGGCTGTCCGGCGCGGCGGCGGCGGGCGTCTGGCTGTGGGGCAGCAACGGCGTCACGTTCGGCAATATGATCGCGCTCGACAACTTCGCGATCTCGCTCAACTGGATCTTCCTGCTCACCGCCGCGATCACGATCGTCATCTCGCTCGACTATCTCCCGCGCCACGGGATCGAGCGGGGCGAGTTCTACTCGCTGATCCTGTTCGCCACCGGCGGCATGATGCTGCTGGGCCAGGGCGGCGACCTGATCGTGCTGTTCCTCGGCCTGGAGCTGCTCTCGATCACGCTGTACGTGCTCGCCGGCTTCGCCTACCCGCGCGTCACCTCGGAAGAGGCGGCGATGAAGTACCTGCTGATCGGGGCCTTCGGCGCCGGCTTCCTGGTGTTCGGCCTGGCGCTGATCTATGGCGCTACCGGCGCGTCGAACCTGGCCGAGATCGGCCGGGCGCTCGGCCAGGCCGGCCTGTCCGCCGAGGACACCGTGCTCCTGCTGGCCGGCGCCGCGCTGGTGATCGTCGGCTTCGGCTACAAGATCTCGATGGCGCCGTTCCACATGTGGACGCCCGACGTCTACGAGGGCTCGCCGACGCCGGTCGCGGCGTTCATGTCGGTCGGCTCGAAGGCGGCAGGGTTCGCTGCGCTCACGCGCTTCCTGCTGGTGGCGCTCGGCTCGCAGTACCAGAGCTGGGTGCTGATCCTGGCGGTGCTGGCGGCCATCACCATGATCGTCGGCAATGTCTCGGCGATCGCCCAGAGCAACGTGAAGCGGATGCTGGCCTTCTCAAGCATCGGGCACGCCGGCTACATCCTGATGGGCGTGCTGGCGGCCGGCAACCCCAGCTCGGCCAGCCGCGGCATCGAAGGCTTCCTGTTCTACCTGCTCGCCTACGCGCTGACCAACCTCGGCGCGTTCGCGGTGCTGATCGCGCTCGAGCAGCGCGGCGAGGCGGCCTGGGACCTGGCGGACTTCGCGGGGCTGTGGGGCCGCCGGCCGTTCCTGGCGACAGCGATGGCGCTGTGCATGTTCTCGCTGGCCGGCGTGCCGCCGACGGCCGGCTTCTGGGGCAAGTTCTACGTCTTCACCGCGGCGTGGCAGTCGGGCCTGCAGTGGCTGGCGATCGTGGGGGTGATCACCTCGGCGATCGCGGCGTTCTTCTACCTGCGGATCGTCGTCCAGATGTTCATGCGCGACCCGGTGCGCGAGGTGCGCGGGGGCTCCGACGGCGGGCTGTCGGCCGGGATCGGGCTGGCGGCGCTGGGCATCCTGGTCTTCGGCATCCTCCCTGCGCCGGTGATCAATCTCATCCAGCAGTCGGTGCTCGCGCTCGGGCGCTAATTCAGCGTTGAGCGCGGTGGTATCCCTCACCCCCTGCCCCCCGCTCCCCAGCGGGGAGCGGGGGGATTTTGAATGCGGTGTGGCAGGTTTGGCTTCGCCAAACCTGCCACACCGCCGTTCTTACCCCTTCCCCTGGTAGGGGAGGGGCAGGGGGTGGGGTCAAAGGCGCCGACTGCGTAAGTCCTGTTACTTGGTCCCCTTGGCGGTGTAGACGATCACCCCTGATCCGCCGAACTTGCTCGCGTCGACCGCGCCGACGACCAGGTGCGCGGTGCCGAGGTCGTAGCCGCTGGCGAAGAAGCCGCCCTGCAGATCCGGCATGTGCTGCACCTCGACCCAGCCCTTGGTGGTCGTCAGGCCGTGGTAGAAGTCGGCGATCTCCTGCAGGCTGGCGGTCGACTGGTAGACCTTCTGCTCGATCGACTCCTGCTTGATCTGGCGGTCGACCAGCTGGGCCGGCACCTGCGTCTTCCAGTCCGCCACGATCTTATCCAGCTGCGCGCTGCCGGCCTTCTCGAACGCCGCCGCCTTGGGCGGGTCGCCGACGGTCGTGTCGGCCGACGAGCCGCCGCAGCCGGTCAGCACGAGCGCGAGCAGCGCGAGCATCACAATCACACGTCGCATTCGGTACGTCTTTCCTCCCATTGATATTGATATTGGTTACGCTGTTCCGTGGCGATCGCAAACCTCCGAGCCGCAGTCGCGCCCACATGCCGGGCCGGGCCCCTGGCTCGTCGCCCGCCCCCTAGTTTACCACAAACTTTCGTTGTCAGTGGCCAGTAGCTAATAGTCAGTATGTTCATTCCAAGGACCGATGTCCTATCTCTCAAATGAGAATATAATCATTCTCGATAATGAGAATAGATTAAACGAGAGCAGCCGTGACTTCACCAAACGCCGATCTTCTGCTGCACCCCATCCGGCTGCGCATCCTGGTGGCGATGGTGGGGCGGCAGCTGACCGTCCAGCAGCTTGGGTTGGTCATGCCGGAGGTGCCGCAGGCAACGCTGTACCGCCAGCTGAACAAGCTGGTGCAGGCGGGTGTGCTGGATCTGGTCGAGGAGCGGCCGGTGCGCGGCACGATCGAGAAGGTCTACACCGCCCGGAAGAACGCCGGGCTGCTATCGCCGGAGGTGTTTGCCGCCGCCGGGCGCGACGAGCACATGCGCTACTTCACCAGCTTCGTCGCGGCGCTGATCGGCGATCTCTGGAGCTACCTGGGCCAGCCGCGGGTCGAGCCGGTGGCCGACGGCCTGGGCTACAGCGAGATGCCGCTCTACCTCTCGGATGCTGAGCTGGCGCAGCTGCACGGCGCGCTGGGCGAGCTGCTGGGGCCGATTCTGGCGAACGCCCCCGGGCCGGGCCGGCGCCGCCGCACGCTTGCACTGATAATGATCCCATCGGCAGAGCGCGAGCCCGCCGATCCTGCGGAGGAGCAATGAACGCGATCGAGACGCACGAGCTGACCCGCGCCTTCGGGCAGCGGGTGGCCGTCGACAAGCTCACGCTGAATATTCCCGCCGGCGCAGTCTTCGGCTTTCTCGGGCCGAATGGCGCGGGCAAGACCACCACCGTGCGCATGCTGGCCGCGCTGATCGCGCCGACCGACGGCGCGGCGCGCGTGAACGGCCACGCGGTCGGCGCCGACAACGAGGCGATCCGCCGCTCGGTCGGCATCCTGACCGAGACGCCCGGCCTGTACGAGCGGCTGAGCGCGCGGCAGAACCTGCTGTTCTTCGGGCGGCTCTACGGCCTCGACGCGGCGCGCGCCGACGAGCAGGCCGCGCGCTACCTGCGCATGCTCGGCCTGTGGGATCGGCGCGACGACCTGGTCGGCGGCTTCTCGAAAGGCATGCGCCAGAAGATCGCTATCGCCCGCGCGCTGATGCACGAGCCGACGATCGTGTTCCTGGACGAGCCGACCGCCGGGCTTGACCCCGAGGCCAGCCGCATGGTGCGCGACTTCGTCAAGGACCTGCGCGAGGAGGGCCGCACGATCTTTCTGACCACGCACAATCTGCCCGAGGCCGACGAGCTGTGCGATCTGATCGGCGTCTTTCGCGGCAAGCTGCTGCGCCTCGACACGCCGGCCAACCTGCGCGCCGGGCTGTTCGGGCGCGGCACGCGCGTGAGCCTGGCCGGCGAGGCGGCGCGCTGGACGCCAATGATCCGGCAGCTGCCGTTCGTCCACGACGTGGCGGTGCACGACGGGTCGCTGGAGGTCTCGCTCGACGACCCCGACGCGCAGAACCCGGCGCTGATCCAGGCGCTGGTCGCGGCCGGCGCGGGCATCCGCTACGTCGAGCCGATCGAGCACTCGCTGGAAGATGTGTATATGGAACTGGTTCAAACAGCTGAAGGCTGACCTGGGGCATTCTCCAGGTTTCGCCTGGCAGCGATCAGCTTTATAGTTGGGAGGTGTGGAGGGGCCGCAGCCCCTCCACACCTCCCAAGGTGGGGTCTGGGGCGGGCGAAGCCCGCCCCAGACCCCACACCGAGAGGATAGGAATGAACAATATTATCGTGCTGCTCCAGAAGGAGTGGCTGGAGCTCAAGCAGCAGCGCAGCATGCTGCTCGGCATCCTGGCCCTGCCGGTGATGCTCACGCTTATCCCGCTGGTGTCGTTCTACGCCGTCGGGGCCACGCCAGGCAAGACCAACGTCGACGAGTTCAGCACCCAGATTGCGCGGGCCAACCCGGCCCTGGCGAACATGAACTCGCAGGAGCTGGGCCAGTCGATCATGGGCCAGGCGTTCTCGACCATGTTCCTGCTGCTGCCGATGATTCTGCCCAGCATCATCGCCGCGTACAGCATCGTCGGCGAGAAGAGCGGCCGCACGCTGGAGCCGCTGCTCGCGACGCCGATCAAGACCTGGGAGCTGCTGACCGGCAAGATGCTGGCCTCGCTGCTCCCGTCGATCGTGCTGACCTGGATCTGCGGGGCGATCTTCATTGGGGCGGTGCGCGCGTTCGCGGTCAGCCCGCGCGTATCGGCTGCCGTCGTCAGCCCTGGCTGGCTGACCGTGCTGGTGGTCTGCGCGCCGCTGCTGGCGCTGATCGCGATCGCCGCGATGGTGGCAATCTCGGCGCGCGTGAACGACCCGCGCACTGCTCAGCAATGGTCGGCATGGATCGTCGTGCCGTTCCTGGCGCTGTTCTTCAGCCAGCTCACCGGCGTGCTGGTGCTCAGCCCGCTGATCGCGATCGTCGCGGCGATCCTGCTGGCGCTGATCGCCGGCCTGTCCGTGTGGGGCGCCACGCTGCTGTTCCAGCGCGAGGTTGTGCTGACGCGCTGGACATAATCTGTCGCGCGGGCGCTGCTGTGTAGACCCTCACCCCCTGCCCCCCTCTCCCGCTGTGAGAGGGGGGTTATCCTTAGGCATCAGGGGGCGGTCGTACAACGACCGCCCCCTGATTTCAGAAATCAGCCCCCGCACCTGACAGGTGCGGGGGCTGGGGGAGGGGTGACCTGGCGCATCAGTGTGCCAAGAACCCTGATCGACTACGGGACGTCGATCGTGAAGTCGTCGCTTGAGCTGCCGCCGCTGGCGTCGGTGACGGTCAGGCGGACGGTGTAGCTGCCGGCGGTGGGGAAGTACTTGGCGTAGTCGGCCGGCTCAAGCGAGATGTTGCCGCTGGAGCCCTCTCGGATGACCTGGCCCTCGACCGACTCGGCGCCGGCGGGGGCCTTCACGATCGTCCACTTGTAGTCGGTGATGTTGCCAGCCGACTGGGTGGCGTCGAGCACGAGCGCCTGGCCCTGCTGCAGCGTCTGGTCGTCGACCACGGCGCTCAGCGCGTCGGCGACCGCGGTCGCCGCATCGTTGAGCGTGCTGCCGGCGCCGGAGATCGCCGTCGCCGCCATAGCGTCGCCCGTGTCGCTGGTGGCGGTGGTGGACATGTCGGCCCCTGTGTCAGCCGTGGCGGTGGTGGACATATCGGCGCCGCTGGTGGCGGTGGTCGTCGTGCCTGCGCCGGTGTCAGCCGTGGTGGTGGTGGTCGTGCCGATGCCCGTGTCGGCCGTAGTAGTGCTCGCCGTGCCCGTTGTCGCCGGGCCGCCACAGGCGCCCAGCAGCAGCGCGCCGCCGAGCAGGATGGGTGGGAGTATCTTGCGCATGGTTCGCTCCTTCTTGTTCCTCTCTCTTCGCCGGCATACCAGCCGGCGCGGCGGAGTAGAGCAAGAATGGGGCCATGCGGATAGAAGGGCTCAGCGCAATACGCCGAGCAGCGGCAGCGCGATCATAAGCGCGAGCAGCACCACCAGCGCGGCGGCGCACAGCAGCATCAGCACGCGGTCCCAGTTGAGGAAGCGCCAGTCTTTCGGCAGCTGCCGCTCGAACCCGAAGATGTGCCAGCTGTAGAGGCCGGCGTCGGACGCGTGGCCGGGCTTGCCCTTGCCGCCCTTGGCCGCCTGCTTCGCGCTGCGCGCCCGCGTGTCGCCAAGGTCGAAGACGATCTCCGTCACGGGGATAAACGAGATCGTCACCTCGCTCAGCGCGATGCGCGTGTTGGCGTCGGCGTCCCGCTGCGCCCGGGCGACCAGGTCGGACAGCCCCGGCACCAGCTTCCACTCCGCGCGCATGTCGCCGGCCTGCTGCTCCTGGTAGATCCGGGTGAGCTGGCAGGTGCGCTGCAGCCAGCGCTCGTCGATCCGCGGCAGGTCGTCGTTGCTGCTGAAGGAGGCCGGCCGCCGGCGCCAGCTGGTCGTTTTGCGCTGCACCAGCCGCCCGACCCCCTCGCAGCGCTCGCACTGCAGGCCGCCGGTGCCCGAGCAGTCCGGGCAGGGCACTAGGGTCGGCGTGGCCGGCGTGACCGTCGCGGGCGCGGGCGCGGCGCCGCCGCCCTTTGCCGGCACGGCGGCCGGCGCGGGCTTGGGCGTCTCGCGATTGACGATGATCCGCGCGCGGCCCTGGCAGCGCGGGCAGGGCACCCGGCCCGGCCCATGGCAGACCTCGCAGCTCAGCACGCGCATCGACCCCGGCAGCGTGATCGAGCCACCGGACTCCTCCTGGAAGCCCTTGGGCGCCGGAAGTGCGACGCCCCAGCGGTCCTGCTCCTTCTCGAGCTTCGCCGCCTGGGCCTTGTGGTCGGGCTCCTCGATCGTCCGCACCGGGTCGCGCGTCTCGTACAGCACCCGCAGCGTGTAGAAGTAGACGTTCGTGCTGGTGGCGCGGTGGAACACGGCCTGGCGGCCGAGCAGCCGGCGGCGAAACGGCCCCTCCCTGCTCCACTGGTTCAGCAGCCCGGTCACCTCGCGCTGCTCGGCGAGCGCGTCGGCGCGCTCGCGCGCCTTCTGCATCGGCCCTTTGATCAGGTCGGGCCCGAGCAGCTTCTCGACCGGGTGCTGCTCGACCACCTGCGATGGGATGATCGTCGTCGCGGGCGCCGGCGGCCCCGGCATAGCTGCGGCCGCGCCGTTGCCCACGCCGATGATCTGGGTCGGGCTGGTGTGGCGCGCCAGCACCTGGTCCAGCTCCTCGATCGCGCTGTGGGCGCTGGGGTAGCGCTTGGCCGGGTCGATCGCCAGCATCGTCTGCAGCACGCGATCGACGTCGGGCGGCAACCCGCTGACGCCGCGGGTGCGCAGCGGCGCCGGCGGCGTGAACGGGCCGCCGCTGCTGTCGGGCATGCCGGGCGTGTGATCCCACGGGATCACGCCGGTCAGCATCTCGTACAGCACCACCCCCAGGCTGTAGATATCGGACAGGTGCGTCACCGCGGTCGCGGACGAGGCGTGCTCCGGCGACAGGTAGCCGGGCGTGCCCATCACCTTGCTGATCGTCGTGAAGCCGGTCTTGCCGGACTCGCGCGCGATCCCGAAGTCGGTCAGCAGCACCCGCCCGGCCTCCTGATCGACCAGGATATTGCCGGGCGAGACATCGCGGTGGATGACCCCGTGGGAGTGGGCGTAGTCCAGCGCGGTGCCGGCCGCGCGAAAGATCCGCAGCGAGAGGTCGAGCGGCAGGGCCTGGTTTGGCTTCAGCACCGACCGCAGCGCGCCGCCGGCCACGTACTCCATGATCGTGTAGTGGAACGGCGGCTGGTAGCCGTGGTCGAAGATCTGGATGATATGCTCGTGCCGCAGGCGGCTGGTGATGTTGGCCTCGCGCTGGAAGCGCTCGATCCACTCCGAGTCCTGCGACAGCAGCAGCTTGATCGCGACCAGGCGATTCTCCAGCGAGCGGTGGCGGCCCAGCCAGACCTCGCTCATCCCGCCCCTGCCGATCTGCCGCTCGAGCTGGTAGTTGCCGATCCGTTGCGGAACACTTGTCATAAGCGTGCTACGAGCATCGAAAGAATAACTGCGCGGGTTGGCATTATACACCGATTCAGGGCAAAACGGCTTCCCTCTATTGTTGCACTTTCTTCATTTCGGGGGCTGCGCGCCCCTGGACCCCAAAAAGAATGCTGTCTCGTTTGCGCTGCTTGGCGTGCATGCCCGGCTGAATCCAGGCGCGGCGGGTTGCAACTCGCGCACAACGAAGGGTACTGGGCATGCGCCACAATGCTTGCAGCTGGTACGGCATCACTTGCCGGAGGGGGGCCGGGGGCGCAGCGCCCCGGAAGAATGAACCGGCCAGCGGCCAATTATTTTGTGCTATACTGCGCTGCGTCACCAGAGTTACGGAAAACAGTGTTGTTTGAGGTATTGATATGTCCCTGCTTCCAACTGCGGCGATCGCCGAGATCGCCCGCCACGACGGAGAGACCGTCACATTGGCCGGCTGGGTTGCCAATAAGACCGAGAAGGGCCGGCTGATCTTCCTGCGCCTGCGCGACGGCAGCGGCACGATCCAGTGCGTCGTTTTCAAGAAGAACGTGCCCGAGCAGGCCTTTGCCGCCGCCCAGCAGCTGACGCTGGAGAGCTCCTGCCGGGTCACGGGCGCGGTGCGCGCCGACGAGCGCGCCCCCGGCGGCTACGAGCTGGACGTGAGCGCGCTCGAGGTCGTTCACATCGGCCCGGAGTACCCGATCCAGCCGAAGGAGCACGGCACCGAGTTCCTGATGGAGCACCGCCACCTGTGGGTCCGCTCGTCCAAGCAGCACGCGCTGCTGCGCCTGCGCGCCGAGGTGATCGCCGCGGCGCAGGAGTGGCTGAACGACCAGGGCTTCGTGCGCTTCGACACGCCCATCCTCACGCCGGTGGCGGCCGAGGGCACCTCGAACCTGTTCGCGACCGAGTACTTCGACCTAGGCCCCGCCTACCTCGCGCAGACCGGCCAGCTCTACGTCGAGTCCGGTATGATGAGCTTCGGCAAGGTCTACTGCTTTGGGCCGACCTTTCGGGCCGAGAAGTCGAAGACGCGCCGGCACCTGACCGAGTTCTGGATGATCGAGCCCGAGGTCGCCTTTGCCACGCACGAAGACAACCTGGTGCTGCAGGAGAACTTCATCAGCGCGATCGTCCAGCGCTGCCTGGAGCGGCGCGGCGAGGATCTGAAGGTGCTGGAGCGCGACACCGCTACGCTGGAGCGCTGCCTGCCGCCCTTCCCGCGCATCAGCTACGACGACGCGCTCAAGCTGATCGAGCAGAGCCAGGGCGAGGTCGAGGGCGCCACGCCGATCCCGTGGGGCGAGGACTTCGGCGCGCCGCACGAGACGCTGATCGCGTCGAGGTTCGACAAGCCGGTGTTCGTGGAGAAATACCCCTCGGCCGTCAAGGCCTTCTACATGGAGCCCGACCCGCAGCGGCCGGAGGTGGCGCTGTGCGCCGACCTGCTCGCGCCCGAGGGCTACGGCGAGATCATCGGCGGCTCGCAGCGCATCCACGACGTCGACCTGCTGGAGCGCCGGATCAGGGAGCACGGCCTGAACGTCGAGGACTATCGCTGGTATCTCGACCTGCGGCGCTACGGCAGCGTCCCGCACAGCGGCTTCGGCATGGGCATCGAGCGCTGCACCGCCTGGATCTCCGGGACCCACCACATCCGCGAGACGATCCCCTTCCCGCGGATGCTGTACCGGATCTATCCCTAAAAGCAGCCAGGAGTCAGAAATCAGTAGCCAGTACCAATGTAGCGCAAAGCTATGCATCGGTACCGACTACTGACTTCTGACTGCCGACTTCTGGCTTAGTATGTTTTGATCCGGCTGCCGACCGCGTTCTTGACCGTCCCGATCGCCTTGCGGGCCGTGTTGACGTAGGCGGTGTAGACGACCGCGCGCCCGAGCATCAGCGGGGCGGCGATCAGCATCAGCACCAGCGCCGGCACGTACCAGATCCAGCCGATCGGCGGGAAGCCGCCCTTGCCCAGGAAGAAGAAGATCAGGCTGCCGCCGAGCAGCGTGTTCATCAGCGAGACGTTGTTGCGCTGCGCGTAGGGCGTGGCGATCAGGTCGCGCAGGTTGCCCAGCACCAGCAGGATGCCGGCCGCCAGCGCGAAGTACCCGTCGATCCCGGCCCGGAAGAAGCTCAGCAGCAGCCAGATGCCCAGCACCACCAGGATGCCGACGCCGATATACAGGTAGATCGGCGGGATCTTCGAGCCGCGCCGGTACGAGCCGTTGCCGTATGAGTTGCCATTGCCGTTGTACATATCAGCCCCCTTTTCGTGCACCATCCCATGTGTGCTGGTAGTGTGACGATTGCGGAGCGGCGATTGTTGCGGCCCGAAAAGTCTTAAGTTTTGGGTGTTAAGTTTTGAGTTGCTGCAGTGGACCAACTCAAAACTCAGCACTCAGAACTCAAAACTACTCCTCGAAGATCGCCTTCACGTGGAACATCCCATCCTGCGCGTCCGGCGCGTTCGCCAGCACATCCTCACGCGGCAGCGACGGGCGCACCGCGTCGTCGCGCATAACGTTGAACAGCTCGGTGACCTGGGCCGTCGGCACGACGTCGCTGACGTCCACCTCTTTGAGCATGTCGATGTACTCCAGAATGTGCGAGAGATCGGTGCGCATCTGCTCAAGCTCTTCGGCCGAGAGGCGCAGCCGCGCCAGGTGCGCAACATGCTCGACTTCCGCGATCGTCAGGGCCATATGTCCGACTCCTTGCATGCAGATGACACGTGGGCTGCCGCTACAGTACACCGGGTTGGGCGCTGTGTCAACCTGGGGAAGAGCATCACTGCCATCACATCAGAACGCGCTCGCCACAATCTGCAATCTGCAATCGCACTAGGGTGTCGGCGTGGGGGGCGTGGGCGAGGTCTCCGTCGTCACGGTCGGCGTGAGCGCGGGCGGGCCTGTCGTCGGCGCCAGCTCGGTCGGCGTGAGCTCCGGCGACGGTGTCGGCGGCGGGCGCAGCGTGAGCGTCACGCGCGGCGGCTGGCCGACGATCGCGATGCCCTCGGGCAGGCGGAAGGCCGGCTCGATCGCGTAGCTGCCCGCCCCGCGCCCGCTCGCGCTGACGCTGCCCAGGATCGTGGCCGGGTTGAGCGCGCTGATCTGCTGGGCCGAGCCCGTCACGGTCAGCTGGACGACCTGCGGGCTGGCAGAAGCCTGCAGCCCATCCGGCACGTCGGCGATCTGGATGCTGACCGGGAGCGTGATCTGGAAGGGGCGCGCGATCGGCGCGATCTGGATGACCACCGTCGCCGTGCTCGGCTCGCCGGAGTCCAGCCCAATATTTTGCGGCGGGCGCAGCGCCACGGTGCGCGAGATCGCCTGGCTCGCCCCGCCAAGGTCGACGTCGTCCGTCCCAATGCTCTGGATGTTGTCGAGCGGCCCCGCGCTGCCGGTCAGGCGAACGAACTGCGGGTCGACCGAGACGCTGGTGACGAGGTACCCGCTGGCGGGCGACCCGACCACCCTGGGCACCACCGGCACGCGCTTGACGCCGGCGCTCGACACGATCGGCACCAGCACGTTGAGCGTCAGCGGATCGGCCGTCACGCCGCTGACGACCTGCCCATCCTGCGCCAGCGGCTCGATTGGCCGCGGCGAGCTGTAGTTGGCGGTCAGCCGATCGATGTCGGCGGTCAGGCGCGCCAGCGTCACGCGCTCGACCCGGCTCTGCGGCCCGCGCACCAGCACGCTCCGCACCGGCTGATTCCTGGAGTCGACCGCGCTCGGCTGGCCCTTCTCGAAGCTGAACGGCAGATTTCCGGCGACCTCGATCGTCAGCGGCACCGTCCGCGTGATCTCCTGCTCGAGCCGGAACGAGAGGAACGCCGGCTCGGCCTGCAGGCTCATGCGCGCCAGCCCGGCCCGGCTCGGCACGACGTTGACCGGGACATTGTTGTGGTCGCCCGGCCCGCGGCCGCTCAGGTCCACGAACGCGCGCAGGTCGCTCTGTCGCATCGTCTGCAGCGTCGCGTCAGGCCCCTCGACCGCGATATCGACGACCGGCCGGTTGGTGCGCGGCAGCCCCTGCTGGTCGACCACCACCAGGCTCGGCTCCAGCCCCTCGATATCGACCGGCACGCTGTCGAACGAGGTGCTCTGGTCGGGGTTCTGGGTGAACGAGACGAACACCCACAGCGCGAACCCCAGCCCGATCGACAGCAGCAGCCGCAGCCCGGTTGTGCGCAGCCATGTCACTTGCCGCTCTCCTCCAGCGAGACCTTGAGCAGCCCCGCGAGCATATTGCGCAGCCGCGCCTCGTTGAGGTAGCTGACCATCCGGCCGTCGTTCATGAGCGAGATCGCGCCGGTCTCCTCGGAGACCACCACGGCGATCGCGTCCGACTGCTCGGAGATGCCTTTGCCGGCGCGGTGGCGCGTGCCGTAGCGCCGCTGGCCGCCGACATCCTCGCTCAGCGGCAGCACCACATTGGCCGCCAGGATGCGGTTGCCGCGCAGGATCACCGCCATATCGTGCAGGGGCGAGTTGGGGTAGAAGATATTCAGCAGCAGCGGGACGGCCAGCCGCGCGTCGATGATCACGCCGCGGTCGGCGTACTCCTGCAGGCCGACCTCGCGCTCCAGCACCATCAGCGCGCCGACGCCCTGCTGCGAGAGCTGCTGGGCCGCGCGCGACACGGCGTTGATCGTCTCGAGCAGCTCCGAGCGGTTGGCCCGGCCGAACGAGCGGCCAAACAGGTCATTCGTGCGCCCCAGGCTCTCCAGCGCGCGCCGGAGCTCGGGCTGGAACAGCACCGGGATGGCGACGAACAGAGCCGGCTGGATGGCGTTGCTGAGCAGCCACTTGAGCGTCTGCAGCGGCAGCACCGAGCCGAGCAAGATCGAGAGCGCCAGGACGACCCCGATGCCACGAAGCAGCTGGACTGCGCGGGTGCCGCGAATCACCCCCAGCAGCCAGTAGAAGATCAGCGACACGATCACGATATCGATCAGCGCTGTGGGGTCGACCAGCGGGTTTAGTCGCCCTAAGACCCGGTCGAGTCCGTCGAGGAGCGATTGAACGTTCGGCATCACACAACGTTACATGCTATGGCATGAGTCAGCTTCTATGGGATCTTCTTCTGTTATACGCCTCGCACCCCATTACCGGAGATGCCTCAAGGGGCCTTTGGCCCCTCCTGCCCGCCCCGCTGGAAGCGTTATGTATTCTTGAGCTGGGACTGCTGCTCATACATGCGCTTCGCTGCGGCCTGAAGCGCCTCGATCCGCGCGGTCTCGACGTTGGGCATCTTGGCAAGCCGGCCGTAGATCCGCACGGCCTGCTCGTACTCGCTGCGCCGCATCAGCGCGTCGCCGAGCTGGTACAGGTTGTCGGTGTCGTTCTGGTCGAGCCCGTAGATCTGGTGCATCTCGGCGATCGCGTTGTCGAAGTCGCGCACCTGCAGCAAGAGGCGCACGATATGCTTCTTCTCGCTGATCGCGTCGCTGGTGCGGCCGGCCAGCGTATACATGAACGCCAGCCACTGGCGCGCGTCGACGTCGTTCGGCGCGACCTGCACGATCTTGTCGTAGACCGTGCGCGCCCGGTCGTGCTGGCCGAGCGTCCAGTGCACCTCGGCGGCCTGCTGGAGGCTGGCCACCGCGTCTTTGAGCTGGCCGGCCTTGCGCTGGAGATCGGCCACGCGCATCAGCCCGTCGACCCCTTTGTCGAGGTGGCCGCGCCGGATGCACATGCGCGCGAGCCGGCTGCTCAGCGGGATGTTGTTCGGCGCCAGCTGGATGCCGTACTCAAGCGTCCGGATCGCCTGGTCGAGGTCCTGGCGGTTCTCGTAGTGGGTCGCCAGCTCGTCGAGCTGCGCCAGCGCCTCGTTCAGCCGGCCCTGCTGGAAGTAGACGTCGGCCAGCTTGGTGTAGATCGCCCGGTCGTACGGCAGGTGCTGCTTGGCCTCCTGCAGCGCGTGCTCGGCCCCGGCCATGTCGCCGACCGCCGCGTAGGCCTCGGCCATGCGGCGCACCAGCTCGCCGCGCGAGAGCGGCGTCGAGAAGGGGTAGCGGCTGCTTGGGTCGACCTTATAGTTGCCGGCCACCGCCTGGCCGTGCTGCAGCTGCTTGAGCGCCTCGTCGGCCTGCCCCAGCGCGATGTGGCTGTCGGCCAGCGCCTGGTAGACCAGCACCGGAGGCAGCAGACGGTCGGCGGCATCTTGGAGCAGCGCCTCGGCCTGCTCGAACTCCAGCAGCGCCGACTGGTGCTGGCCGACGCTCTGCTGGATGATGCCCAGCAGGTAGTGCAGGATCGGCTCGTCGGTGATCAGCAGCGCGGCGCGGTACTCAGCCTGAATGGCGGCGCTCTGCTGGGGCTGGGTCTTGAGCTGCTCGAGCAGGCTCGCCAGCGACTGCCAGACCGCCGCCGGCTGCTCGCCGATCAGCGCGAGGGTCAGGTTGACGCGCGCGATGCCGGCCAGGTTGTCGTGCTCGAGCTCGAGCGCGCGGCGGAACTCGCCCAGCGCCGCCTCGTAGCGCTCCAGCTTGAGCAGCGCCGCGCCGTACTGCGCGCGCAGCGTGGCGTCGGCCGGGGCCCACTGCACGGCGCGCCGGTACTCCTCCATCGCCTTGTTCGTCTGCCCCATCCGGAAGTAGGTGGCCGCGACCGTCACGATCTGCTGGGCGGCTGCCTCGGCCTGCCCATCGTTCTTGAGCAGCTCGGCCAGGCGCGAGCGCGCGTTGATCGTATCGGGCGAGAGCTCGATCAGCCGGTAGTACACGTCGATCGCCTGGCGCGGCTCGTCGCGGACCATGTAGGTGTCGATCAGCAGCTGGTACTTGGTGAGCGCCTCGTCCGGGCGGCCCTCGCGCTCGTAGATCTCGCCCATGCGCAGGTGGATCGGCAGAAAGTCGGGGTTCAGCCGGATGACCTCCATGCAGGCGTCCAGCGCGCTGGCGTACAGCCGCTGCTCGATATACTTCTCGCTGGCCAGCACATAGCGCTCGCAGATCTCGTCCATGCCGCCGGTGTCGAGCGGGGTGAGCCGGGCGGCGCTGGCGTGCTCGGGCGCGGGCAGCGCCGCCAGCACCGCCAGCGGGTCGATCGGCGCGGGCGCGGGCGCGCTCGTGACGGCGAAGACATCCACGCTGCTCGACTCGGCGGCGCGCTCGGGCCGCAGGAAGTCGGTGATCGGCCGGATCTTGCCCCAGGTCTCGGGCATGGTCTCTTCGGCCTGCGGGAGCGGCGCCAGGCCGGGCTCCGGCAGCGTCAGCGCGCCGGTGCCGAGCGTCCGCAGCTTGGCGAACATGTTGCGCTCGGTCAGCTCCTTGGCCTTGCGGCGGAACTCCTCGGCGCGGTCCTTGCCCCAGCGCTTGCCCTGCAGGAAGTTCGCCAGCGACGAGTAGATCGAGGCCGCGCGGGCGATGTCGTTGAGCTGGGTGTAGATCTGGGCCGCGCGCTCGTACATCTGGATGAGATCGTCGGACTCAGCCTTGCCGATCGTCTGAAGGTCGACCAGGCGGATGGTCTGCTCGAACTCCTGGGCGGCCTGCTGGAGCTGGCCGAGCTCCTGGTACGACGCGCCGAGCGCGAAGTGGGCCGAGAGCGCGTACTCCGGGTCGGCGGCGGCGCGCGCCAGAGCCGTGACGGCGCGCGTGTGGTCGCCGCGCTCCTGGTAGAGCAGCCCCAGGCTGTAGAACACATCGCTGCGCTCCATGCCGAGGCTGATCGCGCGCTCGTACTGGCCGATCGCGCCCTCGGCGTCGCCGGCCTCCTGGTGCTTCTGCGCCAGCGCGATGATCTGCTCGATCGCGAACTGCTGCGAGCGCAGCGCGCCGGTCATGCCGGGGAGCGCCGCCTGGATGGCGGAGAGCGGCGGCATGCTGTCCGTCCCCGATCGCTGCCCCTCGCCGCCGCGGTTGGTCACGTTGATCTGCGCGGCGCTTGCCAGCGCCTCGTGCAGCAGGCCGATCAGCTCCTTGGCCTCGCGGCTGCTCTGGTCGAGCTTGAGCGCGCGCTCGGCGTAGGTGGTGGCCTCTTCGATCCGGCCCTGCGCCTGGTAGCGGCGGGTCAGCTCCAGGAACTCGGGGGCGGCCTCGCCGGCGCTGCCGGCCTCTTCGAGGGTGCGCGCCAGGCGCAGGCGCTGGTCGTCGGCGTCGGGCCGCAGCCGCAAGACCTCGCGCAGCGCCTCGATCGTGCGGGCGGTCAGGCGCCGGCCCTGCTGCAGGTCGGCCAGCTGCGTGTAGGTGGCGACGGCCGCGGCGGTCGAGCCCATGCGCTCGTAGGTGCGCGCCAGGTACTCCAGGAAGAACGGGTTGTTCGGGTCGCTGGCGCGCAGCTCTTCGAGCACCTGCAGGGCCTGCGGGTATTTGCCGGTATTGAACAGCGCGACCGCAACCGACGAGCGGGCGTCGGCGTCCTGGGGGAATTCCTGGAGCGCGCGCACGGCCTGCTTGAGCGCCTCCTCCCAGTTCTTCTGTCGCGCGGCCTCGCGGGTCTGTTCCATCGCGCGGTCGTAGAGCGCACGGTTGCCTGGCATCGATCGCCTCCCAGTGTTGCCAGCGTGTGGGCAGGTCGCGGATCGGGCGTTAGAGTCCATTTCAATGCGGACTCTATGATAGCATAGATCAAACAGCGCTGGGTGACAAACGAATAACGATGGGGTTGCATCGTCGTTAAGTGGCCTGGCCCTCACCCCCTTACCCCTTCTCCCACCGGGAGAGGGGGAATCATGATCGGCAGCGCGGTTGCGACGCAGCCGCAACCGCGCTGCCGGCTCGTTTGACCCCCGCCCTGGAAGGGGCGGGGGCAGGGGGGGATCGCTAGGACTGCGGATCTTATCCCTGGAAGCGTCGGCGCGGGCCGCTCACCGGGAAGCGCTGCTGGATGCTGAGGCGCCGGTAGTCGGCCGCGTCGATCATGATGTGCTCCTCGCACAGCGCGCGGTCGGACATGCGCGAGAAGATCCGCGGGTCGATATCTTCGGGCTTGCGGTTGCTGGTGAAGACGGTCGGCATCGCGTAGTTGTAGCGGTGGTTGACGATCTGGAACAGCTTCTCGCGCGCCCACGCGGTGGTGTTCTCGGTCCCCAGGTCGTCGAGCACCAGCACCTGCACGTCGCGGATCATCTCGAAGCGCTCGTCGTACTGTATCTCGCTCGAGGGCCCGAAGGTCGAGCGCAGGTGGTCGAGCAGGTCGGGCACCACCGCGAACAGCACGTGGTGGTGCGTGTGCAGCAGATCGTTGGCGATCGCCGCGGCCAGGTGGGTCTTCCCGACGCCGTAGTTGCCGAACAGGGCCAGCCAGCCCTGCGGGCGGCGGGCGTACTCGCGCGCGCGGATGAAGGCGCGCCGCACGCCCGACACGTCGGGGTTGAAGCTGTCGAAGGTCTTGTCGCTGAACGGCCCCAGGTTGCTCAGCTCGTACAGCTCCTCGGCGGCGCGCCGCTCCTTCTCGTGCAGCTTGCACTCGCACGGGAACAGCACACCGAAGCGCGGGTGGCCGTACGGCACCGCCTCTTTGTAGTAGCCCGCGCCGTTGCAGTGCGGGCAGACCGGCTCAGAGGTCGGAGGTGTCGCTGCCGCGTCGGAAAAGGTCGCCGTACGATCCGTTCGTGTATTTCTCGACGTCAATAGGTCGCTCGGCGCGATCTTGCGCATCGTGTCGTCCATGGGCTGCCCACCTCTCCAGAACCTTGCTGATATAGCGCCACGAGCGCGCGTTTGCTCGCACGGCCTCGCGGATCGCGTCTTCGATCCAGTGCGTCGGGTAGCGCTCTTCGGCCTCGCGCAGCTCGTCCAGCACCATCGGCGTCACCAGGCCGATGTTCTGCTCGTACAGCGTGATCAGTGCCGGCCGATCCTCCGGCAGCGTGCCGTTCGGTGCCAGCGCCGCGCCGGCGGTGCCGATCCGCTCGGCCCACAGCCGGTTCGCGGCGGTGTTGACCACGTACCAGTTGACCGAGCGGCCGTCGTCCGGCAGCACCACATGCAGCAGCGTCGTGCGGCGGACTGCCGCCTCGAGCCCCTCGGCCAGCAGCTCCTCGGGCGCGCGCAGCTTCGAGATCGCTCGCAGCCCGCGCCGCAGCGTCTTGTCGCCGGCCAGCTCATCCCAGCTCACCCGCCTGGGCGCCGAGCCGCGCTGCCGGCTCATGCGATAGAACACATGCAGCGTGACCTTCAGCTCGCTCGGCAGCGCGATCTGCGGCAGCACGTCGGCGAAGAACTCCGGCGGCAGCCCTACGAGCTTATCGGTTGTGAAGCCGGTGAATGGCATAGCGTAGTCAGTAGTCAGTAGTCAGTAGTCAGTAGTCCCATCACCTTGTCACCCGGTCACCTTGTCACCCGGTCACCTTGTCCTGAAGACCAAGGACGAAGGACCAAAGACCGAATCCCAAGCCCCAAGCCCCAAGCCCCAGGCTAGCCGCGCTCCTCCACCTGCCCGCTCACGGCGTCACCCGGTCACCCGGTCACCTTGTCCTGAAGACCAAGGACGAAGGACCAAAGACCGAATCCCAAGCCCCAAGCCCCAAGCCCGAAGCCCCAGGCTAGCCGCGCTCCTCCACCTGCCCGCTCACGGCCGCCAGCCGGGCGCTGTACTGATCGATCTTGCGCTGCCGGCGGTTGAACACCCGGTTGAACAGCCTGCGCGCCCGCCAGATCATCAGGCCCAGGATCGCCAGCCCGCCGAGGCAGGTGAGCACCCAGGCGATGATCGGCCAGCCGTTCTGGCTGGGGTCGCTCAGCCGGTCGACCACGTTGAACGTGTCGGCCAGGAACGACGAGACCGCCATGAACAGCACCGTCGCGCCGAGCCACAGGCCGAGGCTGTTGGTGCGCTGGCCCTGCCACTGCAGCCGCATGTCGTTGTAGTACGACAGGAAGAAGTTGAGCTGCTCGACGTTGGTGTTGACCAGCGCGAGCGTCTCGTGCACGGCCAACTCGCGCAGCAGCACGTCGAACTTGCGGCGCACGAAGTCGGCCCGGAACGCCGTGGTCGTGACGGCCATGCTGCGCAGCTCGGGCAGGCTGTCGAAGATATCCGACAGGCCGGTGGCGAGGTGGTCGAGCAGCGAGAGATCCTGCGCGCTGAGGTGGCCGTCGTTGACCTTGCGGGTCAGGCCGGGGATCTGGTTCAGCAGGCTGGTGGTGCGGCGCTCGGCCTGCTGCGCCTCAGCCCGGAAGGCCACCAGGTGTTCGATCCCGCGCACGATGCCGGCCCAGTACGCCGCGTAGGCGTGCGCGTCCAGGCCCAGCGGCCCGCCGACGTAGGCCACGCTGCCGACCAGCGGGTGGTAGATCAGCGCGCTCTCGCCGGTGAACAGGCACAGCTCCTCCTCCCACGAGGAGACATCGCTGTCGGCCAGATCGCGGGCCTGCCGCCCGGCGTGGAGCGGGAAGCGCCGCTCGCCGTCGCGCTCGATCAGCATGCTCTCCATGAACGAGGCCAGCGTCTGCGCGTGCTCGCGCTTCAGCTCGTCGGGCGGGACCAGCCGGCCGCCAAGCTCGACCTTGCGGAACGAGTAGATCACGTAGCGGTCGAGCCGCAGCGTGTGCTTCACCTGGGTCGGCGCGCTGAAGTGGATGACGCGCAGGCCCTCGTCCATCTGCAGGACGATCCGGTGGCCCAGCGACTCGAGGAACGCCTCCAGCACGCTCATCGCGATCGTCCACTGGTCGTGGGCGTGGTGCTGCTCGCCGCGCACCGGCAGCTCGAGGATCTGCTCGGTGCAGGCGACCAGCGCGACGTCTTCGATCGCCTGGTCGAGCGTGATCACCGCCAGGCCGTTGCGGGTCAGCCGGATGCGTCCGGTCCAGCGCTGCCAGTGCTCGATGTCCTTGCAGCCGACCCGCTGCATGCGCTCGCGCATTGTGCTGTCCCAGGCGACGCGGTAGGTCGGGAAGAAGTGGTTGTAGAGCAGCCGCGAGCGGAAGATTCGCAGCGTGTAGGCGTCGCGCTCGATCGTCTGGGTGGCCTCGTCGACGCCGAACGGCGCGGCGGGGCGCAGCGCCCGCAGCGCCGCGGCGAACGGCTCGGAGCCGCGCAGGTGGCGGAAGGCGTCGGCGTCGGCCTCGCCGACGAAGCTGCCCAGGTTGATCACCAGCACCAGCCGCGCCGCGCCGGTCACGCGCAGCGCCTCCTCGGGCGGGAGCGCTGCCTGTGCCGGGCGGTAGGCTGTCGGCGTGCTGGCGGTCATGGGTCGCGGTCTTTCGCTCGGATGTTCCGAGATCATTATACGCCCGATCGATTGCAGAGTGTAGATTGTAGATTGCAGATTGGGGACGTCATCTGCAATCTACGATCTACAATCTACAATGCTCAGTAGCCCTCCGGCGAGCGGTAGGTCAGGTCGTCGAAGCGCGTCGTGGCGGCGTCGAAGCGCATCGGCACCACGCCGATCGGGCCGTTGCGGTGCTTGGCGATGTGCAGCTCGGCGATGCCTTTTTATCAGTATCTTTGTCATAACCCTTCTGTGTCAAAAACGTCGGCTCAAAGTATTGTGGGCGGCAATATGGCCTGGACGTGTGTGCTCCTTCCTGTAGGTCATCCCAGGCTCTCCGTCGGGCTCGATGGACGATCTCGTCCCAATAAACGTCGCAGCCTGCCGCTGCAAGGTCTGTGAATAACGACCGCCGCGAGGGACGGCACGCAGCGGCTTACATTCTGTTTGGAGACCAGTGCCACAGAAGGCATTACCGAGTTGGGCCTGCATCTGGCGCACAGTTATCCTGCTATTTCCATTGGGGTACGGCGATCTGAGCCGCCAAATCTCGTGGCAACACATCGCGGTTAGTATTTGCATTGTAGCCTTGAAGATGATCCGAGATTAGGTGGCAGCTAACGCACCTTGCGCTGTGCCTTGAGCCTCTCATGTCATTTTTGCATCACGATGGCGTGATACTGCGCCTTTAGTGCCCTGCGATCGAGTGCTAGCACAGCGTTTGTTTCGAGCCGTAGCAACTGCGATTGTAAGTCTCGCGCTAGCTCTGAGGTGTCTTGAGGCGGTAAACGCGCATAATGCTTTGCACCTTGACTGAAATGGATGCACCCGTCGGTCGCCCAAAGGTGCCGCAAGAAGCGCGCAATACCTTCGGCAGGCTGCTCGAAGACTTTCTGCGGTACGCGCTTCTCGTATGAGCGCAATCCGAACACACCAAGCTGATCAAGCCACTTCGCGACTGGGTTGCGCACGCCGTGTGTTAGCCGATATCCCGCCGCCAGGTAGACCTGGTACCACCGAAGCTCCTTGGCAACACGCGGTTTGACCGCATCCTCGAAACTCGATTAACAGATTGGGCAACCTTTCGGCAAGTGACAAATCTTATGTCGTATAATGAATCGGCTCGCGGCGTACACCTCGCAATGAATGGCCGAGCAGGCTAACTCGGCGTCGGTCCTGGTTGGTCGCTCCGGACTTGGTAGGGTGCGGCAGAGCCAGCACTCTGGGCGCAAGCTAAAAGCCTCGCCAGCCCTGGTCGGACGTGGCGGTTACGGTCGTGCCAAGCCGTGTCGTCATCCGATAGATCGGCTTGACGCCGGTAGCAAATGCGCTCAAAACAGGTCGCGGTTCCAGCTTCCATGTCTCGGTGTTGAGCGCGAGTATGTTGAATTCGCGCTTCCCAACCAGCTCGTCGATGCGTCGATAGATGCCTTCGTCCGGCAGGTAGACGCGCGTCTCTCCGCTGAGGCAGCCCGACTCGCGCAGGTCCGACAGCATCGGCACGTGGCTCTGCCGCCCCTCGACCGCGCGCGAGAGCTGCGAGAGCGCGATCACCGGCACGTTCAGCTCGCGCGCCAGCGCCTTGAGCCCGCGCGAGATCTCGCTGACCTCCTGCACGCGGTTGTCGCCGCGCCGGCCGCTCATCAGCTGCAGGTAGTCGATGATGATCAGGTCCACGCCCACCTGCGACTGCAGCCGGCGCGCCTTGCTGCGCACCTCCATCACGCTCAGGCCGGGCGTGTCCTCGATGTAGATCGGCACGGCCGCCAGCCGCCCCATCGCCTCCATCACCGACTGCAGGTCGGACTCGTTCAGGTGGCCGGTGCGCAATCTGTGCGAGTCGATCCGCGTGTCCATCGACAGCAGGCGCTGCACCAGCTGGTCGCGGCTCATCTCCAGGCTGAAGATGCCGACGGTGCGTTGGTGGCGCGTGGCCACGTTGTAGCCCAGGCTGAGCACAAACGAGGTTTTGCCGACGCTCGGCCGGGCAGCCAGAATGATCAGGTCGGACTGCTGCAGCCCGCCGGTGATCTCGTCCAGGTCGCGGAAGCCCGAGGGCACGCCGACGACCTCGCCGCGGTGCTCCTGCAGGTAGTTGATCTGCTCGTAGTAGCTGTCGATCACCTGGCTGATCGGCACGAAGTCCTGGGTCGAGCGGCGCTGCGAGACCTCGAACAGCGTCTGCTCGGCCTTATCGAGCGTATCCTCAAGCTCCTGCTGCTCGTTGTAGCCCATCCCGGCGATCTTGCCGCCGGCCTCGATCAGCTTGCGCAGCAGCGCGGTGCGCTCGACGATCCGGGCGTAGTACTCGACGTGGTACGAGGTCGGGACGCTGTCGACCAGCTCGCTCAGGTACGCGATGCCGCCGACCCCGTCGAGCCGCTCGTGCCGCCGCAATTCCTCGGAGACCGTGCGCGTGTCCGGCGGGATGCGGCTGTTGTAGCAGGTCAGCATCGCCTCGTAGATCTGCGCGTGGCGCTCCATGTAGAAGTAGCCGGCGATCAGCCACGGCGCCACCGCCACGATCGCCTCGCGGTTCAGCAGGATCGAGCCGAGCGTCGCCTTCTCGGCCTCGATATTGTGCGGCAGCTCAGGGTGAGTCATATCAGCGGCCTCTCCAGTGTATCCCCAGTCTCTCCGCAGCTCATCGACAGGAAATCCCGATCTTCTCCACATGCCCTATAGATGCGATAATGTGCCATACCTCGACGGGCATGGCACATTATCGCATGGCTGTGCTATAAATTGTAGGTTCGAACGTTGGAACGTTAGAACGTTAGAACGTTAGCAGATTTGATGGCTATCGCGCCCAACTTTCCAACCTTCTAACCCGGAAATCGGATCACTCGGCGTCCGGGTCGGCGGGGAGATCGATATCGCCCTCTGCGCCCTCGACCACCACGTTGATCAGCGGGTCCAGGCCCGCGACGAGGTGGACCTTGATCGGGTAGATGCCGATGCGCTTGATCGGCTCGTCCAGCAGGATCTTGCGGCGGTCGATCTCGATGCCGATCTGCGACTTGATCTTGTCGGCGATGTCGGCGTTGGTGATCGAGCCGTACAGGCGGTCCAGCTCGCCGACGCGCGCGGTGAAGCGCAGCGTCTGGCCGGCGATGCGCGCCGCCAGCGCCTCGGCGTCGCGGCGGGCGGCCTGCTCGCGCTTGTTCTGCGCGGCGAGCCGCTCCTCGGCCTGCTTGACCTGCCCGCGCGTCGCCAGGACCGCGAGCCCCTTCGGGATCAGGTAGTTGCGGCCGTAGCCGCCCGAGACTTCTTTGACCTCGCCCGTGTGGCCCAGCTTCTCGACGTTCTGGACCAGCAGGACCTTCATCTTAGTTGCCATGGTTCTTCCTTCTTCAACCCACGACGCGCAGGCAAGCGCCCGCGCCGGCTCAGAGGGGGGCGGCGCGCCGACCGCCCATTCGTACAGCGCGGGCTATCATACCATAGCAGCCGCGCTATCGTCAACGTTGCTCATCCGCCGTACAGCGCTCGGACGACCAGTGGCGTCAGCAGGCCCTCGAGCAGCCCGGCGAGCAGGAACAGCGGCACCAGCACGTACAGCCAGACCTTGGCGAGCTGTGCCAGCGACCAGAGGATGTTCTGCCCGACGGTGAAGCCCTTCGGCGGGGACATTAGCGCGATGCCGACCCGGATGCCCAAGGCGGTGCTGATCAGCGACGCGGGTATCTCGACGACGCCGTGCGGCAGCACGTGGCCGAGCGCGAACTGCAGCGGGCTGCCCGGCCCGAGCGCCAGCCAGCTCCCGCCGCGATCGACCAGCGAGCTGACGACGAAGCCGACCTGCCCGAGCGGGAGCGCCGTCTGCAGAAAGGCCGGCGCGCCGAAGGTGAACAGCGAGAAGACGCTCGAGAACGCCGTGACGCGCAGGTTGTTCAGCGTGTAGAACAGCGTGGCCGCCAGCCCGAACGGCCGCGGCCGCTGCACGATCGACAGGAAGTTGTCGAGCGCGCTCACGCGGTAGTGGCCGCCGACGTAGCCGCCGCCCAGCAGGCCGGCCACGGCCGCCACCAGCGCCACCAGCAGCGGCAGGCGGTAGTCGTGCAGCAGCGGCGTCAGCTCGCGGCGGTAGAAGCGCAGCGGCACGAAGCGCGCGCCGCTGTACTGGTCGGGCGTCACGCCGGCCGGCCGGTACTCGCGGAAGAAGGTCATGAACGTCTGGCCGACCTGGCGCAGGTTGAGCTGCTCGTGCTCGCGCGACAGGATCTCCTCGCGGTTGAACGCGCCCATGCCGGTGCGGATCAGCGCGAGCGCGATCACGCTCAGCAGCAGCACGATGATCCAGAGCACGCTCCAGGCGCGGGTCGTCCGGCCGATGATCAAGATCGCCTCGATCTGCACGACCGAGGCCGTCGGCAGCAGCACGAAGCTCGCCAGCAGGTTGGCCGCGCGGATGCTGGTGGTGTGGCTTGAGATGATCACCGCGCTGGCGACCATCACCAGCGCCTTGGCGGTGATCAGCAGCGTCACCACCACGATGTACTCCAGCGTCAGCCCGCGCTCGAACAGGTCGGGGTAGCCCAGCCGCAGCGCCAGCGCGAACACGCCCATCGCCGTGTAGGCCGAGAGCAGCGGCGGCAGCAGCGACGAGACCAGCTTGCCCAGGTACAGATCGTTGTCGGAGATTGGCATCGAGAGCAGCGCCTCGAGGCTGTTGCGCTCGCGCTCGCCCACGATGCTCTCCAGCGCGGTGATCAGCGAGAACGACGCCGGGATGAAGCCGACCAGCAGCATCACGAACGGCACCAGCAGCGGCACGGTGTTCACGTCGTCGATGAAGCGGATCGCGAAGCCGGCCGCGCTGACCAGGATCAGCGGCAGCAGAAACGCCAGGATGAACATCGGCGCCAGGATGCGCCAGTCGGTCAGGGTGTCGCCGATCTCGCGGCGGGTGATCGTGCGGATCGCGCTCACGCTCATCGGCGCACCTCCGCCCCCGAGACCAGGAGACCGGGAGACAAGGAACCTGGGAGATCATCCGCCTCCTGGTCTCCTGGTCTCTTGGTCTCCTGGTCTCCATCTCCGCTCTCGCCCCAGGCCCCCCGCTCCGCGCTGTCGTCGGCGACGATGCCGAGGTAGACGTCCTCCAGGCTGCGCGGCAGCTCGGTCAGGGCGACTACCGGCACCCCGCGCGCGGCCATGCGCGCGACGATCTGCGGGTTGATCTGGCGCGGCTCGGCGCAGCGGTAGCGCAGCCAGTCGCCGCCGGTCGCCTCGATCCGCACCAGGTCGCTCAGCGCAGGGGCGATCCCCGCCGCCGGGGTGGCCAGCCGCAGCTCCCAGATCGGGTCGCCCAGCAGGCGGCGCGTGAGCTGGGCGCGGGTGCCCTCGGCGACGATCAGCCCGCCCTTGATCACCACGATCCGGTCGGCCAGCGTCTCGGCCTCGCTCAAGTTGTGGGTGGTCAGCAGGATGGTCCGCCGCGCGGCGCGCAGCTCGTCGATCGCGTCGCGCACCGTGCGGGCGCTGTGCGGGTCCATCGCGGTGGTCGGCTCGTCGAGGAACAGCACCGGCGGGTCGTGGATCAGCGCGCGGATCAGGGCGATCTTCTGCTTCATGCCCTTGGAGTAGCTGTCGAGGCGCTTCTCGCGCGCGTCCCACAGGTCGAACTGCTGGAGCAGCAGCGCGCCGCGCCGCGCGCACTCGGCCGCGGTCATGCCCTGGAGCGCGCCGAAAAACGCCAGGTATTCCATCGCGCGCATGCGGTGGTACAGGCCGGGGAACTCGGTCAGCAGCCCGACCACCTGGCGCACCTCGCGGGCCTGCTCGACCACGTCGTAGCCGGCGACCCGCGCGTGGCCGCTGCTCGGCTTGAGAATCGCGGCGAGCATGCGCACTGTGGTGGTCTTGCCGGCGCCGTTCGGCCCCAGCAGGGCCACCACCTCGCCGTCGGCGACCTGGAGCGATATTTCGCGGACGGCGTTGAAGGCGCCGAAGAGCTTCTGTAGCTGGTGGGCTTCGATCATGTAGTGCTCCGTTCAGGTTGTACGTCGCGTGTCACAGGGGGCACGCTTGGGTTGGGCGCGGATGCGCGACTCTCTTAGTATAGCAGGATTGGCAGGGGCGTGCCCCCCACCCCTGGTTGCGGGCGGAAGCCCGCCCCAGACCCCCTCAAATGATGCCACTACTTTCGGGGGCTGCGCGCCCCGTGCCCCTGCGCATGCCCGCACTCGCAGCACCGTCGGGGGCTGCGCGCCCCCCGCGCCCCCGGCCGGGGCTTGCGCCCCTGGACCCCAAAATAGCCCAGCCTCTATACAAATGCTTGATGCGCATGCCTGGCTGAATCCAGGCGCGGTGGGTTACAACTCGTTTTGTAGGGGTGGTACTGGGCATGCGCCACAATGTAGAAATCTGAGATGGCGCTCTTTGCCGGAGGGGGCCGGGGGAACCGGCGCGGGTTCCCTCGGGCGGGGGGCCGGGGGCGCAGCGCCCCGGAGAAAAGATGACAAGATGACAAGGTGACAAGATGACAAGGTGACAACAGGCTTGGAACGATGGATAGGTGACGCAGCCCGTTGCACCCGCCCGGTCGGAATGGTATGAGGCATGTGCCACGCGCATTGAAATGGAGACAGCCTGATTTGCCGGAGGGGGGCCGGGGGAACCGGCGCGGGTTCCCCCGGGCGGGGGCCAGGGGCGCAGCGCCCCGGAAAAGGCGAAGCTTAGCGCCCCTTCCACGCGGGCTTGCGCTTCTCGAGAAACGCGCGGAACCCCTCGAAGCCGTCCTCGCTGAAGAGAATCTCGCGCTGCAGCTCCGACTCGCGCGCCAGCGACTCGGCGTAGGTGCTCTCCTGCGCGGCGCGCACCGCCTTGCGGATGCGCGTGAGCGCCAGCGGCGCCTGGGCCGCCAGGCGCGCGGCGTAGCTGGCCACCTCCTCGGCGAAGCGCTCGACCGGGTAGACGTGGCTGGCCAGGCCGATCGCGCGCGCCTCTTCGGCGGGCACCGCCGCGCCGCTGTAGATCAGCTCGAGCGCGCGCCCCAGCCCGACCAGCCGCGGCAGGCTCCAGGTCCCGCCGCCGTCCGGGATCAGGCCCACGCGAATGAACAGCTCGGCGAACTGCGCCCGCGCCGAGGCCAGCCGGATGTCGCAGGCCAGCGCGAGGTCGCAGCCAATGCCGGCGGCGACCCCGTCCACCGCCGCGATCACCGGCCAGCGCGACTCGTGGATGGCCAGCAGCGCGGGGTGGTAGGCCTCCACCAGGATGCGGTGGGCCGACTCGGGTGTGGCGTCGGGGCGGCCGATCACGGTCAGGTCGGCGCCCGAGCAGAACGCGCCGCCGCCGCCGGTCAGGACGATCACGCGCGTCGATCCGTCCTCGCCGCACGACGCGACCGCCTCGCGCAGCTCGACCATCGACTCGGCGTCCACCGCGTTCCGCAGCGCAGGCCGGTTGATTGCAATTGTGGTGACGGCGCCATCGCGCGTCACGAGGAGTCTGTCAGTCATCATTCACCCCTTCCTGACGAACGACCAAAGACGAACGACCAAGTGAGGCATACAACCTTCGCCCTTCTTCATCCCCCTGACGAATGACCAAATGAGGCGTGCAACCTTCGCCCTTCATCCCCCTGACGAACAGTCAAGTAATAGAGCCATCAAGTTGACCATAGATAGATGGATAGACCAAAGACGATCGCTTTGTCGACGCGCATCGTCCATCGTCCATCGTCAGAAAGATTTTGCTACACATTATGCGATGGACGAGCTTTCGTCCTTGGCCCTTCGTCTTTGGTCACCTACGATTAGCTTCTCGTCTAGGCGATCCCGCCTCACGTTTCGCGCTTCGCTCCCCGGTCGGCCTGCTCGATCGCGCCCCACGCCTGCTCGGCCGCGTCGGCGTCGGCCGGCGTCGCGGCGGAGGGGTGGTAGCGCGCCCGCTCGTAGGCGTCGGTGAGCGAATCGATCGGCTGGGCGGCATCTGGCAGCAGCGCGCCCGCCGTGGAGGCGTACTCGCGCGGGGTCTGCGGCGCGGCGCGCGGCTGGCTGCGCGTCTCGCCGAGCAGCAGCAGCCGGATATAGCTGCGCCGGATGCGGCTGTCCGGGTCGCCGCCGCGCAGCCGCGCCAGGGCTTCGCGCAGGCCGCCCGGCTGCTTCGGCCCGCCAAGCTGCGACAGCAGCCCGAGCAGATCGGCGGCCAGGCCGCTCCAGCTCCAGATCGACTCGCGCTCCTCGTCGGCGCCCGCGCCGCGGCGGGCGCGCCGGCGCGACAGCAGAAACAGGCCGATGATCAGCGCGATCGGCAGCAGCGCGAAGAAGATCCGCAGCGCCGTCTGCACCCACGGCGGAAAGATCGCCAGCACCTCGGTTGCGCCAGTCTGCTGCTCGCCCGGCTGCTGCGGCGGCTGGGTCAGGCTGCTCAGCAGCTGATCGAGGTGCGCCACCCGCAGCAGCCACTCGAGGAAGAGCGCCATGAGGTAGAGGAGCGGGGCGAGCATCAGCCCGATGATCAGCACCAGCCCCTGCCAGACCATCCGAATGGCCTGCGCCGCCTCGCGGCCGAACAGCGACCCGATCAGCAGGCCCAGCACCAGCACCAGCAAGACCGCTCCGACGAGCGTGAGCAGGCCGCGCCAGCCCATCCGGCGCAGCTCGGCCTCGCGCTCCTCCGAGGCGCTCGCCAGCGCGATCGTGATCAGCCCGACCGTGAAGAAGCTGAGCACCTCGGTCGATGCCGGCACCGAGGCGCCGCTTCGACCGTTGCCGAAAAAGCCGAACCCGATGATCATGATCAGCACGATCGTCGCCGTGCGAAACAGCCGGTGCAGGCTCAGGCTGTCGTGGAGCGTGAGCCGCGTGCCGCGCCAGAAGCAGTAGAGCGCGGTGAGCAGCCCCAGGTAGGCGACGCCCGAGCGCGTGTCGCGGACGGAGAAGATCGTGTCGATCACTGCGCCCCAGCCATCGAGCGGGCTCGCGCCGGGCGCCACCTGCAGCCGGACCACCCACAGGGCGAACAGCAGACCCACCAGCGCCAGCGCCGGCCCCTGGCGAGCCGGGCGCAGCCGCCGCAGGATGATCCAGTCGGCCAGTCCGCCCGCCAGCACGACGCCGATCAGCGCGCCCCACGCGTCGCCGCCGGAGAGCGTGAGCAGCAGCGCCGGCGGCGTGGCCTCGACCAGCGCCAGCCCGAGGTAGTAGGCGATTCGCTGCCAGGGGATGAGCACAGCCTTTTCCTCGTTCAAACGTTCAAACGTTCAAACGTTCAAACGTTCTATGTTGCCCCGCGCGGCTCCTTCGCATACGCTCGCGCCTGGCCGTTGCCGCGCCAGTCAATTCGCGGCGGCGCGTGGCGCACCAGCACGCCCGGCACGATCGGCGGGTCGTCCTCGCCGAGGTACAGCCAGGCCACGTCGCGCCCGCGCTCGCGCTGGCGCAGCAGCGCCGCGCGCGTGCTCTCGGGGGCGATCGCGCTCAGCAGCAGCACCGTCGCGCCCCACGGCAGGTCGCCGGTGGTGGTGTGCAGCAGCCGCGCCATCGGCGCGACCGAGTAGGGCGTCAGCCGCGCCAGCGTCTCCATGATCCGCTCGAGCTGGGCTGGGCTGCGGCCGGGCGGCAGCCGGACGAACTGCTCGAACTCGGCCGGCGCCCCGTTCACGTACAGGCCCACGGCGAAGCCATCCGCGAGGCCGGCCTTCGCCAGCGTCGCCGCCGCGCTGATCAGCCGCTCGACCTGCTCCTCGTCGATGCCCTGCCAGTAGCGCTCGAACGAGTCGAGGTCGAGGAAGATCGCCAGCTCGCGCGCGGTGGTCGGCTCGTAGATCCGCGTCTGCAGCGTGCCGGTGCGAGCGGTCGCACTCCAGTGCACATCCTTGAGCGGGTCCTCGGGGTGGTAGTCGCGCACGCCGATCGTGCGGAGCGGGTCGCGGATCAGCGCCCGCGCGCGCAGTTCGCCGAGCGGGTGGCGCGGCGGCAGGCCCAGCTCGTCGAGCGACAGCAGGCGCGGGTAGACGATCAGGCTGGTGCGCTCGGCGATGTCGCGGGTCGTGCGGTAGAAGCCGAACGGGTCGCCGCCCTCGATCTGGGCCGGCCCCAGCCGGTAGGCGCCGCGGGCGGTGCAGCGCAGGCGGTAGCGCCAGATAATGCTCTCGTACCAGCGCAGGCTTGTCACGCGGTTCAGCACCTGGCGGCCCTCGGTGTCGAGCCGCCGATCGTGGTCGATCACCTCCAGGTTGGCCGGGACGATGTCGCGCACGGTCAGCGCGACCAGCGGCAGCGGCTTGCGGTTGTCGATCCGGATGATGAGCTCGACCTCGTCGTCGGGGAAGGCGCGCGACTGGCTCAGCTCGCGCCGGTAGGTCACCCGCACGAGCGACCAGCGATCCCACAGCCGCGACATGCCGGCGGTCAGCAGCAGCAGAATGCACATCAGCGCAAGCAGCCCTTGCCCGGTCAGGAGCGAGAGCACCAGCAGGATGAAGAGGCCCTGAATTGTGCTGCGGCGGAACACTGCCCAACCTTGACAGGGTGACCGGGTGAGGGGGTGACCAGGTGCGTCGCGTAGCAATACCACCTGGTCACCTGGTCACTTGGTCATCTTGTCACTCTACCGGCGCCGCGACCCGCGCCACGACGTTGCGCACGACCTCGGCCGGCGAGCGCCCGCGCAGCCGCGCCTCGGGCGTCAGGATCAGCCGGTGTGCCAGGACCGGGCCGGCCAGCTCCTTGATATCGTCGGGCTTGACGAAATCGCGTCCGCGCAGCGCCGCCAGCGCCTGGGCGCCGCGGTGCAGCGCCAGCGACGCGCGCGGCGACGCGCCCAGCTGGATGTCGTCGTACGAGCGCGTGGCGCGCGCGACGTCCACGATATAGCGGCGCACCACGCCGGCCACGTGCACCTCGCGGACCGAGCGCTGGAGCGCCAGCACGTCCGCGCCGACGACAACCGGCCGAAGCTCGGCCAGCGGGTCGGCGCGATCGTAGCGCAGCAGGATCTCGACCTCGTCGTCGACAGCGGGGTAGCCGACCTCAAGGCGCATCATAAAGCGGTCGAGCTGGGCCTCGGGCAGCGGGAAGGTGCCCTCGAGCTCGACCGGGTTCTGAGTCGCCAGCACGATGAATGGCCGCGGCAGCGCGCGCGTCTCGCCGTCGATCGTCACCTGGCGCTCCTGCATCGCCTCGAGCAGCGCGCTCTGCGTGCGCGGCGTGGCGCGGTTGATCTCGTCGGTCAGCAGCACGCTCGTGAAGATCGCGCCGGGGCGGAACTGGAACTCGCCAAGCTTCTGATTGAAGTACGAGAGGCCGGTGACGTCGGTGGGCAGCAGGTCGGGGGTGAACTGGATGCGCCGAAACTCGCAGTCGATCGAGCGCGCCAGCGCGCGCGCCAGGGTGGTCTTGCCGGTGCCGGGCACATCCTCAAGCAGCACGTGCCCCTCGCACAGCAGCGCGACCAGCAGCAGCTCGACGATCGCGTCTTTGCCGACGATGACACGGCCGATATTGGCGCGCACACGCTCGGCCATCTCCCGAATCGCGGGCGCGGTGGCGGCAGCAGTCACACACAGCTCCTTCGAGCATACTCTCGCCGCCTGCGTAGCGTCGATGAGCGTCCCAGCGTTCAGCGCGGTGGCGCCAGTGTAGCACAGCCGATCGGCAGTGTCAAAAGTTAAGCATATTAAGGAGGCTCGTGCTGTAAGGTGTTTTTCGCGCCGATTCAGGCCTTGACATATGTCAAAAGATGATATAATAGCGTACACCGGCCAGCAAGAGACGATCAAAGGAGGAAGTATGCAGAAGACCGACTTTATCGCTCGTGTCGCCGAAGAGACTGGCGTCAGCAAGAAGACCTCACGGCAGGTCATCGAGGCCGCGCTCGACCTGATCGGGCGCAGCCTGGCGCAAGACGAGAAGGTGGTTCTCTCCGGTTTCGGCACCTTCGAGATGCGCCAGCGCCGCGAGCGACGCGGCGTCAACCCGCAGACGCGCCAGGCCATGACCATCCCCGCAGCCAAGACTCCTGGCTTCTCGGCCAGCAACAATCTCAAAGAGATGGTGCGGCAGGCGCATTCCCGCGAGCGCGGCGGCTCCTAGCGGCATCCCACCTGCTGTGTGTTCGACGAAGGCGCGCGCCCCCCGGCGCACGCCTTTCGTTTGCCGTCGACAGCGCTAAAGGCTGTGGCGAGCCACTTATACCAGCGGGCAGTTGGCAGGAGCCAGTCGACAGTAAGACGGATCGCATTATAACGGTATCTCGTTCTTGCGTATTGGCTCAATGCTTTTGCTCACAGCTAGAATACAATTCCGCTCACCTAACCACCAAGGCGCGAAGACTCGAAGATATGGAGCGTCGCGATCAATCCTTCGTACCCTCGTGTCTTCGTGGTGAAGACCTCAAACATGCGTATGTGAACGATACCAGCCCCACACGGAGGCACGTATGACAGGCGATCTCTCACCTGACCTCATCCAGCGCGACCTGTCCACCGCCGTCGTCGGGCGCTCGGTGGAGTGCTACCCACAGCTCGGCTCGACCAACATCCTGGCCCGCCAGCGCGCGCGCGCCGGCCACCCCGAGGGCCTGATCGTGCTGGCCGACGAGCAGACCGCCGGGCGCGGGCGGCTGGGCCGTGGCTGGGCCGCGCCGCCCGGCAGCAGCCTGCTGCTCTCGCTGCTGCTGCGGCCGGCCTGGCTGGCGCCGGGCGACGCGTTCACGCTGACGATGCTGGCCGGGGTGGCGCTCTGCGAGGCGGTCGAACAGGCTGTGCCGGTCGCGGCCGCGCTCAAGTGGCCGAACGACCTGCTCCTTCCCGTGGGCGCGCCCGGGCCGGATCTGCGCAAGTCAGCCGGCATCCTGAGCGAGATCGAGCTGGACGGCGAGCGGATCGCCTGGGCGGTGATCGGCATGGGCGTCAACGTCAACTGGGCGCCGCACGGGGTGGTGGACGGGCGCGACCTCGGGCGCGTCGCCACCAGCGTCGGCGCCGCCGCCGGCCGCGCGATCGACCGGCTGGCGCTGCTGCGCGCCCTGCTCGTGCGCCTGGACGAGCGCTACGCTGCGCTGCGCCAGGGTCGGCGCGAGGAGCTCTTCGCAGCCTGGCGTGGCCGGTTGGCGCTGCTCGGGCAGCCGGTGCACGTGCGCCTGCCGCTCGGCGAGCTCAGTGGCGTGGCCGAGGGCGTCGATCCGACCGGCGCGCTGCTGGTGCGCGACGAGCGCGGGCAGCTCCACACCGTCGTCGCTGGCGACATCGGCGTCTAGCCAGCGCTTCGCTCACCGGATTCCTCCACCCCTGCCCCTGCCAGGGCGGGGGAGTGCTGTTAGGCAGCGCGGTTGCGGCTGCGCCGCAACCGCTGCACTCGCCACCACAAACATAATCTCCCTCCCAAACGTGACGGCGACGCGAGCCGACCCTCATCCGTCTATCAGACAACGATCATCGCCCCCGCGGCGCGGGGGCGTTAGGATTCAGCCAGGCTGATACGCCCACCAGCCGCGCCCGGCCTTCTGATCGGCGCTGCAAAACGATAGCCGATCCGAAGAGGATCTGAAACACGTTACAGCTGAAGGAGAATAAATATGAGCAGCAAATCGCAGCCCTGGCGAGCTTGGCTCGCGCTCTGCTTTGCGCTGGCGCTTGGCGCCTGTGGCCCGCAGGCGCCGACCAGCGCCGCCACAAGCATCCCCGCGCCCACAGCAGTGGCCGCGACGACTGCCCCCGCGCCCACTACGGCGCCGACCGTCGAGCCGACCATCGAGCCGACCACTGCGCCCCCAGCCGCCGAGCCTACAACCGACCCCGCGATCAGCGACACGCTGCCTCCGGCCGATGCGCTGTGGGTGCACAGCGGCGGCATGCTGTACGGCGACGACGAGAGCATCGATTTCCAGCAGCGCGGCCTGCCGGCCCCGGCCTACCAGATGCGCGTCGCGCCCGACGGCTCGTACCTGGCATACATCAGCCAGGCTAATCGGCTGGCGGTGATCGACATGCGGAGAGGCAGCAATATCATCCGCGACGACGAGCCGCTCGCCGCGATCATCGCGTTCGCCGGCATCGCCTTCTCGCCGGACAGCCGCTCGCTGGCGCTCACCGCGATCGAAGGCGATAGCTGGCGCCTGCAGGTGCGCGACCTCCAGGGCGGCGCGACTCGGACGATCCTGGAGGGCTCGACCATCGCGACGGCGGGCGATACGCTGCCGCTGCTCCCGGGCCTGGCGGCCTGGGCCCCGAGTGGTCTGGTCGTCCAACGGCTGCTGTGGGCCAGCGACGCGCCGCCGCGCGATGTCGAGCTGGTGAGCCCGGCCGACGGCACAGTGCGCTCGCTGCGCAAGGGCGAGCACATCAGCGTCTACCCCTCGGTCGACGGATCGCGGCTCGCCGTCGTCTCGGGCCGGCTGCCGATCGGCGATCTGCCCACCGCAGCGATTACGGTGCTCGACACGGCCTCGGGCCAGCAGACCGAGATCGCCCCATCGCAGCAGATGCTGGTGCGCGCCGTCCGCTGGTCGCCCGACGGCTCACGGCTGCTGTATGCCGTCGCGAAAGAGTATCAATCGCCCGCCACCTCGATCCACGTCCTGAGCGCCGACGGCTCGAATGAGCAGGTCGTCGAGGTTGGCGCGCCAAGGGTCAAAGCGACCTACAGCGACATCGCCTGGCAGGACGACGCGACCGCGCTGCTGCTCTCGGCCCAGAGCGATGGCTACGTCCACCTGTACGCGCTGCCGCTCAGCTCGTTCGACATCACCGGCCTGAGCCCGCTCGCGGCATTCGAGCGCCGCGCCACCCAAGGCCAGGCGGACGAGATCGTCTATGTGCCGCGGGCGGCGGGCTCGTAGAGAGGAGCCTACCCTACCCTCATTTGCCAGATCGAGTGCATCACTACGCCATATCGAAGGCCGCAGCTGCCAGGCGGAGCATCAAAACACGAGGCCCCCGACGGCGCCAGCTGGCGCCGTCGGGGGCCTTCTATCTGTGCCGAATGGCACAAGCGAGCCTTGACAAGCCCTACCCAGCGTGCTATCCTACGCGCTACCAACGAGGCCCCGTCGTTGCTATTCGGCTCTACCGCTCGCCTGACTTAGGCCGGCTTGGTTGCCGCGCCAGAACGCACTGCTATGGACTCGATCACCGCACCGGCGGCGAGCGGCAACGACGCTGTTGCAGAGCCATCTCGCCCATCCCGTCGCGCCGCCTCCGCGCCGCAGGCCCAATCGCTACGCCCCAAGCCCGAGTTCATGAGCAGCCCGATCGCCGACAGCCTGGTCGAGCGCCTGGCCGCGTACCAGCCGAACGGCAATGTCGCGCCGCTCGACGCCGAGCTGCTGCGCCGCGCCTACGCGATCGCGCGCGAGGCGCACGAGGGCCAGAAGCGCGCCTCCGGCGAACCCTACATCGACCACCCGATCGAGGTCGCCAACCTGCTGCTGGACCTGCGGCTCGACGTCGCGTCGATCTCGGCGGCGCTGCTGCACGACGTGGTCGAGGATACCTCGGTGACGAAAGAGCAGGTCGAGCAGGCCTTCGGCCGCGAGGTCGCGCACCTGGTCGACGGCGTGACCAAGCTCTCGGCGCTCGAGGCGCAGAATAAAGAGGATGCCCAGGTCGGCACCTACCGCAAGATGTTCATCGCGATGGCCGACGACCCGCGCGTGGTGCTGGTCAAGCTGGCCGACCGGATGCACAACATGCGGACGATCAGCTTCATGAAGCCGACCAGCCAGCAGCGGATCGCGCGCGAGACGCTCGACATCTACGCGCCGCTGGCGCACCGGCTCGGCATCTGGCAGATCAAGTGGGAGCTGGAGGATCGCTCGTTCGCGGTGCTGCAGCCCGACAAGTACCAGGAGATCAGCCGGCAGCTGGCGCTGCGCCGCGACGCGCGCGAGAGGATCATCCAGCGCGTGATCGCGCGGCTCAGCCAGGCGCTCGACAAAGAGGGCATCAAGCCCGACATCACCGGGCGGCCCAAGCACATCTACTCGATCTACCGCAAGATGGAGCGCAAGGGCGTCAGCCTCGACCAGATCTACGACCAGCTGGCCGTGCGCGTGATCGTCCACACCGTCGGCGAGTGCTACCAGGTGCTTGGCATCGTCCACGGCATGTGGCGGCCGGTGCCGGGCGAGTTCGACGACTATATCGCGATGCCCAAGGAGAGCATGTACCGCTCTCTGCACACGACGGTGCTCATCCCCGGCGGGCAGCCCTGCGAGATCCAGATCCGCACCGCCGATATGCACGAGGTCGCCGAACACGGCATCGCCGCGCACTGGCGCTACAAAGAGGGCTTCGGCCGCTCCGACGCCTCGTTCGAGGCCAAGCTGGCCTGGCTGCGCGGCCTGATCGAGTGGCGCCGCGACCTGACCGACGCGCGCGAGTTCGTCGAGTCGCTCAAGTCCGACGTGCTTGAGGACCAGGTCTACGTCTTCACGCCCAAGGGCAAGATCATCGACCTGCCGGTCGGCTCGACGCCGGTCGACTTCGCCTACCGCATCCACACCCAGGTCGGCCACAGCTGCGCCGGCGCGAAGGTCAACAACCGCATGGTCCCGCTCGACTACCAGATGCACAGCGGCGAGATCGTGCAGATCATGACCTCGAAGAACGCGCGCGGGCCGAGCCGCGACTGGCTCAACTTCGTCAAGACCACCGCGGCGCGCAACCACATCCGGCGCTACTTCAAGCGGCTGCAGCGCGACGAGAACGAGGCCGCCGGGCGCGACCTGCTCGAGAAGGAGCTGAAGCGCCTGGGCCTGAACGTGCCGTTCGAGGAGATCGCCCAGGGCGCCGGCGTCAAGACGACCGAGGACCTGTTCGCGCTGATCGGCAGCGGCGAGACGACCGCCCGCACCGTCGCGCAGAAGATCCTGGCCCAGCGGGTCAAGGAGGAGCAGGAGCTCGCCGATATCCCGCAGATCGCGCCCCAGCCCGAGCGCCGAACCGACGCGAAGGGCATCCAGGTGCGCGGCGTCGACGGCGTGCTCACGCGCCTGGCCAAGTGCTGCAACCCGGTGGTCGGCGAGACGATCGTCGGGTTCGTGACCCGCGGCAAGGGCATCACGGTGCACCGCGGCGACTGCCGGACGATCATCAACGAGCGCGACCGCGCCCGGCTGGTCGAGGTCACCTGGGGCGAGTCCAGCCCGCAGCAGGGCTACCCGGTCGTCGTGCGGATCGAGGCGTGGGATCGCGTCGGGCTCTGGCGCGACATCTCGGGCGCCGTCGCCGACGCCGGGATCAATATCCAGGAGGTCCAGCAGGTGCCGACGCGCAAGCCCGACCGCGCCGTCCTCCAGACAACCCTGCTGATCCAGAGCATCTCGCAGCTCTCGACCATCCTCGACAAGCTCAACCGCCTGCCCGACGTGATCGAGGCCCGCCGCGAGCAGAGCGGCGTCGCGAAGACCGCGTAGTGGGCCGGCAGTCGGCAGTCGGCAGTCAGCAGCTAGCGCGTCACCTTGTCACCTTGTCACCTTGTCTGGAAGACCAAGGACGAAGGACCAAGCCCCTAAACCCTAAACCCTGACCCCTGACCCCTATTGGACAGCACCAGCCCGATCGCCTTGTAGACCAGCTTGGCCGCCAGGAAGTCGCTGGCGTGCTGGCCGGGGATCGGCGCCAGCTCCACGCAGTCGAGCGCGACCACGCGCGCCCCGCGGGCGACGGTGCGGATGATCTCCAGCGCCTGGCTCCACGAGAGACCGTTCGGCTCGGGCGTGCCGGTGGCCGAGACCAGCGACGGGTCCAGCCCGTCCAGGTCGATCGTCAGGAACACCTTCTTGCCGCGCACCAGCTCGGCCAGCGGCTCCAGGTGGCTGCCGGCGTGGACGTCCTCGGCGAACCAGACCCGCAGGCGCTCGGGCTCGGCCCGGATCAGGTCGATCTCCTCGCGGCAGATCGAGCGGATGCCGAGCTGCGCGATCGTCGCGCCCATGTCGAGCACGCGCCGCGCGATGCTGGCGTGGCTGTAGGGGCTGCCCTCGTACTCGCCGCGCAGGTCGCTGTGCGCGTCGATCTGCACCATCACGAAGTCGCCGTGCAGCGCCTTGACCGCGCGCGCCACCCCGGCCGAGACCGTGTGCTCGCCGCCCAGGCCGACCAGCAGCTTGCCGCCGCGCAGGTGCTCCTCGGCGCAGGCCGCGATCGCCGCGACCATCCCCTCGGGGCCGCTGACCACCGGCGCCAGCGCCGGCAGCGTGTGGATGCCGTAGCTCAGCGCCGGCTCGTCGTCCAGCTCGCGGTCGTACAGCTCGACCTGCTGAGACGCGTGGATGATCGCGCGCGGCCCCTCGCGCGTGCCCTGGCCGTAGCTGACCGTGCCCTCGTACGGGATCGGCAGGATCAGCGCCGCGCTGCGCGCGTAGTCGCTGTGCTGCTCGCCCAGGCCGAGGAAGTTGTCGGGCGGGAGCGTTTCGTATCCGGGCATAGGTGATACCTCTTTAGGGCGCCGCTAAGATTTCGTCCAGCACTGTTACCGACAATCCTGGAGCACGACGAAAACCCACGTCGTTCGTGATGAAGATCGTGCTACCGACAAGCAATGCTGTAGCTGCATGGATGGCATCAGGGGTCTTCAAGCCTGCGGTGGCACGGAGCCGAGCAGCGGAGCCGAGGACAGAAGCATCGGCGGAAAGGAGGCGCAGCTCGTTCGAGGCGAGAAGTAGGTTACGATAGATCGACTCTAGCTGGGTGTCTTTTTCACGGAGCGGTTTGACTAACGTTTCCAACAGAAGCAGCTCGCTGCCTATCAGAGCGATGTCGCCGGCCTTCGCAGCTTCCCACATCGGAAGAAGGAGCGTTGCGTACGGCTCGATCTTCTCTACACTATAGATCACAACGTTAGCATCGATGAACACCAGACTACTCTGCGGCAATGTCAGGAGCCCCATGCATCGCGCTTCTCACGAATGTACGCCTCCACTTCCGCTGGGGTCTTGAATAGGCGATGGCCGGGTGCATCGGCAAGAATATCGAACGCTGCTCGCCGCACGGGTTCATGCACCTCGGGCAGCAGTATGATCACCTCCACAATTTCGCCAGACCGCAGCTGTGGATCAGCAATCTCAATTTTCCCTCCCGCGAGTATTGTCGTTTTGACGCGAAGCGCCGTTTGCATAATCGAACCTCTCTCGTAGCTATTGAGATCGATCGTCTCTTCGTAGTATACACATCCTCAGCCTTCTCGCAACCATACGATCTGCTCGATCAGTTCGCCTCTCGAAACACTTTTCAGTAGCAGCTTTCGCCTACATATGCTACCATGGATCGCACAATACAGAGGAGATTTGCATGAAAGACATCCTCCCCGCGATCGAGCAGTGGCGCGCGCGCGGCGAGCGGGTCGCGATCGCCACGGTTGTCAAGACGCTCGGCTCGGCGCCGCGCGGCGTGGGCGCGAAGATGGCCGTATCGGCGGGCGGCGGCATGGCCGGCTCGGTCAGCGGCGGCTGCATCGAGGGCGCTGTGTTCGACGCCTGCCAGCAGGCGCTGCAGAGCGGCCAGGCCCGCCTGCTGCACTTCGGCGTCGCCGACGACGAGGCCTGGGACGTCGGGCTGGCCTGCGGCGGAACGATCGACGTGTTCGTCGAGCCGCTGGACTGGTGAAAGGAGAGCCGAGTTTTGAATTCTGAGTTTTGAGCCGCAAGTTATCCCAACTCAAAACTCAAAACTTAAAACTCAAAACCGACTATGGCGACAATTTACGAGGCATTGACCGTAGCACTCGCCGCCGAGCAGCCAGTCGCCATTGCGACGATCGTCGGCGGCGCGGCGAGCGTGGGCGCCAAGCTGCTGATCCGCCCGGACGGCTCGACGCTCGGCTCGCTGGGTGAGGAGCTGCCTGCGCGCCAGATCGCCGACGACGCGCTGGCGCTGCTCGCGCGCGACGAGCGCGGCGTCCGCACCTACCCGACGCCGGCCGGCGACGTGGACGTGTTCTTCGAGACCTACCCGCCGCCGCCGACGATGTACATCGTCGGCGCGGTTCACATCGCCATCCCGCTCGTGACGCTCGCCAAGACGCTCGGCTTCCGCACCGTCGTCGTCGACGCGCGCGGCGCCTTCGCCACCCCCGAGCGCTTCGCCCACGCCGACGAGCTGATCGCCGCCTGGCCCGACGAGGTGCTCGCTGGCAAGCTGAACAGCAACAGCTTCGTGGTTCTGCTGACCCACGACCCCAAGCTCGACGACCCGGCGCTCAAGGTCGCGCTGCCCAGCCCGGCGCGCTATGTCGGCGCGCTCGGCAGCCCGAAGACCCACGCGAAGCGGCTGGCGCGCCTGCGCGAGGATGGGGTGCCCGAGCAGCAGCTGGCGCGTCTGCACGCCCCGATCGGCCTCAAGCTCGGCGCGAGCACGCCCGAGGAGATCGCGGTTAGCATCATCGCCGAGGTGGTGGCTGTAAGACACGCTGCGTGACACGAGAACACGGAGTGACCGATTCTCGGTTACTAGCCTTCCAGAAAAGCGTGCCGGTTATCGCCAGTTGGTTCTGCGGTTCTGTGGTTCTGTGGCCACGGAACCGCAGAACCGCAGAACCGATCGTGGCAGCCCAAACCCGACACGAGCTTCCGGAACCTTGTACTATAGCAACATCTTCGGCGAGCGCAGCCTGCGACCTTGGCGCGTCTTCCCATCGCCTGCGGCGACCGAGTTTCACCATGACAACCAGTGGATGTTTGTGCCCGACTCGCTCAAATCGTAGCCCAAGTGACATCGGAGCAGCAAGCCGTGTATCCGCACCCAAAATCCGTGGCCGCCATCATTCTCGCCGCCGGCGCCTCGCTGCGCATGGGCCGCCCGAAGCAGCTGCTCGACTGGGGCGGCCGGGCGCTCGTGCGCGTCGTGGCCGAGGCCGCTCTGGCCGCGCGGCTCGACCCGGTGCTCGTCGTCGTCGGCGCCGCGCACGCGCAGGTGCATGCCGCGCTGCAGGGGCTGCCGCTGCGCGTCGTCGTTAACTCCGACTACGCCAGGGGGCAGAGCACGTCGCTGCGGGCCGGCATCGCCGCGCTCGGCGCTGAGCTGGTCGACGGGGCGCTGGTGCTGCTTGGCGACCAGCCGTTCGTGACGGTCGATCTGATTGAGCGGATCGTCGCGGAGTGGCGGGCCAGCGGCGCCCCGATCGCCGCGCCGACCTACGCCGGGCAGCGCGGCAACCCGGTGCTGTTCGCCCGCGCCGCCTTCCCGGAGTTGCTGGCCATCCAGGGCGACCAGGGCGCGCGCAGGATGCTCGCCGGCAACCCCGCGCGGGTCCACCTGGTCTCGTTCGACGATCCGCGCCCGCTCGCCGATATCGATACGCCCGAGGACTATGACCGACTTCGTTCAGATACCATCAGCCCCTGACAAGGCGACGAAGTGACACTGTGACAAGGGCCATTCATTGCCTGCTTGTCACCCTGTCACCCCTTCACTTTGTCACCTTGTCAAAAACTATGTACCTCACGACACTACCGCCCGAGCAAGCCATCGGCCACATCCTGCGCCACAACCTGGCCGACGAGCAGGGTCACAAGGCGCTCGGCAAGGGCCACCGCATCGCGGAGGCTGATCTGCCGGGCCTGCGGGCGCTCGGCATCACGGCGCTCCGCGTCGCCGTGCTGGAGCCTGGCGACGTCCACGAGGACGAGGCGGCCAGGCGGCTGGGCGCGGCGGTCTGCGGCGCGGGCGTCCTCGCGACACGGCCGGCGGCCAGCCGCGTCAACCTGCTCGCCGCTACCGACGGCGTCGTGCGCGTCGATGTCGAGAGGCTGCTCTGCATCAACCAGATCGACGGGCTCACGATCGCGACCCTGGCCAGCGGCAGCCTGGCCCGCAGGCGCAGGCGCATCGCGACGATCAAGATCATTCCGTTTGCCGTGCCCGAGGCGCTGCTGCGCGAGGCCGAGGCGATCGGGCGAGCGGGAGGCGCGATGGTGGCGCTCGACTCGCTCCGGCCGACCCGCGTCGGGGTCATCCTGGTCGGCAGCGCCGCCGCGCGCGATCGGATCGAGCAGGGCGTCGCGCCGGCGATCGTCGCGCGCGTCCAGGAGCTAGGGTCGGACGTGCTCGCGACGCGCTATGTCCCGCCCGACGAGCCAGCCGTCGCGGCGGCGATCCTCGATCTGCGTCAGGCCGGCGCGGGCCTGCTGATCGTCGCGGGCGAGACGTCGATCATGGATCGCGACGACGTGACGCCGCAGGGCATTCGCCTGGCCGGCGGCCGGATCGAGCACTACGGCGCCCCGGTGGAGCCCGGCAACCTGCTGCTGCTCGCCTATCTCGACGAGCCGGCCGGCGCCATCCCGATCCTCGGCGCGCCCGGCTGCGTGCGCTCGCGCGACATCAATATCGTCGACATGCTGCTCCCACGGCTGCTGGCGGGCGAGCGGATCACCCGGCAGGCGATCGTTGCGCTCGGCCACGGCGGTCTGCTTAGTTGACGGGATTCGACTGCATGCCCACGCGGCCGGCACCCTTAGGCATAGTTCAATTTCAGGGATTTCGCCTTGCCACTGTACGGGCGCGATAGATCGCGCCCCTGCGCCTTTGGGGCAATGAACTGTCACGCTCGATTGAAACATGCCTTACACTGAGTGCGGTCAAGGTTGGGGGCAGCGGCTGGATCGGGCTTCGTGCTGCCGGACGCCGGCTTCAGCGCGCCGACGCGCGTTCGCGCGAGAACAGAGGTCGCCCCGGCACGCGCCCGATGTTGTCCCGAGTATGCTATACTACGGCCAAGCTGATTATCGCCGATCACGAGGAGACCGCGCTATGGCCTTTGTCCGGGTCCCGACAATTGTTGAACGAACGCCGCGGGGAGAGCGCGCATGGGACCTGTTCTCGCGCCTGCTCCAGGAACGCGTGATCATGCTCGGCACGCCGATCGACGAGGAGGTCTCGATCTCGATCGTCGCGCAGCTGCTGTTCCTGCAGCACAGCGACCCCGAGCGCGACGTCTGGTTCTATATCAATAGCCCGGGCGGCAGCGTCCGCGACGGCCTGGCGATCTTCGACACCATGCAGCTGATCGCGCCGGACGTCAACACCGTGTGCATGGGCATGGCCGGCAGTATGGCGACGGTCCTGCTGGCCGGCGGAGCGAAGGGCAAGCGCTACGCGCTCCCGCACTCGACGATCCACTTTCATCCGGCGTCCGCCGGCATGGAGGGCTCCGCCCCCGACGTCGAGCGCTTTGTCAGGGAGCTGCTGCGCCTGCAGCGGCTGGGCAGCGAGATAATCGGCAGCGCGAGCGGTCACACCCCCGATGAGATCGAGCAGGACTTCAGCCGCGACCGTTTCATGACGGCCGTCGAGGCGAAGGAGTACGGGCTGATCGACCAGATCCTCGACCGCTCGGCTACCTAGCTGCCCTCTGCCCTCAGCCGGTCGCGCAGCCACTCCGCGACCATCCGCAGCGTCTGGCCGCTCAGGATCAAGGTCAGGTGGCTCGCGCCCGGCTCCAGGCGAAACGCCGCATGGGGCGGCATGGCTGCCCGCACCTGTGTGGCCTGCGCGGGCTTGACGATCGCATCCCGCGCCCCGTACACCAGCAGCAGCGGCGCGCTGATCTTCGGCAGGCTGCCCAGCAGATCGAGCGCGTCGATCAGATTCCAGGTGCTGATCTCGGCGCGTATCGGCGCGGTCGACCAGGTGCTTGCCAGCTGATAGGCGGTGCAGTCGCCGAACAGGTCGAGCAGCCTCGGCTGCGCCAGCGCCAGCGCCTCGCGCCGCATGTCGGCCTGGGTGAAGCGCAGGGCCGGGGGCGCCTCCAGCACCGCCAGCGCATCCACCGCCACGCCGTCGGCGACCGCGCGCGCGGCGATACATCCGCCCAGGCTGATGCCCAGCACGCCGACTCGCGGGTGGCGGGCGCGCAGCCAATCGACCGCGGCCGCCACATCCTCGCCGATCTGCGGGAAGCGCTGCGGCCGCGGGTTCTCGCCGTGGCCGTCCAGATCGATCAGCAGCGCCGCAATCCCCTGCGCCAGCAGGGCGTCCACGATCCACCACGTGTAGGCCAGCTTGTGATCGCCGGACCCGTGCAGCACCGCGACCGCCATCGCCGCGCCCGTGTGCGGCGTGACGTGGATCGCCGGCAGGTAGCCCTCGGGCATGGCGATCCGGACGCTGTCCACCGTGCGATCCGCGTGCCTGCCGGGGTGCAGCCGGAGCAGCGGGTTTAGCGCGCGGTTGCGCAGGCTCCCCGCCCCGACCTGCAGACCTAGCGCGAGTGGCGCGGCCAGCGCCAGGCCCAGGGCGCGCCGCGCGCGGCCCGCCGGCAAGCTCAGCAGTGCGGCCAGCGCGATCAGCCCCAGCGGCGCGCGCGGCGCGCGGCGACCGAGCCACGTCAGGCCCCACCAGCCGCGCCGGCCGGCCAGCCACTCGAACAGACTCAGCCAGAACAGCAGCGCTCGAAGGAGTAGAAGAAGCATTCGCAACCTCGCCGTTTCACGCAAAGCCGCCAGGCGCGCAACTGACGCGTCAGAGCATCAGGTAGGTCAGCGGCCGGATCGCGCTAGGGAACGGCACGCGCTCGCCCTCGCGCGCGCCCGCCTCTCGCGCCAGGCGCTCCTGCTCGCGGGCCGCCGCCGGGCGCCGCTGCGCGCGGTGGACCTCCGCCAGCATCAGCCGCAGCGGCGCGCTCGGCCCGTCCAGCGCGAGCGCCCGCCCGAGCGCCGCGATCGCATCCTCGCAGCGCCCGGCGACGAAGTGCTCGTACCCTTCCATCGCCTGGTGAAAGCCTGTCGTCGGGATCGGCGCCTCGGACAGCGGCGCCTCGGCGGCCAGGTCGAAGCCGATGTAGCGGCCGAGCGGCGCCGGGATGCGCAGGTCGCCAACCCAGATACGGCCGCGCTGCGGCTGCATCACCAGGCTGAACGAGGTGAGCGGCCTGCAGATCGTGCGCGGCCGGGCCGCGGCCGGGTAGACGTAGCCGCGGCGCTCGCGCGGGTACGGGTCGCGCAGCGCCGCGGCTGCGCCGGCCACGTCGAGGCAGGTGCTTCCCTGGCCGAGCAGCTCGCCGTACGATGTGTAGCGCCCCTGGCTGTTGGCGGTCTCGCCCGGCCCGCCGCCCGGCAGGCCCGGCCGGTCCTCCGGCGCCAGCTCGGGCGACACGAAGCTGTTCGCGCTCCAGACAGCATCGTCCTGCATCTCGCGTACAACCAGGGCGCGGCCGGCTGTCTCTATCGCGGCGGCGCGGTTGCCGCGCGCCTCGCCGACGATGATGATGTCGGCCAGCGGCCGCGGCAGATGGCCGTGCATGATCTCGACCGCCGACTCGAGCGAGTCGGCGTGCTGGATCAGCTGGCGCAGCGCCAGCACGAACGGCGTGCAGTGCCGCGGCACGCCCGCCAGCAGCTTCGAGTCTGGCCGCAGCACCGAGTTATCCCAGGCCACGCTGATGCCGCGAGTCGAAAGGCCCGCGTTGACCCCGGCGCAGCCGACCATGTTCAGCTGGACAAATGCGGCGCCGCCGGAGGGCCGGCAGAACAGCAGCGCGAGGAACGGATTGATGAAGGCATGACTCGGATCGAGCAGGTCGTAGTTGTAGCCGTGCAGCAGCCCGCCGTCGGCCGACTTCCGGCCGCGCACCGCGAACTCGCTGCACCCGCTCGCCAGGTACAGCTCCCAGATCGCGTTGATCAGCACGGCCTCGAGCACCGGCACCCGCGCGCCCTCGGCGATGCCGCGCATCTCTTCGAGCTGCTCGTGTGGAATGAACGGCAGGTAGGCGCGCGTCTGCCACAGCAGCAGCGGCCGTGTGATCAGCCGCGCCGCCGCGCGCGGCAGGCGCAGCGCCCGAGCGACCTCGCCGCTCAGGTAGCGGTAGGAAGCCCGCCGTAGGCCGTGGATCTCGTCGCGGCAGAGCGTGCCGTGCTGCAGGCCGATCGCGTAGGGGTCGCCGGCCAGGTGCACCACCAGCAGCCCGTCGACGACCTCGCGGCGGCCCGCGGCCAGCAGGCGCCGCCGATCAGCGACGGAAAGAGGCATGATCACAATCTCCTTGCAGTTGTCCCGATTCCCCTTCCGTTGTATTATACGCTGCACCGAACGGCGATGAAGACAGCAGACGGAGGAATATGCTATGGGCCTGCTCGACGGCAAAAAAGGCCTGATCATGGGCGTGGCGAACGACCACTCGATCGCGTGGGGGATCGCCCAGGCGCTGCACGCTGAGGGGGCCGATCTCGGCTTTACCTACGTCGGCGAGGCGCTGGAGCGGCGCGTGCGGCCGCTCGCCGCCAGCCTCGACGCAAAGTTGATCGAGTCGTGCGACGTGCAGAGCGACGAGGAGATCGATCGACTGATGGGGCGCGTCCGCGAGGTCTACGGCTCGCTCGACATCATCATCCACGCGATCGGCTTCGCCAACCGCGACGAGCTGAGCGGCCCGTACCTCAACACCACCCGCGCCGGCTTCCGGCTCGCGCTCGACGTGAGCGCCTACTCGCTGACCGCGGTGGTCAAGGCGGCCCAGGACCTGCTCAACCCCGGGGCGTCGATCATCACCCTGACCTACCACGGTTCGCAGCAGGTCGCCGAGAACTACAACGTGATGGGCGTGGCCAAGGCCGCGCTCGAGGCCAGCGTGCGCTACCTCGCCAACGACATGGGGCCGCGCAGCATCCGCGTGAACGCGATCAGCGCGGGGCCGATCCGCACCCTGGCCGCCAGCGGGATCGCCGGCTTTCGCACGATGCACAAGCAGTTCGCCAGCGTCGCGCCGCTGCGCCGCAACATCACGATCGACGACGTCGGCAAGACCGCGCTCTGGCTGTGCAGCGACTGGTCGAGCGCGGTGACCAGCGAGGTGATCTACGTCGACGCGGGCTTCCACAATATTGGGGTGACGGTGCCCGAGTAAGGGACGAAGGACCAAAGACGAAGGACCAAAGCTGGCTGCAACCAGTTTTTGGTCCTTCGTCTTTGGTCTTTGGTCGTGAGTCCTACGAGCGGCGCTTGCGCAGCGTGCGGGAGGCCAGCCGCGGGGTATCGGCCGGCTGGCTCAGCCGCTTTGGCTCGGGCGGCGGCACCTGGATCTCCGGCGGCGGCGGCTCGGGCGCGTCGACCAGCTTGCGGTAGAGGTAGCGCAGCAGCAGCCGCAGCACGGCGACGACCGGGATGCCGACCAGCAGGCCAAACGCGCCGCCGATCGCGCCGCCGGCGAGGATCGCGAACAGCACCAGCACCGGGTGCAGGTGCACCGCGTGGCCCATCACGTGGGGGATGATGACGTTGTCCTCGGTCATACGCAGGGCAAAGTAGGTGATCCCTACGATGATCCCTAGCACGGCGTTGCTCCAGCCATACAGCGTCACCGGCTGCAGCAGCGCCACCGTCACAGCAATGCCGGCGGCCGACCACGGCCCGATCAGCGGGATGGTCTCCAGAACGCCGGTTGCGATCGCGATGACCACGGCGTAGCGCACGCCAAGCAGGGTCAGCGCAACGTACGTCAGCGTCGCCATAATCGGGATCAGCAGCAGGGTGCCCCGCACGTAGCCGGTCAGCGTGGCGTCGATCTGTTTGCCGAGCCCGCGGATCTCGTCGCGGTAGGGCGCCGGCACGAGCCCGTACATCCAGCTCGTGATCTGCTCGGCCTGCAGCAGCAAGTAAAACGTCACGATCAGGTAGGTCACAAACAGCAGCACGGTCTCGAACGCCGTCAGCACCAGGTGCGGCACCCCCTCCAGGCGCGCGCGGCCAAGCTCGGAAACAAAGTCGAGCACCGGCTTCTCGATCGGCCCGATGTCCAGCTCGAAGCCTCCCAGGCTGATGCGCTGGTTTGCGCTGATCGTCTGCCCGATGTAGCGGATCATGTCGGGCACCTGGCGCTGAAGCTCGTGGTACTGCGCCGACACGATCGGCCCGAGAAAGAGCACCAGCCCGTAGACCAGGATGCCGATCAGCACGTACAGCACAGCGATCCAAAACGCCCGGCCAATTCCGGTTCGCCGGTCGAGCCAGCCGATCAGCGGGTTGAACAGGTAGGCGGTGATCGCCCCGGCCACAAATGGCGTCATGACCGCCCCCGCGGCCCATACCAGCAGAATGCTCAAGCTGATGATGATCAGGACCGTGATCAGCTTGGCGATCGGCGACAGGCGTATGGGTCTTGGTGCAACAGTCATCGTCCACCTCTAGCAGAGATAATACAACGCCAGTCGGAAGCAACCCGACGGCGCTGCGTTCGCGGCGTGTCTTCTTCATTGTACCGTATCCCAGGTACAATGAAAACGACCGTGCCGCCCAATGTCAATATTGTCAGGGAAGGGCGCGTTCCGCCGAGCGCATGCTCAGGGGGCGCGCCGGAGCGGGATGTCGGCCTTGAGATGATCGCTCGACTCGCCGCGCAGGAGCGTGACCTCGATCTCGGCAGGCTCGACCAGCGGCACGTACTTCGCGATCACCGCCGACAGCTCGGCTTTGAGCTGCTCGAGCATCTCCGGCGTCAGCTTGACGCGATCGTGGACGAGCACCGTCAGCAGCCGCTCACGCGCGACGTCCGAGCTGCGCTCTCGCTTCCCACCAAACAGTGTGTTCAAAAAGCCCACTCTCGTCTCCTTTTACAGGACGTCCGACGACAGATGAAGGTTGCAATCGATGAGTTATGAGGTCGAACACAGTGTCGGTGATACGATGGACTCGTAACTCTTCTATCAGCTAGCGCTCGCTGCCGCGTGGCCGGCGGCCGAACATGCCGAAGAACCGGTCGAGCACGCCCTGCTGCTCCTCCAGCGCCATGAACGGCACCTGCTCGCCCTTGATCCGCCGCGAGATGTCGGCAAACGCGCGGCCGGCCTGCGAGGATCGGTCGAGCACCGCAACCTCGCCGCGGTTCGTCGCCGTGACGATCGTCTCGTCGTCGGGCACCACGCCGATCAGATCGATCGCCAGGATCTGCAGGACATCTTCCACGCTCATCATCTCGCCGCGGCTGACCATGCGCGGCTTGAGCCGGTTGAGGATCAGGCGCGGGTGGCCCTTCTCGAAGGCCTCGACCAGCCCGATGATCCGGTCGGCGTCGCGCACGGCCGAGACCTCCGGGGTCGTCACGATCAGCACCTCGTCGGCGCCGGCGATCGCATTGCGAAAGCCGCCCTCGATGCCGGCCGGGCTGTCGAACAGCACGTAGTCGAACTCGGCGCGCAGCTGGTTCGCGAGCGCGATCATGTCGTCGCCCGAGACCGCGTCCTTGTCGCGCGTCTGCGCCGCCGGCAGCAGGCACAGGTCGGGGAAGTGCTTATCTTTGATCAGCGCCTGGCGCAGCCGGCAGCGCCCCTCGACCACGTCGACCAGGTCGTAGACGATCCGGTTCTCGAGGCCCATCACGACGTCGAGGTTGCGCAGGCCGATGTCGGCGTCCACGACTGTGACGCGCGCGCCCTGCATGGCCAGCGCGGTTCCCAGATTGGCGGTCGTGGTCGTCTTGCCGACGCCGCCCTTGCCGGATGTGATGGTGATCACGCGCGACATAGGTCCCCCTTGCGAACGATGAACGATGAACGATAAACGATGAAGAAGACGCTCATCACGTGTAGTCAGCGTTCAGCGTTTAGCGGATAAAGAAACTGCTTGTCAGCTATGTTCAGCGTTCAGCGTTCAGCGTTTATAGCTCTCCCAGGCCTCGACGTTGATCTGGTCGCTCTCGACAAAGGCGACCTCGGGAAAGCGGCCGGCGCCGCCCTCGGGCGCGCGGGCGATCAGGTCGGCGATGCGCAGCTGCGTCGGCGCCAGCTCGAGCGCGCAGATCACCGCGCCCCGATCGCCGAGAGCGCCAGCATGGACCGTGCCACGAAGCCGACCCCACACGATCACATTGCCGCCGGCGATAATCTCCGCGCCCGCGTTTACGTCGCCGAGGACGCTGATATGCCCGTGGTGGCGGACGACCTGGCCTGATCGGACGGTGCGGGCGACGAACGCGGCCTCGCCGCGCTCCTCGCTCTCGGGCCCGCGCATCAGCGGGCGTGCGGCCAGCCCGGCCGCCCGCGCGGCGCTGCGGCTCTCGCGCGCCGTCGAGGCCAGCGACTCGGGGCGCACGCCGTGCTGCCGCATGAGCTCCAGCAGCGCCGCGAGCTGCTCCTCGTCCAGGGCGCGCTCGCCGATGTCGATCACAATCTGCGCGCCGTGAAAGAAGTTGGCCCCCTTGCCAAGCTGGCCGCGCAGCGCCTCCAGCACCTCGGCCCATGCCGCCAGCTCGTCGAGCTGGAGTCGCAGCCCGCCCCTACTCCCCTTGATCGCGATCAAATTCGCCATGGCCGCCTTCGTCGCACACATGTTGTGATCGGTTACCTTTCATCATACCACACGCTGTCAAGGGTTTCGCTCGATCTACTATTGATCATGTTTCTTTGTGACGGCATGTCATCAGGGGGTGCTTGGGGAAAAGACATGCATTATATCTGTACTATGTACCCGCACCCCCCCTGCTCCCGCTCCCAGCGGGAGCGGGGGTATGCTTCTGGCATCGGAGCGCGGTCGCATAGCCACCGCACTCCGATGCAGAGAAACCGGCCCCCACCCTTGTCAGGAGCGGGGCAGGGGGTGTGGGACCAGCGGCGCGGCGAGCGAACTAACGGCCAGCTAGCGCCCGCGATCGTACGGTGCGGCGGGTGAGGCAGGCGCGGCGCTGGCCGGCTCGACCCGCGGCGGCAGCGGCGGCAGATCCTGCTGGCAGCTGCGCGGCAGCGGGCTGGGCGGCGTCACGTTGAAGTACGCCTGCATGATCTGCGTCACCGCCGGCACCGTGATTGTCGCCGAGCCGTCGTTTAGGTCGCCGGTGCCCTCGACCAGCGCGAGCACCTCGATCTGCGGGTTATCGTAGGGCGCGAAGCCGACGAACCAGGAGTGGCTCTGCTGAACCGGCGGGCGCGGCTTGCCGTTGAGCGGCGGGATCTCGATCAGCGGCCCGAACTCGGCCGTGCCGGTCTTGCCGGCGATCTGCAGCCCCGAGCAGTCGTCGCGCGCGGCCTTGTTGGCGCCCTCGGTCACCGAGCGGCGCATGCCCTCGCGCACCACCGCAAAGTAGCCGGGGTCGACGTCGACCTTGTTCGTGACCTCGGGCTGGATCTCCTGGATCTGCTTGCCGCTCGCGTCGACGATCGAGCGAACGATCTGCGGCCGGTAGAGCGTGCCGTTGTTTGCCACCGCCGTCGCCCCGGCGACCAGCTGCAGCGGCGTGACCTCCAGGTTGCCCTGGCCGATCGCGGCGTTGTAGAGATCGCCGGTCGTCCAGGCCTGCAGCAGCACCTTCTGCTTCCAGGCCGGCGTCGGTATCCGGCCGGGCTGCTCGCCCGGCAGCCGGATGCCGGTTGGCTTACCGAGCCCGAACCAGCCGAGCCCCTCGGCGAAATTGGTCGGGCCAAGGCCGTCGGGGATGTTCTTCTGCTGATCGGTGAGGTTGACGACCTGATCGGTGTTCCCGCCGACCACCGACATGAAGAAGATGTTCGACGAGTGCAGCAGCGCGTCGGAGACGTTGATATCGCCATACGCGCGCGAGCTGGCGTTGCGGTACGTGTCGGTGACGCCAGCCACGAAGCGGTTCTCGACCACCAGCGTGCCGGCGTCGTGCACGCGCGTCTGCGGGGTGATCACGCCCTTCTGCAGCGCGATCGAGGCGTCGAACTGCTTGAGCGTCGACCCGGGCGGGTACTGCAGCTTGATCGCGCGGTTCAGCAGCGGGGTCAGGCGGCGATTCTCGGGGTTGGAGAGATCCAGCAGCGACCGCAGCTCGTCCGAGCGCTGCGAGTCGGCCCAGATGTTATCATCGTAGGACGGCCAGCTCGCCATCGCGAGCACCCGGCCGGTGTTGATCTCCAGGGCAATCGCGACGCCGGACCGGATTGGCTTGTAGTCGCGCTTGTAGGCAAACTGGCCGTTCGCGGCGAGGCGCCGCTGCTCGCTCACGTCGATCCAGTTGCGCAGGATCTGCTCGACCTGGCGCTGAAACGGGGCGTCGATTGTCAGCACCAGGCTATTGCCGTCGCGCGCCGGCTGAAAGACCTCAGGCGCGCGCACCGGCTGGCCCGAGGCGTCGACCAGCAGGCTCTCCCAGCCGAGCTGGCCGCGCAGCTCCTCCTCGTAGCTGGCCTCGATGCCGTCCTTGCCGATCCGGTCGTCGTCGAGGTATTGTGGAATGCCGAGCTGGTTCGGGTTGATCTTCTTGATGATGACGCCGCACTCCTCGGCCTTGCCGATCGAGTCGAGCAGGCTGCCGACCCACGAGCGGGCCGAGTTCTGGCGCACCAGATCGCACTTGTTGACGCTGCCGATGTAGCCGAGCAGGTGTGAGAGCGATTGAACCTCGCCGCTGAGTGGGTAGCGGCGCCGGTAGTCTTGCTCGACGACCACGCCGGGCAGGCTGGATGCATTCTCCTGCAGCACCAGCGCCACCGCGCGCGCGACATCCTGCTTGATCGGTACGGTCTGGTAGCCGGGGATGTCGACGCCGTCGACCCGATCGCCGATCGGGTTGTCGAGCTGCAGGGTCGTCGAGTAGGCCTCGCTCAGCCGCAGCGCGGCGAGCGAGTGCGCCGGCGGCACGGTGAGCGTCGCCCAGCTCTGCACGATCGGCTGGGCGGCCGGCCCGAGCGCGGCCGGCCCGAGCAGCCGCGCCAGGTCGTCGCGCAGCGCCTGGTCTTGCGCGAGGCTCGTCGCCGGCGAGATCACCAGCGTGCCGGTGAGCGCGAGCGCGGCGCTCGGCGTCACGGTGGTCGTGGCGTCGGCTTCGTGCGGCTGGAACTGCACGACCGAGCCGTACCGCGCGGCCAGCGCGGCGGCGTCGTCGCTCTGCGCCGGGGGCACCGGCAGGGCGATCGGCAAGATGGACTCGTAGCTCCGGGCGGCGGCCAGCACGTCTGCGCCGAGCCCCTGGGCCAGGTCGCTGCGCAGCACCGCGTCCTGGCCGAGCGCGAGCGCCGGCGAGATCGTCAGCGTGGTGGAGATGCCGAGCAGCTGGCCGAGCTGGGCCAGCACCTTGGCGCGCTGATGCGGCTGCAGCGTGCGCGAAGGCAGGTCGGCCGGGCGGATCGAGACGGTGTAGATCGGCACGGTCTCGGCCAGCAGCGTCTTGCCGTCGGCCGCGAAGATCTCCCCGCGGCTGGGGCGCACCGGCAGGAAGCGCATCGTGCGCGCGCGGGTCGAGTCGCGGTAGCGATCCGACTCGTCGGCCACAAGCTGCAGCTGGTAGAGCCGCCCGACCAGCGCGACCAGGATCAGCAGGGCGACCAGTTTTGGGAGGATGAGCCTATTCATACGCCAGTAGTCGGTAGTCAGTAGTCAGTAGTCAGTAGTCGGTAGTCGGTAGTCGGTAGTCGGTAGTCGGTAGTCGGTAGTCGGTAGTCGGTAGTCGGTAGTCGGTAGTCGGTAGTCGGTAGTCAGTAGTCGGTAGTCGGTAGTCGGTAGTCAGAATAGCAGCGGAAAGATCGGTGAGGCGCAGTGATACTGACATCTGACATCTGACTACTGGCTACTCGTCAGTACACGTCGACCGGCACCTCGCCGCGCCGGCGCCCCTCGATCCAGCGCATCGACAGGAACACCGGCAGCGCGGGGATCAGCACCAGCACCGTTCCCGGCACCAGCGCCACCAGCAGAAAAGCGCGCGGGCTGACCGGCGCCACCAGCAGCGAGATCAGCAGCCCGAGCGTGGCGTGGTAGGCCAGCGAGCCGAGCACCGCGCCGAAGAGCGGCAGCAGCCAGCTGCCGCGGCTGACCCACGCCAGCGCCAGGGCCGTAGCCAGCACGGCCGCCAGCAGGGCCAGCGCGTGGCTGCCGAGCGCGCTGTCGGCGCACAGATCGAGCCCCAGGCCGCCGTAGAGCGCCCAGCGCGCGGCGGCAGACGGGCCGGCGATCAGGGTCTGGCAGATCGCCAGCAGCAGCAGGGCGTTTGGCACGACGCCGAGCGGGCGCGGCAGCAGCGTCGTCTGCACGAGCGCGAGCGCGAGCAGCGCCAGCGCCAGCCCGACCTCGCGGACGACGCGCTCCTCTATTCGTCTGGGTTGAGCAGGACCCATGCGTAGCTCACCCGGTCCGGGTCGACAAACGGCCGCAGATCGGCCACCTGGTTGTGGCCGTCGACCTGGATCGTCTCGATCGTGCCAATCGGAATACCCTTGCGAATAGCGGCGCGCGGCAGCTCGGCGTCGATCTCGGCCGTGAGGCCGGCCGTGAACACGACATCGCCCCGCGCGAGCGGCTGGGCGCGCTCGATCGCCTCTAGCCGCAGCCGCGCGCCGACCTGCCACTGCCCACGCACGACGCCGGTGGCGATGCCGGCCCGATCGTAGGCCTGCGCACTGATCGAGCTGCTGAAGTCGGTGATCAGCAGCACGCTGGCGCTGCGCGGGCCGACCTGCTCGACCACGCCGATCAGCGCGGGCGGGCTGCTGCCCTCGCGGCCGATCACCGCCATGCCGGTCTGGACGCCCTGCTCGGCGCCGACGCTCAGCATGATCTGGCGGCGCCCGCCGTCGGGCGAGCGCGCGCTCACATCGGCGCCGAGCGTCTTCCAGCCGCGCTCCTTCTCGATCCGCAGCTGGGCCTCCAGGCGCTCGAGCTTGAGCTGCAGCTCCTGGATCTGGATATTCTCGGCCTTGAGCTGGCCGTTCTCCTGCTCCAGCGCGGCCACGCGCTCGCGCAGCTGCTGCACGTCGCTCAGGCTCTGGCCGACGCCGCCGACGCCGTCGCCAACCTGGCGCAGCGTCCGCAGGATTGGGCTGAGCAGCGTCTGGGCCTGCGCGCGCACCGGGCCGAGCATGCCGGCCTGGTCGAGCACCACCAGCAGCAGCGCGAGCACAAAGATCACGGCCACCAGCGTCAACGAGCGGTAGGGTGATGACCGAGGAAGCTTGATCGAGCGATTGCGGAGGGAGTCACGCATGATCGAGTTTTGAGTTCTGAGTTTCGAGTTTTGAGTTATTCGATGTTAGGCTCAACTCATAACTCAAAACTCAGAACTCAGAACTAATAACGCACGCGCCGGGTGCGCTGAGTGCTGTTCAGGATATCGCGGTAGATCGGGTTATTGAACTCCTCGACCATCTTGCCGGCGCCGCGGGCCACGCACGAGAGCGGGTCTTCGGCGATATGGACCGGCATCTTCGTCTCGGCGGCGATGCGCCGGTCGAGGCCGTGCAGCAGCGCGCCGCCGCCGGCCAGCACGATGCCGTGCTCCATCACGTCGGCCACCAGCTCGGGCGGCGTCTCCTCCAGGGCGGCGCGCACCTCGGCGACGATCGTGTTGACCGGGCCGGCGATCCCCTCGCGCAGCTCGACGCTGGAGACCTCGACCGCCTTGGGCAGGCCGGTCAGCATGTCGCGCCCGCGCAGCACGACCTTGATCTCCTCGTCGAGCGGGTAGGCGCTGCCGGCAGCGATCTTGACCTTCTCGGCCATGCGCTCGCCGATCAGCAAGTTGTACTCGCGGCGGGCGAACTGGACGATCGCCTCGTCGATCTCATCCCCGGCGGTGCGGATCGAGTGATTGATCACAATCCCGCCGAGCGAGATCACCGCGACCTCGGTGGTTCCGCCGCCGATGTCGACGATCATCGAGCCCATCGGCTCGTCCACCGGCAGGCCCGCGCCGATCGCGGCGGCCATCGGCTCCTCGACCACATAGGCCTCGCGGGCGTTGGCGTTCAGCGCCGCGTCGCGAGCCGCGCGCATCTCCACCTGCGTCACCCCCGAGGGCACCCCGACGACCACGCGCGGGCGGGGCGAGATTACGCCAAACGAGCGGTCGTGCGCCTTGCCGATGAAATACTTCAGCATCTTCTCGACCACGTCGAAGTCGGCGATCACGCCATCCTTCAGCGGGCGCACCGCGATGATATTCGCGGGCGTCTTGCCGACCATCGCCTTGGCCTCGGCGCCGACCGCCTTGACCTCCTTGGTCTTCTTGTCGATCGCGACGACCGACGGCTCGCTGATGACAATCCCCTTGCCACGCACATGCACGAGCGTGTTTGCGGTGCCCAGATCGATGCCCAGATCGCGGCTAAATGCTCCAAACAATGAGTTCAACGGATTCGCGATCGCCACAGTTCTATCCTCCAGCCACGAACCGCGCGGCGTCGGGTACGCGCGGCAGGGGTTGTCTCTATGCACTATGTCAAATGACAAGCCCAATTATAGCATAGTTGGCTGGGGCCAATTCTGACAAGATTGTGATGAAGGGAACGGGCGCGCTTCATCAGCGCGCCCGTTCCCTGCCTCCGCCCCTGCCAGTGGCAGGGGCGGAGTGTACTGGCAACCGCGTACTGACAACCGTGTATTGACTACCGACTACCGACTACCGACTACCGACATCACGAGGGCTCGGCCGTGTGCTGCTGGAGCGCGGCGAGGTTCTGCAGCGAGAGGATCTCCAGCTCGCGGTCCTTGATCTCGCGAGCGATCGCCAGCGCCTCGCCGTAGTAGGCGGCCGCGGCGGCGCCGTCGCCGCGCGCCTCGGCGGTCATCCCGAGGTTGTTGAGCGTCCCGCCGACCCGCATGCGGTCGCCCAAGTCGCGGTGCAGCTCGAGCGCGCCGCTCATCGACTGGATGGCCTGCGCGTGCTGGCCGAGCGCCTTGTGGATCACGCCGAGCAGGTTCAGCGCGCGGGCCATCTCGCGGGTGGCGTCGTACTCGGTGGCGAGCAGCAGCACCTGCTCGCCGAGCGCCAGCGCGGCTGCGGTATCGCCGATCTGGAAGGCGCACCAGCCCTCCAGCAGCAGCGCCATCGCCAGCTCGGTCTGCGCGCCGATCACCCGCGCGATCCGCTCGACCTGGGCGGCGCTCTCCAGCGCGGCGTGGAAGTCGCCTTGGCGCTCGCGCACCTCCGCCAGCCCGTACCAGGCGCGCGCCTGGGCCACCGCGTCGCCGGCGGTCTCGGCCGCGACGCGCATCGCCGCGTACTCCTCGGCGGCCTCGTTGTAGCGGCCCTGCCAGAGCAGCATCTCGCCCAGGCCCTCGTACGCGGCGGCGCGGCGCATCGCGGGCGCCACCTCGCGCCCCTCGGGCAGCAGCGCCAGCACCTTCTGGAAGGAGCCGATCGCAAGCTCGGAGGCGTAGATCGCCTGGGCCTGCCGCCCCGCGCGCGCGTACCAGTCGGCCGCGCGCTCCGGCTCGCCCGCCAGCTCGAAGTGCTCGCCGATCAGGCCGGCGTACTCGCCCACGCGCTCGCCGCTGCGCTCGATCAGCCACTCGCCAGCCTGGGTGTGGTACTGCCGGCGCGGGCGCCGCAGCACGCTGTCGTAGGTCACCTGGTGCAGCAGCGCGTGCTTGAAGCTGTACTCCTGGGCTCCATCGAACGACGAGACCGCGCGCCGCAGAATCAGCCCCTTCTCGAGCAGCGTCTCGAGGCTGCGCAGCGTGCGCATGATGCTGGCCATGTCGCGGGTCGCGCGCGGATCGCTCTGGCGGCGCGCCGCGTCCCGGGCGCGCCGCCCATCGGCGCTCAGCCGGTCGACCGCAGCATCCCAGAAGACGCGCCCGACCACCGACGCGCGCTGGAGCACCGCCCGCTCGTCGGGCGACAGCGCGTCCAGGCGCGCCTGCAGCACGCCGGTCAGCGTCGGCGGCACGCGCGCCGACGCCAGCCGCGCCGGCTCGACCCGCCACTCGCCCGCGCCGGTGACGATCACGCCGTCCTCGATCAGCATCTTGATCAGCTCTTCGACGTAGAACGGGTTGCCCTCGGCCCGGCCCACCACCAGGTCGACCAGCGCCTGGGGCGCGTCGATCGTGCGCCGGAGCAGCTCCGCTACCAGCTGGCGGCTCTCGCCCTCGACCAGCGGCCGCAGCGCCAGGAGCTCGTGCCCGGGCAGCCCCTGGCCCCAAACGGCCCGCCGCTCGAACAGCACCGGCCGGGCCAGCGCGACGATCAGCAGCGGCAGCTGGGCGCACGCGCGAGCCAGGTACTCGATTGCGTCGAGCGAGCTATCGTCGGCCCAGTGGATGTCCTCAAGGCAGATCAGCGCGGGGTGATCGTCGGTCGCCGCCTCGAAGAGCTGCGCGAGGTAGTGGAAGGCCCGGTCGCGCAGCTGGCGAGCGTTGTCGAGGATGCCGTGCAGGTGCGGGCTGGCCGAGAAATCGAAGCCGATCAGGTGGCCGATGAACGGCGCCCGCTCGATACCGGCGACGCCCATGAAGCTGCCGATGCCGGCCTCCAGCTTCTGCCGCGCCTCGGCCGCGCGGTCGCTGTCGTGGATCTGGAAGCGAAAGGCCAGTAGATCGCGGATCAGCGCGTAGGGCCGCCGGCCGGGCTCCTGGCCGGCGCGGCCGCGAAACAGCCACACGCCGCCCGTCGATAGGTCGATCCGGTCGAGGAACTCCTCGAGCAGGCGCGACTTGCCCACGCCCGCGTCGCCGACCACCGTGATCACGCGCACGGCCCGCTCGGACCGGACGGCCTCCAGCGCCTCGCCGAGCCGCGCCAGGTCGGCCTCACGCCCGACCAGCGGCGTCTGCACGCCCTGCACGCCGCGCCCGACCGTCTCGAACGTGCGCGGCCTGGCGCCGCGCACCAGGTAGACCTCGATCGGCTCGGGCTTGCCCTTGACGCTGAGCGGCGGCAGGGGCTGCACATCGAAGACGCTGCGGATGTGCCGGTAGGTGGCGTATGCGATCAGGACGCCGCCGGTGGGCGCGGCGTGCTCGAGCCGGCTGGCCAGGTTGATCGCGTCGCCGACCGCCGCGAAATCCTCGCCGGGTCGCCCGCCGAGGTGCGTGACCACGACCGGCCCGGTGTTGATGCCGATCCGCATCCCCAGGCGAATGCCGCGCGTGCGCTGCAGCTCCTCGTTCAGCTCCTCAAGCGCCGCGTGCATATCGAGCGCCGCGCGCACCGCGTACTCGGGGTCGCGCTCGCGGGCGGCCGGGATTCCGAAGATCGACATCACAGCGTCGCCGATGAACTTCTCGATCCAGCCGCCGTGGCGCGTGATCGCCTCGGAGATCCGCCCGAAGTACGCGCGGATGATATCGCGCACATCCTCCGGGTCCATCGTCTGGGCGGTCGCGGTGAAGCCGACCATATCGGCGAAGAGCACGGTGACCTGCTTGCGCTGCTCGTCGACGGTGGCCAGGTGCTGGCGCAGCGGCGCGAGCGCGGCGTCGGTCAGCGCATCGCCGAGCACGGCCCGCCGGGCCTCGATCGCGGCAATCGTCTGCTCGATATCTTCACGGTTCGGCATCCTGGCGGCTCGCTCAAATGCGTTCATAGGAATGATGATTATACTACGGCTGGACGCCGCGGGAGCGGCGCGTGCCCTCAGGCCCCGCGGCGGGGCTTCGCCCCTGGATCCCAAAAGGACCCCGCCTCGCTTCGAGCGCTTGGCACGCATGCCCAGCCTCGCTTCGAGCGCTTGGCACGCATGCCCAGCTGAATCCACACGCGGCGGGATGTGCACAGGCCATGCTTGAATGGTGTGAGGCATGCGCCACTGGCATTGAAAAGGAGACAGCCTGATTTGCCGGAGGGGGGCCGGGGGAACCGGCGCGGGTTCCCCCGGGCGGGGGCCGGGGGCGCAGCGCCCCGGAAGAACGCCTGGCACAGCCTGCTGAACCGGCGCGGGTTCCCCCGGGCGGGGGGCCGGGGGCGCAGCGCCCCGGAAGAACGCCTGGCGCAGCCGCCTGAACCGGCGCGGGTTCCCCCGGGCGGGGGGCCGGGGGCGCAGCGCCCCGGAGAAAAAGATGACAAGGTGACAAGGTGACAAGGTGGCCGGGGTCAGGGGCTGCGCGCCTCGGAAAAAACACCGCCGCCGGAGCAGCACCAGGCGGGGGGCCGGGGGCGCAGCGCCCCGCATGTGTGCTTGACAGCATCTGGACGCGAGAGTATACTGAGCCGGGTGATGAAAATCACATAAACGGTGTCGCTCCTTCGTTAGGCGCGGCGCTCACACAAACACAGGTCACTGTTCCGAACCGTCGAGAGACGCTAAGGAGCATACGGCGCGGCCCGGCTTAAGGGTCACGTTAAGGTGACTGCAGCACCGCTACGTTGTGTGAGGGCTTAAGCTCAACCAGGGGGGAGAGGCCGGCGCTTAGCGCCCCCGGCCCCCTTGCAATTTGTGCGAGGGGGCGTTTTGATGGAATGGATTATGGACGGCAGTCATAGACACATCCTGGCACGCGTGTTCTCAGACAATTGGCAGCCCGCAATGCAGCGCCCGCCGTGTGCGTGGTACCGGCTTCGGCTTACGCGATGTCGCCCTTAGCGGCTGACTAACCAGCGCCGTCTCCTGGCCCCCGCGCCGTCGTGGCGTTGGGGTTTTTGTTTGCCCGGCCGTGCAGCCGGCGACAATAGGAGGCAGGCTATGCTGTTCCTCGCATCGATGCTCGATCAGCCGGTGCATGGCAAGACCGGCGAGCCGATCGGGCGCCTCGAAGACGTCATCGTCCGACTCGGCGACGAGCTCTACCCCCCGATCACCGGCCTGGTGGTGCGCGACCGCCGGCGCCCCTTTTTTGTGCCCGCGTCGCAGCTCGAGTCGATCAACGGCGTCACCAGATTATCCAGCTCGACCGTCAACCTGCGCTCGTTCAGCCGCCGCGACGGCGAGGTGCTGCTGCGCAAAGACGTGCTCGACCACCAGATTATCGACATCACTGGCCGCCGGATCGTGCGCGTGAACGACGTGCAGGTCGCGCGGGTCGAAAGCGTCTACCGGATCGTCGGCGTGGACGTCAGCCCGCAGGCGCTGCTGCGCCGCCTGGGGCCGCGCTCCTGGTCCGACCGGATCGTCGGCCGGCAGATCATCGACTGGCGCGACGCGCAGTACCTGGCCAGCGCCGCCCCGGTGCAGCTCAAGGTCTCGTACGATCGCCTCTCCGAGCTCAACCCGGTCGACCTGGCGCGGATCGTCGACGCGCTCTCCTACCGCGAGAGCGCCGAGATCGTCGCCGCGCTGGACGACGAGACTGCCGCCGAGACGCTTGAGGAGGTCAGCGACGAGCGCCTGGCCGACCTGATCGAGGGCATGGACCAGGAACGCGCCGCCGATATTCTCGAGGAGATGGACCCCGGCGCCGCCGCCGACGTGCTGGAAGACCTGGACGAGGAGGTCGCCGAGCAGCTGCTCGCGAAGATGGAGCCCGACGAGGCCGCCGATGTCCAGGCGCTGCTGGCCTACGACGAGGACAGCGCCGGACGGATCATGACCACCGACTTCGTGCGCATCCGGCCGGGGGCGACCGTCGGCGACGCGCTGGTGCTGATCCGCTCGCTGGAGGAGGTGCCCGACCCGCTGCTGGCGGTCTATATTATGGACGAGCGCCCCGCGCCCGAATCGGCCGACGAGACCCAGCCCGCCAGCGCCACCGATGATGCGCCGCTCTACCTGAGCGGCATCGTGCGGCTGCGCAACCTGATCCTCTCCGACCCGGCCATGCTGCTGCAGGAGGTGATGGACGACGACGTGCCGACGATCAGCCCGACCGACCGCGCCGAGGATGCCGCGCGCGTGCTGGCGGAGTACAACTTGCTGGCAGTGCCGGTGCTGGGCGACGACGGTCGCATGATTGGGATTGTGACGGTGGACGATGCGCTGGCGGTGCTGCTGCCCGAGATCTGGCAGCGCCGCGGTGCCCGAGCGTTTGCCTAGAAAGTGAGGCGCACGATGACGACCCGCGACCCAGCCACCGGCCGCCTCAGCTCACCGACCGTGCGGGAGCGCATCCGCTCGCGCCGGCGCAAGGTCTGGCCCTACCTGATGGCGCTCGGCCCCGGCCTGCTGGCCGCCAGCGCCGGCAACGACGCCGGCGGCATCGCGACCTACGCGTCGGCGGGCGCCTCCTACGGCTACGAGCTGCTCTGGGCCATGGTGATCGTCACTATTTTTGTCGGCGTGGTGCAGGAGATGAGCGCGCGGCTGGGCGCCGTCACCGGCAAGGGCTTCTCCGACCTGGTGCGCGAGAACTTCTCGCTGCGCGTGACGGCGCTGATCCTGCTGACGCTGTTCGTCGCCAACTTCGGCATCATCGTGTCGGAGTTCGTCGGCATCGCGGCGGCGGCCGAGCTGTTCGGCGTCAATCGCTACATCGCCGTGCCGCTGGCCGCGCTGCTGGTGTGGTTTCTGATCACCCGCGGCTCGTACGATCGGGTCGAGAAGATCTTCCTGGTGCTCACGCTGGGCTTTTTCGCCTATATCGGCGCGGCGTTTCTCGCTCGGCCCGACTGGGGCGACGTGCTGACGCACGTGCTGGAGCCGGCCCCGCGCCTGGAGATCGGCTACCTGCAGCTGCTGATCGCGCTGATCGGCACGACGATCTCGCCCTACATGCAGCTGTACGTCCAGTCCTCGGTGGTGGAGAAGGGTGTGACGCCCGACGAGTACCGCTACACTCGCTTCGACGTCTTCGTGGGCACGGTGTTCGCCGGGATCGTGGCCTCGTTCATCATCATCGCGACGGCGGCGACGCTGTTCCCGCGCGGCATCACGATCGAGACCGCCTCGGACGCGGCGCTGGCGCTTGAGCCGGTCGCCGGGCCGTACGCGAGCATCCTGTTCGGGCTCGGGCTGCTGGGCGCGTCGCTGCTGGCGGCCGGCGTGCTGCCGCTGGCCACCACCTACGTGATGAGCGAGGCGCTGGGCTTCGAGCGCGGGGTCTCGCGCTCGTGGAGCGAGGCGCCGATCTTCATGGGGCTGTTCAGCGGCCTGCTCGCGCTCGGGGCCGTGCTGGCGCTCATCCCCGGCCTGCCGCTCATCCAGGTGCTGGTCGGCGTGTACGTGCTGAACGGCCTGCTGCTGCCGATCGAGCTGTTCGCGATCCTGCAGCTCGTCAACAACCGCGAGCTGATGGGCGAGTACGCCAACCGGCGGCTGTACAACATACTCGCCTGGGCGATCGCCGTGATCGTCAGCCTGCTCTCGCTGGCGCTGATCGTTACGATCGTGCTGGGCTGGTTTGGGGTCAGCCTGGGGTGATCGCCGGATCACCCTTCCCCTGCTAGGGCAGGGGCAAGACTTCTAGCAGCAGGCAGCGGGCGCTTTGCGCCCGCTGCCTGCTGCTAGAACAACCCCCTTGTGTGAAAGGCGGCACGGGAAGCGCGGGGCGGGAACGAATGTCCCTGATGGTGCGTCAACCCACCCATGTTCTGCTATGATGCGCTCGGCTGGCGCATCTGAGGCCGCGAATGTCCCCTTTGTCCATGAGACCGTGGGAGAGACTTGGTCGGCGGCGTCAGCTGGCGTGTTCGCAGAGGCTGGGTAAAATCGTTCGCCGGCACCCTGCCAGGACGCACGTACAAGGTTGGCCCAGAACACGCATCGGTGTCGTGCCATGCCCACACGGAGGTGCCCCATGGATGTGGTCGGGATTGATCTGGCGAAACTGAGCTTTGATGCCACCCTGCTGACGAGCAGCGGCGCCCAGCATTACCAGGCCTTTCCGAATACCCCCGCCGGCTTCACCCAGCTGGACGCCTGGCTGCACCAGCATGGCGTCGCCCAGGTGCATCTGTGTATGGAAGCGACCAACATCTACTGGGAGGCCCTGGCCGCCTGGGGCCACGCCCAGGGGCACGTCGTCAGTGTGGTCAACCCGGCGCGGATTAAAGGCCATGCCCGGGCGACCATGCAGCGCAACAAGACCGACAAGCTGGATAGTGCCGTGATTGCCGACTTCTGCGCGAAACACCGCCCAGCGGCGTGGGAACCGCTGACCGCGGCCCAACACCAGCTGCGCGCGCTGCTGCGCCACCGTGACGACCTGCTCCAGACCCGCCTGCAACAGGAGAACCGCCTGCGCGACACGACCAACGCGCTGGTGCGCGCCTCGTTGGAGGCGGTCCTGGAGGCGGTGGCCACCCAACTCACCGCGGTCGATCGCAGCATCACGGCGCACGTGAAGGCCCAGGCCGCGTTGGCCGCGGATCTGGCCTTGCTGACGAGCGTGGTCGGCATCGGCGCCCTGACCGCGGCCAAGGTGCTGGGGGAGATGCCCGACCTGGCGCAGTATGATTCGGCCAAAGCCGCGGCCGCCGATACCGGGGTGACGCCCAGCCACTTCCAGTCGGGGACCTCGGTACGGCGGCGCCCCAGGATGTCGAAACAAGGCAAGGCGGGCCTGCGCGCGGCGCTCTACTGGCCGGCGATCACCGCCATGAATCGGTGTCCCGGCTTCAAGGCCTTTGCGGAGGACCTGGCCAAACGCGGCAAACCGAAAAAGGTGATTATCGGCGCCGTGATGCGGAAACTGATGCATGTGATGTATGGGGTGTTGAAGCATCGTACTCCCTACGATCCGGCCAAAGCGTTTAGGCGGACCACTCCAGCAACGTAATATCTCTCCCGTGGCAACGGGAGAGGGGGGCAGGGGGGTGAGGGTCATAGACTAGCGCCCGATTACGGACAGATAGAGCTGGTACATCGTCACGATCCCCTGGGACACGTCGGGCGCGGCGAAGTAGAATTCGTTGCCGGCCTGCGACGCGCGGATGACGCACCCGCTGTCGCCGGTGAGCGTCACGACATTGCCGGTGACCTGGCAGCTGCCTAGTGCGCTGAAGCTGACCGGCAGCCCCGACGAGGCGGTGGCGTTGACGGCGAACGGCGGGTCGCTCGGCTGCTTGACCGGGATCGGGTCGAAGGTGATGGTCTGGCTGGCTTTTTGCACGGTGAAGCTCTTGTCGAGCGAGATGGCGCTATAGGTGGCGTCGCCGCTCTGGGTCATCCGCACCGTGCAGGCGCCGACGTTGGTGATCTGCACGCTGCTGCCGGTGACGGTGCAGGCGTCGCCGGGGCTCGGGTCGCTGTAGCTGACCGGCAGGCCCGACGGCTCGCCGGTGTCGCTGATCAGCGCGGTCGCGTGCACGGTGAAGGTCGGGTCGTCGTAGCGCTTGGTCGGGATCTCGTCGACGGCGATCCGCTGGTTGATCTTCGTGATATCGAACGCCGTGCTGCTGACGCCGGTGTAGCCGCTCGCGCTGGCGCCCAGCTGGTAGCCGGTCCCGGCCCGGTTGATCGAAAGGTCGGTGAAGGTCGCCACGCCGCTCACCGCGTTGCGCGTGACGGTGCCGAGCAGCGCCGCTCCGGCACTGCCGGTGCCGCTCTTGACGAACAGCGTGACCGCGCCGTTGAAGCCTGTGTCGGTCTTGCCCTGCGAGTTCTGCGCCGTCACGATCGGCTGGGGCGCGAATGGCGCGTTCAGCTGCGCCGTGCCTGGGCTTTGGCTGAACAGCAGCCGCGGCTGCGGCGTGCCGAGCGAGAGGTAGTTGTGCAGGTACCACGACTTGCCTCGTCGGCCGCCAGCACCACCAGCCCGGTGTAGGCGCTCAGCGTCTGCTTGGTCGAGGTGGCGTTGTTGATGCAGGTGTAGGTGCTGCTGCGGATGAAGGGGGTGCCCTTCCCGGTCTGGCTCGAGAAGTCGGGGTTGTCCATGCTGGTCGACTTCATATAGATGACGCCGCAGCTGGTTGGCGATGTCGCGAACATGTACACCTTGCGGTTGGTCGTGTCGAGCAGCACGATCGGCCGGGTGTGATCGTTGCCGACGGTGCCGAAGGTGGTGGCCGACCAGGTGCCGTCGGGCTTGCGCACCACCAGCCGGATGAGCGGCGAGGAGCTGTTGCCGCCGCAGCCGCTGTCGCCGAACGAGGTCTTCACCGCGGCGAACAGCGTGCCGCTGGTGTCGGCCTGGATCGATTTGATGTCCACGTGATCGTCGGCGGCGCACTTGGCGGTGTAGATCGTCTCGATCGGCTGCCAGGTCGTATCGGAGTCGCCGTCTTTGTGGTACGAGAAGTACATCGACGATGGGGTGACGTGGTTGCTCCAGATCACGCCGATCTTGCCGCCGGCCGGGTCGCGGTAGGCCACGATGCCTGAGATGTCGTCGGGGTCGAGCGAGCGCGCGCCTGGGATGACGAACGGCGTGCCCCACACCGCGTCGCTGGTGGTGCTGCGGTTGGCATACACCTGGTTGCTCCTGGTAAAGGTGACCCACAGCTGGCCGGTGGTGTCGCGGTCGAGCGAGATCGACTCGCCGCCGCCGCTGCGCACGACGACCGGGCCGACCTCGCGGGTGTACTTCTTCTGCTGCGGGTCGTAGCCGTAGCGGAAGAACCAGCCGTCGCCCGACATGCTGCCGGAGACGACGTACAGCTTGCCGGTGCTGTCGTCCCACAAGAAATCGCCCTGCGACGCGCCGCGCTGGTCGATCTCGACGCCGGTATCGCCCCAGCTCTGCGACCCGAGATCCAACCGGTAGATGTGAAAGGCCGGCCGCGGGCTGTTGGTGTTGTTGAACATGCTGGCCCACCAGAAACCGTCGTTGTACCAGAGCTTGCTCTGCGGCTTGTCGGCGGTGGGGGTGTTGACGCCGCTGTATTTGTATGGGAAGTCGGAGTAGCCCGCGAGCTCGATCCCTGAGCCGTAGGCGATCGGGGTGCCGCCGATCCAGGGGCCGGCCGCTGAGATGATCAGGCTGCCAATGATGCTTACGAGCCACAGGAGCTGATAACGCCGCATATCTCTGATCTCCGTCTACATCTTTTGGTTCTGGCAAGCGACAATGTTGTATGAGGTGCGACTATGCCCAGGAACGGATGGTACGGGCTACAGGTTCGCGCCGCCCTTCGGGTGTGCGGAAGGTGCGGCAGTGCCGCCGTGCCCAACACCGGCATGAGCGCCATGTTGTACTGCGAGGCGACCGGGAGTGCTCAGGTGCACTATGTCAGGTGGGATGACGTGCGGCTGCGCTGCGTCTAGCCGGTGGAACACACCGCTCAGTATACGGCATCTGGTGGGGAGCGGAAGTTACACTTTTTTTAAGGCTGCGCCGGCTCGGGCCGCCGTCTACGCGTGGGGGGGCGCGCAAAGTGCTTTGTGCTGCGGTTATCTGTGTAAAGGCAAGCCGGCCAATCGTCAAGCCTATGTTAAATCTTTGCAAGGTGTATAATATCGCGACGCCGAACGAAGAAGAGAGCCTCCGAAAGAGTCCGCCATGCCGAAAGTTCCCCGGCCCAGAGCGCGCGACGCGCGCGGCGACCAGGCGCCGGCCCAGCCCGAAACGCAACGCCTGCTGGTCTGCTCGTCCGACGGGCAGTTCCGCCGCGCGATCAACCCGGAGCGACATCAGCGAGCTGATCAAACAGAAGGAGACCTTCGTCTGGCTCGATCTGCAGAACCCGCAGGAGCAGGATGCCGCGCTGCTGCGCGAGGAGTTTCACTTCCACCCGCTGTCGATCGAGGATGCGACCCGCCACCACGAGCGGCCGAAGCTGGAGGCGTTCGACGACCACTACTTCCTGGTCTTCTACCGCCTGAGCTACGATAGCGCCAGCAGACGGCTGGACAGCCAGGCGATCGGGATCTTTATCGGCGTGAACTACCTCGTCAGCGTCCACCAGGGCGCGATCGGCACGATCGACGAGACGATCAAGCGCTGGCAGGCCAACGCCGCGGAGGTGGGGAACGATGCCGGCGCGCTGCTCTACCTCGCTGCTCGACGCGATCGTCGACGAGTACTTTCCGGTGATCGACCAGCTGGCCGAGCGCGTCGAGGAGATCGAGGAGCAGATCTTTGCGCGCTTCAGCGAGGATGCCCTCCAGTCGGTCTTCGGCCTCAAGCGCGACCTGCTGGCCGTGCGGCGCTGGTGGCGCCCGAGCGCGATGTGCTGAACGTGCTGATCCGCCGCGAGGTGCCGATCTTCGAGCGCAACACAATCCTGTATCTGCAGGATGTCTACGACCACATCGTGCGGATCACCGACAGCATCGACACCTACCGCGACCTGCTCTCCAGCGCGGTGGACGCCTTCCTGTCGGTCCAGTCGAACCGGCTCAACCAGATCGTCAAGGTGCTGACCATCGCCTCGATCGTGCTGATGTCCGACGCGCTGATCGCCGGCATCTACGGCATGAACTTCAAGTTCATGCCCGAGCTCGACTCGGTCTACGGCTACCCGTTCGCGTTGGGCCTGATGATCGCGATCAGCATTGGTCTGGTCTCGTTCTTCCGGTGGCGGAAGTGGCTGTAGCGCCGATCTGGCCGCACTCCTTTCCTCTGCGCTCTTGGCTCTCACCCCTGACCCCCGCTCCCAAAACGGGGAGAGGGGTATGGCTGCACAGCAGCCGCACCCTGCCCGCCATGATCGTGCCCCCTCCCAGGGACGGAGGGGGTGGGCCTGCGGCACACCAGGACACGGCGGTTTATGACGAAGGGGGGTACAGCCTGGCGCCCTCGACGCGGATCTTCCGGGCGCGGGCCAGGAAGCCGGCGTCGAAGTCCTCCATCCCGGTGGCGGTGACCAGGGTCTGCTGATCGGGGCGGGCCAGCGTGGCGAGCAGGTGGCTGCGTCGCTCGGCGTCCAGCTCCGAGAGCAGGTCGTCGAGCAGCAGCACCGGGGCGTCTCCCGCGCGCGCGCGCATCAGCTCGGCCTCGCCGAGCTTGAGCGCCAGCGTCGCGCTGCGCTGCTGCCCGCGCGACCCGTAGGTGCCCACGCTCACGCTGCCCATCGTCAGCAGCAGATCGTCGCGGTGCGGGCCGACCAGCGTCTGCCCGCGGCCGATCTCGTCGTCGCGGATGCGCTCCAGGTGCGCCACAAACGCCTGCTCGATCGCGCGCTCGTCGGGCGTGCCCGCCAGAACCGCGCGCAGGCGCTCGTGCAGCACGTACGCCCCCGAGAGCGACAGCTCGCGATCCCAAAAGGCCAGCTCGTCGGCCGCGCCGCGCTGCGGGCGCCGCCGCTCGCGCCAGGCCCGCAGCAGGCTGTTGCGCTGCTGCACCACCTTCTGGTAGTGCGAGAGCGTGCGGACGTAGCGCCCGTCGAGCTGCGAGAGGGTCACGTCGAGGTAGCGCCGCCGCTCGGAGGGCGCGCCGGTGACGAGCGCCAGGTCGGCCGGCGTGAACAGCACCACCCGCAGGTTGCCCACCAGGTCGAGCGCGCGCACGGTCTTGCGGTCGACCCGCACGGTCTTTACGGATGTGCCGGTCAGCTGTCCATCTTCGTCGGCGCGCCGCTGGACGATCACCTCCAGGCGGACTTTGCCGTCGCTGCGGCGGACATCGCAGAGCAGCCGCGCGAACGGCGGCGTCCCGATATCGCCCTCGGCGTCCCAGCGCACCAGCTCGCGGTCGCGCGCGCGCGCGGCGAGCGCGTGGTGGCCAGGTAGAACAGCGCCTCGAGGATGCTGGTCTTGCCGGCTGCGTTTGGCCCGTAGAGCAGCGTCGTGCCTGGCTCTATGCCAAGCTCGAGCCGATCGTAGACCCGGAAATCGCGCAGAGAAAGGTGGGTGACGTGCATACAGTCGAACATTCAAACGTTCGAACGTTCAAACGTTCAAACGCTCTAGCTTGAGCGCGCGCAGCGCCTTCAGATCCGCGCAGCCGCTGCAGAACATAGCGATCCGCAGCTCGTCGATATAGCTCTGCAGGCCGGCGATCACGCCGTCGAGGCCCAGGCCCTCGGCGGCCGGGCTGAGCGCCGGCTTGGCGGTGGCGCCCAGGTCGGCGCCGAGCGCGATCGCCTTGGCCACGTCGACTCCGCTGCGCACGCCGCCGCTGCCGATCAGCGCTATGGTCGGCAGCGCCGCGCGCACCTGGCGGATCGCCTCGGTGGTGGGCAGGCCCCAGCCGGCGAACGCGCCGGCCACTCGCGCGCGGGCCTCGCTGGTCTGGCGAAACCGCTCGACCTCGCTCCAGCTGGTGCCGCCGGCGCCGGCCACGTCGATCCCCCAGACGCCGGCCTCGGCCAGGCGCCGCGCCGCCGCCGCGCCGATGCCGTTGCCGACCTCCTTGGCGATCACCGGCACGCCGACATCCTTGCACACCTGCTCGATCCGGCGCAGCAGCCCCTTGAAGTTGGTGTTACCCTCGGGCTGCACGGCCTCCGCAGGGCGTTGATGTGCAGAATCAGCGCGTCGGCCTCGATCATCTCGACCGCGCGCCGGCACTCGTCCACGCCGTAGCCATAGTTGAGCTGCACCGCGCCCAGGTTGGCCAGCAGTGGGATGCGCGGGGCGACCTTGCGGACCTGGTAGGTGTAGGCCAGCCGCTCGTCGCGGATCGCCGAGCGCTGCGAGCCGACCCCCATAGCGATACCAAGCGTCTGGGCCGCCTCGGCCAGCACGAGGTTGATCCGCGCCACGTCGTGTGCGCCGCCAGTCATCGAGCTGACCAGCAGCGGCGCGCGCATCGGCCTGCCCAGGAAGGCCGTGGTCGTATCGATCTCGACCAGGTCCAGGTCGGGCAGCGCGTCGTGCGGCATGCGGTAGGCCGCGAAGCCGGTGGTGACCCCTTTGGCCGCTACATCCTCGTCCAGCACGATCCGCATCATGGTCGAGCTTGCGGCTGCTGGTGGCGTCGTTGTCGTTCATTGGTTATGCCTTATCTGATTGTGTCGGGTTCGATAATACTGATCTACGGGGGGGCTGTCAAATTCGTCTACACATTGGGAGGTGTGGAATGCCCTTCTGGCGCTCCACACCTCTCAAGGCTGTCATGAGTCATCCCGCATGTTACAAACCCCACCCCCTGGCAGGGGAGGGGGTTTCTTTTTCGTGGGTGTGGCGCGGCGGCAACGCCGCCGCGCCACACCCACGAACGATCGCCCCCGCTCCCGGCGGGGGAGCGGGGGTCGGGGGGGTGGGGGATGGCACGACAAAGCGAGATGTCCGAATTGGAACATGGGGGATGAAGCGGAGAAACCCTAATCTTATCAACTCTTTAGCTTGGCCGGCGGAGCCGCGCGTGGCGATCGAGTATAATACGCCTCGCCTATGCGGCACAATCTACAACCTACTGTGAGGAGTCACAAGTGAGCCAACCATCCCGTGCAAAGAAGGGGCGCGAGGCGCCCCGGCAGAATCCCCTGCTCGCGATCATCTCGGCGCTGGTGGTCGTGGCCGTGTTCGTCGTGCTCGGGTTCATGCTAGCCGGCAACCGGCCGGCCGGAACCCAGAGCGCCGCCGAGCCGACCAGCGCGGCCTTCTATGCCGCGCCGACAGCCAGCGCGGACACCTCGGGCGCGGCGACGGCCGGCAAGAAGACCTACAGCGCGGCCCCGCCGATGACGATCGACCCGAAGAAGAGCTACACCGCGACGATCACGACCCCGCGCGGCGATATCGTGATCAAGCTGCGGCCCGATCTGGCGCCGCAGACGGTCAACAGCTTTGTCTTCCTGGCCCGCGAGGGTTTCTACGATGGCCTCACCTGGCACCGCGTGCTGCCGAACTTTATGGCCCAGGGCGGCGACCCGCAGGGGAATGGGGGGCGGCGGCCCTGGCCACACCGTGCCGGGCGAGTTCACCGATAAGGTGCTGTTCGACAAGCCTGGCATTGTGGCGATGGCGCGCCCGGGCAACGACGTCAACGGCAACGGTTCGCAGTTCTTCATCACGACCGCGCCGTACCCGTCGCTCAACCAGCAGTACACCGTCTTTGGCGAGGTGACCTCGGGGCTGGATATCGTGGAGGGCATCCCGCTGCGCGATCCCGATACGAACCCGACCACGCCGGGCGAGCAGATGCTGAAGGTTGCGGTGGCCGAGCAGTAAAGACAAGCCCAAAGAGACAGGGAGACAAGGAGAAACTGTCATCTCCTTGTCTCCCTGTCTCCCTGTCTCCTGGTCTCTCTTCAACGACCTCGCCGCAGGAAGCCCCGCTTCTTCTTCGGCTCCTCGAAGGTCTGGCGCAGCTTCGCCAGGTCGCGGTCCAGCGCGGGCGCCGGCTCGGCGCCGGGATGCTCCGGGGACGGTGGGGGTGCGGCCGTGACCGCTGGCTCGGCGAAGGTGATGTTGCCGTTCGAGGCGATCGGCGCTTCCGGCAGCGGCTCGGCGGCGGCGTAGGGCAGCGGCTCGCTCTCGACGCCCAGCGCCATCAGCCAGTCCCACAGCAGCCGCTGGCGCGCCAGCGGCTCGTCGGGCAGCTGCAGCGGCCGGCCGCGCGTCGATGATCACCCCGAGCGCGCTCCCGCCGATCGCCGCCACCTCCGACGCGACCTCGGCGCCCGGCGCGTTGCGGCCGATCCGCACCCCGCCGGACGGGCGCAGCGTCAGCTGCGCGCTACGCCCAGCGCCGAGCGCCAGCCGCCCGATCTGCCCGTGCTGGACGACGATGCGCTGGGTTTTGCCGCCGACCTCCTTCAGCTCGTCCTCGACCGCTACTCGCCCGGCCGGCCGCCGATGGCGATCACGCACGTCGCCAGGGCGCGTTGCGCGATAGGTCGTGGTCGAACAGCGAGAGCGCGGCCTCGGCGTTGCTGAGCGCCAGCGCCCCGCACGATCCGATCAGCCCGAGCGTGTCCAGGTGCAGCTCGATCGCGTGGACGGTCTCGTCGGCGATCGGCTGCAGGGCATCCAGGATGGTCAGCGCGGCCAGGCCGGGGTGCGGGGCATTGGCCAGCACCCCGCCGCTCGCCACGATATAGTCGTAGGGCGCCGCGCCGCGCTCGTCGCGCAGCGCTGCCATGGCCAGGGCCAGCGCCTCGCGCGCCACCGCGTGCTCGATCAGCACGTCCTCGCGCGTGACCGGCAGCGTCTGGGGGCGCAGCATCTTGTTCAGCAGCCAGTGCGTCAGGTCGCGCTCGCCGATCGGGAATGGCAGCCAGCGCGCGATCCCGGCCAGGCCGCGCTCGGCCAGCACCCCGCCGATCCCGTACCCGGTGCCGATCCCGCCGCAGATCGCCGGGCTGTAGTGGCCCTGGCTCGCGAGGTACACCGCCGTGCTGGCCGATCCTGCGTCGAGCACCAGCGTCGCGCGGCTGTCGCGCTCGGCGATGAAGCGCGTGATCAGGCCGATCGCGTCGCAGACGGTCGTGATTGGCGACTGGCTGATCCGTCGCAGCGCCGCCGCGCCGGGGACGAGCGGCAGCAGCGCCTCGTTGTACAGCGCGGCGATCATCTGGCGCGCCGGCTCAAGCCGCTCGACCTCCAGCGTCGGCCGGACGTTGTCGACCAGCCGCAGATCGGCCCGCCCGGAGAGCGCCTCGATCACCCGATCGCGCGCCTGGCTGTTGCCGGCGAAGATGACGGTGCGCCGGTCGATATCCGCGCGCTGCTGCCCCTCGTCGTCGACCTTCGCGCTGAACGCGGTCAGCCCGACGATATGCGCCAGCCGCACGAGCGCATCCTGGGCGCCATCTTCCAGCCCGCCGGCGATGATCACCAGGTCGGGGTTGATGCCCATCAGCGCCTGCACCTGCCGCTCGATCCACGAGCTGTCGTTGCCGGGCGGCCCGGCCAGATCGTCCAGCGTCACGGTCTGCAAGATCGTGGTGTAGGTCGCTCGGCTCGCGTGCATGGCGCTGCGCGCCGAGACCGCGCTGGCCACGGCCGCGATCACCACGCCCATCGGCGGGCCGGCGCTGGTCACCGCCACCACCGCGTTGACCCCGTCGCGCTCGGTGCTCTGGGGTATCAGCAGGCTGCCGTCGCGCATCAGCTGGCGGCCGGTCGTCTCGCTCAGCTGAGTGGCCGCCTCCAGAATGCCGATCGCCGCATTTTCGTAGGGCGGCTCGGTCGTGCCTTGGCACCGACGCCTGGTTGATCAGGCGCGTCTCGCCGTCGACAAGATCGATCAGCGTGACGCGGGTTGTGACGTTCCCTGATCCTCGGCGACGAGCGTCGCACCAGACTGTTGTGGCATAGTGAGACTCTTCATAAAGGCAGGGGATTTGGGGGTAGGCTTTGCCCGCCCTCAAATCCCCTGCTATCCGGGTGATCCGGATAGCCGCTCAGCTGATGAATCCAAAAAACCTGAGGACGAAGCCGAGCCGCTCCGTCAATGCGCTCAGGTAGCTCTGCACCGCGCTCGCAAAGAAGAAGCCGAAGGCCACCATCAGCAGCCAGTGGCCCACCACCGCGATCTGCGCCACGATTCGCCCGCGCGGGGTGTCGCGGGGCACAGTGTAGTAGAACGCGGCCAGAGTCACGACTGTCCCGATCGCCAGCACCACCGCGCCGATCACCTGGGACAGGTCGCCCGTGAGCGAGCGGTTCGAGGTGTCGAGGATCTGCGGCACCAGCGTGCCGACGATCGCGCCGCCAACCGCCAGCGCGGCGCCGACGCCGAAGATCAGCGACAGCGGGATGTTCGCGAGCCAGGAGTACTCCTGGCGCCTGGTGATGCGCGGCAGCAGCAGCAGGCCGAGCGCGATCGGGATGCCGTAGATCACCGCTCCGTCCGAGCTGTCGGCGATCGCGCGCGCGGCCGGCCGCAGCACCTGGTGATAGGCGATCACAAACGCCAGGCCGAGTGAGACGCCGACGAACAGGTACTGGGCGATCCGGTACAGCGGGTTATCTCCGGCGATCCGGCTCAGAACCATGATCGTCAGGACGATGGCGACGATGCTCACGATCTCCTGAGTCACGTCCGCCTCCTTCGCGCCAGAGCGCCGGCTACCCCGACGACGATTGCGCCGAGCACGAACAGCGCGATGTACACCAGCGAGCTGAGCCGCTGCTGGGCCGACTCTGTGGCGATCTGGTCCAGCGACATGCCGGCGCCGCCGCGCAGGTTCTGGTAGGCCAGCGCCCCCTGCTTGCCGGCCAGGTGGTAGATGCCCGGCAGGGTCAGGTAGGGCTGGGCGATCGGGGCGGCCTCGGCCGGCAGCAGGAACCCGAACGGCACCGCCGCGCCATCCGGCTTGCGAGCGCTCGGGTACACCTGCTCCATCCACCCCTGCACGTCGGATGGCTCGTCGCCGAGCACCATGATCATCGAAAGGTCGCCGATCTGGCTGAGGCGCGGCTGCCCGGTCGCCAGATCGATCACCAGGGCGCCAAGCGTCGCGTCGTTGCCCTGGAAGTCCGATCGCAGCATTCTGCCGAAATCCTGCGCCAGCGAGCGCAGCGCCAGCTCGGCGCCCGGCTTGTAGCCGAGCAGAATGTAGTCTTGCCCGCCGCCGCGGTAGTTCGCCGCGGCCAGCCGATCGCGCAGGTCGAACAGCAGCATGGTGCCCTGCGGGTCGGTGCTGACCAGCACCAGCTTGACTCTGCGCTGGATGAGGTGATCGATCACCGCCTGCTCGAGCGGCCGCAGCTCGCCGCTGCGCCGCGCGTCCCACTCGTAGCCGATCAGCACGATGTCGCTCTGGCCGAGCCGGTCGATCTGGCCGAACAGATCGGCTGCCCCGGGCACAGCCGGAGCGGCCGTCAGCCCCAGCCAGCTCGGCGCAGGCACGACGAGCGCGAGCACGACGGCGGCGAGCAAGACCAGGTAGAGCAGTCGCTCGACGCCCATGCGCCGCCAGAGGCTCGGCGCGGCCGGGCTGGGCGCTGGCGCGGCCTCGGGGAACGGGGTCGCGGCCAGCCGCTCCAGGAGGACCAGCGCTTCGATCTGGGCCGCCGTTCGCGCGGGCGCCTGCGGCCGCGGCAGCTTGAACGACGGGACGGCCGGCGCGACGCTCGCGCTCTCTTCTTCCTCTTCCTGAACGCCAAGCCGCGCCAGCCAGTCGAGCGAGCGCGCGTCGGCGGGGCTGATCTCTTTCTGCGGCTCCGGCTCGGGCTGCCGCAGCCAGGCCGGCAGCTCGATGCCGCCCGCCAGCTCTTCTTCCTCGGATGTGGGTGTGGCCTGGGACGCCGGCTGGGCGGATTGGTCTTCGAACCAGTCGAAGCCCGTCTTCGGCGCCTGCTCGGCTGGCGCTGCGGGAGGCGCGCTCGACTCCAGCTGCGCGCCGCGCAGCCAGGCCGGCAGGTTTGTGTCGCCGGGCGCCCCGGCGGTCGGGAGCGGCTGGCCCGCCTCGTCGCGCAGCCAGGGCGGCACCTCCTGCCCGGCGGCCGGCATCGTCGGTGCGGCTTCGGTCGGCCGCAGCCAGGCCGGCACCTCCTGGTCGGCGGATGGCGTCGCCGGCCCAACCTCGGTCGGCCGCAGCCAGGCCGGCAGGTCGTCGTGGCTGATTGGCTCGGGCGCGGCCAGCTCTGGCGGCGCGCTATCGCCCGGCCCGGCAGCCTCTGGGCCGGCCGGCGGCGGGCTTGGCTGCTCCATGCGTAGCCAGGCGGGGATGTCGTCGGACTCCGGCTGTGCTGGCTGCGCATCGCTCAGCCATGCGGGCACGTCCTCGGTCCGCTCAGGTGCGGCCTCGTCCGCGCGCAGCCAGGCGGGCGCGACGTCGCTCGGCCCGGGCGGCGCCTGGCTCGCGCGCAGCCAGGGCGGCATGTCTTCTGTCGACAGCGATTCGCTGTCGGGCGCGGGCTCGGCCGGCGCCGTCGTCTGCGTCTCGTCGGGCGGCGCGGCAGGCTCGCCCGCGCCCGACAGCGCGGACTGCTCGAGATCCTGGAGCCACAGCGGCCTCTCCGGCGCGGCGGGGGCCGTTCCACTCAGATCCTGCGACGAGCTGGTGGACTCCTTGAGCCAATCCGGCATGCTCTCGGCCAGGTCCGGGGTCTCGCCTGCGTCGGCGAGCCACGCCGGCGGCCCGGCCGGGCTGGTGCTCTCGGGGGCCTCGGTTGCGCCGTCGAAGAAGAACGGCTCGGCCGTGATCTCCTCGTCGGCCGCGTCCACCGTCACATCGCGCAGCCAGTCGGGGATGCCCGTTTCGCTCTCCGGCGGCGCTTCGCTCTGCTGCGCCGGTAACGCCGGCGGCTCGGGCGGCAGGCTCGGCGGAGCGAGGTCGGCGGGCGCCGGCGGCGCGGCGGGCTCGTCGGGGGTGCGCAGCCAGTCCGGTATCTCATCGGCGCGCATCGACCCGGTCAGGCCCTGCGACTCGCCCGCGCTCAGCCAGCCGGGCAGCTCCTCCTCGGCGGGCGCCGGGGGCGCATCTGGCTGTGCGAGGGGCTGCGCGTTCGCGGTCTCACTCTCGGCCGCCGCTGTCTCGGCTGCCAGGCTGCGCAGCCACTCGGGCGTCTCGTCCGCCCGGGCAGCCGGCTCGCGGCGGGGCGGCTCCGGCGCCGGCTTCTCGCTGAGCCAGCTGGGCAGCGCGCCCGATCCGGCGGCCTGGGTATCGCTCTGCGGCGCCTCGCGCAGCCACTCGGGCAGCTCAGCGTCACGCGGGGGTCGCGCGGCGGCAGGCCCGCCCGAGCGAGCGCTATCGCTGGGCCGGCTGGGCGGTGGCTCGGCGCGCATCTCCGGTGGCGCGTCGGGCTGGAGCGCGCGCAGCCAGTCGGGCAGGAGCGGCTGGTCTTGCGGCGTCTCGGGCGCGTCGCTGAGCCAGCTAGGCAGCGCGGCCGCCCCAACTTGCGGCGGCGTCTCGGGCGCGTCGCTGAGCCAGCTAGGCAGCTGCGGCCGGTCCTGCGCCGGAGCGCTTGGCGGGTCGGCGCGGGCAGGCTCTGGGCGCGCGCCCAGGCTAGCCGGTCGCGCAGGCAATGGCACGCCACGCAGCCAGGGCGGCAGGTTCTTGTTTTCGTCGGAAGGATCGCTGCTCACCGAAGCGCCCCCTAGCGGTCAAGATATGGCTGGTCGAAGCCCAACAGCACGCGCGCGCCGGCGACCACTGCACCGATCGCGGCGCCGATCAGCAGGCCGCGGGCGCCTGCCAGCGCCACGTAGTCTGCAACCCAGCGCACGCTTTCGCCGAGCACCGGCAGCTCCTGCGCCTGTGGCAGCGCACTGAGGGCCAGGACAACCATTGCGACGATCAGTATCACTAGCGCGTCGGCCGTGCGCCGCCGCAGGGCGCGCAGGGCCGCGCTCAGGCTGAAGAACGCCAGCAGCGCGAGGAATGAACCGGCCAGCGGCTCATAGATCGCCCGAAAAATATCGCGGGTCGACTGCTCGACTAGGCTGCTCGGGAACAGCGTGTAGCCGCCCGGCACGATCCCGATCAGCGTGCCGCTGATGATCACCACCAGCATTGCGATCAGCAGGACCAGGCTGTAGTACCAGTCGGGCTGGCGGCGCAGGACGCGCTGCAGGTGGCTGGTCGCCACGGTCAGCAGTCCGACGATCAGGGCGATCGCGGCCAACAGCGCGGCCCAGTCGGTCAGCAGCCGCGCGACCTGGTCGATCGGCGGAACTGAGCGGGCGAAGCCGATCAGAACGATCAGGCCGGCGGCGCCGGCGATGATCGTAGCGATAAGGCGCTTCGGATCTCGTAAAAACGACACAGCTCCAAGCCTCGCGCACAAGCACTGAAAACGGCCACAACAAAGGGGATCGTCGATCGTGGCGCGAACTCTCGCGCAGGGCGACTACAGAGCGATCTGGAAGCCGGCGGCGGACAGCAGCAGCAGCACCACGATCGCCACGATGATCACGGTCCGCAGGGCATCCTGGGTCAGCAGTCGTGCCAGCGGCGCGGGCGAGCGGGCCAGGTACGCCTCGGCGGCATAGATCTCCTCGCCGATCAGCGCGCCCTCGGTGCTCAGGTAGATCAGCGGCAGGGCCGTCGCGGTCGTCGCGCCGCCGACCTGCGGCACGCCGTGCTGGGCGCCATCCTCGCTCGCCAGAAGAAACTCCTGCCCGAAGCTGCCGATCAGCTGGCTCGCCTCGAGCTTCTGTCGCTCGTAGAGCGTCGTGACGCCGGAAGCGTAGGCCATCGGGTCCTGATGCGCCAGCAGCTGGACGTTGGTGGGATCGTAGTCCTGCCCGAGGCCGGCGCTCTGGTACGACTGGCGCAGCGCGCCGCGCAGGGCCAGGTGCGTCACCGCGTCGCCGCTGCTCGCGAGCAGCGGCGCGCCGTTCAGCGCCGCGCTGGTCGCAACACGCTCGGCGGCCAGCAGGCCCGCCACGGTCTCGACCGTGCTCGATCGCGCGCCGATCGCGCCGCTGCCCGGCGACAGGTGGATGGCGCGCCCGGTCTCAGCGCCGCGCCCCAACGCCAGCCCGATCACGTCGAGCCCTGGCATCGGCCGGCGGCTGATCGGCCGCTTCTCGGCGACCGCTCGCGCATGGTGCAGGAGGGTGAGGATAATAACCAGCAGTACGACGATTAATAGTAGCTGCGTCTCTTGTGGGAGTGACATCAGCGCGAACTCCGGTAGGCTCACGGTCCGCTTTGTGGTCTCCAACACAGCCGGGCGCGAGCGTGCGGCCTAGCATGGCAGCCTTTGAGGCCCCGATCGGCCTCGGAAGCGATGATAGCGGCCAACCTCTACCTGGCAAGCCCATGGCGATCGGTCTCAGAACACCGGTCGCCTTATTATCTTTTATTAGTCCCGATGGCTCTAAGGCTTTACAACGCAGTCGGATTATAGCTTATCAATCTTTGTGTGTCAAGGTTTTTTATTTTACGGGTGGGCTACGTGCACGAAGGCCGCTGGCCTGATCCAGCCCGCTTGAGCGGGCTTCGTCGTGGTAGCCGTGGGCTTGAGCCCGGCAACGTACGGTCGTGCAAAAACACGTGCCACGCCCCAACCGTTAAAAACCTATTGACGTTCCCGCTCTGCCCATGCTATACTCGCTGGTATTCCTGAACATCAACTGAACAGAAGAATTACGAGCTTTGCACGTTTTTCATAGTGGCTGTCAACGAATGCGATCGCTTGCGGCTGCGCCGACCGCGCCCCGCGCGTGCCACCCAGATGGCGGACGTATTCTTCGGCAGCCTTGCGTTTCAGCTCCCCCTGCATAGTATAGTGAGGTGTACATGGTCGAGCAGGCAGCGGCTCGGATTCTTGTTGTTGACGACGAAACCGCGATCCGATTCACGCTGGATGCCGTATTGCGCCGCCACGGGTATGTCGTCGCTACCGCGGCGAATGGCGAAGAGGCGCTTGCCTGGCTGATGCAGCGCCCTTTTGATCTGCTGCTGATCGATCTGAAGCTGCCGGGTATCAACGGGCTCGAGGTCGCGCGATGCGTGCACCGGTGCCAGCCAGGCGCGAAGGTGCTGATGCTGTTCGAGTGCGGCGACTTCAACGGCGCGCTGGCCGATGACCAGGCGGAGCATTTCGCGTCCATTTTGAAGCCAGCCAGCCCGGAAGAGGTGCTCGATCGCGTGACCGCGATCCTCGGCCATCAGCATGCGCTGGATTGGCCGGCGCGTGGGCGCGCGCGCTCGGTCAGCGGCGCGCAGGTGGCCAGCGCCTGGTAAGATCCGCTTGACGTCACTCCTGCTGATCGACCAGGCTTCGGAGCTGCTCCCAGCTCTGCTCGTGCTCGAGCGCGGCCACGTAGTCGTGCCAGCGGCCGAGCGGGGTGAGCGGGCGCATGAACAGGGCGACCTGGCTGGCGAGGAACCCCAGCGGCGCAATCGCGTCGAGCGCCAGGCGCGCCGGGGCGCAGAGCCGCCGCCGCGCAATCGCGGCTGCGAGCTGCTGGAGGATCTGTTCGCGCTGCTCAGCGTTCATCGCTTCGCCATCCGTGTGCCGTCGCCACTAGCGCTATTATCTCGGGGCGAAGGCCCCGCCAAGCTATGAGAGCAGTGATTCAGCGGGTTAGCAAAGCGTCGGTGACGGTGGACGGCGCGGTCGTCGGCCAGATTGGGCGCGGGCTGCTGGTGCTGCTTGGCGTCGGCGCGGGCGATGCCGCGGCCGACGTGCGGCAGCTGGCCGAGAAGATCGCCAACCTGCGCATCTTCGCCGACGACGAGGGCCGCTTTAACCGCTCGGCGCTCGACATCGGCGGGGCCGCGCTGGTGGTCTCGCAGTTCACCCTGTACGCCGACACGCGGCGTGGCCGCCGGCCGAGCTTCTCGGGCGCGGCCCTGCCCGAAGTGGCCGCGCCGCTCGTCGAAGGCTTCGTCGCGGCGCTGCGCGAGCGCGGCCTGCCGGTCGAGACCGGCGTGTTCGGCGCGCACATGGACGTCGATCTTCGGAATGACGGGCCGGTGACGATCATCCTCGACAGCGCGACGCTCCAGGAGTCGCGCAGCATCCACTGAAAGGCGGAGGCCTGGCGCGGGCACGGCTTGCCCGGTGCAACTTTCCCAGCACCCTTTTGCTGGTTTGGACCAACGACCAACGACGAAGTGGATGTTGGCCCTTGGTCCTTCGTCTATAGCGCTTCTGAATGCCGTCGCTGTACCGACCCCTGGCGACCGACTACCTTTGTACCGGGACTACGCCTGCCCCTTGCCATTGTTCAGGTGCGCGAACACGATCCGCCCGGTCGGCGTCTGGTGAACGCGCGTCACCGTGGCCGAGACCTCCTGGCCGATCAGCCGGCGCGCGTCTTCGACCACGATCATCGTGCCGTCGTCGAGGAACGAGATCCCCTGCTCACGCTCGCGGCCCAGGTCGCGGATCGTCACCCGCAGCTCCTGGCCCGAGATGACCGGCGGCCGCACGGCGTCGGAGAGCTGGTTGAGGCTCAGCACCTTGACTCCCTGCAGCTCGGCTACGCGCCCGAGGTTGTGGTCGTTGGTGATCACCGGGCAGCGATACTGGCGCGCCAGCACGATCAGCTTGTCGTCTACCTGCTGCGCGCCGCTGACGGTGACGTCGACGACCTCGATCGCCGGCGTGGCGTCTTTCTGCATCGCGTTGAGGATATCCAGCCCGCGCCGGCCCTTCATGCGCCGCTGCTCGTCGGCTGAGTCGGCCAGCATCTGCAGCTCGTTGAGTACGAAGTTCGGCACTAGCAGCGTGCCGTCGAGAAAGCCGGCCTTGCCGACGTTGGCGATCCGGCCGTCGATGATCGCCGAGGTGTCGAGCAGGTAGCGCTTGGGCGCCTGCAGCGTGTCGAGCATTTGGGGCAGCACCAGCGGTGGGGTGCGCGCCGAGCGCAGCAGCGTGCCAAGCTCTTTCTTGCGCGCCGAGAAGATGATCGCGCCCACGTAGGCCAGCGCCAGGGCGGCGACGATCGGCAGGAATGAGCCGAAGGGCCGGGGCAGCTGCGCCAGCGGCACCGCCAGCAGCAGCGCGAACACCAGCCCGATCAGGGCGCCGAACACGATCGCCGTCAGCTCGCTGATCGAGATGCTCTTGATGTAGCGCAGCCCCTCCTGCACCGGCTCGATCGTCCAGCGGTGGGTCGTCAGCAGCCCGAGCCCCGCGCCGGCTAGCGTGAGCAGCTGCGTCGCCAGCTGCTCGGTCTCGGTTGGCACCGGATTCGAGAGCGCGCGCCCCACGCTGTGCCCGAGGTAGGACAGCAGGCCCATGCCCAGGATGCGAACGAGAAAATTGAGGCTAACTCTCATGGCCGCCCCGACGAAGGACGAAGGACGAAGGATGAAGGATGAACGCTCTGAACCTATACGTCATCTTCGGTATATGGGCTACGCGCTGCACTACGTTGGTCGTTGGTCGTTGGTCGCTGGTCACCCCGTTCCAGCGCTAAGTCGACCGCCTCGGCGATCGAGCGCACCTCGGCCAGGGTCATGCCCTCGATGTTCGGCGCGGCGGCCGTACTTGGGTAGAGCGAGCGGGTGAAGCCGAGCTTGGCCGCCTCCCCCAGGCGCCGGTCGAGCTGGCCGATGCTGCGCAGCTCGCCCGAGAGCCCGACCTCGCCGACCAGCACGAGATCCTGTCGCACACGCTGGTTGCGGTACGACGACGCGATCGCCACCGCGACCGCCAGGTCGGCCGCCGGCTCGGTGATCCGTAGCCCGCCGACTATGTTAACATAAATATCCTGGTTGAACAACGGGATTCCGACGCGCTTGCTGAGCACGGCGATCAGCATCAGCAGCCGGTTCATGTCGAAGCCGTTGGCGGTGCGGCGCGGCTGGGCACTGGCGGTGTTGGCGGTCAGCGCCTGCACTTCGACCAGGATCGGCCGCGTGCCCTCCATCGTCACCGCCACCGCCGAGCCGGGCGTCCCGGCGCTGCGCTCGGCCAGGAAGACCTGCGAGGGGTTGGTGACCTCGCGCAGGCCGCCCTCGGTCATCTCGAACACGCCGACCTCGTCGGTCGACCCGAAGCGATTCTTGACGCCGCGCAGCAGGCGGTACTGGTGGAAGCGCTCGCCTTCGAGGTACAGGACCACGTCCACGATATGCTCGAGCACGCGCGGGCCGGCGATCGCGCCCTCCTTTGTGACGTGGCCGACCAGGAACATCGGGACGCCGGTGTCCTTGGCCAAGCGCAGCAGCCGCAGCGCGCCCTCGCGCACCTGGCTCACGCTGCCGGCCGCCGAGGTCAGATCTTCCAGGTAGACCGTCTGGATCGAGTCGACCACGACCAGCCGCGGCCGGAGGGTGTTGATCTGCTCGAGGATCGCGTCGAGGCTTGTCTCGGAGTAGACCAGCAGCCGCGCCGGGTCGAGGCCCATGCGCGTCGCGCGCAGCTTGATCTGCTGGGTCGACTCCTCGGCCGAGATATACAGCGCTGTGCCGACCTCGTCGGCGAACTGCGCGGCGACCTGGCTCAGGATCGTGGTCTTGCCGATGCCGGGATCGCCGCCGATCAGCACCAGGCTGCCCGGCACCATCCCGCCGCCGAGCACGCGCGCGAACTCCTCGCCGAGCACCGGCAGCCGCTCGAAGCCGTCGGTCGACACGTCGCGCAGCGAGATCGGCTGGTTCATGCCAGTCCCGGGAGTGGGGCCGCGGCCCTTGCCGGTCGGCTCCTTGCGCTCGACCTGCTCGACCAGGCTATCCCAGGTGCCGCAGTCGGGGCACTTGCCCATCCAGCGCGTCTGCTGCGACCCGCACTGCTGGCAGATGAAGACGGTGCGTGTTTTTGCCACTCGACCCCCGAAGCTTCCCCATAGGAATACAGATGTTTCATTATAGCACGCGAGCGCCGCGCTGCGCTGCCATACAACGGAATGGGCCGCGAGCATTGCTCGCGGCCCATTCCATCAACCAGGAGGCAAGCTAGGCGATCGCGCCCTCTTCCTCCTCGACCTCGGATTTGATCTCGCGGGCTGCCCGCAGCCGCAGGTAGGTCTCGCCGTTCTCCAGCGTCGCGATGTCGATCACCACCACGTCGCCGGGCTGGAAGCGCCCCTCGAGCACGCCCTCGGACAGCGGGTCCTCGATCAGGTTGGTGATGATCCGGCGCAGCGGCCGCGCGCCGAAGGCCGGGTCGTAGCCGCGCTTCGCCAGCAGCTCGAACGCGCCGTCGCGCATCTCGAGCGTGAGCGAGTGCTCCTTGAGCTGCTCCTGCACGCGCTTGAGCATCAGCGTCGAGATCTGGCGGATCTCCTCGTTCGTCAGCGCGTGGAAGATGATCGTCGCGTCGATCCGGTTCAGGAACTCCGGCCGGAACAGCTGCTTGAGCGCATCGTCGACCTTCTTGCGAATGTCGTCGGTGTCCATGTCGTTGCCCGTGCCAAGGTTCGAGAACCCGATCCGCGAGGCCCGGCGGATGTGTTCGGTGCCGACGTTCGAGGTCATGATGATGATTGTGTTGCGGAAGTCGACCTTGCGGCCCTTCCCGTCGGTCAGGTTGCCATCCTCAAGCACCTGCAGCAGCAGGTTGAACGCGTCCGGGTGGGCCTTCTCGATCTCGTCGAACAGCACCACCGAGTACGGCTTGCGGCGCACCGCGTCGGTGAGCTGGCCGCCCTCGCCGTAGCCGACATAGCCGGGCGGCGAGCCCACCAGCCGCGAGGTGGTGTGGCGCTCCTGGAACTCCGACATGTCGATCTTGATCAGGTGATCCTCGGAGCCGAACATGAACTCGGCCAGCGCCTTGGCCAGCTCGGTCTTGCCGACGCCGGTCGGTCCTAGGAAGATGAACGAGCCGATCGGCCGCTTGGGGTCTTTCAGGCCGGCGCGCGCGCGGCGCACCGCCTTGGAGATCGTGACGATCGCCTCCTGCTGACCGACCACGCGCGCGTGCAGCGCGCCCTCCATCTGGAGCAGCCGCGAGGTCTCGTCGCCCTGCAGGCGCCGGACCGGGATGCCGGTCCACATGCCGATCACCTCGGCGATATCCTCCTCGGTGACGTACGGCCGCTCGGAGAGGTGCGCGTCGCCGCTGATGCCCATATCGCCCTCGATCTTGGCGATCCGGGCCAGCATGCGCTCCTCTTTCTCGCGCAGGTCGGTCGCGAGCTCGAACTGGCTATCTTCCAGCGCGGCCTCGCGCTCCTTGCGGATCGCCTCGAGCCCGCGCAGCGCGTCGCGCAGCGACGGCGGGGTGGCCGAGCGGGTCATCCGCACGCGCGCGGCGGCCTCGTCGATCAGGTCGATCGCCTTATCGGGCAGGAACCGGTCGGGCACGTAGCGCGCCGAGAGGTGCGCCGCGGCCTTGAGCGCGTCGTCCGAGATCTGCAGCTGGTGGAAATCCTCGTAGCGGCTCTTGATGCCGCGCAGGATCTCGATCGTCTCATCTTCGCTGGGCTGGTCGACCATCACCGGCTGGAAGCGCCGCTCCAGCGCCGCGTCGCGCTCGATGTACTTGCGATACTCGTCGAGCGTGGTCGCGCCGATCGTCTGCAGCTCGCCGCGCGAGAGCGCCGGCTTGAGAATGTTGGCCGCGTCGAGCGTGCCCTCGGCCCCGCCCGCGCCGATGATCGTGTGGAACTCGTCGATGAACAGGATGCAGCGGGTCTCCTTGATCTCGTCGACCACCCGCTTCAGGCGCTCCTCGAACTGGCCGCGGTACTTCGTGCCGGCCACCAGCGCGCCCATGTCGAGCGTGACGACCCGCTTGCCCTTGATGCTGTCGGGCACGTCGCCGGCGACGATGCGCTGGGCCAGCCCCTCGACGATCGCCGTCTTGCCGACGCCCGGCTCGCCGATCAGCGCCGGGTTGTTCTTAGTGCGGCGCGAGAGGATCTGGATCACCCGATCGATCTCGTGCTGGCGGCCGACCACCGGGTCGAGCCGGCCGGCCTCGGCCATCTCGGTCAGGTCGGCGCCCAGCGCGTCGAGGTACGGTGTCTTGCTCTGGCGCTGCGACTGCGGGCTGGATGGCGATGCCGAGCTGGAGGCCGAGCGCTCGATCCCCGCGCCGGTGCCCTGGCGCAGGACGCGCATCACCTGGGTGCGAACCTGCTCGAGCGAGACGCCCATGATATCGAGCACACCCGTCGCCACACCTTCCCCGTTGCGGACCAGCCCGAGCAGCAGGTGCTCGGTGCCGATGTAGTGGTGGTTCAGGCGCTTGGCCTCGTCCACCGCGTAGGCGATCACCTTCTTGGCCCGCGCGGTCAGGTCCTGGTCCTGGCGGGCCGGACCCTCGCCCATGCCGACGATGAACTCGACGGCGTGGCGGGCCTGGGAGAGTTTGACGCCCAAGTCGTCCAGCACGCGTGCCGCGACCCCTTCGCCCTCGCGAATCAGGCCCAGCAGGATGTGCTCGGTTCCGATGTACGGATGGTTAAACGCGCGCGCCTCTTCTGTGGCGATCTGTAGGACTTGCTTCGCACGCTTGGTGAATTTATCAAACGCCCGCTCGGACATAGTTATTCTCCACTAGCTCTAGTTCCTCTCCCCTCGCCCCTCACCACATCCAGCCTCAGGCTGCTTCGTCTGAAGCAGATTCTGTGCCGTGCTCGGCCGCGTCGCTAGGCTGGCGCATGCTCAGCCCCATTCGCTTGCGGGCCGGGTCGATCCGGATGATCCGCGCCTGCACGACATCGCCTTCTTGTACGACATCGCGCGGGTGTTGGATGCGCCCGTCGCCCATCTCGGAGACGTGGATGAGGCCCTCGACTCCATCCTCGATCCGCGCGAATGCGCCGAACGAGGCCAGTTGGGTGATCGTCCCTTCGACAATCTGGCCGAGGTGGTAGCGCTCGCTGACGGTCGACCAGGGCTCGTTTTGCGTGCGCTTGATCGACAGCGCGATGCGCTTCCGGTCGTTGTCGACGCTCAGCACGTAGACCCTGACCTTGTCGCCTGGCTTCAGCACCTCGCTCGGGTGCTTCACGCGGCTCCACGAGAGCTCGGACAGGTGAACCAGCCCGTCGGCGCCGCCGATATCGACAAAGGCGCCGAAGTCCGCGATCGAGGTGACGACACCAGTGCGGATGTCGCCCTCTTTCAGCGTCGTGAGCAGCTCGTCCTTGCGCCCCTCGCGCACTTCCTGGACGGCCTGACGCTCCGAAAGGATGAGCCGGTTACGATTGCGGTTGATCTCGATGACCTTGAGCGGCATCGCAGTGCCGACCATCTTGGCCATGTCCGATTGCTTCTGCGTCTCGGGGCCGCGGCTGATGCCGCTGACCTGCGAGGACGGCACGAAGCCCCGCACGCCGTCGAGGTTGACCAGCAGGCCGCCTTTGTTGTAGTTGATGACCTTGGCCTCGATCACCTCGTTGCTGTCGAAGGACAGCTGGAGCCGCCGCCAGCTCTTCTCCTGGCGCGCCTTGTCCACCGAGAGGACCGCCCGGCCCTCCTTATCCTCCGACTGGACCACGAAGACGAGTAGTGTGTCACCGGGCTTGAGCGTGGCCCGATCCTCAGGGGGAAGCGACTGCATCTCTCGCGCGGGGACGACTCCCTCAGCTTTCGAGCCGATGTCGACCAGGATCTCGTCCTTGTCGACCCGCATGATTGTGCCGTCTACCGTGTCGCCGTACTGGAGGTTGCGATAGTCGTGGGCAGGGTTGAGGAGGAATTGCTCCATCAGCGCACGGTCTTCCGCCTCTTCGGCGGTCTGACCATTAGGGGTGCCATTGGCCTGGTGTGATGCGGGCTCCATGTGCTCGTCGGCCGTAGCTCGTTCTTGCTCTTCCATGCGCCTTCCCTAATAGACGGGCTGGATGCATCGCTACCCGGTAGCATGGGCTCATTATACGGCGTCCAAAGCCAAAACGCAAGGGTTCCAGTTTACAATCACGTCATGCTAAAACAGTTGACGGTTGGCAGGCGAATGCCGTACAATGCCGCAAGCGTACGCGCCGCCGGCAGCGTTTCTCGGGTCGCTGTGCATGCGACGACAGGGTTCACATACCCTTCCGCAGCGGCGACTCATCCCGAAGGAAGTGCATATATGAAATACATGTCAAGCGCGGAGATCCGCCAGACCTACCTGAACTTCTTCGAGCAGCGCGGGCATACGGTCGTGCCCAGCTCGTCGCTCATCCCCAGCAACGACCCGACGCTGCTGTTCGTGAACTCCGGCATGGTCCAGTTCAAGGACTCGTTCCTCGGGCTGGAGCAGCGGCCCTACAAGCGCGCGGTGACCGCTCAGAAGTGCCTGCGCGTCTCGGGCAAGCACAACGATCTCGAGGAGGTCGGCCCGTCGCCGCGCCACCAGACGCTGTTCGAGATGCTGGGCAACTTTTCGTTCGGCGATTACTTCAAGGCCGAGGCGATCCCGATGGCCTGGGAGCTGCTGACCAAGACCTTCGCGCTGCCGGTCGAGCGGCTCTGGTTCACGGTCTTCGCCGGCAACGATCGCATCCCGGCCGACACCGAGGCCGAGCGCTACTGGATCGAGGCCGGCGCCGACCCGAGCCGGGTGCTGCGCTTCGGCGAGAAGGATAACTTCTGGGTGATGGGCGACACCGGCCCGTGCGGCCCGTGCTCGGAGATCACCGTGTATTTGGGCGACGACCTGAGCAAGATGAGCGCCGACGGCGTGAACAGCGACGATCCCGAGTACGTCGAGATCTGGAACAACGTGTTCATGCAGTTCGACCGCGTCACCATGCAGCCGCTGCCGCGCCCGTCGGTCGACACCGGCATGGGACTCGAGCGCATGTCGATGGTGATGCAGGGCGCCAAGTCGAACTACGACACCGACGTGTTCCTCCCGATCATCGAGCGCACGATCGCGCTGCTGGGCAGCGACGAAGCGCACTACCGCGCGCATTTCGCGCCCTACCGCGCCGTGGCCGACCACAGCCGCGCGGTCGCGTTCCTGATCGCTGACGGCGTGCTGCCCGGCAACAACGGCCGCTCCTACGTGCTGCGGCGAATCCTGCGGCGCGCGGCCTACCAGGGCCGCACGATCGGCTTCGATCGTCCGTTCCTGGCCGAGGTGACCGACACGGTGATCCAGCAGATGGGCCACGCCTACCCCGAGCTGCGCCAGCGCCGTGACTTCATCCTGGAGACGACCGACGTCGAGGAGCGCCAGTTCTTGCGCACGCTCTCGGGCGGGATCGTTCGCCTCGGCGCGCTGGTCGAGCGCGTCAAGGCCGAGCACGGCACGGTGATCCCCGGCGAGGACGCCTTCGCGCTCAAGGATACCTACGGCTTCCCGCTCGACCTGACCGAGAAGATCGCCGCCGAGCAGGGGCTGACGATCGACGAGGAGGGGTATGGCCACGCGATGGGCGAGCAGCGCCAGCGCAGCCGCGCGGCCGCGCTATTCAAGCGCGGCGCCGAGGCCGACGTGTGGGCCGAGATGGAGCTGCCGGCGACCGAGTTCACTGGCTACGGCCACTACGCCGGCGCGGGCCGCGCCCTGGCGATCGTGGCCGGCGGCGACTCGGTCAGCGGCGCGAGCCAGGGCCAGCCGGTGCAGATCGTGCTGGACCGCACGCCCTTCTACGCCGAGAGCGGCGGGCAGGTCGGCGACACCGGCTGGCTGATCGGGCCCGGCGGGCGCGTGCGCGTCGAGGACACGCAGCGGCCGGTGTCTGGCCTGATCGTTCACTACGGCACGGTCGCGCAGGGGACGATCGATCTCGGCCAGACGCTTGAGGCGCGGGTGGACGCCGAGCGCCGGCGCGATGTCATGCGCAACCACACGGCGACGCACCTGCTGCACCGCGCGCTCCGCGACGTGCTGGGCGATCACGCGGCGCAGGCCGGCTCGCTGGTCGCGCCGGATCGGCTGCGCTTCGACTTTACCCACAACCGCCAGGTCACGCCCGAGCAGCAGCGCGAGATCGAGCGGCGGATCAACGCCTGGGTGCGCGCCGACACGCCGGTCGAGTGGGAGGTCACCGACTACCAGCGCGCGCTCGACCGCGGCGCCATGGCGCTGTTTGGCGAGAAGTACGGCGACCGCGTGCGGATGGTCACCGTCGGCTGCACCGATACTGAAGGGTCAGGGGCCAGGGTTCAGGGGCCAGAAGACGCGGATTGGGACATCGAGTTGGAATTGAAGAGTGAGACGGCGATCGAGGAGCAGTTCCTGATCCCTGATCCCCGATCGCTGGCCCCTAGTATGATGTGCTCGCGCGAGCTGTGCGGCGGCACGCACGTCGGCCGAACCGGCGAGATCGGCTACTTCCGGATCGTCGGCGAGAGCAGCGTGGCGGGCGGGGTGCGCCGGATCGAGGCGCTGACCGGCGTCGGCGCGGAGACGTGGGCCGACGCCCAGGCCGCGGCGGTGCGCGAGATCGCCGGCCGGCTCGGCGTGCCGCCGACCCAGGCGCTCGAACGGCTCGACGCGCTGCTGGGCGAGGCGCGGCAGCGCCAGCACGAGCTCGAGAAGGCCCGCTCCCAGTCGGCGCGCGGCGCGCTCGAGCAGCTGCTCGGCCAGGTGCAGCGCCAGAACGGCGTGGCCTACCTGGCGGCGCGGGTCGAGGCGCCTGACGCGGCGCGGCTGCGCGAGATGGGCGACTGGCTGCGCGACAAGGTCGGCAGCGGCGTGGTGGTGCTCGGCGCAGTGATGGGCGACAAGCCGCAGATCCTGGCGGTCGTGACGCCTGACCTGGTCAAGCAGGGCTATCACGCCGGCAACCTGGTCAAGGCGCTGGCGCAGGCGATGGGCGGCGGCGGCGGCGGCCGGCCCGATATGGCCCAGGCGGGCGGGCGCGACATCGGCAAGCTCGACGAGGCGCTCTCGCAGGTCGGGCGGCTGGTGAGCGAGCAGGGGCACTAGTGCTGTGACCGTCGACGGTCCGCAGGTAGCGCGGATAAAGCATTGCGGCGCGCAAAGCATATCCGCACAACCCGCGTAATCTGCGGATCAAGCCGCAGGTACGGTTATAGTGCTAGGAAGCTACGGAGGCAATAGCTATGGCTGCCGACCAATCCGCGCTGGTGCCGCTCGTGCCCGACGACACGGTCGATACGATCCTGCGGAAAATACACGCCGCACGCGCGTCGAGCGTGGAGCTGCTGGTGCCCGACGATACGGCCGCGCTCCAGGCGCCCCGCGGCTTCGAGCGGCTGCGCCGTGCCCTGGACGACGAGCGGATCGGTCTGCTGGTGATCAGCTCCGACGATCAGACGCTCGCCGCGGCGCGCCGCAACGGCATCGAGACTGTCGTCGTGCAGGGCGTGCGAGTGCAGCCGGCCGCCCCTCAGCCCCCGCGGGCGGGCCGCCGCACCGCCCAGACGCAGCCGACCCCGCTCGACGCGCGCGACGCAGCCTTTCTTGAGGCGCTCGACCAGGTGCCGGTCGGGGAGGGCTACGCCGATCTTCAGGATGACGACGCCGATCTGTACGCGGCGATCGACGATCTGCCCGATAGCTTCGACAGTCGCGGCGGGTATGCTGCGCGCCCTGGCGCCGCGGCCGATCGCCAGCAGAGCGACGACGACTTCGCGGCCGAGCTGGATACCTGGTCGGACGCGAGCAGCGCCGACACGCTGGCGGCGCCGGCCGAGCGGCGCTATAGCGCGGCCGACTTCGATCTCGCCGACGATGTGGCGCGTCGGCGCACGGGGCGCCGCGCCACGGGCCAGCGCGATCGCGCCGTGCCGCGCTCGACCGGCCAGCGCGACCGCTCGACCAGGCCGCTCTACGATGAGGATGTCGACGCGCCGCCGGCGCTCCGTAGGCTAGGGCTGCGGCTGCTGCCCGTCGTCGTCGTGCTGCTGATCGCGCTGGCGCTGATCTTCTGGCTGCTAGCCAGCCGCGTGACCGTCACGGTAACTCCGCCGACCGCCAACGCCGCCGGGCGCTCCTTCACCAATGAGGTGCTGGGGCGGATCGGAAGCGACTCGACCGCGACCGAAACCGCCGTGCAGGCCGACCCGGTCGCGGCCGACGCCGAGGCGACCGTGGCCGGCCAGGTGACGAAGGAGACGCAGGCGCCGGTCGGCATCGCCAAGGGCGAGGTCACGATCGCCAATACGATCGAGAGCGCGGTGCCGCTGCCGAAGGGCGCCGAGTTTATCGGCAAGAACGAGCGGGGCGAGGAGGTGCGCTTCACGCTCGACAACGACGTGACCATCCCGCCGGCGGTCACGTCGAGCAGCTTGTCCGGCCGCAGCACCACCTACGGCCAGGTGAACGTGCCGGTCACGGCGCGCTCGCCAGGCGCGGCCTCAAATGTGCCCGAGAATAGCATCAAGCAGATTCTCATCCCCGGGCAGCAGCCGATCGTCAGCGATAGCAGCAACTTCTTGATCCGCCACGGCCCGATCGGCGGCGGCACCGACCTGCCGCAGCGCATCGTGACCGAGGGCGATGTCCAGGCCGTGCTGCAAGACGCGCTGACTCAGCTCTACAACAACGGCATCCAGCAGCTGCGCGGCCAGATCGACGAGTCGAAGCTCGCGATCGACATCTCCACGGTCACGCCCTCCGCCGCCGACCTGGCGAGCCCCGAGAGCTACCAGATCAGCACGGTCGAGCCGGCGGTCGGCCAGACCGTCGACCCGGCCAACCCGACCTTCAGCGTGACCGTGCGGGCGCACTTCAGCGCGCTGGCCACGCCGCTGCGGAAGTCGGTGAGCGAGCAGCTGCAGACAATCGTGCCGAAGTACTTTCAGCAGCGCAGCGACAGCCCGTGCAAGGCGGGCGAACAGCAGGCGACCAGCGTGAGCAGCTGGCACTGGGATGGCCAGCGGCTGACGATCGACGGCGGAATCAGCTGCATGCCTGCCGGCGGCCTGCCGGCCGAGACAGTCGACCGCGTGCGATCTGCGCTGGTCGGACAGTCTAGCGACACGGCTGAGGCCGGGCTGCGCACGCTGCAGCAGCAGGGGCTGATCGGCAGCTACCATCTGCCGGACGGGCGCGCGAGCTTCCCGCGCTTCGGCTGGCTGATCACCGTCGAGGTGGGCCAGCCGCAGCTGGTCGAGCCGGAGCCAACCCAAAAGGCGACATCGTGATGCGTGAGCCGGGGCGGGTGCTAGCGCTGGATGTGGGCGAGCGGCGGATCGGCGTGGCGCTGAGCGACCCGACGCGCGTGCTGGCGTCGCCGTTCACGACACTGCGGGCTCAGCCGCGCGCGCGGGTGCTGGGCGAGATCGCGGCGCTGGTGCAGCGGAACGAGGTCGCCGAGGTGGTCGTCGGGCTGCCGCTGACCCTGAGCGGCGAGATCGGCCCGCAGGCGCTGATCGTCCAGGCGTTCGCGGCCGAGCTGCAGCAGGCGCTGGCGGTGCCGGTGCACCTGCTCGACGAGCGGCTCACCAGCGTCGCGGCCGAGCGTATGATGATCGACCTGGGCCTGCGACCCGAGCAGCGCAAAGCCCGGATCGACGAGGTGGCCGCCTCGATCATCCTGCAGGATTTTCTGGACGCGCGGCGCGATCGGAGGGAGGGGCTGAGCTGAGGTCGCGCGCGGCGGGCACTCCGCCCAGCGACGTCGCGGTCAGCACGGCGCGCTCGATCGCGATCGCCAGCACGTCGGCGGCGACCGTGCCGAGCACCGGCAGCGGCAGGGCGCGCCGCTGCCCGGTCGAGAGCGCGAAGACGGCGTCGCCGTCGAAGGGGGTGTGGACCGGCCGGATCGTGCGCGCGAGGCCGTTCTGGGCCATCTGCGCCATCTTCTTGGCCTCGGATTTCGTCAGCCGCGCGTCGGTCGCGACTACCGCCAGCGTCGTGTTCTGCGGCACCATCTGCATCCCGCCCAGCCCTCTCTGGAAGTCCGGCTGTCGCAGCAGCGCCACCGAGCCGGCGAAGCCGCCGCTGGCAGGGTCGCGCGTGCCGGCGATGATCTTGCCGGTCGCCTCACGGTAGACGTCGCCCCAGGCGTTGCAGACCACCAGCGCGCCGACGATCGTGCCATCCGCCAGCGTCTCGCTCCAGGTGCCCACGCCGCTCTTACACGCGCCGGCCGCGCCGAGCAGCTTGCCCACCGCCGCGCCTGCGCCCACCCCGACGCATCCCTCGGCGACGCTGCTGCCGGCCGCCTGGCAGGCCGCGTAGCCGATCGGCGCATCGGCCCAGCGGTCGCTCCGGCCGATCAGCAGGTCGAAGATCACGGCTGCGGGAACGATCGGCACCCGCGCGACTCCCGCGTCGAATCCCACCTCATGCTCGCGCAGCCATTCGACGACGCCGGTCGCTGCCGCCAGGCCGAAGGCGCTCCCGCCGCACAGCGCGATCGCGTGGATCTGCTGCACCATCGCGGTCGGGTCGAGCAGGTCGGTCTCGCGCGTGCCGGGCGCCCCGCCGCGAATATCCACGCCGGCGACCGCGCCCACGGTCGTGAGCACGACTGTGCAGCCGGTGAGCGCGTCCAGATCGTGCGCGTGGCCCACTAGCACGCCCTGCACGTCGGTGATCGAGGGCGACATATCTCACCTTACTATAGGCTACCGGAAATGGCTCCGGATTTGTCTGACGGAGGACCGACGACGGAAGACGAATGATCGCCCGTCTTTCGTCGAACCCCAAATCGAAGGCGCCCCCTACTGCTTTGCCAAGAGATCGTCGAGAACGCGCCGCCAGGTCGCGTAGGGCTGCGCGCCGACGAGCAGCTTGCCGTTGACCAGGAAGCTCGGGGTGCTGCGCACGCCAAGCTGGGCCGCCTCGCGAAAATCGGCCTCGATCGCCGCAGCGTGGCGATTGGTCTCGACGCACTGCTGCAGGCTGGCGACGTCGAGCCTGAGCTCGTCGGCATAGCCGAGAAACGTCTGGAAGTCCGCGGTGCCCCCGCCGCCCCAGGCCTGCTCGCCGGCGCCCTGGAACAGCCGGTCGTGCATTGGCCAGTAGCTGCCCTGGTCGCCCGCGCAGTTGGCCACGTGGGCAGCCAGCAGGGCGCTGGCGTGGATGTCGACCAGCGGAAAGTCCCGGTACACGAAGTAGACCTTGCCGGTGGCGATGTACTGCTGCTCGAGCTGCGGCTTCGTCTCACGGACGAAGACATCGCAGAACGGTCACTGGTAGTCGCCGTACTCGATCACCGTGATCGGCGCGCTCGGGTCGCCGATCGCGCGCGGGTCGAGCGCAGCCTGGTCGGCCTCGGCCGGGTCGGGTGCGGCCGGCTGCCCAGCAACGGGCCTGGCCATAGTCAGCCCGACCGTCGGCTGCGCGCCGGCCGGGGGGGATGTGGGTGCGGCGCGCGGCGGCGCCTCGGGGCCGCAGGCGGCGAGCAGCAGCGCGGGCAGCCAGAACAGTAGAAACCGCATGCCCAGCGTGGACATGCGGCTGCTGATCCGGGTCGGTCGTAAAGAATGTTGTGTCATCGTTCGAACAGCTCGACTTCTTCAGGGTTGCGCTGGCGGCGGTAGGGTTGGCGCAGCGCGCCGACCGAGCCATCGTCGCCGCAGTACGGGCAGACCGACCATGTCAGGTCGATCACCCGGTCGCAGGCGCCGCAGCGGCGGCGCAGCGAGGTGTGGCAGTGCGGGCAGACCACGAACTCGGGCTCGATGCCGCGCTGGCAGTGTGGGCAGACAAACTTCTCTTCGAGGTCGCGCCGGAGGTACTCTTCTTCGAGCGAGCGCTCGTACTTCTCAGTCAGAGTCTGGCGCGGGCGCAGGATCAGATGCAGCACGACGCCGGCGAATGGCAGCAGCAGCGCCAGCGCGACCGCCAGCACCTGGACGATCACGTCGTCGCTGCGCGAGTGGATATCGCGGTAGGTCCAGAGCACCGATGCGGCCCAGAGCAGCACGATATAGGCGCCCAGCGCCCAGCCGACGATCGTCAGGATCGGGACGACATTTGTAATAATCGAGCGAATATCCAAAGCTTCAGCTCCTCTTTTGGTAGGGCCGTCGTGGCAAAGCTACCGCGGCAACCCCGCCGGGGAGGTTCGCAGGGGCCTGACCCCTCCGTTTTCCCTGGTTCCGATACCGTCTATTCTCGCTCACCCGCACGAAAAGTCAAGTGGCGCCAACTGACGCCAAGCTGACACAGAAGGGCAAGAACGGTGCCGCGACCTACAGCCGCGCGACGCCCTCGGTCTTGAGCACGAATACCGTCGCGCCGCCGATCTGCACCTCGATCGGCGACGGCGGGTAGAACTCGCCGGACTCGGCCACCGGCGGCAGCGGCGAGACATAGCGCGTGCGGGTGTTGCAGTGCTCGCGGATGCTCTGCAGCAGCGGCTCGATCTGGTAGTCTTCCACGGCGATCAGCAGCGTGACGTTGCCCTCGCGCAGAAAGCCGCCCTCGCTGCTGACGCGCGTGACGCGGTGACCCTGCGCGGTCAGAGCCTCGAGCAGCTCACCCGCATCCTGTCGCTGAACCACGGCAAGTACGAGTTTCATAGGCTGTTGCCTTCTGCTAGTGCGCTTGCCGCGCAGTGGCTTGGTGGCCGCTTCCGAGCGAAGTCATCGCCAGACCCCTAGCTTTGCTCGAACGTTCGAATGTTGGAATGTTTCAACGCTCTACGGCGCCGTCGGCTCCAGCGTCTGGATATGCTCCAGCCAGGGGGTTAGCTCGCGGCCGATCTGCTCGGCGAGCGCGTCGATCGACTGACGGGCGTCGACGAGGCGCCAGCGCGCGGGCTCCTGCTCGATCAGCTGGCGGTAGCCGTCGGCGACGCGGCGATGGTACTCGACCTCGCGCGCGTCGAGCCGGTTCCACTCCACCGCTCCGTCGCGCAGTGGCGCAGCGGGCGGGCGGGGTGGCGCAATAATGGGCTCCTCACTCGCTCGCCCGATCGCTCCCTCGCCCCCGCGCCCCTTTGCCAGATCGGCCTGGCGCTTGCGGCGCTTGCGCTCCAGCCCCTCGTCGGCGGTCAGATCGAGATAGATCGTCACGTCGGGGAGCAGCCCCCCGGTGGCCGCCTGCGTGATCATGCGCAGCTCTTCGAGGTTGTGCCCCAGCCCGTAGCCCTGGTAGGCGTAGGTCGAGTCGGCGTAGCGATCGCACAGGACGATCCCGCCCTGGTCGAGGTAGGGGCGGATGACCTGGCTGACCAGCTGGGCGCGGGCGGCCGAGAACAGCAGCATCTCGGTCGTCGGCGCCATCTCGGTGTGCTGGAGGTCGAGGACGATTCGCCGGATCAGGTCGCCGATGCGCGTGCCGCCCGGCTCGCGTACCAGAATCACGGGGTAGCCGCGGGCGTGCAGGTGCTCATAGAGCAGCCGGGCCTGCGTGCTCTTCCCGCTGCCTTCGGGGCCTTCGAATGTGACAAATAGGCTCATAGTGTGGGGACTAGGGGCTAGGGGCTTGGGACTAGAGGTTCGTGTCAGCCTCTAGTCCCGCGTCCCAAGGCCCTAGCTTCGATAAATCTTCACCCGTCGATTCGGCTCACGGCCGCGGCTCTCGGAGTTGACATTATACCGCTCCGCAAGCTGATGCTGCAAGCGGCGCACGTAGCTCTCTCGCGGCGCCAGCTCGACCGCGCTGCGCTCGCCGTTGATCACCTGGCTGATCGCCTGCTCGGCCTCCAGCATCGCGTCGGTCACGTGGCGCCCGCCGGCCGCCGCTGCGGCGGCCGTGCTGCGGCGCGTCGGCACCGACACCAGCTCGTCCTCATCCTCGCCCGCATTAATGTTGAAGATATCGGCGAGCTGGCGCTCCATCTGCGTGATCGTATTGTTCCGCAGCACGTAGACCGGCACGCCGCGGTCTTCGGCCTGGCGCACCCGCTCCGAGCCCTGGCGGTAGTAGCTCTTGAGGGTCATGACCATGGTCGCCTCGCTCATATCGCGGACGATCGTAGCTGGCACGTGCAGGTTTCCGATCGCGCGCTCGAGCCGGTCGCGGCTGACGCCGAACGGGTAGATTCGCTGCTGTGGCGTGCTGGGCAGCGCCGGGGTGGCGGCCAGGCCAGCGCGCGCGCGGTTCCGCCCACCGTTGCGGTCGCCCCTGCCGTCGGTATTGCGCTGCCAGCCGTCGCCGCGCCGTCCGCCGTACTGGCCGATCTCGCCGGCCTCGCGCGCCAGCAGGTGCCCGGCCTCGATCTGGATCTGCCCATCGGCGTCGCGGGTGCGGATCTCGGCCAGCGGCTCTTCGCCGCGCAGGATACTGTCGACCGCGCTGGCCACGTCGCTGTAGACTGCGACGCGATCCCAGCTCTGGATCTCGACCAGCACGTCGAAGGTTGGCGGGGCCTTGCGCTCGAGCACGGTCTTCTGCGTGCCGCGGCGGCGGGCCTCCTCGTCGCCCAGCGTGACCGCCTGGATGCCGCCGATCAGGTCGGAGAGCGTCGGGTTCGACATCAGGTTGTCGAGCGCGTTGCCATGGGCCGTGCCGATCAGCTGCACCCCGCGCTCGGCGATCGTGCGGGCCGCCAGCGACTCGAGCTCGGTGCCGATCTCATCGATCACGATCACCTCGGGCATGTGGTTCTCGACCGCCTCGATCATCACGGCGTGCTGCTCGGAGGGACGCGGCACCTGCATGCGCCGCGCGCGCCCGATGCCGGGGTGCGGGATATCGCCGTCGCCCGCGATCTCGTTCGAGGTGTCGACGATCACCACGCGCTTGCGCAGCTCCTCGGCCTCGACGCGCGCGGTCTCGCGCAGCATGGTCGTCTTGCCGACGCCCGGCTTGCCGAGCAGCAGCAGGCTCTTGCCCGACTCGACCAGGTCGCGAATGATCGCGATCGTGCCCAGCACCGCCCGGCCGACCCGGCAGGTCAGGCCGATCACCTTGCCGGCGCGGTTGCGGATGGCCGAGATGCGGTGCAGCGTGCGCGGGATGCCGGCGCGGTTGTCCTCGCCGAAGACGCCAATGCGATGGATCACATAATCGATATCGTCCTGCGCGACCTCGCGGTCGCTCAGAAAGCGCTCGCGGCTGCGGTAGCGCGCCTCGGGCAGGCGCCCTAGGTCCATGACGATCTCGAGCAGATCTTCCTTCTGGTCGGGCCCATCGTCCAGCGCCTGCTGGACGTGCAGCGGCAGCGTCTCCAGGAGCAAATCTATATTACTGGTAATCGTCCGTGTCTCTGCCATTATGACCTCGCATCCTCGCTGATCGAGGAGATCGTAACGATCGGACCGCGTGGCTCGGGGATGGGCTCGATCCCGGGGATCAGGCTGGGGCGCCGCACCGCCACGGTGGTTTGTTTCAGCAGCAGCGCCTGCTCGCCGATCGGCTGGAAGCCCAGGTCGCTGGCCGGCGCGAGCAGCTCGCTCTGATATTCTCTCAGCAACAAATAGACCGGCAACGTATCGGGGAGCTGGCCGAGGCCGAAGCGCATGACGTCGGTGACGATATCGCGCACGTCGGGGTGGATCAGGATGGTCAGCACGTGCGCGGCTGGGCCGCTGGTCAGGCGCAGCGCGGCGATCAGGTTATCGTCGGAGCCAAGCACCCAGCCGCGCCGGCGTGGGCGGCGCCAGCTCTGGGTCAGCGGCAGCTGCCAGTCGCGCGCCACGCGCGCCTCGGCCTGCTGGACCGCGTAGGGGGTGATCATGCCGTAGAGCCGGTGGATCGCCCAGTCATTCCGGCGGGTCTGCGGGCGCATCGGCGCGAGCGTGATGCCCTGGTCCCAGTCCGGCCCCTCCAGCCGCATGACGATCTGCTGGGCGTAGCCGGCGAAGCCGAGCTGCCGGAAGATCTCGCGCAGCTCCTCGTGGCGCTGCGAGAGCGCTGCGTAGAGCCGCTGCACGCGGTGGTGGCCGGCGTGAACGCACAGCCGCTCGACGATTCGGAACCAGACGTCGGGGTCAGTCGGGTGGCCTTTCCCTCCGCCGTAGGCCGAGAGCATGACGATATCCTGCTCGGGCCGACCGCTGCGCCCGACCGCCTGGGCTGCCGCACGCATACTGCGCTCGCGGTAGACCAGCGTCGCGCCGTCGCGGCCGCTGCCCTCGAGCATGCAGCGCAGCGCGAACAGAAACTGGCGATGCGGCTGGGCCAGCATCGCCTCGTTATAGAGCCAGACCTGGCTGCGCGGCTTGCGCCGCAATGTCCAGAGGTCACCAGGTGTGACGGGTCGGATCATATAATCCAGTTCTGAGTTTTTGATGTTGAGTTTTGAGTAACTCGCGCTCAAACTCAAAACTCAAAACTTAGAACTCATAACTCTAGAAAATAGCGATGAAACCGATCGTCGCCGGTCAGCTCCGGGTGGAAGCATGTCGCGAGCAGATGGTTCTGCTGCGCGGCGACGATCCGCCCGTCGGCGAGGCTGGCCAGCGTCGTAACGTTTGCGCCGGGCGACTCCAGGATCGGCGCGCGGATGAACACAGTGTGCAGCGGCTCCTCGCCGATCGCCGGGACCAGCAGGTCGACCTCGAAGCTGTCGAGCTGGCGGCCGAAGGCGTTGCGGCGGGCCGTGATATCCATCAGGCTGAGCGACGGCTGGCCGGCCGGCCGGCCCTCGGCGATCTGCTTCGCCATCAGGATTGCGCCGGCGCAGGTGCCCCACAGCGGCATCCCGCGGCTGGCGCGCTCGCGGATCGGATCGAGCAAGCCATACAGCACCAGCAGCTTGCCGATCGTCGTGCTCTCGCCCCCTGGAAGAATGAGACGATCGACCAGCTCAAGATGTTTCGGCAGCCGCACCTGCAATGTCGGCGCGCCAATGCGCCTGAGAGTCTCCTCGTGCTCGCGGAAATCGCCCTGGAGGGCGAGAATGCCTACTGTCATAATTTAGTAGTAGTAGTCAGCAGTCAGTAGTCAGAACGACAGTGAGATTCAACGAAGTTCATTGGTACTGACGTCTGATATCTGACTACCGGCTACTCAATTACCAGCCTCTCCCTGCGAGCAACTGGCCTTCGGCGAGCGAGCTGACGCTAATGCCGACCATCGGCTCGCCCAGGCCCTTGCTGACCTCGGCGATGATCTCGGGCTCGTTGTAGTGGGTGGTCGCCTCGACGATCGCGCGGGCGCGCTTGGCCGGGTCGCCCGACTTAAAGATGCCCGAGCCGACGAACACGCCGTCGACGCCGAGCTGCATCAGCAGCGCCGCGTCGGCCGGGGTGGCGATGCCGCCGGCCGCGAAGTTGACCACCGGCAGCTTGCCCGCCTCGGCGACCTGGCGGACCAGCTCGTAGGGCGCCTGCAGGTTCTTGGCGGCGGTGAACAGCTCGTCCTCGTCCAGCGTGCGCAGGCGGCGGATCTCGTCGAAGACCGTGCGGGCGTGGCGCACCGCCTCGACGACGTCGCCGGTGCCGGCCTCGCCCTTGGTGCGCAGCATCGCGGCGCCCTCGGCGACGCGCCGCAGCGCCTCGCCCAGGTTGCGGCAGCCGCACACGAACGGCACCTTGAACTTGTGCTTATTGATATGGTGCTCCTCGTCGGCTGGCGTGAGCACCTCGCTCTCGTCGATGTAGTCGATGCCGAGCGCCTCGAGCACCTGGGCCTCGACGAAGTGGCCGATCCGCGCCTTAGCCATCACCGGGATGGTGACCGACTCCATAATCTTGAGAACGAGCTCCGGGTCGCTCATCCGGGCGACGCCGCCCTGGATGCGAATATCGGCGGGCACTCGCTCGAGCGCCATCACCGCCACAGCGCCGGCCTCCTCGGCGATGCGCGCCTGCTCGGGCGTGACGACGTCCATGATCACGCCGCCCTTGAGCATCTGGGCCAGGCCGGCCTTTGTCGTCCAGGTTGACTTATCCATTGCAGCAAGCTCCTCGGTACCGGGTATTTTTGCTAGAATATTCGTTACTATTCTACCATACGCGGGGATGGGCGGCAACGCAGCGGCGATGCCCCGGGAGCGCCGGCAGGTTGCCAGCACCCCACCCCCATGCTATAATGCAGCCGCGGTGGACGGTCGACTCTGCCGGGTTGTGTAATGGCAGCACTGCGGACTTTGGATCCGCCTGTCCAGGTTCGAGTCCTGGCCCGGCAGCCAAGCTCAGTTTGAGGACATGCCTCGACGTTTCGCCGGTGATATACAGCAGACCGCCTCGGCCGATTGCGGCGATGAGGTCACCTTGCGCAGTGAAGAAATTGTTTCTTCGCTGTTTTTTTTGACATGAACGACCTGAACCTCGGCATCGTCGTGCTTGCGGCCGGCAAGGGCACGCGCATGCGCTCGGCGCTCCCCAAGGTGCTGCACCCGATCTGCGGGCGTGCGCTGCTGGGGCACGTGCTGGCGGTGGCCGACGCGCTGGAGCCGGCCTACACGCTGGTGGTGCTGTCGCCCGACACGCTCGACCCGGTGCGCGCGCACTTCGGCGAGCGCTACGGCTACGTGGTCCAGGCCGATCAGCTCGGCACCGGGCACGCGCTGCTGCAGGCGCGCCAGGCGCGCCTGCGGCCCTCCGACGACGTGCTGGTGCTGTATGGCGACACGCCGCTGCTGCGCCCCGAGACGGCGCGCGAGCTGGTGGCGCTGCGGCGGGCGCGCGGCGCGCTGGCCGGGCTGATGAGCTTTCACGGCCACCCGCCGGCCGGCTACGGGCGCGTGGTTCGCGACCCGGCCGGCGAGGTCGCGGCGATCGTCGAGGAGCGCGACGCCACGCCGGAGCAGTACGCGATCAGCGAGGGCAACAGCGGCATCATGTGCTTCGACGCCGCGTGGGCCTGGCAGGCGCTCGATCGCGTGCCGCGCAACCCCCTCAACGGCGAGTACTACCTGACCGACCTGGCGGCAATGGCGGTGGCCGAGCGCGGGCCGGGCGCCGCCGTGGCGCTGGCGGCCGCCGACGCGCGCGAGGCCTGGGGCATCAACGACCGCGCCCAACTGGCGACGGCCGACGCGGTTCTGCGCGAGCGGATCATCGGCGACCTGATGCGCTCGGGCGTGACGGTGGCCGACCCGGCCGCGACCTATGTCGACGTGGGCGTGACGGTCGGCGGCGATACGACACTGCTGCCGGGCACGAGCCTGCTTGGGGCGACACGCGTCGAGGGCGGCTGCACGATCGGGCCGCACACCACGCTGGTCGACACATCGGTGGGCGCGGGCGCGCGGGTGCGCTACGCGCTGGTCGAGCGGGCGGCGATCGCGCCGGGCGCCACGGTTGGCCCATTTGAGCACATCGTCGGGTCACGAGAGGCCGAGCAACGTTCGAACGTTTGAACGTTGGAACGTTCTAACGGAGAGACATGGAAGGTCGACTGCAGATTTTTAGCGGCAACGCCAACCGGCCGCTGGCCGAAGAGATTGCCAGCTACCTGAACATCAACCTCGGCCGCGCGGTCGTCGGCAGGTTTCGGAATGGCGAGACGCGCGTCAAGCTTGAGGAGAACGTGCGCGGCTCCGACGTCTTCGTGATCCAGCCGACCTGCACGCCGGTCAACGAATACCTGATGGAGCTGCTGCTGCTGATCGACGCGCTGCGGCGCGCCTCGGCCGCGCGAATCACCGCCGTGATCCCGTACTACGGCTACGCCAAGCAGGAGAAGAAGACCACCGGCCGCGAGCCGATCTCGGCCAAGCTGGTCGCGAACCTCATCCGCACGGCCGGCGCGAACCGGGTGCTGACGATGGACCTGCACGCGCCGGCGATCGAGGGCTTCTTCGACATCCCGGTCGACCACCTGCAGGCCGGGCCGCTGCTGGCCGACTACATCCGCGACCTGAACCTGAAGCACCCGGTGGTCGTCTCGCCCGACGCGGGCGGCGTGGGGCGCGCGAATAGCTTCCGGGAGCGCATCAGCGCCAGGCTGGCGATCATCGCCAAGCAGCGCCCGCAGCCGGACGTCGCCGAGGTGCTCGAGATGGTCGGCGAGGTCGAGGGGCGCACGGCGATCATCGTGGACGACATGATCTCGACCGGCGGGACGCTGTCCGAGGCCGCGCGCGCGCTGAAAGAGCGCGGGGCGCTGCAGGTGTACGCCTGCGCGACCCACGGCATCTTCGCGGGGGACGCCGTGGCGATCATGAGCAAGTCGATGCTGGTCGAGACGGTGGTGACGAACACGATCCCGCTGCCGGCCGGCTGCGACGCGGCGCGAATCCGCTCGATCAGCGTGGCGCCGCTGTTCGCCGAGGCGATCATGCGCATCCATAAGGATCTCTCGCTGAGCGCGCTGTTTTCGTAAGATATGGTCTCGCTTGGCAGCGATCAGCTTTACAGTTCGGGAGGTGTGGCGGGGCCACCGGCTCCCCACACCTCCCGAGGTGGGGGTATGGGGGCGGCTCCGCCACCCCATACCCCCACTCCGAACTGTAAGGTTCGCAAGAACGTTATCTAAAGAATTGAGGAACACACACTCTTGGACCCTGAAAGTAGTCTGCCTGTCATTGGTATTCTGCTCTGCCTGGTGCTGCTGGCGTTTACCTCGGCGGTCGACGCGGCGCTCAGCGCAATCGGCCGGCACCGGCTGAATCTCATGCAAGAGGAGGCGTCGGCGCGGGCCACGATGGTCGCGCGGCTGCTCTCCGACCCCTATCGCTTCAAGGCGGCCATCCTGCTGCTGAACGCGGCAGCGATCATCACAGCCACCGCGCTGACACAGCTGCTGACCGGCGGGCTCTCGCTCGGCTGGCGGGTCGGCGCGCTGGCCCTGCTGTTGCTGCTCATCCTGATCCTGAGCGAGGCGCTGCCGAAGGCGCTGGCGATCCGCAACCCGGCCAGGGCGGCGCGCCTGCTGGCCGGGCCGATGTCGCTGATCACCGGCCTGCTCTGGCCGCTGATCAGCACGATCAGCATCATCACCGGCCCGATCGTGCGGCTGGTGAGCGGCAGCGTCAGCGCGCAGCTCCCGCTGGTGACGGAAGAGGAGCTGCGCCTGCTTGTGAACGTCGGCGAGGAGGAGGGCCTGATCGAGCCCGACGAGCGCGAGATGATCGAGGGGATCTTCTCGTTCGGCGACACGGTCGTGCGCGAGGTCATGATCCCGCGGGTGGACATCAAAGCGCTTGAGGAGCACGCCTCGCTCGACGAGGCGCTCGACCTGGTGATGGCGCACGGCCACTCGCGCATCCCGGTCTACCACGAGACGATCGACCAGATCGTCGGCATCCTCTACGCGAAGGATCTGCTGCGCGGGCTGCGCTCGGGGCGGCGCGAGGGCCTGCCTGGCGCAGCGCCTGCGCTGGCCGATCTGGTGCGGGCGCCGCACTTCGTGCCCGAGACGATGAAGGTGGACGCGCTGCTGAAGGACCTGCAGACCCGCAAGGTGCACCTGGCGATCGTGGTGGACGAGTACGGCGGCACGGCCGGCCTGGCGACGATCGAGGATCTGCTGGAGGAGATCGTCGGCGAGATCCAGGACGAGTACGACGTCGAGGAGCCGCTGGTGCAGATCGTCGGCGAGGGCGAGCTGATCTCCGACGCGCGCGTGCTGCTGGACGACCTGAACGACCTGACCGGCCTCCAGCTCAGCTCCGACGAGTCGGACCGGATCGGCGGGCTGGTGTACGAGCGACTCGGGCGCGTGCCGAAGGTCGGCGACAACGTGCAGCTCGACGACGACATCATGATCACCGTGCTCTCGATCGAGGGCCTGCGGCCGCGCCAGCTGCGGCTAACCTACCCGCAGACCCATACGATCGAGGTCAGCACGCACAGCGGAGAGGCGACGCGGGATGACGACGCAACCTGACTACGCGGCGCTCGTCGCGCTCGCGCGTGAGGCGCGGTCGCGGGCGTACTGCCCCTACTCCGGCTTCGCGGTCGGCGCCGCGGCGCTGACGTCCTCCGGGCGGGTGTTCATGGGCTGCAATGTCGAGAACGCTGCCTACCCCGCGGCCGTCTGCGCGGAGCGCACGGCGCTGCTCAGCGCGTACGCCGCCGGCGAGCGCGAGATCGTGGCGCTGGCGGTGATCGCCGACACGCCCAGCCCGGTCAGCCCGTGCGGCACGTGTCGCCAGGTGATCTACGAGCTGGCGCCGGGCTGCCGTGTGGCGCTGGCGAACCTGCGCGGCGACATAGCCCTGACGACGCCGCAGGAGCTGCTGCCGGGCGGATTCACCGGCGACGATCTGCCCTCGAAGAGATGACCAAAGACGAAGAGCCAACGACCAACGAGCGCTTACCCAATCGTTCGTCCTTGGTCGTTCGCGGTTAGCTATGCTCGATCGTCTTCTCCGCGACAGGAGCGGACGCGTCGGCGCTGACGACCGCGTGGCCGCCGAACTCGTTGCGCAGCGCGGCCAGCACCTTCGCGGCGAACGAGTCCTGCTGGCGCGAAAGGAAGCGCATCTGCAGCGCCAAGGTGATCACCGGCGCGGGCACAGCCAGCTCGATCGTCTCGTGCACGGTCCAGCGGCCCTCGCCGCTGTCGGGCACGTAGCCCTTGATCGCGCTGAGGTCGGGGTCGTCCGCGAACGCGCTGCCGGCCAGGTCGAGCAGCCACGAGCGCACGACGCTGCCGTGGCGCCACAGTTCGGCGACGGCGCGCAGGTCGAGCCCGAACTCCTCCTTGGCGCGCATCAGCTCGAAGCCTTCGGCGTAGGCCTGCATCATGCCGTACTCGATCCCGTTGTGGACCATCTTGACGAAGTGGCCGGCGCCGCTCGGCCCGACCAGCCGGTATCCCTGCGGGGGCGCGAGCGTCGCGAGGAGCGGCTCGACCGCCGCGAACGTGGCCGGCTCGCCGCCGGCCATCAGGCAGAAGCCCTCCTCGAAGCCCCAGATCCCGCCGCTGACGCCCACGTCGAGGAAGTGGATGCCGCGATCGGCGAGCACGGCGGCGTGGCGCGCGCTGTCGCGGTAGTTCGAGTTGCCGCCGTCGATCGCGATATCGCCCGGCGCCAGCAGAAGCGCCAGCGTGGCGATCTGCTGGCGGGTCGGCTCGCCGGCCGGGATCATCAGCCAGACGGCGCGCGGGGCGGCGAGCTGGCGCACCAGCTCCTCGACGCTGGCGGCGCCCTCGGCGCCGGCGCCGCGCAGCGCCTCGACCTGCTCGGGCGCGCGGTCATAGCCGACGACCCGGTGGCCGCCCTGGCGCAGCCGCCGCGCCATGTTGAAGCCCATGCGGCCCAGGCCGATCATGCCGAGTTCCATGTCTGCCTCCTTCTCTGTGATGCTGCGCATAGTATACGGCTTCGGTGGTGCGCTCGCCAGCGATAGGTTTCTTCGTGCGCGAGCCGCCCGATCGAGGGAGTCCGGGGGCTGCGCGCCCCCAGTGCTCCCGGCCGGGGCTCTTGCCCCTGGACCCCAAAATAAAGCAGCCTCAGTTTCAGCGCTTGGCGCGCCTGCCCGGCTGAATCCACACGCAGCGGGAGACAACCGGCGCCTAGGAATAGTGCTGGGCAGGGGCCACAATCATTGCATCTGGTTCGGGATTATTTGCCGGAGGGGGGCCGGGGGAACCGGCGCGGGTTCCCCCGGGCGGGGGGCCGGGGGCGCAGCGCCCCGGAGAAAAGGAACGCGGTCGATAGACCAGGAGACGGGGTCGGGGGCGCAGCGCCCCGGAGAACGAAAACGCGGTCGACAGATCAGGAGGCGGGGGGCCGGGGGCGCAGCGCCCCGCACGAATCTATCGAGGGACGGAGCGAGAGCACGGCAGCGGCACGCTACTTGCTTCAATGGGAGCGGCTATTTTTTGCGGAAAGTGGAGGACGGTTTCAATGGACGCAGCACCTCGCGTAGCCCCGGCGCCGCCGAACACCCCCTACGGCGCGCACGATCGGGGCGACGGCACGGTCTCCTTCGCGCTCTGGGCACCCTGGAAGAAAAGCGTTCACCTGATTGGCGATTTCAACGGCTGGGACCTGCAGGCCGACCCGCTCGCGGTTGATGAGAGCGGCCGGTGGTGGATCGAGAAGCGGCTGGACCCCGGCACGCACGCCTACCAGTTCGTGCTGGACGGCGAGACGACGATCGGCGACCCGTACGCGCGCGGGCTGCGCTGGGCCGCGGGCTCGCCGCAGCCCCACGCGCTGGTCGAGGTGGGGGCGCGGCCGTACGAATGGGGCGACGGCGGCTTTGGCATCAAGCCGCTCAACCAGCTGGTGATCTACGAGCTGCACGTGGGCGACTTCAGCCCGGCGGGCACCTTCGCGGGCGTGATCGAGCGGCTCGACTACCTGGCCGGCCTGGGCGTCGACGCGATCGAGCTGATGCCGATCCAGGAGTTCCCCGGCGACCGCAGCTGGGGCTACAACCCGGCCTACTTCTTCACGCCCGAGGGCGCCTACGGCAGCCCGGAAGACTTCAAGCGGCTGGTCGACGCGGCGCACCAGAAGGGCATCGGGGTGATCTTTGACATGGTCTTCAACCACGCCGCCAGCGACTCGCCGCTGAACCTGCTGTACCCGTACGACCGCAACCCGTACTTTAGCCCGGACGGCAACCCGTGGGGTTTCCCGGACTTCAACCTGTGGGGCGACGCGACCAAGCGGCTGATCAAGGACATCCAGGACTACTGGCTGATCGAGTTTCACGTCGACGGCTTCCGCTACGACTACGTCGAGGGCATGCGCTACGACGGCGTCGGCGGGATGAGCTTCATCTCGTGGGCGGCCCGGCAGACCAAGCCGCACGCCTACCTGATCGCCGAGGACATCGTGGCCGACCCGGCGGCGGTGGTGCGCGACACCGACATCGACGCCTCGTGGCACTGGCAGTTCACCAAGGCGCTGCGGGCGCAGCTGCGCGAGGGCGAGTACCAGGGCAACCAGTACGGCGACCTGGAGCTGCTGGCGCGGGTGATCTCGTTTGCCGGCGACGGCTACCAGGACAACGCCCAGCCGGTCAACTACCTGGAGAGCCACGACGAGGAGCGGCTGATCTTCGAGGTGATGACCAACCCGGCGATCGATCAGGCCGGCGCGGTGCGCAAGAGCATGCTCGGCGCGATCATGCTGTTCACCGCCCAGGGCGTGCCGATGCTGTACCACGGCCAGGAGTTCGGCGCGCACGCCCCCAAGACGATCGACGTCAGCAAGATTCCCTGGGAGCATATGGACGGCGGCGCCGGCCAGGCGCTGTACAGGCACTACGCCTCGCTGGCCTACCTGCGCCACACCCAGGGCGCCCTGCAGGCCAACAACTTCGAGCCGCTGTTGCTCGACCACGAGCGCAGGGTGCTGGCCTACCACCGCTGGAACGACGCCGGCAGCGTCGTCGTCGTGGCGGTCAACCTCTCGCCCGCCGACCAGCGCGTGGCGATCGACTTCCCCCGCGCGGGCCGCTGGCACGAGTGGCTGCACGACTACGACGAGCAGATCGGCGAGGGGCCGCACGAGGTCGACCTGCCCGACTCGTTTGGCAAGATCTGGGTGTTCGAGGAGTAGCCAGTAGCCGGTAGTCCGTAGTCAGTATCATTGAAGATCTTCGTCTTTCGCCGGTACTGACTACTGATATCTGACTACTGGCTACGTATCTGTAACTCACCTGTTCCCATCTCGGCGCATAATGGGCTTTGGCGAAGCCGCCGCTTTTGCGTGCTCGCCGAGGAGGCCTCGATGGGACATGTGATTGCCCTGGCGATGCAGAAGGGCGGCGTCGGGAAGACCACCACCGCGCTGAATCTGGGCGCCGCGCTGGCCGAGCGCGGCCGGCGGGTGCTGCTGATCGATATCGATCCCCAGGCCAACCTGACCCAGGGGGTTGGCATCGACCCCTCGGAGCTTGACTACAGCGTCTACGAGGTGCTGCTGAATCCCGAGCAGGGCACGGCGTTCGCCACGCGCTCGACCGGCGCGGGCGTCGACCTGGTGCCCGCGTCGCTGGCGCTGGCCGGGGCCGAGCTAGAGCTGGCCGGCAAGGTCGGGCGCGAGCTGCTGCTGCGCAAGGCGCTGCGCGCGACGCGCGGCGCGTACGACTACGTGCTGATCGACCCGCCGCCGAGCCTGGGGATCTTCTCGCTGAACGCGCTCGCCGCCGCCGACACGGTGCTGGTGCCGCTGCAGCTGCACGCCTACGCGCTGAAGGCGATGCCGCAGCTCGAGGCGACGATCGAGCTGGTGAAGGAGATCAACCCCGGCCTGGCGATCGGCGGCGTCGTCTGCACGCTGGCCGACCGGCGCACCAACCTCGGCCAGGAGGTCGAGCGGCAGGTCCGGCAGCGCTACGGCGGGCTGGTGTTCGAGACCGTCATCCCCATCAACGTCAAGCTGGCAGAGGCTCCGACTCTGGGCAAGCCAATCAGCCAGTACGCACCTTCGAGCTCAGGGGCGCAGGCCTACGCTGCGCTCGCTACAGAATTGGAGACTCGCTATGACCGCTGAGGAGCAGGGACCGATCGAGCCGGCCGGCGATCCGCCGACGCCGCCCGCGATTCGCCGGGGCAAGGGGATGCGCCTCTCGACGCAGGGGCCGCCGGCCGAGGAGCGCGCGCCGGAGCCGCCGGCTGTGCCTCCCGCGGCGCCGAAGCTGCGCGGCCAGGGGCTGCGCCTCTCGACGCACGCTGCGCCGCCGGATGGTGCCGCGGCCACGCCGCCGCCGAGCATGGACCAGGCGCTGGAGCTCGCGCTCGCGGCGCCGCGCCGGGTGCGGCTCGCGCACGGCGAGGTCTCCTACCGGCAGTCCGGCGACGGCCCGCCGCTGCTGCTGATCCACGGCTGGGCGGCCTCCTCGCGCTACTGGTTCGGCGCGCTGGCGCAGCTGGCCGACATCCGCACCTGCTACGCGATCGACCTGCCCGGCTTCGGCGGCTCGCAGTCGCTGCCGGTCCCGGCGGCGATCGCGCGCCAGGCCGCGCTGGTGATCGAGTTCGCCGACGCGCTGGGGCTGGAGCAGTTCGATCTGAACGGGCACTCCTTCGGGGCCTCAGTCGCGGCCTACGTCGCAGCGCACTGGCCTGCCCGAGTGCGGCGGCTGGTGCTCACCAGCATCGGCGTTCGCCGCAGCGCGCTCGAGCGCGCGCTGCTCGGCCTGGTGCTGCGCCCGGTCGACCTGGCGCTGCAGATCTGGCAGCCCTGGCTGAACATGGCGCGGCCGCTGAGCGGCCTGCTGCAGCCGATGGCCGCCTCGCTGATGAGCATGCCGCCGCTGCCGCGGCTGATGTCGTCGTGGTATCTCGAGCAGGCTCCGGCGGACGAGCGCTGGCTGCGCGAGGGCATTCTCGACCTGACGCGGATGGACTTCGCGGCGCACCTGGCCTGTGTGGCCAGCATCGGCGACAGCAGCCTGATCGCGGCGCTGGCCGCCATCCGCGCGCCGACGCTGCTGGTGAGCGGGCGGGCCGACCGGGTGGTGCCGCAGGACGACGTGGCCGCGGCGGCGGAGATGGTGGCCGGCAGCCGGCTGCTGATCCTGGACGAGTGCGGCCACGTGCCGCTGGTCGAGCAGCCCGCCGCCTACCACCAGGCGCTGCGCGAGTTTTTGCTGGAGGTATGACCGAGGAAGCGAGCCCGCTCCTTGTTGGCGGTGTGGTGTGGTGCCTCAGGCGCTACGCCACACCGCCGATTGTTTGCTCTCGCATCAGCAGTGTTCAGGCGCGAGCAGCGATCAAGTTGCGCGGCTGCACCCGGGCGAGGAGGGTAGCGAAATAGAGCCAGAGCAGACATACCGCGATCGGTTCTGCGGTTCTGCAGTTCCGTGGCCACAGAACCACAGAACCACAGAACCAACTGGCGACAACCGGCCCGCTTTTCTGGAAGGCTGCACTAGCCACTGATTGGGGTCGCCTCGCCGCACCCTCCCCCACGGGCGAAGCTTCTACGCGGGCTTGCTCGCCCCCGTGCCGCGATCGTTCGCCACGAGCCGCTTCTCGATCTCATCGATCGATTCGACAATCACCTCGGCCTTCTGCAGCAGCGTGCTGACGCCCAGCTCGGCCTTGAGATTGACCTGGTAGTCCAGCTCGTTCCTGATGCGATCCTTTTCCGCCTGGCGGTTCTGGCTGACGAGCACGAAGATCGAGAGGAAGATCGCCTCCAGCGAGACAATCATCGTCAGCAGGCCAAAGGGATAGGGATCAAAGACGAGGCTCGGCACGGCGTTGATCAGAATCCAGGCGGCGAAGAACACGGCATTCAGGATCAGGAAGGAAATGCTTCCGCTAAACGCGGCGATCGTGTCGGCCAGGCGCTGCCCAAAGGTCAGCTTCTCTTCGACGATCTCGTTGACGTTGCGGCTGACGCGCCGGCGCAGCAGATTATCTGTGCGGCGGATGCGCTTGGCGAGCGCGACCATCAGGTCCTGGGCCATGTGCGGCTTCTGCAGCATCAGGTCGAGGAATTCGTGGCGCTCGAGCACCAGCACGTCGGTGCCCTGGATGGCTGTGGCGGTGGCGGAGCGGTTGCCGCCGTCGAGCAGCGACAGCTCGCCGAAGAAGTCGCCCGACTCGAGCAGCTCGAGCACCAGCTTCTCGTCGTCGTCGTCGATGATCGAGAGCTCGACCTGGCCGGCCTGGATGATGTAGAAGTTGCCGCCGGTCTCCTCGGCCCGAAAGATGACCTGCCCGGATCGGAAGTGCTCCTCGTCCATGAGCGCGGCCAGCGCGGCTAGCTCCTCGTTGTCCATGCCGATAAACAGGGGGATGGTCTTGAGCAGTCGGGGCTGTGGTGTGGCCGGCATATGATCTTCTCCTTTGTCTTCAACAAGCGCTCGCCGCAATCTGCAATCGACAATCTGCAATCTGCAATTGCACTAGACCGGCTCGCGCAGCATGCCGCGCCGTCGCGTCGCGTCGCCCGCGCGCAGCATGCCGCGCAGGCCCCAGCCGAGCGAGCCCAGCCCGAGCGCCAGCCAGGCGGCCGCGAGCAGCAGGTTCTCGCCGGGCGAGAGCCGGTCGTGCAGCAGATACCACCACCAGAAGTCCCAGTGGCTCATGCGGTGATCGCCCATCCAGTGGCGGATCGCGAATGTGCCGCGCGGCATCGGCGGGACCGGCAGGGTGTCGCCCTGCAGCGCCAGCGGCCGGCCGTCGACCTGCGCGGCGATCTGCTGCAGCATGACGCCGAGCTCTTCGTCGCGCTCGCCGCCGAACGCCGCCGGGTTCCACGCGGCCGTGCTGAGCGTCACGGTCGTCGGGCGGGCCGGCAGCGCGAAGCGGTACCTGCGCCTCGGGCAGGCCGCCTGGTCGCGCGCGAGCACCTGGCCCGCCACGGCGATCGCGATCGGCGACGGCGCCGGCTGGGCGAAGCAGCTGTTCAGCTCCATGTCTAGCTCGAGCATGTCGCCAGGCGGCGGCCGCAGCGCGATCGTGGCCTGGGGCAGCGTCCAGCGCGGCACCTGGCGGGGGCCGTCTTCGCTGTACGAGAAGCCCGCGACCAGTGCGACGCTGTCGGGCGCGAAGCGGATCTCGTAGAGCTGGCGCAGCTGGTCGGCCGCGATGCGCAGCTGCACGGCGATCGCCGAGTCGGCGACCCGGTAGTTGCTCAGATCGTCGCCGCGCGTCAGGCTGAAGAAGGTGTTGACGCTGATCAGCAGGCCGGCCAGCTGCACCGGCGCGGCCAGCAGCGCGAGGACGATCAGCGCGCCGGAGCGCAGCGGGGTGCGGCGGCCATGCAGCGTGTCGAGAAACGCGGCCAGCGGCAGGGCCATGAAGGGCAGCACGGCGTTGAGGAAGCGCGGCCCCCAGGCGCCCGCGCCGTCCCAGGCGATCCACTTCGAGTAGAACAGCACGTGGGCGACGACGATCAGCGCGCAGAGCGCGGCTGTCTGCCAGTCGCGGCGCCACAGCAGCCAGAGCCCGATCGGAAACAGCAGCAGCGGCGGCGCGTACCAGAGAATGCCGCGGCCGCTGCTCCAGATCTGGCCGCCGAAGCCGACCCAGAAGTCGGTGCTGAACTGGCTCCAGATCGAGTCGCCGTAGCCGCTGCGAAAGGGGCTGCCGAAGGCCGCCTGCTGGTAGATCGCCAGGGCGACCAGCGGCAGCGCGGCCCCGGCCGCCCAGGCGGCCAGCGCCGGGACCGCCGCGCGCCGCTCCCGGCCGGCCGCGCGGAGGGCGCGCAGCGCGGCGAACAGCGCCAGCAGCGGCAGCGCGATCCCCGATTGAATCTTGACCGTCGGCGCGAGCCCGGCCAGCAGCCCGGCCAGCAGGAACGGCCGCCACGCGGGCGCGCGCGGCTCGCCGTCGCGCGGCATGTCTATTGGCAGCGCGAGGTACGAGCCGAAGCACAGCAGCGCGGTCAGCGGCTCGGCGAAGAACGTCTTGCTGTGCGGCCACGCCATCGTGCCGATGCCGTAGAGCAGCGCCGTCCCGATCGCGGCGCGCCGCCCAAAGCCGAGCCGCAGGACGGCGATGAACAGCAGCGCCGCGACGCCGGCGGTGATCAGCGGATTGAACCAGCTCACGATCGCGCGGATCAGCCAGGGGTAGGCGTCGGGCGAGAACCGGCCGGCGATGGCTCGGCCAATCCAGAACAGCGGCAGCGCAGCGACCGACTGCCCGGGGCCGTACTGGCTGTACGTCGGCGCGGCGCCAAGCTGGGTGGGATTCAGCGCGAAGCTGCCGTGGAGCGCGAGACTCTCGGTCACATCGAACATCATCTCTTCGTCCACAGCGTAGAAATGGCCGCCGCTGGTGAGCAGGTAGAGGCCGAACAGCACTCCGAACAGCGCCGCCGCCCCGCGCGCGCGGGTGGCTGGCAAGGGCTCCGAACTCATCATATGCAGTGCTCCCGAGCGGCGTCTCCCGCCGCTGCGGCAGGCCGGCGGCCGCGCCATTATACTATGATCGTAGGGTGCGGGTGCTGCGCCCCCGGCCCCCGCCTGAGTGCGTTTCGGCGCCGATGCCTTTCTTCTGGGGCGCTGCGCCCCCGGCCCCCCGCCCGGGGGAACCCACGCCGGTTCAGCAGGCTGCGCTAGATCATTTTCCAGGGCGCTGCGCCCCCGGCCCCCCGCCCGGGGGAACCCGCGCCGGTTCAGCAGGCTGCGCTAGATCATTTTCCAGGGCGCTGCGCCCCCGGCCCCCCGCCCGGGGGAACCCGCGCCGGTTCCCCCGGCCCCCCTCCGGCAAATCAGGCTGTCCCCATTTCAATACCAGTGGCGGATGCCTGGCACCATTCCGAGCGGACGTGTTGTCTCTCGCCGCGCCTGGATTCAGCCAGGCATGCGCCGCTATCATGGCCGCCGAGGCAGCATCATTTTGGGGTCAGGGGCGGGCCCCGCCACCAGCGGGGGGGGGTGGGGGCGCACCCCCGCCCACGAATCACCAACGATGTCGCTAGGACTCGGATAGGGGCGGGGGCACGGGGCACAGCCCCGGCCGGGGGGCGCGGCTCCACAGAGCGCGCCGCCCCGGCCGAGTGGTAGAATAGCGCTGCCGCAATCGCGCGTTCACGCCGAGACGAGATCACGGAGGCCAGATGAAGATCTACACCAAGACCGGCGATGCCGGCGAGACCGGGCTGTGGGGCGGGCTGCGCGTGCCGAAAGATGCGGCGCGCGTCCAGGCCTACGGCACGGTGGACGAGTGCAATGCCGCGATTGGCGTGGCGCGCGCCGGCGGCGTCGAGCCGCAGCTCGACGCGATCCTGGCGCAGATCCAGGACCAGCTGTTCGTGGTGGGCGCCGACCTGGCGACGCCCGGCGAGGCCGCCGGGGTCCCGCGGGTCGGGCCGCAGGAGGTGGCGTTCCTGGAGCAGACGATCGACGCGCTGGAGGGCGAGCTGGCGCCGCTCCGCCAGTTCATCCTGCCGGGCGGGACGCTCGCCGCGGCGCAGCTGCACCTGGCGCGCACGGTCTGCCGGCGGGCCGAGCGCTGGGTGGTCGGGCTGGCGCGCGAGGATGCGGTCGGCCCGCAGGTGAGCATGTACCTCAACCGCCTGTCGGACTGCCTGTTCGTGCTGGCGCGCGCCGCCAACGCCCGCGCCGGCGTGCCCGACGTGCCGTGGAAGAACCCCAAGCACCCGCAGTAGAACAGAGAACAGAGAACAGCGAGCGGGCGCTATCCGCACGGCTCTTTGCTCTCTTTGCTTTTTGTTCTGGCATAGCACAAAGGAGTGCACCTATGGACTTTCAGCCGCACACGATCATCGAGCCGTTTCGGATCAAAAGCGTGGAGCCGATCGCCTCGACGACCACAGCGCAGCGGCGCGCAGCGCTCGAGGCCGCCGGCTACAACCTGTTCCTGCTGCGCGCCGAGCACGTGCTGATCGACCTGCTGACCGACTCGGGCACCGGCGCGATGAGCTCGACCCAGTGGGGCGGGATGCTGCAGGGCGACGAGAGCTACGCCGGCGCGCGCTCGTTCTACCGGCTGGAGAGCGCCGTGCGCGAGATCACCGGCTTCAAGCACGTGATCCCGACACACCAGGGCCGCGCGGCCGAGCGCATCCTGTTCGGCACGGTCTGCAATGCCGGCGATGTGGTGCCGAACAACTCGCACTTCGACACCACCCGCGCGAACGTGGAGGCGCGCGGCGCCGAGGCCCGCGACCTGGTGACCGACGAGGCGCTGCAGCCCGGCCTCATCCGCCCGTTCAAAGGCAACATCGACCTCGACCGGCTGCGCGCCACGATCGAGGAGGTCGGCCGCGCGCGCATTCCGCTGTGCATGCTCACCGTGACGAACAACTCCGGCGGCGGCCAGCCCGTGAGCATGGCCAACGTCCGCGCCGCGAGCGAGATCTGCCGCGCGCACGGCATCCCGTTCTTCATCGACGCCTGCCGCTTCGCCGAGAACGCCTGGTTCGTCAAGCAGCGCGAGCCGGGCTACGCCGACCGCACGCCGCTGGAGATCGCGCAGGAGCTGTTCAGCTACGCCGACGGCTGCACGATGAGCGCGAAGAAGGATGGGATGGCGAACATCGGCGGCTTCCTGGCGCTGAACGACGACGAGTGGGCCCAGCGCTGCAAGAACCTGCTGATCCTGACCGAGGGGTTCCCGACCTACGGCGGGCTGGCCGGCTACGATATGGAGGCGATCGCGATCGGGCTGGGCGAGGCGCTGCACGAGGACTACCTGCGCTACCGCATCCGCTCGATCGAGTACCTGGGCGAGAAGCTGACCGCCGCCGGGATTCCGATCGTGCTGCCGACCGGCGGCCACGCGGTCTACATCGACGCGGCCGCCATGCTGCCGCACATCCCGCCGAGCCAGTACCCCGCCCAGGCGCTGTGCGTGGCGCTCTACCTGGCCGCCGGCATCCGCGCGGTCGAGATCGGCAGCGTCATGTTCGGTCGCCCGCAGCCGGAGGGTGGCGAGCAGCCGGCCGCGCTGGAGCTGGTGCGGCTGACCTTCCCGCGCCGGGTCTACACCCAGAGCCACGTCGACTATATCGCCGAGGCGCTGGTCTACATCAAGCGGAACGTCGGCCAGATCCGCGGCCTGCGGATCGCCTGGCAGCCGCCCGCGCTGCGGCACTTCACGGCGCGGTTCGAGCTGGAAGAGACGTTGGTTTGACCCCTCTCCCTGCCCCCGCCCCTGCCAGGGGAGGGGCGATGGTTGGCGGCGATCTGCCCCTCCCCCTGCCCCCTCCCCGCGTCGCGGGGAGGAAAATATCGGATGCAGGTGTGATGCGCTGCGAAGCAGCGCATCACACCTGCAGACTAAATCCCCCCGCTCCCCACCGGGAGCGGGGGCAGGGGGGTGAGGGGCTACATCGAACCGGAGCTGAGCTACTGGATGGTTGAGGCAGGGAGGACGTGGCCCTCGCCGCCCTCGCCGCCCTCGTCGCCGAAGGTGGCCGTGAGCCCGGCGATCAGCGTCTGGAGCTCGGCCGTGCTGAGCTTGGCATCCGGGTGGATCGGGGTGTAGAACCACGGCGGCATATCGTCCTTGCGCACGGTCTTGGCGGCCTCGTCGCCCTTGTTCCTGGGGCGGCCCCACTCGGAGATGTTGAACTTCTGGCGGCCCTCGTTCACGTCGCGCTGGATCAGCCACGAGACCGGGGCGACCGAGCTGTACCACGGCCAGGTGGTCTGGTTGGTGTGGCAGTCGCCGCAGGCGCGCATGAACAGCGCGCGGGTCTGTGGGCTATCCCAGGCCGGCTCGGCCTGCACCGGCGGGTTGGTGTGGTTGCGTCCGAAGGGTACGAGCTGGATCGCGACCAGCAGCACGAGCAGGCCCGCGAAGCCGCGGGTGACCCATCGCTGGATCAATTGGGAGAGTGACGCCCTGGCCCTTGGCGCCGAGGTTCCTGGAACGCTGGATGTTGGTTTGGATGCCATTGCGTGTCGCCTTTCGAGCTCAATGATCTGATAATTCGCTGACGACAGTAGCATATCAGCAAAGGATTGGAGATTGATTAAGAAAGAGCTGTCTATTTTCTAAGAATAGTGGTCCCTCCTGGGGGTGGTTTTTTTACAGAGCGCATTCTGGTGCGCTACAGGCCCTCGCCCCCGGCCCTGGCCGGTATTCGCCCCGGCCCTGTTATGGGCAGGCGGCCGTCGCGACGCGGCTCCTGGAAACCTACCTGGCGCTCAGCGCCCAGCCTTGGGCGTCACGCCGTGCCCGGCCGCGATCTGGCCGAGGTCGACGATCGCGCTTTCGTAGACCATGCCGCCGTCGAACGGGTTCTCGGCCATGAACAGCGGTGTGTCGAGATCGACGTAGCTGAAGTCGCCCTGTCCGGCGGCGAAGCAGGCCGAGGTGGTCATCGCCAGGATCGACTCGACCATGCCGCCGATCATCAGGCGCAGGCGCGCGGCGCGGCAGAGCGCGGCGATGTCGAGCGCCTCGACGATGCCGCACTTCATCAGCTTGATGTTGACGACGTGGGCCGCCCGCTCCTGGATGATCCGCAGCACCGCGGCCGAGTCGGTGGCGGTCTCGTCGGCCGCGACCGGCACGCCGCCCCACTGGGCCACCTGCTGCAGCCCCGCCCAGTCGTCCTTCTTGACCGGCTGCTCCAGCAGCGCCACGCGCACGCCGCGCTCGTACAGCTGGGCCAGCAGCTGCAGCGCCTCGTCGGCCGTGAAGCCGACGTTGCCGTCCAGGATCAGCGGCGACTGGGGCGCCACCGCCGCGACGGCCGAGACGCGGTCGAGGTCGAGCGCCAGGTCGCCTGAGCCGATCTTGATCTTGATCGTGCGGATGCCGCGGTCGAGGATAGTCTGCGCCGACGCGAACGCATCGTCCACCGTGCCGGTGGTGATGGTCATGTCGGTCTCCAGGCTGGTCGCGACGCCGCCGAAGAAGGCCCACAGCGGCATGCCCGCCTGGCGCGTCAGCGCGTCGAGCACGGCCGTCTCGATCGCGCACTGCGCCGAGCCGACCGGGCCCATCGCGTCGTGCACGGCCGCGGCCAGCCGGCGCCACTCGCGCACGTCGGCGCCCTCGACGGTGGCGCGGGCGGCATCGAGCGCCGCCGCCGCGATCGCCTGGGTCTCGCCGTTGAAGGCTGGGAACGGCGCGGCCTCGCCGTAGCCGCGCGTGCCGTCGGCCAGCTCAACAGCGACCAGCAGGTTGCGGGCGATATCCTGCGCGCCGCCGGCGATGCCGAACGGCGTGTGCAGCGGGATGTCGAGGTTCTCGACCGACAGGGTGCGGATGGTCGTCGGCGTTGCCATGGATCTTCCTCCGGCCTAAAAGAGCGCGCTCTGATTATACAGCGAAAGTTCCCCGGCCTTGCGACCGTTCGCGAGCCGCGCGTTTCAGGGGTGCATGTTTCGCTCGCGGCAGGTGATACGCCGGCCAAGAATCCCCCGGCTCTTGCGCGGGCGGGAGGGAGGGCAGTCGGCCCATGAGGGAGCGATTCTTGAAAAATACCGGGGGCAGGGGGGACGATACAGCAGCCTCAGGCCGGGGGTGTCGAGCGATCCGCGATCGCCTGCCAGGCGGCGTCGACCTGCCTGCGCGTCTGATCGAGCGAGCCGCTGTTGTCGATCAGCACGTCGGCCTGGGCGATCTTGTCGGCCTGGGGCGGCTGCGCGGCGATCCGCCCGCGCGCCTCCTGCTCGCTCATGCCGCGCGTCGCCACCAGCCGCGCGACCTGCTGCCCCGCCGCGCAGGTGACGACCCAGATCGCGTCGCAGAGCGGCTTCCAGCCCGACTCGAGCAGCTTGATCGCGTCGATCACTGCGACCGCTGGGGTTTGGGGCTTGGGGCTTGGGGCTTGCCAATGCTCACTAGCCTCAAGTCCCAAATCCCTAGCCCCAAGAGATTCAAGCCAAGAGAGGATGCGCGCGTGCACGGCCGGGTGGACGATCTGCTCCAGCCGCCGCAGCGCCGCGGGGTCGGCGAAGACGATCGCGCCGAGCGCGCGCCGGTCGATCGGCCCGCCGGGCGTGGCCAGGATCGCGGGTCCGAAGGTCGCCACGATCGCCTGGTAGACCGGCTCGCCTGGCAGCTGCAGGTCGTGGGTCACGCGGTCGGCGTCGATCACCGCCGCGCCACGCTCGCGCAGCATGGCGATCACCGTGCTCTTGCCGCAGGCGATGTTGCCGGTCAGGCCGATCAGGTATATCCCTTTGAACGGCATTGTTTTCTACCAGGCAAGGTGACAAGGTGACAAGGCGATCAATCACCCGGTCACCCGGTCACCTCATCAAAGATCGGCGTACTCCTGCTTCACGAGCGCGGGCTCATCGACGCCGAGCAGCGCCAGCAGCTCGCGGATCAGCTCGGCCTTGGCGTCCGCGTCCTTGGCGCTCCAGGTGCGGCTCTTGATCTCCAGGTAGGGCCCGGGCTGGCTGTGGCCGACCAGACGGTCGATGTTCAGCGCGAAGTCGACATCTTTGTAGAGGATGCGCCAGCGCCGGCGGCGCTTCTCGATCTCGATCACGTGGTCCGGCTGAAAGTACTCGCGGTAGAAGCGCAGCGTTCGGTCGGCCGGGGCGGTGTAGCGCGCGCGGCCGAGCCAGGTCGCCGAGGGGTACTCGGTGCGGTCGGCCGGCGCCGTCAGCGTGATCGTATACTTCGGCTCCATGCGCGCGCCCGGGTCGAGCCGGTGGTCCTCGCGCAGCCGGATGCGGCCCTTGCTGGCGTCGTCCCAGCTGAAATACGAGTCGTACTGGGTGCGCTCGCTGGCCTTGGTGATCGCCACGTCCTCGTGGGCGAGCAGCCTGCCGACGCGCTCGGCCGTCTCGTCGGAGATGCGCGCCTTGGCCTGCACCTCGAACAGCTCGTCCTGCTGCACGCCGCCGATCGCCAGGATCTTGTCGAGCAGGTTCACCTCGCGCTCGGCCAGGAACGCGTCGATCCGGTCGGCGATCGCCTGGGCGCGCCGGAGGATCTCGCCCTCGTCGATCGTCTGCAGCCGCCGGTCGCGCATGAGCCAGCGCCCGTCGACCAGCACGTCGCGCACGTCGCCGGCGCGCGCGCTGTAGACCAGGTGGGTGTAGATCGCGTCGGACGCGTAGGTGTAGCGCGGCGCGGAGTGCAGCCGCCCCAGCTCGACGATCGCGATGTCGGCGCGCTTGCCGGGCACCAGCGACCCGACCAGGTGGTCGAGGTGGATCGCGCGGGCGCCGAGCGAGGTCGCAAGCGCCAGCGCCTGCTGCGCCGGCACCGCCGTCGGGTCGCCGCTGGTGCCCTTGGGCAGCAGCGCGGCCAGGTGGATCTCGGCGAACATATCCTGGTCGTCGTTGGAGGCCGGTCCGTCGGTGCCCAGCCCGGTCCGCACGCCGGCGTCGATGAAGCGGCGGAACGGCGCGATCCCGCTGGCGAGCTTGAGGTTCGAGGTTGGGCAGGGCACCACGCCGACGCCGCGCTCGCGCAGGATGACGATATCGTCCTCGGTGGCGTGAACGCCGTGGGCGGCGATGCAGCGCACGTCGAAGGCGCCGACGCGGTTGGCGTAGGCGATCGGCGTGGCGTCGCAGGCGGCGCGGCTCTCGGTCACCTCGCGGGCGGTCTCGGAGAGGTGGGTGTTGAGCGGCACGCCGTAGCGCCGGCACAGCGCCGCGGCCTCGTGGTAGATCTGGTCGGTGCAGGTGTAGGGCGCGTGCGGGGCGACCGTCGGGACGATCCGCTCGTGGCCGTGCCACTGCTCGATGAAGCGCCGCGCCCGATCCAGCCCCTCGTCGTACGAGGCCGCGTCGGGCGTGGGCAGCCGCATGACCGTCTGGCTGCAGATCGCGCGCATGCCGGCCTCGTCGGCCGCGCGGGCGACCTGCTCCTCGAAGTAGTACATATCCACGAACGTCGTCGTGCCGCCGCGGATCATCTCGGCGCACGAGAGCAGCGTGCCGGTGTACGAGAACTCGGCGTCGACGAAGCGGCTCTCGACCGGGAACATATAGCCGAACAGCCAGACGTCGAGCTGCTGATCGGCCACCAGGCCGCGCAGCAGGCTCATCGGCACGTGGGCGTGGCCGTTGATCAGCCCCGGGATGATCGCGCAGCCGCGGCAGTCGTGCGTCGCGGCGGCCTGGTAGCGCGCGGCCAGCTCGCCGCTCGTGCCGACGGCCACGATCGACCGCCCGCGCACCGCCACCGCGCCGTCCATGAACACATCGCCGTCGGCGTTCATCGTCACGACGATGCCGTTGATCAGCAACAGATCGACTGCTTCGCTCATGCGCCCCTCAATCCTATGAGCTGACCTTGCGGTCCTGCTCGCTCTGCGCCACCAGCTGGTCGTACTCCTCCTTGCCGATGAACGTGCCGCCCTCGAGCTGCCGGCTCAGCTCGTGGCGGCCACGGTCGTAGGCGATCTCGGCGCGCATCAGCCGGAAGCAGCGCGAGTCCATAATCTCCTTGATCAGCCGGTAGCCCGACGCATCGTCGTCGTCGCCGTACTCGATCACCAGGTCGTTGCGCGGGTCGACGCGCACGTGGACCGGAGCGCCGCAGCGCTTGCAGCGGACGTACAGGTGGATGGCGTTGTCCGAGGCCGGCTCTTCGCCGCCGCCAAACAGCCGTCGTAGTAGATTCATGGCTCGTGCTCCTGCGCCGGTGGCGCGTCATTGCTGGTCGTATGCTGGCACATCGCGCAGCGCCCCGGAATGGCCAGGTGGTTCAGCTGCGCAGTGAAGGCGTAGCGCTCCAGCAGCCGGACTTTCAGCGCGTCGAGGATATCGTCGCCGATCTCCTCCTCGTACCCACAATCCTGGCAGACCAGGTGGTGGTGGATTCCGCCGTGGACATACTCGTAGCGCAGTGGGCCGCTGCCAATCGCGATCGGCGCGACCAGGCCGACCTCCTGGAGCCACTGCAGGGTTCGGTAGATGGTGGTGATGTTGATGTAGGGGTGCTGCGGCACGATCGCGGCGTGGACGTCCTCGGCGGTGAGGTGCCTGCCGCTGGTCTTGACGACATTGAGCACCATCAAGCGCTGGGGCGTCAGACGGTGGCCCTGTTGTCGGAGCGCGGCAGCGTCATCGCTGTGAGACATTATCAATCCTTGTGGCCCGGTGCGGTGGGACTCCGAGCGCCAGGGTGTGGCTGGTTGCTTGTTTGGTGCTCAGTATACCATAAGCCTGGCTGGCGCTGTTGTCGGGGGCTGCGCGCCCCCCGTACCCCCGCGGGCGGGGGTGGGCCACCACCCCCGCCGCCGCCCGCCCGGGGCTTCGCCCCTGGACCTCAAAATGACGCTGCCTCATCTTCAACGCTTGGCGCGCATGCCTGGCTGAATTCAGGCGCGACGAGAGATAACACGCATGATTCGGAATGGCGCCAGGCATGAGCCACGATCGTTGTAGCTAATCCGGCATCATTTGCCGGAGGGGGACCGGGGGAACCGGCGCCGGTTCCCCCGGGCGGGGGGCCGGGGGCGCAGCGCCCCGGAGAAAGCTGACGCAGCCGCCTGAACCGGCGCCGGTTCCCCCGGGCCGGGGGCGCAGCGCCCCGGAAAGAGCGGGTCGCCCGCGCAAACATGTTTGCTTTTCGCCCGCGCATGCATATACTGTCGAAACTGACAGCAGGGGGACCCAGCCATGATGGCAGCAAGATCTCGACATCGCATAGCAATAAAGATCCTGAGCGTCCTGGCGCTCGTGGCGCTGGCGTCCTGCGAGCTGCCCGGGCGGACCGCGGCCGAGCGCCCGGCGGCGGGCGGCGCGAAGCAGATCTTCGTTCCGCTGGCGCTCAGCTCGCCGGCGCCGGCGCCCATGTCCTACTGGGGCATCAACGCCTACATCTCCAAGGTCGAGCGGCGCCGCGCCGGCGACAACCTGTGGGAGCTGGCCGGGCTGGCCAGGCAGGCCGGCGCGCAGTGGACCCGCGAGGAGCTGGCGTGGTCGCTGATCGAGCCGGCGCGCGGCGACCGGCGCGCGATCTACGACGGCTCGCTGCGCCAGGCCGCCGACCGTGGCCTCGGCATCATCGGCATGCTGCTGACGACGCCGGCCTGGGCGCGCGACCCGAGCTGCCGGCCGACGCGCGAGGCCTACTGGTGCCCGCCGGCCGACGTGCAGTCGTACGCGCGCTTCGCCGCCTGGATGGTCGAGCGCTACGACGGCGACGGCGTCGCCGATGCGCCGGGCTCGCCGCGCATCGCCGCCTGGGAGGTCTGGAACGAGCCGAACGACGTCGGCAACTGGTCCAACATCGGCGCGAACGACGACGCGCGCAAGCGCCGCTACGGCGAGCTGATGATCGCGGCCTACCAGGCGATCAAGGCCGCCGACCCGACCGCCACCGTGCTGATCGGCAGCATGTATATCTTCGACCAGGGCTGCGGCAACGGCATCTGCGACGGGATCAACTTCCTCAGCGGGCCGGGCGGCGTGTTCCGCCAGGTGCCCGACGCGCGGCGGGCGTTCGACGTGTTCGCCACGCACCCGTTCACTCAGCCGAAGCGGCCCGACGAGCCGGACATGCCGCGGATCATTACGATCGAGGGCACCACCATCGCCTCGCGCGGCTGGCTCGACAGCCCGCCGATCGGCCGGCCCGACGCGCCGATCTGGATCACCGAGATGGGCTGGTGCAGCGCGCCCGGCGCCTGCTTCGGCACGACCCCGGTCAGCGAGGACCAGCAGGCGAACTACCTCATCCGCGGGATGGTGATCGCCCAGCAGGGCGGCGTGCAGCACACCAGCTGGTTCCAGCTCGAGGACGCCTTCGACGACTCCAGCCGCGTCGGCGGGAACGCGGCGCTGCTGCGCAACTACCAGCGCGGCGCCTACCCGCGCAAGCCGGCCTACGCCGCCTATCGCACGCTCGCCACGCTGCTGGGCGACGCGCTGCCCGTCGGCGCGGGGCCGGTCCACACCCACCGCTACGATCCGGCCCAGCCGTACACGAACAGCGGCGGCACCTACGACTACCGCTACCGCCGCGGCGCAGCGACGATCGACGTGCTGTGGCGGCCGAACGACAGCGTCCAGGTCAGCTTCCCGGTCGAGCCGGGCAAGCCGATCGCGCTGGTCGACCGCGATGGCGGCCGGACGGCTCTGGCGCCCAGCGGCGGCGCCGTCCGGCTCACCCTGTCCGAGCGCCCGATCATGATCGTGCAGGGGCAGTAGCTTCTTCCGGGGGGCGGCGCGCCCCCGTGCCCCTGCGGGCTGCGCGCCCTCGTCCCCCGTTACCGGGCGGCACCCAGAACTTGTCGGGGGGCTGCGCGCCCCCCGCGCCCCCGCGGGCGGGGGTGGGCCGCCACCCCCGCCGCCCCCCGGCCGGGGCTTCGCCCCTGGACCCCAAAAAGAATGCCGCCTCGTTTGCGATGCCTGACGCGCATGCCTGGCTGAATCCAGGCGCGGCGGGTTGCAACTCGCGCCCACCGAAGGGTACTGGGCATGCGCCACAATGCTTGCAGCTGGTGCGGCATCACTTGCCGGAGGGGGGCCGGGGGCGCAGCGCCCCGGAGACAAGGAGACAAGGAGACAAGGAGACAAGGAGACAAGGCGGGGGGCGCAGCACCCCGGAGAAAAAGCCGGGACCGAGACTCAGATCGAGAGCAAGAAGGCGAGCGCAGCGGTATGGTATACTGTCGCATGGCCGCCGCGCGGCCCACGAAAGGACCCCAGAGCAATGAGCGGCACCACCATCGCGATCTTTCGTCTGCCGACCGCCCGCGCCACCGAGGTGGGCCACATCCGCGTCGTGCGCGACCGCCACGGCGGCATGTATGTTGAGGGCAGCAAGGTGGTCGAGGCCGCGACGAGCGGTGATTTTCTGCTGCTGACCCTCGCCAGCGGCCAGGTCTACTACGTCAAGGCCAGCGACTACACGCACCTGCAGGCTCCGCCGCCCCACGCGCCGCGCCGCTCGCGCGGCCGCTAGCGGCGGCGCAGCGCCCGCTCCTGGCCCGCCGCCTTCGCCGGCCATGCGCGCCGCTCACCCTTGCTGCAGGCCGTCGAGGGCCTGCAGAGTTTTCCGGCGCTCCTCCTCCAGATGCTGCTGCAGCGCCTTGTGCTGGTCGATGATCTTCTGCGCCTCCTCGATGTCTGTGGTCAGGCTGTAGTCGGCCTGCACGCCCAGCGTAGCCCGCTTCACCTCCGACTCCTGCCGCCGCCGGGTGCTCGCGTCGATGATGCGCTCGTTCCCGGCCATCTCGTTGTCAAGATCCTCCAGCTTGCTGCGGAGCCGCTGCTCGAGGCGCTCCCGCTCCTCCTGGCTGCGCGATGCCTGAGTCTGATCGTCCGCGGTCAGCGGGACGGTGCCGGCGCGGCGCGCCTGTGGGCAGCCGAACACGCGGCCGAGCGTCTGGCGGTCGGCCGCGAGCTGGGCCTCGATGACCCTGCGCAGCTCGTCGAGCTTGTCAGGGGCCGGGGTGTCGACGACCGTCATCGCCAGCTGGGGGCCGTCTTCGCCCGGCGGGTCGGGCGGCGGAGCGCCCGCGCCGGGCGCATCGGGCGCCGGCCCGACCACCTGGTACGACTCCCAGGTGTGAGTGAGCGCCTCCTCCTCGCGGCGCACCACCAGCTGCTGCTCCATGTTGTCGGCGCGCTGCTTCTCGTACTTCTGCGCATCCTGGGCGGCGCGGCTCAGCTTATCCTGCCACTTGCTCGCCTCGGCGCCCGACGACGCCTGCAGCCGCCGCTCGTAGGTGCGCTGATTGCGCTGGAGCTTCACCAGCGCCTCGGCGACCAGGTCGGCCTCCGCCGCCAGCTCATCGCGGCGCTGGCTGAGGCGCTGGCGCCGCTTATCGTAGCGCAGCTGGGTGAATGGCTCGGCCTCCTCGGCCAGCGCCTGCGCCAGCTCGGGCTCCTCGGCCAGCGTCTCGCGCAGCGACCGCAGCAGGCTCATGCGCCGGTTGTACGGCGCGACAAACCTGGCCCAGCGCGCGATCTGCTCGCGCAGCGGGGCGAGCGCATCGTAGAGGCCCTGCTCCGCCGCGGCCTGGTCGTCCAGCTTATCCTTGTACAGGGCGATCGTGATCCGCTGCAGCTTGCACGGCTCCGACACCAGGAAACAGGCGACGCTCCTGATGATGAAGTCGAGCGCCTCGTCGTCGGGCAGGCCGATCAGCCCGGTGCCGAGCAGGGGCACGCCGATGCTCTGCACGCGCAGGCTGGCCGCAAGCTCCATGACGCGCCGGACGATCTGGGCGAGCAGCGGCCGCGGCCGGGGCTGGCTGTGGAAGTCGATCGCCACGACGTTGAAGATATACTTCGCCGACAGCTGGCCCGCGCTGGTCACCAGGACCTCGCCGATCGGGATCGGCAGCGCGTGCTTGCGGATGTCGTCGAGCGCGGCGTTGTGCGTCTCGCTGCTGGCCGCCGCGCGGATCGCGCGCGCGACCCCGCCGCCCATCGAGAGCAGCACGTCGTCCGAGCTGACGACGACATCGGCCTCCAGGCGCGCGATGTTGCTGTAGACGACCTGGATCTCGGTCTGGAGCACTTGAAGGCGCAGATCGATCTTGCTGCTCATCGACACCTCATGAGGGATCTTCCCGCCAGTCGGCCTTCGGCCGCAGACGGCGGCACTCGGCCACAAGCTCGCCGGTGCGGCCGTGGCGGCGGGCGTAGTCGACCAGCTCGCGCGCCCTGTCATCTTTCCCCTGGCCGGGCAGGCTCTCGTAATCGATCCGCAGATCGGAGCAGAGGTCGCGCAGCTCGCCGTCGTTGAAGTACTCTCGGAGAATCTGGCGCAGCGCCGCGGGGCTCGCCTGCTCCGGCATGGGCTGCGCCGCCGCAGGCGCCGCTGGGGTTGCCGGGGCCGCCGCGCCGGCCGCGGGGTCCGCCAGCTGTTCGGCTGCGCCCTTGACATGGGCGGGCAGCACTGATGGGTGATATGAGACACGCGTGACCGGCCGGTCCAGCCCGGTGATCGCGGGCGGCAAAGTTGGGTAATAGTAGGCCAGGTCGGGCTCACCCCACGGTGCGGAGGGCTGGTCCCACAGCGACAGGCAGTACGGCACGTCGATGACGAGATCCGGCGCTGGCGCGCGGCCGAGGTAGCGTGTGAGGTACGCCCGCGCGTCGACGGCGTTGCCGAGCCGTGCGGCGATCAGCGTTCGCAGCCAGGCAATCTGCTGCCTCTCATAGTCAATCGAAGTGAACCGATCGAGTGCCGTAGCGGCAACCACAGCATCCCCCGCGCCCAGCCAACAAAACGCCTCCAGGCTGGCGAGAGCAAAATAGCTCGGGAACTGTGCTCTGGCGGAAGCAGCTGCTTCCGCCGCGTCGCGCCAGCGCCCCTGCACCTGCAGCAGCAGGATTCGCCCGAATGCGGTCTGCGGCTCGTCGAGTCGGTCTGGCCCATCGGCCGCGAGAACCGCGTCGAGGCCCTGCCAGTTACGGCGGGCCGCCAACAGCAGTAAGGCAGATTCTTGCAGTTTGTACCGATTGTATTTCCCTTGCGGGATGGTACGGATGCCCTCTCGCAACAGCGCGATTGCCTCGTCGACGCGACCGGCGCGTGCCAGCAGCTCGCTGCAGCTCTGGTACAGTGGATATGCGCTATTGTCCGGCACGCTGCGGATGCCCTCTCGCAGCAGCGCAATCGCCTCGTCGATGCGCCCGGCGCGTGCCAGCAGCTCGCCACAGCTCCGGTACAGCGCAAAGACACTATTGATGGGCACGCTGCGAATGCCTTCTTGTAATAATGTGATCGCCTTGTCGACGCGACCGGCGCGCGCCAGCAGCTCGCCGCAGCTCTGGTACAGTGAAACTACATCGGCGCCGAGCGGTACCCTGCGGATGCCATCTTTGAGCAGCGCAATCGCCTCGTCGGCGCGCCCGTCTTGCACGAGCAGCTGCCCGTACAGGAACCAGTTGGGCGCAGGCGCACGGGCGCCAATCGAGCGCTGCGCGTGCAGCAGCGCGCGTCGCAGGTCGTCCGGCCCGCCGCGGGCTTGGAACAGCTTTGCCAGGTGATACTCCAGCCCCTTGGCGCCGGGCTCTTCGAGCAGGGCCGCCAGCATTGCGATGCGCTCGTTCAGCTCGTCGGCGCTGCGTGGAACAGGCGAGATCGAGGTGATCGTCGACTTGATATGCGCCTCGAAGCGCGACACGATCGCGCGCAGCTCGTCGGCGCGCCCAGCGTTGACTAGGTGGTAGCGCGCCTCCACAAAGTGGCCGCCCAGGCGCCCGGCGCCGACGAGTTGCCTGGCGGTGAAGTGGCGCGTGTAGTAGCGCGATGCCATGCCGTGGGCCTGCCGCAGCTCGGGCTCTGTCTCCTTGAGGCGCTGCAGGCTAATCTCTCGGACGATCGGGTGCAGGCTGAACCAGCCCTGGTGGTGCTCGATCAGGAAGCGGTTGACCAGCTCGTTCTTGAAGCTCGCGGCGGCGGCCTTGTCGGGGATGAACTCCTCGATCGCCTCGGGCTTGAATGGCTTGCGGTAGACCGCCAGCCGGCGCAGCTGCAGCTTGTCCTGCTCGGAGAGGCGGCTCATGCTGTGGTTCAGCAGATCGCGCTCGAGCTTGGAGGCCAGCTCGGGCGAGACCTCGCGGTCGCGCAGCTCCCAGGTGTCGGGCAGCAGCCCGATCAGATCGTCGAGCGAGTCGTGCGCGAGGCTGGCGACCAGCAGGCGGATCGCGCGCGGGTTGCCGCCGAGCCAGCCCACAACCTCCTGCCGTCGCTCGTGCGGAACCTCGGCCTGGCGGCCCGCTTCGGCAAGCTGCCGCTCCAGCAGTATCTCCGCCTCGTCCGGCGCAAGCCCGTGCAATGTGCGCTTCTCGTGGGGCTCCGACCATCGCGCCGCCTCGATCAGACGATTGCTCAGCAGCAATACGCGGCCGGGGAGCTGCGGCTGGTTCGCTAGTCTGCTCAGGATGTTCGCCAGCGGCCGGGCCGGCTCGCCCGCTCCCGCCGGCAGCGCGCGCTGGAACTCGTCTATGACGATCAGCACCGGCGACTGCAGCACGCGCAGCAGCTCCTGCGGCAGCGATTTGCCGTCGTCGATCGCCTGGGCCAGCTCACCGCGCCCCTTGTCGCTCAGCGCCATCGCCATGTCGAGCAAGAGATCGTCGCTCGCGTCGGCGTCGGTCTCGGGCACGGCGATCATGACAACCGGCCGCTCCGGCGACTCCGGCAGGAGCCGAGCGACCGTCGTCTTGCCCACGCCTGAAAAACCATCGAGAAAGCAGACCGGCGGCCCCTGGGGGATCCAGGACTGAATCAGCCAGTCGAGCAGCGCTTTATGTCCTCGGCCGAGCAGCTGTGAGTCTTTCATACGCTAGCAGCCTGTAGTGCGACGTGCTTGGAGTATAGCTTTGCGTATACGGCGTGTCAACCCGACTGTGGCTTGATCGTCTATCGCCCATCGTCCGGGGCGCTGCGCCCCCGGCCCCCCGCCTGACAATCGCCGGATGCAGCTCTTTTCCGGGGCGCTGCGCCCCCGGCCCCCCGGCACCCAAAGGGTACCCGGGGAACCCGCGCCGGTTCAGGCAGGTGTGCTCGGCTTCTCTCCGGGGCGCAGCGCCCCCGGCCCCCGCCCGGGGAACCCGCGCCGGTTCCCCCGGCCCCCCTCCGGCAAGTGATGCCGTACCAGCCGCAATCGTTGTGGCGCATGCCCAGCACCATTCCGACGGGGCGGGCTGTGACCTGCTGCGCCGCGCTCGGCTCACCATGCCATCGTCCATCGCTCATCGTCCATCGTCCAGGGCGGGTGCTGCGGGACGCGGAGAGCATGAGAGCGGGTGGTATCGATATTGCTAGATCTGCGACCGTGTCCATTCCCAAGACCGGCTATCTGCCCGGCTCATTCTCGGTCTCTGGTACGCGCCGATGCTGCGGGCGTGCTCGGATACGTTTTATGCCGGCCCTGCGCTGGCCCAACCATGGCATCTCGGCGAATGACGCCAGGCAGCTAGCAAAGAAAGGAGGTCCTGCGCCCAGGCGAAGCCTTTCTGGAATCAGCCATGCAATGGATGCATGGCACAATGAGGAGGAACTCATGAGAAAAGCAAGCGTGACGCTCATTCTCGCTCTCATGCTGCTGCTCTCGAGCGTCGGCAGCGCGCTGGCGGTCACAAACGGTCAGCCCGATGGGGATCGGCATCCGTACGTGGGCCTGCTCGTGTTCGAAGATAGCGCCGGGCATCCCGCCTGGCGGTGCAGCGGGGCGCTCCTCTCGCCGACGGTCGTTCTGACGGCGGGCCACTGCACCGACGGCGCCGTAGCGGCGCGCATCTGGTTTGATGAGAACGTCCAGGACAATACGGAGTACCCCTTCGGCGGCGCCACGTCCTATGAAGGGATCCCCTACACCTACCCGGGGTTCTGCATCGGCTGTGGGAATGGGCTGCCGGGCTTCGCCACCGGCGACGTGGGCATCGTCGTGCTGACCGAGCCGGTGCCCACCTCGGTCGTCGGCGAGTACGCCCAGCTGCCGGAGCCGGGGCTGGTCGACACGCTCGACAAGCGCACGACCATCGATCTGGTCGGGTATGGCGTGCAGAGACAAACCCACGGCCATGGCCCGCCCGTCTGGACGGGGCTGCGAGTGCGGCTCTACGCGCCGACCCAGCTGGTCTCGGGCGAGTTCGTGCACAGCGATGAGTTCATCCGGCTCACGGCTAACCCGGGCGGCGGCAAGGGCGGCACCTGCTTCGGCGACTCGGGTGGCCCGGACCTGCTCGGCGGTACCGACATCGTGGTGGGCGTCAACTCCTACGTCACGAACGGCAACTGCGCGGGAGTAACCTACTCGATGCGCGTGGATCTTCCGGAGGTCCTCGACTGGATTGAGGGCTTCCTGGACTAGCTCCTCTGGCATTTGGGGGGCAGCCCTTGTGGCTGCCCCTACGTGCTACGTGATGGATCGCTGCGCCCCTCATTTTCTCTAGGGCGCGGCGCCCCCGGCTCCCTCCGGCAAAGGCTCCGATCGCAGTTGCAGTCGAAGCGCGCATGCCCAACCCCATTGCAGCAAGGTCGGGCCGTCATGCCCTGCGTCACCGGGCCGAGCGCTCCAAGCGTCGGTCAGCCGGTCACCTTGTCACCCGGCACCCTGTCACTCGTCCCACGCTACTGCAGCTTCGCCTGGACGATTGCGAGGTCGTCGCAGCACGCGACCGTGCGGGGGTGCGCCGGGCCGAGCGCGGCCTCGAAGATCGTCAGCGCACGGGCGAGGGCGCGCCGCGCCTCGGGGTAGCGGCCCTGGGCGTGCAGCGCGGTGCCGATATTGTTCAGGGTGCTCGCGGTGTCGGGGTGCCACATGCCGATGGCCTGCTCGCGGATGCGCAGCGCGCGCTCGAACAGGGGCAGCGCGGCGCCGTAGTCGCGCCGGGCGTAGTGCAGCGCGGCCAGGTTGTTGTAGCTCTCGGCCGTGTCGGGGTGCTGCGGCCCGAGCGCTAGCTCGCGCTGCGCCAGCGCCCGCTCGAGGTAGGGCTGTGCGTCTTTGTAGCGGCGCAGGGCGTACAGCACGGTGCCCAGGTTGTGCAGCATCGTGGCGGTGTGGGGGTGGGCGGGTCCAAGGCGCTGCTCGCACAGCGCCAGCGCGCGATCGAACTGTTCCAGCGCAGCCTGGCAATCCCCGCGCGCAAGCAGCACGCGCCCCTGCGCGACATATGCGGCAAGCTCGTCGTCGATGGCATTCGTGTTCTGCATGTCGCTACTCCTCGGCGGGCAGGTCGTCGACCGGCACGCCCCAGCCGCGCAGGATCGCCTTGATGCGCTGGATCTCGGCGCGCTCGTGGCGCAGCGTGTTGACGACCACCGGCGGCGCCTGGCCGGGGCCGAACTGCTCCTGCTGTCGCAGCGCGATCGCCAGGTTGCCGCGGTGGATGTTCAGCAGCTCGCGCTGGTGCTGCGCCTGGCCGGCCAATTTGTCCTCCGGCCCCACGTCGTCGGGGTGGTCGGCGACCGCGATACCCCAGCCGCGCAGGATGCCCTTGACGTCCGTGATCTCCTGACGGAGCGACGCGATGCCGCCCCTGATGTACTCCGGCACGTCGAAGCGGTCCCACGCCGCGCGTTGGCGCAGGTGCTCGGCTAGCAGCCCGCGGTACATCGCGAGCAGCTTCTCCTGGTGGGCGATCTCCTGGTTGCTTGGCATTCGTTTTCTCCTTACAGGCTGTCTGCACGGGCGTTTGAACGCCCCTACAATCCCTTTGTTCCGGGGCGCGCCCGGCCCCCCTCCGGCAAAAGATTCTATCTCAGCTGCACTGCTGGTGGCGCATGCCCATCAATATTCCGAAGGGACGGAAGACAACGCGCCCGGTGAGGTTTCCAATCGTATCACCACCGGTTATCACCCGCCGCCCCTGGATTCCGCCGGGCATGCGCGTCAGGCATCGCAAACGAGGCGGCATTCTTTTTGGGGTCCAGGGGCAAGGCCCCGGCCGGGGGGCGGTGGGGGTGGCGGCCCACCCCCGCCCGTGGGGGCACGGGGGGCGCGCAGCCCCCCGAACAAGCCGAGCGGGGCCTGGGGGCGGCAGCACCACAACATCACGCCTTCAGCTCATCGTAGAGCTCGATGCTGCGCAGCAGCGCCTGCGGCGCCTGCAGGCCAAGCATCGCCGCACGCGCCCGGAGCGCCAGCCAGAGCTTGTGCGCAAACGCCGGGTCGTCGCGCAGCAGCGCCAGCCAGGCGTCGCGGTCGGGGTAGGGGCCGAGCAGCGCCTGGCCGAGGCGCTCCATAAGGGCCAGCCTCTCGGCCTCGGCCGGGTCGCGCGTGGCCGCCGCGATCTGCTGCTGCGCCTCGGCGTACGCTTCGATGCTGATCGTTAGCGACGGGCCGGCCAGTAGGCCCTGCATCTTGTTGCGCGCCTTGAGCGCGATCAGCAGCCTTTTGGCTTCTGCGGGATCGCGCTGGATGAGTGCGGCCCACTCGTGGATCGTCGGGGTGTCGGTCATGGGGCTCATGGTCGTCGCTCCTCTGTGATGGTGGCTGCGATGTAGGTGACATCAGGTGGTGCTTGATGCGGCCGTACTGACCCAGGGTCTATTGCTGCGATAGATCGCGTATCTTTGCTGCGAGCCGCCCCCAGCCGAACTGGAGCGAGCGCGCCTGGTACTCCGGCGAGTTCGGCAGCGGGCCGTCAAGGACCGCCTGCACGAACGCGGCCGGCGGCAGGTAGCCGTGGTCGACGACGTAGTGAAAGATCATCTCCGGGGCGGCGTAGACCATGCCGTCGTTCTCGAATACCCAGGCTTCCGCTGCGCCAAGCCAGAGCACCTCACCGCTATACTGCATCTGGAGCATTGGTGGGTGACCCTCGGGTCGAGGGCATAGCTCACATACATGGTAGCCACGCATGAGATTTACCGGCTCGCGGCAAAAGATCCACAGGCGATCGAGAAACCCCTCGGGCGGCTGCCCCTGTGGATAGGCGTGGGCTCCGCCAAGCCAGCCGATATTCAGTACGTTCGGCGCTCGATCTGATTTAAAGTACTGGTAGAGGGATAGATCGGGGTAGTGCATTGGCAGCCTCCTGATTGGATAGATGGATGACGACGTAACTGAGTCGCACTCTACTGCCACTACTATATTACCGGCGGCGGATGAAGCATCCACTGGAGCAGCTTGGTAAAGCAGGCATCTGTAGACGGATCTGATGGGATCGCGACATCGTCGGCTATGCCGGTGGCGAGGTACTGCTTCACAGCGGCCATTGCAGCGTTGCGTTCCGCAGCGGGCGCGCGGCGTAGCCAGTCCAGCGCCTCCAAGGCAAGCGCCCAGAGATCGTCAGCCGGACTACGACCTCCGGCCTTTGCAACAATATTGACGACATCTCGCGCGAGCCATGGGAGAAAACCAGTTGCCGTAATGTGGTTATGCATGCTCCATAGCTCCTGGCGGCCCAGTGACCCAGCAGCAACGAAAACGGCCCCACTTCAGGTATCGACGGCCACGCGCTACTCTTGCTGCTGTGCCTTTAGCACATTGTAAAGCGCGATGCTGTGTAGCAGCACCTGCGGCGCCTGTGGGCCAAGCATTGCCTCGCGCGTCCGCAGCGCCAAGCTGAGACTGTGCGCAAACGCCGGGTCGTTCTGCAGCAGCGCCAGCCAGGCGGCGCGGTCGGGGTAGGGGCCGAGCAGCGCGCGCCCAAGGCGCGTAGCATGGACGAGTTTCGCGGCAGCAACTGGGTCGTTTCGTGATGCCTCAAGCAACTGCTGAGCCCGCTCATACTCCTCAAGGCTAAGTGTTAGGGACGGGTCGGCAAACAGACCCTGCATCTTATTACGCGCCTTGATCGCGATCAGCAGCTTCCTCGCCGCGGCGGGGTCGCGCTGGATGAGTGCCGCCCACTCGTGGATCGTGGGGGTGCCGGTCGTTGGACTCATAGTCGTCGCTCCTCTGTGATGGTGGTTGCGATGTAGTCGGCACTACGCAGCTTTGGCGGATCCGGAACGACGGCGTATAGAATTTATGAGCGGCACAGGAACTTGCCGCATATCAAACTGCTGCTGTTGCTTGAGATGGAATGCTAAGTTTTCACGGTGAACCTCCAGTAATATACGCTGATGCGTTATTTCATCTATGATGTTATCTTTTGAACCATCGTCATCGAAATAATCCACTATCAGTATTTTCGAAGCACGAAGGGATCCCTTCAGATTCATAATGTGATGACGTATTAGAGGAATTTCAATTCTCAAAAATTGCGGAACCTCTAACTCTTCCCACATCGCCTGCTGCCGAAGATACTCCTTCAAGAGACTACGATACATTGTAAGAAGCCTTTGTTCGTGCTCGATCTGCTCTTGCCGAGGCATGTTTATTTACCTCCCTTTAACCAATACTGTTCAACTCTTGGACGACTCTATTGTACCAGAAAACTGTATTACACCACTAAAAATGAGTATATTGTTCACTTATTCACAAATAGGTATGGCATCAGGAAAAGGTATATCGATTTTTAAACAGCCTAACTCGACTTTATCCATTTACCTTGTCAGGCGCTCGCCATACGAATACTGCGTTCGTATCGGGAAGCAAATTATCTGGATATCACTCTCAACAATCGACATGACAATAATTCAGAGCCGCTTGCGAGATAGTGGCATAGAACGCCGGCATGCGCTTCCAGAAATGGACAAAGTCGAGCTTAATCTAGATATCAATATGCATATCCCATTCTGTTATAAAACGATCCATATTAAACCCATCTGATTGTAATTCCTCGATTTGTATCAATTTATGAACTGGCGCATACATACGGCTCTGTACCGCCAATTGATGCTCCAATTCACCGATTAGCGCACTCCTAACACTCTCCACATCCGTACCCACTTTTCCTAGTGTAATCCGAAGTTGAACTGCCTTATCTATAGGGATATCAGGGCCATATTTCGCTCTCAGATAATCCAATCTTTGTTGCGCAACCTTTTTAATTGCATCTTGCTCTGATATTTCCGGAAGGTCTTTCGCTGTTCTCTCAGCAGATACTAACGCTGTGTTTTCTGTAACCTCAACCACTGGAGGCTGAAAATCTATGTCCCGTTTCTCTACAGCATTTAGTGCTACCCCTTTTATGTTGTTACTTGATTTACCAAAGATGACTGCTCGGGCCTGCCTCGCCGCCCAGCCCAGGCCGCCGCCGATCCCGCCGCTGAGCCCGCCGCTCAGCAGCGCCTGGGTCAGACCGCTGTTCCACTCACAGCCACGCAGCAGGTTGACGGCGATCTGCCCCAGGCCGTTGCCGATCGATCCTTCGAGTGCGCCGGCCAGCACGCTGCCGGCCAGTCCCGTCCTCGTGAGCGCGCCGACCAGCGGGCCGGCGACGAAGCCCACGCCGCCCGCGACCGCGCCCTGCACCGCGGCCATGGCGATGCGGTCGCCGCGCACGCTGCTGAAGGCATCCCAGCCGGTCTTGCCCCCCTGGTAGTTCTGGTAGACCTGCGTTCCGTACTCGATCCCCGCGCCGACGACAGCGCCGACCGCGGCCGCGACGCAGAACGGGCAGCGCCCGCTCGGGTCGGTGTAGGTGGCGGGGTTGTTCTCGGCGTAGGCGTAGCGGTTGAGCGACTGCGGGCGCCCTGGCGTGCCGGCGTAGCTGTCACGCTGCAGGAAGCGCCCGAGCGCGGGGCTGTAGTGCCGGGCGCGCAGGTAGACGGTGCCGTCGGCCGCGCTCGTGCGCTCGCCGGTGTAGCCCAGCGTCGTCCAGCCGCCGCCGGATGTGCGCCGTACGACTCCGAAGGCGTCGTAGCTGCGGCTGAGCGTGACCGCGCCGCCGGCGTCGGTCAGCCGGCGCAGGCTGCCCTGCCCGTCGAGCAGCGGGTAGGCGATCGACTGGCTCGCGCCCACGCTGGTCTGCTGGGCGGTCACGCCCTCAGGGCCGTAGGCATAGCGGATCTCGCTGCCGTCCGAGCGCACTTCGCCCAGGATCGTTGGCAGCGGGCCGCGCTCGTCCAGCAGGAGGTCGCTGGTCACGTCGCCGACGGTCTCGCGCACGAGGTTGCCGTTGCCGTCGTAGCCGTAGCTGGTCGTGATGCCGCCGCGCACGCTCTTGATCAGCCGGTTGGCCGCGTCGTACTCGTAGGAGGCGGCGCCGTCGCTCAGCAGGTTGCCGTTGGCGTCGTAGCTGTAGCCGGGGCTGCTGATCCGGCCGGCCGCGTCGTAGCTGTAGCTGCGCGCGCCGTCGCTCAGCCGGTTGCCGGCCGGGTCGAGCGTGTAGCGCGGGGTGGACGGCGGATCGTCCGGGGAGGTCGGGTAGTCGGCAGCGACGAGCCGGTTCAGCGCGTCGTAGCCGTAGCTCGTCACGCCGTCGCCGTCGGTCACGCGCGCGCGGTTGCCGTTGGCGTCGAGCGCGTACGCGATCGTCTCGATGTTCGTCGCGCCGAGCGCGTGCAGGATGCCGATCAGCCGCCCGGCGCTGTCGTAGTCGTAGCTCGTGCTCACGCCGCTGTCGCGCGTGATTCCCGCCAGCTGCCCGCCGGCGCGGTAGGCGTAGCCGGTCGCGCCGGCGCCCCACGGGTCGACGCTGGTCAGGCGACCGACCGCGTCGTAGCCGTACGCCACTGCCCCCTGGCCCCAGTAGTCGATTGTGGACGTACGCCCGGCGCCGTCATAGCTGTAGCCGACGGTGAGCCCGCCACGAGTCCGCGCGACGAGCCGGTTCAGCGCGTCGTAGGCGTACTCGGTGCCGCCCAGCCCGTCGCTCATCGCCACCAGGTTGCCGGCCGCGTCGTAGCTGTAGCTTGTGTCGGGCGTGCCGGCCGGGTAGTCGATCCCGGTCAGCTGGCCGTCGACGTCGTAGGCGTAGCCGGTGGTCCGGCCGGCGAAGTCGGTCGCGCTAGCCGTCGTGCCGTCGGCGCTGTAGCTCCAGCGCTGGGTGCGCCCGCCCTCGGTCAGGCTGACCGGCCGGCCCAGCGCGTCGACGGCGATGCTGGTCGCGTGGCCCTGCGGGTCGAACTGGTGCACCAGCCGGCCCAGGTTGTCGTAGTCGAACTGCCAGGTCTGCCCTAGCGCGTCGATCGTCCGGTCGCGCTGGCCCAGGCTGTTGTAGTGGAACCCGGTCACGCCGCCGCGCGGGTCGACTACCTCCTGCACGTTCCAGCCGTCGGCGCCGCCCGCGCGGCTGTAGCGGTACTGTGTCAGCAGGTTTAGCCCGTCCGGGTCGACCCGCGCCGCCAGCGGACGGCCGGCCGCGTCGTAGCTGTAGGCGGTCTGGGTCGCCTCGCCGGGGACATTCGCGCCGCGCGTCTCGAGGGTCAGCCGGTCCAGCGCGTCGTAGGCGAAGGTAGTCGTGTTGCCGAGCGGGTCGCTCCCCGCAACGGTCCGGCCGAAGCCGTCGTAGCTGAAGCTGCCGCTGCTGCCGAGCGCGTCAGTCACGCGCACGATCCGGCTGTTCTGGTCGTAGTCGTAGGTGGTGGACTGGTTCAGCGCGGGCTGCTCGCCCACCGCGGTGGCGCCGGCCACGACCTGTCGCAGTCGCCCGGCCGCGTCGTAGCTGGAGGTCGTCGTGACGCCGCGCGGGTCGCTCACGGCCACCGGCCGGCCCTCGCCGTCGTAGCTGGTGCGGGTGATGCGCCCGCCCGGCGTGCGCACCTCGGTCAGCCAGCCCTGCGCGGTGTAGGTCATAACCGTGGTGTGGCCGAGTGGGTCGGTCGCGCTGTGCAGCGCGCCGCCGAGGGTGTAGGTCATGCTGGTCTGCTGGCCCAGCGGGTCGGTCACGCTGGCGACGGCGTACTGGCTTCCGGTGGCGGGGGTGTAGCTGTAGCGGGTGGTGGCGTTCAGCCGCCCCGCGCCGGCGTCGTCGATCCGCGCGAGCAGGTTGTCGGCCGCGTCGTACTGGTACGCCGTGCGTACCGCGCGCCCGCCGGGGTCGAGCGTGGCGGCGACGAGCCGGTTTTGCGCGTCGTACTCGTAGGTGGTCTGCAGCCCCTGCGCGTCGGTGCTCGACGTGCGGTTGCCGCTGGCGTCGTAGCCGGAGCTCAGCAGGTGGCCGCTCGGCAGCCGCTGGCCGATCGCGCGGCCGGCCGCGTCGTAGCTGAAGGATGTCGTCCCGCCCAGCGGATCAGTCACGCGCGCGAGCAGGCCGGCCGCGCCGTACTCCATCGTCGTGGCGCGCGCGCCCGCGCCGCTGCCCTCGACGACCCTGGTGAGATGGCCCTGCTCGTCATACTCGTACTGCCGCGGCGCCAGGTTGGCGGTCTGCTCGAAGACCAGCCGGACGCACCAATCAAGCCGCCTGATGGTGCGCAGCCCAGCCGAGTCGGTGGTGGCGATCGTGCGCGTGGGGGCGTCGTAGCTGGTCGTGCTGACGCGGCCGTTGGTCGTGACCGTGTCGTTCTGGGTGCGCAGGGTCAGCCGGTTGGCCGGGTTGTAGAGCGTGATCCCGCGGGTGGCCATGCGCGTAAAGTAGGTCTGCCCCGCGGCGGTCCGCATGCTGATCGAGCTGGCGAAAGGCACCTGCATGCCCCAGCGCGGGTCGGGCGACTGGATCACCGTGGTGACATTGCCGAGCGCGTCGACGCTGACCTGGCTGCCGTCGGGCCGGGTCTCGCTGGTGCTGACCGCGCCGTTGGCGGCCACGCTGATGCGGCGCTGGCCGCCCGCCGGCAGCTGCTCGACCCCCAGCGCGGTGCTGTCGCCCAGCGCGTTGGTCAGAGTCACCGTGTAGCCGCGGGTGTGGTCGACGCGGGCGAGCGCGGTGAGGCCGCCGACGGGGTTGCGGTCTTCGACCAGCCGGCCGAGCTCGTCGTAGCTGAAGCTGTGCGTCCCGCCGCGCGGGTCGGTCAGGCTGGCCAGCAGCCCGCCATTCGTGTAGCCAAAGCGAGTCGTCTCGCCGGCCGGGTTCGTCGCCGCAGCGATGCGTCCGGCCGCGTCCAGGCCGAGCGCGGTGCGCTGGCCGTACGGCGCGACGATCGCGGTCGGGCGGCCGGCCGCGTCGCGCTCGATCTGGGTGCTCAGGCCGTTGCGATCGGAGATTACTTCCAGACGTCCGGCCGCGTCATAGTTAAACCAGTTGACGATTGTGAGCGTGAGCGCGTCGAGGGTGTACAGGTGCCGGCCGGCCGCGTCGAACTGGAAGATCTGGCTGCCGTCGGCCGACGGAACCGCGACCTGCTGGGTCTGGAAGCCAGGCATGGCCGAGCGCACGCGCAGGATGTAGGGGGTGCGGTAGTACTGCACCGACAGGTACAGGCTGCCGTCGGGCCCGGCCGCCATGCCGCGCAGGTCGCTCAGGCCGGTCGTGGCGGCCGGGCTGCCGTCGCCGGGGAAGCCGGTGTTGGTCGGGTTCGTGGCGATCGTGCCGATGATGCCGTCCGGCCCGACCCAGCGCGCGCGCCGGTAGTCCGCGACGTACAGGCTGCCGTCAGGCGCGACCGCCACACCCGTAGGGCCGTTCAGCCGGGCGCTGGTGGCCAGGCTGCCGTCGCCGCTCGACTGGCCGTTGCTCTGGCCGACCGGCCCGCTGCCGGCGACGGTCGTGATGATGCCGTCGACGCCGACGCGCCGAATGCGATTGTTCTCGGCGTCGGCGACGTACAGGCTGCCATCCGGCGCGACCGCCACGTCGAGCGGGCTGTTCAGGCGCGCCTGGCCGGCTGGGCCGCCATCGCCGGCGAAGCCGCGCCAGCCCGAGCCGGCTATGCGGCTGATCAAGCCATCGGTCCCGACGCGGTAGACCACGTCGGCTGGGCCGTCGGCGATGTAGACGCTGCCGTCGCGGCCGGCCGCCACGCCGCTAGGCGCCGCCAGGTAGGCCTCGGTAGCGGGCGTGCCGTTGGCTGGCGCCGCGTGATAGATCGAGCCGCCCGCGATCGTATCGATCGTGCCGTCTGGCGCGACGCGGCGCACGCGGTGGTTCCAGTAGTCGGCGATGTACAGGCTGCCGTCGGGGCCGAGCGCGACGTCGGCGGGGCCGTTCATGCGCGCGCCGGTGGCCGGGCCGCCGTCGCCGCCGAGGCCGCTCAGCCCGTACTGGCCGGCCACGATCGTGCGGCTGGGGCCGTCGGCGCGCCAGATCACCTGCGCGCCGCGGTCGGCGAAGTAGATCGCCCCGTCCGGCCCGACCGCCAGCCCGCCGAGGTTGATGCCGCTGCTGACCGCGTCGACCACCGGGCCGATCAGGTCGGCGCTCTGCCGGCCGCCGTCGCCCAGGTAGACCGCCTTAGCGCCGGGGTCGTAGGTGTGGTGCGCGTCGAACGACCAGCCGCCCAGGCCGCGATCGAGCGCGTCGAACGTGCCGGCCGCGGCGTCCCAGGTCTGCCAGGAGATCACCTCCTGGCGCGCGCGGCTGTCCTCCAGGTACACGCCGCCGCCGTTGTCGCCGAAGCGCGCGGGCGCCTGGTAGATCGCGTCGTAGACGAAGCCGACTCGCGCGGTGATCGGCTGCTGGCCCTGCAGCGCGCGGCCGTAGGCGTCGGTGCGGTCCCAGGTGAAGCTGTACTGCTGGCTCGGCAGACTCGGGAAGCTCTGCTCGAAGTGCTGCCCGGCCACCTCGATCGCCAGCTCGATCCGCTTCAGGCTGGCCGGCAGCTGCGCGCCGCTGAGCGGGATGCGCAGGGTGCTGGCGGCGGTGTGGCCGACCGCGCGCCCGCTGCTGTAGCGCAGCCGGAACGATGAGCCGACGATCGGGATCTCTTCACCGAGGGTCTGGTTCTGGCACTCGATGATCGAGCCGCCGCGGGTGCACGGGTCGTCCAGCGGCTGGTCGACTCGGGGCGGCTCGCCGTTAGGCGCGATCGCGTCGCGCGGCGCTCCAAAGGGCCAGTTGAAATCCCACGGAGAGAAGTGCGTGACCGGCACGCGCCAGAGCTGATGCCCTACGTCGTAGCGCTGTGCCAGCGCCGCACGCTCGTCGTCGGCGATCGCGAGTGTCGCCGGGTCGTCGGCCGCACCGTCGCCGTCCAGGTCCAGCTCGGCCATGCCGTCGCTCAGCCCGACGATCGCGATCACTTGGCCGTTGTCGGATGCCACCCACGCGGCGCGCGCGCGGTCGTAGTAGCCGGCCGGCACCGCGCTGCCCACCGGGAAGCCCAGGAAGTTGTCGACGTAGGCCGCCACCGGCCGGCTGAAGCGCACGTGCCGCGCGCCCACGGCCAGCGCCTCGTCGACGCTGTACTCGACCGCGTAGGTGTAGCCGCTGCTGGGCGGCAGCTCGCCCGGCATGGCCTGCGGCCCGCGCTTGCCCACGGTGTACTCGGTCGCGCGCACGTGCAGCGTGTCGATCGGCCGCCGTTCGCCGCTCGCCAGCTCGAGCGTGGCGGTCAGCTGCGCCGGGAAGATCAGCAGCGCCTGGCGCTCGCCGTCGGCGTCGCTCACGCGGCTGCCGGCGGCCACCTGCAGCCCGGCGGCACTGCCGAGCGCGATCGTGGTGACGACCGGGTCGGGCGCGATCAGCGCGACCTCGGGCAGCCAGGCGTAGTCGCGCCAGCGCGCGTCGACCTGGCGCTGGGCCGGCAGGTAGCCGTCGCGCTCGTAGCTCACCGTCAGCGTGCCGCCGCCGTTGACCGCCAGGTCGAAGACGCCGTCGGCCCGGCTGGCGGTGACGCCGTACTCGGGGTGGCTCAGCACGCGGACGTGCACGCCCGGCAGGGCCGCGCCGTCGCGATCGATCACGCGGCCGCGCAGCACCGCCACGCGCGCCGGGTCGATCGTGCCCGCGGTCACGCCTACCTGCGGCGCGTCGTCGCCGCTGTACAGGAAGGTGGTGTCTGCGGCGATGTCGCTCACCACCGTCCGGTCGATCGGCGTCGCGATCGTCGCCGGGTCGGGCGGCAGCAGCGTGGTCAGGTCGAGCGCCGCGCTGGGCGCCGAGCGATTGCCGGCGGCGTCGAACGCGTACACGCGCAGCGGGTGAGTCGTGGCGGGCACCAGGCCGGCCAGCCGCAGTACGGGGGCGACCGTCGCGCCCGCCAGGGCATCGCCGTCGTAGACCTCGTAGCGCGCCACGCCGACGTCGTCGCTCGCGGCGTCCCAGCTGAGGCTGGCGCTGCTGTGGCTCACGGCGAGCAGGCGCAAGCCGGCGGGGGCAGCGGGCGGCTCGCGGTCGCTTATGCCGAGCAGTGTCAGCGTGAGGTCGTAGGCGTCGTCGGGGCTGCCGGCGTTGGGGCTGTAGGCGCGCGCCCGCACGAAGGCGGCGCCCGCGCGGTCGAAGGTGTGCTCGATCCGCGAGGCCCGGCCGCCATTGCCGTCATCGTCGGATGCGAGCAGCGCGGCGCCGTCGGAGGCGTACAGCTCCAGCAGCGTGTCGACGCCCGGCGCCAGGCCGCTGGTCTCGACGCGGTAGCTGGCGCCGGCCACTGCGTCGAAGCGCGCCCAGTCCTGGTCGCCGGCGACCGAGAAGGTGTGGCGCTGGGTCTCGCCGTCTCCGATCGGGCCGGCGTCCTCGGCGCGGTCGTCCGGCTCGTAGGCGTCGTCGCCGGGGCGCGGCACGGGCATGGTGGAGACGGCCAGCACGTCGCTCGGCGCGGACGAGTTGCCGGCGGCGTCACGCGCGCGCACGGTCAGCGCGTAGGCCGCGCCGGGGCTGAGCTGCCCCAGCGTCGCCGTCGTCGCGGCGGTGGAGCGCAGCAGCGCGTCGCCGGCGTACAGATCGTACGCCGACACGCCGACGTCGTCGGTGGAGGCGTCCCAGGCCAGCCCGATCGTGCTGGTGGTGCGGCCGGTCGCGCGCAGGCCCGCCGGCGCGCTGGGCGGAGTTGTGTCGGGCAGCGGGCCAGGAGGCGCGTGGGTGATGACCCCGAGTGGCTCGCTCGCCACGGAGCGGTTGCCGGCGGCGTCGCGCGCGGCGACCGTGAAGATGTAGCTCGTCTCGGGCGCTAGGCCGCCAGCCACCACCACAGTGGCGGTCGTGGTGAGCGCCAGCGTCGCGCCCTGGTACAGCTCGTAGAAGGCGACGCCGACATCGTCGCTCGCGGCGTCCCATGCCAGCTCGGCGGCTGTGTCGCTCGTGCCGATCGCGCGCAGGCCCGCCGGCGTAGTGGGCGGCGTCGTGTCGGGCGGCGGGGGCGTCGGGCCGTCGTGCCAGCCGCGCACCAGCGGCAGGAAGGTCGTGCAGCCCAGCGGCTCGCACGGATTCGCGGGCGCGACCGGCGCGGACTCTCGCTCAGCAGCGGTCGTCGCAGGCACGCGCGCGGCGGGGCGCGGCGACGCGGAGACGTTGGCGGACTGGGCCAGCAGGACGAGCGACAGCAGCAGGCGGGCGAGCGCGGTCCAGCGAGCAGAGCGTGGGCGACGATGCATGGGTGACCTCTGGGTGCGACGTAGTGCGCGTTGTGTCGGGCGTATTCAGGGCGACGTGCGACGCGGTGTGCGTCGTCTTGTCGTTACGGTCAATTGTAGTAACTCTCATTACCAAAATGGAACCAGGGGCTGCGCGCCCCTGGACCCCAAAATCACCCCGTCTCTGTTGCGAAGCTTGGTGTGCATGCCCGGCTGAATCCAGGCACTGAGGGTTGCGACCCACGAGGTGCGGCCTCTTTTGCGGAGATTGGCTGTGGCGACTGCGCCTATCGGCTCAGGACGCACGCAACGCGGTTTTTCGACGCCATAAACGAAAAACTCCCCGGCCCCGGTATAGCTGTGAGCAAAAGCATTGAGCCAGTAGGCAAGAACGAGACGCCGTTGTGATGCGACCCGTCTTACTGCCGACTGGCTCCTGCCGACTGCTCGCTGCTATAGGGGAGGGGAGCGCAATTGCATAAAAGCAGACTTGAGGCACAAGAATTGCCTGTTGGCCTACAAGATCGCGCGGATGTTCGGGCGAAACATACGAATGTTGGCGCGCGGATCGTTTAATGAGATGTATCCAAGGAGCCTTCGCGCGCGTTCTATACTATATTACGACCCTGGCTGATCGATCGACGTGGCTTTCGGACTGGAGATCGCGATGAGAGCTGTTCTTACGACCTTTTCGTTGAGCAGATTCGCGCTCGTCTCGCTGAGCAGGTTTGCGCAGCTGGTTGCCCCGCTGCGGCGAGCGCGGGTCGCGCGCGCGCCGATACGGCCCGCACGTATGGACCCGGCCGCTCACGCCGCGCTGCTGGCCGAGGCCGAGCGCATCGCCGCGCCGCTCAGGCTGCACGTGCAGACCCAGCTGGCCCAGCTCGACCGCCTGGCCGACGAGGAGCCCGGCGGCGATTTTCCCGAGGTCGATGCGCTGCTGCGGCGCGCCGGGCTCCTCTCCGATTGACGAAAGATGAAGGATGACGGGCTGTAGACGGCCTCCATCCTTCATCCTTCATCCTCCATCCTTCATCCTCCATCCTTCATCCTCCATCCTTCATCCTCCATCCTTCATCCTCCATCCTTCATCCTCCATCCTTCATCCTCCATCCTTCATCCTCCATCCTTCATCCTTCATCCTTCATCCTCCATCCTTCATCCTTCATCCTTCATCCTTCATCCTTCATCCTTCACCTCAGGGCGTCAGCCGAGTCAGGTCGCGTGGGAACAGCGTCGTCTCGCGGATGTTCGGCGCCTCGGCCAAGCGCGCGACCCAGCGCTCGAGCCCGATCGCGAAGCCCCCGTGTGGCGGCATGCCGTGCCGGAATGCCTCCAGGTAGCCCTCGAACGAGGCCGCGCTCATGGCGCGCTCCTGCAGCACCGCCAGGTAGTCCTCGTAGCGGTGCAGGCGCTGCCCGCCCGACACCAGCTCCAGCCCGCGGAACAGCAGGTCGAATCCGCGCGAGTAGCCTGGCCGCGCCGCGTCCGGGTGGGTGTAGAAGGCGCGCTTGGCGGTCGGGTAGCCCCACACGAACAGAAAGTCCGAGCTGTGCTCGCGCCTGGCCCACTCGCCTAGCCAGCGCTCGTGCGACGGCGCCAGGTCCGGCTCGCCGCGCACGTCCTCGCCTGTCGCCCTGCTGATCATATCGAGCGCCTCGGCGAAGTGGATCGCTGGAATCTGCGCGGGCACGTCCGGCAGGCTGAGCTTGAGCAGCGCCACCGCCTGGCTGGCCTGCTCGCGGATCGCGCCGAGCATCCCCTCCAGCGCCCGGTTGAGCACCTCCATCACGTCGAAGTGGTCGCGAATGAAGCCCAGCTCGACGTCCAGCGACACGAAGGCGTTGGTGTGGCGCGGCGTATCGTGCGGCTCGGCGCGGAAGGCTGGGCCAACCTCGAACACGCGCTCGAATACGCCGACCATGATCTGCTTGTACAGCTGCGGGCTCTGTGAGAGGTAGGCCGGCCGGCCGAAGTAGTCCAGCTTGAACACGTTCGCGCCGCCCTCGGTCGCCGCGCCGACGATCTTGGGCGTCTGGATCTCCACGAAGTCGCGCGCCTGCAGCGTCGCGCGGAATCCGGCCATCGAGGCCGCGGCGATGCGAAACAGCGCGCGCTGTCGCGGGTGCCGCAGCGCCACCGGCGCGTGGTCGAGTATCGTCGGCAGCTGCGCCTTGAGCGTCGGGCGGAACAGGTCGAACGGCGGCGGCTCGATCGCTTCGGACAGCACCTCGACCGCCGGCTCGTGAATCTCCACCCCGCCGGGCGCCTGCGCCTCGGCCACGACCAGCCCCTCGACCGATAGGACCGTCTCGGCGTTGAGCCCGGCCAGCCGCTCGGCCAGCGCAGGGTCCTCCACCACGATCTGCGCCAGCCCCTGGCCGTCGCGCAGGATGAGGAAGCTGAGGTTGCTCAGCTGGCGCAGCCGGTGCAGCCAGCCCGCCAGTCGCACGCGCTCCCCGACGTGCGCCCCGATCTCGGTAGACCAGATTCGTTCCACGGTGACACCTCTCCGATTGAAGTTATGAGTTATGAGCTACGAGTTTTGAGTTACTTCTTTACTCAAAACTTAAAACTCAGCGCTCAAAACTAAAACAGCCCCCACTCGTCGCGCGGACGAGGGGAGCCTTCTCGTGGTGCCACCGCAGCTTCGCCGCCGGATCGGGAGGGCGATCGGCAGCCTTGAACGCCTCGTAACGGTGGCGGGCCGGCGGGGCTTACTTGCGGAACGATGAACGACGGACGGCGGACGATGAACAGAAAAATCCATTCAGCGTTCAGCGCTCAACGTTTAGCGTTTCTACGTTCTCCCCGCGCTCAGGAGGGTCTTCACAGGGTCTGGGTGCCGCGCTCGCAGCAGCCGCGGCTCTCTGGAACCCAGAGGTTCTGCTACTCGTCTCCGTCGTCGCTTTGTGCGCTGTAGCATACCAGAGCGGCGCGAGCGCGTCAATCCGTCGCGGGGTGGAACACCCGATTTGGTTGACTCCGCCCTGGCGGCGTGCTACCATCCTCGCGACAGGGCTTGCAGGCAACGCTGCCATCGTCCAGCCGACAACCTGCAACACACGAGCGAGCAACCCATGACTCAGATCCTGCTGATCTTCTTGACCGCGCTGACGTTCTCGGTCCTTGGGACGCCGGTGGTGCGCCGGCTGGCGCTGCACGCCGGCGTTGTGGACGCGCCGAATGCACGCAAGATCCACGCTGCGCCGGTGCCGCTGCTCGGCGGCGCGGCGATCTATGCGGCGTTTATGGTCGGCCTGATCGCGCTGGGCGATCGGGCGTTCGTGCGCGAGTTGGTCGGAATCCTCCTGGGGGCCACGCTGGTCTCGCTGTTCGGCTTGGCCGATGACCGCTGGGGCCTGCACGCCTACATGAAGCTGGGCGGGCAGCTGCTGGCCGGCGTCGTGCTCCTGCTGGGCGGCACGCAGGTCAACCTGTTCGCGGACCACCCCTGGCTGAACTGGGCGATCACGCTGATCTGGGTTGTCGGCATCACCAATGCGCTCAATCTGCTCGACAACATGGACGGGCTCTCGGGCGGGGTTACCACCGTCGCCGCGGCGTTCTTTCTGCTGCTGGCCGCGATGGGCCGCCCGCCGCAGATCCTGGTCGGCGCTATGGCGGCCGCTCTGATCGGGGCGTGCATCGGCTTCCTGCGCTACAACCTCAACCCGGCGACGATCTTTATGGGCGACACCGGCAGCCTGTTCCTGGGCTTCCTGCTGGCGGCGCTGGGCATCAAGCTGCGCTTCCCGTCGAACGTGCCTTGGGTGACATGGCTGGTGCCGGTGTGCGTGCTGGCGCTCCCGATCTTCGACACGACCCTGGTGTTCGTATCGCGGCTGCGGCGCGGCCGCAACCCGCTGACGACGCCCGGCAAAGATCACCTGTCGCACCGGCTCGTCGCGCTCGGCCTGACGCGGCGCGAGGCGGTGCTGACCTGCTACCTGATCGGCGGCGCCTGCGGGATGGTCGCGATCTATATCGCCCAGTCGCGCTTCTCGAACGGCTATATCGCCGCGGCGCTGCTCGCGCTCGCCGGATGCATTGCGATTGCCTGGCTGGAGCGGCGCTGCCCTGCCGGCACTCCCAGGCCGCCAAAAACCCCGTGATGCACTGTGGCCCTCTGGCGCGCCTGGCATGTGCGGGGGTGCGGCGAGAGCGGCTGCGCAGACGACGCTCTTGCCACATCCAAAAGCGGCGGGGCCGCGCGTGTCATAGACACGCGCGGCCCCGCCGCACTCAGCCCGCAGCTGATCTAACGCTCGGCCATCGCCATATCGCGGCGCTTCTGCTCGCGCTTGCGCTCGTCGGCGCTGAGAATCTTCTTTCGCAGCCGGAAGCTCTTAGGCGTCACCTCGACCAGCTCGTCGTCGCCGATATACTCGATCGCGTCGTCGAGGCTCAGCACGCGCGGCGGCTCCAGGCGCAGCGCTTCATCGGCGCCCGACGAGCGCATGTTCGTCAGGTGCTTCTTGCGGCAGACGTTGACCTCCAGGTCGCGGCTGCGAATATGCTGGCCAATCACCATGCCCTCGTAGACGTCGGTGCCGGCGCTGATGAATAGCTGCCCGCGCTCCTGGGCGCCGTACAGGCCGAACGTCGTGGTGGTGCCGCCCTCCGAGGCGATCAGCGAGCCGTTGGTGCGGGTGTTGAGCTCGCCGGCCAGCGGCTCGTAGCCCATAAACAGCGCGTTGACGACGCCCTCGCCGCGCGTGGAGGTTAGGAACGTCTGCCGGAAGCCAAGCAGCCCGCGCGTCGGCACGTGGAACACCATGTGCACCGTGCCGTCGTCGCGGTAGCTCATGTCGCGCATGATGCCGCGCCGCGCGCCCATGAGCTCGATCACGGTGCCCTGGTACTGCTCGGAGACCTCGATCTCGACCTGCTCGATCGGCTCCAGCTTCTGGCCGTCGACCTCTTTGAAGATCACCTCGGGGCGCGAGACCTGGAACTCATAGCCCTCGCGGCGCATCGTCTCGATCAAGATCGTCAGGTGCAGCTCGCCGCGCCCGCTGACCGAAAACGCGTCGTTGGTGTCGGTGTCGGCGACTCGCAGCGCCACGTCGCGCTCCAGCTCGCTATACAGCCGCTCGCGCAGCTTGCGCGAGGTGACGTGCGTGCCATCGCGGCCGGCAAACGGGCTGTTGTTGATGCTGAAGGTCATGCGCACTGTCGGCTCTTCCACCGCGATCGTCGGCAGCGCCTCGGGCTGCTCCGCGTCGGCGATCGTGTCGCCGATCCCGGCATCGCCGATGCCCGCGATTGCGATAATGTCACCTGCCTCGGCATGCTCGACCTCGATCCGCTCCAGGCCCTGGAAGACGAACAGCTGGTTGATCTTGGCCGGCTTGAGCGTGCCGTTGCGATCGATATGGGCGACTAGCTGGGCGCGCTGAATGGAGCCGCGCAGCAGCCGGCCGATCAATATTTTGCCCTTGTACGCATCGTGGATCGTATTGGTCACCAGCAGCTGCATCGGTTTGTCCGGCTCGACCTCGGGTGGCGGCAGCCGATTGAGGATGGCTTCGAATAGCGGCTCAAGCGTTTCGTACATCTTGAGCGGCGAGCGGCCGGCCTGCCCGGTGACAGCGTTGGTGTAGATTGTGGCGAACTCGGCCTGCTCGTCGTTCGCGCCTAGCTCGATAAAGAGATCGAAGGTCTCGTTGACAACATGGTTCGGGCGCGCGTTCGGCCGATCGATCTTGTTGATGACCACGATCGCGCGGTGTCCGGCCTGCAGCGCTTTGCGCAGCACGAAGCGGGTCTGCGGCATCGGCCCGTCCATCGCGTCGACCAGCAGCAGCACGCCGTCGACCAGATTCATCACCCGCTCGACCTCGCCGCCAAAATCGGCGTGGCCGGGCGTGTCGACGATGTTGATCTTGATGCCGTGGTAGATCACGGCAGTGTTCTTCGACATAATGGTGATGCCGCGCTCGCGCTCCAGGTCGTTCGAGTCCATCACGCGCTCGGCCACCTGCTGGTTTTCTCGGAAGATATGGCTCTGTCGCAGCATTGCGTCGACCAGAGTCGTCTTCCCATGGTCCACGTGCGCGATGATCGCGATATTGCGGATATCGGTTCGTTGCATATTAATCACACAAAAGACCTCGACCGCTTATGGCCGAGGCAGCGATAGCCAGTATAGCTCTGATTTGCTACTGCGCCAAGTCTACCACAGACGGGCCGGCGGCGCAAACACGTTCCGATTATTGCGTTTTTGTCATATTGCCGAAAAGTCGGCCGTAGCAAACCGCATTCTGATGCGGTCTAAACATGATCAGATTGGCACATGGGCGAAAACTCGTCAGAGGCATCATATCCAAATGGAACTTTCTCGCGTTATATCTTATAACCTGCACTTAAAGAAGGTGGCAAAGTGGCGGTCGGGCATCGTCGCACACGGGCAACTGAAACGTTAGGGCGATGCCGCACGTGCTCTTACGATCCTCCCCGAGCGTGTTGATCGTCGAACCAGTCCATCTGAATGGATAGCGAGCGTGCGCAGGTTGCCTCACTTACAGGACCTATACGGCGGTTGGGGTTGTGAAGGCGCAACCTCTCACAGGCCCAGGTAGCACTGGCAGAGCCGGGACATCTAGGGAATCTTGGAGGGGCGCGACCCTTCGGACTGTCTGCTTGGCGGGTGACCTCGTACGTCCTGTCACAAATCTAGGTAATAGACTTCGACGTCCAAACAGGCTTTCGGATGTAGTAGATATACCAGATCAGCGGCGGCTGCAGGTGCGGTTGGTCATTGTCGATCTGGCTGTTGCCTCGTAGCGAAGCTGCCTACGAGCTGCGTTATCTATAGTGATCCAGAGACGATACGGGGGCCCGGCTCCTGCAATCCTATTCCGTCGGCGCTGGCCAGTCGATCCCGTAGCGCAAATGTGGGCGCTCTGGTTGAGTAAAAGTAGGGCTGAGAGTAGTACGGCAACATGCGGGGTTGAGCTGAATAACAAATTTGTTATGTGGCCCCCCTCCTCCTTCATTCGAGATTTAATCGTTAATCCTATCATAATTGAGGATTGTGTCCTCTTAACATTGTCGGCCGCACATCGATGTGCGTGTGGAGCACAATCAGCGTTCTGCAAGCGGATCGACGCGGCCCTCTCGTGGTTTTGCACACCAGCCTGAAGCCATTTCGTTGCACCAGGACGTCCTAAAGACAGAAGGGAAAGATGGCTATGAAGTCAATGCGGTGGAGAATAGCCCTAGTGGTCTTGTGGCTAAGCCTCCTCTTCAATATTGAGCGGTTCGATTTCGAGAAAGGGACCAACGTCAACCTGGCCTCCTCTTTCTATATATTGGCGGCGACGGCAACTGCGTTGTTTCTTCTCGTCCCAATGGGGCGACGCGTCATGTATGTGTTGGGCGGCGGTATTTTCGCGGCGTATATCATCCTGAAGCTCGCTAGCCCGGCGCCGGTCTTCCAGGGCTACCACAAATACCTGACGGTCACCGAAGTCGTCGCGCTGCTGGTAACAATGGGCCTGGCGTGGCTTGTGAACCGCGGCCTGCAGGATTTCGAGCACGCGGTCGAGGCGATCTCGCTGCCGAAGGGCCGCTCCGGCGTACTTGAATACAATCAAATGCAGGAGCGCATACGAACCGAGCTGGGCCGCGCGCGCCGCCACCAGCATCCGATGAGCCTGGCCGCGATCGAGCTCGACCCGGTGACGTCGGAGGCGGCTCTGCACCGCGCGGTCCGCGATGCCCAGGCGGCTTTGATCAAGCGCTACGTCCAGGTCCAGTTCGGGGTTTTCTTGACGAAGCATACCCGCGAGACCGATGCGGTCGCGCACCACACCGAGGACGGGCATTTCCTGCTCCTCGCGCCCGAAACGCCAGGCGATCAGGTTGAGATCTTGCTAACACGACTCTCACATCAGGTCGAGGAGAACCTTGGGCTACGGTTTCGCTACCATATCGCTGATTTTCCAAAGACAGCTCTAACCTCCGAGGAGCTGGTCCACAAAGCTACCGACAAACTGCGCCGTGAGACAGAGACGTCCACCGACCGCCGCGCCCAATCTGAGCCGACAGTGGCTACCGGGACGGCCGATACGTAGGGTGGGAGGGTACGAGGTTTCTCTGGTGATGGTGGTGAAACAGAGAAATGAGAGCTGCTCACGGGAGGATGTGGGCGATAAAGGAGTTGCGCAATGGTACAGGATTTCACGACGACAAATCGATCGCGAACGTCAGGCCCCTGGTATCTGGCGATTGATCCGCAGCACCGGCTGATCCGGGGCAAGGCTTATCACTTTGTCAAGCGAGCGATTGATATCGCGTTCTGCCTGATGATCGCTCCATTCGTGGGCCCGGTGCTGTTGCTTGTCGCGTTGCTTGTGTATCTTGACTCGCCGGGGCGGGTGCTGTTTACCCAGCTCCGCACTGGCAAGGGCGGGCGCCGCTTCAAGATGTATAAGTTTCGCTCGATGGTGCCCAACGCCGAAGAGCTGAAGATTAAGTACGCTCACCTGAACGAGCTGACCTGGCCCGATTTCAAGATCACCAACGATCCGCGCATCACGCGGGTCGGGAAAATCTTGCGGAAGACCAGCCTCGATGAGCTGCCGCAGCTGCTCAATGTGCTCAAGGGAGATATGAGCCTGGTCGGGCCGCGCCCGACCTCGTTCGCCCCCGAGACCTACCGGCTGTGGCACACCGAGCGCCTGGAGGTTGTCCCCGGCATCACTGGCCTCTGGCAGATCAGTGGTCGCAGCAACCTGGATTTCGATCAGCGGTTGAAGCTGGATATTGCCTATATCGAGCGCCAGAGCATCTGGATGGACGTTTGCATCGTCGTACGGACGGTGGCGCAGGTGTTTGTCGGCGAGGGTGCGTACTAGAGCGTGCTCGAAGAAAGCGTCGATTTCGACTTATTGATTTGGTTGCCTTGTGGGCGCTGGCTTATCATCGTATGACTGACGATACACTCTAGGGCGTTGAGCCAGCGCCAAGAAGTATCAGCCGCTCGAGTGAGCGACAAGGAGAAGGGTTGGCACGGATCTGCTAACTCCATCTCGACGGAGGAAAGGTTTTTATGGAGCTCAAGCACTACTTTGCGATCCTACGGCGCTGGGGATGGATCATGCTGCTGTGCACAGTCCTGGCTGGTATTACCAGCTACTGGTACTCCTCGCGGCTACCTGTGATCTATCAGTCGCGTGCACGCTACCTGATTGGCCCGGCGCTGGATAACCCGAATGTGACGACCAATGACCTCCGTGCCAGCACTCAGATCGGCCAAACCTACGACTCGCTGGTGACAAGCCGGCCCGTGGCTCAGAGCGTGATCGACAAGCTGAAGCTTGATACCGACCCCGACACGCTGGCATCGCAAGTCAATGGGACCTGGATCGACACCACGCAGATCCTGAGCATTCGCGCGAATGCCAACGATCCGATTGTGGCCGCCAACATCGCGAATGCTATCGGCGACGTGCTGATCGAGCGTAGCCCCAGCGGCCCGTCGAGCAAGCAGGTGCAGCGCCGCCAGGACGCCGAAGCCCAGATCTTGCGCTTGCAGGAGACCATTCGCTCGATTCAAGCGGAGATCGACCAGCTGATCAATCAGCTCCAGCAGACCACCGAGGCGACCAGCCAGCGCGCGCTGATTGTCCGGCTGGACGAGCGTCGCTCGCAGCTCGCGGCCGCCCAGCGGTCCTATAGCGATCTCTCTCAGCTGCTGCAGACCAGCGACGTCAATAAGATTACACTGGTCGAGGCCGCTGTGCCTGTGACGACTCCGATCGCCCCCGACATCCAGCGCAATGTGCTGGCGGCCGTGATCGCGGGCCTGGTGCTCGGCCTGGCGGCGATGATGCTGCTGGAGTACTCGACCGATGTGATCTATACCCCCGAGATGCTGCGCAAGGTCACCGGCCTGACGTATCTCGGCGGGCTCGCGCGCCACAAGAAGCTCCGCGGCTCCGATGGGATGCAGCTCGTCACGCTGGCGAGCCCCGAAACGCTAGCGGCCGAGAGCTTCCGCATCCTTCGTACCAACCTGCAAATCGCGGGGACCGATCGCCATCTTCCATCATTGCTGATCACCAGCCCGTCCCGTGGAGATGGCAAGACCGACATCGCGGCGAACCTCGCGGTCGTGCTTGCTCGCGCTGAGAAGCAGGTCATTCTGATCGACGCGAACCTGCGCCGGCCGCAGATTGCCACCATGTTCGGGCTGCCCGAGCAGGAGGGCCTCTCCAGCCTGCTCAGCAACATCGATCGTATGCCCGAGCCGATTCCGGTTCCCTCGGTCCCTGGTCTGGCGATCGTTCCGGCCGGCGGCCAGGCGCTGAATTCATCGGAAATTCTCGGCTCGCAGCGGATGTACCGCCTGATCCAGGAGTGTAAGGCTCGCGCCGATGTGGTGCTGATCGATAGCGCGCCGCTGTGGTATTCCGACGCGCTGGGGCTGGCGCCGCAGGTGGATGGCGTTCTCCTGGTGGTAAGCAGCGGCTCGACCGGGCGCGAGAACACGATCAACGCGATCGAGAGCCTTCGGCTGGTGGGCGCCCGCGTGATTGGCACGGTGTTGAACCGTGTGAAGGCTGGGCCGGCATACCTGTACTACCCGACTTTTGCCGCAAAGCGGATGGATCTCGATGTCCCGGCTCTGCCTGGGCGCGAGCGTAACCTTCCGGCGCTTGGCAGCGGCCAGCGCGAGCCTCTGGAGTCTGATCTGTCCGATAGCTCGATCGTCAGGCGGCTCCAGGGCGGCAGCGGCCCAGCCGTTGCGCCGGCGCAGCCGGCAAGCCCTTCTGTCGGCGAGGTCACTGCTATGGATGCTGAGGCTAAGGAAGATCTGGATATCAGCAATCCTTACGCCGCTGCATCAGCTCGGGCCGAAGAGCCGTCTGATCGGGCCACGATGGTGCTCGATACATCGTCCTTTGAGGCGGCGAGCGAACCAGCTGCGAGCGCTGATGTTGCCGTGCAAAGCGATGAGCTTGTCCAGATCGACGAAGCTGGTTGGGATAGCGCAGCCGAAGAGCCGGTCGCTTTCTACGCGAAAGTCGAGGGTGAGGATTCGACCGACACCGATCTGTTCAACCACACCAACGGGCATCTCTCGTCGGCTCAGGGCAGTAAGATCCGCATCCGCCCAGGGCGCAATAAGAATTCCCGCTGAGGCCTTTCTGGTCTAGTGAGATCTGGAGCGGAGAAGTCCGCTCCAGACCTCATAGTGGGGCTTATAAGGTTGTTGCTCTCACCTCCCCAAGCTGTCAGCTCACAGTGCCCCTGAGCTACCACACATGCCGTTTTCAGCATTCGTAGAGACAGGCATCATCGATGCATACTTTGTTGCTTCAGGTCTTTCAACAGTTAGAGCAAGAAAACGTTGACTATTGCTTGCTGCGTGGGTACGAAGAACTTGATGATCTGGCCGCTGGGGCCGATGTCGATCTGCTCGTCCGAGAGGGTCAGGCTGGGCGGCTGCGAGCTGCCTTGGGCCGGCTCGGGTTCGTTCAGCTCCTCAGCTGGGGGCGCGCGCCACATCAGTTCTTCGTCGCCTACGACGAGCCGACCGATCATTGGCTAAAGCTTGATATAGTGACCGATGTGAGCTACGGGATGCCCATCCCGTCGATCAGGACCGATCTGGCGGCCGCATGTCTTGCGCGCAGGCGCCGCCGAGGGCCTACGTTCATTCCCGCTCCGGAAGATGAATTGGTCGCGCTGCTGCTCCACTGCATGCTGGACAAAGGAGCCTTTGCGCCGAATCGGCGGGAGCGGCTGCAAGCCCTTTGCCACGAGGTGGCAGATGAAGCCTACCTCACAAAGCAGCTGCAGCTCTACTGGTCGCCGAGTATGGCCTGGCCGCGCTTGAAGGCGCTGATCGCCGGCGCTGCCTGGAACGATCTGCTCGCCGAGCGCCCTGCCGTGATGCGGCGTCTCGCGGGTAGTCAGAAGATCCGCGTGTTGGGGCGGGTGCTGCGCGGCCGCGTCCTGCGCAAGCTCGATCGCGTCGCCGGTATCCTGCAGCCGCGCGCCCTGACGGTTGCGCTTCTGGCTCCCGATGGCGGCGGCAAGACGACACTGGCGACCGAGCTGACCCGCACGTTTTATCTGCCGAGCCGCTATATCTATATGGGGTCGAATATCGAGGCCAGCACGGTCGGCCTTCCCACGACACGCTGGATTCAGGCGCAGGCGAGGCGACCGGCTGGCTCGCGCGGCCTGCCCGCCTGGATGTTCGCACGCGGCCTGCGTTTCATCAACAACATGGCCGAGCAGTGGTATCGCTACGGCGTGAGCTACTACCATATGATCCGCGGCCGTCTGGTGCTCTTCGATCGCTACGTGTATGACTCGCCGTCGAGCAAGTCGAAGAAGATCTCGCTGAAATCGCGCGCGCGGCGCTGGCTCTTGTCTGCCGCGGCCCCGAAGCCCGACCTGGTCGTCTACCTCGATGCGCCCGGCGAGGTGCTCTTCGCGCGGAAAGGCGAGCATAGCCCCGCGATTTTGGAGCAGCAGCGCCAGCACTACCTGGGCCTGCAGAAGTTTCTTCCGCAGATGATCATCGTCGATGCTACGCGCGATGCAGATCAGGTCCGCCGCGCGGTCACCTCGTTGATCTGGCGGGGGTATGCAAGCCATCTTCGGCAGCAGTAGCTCCCATGTCAACCGATTGGCCCGGAGCGGCTTTTTCTATGTTGAGGAGTGGCCGTGGCGCACGTAGCCACCAGAGGCCTCTCTCGAGGGCCGCAGTTCCTAAACCTCCACCTTGTTACGTCTGACTGAGTCTGATGAGCAGTGAGAGCGGAGCGGCACAAGCTTACAGAGTGGAGAGGGTGCATGATCAAGCTGGCTATCCGCACGACACGCTTTCATCGATTGCTGCGGCATGTGCAGCGACCGTGGGCGCGCCATCTCGAGCGAAGGGCGCTCGAGCGCTATACTGCTTTTGCTTACCGGTTGCTAGATCGATTGACCAAAGATGGCCATATCGACTTCGACGGCGAGACCCCGGTAATTACCAAGGCGCTCCAGACGCGCAGCGACGTGGTCGTGCTGCTGGTCGGCAAGATGGGTGCAGCCGATGCGTCGATGATCTTAAAGCTGCCGCTTACGCCAGATGCGGAGCGAAGCACCACCAGCCATCGGCAAGTAGTGATGAGTCTGCACCAGCTGCCTGATTTGGGCGGAGTGGGCAGGCTGATTCCCAGCGCGCTGACGTGGGGCGAGTACGAGCAGCAGGCATATTACCTGGAGACTGCGCTGCCCGGCCTGGCAGTGAACGAGCTTGTGCGCACCCGTAACGAGCCACACTCGCTGAAACCAGACGCGGTCGCTGCGATCCGCCAATTGCATCTGGCGACCGCGCAGCGGCTTGTGGTGGACGAGCCTGTATTCCGGGAGCTTGTGGGCGGCGAGCTGGCACAGCTGCGCCAGCTCGCGCCGCGCTGGCCCGAGGCGCCGATGCTGACACAGCAGCTGCAGGCGATCGAGGATCTGCTGCGCCGGCAGCTGCTTGGGCGCGAGCTGCCGTTTTCCTGGACGCATGGCGACTACTGGCCTGGCAATATTCTGGTCTGCCCGGTAGATGGATCGCTGAGTGGCATCGTCGACTGGGATCGCGCCTCAGCGCATCAGCTGCCGCTTGTCGACGTTCTTCATTTTCTGGCCTATACCCGCAAGATGCAGCACCGGACCGAGCTTGGCGAAGAGGTTGTAGCGTATCTGTTGCCCGCAGCTTTCGATGCCCAAGAACGATCGCTGATAGACGAGACGGTTGAACAGTTGGGACTTCCGAAAAGCGCTGATTTCTTGCACGCTGTTGTCCTTCTGTACTGGCTGCAGTTCGCGGCTACAAATCTCTCGCGCTATCCGTCATTCCAGCATGACGAGTACTGGATGCGGAAAAATGTATTGCTCGTACTGAAACGGGGCTTGTCATGAACATTCTAGTTATCGATCGCTCACCGCCCTGCAATCTGCTGCAAGGCAATGCCCTTATTGGTCAGCATTTGTTTCGGAGATTGCGCCACCATCATCTTACGATCATCTGCCCATCGCCAGCGCACGAGCTCGATCGCTATCAGGCCGAATTGTCTAACCTGTTCGACACGGTACACCTGGTGCCGCGCGAGCGACCAGTGGCGGCGCTGGCGGGGTTGATCGAACCCTCGCTTGCTCGCCTGGGCCTGGCATTTGGCAAGTCGATGGATGTCGCCGCTGCGCGCGCCTTTCAGGATCGCGTGACGAGCGTGCTTCGCTCCGGCTCGTTCGACGTGATCCACACGCGCCAGCTTCCGATGGCTGCTATCGTCGGGCAGATCAAGCATCCTGCGAAGCTGCTGGAGCTGGTCGACTCCGAGAGTCTGCAAGCGGCGCGGCGCGTGCGCCCGAACGCCCCTCAGACGAAGGTGCGCGCATTCTCGGCGCGCCTGATGGAGCGCCAGGCTGTGCGACAGTTCCACGCCTGCACGACAGTCGCTGATGCCGACGCTGAGGTGATCCGCTCCCTCGCCCCCGATGTTCCGGTCTACGTCACGCCGAATGGCGTTGACACCGCGTATTTCTCGCCGCTGGATCTGCCCGAGCAGCCGGACACGATCCTGTTCTTTGGGGCTATGTCGTTCCCGCCGAACGTTAGCGCCGTCCTGCATTTCTACCACAATATCCTGCCGCTGGCACGTCGCGAGCATCCATCGATACGATTCGTGATCGCCGGGCGCGACCCGGCCCCATCGATCGCAGCGCTGGCCGCCGACCCAATGGTCACTGTTACCGGTATGGTCGACGATCTGCGCCCGTGGTTGGCGCAGGCGGCCGTGGTGATCTGCCCGATGGTCAGCGGGAGCGGTATTAAGAATAAGGTGCTGGAGGCGATGGCGATGGCCCGGCCAATTGTGTCGACCACGCTGGGGATCGAGGCGCTTGAGGTCGTATCGGGACACGATCTGCTGATCGCAGATGAGCCAGCGGCTTTTGCCTCGGCGCTGCTCACACTGCTACGCGATCCACAGTCGCGCCAGCGCCTGGGTACGGCCGGACGCGATCTGGTGATGCGGCGCTATACATGGGACGCATGCGCTGCAAGCTATGATTCGATCTACAGCCAGCTCGCCATACGCCGGGAGCAGACGTCTCATCTGCCGCCCCCGCGCGACAAAACGTCCGGCGCTGGTACGCCGACCGGGCTGGCACCCAAAAAATAAAGGTGAGGGAATAGGCACGTTGTCGCATTGCTATCTGGAAGGAGTACTGGCATGGGGCGTCTCGTTACGTTGATCGGAGAGTCGGCGAAAGATTGGAAAGTGACGCCGCGGGTCGCTTGGTGGATCTTCTGGCTGCCGATCCTGGGAGCGATTCTTGTCGCGGCGGCGCGGGTGAACCGACATTTCTATGATCTGCTCACCAAAGAGGATGGGCCGATCGAATGGGCGCAGTTCGTTTGCTACGCCGGCGCGAGCCTGATCGGCTTTGGAGTGGCGGTCAAGCGCTTTCAGGCCGGGCATAAGTGGCAGTCGCTGCTGTTCCTCGGCTTTGCGCTGGCGAGCTTCTTCATCGCGGGCGAGGAGATCGCGTGGGGTCAGCGCATCTTTGGCTTGCAGACACCCGAGGAGCTGAGGGAGATCAATCACCAGGGCGAGATTACCGTACATAACATTCGCATCATTCAAGATACGTTCAACGTCGTGCTGTTCCTGGCCGGCGTGTTTGGAATGGGCTCGTACTTCGCGAATCGGAAATATCACTTCGAGCGCCGCTGGGACCAGGCGAACTACCTGTTTGTCCCGCCGCTGTTCAATATTTCGAGCTATTTCATTCTTTTCAGCTATAAGCTGCTCCGGTTTGTGTTCCTGCGTGACTCGGAGTTTACGATCACGCGGTATGCCGAGTGGCCGGAGCTATGCCTGGCGTTTGCGCTGCTTCTGTTTGTCTGGCTGAACTATCGCAGGCTGGCGGCCCAGGAGAAGCCGGTCATCGCGCCGGCCGAGACCGGGCTCAAGCGCGCCAAATAAGGGACGTTCGAATACATATCTGTTCCGCCTGGGGAGGAGTGGCGGGGTCGAAGACCCCGCCACTCCTCCCCAAGTGGAGGGCTGGGGTGGCTGCGCGGCCCCAGACCCTAACCCGAATTGTAAAGTACGGAAACGTTGTTGTTTTGAGAGTTCCCTAATGACAATGTTCTCATCAAAGTAACCTTCAAGAGTACGTGAAGGTTCATTTAAATGGTAGATAGTGGTGTGAAGACTGGTTTACGAGGAAGCGAGACAATGGCCACAACCGAGCATCTTCTTGAAAAGCGCGAGGCCGGGCATGCTGGGCGGTCGCGCAATACGTCCAGGCTCAAAGTAGCCTATATCATGTCGCGTTTTCCCAAGCTGAGCGAGACATTCGTGCTCTACGAGATGCTGGCACTGCAGCAGCAGGGTGTGGCTGTGGAGGTGTTTCCGCTGATCAACGAGCGCGCTAGCGTGGTGCACCCCGAGGCAAAGCCGTTTGTCGAGCGCGCGCACTACTTGCCGATCGTGTCTCTGTCTATTCTCAAGGCCCAGCTGCACTTTCTGCGAGCGCAGCCGGGGGCGTATCTTCGGCTGTGGTGGGAAATCTTCCGCGGCACGTTGGGCAGCGCCAACTATATGCTTGGCGGTCTGGGCAATATTCCCAAGGCTGCTCGCTTTGCCTACGAGATGAAGCAGCTGGGCGTCACACATGTCCACGCTCACTTCGCCAATCACCCGACTGTGGCGGCGCTGGTGGTTCATCGTCTCACCGGTATCCCTTTCAGCTTTACGGTACACGCGCACGACCTGTACGTGGATCAGCATATGCTGGAGCAGAAAGTACGGGCAGCCGCGTTTGTCGTGGCCATTTCTGAATATAACAAAGAGTTCATCATCAAGCATTGCGGCGAAGATGTTCGTGACAAAATCATTGTCGTGCATTGCGGCGTCGATCTACGGATGTTCCAGCCCCGCCAGAAAGCACCCGGCAGCGGCCCCTTCACCATCGTCTGCGTCGGCTCGCTTGAGGAGAAGAAGGGCCAGACCTACCTGGTCGAAGCGTGTCGACTGCTCAAGCAGCGCGGCCTCGATTTCGTCTGCCATTTTATTGGCGAGGGGCAGACACGCGCAGCTCTGGAGGCGCAGATCCAGCAGGCCGGCCTGGCTGGACATGTGCGGCTCGAAGGCGGACGCCCACGCGACGAAGTGGTGCGAATGCTGGGTCAGGCCGACGTCGTCGCTTTGCCCAGCATCATCACCAAATCGGGCAAGATGGAGGGCATCCCGGTCGCATTGATGGAGCCGCTGGCCTGCGAGGTGCCGGTCGTCTCGACCCGCATCTCGGGTATTCCGGAATTGGTGCAGGATGGCGAGACCGGCCTACTGGTCCCCCCGGAAGACCCCGTTGCCCTGGCCGACGCGCTGGAGCGACTGGCGCGCGACCCCGAGCTTGGCCGGCGGATGGGCCGGGCTGGCCGGATCAAAGTGCTCCGTGAGTTCGATCTTGCCGCTACTACGTCGAAGCTCTCTGAACTGATGATAGGAGGGGCACAATGACACAGATCCTGTTCTGGGTTGCGGTCGCTGTGATCCTGTATACCTATGTGTTCTTCCCGGCGCTGGTCTTTGTTCGTGGGCGCCTGGTGCGCCGGCCGTTCAAGACCGCCGAGATAACTCCGTCGATGACCATGGTGATCGCGGCCCACAATGAGGCTGCCGGGATCGGCGCGAAGCTCGACAATCTTCTGTCGCTCGACTATCCGCGCGATCGGCTTGAGGTGATCGTCGCCTCGGATGGCTCGAATGACGGGACCAACGAGATTGTTCAGAGCTATGCTGCGCAGAACGTCACGCTGCTGGCGCTGAAGCGCCAGGGCAAGGCGCCGGCGCTGGATGCGGCCGTGGCCGCATCGCATGGCGAGATTCTGGTCTTCTCGGATGCGAACAGCATGTACGCGCCCGGCGCCCTGCGCGCGCTGGCACGCCCATTTGCCGATGCGGAGGTTGGCGGGGTGGCCGGCAACCAGGTCTACCTATCCAAGCAGAGCGAAGGCCTGAGCGGCGACGGCGAGAAGAGCTACTGGGGCTTCGATCGTAAGCTGAAGCAGTCCCAGAGCAAGTCGGGCAATGCGATCTCCGCGACCGGGGCGATCTATGCGATCCGTCGCTCGCTCTTCCGCGGCGTGCCTGTCGGCGTCACCGACGATTTTGCCAACTCCACGGATGTGATTGTGCAGGGCTACCGCCTCGTGTTCGCCCCCGACGCAATTGCCTACGAGCCGGTTGCCGGCACAGGCAAGGTCGAGTTTGGCCGCAAGGTGCGCGTGATGACGCGCGGCCTGCGAGGCGTGCTGGTGGTCCGGCGCGAGCTGCTCAACCCGCTACGATACGGGTTCTACGCGCTTCAGCTCTTCTCACACAAGGTGCTTCGGCGCCTGGTCGTCTTCCCGCTGCTGTTGCTGCTGCTGGTTAGCCCGCTGCTGTGGAGCCAGGGCATTGTCTATCAGGCAGCTACGGCGCTCCAGCTGGCGTTCTATGGATGTGGTCTGCTGGGCTGGCTTCTGCGCAACGGCCGCCTGGGCCGGCTGAAGGTCTTTACAATTCCCTTCTTCTTCTGTATGGTTAACGTGGCTTCGCTCATCGCAGCGATCAATCTGATCCGCGGCCACCGGATCGATTTTTGGGAGCCGCAGCGCCAGGAGCCCAGCGGAGTCGCGTCGGCTGCCGAGTCCGCGCCGCAGGCGGCACCGGTGTCGGATCGCGGCACGGTCATTTCGAACTAGGGCCGCTCACCGGCCTTCGGGAGAGAAGAGAGGAGTTTTGCTCATGCTGAGTATCGATAGGCTTGCCGAGCGCCATCCACTGCTGCGTGGAAACCTGCCGCTGATCCTGGTGGGGCTGGTGGGAGCCGGCCTGGCCCTGATCGCGATTGGGCAGCCCTGGCTTGCGGTGACGAGCGTGCTCGCGCTGCTGCTGACGCTCGCGATTCTGGCATGGCCGAATCTCGCGACTATGGTCGTGGTTTTCGTCCTCTTCACCAACGCGGCCGTCATCGCAGTCAAATTCCATAACGTGCCGAGCCTGGTGGGCGGTGCGCTCCCGGCGCTGCTGGTCTTCCCGCTCACGACCTACCTGATCATCAGGCGCGAGAAGATCATCATCAATCCGATCCTCCTCCCGATCTTTCTGTTTTTGGCCGTCCAGGTGATCGGAACGCTGTTCTCGGAATATGTCGCTACGGCGATTGATAATCTGCAGACCTTCTTGCTGGAAGGGCTCGGCCTGTTCTTTTTGATCACCAACGTAGTGCGGACGCCGAAGGTGCTGCATCGGGCGACATGGACCTTGCTGATCGCCGGCGCGCTGATCGGCGGGCTGTCGCTCTACCAGCAGCTGACGCGGACGTATGACAACAACTACTGGGGGTTTGCCCAGCCGAGCCTGGCGCAGTTCAGCACCGATCCGCAGAGCCTCAGCGGCGGCGAGACGCAGTGGCGCCTGGCCGGGCAGATCGGCGAGAAGAACCGCTACGCACAAGTGATGCTGATGCTGGTGCCGCTCGGCATGTTCCGCGTGTGGGGCGAGCGCAAGCTCACGATGCGGGTCCTCGCAGGTATGCTGACAGCGTTGATCGCTCTTGGCGCGGTGCTGGCTTTCTCACGCGGGGCGGCGGTCGGCTTTGTGCTGATGCTGGCGATCATGGTCTTCATGCGCTATATCAAGATCTATCAGGTCGCGATTATCATCGTAGGCCTTGTGCTATTGCTGGCAGCGGTGCCGCAGTATGGTCAGCGCCTGACGTCGCTGCAGGATCTCGCGGGGCTCTTCTCAGACACTGCCGATACTAGCGTGGCGAGCTCCGACGGCGCGACGCGGAGCCGGCTTACCGAGATGGGCGCCGCGCTGTACGTCTTCCTCGACCATCCGGTGCTGGGAGTCGGGCCGGGCCTGTTCCCCAACTACTACCAGGACTACTCGGAGCTGGTGGGGCTGCGTACGCTGAACGAGGATCGGCAGGCGCATAACCTGTACCTCAGCATTGCGGCTGAAACCGGCCTGCTTGGAATCGGCTGCTTCCTGTACATCCTATACGTGACGCTGCGTAACCTGGCGCGCGCCCGCAAGCGCTGGGCCAAGGACCAACCAGAGATCAGCAATATGGCGACGGCGTACATGCTCTCGATCGTGACGTATCTTACGACCGGGCTGTTTCTACACTTCGCATTTATTCGCTACTTCTGGCTGATCATGGCCTTGGCTGGCGCGGTGCTGTACCTCTCGGAGCGGCAGGAAAAGGCTGCCGCGCGAGCGATCGAGGAGCAAGCCGCACCGACTGCTCGCATTGCCGGCGACGAGGCGCTAGCGCGCTAAGTTTGCTTTCGCCCGGCCGGCCTATGCACCGATCGCCGACTTTGCTAGGAGGGGCCGTAACAACGCTTCGTCAGGGCCACACCTTAGAAAAGGGATACAAGGTAGATGGAAACCGCCTCAACACCCTCGTCAAATCCATCAATAGAAGCAGTGCCGCTTGAGACCAAGCCGCGCGAGAAGCATAGCTCGACCAGCCGCCAGATCCGTGGCTCGAGCCTGATGTTGGTCGGCCGGGCTCTCTCGATGGCTGTGACGTTCGGTATCCAGGTGCTCATCGTCCATCATCTCACAAAGGCGAACTATGGCGCGTTTGCCTATGCGCTCTCATTTGTTACCCTTGGTCAAACACTTGCGACCTTTGGCCTTGATCGCGCGATTACTCGATTCGTGCCGATCTATCACGAGCGCAAAGACTACGATCGCATGTTCGGCACTATGCTGATGGTGCTCGGCACAGTCATATCACTTGGATTGTGTGTGGTCTTGTTGGCATACATTTTTCAGGGATTAATTTCACAGTCACTGCTCGGCAATCAGGAGACGAACAAGCAACTGGTGCTGTCGTTGCTGCTGATTTTGATCGGTATGGCACCGATGGAGGCGCTTGATGATCTGATCGAGGGCCTGACGGCAATTTTCGCGAGTCCGCGCTCGATCTTCTTTCGCAAGTATATCCTTGCACCGGGCCTTAAGCTGTCGGTCGTGCTCGTGCTCATCGGCAGCGGTAGCGATGTCTTCTTTCTAGCAGGCGGCTATCTGTTCGCTAGCGCTCTCGGTGTTACCGTATATATCACAGTGCTCGTTCGTGTTTTGCGCAAGCAGAAGTTCTTTAATCACTTTCGCCTCAGCAGCCTGGTTTTTCCGGTGCGCGAGGTGTTTGCCTTTACCATACCGCTGCTCACTTCAGATCTGGTGTTCGTGCTGATGAGCTCGTCGGACGCTGTGCTGCTGGAGCATTTCCGAAATACGACCGAGGTTGCCGCCTTTCGAGTTGTGCAGCCGGCGGCGGTGCTCAATCAGTTCGTGCTGCAGAGTTTCACGTTGCTGTTCACCCCAATCGCGTCGCGTCTGTTCGCACGGAACGACCGCGAGGGCATCAACAGCCTGTACTGGCAGACGGCGATCTGGGTATCAATGTTCTCGTTCCCAATCTTTGCAATGACCTTCTCGCTGGCGCACCCGCTGACTGTGCTGCTGTATGGGCAGCGCTACGAGGAATCGGCGATCATCCTGTCGCTGTTGTCGTTTGGCTACTATTTCAATGCCGCGCTTGGCTTCAATGGGCTGACGCTCAAGGTATATGGCAAGTTGAAATACATCGTGGCGATCAATATCTTCGCCGCGGTTATTAACGTCGTGATCAATCTTTTGCTCATACCCCGCTTTGGCGCCCTTGGCGCAGCCTGCGGTACATGTGGCACGATGATACTGCACAATATTCTCAAGCAGACAGGCCTGCGCTTTGGCACGGGGATCAGCCTGTTTGAGAAGCGGTATCTCAAGGTCTACATCAGCATCGCCGTGGGCGCGGCGGGCCTGCTGCTGCTGCAGACCGTACTGCCGGCCAACTATTCGCCGAAGCAGCCGTACATCTACATCAGCTTTGCGATCGCCGCGGCGGTGGCGGCCGTAGTCGTGGGAATAAATCGAAAGTCGCTGAATATCGGGCAGACGTTTCCGGAGCTGCTGAAGATCCCGCTGGTACGGCGGGTGTTTGGGGAGTAGAAAGGGCGAACCGCATGCTCGATACAACGCTGACAACCGAGTTCGTGCCTGGCACCAATGTCAAGGGCGAGGTCGCAGGGGCGAACTGGCTGTTCTTGTTGCCGGACTTCGCGCTCGATCGGGTGGTCTGTTTTGGCCTGGTGGCGCCCGCGAGCCTTGCTGCGGTCGCTCGGATGGCGGGCGAGGTGCTCGTGCTGGCCGAGGGCGAGTCGATCTCTCGGGAAGTCGCCGAGATTAGCCATAAATATCGCCTGTTCAACGTCCGAATGGTTCAGGGCGCGAGCGTGCTGCCTGATGGCAGCGCCTCACTCGTGCTCGTCACCGACGAGGCGCTGCGCAGCCTGGCCCGCGACCCGATCGCGGTGGCCGAACTCCAGCGCGTGCTGCAGCCGGAAGGACTGCTGTACTTCGAGCACAACGGCGTGCTGGGCCGAGAAGATGCGATCCGCCGCCTCTCTGCCGTGCTGGGTGAGGCGCAGCGCTTCTGGTTGACGCCGCTGGGCGGCGAGATGCACACAGCGGTGCCGGACCAGGACAAGGCGACGATCGAGTACTTTCTGCGGCATGGCCTGACGAGTCGCTCGGTCAACCTGAGCGCGCTCAAGCACGCCGTTCGTGCAAATCTGCAGCCGCAGGCACGCGGCGGCGCGGCGCCCGGCCCGCAGGGGCCTACGGCAGCTCCGCGGGGTAAGTCCAAGCGTGGCCTGAAGACGCGCGCCAAGCGCGCGGTTCGGACGACGCTGGCCTCACTGTTCAATACGGTCCAGGGAGCTTTCGACGGCGCGGAGCAGCAGCTCATTGGGAGCACGCTGCTCGGCGGGGTCGCACGGCGCTACGGTGTGCTGGTCGGCGGCGCGCCGTCGCGGCTGACCGAGCAGCCGCCGCGCTACCTGCGCGAGATTGCGAGCGCCGCCGGCGTGGATATCGCGCATCACCGCTGGGGCCTATCGGCGCGCGGCGAGTACAGCTCGCGCAAAGTGCTGGTGTTTCTCTTCAACCATGCGGACGAGACGCCTGAGTATATCGTCAAGATGACCCGTGACCGGGCGCTCAACCCTCGCCTGGAGAACGAGCATCGCGCGCTTGCGCTGCTGGCGGAGATGGGGGTCGGCGACCGGGAGACATTGCCGCAAGTGGCGTTTTTTGGCCACCACAATCACCTGGCGGTGCTGGGCGAGACGATCGTCGATGGCGTACCGTTCGAGCGCCGCGCGAGCGCGGCGGCGGACTGCGTCTACGCGCATGACGCGATCCGCTGGCTCACGGAGCTAGGTGCGAAGACGGCCGATCGCGCGGGCGCGACGCCGGCCGACGTCGCTGCAGGGCTTGGATCGCTGCTCAGGCGCTTTGTGGAGATCTACCGGCTGACCGAGACGGAGCAGGCATTCCTTGAGGCGCAGGTGGCGACGCTTGGCGAGAGCCGGAGTGCTTTCCCTCTGGTGTTTCAGCACGGCGACCCCGGAACGTGGAACGCTGTGGTTACGCCGGCGGGGCATAGCGCATTCCTGGACTGGGAGGCCGCCGAGCCACAGGGGATGCCGCTGTGGGATCTGTTCTATTTCGTGCGCACATATGGGGCGTGGTCCTTGCGCACCGCAATCGCCGGTGATGTGACGAAAGGCTTTGTGCCGCAGTTCCTGGCGCCCTCGCCCTTCCAGTCGATGCTCGTTGACGCGACGGCGCGCTACTGCGCGCGGGTTGGGGTGCCCGAGCAGTTCGTCGAGCCGCTCTTCTACACCTGCTGGATGCACCGCGCGCTTAAAGAGTCGACCCGGCTATCGCCCCATGTACTCGATCGTGGTCACTACGTCAATGTGCTGCGCGCCAGCATCGCGCGGCGCGACGATCTGCATGCCTTGTTTGCTCTGGCCGCAGCTGTGTGACACAATATGGCTCTTGTGTGCCTACAGTGTATGGTGGGGGTCTGGGGCCGGCTTTGCCGCCAGGCCCCTACGTTTTGCTATGAATCTACAGAATAGTGTGATCCGGCGCCAAGCGGCGCTTTCTTATCTCTGTGCAGCAATCGTGCTCGCGAGCCTGCTCCTCTCGGCATGCGCGGGCGAGCCGCCGTCGGCGCCCAATCCCTCGGCGCAGCCCACGCTCGCCGCTCCGACGACCGGCGCCGCGACTCTGCAGCCGCAGGCGACGCCACAACCGCGCCCGGCTGCCTCGCTGCCAACCGGAACGGCCGCGCCGGCCCTGGCGAATGTCGACTTCCTAGCCCTGAAGACGCTGGCGCGCGGCTACCTGACGACGCCCAACGAGCTGCGACGAACCGCCGCGCTGGCTCGATCGGGGAGCGAGCCGTATGAGATCGCCGTGAAGCGCGAGCTCGACTATGCCGAGAAGGCGCTCGACGAGCGCGACCTGGAGGTTCCAGACACGCTCAAGTTCAGCGACGACATCGACAAGCCGGCCTACCTGTCGGTCGGCTCAAAGTACGTCTATGCCTGGGCGATCGCCTACAACCTGCTGCGGGACAGCGACCCGGCGCAGGCGGAGATCTACGCGGAGCGGGCCCGCACGCTGATTATGGGCATGCCCGAGCGCGACATTCAGGTATCGAGCTACCTGCGCAACACGCGCCTGAACATCGCGGTGTTCATCGAGAATTTTGTCTACGCGGCCGATCTGCTCGCGGACTGGACGCCGTACGGGCAAGACAAGCCGTTCGGCGAGAGCGCCGACGCGCAAACGCTCAAGAAATGGCTCGGCGCGGTGATCGTCCGGTACCCCTACAATGCCGCGCATACGCGCGTGAACAACTGGAGCGCCTGGGGCCGCCTGAGCACGGCGGTGATCGCGGACTACGTCGGCGACGCGGCGCCGCTGTACGTCCAGGGCGTCTTCAAGGATCAGAGCGACGCCTACCAGGTCGACCCCGATCACCCGTGCGACTCGGGCGACATCGCCAGCTGCGTACAGGTGGACGCCCGCACGATGTACGCCGACGCGCTCCAGCTTCACCTCGACATGGTCGATGGCAAGCTGAATGAGTTTAGCCTTTCGAGCTGCGACGGCAGCGGATCGAAGTCGATGATCCGCCCCGACGGCGGCATCCCCGACGAGCTGCGCCGGCAATATACGTGTGACGCAACACGGATCGAAGACCCGTACGGCGCGGCCGCGCGCTACTCGCAGTTCGCCGTCGAGGCGATGACATCGCTGGCCGAGATCGCGTGGCGGCGGGGCGACCCCAGCCTGTACACGCATATCGACCCCGCGACCGGCCGCGGGGCGATCTACCGCAGCGTTCAGTTTTTGATCGATAACAACGTGACGCTGACGCGCGGATCGATGCTGGAGATGCTCAACCGATTCTACAGCTACCAGGTCGGCGTCGAGCAAGACAGCGCCAAGCGCGCGGAGTTCGCGAAGCTGCTCAGCCACGATCTGCCGGGCATCCTCAAGCGCCAGGACGATTGGCCGGAGGGCACGGGGTTCGTGAGCTTCGGAACGCTGACTCATGGCTTTGCGGCCGGTGAGACACTGCGGTCGCCGCCGACTGTCGCCGTGCGCTGATCGCACCGCACTGTGTTTCTCTCTATCCCCTGACAGAAGTCGATCGCTCGCGCACGGCTGCGCTCTCTCCGCACCGCCCCGCAAGGGGTGGTTTTTTTGTGGAGCGCGTCCTGGTGCGCTAGATGCCCTCGCCCCAGCTAGTGCTTATCCTCCTCCCCTGTGGCAGGTGCGGGGCAGCGAGCGGAGCGATCCGGCGAGCGAACCGCTCAGCGGGGCACAGCCGCGTGCGTCTTCGGGCGTGTGCTATAATGGCACGGCGGTGCTAAACCGCCATCGTGTATGCGGAGGTGATTGTATGAACGGTGTCGATCTGATATTCATCTTGGTCCTGCTCGGTGGCCTGGCGCTTGGCTTTTTTCAAGGCACCGTCAAGCTGCTTATCGCGATCATCTCGTTCTACGTGAGCATTGTCCTGGCCAGCCTGTACTTTCAGGCGCTGGGCAATTTCTTCCGCGCCCGGTTCAACTCGTCGTCGGATGTCGGACAGGTGACGGCGTTCGCCACGGTTATGCTGCTCAGCTTTCTGCTGCTGACAATGGCCGGGCTGTATACGTTTCGCTATCTGCGCGTCCCGGTGAGCCTGGATTTCATCGATAAGATCATCGGCACCATCCTTGGGCTGCTGATGGCGGCGCTGATCATGGGCATGCTGGCGATCCTGCTGAAGGATCTATTCGTGTATCGCAGCCCGGCCACGAGCGCCTCGCTGCCGTTCGTGATCTCGATCCAAGGCGGCGTTCGCACGTCGACCCTGGTGGCCTTTTTCGGCAACAATGTGCTGCCGCTGATCTATGGCTTTTTGCGACCGATCTTGCCGGCTGAAGCCGGTCTGATTTTCCGAGTACAATAGATGCCAATTAGCGCTCAATCGCTCGACACGCTCGAGTTCCCCAAAATTCGCGACCGACTGGCGCGCCACACCGCATTCTCGGCCTCGCGCGAGCTTGCGCTGGCGCTGCTCCCCAGCACCGATCCGTATGAGATCCGCCGCCGGCTGGCGATCACCGGCGAGGCGCGCCGGCTGCTCGACGAGCGGCCCGATACGACCATCGGCGGCGCGCGAGATATTCGCGGGCCGATCGGCCTGGCGCGCCGCGGCGGCGTGCTCGACGCGGCGACCTTTCTCGAGATCGCCAGCACGCTCTCCAGCGGGCGCCGGCTGCGGGCTCTGCTGCTCAAGATCGAGGCGACGCTGTTCCCGCTGCTGCGCGAGCTGGCCGAGCACCTGCCGAACCTGCAGGCAGTGGAAGACGCAATCGCCGCCACAATCGGCGACGACGGCACGGTGCTGGACAGCGCCAGCCCGACGCTCGGTCGGCTGCGCTCGGAGGTGCGGGTGGCCTTCGGCCGGCTGCAGGATAAGCTGCAGAACATGATTAGCTCGACGACGTACAACGACTCGCTCCAGGAGCCGATCATCACGGTGCGCAACGGCCGCTATGTCGTGCCGGTCAAGGCCTCGCACAAGCGGAACATCCGCGGCTTGGTGCACGACCAGTCGGCCAGCGGCGCGACGCTGTATATCGAGCCGATGGCGATCGTCGAGATGAACAACCGCTGGCGCGAGCTGCAGCTCGCCGAGGAGGAGGAGGTCGCGCGCATCCTGGCCGAGCTGTCGGATCGCGTCGGCGGCCACGCCCAGCAGATCGTCGCCGGCGTCGAGGCGCTGGCGGAGATCGACCTGGCCTTCGCGAAGGCCAGATATGCGCTGGAGCTGCGCTGTGTCGAGCCGGAGATTGCCGAGTGGCGCGGGGTTAGAGAGGTGGTGCCTGAGGAATCTCGCGGCGACCACGCCACACGCCCGACGTCGCTTGCTCCACTGGTGCTGACCCAGGCGCGCCACCCGCTGCTGAACCAGGCGACAGTCGTGCCAACCGATCTCTACCTCGGCGGCGAGTTTCGCATCCTGCTGATCACCGGCCCAAACACCGGCGGCAAGACGGTGGCGCTGAAGACCACCGGGCTGCTGGCGCTGATGGCCCAGGCGGGGCTGCACATCCCGGCGGCGCTGCCGGCGCGCCTGCCCGTGTTCGCGCAGATCTTCGCCGACATCGGCGACGAGCAGAGCATCGAGCAGAGCCTCTCGACGTTCTCCTCGCACATGAGCAATATCATCCGCATCCTCAACGCGCTCGACGCGGCCAGGGCCGACTGGGAGTCGGGCGAGCCGGAGACGGCGCTAGTGCTGCTGGACGAGCTGGGCGCCGGCACGGACCCGGTCGAGGGCGCGGCGCTGGCGCGGGCGATCATCGAGCGGCTGCTCGACCTGGGCGTGCTGGGCGTGGCCACGACGCACTACGCCGAGCTGAAGGCGTTCGCCTACGCGACCGAGGGCGTGGAGAACGGCTCAGTCGAGTTCGACGTCGAGACGCTTGCGCCGACCTACCGGCTGACGGTCGGCATCCCCGGCCGCTCGAACGCGCTGGCGATCGCGGCGCGGCTGGGCCTCGACGGGGGCCTGGTCGAGCGGGCGCGCAGCATGATGGCGCACGAGGATGTTCAGGTCGAGGATCTGCTGGCCGGCATCCACCGCGAGCGGGCCGCCAGCGCCGAGGAGCTGAAGCGAATGGAGGATCTGCGCGCCGACGCGGAGAAGTATCGCGATCGGCTCGCGGCCCAGCTGCGCGAGTTCGATCAGCGCCGCGAGGCGGAGTGGCAGGCGGCGCGCGACCAGATCGACGACGAGCTGCGCGAGGTGCGCAGCCAGCTCCGGCGACTGCGCGACGAGTTCCGCTCGGTCTCGCTGACGCGCCAGTGGATGGAGGAGGCCGAGCAGCGCCTGCAGACGGCGCAGAGCCAGGCGAAGGAGGTTCAGCAGCCGCGGCAGCCGCAGGCTGCCGCGGCGGCGGCGGCCGTCGTTGCGCCGCCGTCGGTCGCGCCACCGTCCGCGCCGCGGCCGATCCAGCCGGGCGACACTGTGCTGGTGCGCTCGGTCGGCCTGACGGGCGAGGTGCTGACGATCGACGAGGAGGACGGCACGGCCGAGGTGCAGGTCGGCGGGTTCCGCATGCAGGCCGACCTGGCCGAGCTGCGGCGCGAGACCAAGGATGAGCGGAAGGCGAAGTCTGAGCCGCGGCGCGCCGAGCCGCAGCGCGCGAGCCTGCCGGCGGCGCCGGATGTCGGGCTGAACTTCGACATGCGCGGCTGGCGCGCGGCCGACGTGGCCGATAAGCTCGACCGCTACCTCAACGACGCCTACCTGGCCGGGCTGCCCTACGTGCGGCTGATCCACGGCAAGGGCACCGGGGCGCTGCGCCAGATCGTGCGCGACGTGCTGACCGGACACCCGCTGGTCGCGTCGTTTGGCGGCGGCGGGCCGGACGGCGGCGAGGGCGTGACGGTTGCGCGCATGGTCGAACGATGACGAACAGACCGGGAGATATGAGACAAGGAGACAAGGAGACAAGGAGACAAGCAGATCCTAGCTCCTTGTCTCCTTTCCTCTGGCTGGGTGGATAGCGATGCCTCAAACGATCATCTACATTCTGCTCTTTCTCGCGCTGGCGCTGCCGGTGCTGGGCGCAGCCACCCTGCGGGTGCTGGGGGCGCGACTGGCGATCCGGCAGCTCTACGGCGGGGCGCTGCTGATCTTCGGCATCGCGGTGCTGAGCGTCTTTCTGCTGGTCCGCAGCGCGGTGCCGAGCCTGCAGGTCGGCGGGCTATCGATCCTGCTGCCGGTCGCGGCGCCGGAAGATGCCGAGCCGGCGGCTGCGCTGCCCTCGCCCGTGGCCGATATCCCAACGGCCGGGACGGCCGCGGCGACGGCCGGGAGCACCGCGGCGACGGCCGGAACGCTTGCCAGCACGCCGACACCTATCCCTGCAACGGCGACCCCTACAGCGGCGCCGACCGCAACAGCTCTGCCGACCGAGGCGCCCACCGCCGCGCCGACCGAGGCGCCCACCGCGCCGCCACCGCCGGCTCCGCGCACGTACACCGTGCAGGCCGGCGACACACTCGCGTCGATCGCCCGGCAGTTCAATGTCACCGTGCCGGCGCTGATCGAGACCAATAAGCTCACGCCGGCGCAGGCCGACTCGCTGCGGGTGGGGCAGGAGCTGGTGATACCCTAAGTATGGAGCCGAAGCCACCCACATCCTCGCGCAGCACCAGCCTGCCGCTGATCGCGCTGACGCTTGTGGCCGGCATCGCGCTTGGCTGGCTGCTGCACGACGCTCTCGGCGGGTCATCGCCCCAGCAGCCGGCGGTGCTGCCGACAGCGGTTGCGCCGACAGCGATCGTGGCATCGACGTCGGTCACGCCGACTGAGGCGCCGCCGACGGCCGCCGCGCAGGAGCCCACCGATCCACCTGCGCCGACGGTCGATCCTCCGACCCGGACGCCGGCGCCGACAGCGACCCGGACGGCGCTGCCGAGCTCGCCAACCGCCGAGCCAGCCGCAGCGATCGCCGGCTACGCGGGGCACGCCGTGGCGGAGGGCGAGACGCTTGAGTCGATCGCGGCGCGCGGCGGCAGCACGGCCGCGCTGATCGCCGACTACAACCGGCTCGACGGCGAGCCGCCGCTCGGCCGGCCGCTGGTGGTGCCGCAGCTGGTTGGCCGAGCGAGCGAGCTTGAGAGCGAGCCGCTGCTCGTGCAGCGCGGGCGCGACGAGAATCCCTGGGTGGCGCTGACGCTCGACGCCGGCGCGAGCGCCGAGCCGGTGCCGGGCATACTCAAGACGCTGCGCGAGCACAACGCCAAGATCACCTTCTTCCTGACCGGCGCGTGGATCAAGGACAACCCCGAGCTGACCCGCGAGATCGTCGCCGACGGCCACGAGATCGCCAACCACAGCTTTACGCACCCGGATATGCGCAACCTCAGCGACGCCGCGATTCGCAAGGAGCTGGCCGACACCGAGGCGCTGCTGCAGGAGACCGCCGGAGCCACCTCGCGGCCGTTCTTCCGGCCGCCGTTCGGCGCCTACGACGAGCGGGTGCTGCGGCTGGTGGAGGGTGAGGGCTACCTGCCCATCTACTGGACGCTGGACAGTCTCGACTCGGTGGGCGAGCCAAAGACGCCCGCGTTCCTGCTCGAGCGCGTGACCGCCAAGCTGACGCGCGAGCAGCTGCGCGGGGCGATCATCCTGGCGCACTGCGGCAGCCAGCCGACAGCGGAGGCGCTGCCGCAGATCCTGGATCGCTTCGCCGAGATGGGCCTCGAGGTTCGCACAGTCTCTGATGTGCTTGGGCGCTGAGCGCTTCCGGGAAGATTCGGATACACCTCACAAAAGCAGTCCTAACGAGCCTCTAGCCCTGAGCCGGGCCAGTATAGTATAATGAGCTATCGCCCGCGACCAATTGAGTGGATCCGCCGCCCCGCACCCAGCGCTTCGATAGGCATTTGATGATGTTTCTGCAGATAGCTGTGGCGACCCTGTCGATTGTATCCGTGCTGAGCCTGGGCTGGCTGCTCATACGCCAATCGCGCATCGCTCGCGCGCCGGCCTCTAGAAAGAGCAATCCGCCGCCAGCCGATCCTCTCACTGAAACACACCCTCAGACTCTGGACAGCCTGTCTAGCGAGGTGAGCGAGCCGCCATCGCTCAGCGCCGCCGTGGAGGAGACCGCCTCCACGCCAGCGGATGAGCTCGCCGTGGCGGGCCCTGCGCTCGCGCCGGTGGCTGAGCCGACCGCCGCGCCGATCGCTTGGCGGGCGCTGCTTGGCGAGCGGCTCGCCTGGCTGCGGGCGCATCGCGAAGAGACGCTGGCCGTGCTGGCGGCCGGCGGCGCGGCGCTGTACACTATTCTGTTTTTTCCGCACCCGGCCCAGCTCACCCATCCGGGCGAGTTCGGACACCCGTTCCAGGGGCTGCACTGGGTGCGCGACTTTCTGCTGGAGCGGCAGAGCCTGCTGGCGCCGACCCTCGTGCTGTTCGTGACTGTTGTGGTTCTGGGGCTGCTCGGGCTAGCCATCGCCCGGCGCGACACGCCCGCGCGCGCGATGTACGCGGTGCAGGCCGCGCTCCTGATCACCGCGCTGGGCCTGGCCGGGTTGGGTCAGCTGGCGCTGCTCGGCTTCTACGCGGGGGCGGCGCCGATCTACTACCTGTCGGCGGCTGTGCTCTTCGCCATCTGGTCGGCGAGCTACCGGCCCCAGCTGACCGCGGACCTGTTCGAGGCCGCCTGGCCGCGCTGGCTGGAGATCACGCTGCTGGCGCTGACGCTGGGCCTGACGATCTTCGCGCGCTTCTACGGCCTGCGGTTCTACCAGTACGGCATCGAAGGCGACGAGTCCAAGTGGACGGTCGAGGTCGTCAACGCGATGGTGGACGGGGTGTTTCCGGGCGGGACCGAGTTCCACCTCTCCACGATGCCGCTGAGCTTCTTCATGCAGGCGCCGTTTCACTGGCTGCTGGGGCCAAGCATCTTGGCCGGTCGGATCTCGGTGGCGTTCTACAGCGTGCTGGGCAGCATCGTCTTCTACTGGCTGGCGCGCTCGCTCACCAGCGCGCCGGTGGCCTGGCTGGCGACCACGCTGCTGGCGGTGTCGCTGCTGGACGTCAGCGCGAGCCGGCTGGCGAATGTCGAGAGCCACACCAAGCTCGCGCCGCTGCTGGCGCTGCTGCTGCTGGCGCGCGCGGTGCGCACCGGCAAGCCGGCGAGCTACTTTCTCGCCGGGCTGGGCGTGGCCGCCGCGATGCTGACCTACGATACCGCCCTGCCGCTGGCGGCGGTCTGCTCGCTGATCGTGCTGTACGAGCTGATCCGCACGCGGGCGGGGTTTGCCGAGTGGGTGCGGCGGATCAGCGCATTCTCCGCGCCGATCCTGATCATCATGCCGATGACGATCGCCTACCTGTCCGGGCGGCTGCAGTACTACGTGCAGTATGCCTCGGGGTCGCCCGAAAGCCAGTATGGGCGGGCGGGACGCCTGGCGCTGAATCTCGGGGAGGTGCTCAAGGCGCTGTTCGTCCAGACCGCCGGCGACTTCCTGTACAATCGCAACGGGCCGCTGTTCGACAGCGCGCTGCTGCCGTGGATGGTGCTCGGCACCGTGCTGGCGCTGGTGCAGTGGCGGCGCGGCCGGATGCTGTGGATCTTGCTGTGGGGCAGCCTGTTCTTCTTCTTCGCCCCGGTGCTCACGCACTCGCCGTTCGGCCGAGTCTTCTACCCTGGGCTGCCTGCTATGTACCTGCTGATCGCGCTGGGGCTGTACGGCGCCTACCGGTCGCTCGGGCGCGCGCTTGGCCCGGCGCTGCAGCCCGGCCTGAAGATGCTCGCGCTGGTCGGCCTGACGCTGCTGGTGGTGTCGAACATCTACCTGTACTTCAACCTGGTGCTCGACTTCGGCGACCGGCAGATGCGCCGCGAGCTGTATGACGTCTCGCAGGCGGCGGCCGGGCCGGGCGCGATGGTCTACTACCCCTACCTTCAGAACGGCGGCGACCCGGTCGAGTTCGAGCAGCCGTTCATGATCTGGCTGGGGACGCGCGTGCCGGGCACGCGCACCGCGGAGCGATACCCGCACGCGGTCGTGCCGCTGGAGGCGCTGCTGCCGGACCTCACCTCGCTGCAGGGCGCGTACGAGCGGGTCGAGGTGGTCTGGCTGACGTTCGTCAACCCGGACACCCAGCCGACGCGCGACCAGGTGCTCCAGCAGCTGCGCGGCTGCTACCCCTCGGCCACGCAGGTCCAGGGGCGCTTCTACGATCGCTACGTGATCCCCGGCGCGGACCTGCGCGCCTCGGCGTGCGCCCAGTAGGGGTGTCTGATCCTTTCGGGGCGCGGCGCCCCCGGCCCCCCTCCGGCAACTGATGCAGCACCAATTTCATTCGTGGTGGCGCATGCCTCATACCATTCCGAGCACGGCCTGTGCACATCCCGCCGCGCCTGGATTCCGCCGGGCATGCGCGCCAAGCGCTGAAACTGAGGCGGCATCATTTTGGGGTCCAGGGGCGAAGCCCCGGCTGGGGGCGCTGCTTTTGCGCGGGCAGTAAAAAGGGGTATAATCCACACTATCCACGGGGCGACGACGAGATGTGAGTGTGACCACACTAGCCACAGAGATGATAGAGACACCATGACGATATCACCGGATACCGGGCGACCCTCCGAGATGGCCAAAGCCTACGAATCCCAGCAGGTCGAGCAGCGACTGTACGATTGGTGGGAGAGCAGCGGCTTCTTTACGCCGGCAATCGACCCCGGCCGCAAGCCGTTTACGCTCTCGATGCCGCCGCCGAACGTGACCGGCGAGCTGCACATGGGCCACGCGATGTTCGTGACGATCGAGGACGTGATCGTGCGCTGGCACCGCATGCTCGGCGACTCGACGCTGTGGCTGCCCGGCGCCGACCACGCCGGCATCGCCACGCAGACGCAGGTCGAGAAGCTGCTGCGCAGCGAGGGCACCAGCCGGCAGGCGGTCGGCCGCGAGGAGTTCCTGCGGCGCACCTGGGAGTGGAAGGCCAAGTACGGCGGCGAGATCACGCGCCAGCTGCGCCGGCTCGGCGCCTCGTGCGACTGGACGCGCGAGCGCTTCACGCTCGACCCCGGGCTCTCGCGGTCGGTGCGCGCAGCGTTCAAGCGCCTGTACGACGACGGGCTGATCTACCGCGGCACCTACCTGGTCAACTGGTCGCCCGCGCTGCAGACCGCCGTCTCCGACCTGGAGGTCGAGCACGTCGAGCGGCAGGGCAGCCTGTGGTATGTGCGGTACCCCCTTCTTCCGAAGGATGAAGGCGGAAGGATGAAGGATGAAGCGGGGCAGGCGCAAACTGATCTTCACCCTTCACCCTTCACCCTTCATCCTTTCAAGGGCGAGTGGGGCAGCGGCAGCTGGGCCGATGGCGTCACCGAGTGGATCACGGTGGCGACGACGCGGCCGGAGACGATTTTGGGCGATACCGCCGTCGCGGTGAACCCGGATGACGAGCGCTACGCCGACCTGGTCGGGCGCTACGCGATCCTGCCGGCGCTGGGGCGGCGCATCCCGATCGTGGCCGATAGCTACGTGGACGCCAGCTTCGGCACCGGCGCGGTGAAGGTCACGCCGGCGCACGACCCGAACGACTACGCGATCGGCCAGCGGCACAGCCTGCCGATGATCAATATTATGAACAAGGACGCGACGCTGAGCGCCGAGGCCGGGCCGTACGCCGGGCAGGAGCGCTTCGCGGCGCGCAAGAACCTGGTGGCCGATCTGGAGGCCGAGGGTCTGCTGGTCAAGACCGTGCCGCACACGATGTCGGTCGGCATCAGCCAGCGCGGCGGCGAGGTGATCGAGCCGCTGCTGAGCGAGCAGTGGTTCGTGCGCGCCAAGCCGCTGGCCGACCTGGCGCTGGCGGCCGTGAGGGAGGGGCGCACCAAGATCATCCCGGAGCGCTTCGAGAAGGTCTACTTCCACTGGCTCGAGAACATTGAGGACTGGTGCATCAGCCGGCAGCTCTGGTGGGGCCACCGCATCCCGGTCTGGTACGCCGCCGACGGGCAGATGATCGTGCCGGGGCCGGACGAGCCCGCGCCCGCCGGCGCGACGCAGGACCCGGACGTGCTCGACACATGGTTCTCGAGCGGGCTGTGGCCGTTCTCGACGCTCGGCTGGCCCGACGCGACGCCCGACCTGGGCTACTTCTACCCGACCGACGTGATGGAGACCGGCTACGACATCCTGTTCTTCTGGGTCGCGCGCATGATGATGATGGGCTGCTACCTGACCGGCGCGGAGCCGTTCCACACGATCTACCTGCACGGGCTGGTGCGCGACAAGAACGGCCGCAAGATGTCGAAGAGCTACGGCAATGTCGTCAACCCGCTGGAGGTGATGGAGCAGCACGGCACCGACGCACTGCGCTTCACGCTCGCGACCAGCGGCACGCCGGGCCAGGATCTCAACCTCAACCCCGAGCGGATCGAGTCGGCGCGCAACTTCGCGAATAAGATCTGGAATATCACCAGGTTTGTCATCAGCAAGCTTGGCGATTGGCGGCCGACGTCCAAACGTTCAAACGTTCAAACGTCCGAACGTTCCACGCTCGCGGATCGCTGGATCCTCTCGCGCTACAACCGGCTGGCGGCCGAGGTCGACCGGCTGATGCGCGCGTACAACTTGGGCGAGGCCGGCCGGCAGATTCAGGACTTTCTGTGGAGCGAGTTCGCCGACTGGTACGTCGAGATCGCCAAGGTGCAGCTGGAGGGCGACCCGCGCGGCCAGGACGTGACCCGCGCCGTGCTCTACACCGTGCTGGAAGGGTCGCTGCGGCTGCTGCACCCGTTCATGCCGTTCGTGACCGAGGAGGCCTGGCAGTACCTCACAAATGCTGAACGAAGAACGCTGAACGACGAACAAGCCTCTGACGCGAGCGAGACTCAGCGCTCAGCGCTCAGCGCTCAGCGTTCGATCATGGTCTCGCCCTACCCGGTGGCGGACGAGGCGGCGCTGGACGAGGCGGCCGAGCGCGACCTCGGGCTGCTGCGCGAGCTGATCACCGGCGTGCGGAACGTCCGCAACGAGTACAAGGTCGAGCCGGCGCGCTGGGTCTCGGCGACGGCGGCGGCCGGCGCGCGCGCGGCGATGCTGGAGGCGCAGCGGGCGCTGATCGTTCGGCTGGCGCGCGTGGCCGACGAGCAGCTGAGCATCGTCGAGCGGCTGGACGCCAAGCCGGCCAATGCCGCGACGCTGGTGGTTGAGGATGTCGAGGTGTTCCTGCCGCTGGCCGGCCTGATCGACCTGGCAGCCGAGCGGTCGCGGCTGGCCAAGGAGCTGGAGGCGACCGAGGCCGACATCGCGCGGCGCGAGGCGCGGCTCGGCAACGCCGGCTTTGTAGACAAGGCGCCGGCCAACGTGGTACAGCGCGAGCGCGACGGGCTGGCGAGCGCCCGGGCGACGGCCGAGCGGCTGCGCGAGCGGATCGCCCAGCTCGCGTGAGTATGTCTTCGGGATGATCGCAGATGCACGCAAATCCACGCAGATGGTGCATGAATAAAGGGCATCTGCGTTTATCTACGTTCACTTGCGGTTTCTATAGGTAGATGGGGCGCTATGGAACGCTCTTCGCTGACACGCTTTGCCTGGCTGTCGATTGCCGCGGCGCTGGCCACGATCGGGCTCAAGGCGGCGGCCTACTGGCTCACCGGCTCGGTCGGCCTGCTCTCCGACGCGCTGGAGTCGGGCGTGAACCTGGTGGCGGCGATCATGGCGCTGGCGATGCTGACGATCGCGGCCCGCCCGCCCGACGACGAGCACGCCTACGGGCACGCCAAGGCCGAGTATTTCTCCAGCGGCGTCGAAGGCGCGCTGATCCTGGTGGCGGCCCTCAGCATCGCGGCTACCTCGGTGCAGCGGCTGCTCAACCCGCAGCCGCTCGAACAGGTGGGCCTGGGCCTGGCGGTCTCGGTGGTGGCCTCGGCGATCAACCTCGGCGTCGCGCTGGTGCTGCGGCGGGCCGGGAAACAGTACAACTCGATTACGCTCGATGCCGACTCAGCCCACCTCATGACCGACGTCTGGACGTCGGTGGGGGTGGTGGTTGGGGTCGGGCTGGTGGCGCTGACCGGCTGGGAGCGGCTGGACCCGATCATCGCGATGCTCGTCGCCGCCAACATCCTCTGGTCCGGCTTTGGGCTGCTGCGGCGCTCGGCGCTGGGCCTGATGGACACCGCGCTGCCCATGGGGGATCTGGCCGCGGTGCACGCGGTGCAGGAGCGCTACGCCCAGGGCGGCATCACCTTTCACGCGCTGCGGACGCGCCAGGCCGGGCCGCGATCGTTCATCTCGATGCACGTGCTGGTCCCGGGCGACTGGACGGTGCAGCGCGGCCACAGCTTGCTGGAGCAGATCGAGGCCGACATTCGCCACGCCCTGCCACACGCCAACGTGCTGACGCACCTGGAGCCGCTTGACGATCCGACCTCGTGGCAGGACACGGAGCTGGATCGCGAGGAGCTTGAGGCGAAGTAGCGCAGATCGCCGCGGCTGCGTGGCGTGCTGCGGTGGTTGGCCTCTCCCCCCCTCTCTCAGCCGGGAGACGGGGGTTATCTTTTTGGCATCTCGACCGCACGTAGATACCAAGAATCCGGCCCTGACCCTGGCAGGTGCCGGCGCAGGAGGGCAGGCAGCCCTCGGCGATCGCCCGGAGCTAGCCGAATATCAGCGCCACATCAGCCCAAATGATGTGGTGAATGTTGAAAGTTATGGTATAGTACGGTTGTCATCGTCGATCGAATGTCGTAACGCTGCCGTTCCCACGATTGTGCCGGCGCCAGGCTCACGGGAAGCCCCTTGGTCCGCTCATATGAGCGGACGCGTATGATGGATGGCGGCTCGCGAGCGTTGGCACGACTCCTGCCTGATTGGGCAGTACAGGGCAATGCAGATGTGTTGGATAACGGAGAAGAAGGGATGACGTTTTCGCGACGACGCCTCGTGCGTGGAACGCTCGTGGCGATCCTGGTGCTTGTGACTCTTCCTGCCATTTGGCTTGGCATAAAATGGAACCGCGCGCTCACGAACGTCGATAAGATGATTGTGACGCCGGCGGCGCTGCCGCAGGCCACAAGCGAGGCACAGCCCGCGCTAGGCGACACGAGCAGCTCTGATGCTGCCTCAGCGCCCGAGCCCACGGCTATGCCCATCCCCGCGCCTGATGGCGCGATGAACATATTGCTGCTCGGCAGCGACGGCCGCATCGGCGAGGATATCAGCCGCACCGATACGATCGTGTGGGTGCATCTCGACGGGCGCACCAACCACGTCAGCATGCTCTCACTGCCGCGCGACCTGTGGGTGAACATCCCTGGCTATGGGAAGAACAAGATCAACGCGGCCTACGGGATTGGCGAGCGCAAGATCGGCCTCGGCTACGGCCCGGCGCTGCTCAAGAAGACCGTCAGCGAGCTGGTCGGCCTGCCGATCGATCATTTCGTCATGATCAACTTCCAGGGCTTCAAGACGCTGATCGACAAGATCGGCGGGATCTACGTGGACGTGCCGAAGGCGATCGACGACGACAAGTACCCGATGGACGCCTACGAGGGCGACGTCCGGACGATGAAGATCCACTTCGACGCCGGCGAGCAGCTGCTCGATGGCGACCAGGCGCTGATCTACTCCCGCACGCGCCACGCCGACAGCGACTTCGGACGCAACCAGCGCCAGCAGCAGGTGCTCATGGCGATCTTCGACCGCGTGCGCCAGCAGGGGCTGTTCGGCCAGCTCACCAACCTGGACGAGTACACCGACGCGCTCAGCGACTACGTCCGCACCGACCTCTCGCGCGGCCAGATGCTGCGCCTGGCAAGCATGGGCTCCAAGCTGAACGCCGAGGGCATTCAGCGCTACGCGATCGACCCCTCGATGGTCGTCGAGCAGCGCCAGCCGGCCTATGTGCTGGTGCTGAACGACAAGAAGAGTCTCAAGCGGCTCGTCAACCAGATGATCGACCCCACCGTCGCGACGGCGGGCGGCGAAGACCCCATGCGCTAGCGCGACATTTCATGAGCATACCAACCTCACCAGCAGCTCCGGCGGCGAGTCTCGCGCGCCGGATTGCTCTTGCCGCGCTGCTGATCGCGGTTGGCAATATCGCCAGCCGCGTGCTCGGCCTGGCGCGCGAGTCGGTGATCGCGGGAGCCTTCGGGGCGAGCGCGGCGATCGACTCGTTCACCGCAGCCTCGGCCATCCCCACCACGCTGTACGACCTGCTCATCAGCGGCGCGATCAGCGCGGCGCTGGTGCCGGTGTTCAGCGAGTACGCCGAGGGCGACGAGCGCGAGTTCTGGCGGGTCGCCTCGACGGTGATCAACCTGGCGCTGCTGGTCATCGTGGGCGTGACCGCGCTGCTGATCTGGCAGGCGCCGCTGGCCGTGACGGTGCTGGCGGGCGGCTTCCGCGATGCGACACGCGACCAGACGATCCAGATGGCGCGGCTGCTGCTGCCGGCGGTGATCTTCATGGCGCTGTCGGGGCTGATCACCGCGCTGCTGTACGCGCGCCAGCGCTTCCTGCTGCCCGCCTTCACGACCAGCGCCTACAACAGCGGGATCATCCTGGGGGCGCTGCTGCTGACGCCGCTGCTCGGCCCGTTCAGCCTGGTCGTGGGGGTGCTGCTGGGGGCGGCGCTGCAGGTGCTGCTGCAGCTGCCCGGCCTGCGCGGCATGAGCTACCGGCCGCTGATCGACCTGAGACACCCCGGGGTCCGGCGAATCTTGCGGCTCTACGCCCCGGTCGCGCTGGGGATCGGGTTCTCGATCTGCGGGACGGTGCTCGATCGCAACCTGGCCTCGCGGCTCGGCGAGAGCGCGCTCTCGATCATGCGCTTCGCCACCACGCTGATCCAGTTCCCGCTCGGGCTGGTGGCCGCCGCTGTGTCGTTCGCGGTGCTGCCGACCCTCTCGCGGCAGGCCGGCGCCGGCGACGACGAGGCTTTTCGCACGACGCTGGCGATGGGCATCAAGGTGGTGCTGCTGCTGATCTTGCCGGCCGCCGCCGGGCTGGCGGCGCTGTCGTCGCCGATCACCGCGGCGATCTTCCAGCGCGGCAAGTTCGACGCGGCGGACACGGCCGCTGTCGCGCGGGCGCTGCTGCTGTACCTGCCGGGCCTGCCGGCCGCGGCGGTCGACCAGATGCTGCTGTTCGCCTTCTACGCGCACCAGCGCACGCTCGCGCCAAACCTGGTGCAGGGCGCGGCGGTCGCGATCTACGCCGCGACTGCGCTGACGCTGCTCAGCATGAACCTGGGGGTCGGGGCGCTGATCCTGGGCAACTCGGCCCAGTGGATCGGCCACCTGCTGATTCTGCTGCTGCTCTCGCGCGGCCTGGTCAGCCTGCGCGGGCTGCGGCTCGGCGAGGCGCTGCTGAAATCACTGCTGGCCAGCCTGGCGATGGCGCTGGCGGCGTGGTGGCTGGCGTCGGCGCTGCAGCCGTACGGCGGGGCGCTGCTCCGGCTGGCGCTGGCAGGCGGAGCCGCAGTGGTGGTGTACTTTGGCTTGTGCCTGCTGCTGCGGGTCGAAGCGCTCGACTTCTTCGTGGCGGCGGTGCTGCGGCGCGTCCGGGCCAGGCGCCAGGCGCCGGGCAGCTGATCCATTTAATATCCGCATCACCCCCCGCCCGCTCTCCCATCGCCACGGGAGATGGTATGTTGAGGCGCTGTGGCGCCGCCACAGCGCCGATCTGAATCCCCGCCCTGGTGGGGGGTGGTTCTCCTGTTCCGGCTCCTCACCCCTCGATCGCAACCCACAGGCCCGGCGCGGCCACCTCGAACTGCCCGCCTGCCTCTGCCGTGATGTCGACCTCGCGCGCGCGAGTGACGCTGCGCAGGTCGGCGCGCGACTGCTCGAGCGCCGCGCGCAGCTCGGCGTCGGGGCAGGCGATCGTGATCCGGCCAATCGCGGCTCCAAGGCCAAGCTTGTGGGCCGACTTGAAGCGGCGCGCCTCGGTCGTGATCGCCAGCAGCGCCTCGCCGGCCCGCTCGGCCGGCTCGTCGATCAGCGACTGGTCGGCCAGCGGCCAGGGCGCGGTGTGGATCGAGCGAAACGCTCCGGCGGATGCAGGCGCGGCGGCACCACCGTACAGGCGCTGGTAGATCTCCTCGGTGATGTGCGGCAGAATCGGGGCCAGCAGCTTGAGGATCGCCAGCAGGGTGTGGTAGAGCGCGTGCTGCGCGGCGAGGCGCTCCTCGGCGGCGCCGTCGTAGAGGCGGCCCTTAGCCCACTCGAGGTAGTTGTCGCACAGCGTGCCCCAGAAGAAGCGCTCGGTCGCCTCGCGCGCCGCCGCGTACTCGTAGCCGCGGAAGCTGGCGGTCGCCTGGGCGATCAGCCGCTGCAGCCAGGAGAGCAGGGCGCGGTCCGCCGGCAGCAGCGACGAAGGACCAATGACCAAGGGCGAAACATCGTCGTTCAAGTGCATGCTCTGCTCGTTGCTCGTTGGCCGTTGGTCGTTGGTCAGCTGTGCGGCGATGAAGCGAGAGGCGTTCCACAGCTTGGTGATCAGCCGCGCGCCCTGCTTCATGGCCGCCTCGTTGACGGACTGGTCGGCGCCGACCGCGCCGCCGCAGGCCCAGTAGCGGACCGCGTCGGCGCCGTGGCGGGCGATCAGGACGTTCGGCTCGACCGGCGAGTTGCCGAGCGACTTGTGGATGCTCTGGCCGGACGGGTCGAGCCCATGCCCCGAGATCATCAGCGTCTCCCAGGGGATGGCGCCGAAGTGATAGTGCGACTTGACGATCGTGTAGAACGCCCAGGTGCGGATGATGTCGTGGGCCTGCGGCCGCAGCTGCATCGGCAGCATCCTGGGGCTTGGGGCTTGGGGCTTGGGGCTTGGGGTCCGCGCTGACTCACCAGCGTCCGATCTCAAGCCTCCAGCCTCCAGAAAGTGGGTCGCGATCTGCGGGCTCATCGACGAGGTCGCCCAAGTGTCCATAACGTCGGTGTCGGGCCGCAGGTCGGCGTTCCCGCAGGCGCACGCGCGCGGCGGCGCGCCGGCGGTCGGGTCGATCGGCAGCTGCGACTCGTCGGCCAGGATCGTGGCGCCGCACTCGTCGCAGTACCAGACCGGGAACGGCACGCCGTAGAAGCGCTGGCGCGAGATGCACCAGTCCCAGCCCAGGTTGGCGACCCAGTGCTCGTAGCGGGTCTGCATGTGCGCGGGGTGCCAGGTGATCGCGCGCCCGGCGGCGAGCAGCGCCGGCTTGGCATCCAGGATGCGGATGAACCACTGGCTCGTCTCCAGGATCTCGAGCGGCGTCTTGCAGCGCTCGTGGATGCGGACGGACTGCTCGGCCGCGCGCTCGCTCAATAGCAGGCCGTCGTCGCGCAGGTCCGCGACGATGCAGCGGCGCGCCTCGGCCGGCGCGAGCCCGGCGTAGCGCCCGCCGTCGGGGCCGAGCCGGCCCTGCCGCGTGAGCAGCGGGATGAGCGGCAGCTGGTGCGCGCGCCACCACTCGACGTCGGTGCTGTCGCCGAAGGTGCAGCACATCACCGCGCCGGTGCCCTTCTGCGGGTCGACCGCCGGATCGGCCAGGATCGGGACGCGCCGGCCGAACAGCGGGACGATCGCCTGGCCCCCGACCAGGTGCGCGAAGCGCGCGTCCTCGGGGTGAACGAAGACCGCGACGCAGGCGGGCAGCAGCTCGGGGCGGGTCGTCGCGATCTGAAGGACGGAGGACGAAGGGCCAAGGGCCAAGGACCAAGGTTCTGCATCTGGCTGAGCTTTGGACCTTGGGTCGTTGGTCGTTGGTCGTTGGTCGGCGAGGCCGAAGGCCAGCGTGTAGAACATGGTACCGCGCTCGGCGTCGTCGATCTCGGCCTGGGCGATCGCGGTCTGGCACTCGACGCACCAGGGGTTCGGGGCCTGGGCGCGGTAGACCAGCCCCTTGCGGTACAGGTCGATGAACGACCACTGAGAGATCCGCCGGGCCGAGGGGTCGATCGTCGAGTAGCGCAGCCGCCAGTCGACGCTCATGCCGAGGCCCTTCCAGAACACCTCGAAGCGATCCTCGACCTCGCGCGAGAGCTTGAGGCAGGCCGCGATGAACTCGGCGCGGCTGAGGTCGCGGGCGCGGATGCCGCGGCGCTTCTCGACAAAGCGCTCGGTCGGCAGGCCGTTGTCGTCGAACCCGAACGGATAGTAGACGTTGTAGCCCTGCATCCGCCAGAAGCGCGCCATCGCCTCGGCCTGGACGTAGGAGTAGACGTGCCCGATATGAATCTCGCCGGAGACCGTCGGCGGCGGGGTATCGATCGCGAAGATCGGCCGGGGGTCGGCGGCGTCGAACTCGTAGAGCCGCTCGCGCGACCAGGTATCCTGCCAGCGGCGCTCTGCCTCGGCCGCGTCGTAGCGCTGTGGGAAGCTCATGAGAGTTGCTCCTTTCACGGATTCGCAGACGAATGTGGCGTACGTCACCTACATCATCGCCTACCATGGCGGATCACCCCCTCTCGCGCGCCGGGTACAACAAAAAACCCTCGCCCCAGCCAGGGGCGAAGGCTCAAGCGCCTACGCGGTACCACCCTCATTCAGCGACGGGCACTGGCCCACCGCCCTCGATTGTGCGCTAACGGGCACCCCCGGCGCCGGCTACCTCGGAACGACGAACGATAAACAGTGAGCGATGAAGAACAACGAAGTGTTCGATTCCGCGCTCAGCGTTCCACGTTCCACGCTCGGTGTTCCCCGGCGCGGCACGCCAGGCCACGTTCGGCGCGCGCGTCCCGAGGCAGCTCTCAGCCAGCGGCTGCTCATCTCTGGAGGGGCTACGCGCCTACTCATCCTGCGTATCGCCTATGCGCGCCATTGTATCCGGCGCCGATCGGCGTGTCAAGGGCCTGGGAGGGATCTTTGTCTCGGTCGTTCGACCGATCCAGCTTCCTTCTTTCTTCAGAGCGAGATGATGCGCCTGAGTACCCCTGCCCCGCGAAGCCCCCCCGCCCCCAGCGCGAGCGGGGGGCGGTGCGGGCCTGCACCGCATCAGGATAGGCTCGGCGCCACCGATCTTGCTCACACAAACGAGGTACCGCCGTCTTTCAGGACCATGAGGCTACCCATCCCATTGCGGTCGAGCGGGCGAGGCTGGTACAATACCGGCGACAGCAATCTTCTAAGGAGCAGAACCAATGATTCCTACTGCCGTCTCAGGCGCGATCATCGTTGCGCTGGTTGGGTGGTTCGCAACGATCTTTGCAATCAGCCGCTCGTCGATGAGCAGCGGTCGAAAGCGCATTCTGCTGATCCCCTCCTGGATCCCCTGGCTGGCGCTGGCGCTCGGGGCGCCGATCTTGAGCGGCATGATCCCGCTGGCGGACGCGGTGAACATCGGCGGCGCCCTGACCACCGGCATGGTCGTCTCGCTGGTCGTCTCGCGGCGGCAGCCGCCGCGCCGCTAGTCGCGTTCAGGGCAGAGGCGTGGGGTTTGGCGTCCCGATAGTGGATACGGTCATCGCGAACCCGAACACCTTTGGTTGGAGTTACACCAGGTGGCATGGGGACAAAAAAAGGCGATAGCACCGGGCAGCGCGCAGCCGCCGGATACTATCGCCCTTCGCAGGTATTCAGGGGACGCGAGAAGGACTAGGACCGCCGCTCGACCAGCAGTCGGATGGCAGTGCGCTCCTCGTCGTCGATCGAAACATCGATGAACGACGGCGTGCAGACAATATCGACGCCCTCTTCACTCAGGTAGCTACGCGCGATGGCGACGGCCTTAATGGCCTGATTTGTCGCGCCCGCGCCGATCGACTGAACCTCGGCCATACCGCTATCGCGGATGACGCCGGCGATCGCGCCCGCAACCGCACTCGGACGTGAGCGCGTGGAGACCTTCAATACTTCAGCGCTGTGGCGTTCGAGAGCTGTCGCGCCGCTAGCGCCGACGGCTCGGGCGACCGGCGCGGCCTGGGAAGTGTTGGATGTCATACGTTCCTCCTCCGGTGTTGTTGGAACTAGTGTTGAAGCCGGTTGGGCGGTCTCCGGGTGGTGAATGTCGAGGTTCATAGGCGAGACTCCTATTTGGAGTGATGAGGTGACCTGTTGGGCGACGGCGTCCGGGCTGTGAGCGCTAACCCAGCCGCTGCCGCGAGCAACGATCAGCGGGCGTAATCAACGGCACGGGTCTCACGAATCACCGTCACCTTGATCTGTCCGGGGTACTGCAGGCTCTCCTCGATCTTCTTAGCGACGTCACGGGCGAGGTGAATGCTGCCCAGATCGTCGATTGAGTCAGGCTGGACCATCACGCGCACCTCGCGACCGGCCTGAATAGCGAAGGCGCGCTGGACGCCGCTGAACGATGTCGCGACGGTCTCGAGCGCCTCCAGACGCTTGATATACAGGTCGAGCGTCTCGCGGCGCGCGCCGGGCCGGCCCCCCGAGATAGCATCGACCGCCTGCACCAGGAACGCCTCAACGGTCTGTGGCTCCTCATCGTTGTGATGGGCGGCGATTGCGTGGACAATCGCGGGGGAGCGCCCAAGCCGCCGTGCGATATCCGCTCCGATCAGGGCGTGTGGCCCCTGGACTTCGTGGTCCACGGCTTTGCCGATATCGTGGAGCAGCGCCGCGGTCTTGGCGACACTGATATTTGCGCCGAGCTCGGCGGCCATATGTGCGGCGAGCAAGGCGCACTCGAGCGAATGCTGCAGAACATTCTGCCCGTAGCTGGTGCGGTATTTGAGCCGACCGAGCAGCTTGATCAGGTCGGGGTGAAGGCCCTGCACGTTGGCCTCATAGGCCACGCGCTCGCCCTCCTCGCGCATGATCTGCTCGATCTCCTGCTGGGTCTTTCCAACAACCTCCTCGATCCGAGTCGGGTGAATTCGGCCGTCCTTGAGCAGCTTGATCAGCGAGACGCGAGCGACCTCGCGCCGCACCGGGTCGTGACATGACAGGGTCACGGCCTCCGGGGTATCGTCGACGATGATATCGACGCCGGTGATCTGCTCGAAGGCGCGGATGTTGCGGCCCTCGCGCCCGATGATACGGCCCTTGAGCTCCTCGCTCGGCAGCGCCACGGTCGAGACCGTGACCTCGGCCACGTACTCCGAGGCGCAGCGCTGAATTGCCAGGCCGATCACCTTGCGGGCAGTCTTATCAGCCTCCTCCTTGGCTGCGCGCTCGATCTCGCGTATGCGCCGCGCGGACTCATCGCGAGCCTCCGTCTCGACGCGCTGCAGGATGATTGCGCGGGCCTCTTCCTGGCTCAAGGCCGATATCCGCTCGAGCTCGACTTGCTGTTGCGTACGGAGCTGCTCGGCCTCACGCTGGATCTGCTCGGTCTGACGCTCGCGCGTCTGCAGCTGGCGCTCGCGTCGCTCCAAGCCCTCCAGCTTGCGATCAAGGTTTTCTTCTTTACGCTGGAGCCGCTCTTCCTGCTTGACCGTTGTTGCCCGCATTTCGCGGATCTGTGTCTCGGCATCGTTTCGCAGCCGGAGTGCCTCGTCCTTCGCATTCAGGATGATCTCCTTCTGCTCGGCACGAGCGGCATCGAGTTGCAGGCGAGCGGTGGTTTCGCTTTCGCGGATACGGCTCTTTGCATTCGACGTGTAGACAAAAATGCCGATGCCAATTCCAGCGATCAGGCCGATCACCAGAGCTGGCACGGCTGGTATGAGCCATTCCACAATTTCCTCCTATTGACTTTTTAAAGTGCATCAGGCGGCGGTTCATGGTGAGTGAACCGACACGCAGTGCAGCAGGTGTATGCGCGCCTAGAATACAGGTCTTTCCGTGATTGCCTAATAATACTCTGTCTTTGCTTGTCCTGTCAAGGCGAGCTTAATCATTTTTTCAGATTCGTATCGTGAGCGCGGCGTTTTATGCGGTTATATGCTGCTTGTGCACAATGACACAAGCGCGCCGCCCTTGCCCCGTGCGCGGCTGGCGGCGCAGGTGCTCTCCCTGCGTTTTTCGGGTGGATTTTCCTCGAGCGCATCCTGATGCGGCGCAGGCCCGCACCCCCCGCTCCCGCGCGGGAGCAGGGGGCAGGGGGTGCGGGCCGACGTTGCGCCAGCCCTGCGTATCAAATCCGCCCGGTTGCGCGCAACTACCACCTATGCTACAATACTGGCGCTGTAGTCATTGCGGGCCGGTGTAGCTCAGTGGTAGAGCAGCTGTTTCGTAAACAGCAGGTCGTCGGTTCAACCCCGACCACCGGCTCCAAGGCAAAAGAGAGCGGTAAACCCGCTCTCTTTTTGTTGCCCAAAATCCCAGAGCGGGCGCCGGAGGCGCCGAGCAGCTTTCAGGCGGCTCCTTGTTCTAGTTCTGACTGCAAGAGACACGCCGATTGCCGCCCGAGCTCGTCATCTCGTTCAGCGCAGGTTCAGCTGCCACGAGACGCCGAAGCGATCGTTGACCCAGCCGAACCGCGTGCTGAACCCGTAGTCGTCGAGTGCCATCAGCACCGCGCCGCCGTCCGAGAGTCGCTCGAACGCTGCCGCCAGCTCGGCTGCATCCTCGCAGTCGACGAAGAGTGATATCGAGGGCGTAAAGGTAAAGGCGTGCTGCACGGCGCTATCCGAGCAGGCCAGGTTGTGTCCGCCCAGAGTGAAGGCGGCAAGCTTCACAGAGCCTTCCGCACCCGACTCGCCGGGGCCGTACCGCTCGATCTGAGTGATCGCTGCCCCCTTGAACAGCGATACGTAAAGGTTCATCGCCTCCTCGGCGCGACCCTCGAACATAAGAAACGTTGTGACGGCGCGTGGCATGGGCGTTCCCTCCTTCTCTCTCTGCGTGGCGGCTTTATCCTATCGCCACTCGTGCGAATCGATCCAGTATGTGGTCGTTCGGCCGAGCCGGAAATCGACACTCGGCGCGATCGAAATGCTCTACTCCTGGCTGCCGGGCATCCGGCACATGCCTTGTTCGTGTCGTAGGCCTTTAGGAGCGGCCCGGCTCAACCAGGCGGATGACGCAGCTCGCCGGCACAGAAAGCAGGTTGGATTTCCGCCTCGTCGGGCAGGGCCGCGAGAGAGCCTCTATGTAGCGCCTACGCCAACCCCAGCACGAGCCCGAGGAGCAGGAATAAGAAGTACACGGTTTGTCCAGAATGGACGATGATAGACATCCAAACGCTCCGGAAGCGCCTGGCCGGGTAGGATTCCAAGAAGGTCGCACTGATGATATTCCCTGGTATTCCCCAGGGCTGGTGCAGGTGATACACGCCAAAGAGCACGCCGTTCGCCAGCCAGTCCCATTTGCCAAACACGCCCTGCATCTTGGGCAGCAGCACACCCCGCAGCAGGAATTCTTCGCCCAGGAATGTGTTGAACACCGCGTTGACCGTGTACAGCGCCAAGAACCCCCACGCGCCCACCAATTGGGCCTGCGCCTCTCGTGATTCGAAGAGCTGGCGTCCGCTGAAAGCAGCTGGCTCGGCGAAAAACGGGAACAGCTTGACCCATAGAGCATCCAGCGGCGTGTGCAGGACTATTTCCCATAGGGCGATCAGGATCAGAAGCGGCACTAGCCACAGCCAGAGCCTGCCGCGGGGCCGGCCGGTCTTTGGCTCCTTCGGCCTGTTTAGCCACAAGCGCCGCCGGATCGTTCCCCAGCGTAGATCGCCTTCTTCGCGGTAGACGATGATCATCGCCAGGACAAACTGCCAAATCAGGCCGACTGTGAGCACCATCACCCTGCTCGTGAACGCCTGCCGGCCGGTCGGCGCTCCGGCTGCCAATGCCGGGGCGACGACCCAGCCCAGGAGAGCCATCGGCACGGCCGCCGCAGCCCAGATGGCCAGTATTTTGCCCAAGCTGTACTGCGGGCTTGGGCAAACGTCATTCTCTTGCTGCATGGTTTATTCCTCCATGAAATTCAATATGCGAAGTCCAGCATGCGAGGCACGTTTCTCCAGATGATGGCGGCAGCCGGCGGTACGCTGAGCGGTCACTCCCGCCGCAGGGCATCGCCCGCTTTGTATGCGAGCCTCCCCCGTCTTGAGCCCCTTCGTGCGCTTGGTTGTGCGGCTATGATACGCCTCAACAGGCAAGTCCACATGTAGCTAAGGATGTATTTGCTGGTGTATCTGTGGCCCACCACAGTGGTTTTGGCGATTTAGGCAAGGTTTCGCTTGCGGCGATCCGCTTTACAGTTGGGGAGGTGTCTTTTTTGGGGGGGCCAAATGGCAACTGGACGCTATTGCCCTCTCCCCCTACCCCCAGCAGGGCTAATTGCAATCTGGCGTGGTGGTGCGGTCGCTCCGCGACCACACCACCACGCCGACAAGAATCCCCCCTCTCCCGCGCGGGAGAGAGGGGCAGGGGGTGAGGGCCGACTTTGCATCAGCCCTGGTACGAGGATCGGCTCGGTAGCGCCTACCCTTCCATGAGCTGGGAACCCAAAGCCGCGTTCATTGCCCTCGCGGATTACTACCGCGTAGCGGACAACGCAGGCTCACCACGCCGGCGATACCTAGTGGCTCGCCACACTGATATCTTGCTGGATGGGGTGTGGCGGGGCCGAAGGCCCCGCCACACCCCGCCCACGCCGGCGGCGCCAAGAACAGTTATAATTGATCGATGCCTACCCCAATTTTAGCCACGAAACTGTATATCCCGCCGCCGCGGCCGAACATTGTCCTGCGCCCCCGCCTGATCGCGCGGCTGAGCGCCGGCCTGCACCGCAAACTGACCCTGATTGCTGCCCCCGCCGGCTTCGGCAAAACCACGCTGGTCAGTGAATGGCTCGCTTCGCTCAGTTCTGAGTTGCACGTTTTGAGTTCTGAATTATCTCAGACCGAGCACACGCAAACCTCAAAGCTCAAAACTCAAAACTTCAACGTGGCCTGGCTGTCGCTGGACGAAGGCGATAGCGACCCGATCCGCTTTCTGGCCTACCTGGTCGCCGCATTGCAGACGATTGCGCCGACGATTGGCGCGGGGGTGGTGGCTGCGCTCCAATCGCCGCAGCCACCAATCGAATCAGTTCTGACGGCTCTGCTCAACGACATCACTGCTATCCCTGACTCGTTCGTCCTCGTGCTCGACGACTACCACGTGATTGATGCTCCGCCGATTGACGCTGCCCTCGCCTTTCTGCTCGAACACATGCCACCCCAGATGCACCTGGTGATCACCAGCCGCGAGGATCCGCAGCTCCCGCTGGCCCGGCTACGCGTGCGCGACCAATTGACCGAGCTGCGCGCCGCCGATTTGCGGTTTACCCCCGCCGAAGCCGCCGCATTTCTCAGCCAGGTCATGGGCCTCGACCTCTCGGCGGAGGATGTTGCGGCCCTGGAGACCCGCACCGAAGGCTGGATTGCCGGGCTCCAGCTGGCGGCGCTCTCGATGCGCGGGCGCGATGACATTGGCCAGTTCGTCAGGGCGTTCGCCGGCGACAACCGGTATGTCGTGGACTATCTGGTCGAAGAGGTGCTGCAGCGCCAGCCCGAACGCGTGCGGAGCTTCTTGCTCCAGACTGCCATTCTCGACCGGCTGAGCGGCTCGCTGTGCGATGCCGTCACCGGCCAGGAGCGCGGCCAGGCGCAGCTAGAGGCCCTGGAGCGCGGCAACTTCTTTGTCGTGCCGCTCGACGACCGGCGCCACTGGTATCGCTACCACCACCTGTTTGCCGACGTGCTCGCTACGCATTTGCGGATGGAGCAGCCCGATCTGCTCGCGACGCTGCATCGGCGCGCCAGCGCGTGGTACGAGCAGCATGGCTCGGCGGCCGATGCGATCCGCCACGCGCTGGCCGCCGCGGATTTCGCGCGCGCGGCGGACCTGGTCGAGCTGGCCGTGCCAGCCATAAGCAGGAGTAGACAGACGGCCACGCTGCTGGGCTGGCTCAAGGCGCTCCCCAACGAGCTGGTTCGCGCCAGGCCGGTCCTCAGCGTGGCGTATGCCCACCTGTTACTGGATAGCGGCCAGCTCGATGGGGTTGAGGCCCGCCTGCGGGACGCCGAGTGGTGGCTGGACACGGCGGCAGACAGCCGCGCGCAGCCAGGCGCCCCAGCGGCCGCGATGGTCGTGGTGGACGAAGCGGCATTTCGTCGCCTGCCGGGTGCGATCGCCGTTGCCCGTGCCGGGCAGGCCCTGGCGCGGGGCGATCTGGCCGACACCGTGAAATATGCCCGGCGGGTGCTCGACCTCTTACCTGAGGACGACCATTTCAACCGCGGGGGGGCGGCGGGGTTCCTGGGGCTCGCATCCTGGACGAGTGGGGATCTCGCGGCCGCCCACCGCGCGTATGCCGAGGGCATGGCTCATTTGCAGCTGGCCGGGAATATCTCCGACACAATCGGCGGCGCAATCACCCTGGCTGACATACGGATCGCGCAAGGTCGTCTGCGCGAGGCCATGCGTACCTATGAGCGGGCGCTACAGCTGGCGATGGCGCAGGGCGAGCCTGTGTTGCGGGGCACGGCGGACGTGTATATGGGTATGAGCGAGCTCCAGCGTGAGCGTCATGATCTGCCCGCTGCCACGCAGTGCCTGCTGAGAAGTAAGGAGCTCGGCGAGCACGCCGGGTTCCCGCAAAACCGGTACCGCTGGTGTGTTGCGATGGCGCGCATACGGGAGGCCCAGGGCGATCTGGACGGCGCGCTCGACCTGCTCCAGGAGGCAGAGCGCCTGTATGTGCGTGCTTTTTCCCCCAATGTGCGCCCTGTAGCGGCGCTGAAGACACGCGTGTGGCTCGCCCAGGGGAGGTTGGAGGAGGCCCTCGGCTGGGTGCGCGATCAGGGCCTGTCCGCCCAGGACGACCTCAGCTACCTGCGCGAGTTCGAGCACATCACCCTGGCCCGCGTGCTCCTGGCCCACGCTACGAGCGACCGTGCCGACCGCTCTATGCGCGAGGCAGTCGGGTTACTGGAGCGCCTGCTGCAAGCGGCGGAAGCAGGCGAGCGCATGGGCAGCGCGATCGAAATCCTGGCGCTCCTGGCGATGGCCCAACAGATCCAGGGCGACATCCCGGCGGCCCTGGCGCCGCTAGAGCGCGCCCTGACGCTGGCCGAGCCGGAGGGCTATGTCCGCATGTTTGTTGATGAAGGCCCACCCATGGCTGCGCTCCTGGGCAGGATGAACGATGAAGGCGGAAGGATGAAGGACTACGCTGTCAGATTGCTGGCCGCCTTTGGAAAGCAAGAAGATGTTCATCCTCCATCCTTCATCGCTCATCCTTTGATCGAGCCGCTCAGCCAGCGCGAGCTTGCCGTGCTCCGCCTGCTCACCACCGAGCTTTCTGGCCCCGAGATCGCCCGCGAGCTCGTGGTTGCCTTGAGCACGGTCCGCACCTATACCAAGAGCATTTACGGCAAACTCAACGTCACGAGTCGCCGCGCGGCCGTCAAGCGGGCAGCAGAGCTCGGTTTGATCTAGTGGTCCACCACAGTGGTTTTGGCGACTTAATGGCACCTGGAAGCCATTGCCCTCTCCTCCCCTACCCCCGAAAGCCCCAGATATCCCCACATCAATCCCCACATGTGGGGACGACACCTCCCCACATGCCTGTGTATAGTGTGGTCAAAGAAAAGAATGAATGCAGCGACGTGGAGGTGCATCCATAGAGAATAGAGAAGAGAGGAATATGCACGAGGCGCAGTATGAGTGGAACACACGCATCAACAGAGGATCATGACGGGCCTGGACTGTACGAGATTCGCGTCAAGGGACACCTTGATGGCCGGTGGGCCGACCGGTTTGCGGGCCTGAGCTTCACCCACGCAAGCGACGGAACAACCATCCTCGCCGGCCCGGTGGTCGATCAGGCCGCGTTGTATGGCTTGCTGAGGAACGTGCGCGATCTCGGCCTGCCATTGGTCTCGGTCATGCAGGTTGCTCCCAAACCGGCGAACCGGCCGGATGGCAACACGGACACGGATCACAAGCATTAAGGAGACGAATCCATGAACGCCAATCGCCAGACCACAGTCAATAAAGGGGACAAAAAGGAGCGTACCATGAAAATTACCACGTCGGGCCTCATCCGTTGGGCAGGTCTATCCGCGATGGTGACAGGGATCATTTTCGCGGGCATTCAGCCGATCCACCCGCCGGACGTCCTTGCGTCGGTCACCACCAGCTCATGGGCAATCATCACCACCTTGAAGACGGTCATGTCCATCTTTGGCCTGTTCGGCATCGCGGGGCTCTACGCCCGGCACGTGGAAAAGACCGGTTGGCTGGGTCTGTCCGGCTATCTCCTGTTAACCATCTTCTATGCCGTCCAGATGTGCCTTTCATTCCTCGAACCCCTGATCTTGCCGCTGCTGGCGACCGAGTCACCAAAGTTTGTGACGGGCTTCTTGGGGATCCTCACTGGGACGCCCAGCGAAGTTAGCCTCGGGGCCATCCCTGCGGTAAATGGGCTCCTGGGGGCGCTGTATCTGGGCGGCACTCTGCTGTTTGGCATCGCGATATTCCGCGCCCGCATCCTGTCGCGCTGGGCGGCCGGACTGCTTGCCCTCTCGGGGCCTCTGGCAGTCACCATGAAGATGATTGGGCACCCGATCGATCGGTTGGCGGCGATGCCGATGGGGATCGCCCTGGCCTGGCTAGGATTTGCGCTCTTCACTGAGCGGCGCGAGCGCGCCGCGGAAATCGCCCCTGGCAAGGGCAGCCCCCAGCTCCGCCAGACCGTAGCCGAGTAAGGTCGCTTGAGGCTGCTTGCGTTACCGCTGCGCGCTGGCCTCACCCCTGGCCCCTCTCCCGCTTGCGGGAGAGGGGCCACCCGAAGCTGAAGCTCCCCGCGGGACGGGGTGAGGGCGTGCAGCGCCACTCTGTCGAGCACTGCTAAAATCTTGCCCAAGGAGCTGAATATGAACGCGAATGTCTCCGATGAAGGTCGAGCCCTCGATGCGCCGCAGCGCACTGCGGGAGGGAAACCGGCGCCTCAGAAAACCCAAGCGCCTAACAAAGCACGTTCGGCAGCGTGGCTCGTCGCCGCGCTGATACTGCTCAGCATTATTCCGCTCGCCGGCGGCGCCTTCCGCCTGACCCAGCTGGCCGGCGGCGCGGCGATCACGCCGGCCAACGCCCGCTTCTTTGCGTCGCCCCTGCCGGTGGTGCTGCATATCGTGAGCGTCAGCATCTATGCCATCCTGGGCGCGTTCCAGTTCGTGCCCAGTTTGCGCCGTCGGCGGCGCGCCTGGCACCGCGCGGCCGGGTGGCTGCTGATCCCCTGCGGCCTGACGGCTGCGCTTTCGGGTCTGTGGATGACCCTGTTCTATCCCTGGCCCGACGGCGACGGTGCGCTGCTGTATGGCTTGCGGCTGCTGTTCGGGTCGGCGATGCTCCTCTCCATCCTCCTTGGTGCCGCTGCGATTCGACGACGGGACTTTGCTCGGCACGGCGAATGGATGCTGCGCGGCTACGCGCTAGGCATGGGGGCCGGCACGCAGCCACTGACCCTGTTGGCCGGGGCCTTGATCGTCGGCCCGCCGAGCGAGCTCAGCCGAGCGCTGCTGATGGGCGCAGCCTGGGCGATCAACCTGGCCGTGGCCGAATGGGCCATCCGCAAGCGGCAGGCCGCTCCGGCTCGCACGGCAGCCGCCGCTGTTTCCCACCTGCGATGAGGTCAGCCGGGAGGCAGCGGCCGCGCCAGCGCCGCAGAGGTGGTGGTGCTGTGGTGCGCTGCTCTGCAGCGCACCACAGCACCACAGGGCACACCCCCTTCCTTGGATGGAGAGGCAGGAGCGAAGCATGACCGACACAACAGCAAGACCGACTTCCCGCGCGATCTACGCCGCGGCTGCTTCCGCCGCGAGTCGCTTTTGCGAAGCATGCCCGGCCAGGTAGGCCAGCACCGCGCCGATCGTGAACAGCGCGACGTTGAGCATGAACGGCAGGCGCTTATCCACGCCCGAGAGCGTCCCGGCGATCCAGCCAAACGGCGACGTGAGCAGGATAATGCCCACCGACAGGATCGACTGAATGCGGGCGCGCTCCTTCGGGTCGATCGTCAGCACGACCAGCTGATCGACGAGTGGGCTGACCGCGGCGTAGCTGCACGCTTCGAGCACGACGCTGAGAATCAGGAAGCCATAGCTCTGGCTGGGCGCGGCGATCAGCAGCAGCTGGCTGGCGATAAAGCCGAGAAATCCAATCGCCATCGGCAGCTTGTAGTGCATCCTGTTGATGTGCGGCATGATCACGAAGAAGAACGCCAGGATGAAGGCCGACTTGACGAACGGAAACACCGCCAGATTCTGGGCCGGGATGTGCAGCTTCTGGGTCAAGATGATCGCCCAGAAGTTCCCGCTGATCAGCGCGCAAATGCTGAGCACCAGCATAATCCCGGCGGTGTAGAGCGTCTGCGGCGTGCGCAGGATCGCGCGGACGACCGCCCCATACCCGCTCAGCACGTGCAGGATGCTCTGATCGCGCGTCTCGTGCAGGCGCACCTGGCCTTGCTCGGTCTCTTGCGTCAGCCAGTAGGTGAGCATGGCCTTCAGCGTGAACACCACCGCCGCGAAGACGTACAGGCTGCGCACGGTCGGCACCAGCGAGAACGCGCTGATCAGGACGCTGCCCAGCGGCGCGGCGAAGCCAACCAGCTGGTTGGCAATATAGATCCAGCTGTAGATGCCGATCAGCTGATCTTGATCGGCATCTTCCACCAGCAGGCAGGTCCAGGAATTCTGGGTGATGCGCCAGAAGCTGTTGATGACGCCCGCGGCCAGGAAATACCAGTAGTTTTGCGCCAGGGCCGAGATCAGCGCCGGAATGCTCCACGCGAGGATGTCAAAGATCAGCGTCGTCCGGCGGCGTCCGAGCTTGTCGGTGATCACGCCGCTCAGCAGCGCCAGGATGATCTGGAAGCCCCAGCTGATGCTGATAATCGTGCCGATCTGTGTGTCCGACAGGCCAAGCGCGACCATGTAGATCGACGCGTAGGGGGCATACAGGTTGAAGGGGATGCCCCACAGCGGCTCTGTATAGACACACCCGCGCGGATTGCCGGTCAGATTCTTGAGGGTTGTAATCAAGACGTGGGTTTTCAAAGAAGGAAACTCCAGACTCAGGCGGCCGGCGTATGCGGAGAGGATTCCCGGACAAGCGGTGAGGCCGAGGGGGCATCCCAACCTACGCAGGAGGGCGGTAGCAGCGAGCAAAACATTTGAGCCACAGAGGTCGCGGCGATCACGGAGCGCATCAGCACGCTAACCTCTATCAAGCGCGGCAAGTATAGAGGAGAAGATGCGAAGGCGCAAATGTAGGCTGAGCCGGCTGTCGCGAATGCCGCCGAGCGCTGCGGCGGTCTCGGCCACGTCCAGCGCCTTCCGCCGCCTCACACCAGCAGTCTCGCCAGGGCGAGCGCGTCGTCGTCCCAGCTATCGCGGGGCTCGGCGGCCAGGCGCGCGAACATCCACAGCCGGGCGCGCTCGGCGTCGACCTCAAGGAGGTCCGCAAAGCGGCGTATGGTTGTGTCCGGATCGGCGCGCAGCCGCGCCTTGCAGTTGAAGAGGTGCTGGGTGGCGTCGTAGGCCGGGTCGCCGACGAAGGGCTTGGGGTCGATGACCAGCCAGGGCGCGCGCTGCGCGCGCAGGACATTGCCAGCGTGCAGATCGGTGGCCAGCAGGACGTCGCCCGGGGACGTCCGCGGCAGCTCTTCAAACAGGTGCAGGCCGGCCTGGATCAGCCCGGCATCCGGCCATCGGGCAGCGTCCTCGATCGTCGCGCTCGCCCAGTACGCTGTCATTGCGGCGAGCGGGCGGAATGGGTGCGACGCTGGCGGCGTGCGCCAGAGCCGGCGGAGGAGCCCGGCGATGACGACATCCTGCTCGGGCTCGGGCAGCCGGCGCAGCGCCGTGCCGGGCTCGCAGCGCTCGAGCAGCATCGCATTGCGCGACTCGTCGGCGTCGAGCAGGCGCACGGTGGGGTCGCCGCCCCAGAAGCGCAGGCCCTGAATCTCGTGTGCCCCTTCCATATGCGGCATGCCGAGCTTGAGCACGGCGCGGGTGCCATCGCTGCGCACGGCGAGCGCGACCCAGGCGCAGCTGACCTCATTGCCGTCGAACGGGGCGCCCAGCGACAGCGACCATGTGTCCTGCAGCGCGCGGATGGCGTCCGGCAGCTGTTCGAGCCAGGCCACGCGCTCGGGCGCGCCGTGGCAGGTGGCGGCAAGCCGCTCGGGGATGATCAGGGTCATGGCTCGCGTCCTCCTCGATCGTTCGCCCGCGCAGGCTGGCACGCTGTTCCCGGTATGCTACGGACACCAGCGCGATTGGTCTTCCGCCGTCGCTCAGGTCGCGATCAGCGCGATCGCGGCGAGCGCGGCCACAATGCCGACGACCTGCACGCGCAGCACCCGCTCGCCCAGCAGGAGCGCCGCCAGCAGTACGGTGCTGGCGGGGTAGAGCGAGGCGAGGATCGCGGCCACGTCGAGCCGGCCGGCCTGGCCGGCGAGCACGAAGCAGGCGTTGCCGGCCACATCCAGCGCGCCGGAGAGCAGCACCGGCACGAGCAGCTGCCGATCCGGCCCCAGGAGCTGGCGTCTGCCGATCGCGATCGGCAGCACGAGCCCCAGCGAGCCGATGCGCGCGGCGACCAGCGGCCAGAAGACCGCGCTCGCCCCGGCGCGATGCACCAGGATGAAGAAGAGCCCGAAGGCGCAGCCGGCCAGCACGGCCAGGCCCAGGCCGTCGCGCGCCCCACGCGCTGCGCCGGTCCCGGCCACCAGCCAGATCGCCAGCAGCGCCAGGCCAAAGCCGGCGAGCGTGCGCGCGCCCGGCAGCCCGTCGCTGAGCACGCCGAACAGCGCCGGCAGCGCCGCCGTGAGCACCGCCGAGAGCGGCGCGACCATGCCCATCTGCCCGATCGCCAGCGCCCGATAGAGCGCTGCCAGGCCGACCGCGCCGGCCAGCCCGGCCGCCAGCCCCCAGCCGAGGTCCGCGGCGGCGGGGAGCGGCTCGCCCCACACGAGCGCCAGCACGATCAGCAGCAGCAGCCCGACCGTGTGGCCGATCGCCAGGACGCCGAACACCGGCGCGCGCTTCGTCGCCAGCCCGCCGCTGAAATCACCCGCGCCCCAGGACAGCGCCGAGGCCAGCCCGAAGACGACCGCAGCAGTGTCTCCTCCCAACATGTCCGCTCCTCCTGGCGATGCCGACTCTTCAAGAACCCGCCTGCCGCAAAGGCTATGCGAGTATAAAGATGCAGGGCGAGCCTGTCAATACAGCTCATGTCGCTTCAGGCATCGGCGCGTCGAGGAACGGCGTGACCGCGGCGGCCAGCCAGGGGGAGGAGAAGATATCGTAGTGGGTTGTGTCGGGCAGGATCGCCAGCCGGGCGTTGGGCATGCCCGATCGGTCCCAGCTGCCGTCGCGCTGCCCGCCGCCGAGCAGCGCGAAGAACTGGGCCGCGTGCGCGGGCGAGATCGCGTCGGCATCGCCGAAGATGATCAGCGTGGGCAGCTTCAGCGCCGCCACATCGTGCGACCAGTCGTAGTCCTGGCGCAGCAGATCGCCCATCTTGTCGATCAGCGCCGGAAAATGCTCGGGATCGGGCGCGACACGCACATAGCTTTGGTACATGGGCGTGTTTTTCATGAACTCGGCGGCCGCCGCGCCCATCTGGTCCATGCCGGCGCGATTCTCGGGGTACCACCCATCGCGCCGGAACGGGGCGGAGACCAGCACGAGCTTCCGCACGCGATCGGGGTGCTGGATCGCCGCCCGCAGGGCCGAGCTGCCGCCCAGTGAGTAGCCCATAACGTCGGCCCGCTCGAAGCCCAGGTGCGCGATCAGCGCGGCGATGTCGTCGCCCAGATGCTCCAGGCGGAGCGGGCGGTCGATATCGGCGGTGCGCCCGTGGCCCTGCAGATCGGCGGCGATCACCTGCCGGCCCGCGGCGAGCTGCGCCAGCACCTCGCCCAGCATCTCGGTCAGGCCGAAGCCGCCGTGCAGCAGAATCAGCGGCTCGCCGGCGCCGTGGATCTCGTAGTACATCTTCAGGCCGTTCACAGGCGCATAGCCAGTCTTGGGGGCAGTGGTTGTCATGGCGCTTCCTTTCACAATCCGTCTCGTTACTCCGGCTAAGCGGAGCGCCTTTGAGTCGACCCGGCGCAGCGGCGCCGGATTGGCCGGTTCACAAGATAGTCGATCGGCGGCGTCCAGAATCGACAGCGCGCCGTGGTGAAGTTGCCGGCCTCGGCCGCGATCTCGATCGCGGTCTTGATGGCTATGCCGCCGACGAAGCCCAGCAGGCCGGCGAGGCCCCATCGGAGCCAGAGCAGATTGGCGGCGCGGCGCAGCGGGACAGTTTGGGTTGCCATTGAGGGGTTGGGGGTCTGCAGGTGGGAGGGGTGATCGCGGAAGGAGCGGAAAGCTTGCCTTCCGCTCCTTCAGTCCTGCCGCTGTTCCGGGTTCAACGCCGGCCTACTCCTCCAGCTCGTAGAGGATGTCCAGCAGCGCCTCCGAGCGCGCCGCGACGGCCTCGGGGCCGCCGCGCTGGGCGGCGATGCGCAGCGCCTCGATCGCGTCGTCGAGCGCGGTGTTGTCGGGGTTGGTCTCCAGGGCGCGGTGCGCGCGCGTCAGCAGGCCGATCGTCTCCAGGCTCATCTCGGGCGGGGCAACCTCGGCCTCGCCCTCGACAGCGTCGATCTCAAGCGCCTCGCCGTCCCACCCTGCGAGCTCCAGCTCCTCCAGGCTATCGCGCGCGCCGCTGATCTCGCCCGGCGTGAGGCGCGCGTGCGCGGCGTGGACGTGCGTGCGGGCCTGCTTGCCGCTGCCGCGGTCGACCGCCGAGACGTGCAAGATCCCGTCGACGTCGAAGTCGAACCGGACGGCGACGCGCGGCGGCAGGCCGGGCGTCTCGGGGCGCAGGTCCTCGAACATGAACTCGCCCAGCAGCGTGTTCTGCGAGGCGATCGGCCGCTCGCCCTGGTAGATCTGGATCTCGATCGCGCGCTGGTCGGGGTGCAGCGCCGAGTAGATCTCCGAGCGCGAGGTCGGGATGGTCGTGTTGCGCGGGATGATCACGCTGTAGCGGTCGGGGATGACCTGGCCGAACGTCAGCTCGGCCACCGCGATCCCCAGCGAGTGCGGCGTCACGTCGACCAGGATGGCCTCGATCGGCTCGCCGGCGATGATCGCCGCCTGCACGGCCGCGCCCAGCGCCACCGCCTCGTCCGGGTTGATCGCGATCACCGGCTCGATCCCGGCGTGCTCGTGCAGCATGCTCTGGACCAGCGGGATGCGCGTGCTGCCGCCGACCAGCAGGATGTTGTCGAGCTGCTCGGCGCCGATGCCGGCGTCGGAGAGCGCGGCGTCGAACGACTGCAGCGTGCCCTCCAGCAGGTCCTCGATCAGCTGCTCGAACTCCTCGCGCGCGATCTCGACATCGAGGTGCAGCGGGAGCGCCCCCGACGAGATCAGGTACTCCTCGCGCACCCGCGCGGTCGGCTGGCTGGAGAGCGTGATCTTGGCCTGCTCGGCCGCGCGGGTCAGCCGCGCCAGCGCGCGCCGGTCTTCGCGCGGGTTGACGCCGTGCTCGGCCTCGAAGCGCTCGGCCAGGTGCTCGACCAGCCGCTCGTCGAAGTCGTCGCCGCCCAGCTGGGTGTTGCCGTGGCTGGCGCGCACCTCGACCACGCCGGCGTCCAGCTCGACGATCGAGACGTCGAAGGTGCCGCCGCCGAGGTCGTAGACGGCCACCAGGTGCTGCTCGGCGCTGCGGTCGAGCCCGTAGGCCAGCGCGGCGGCGGTCGGCTCGTTGATGATCCGCTCGACGGTGAAGCCGGCGATCTCGCCGGCCTCGCGCGTGGCCTGGCGCGCCGCGTCGGAGAAGTAGGCCGGGACGGTGATCACGGCGCGCTCGACCGGCTGGCCGAGCTGCTGCTCGACGCTGTGCTTCAGCTCGCGCAGGATCAGCGCCGAGATCTCCTGCGGGGTGTGCTCGCGCTCGCCCAGCGCCACGCGGTCGTCCTGGCCCATGCGGCGCTTGATCGAGCGGACGGTGCGCGCGGGGTAGAGCACATACTGGTTGCGGGCCGGCGTGCCGACCAGCAGGGTGTCCTGCGGGGTCAGGCCGACGACCGAGGGCATGATCCGCTCGTCGCCGTGGGGCACGATCTGCGGCACGCCGTCGCGCACGATCGCGCTGGCCGAGTAGGTGGTGCCCAGGTCGATGCCGACTATCAGACTCACGCTAGCTCTCCTTCTTGCTCATCTGCTGTCGCGACCACCACCTCGGCGTGGCGCAGCGGCCGCTTGCCGGCCAGGTAGCCGCGCCGCAGCTCCTCCACGACAGCGCCGGGCGGGTGGCGCTCGGTCGCCGGGGCCACGCCAATCGCGGCGTGATAGTTCGGGTCGAACTGCTGGCCGGCGGCGGCGATCGGCCGCACGTCCTCGGCCTCCAGGACGTCGAGCAGCCGCTGGCGCACGAACGTGAGCCCGCGCAGCCAGGCCGCCAGCCCCTCGCGCAGCTCGGCGATCTGCCCGTCGTCGCGCGGCGGCGCGGCGGGCGCGGGGGATGGCTCGCCCAGCAGCCGGCGCCACCAGCCGCCCGGCGCCGGCTCGGCGCCATCCGTTCGCTCGCCCTCGCGCGGCGGCGCGCTCGCCAGGAGCGTCTGCCCGGCCCGCAGCGCCTCGTCGAGGCCGTCCAGCGCCGGCAGGATTCGCTTCACCAGCTCCAGCCGCGCAGCGGCCTGGGCGCCGCGGCTCTGCTCGCGCAGGGCGTCTAGCTCGGCGGCGCGGCGCGCCTCGGCGGCGCGCAATTGCTCAAGCGCCGCGGCGAGCTGCGCGGCCTGCGCCTCGGCGACGCTGTTGGTCTTCAGCTGCTCGCGGCCGGCCCGCCCGACCTGCTTCTCCAGCCCCTGCAGCGCCTGGTGGAGCGCATCGAGGTCGGGCGCGGCGCGCTCGGCCGCCTGGCCGACCGCAGCGTGCAGCGCCTCCACCCGCCCGCGCAGCTCGGCGAGCTGCCGCTCCATCCCGGCCAGCCGCTGCGCCGCCTCGGACTGCGCGCGATTGCCGAACAGCCGCGCCCACCAGCCGTGCGCCGTGTGGGAGGCCCGGCTGCTCAAAGCTTCACCTTGCCAAAGTGCTCGCGCCAGTCGCTGCGCTGCAGGTCGGTCAGCGAGCGCGCGGCGGCGATCACGTCGCCCGGCTGCACCGCCAGGTCGAGCTTCGGCGCGCGGCGCTGGCGGGCCGGCTCGGGCCAGCGCTCCAGCAGCAGCATGTCGGCCTCGATCCGCGCGGCCGGGTCGCGCAGCTGCTCGTAGGCCGCGCGCACCCGCTTGAACGTGTCGGGGTCGCGCTCGGGCGGGTGCGCGCGCACCAGCGCAAAGTAGGCCTGCTTGATCGCCGCTGCGGGCGCGGCGCTCGGGACGCCAAGCACCTCGTATGGGTTGGTATAGGGCTCGTTCATCACACTACTCTTATCGTGCTTTGGCGAGGATTGGAGCGGCCGGAGGCCCTTCAATCCTCCCTTTTCGGGCAGCCTCTAGAAGAAATCCTCGATGTCGTCCAGATCGAACGGGTCGCCGCCGCTCATGTCCATATCCATCAGGCTCATCTGAATCCCCGCGCGGAGCATGGGCGTGCCGACGGCGCTGCGCATCTCCTGGGCCTGCTGCGCCAGCTCGCGCTTGCCCTGCTTGCGGGCGAGCTGCGCGGCGCGCTGCAGCGTGGCCTTGGCCTCGCGCACCCGCTCGTTCAGCCCCTGCACCAGGCCCAGCAGGATCAGGGTGTCGGGCTCGTCGGGCGTGAGCCGGGCGGCGTCCTCGGCGTAGCGGAGGGCCAGGTCGGCGCGCGGCAGCATCAGCTCGCTGGCCAGCTCCTTGCGCAAGGCCACGTCGTCGGGCCGCAGCGCGATGGCCTTGTCGAGCAGCTCGCACGCCAGCTGCGTCCAGGGGGTGTCGACCGGCTTGGGCGGCGGCGCGGGCGGCGCGCCGAAGATCCCGAACAGCCCGGCCGGCGCCGGCGGGGGCGTCACGCGCATCATGATCATCAGGCCGAGGTCGGCGTAGGCGTGCGCGTCGGGCTTCAGATCGCGCTCGAACCGCTCCAGCAGCGCGCGCGCCTCGTCCATCCGGTCGGCGATCACCCAGGTCTCGAAGATCTTCACGAACGCCTCGGGCTGCTCGCCGGCCAGCGCGGTCGCCCGCTCCACCAGCGCGCGGATCTCGCCGTGCCGGCGCTGGCCCAGCAGCATGCGCGCCTGGTTGAGCGGGAAGAGGTAGTCCTCGGGATCGTAGCGCTCGCCTTCGACGAAGGCCTGGTGCGCCTGCGCCGCCCGGCTCCACTGGGCATACTGGCGGCCGTGCTGCAGAAACAGCTGCGCCGCGCGCTTGCGCAGCTCCGGCCGCTCGGGGTGCCGCGCCACCAGGTCGCGCATCACCTGCTCGGACACGGCCAGCTGCCCGTCGAGGTCGAGAAACGCCACGTGGCGCAGCAGCGCCTCGAGGTGGCGCGGGTCGATCTTCAAGATCCGGTCGATCTCGTTGGATGCGGCGCGCTCCTGCTGGTTGGCCAGCAGCGCGTCGGCCAGCTGCACGCGCGTGTCCAGATCGTTCGGGTCATCTTTGATAATCTGGCGAAACACGACCACGGCCTCGTCGGGGCGGCCGGCCTGCTTGTAGCACGTGATGATGCGCTCGCGCACCCAGGCCCACTGCGCGTCGGACAGCGCGCCCTCCTCGGCGGCGGCCTTGCGGCGCGGGCGGGTGCGCAGCATGCCGCGCCAGGACTCGGCCGCCTCCATCCAGCGCTCCAGGCGCTCGTAGGCCAGCGCCAGGTTGTGCAGCAGCGGCCGCGGCGAGCCGATCTTGGCGCTGGCGCTCAGGATCTGGCGGGCGGACTGCCACAGCTCGGCCGCGCGACCCCAGTCGCCCTGGCCCGCCGCGGCGTGGGCGCCGCGGTCGAGCGCCAGCAGCCGCAGCTCGTCGAAGGCGACGCCGCCCGCCAGCCCGACGCTGCCCTGCGCCAGCGCGGCCGCCCCCGCGACGTCGCCGTCCTGGTGCAGGGCGGCCAGCTGCTCCAGCAGCAGCACTGCCAGGTTCTCGCGCAGCCACGCCGGCGTCGCGCCGCTCTCGATGCCGCGCTGCCAGAGCTTCAGTGCCGTCTTGCTGTCGCCGCCGCGCGCTGCCGCCGCGCCGCGGTAGTAGCGCCGCAGCGCGTTCAGCTGCGGGTTGGGCAGCGCGCGCTCGTCGTCCAGGTCTTCGCGCGCCGCCGCGTCGCCCGCGGCGATGCGCCCCAGGCCGCGCCAGAAGCGGTCGACCGGGCTGTCGCCCTCGGGCGCGACCGGCGCGCCGCGCAGCAGGGCCCGTGCGGGGGCGATCCAGCGCTCGACCGCGGGCGTGAAGCCGGGGAGCGCCGCCAGGTCGGCGCGCGGGCTCTGCTCCAGCGCCGCCAGGGCCAGCAGCCGCGCCGTGTCGGCCCAGCCGGGGTCGCGCTGCAGCACGGCGCGGTAGCGCTCGATCGCCGCCGGGAGGTCGCCGAGCAAATGGAGCTGGCGGCCGAGGTGGTAGTGGTAGCGCGGCTCCTCGGGCGCCAGCTCGACGGCGCGGCGCAGATCGGCCAGCGCCGTGTCGGCCGGCGCGCCGCTCAGCGCGCGGCGAAAGTGGGCCTCGGCCAGCGCGCCGCGCACCTCGGCATCGCGCACGGCCAGCGGCCCCCAGGCCAGGATCGCCTCGCCGAAGCGATTCGCGTGAAACGCGCGCAGCCCGATCTGGCGCGGGTCGCTGAGCGCGGCCGGCGGCTGGTGCTGTATGAACGATCGTTTCAACTTAGGCATGGCTCATCTATCCTTCGGCGTTGCTCTTGCGAACGGCACCGTCTTCTCCGCGCCTGCGCCAGGGCCGCAGCTGTAAAGTCAGGGGTATTATGCAAGGTCGTGTCTCGAATGTCAAAAGTGTGTGGTTCGGGGGCTGCGCGCCCCCGCGCCCCCGCGGGGTGGGTGGGCCGCCCCTCACCTAGTTCGCCTGCGCGGCGCGCGGGCAGTTCGCCTGCGCGGCGTGCGGGCAGTTCGCCTGCGCGGCGCGCGGGCGGGGGTGGGCCGCCACCCCCGCCACCCCCCGGCCGGGGCTGCGCCCCTGGACCCCAAAAAAGATGCTGCCTCGTTTGCGATGCCTGACGCGCATGCCTGGCTGAATCCAGGCGCGGCGGGATGTGCACAGGCTCTGATCGAGCGGCGCGAGGCATGCGCCACCAGGATTGCGGCTGAGATTGCCTTTCTTGCCGGAGGGGGGCCGGGGGCGCAGCGCCCCGGAGGGATGCTGGCGGGGGCCGGGGGCGCAGCGCCCCGGAAGAAACGGATCTCACTCGACCAGGGCCGCGAGGTCGTCGGCCAGCTCCTCGGGCGCGACGAGCGGGCGCAGCGCCGCGACGGCGGCCATGAAGCGCGGCACGTCGAACTGCTCGACCACGGCGCGGCGGCGCAGCGCCAGCGGCAGCGCGCGCGGGCGCGGGGGCTGGGGTTGGCCCCCGGGCACGAACGCCACCACGGCGCGCAGGCCCGTTCCAGCGCTGCTGGAGCGCGGGGTACTTCGGCACGATATCGTTCATGAACGCCGGCGGCACCGCGTAGATGAACATCGCGCCCGGCAGGTCCTCGCGGCAGCGGTCGATCACCTCGCGCAGGTTGTCGGTGGCGATCTTCTCGGAGCGCCCGCCGACGCTGAGCATGCGGTCGCCCTCGTCGAACAGCAGCGCCAGCCCGGTGTAGCCGAGCGCGCGCACGACCTGGCAGAGCGAGCGCAGCATCTTGAAGGCGTTGTTCTTGTTGATCTTCTCGGTCACGCCGATCGAGCGCAGGTCGCGCACGTCCTCGGGGCTGACCTCCTCGCCCTGCAGCCAGCGCCCGAGCGCCTCCTGGCGCAGCTCCTGGCCGCGCAGCAGCGCGGTAAAGTAGCCCTGGACCGCCTTGTGGAAGCTCAGGCTGTCGACCGGCGTGGTCGCCAGGGTCTGCAGCAGCGCGCGCACGTCCGGCGCCTCGGCCGCGCCGGGGTCCTCCAGGTCCAGCCCCTGCGGCGCGATCATGCGGCGCAGCGTGCCCTCAAGGAAGCGCGTCAGGCCGCGCTCGTCCTCGCCCATGTTGCCGAGCTCGTGCCAGATGATGCTCGACGCGACGGCCGCGTACACGCGGCGCTGGTCGTCGTAGGGGCTCTCCTTATCTATAGAATGTCTCTCCTATCTATAGGATGTCTCTTTAACGTCGGCGCTGTGGTCTAGATTTGACATTTATGCAAATCTTATAATGTGGGCTGACGCACATGACGATCTGCGTCCACGAGTGAACCTGGATTCGGGCGCCAAGCCAGGGAGCGCAGCATGCCAAAGCAACACTCACGTCCGCCACGATCGCCACACACCCGCGCCATGCCGCCACGCACGCCTCGTCAGCAGGCCACGAGCAGGCCACGCCCGGCAGCCAAGCGCGCTGCAGGGCCTTACGGCGCTAGCCCAAAGATTAGAAAGCCGGCATTGAGGCTGCTGTCACTGGCGATATTTGTAGCGGCTTTCTGGTTGCTGCTCCATAAAATCGCTGCTTGGATTTCTTTGGATGTTCACCTTCTATATGCGGTGCTGCTGAACGTTATGGCGACGTTTGTAAACGCCATCGTCGATTATCTCGGCGAAGAGAGTATCGCCCCGGCGCTATTACGTCAGGCTAATATCGCGAGCATTACACATCACACCTTAGCCCCGACATTCATCATCATTTGCATCTTTGTCACGGGGCTGGTTATTGTGAGCATCATCGGCGTCTACGTCAATAATCTGCCGCGCCCGGACAACCTTGCCCCAACTGCACAGTTCTGCCCAGGGGTCAGCGTGCCAACTATGACGCCAATTTCAACCCTCACGTCACACCCAGACTCGCCGACACCTGCTGCTACGCGGCCGGTTACTCCTGGGGCACAGCCTCCACTACCTGGCGCAGGTGACGCTCCTGCATGCCCGGCGCATGGAGCGCATCCGACGAATACGCCTGGCTCGATTCCTGGCACGACGGGCAATTCAGGCAGCAGCACGCCCGTGATCCCGGCTGCCACCACCGTACCTGCACCGGATGCGACTGCGTCTCCAGGGCAGCCCTCGGCGACGGCCGGCGCGACGAGCGTGCCGCCAGCCAGCTCGCCGACCTATACAGCCGCGACACCGCTGCCGACGAGCGAGCCGGCTAGCCCGACGACTCCGGCATCGCCGACACCAAGACTGTCTGACACTGTGGAACCGCCGACCAGCACGCCGGTCAGCCCAACCGCGCGCCCAACCAATACGGTGGAGCCGCCGACCAGCACGCCATTTCCGTCGACCAGCACACCGACTGTGTCGCCAACTGACACGCCGTGGCCGCCGACCAGCACGTCGACAGCGGGCCAAACTGACACGCCGTGGCCGCCGACCAGCACACCGACAGCGGGCCAAACTGACACGCCGTGGCCGCCGACCAGCATGCCGACCACGAGCCCAACCAGCATTCCACCCACCAATACGCCGACGGCTATTCCGGTTAGTCCGACGGGCACTCCGCTACCGCCGACGCCGACTGTGCCCACTACGACGCCATGCCCACCGGAGCAAGTGCTTCCAGTCGACGTGATGCTCGTGCTCGATCGCTCCGGCTCTATGGACAGCCGCCAGATCGCGGATGCCCGCGAAGCTGCACGCCAGCTGGTAAGCCTGCTCGACCTCGGGCTGGATCAGGTCGGCCTGGTATCGTTCGCGAGCGATGCCAGCCTGGATGCCCCCTTGGGCCATGATGCAAGTGCCGTGGGGCGCGCGTTGGACAAGCTGCGCGCAGGCGGCGGAACGAACATCCCGGCGGGCATCACCGCAGCGCACGTCGAGCTTACGAGCGGACGCCATAGCGCACCCGCGACACAGGTGCTCGTGCTGTTATCGGATGGACAGGCCAAGGACAAGGATGAGGAGGTCCGCCAGGCCGCGAGTGAGGCCAGGGCCGATGGCATACGCATCATCACGATTGCGCTGGGGCCGGACGCGGATCGCGAACTGCTGCGCGAGATTGCCTCGTCTGCAAGAGATGCTTACTACCAGCCAAGCTCATCCGAGCTCGCCGGCACCTTCCTGGACATCGCGAGTGTAGTACATAAGTGTGGCATCACGCCGCTGCCGACTACGACCCCAACCGAGGTTCTGTCCGAGTCGGCCGTTCCGCCAGTATCGACCACGAGGCCAACTGAGGATTTGGCCCCAACGCCAACCATAATGCCGCCTGACATCACGACCGCGCGCAGGCGGCTATCGGTGGCGAACACCAGCTCCTGGCCTTCGTCGCCCTGACCTTATCCATGCCGCACACAGTGTCATCGCGCCGCTCCTGCTTCTGGTGTGTCAGCTGTCACTCGGCGGGGCTAGCTGGACGTGCTGGTAGCTGCGAATCTTTCGGTCGAGAGTGACCAGGGGACAATCGTAGACGCGGGCGGTTGCCACGATCATTTGATCGGCGGGGTCGCGGTGAAAGGCGCCTGGGAGCTGGGTGGACTCGACGGCGATCCGCGGCGTGAGGTCGAGCAGCCGCACGCCAGGGTAGGCCAGCGCCTGGTCGAGCCATTCGCCGGCGGGAACCGGCAGTGTCAAGCGATTGTACTCGACAAGCTTGGCGACTTCCCAGCATGAGATAGCGCTGATCCCGATTCCGGCGCTCTCGTGCGCCTGGATGTAGGCTCTATACGTGGGCGGCAGGTTGGCGTCGTCGTGAACCCACCAGACCCAGATGTGCGTGTCGAGCACTATCATGCCGCCGCATCCCAATCCGAATGACCTGGCCCGGTAGAATCCACACCGAGCACACTTCGATCGCAAACCGTACTACAATTCACAGTATGGCTGCGCTATGCTTCGATGCGACGGCATACGTATCTATCGAATGGGTATGGTTCAATTCCAGGGATTTCGACATGACACTGTACGGGCGCGATATATCGCGCCGCTGCCCTTTGGGGCAATGAACGGTCACGCTCGATTGAACCATGCCATGCATAGGAGGGCCAATGACACATCTGCGATGATCGCCCCAGCGGTGTCCGAAGAGACCACCGACCTGTCGGGAAGCGCCGATGGCCTGTCGGGAAGCGCGATCGGCCTCTTGGGAAGCGCCGATGGCCTCTTGGGAAGCGCGATCGGCCTCTTGGGAAGCGCGATCGGCCTCTTGGGAAGCGCGATCGGCCTCTTGGGAAGCGCGATCGGCCTCTTGGGAAGCGCGATCGGCCTCTTGGGAAGCGCGATCGGCCTCTTGGGGAACACATCCGCCCTTATCGGCACCTTGTCCCAGGCGTTATCAACAACATCAATACATAGGAGACATTGATGCCAACAGCATCGAAGTACACCATCCCCGGCCAGCTGGGCGCCGCCCAGCTGGTGATCGCCAACACCCTGGCCCACCCCGACATCCAGGAGCGCGTCGCGGCGCGCGGCTACACCGCCGGCGAGATGGCCGAGGGCCAGCGCCTGTGCGCTGCGGCGAGCCAGGCCGTCGACGCGCAGGCGGCGGCGGCCGGCGCGCAGCGCCTGGCGACCGAGCAGGCGCACCTGGTGGAGCAGCGCGCGCGGGCAAGCTACCAGGCGCTGGTGCAGACTGTTCGCGCGGTCTTCCCGCCGCAGTCCGCGCAGCGCAAGGCGCTCGACGTAGCCGGACCGATGCCTGAGACGACGGCTGTGTTTACCGCCGCCGCCACAACCCTGCTGAACAACGCGCTCGGCGTCCCGGAGATCGCCGCCGTGCTGGCGAAGTATGGCTACGACGAGCCAACGCTGCGGGCCGAGCGCGACGCCGTCCTGGCCTACCAGCAGGCTATGCAGGCGCAGGCGCTGGCGATGAGCGCGGCGAAGCAGGCGACGCGCGCACAGATCGAGGCGCTGGCGGCGCTCCAGCGCTGGCTCGCGCAGTATCTGAAGATCGCCAGGATCGCGCTGCGGTCGCAGCCGGAGCTGCTCAAAGCGCTCGGCATCACGCCGCCCGGCGGCCGCGCGACGGCGCAGCGCAAGTCGCAGGTTGCCGCCGCTAAGGGTTCATAAAAGAATGACCTGACCCGGCGTCTGTGCCATCCTGAGCGGAGGCCGCAGCCGCAGCGCAGGGTCGCTCGCTGCAAGACGATCGAGCGATGCTTCGCTGCGGCTCAGCATGACACTCCCAAGGCGGCTGAAATACTCCATGCGTGACCTCTACGCGCCGGGCGCCGACACAGCCGGCGCAAGCTTCGCACAGGCTAGCGCAAGTGCGCTCCGCGTTTGTTTGGCGGAGGACGGAGGACCGAAGACGATCGATCGCCGTCCTCCGTCTTCGGTCCTCCGTCGAACCTGGCTGCACTGCCCCCGCATCCTGCCCTACCCCAGCACCGCGATCGCCCGCTCCACGCTCTCCTGCGGGCTGACCTTGACCTGCGCGTCGGCGATGACGCCCTGCTCGTCGATCACGAAGTGGCTGCGGGTGATGCCCATGTACTTCTTGCCGTACATGCTCTTCTCGCCCCAGACCCCGTAGGCCTCGGCGACGGCGTGCTGCTCGTCGGCCAGCAGGATGAACGGCAGGTTGAACTTAGTCTTGAACTTCTGGTGCGACCGCACGCCGTCGGGGCTGACTCCCAGCACCACCGCGTTCTGCTCCTCGATCTGCGGGTAGGCGTCGCGAAAGCCGCAGGACTGCGTGGTGCAGCCGGGCGTGTCGTCCTTCGGGTAGAAGTAGAGAATCACCTTCTTGCCGAGGAAGTCCGACAGCCGGACCGACTGGCCGCTGTCGCTGCTCAGCTCGAAGTCGGGCGCGGCATCGCCGGCCTGCAGGGCGCTGGTGGTCATTCGAAGCCTCCTCCTCATGTTCTCGTCGAAGCCAATCGTGGTCTCGCGCGGGCTCTATTGTACGCCATAAATAGCCCGCGGTGCGCTGCGCCCCACGCTGCCGCCCTCTCCCCCCTGCCCCCCTCTCCCGTCGCCACGGGAGAGGGGGAACACTATGGCGGTGTGATGCGGCCGCGCAGCGGCCGCATCACACCGCCAATACTATGTCCCCTCCCCGCCAGGGGGCAGGGGGTGGGGTGATCCGGCGCACTGCGACGCCACGAACAAGAAAACTACCCCGAACAGGGGGAAGGGCTGAGGCATTCAGATGCGCAGCACGGTATAATAGGCCAGCCGCCGGCAACACGCCGTATTCCAGCCGGCGGCCAAATGATGGAGCAACATCTATGACCCAGATCACCCGCGACCTGTTGGAGAAGGAGTGGCTCGGCAAGGCGCTGGGCATCCACTTTCCCGAGCTGAAGCCCGAGCGGATCGTCGCCACGATGCTGATCACGCCCTCGCACCACCAGCCGCTGGGCTACCTGCACGGCGGCGCCTCGGTCGCGATGGCCGAGACGGTCGCCAGCGTCGGCGGGATCATGAACGCCGCGCCGGGCAAGGCCGTCTTCGGGATCGAGATCAACGCCAACCACATCCGCCCGCGCCGCGACGGCACGCTCACCGCGATCGGCACGCCGCTGCACGTCGGTCAGACGACCCAGGTGTGGGATATCAAGATCTACGACGAGGCCGAGAAGCTGGTCTGCGTCTCGCGCTGCACGCTCGCGGTGGTGGCGATCGACCGCCAGCCCGGCGATGCGTAGCGCCGCCTATCGAAAGCGATGCCCGCGATGACGACATGGGCTGGGGCTGGCGATCGACCGCCAGCCCCAGTCAAGAAACCCCCCTCTCCCGGCGGGAGAGGGGGGCGGGGGGTGAGGGCACCCTAGACCTAGACCTCCATCACCACCGGCAGCACCATCGGCCGGCGCTTGGTCTGGCTGTAGAGGAACTCGCTGACGACGTCCTTGATCTTGCGGTGGATGAACGCCGTGTCGGTCTCGGTCTGCCCGTCGTTGGCGCGGCCGTTCAGCGCCTCGCGCACCGACGACTTGGTCGCCTCGATCAGGTCGTCGGACTGGCGCATGTACACGAAGCCGCGCGAGACCACGTCCGGCCCGGCCACCAGCTCGCCGGTGGTCCGGTCGATGCTGACGACGACCATCAGGATTCCGTCGCGCGCGAGCAGCTGCCGGTCGCGCACCACCACATTGCCGACATCGCCGACGGTCGTGCCGTCGACGTAGACGTAGCCGACCGGCGCCTTGCCGGTGACCTTGCCGTAGTTGCGGCTGAACTCCATGATCGTGCCGTTCTCGGGCAGGATGACGTTCTCCGGCTGCAGCAGCGCGCCCATCCCGAGCGCCATCTTGCGGTACAGCACCATGTGGCGGTAGTCGCCGTGGAACGGCACCACGAACTCGGGCCGCAGCAGCGCCAGCACCATCTTGAGCTCTTCCTGGGCCGCGTGGCCGGAGACGTGCACGCGCGGGTCGCTGCCGTAGATCACGTCGGCGCCGAGCCGGAACAGGTTGTTGATCACCCGGCCGACCGAGATCTCGTTGCCGGGGATCGGCGTGGCCGAGACCACCACGGTGTCGCCCTGCTTGATCTTGACGTGCTGGTGGTCGCGGTTGGCCATGCGCGCCAGCGCTGCCATGGGCTCGCCCTGGCTGCCGGTGCACACGATCGCGATCTGGTCGTCGGGGTAGCCGGCCGCCTCGTGCGGGCGGATGAGCGTGCCCGACTCGGCGCGCAGGTAGCCCAGGTCGAGGGCGATCCGGCCGTTGTTCTCCATGCTGCGCCCGGCCAGCACCACCTTGCGGCCGTACGCCTCGGCCGAGTCGATCGCCTGCTGGACCCGCGAGATGTTCGAGGCGAACGTGGCGATGATGATCCGGCCCGGCGCGGTCGCGAAGATGTTGTCGAACGCCTCGCCGACCACCTGCTCGCTGGGGGTGTAGCCCTTCGACTCGACCCGCACGCAGTCGGTGATCAGCGCCAGCGGCTGCCGCTGGCCCAGGTCGGCGATGAAGGTCGTGTCGGTCGGCCGGCCGTCCACCGGCGTGTGGTCGAACTTCCAGTCGGTCAGGTAGACCACCAGGCCGACCGGCGTGGTGATTCCGAAGCCGACCGTGTCGGGGATCGAGTGGGCGACGTGGAACGGCTCGACGGTGAACGTGCCGATCGTGAGCTTTTCGCCGGCCTGGAAGCGCACCAGGGTGACGCGGTCGAGCAGGCGATGCTCCTTGAGCTTGCCGGTGAGGATGCCGAGGGTCAGCGGCGTGCCGTAGACCGGCGGGAAGCCCAGCTCGGCCACCAGGTGCGGCAGCGCCCCGATGTGGTCCTCGTGCCCGTGCGTGAGCAGGATGGCCTTGATCTTGTCTTTCTGCTCGCGCAGATAGGTGATGTCGGGCAGGACGAGATCGACGCCTAGCATCTCGGCCTCGGGGAACATCACGCCGCAGTCGAGCACGAGGATCTCGTCGCCGCACTCGAGCACCCACATGTTACGCCCCACCTCACCGGCCCCGCCGAGAGGGATGACGCGCACTCTGTTTTTTGCCATAGGTTGTTGTGAAGTCGGTTGCCGGTCAGAATGACAGGAGGCCCGTACTTCGCTCCTTTCTAATTGGGCCGCGCTGCCCGCACGAGGTAGCCGGAAACCGCCGGCGAGAGGCCAGGCTGATCGCCTGTGCGCTCCGACCGGCGCTTCCGCGGCTTGCCGTGACAGCCACCGCGACCGCTGGTAATCCAATACGACAATATCTTCAGGGCCGTCGGACGCCGGCGGCCCTCATGACCTTAATGTTGTGCCGGAGCCTTGTGATGCTCCGGCTCGCCAGTACTGCTCGAACAAAACATGGCAGACGTTTCGCCACGCTGGGCGAGTGCCGCGCTGCCCTAACTTTCCAGGCTGGCCGTGCTGCTCTCGGCCCGCTGGTCGTCGATCGTCGCCTCGGGCGCTGCTGAATCTGGCAGGCCCGCGCGCTCGCGGATCTCGGCCAGCAGCTCGTCGCGATCCTCCAGGCCGGCGTAGAGCGGCAGCCTGGTGCGCCCATAGGCCTGACCGTGGAGGAAGCGCAGCAGCGGGTTGCGGATCTGGCGCGTATAATCCTCGCGCAGCACCAGCTCGTCCACCGGCTCGTCCGAGTCCTCGTCGGCGCGGCGGACGGCGACAATGCCGCGCCACGGGTAAGTGACCATGATGCCAAGCGAGCTGAAGTGCAGCCCATCCTCGGCGGCCGTGTAGGCGGCGGCCCACTCCTCAAGGATGTTCCAGATCACCAGCGGCGTGGCGACGATCAGCACGAGCATGAGCAGCGCCGGCACGATCTGGCTGATCGACAGCCCCTGCTCGACGCTCTTGCGGAGCGTGCCCCAGAGCTCTAGCGGATTGTAGCTGATCCCAAGCGTGCTGCGAAACGTCCACAGTGCGAAGGCCCAGATGATCAGCGCGCCGACCAGCAGGATGATAGCGGTGCGGCGGCCGGAAGAAGAAAGGTGGTATGTTTTCATCTACCCGTTAAACGTTGAAGCGTTCGAACATTATGGCGTTCAAACGTCATTAGAACATCGACAGCTGCTCCAAATCCGGCTCGTCCGCCTTTGGAGCCGGCGCCGCCTGCTTGGCGGCCTCGCGCTCGGCCTGGGCCAGGATCTCGGGCAGCCGCCGAAAGTCGGTCTCGATCAGCGGGCGGTTCTGAGGCTGGTGGAGCGCGGCGGCCGGGTGCATCATCGGCATAATCAGCCGCCCGCCGATCCAGCGCGGCTGCCCGTGGATTCGTGAGATCTTTTCGCCGGGGAACCAGCGCGCCATCGAGAAGCGGCCGAGCGTGACGATCACCCGTGGGTCGATCGCGGCGATCTGGCGCTCCAGGTAGCCGGCGCAGGCCGCGATCTCATCCGGCTCGGGGTCGCGGTTGTTCGGCGGGCGATGCTTGACGACGTTGGCGATGAAGACATCTTTGCGGCGCAGGCCCGCGAGCGCCAGCAGCTCTTCGAGGAACTGGCCGGCCGCGCCGACGAACGGGCGGCCCTGGCGGTCTTCGTTGAAGCCGGGCGCCTCGCCGATGAACATGATCTTGGCGTCGGCGGGCCCTTCGCCCGGCACCCCGCGCGTCGCGCCCTTGTATAGCTTGCAGAGCGTGCACGCGTTGACTTCCGCGGCAACCTGCGCCAGTTCGTCTGCTGCGCTCACCTGGCGTCCTTTCAAACTCTCGCCGGATGGCTCGACTGTAAAGCGAACCCCTGTCTCGGGCTGCATTATACCATAGACATGGCGCTTGCGGACGTTACAGCTCTGCGTGTGTTTGTGGGCGGGCTGCGCCCCCCACGCCCGCTGCTCTGGGGCTGCTCTGGGGCTGCCCCCCGTGCCCCCGCTGCTCTGGGGCTGCGCGCCCCTGTCCCCGATCCGAGGCGCTGCCGCAGCGTGCGTGTGTTTGTGGGCGGGCTCCGCCCCCCACACCCCCCGCTGGGGGCGGAGCCCGCCCCCAGACCCCCTGCAAATGATGCCGCCTCGACGACAGCGCCTGTGGCATATGCCCAGCTGAATCCAGGCACGGCGGATGTGCACTCGCTGTGCTTGGAATGGTACCCGGCATGGACCACGATGGATGAAACTGAGCTGGCCTTTCTTGCCGGAGGGGGGCCGGGGGAACCGGCGTGGGTTCCCCGGGCGGGGGGCGGGGGGCCAGAGCGTAGCCAAGCCACCCGAGAAAAGGTGGTCGGGCAAGCTGAGCAAGCTGACAAGGTGACAAGGCGGGGCCAGGGGCAGCGCCCCGGGGAAAAGCTGACAAGCTAACAAGGGGACAAGGCGACAAGCGGGGGGCCGGGGGCGCAGCGCCCCGGAGAAAAGCTGACAAGCTGACAAGGTGACAAGGTGACAATGCGGGGGCCGGGGGCGCAGCGCCCCGGAGAAAAGCTGACAAGCTGACAAGGTGACAAGGTGACAAGGCGGGGGGCCGGGGGCGCAGCGCCCCGGGGAAAAGATGACCAGGTGACAAGGTGACAAGCTGACAAGGCGGGGGGCCGGGGGCGCAGCGCCCCCGCGCAGACTTGTCAGCGCGAGTGATCGCGCGGGCCGCGGCTGCCCGGCCGGCGATCGGCAGTCGCGCCGTCGAGCGGCGCCGCGTCCTCGGCCGAGGCCGGCTGCTCGGCGGAGCTGCGGTCGTCCAGCCCGGTCCAGTCGCTGGTCAGCTCGCGGAAGAACGGGTTGCGGCGGTTGTGCCGCAGGTGGGCCAGGGTCTGCTCGGGGTCGCTCTGCTCATCCTGCGCGCTGCCAGGCTGGCGCGCGCGGCGCACGAACAGCGCCAGCTGGACGCCGAACAGCGCCGCGCCGGCCAGCGTGAGCGCCAGCAGCTGCACGCCCGGCTGCGCCGCGCCGGTCAGCGCGTGGATCGCCAGGGCGATGAAGCCGATGCTTCCGCCCACGAGCAGGCTGTCGGCCAGGTCGTACTTCATCAGGGGCGCCGCGTCTGCTCTTCCTCGGGCCGCACCTCGCGCCCTTGGTCGAGCGTGTAGCTGCCGTGGTCCTGGTAGGGCGGGCGGCCGGCCTCGCGGACGATCACGCCCAGCTTGAGCAGCACCAGGAAGCCCCCGACGCCGAGGGCGGACAGGGCGACCAGGGCACAGATCAGCAGCAGCGCAAATGGGATTGAGGCCATGGGTATCTCCTCTCCGCTCAGATCAACGCTCGATCGCCCCGGCAGGAGCCTGCTTCTCCCACCAGATCACCGCGGCCTGCTCGGGCATGCCGCGCGGCGCCAGGCTGCCGTCGTCCGCGCGGTCGAGCAGCTCGTCGATCGCCGCGCGGATCATCCCGTCGTACTCGGGCGTGGCCGGGGCGCGCAGGCGCCAGCGCAGATCGGTCAGCGCCTCGTCGGCGTCGGCGAAGCTGAGCCGGCGCGCGACCGGCACCAGCGTCAGCTGGGCGTAGATGCCGATCTGGTAGAGCGCGTTCAGGCACTCCAGCGCGCCGGGCAGCGGCAGGCGCGCCTCGCCGTACAGGCGCTGCCAGAACGGGCTGACAAACGAGGATGGGTGCCGGAACGCCAGCAGCAGGTAGCAGCCGCGCGCGGCGACCGAGTCCATCCGCCGCAGGAACGGCTCGATCTCGCGCACGCCGTACAGCACGTGCGCCGCGATCGCGATATCACAGGCCGGCGCCTGGCTGGCATCGGCGGGCCAGGCCGCCGGCACGAGGCGCACATTGGCGGTCCGCTCGTCGGCCAGGCGGCGCTCGAGCTGCGCGCGCATCGCGGGCGAGGGCTCCAGCGCGACGACCTCGGCGGCCGCGCCGGCCAGCAGCGGCTCGTAGCGCCCGGTCCCCGCGCCGATGTCGAGCACGCGGTCGGACGGCCGCAGGCGCGGCAGCAGCAGCCGCATGAACCCATCCGGCTGGGGCGCGCGCTGGGCGGCCGCGGCGAAGCGGCCGGCCTGGCCCTCCCAGCAGTCGGGCGAGGGCGCGAAGCCCGCCAGGGTGGCCTGCTCGGCCTGCGCGCGCTCCTGATCGTACATCCGCCGCCACGCCGCCAGCCAGTCGTGGCCGCCTGCGCCATACCCTTGGTCAGTCATGACGCGCTTGCTCCAGTAGTCAGTAGTCCGTAGTCAGTCTCATTATACCGCAGGCTCGCGGCTTTGGGTGATTCGTAGGCGGGGGCTGCGCGCCCCCGTACCCCCGCGTGGGTCACACCCCCGAGCTCTTCGGGGGGCTGCGCGCCCCCCGTACCCCCGCGGGTGGGGGTGGGCCGCCACCCCCACCGCCCCCCGGCCGGGGCTGCGCCCCTGGACCCCAAAAGGAATGCTGTCTTGTGTGCCAGGCTTGATGCGCATGCCCGGCTGAATCCAGGCGCGCTGGGATGTAACGCACCTGGCAGGAATGGTGTTGGGCATGCGCCACAATCATAGCGGCTGAGACGGCATTAATTGCCGGAGGGGGGCCGGGGGCGCAGCGCCCCGGAGAAAAGCCGCGCGCCGGCGCCCTGATGCGCCAGAGTATCCCGCCCCCGGCTATCTGTGCTACAATAGGCCACATGAGCAAGCAGATACCCCAGGCCGTTCAGTCGCAGCACGTGCTCGACTTCATCTCGCACAGCGCCGCGCAGACGATCCGGCTCGGCCAGCGGCTGGGCGAGCTGATGCGGCGCGGCGACCTGGTCGTGCTGCTGGGCGACTTCGGCACCGGTAAGACCCATCTGATCAAGGGTATCGCGCAGGGCTTGGGATCGACCGACATGGTCAACAGCCCGAGCTTCGTGCTGATCAACCAGTATCGCGCCGGGCCGCAGCACGGCGCGCTGCCGATCTACCACGCCGACCTCTACCGGGTCGAGGACCCCGAGGAGCTGTCGGCGATCGGGATCGAGGAGGCCTGGTCGGGCGACGGCGTCTGCCTGATCGAGTGGGCCGAGCACGCCGGCGCCTGGCTGCCGCAGGAGCACCTGGCGATCTACCTCCAGCACCTCAGCGAGACCAAGCGCGTGCTGCGCTTCGTGCCCCGCGGCGCGCGCTACGAGGCGCTGGTGGCCGAGTTTAAGAAGACTGCCTTCGCATGAAGTTTTGAATGTTGAATGTTGAGTTTTGAGTTGAGCGAATACTGCTCAAAACTCAAAACTCAAAACTCAAAACTCAAAACTCAAAACTCAAAACTCAAAACTCAAAACTCAAAACTCAAACTCAAAACTCAAAACAATGCTTCTCGCAATCGACACCTCAACCAATCAGACCGGCCTGGCCTGCTACGACGAGCAGGGGCTGCTGGGCGAGTGCGTGTGGCGCTCGGGCCGCGACCATAGCGCCCAGCTGCTGCCCCAGCTCACGCTGCTGCTGCGCCACCTTGGGCGCGCGCGCGAGGAGATCGGCGCCGTCGCGGTGGCGCTCGGGCCGGGCAGCTGGAGCGGGCTGCGCGTCGGGATGAGCACGGCCAAAGGCTTCGCGCTGGCGCGCGGCGTGCCGATCCTGGGGGTCGGCACGCTCGACGCGCTGGTCTACCAGCACGAGCGGCCCGGCGCCGCCACCATCCCGCTGATCAGGCTCGGGCGCGAGCGATTCGCCACCGGCGAGCCGGCCAAGCGCGGCGCCGGGCGGAGCGCGATCGAGCCACGCAACACCACCCTTTCCGAGATCTGCGCCGCGGTCACCGGGCGCGCGCTCTTCTGCGGCGACACCGACGCGGAGGTGCAGACGGAGCTGCGCGAGCGCCTGGGCGGGCGGGCGCTGTTCCCGACGCCGGCGGCCGGCGCGCGGCGGCCGGGCTACCTGGCCGAGCTGGCCTGGCAGCGCCTGCAGGCCGGCGACACCGACGACCTGGCGACGCTCGAGCCGATCTACCTGGGCCAGCCGGTGAAGGTGAAGCTGTAGGATCGGCGCTGCTGATTGCCCCACCCTTGCCAATTGGTGTACAATCAAGCGTGTCGCACCAGCCATCCTGAAGCAAGGAAAGCGCTATGCCTCTTCGCGCGCTGCGGATCTCGCTCGATACCAACCAGACGCAGCCTGAAGAACTACCTGCGGCTGTCGAGCAGCAATACCTGGGCGGTCGCGGCGCGGCGACCTGGATGCTGTCCCAACAGCTGCTCGCCGGCGTCGGCCCGCTTTCGTCCGCCAACCCGCTGATCTTCAGCGCCGGGCCGCTCGCCGGCCGGGGCATCCCCGCCACCGGCGGCTTCGTCATCAGCACGCGCTCGCCGCTCACGCGCCTGATCGCGCACTCGTGGGCCCAGGGCGGCTGGGGCGGGGCGCTGCGCCGCGCCGGCTACGACATGCTCGTGCTGCAGGGCCAGAGCAAGGAGTGGTGCGTCATCCAGGTCGACGGCGGGCGCGCGCACATCCTACCCGCCGGCGAGCTGATGGGCCTCGACACGGTCGTGGCCGCGCAGACGCTGCAGCGGCAGCTTGGCGAGGGCTACGTGGTGCTGTGCATCGGGCCGGCCGGCGAGGCCGGCGTGGCCTACAGCAGCATCGTCTCGGAGGGCAGCTTCGCGGCCGAGCCGGCCGGCACCGGCGCGGTGATGGCCCACAAGCGCGTCAAGGCGATCGCCGTGCGCGGCGAGCTGTCGCTGCCGCTGGCCGACCCGCGGCGCGTCGCCGCCGTGAGCTCGGCGATCGCGCGGCGCGTCGCGACCAGCGAGCTGGCGGTTGGCATCCGCCAGTTCGGCAGCCTGTTCTACAGCGCGCACGCGAACGAGTGGGGCGCGCTGACCGGCCGCAACGGCCAGAGCGGGCGCATCCCGCACCTCCAGGCGATCTCGCACACGGCGCTGGCGCAGCGCGGCAAGCGCGAGTGGGACGGCTGCGAGGGCTGCCCGCTGCCCTGCCACAGCCACTACGTCAAGCGCAGCGGCGAGCCGATGGCCTTCCCCGAGCTGGAGGCGCTCACCGGCTTTGGCGGCTGGTGCGGCATCGCCAACGCCGACGCGCTGATCTTCGCCAACGACCTGTGCCTGCGGCTGGGGCTCGACGTGGCCGCCACCGGCGCGGCGCTGAGCTTCATGATGGAGTGCCAGCAGGAGGGCCTCAACCGATCCGGCACGCTGCCCTGGGGCGACGACGACGCGGTGCTGGCGGCGATCGAGCGGCTGGGCCAGCGCCACGAGAAGCGCGACGTGCTCTCGCTCGGCGTCGGCGAGATGAAGGAGATCTTCTTCGGCGGCGACGCGTTTGCGCCCCAGGTCAAAGGCCTGGCGATGCCGGCGATCGACCCGCGCGCCATGCACGAGATCGCGCTGACGCTGGCGACCGCCCCGATTGGCGGCGACTACCGCTACGCGATGGCCTACGAGGAGATGCTGGCCGAGCCGCCGCCCTGGCTGCCCGACGAGCCCTCGCACCCGCAGGCGATCAAGGGCAAGGCCACGCGCCTGATCTGGCACGAGCGCTTCGCCGCCGCGCTGGACGCGGCCGGCCTGTGCCGCCGGCTGGCGCTGCTGGCCTACCAGGTCATGCCGGCCGAGCTGACCGAGCTGATCTCGGCCGCGCTCGGGCGCACTGTCGCCGGCGCCGATCTGGCGCGCCTGGGCGAGCGGATCATCACGCTCGAGCGCCGGTTCGCCCGCCGCGACACCGGGCACGACGCGCTGCCGCTGCGCTGGAGCGACGTTCCGCTGAGCGAGGGGCGCGCGGCCGGCCACCTGCCCGCGCTCGAGGATCTGCTCGGCGAGTACTACCGCCGCCACGGCTGGGGCACGCAGGGCGACCCGCCGCCCGAGCGCCTGGCCGAGCTGGGAATTTCGCCCGAGTGACAAGCTGACCTGGTGAGGGGGTGACAAGGTGATTCGCGACTTCTGTCACCAGGTCAGCTTGTCAGCTTGTCAGCTTGTCAGCTTGTCAGAATGCACACGCTCACCGCCATCCTGATCGCCGCCATCCCGACAGCGCTGTACAGCATGCTGATCTGGTGGCTCGACCGCTACGAGAAAGAGCCGCTCTGGCTGATCCTGGTCGCGTTCCTGTGGGGTTCGCTGCCGGCGATCGGGCTGGCGGTTGCGTTCGAGCTGGGGCTGGAGGGGCTGCTGGCCGGCTCGCCGATCGGGCCCGACCTGACCGCCTGGGGGCTCGCGCCGCTGGTCGAGGAGCCGATCAAGGCGCTGGCGCTGATCGGCCTGTTCTGGTTCGCGCGCGGCGAGTTCGATGGGCCGCTGGATGGGATTGTGTACGGCGCGCTGATCGGGTTCGGCTTCTCGATGACCGAGAACGTGCTGTACTTCATCAACTTCGACGCCCCGCTCGGCGCGCTGTTCTGGGTGCGCGGCGTGCTGTTCGGGCTGAACCACGCCTTCTTCACCTGCATCGTCGGGCTGTCGCTCGGCGCGGTGCGCTACCAGCGCAGCCGCGCGCTGGGCGCGCTGGCCTTCGGCGCGGGGCTGACGCTGGCGATCCTGTTCCACGCGCTGCACAACTACGCGGTGCGCTACCAGCTGGCCGGCCTGTTCTTCTCGTGGCTGGTGCAGTCCAGCGGGGTGCTGGTGATCCTGGCGGTCGCCACGCTGGCCTGGCGCAACGAGCGGCGCTGGATCGAGCGCGAGCTGGGCGACGAGGTCGGCAGCGGGGTCATCTCGGCCGACGACTACGCCGAGATCGCCTCGCCGGCCCGGCGGGTGCGCCGCCAGCTCAACGCCCTGCTCAGCGGCGGCTGGCCGCGCTACCGGCTGGTGCGCCGCCTGCACCACCTCGCCACCGAGCTGGCGTTCTGCAAGTCGCAGCTGCGCCTCGACGACCACTACCGCACCGGCGCAGAGCGCGACCGGCTGCGCGGCGAGCTGCTCCGGCTGCGCGGCGAGATCGAGCGCCAGCCTACCTCCGCTAGAACGTTCTAGCGTGCCAGCGCGCTCAGACGACGCCGATCGCCCGCTCGCGGGTGATCATCCCCTTGATCTGCTCGACCAGCTGGTCGAGCGAGAACGGCTTGATCAGCAGCGGGATGTGCGCGGCCGTGAGCTGCGCGTTGAGCGCCGGCGTGGGGTAGCCCCCGGTCATCATGATGATCGGGATGTCCGCCGTGGCTCCGTGGGCGCGCAGCTCCTCGACCCACTCGTCGCCGTCCGTGTCGGGCAGGTGCCAGTCGAGCACGATCAGGTCGGGCAGGCGCGCCGCGCAAGACACGCGCGCCTCTTTGCACGTCGCCACTGAGACGATCCTGAACCCCTCGAACTCGAGATAGCGCCGCATCACGTCGACGATATCGGGCTCGTTTTCGACAATCAGAATATGACCTGGCATCCCGCTGGCCTCATTGTGCTACTACCTGCCGTTGTATGTGAAGTACAGGTCCACCTGCCGGTTGCTCTGCGTGCCGTGGTAGTGGTAGCCGTAGACGCCGGTCGGGTTCTGCGGGCCGAACTGGACCAGCAGCCCCGGCGAGTAGCCGATCCGCCCGCGGCTGTCCGCTCGCGACGAGGTCAGGTAGTAGATCCCGTCGGGCGAGGTGATCCACAGCTCCAGCACCTCGCTGGCGCGGAACCCCGTCCCGCTCAAATTGAAGATCGTGCTCCGGCCGCCCTCGGTCGGCTGCACCGCGCCGTTGCGGCTGGCCGGCCGCGGCGTGCCGAGCGGCGCGACGTAGTCGCGCGTGACCTTGAACGGCACCGTGACGGCCCGGCCGGTCGCGACGCCCTGGCCGGTGATCGTCCAGATGCCCTCGTTCTGCACCGACGGCGTGAACACCACGCTGATATTGCCGCGCCCGTCGGGCACGACCCGGCGCGGGTCGACCTCCTCCAGGCCGGCGCCGTTCGGCCGGGTCAGCCAGACCCCCACGCGCTCGTTGGCGTCGTAGCCCGAGGCGGCGAAGGTGAACGCCAGGCCGGGCGGCGCCGCCAGCGGGGTGATCGAGCCGGGGCCGCGCGGCGTCAGGAGCTGGTGGATCATCGTGCCGAGCCGCGCGCCGGCGTTTGGCGGCGGCGGCGGCGGTGGGGGCGGCGCCGGGGCCACGCCGAGCTGGAACACGCCGATCCCGATCCGGCCGGTGCTCAGGCCCTGGCCGGTCACGTACCAGAAGCCGTCGGGGAAGGCCTTGCCCTTATCGGTGCCGATCTTGATGCCCGCGCCGCTGATCGAGCCGTTGCCGTCGGCCGCGGGCACGGTCGAGACCGGGCGGATCGACTGGTCGGGCGCGGTGACCCACAGCAGCACGCGCTCGCCTGCCGCAAAGCCATCCCCCGCGACCGTGAAGGCCTGGCCGGCCAGGCCGGCGTTCGGGCTGACGCGCACGCTGGCGCGGCGATCGCCGGGCGGGCTGGGTGGCGCGGCCGGCGGGCGCGGCTGGCCATCCTCGGAGAGCGGGCCGGGCGGGACAACCTCGGGCGGCCAGCGGTCGAGCAGCTGCGGCGGGGCCACCTCGCGGCCCAGCAGGCCCAGCAGCACGCCGCCGGGCCACAGCTCGAAGCGCACGCGCTCGAAGTACTGCACCAGGTGCCAGCTGCCGTCGGCGAGCGGCTCGTTGATCTCCTCGCTGATCGGGAAGCCGAAGATCGGCAGCCCGCCGCGCGAGTCCCAGGTCGCCTTGAACGCGCCGGTCAGGCTGTGCTGCGTCTCGGCGAAGTAGCGCCGGGTGGTGCTGCTGCGGAAAGGCGGCACGCGCGGGAAGATCTTGTTGCCGCTCACATCGCGGCCGAGCAGGCCGAGCTGGATGATCGCCTGGCCGCCCTGCACCGTCAGCTCGAAGCGCGCGCGCTCGAAGTACTGCACGATCCGGCCGTCGGACTTACGGATGAACTCTTCGGTGACCGGGAAGCCGAAGTTGGACAGGCCGCCGCGGCTCTCCCAGAACGAGCGGAACGCGCCGCGCAGAAAATGGCCGGTCTCGCCGAAGTAGCGCACGTCGCCCTGGGCGCCGGCCGCAGGGACGATCGTCGCGGGCAAGAGCAGCAGGAGCAGCACCGCGGTCCAGCGGAGGACTCTCCTGCGCGCAAGGCTGGCGTTCATAGCGGTTCCTCGCGAAGCTCAAAGCGAGACTTTACATCCGCAATCGTCTAATTTGTTGTTTCTGTAGGGCATTATCATACGAGTGGGGTGAGTAGTTGTCAAGTGGCGGCATGCATATGCTCGTTACCCTCGCCCCCCTGCCCCGCTCCCCCACGCTGGGCGGGGGAGATCGCTCGTGGTTGTGGCGCGGCGGCTTTGCCGCCGCGCCACAACAAAAAGAAACCCCCGCCCCTGGCAGGGGCGGGGGCAGGCGGTGGGGTGGCCCGGTGCATCGGGGCGCCCCGCACAAATCATCAGGCAGAAGAGAGGCGGGGGAGCGCAAGCTGCAGAATCAGCCGGCCAGCCCGCCGGCCACGCGCTCGCGCAGGCCGAGCAGCGCGTTGATGCGATTGCGGAACACGAAGATGTCGAACGGCTTCTCGATCACCGAGACGCCGGCCGCGCCGATCAGCTCGAGCGTTGCGCGGGGCGGCAGCGCGCCGACCACCAGCAGGATGGGGATGTGCGCGGTCTTCGACGAGCCGCGCAGCGACTCGATCCAGCCGTAGCCGTCGGCGTTGGTGAGCGACCAGTCGAAGATGATGATGTCGGGCTCGCTGGTGGGCAGCGCGGCCTGGGCCACCTGCCAGTCGTGACACGAGTACACCGTGTAGCCGTCGGCGCGGAGGATGTACTCGAACAGCCGGCAGAGGTCGATGCTCTCCTCGATCACCAGAACGGTCGCGTCCATAGCTGATTCTCCCCGCGCATGCCAGTAGCTCACAGACACGGCTCTTGCCAACGGCCCGGCCGCGCCCACACTGAACAGCCGATCGTCGCACAGCGAAACCTTGCCATAGAAAGAAAACGACGAGATGGTGCTTTGAGATACGCTGGCTGCCCTCACCCCCTGCCCCCCGCTCCCGCGCGCGAGCGGGGGATTCTTGTCGGGCCGCGGAGTTTCGGCGAAGCCGAAACTCCGCGGCCCACCACTGTTCAACCCAGCCCCTGCACCCTTTCCCAGAACGGGAGAAGCGGATTCTTGGTTCGTCGGGGGGTTCGGCTTCGCCGAACCCCCGACGAACCAAAAGTTACCCCCGCCCCTGCCAGGGGCGGGGGCAGGGGGTGGGGTGATTGAACAGATGTTGACAGCATCAATTATTGTCAGAGCACCCAGCTGCCGCTATAATAGGACTTCGCGTGTGTTTGTAGACATGTGGAGCCGGCATGCAGGTATATCAACAAGAGGACGAGCTGATCGAGCGCTGGCAGTGGAACGATCCGGCTCTGCGCAACTTGAGCGATGTGGTACTGGGGCTGCTGCGCGGCGAGCGCGGGCGCGCGCTCGACCTGGGCTGCGGCAGCGGGCGCCTCTCGGCCGACCTGGCCGCGGCCGGGTTTTCGGTCGACGGGATCGACGTCGCGGAGCGCGCCGTCGCGATCGGGCGGCGGATCATGGCCCGGCGCGGGCTGGACGTGCGCCTCTACGCCGGCGATGTCTACGATCCCAACCAGCCGGTCGCGGCCGGCGGCTACGACGTGGTGGTCTGCACCGAGGTGCTCGAGCACGTCGGCCCCTGGCGCGAGCTGCTGGCGCGCGGCGGCGAGCTGCTGCGGCCCGGCGGCGCGCTGGTGGTCAGCGTGCCGCGCGACCCGCGCCAGCTCTCCGCGCTCGACAGCTACGCCGGCCACCTGCGGCGCTTCCGCGACGCCGAGCTGCTGGACCAGCTGCGGCCCGGCTACGAGCAGATCGTGGTGCGGCGGCTGGGCTTCCCCTCCATGCGCGGGATCGTCTGGGCCTACACGACTATGCTGAAGCTGACCGGCCGCTCGCACGCCAGCCAGTCGCAGGCGCTCTGGCGCGAGCCGAGCCTGCCCAGGCGGCTCGCGCTCGCGGGCTTCTACCGGCTGCTGAAGCTCGATAACCTGTTCGCGCGCCTGCCGCTGGGCGCCACGCTGGTCGTATGTGCCCGCAAACGCAGGAGTTAAAAGTCAGAGGAAAGAATGAAGATTCTCGTTACACTCACCTTCTATCACCCACACTGGACCGGCCTGACCGCCTACGCCAAGCGGATGGCCGAGGGCCTGGCGGCGCGCGGGCACCAGGTCACGGTGCTGGCGTCGCAGCATAGCCCCGACCTGCCGCGCGAGGAGACGATCAACGGCGTGCGGGTGGTCCGGCTGCCGTACGTCGCGCGCGTGAGCCGCGGGGTGCTGATGCCCGGCTTCCCCGGCACGATCGCGCGCCTGATCGCCGAGCACGATCTCGTGCAGGTCCACACGCCCATGCTCGAGGCCGCGCTGGTCACCGGGATCGCGCGCGCGCTCGGCAAGCCCTCGCTGATCACCCACCAGGGCGACCTGGTCATGCCGGCCGGGATGTTCAACTCGTTCGTCCAGGCCAGCGTGGTCAGCGCGATGAGCACCGGGCTGCGGCTGGCGACGCGCGTGGTCGTGCACAGCGCCGACTACGGGCGGCACTCGGCCTTCCTGGCGCCGATCGCGCACAAGCTCGACGCGATCTACCCGCCGGCCGAGCTGCCCGACCCGCAGCCCGCGGCGGTGGCGGCCTGGCGGCGCGAGCTGGGGCTCGAGGGCAAGCGGCTGGTCGGCTTCGCCGGGCGGTTCGTCGAGGAGAAGGGCTTCGACTTCCTGCTGCGCGCGGTGCCGCTGGTGCGCGAGCGCATCCCCGACGCCCACTTCGTCTACGCCGGCGAGACCCACGTGGTCTACGAGCCGTTCTTCGAGCGCTGGCGGCACCTGTTCGACCAGCACGCCGACGCGATCACGACGCTCGGCCTGATCCGCGACCAGCAGCAGCTGGCCAACTTCTACGCGATGTGCGACCTGTTCGCGCTGCCCTCGCGCAGCGACTGCTTCCCCAGCGTGCAGATCGAGGCGCTGCTCTCCGGCACGCCGCTGGTCACGTCCGACATCCCCGGCGCGCGTGAGGTGGTGCAGGTGACCGGACTCGGCCGGCTGGTCGAGGCGCGCAGCGTTCAGGCGCTGGCCGACGGGATTGTGGCCGTGCTGAGCGACCCGGCGCCCTACCAGCCGACCCGCGAGCGGGTCCGGGCGGTGTTCGACACCCAGCGCTCGCTCGACGAGTACGAGGCGCTGATGGAGCGGCTGGTGCGCGAGAGCCGTAGGAACGCTCGTCACGCCGAAGATTCGGCGGCTTCTTCGATAGACTCGCAGAAGGGCGACGATCGACGTGCGAACGCGCGAACGTTCAAACTTGTCAACGGATCTGCTCCGCAGCAGCGCATCGAGCTGGCCCGCCAGGGGGCGCGCAGCACCTTGCGGGCGATCAGCACGGGCGCGCTGCTGTCGCCGGCCGTGGGTGGCAATGGCGCGCGGCCAAAGCTGGGCCAGCTCTTACCCGAGGACCGCGCGACGCTCGAGCGGCTGCTCCAGAACGAGGCCGACATGGCCTTCCGGCGCCGCGCCATGACGCTGCTCGACCACCTGGGCCTGCGCGACGGCGACAGCGTGCTCGACTGCGGCTGCGGCATGGGCGTCTACATGATGATGATGGGCCGCCTGCGCGACCTGAACATCGTCGGCGTGGACGGCGACGTGGGCCGGCTGGAGTGGGCCGAGCGCGAGGGCGTGCCGGCGCGGCTGTCGCGGGTCGACATCCACAAGCTGCCGTTCGCCGACAACAGCTTCGACAAGGTGCTGATGACCGAGGTGCTCGAGCACCTGGCCGACGACCGCGTGGCGATGCGCGAGGTCTTCCGCGTGCTGAAGCCGGGCGGCGTGCTGGCGCTCAGCGTGCCGCACGCCAACTACCCGTTCCTGTGGGACCCGATCAACAAGACGATCGAGGCGCTGGGGCTGCGGCCGATCCGCAACGCCGGCCCGATCACCGGGCTGTGGAGCAACCACTGGCGGCTGTACCGCCCGGCCGAGCTGCGCGACGTGATCGCCGGCGCCGGCTTCCAGATCGAGGCGCTCGACGAGCAGACCCACTACGCCTTCCCGCTCATCCACTTCATCGTCTACAGCATCGGCAAGCCGCTGATCGAGAAGAACCTGCTGCCCGAGCGGCTGCGCGACTCGGCCGACCGCTTCCGCGGCGAGCGCAACAGCGGCAGCGCGTTCAACCCGATCAACCTGGGCGTGCGCGCGTTCCGCTGGGCCGACCGGCGCAACGACCACATGCGCGGCGACGAGGAGACCTTCGTGAATATCGTCGTCAAGGCGCGCAAGCCCGTGTAGGGCTCGCGCGCCTTGATCCCGCCCCGGCAGGCATGCTTTCTCATGGCGCGGCGATGCGCCGGATCACCCACCCGCTGCCCCCGCCCCTACCAGGGGCGGGGGTAACTATATGGCATCAAGATGCGGTCGCACAGCGACCGCATCTTGATGCCAGAAGCATACCGCCGAGCTGTACTAATTGGTGACCGCGCGCAGCGCGTTGACCTGGCCGTGGCCGTAGAAGCCATTGTAGCCCGCGCCACCGTCACAGGTCGCCAGGAAGTTGAACGGCGGGCCGGGGTTGAACGGGTTCGCCGGGCAGGGCTGCGGGTCGGCGGTGTTGGCGAGCTTCGCCGCCACCGCGCCGGGCGAGCTGATCCCCCGGCTCTTGATCAGCGCCGCGACGCCGGCGGCGTGCGGGCTGGCCATCGAGGTGCCCTGGAGCAGAGCGTAACCTCCGCCGGGGAAGGTTGAGAGCACGTAGCCTCTGGACCCATCGCCGGGGTCCTGGAAGCGCCGGTCGCCGCCGGGCGCGACCACCTGCGCGACGCCGACGCCGTAGCTGGAGTAGTACGACTTCTGCAGCCGGCTGCCGTTGGCCGTCACGCCGACCACGCCGGGGATCTCGACCGGGATAACCACGCAGGCGTTGGTGACCTCGCGGGTCACCGGCACGCCGTCGTCGGGGCTGGTTGCGTCGACGTTTCGCTTCGAGAGATCGATGTTCTCGTTGCCCTGCGCCGCCACGACGACGACGCCCTGCTGCATGGCGTAGCGAATGGCGCGCTGCTCGGCCTTCCAGATCGCGCGCTGCTCGGCGTCGTTGCGGCAGTTGAACAGCCACGGGTCGGCGAAGTAGCTGTTGTTGGTCACGTCCAGGCGGTGCGAGCCGGCCCACATGAACGAGCAGATCACCGCCTCGGGGAAGAAGTACCCGTCGACGTTGCCGGCCTTGATGCCGGCGATCTTGACGTTCGGCGCGACGCCGACGATGCCGATGCCGTTCTTGGCCGCGGCGATCGTGCCGGCGGTGTGGGTGCCGTGGCCGTTGTCGTCCATCCAGGCGGCCGGGTTCGTGTTCGGCGCGCCCCCGACGCACGAGACGCTGTTGGCGAAGTCGACGTTCGCCGCCAGGTCGGGGTGGGTGTAGTCCAGGCCGGTGTCGATATCGCCGACGACGACCGAGCGGCTGCCGCTATTGATCGCCTGCGCCTCGAACGCGTGGATCTGAACCATGTCCCACTGACTGCCCGACAGCGGGTCGCCGCCGGCCGGCACATCCGCGGCCGTAGCACTTCCGACGTCGATCCTCTCATCCTGCAGCTGCGTGGCGAACCGCGCCGTCGCCGAGGCGCCCTCGACGCGGCTGTCCCTGGCGACGTCGGCGGCAAAGGTGGCGCTGTCGGAGCGGGCGATCGCGACGCCGATCTGGCCGTAGGCGTACACCAGCGTGCCGCCGGCCGACTTGATCGCGTCGGCGGCGACGGCGTTGCTCTTGTAGAGCACGATGTAGGTCTGGCTTGATCCGGCGAGCGCGGGCGTGGCCCGCAGGTTGACGGTGAGGGTAAGCGTGAGGATGAGGGCGAGTGCTGCGACGATCCGGGCGATTCGGTGCATGGAGCTGCTCCTTATTGCGTGTAAACAGCCTGGTCTACAACTGCGTGCGGTGACTCGCGCTGGCGAACGAACCGGTGTCAGCTCCGGCATCATCTCCTTTCGCTATCGAATGAGCTGGGGCGCAGTGTAACCTGCGCCCCAGCCGATGGAAAAGCTACCTATAGCTGTGAGCAAAAGCATTGAGCCACTACGCACGAACGAGATGCCGTTGTGATGCGATCCGTCGTACTGCCGACTGGCGCCTGCCGACGGCCCACTGCTCTAGTGCTGCTACGGGTCGACGCGGACGATCGTCGGGTTGGGCATGCCCGTCACACCGCTGTATGCGATGCTGCCGAGGTACTTCGTGCCGGCGGTCAGCCCGCTGAAGCTCAGGTTGATCGCGCCGGTCTGCCCCAACGTGGCGCCGGCCGGGGCCGTGACCGTCATGTTGCCCGCGTCGGCGCTGCCAAGCGCCCACGCGAACAGGGTGAAGGTGGACGGATTGCCGGTCGCGAACCCGTGCACCCACACCGTATAGGTGCCGGCTGCCGGGTTGAGCAGGTTGACCTCTTCCGCCGACGTGCCGCCGCCGCTGCTGCCGACCTGCGCGCCGCCGCTGTTATACACGTACAGGTCGAGGTCGCTCGCTGTGCTGACGTTGGCGTCGAACAGCGAGAAGCGCGCGTAGGTCGTGCCGGCCGGGACGACGACCTCGTATTTGACCGTGCTGTCGCTGACGACGGGCTTGAACGTCCCGGTCGGGTCGGTGCTCACCGAGCCCTGGAACGTGGTCGCCGGAACCAGGCCGCGCGGCGTTGCCGCGAACGCGCCGGTGTAGCCGAAGGTGACGTTGTAGCTGCCGCTCACCTGCGCCGGCGCGGCCAGCGCCACTGGCTTCACAACCACGGGGATGCGCACGCTGTGCGTGCCGTCCGACCAGGTGATCTGCGCGCCGGCGTAGGCGTTCAGCGCCGCGGTCGTGCGGGCAACCGTGATCTGAAGCTTCTGCTTCTGGCCCGGGTTGAGCGTGAACGTCGCCGGGGAGACGCTCACATTGAAGCCGGTCGCAGACACCGAGACGTTGTAGGTGCCCTTCGCGCCGACGTTGGTCACGGTGCGCGTGACGGTCTGCTGGCCGGCGAGATCGGCGATCGCGATCGAGGCGCCGTTGAAGTCGCTCGGGTCGAGCACGGCGATGCCGCTGCCGGTGCAGAACGAGGTCGGCAGCTGGGTGCCGCACAGGAAGCCCATCCAGTCGTTCCAGCTCGAGTCGAACACCAGCCCGGGGTCGGCCGCGCTGTTCGGCTTGACGTGGCCGGCGCCCTGGCGGAAGATCACCAGCGGATTGGTGTTCGGGCCGTCCAGCACGTCGTAGGCGCTGGTCATCAGGGCCGACTTGATCGCCATCGGCGACCAGGTCGGGTGCAGGTCCTTCAGCAGCGCCGCCAGGCCGGCGACGTGCGGGCTGGACATCGACGTGCCGCTATAGAGGTTGAAGTCGCGGCCGCTGTTGCCGGGAGGCGCCACGGCGGCGAGGATATCCTGGCCGGGGGCGATCAGGTCGGGCTTGAGCAGATCGCCGGACGCCTGCAGCGGGCCGCGCGACGAGAACGACGCGGTGAACGGCGCCGCGGCGTTGTAGATGATCGTGGCCTGGTTGATCGTCGCCGTCGCGCCGGCCGTGGCCGCGTAGGCCTTGACGGCCGCGCGGTCGGTCGACTGCAGGTGTACGGTCGGCACGAAGTGGAAGTCGGCGTTGATCGAGTTGACGCTGGTGTTCAGCAGGATCATGCCGGCGCCGCCGGCCTCCTGGACCGCCAGGCTCTTGTTCACGCGCGCGTTCACACCGCGGTCGCAGACCACGATCTTGCCGGCGACCTTGGCCGGGTCCAGCACCGGCGCTCCGCCATTATCGATCGCGGCGAAGCACAGGCTCAGCGCGGTCGGGTCCGCGCCGGGCAGGCCGGCGGCGGTCGCGTCGATCAGCGGCGCCGGGCCGACAGCCGTCGCCACTGAGGCGCCGGAGTAGCTCACGCCGTTGCCAAGCGTGACCGAGCCCTGGCCGTCGCGGTTGTGCGTCCCGGCGGCCACGGTGGTGATCCACGGGCTGGGGTGCGCCACCGTGCTGGTGGTCGGGCCGCTGTTGCCGGCCGACGCGGCGACGAAGACGCCGGCCTGGGCCGCGTACAGGAAGGCGATCTCGGCCGGGTCGCGGAAGTTCGTCAGCGTGCCGCTGATCGAGTAGTTGATCACGTCCACGCCGTCGGCGACGGCCTGGTCGATCGCGGCCACAAGATCAGTCGTATTTCCGCTGGCCGTGGAGGCATCTTGCGTGGACCAGAGCGCCTTATAGGCGGCGATCCGCGCGTGCGGCGCCATGCCGCTAACCTTGCCGAAGACCGCGGCCGGGCCGTTGGTCGGGACGTTGCTGTTGCCGCCGGAGGTCGAGGAGGTGTGCGTGCCGTGGCCGTTGTAGTCGCGCACCGAGTTGAACTCCCAGGGCCGCTGCGCGTCGATGCCGGCGTTGCCGCCCCAGGAGGCGTTGAAGTACTGCGCGCCGATCAGCTTCTGGTTGCACAGCGAGGCGGTGAAGTCTTCGCCTGGCGTGCACTTGCCGTGCCAGCCCGGGATCTGCTGGTAGTCCAGCTTGCCGTCCTTGCTGGCATTGCCGTTCGTGCCGATGCGATCGGAGAAGCTGAGGCTCTCGGGCCAGATGCCCGAGTCGATGATGCCGATGATGATGCCCTCGCCGGCGCTGTGCACGCCGCCGAGCTGGCTCCACAGGCCGCCGGGGGCGGTCAGGCCAAGGAAGTCCGGGGTCGAAGACGTGTCGGCCTGGACCTCCGCGTCGGGCGTGACCGCGAGCACGCCGGGCGTCGCAGCCAGCTTGGCCGCCTGGGCGGGCGTCAGCTTAGCCGCGAAGCCGTTGAAGCTGTAGTGATAGTCGTACAGCTTGCTCGCCCCGCCGACGCTGCGCAGCGCGGTGCTGTGGCGGGCGTCCAGGTAGGCGACGTAGTTCACCACGTCCGAGCTGTAAGGATCGATCTTCTGGCCCTTCGCGGGCTTGGTGGCTTTCAGCCCCGCGATACCGCCCGCGTAGGCGACGGCCGGCTCCTCCAGCATGCGTACGATGTAGGCGCCGGAGTGCCCTTTGGTGCTTCCCGAGCTGGGCTCGTCGCGGCTGGCTTGCGCGATCGATTGTGGTCCGGCGAGCAGCATCAGTACCAGCGCGAACGCCATGATGGCACTGATCTGTTTCAGGAATCCCAGCTGATTGCTATGACGTCTGGGCATGAGTATTCCTTCCTCAACATGTAAGAGTGGCCGCGCGTGAGCCGCGCAGCACGGCAGCATGTGCCTCTTGCGGGATCCAACGGCTCCTTGGCTTGGTTGAGCGGCGTTCCTTTCTAAAGCTGTCCTAACTCACAGGAGTGTCATAACGACCGGAAAATACAACTTTGTTAAAAAATAGCTAAAGATGTCAAAATTGTAATATGTGCGCACTATCAAAGGAGCGACCAGACTCTGGCCACGAAGGCGCGGCCGCTTGTGACGCACCCTCGTGGCAGAAAGAAGCCCCGCTCTCCTGGGCGGGAGAGCGGGGCAGGCGGGCGAGGGCCACCTCAAGGAATGAGCAGCACCTTGCCCCTGGTCCTGCGGTCCTCCAGGTAGCGCTGCGCGTCGGCGGCCCGGGCCAGCGGGAAGGTCGTGTCGACGCGCACCTCGACCTGGCCGGCGGCGATCCAGCCGAACAGCTCGCCGGTGCGCTCGGTCAGCTCCGGGCGCGTGGCGATGTAGTGGCCCAGCGTGGGGCGGGTGAGGAACAGCGAGCCGCTGGCGTTGAGCACCTGCGGGTCGAGCGGCGGCACGGGGCCGCTGGACTGGCCGTACAGCACCATGTAGCCGCGCGGCCGCAGGCAGGTCAGCCCCTGGGCGAAGGTCGTCTTGCCGACCGAGTCGTAGACCACGTCGACCCCGCGGTCGCCGGTCATGCGCCTGACCGCCGCCGCGAAATCGTCGGTCGTGTAGTCGATCACCTCGTCGGCGCCGGCCGAGCGCGCCAGGTCGACCTTCGACGTGGACGCCGTGGCGATCACGCGCGCGCCGCGCAGCTTGGCGATCTGCACCAGCAGGTGGCCGACGCCGCCGGCACCGGCGTGGACCAGCGCGGTGTCGCCCGGCTTGAGCGGGAAGGTGCTGGTCGCCAGGTAGTGCGCCGTCAGGCCCTGCAGCATCGCCGCCGCGGCCTGCTCGAACGACACCGCGGGGGGGATCGTCACCAGCCGCGCCGCCGGCACCAGCGCGTACTCGGCGTCGGCCCCCTGCACGCTGGCGTAGACCACCCGGTCGCCCTGCCGCACGCCTGTCACGCCCGCGCCGACCGCGTCGACGGTGCCGGCGCCCTCCTGCCCGAGCGTGAGCGGCAGCGAGACGCGGTAGAGGCCCTTGCGGTGGTAGATATCGATGAAGTTGACGCCGGCCGCCGCCAGCTTCACCCGCGCCTCGCCGGCGCCTGGCTCGGGCGTCGGCACGTCGTCCAGACTGATCACCTCCGGCCCGCCGTGCGCGTGGATGCGGATCGCTTTCATACGCTGGATCCTCCTATTCGTTTTGCGCGCCATTCTAGCACGTTCTTTAGGGGGCTGCGCCCCCCCCCCCTCACCTGGTCAGCTGGTCAGCTGGTCAGCTGGTCACCTTGTCAGCTTGTCAGCTTGTCTGCGGGGCGCTGCGCCCCCGCCCCCCCGCCCGGGGGAACCCACGCCGGTTCAGGCGGCCTCCGGCCAGGTGGTTTTTCGGGGCGCCCCCGCCCCCCCGCCCGGGGGAACCCACGCCGGTTCAGGCGGCCTCCGGCCAGGTGGTTTTTCGGGGCGCCCCCGCCCCCCCGCCTTGTCAGCTTGTCAGCTGGTCAGCTGGTCAGCTTTTCTGCGGGGCGCTGCGCCCCCGCCCCCCCGCCCGGGGGAACCCACGCCGGTTCCCCCGGTCCCCCTCCGGCAAAGAATGCCTGTGGCATAGCTCATGTTGGTGGCCCATGCCCGGCACCATTCTTGCGGCGTGAGTTTCATCCCGCTGCGCCGCGATTCAGCCGGGCATGCGCATCAAGCATTGGCTATGCGGCGGCATCATTTGCAGGGGGTCTGGGGGCGGGCTTCCGCCCCCAGCGGGGGGTGTGGGGGGCGGAGCCCGCCCACGAAGACACACGCTGCAAGTGCGGCTTGATATGGAGGGAGGGGGCAGCGCCCCGGCGCGGGCGCGGGGAGCGCGCAGAGGAGAAAGAGCTTATGGATCAGAATCACAACCACCGAGGCCACGAACCCAAAGCCCAGCCCGCGGGGCGTCTCATCCTGGTCCGCCACGCGGCGCCGCGGCAGGACCCCGCGCAGCCGGCCAGCCGCTGGCAGCTCTCGGATGCGGGCCGGCTCTCCTGTGCGCCGCTGGCCGCGCGGCTGGCCGCGCACGCGCCCGACGTCGTCGTCACCAGCGTCGAGCCCAAGGCGGTCGAGACCGGCGCGCTCGTCGCGGCCCGGCTGGGCCTGCCGATCGAGCAGGCCGACGGGCTGCACGAGCACCGGCGCGAGCGCGTGCCGTTCACATCGCCGGAGCAGTTCGAGCGCTCCGTCGTGGCGCTGTTCGAGCGGCCGGATGAGCTGGCGCTCGGCGAGGAGACCGCCCGCCAGGCCGGCGACCGCTTCGAGCGGGCGGTCCAGGATGTGCTCGCGCGACACCCCGCTGAGACGGTGGCGGTCGTCGCGCACGGCACGGCGATCACGCTGTTCGTCGCGCGGCACACCGGCCTCGCGCCGGTCGCCTTCTGGAGGCGGCTCGGCCTGCCGGCGGTCGTGGTGATGTCGCTGCCCGGCCTTGAGCTGCTGGAGCTGATCGAGCGTCTATAGCTGTGAGCAAACGCATTGAGCCACTACGCACGAACGAGCTGCCGTTGTGCTGCCATCCGCCGTACTGACGACTGGCGCCTGCCGACGGCCCCCCGCTATAGCCGGCGGGCCGAACCTCTCACCCGTATCTGCCAGCTTACCTGGAGCGAGGGCGATCGGCCCAGCGGGAACTCTTTTTGCCGCCGCGCCGTCTTCTAGGCACAGACAATAATCGCCGGCGCGGAGGGCGCGCCGGGCTTGAGACCTAGGAGGCAATCACATGACACGGCGAATTGGAATGACCCTTGGGGGCCTTGCGATCGTGCTGCTGCTGGCGGTGCTGGCCGGGCTGGTCGGGATGCTCTACGCGCGCCCGGCGACGGCGCAGACCAGCGCGGGCGTGCCGGGCATGCGCCAGGTCACGGTCGTCGGCCACGGCGAGGTCAAGGGCCGGCCCGACACCGCGACCGTGCAGCTTGGCGTCGAGACCGAGGCGGCGACGGCCAAGGACGCGCTGGCGCAGAACAGCGCCCAGGCCCAGGCGATCCAGCAGAAGCTAAAGGACCTGGGGATCGACGAGAAGGATCTGCAGACCAGCAACTTCAGCATCAGCCCGGCCTACGCAAGCGACGGCCGCCAGGTCACCGGCTACCACGTCAGCAACATGGTGACGGTGAAGATCCGCAAGCTCGACCAGGCCGGCACGCTGCTCGACCAGGTGGTGCAGGCCGGCGCGAATAGCGTCTACGGCGTGAGCTTCAGCGTCGAGAGCCCGAGCGTGCTGCTCGACCAGGCGCGCGAGCAGGCCATGCAGGATGCCAAGGCGCGCGCGGGCAAGCTGGCGGGCGCGGGCGGCGCCTCGATCGGCGAGGTGCTGGTGATCAACGAGAACGTCAACGCCCAGCCGCCGATCATCATGGCTGCCGCGGGACGGGCGGATGTGGCCGAGGCGCCCGCCGTGCCGGTGCAGCCGGGCGAGCAGAGCTTCAGCGTCGAGGTGCAGGTGACGTTTGGGCTGCGCTAAGCTGTGTGCGGGGGGCTGCGCGCCCCCGCGCCCCTGCGTGGGCCACACCCCAAGCCCTTCGGGGGGCTGCGCGCCCCCCGCGCCCCCGCGGGCGGGGGTGGGCCGCCACCCCCGCCGCCCCCCGGCCGGGGCTGCGCCCCTGGACCCCAAAAGAAGTCTCTCATTGTGCATGCGGGGGCTGCGCGCCCCCGCGCCCCTGCGTGGGCCACACCCCAAGCCCTTCGGGGGGCTGCGCGCCCCCCGCGCCCCCGCGGGCGGGGGTGGGCCGCCACCCCCGCCGCCCCCCGGCCGGGGCTGCGCCCCTGGACCCCAAAATAATCCTGCCTCGTTTGCGATGCTTGATGGGCATGCCTGGCGGCATCCACGCACGGTGGAAGACAACACGTCCGATCGGAGTGGTACAAGGCATGCGCCACGAACCGTGGAGCTGAGACGGCATCATTTGCCGGAGGGGAGCCGGGGGCGCAGCGCCCCGGCCGAATTTGTGTTAGCATGAGCCGGCGTGCACGTCTCCCAAGGGGAGCCCTATGGCCCAGCGTATCCTGATCGTGGAGGACGAGCCCGAGATCGCCGACTACCTGCGGCGCGGGCTGGCGTTCGAGGGGTTCGTCGTCGAGGTCGCCGGCAGCGGGCCGGCCGCGCTGGTGGCGGCGCGCGAGCGCCCGCCCGACGTGGTCGTGCTCGACCTGATGCTGCCGGAGCTCGACGGGATGGAGGTCGCGCAGCGGCTGCGCGCCGGATCGAGCGTGCCGATCGTCATGCTGACGGCGCGCGACTCGGTGGCCGACCGCGTCGCCGGGCTGGAGCGCGGCGCCGACGACTATCTGGTCAAGCCGTTCGCGTTCGAGGAGCTGCTCGCGCGCATTCGCGTGCAGCTGCGGCGCCACCAGGCCCAGAGCAGCGGCGAGGCGCTGCGCTTCGCCTCGCTGACGCTCGACCTTGCCGCGCACGAGGCGCGCGTCGGCAGCCGGCGGGTCGACTTCACGGCCAAGGAGTTCGATCTGCTGGAGCAGTTCATGCGCCACCCGCGCCAGGTGCTGACGCGCGACCTGCTCTACGAGCGGATCTGGGGCTACGACTTCGGCGGCGAGAGCAATGTGATCGAGGTGTACGTGCGCGCGCTTCGCCAGAAGCTCGAGTCCGCCGGCGCGCCGCGGCTCATCCATACCGTCCGCGGCGTCGGCTATGTCCTCCGCGATGATACGTGAGCGTGTGGACGATGGACGATGGACCAACGACCAAGTCCCAAGTCCCAAGTCCCAAATCCCAAGTCCCAAGTCACCTTGTCACCCTGTCACCCTGTCACCCTGTCACGGCTATGCTACGAAAATCGCTTCCGCTGCGCACCCGCCTTGCGCTTGGCTACACCGCCTTCTTCGCGCTGGTGCTGGTGCTGCTCGGCATCGGCGTCTTCCTGACGTTGCGCGACGCGCTGCTGACTGAGATGAAGCGCGAGCTGCAGACCAGCGGGCAGCTGATTCAGCAGGACTTCGACGCCAGCAACGCGCCGCTCGCCGAGTACTTCCGCAAGCCCGAGTTCCTGCTGCGCACGCGCCCGCCGCGCGTCGAGGGGCTGGAGGCGCCGTCGCTCTACGTGCAGGCCATCACGCCCTCGGGCGCCGTGATCGTTACGTCGCCAAGCCTGCAGGACCAGGTGCTGCCGCTCGACGAGCAGACGCGCGCGGCGGCGCTGCAAGGCCCGCCGCAGTTCGTGGAGGCCCAGCTGAGCGGCGCGCGCGTGCTTGTGCTGGCCGCGCCGCTGCTGGCCGACCAGCGGATCGTCGGGGTGCTGCAGGTGGCGCAGCCGCTGCGCGAGATCGATCGCACGCTGCGCCTGCTGATGATCAGCCTGGTCTCGCTCGGCGCGATCGCGCTGCTGGCCGCGCTGCGCGGCGGCAGCTGGCTCGCTCGCCGCGCGCTCCTGCCGGTCGGCCAGGTCGCGCAGACGGCGCGCCAGATTGTGCGGGCCGAGGACCTGGCGCAGCGCGTGCCCGCCGCCTCCGCCGACGACGAGCTGGGCCAGCTGACGTCGACAGTCAACGAGATGCTGGAGCGGCTGGAGACGCTCTTCACAGCCCAGCGCCGCTTCGTCGCGGATGTCTCGCACGAGCTGCGCACGCCGCTGGCGGCCATGCGTGGGAATCTCGAGATCCTGCGGCGCGGGGCGGCCCGCGACCCGCGCGCGCTCGACGAGTCGCTCGCCGCGATGGAGCGCGAGGTCAACCGGCTGGTGCGGCTCGCCAGCGACCTGCTGCTGCTGGCCCAGGCCGAGGCGGGCGTCAGCCTTCGCCACGAGCCGGTCGCGCTCGACGAGCTGGTGCTGGAGGTGGTGCGCGAGCTTGCGCCGCTCGCCGGCGGCGTCGCGCTGCTGCCGGAGGTGGCCGAGCAGGTCGAGGTGATCGGCGACCGCGACCGGATCAAGCAGGCGCTGCTGAATATGGTCGTCAACGCCATCCAGCACACTGCGCCCGGCGGCAAGGTTCGCGTCGCGCTCGCGCGCGATGGCCGGCTGGCGCACCTGCGGGCGATCGACACCGGCGTGGGGATCGCCGCCCAGGATCTGCCGTTCGTGTTCGAGCGCTTCTTCCGCGTGGAGAAGGCCAGGTCGCGCGCGGCCGGCGGCGCCGGGCTGGGGCTCGCGATCGTCAAGTGGGTCGCCGAGGCGCACGGCGGGGCGGTCGCGGCCGACAGCGCTCCCGGCCAGGGCAGCAGCTTCACGCTCTCGCTGCCGCTCGCCGGGCCGGCCCTGCGCGCTGCCACGACCGGCGCGGGGCATGAGGCGCCGGCGACGCACACCACCGTGGACGAGTAGGCGCGCTGTCGCGCGCAGGCGACGATTGTGCACGATCAGGATTGGCAGCAGGCACACCTAGCGGCGGTCGCGCTGCGGCTCGGCTGGCTGCGCGATGCGCCCGACGGCCTCGTCCACGAGGAGGTCTCGCCGCTGCACCATATCTGCGTCTTCAAGCACGCCGGCCAGCTGCAGTTCTACTTCCTCGACCCCGGCTCGGGCGAGCTGGATGGGCCGATGTCGCGCATCGACCTCGACCGGCCGCTGCGCCTGCTTGCCGAGTACACCCAGGCGGCCATGCTCGCGCTGCTGTGGAAGCCCGCGCCCGAGCGGATCTGCCTGCTCGGCCTGGCGGGCGGGCGGCTCTCGCTGCTGTTCTACCACCACTTCCCGCGCGCCACGATCGACAACGTCGACGTCGACCCGGCGGTCGTCGCGATCGCGGCGAACTATTTTGGCGTGACCTTCGATCGGCGACAGACCGTGACGATTCAGGACGCGCGCCGCTACCTCGTCGCGCGCGGGGACGCGCGCCCGTACGATGTGATCGTCATGGACGCGTTTCGCGACGACACCGACAACCTCGATCACCTGGCGACGACGCAGTTCTACCAGGAGTGCAAGCTGCGGCTCGCGCCGGGCGGGGTGCTGTGCGCGAACGTGCTGCGGTCCGACCGGCTGTTCTACGAGAAGGCCAAGACGTTCCTGCACAGCTTTCGGCACGTGTCCGTGTCCGAGCAGAAGCATGGGCTCGTGCTGCTCGGCAACGACCAGCGCGGGATGGCCGCCGCCGAGGCCGCTCGCAGGGCCGGGCTGCTGCAGCGCCGGCACGTGTTCGAGTTCCCGCTGGTCGAGCGCGCGGCCGGGCTGCGCCGCGCGCGGGCGATCGAGTCGCTGAGCGCCCCGGCGCTGCGCGACGTGCGGCTGCTCGACGACCGGTGAGCGTGTCTTTGTCCCTCGCCCCCTGCGCTCTCCCCGCGGGGGTGGGTTTTTTTTCAGCGCATCGCCGCGCCATGACGGAAACGAGGCAGGGCAAGAAGCTGCTCACTCGCGCGGGCGGATCTGCCCGCCGCGGCCCTTGTCCGGCGGCTTCGCGCTCGCGGCCTCCTCGGCCTTGTTCCGGCGCGCGTCGGCCTCGGCGATCAGCGTCAGCGTCGCCCGGAAGCTCCAGATGGCCATGAACGAGATCGCGGCCAGGATCGCCAGAATGGGCAGCCAGATTGACGTAACCATGATGACCGTCATCATCAGCAGCGTCACGATCGTGAACACCGGCCGGCCAAAGGTCATCAGGGCGGCGTTGCGCGCGATCGTGCGGATGCGCTTGTCGGTCTGGATCTGCATCAGCGGCCCGATGTAGATCAGCGTCCCGAACCAGACCAGCCCGAGGTACAGGAACAGGATCGAGACGATCGAGCCGAAGAGGCTGCCGTTCAGGTTGTAGAACTGCAGGTTGAAGAGGATCACGAGCAGGCCGAGCATCCACAGCCCGTAGACCTTCCAGCTAAGCACGGCGTTCGCGCGCAGCCCGGCGAAGAAATCGCGCCAGGACGACGTCCGGCCGTCGGCGACGCGCTCGGCGATCGCGTAGAGGCCCGCGTTGGCCGGCCCGATCGTCAAGACGCCGAGCAGCAGCACGATGAAGATCAGGCCGGTGCTGTTGGCCACCAGCAGGAGCGCGAGCCCCAGCGGCGCGTTGATCAGCACCCACAGAATATTGACGATCCCTAGGATAAAGAGGTCTTCGAACAGGTCTTTGACGGATCTCCAGAAGGTTCGGAAAATATTCATCGTCGTCTCCACTGGCGCTGGAGACGCCATTATAGCATGTCTTCCCGGGTGGGTTTTTGCTCAGGCGCTTGTCGCGCGCCAGATCAGGCGGGGCGCTGCGCCCCCGGCCCCCAGCATGAATCCTTCTGGGGCGCTACGCCCCTCACCTTGTCACCTTGTCATCTTGTCATGTTTTCTCCGGGGCGCTGCGCCCCCGGCCCGCCGCGCGGGGGAACCCGCGCCGGTTCAGGCGGCTGCGCCAGGCGTTCTTCCGGGGCGCTGCGCCCCCGGCCCCCCGCCCGGGGGAACCCGCGCCGGTTCAGGCGGCTGCGCCAGGCGTTCTTCCGGGGCGCCCCCAGCCCCCGCCCGGGGAACCCCGGTTCCCCTGGCCCCCCTCCGGCAATTGATGCTGTCTCAGCCGCTATGATTGTGGCGCATGCCCAACACCATTCCTGCCAGGTGCGTTACATCCCAGCGCGCCTGGATTCAGCCGGGCATGCGCATCAAGCCTGGCACGCAAGACAGCATTCCTTTGGGGGTCCAGGGGCGCAGCCGCCGGGGCGGTGGGGTGGCGGCCCACCGGGCGGGTCCGGGGGCGGGGGGGGGGTGGCGGCCCACCCCCACCCGCGGGGGCACGGGGGGCGCGCAGCCCCCCGAAGGGCTCGGGGGTGTGGCCCACGCGGGGGTGCAGGGGGCGCGCAGCCCCCCGCAAGCCGTATGCGAGCGACGGACGACGAGATTCAGCCGGGCATGCGCATCAAGCCTGGCACACAAGACAGCATTCCTTTTGGGGTCCAGGGGCGCAGCCCCGGCCGGGGGGCGGTGGGGGTGGCGGCCCACCCCACCCGCGGGGGCACGGGGGGCGCGCAGCCCCCCGAAGAGCTTGGGGTGTGGCCCACGCGGGGGGGCACGGGGGGCGCGCAGCCTCCCGAAGAGCTTGGGGTGTGGCCCACGCGGGGGGGCACGGGGGGCGCGCAGCCCCCCGAAGCGATCAGCTCCCGAACGAGGCCAGGCCACGGCGCTCGCGCAAGATCGCGTCCAGCTGGCGCTGCTCGCGCAGGGTGGCCCACGGCGTGCCGGCCGGCTCGATCCAGCGCGCGATCTCGCCCGGCGACGCGCTGCTGTGTGACTGGATGGCCTTGCGCTCGCGCAGCAGCGCCGGCAGCTCGCGCAGCGCCTCGGCGCGCCCGCCGATGATCGCCGGGCGGCGCGTCAGCGCGGCGTAGGCCACCGCCAGCAGGTCGTAGGCCAGGATGGCCGGCATGCAGCGCAGCAGCAGCGGCGCGGGCAGGCAGCGGGCGATCACCCGCACGCGGTTGCGCCCCAGCAGCCGCTGCTTGAGCGGCGAGCCCTGGCCGCCCGTCGCAGAGTAGACGTGGCGCGCACGCGCGGCCGGCACGACTACGCTGCGCCAGCCGCGCAGCAGCGCCCGCCAGGCCAGGTCGACATCCTCGAGGTAGCTGAAGAACCCCGGCTCCATCAGCCCGACATCTTCGAGCAGCGCGCGGCGGTAGATCGCGGCGCCGCCGCTCGGTCCCATGATCGGCTGCGGGCCGGGCGGCAGATCGACGGCGGCGCGGCCGGCCCACAGGTCGAGCGCCAGCCCGTCGCGCCGCACGCGAATGCCCGCCGACGCGACGATCTCCGGCCTGTGCGCGAACAGCAGCACCGCGCTGGCCGCGCCGATCTCTGGCCGCCGCGCCATCAGGTCGAGCAGCGCCGCGATGCAGCCCGGCTCCACGAAGGCGTCGTCGTTCAGCAGCAGCAGCAGCCGGCCGCGCGCCGCGCGCAGCCCGACGTTCACGCCGCCCGCGAAGCCCAGGTTCTCCGGCAGCTCGATCGGCGCGATCTGCGGGTGGCTCGCCCGCACCCAGGCGGCCGTGCCGTCCGACGAGCCGTTGTCGACCAGCACGACCTCCGCGCCGGGCGGCAGCTGTGGCAGCAGCGCGGCGAGGCAGTCGGGCAGGTGGCGCAGGCCGTTCCAGCAGACGATCACGACCGATAGGGGGACATCCTGGGCCGGCTGGGGCGCGGGTAGCGGCCGGTCGGCTTGTGCGGCGGGGCTGGAATCCATATCTTCGCGTCTTCGTGCCTTCGTGGTTATGTGAAACGTCTTGGCGCTAGCTCGGATCGGGCGCGCGCTGGCCCTGCAGGGCCGGGTGGAACATCAGGCCCAGGCCGAGCCCGCTGATCAGGCCGGCGACCGTGACCGCCAGGTTGTCGAAGCCCCACAGCCCGAAGACCTGCCCGGCGAACTCGGCCGCGTAGGCGAAGATCAGCAGGGTGAAGATCGGCAGCGCGCGCAGGCCGTACTGCGGCAGCCAGGCGCGGCCCGCCCCGCCGTCGGCCACGAAGAGCGCCCGCGTGGCCAGCAGCCCCAGCACGGTGCCGTAGCAGCGCATGCACACGGCCATGATGTTGCCCTGGTAGAGCGGCACGCCGTAGGACGGCTGTGGGCAGACGAAGGTGCCCATGGTGTAGATGATCGTCGAGACCGTGCGCGGCACCAGCAGCCCCCAGGCCTGGAGGAACGGCGCGGCGAGCGGCCCGAAGACCAGCCCGGCCAGCACGATGTCGGCGACGAGCCCGCGCCAGTAGATCGGCCGGGCAAGACGAGTCGAGAGCGTGGTCATTGTGATTCCTATCATCGTATCGAGGTATCGAGCGCTGCAAGTCTTTCGCCCTATGATAGCGCAACATTGCAGGATCTGCCAGCGTCACACTGGCAGACACGTGGCCGCACACAACGGTGCGACCCCAACGACGATAGATAAGGAGCAAGTCGATGAACTTCAACAAACAGCCGTCGGTCGCGCTGGGTATCTTCCTGGTCGCGCTCGGCTTGGTCTGGTGGCTTGGCCTCTGGTCGCTGATCCTGCCGGCCGCGCTGCTCGTCGGCGGCGTGGTGGCATACCAGCAGCGGCGCAGCATGGGCCGCACGATCGAGGCGGTTCAGGTGGGCCTCTGGGGCGTGGGCCTGGCGGTGCTGTTCATGCTGCACTTCGTGTGGCCGGGCGTGCTGTTCCTGGCCGGCGCGAGCGTGCTGATGCGCGGCCGTGAGGCTAGCGCGGACGCCTACGTCCAGCGCGTGATCGCCCAGGCGCGCCAGCGCCGCCCGGCGGCGCGGCCGACGCCGAGCCAGCACGTGCCGATCACCACCAGCCAGCCGGCGCCGATCGTCCCGGCCCAGCCGCAGCCGGTCGAGAGGCCGAGCGCGGCCTCGGTCGGCGAGACGACGCGCCTGTAGTAGTCGGTGACCCCACCCCCTGCCCCCGCCCCTGCCAGGGGCGGGGGTTAATTTTTGGCATCAAGGTGCGGTCGCAAAGCGACCGCACCTTGATGTCAATACGATGCCCCCTCTCCCGTGGCAACGGGAGAGGGGGCAGGGGGTGAGGGCAAACAGCCCCAACACGACAAGGCGCCGGCCAGCTGTAAGCTGGCCGGCGCCTGAGTCTGAGCTATGAGTGCGCGTCGCCCGGTGGAAACAGCGCGTTCACCCAGCGGCGCCAGTTCGGGTCGGGCGCCTGGGTCGGCTGCGGCTGCTCGGCCGGCCGGGCGGCGGTCGGCGTCACCTGCGGGAAGGTCGGCAGGATGACCGTGTCGCCATCGCGGGCGTAGCCAAGCTGCTCGCGCAGGATCTGCTCGGCGTGGGCCGGCGACTCGGCCTGCGCCGCCGACGTGGACAGCGCGGCGATCTCGGTCGCGTACTCGGCGTTGTTGGCGCGCAGCTCTTCTTTGCGGCGCTCCATCTGCGCGCTCGTGATGACCTGGCCGACGAAGCCGGCCAGCGACCACAGCGACAGCGCCAGCAGCACCAGCGTCAGCAGGTGCACGCCGGGGCGGCCAAGGCGGGAGAGGCTGGCGAGCGCGGGGGCGGCCGAAGCCGGGCCCGCCCGGCGGGGGCGGCGGCGCATAGGGAACCTGCCTTACTCGACGCGCGAGGCGCGCGGGGCCTCCAGCAGCAGCGGCTCGTCGATATTCGTCGACATCGCGCTCTGGCCGCGGAACAGCCCGCCCGGCTCGATGTGCAGCGCGGCGGTCGTGATATCGCCCCAGACCTTGCCGGTCGGCGAGATCTCGAGCTGCTCGACCGCGGTGATCTCGCCCTTGACGGCGCCCGAGACGTGGACGTTCTGCGCCTTGAGCGTGGCGATCACCCGGCCGGTCTCGCCGATGATCAGGTTGCCCAGGATCTCGATATCGCCCTCGACCGTGCCGTCGATGCGGATGTTGCCGTCGGACTTGAGCGTGCCGACGATGCTTGTGTTCGCACCAATCACCGTCTCCGGCTTGCCGTTGAGCGCGCTCGGCGCGGCGGCCTGCACCTTTTTGTTGTTGCCGAACATTGGTCCTCCTATGCTGCCCCGGCTCGACGGGTACGCATGTGCTTGTGTGCCGGGTGACCGTCGGACCCACAGGATCAAGAGCACCACCGCTATTACTGCGGCCGCGCCGGCAATTATATAGGACGTTGGAGGTTCGATCAAGTTAAACAATTTTAATCTCTGGTATCCACCCGAGTAATCTCAGGTACTTACGATCTTCGGGCGTAAGCTCGGCTTGCGCCAGGAGGTCGGGTCGGCGCTCCAGGGTGCGGCGAAGCTGCTGCTGCCGGCGCCACAGTGCCACCTGCCCGTGGTGGCCCGAGAGCAGCACCGCCGGCACCTCGCGGCCCTCCCAGGCGGCAGGGCGGGTGTAGTGCGGGTACTCGAGCAGCCCGCCGCTGTGCGACTCCTCGCCGATCGACTCGGCGTCGATCACGCCCGGCACCAGCCGCGCCACCGCGTCGACCAGCACCATCGCCGCCAGCTCGCCGCCGGTCAGCACGTAGTCGCCGATCGACAGCTCGCGGTCGATCAGGGCCTCGCGCACGCGCTCGTCGACGCCCTCGTAGTGGCCGCACACCAGCACCAGCCGCTCGTAGCCGGCCAGCTCCTGCGCGATGCGCTGGTCGAACAGCTCGCCGGCCGGGGTCAACAAGATGACGAGGTGACGGGGTGAGGGGGAGACAAGCAGGGGGGGAGACACTGAGAGATCGTCTCCATCAATGTCTTCCGTCTCCTTGCCTCCTGGTCTGCTTGTCTCCTTATCTCCAACGACGGCACGTATTGCCGCGGCCAGCGGCTCGGCCTTCATCACCATGCCGGCCCCGCCGCCGTAGGGCGCGTCGTCGGCGGTGCGGTGCTTATCGGTCGCGTGCTCGCGAATATCGTGCAGGCGGATGCTGATCCGGCCGGCCTGGGCCGCGCGCTTGAGAATGCTCTCGGTCAGCGGGCCGGTGAACATGTCGGGAAAGAGTGTCAGGATGTCGAAGTGCATCATTGTGACAAGATGACCGGGTGACAAGGTGACAAGGTGAGCGCGGGTATGCTCGTCTTGTCACTTTGTCATCTTGTCATCGCTGGTCAATTCTCTCTTACTCGAAGCCGAGATTGCGCTCGAAGAAGGCCGCGGCTCGATCCACATATGCGGGCCGGTCGGCGAAATAGCCGCCGCAGTGCTCGGCGCCCGCGACGACCCACAGCTCCTTCGGCTCGCCCGCGGTCTCGAACAGCGCGTGGGCGTGCGAGACCGGGATGAGGCTGTCGGCGTCGCCGTGGATCAGCAGGAGCGGGCGCGGGCTGAGCGCCGGCGCGGCCTCGATCGGCCGAACCGCGCCGAAGCGGTAGCCGTAGCGCCAGCCGTTCAACGTGTCGGCCAGCGGGACGACCAGGCGCGCCGGGAGGCGCAGCTGGCTCGCGCCGTGGGCGATCACCTCGGCGATGCCGGTGAACGGGCTATCGGCGATCACCGCGGCCACGCGCGGCTCGCGCGCCGCCAGCAGCAGCGCCACCGAGGCGCCCATCGAGTAGCCGATCAGCCCCAGCCGCGCGCCGGGCACGCGCCCGAGCGCGTAGGCCACCGCCGCCTCGGCGTCGCGCAGCTCGTAGTACGCCAGCGAGTGCTGCGCGACATCGCTCTGGCCGCGCGAGCGCCAGTCGAACAGCAGGACGTTGTAGCCCGCGCGCCACAGCCCGCTGCCGACCCCCAGCATATCGGCCTTGGGGCTGCGGTGGCCCGCCAGCGCGACGACGACGCGCCGCGACTCGGGGCGCGGCAGCCACCAGCCCGACAGCCGCAGCCCATCGGCCGTCTGGAGCGCGATCTCCTCGTAGCCCTCGACCTGCGTCTCGAATGGCGAGAAGGTGTACTCGGAGAAGAACGTCGCCGGCGTGCGGACGTTGAGCTTGGCGGTGGCATAGGCCGCCACGCCGATCAGCATGCCCGCGGCGCCAAGCGCGGTCGCCCCTGCGATCTGGGCCAGGCGGCGCGAGGGCGCTGGCAGCCGGTGCCCATTGTGACGGATCTGCATAAGGCTATTGTAGCACATGGCGGGGCGCCCGGCAGAGCATTCTTCTGGCGTGCTCCGGATCACCCCACCCCCTGCCCCCGCCCCTGCCAGGGGCGGGGGTGAAAACTGGCACACGCCAAGAATTCCCCCTCTCCCGGCTGGGAGAGGGGGCAGGGGGGTGAGGGCAAACAATGAAGGCAGTACTACTCGTAGGCGTACTTGCGCCAGACCTCGTGGCGCTCAAGCTCGCCGAGCAGCGCGAAGGCGACATACTGCGGCTGGCGCGGCCGGGTCGCCAGGAGCATGCTCGCCTCTTCGGGGGTGCGGCCGCCCTTGCGGTGGTTGCAGTCGCGGCAGGCCGTGACCACGTTCTCCCAGGTCGTCTGCCCGCCGCGCGAGCGCGGCATCACGTGGTCGACCGTCAGGTGGGTGCGGCCGGGCTGCGCGCCGCAGTACTGGCAGGTCTCGCGGTCGCGCGTCAGCACGCCGCGGCGCGAGCAGGGCAGCCGCAGCCGGCGCGGGATCTTGATATAGCGAACAAGCCGGATGACGACTGGGATTTCGAGGGAAAATCCCTGGGCGCGCAGGCGCTCCTCGGCGGCCTCGACCAGCTCGGCCTTCTCTTGGAGCAGCAGGACGATCGCGCGTCGCGTCGAGACAATTTGAAGCGGCTCGTAGCTTGCATTCAGAACGAGAACACGTTGCCCCAAGAGAAACCCCCTTTCCAAAGCCGCACGTCGGACGCACGCGCTCCAGCGAGGGGTCTTTCCCTCAGTTAGAGCGCTCTGCCTATGACATCTGCCGCGCTTGCGACGAGCACCGCACGGGCACTTCTGAACCGGCTCACGCGCCCCCGCTGGGGGGGAATAGCGCCACGATACGCCGTGTCTATCCGCCGACCGCACGATGGAGCGTGCAACACGCTATGCGTGGCGCACCTGTGCGTCGCAGGGGAGGGCCGCTGGTTGGTCTGGCGGTTCGACATAGTTTACGATTTCTTAAACCAAGACTCTATCTTAGTGCCCATATGATCTTTCTCTAGCACTTACTAGAATACACGATTGGGGGCATGTCTGTCAAATATTAGGTGACCAAAATCGGTTAGAATAGGCTGCGCTTCACTTGCTGATGATTTGGAGGACTGCTATGACACGCAGCGTGGTTTCCACCGCCGATGCGCCGCAGGCGATCGGCCCGTACTCGCAGGGCATCGCGCTGGATCGGCTGGTCTTTTGCTCCGGCCAGATCCCGCTGACGCCGCAGGGCACCCTGGTCGAGGGCGATGTGGCCGCCCAGACGCGCCAGGTGCTGACGAACCTCAAGGGGGTGCTGGAGGCGGCCGGCAGCTCGCTCGCGCAGGTCCTCAAGACGACGGTGTTCCTGGCCGATATGGGCGAGTTTCAGGCCATGAACGCGGTCTACGCCGAGTTCTTCTCGGCCGACCCGCCGGCGCGCTCGACTGTGCAGGTGTCACGGCTGCCGCGCGACGCGCGCGTGGAGATCGAGGCGATCGGGCTGCGCGGCTGATCTGCCACCGCCCAGACGATCGACGGCGGGGGGGGGCCCCCGGGCCGGGGGGGGGGGCAGCTCTGGCTGCCGCGCCGTGGTAGTACAGACTTCCAGAAAAGCGTGCCGGTTGTCGCCAGTTGGTTCTGCGGTTCTGTGGTTCTGTGGCCACGGAACTGCAGAACCGCAGAACCGATCGCGGCAGCCCAAACCCGATACGAGCTTCCGGAACCCTGTGCTAGCCCGCGAGCGGGTTGCGCGCGAACACGTACTCCTCGACGACGTTTCCGCCGATCAGGTGCTCCTGGATGATCCGCTCCAGCACCTCGGGCGTGCAGGAGTGGTACCAGACGCCCTCGGGGTAGACGACCGCGATCGGCCCGTGGACGCAGACGCGCAGGCAGTTGGCCTTGGTGCGGTAGACGCCGCCGCTGGCGAGCGAGAGCCTGAGCTGCTTGAGCCGCTTCTTGAGGTAGTCCCACGACTCGATGCTCGCCTCCCTGCCCGAGCACTTCGGCTCGCTCTGGTCGGCGCACAGCAGGATATGGCGCTTGTAGTCGCCGATCAGGTACTCGGCGGCTTTGGCCTGCAGCTCTTCTCGAAGCGACATAGGCTCCTCGGCTGGTGTCGGGCGGCGCGGTGTCGGCATTATAGCCGCGGCCTGCGGTCGGCGCAACTGTGGTGCCTTCGGAACGCTTCTTGATAGGGTAGAGGGCCTTCGGCGCGGCCGCATACGCTCCGCTAAGGCATGGTTCAATTGAGCTTGACCGTTCATTGCCGCAAAGGCGTAGGGGCGCGCTATAGCGCGCCCGTACAGTGGCAAGGCGAAATCCCTGGAATTGAAACATGCCTACGGACTCTACCCTGGAACGAGGTGGGACCGGGGGCGGCTTCGCCGCCCCCAGCCCCGACATGTCTAAGACGAAAGTGAGGCCAGTGATGAGTAACGCCATCGTCGTGCTGGAGGGCGATCAGACCGGACAGGAGCTGCTGGAGGAGGCGCTGCGCGTGCTCGATCCGGATGTCACCGGCCTCGATCTGAGCTTCCAGCGCTTCGACCTGAGCCTGGAGAACCGCCGCGCGACCGGCAACCAGGTCGTGCACGATGCCGCCCAGGCGATGATCGCGTCCGGCCTGGGCTTGAAGGCCGCGACGATCACGCCGGAGGAGAAGGGCGATGTCGGCAGCCCCAACGCGATCTTGCGCGAGGAGGTCGACGGCACGGTGATCGTGCGCACCGGCCGGCGCATCCCCGGCGTCCGCCCGGTCGGCGGGGTCTACGCGCCGATCGCGGTCATTCGCATGGCCGTGGGCGACGCCTACGGCGCGCAGGAGTGGCGCGAGGGCGCGGGCATGGACGAGGTGGCCTTCCGCACCGAGCGGATCACCCGGCGCAACTGCCGCGCCGTGGCCGAGTACGCGTTTCACCACGCCGAGAAGCTGGGCGCCAAGGTCTTCGGCGGCCCCAAGTACACCGTCAGCCCGATCTACGAGGGCATGCTGAAGGAGGAGATGGACGAGGCCGCCCGGCGCTACCCCGCCGTCCGGTACGAGCCGCAGCTGATCGACGCCACCTACGCGCTGCTGCTCGGCAGCATGGGCGACGCGCTGGTCATCCCGGCGCTGAACCGCGACGGCGACTGCATGAGCGACATGGTGCTGCGCATGTTCGGCTCGATCGCCGGCTCGGAGTCGCTGCTGATCGCCTTCGACGAGCAGTGGCGCGCGCGCGTGGTTATGGCCGAGGCGCCGCACGGCACCGCGCCGGCGCTGTTTCACAAGAACCTGGCCAACCCGATGGCGATGATCCTGGCCGGCGGATCGCTGCTCTCCTACGTCGGCGGAAAGGCGCAGCTGGCCGCGCGCGCGATCTCGGAGTCCGTTTTCGAGGCGGTCTACGACGGCGTGCGCACCGCCGACCTGCAGGGCCACGCGACGACGACCGAGTTCACGGATGAGGTGATCCGGCGCGTGAAGACGAAGATGGCGGTGTGGCCGTCCCTCAACGCCTGATTGCAGATTGTAGATTGTAGATTGTAGATTGAGTGTCCTAATCTGCAATCTACAATCTGCAATCTACAATGCCTAGGCCAGAGGCAGCGCGAGGTAGAAGGTCGACCCGAGGCCCTCCTCGCTGGTGGCCCAGATCCGGCCGCCGTGGCCCTCGACCAGGTGCTTGGCGATCGCCAGGCCCAGGCCGGTGCCGCCGGCGTTGCGGGTGCGCGCCCGGTCGACCTTGTAGAAGCGCTCGAAGATCCGCGGCAGCTCCGACCGCGGGATGCCGACGCCGCTATCGGCCACGCTGATCAGCATCCACTCGCCCTTGCCGAGCGGCTGCGGCAGGCCGACCGTCGGCCGGCCCTGCTGCGCGAGCGGCGGGGTGCGCAGGCGCCGCTCGCCGGGCGCGTAGGGCAGCGGCGCGCTGCTGAGCCGCCGATCGACGTAGCCGACCTTGGCGGCCTCTTGCGCGACGCTGAGGGCGCAGGCGCGAATGACGATCTTGCCGCCCGCCGGCGTGAACTTGATCGCGTTGTGCAGCAGGTTCAGCAGCACCTGCCCGATCCGGCCGGAGTCCATCAGCACCGGCGGCAGCTGGTCGGGCACCTCGATGCCGACCTGCAGCGCCTTGCGCTCGGCCTGCGGGCGGATGCGCTCGATCGCCCGCGCCGCGACCGGGGCCAGCGCCGTCGGCGCCAGCTGCAGCGCGACCCGGCCAGACTCGATCTGCGACAGCTCGTGCAGCTCGTCGACCAGCTGCGTGACCGCGTCGACCTCCTGGGCCATCTGGCTGAGCATCCGCTCGGCGATCGCCGGCGGCGGCGCGGACTGCAGCGTCTCGACCAGCAGCTTGACCGAGGCCAGCGGCGTGCGCAGCTCGTGCGAGACGTTCGCGACCATGTCGCGGCGGGCGCGCTCGAGCAGGTTGATCTGCGTGACGTCGCGGATCAGCAGCACCGCGCCGCGCATCTCGGCGGCCTCCAGCAGCATCGCCCGCAGCCGCAGCGTGCGCCCGCCGCTCAGCGGCTGGAGCACCAGCTCGCGCGTCTCGCCGTCGCGCAGCACCTCCTGGACCAGCGTGTCGGCCTGGTAGTCGCGCACCAGCGCGATCAGCCCCTCGCCGATCGTCTCGGCGCTCTCCACCCCCAGCAGCGCCTCGGCCTGCCGGTTCAGGTAGCGCACCTGGCGCTCCTGGTCGACGACGATCAGCCCCGAGTCGAGCGCGTCGGCCGCGGCGCGAAACAGCGGCGTGAACAGCTCGCGCGGCGGCGGCGCGGCCTCGATGATGATGTGCCGGCGACGCCAGAGCCACAGCGCCCAGCCGAGGGCGGCGGCCAGGGCCATTGTGAGAAAGATAGATAGGGCGTTCATCGAGTGACAGGGTGACAAGGTGACAGGGTGACAGGGTGATAGGCGCAGCCGCGCTTTGTCACCCCCTCACCCCCTCACCTTGTCATTGAGGCGGTACCTCGAAGCGGTAGCCGACGCCGCGGACGGTCTGGATATAGATCGGGTGTCCGGGGTCGGCCTCGACCTTCTCGCGCAGCCAGCGGATGTGGACGTCGACCGTGCGGCTGTCGCCCAGGAAGTCATAGCCCCAGACGCGCTCGAGCAGCACGTCGCGCGAGAGCGCCATGCCGCGGTTGCGGATCAGGCAGGTGAGCAGGTCGAACTCTTTCTGCGAGAGGGTCAGCTCGGCGCCATCGCGCCAGGCGCGGCGCGAGCCGGTGTCGACGCGCAGCGCGCCGGCGTCGAGCACCTCGCGGCTGCCGGCCGGCTGGCGGTCGCTCCGGCGCATGATCGCGCGGACGCGGGCGAGCAGCTCGCCCAGGCTGAACGGCTTGGCGACGTAGTCGTCGGCGCCGAGCTCCAGGCCGGCGATCCGGTCGACCTCGTCCTGGCGCGCGGTGAGCATCAGGATCGGCACGTCGCTCTCCTGGCGCAGGATGCGGCAGACCGAGAAGCCGTCGAGCCGCGGCAGCATGACGTCGAGGATCAGCAGGTCGGGCTGCTCGCGGCGCGCGAGCTCCAGGCCGCGCACGCCGTCGGCGGCGGTCACAACCGTGTAGCCCTCGCGCTCGAGGTTGTAGCGCAGGGTCTCCGAGAGGGTCGGCTCGTCTTCGACAAGCAGGATTGTTGGCATAGATACTGTCTGTAGATTCTTCGCTAAAACTTGATATCGAGCGGCCGCATGAAAAGTATACAGCGCCGCCTTTAAATCTATGTTAAGGAAACCGCAGCAGTTTCGTGTCACTCGGGGATCGCCCGCTTGACGCCGTCGCTGGCGCGGCAGACGTAGATCGCCGGCTCGCCGCCGGTCGCGGCGCGGTAGGCCACCGCGACATCGTGCTGGAAGCGCTGGACCGCCTGCCGCTCGACCAGGCTGACCGTGCAGCCGCCGAAGCCGGCGCCGGTGAGCCGCGAGCCGTAGCAGCCCGGCACGCGCTGCGCCGCCGCGACCAGCACGTCCATCTGCGGGATGCTGACCTCGTAGTCGTCGCGCAGGCTGGCGTGCGACTCGTTCATCAGCCGGCCGAAGCCGGCCACGTCGCCGGACTCGAGCGCGGCGGCGCTGCGCAGCGCGCGGTCGTTCTCGGTGATCACGTGGCGCGCGCGGGCGCGCACCGGCTCGGGCAGCTCGGACTCGTGCTCGCGGAGCTGCGCCACCGTCACGTCGCGCAGGGCCAAGATCTTGGGGTACCACTGCTTGAAGATCCGCACGGCCTGCTCGCACTCCTGGCGGCGCTGGTTGTAGGCCGAGGCGGCCAGGCTGCGCTCGAGCTTGCTGTCGCACACGACGATCTGCGCGTCGGGGGGCAGCGGCACCGGCCGGTAGCTCAGGTCGCGGCAGTCGAGCAGCAGCGCGTGGTCCTGCTGGCCGAGCGCGGAGATGAACTGGTCCATGATCCCGCACTGCACGCCGACGAAAGTGTTCTCGGCGCCCTGGGCCAGCAGCGCCAGCTCCTCGCCCAGCAGGTTGAGGCGGTTGAGCACCTGGAAGGTGTAGCCGGTGGCGACCTCAAGCGCGGCCGAGGAGGAGAGGCCGGAGCCGCGCGGCACGTCGCTGGTGATCAGCAGGTTGGCGCCGCTGAGCGTGTGTCCGGCCACCAGCAGGCCCTTGAGCACGCCGCGGATGTAGTTGCTCCAGGGGTGCTCGGCGCTGCGCTCGATCTGCCCCAGCGCGAACTCATCCTCGTCGCCGATGTCGAGCGCGACGACGTGGACGCGATCGTCTTCGCGTGGGCGGGCCGCCACGTAGGTCGCCCGGTCGATCGCGGCCGGGAAGACAAAGCCGTCGTTGTAGTCGGTGTGCTCGCCGATCAGGTTGACGCGGCCGGGCGCGCGGACCATCAGGTGCGGGTGGATGCCGTAGCGCTGCTCGAACTGGTCGCGGATGGCGGTAACATCAAGCATGGGTCGTTCCTGTCTTGCATACAAATACGGCCGCCGCGCGGGCGCCGCGGCTGGGACAATTATAGCATGTCGTGCCGACAGCGATCTGTTTCTTGCGGGGCTGCGCCCCGGCCCCCTGCCCCAGTCATCTTGTCGTCTTGTCATCTTGTCACCTTGTCACCTTTTCTCCGGGGCGCTGCGCCCCCGGCCCCCCGCCCGGGGGAACCCGCGCCGGTGGGGGGGGGGGGGGGGGGGGGGGGGGGGGGGGGGGGGGGGGGGGGGGGGGGGGGGGGGGGGGGGGGGGGGGGGGGGGGGGGGGGGCGGGGGGGGGGGGGGGGGGCGCCCCCCCGGGGCCGCGCCGGGGGGGGCCCGCCCGGGGGGGGGTTCCCCGGTCCCCCTCCGGCAACTGATGCCGTCTCCATTTCAATGCGAGTGGCGCATGCCCATCCACATTCCGACCGGGCGGGCTGCAACGGGCTGTGTCACCTGTTCATCGTTCCAAGCCTGTTGTCACGTTGTTACCTTGTCTCCTTGTCTCCTTGTCTCCTTGTCTCCTTGTCTCCTTGTCTCCTTGTCTCCTTGTCTCCTTGTCTCCTTGTCTCCTTGTCTCCTTGTCTCCTTGTCTCCTTGTCTCCTTGTCTCCTTGTCTCCTTGTCTCCTTGTCTCCTTGTCTCCTTGTCTCCTTGTCTCCTTGTCTCCTTGTCTCCTTGTCTCCTTGGGGTCCAGGGGGCGCAAGCCCGGCCGGGGGGCGGCGGGGGCGCGCAGCCCCGCCGACGGGGCGCTTGGGGGCGCGCAGCCCTAAACACTTGCAGCCAGCCACAAACCCATAGTACACTATAGGCCACATCCTTCCCCTTGGAGGTTCACATATGCCCGATTCAACCGCCGAGGTCGTGATCTGCGGCGCCGGGATCGCGGGGGTGGCGGCCGCGTACCACCTGGCCGTCGAGCGAGGCGTCAGCGATGTCGTGCTGGTCGACCAGGGCGCGCCGCTCTCGCTGACGAGCGACAAGTCGACCGAGGCCTACCGCAACTGGTGGCCCGGCCCCGGCGACGCGATGGTCGCGCTGATGAACCGCAGCATCGACCTGCTCGAGCAGGTCGCCCGCGCGACAGGCAACCGCATCCAGCTGAACCGGCGCGGCTACCTGTACGCCACCGCCGACCCGGCCGGGGTTCCGCTGCTGCGGCGGGCCGCGCAGGAGGCGGCTGAGCTGGGGGCGGGGCCGCTGCGAATCCACGGATTGGCAGACAAGGAGACATCGATTGCTGATCAAGCTCTCTCCTTGTCTCCCACGCTCCCGGTCTCCTTGTCTGAACGGTCGGCGTATATCCCAGCTCCAGCCCACGGCTTCGAGGGCCAGCCCGACGGCGCCGACCTGATCGTCGACCCGGCGCTGATCCGCCAGCACTTCCCCTACCTGTCCGAGCGCGTCGTCGCGGTGCTGCACACGCGGCGCTGCGGCTGGTTCAGCGCGCAGCAGCTGGGCATGTATATGCTCGAGCAGGCGCGCGAGCACGGCGTGCGGCTGCTGCGCGGCGCGCTCTCCGCGGTCGACACGGCCGGCGGGCGGGTGCGCGGCGTGACGGTCGATCTGGAGGGCGGCGGCGCGCGGGCGATCGCGGCGCCGCGCTTCGTCAACGCCGGCGGCCCGCTGGTCGGCGCGGTCGGGCGGCTGCTCGGCGTCGAGATCCCGGTCTTCTCCGAGCGCCACCTCAAGGTCGCCTTCAGCGACCACCTGGGCGTGGTGCCGCGCGACGCGCCCATGCTGATCTGGACCGACGACGTCGCGCTGCCGTGGGGCGCGCAGGAGCGCGCGGCGCTGGCCGAGGACGACGACAGCCGCTGGCTGCTGGGGACCTTCCCGCCCGGCGTGCACTGCCGGCCGGAGGGCCACGGCGCCAGCACCAGCCTGCTGATCCTGTGGAACTACCACCTCGACCCGGTCGAGCCGGCCTTCCCGATTGTGGTCGAGGACCACTACGCCGAGCTGGCGCTGCGCGGCATGGCCGTGATGATCCCCGGCCTGGCGCGCTACTTCGACCGCGCGCCGCGGCCGTACGTCGACGGCGGCTACTACACCAAGACGCGCGAGAACCGCCCGCTGATCGGCGCGCTGCCGGTCGAGGGCGCCTACGTGATCGGCGCGCTGTCGGGCTACGGCCTGATGGCGGCCTGCGCGGCGGGCGAGCTGCTGGCCGCGCACGTCGTCGGGGCCGCGCTGCCGGGCTACGCCGCGGCCTTCGCGCCGGCGCGCTACGACGACCCGGCCTACCGCGCGCTGCTTGAGCGCTGGGGCGACCAGGGCCAGCTCTAGGGCAGCAGTCAGTATCCAGTAGTCAGTAGTCAGCGGCTTGCTCGCCGGATACCCCTTCATGGCGTCGCCATGTGCCGGATCACCCCACCCCCTGCCCCCGCCCGTACCAGCGGCGGGGGTGCGTATTGGCTGGTGCGATGGTTTCGGCCGAGCCGAAACCATCGCACCAGCTACGAATCCCCCCTCTCCCACGCTGGGAGAGGGGGGTAGGGGAGGCCTCGTGCACGTCAGCACGTGATCCAAGGGAAATCCATCCCAAAGGGCCAGGAGGAGAACGAAAGGCGCACTACTGGGCCGCGAAGCCGCCGTCGACCATCAGGGCGTGGCCGGTCACGAACGACGAGGCGCCCGAGCAGAGCCAGACGACCGCCTCGGCGACCTCGTCGGGCTCGCCGAGCCGCCGCATGGCGTGGCGGCTCGCGATGCGCGCGTACTGGTCGGTGCCCTCGCGGATGCCGGCCTGCTCCAGCAGCGGCGTGGCGATGAAGCCGGGGCAGACGGCGTTCACGCGAATGCCCTGGCGCGCGTACTCGAGCGCGGCGGTCTTGGTCAGGCCGATCACGCCGTGCTTCGCGGCGACGTAGGGCCCGACGCTGGGGAAGCCGACCGTGCCCAGCACCGAGGCCATGTTGACGATCGCGCCGCCCCGGCCGGCGAGCATGGCGCCGATCTCGTACTTCATGCACAGCCAGACGCCGGTGAGGTTGGTCGCGATGACCTGGCCCCAGCTCTCCTCGGGGTAGTCGGCGAGCCGCGCCTGGGCGCCCAGCACCCCGGCGTTGTTGCAGGCCGCGTCCAGCCGCCCGTGGGCCTGCACTGTCGCGCGGATCAGCGCCTCGACCTGGCGCGCGTCGGTCACGTCGGCGCGCACGAACTGGGCCGCGCCGCCCGCCTCGGCGATCGCGCGCGCGGTCTGCTCGCCCTGGCCGGCGCTGATGTCGGACACCACGACCGCCGCGCCCGCGCGGGCGAGCGCCAGCGCGCAGGCCCGGCCGATCCCCGAGCCGGCGCCGGTCACCAGCGCTATCTTGCCGTCGAGTGGCTGATCCATGGTCGGTTTGCTCCTTATTTTACGAACCCCACCCCCTGCCCCCGCCCCTGCCAGGGGCGGGGGTTTCTTGTTCGTGGGTGTGGCGCGGCGGCTTTGCCGCCGCGCCACACCCACGAACGATCGCCGCCGCTCCCCGCGGCGGCAGGTGTGACATTAATGCCCATACATCCAGTCGGTCCAGCCCAGGTTCTTGCCGATGTTGGCCGGGCTGGTGGGGTAGCTCAGGCTCGGCGCCGCGCCGGAGAGCGCGCCGCTGGCGGGCGGCGTGACGACCCGGTAGGTGAGCGGGCTGCCGTCCGGGTCGCTGGCGACCAGGCCCACGGCCACCGGCGTGCCCGGCTGGGTGCGCGCGGAGCCGCTCTGCGCGACCGGCGCGCGGTTGGTCGGCGGCGGGCCGCCGCCGGGCCGGATCTCGAGCGCGACCACCGCCCAGTCGACCGTGCCGCCGAGCGTGCCGTTGACCGGCAGCGCGCCGGCGGCCGCGACGGCGCGATCCTCGACCGCCAGGCCGGCCACGTCGCCGCCGCCGCCCTGCAACACCTCCGCCCGCTCGGCGTAGCCGCCGCCGGGCGTGTGCGCGCGGTTGCGCAGCGCCACCGCGCCGTAGGCCAGCGCGCCGGGCGTGCTCGCCGCCAGGCTGACCGAGTAGGCCGCGCTGTCGACGCCGCCGCTGCACGCGCCGGCGACGCCGCGCGTGTTGGCCGAGACGACCTGCCCGAGCGGGGCGGCGGCGTCCGCGCCCGAGTAGCGCGAGACGCCGATCGCCGCGTTGGTGGCCGCGGCGCTGAGGTTGGCCGAGACCGCGCCGCTGGCGGAGGGCGAGCCGAGCGCCTGCCAGACCTCGACGCGGGTCTGGCTGCGGCCGGCGCACTGGGCCTTCACGAGAGTCCAGGCGAGCCCCAGCCCGCTGACCGAGCGCACGGACACGCCGCCCGGCTTGGTCGCGACGGCGGCCAGGTAGAGCTGGCCGGCCAGCGCCGGCACGGCGGCCGCGGTCGCGACGACCGACGCGGAAGTGGCGCCGCCCGCGACCGTGCCCTCGTAGGCGAGCGTGGCGGCGGCGGCGGGCGCGGCGGGCGCCAGCATGCCCAGCAGGATGATCAGAAGCATCAGGACAGGTGAGGCCGTGCGGGGCAACGATGTGGACATAATGCTGCCTCCTCGCTAATGATTTTTCTGCGGGCGATGTGCCATCATCATACACCTAGCGGTCAGTCGTCGGGTTAAGATGCGATCCTCTGCCGGGAAGACTGCTTTACGTTCGGGGGCTGCGTCCCCGGCCCCCCCGCCTTGTCATCTTGTCGTCTTGTCGTCTTTTCTCCGGGGCGCTGCGCCCCCGGCCCCCCGCCTTGTCACCTTGTCACCTTGTCACCTTGTCACCTTTTCTCCTTTTCTCCTTTTCTCCTTTTCTCCGGGGCGCTGCGCCCCCGGCCCCCCGCCCGGGGGAACCCACGCCGGTTCCCCCGGCCCCCCTCCGGCAACTGATGCCTCTCGTGGCTGCCTCAGTCCGCAGGCACCGTGGCACTTGTCGCCTTCATACCTTTCCTGAGCACGGCCTGGGCGTGCGCCCCGCCCCGCCTGGCACTTCACCTTGTCACCTTGCACATCAAGCATCGCAAACGAGACCTTGTCACTTTTCCCCTTTTGGGGTCCAGGGCGCTGCGCCCGGCCCCCGCCCGGGGGAACCGGCGGGGTCGCGGCCCCCCCGGCAACTGCCGCGGTGCGGGGCACGCACGCCTGGCACATCCGAGCACTGCGAGGACACCGAGGCGCGCGCCGGCGCCGGGGGAACCCGCGCAGGTCCCCCCCTCAGGCAGTGATGCCTCAGTTCATACACCGTGGCATGATCCATTCGAGCGGGTGCCATCCGCCGCGCGGATCCAGCTAGGCGCATCAAGAGCGGAAAAGAGATGGGTTCTTTTTAGGGTCCAGGGGCGCAAGCCCCGGCCGGGGCGGCGGGGTGGCGGCCCACCCCCGCCCGCGGGGGCGCGGGGGGCGCGCAGCCCCCCGGACAAGCTGGAGGACACCGAGGCGGGGCGCGGGGGGCGCGCAGCCCCCCGCACAAGCTGGAGGACACCGAAGCCACAGCCGACGGCGCGCCCTCACGCGGAAAAGTGGCTGCAGGCGCGGCTATTCGTGCCATCCCATGGCATACATGCTGCTACCCATGCACGCTCAATCCATACCGACACACGCGGAACCGTCCCCGCGCCGCTAAGGCGCTCGGGCGCGGCTGCCTGCGCGAGCGATCGGGATGGTCGAGGCCGAATAGGAAAAGGAGCAAACAGTATGGAGGTAGCCCAGACGACCGGCGCGAATCGGGAGGGCCGGCCGCAGCTTGCCGGGCTGTTCGCCCGCTTCGAAAAGCACCCGGTCGCCGCCGCAGTGCTGATCGTTCTTGCGGACATGGCGCTGGTGATCCTGGTCACGCTGGCGGCGCAGCGGCTCATCCCGGCGGCGCAGCCCGACTTTATCGCCCTGTGTGTCGCCACTGTTGTGGTGGCCGCGGCGCTCACCCTGCTGGGCTGGTGGCGCACGGCCGGGTTCAACCGCCCCGCCGCGTGGCGCAGCCTATACTTGCTCTGGCTGCCCGCCGTGGTGACGATCGTCCTGCCGCTGCTGATCGGCGCCAGGGCGATCGAGCCGGCTACCGCGGCGTACCTTGTGTTCGCCTACGTGCTGGTCGGCCTGCGCGAGGAGGCGCTCTATCGCGGCATCATCCTGCGGGTGCTGCGCCCGGCCGGCGCGCTGCGGGCGGTGATCCTCTCGGCCGCCCTCTTCGGCGTCGCGCACAGCGCGAACCTGCTGGTGCGCAGCAACCCGCTGATCGTGCTGGCGCAGATGGTCGGCGCCTTCTGCTTCGGGCTGGCCTACGCCGCGCTGCGGCTGCGCACGAATACGATCTGGTTCCTGGTGGCGCTGCACGCGCTCCACGACCTGCTGCTGCGCTTCAGCCTGTTCCCGCTCATTCCGCTCGACGTCGTCCAGGATGTGATCCTGCTGCTCTATGCGATCTACCTGCTGCGGGATCGCCGGGCGCTGGAGCCAGCACAAAGTAGTCGGTAGCCGGTACAGCCACAGCAGGCAGGGCGCGGGGCCGGCTCGTTCACGGGCCGGCCCCCGTGCGCCCCGCATTGCACGAATATGCGTCACGCCCGATTGATGGCGCTCTACCGCGGCTTGACACGCGCCGCACGAGCAGCTATACTTTAAAAATAAACCGAGCATCTGTTTATGAATAGGATCTGGCGATGGCGCGCACGGTCAATAAAGAAGAATACGCCGCCAAGCGCAACGAAATCCTCGACGCGGCGCAGCGCCTGGTCTATACCAAAGGCTACGAGCGCATGACGCTCCAGGATATTCTGGCGGCCGCCCAGATCTCCAGCGGGGCGTTCTACCACTACTTTGACTCGAAGCCGGCGGTGCTGGAAGCGTTCATCGAGCGGATGCGGCGAGAGGTGGAGCAGCCGCTGCTCCCGATCATTCGCGATCCCGGCTTGTCGGCCATCGACAAACTCCAGCGCTTCTTCGACACGCTCGACCGCTTGAGAATCGCGCACAAGGCCGATGTGGTCAGCCTGGGGCGCGTGTGGTACACCGACGACAACGCGATCGTCCGCCAGAAAGTGGACGCAGCTGTTCTCGATCAGCGCGCGCCGCTGCTGACTGCGATTGTCCGCCAGGGCATTCAGGAGGGCGTCTTCACGGTCGCCTACCCCGACCAGGCCGGCGAAGTCATCCTCGCCCTTCTGCAGGGCATGGGCAACGCCCACGCGAAGCAGCTGCTCTCGATCGGCCAGCAGCCCGACGAGCTGCGCTGCATCGACGGCATCGTCGCCACGCATGCGGCGTATATGGATGCGATCGAGCGCGTGCTGGGCGCGCCCGCACATTCCTTGTATCGCACTGACGCCGAGGCGGTGAGGGTGTGGGTGGTTGCGCTGCGAGGTGACGACCGCGCGTAAGGCGGCCGGGTGAAACGACCAGGCTCTTGCTGTATCTCGGCGCTGCGCAGCCGGAATAGGACACCAGGACCCGGAAAGGAAGTCAATCACATGAACAAGCTCGTCATTCCGACAGTGCGAACATTTGTGATCGGCGCGCTCGCGCTGGGCGTGCTGCTGTTTCTGCCGGCGTGGACGCTCGACTACTGGCAGGCGTGGGTCTTCATCGTCGTCTTTATGGTATCGGTGAACGTGATCGGCCTATACCTATCGCTGAGAGACCCGGAGCTGCTGGAGCGGCGGAAGAAGTTCGGGCCGGGGGCGGAGACGACGGCGGCGCAAAAGATCATCATGACTGTCGGCATCCTCGCAAATATCGCACTGCTGGTTTTCTGCGCGCTGGATCATCGCTTCGGGTGGTCGCCGGTGCCGGCGTTCGTCTCGCTGGCGGGAGACGGGCTGGTCGCGCTTGGGCTATTCATCGATCTGCTCGTGTTCAAAGAGAACAGCTTCGGCGGCTCTACGATCGAGATCTCCGAAGGCCAGCGGGTCATATCGACCGGCCCATACGCGCTGGTGCGGCACCCGATGTACGTGGGCGTCCTGATCATGATCGTAGGCGTGCCGCTCGCGCTCGGCTCGTGGTGGGGCCTCGCGATTCTCGCGCTGACGACGCCGGTGCTGATCTGGCGAATCCTCGACGAGGAGCGGCTCCTGAGGCACGATCTGCCGGGGTACAGCGACTATACGCAAAAGGTGCGCCACCGGCTCGTGCCGTACCTCTGGTAGAGCGTCACGCCGCCAGAACTACGCGATCTCCGTGGCCTCGGTAGCGCACTCTGGTCGCTCGCCGCCATTGAGCGCCGGTGAAGAATCGGCGAACGCGCGCGAATCGATTCACCTCCGATGCCCCCGAATATCCGGTATCGCGTCATGTTACGCTGGCTTCATCGTACCTGCGCGCGGTCATCGGCACCTGTGCCCGGCATTTATACCAATGGGCAGTCGGCAGGAGCCAGTCGGCAGTACGACGGATCGCAGCACAACGGCATCTCGTCCTTGCGTATTGGTTCAATGCTTTTGCTCACAGCTATAGAGATGTGCTACGCGCCCCACACGACAAGCTTGTGAGGCGCGCAGTCTGATCGGGTTAACGAGAGCTAGTGAGATGGTAGATATGGAGTGCGCTATCAATGTTGCTCGCATAGTTGGCGATGAATGCATTCCCATCAGGAGTAATGGTGTCAGGGTTGCCTTCGACTTGGATGGTTTGAACGATTTTACTATCCGTAAGTCTCCAAATATCAACAGTGTTGCCCTCGGGATGCTCGCGCTGTGTAGCCAGTAATCCATTATCTGAAACTCCCAATGGTAGTAGTCGGTCAAGACTCAACGGATCGAGCGATTTGCCGTCTGCGATTCGCCAACGTTGCGTACTACCACCAGAGTATGCAATAAGCATTTGGTTGTCATGAGTAAACATGATAGAGGAAATCTCACCGTTAGCAATAAGTGATTGCTGCGGTTGCAGTGTATCGACGCTCCAAATCTGCACCTCACGATCACCATCGACGGCTAAGGATTTGCCATCAGGGGCAATGCCTAGCATATTGATGGGGCGCTGAAGCGGCACTGCGCGTAGTGTGGTCCATTGACCGCCTGTCTCGGCAAACTGCACGATTTGCATATTGAGTGCTGTATCAGCCGATGATGAGCTAGACCGGTGGGGGGAGAGTGCGATTGTGCGCGTGCCAGGAAGGAAGGAGGCAAATTGGGCTGGTTGGCCTGGAATCACTTGTGCCGCTATAAGTGTACCGTCGGCGACACGCCATACAAAGAGCATGTCATTATCACTCCACTGCGAGCTCGCCATTATCGCAATATAGGCTCCGTCTGGTGAAAGATCGGCCGATGCGATAGCGTAAGGTTCTAGCGCTTGTAGGCGCAGCAAGAATCCGTCGGCAATCCGCCAGATAGCGAAGGCATTATCCGAAAAAGTGAGCATACGCTGCCCATCCGGAAAGAACAAGGTTTTTCCGATCGCCCCTCGTCCGTCGAGCACCAAGTGTTCAGATATCGGTATAGTTGCCGTCGGTGCAGCCTCGAAATCGGTAGCCAATGTCGGGGTAGGGCGCTCTGCAAGATACGACAGCGCACCAAAACGTGAGATGAAGAAAATCCCTTGCGTGGCGAGCGTGAGATCTCCACTTACTGCGACAGCAAGCGGTACCGACCATCGCTCACCACCATTTGCCGCATCAACAGCACTAACGATACCCGTGTTTTCGGACTGATTATCCCCAATGCTACTGGCGATGTACACAGTATTATTGGCGACTGTTGGCGCTGTTGTGATGGCACCCGGTTGATTGAGTGACCATCGCTCCGTACCTGTAGTAGCATCAAGCGCGAGGAGGACACTTTTGCCCACTGGATCTTGAGAGTTGTTAATTTGTGCTGCGATGAAGACTGTATCTTTAGTCGCCACAGGTATAGCGCTGAGGAATGTCACGCGGTCAAGTACCCATAACTCATGACCATTTGTGGCGTCGAGAGCGTAAATGTGTTCGCCATCAACGAAAAATACACGTCCAGCAGCCGTGATAGCATTAAGCACTGTCTCGTTCTTTGACGAATGATCCTTGAGAGTATAGCGCCACTTGATTTGACCATTCTCTTTGCTTACAGCATGAATCTCCCCACTTGACGGACGCACGACCACCAGATCTCCAACGATTATCGGCGATGAGAGCGATTGAAGATCATATTTCCACCGTCGCGCTCCACTCATTGGATCGAGCGCGAGGAGACCATCGCTTGCACTCACATACAGGGTTCCATTATCTATTATGGGGATAGTTTGGGTAACGCCTTGGATTTGGCCCTGGATTTGGCCTGGAGGAATAATGATGTGCCCATCCTTACGATGCAATGCGACTAACCAGCCCTTGTTGTCCCAAGTATATATAACATCACCAGCCACCACTGGCGGCACGCTAGAGATAGCATACTCTCCTTTTTGACGGTCGTAAGACCAGAGCTGCTTTCCATCCTGTAGATCGATCGCTATTAGAGATCGGTTCTTCTGAACATAGGCAATCGAGTCAACGATCAGAGGTGTTGTTCCCCTTGCGAAGTCTGAAGCCACAGTATGGAGGTCCCCTGGCGCATTAATGCCAGATATCGCAGTAACACCTGATAAGCCTATATCGCCGCGCGGCATTGTGCCGTTAGATGTGCTCGGCAGATCGGCAACAACCGCGTCGGGCATGGCTGTTGACGTTAGCGGTATATCAGTACCCACTGTGGATGTACTATCTTCTTTTGCAATAGAGCCATCCGTTGGCTGTTCAGATGGCGCAACTATGGAGGGGAGTTCGTTCGTCGTGACGGAGGCAGCAAGATTGCCAGTAGCGGGTATCGTGGTCGATGTAGGTAATGTGGTCTGTGCATTACTACATCCACTCAGTAGGACGAGAGTCAGTAGGATTGCGGCGCAGCGGTAGGAAATGGGCATAAATTTGCTCTTCCTTATTGGGTAACCGCAGGATATCGATTCCGATCTTCGATCATACCCTGTGCGCGCGGTGTCACTCTTAGCACAATTGAATCAACTTCGTCTACCGACCGGTCCATGTACGGTGAATCCGCTTCATTACACAGCCGACATGAGCGTCGGAGATTGGGCGGCAGTCGCGCCAGACGACGGGGAGACGAAACCAACCTGCCGCAATCGCCTGAAGGCGGCAGCTGGCCGGCGAGGACTGTCTATCGTCTTTCAGCGAACCAAGGATACGTCCGTGGTGTTCCACCTGGAACAAGTCGAGGAGTGACGAGGTGACCAAGCCGAACGGGGGAAGCGTGACGACAGGCTATGCTTGTCCGTTATGCTTCCCTCTCGCAACTACTGCGCTTTGTTACCACACAAAGGGCACCAGGCGCTTGGGATGGCGCACGTAGGCGTATGGGCCTGTCGTCACGAGCTGGTGATGCTCTTTCATCGCTGGACGCGAGCTCCAATTACGACCGATGTTCACGCGCGCCCAAGTGGCACAGCCGATGCCGACTGCGGTAAGCTGTGAAGATGCCACGAGAGAAGAGACCTGCTCCTGGTGATCTTGTGCTGCGGCCAAGACGCACGGCGGCAAAAATGACGATGGCTGCGGCAGCCAGGCGCAGCACCCAGTACCGCTGCCACAGAGCGGCATAGCCCCCACCACGTATATCCCGCTTCACAAAGAAGGCGCTTATACCCCACACCAAAAGAAACGCCGCCCAGCTCACGAGGATGATAGTATCGTAGGTAATCATGGCCGTCGCAGCGGACCTCCTAAGGATTCATAAAAGAATGACGTGATCCGGCGCCTGTGTCATCCTGAGCGAAGGCCGCAGCCGGAGCGAAGGATCGCTCGCTACAGGACGATCAAGAGATGCTTCGCTGCGGCTCAGCATGACATTCCCAAGGTGGCTGAAATACGACATGGATGAACCCTAAGCGCTTCCTGTCGCGTTCCTAGTTCAATGAGAAAAGTGCCGAGCCGATCGGAGAGGACCGGCCGCTTCCCAAAGGCTGAGCTATCGGTGCTCGTGCCGATGGTTGTCAGCGACGTTTCAATCCGTCGCACGGATTTTCCGCTTCCCAAAGTCACGTCGAGAACGGGGTGCCTCGCTGTGTCGTCTGTTTCAATCCGTCGCACGGATTCTCCGCTTCCCAAAGTTCGGTGATAGGAAGAGCATTTGGGCGAAGAGGTCCCGTTTCAATCCGTCGCACGGATTCTTCGCTTCCCAAAGCAGAAGGAGCAGACGCCACGGCCAAACGTTGGTTTCAATCCGTCGCACGGATTCTCCGCTTCCCAAAGCGGGGCGGGGTAGATCTGCCATGCGGTGCGGATGTCGCGTTTCAATCCGTCGCACGGATTCTTCGCTTCCCAAAGCCCCGCCACGCTCTTCGTCGCTCGTAGCTTGTACAGGTTTCAATCCGTCGCACGGATTCTTCGCTTCCCAAAGGCAAGCGGCGCGTCTTTGTGGCGACGAGTCACGAAGCGTTTCAATCCGTCGCACGGATTCTTCGCTTCCCAAAGCTTGGGACGGCCCGGCCGACAACGCGGCGGACTAGTTTCAATCCGTCGCACGGATTTTCCGCTTCCCAAAGCGCCGCGCCTCGTCAATGTACTGACTTAGGCTCCAGGGTTTCAATCCGTCGCACGGATTTTCCGCTTCCCAAAGGCCTTGCGCGGCGTCCCGCCAATCTCCGGCGTGGTTTCAATCCGTCGCACGGATTTTCCGCTTCCCAAAGGATGATGCTGATCAGCGCCGAGAGCACGAGCACGGTGTTTCAATCCGTCGCACGGATTTTCCGCTTCCCAAAGTCGTGCCGGCGGAGGAGGCCAATCATGTATAGCGGCGTTTCAATCCGTCGCACGGATTTTCCGCTTCCCAAAGGCGGGCGCGCCGGTCGCGCTCTTCGGTGCTCACTTCTCGTTTCAATCCGTCGCACGGATTTTCCGCTTCCCAAAGACGGCCACGCCTGCCGCGCAGCCGGACGCCCTGGTTTCAATCCGTCGCACGGATTTTCCGCTTCCCAAAGTCCAGTGAGCGCGGATATAGTCGCGGCCGATTAGGTTTCAATCCGTCGCACGGATTTTCCGCTTCCCAAAGTAAAGTTATTGACTCATTCCTCAATAAAGTTGGTATGTTTCAATCCGTCGCACGGATTTTCCGCTTCCCAAAGATTGCTTGCCGGTTGCCCGCAAACTCAGTTGCCAGGTTTCAATCCGTCGCACGGATTTTCCGCTTCCCAAAGGCGCGTCCAACTACCACGCCGCCGAAATCGAGCTTGTTTCAATCCGTCGCACGGATTTTCCGCTTCCCAAAGTCGCGCCGCGCCAGTACCACAACAATCACCGTATAGTTTCAATCCGTCGCACGGATTTTCCGCTTCCCAAAGCAGCCCAAACCCTTGCCCAACAGGGCGAGTGGCGGTTTCAATCCGTCGCACGGATTTTCCGCTTCCCAAAGCGCGGCAAGCTCAAGGCGCGCGTGGTGCTGGTCGAGCGGTTTCAATCCGTCGCACGGATTTTCCGCTTCCCAAAGGGCGGCGGCACGGGCGGCTATGTCTACACCTGCGCGTTTCAATCCGTCGCACGGATTTTCCGCTTCCCAAAGTGCCATGCGCCGTAGGTCGCCGCGGCGGTCGCCGTGTTTCAATCCGTCGCACGGATTTTCCGCTTCCCAAAGCCCATCTGCCACTGCCCGCCCGTCGAGAGCATCGTGTTTCAATCCGTCGCACGGATTTTCCGCTTCCCAAAGTTTAGCCTTAATCGCTTGACGTGGAATGAGCCAGGTTTCAATCCGTCGCACGGATTTTCCGCTTCCCAAAGATACCGAGTATGGCACAAGCAAGATGATGGCGCAGCCGGTTTCAATCCGTCGCACGGATTTTCCGCTTCCCAAAGCCATCGTCGCTCTCGGCAGGCCCGGGTCGGCGCCGCGTTTCAATCCGTCGCACGGATTTTCCGCTTCCCAAAGTGAAGATTGCAGACATCGAGGAGAATTGCAGTCGCCTTGTTTCAATCCGTCGCACGGATTTTCCGCTTCCCAAAGTGGTAGCGCCGTTGCAACCAGTCGTCGGTTCGCGTGGTTTCAATCCGTCGCACGGATTTTCCGCTTCCCAAAGCCTTGCGTGGTCGAAGGAGACTGAAATGATTGCGTATGTTTCAATCCGTCGCACGGATTTTCCGCTTCCCAAAGGACGGCGTATCGGCGAATGTATCGTCATCGCTATGTTTCAATCCGTCGCACGGATTTTCCGCTTCCCAAAGCGACGACCGCCTGCCCCGGCCGCCCGCTCCCAACGCCGTTTCAATCCGTCGCACGGATTTTCCGCTTCCCAAAGGGCCGTCGCCCGCTGCGCCCAACGCGCCACGGGACATGTTTCAATCCGTCGCACGGATTTTCCGCTTCCCAAAGAATGCGATTCTATCAAGCCACATCGCGCGCGCGCCGGTAGTTTCAATCCGTCGCACGGATTTTCCGCTTCCCAAAGGCCGGCGCAGCTGCCCTGGGAGGCCGTCACTGAGGTGCATGTTTCAATCCGTCGCACGGATTTTCCGCTTCCCAAAGAGGCGCTGCGATGAGAGCAACGGCTACGGAAGCGCACGTTTCAATCCGTCGCACGGATTTTCCGCTTCCCAAAGCAATGATGATGTACGTCGTTTACACCCCATCGCCAGTTTCAATCCGTCGCACGGATTTTCCGCTTCCCAAAGGTAAAAAGCGATATTGCGAGGAATACACCATGACTAGAGTTTCAATCCGTCGCACGGATTTTCCGCTTCCCAAAGAGTCTGGAGCAGGATGCCGATGTCGTGATGCTCGATGGTTTCAATCCGTCGCACGGATTTTCCGCTTCCCAAAGAGCGGGCGCATTCGCGGCACGCCGTCGGCTGTCGTTTCAATCCGTCGCACGGATTTTCCGCTTCCCAAAGGCTTCTTGCGCGGCGTCCTGCCAATCTTCCGGCGTGGTTTCAATCCGTCGCACGGATTTTCCGCTTCCCAAAGAGGCAAGACGATGAACGTATTCCGACACCGACAGCGCGTTTCAATCCGTCGCACGGATTTTCCGCTTCCCAAAGTACGTGCCGGCGGAGGAGGCCAATCATGTATAGCGGCGTTTCAATCCGTCGCACGGATTTTCCGCTTCCCAAAGGAGGGCGCGCAGGTCGCGCTCTGCGGTGCTCACTTCGTTTCAATCCGTCGCACGGATTTTCCGCTTCCCAAAGTAGGCCAGCCTGTGAGCGAGCCGGCTCGCCCTGGTTTCAATCCGTCGCACGGATTTTCCGCTTCCCAAGCTTCTCGCTGACGCGGTTGGAGGTGCGAAGTGGGTTTCAATCCGTCGCACGGATTTTCCGCTTCCCAAAGCACTGGAGAGCGGGTTGATGAACAGTTCATGGATGTTTCAATCCGTCGCACGGATTTTCCGCTTCCCAAAGGCGATCAATGCGGCCGACGGCAACACCCGGGCGAGTTTCAATCCGTCGCACGGATTTTCCGCTTCCCAAAGTGCGCTGGTTGGCCGCGATCCGCACCAGCTCGATCAAGTTTCAATCCGTCGCACGGATTTTCCGCTTCCCAAAGGGCGTTCAGCACGGTCGACCCGTCGGCGCCGCGGCTAGTTTCAATCCGTCGCACGAGGGGAGCGCTAAACATAAGATTGCGGTCGCTCGACGACGGGCGTTCCTGCATTGCCGTCGCTCGCCTTCCCGAAACGACGTCGATAGCGACATCGGCGTCGCTCCATGACTGGCACGTCCCCAATCGCCGTCGCCATCTGCTTCGCCACCGACACCGATTCCTCAATCGCCGTCGACGTCGTCTCCGATACGCGGTAGGATGAAAGCGCCAACTCCCCACCCACCCCGTATCGGAGACCATACCATGCTACTCGATTTGTTGGCTCCGCTCAACCGGCTGCGCGCCATCCTCCGGCCCGCGCCGGTCTGTCCGCCCAGCCTCCCCGACGTGCTCTGCCCGCTCCTCCACCCCCAAGCGCCCTTGCCCACCTGGGTTGCGGCCGACCCCGTCGTCCAGAAGTATCGTGTCCTGCTCGGCGATCTGCCGTGGGCCGCCTTCCCCGAGCGGCCGACCGACCACCCCTGGCCTGGTCCGCAGCCGCAGCCGCGCGCGCCCTTCGCCGCCGCCTTCCTGGTCAAGCTCCACGAGGGCAAGCGCTATATGTCGGACTTGCGCACCTTCCTGCTCGAGCATCCCGCCCTGGTCTACTGGCTCGGCTTCGACCGCGTGCCCGACCCGACCGCGCCCTACGGCTTCGATGTGGCCCAAACCGTCCCCAAGCGCCGCCACTTCTCCACCGTGCTGCGCAGCCTGCCCAATACCGCGCTGCAGTTCCTGCTTGACGCCTCGGTCCAGCTGCTGCGCGCCACGCTGCCGCCTGACCAGCGGGAGTTGTTCGGCGACGTCATCGCCGGCGACACCCAGGCGCTGCTGGCCTGGGTCAAAGAGAACAATCCCAAACAGTTCATCAAAGAAGGCCGCCTCGACAAGACCCGCCAGCCCAAGGGCGACCCCGACTGCAAGCTCGGCGTCAAATCACGCCCCAATCGCGCGCCCGCCGACGCCGATGGTGATGACCCGCCCGCCCCGACCACGGACGCCCACCCCGCCAACCGCCTCCAGGTTGGTGTGGACATCTTCTGGGGCTACGCCAGCGGCATCGTGGTCACGCGCTTGCCCGACGGGACCGAAGTGGTGCTGGCCGAACGGACCCGTCCGTTCAACGAAAGCGACCCGAGCTCCTTCCATCCGCTGATGCAACAGGTCGAGCAGCGGCTGGGGCGCAAACCGCGCTTTGGCGCCTGGGATGCGGCGTATGATGCCCACTACGTCTACGACTATTTCCACCAGGCGGGCGGGTTCGCGGCCGTGCCGTTCAACCCGGGCCCCAAAGGCGCCGGCCGCCAGTTCGCCGCCGATGGCGCGCCGCTGTGTGCGGCCGGACTGCCGATGACGCTGGAGTTCCGCTACCAGCACCGCGCCGCCTGGTTCCGCACCGACGCGAGAAGTATCGCTGCCCGCTGCTGTTCCCAACCGCGAGTGGCGAAAGCTGCCCAATCGCGGACCCGCACTTCGCGAAGGGCGGCTGCACCAGCACGATCGCGGCGGGGGCCGGGTCGCGGCTGCGCCACACGCTCGACCGCAGCAGTCCCGAGTACAAACAACTCTATGCGCTACGCACAATGGTTGAGCGAATCAACAGCCAGGCCGAAGCGCTGGATATGCTGCATCCCAAGCTGCGGCGCGGCCGGGCGATCGCCAACCGCAACACGCTGACCTATGTGCTGATCAACCTGCGCGCGCTCAAGCGCATCCGCAACGCCGCCACGGCGGGGCGGCCGGCGGCTGACCAGCACACACGCATGGCGTAAGCGCCCAGGCAGCCCGCAGTGCGGTGGGTGGGTGGGGTGGCGCCGGGCTGCCAGGTACCGCGCCTGCGAGACGACAACCGAGCCGACGTCGTTCACCTGCTCGCGAGCACGCTGGGACGGGACGTGATCGCGCGTGCGCGGCGCGGCTGTCCGCCCCCGGCAGGAACCGCTGCTTGTCGGAAGCGCCGGCCCGCGCGCGTCGATCAACTATTCGCGGCGCGCCTGCCAGCCCCGATCCCAGGCGGCACCGCCACCCAATCCTGCTCCCGCATCGGTTATGTTCAGCGCGTGCCCGAATCAGCCTGCTTATGTTTAGCGCGCCCCTCTCGCACGGATTTTCCGCTTCCCAAAGACATTCAACGGCAGCAGGACGCGGCAGATTTGGGTGTTTCAATCCGTCGCACGGATTTTCCGCTTCCCAAAGGTCGGACTTACTGTTCGATCCATACGACAGCCTGGGTTTCAATCCGTCGCACGGATTTTCCGCTTCCCAAAGCTGGCTTGTAGCCAGATACCAGGAAGGGGTGTTGCATTAGTTTCAATCCGTCGCACGGATTTTCCGCTTCCCAAAGGGAGTCTCAATGCGAGACTCCTGGCGACTATCTACCGTTTCAATCCGTCGCACGGATTTTCCGCTTCCCAAAGCCTGGTGAGAGGATGATTGCCAGTCAGACGGCATGTTTCAATCCGTCGCACGGATTTTCCGCTTCCCAAAGGTTGTGCATAACGACATTTAATTGATGATTAGCGGCGTTTCAATCCGTCGCACGGATTTTCCGCTTCCCAAAGCGCGGCGGGCGAGCTGCTCGACATCGCCGTGCTCGACGTTTCAATCCGTCGCACGGATTTTCCGCTTCCCAAAGTGTCACAACCGCGCGCTTTTGGGCATCGTCGAAGTTTCAATCCGTCGCACGGATTTTCCGCTTCCCAAAGTCGGGGTTGACCGGGAGCGGGCTGTCATCCGCGACCGTTTCAATCCGTCGCACGGATTTTCCGCTTCCCAAAGCGGCAGGACGAGGAGCGACGCGCGCGCCCCCCGGCCCGTTTCAATCCGTCGCACGGATTTTCCGCTTCCCAAAGCAAAATCCAAGCCGGTCGAGCAGATCATCGACGGCGTTTCAATCCGTCGCACGGATTTTCCGCTTCCCAAAGGGGGGCTGGGCCGGCTGGACCCCAATGGGCGGCTGGTGGTTTCAATCCGTCGCACGGATTTTCCGCTTCCCAAAGGCGGCGCCAGCGCAGCAGCCGGTCGAAGATCAGCGGTTTCAATCCGTCGCACGGATTTTCCGCTTCCCAAAGTCGTCATGGCAGAGATAGCCGACGACGGCGCGGTTTCCGACGTTTCAATCCGTCGCACGGATTTTCCGCTTCCCAAAGGAAGTCGTTGGGCACGGCGCGCTCATAGTCCGGCCGGGTTTCAATCCGTCGCACGGATTTTCCGCTTCCCAAAGGCGGTGCGGATGTCGCCGCCGCACCGCGAGTCGGAGGTTTCAATCCGTCGCACGGATTTTCCGCTTCCCAAAGGCGGGGTCGTTTGCCTGTAGCGCGGCCACCACATCGTTGGTTTCAATCCGTCGCACGGATTTTCCGCTTCCCAAAGGACGCGTGGTCGGCTATTGATGCCCCATGCTTTGTGTTTCAATCCGTCGCACGGATTTTCCGCTTCCCAAAGTCCGTGTTACCAGGGACGAGAAGGACGCTATCCACGTTTCAATCCGTCGCACGGATTTTCCGCTTCCCAAAGGCGAGCGCGGCCGACGCGATCGCGAGCCAGCGCCAGGCGTTTCAATCCGTCGCACGGATTTTCCGCTTCCCAAAGTGCGATCGCCACGGCGACCCCGATCAAGGGGACGTACGTTTCAATCCGTCGCACGGATTTTCCGCTTCCCAAAGGATCGGTCCCTCCCCCCCCCCGCCCCACCTCGTTTCAATCCGTCGCACGGATTTTCCGCTTCCCAAAGCCGCCGCAAGCGCGCAAAGCAGAAGCCGCCGGTCAGACTGTTTCAATCCGTCGCACGGATTTTCCGCTTCCCAAAGGCGACTCGACGCGCTGTCGGCTTGCGAATGCCGGCGGTTTCAATCCGTCGCACGGATTTTCCGCTTCCCAAAGAGGGCTATGCTGTATAGAACGTTGTTGCGTGGTTTCAATCCGTCGCACGGATTTTCCGCTTCCCAAAGGCGAGCTTGACCCGACGCGGCGGCGCTTCGATCATGTTTCAATCCGTCGCACGGATTTTCCGCTTCCCAAAGTCGTGCGCGGTGGCCGCACGGTCGCCGCGGGCGTGGGGTTTCAATCCGTCGCACGGATTTTCCGCTTCCCAAAGGTGGAAGGCTCATCCGCCGCGCCGCGCGTGGCGAGGTTTCAATCCGTCGCACGGATTTTCCGCTTCCCAAAGGATTCGCCATCCCGCCCTTTAACCAGCCCTCGCTAGTTTCAATCCGTCGCACGGATTTTCCGCTTCCCAAAGCTCTATTCGCACGATCGCGCGCATCGGTCGGCTGCGGCGTTTCAATCCGTCGCACGGATTTTCCGCTTCCCAAAGGCGTGCGCCCGGTCGGCGCGCGCGTCGACTGTGATGTTTCAATCCGTCGCACGGATTTTCCGCTTCCCAAAGAGTGCCGCTCCCGGCGCCGATCGCGAGGTGGTCGAGGCGGTTTCAATCCGTCGCACGGATTTTCCGCTTCCCAAAGTTATTCGTGCTGTTGTAGGCCGTGAGCAGACTCGTGTTTCAATCCGTCGCACGGATTTTCCGCTTCCCAAAGCGCCTCGCCCTTCTTTCCGCGCCAGTCCTCACGTTTAGTTTCAATCCGTCGCACGGATTTTCCGCTTCCCAAAGTTCGTGTCTTTGCTTGTTCGGATTGATTGAAGTATAGGTTTCAATCCGTCGCACGGATTTTCCGCTTCCCAAAGCGCCGTCGCGCTTGGCAACGACATGACGCTGCCGGGGTTTCAATCCGTCGCACGGATTTTCCGCTTCCCAAAGGTCGGTGCTGGCGGGGGACGGCTGGTGGTGGTATCCGTTTCAATCCGTCGCACGGATTTTCCGCTTCCCAAAGGCGGTGCGGTGCCAGTCGCAGACGGCGGCAGCAGCCTGTTTCAATCCGTCGCACGGATTTTCCGCTTCCCAAAGATAAAGGAGCCTCCCCATGCCCTACGACAACGTGCCGTTTCAATCCGTCGCACGGATTTTCCGCTTCCCAAAGAGGAGTAACCACTATGGCGCAGACTACAGGCGCAACGTTTCAATCCGTCGCACGGATTTTCCGCTTCCCAAAGGCCGCGCGCCGCGGCGTCTGCGCGACGTGCGGCGGGGTTTCAATCCGTCGCACGGATTTTCCGCTTCCCAAAGACATCGGCCGGCGCCGCGACGCGACGGTCATCAAGTTTCAATCCGTCGCACGGATTTTCCGCTTCCCAAAGGCTGCCGATTGACCCCGCCGGCTTTGGGGCGCTTCATGTTTCAATCCGTCGCACGGATTTTCCGCTTCCCAAAGGGGCTGGAAGACTTGGGATTGGTCGTGTGGGGCAGCGCGTTTCAATCCGTCGCACGGATTTTCCGCTTCCCAAAGCGCTGGAATCGCTGTGCGGCGTGCAAGCCGGCCACGTTTCAATCCGTCGCACGGATTTTCCGCTTCCCAAAGCCGAGGAGCGCCGGCAGGTCGCGCAGGCGGACGCGGTTTCAATCCGTCGCACGGATTTTCCGCTTCCCAAAGCTTATTAAGCGGCTTGTGGCTCAGCTCATCCACGAATGTTTCAATCCGTCGCACGGATTTTCCGCTTCCCAAAGAAGCAGGGCGCGCGCGGTATCCTCAGCGTTCATAGCTCGTTTCAATCCGTCGCACGGATTTTCCGCTTCCCAAAGCGGCGACGCCGGGCGCTCGGCCGGATAGACGGCCAGGTTTCAATCCGTCGCACGGATTTTCCGCTTCCCAAAGGCAATCGAGCACGGCCCAGCGCTGGGCGATCTCGGCCGTTTCAATCCGTCGCACGGATTTTCCGCTTCCCAAAGCCAGAGCGTCAACACCCCCGGCGCGGTCTACTCGGTCGTTTCAATCCGTCGCACGGATTTTCCGCTTCCCAAAGTCGACTGGGAGCTGACCAGCGCCATCAGCACCGGGTTTCAATCCGTCGCACGGATTTTCCGCTTCCCAAAGCGGCCGCGGTGGCGCAGGGCATCACCTGGACCGTGTGTTTCAATCCGTCGCACGGATTTTCCGCTTCCCAAAGATCGGCGCCGACGTCCGGGCCGCTGATGGCCTTGATGTTTCAATCCGTCGCACGGATTTTCCGCTTCCCAAAGGGGTGCGACCCGCGTGGCCGGCGTCGGCGCGGCGTTTCAATCCGTCGCACGGATTTTCCGCTTCCCAAAGCGAGGGACTCGGCTGGATCGTGTCCGAGTCCTACGCCGTTTCAATCCGTCGCACGGATTTTCCGCTTCCCAAAGCTGGCGCTGCGCCTGTGGCTCGACTGGCTGAAGAGGCAGTTTCAATCCGTCGCACGGATTTTCCGCTTCCCAAAGCGCAGGGCAAGCCGGTGACGCGCCCTGGTGCTGCAGGGTTTCAATCCGTCGCACGGATTTTCCGCTTCCCAAAGGCCGGAGGTGCTCGCGGCGCCGACCGCAGGAGATGTTTCAATCCGTCGCACGGATTTTCCGCTTCCCAAAGTCAAGATGGCCAGTGGGGTTCTGGCGACGCTTGGGTTTCAATCCGTCGCACGGATTTTCCGCTTCCCAAAGAACGCGGCGGCGCTGACCACGCACGCAGCAGCCACAACGTTTCAATCCGTCGCACGGATTTTCCGCTTCCCAAAGAGCGAAAGCCGGCCGGAGGGCGAGTGGTCGCCCTTTGTTTCAATCCGTCGCACGGATTTTCCGCTTCCCAAAGCTGATCGAAGGTCACGCGCGGCTGGTAGCGACCGGCGTTTCAATCCGTCGCACGGATTTTCCGCTTCCCAAAGAACGGCGGCAGCCGGTCCTGGCGCTCGCGGTTGTAGTTTCAATCCGTCGCACGGATTTTCCGCTTCCCAAAGTATTCCCCCAGCGCCCAGAGCGACAGGTCAATGATGTTTCAATCCGTCGCACGGATTTTCCGCTTCCCAAAGGCCAGGTCGGCCTGCAGCTGCGCCGTTGCGTCGGTCGGTTTCAATCCGTCGCACGGATTTTCCGCTTCCCAAAGCTCGACGCCGGCGCCACGGTGGCGGAGCTGGCGCGCACGTTTCAATCCGTCGCACGGATTTTCCGCTTCCCAAAGGATCAAGCGCTTCTACGTCGGCACGCGGAAGCTTGTGTTTCAATCCGTCGCACGGATTTTCCGCTTCCCAAAGCGCGGTCGATCAGCTCGGCCAGACGGCCGCAATGCCACCGGGTTTCAATCCGTCGCACGGATTTTCCGCTTCCCAAAGCGCAAGCAGGTGCGCCACCCCGGCACGAAGGCGCGCCGCGTTTCAATCCGTCGCACGGATTTTCCGCTTCCCAAAGGCAGGAGCGCGCGTGCGCCCGACAGGATGTTTCAATCCGTCGCACGGATTTTCCGCTTCCCAAAGCGACGGCCTGGGAGAGCGCTGGCGCATCCAGCCAATGTTTCAATCCGTCGCACGGATTTTCCGCTTCCCAAAGACAGGACCTCCACGAGGTGTTTCAGGCGGTGTGCGGCGGTTTCAATCCGTCGCACGGATTTTCCGCTTCCCAAAGTCGCCGCCCGATTGCTGAGCGCGTCTAACGCCAGAGTTTCAATCCGTCGCACGGATTTTCCGCTTCCCAAAGAGCTACTCATCTGCAACCGCGACCTGGCGCACGCCGGTTTCAATCCGTCGCACGGATTTTCCGCTTCCCAAAGGCAGGCGTGCTATGATAGGCACTGCCTGCATTGCTAGTTTCAATCCGTCGCACGGATTTTCCGCTTCCCAAAGCCTCTGCGGCGTCCAGGCGTGTACGACGCGCAATGGGCGTTTCAATCCGTCGCACGGATTTTCCGCTTCCCAAAGCGCCTGGCGCGCGCGCGACCTCGTTTCAATCCGTCGCACGGATTTTCCGCTTCCCAAAGCGGTCCGGCGCGGCCGGGGCTGTTTCAATCCGTCGCACGGATTTTCCGCTTCCCAAAGCCGCGCCACGGTGGCGCGTCGAGGTGGGTTTCAATCCGTCGCACGGATTTTCCGCTTCCCAAAGCCGTTCGCGCGGCCATCGGCGTGCACGCCGGGTTTCAATCCGTCGCACGGATTTTCCGCTTCCCAAAGCCGTTGCCGGCGCGCCGCGGTTTCAATCCGTCGCACGGATTTTCCGCTTCCCAAAGGGGGGGGTTAATCCGTCGACGGATTCCGCTTCAAAGCGCGCCCCCGGGTTTCAATCCGTCGCACGGATTTTCCGCTTCCCAAAGGCGGCGCCGGCCGGCTGGCGCCGCGGTTTCAATCCGTCGCACGGATTTTCCGCTTCCCAAAGAGTCAAGATGGCGCGCCCGCCATCGGGTAGCGTTTCAATCCGTCGCACGGATTTTCCGCTTCCCAAAGCGGGCGCGGCCGGCGCCGGCGGTTTCAATCCGTCGCACGGATTTTCCGCTTCCCAAAGGGGCAAGGTCCACATCGCGCCGCCAGTCGCAGGTTTCAATCCGTCGCACGGATTTTCCGCTTCCCAAAGCGCGGCTTACCGCGGACGGTGTGCCGCATGGTTTCAATCCGTCGCACGGATTTTCCGCTTCCCAAAGCGCGCCAGGGCACCGGCCATCGCGGATCTACGTTTCAATCCGTCGCACGGATTTTCCGCTTCCCAAAGAGGCGATGCCCGGCGCAGCGCTCCGTTTCAATCCGTCGCACGGATTTTCCGCTTCCCAAAGGGGACGCTGGGGCGTTTCAATCCGTCGCACGGATTTTCCGCTTCCCAAAGGGGCGTTTCAATCCGTCGCCGGATTTTGCTTCCCAAAGGGTTTCCCGGGGTTTTCCGCTTCCCAAAGGCCACCTGCGGCCGCAGCGCGCGGCGGTTTCAATCCGTCGCACGGATTTTCCGCTTCCCAAAGCCCTCGGCCGAGCGCCGCACTAGAGTGCGGTAAAACGGCCCTGATTCGAGCGCCTGCAATTCCGATCGCCGTCGGGCCTGCTTGCCTCTCATTCTACCACGGCGCGCAAGCCCCGCGGCAGCACCCCAATGCGCTCGCCGCGGATTCGAGCGCCGCCCGCGATTCACCCGCATGCTTCGCCGCTCGATTCTGCGCGCGCTCACAGAATCACCGTCACCGGGTCGCGCGGGCGCTCGCTGCCCACGGTGATCACCTTCGCCTGGCAGCCGGCGCACAGCGGGTAGAAGCGCACGCTGTCGCGCTGCTCGACCAGGTGCCGCGCCAGCTTGACCCGCAGCTCCAGGATCTGGCGCCGGCTCAGCCAGCACTCGAACAGCGAGTACTGCGTCCAGGCGCCGTAGCCGCACAGCACGCGGTGCACCTTCGCGCGCCGCCGGTCGTCGGGGATGTCGTAGGCGATGATGTAGAGCGTTGTGTCTTCCATGGATACCCCACCCCCTGCCCCCGCCCCTGTCAGGGGCGGGGGTTCAGATGGCCGGTGTGGCGCGTTCGGCTACGCCGAACGCGCCACACCGGCTCCACATGGGCCGCGCCGCGCCCCGAATAGGCATTTCAGCGGACGGTGAACGGCACGTAGCGCTCGATCTCGCCCTGGGCGTGCTTGGCGAACAGGCGCGCCTGCAGCTCGATGCAGCGCCGGTAGCTGGTCTGGTAGCCGAACACCGGGTGCTGCACGCGCTCGCTCAGCCGCGCCTCCAGCTTTTCGAGGAAGGCCCGCCGCGCGTCGTCTTTCAGCCGGTAGGCGCCGACCTCTTCGTCCAGGTCGCTCGGCGCGATCTGGCCGGTGTTGACCATGGTGATGATCACCGAGTCGACGATGATCGGCCGAAACGCCTCGATCAGATCGAGCGCCAGCGCCGGCTTGCCGAACCCCGGCTGGTGCAATACCCCCAGGCCCGGGTCGAGCCCGACCGCGTGGACCAGCGAGACGATCTGGTTGGTCAGCACGGTGTAGCCGAACGAGAGCAGCGCGTTGATCGGGTCGGTCGGCGGGCGCCTGACCCGCCCGGCGAAGCCCCAGTCGCCCTTGAGCAGCGAGCCGAACACGCCGTAGTACGCGGCGCTGGCGCTGCCCTCCAGCCCAAGCAGCGGGCCGAAGCCATGCATCCGGTCGCCCGGGTCGACCTCGGCGGGCGCGGGCAGCCGCGCAATCGAGCGCAGGCAGGCGCGGATCTGCTGGGCCGCCTCTTCGAGCGCGGCGCGATCGTCGCGGCTGCGGGCGTAGCGCAGCAGCGTCGTGCGCATGTTCAGCAGCTTGCCGGCCACGCACTGCCGCGCCACCGCGAAGCGCCGCGCCGGGTCGCCGAACAGCGCGTACTGGGCCAGGCGCACGCCGCTGTTCTTGCCCCAGTCGGCGGTCAGCGAGCCGTAGGATCGGCCGCGCGCCGAAAGGTAGTGCACGGCGATCCGCCGCTCGAGCAGCGCGTGCAGCGCCGGCGTCGTCAGCGTGATGTCGCCCAGCACCATCACCTGCTCGACCTTCGCCAGCGGCACGCGCACGACCTTGCCGGCCTGCTTGCTCGCGCGGTCGGTCGGAAACTGCACGCGCAGCGCCTCGCCCTCGATCTTCACGACACTGTACTGCTCGGTCAGGTAGAGCGTTGCCATGAGCACCTCCACGCCGTCTGCGATTGCCTCGTGGGTCATGTCGGGCCTCCGGGGTGACAAGGTGACCGCGTCCAGGGGCTTGGGACTTGGGGCCTGGGGCTTGGGGCTTGGCCCATCGCCTATCGTCCATCGCCTATCGTCCATCGTCCATCGGCTTTGGCTCAGCCTTCAGCGTTCAGCCTTCAGCCTTCAGCGTTCAGCGTTCAGCATTCAGCGCTCAGCGTTCAGCGTTCAGCGTTCAGCGTTCAGCGTTCAGCCTTCATCCTTCATCCATCACCTCCCACTCCCAGGCCAACCGACGTCGTTGGTCGTTGGTCGTTGGTCGTTGGTCGGTCAGCAGGCGCAGCTCGTCGGGCAGGCAGAGCGGCTGGAGCGAGCAGTCGCGGCACTTGGCGCGGTTGTCGATCGGCGGCGGCAGCGCGCCCGCGGCGACGAGGCGCTGGGCCTCGGCGGCCAGGCGCTCGACCTCGGCGCGCAGCTCGGGCGTAAACGCGACCACCTCGCGCCGGCGCGTCGCGAAGTAGAAGATCGCGCCTTCGGCAACAGTGATGCCCATGCGCTCCTCCAGGCAGATCGCCTGCGCGCACAGCTGGGCGTGGTCGGAGGCCCAGCGGCCGGGCTTGCCCTTCTTGTACTCGACCGGGTAGGCCAGGCCGGCGCGCTCCTCGACCAGGTCGCAGACCCCCGCCAGCCTCAGCCGCTCGCTCCAGACGTAGACCCGGCGCTGCTGCACGGCGTCGCCGATCCACTCCTTGCCGCCCAGGTCGACGCCCTGGTGGCGCAGGGTGCCCTCGACGACGTGCTCGTTGACCAGCATCTCGGCCTGGATGAACTCGTACCCGAAGCGGCGCGGGCAGTAGGCCAGCGCGTTGATCATCGACAGCGGGATGTAGTCGGGCTGCGCGGCGATCGTCGTCGTCATAGCGCTCCTTCATCGTTCATCGTTCATCGTTCATCGTTCATCGTTCATCGCTCATCGTTCATCGCTCATCCTTCGGCACAGCCCCATCCCCCTGGCCGTTTTCATGCCGATCCCCAGGTAGAACACCGCGTCGGCGAGCAGGGTCAGCGTGCGGCGCGGGGCGGGGTCGGGCGGCAGCTCGTAGGCGCACAGGCCGACGAAGCCCTTCTGCGGGCCTTTGCCGAGGCTGATCTGCACCGTCTCCAGCCTGTAGCGGCTGACGAGCGTGTCTTCGGCGGCGGCCCTGACCGCGGCCAGGTCGAGCTGCAGCGCGGCGGGGGCGAGATCGTTCCAGCGGCGCGCGATGCTCGGGAACACCGCCTCGGGCGACGGCAGCAGCCCGAGGCGCGCGCGGCCGTCGGCGCGGCTGCCCTGGCCGAAGGCCGCCGCGGAGGCGAACTGCAGCGTCAGCTCGCCGTCCGGCCGCGCGGCGGCGGCCAGGTCGGCGAACGAGCCGTAGCCGGCCCACGGGTGGCCGCCGGGCGTGCCGAACACCTCGGCGAGCGCGAGCGATGCGCGGCCGAGCCGCAGTGGCGCGCCGGGCAGCTGCTGGAGCAGCGCGCGCGTGACGACCGGGAACAGCTCGGCCCGCGTGAACGTCACCCGCAGCTCCACCGAGAAGGGATCGGCGATCTGGGATCGGGGATCAGCGCCGCCCGGCCTCCAGCCCTCGACCCCTGCCCCCTGTCCCCTGTCCCCTGTCCCCTGCCGCGGCAGCACCGCCACCGTGTAGGGCTTGCTCGGCGCGTCGGCGTGCAGCCGCCCGGCCAGCGCCGGGTCGACCTGGCGCAGCACGTCGAGGAACAGCGCCTGCGCGCCGTGGCCCCTTGGATCGGGCGGTGGGCCGCCAGGCTCTGGCCGCAGGCGGAGGACGAAGGCGTACAGATCGGGAAGGTCGCTCATGTTCGGATGCTCCATCTTGACAGGTGGTGACAGCAGGCGCTAAGGGATTATACATGTCGTATTTCAGCCACCTTGGGAATGTCATGCTGAGCCGCAGCGAAGCATCTCTTGAGCGTCCTGTAGAACGATCCTTCGCTCTGGCTGTGGCCTCCGCTCAGGATGACACAGATACTGGGTCACGGCATTCTTTTATGAACCCTATAGCTGTGAGCAAAAGCATTGAGCCAATACGCACGAACGAGATGCCGTTGTGATGCCATCCGCCTTACTGCCGACTGGCTCCTGCCGACTGCCCACTGCTATAAGGGATGTTCGAGTCCACGATCATCCCACAATCGAGAGTGTAACATGCTCACGCAGAGCCGCAAAGCGTGCGGGCCTTGTCTTTGCGGCTTCGCAGCCTACGCCAGCCGTCTGCGGGCCGGCTGGTTTTGCGCTCGTGAAAGCGGCACAGATCTCGAACCTGGCCCGTCCCAGATCGAAGCTTGAGCCCGCCAGATCGAATAACGAGCGCTCCAGATCGAACGCGAGCGGCGCGCGTCGAATAACGAGCGCCCTAGATCGAACGCGAGCGGCGCGCGTCGAATAACGAGCGCCCTAGATCGAACGCGAGCGGCGCGCGTCGAATAACGAGCGCCCTAGATCGAACGCGAGCGGCGCGCGTCGAATAACGAGCGCCCTAGATCGAACGCGGGCGGCGCGCGTCGAATAACGAGCGCCCTAGATCGAACGCGGGCGGCGAGGGCACGCAGGGCCGGCTGACAGCTTGCAGATCTTCGAGCCTGCGTGTCTTCGCGGTTCTTTGAACCCCGCCATTTGCAGCGCGCCGCAGCTCCTGACCTCTAGGCATGGTTCAATCGAGCGTGACAGTTTATTGCCCCAAAGGCGCAGGGGCGCGCTATAGCGCGCCCGTAAGTGGCAAGGCGAAATCCCTGGAATTGAACCATGCCCTAACTTTGGAATTGCACTAAAGAATGATCGCATCCTCCGATAGCTTCTTGTCGAGCATCGCGTAGTGGCGCCGCAGCTCGGGAAGAATGTGAAACGCGGCGCTGCCTGTGACAATCTTATACTCTACGGATGTGCCAGCTTGAAAATCCACCAGCAGCTCGCGCGCATAGAAGGGCGAGCCTTTCAGCACGCTCAAAAGCGGCCACCAGCTTGCCTGTGCCACGACAAGGCATGGGACATAATCCTGCTCGATGGCACTGCGAATGCGATCGTCGAGCATCGCCGGCTTCGAGTCAAGGCCGCGCTCTTTGGCAATCAGTTTCAGACCCTGCAGAGCGACGACACTACGGCAGTACCGCTCCTCGAACTCGGCGTGGGGCCAAGGGCTCAGGTAATCGAAGCCGAGCGTCAGCTTGGGGTCGCGAGCGCGCACGATCTCTACATACAGCGGCGCGGCGATATCCGACCCGGTGCGGCGCGCGAACTCACCTCGGTCGCGAAAGAGTTTCAGGTGATAGTTCGTGGCGAGATGTAGTAGATCGTACTGGTTGACATCTTCGCTCGACAGCAGATGCTGTGGGTCGAAGACCATTGCAGGCGGACCCTGCCACGCCTCGCGGAAGCTGAACAGCGCCTTGGTCAACGCGACCTGCGACTCGATGAAGGCGACCAGTTCGCGCTTGGACTGTTGGTGTGCAAGCAGCTTGGGAAGCAATGGTCGAAACTGCTCGCCTTTATAGGTGATCTGCTTGTCTTTGCTCGAGTCACGCCAAGCGGTATAATCCGCGAAATGCTGCGCCAGCGCCTTTCCATTCCACTCGTCAAGCACCCAGCGCTTCGCCTCGGGCGACTCGTTCAGCCAGCGGCGACGTTTATCGTATTTCCAGAAGAACAGCTTGAGCGATATGGCTTTCTGCAAGCTTTTCGGCGCGAACACCGCGCGGATCATCTGGTAGAGCTCTTCCAGCGCGGCTTCTTCGTCATCCATCAACTTGCTAACCTGGAAAACCGGGTAGAACGCTTCCATGATCGCGTGGCTGCGAATATAGCCGTCGAGCTGGTGCTTGGGCGGTAGATACTGCAGCTGTGCCACGATCGCAGCCCACTCGCCGCGCGAGAGCGTTTGCCCGTCGTAGGCGCGCAGCTCATTCGCGGCATCCTCGTTCACGATCGCAACTGCCGCGCTTGGCCGTGTTGTCTCGGCGCGCCCAAGCACGCGCCCGGCGCGACCGATGCGCTGGGTTAGCTCGTCGCCGAAGCGCGCGTCGCAGACCAGCCGGTCGATGCTCTGGCGCGCTTTCCCCGGCCGGCCGAAGTTGTACCCAATATCTACAGTCGGCGTCGCGAGGATCAACGGGCGCACGCGCTGCCGCTCGGCCTGTGGCTCGGGGCCGGTGATACGCACCGGATCGAGGTCGCGCAGCAGCGCATAGATCTCGTTGACCCTGCCGAGGCTGCTGCTGATAATCGCGCTGTCGAGGTCGCCGGCCTGCCAGCGCTCGATCTCCGTGCGATGCGCCGCGGCCCAGGCCTCGATCTGGTCGGCGACGACGGTTAGCTGAAGCTCGGTCAGAGTCGGAACGGTCGCGTAGGTTGCGCTCTCTGGCGGCTCGTTGTCGGGGCCGATGATCGCCCATTTCTCCGGCCCAAATAGCGCGTCGAGATACATGTTCACGTTCTGGCGCGGCGTCGCCGAAAGCAAACAGATCGATCGCCCATGGGCGAAATAATCCCACTGCTTCCACAGCGCGAAGAAGAACAAGAAGTTAGCGAACTGCTTGTTGTCGTAGTAGTGGAACTCGTCGATCACCAGGTAGTGAAAGTTGCCGATGAACTTGCTGAACACGTTGCGCTGATCGTTGCGCTGGTATTGAAAATACAGTCCGTAGTAGAAGATATCCGGGTTCGTCACCACGACAAACGGCTGCTTTTCGGCATCGTCGGGCAGGCTAAGCTGCTCGCCGAAGGCCAGCGGATTTTCGAGAAAGCGCTGGAGCCGCTCGCCGGGGCGCAGATCTGCGTCCAGCGCGCCCAGCGCCGCCGCGTTCGCCTCGAACACGCGCATCTTCAATCCGTAGCGGGCGATGAACGCACGCGCTTCGGCGGCGTGCTGTGCGATCAGCGCGTTGGTCGGCGCAATCAGCAGCGTGTTGCGCTGGCGCTGATCGGGGTGCAGCAGGCGCAGCAGCGCGGCGATGGTTTTGCCGGTGCCGGTTGGGTAGGTATTCATCACCAGCGGCGTAGCAATGAGCGCCTCATACGTGCGCGCCTGATGGTACAGCAGCCGCGTGGGATGCTGGAACTCGGGCAGGGCGTCATCAGGCGCAAGCTTTTCGGCGTGTGGCAAGAGCGTGATCGTCGTCATCGAAAGCTCTCCAGGTTGAAGCGCATGCCCTTTGGTAACAGCGTTTTTTGATCGAGGGCGAAGCAAGGGCCGGCGATCCGGGTGTTGCGCGCCAGCGGTGTTGGCGCGACATTCAGCAGATCATAGGCGAGCAGCTGGGTTGTGGCTGCGAGGTCGGCAGGCGCCAGCAGAAATGGGATTGTGCCCTCGGCCTGCTCGCCCGTAATGTGCGCCGGGCGGATCGAAAGCCTGGCTTTGCTCATCCACTTGCCGAGCCGAAGGTAGCTCGGCAGCGCCAGCTCGGCCTCGCTGACGACGAAGAACTCGGCGCGATTGCCAGCCGCCAGCGCGCGGATGCGCCCAAACTGCGGCCGGTTTTCGACACCGTATTTACGGCGCGTGCTGCCGTCGGTGATATACCAGGTGTTGCCGTCTTTCTCGGCCCACATGCCCTGCGGCACGACGACCAGCGCGTTGTTGCCCATCGCCGACCAGTAGCTATCGGGCTGGGCGTTGAACTGGCCGAGCGTAAAGCGCGCCGTCCCTTGGATGGTCGCTGGCGTAACATAGATGCCGCGCTCGTTCAACGCCGCCAGGTCTTCGCGGTAGTGAATGGTCTTACCATCGTTGTAGTAGCGGCTGGGCGCCAGCCCCAGCGCATAGCACAGCGCGATGTGTCCGATGAACGCCTCGGTCTGGTAGAGATCGCTGATCTCGCGCGTGCTGAAAAAGGTTTGCTCCAGCAGGCGCAGCTCGCAGCGATAAATCTGCGGCATAGTCGTCTCCTACTGGCGCGGGTAGCTGCTCGCGAGGCGGTTGAGCATCGCGGTTACTTGCTCGCCATCGGCGTAGAGCGCGCCAAGCTCCTGAACCAGCGCGCCAAGCTCGTCGGCGTCGAGCCATTCGACCCGCCCGACGACACGGCTGCGCAATGTCGCCGCCGCAGCACGGGCCTGCCGGCTGACCGTGGTCACGTGCAGCGGGAAATCCGGCTCGCGCTCGGCGCCGCGCAGCAGATCGTAGGTATGCTGCGCCCACTCCAGGTTCGAGAATAGCTCGCAGTCGCTGAACGACACGCCGATCAGGTGGTTGCGCACCTTGCCGATCCGCGACGAGATCGCGCCATAGCGCGCGGCGCGCAGCACATTGCCCAGGATGTAGCGCAGCTCGTCGGGCGTGACATCCTTGAGCGTCTCCATGTCCAGAAAGAGCGACTGCGGCTTGATATACTCGTCGGTGCCGATGCTTGTAGAAGGCTCGTTCGTTTCGGGGTTGCGCATGGTGCTGTTGTCGAACAAGGCGTTGAATTGGCGCGTGCCCGTCACGGTTGCCGCAGGGTGCAGGCTAAATGCGTCATCGGTGATCACGCGCGATCGCTGCGCCCCACCACCGCCGGCCGCATAGCCATAGACCATGCAGTCGATGCATTTCTCGCATGGATTGTTCGTATTCAGTGAGCAGACAACCCCTTTGCTGTTCGGCCGCAGCAAATCGTGCTCGCGCAGCAGCTCGCGCCCGATCCGCCGCTCGACCGCGGTCTGCTTGCGCTTGCTGATCACCACCCGCTGGATCAGCTCGTCGTCGCCGGCGCGCTCGCCCGCGAACACAAACTCTTTGTTCAATGGCTCGCCGCTGCCCTCGGTGCGGAAGATTGCCTCGGACTCGATCTGGCGCAGCAGCAGCAGCGTCACAAAGCGCCCACGGGGATACGCGCTGTAGGTGTCGAGCAGTCGGTCGGCGTAGCGGTCGATAATGCTCATCGGTGTGCTCCTTCGCTAAAAAGGTCTGATTATTCCTCGGAAGCAAGCGTCTCGTCGGTTACGCCGGCATCGCCATCGCCGCCAGGCTGGCTCGTCTGCGCGTCGGTTGGGGCCGCTTTGCGCGGAATCTGTCGCCGGATATACAGATGAAACGCCGAGCGCAGTATCTTCTCGTGGTTGAGCAGGCGCGCGACCTTGCCGTGGTAGATGCCGGCAAACACATCTTCGAAGAAAACACGCACGAACTCTTCGCTGGCGGCCTGAAGACGCTGTGGTGAGAATGGCTTGCCGCCACTTTCGCGTATACGCTTGACATGCTCGTAGAGGTCCATCGCAGCCGCAGACTGCAGCACTGCCGGGGTCAGCTCGATGCTCTGCACGCCGAGCTTGCGCAGCACTTCGTCCAGCGGAGCCATCACGGAGTTCTTCTCTAGCGACTGCCCGCGCAGCCCGCCTTTCCAGGCAATCTCTGCCAATCGTTGCAGCTGTTGGTCGAGATCGTTCATTTCGCTGTCTCCAATGCTAAGGGCTAACTCACGCACATCGTCGGCGACAGTGCGCAGCAGCCAGCCCGCATCGCCGGCTTTGTCATCGCGCACCTTGCCTTCGGCCAGCTTCTCGGCCGCGTAGAACACCTGGAGCGGATGCTCAGCCATCGCCATCACCAGGTCACCCACCGCATCGTTCTTGCGCGTGGCAAGCTGGGCGCGGATACTCAGCAGCCAGCCAAGCTGCCTCCAGAGGCGCCGCAGCGTGCCCGGCTTTTGTGTTCCCGGCTGGTACTCGTGATAATCATTCTGGCGGATCAGCCCGCGCGCGCTGAGCGGCGTCAGGTCGAAGTAAACATCGCCGAACGACTCTTTGTCGAGCGATGGCGTGGCCGATGCGCTGACGAGCACTTTGCAGCCGAAGTGGCGCTGCAGCAGCAGCGCATGCTGCAGCACAAAAAGAAACTTCTGCGTATCGTTTTCGTCGCTGGGCGGATTGATCGGGAACGTCATAACGCCGCCGAGCGTCTCGCTATACCGTGGCAGGTAGACCCCATAGGGCTGCGCTTTGTTTTCTTTCGTGCGCGTGGTCGCAGTAAGATCGACGGTGCGACCGATCGCCGCAGCGCGCATCTGCCGGTCGACATCGTTCAGCCGCAGCGCGCCGGCCAGCATATCGCCGCGGCTAATGCGCTTGATCGTGGTGCGCAGCCCGTTGAGGAACGGCGCGGTCTGGAACGAGTAAGGGAACAAATGTAGGTACACCGTCTGCTCGTTGCGTATCTCGCGGTAGTTCAGCTTTTCGACCAGGAACTGCATCTCACAGATCGGACAGATGCGCTTGACCGGCTCGCCCGGCCCGCCGCCAAGCCGATTGGAGAACAGCTGCACCTTGATATCCGAGCGCACGTTTCCCGAGCTCCACTTCTGAGTCGGCAGCGGCAGATTGCACTGGACACACTGCTTGTGCTGCTGGCGCACATACCCTGGTAGCGCGGTCGCAAAATCTGACGGAGCGCGACGACGGTCGCTAAAGACCAACACATGGCGGAGATAGTCGACGATCAGCGGCAGGCGCGGGTCGGCGGCCTGCCGATCGGCCAGCAGTGTCGTGCCATCGCGCTTGATACGGGTTACGATGTCTTGCTCGCTCAAGCGCAGATCGACGGCCATCGCATAGGCGCGATCCATGCGCGCATCAAAGCCATCATAGACAGGGCGGCGATCGGGCGCGATCTCGAGCAAATCGTAGATTCGCGCCCAGGGTGTCGTCACAAGGCTCGCAAAGTGCTCGATCAGGAAAATATAGTAGCTGCGAATCAGCTCGCCAACCCGCATGCCCTCCTGCGACTGTGGCACAGGGCCGGCCTCCAGCAGCTGATTGATGCCGTCGACGGTTTGCTGATCTACAGCAGCCGCGCCGCGCTTCTCAAGCAGCTTGGCGGTGCGCTTGATCGAATCCTCACGCAGCCGCTGCAGCTTATCGGCTTTGATCGTGCGCTTCTGAACGATCGTGCAGATCGCGTCGAAGATCGTCGCAAACGGCAGATTCAGATCAAGGCATTTGCGATCGACCGTGATTCCCATATTGATCGGGCGGATGAACTCGAGAAACCCTACGCTGGTCATCTCATTGATCGTCGCGGCGACCCGCCCGGCAATCGCCACAACTGTTGCGTCGTCGGTCTCTGGCGGAACGCTGCGCGGAGCCAAGTAGGCCGCGCCGTCGGGATAGATCAGCAGCGCGTGCATGCCAAAGCGCTCGCGCATCTCGGCGATCACCGCATTGTGAACGATGTTGGTGAAGCTGCCGCGCTGCTCGGCCACGCGATGGGTGAAAAAAGCGTACTGCGTGTCGCTCACGCTGTTGAGCTGAACCAGAAAGTTCGTCTTGTGGCGCTGCTCGTCGAGGCTGTGTGAGAGATCGACCCCGTCGGCGGCGCGCATCAGGAACACCAGCTGCTTGAGTCGATCAGCGCCAAGCCGGTAGCTCCGGCGCAGATCGAGGACTTCCATCCCTTCCCACTGATGGCCGGAATGCTGCTTCATCAGCGAGATGATGTCGTCGAGGTACGTATCATAGCCGGGGAAGAAACAATCCAGCTTGAGCTCAACCATTTTGGCGACGACATTCGCGCGGGTGGCAAGCTGCTTGTACTTTGCCTGCTCCTCCACCATCTTGTTGATATCGTGGAGCGTAAAGGCCACGAACAACACGCGCGATTCTTCGTCGGCCAGCTGAAGCAGCCGGCGCAGCTGCTCCAGCACAAAGACACCATTCAGGATGTGGTTATACAGCGACTCGCCAGCCTTGCCGCCGGTTGTTTCGCTGTAGTGGATGGTTGCCTTGTAGGGCAGCAGCCCCTCATTGGCGACATTATCGACGTAGCTTGCAAAAAGGGCATCTTCATCGGCGGGAATGCCGAGCAGCAGCTGGATATGACGAAGCAGCTCGTCGGAGGAAGCCTCGTCCGCAGATATACGATCATCGGCCATTGTTCATCCCTTCTCGGTGGGCTACCTGGATGAAGTATATCGAGGGGGCCGGACACTATATGTCCGCTTTGTAATTTTCCCACATCAGATTCACGGCCTTGCGCATCCGCTCGATCAATGTCGGCGGGCCATGGAGGAGCACTGCGTGCTCGCCATAGCCCAGCAGCGTGCGCACGATCCGGAACTCGCTGGTATCGCTGGCCTCTATTGTGATGTGCTGGTCATCGGTTGTGAACGATAGAATCGTAAAGCGCTCGCTCACGCCGCCGTCGGCGAACGATGCTGGCAATCGATAGGTAAAGATGATCGGTTTTCGCTCGCGGCGCGGCTGCTGCGTATTGTGCAGCACGTGCGGCGATTCTTGCGAGCGATCTTGCACGATCCGATCGATCCGAAACGACAATATCGATCCATAGCGATAGCTGAACGCGACGAGGTAGAAATGGCGATCGGTGTACTCGATCTCATAGGGATCGAGTCGCTCGTGCAAAAGCGGCTCGCTCTTGCCGCGAGCGCGATACAGGAACGCGATCTGCTGGCGCTGGCTAATGGCCCGCTCCAGCGTGCGGATAAGCTCGGCGCAGTCGCTGTAGTCGATTGCCGGATTGAGCGGCGCGCGCAGCGCCGGCCTGCGCTGCCAAAGCGCCTGCTGTGTCGTGGAAAGCTGGCCCGTCAATCGTCCGAGCAGATCGGCAATCGTGGGCGCAAGCGGGTGGTTTTCGCTGAATGCCTCGCGGATATACACGAGCGCCTGAACATCGTCATCCGAGAGCAGATGCGCACCTGTGCTCAACGACCAGCGCAGCGGGCGCTGGTGGCGGTTGATGGTATATCCAAGCGCTTCCAGGTTGCGCAGGTCGCGCCGAAACTGGCGTTTGCCATTCTCATCGTCGGTGTAGTCGCCGGGCATATGCGCAATGAGCGCAGGAAAATCGTGCGGCCCGGTTCGCAGCCAATCGCGCAGCTGCAGCAGCCGCCGCACGACGGCGTAGACATCCTGCTCATCTAGCATCATGCGTGGTTTGTTCCTATTGCGTGCTAGTTTTCGCCACCGCCGTATTGATCACCACATCCACATTAGGGTCAATCAGGGCCCTGAAAGTTTCGAGCTGGTGCTGCGAGAGCCGCCAGCCCTTCGGTAGACGCTGAGCGATCTCAAGGGGAATCGCCGTCTCGTCGGCCAGCTTCGAGTACACCGGCAGCGTCGTGATCCTCATCGTGCCCTCCTCGTCGTCCGCCGCGTCACCTGCGTCGAGCATACCATGCCGCTCGGAACTGGGTGAGTTCACTTAGCGATTTGTCAATAAAAATCTCGATCCTTCTCTTGACCTGCCCGCTACATAGCGGTACAATCACGGCCAGCACACCAAGCGTGGGGGCTCTGATGACGACGCGCACGATCAACATCACATTGCCCGACGATGTCTACCGGCGGCTTCAGCAGGTAGCCGACGCCACGCGGCGCCCAATGGAAGCAGTGGTCATCCAGAGCATCCAGGGCAACCTGCCACCCTCGGCGGATGATCTGTCGCCTGATCTGCGCGGCGAGCTAAGCGCCTTACAAGATCTGAGCGACGCCGAGCTCTGGGCGCTAGCCCGCGAAGCTTTGCTAGGCGAGCAGTGGCGGCGGCATCAGCGTCTACTGCGGAAGCGCGAGACCGCCGCTCTAACGGCGCGCGAACAGCAGGAGCTTGACCAGCTACGCGATAGAAGTGATCGCGCCGTGCTGCGCCGCTCCTATGCTCTCGCGCTCCTTAAGTGGCGCGGCTATACCTTACCCGCGCTCGGCACCTCATTCTAGTAATGCCATCTCGATTGCGCATCCCTGCTGCTACGCGGCGCGAGGTAGCCCGGCGCGCGGGATATCGGTGTAGCTACTGTCGCAGCCCCGAAATCGTTGGCATCCCAATGGTTGTCGATCATATTCTTCCGTTAGCGGCAGGTGGCTCCTCAGACGCCGCAAATCTCTGCCTCTCATGCTATCGCTGCAACGAATTCAAGCACGCGCGTGTTGATGTGCCTGACCCGCTCAGCGGCCTGCGCGTAGCATTGTTCAATCCCAGCAGCCATGTCTGGAACGATCACTTCGTTTGGATCGATGACGGTCTACATATCGACGGATTGACCGCCACTGGCCGGGCCACGATCGAAGCATTGCGCCTCAATAACGATTGGATTGTTCAGGCACGGCGCATTTGGATGCTGGCCGGGCTGCATCCACCTCTGGATTAATCCTGGATATCCTCATCAGGTCGGTTTCCAGCTGGCACGATATAGATTCCCGCCAGCGCGCGCACCTCCTCGGCCATCTTCTCCCGCAGCCAGCCCGGCGCCAGCAGCTCGGCGTTGGCGCGGTAGCGCAGCAGCGTCTGGACGATGAAGAAGTCGCTGCGCCCCTCGGCTTCGACGATCGCGTCGCCGCTGGGCAGCCGCTCGACCACGCGCTGCTTCTCGAAGCGCCGGCTGATCTCGCCGCGCGCCAGGTCGGCCGCCAGCCGGTAGCGGAAGACGATCGGCCTGCGCTCGTGGGCGCGGCTGAGGTGCTCCGGCAGCGTCTGCACGGTCGCGATCTCGGCCACGCGGTCGACCCGGTAGTCGAGCAGCTGGCGCGTGGCGGCGTGGTAGGCGACCAGGTAGAAGTGGCGCTCGTAGTACTCGATCTCGTAGGGCTCGGCCTGGTGGGCGGCGCGCTGGCCGCGCGCGTTGGTGTAGTCGAAGCTGATGATCTCGCGCCGGCTGATCGCCAGCTCGAGCCGGGCGATCGTGGCGGCGTGCGGGGTGTAGTCGATCGCCGGCTGCAGCGGCGCGCGGCTGCTCTGGCGGCGCGCGTACTCGGCCAGCTGCTCCGGGCGCAGCCCGGCGGCCAGCTGATCCAGCAGCGCCCGCACCTGGGCCGACTGCGGGTGCCAGTCGCCGAAGGTATCGCGGATCAGCGCCAGCGCGCGCAGCCCGGCCGTGTCGAGCGCGGGCGCGCCGCCGCGCAGCGTGTAGACGGGCGGGCGGCTGCGGCTGATCTCGATCGCGATCCCCAGCAGGGCCAGCTGGCGGATGTCGCGGTCGACCATCGGGCGGGCGCTGGCGCTGCGCGGGTAGGCGTCGCCAAGCCGCGCGAGCAGGTCCGGCCGCGCGAGCGGCCCGTCGCGCAGCGCGGCGATCAGGGCGCTCCAACGCAGTATGCTGCGCGTGAGCCCGGTTTCAGCTGGCATAGGCGAGACCTCAGGTGTCTTTCTGGGGCGCTGCGCCCCTCACCTTGTCACCTTGTCACCTTGTCACCTTGTCTCCTTGTCTCCTTGTCTCCTTGTCTCCTTGTCTCCTTGTCTCCTTGTCTCGGGGCGCTGCGCCCGGCCCCCGCCTTGTCTCCTTGTCTCCTTGTCTCCTTGTCTCCTTGCCCTTGTCTCCTTTTGCCCCCGGCCCCCGCCTTGTCTCCTTGTCTCCTTGTCTCCTTGTCTCCTTGTCTCCTTGTCTCCTTGTCTCCGGGGCGCTGCGCCCCCGGCCCCCCGCCCGGGGGAACCCACGCCGGTTCAGGCGGCTGCGCCAGGTTTCTCCGGGGCGCTGCGCCCCCGGCCCCCCGCCCGGGGGAACCCGCGCCGGTTCAGGCGGCTGCGCCAGGTTTCTCCGGGGCGCTGCGCCCCCGGCCCCCCGCCCGGGGGAACCCACGCCGGTTCAGGCGGCTGCGCCAGGTTTCTCCGGGGCGCTGCGCCCCCGGCCCCCCGCCCGGGGGAACCCACGCCGGTTCAGGCAGCTGCGCCAGGTTTCTCCGGGGCGCTGCGCCCCGGCCCCCGCCCGGGGAACCCACGCCAGTCCAGGCGGCTGCGCCAGTTTCGCCCATCCGGCCCCTCCGGAAAGATCCCTCCGGTTGCATTGCGGGGGCCACGCTGGCACCATTCCGATCGGACGTGCTGCCCCCGCCGCGCGCCCTGGATCGCCGGGCATCCGCGCTTGTTCAGCGCAACAGAGACAAGGTTTTGCTCCAGGGGCGTGCGCCCCGAAGAACGCCAGTTGCATTCCGCCGCACCTGGATTCAGCCAGGCGTGCGCCAGGCATCGCAAACGAGCCGGCATCCTGCCTGGGGTCCAGGGGCGTAGCCCCTTCCGGAAAGCCGCGGCGGTTGGTGGCGGCCCACCCCCCGGGGCGTGGGGCGCAGCCCCAGAGAAGCGAGTTGCCTTCCGCCGCACCTGGATTCAGCCGGGCATGCGCGCCAAGCATCGCAAACGAGACGGCATCATGTTGGGGTCCAGGGGCGTAGCCCCGGCCGGGGGGCGGCGGGGGTGGCGGCCCACCCCCGCCCGCGGGGGAGAGGGGGGCGCGCAGCCCCCCGCAAGTGGCGTGAGGACCACCCGCGGGGGAGAGGGGGGCGCGCAGCCCCCCGCAAGTGGCGTGAGGACCACCCGCGGGGGCGTGGGGGGCGCGCAGCCCCCCGGACGAGCGGGTCGGCACCCCACCCGCGGGGGCACGGGGGCGCGCAGCCCCCGCGGGGGCACGGGGGGGCGCGCAGCCCCTCGCATACACCCTCACTCGATCAGGCCGAGCGCGCGCGCGCGCACGACGGCGCTCATGCGGTCGCGCGCGTCGAGCTTGCCGTACAGGCTGTGCAGGTGGGTCTTGACGGTGCCCACGCCGATCACGAGCATGTCGGCGATCTCCTGGTTCGAGTGGCCGCTCGCCGCCATGGCCAGGATCTCGCGCTCGCGCGCCGTGAGCTGCTCGACGAGGGCCGCGGCGCCCGCCGCCGGCGCGGGGGCGGGCGGGCTCGCCGCCGTGGGCTCGCCGGCCAGTCGCGCGGCGAAGCTGCGCAGCGGCTCGGCGACGTGGCGGCGCGCGGCGTAGGCGCGCAGCAGCTCGGCCATGGGCGGCCCGGCGCTCAGGAAGGGCCGGCGGATCGCATCGGGCGCGGCCAGCGCCAGGGCGGCCCCGATCCGCTCGTCGGCTGTCGCGCGGTCGCCCTGCGCCGCGCTGGCGAGCGCGCCAAGCGCCAGGATCTGGATGCGCTGGTCGCTATTGCCGGCGGCCGCGGCGTGCGGCAGCTGCTGCGCGACGAGGTCGCATGCCTCGGCCGCGCGCCCCGCGGCGAGCAGCACCCGCAGGTAGGTCATGAACTCGTCGGCGCGGATCGGGCTGAGCGGGCCGGCGGCGGGCCGGTATCCCGCGGCCCAGCGCAGCGCCGGCTCCATTCGGCCGCGGGCGATGTCGGCCCATGCGGCGATCGAGCGGGACCACGCGGCCAGCAAGGGGATATGGGCCGCCTCGGCGCGGGCGATCAGCGCAGCGGCGCGGCGCGCGGCCGCCTCGGCGTCGCCGCGCGCCAGGTCGATCTTCACGCGCAGCTCGTGGCCCACGAAGATCGCGTCGCGGACCTCGCCGAGCTCGGCCAGGCTCAGCCCCTCGGCGCAGCAGCGCTGCGCCCGCTCGAGGTCGTCGCGCAGGTAGGCGATCTCGCCCAGGGCGTTGAGTGCCATCGCCGCCACCGGCAGGCGCGTCCGGCCGACCTGCGCGCGACCAAGCGCTTCGCCCAGCAGGGCCTCGGCCGCCGCCAGGTCGCCGCGCATCAGCGCGGCCGTGCCGTGCATCGCGCGGGCGACCACCTCGCTGTAGCGGTCGCCCGCCGCGAGCAGGAGCGGGATGGCCGCCGCGTAGCGCTCGCTCGCCGCGGCGAGGTCGCCGGCGACGTGGTGGGTCATCGCGAGGCCGAGCGTGGCGAACCCGCGCCCGGCCTGGTCGTCGGCGGGGATCAGCGCCAGCGCCTGCCGGGCCTGGGCGAAGGCGGTGTCCAGCTGCTCGCGCAGCCGGGCCTCGTGGGCGGCGATCGCGGCGACCCAGCCGCGCAGGCTCGCCTCGACGCCGCTGGTCGCCGCGCCGCCGTCGATCGCGCTGGCGACCCGCGCCAGGATCGGCCCGACCGTCGCGAGGTCGCCGGCGCTGAGCGTGGCGCGCGCCAGCACCAGCGCGAGCCGCGGCCGCGCCCAGATCGCCGGCGCGGGCAGCATGTGCAGGAGCTCCAGGATGCCGGCGATCGAGCCCTGGTTCCAGACCAGCGTGGCCGAACGGTCGACCAGGTCGGCGGCCCGCTCGGTGTCGCCGGCGGCCAGGGCATGGCGCACAGCCTGCGCGAGCAGCGCCGGCTCAGCGGCCGCCGCCGCGGCGTACCAGGCGCAGGCCCGGCGATGCAGGGCCGGCTCGCGCTCGGGGGCCAGGGCGTGCAGGCGGGTGCGCAGCACATCGGCGAAGAGGTGGTGGTAGCGGTACCAGCGCCGCTCGTCGTCGAGCGGGATCAGGAAGATCCCGCGGCGCTCGACCTCGTCGAGCAGCAGCTGGCTGTATGACGAGCGGCCTGGGGCAAGAGTATCTTCTAGCCCCAGGACCGCGTCGCAGAGCGGCCCGCACATCCGGTCGAGGATGGACGTATCGAGCAGGAAGCGGCGCAGGTGGCTCGGCTGCTGCTCGAGCACATCGTCGGTCAGGTAGTCCACCAGGTAGCGGTGGCTGCCGGCGAAGGCGGCGACGAAGCCCTCCGGGTCGGGGTGGTCGCGCAGGGCCAGGATCGCGAGCTGCAGGCCGGCCGCCCAGCCCTCCGTGCGCGCGGTCAGGGTGGCCAGCGCCGCCTCGCTCAGCGATGGCTCCCCGGCGGCGGCGATCATCTCGGCCAGCTCCGCGGCCGTGAAGCGCAGATCGGCCTCGCGCAGCTCGCTGAGCTGGCCGCGGGCGCGCAGCCGGGCCAGCGGCAGCGGCGGGTCGGCCCGCGCAGTGATCACCAGGTGGACCTGCGGCGGAAGCTGCTCGACCAGGCGGGCCACGCCGGCGTGGATCTCCTGCCGGTCGATCGCGTGGTAGTCGTCGAGCACCAGCACGTACGGGCGCTCCGGCGATCCTTCCCACGGCAGCGCCGCGAGGCTGTTGCTGAGGGTCGCGACGAGGGCGGCGGGCGCGGGCGGCTGCTGGGGCTGCAGCAGGGCCTGGACCGACTCGGCGCACCCAGGGGCGAGCCGGTCGCACGCGGCGGCCAGGTAGGCCCAGAAGCGCGCCGGGTCGTTGCCGTCGTCGCTGAGGCTGAGCCAGGCTGTGAGCGCGCGGTCCTGGCTCAGCCACGCGGTGACGGCGGTCGTCTTGCCGGAGCCGGCCGGCGCGACGACCAGGGTCAGCGGGCCGCGGCGCCCGCGGCGCAGGCGCTCGCTCAGCCGGGAGCGAGCCACCAGGTCGGGGCGCACGTGCGGCGGGTGAAGCCTGGTTACGAGCAGGTCCGGCGCGGGCGGCTGCGCTGCTGACCGCGCGCCTAGCGGCGGGCTGTCCATCGTTGCGGGCGCTCTTTGCATGACCATCGGGCGTGTGCTGGTTCCAGCGTCCCATGGTACACCCACCGCGCGATGGCCGCAAGTCGCACAGCATCATAGTCAGGGCTCGCGCGGCGTCTTTTTGACCCCACCCCCTGCCCGCTCCCCTGCCAGGGGAGCGGGTTTCTTGTTCGTGTGCGTGGCGCGGCGGCCGCCCACGCGCTGCCGCCGCGGGGAGCGGGGGCAGGAAAAACCCACGCGGAGGGGGTATCCGGCAGCGCTCCTACGACGCGGCCGGCCCCGGCCGGGCGAGCGAGCGAGCCGCAGGCCGGTCGGCGTAGCGGGCGATCGCCTCGGCGACGAGGAGGTTTGGCACCCAGCAGAGCCAGGCCACGACCGGGTAGGCCGTGTCGAACGGGAGCTGCGCGCCGGCCAGGAGCAGCGGGAGCCAGAGCCGCAGCGTGACCGCCGCGAGCGTCAGCGCGACGTTGCGGACCATCCAGCGGCGGTGGGCCGCGACCTGGCGCGCGCGGATGCTCCGATACCCGAGCGCCGCCGTGCCGAGCCACGCGAGCGCGAGCGCCGCGAAGCCGAGATTGCTGGCGATGCCGCCGTACGAGACGACCGCCATCGCCAGCCCGCCGAGCCCGCCGACCAGCATGCCCAGCATGGCGGCCCGGCCAAGCCAGCGATGCACGGCGGCATGGCGGCGGCGCAGCCACGGCACGAGCTGCAGCGGCGCGATCGCCAGAGCCGCCATCCCGCCGGCGATATGGGCCGTGATCGCGAGCTGGTGAATCTGAAACGACGGGCGGAGCGGCGCCGGGAAGGCGCCCGTCGCCATGACGAACCCGGCGTAGGCCACGACGAACAGCGCGAGCAGCAGCATGGCGCCCCAGCCGAGCCGGCGAAGCAGGCGCGCGATCATAGCCGCCCCCCCTTCTCGCCGGCCGCCGCCCGCGCGAGCGCCAGCAGCCCCAGCGCGATCAGCACGAACGCCCCGACCGGCAGCCAGGGCACATCGATCGCCGAGAGCAGCGCGATCCCAACCGGGATGGCCGCGAAGGCCAGGAAGGTGCCGGCCGCGGCCGCGATCTGCCCGCGGCGCGCCAGCTCGGCGGCCGACGCGAGGCCGAGCACCAGCATGATCCCCGGCCACCACCAGCCGGTCAGCGCAAGCATGCCCAGGCCGATCAGAAACACGCCCCCGGCGATCGAGCTGCCGCGCACGCCGCGTCGCCGTGCGAGTCGCCGCGCCCGCCGCAGGCCCCGCCGGTCGTACACCTCGCCGCCCCGTGTTGTTTGGCCGGTAGGGGAGTTCATTGCGCATCTCCTTTTTCATCAGCTCCGCAAGTCGTGGCGCAAGCATAGCGCCGCGCGGCGATGCCCGCCTCTATCGCAAGGTAGAGATCGCGATAGATATTGCGCCGGCGCCGGCGCCGCCGATCTCTATCTCCGGCTCTACCTCGCGATAGAGGCGGCAGGGTGACCCTGCGGGCTATACTCGCCGCACCACAGCGAGACGGTTAGCGGAAAGGGAGCCAGCCAATGCCTGTGTATGCTATCCGGGTCGCCGGACACCTGGCGCCGCGCTGGGCCGAGTGGCTGGCGGGGCTGGAGCTCCGGCACGAGGCCGACGGCACGACCGTGCTCTACGGCCCGCTGCCCGACCAGAGCGCGCTGTTCGGCGTCTTGACCAAGATCCGCGACCTGAACCTGGCGCTGCTGGCGGTCGAGCGCGTGCGCGCTGGCGCTGCGGGGGGAGGGTGATATATCAGCTTGTCATCTTTTCTCCGGGGCGCTGCGCCCCCGGCCCCCCGCCTTGTCTCCTTGTCTCCTTGTCTCCTTGTCATCTTGTCTCCGGGGCGCTGCGCCCCCCGCCCCCCGCCTTGTCTCCTTGTCTCCTTGTCTCCGGGGCGCTGCGCCCCCGGCCCCCCGCCTTGTCTCCTTGTCTCCTTGTCTCCTTGTCTCCTTGTCTCCGGGGCGCTGCGCCCCCGGCCCCCCGCCTTGTCTCCTTGTCACCTTGTCACCTTGTCACCTTGTCTCCTTGTCTCCGGGGCGCTGCGCCCCCGGCCCCCCGCCCGGGGGAACCCGCGCCGGTTCCCCCGGCCCCTCCGGCAAAAAGATGCCGTTTCGGCTGCATTGCTGGTGGCCCATGCCTGGCACCATTCCGATCGGACCTGGTGTCTCTCTACGCGCCTGGATATCGCCGGGCATGCGCATCAGGCGGTACGCATGAGGCAGCATCTTTTTTGGGGTCCAGGGGCGAAGCCCCGGCCGGGGGGCGGTGGGGGTGGCGGCCCACCCCCACCCGCGGGGGCGTGGGGGGCGCGCAGCCCCCCGAACAAGTGACAAAGTGAGATTCTTTTGGGGTCCAGGGGCGCAGCCCCGGCCGGGGGGCGGTGGGGGTGGCGGCCCACCCCCACCCGCGGGGGCGTGGGGGGCGCGCAGCCCCCCGCGAGCGGAGGGCTACTACGGTGTCCAGAGGGTGCCGTCGGGCCAGCGGCTCTGGGTCCACTCGATCGGCGTCACGCTGATCGGGTACCTGGCGGCCTTGGCCTCGTCGATGTCGATGCCCAGGCCGGGCCGGTCGTTGGCCCACAGGTAGCCGTCGCGCAGCACCGGCGTGCCGGGGAAGACCTCGTAGATCGCCTCGCCGAAGCTGATCACTTCCTGGATGCCGAAGTTGTGGCAGGCCAGGTCGAGGTGCAGGTTGGCGGCGTGGCCGATCGGCGAGACGTCGCCGGGGCCGTGCCAGGCCGTGCGCACGCCGAAGGCCTCGCACAGCGCCGCCAGCTTGCGCGCCGGGGTCAGCCCGCCCAGCTGGGAGATGTGCGCGCGGATGAAGTCGATCAGCTGCTCGGCGATCAGCGGCCGCCACTCAAGCGGGTTGTTGTGCAGCTCGCCCATGGCGATCGGCGTGGCCGACTGGTCGCGCAGGCGGCGGAACCACTCGATCTGGTCGGGCGCGAGCGGGTCCTCCAGGAAGAACAGGCGGTACGGCTCGAGCTCCTTGGCCATGCGGATGGCGTCGATCGGCGGGAGGCGCTCGTGGATGTCGTGCAGCAGAAACAGGTCGAAGCCGATCTGCGAGCGCACGTACTCGAACAGCGGCGGGATCGAGCGCGCGTAGCGGTCCGGGTCGTAGTACGCGCCGGGAAACGCGCTGTTGGGTCGGTCGAGCGTCTTCATGCGGTGGGTGGCCTGCGGCGCGTCCTTGCTCGGCACGGCCGTGGCGGCGGTGATGTCCTTGACGCGCCCGCCGTAGCCGCCCATCTGGCAGCGCACCGCAAGGTAGCCCTGCTCGCGGTACTTGAGCAGATTGTCGAGCACCTCCTGGCGGTCGCGGCCGTCGGCGTGGCGGTAGACCATGGCCGCCTCGCGACACTTGCCGCCCAGCAGGTCGTAGACCGGCATGTTGGCGAGCTTGCCCTTGATGTCCCACAGCGCCATGTCGACGCCGCTGATCGCGTTGTTCAGCACGCCGCTGTTGCGCCAGTAGGAGTTGACGTACATCATGTGCCAGAGGTCTTCGATGTTGCGCGGGTCGCGCCCCTCCAGCAGCGGGTCGAGGTAGTCGTCGACCGCCCTGGACACCAGCGTGGCGCGCTGGGTGAACGTGGCGCAGCCGAGGCCGTACAGCCCGGGCTGGTCGGTCTCGACCTTGACGACGATCAGGGCGATGCCGTCGGGGGCGGTGAGGATGGAGCGGACCTTGGTAATCTTCACGTTGCTATGCTCCTGGTTGGCAGTCGGCGGTCGGGGCGTTCAATTGAGCGCCCGCACGGCAGTCGGCGGTCGGCTGCCTACTATACTGATCACGACCACAGGCGGTCCCAGCTGCGCTCGGCGTCCCACTGGGGTGTGGGCTCGAAGAAGCCGGGGTCTTCGGGCACGAGGTGCGCCTTGATCGCGTCGGGGTTGATCTCGAAGCCCAGGCCGGGCGCCTCGGGCACGTCGATGTAGCCGCCCTGGATGATCGGCTTCGGCACGCCGTCGATGAAGTCGCCCCAGTAGGGCACGTCGGTGAAGTGGTGCTCCAGCGCGATGAAGTTCTCGGTCGCGGCGGCGCAGTGCACGCTGGCCATGGTGCTGATCGGCGTGCCGGCCATGTGCAGGGCCATGCTGATGCCGTGCTCCTGGGCCATGTCGCCGATGCGCTTGGTCTCGAGGATGCCGCCGCTGGTGGCCAGGTCGGGGTGGATGACGTTGACCGCGCGGGCCTCGATCAGCGGCCGGAAGCCCTCCTTCAGGTAGATATCCTCGCCGGTGCACACGGGGGTGTGCAGCGCGCGCTCGAGCTGGGCCCAGCTGTCGGTGAACTGCCACGGCACCAGGTCTTCCAGCCAGGCCAGGTTGAACGGCTCGAGCGCCTGGCCGAGCCGGATGCAGTCGTCGATGCCGATGTGGCCGAAGTGGTCGGCGGCGATCGGCACCTCGTCGCCGACGACGGCGCGCACCTGCTCGACGTACTCGCAGATCAGGTTGATGCCCCTGGGGGTGAGCCGCACGTGGGTGAACGGGTGCATCAGGGTCCGGATGTTGAGCATGCGCTCGATCTTGTCCTCCGGGTCGCCCGGCAGCATGCCCTGCGGCCAGGAGAGCGCGCCCCTGACGCCGATCAGCGGCTGGACGCCCAGGTCCATCTTGAGCATGGTGAAGCCGCGCTCCAGGCGCTCCTGCAGCTTGCGGCCCATGGCCTCGCCGGTCGGCTCGTTGGGCGTGTCGCAGTACATGCGGATGCGGTCGCGAAACTTGCCGCCGGCCAGCACGTAGGCCGGCACCCCGTAGGCCTTGCCGGCCAGGTCCATCAGCGCCATCTCGACGGCGCAGACGCCGCCGCCCTGGCGGGCGTGGTGGCCGAACTGCTTGATCTTGCGGAAGATCCGGTCGACGTTGCAGGGGTTCTCGCCGACGATCCGGCTCTTGAGCATGAGCGCGTAGGTCTTGCTGGAGAGGTCGCGCACCTCGCCGTAGCCGCTGATGCCCTGGTTTGTGTCGACCCGGACGATCGTGAAGCGCCAGTGGTCCCAGCCGACGGTGGCGGTGCGCATGTCGGTGATCCGCAGCTCGCTCGGCCGCGATGCGCTGCGCGCGTGGTCCTCGGGTCTTTGGGTATCGCTGCTATGCATCTGCTGCCCCCTCGTCGAACTCCCGCAGCTCCCCGCTCTCCTCCATATACTTCCAGCCGCTCATATCAGGCGGCTCCATGCCCAGCTGCGTGATGATGGTCGCGATCTGCGTCCGGTGTTCGGTCGAGTGGGTGATCGCCTGGACGATCAGGCTCGCGAGCGTGTATTCGAGCAGCTGGCGCGGCGAGCGCTGCCGGACGCTGGTGTCGGCGCGCGCGGAAAGCGCCAGCTGGAGCAGCTCGTCGCTGGCCCAGCGCGCCGCATCCTTCAGCACCTCGAACCCCGGAAACTGGTCCCTCAAGAGCGGCTTGGCGGGCAGCTTGCCGTTGACGCGCTCCACGTAGCTCACCTCGGCGCCGACGATGTGCACCAGCGTATCGCGGATCGAGCCAAAGCCGCCGATCGCGGTGCCGTCGAGCTGCGCGTCGCTCAAGCGCTCGCAGAAGTCCAGCAGCTGCAGGTTGGCCCAGGCGTTGTGCTCGAACAATCTGGTCAGCACGCTTGCATCGCCGCGTTCATTTGCTTGCATCATCGCTCTCCTTCATGTGCTTGGGTTTGGATGCATGAGTCATCCCGTATGTTTCAAACCCCACCCCCAGCCCCCGCCAGGCGAGCGGGTTTCTTTTTCGTGGGTGTGGCGCGGCGGCAAAGCCGCCGCGCCACACCCCCCCAACCCCCGCTCCCCGCGGGGGAGCGGGGGTTGGGGGGTGGCACGACAAAGCGAGATGTCCGAATTGGAAATGTGGGATGAATTATGTCCCCACCGCTCGCCTCGTCACTTCCCGCTCGCCCGCTTCCACGCCTGGAAGTCGGCCTCGATGTCCTCGCGCCAGGTCGGGACGTCGATCTCGCCGCTGGTGTACCTGCCCTCGTCGAGGCGCAGCTTGCCGAACTCGTCGCGCACGCGCACGGCCTCGCTCGCCTCGACGACCTCCTGGGCCAGGTGCGGCGGGATGAAGATCACGCCGGTGGGCGTGCCCAGCACCACGTCGCCCGGCAGCACGGTCACCCCGCCGATGCGGATGGGGATGTTGATGCCCGCCAGCGTGACATCGGCGATCGCGGTCGGGTCGACGCCGCGCACGTAGAAGTTGACGTCGCTCAGCTGGACCAGGCCCTGGTAGTCGCGGATGCCGCCGTCGATCACCGCTCCGGCGCGCGTGCGGGTGCGCACGGCGGTGCCCAGGTTGTCGCCCACGACGGTGCCGTCCTTGATCTTGCCGAAGATGTCGACCACCATCACGTCGCCGGCCTGCAGGGTCTCGATGATCCACGAGTTCTGGCCGCCGACGCGGCCGCGCCCCTCGCGCAGGCCGGCCTGCTGCACGGCGTCGTGGTAGTCCGGCCGGTGCGGCAGGAACTGCGCGGTCACCGCGCGCCCGACCGTGATCGCGCCGGGGTGCGTCTCGATCCAGCGGCCCTCGAACTGGCGGTGGTAGCCGTGGCCGCGCAGCACCGACCAGGCCTCCTCGGTGGTGACCAGCTTCATGCGCTCGATCAGGTCGTCCGGCACGCGCGGCCGGCCGTCCGGGAAGCGCTCGAACGGGCTGAGGCCGGTCAGCTCGACCAGGTCCTCGCGGGAGGGTTGGATTAGCATTGCTATCAGCTCCATCTTGTAGTCAGTAGTCAGTGGTCAGTAGTCAGTGGTCAGTAGTCAGTAGAGGGGCGCATCGATATTCAGGCGTAAGGCATGGTGCAATCGAGCGTGACAGTTGATAGCCCCAAAGGCGCAGGGGCGCGATATATCGCGCCCGTACAGTGTCAAGTAGAAACCGCAGGTATTGCACCATGCCTAAGGCAGGGTGCAATCGAGCGTGACAGTTGATTGCCCCAAAGGCGCAGGGGCGCGATATATCGCGCCCGTACAGTGTCAAGTAGAAACCGCAGGTATTGCACCATGCCTAAGGCAGGGTGCAATCGAGCGTGACAGTTGATAGCCCCAAAGGCGCAGGGGCGCGATATATCGCGCCCGTACAGTGTCAAGTAGAAACCGCAGGTATTGCACCATGCCTAAGGCAGGGTGCAATCGAGCGTGACAGTTGATTGCCCCAAAGGCGCAGGGGCGCGATATATCGCGCCCGTACAGTGTCAAGTAGAAACCGCAGGTATTGCACCATGCCTAAGGCAGGGTGCAATCGAGCGTGACAGTTGATTGCCCCAAAGGCGCAGGGGCGTGCTAGATCGCGCGCGTACAGGGTCACGGCGAAATCCCTGGAATTGAACGATGAATGCAGTGGTACTGACTACTGGCTACTCGGCGTCGTGTCTCCATCCCAGCATGCGCTCGGCCTTCGAGCAGTCGAAGAAGCCGCGCCGGCCGCCCAGGTCGCCGCGCACGGGGATGCCGGGGAAGAAGCGCTGCGCCAGCTCGAGCGAGGGCGTATCGGCGACCGAGTCCGGGCCGACGATATAGAACACCTGGTGGCCGGTATAGTCGGCGGTGATGGCGAGCAGGCACGCGCGCGCGGCGGCGTCGAAGCTGGTGTAGCCCCACAGGTGCTTCGCGACCAGGTCGCCGATGCGCTGGCTGTAGTCCGCCGCGGTGGCGCGCTCGGGCACCACCCAGTGGAAGCGCAGGCTGGCGATCACCATGCCCTCGTAGCGCCGCGCGAACGAGTCGGCCTGCTGCTCGCAGATCCACTTGGAGAGGCTGTAGGGGTCCTCGTTGTAGGTCGGGTGCCGCTCGTCGAGCGGCAGGTAGTCGTAGCGCGGCCAGCGGCTGTACGCGGCGCCGATCGCGTTCACGCTCGACGCCTGGCAGACGCGCCTGATGCCCAGCTCGGCCGCGGCGCGCAGCGCGTTGTAGCTGCCGACGACATTGTTGTTGTGCACGACGTGGTCGGGGTGCTGGCCGGGCGACGGGATGGCGGCCATATGCACGAGCGCGTCGCAGCCGGCCAGCGCGCGCTCCATGTCAGCGTAGCTGGTGATATCGGCCTCGACGAACGACAGGCCGGGCCGCTCGGCGCCCTCGGCCGGGCGCACCCGGTCGACGCTCACGACGCGGTGGCCCTGCGCCAGCGCCATTGCTGTGACGGCGCGGCCAATGCCGCCGCTGCCGCCGGTGACTGCTATCTTCATAGTGTCGGCTCTCGTCAGATAATCCACACTCACACCACCTCGGGAGGTTTGGCGGGGCCGCAGGCCCCGCCAAACCTCCCCAACTGTAAAGCGGATCGCTGCCAAGCGAAACCATGGCTCATTCCGCGTACACGGCCTGGCGCAGCCCGCGGATGTAGCCGATCGCGTAGAGCCGGCCGAACGACGAGTAGCCGGCGTGCTCGTTGCTGTCGCCCTCGACGGTCGGCACGTGGTCGGGCCGCAGCATGCCGTCGAAGCCGATCTCGCGGTAGGCGCGCATGCACGCCAGCATATCGGTCTTGCCGGCGTCGTGCCAGGTCTCCTCGAACTGCTCGGGCGTGCCGCGCACGTCGCGGAAGTGCACGAAGAAGATCTTCTTCTGCCGGCCGAACTCGCGGATCACGCCGGGCAGGTCGTCGGTCATAAGCGTGAAGTTGCCCTGGCAGAGCGTGATGCCGTTGACCGGGCTGGGGACGAGGTCGAGCAGGCGCTGGTAGTTCTCGACGCTGCGCATGATCCGCGCCACGCCGCGGATCGGCGAGAGCGGCGGGTCGTCGGGGTGCATGGCCAGCTTGACGCCGGCCTGCTCGGCGACGGGGACGACGCGGCGCAGGAAGTACTCGAGGGTCTCCCACAGCTCGTCGTCGCCGATCGGGCCGAGCTCGCTCGGCGGCGCGTCCCGCATCAGCGCGTTGTCGTAGGCGGTGACGACCGAGCCGCCGCGCGAGGGCGTGCTGGTGCTGGTGCGCAGCCAGTTGAAGTCGGTCATCCACTCGTAGCACCAGACCGGGATGCCCAGCTTGCCCATATTCTCGATCAGCGTGCAGACGGTGGCGATCTCCGCGTCGCGGCCGGGCAGCCCGCGCTTGGCGTGGTTCAGCGGCGGCCGGGCCTCGATCACCGCCAGCTTGAAGCCGCCGCTCTCGTAGCGCTGCTTCATGCGCAGCAGCGGCAGGTAGTCCCAGGGCGCGTCGGCGCCGTTGAACGGCTCGCCGAACGGCAGCCCGCCGACCGCCCAGTCGACGCCGGCCTGCTTGGCCAGCTTCCACAGCGGCGAGGGCGTGGGCGCGAGGAACTCCGCGATCTGGATCAAGTCGTGCTCCTTTCGGGAGGGGGGCCGGACGAGGCCCGGATCATCAGCTGCGGCTGGATGATCACGCGGCGGGCCGGCCCATCGTAGCGGCCGGTGATGCGATCGAGCAGCAGCAGCACCGCCAGCCGCCCGATCTCGCGCACGGTGTGGTCCACCGTCGTCAGCGGCGGGTCGAGGTGCTGCGCGAGCGGGATGTTGTCGAACCCGACCACCGAGACGTCGGCGGAGACGCGGATGCCCGCGGCGCGCAGCGCGCGCAGCGCGCCGATCGCCACCAGGTCGATCTGCGCGAAGATCGCCGTGAACGGCGCGCCGCGCGCGAGCAAGCTTCGCACGCCCTCCTCGCCGACGTGCTCCAGGTCATCGGAGTCAATCTGGACGCACAGCTGCGGGTCTTCGGGCAGGCCGGCCTCGCGCAGCCCCTCGAGGTAGCCCTGGAAGTGGCGGGGCGGGCGCAGGCCCACCTCGCCGACGTAGGCGATGCGCCGATGGCCCAGGCCGACCAGATGGCGCACCAGCTCGCGCGCCCCGCCGACGTGGTCGGTCGAGACCGAGTCGGCCGCGACCGTCTCGGCCTGGCGCACCACGAACAGGAACGGCTTGCCGCTCCGCGCCAGCTGCTGGTAGGAAGCGGCCGGGATCTCGCCGCCGAGCGACAGCGTGATGACGCCCTTGACCGCCGGGTTCTCGGCGTAGCGCGCCAGGTAGGGCGCCTCGCTCCGCCCGGCGAGATTCGACTGGCCGAGCAGCAGCTGGTAGCCGGCGCGGGTGCTCTCGCGCTCGATCGCGGTCGCCAGCTCGCCGAAGTACGGGTTCGCCAGCGACGGCAGGATCAGGCCGAGCGTGGCGTGCTCGAGCGCGGGCGCGGCGGCCGCCCGGGCCGGCTGGCCGACGAATGTGCCCGCGCCCGGCACGCGGTGCAGCACGCCCTCGTCGACCAGCCGCTGGATCGCGCGGCGCACGGTGGTGCGCGAGAGGCCCTCGCGCCTGCAGAGCTCGCGCTCCGAGGGGATGGGCTGCCCGGCGCCGTAGACGCCCTGCTCGATCGCGCCGCGCAGCGTGGTGACGAGATCGCTGGTTCGATGCACGGCCCCTGCTCGCATAGTGATGGTTGCTCTGGTATGGTACCGGTTGAGTATATGATCGCGGCGGGCGTATGTCAAGAGCTTTCGCTTCCGGGGCGCTGCGCCCCCGGCCCCCCGGGGACCCCAGGGCGGTGCCCCCGGCCCCCGCCAAGAGAATCTTTCCGGGGCGCTGCGCCCCCGGCCCCCCGCCCGGGGGAACCCACGCCGGTTCAGGCGGCTGCGCCAGATCGTTTTCCGGGGCGCTGCGCCCCCGGCCCCCCGCCCCTCCCCGGTCCCCCTCCGGCAAAGAATGCCAGCTCAGTTTCATCCATCGTGGCGCATGCCTTACACCCCTCCGATCAGAGCCTGTGCCCCTCCCGCCGCGCCGCATTCAGTGAGGCATGCGCGCCAAGCATCGCAACCGAGACGGCGTCATGTTGGGGTCCAGGGGCGCAAGCCCCGGCCGGGGGGCGGCGGGGGTGGCGGCCCACCCCCGCCCGCGGGGGCACGGGGGGCGCGCAGCCCCCCCGGAAGCGGTGTGCGTGCCACGCGCGACTAGATTCAGCCGGGCATGCGCGCCAAGCATCGCAAACGAGACGGCATCATGTTGGGGTCCAGGGGCGCAAGCCCCGGCCGGGGGGCGGCGGGGGTGGCGGCCCACCCCCGCCCGCGGGGGCACGGGGGCGCGCAGCCCCCCGCACAAGCGACGGGGGAGTGGGGGCGCGCAGCCCCCGCAGCCAACACTGGTATGATACCAGTCACCCCGCATCCTGCATCACGGCGCTGCGGCCGCCGTCGATCAGGATCGTCGTGCCGGAGATGAAGCCGGCCAGCGGGCTGCCGAGGAACGCGACCAGCGCGCCGACGTCGGCGGGCGCGCCGATCCGGCCGACCGGGTGGATTCGCTCGATCTGGCCGCGCTTTGCCGCCGGGTCGGGGAACCGGCCAAACCACTCGACGTTCATCGGCGTGTCGACGAAGCCGGGCGCCACGCCGACGGCGCGGATGTGCGGCCCCCACTCCAGCGCCAGCGACTGCACCAGCGCCGTCAGGCCCGCCTTGGCGACGTTGTAGGGGAAGCTGTTGGGGATGGTGAAGAAGGCGTGGTTCGACGCGATGATGATCACCGCCGGGCTGGCGGCGCGGTCGAGGTGCCGCTTGGCGGCCTGCGCCACGCGCCAGTGCGCGGCCAGGTTGAGGTCGAGGTTGGCCTGCCAGTCGTCCTCGCCGCACTGCGCCGCGCCGACGTTGAAGTTGCGCCCGGCGTTCGACACCAGCAGGTCGATCCCGCCCAGCTGATCGGCCGCCCACGCGACGAACGCGCGGGCCGCCGCGCCGTCGGCCAGGTCGGCCGCCTGGTACAGCCCGCGCCGCCCCTGCCGCTCGACGTCCGCCAGGAACTGCCGCGCGCCGTCGCTCTGCGCGCTCTCCAGCCCGCAGCCCGCGACGTCGCAGCCGGCCCGCGCCAGCGCCAGCGCGATCCCCGCGCCGATGCCGCTGCTCACGCCCGTCACGATCGCGCGACGCTCGGACAAGTCAATATTCAGTGTCATAGGTTTTGAGCCACACAGGCGCGGAGGGCGCAGAGAGGTGGGATAGCTATGCTCTGTGCCCTCTGCGCCTCTATGGTGATTACAGCTGGTCCACCGGCTTGCGGCGCTCCCAGCCGGGCCGGAACAGCGGCAGGAAGTTGTTCGGGTTGTACGGGTGCCGGGCGATCTCGTCGTAGTTCAGGTCGCTGCCCCAGCCGACCCGGTCGTCCTCCAGCTCGATGAAGCCGTCGGCGACGGCGATCGGGTTGGTGAGGATGCGCGCGCTCCAGTCGTCGTTGAACTCGTCGAAGATCTCGTGGATGAAGAAGTTCGGCGTGGCCGTGTTCAGGTGCGCGCAGACCAGCGAGCAGAGCGGCCCCTGCGCGCTGTGCGGCGCGGTCACGCCGTTGTACGCGTTCACCATGCCGCAGACCTGCTTGGACGCCGTCAGGCCCAGGTACTGCGGCTCGAGCTGGATGATGTGCACGGCGTCGTGCGCCAGCAGCTCGCTGAACTGCTGCGTGCAGTAGTAGTCCTCGCCGCAGGCCACCGGCACGGGGCTGCGCCTGGCCACCTCGACCATCGAGGAGATGCGCTGGGGCGGCACCGGCGCCTCGAACCAGGTCGGCTGGTACGGCGCCATCGCGTCGGCGAACTGCAGGGCGGTGTGCACGCTGAAGCGGTTGTGGCCCTCGATCAGGATGTCCACGTCCGGGCCGACCGCCTCGCGCACCGCCGCGATGATCTCGACCGCCAGCGCGAAGTCGGCCCGCTCGACCACGCGCCAGGCCGGGCCGAACGGGTCGAACTTGAGCGCGGTGTAGCCGCGCGCGACCACCTCTCTGGCCTTGTCGTGGAAGCTCTGCGGCTCGCGCGGGCCGCGGTACCAGCCGTTCGCGTAGGTGCGCAGCCGCTGGTGGCAGCGCCCGCCGATCAGCTTGTAGACCGGCTGGCCGGTGGCCTTGCCCATGATATCCCAGCAGGCGAACTCGATCCCCGCCAGCGCGGCGCCCTGGATCTGCCCGCCGTCGGAGAAGACCTCGCGGAACAGCCGCAGGGTGTGGTTCTCCACGTCGAACGGGTCCTGGTCGATCACGAAGCGCTTCAGCTCGTGGACGGCCGCCTCGACGGTCTTGGCGAAGCCGTTCAGGGTAGCCTCGCCGATCCCGTGCAGGCCCTCGTCGGTGTCCACGCGCGTGAACACCCAGTTCTTCCAGGCGTTGCCGACGATGTAGGTGGTGACGTCGGTGATTTTCATGCGGTTAGCTCGATCTCCAGCCGCCACGCGCGCGACCCGCGCGGCGGCAGCGTCTCGTACAGGCTGTGAATGGTCACCGCGTCGGCGAGCGAGTCCTGCGCGCCGATGCACGGCTCCAGCCCGAGGTTGTAGTAGGGCGCGCCGCCGTCGCCGGCCCAGGCGCCCAGGTTCATCCAGACGGCCACCTGCGGCAGCAGCGCCGTGTCCCAGCGCATGCGCAGCTCGCCGTCGGGCGCGCTCAGCGCGGCCCAGCCCTGCTCGAGCGGCTCGCTCCACAGCTTGATCGCCAGGCCGGCCGAGCTGTCCGGCAGGGTCGCCAGGTCGAGGTCGCGCACGGCCGGCGGGTAGCGCAGCCCGCCGCCCTGCCCGACCAGGCCGGGCGGGGCGGCGCCGCCCAGGTTGAAGCGCGCCTCGGGCGGCAGCAGCAGCCGCATGCCCGGCTCGATCGCCAGCAGCGGGTGGATGCACCAGACGAACTGCAGCGGCGCGTCGGCGTCGTTCGTGGCGGCGTACTCGACCCGCAGGATGGGCGAGCCCGCGCCGAGGGTGACCGCGCGCTCGAAGGTGTAGGGCAGCGCCGCGCCGCGCCAGCGCGTGCGCAGCGCGACGGTGTCGCGGGCCTCGATCAGCTCCAGCGCGGCCGGCTGCGACCACAGCTCGCCGTGGTCCTGCACCGCCGCGCCGGCCCATGGCGGCGAGGGGTAGGCGCACGGCGCGACGCTGGGGAAGCACTCGTCCCAGCCGCCCGTGTCGGCCAGGGCGACATACGAGCCGCCGTGGGGCACGCGCCGGTAGGCCATGCGCGGGTTGCGCCAGAGCCACTCGCGGCCGCTGCGCAGGTCGCGCAGGCTGCTGATCTTGCCGCCCAGCTCGGGGATGAGCGCGAGCGAGATTGCGCCGGTGTCGACCTGGACGGCCTCGAAGCCGTCGACGCTGCCTGTGGTGACATCGATGTGCGACATAGGGCCCTGCTATCCGAAGAACTCGCCAAACTCGTCCAGGAACTGCTCGATCTGCGCCAGCTCGACCGCGTCGAGCGCGTAGGCCGGGCTGCGGCAGTAGTCGCTGGCGATCAGGCCGCGCCGCTTCAGAATGACCTTCTCGGCCTTGACGATCAGCTCGACGCCCTGCATCCAGTAGCTGATGTAGGGCAGCAGCCGCTGGTGCAGCGCCCGGAAGCCGGCCTGGTCGGCCCGCCAGCGCCGCCACAGCTCGACGTAGACCTCGGCGAACGAGCAGCCCGGCTGGATGCCGGCGGCCCCGCGCGCGAGCACGTCGGGCATCTGCACGCCGGCGTAGCCCACCAGCGCGCGCAGGCGCCCGCGCGAGCGCTCGACCAGCTGGGCGACGTAGCGGCCGGGCGGCTGGGTCTCGACCTTGACGAAGTCGGCGTTCGGCAGCTCGTCGCGCAGGCGCAGGAACAGCTCGGGCGCGATCCGCACGCCGGTCTGGGCCGGGGCGTACTGGACGATCACCGGGATGCGCACGCCGCCGATCACGCGCCGGAGGTGCTCGAGGATGGCGTCTTCGCCCGGCCCGAGGAAGTGCGGCGGCAGCAGCATCAGCGCGTCCGCCCCCTGCTCCTCGGCCGCGCGAGCGCGCCGGGCGGCCAGCTCCCAGCTGTGGTCGGTGATCGAGATCACCCCCGCGACGTCGCTCGACCGGCTGGTCTCGGCCAGCAGCAGCGCCTGCATGCGCGCGCGCTCGGCGTCGGACAGCTTGTAGAACTCGGTCGCCAGCCCGAACAGCGTCAGCGCGCCCACCCCGGCGCCCAGCAGGTGGCGCACCAGCGCCTGAAAGCTATCCTCGTCCAGCGCGCCGTCGTCGGCGAAGGTCGCGGCGACGATCGGCACGATCCCGGCGATCGATTTCGGCATGGTACTGTCTGGGGTGGGGATGTGGGGGCGCAGCCCCACATCCCCACCCCACCCCCACGAAAGGCGGCTAGGCCGGCAGGAGCTCGGAGAGGCGCTCGGGCGCGATCTGCGCGTGCTGGTCGTACAGGTAGCACGAGGCGGCGTGGTGCCCGCTCAGCTGGAACAGCGGCGGCACCTCCTTGCACTTCTCCATCGCGAACGGGCAGCGGCCCAGGAACCGGCAGCCGGTGCCCTGGTCGCTCAGCTCGGACTCGCGCGCCATGATCTCGGTCTCGCCCCAGCGCCGGCTGAGATCGGGCCAGGGGATCGAGTCGATCAGCAGCTGGGTGTAGGGGTGCTGCGGGCTCTTGATCACCGTGTCGACATCGCCGGCCTCCATCACCGCGCCGCGGTAGAGCACGACGATCGACTTGGCCACGTGGTAGGCGGTGGTCAGGTCGTGCGTGATATAGATGATCGAGACGCCGTAGTTCTTGTGCAGCCCGCGCAGCGTCTCGAGGATGTTCGCGCGCAGCGAGGCGTCGACCATCGAGACCGGCTCGTCGGCGACCAGCAGGCGCGGGCGCAGCACCAGGGCGCGCGCCACGTTGATGCGCTGGCGCTGGCCGCCCGAGAGCTGGTGCGGGAAGCGGCCCAGCACGTCCTCGGGGCGCAGGCCGACCGCGTTGAGCGCCTCTTCCATGCGGTCGCGCGCCTCGGCCTTGGACTTGGCCAGCTTGAAGCGCTCGATCGGCACCGACAGCAGGTGGTCGACCGGGTAGAACGGGTTGAACACCGCGAACGGGTCCTGGAACACCGCCTGCACCTCGCGCCGGAACGACATGCGCTCGGGGCCGCGCAGCCGGCTGATATCCTGGCCCTTGTACAGGATCTGCCCGGCGGTCGGCGTGATAAAGCCGAGCAGCAGCATCGCCAGGGTCGTCTTGCCGCTGCCGCTCTCGCCGGCGACCGTCACGATCGTCGGCTCGTCGTCCTCGAGCCGGAGCGACACATTGTTCAGCGCCGTCGTCGACGTGCGCGACAGCAGGCCGCGCGAGTACACCTTGGAGACGTTGTTAATCTCGAGCAATGGAGCCATAGTTGCCTCTCACGACCTTTGCGCTGTTCAGCGAATCCACGACGAGCACGATCGATCGGCGCGGGGGTGCTCACTCGCGGCGATTCGCGACGCTCGGCGCTCCCGCAAGGGTCGGGGCCTCGCTGCTTGAGTAGAGGTGGCAGGCGACCTGGCGCCCATCCGGCAGGGTCAGCAGATCCGGCCGGACGCTCCGGCAGACCTCCATCGCGTACTGGCAGCGCGGGTGGAACGCGCAGCCGGGCGGCAGGCGCAGCAGCGCCGGCGCGAGGCCGGGGATGCCCTGGAACACGCCCTTATTCTCGAGGCTGGGCAGGCTGCTGATCAGCGCCTTGGCGTAGGGGTGCTTCGGGTCGGTGAACATATCGCGCACCGTGCTCAGCTCGGTCAGGCGCCCGGCGTACATCACCGCGACCTTATCGACGAACTGGGCCATCAGGCCCATGTCGTGGCCGATCAGGATCACCGCGCAGCCGATCTGATCCTGGATGCGGTCGATCGTCTCCATCACCTGGCGCTGGGTCACCACGTCGAGCGCGCTGGTCGGCTCGTCGCAGATGATCACCTGCGGCTTGAGCAGGATGCTGATCGCGATGCAGACGCGCTGCTTCATGCCGCCGCTCAGCTCGTGCGCGTACATCTTGAACACGCTGGGCTTGAGGTCGACCGACTCGAGCGACTCGATGCAGCGCTCCTGGACGTCGGACCGCGAGGCCCTGGGGTCGTGCGCCTTGATCGCGTCGACCATCTGGCGGCCGATCCGCAGCACCGGGTTGAGCGAGTTCATCGCGCCCTGCGGGATGTAGGCGATCTTGCTCAGGCGCGCCCTGAGCATCTGCTCGTCCGAGAGCTTGGTCAGGTCGGTGCCGCCGACGATCACCTGGCCGCCCTCGATCCGGCCGGGCGGCTTGATCATGCGCATCATCGCCAGCGCCATCGTGCTCTTGCCCGAGCCGGACTCGCCCACCAGGCCGAGCTTCTCGCCGGCTTCGAGCGCCAGGGTGATGCCGTCGAGCGCCCGCGCGCGCCCCGAGTCGGTATAGTAGGAGACCTGCAGATCGTTGATCTCGAGCACAGGGTTCATTGTTACTCCGTTCTACGCACGCGCGGGTTGGCAAGCTCGTCGAGCCCCATGTTGATCAGCGCCAGCGAGCCGAGGATCAGGACCATCGCCACGGCCGGCCAGAGCGGCCACCACCACCAGCCGTTGAAGAAGGCCGACTGGCCCTGCGCGGCCCAGATCAGGTTGCCCATCAGCGGCTCGCGCAGCGGGCCCAGGCCCAGCACCGAGAGGTAGAACGCCGTGAACACCGCCGCGAACACCTGGGTCACGAACGCCGCCGCGATGAACGGCAGCAGGTTCGGCAGGATCTCGCTGAAGATGATCCCGACATCGCCGACGCCGGAGAGCTTGGCGACCGAGACGAACTGGCGCTCCTTCATCGAGAGCACCTGCGCGCGGATCACCAGCGTCGGCCCCATCCAGGCCAGCAGCATGACCACCAGCGCCATCGTGTAGATCGTGACCGAGCGCTTGTCGATCGAGCCGGCGATCACCACCTGGATCAGGAACGCCGGGATGGGCGTCAGGATCTGGCAGATGCCCTTGATGCCCGCGTCGATCAGGCCGCCGAAGTAGGCCGACAGGAACCCCAGCACCACCCCGATCAGCGTGCCGATGCCGCCGGCCAGCAGGCCGATCAGCGCGGTCTGCCACATGCCGACGACCATGGCCGCGAGCATGTCGCGCCCGAAGAAGTCGGTGCCGAGCGGGTACTTGAGGCTCGGCGGCTGCTTGCCGCGCACCGACAGCGGGTAGGCGTGCTTGGTGTCCACCGCGAGCAGGCCGATCACGGTGAAGCCGACCAGGAACAGCAGGATCAGCAGGCCGAAGACCAGGCTCTTATTGCGGCGCAGGTAGCGCAGCAGCAGCGTCAGCTTGCTGGGCTGCCGAAACTGCGACTGGGGGAGCGCGATGGTTGCCATCGTGGCCTCTCTAGCTCTCGCGGATGCGCGGGTCGAGCAGCGGGTACATCAGCTCCACCGCCACCATGAGGGTCGCGACGGCGATGGTGATGAACAGGACGATGCCGTAGATCACCAGGAAGTCGTTGGACTTGATCGCGTCGGTCAGCACCGTGCCCAGGCCGGGCAGGCCGAACATCTGCTCGATCACGATCTGCGAGGTGATGATGTTGCCGAGCGCCAGCGCCAGGCCGGTGACCTGCGGCAGCAGCGCGTTGCGCAGGTAGTAGTCGCGAAAGATCACCTTGCCGCCCAGGCCCTTGTGCTCGGCGAAGTTCACGTAGTCCTCGCCCTGGATGGTCACGCCCATGCCGCGCATCGAGAGCGACCAGCCGCCGACCCCGGTCAGGATGATCGCGAGCGCGGGCAGGATCTGGTGCCGAATCACGTCCATATAGAAGCTGAACGACCAGTCCGGTATCTTGCCGGTCGAGTAGGCGCCGCCGAGCGGCAGCAGCTTGAGGCGGAAGGCCACGAAGAACAGCAGGAACAGCGCCAGCAGCACCGGCGGCACGCCCTGCATCAGCACGAACGGCGTGGCGAGGGCGCGCAGCCAGCCGGGCGCGCGCGGCCAGGCGGCCACCGCGCCGAGCAGGTTGCCGATCACAAACGCCAGGATCGTCGTGACGATCAGCAGCGCGATCGTCCAGGGCAGCGACTCGCCGATCAGCTCCCAGACCGTCTTGGGGTACTTGTTGAGCGAGACGCCCAGGTCGCCGCGCGCAACGCTGGAGACGTAGTCGAGGTACTGCTGCCACAAGGACTTATCCAGGCCGAACTTCGTGCTCATGGAGGCGATGATCTTCTCCATGTCGCCGGGCGAGAAGCCGCCGGTGCGCGCCAGCTCGGAGAAGCGCTCGCGGATGGGGTTCCTGGGCGAGATCCGCGGGATGAAGAAGGTGATCGTCGATGCGGCCCAGATCACCAGGATCAGGAAGAGCAGGCGTTGGATCAATCTTCTGACGCTCACGGTCGTATTCCTTGTGCTCAGTCACCAGGTGCCACATCGAAGAGCGCGTGGCGGCAGAATGGCCGCGGCGCATTGCTGGTACGGAGTTGAGCTGGTAGCGGCATGATACCACAAACTATGCGGGCCTGGTCACCGCGCCGTATCGAGTCGGCGGCGAGCCGCGCGGCACAACGGGTGCGCCGCGCGGCTCATCGGATCGATCGACTACTGGGCCGGCTTGAGCTGGGTGATCACCAGCATACCGGTGTGCGCCCAGAAGGCGCCGTTGGTGCCGCCGGCCACGTTGTCCTTGGTCGGCCAGTTGGTCCAGTAGGTCTGGTTGTAGGGGATGCGGTGCAGCCACTGGATGATCGGGATGTCGAGCACGTCCCGCCAGTAGATCTCCAACGCCTTGGCCGCGTCGGCCTGGAACTTGGGATCGTCCGCGCCGAGCGGGGCCATCTCGTCCAGGATCGCGTCGTACTCGGGGTTCTTGTAGCGCGAATAGCGGCCGTTGCCGGCTGTGGTGCCGATCGCCGCGCTGTAGCGGCTGTGGTACAGCTCGAAGGCCGCGTAGGGGTCCTTCAGGCTGGCGCCGTGGCCGAACATGTACAGGCCGGGCTTGCCGTCGTTCATATTCTGCTGGGCGTCGGTGCCGAAGTTGACCGCGGCGTCGAAGCCGCCGGTCCTGAGCATCTCGACCAGCACCGGCACGATGTCGCTGTGAATGCCCTCGAAGCCGTTGATGACCGCGGAGATCGTCTTGCCGTCCTTCTCCCACAGGCCATCGCCGTTCTTGGTGTAGCCGGCCTCGGTCATGAGCTGGGCGCTCTTGTCGAGGTTGAACTCGCGCGGGTTATACTTGGCCTCGAGCGCCTTGACCGCGGGGCTGTCGACGAACTTCTGCAGGCCGGGGTAGAGCGGGAACGGGTAGATCGTCGCGATCTTCGCGCCGTCGTAGATCACCTCGTCGATCTTGTCGCGGTCGATCGTCAGCGCCATGGCCTTGCGCACGTGCACGTCGCTGTAGGGCTCGATCTGCGTGTTCATCCACAGCGAGTTGGGCCACCAGTCCAGGTAGCCGTACGGCGGCTCGCTGCCGGTGTGCGAGGTGATCTTCGGGTTGGAGTCGAGCAGCTGCTTGGCGACCGAGGAGCGCACGTCGAGGATGGCGTCGAACTCGTTGTTGGCCTCGCGCTGCACCACGATGTCCATGTTCTGGCCGACCTGGCCGCCGATGTTGACCATGACGATGCGCTTGACCTCAGGCAGCGCCTCGCGGCCGGCCTTGGCCGCCCACCAGTCCTCGCGCAGGTCGAAGATCTTCTGGTTCTTGTCCCACTGCACCAGGCTGTACGGGCCGGAGTGCGGCATGTCCAGGCCGCCGGCGAAGGCGTTCACATCGGCCTGCTTGCTCAGCACGTGCGCGGGGACGATCGGGATGCCGGTGTCGAACTTGAGCGTCAGCGTCTCGAACTTGAAGCGCGGCGCGGGGATGTTGAAGGTCACCACCACGGTCTTGTCGTCGACCTTCTTGGCTTCCTTCATGTACTGGTCGAACGAGGCGTGGTAGGGCAGCTTGTCGTTCTTCTTCTGGCCCTCGAACGTGAAGATCACGTCGTCGGCCGTCACCGGGGTGCCGTCGCTCCACGCCGCGTCTTTGTTGAGCTTGATCGTCAGCTCGGTGTAGTCGGGCTTGGTGTACTCCATGCTGTCGGCCAGCCACGGGATCTCTTTATCGGAGAAGATCCCGAAGTAGTACAGGCCCTCCCACAGCATGTTGTTGCCTTCCTGGTGGGTGTAGCCAGGCACGGCCCACGGGTTGGTCACCCCAATCGGCGAGGTGATGCTCCAGCCCAGGTTCACGGTACGGTTGCGAGGGACTTCCTTCAGCGGGCCGGCGGAGAGCGCCGGCTGAGCGGTGGCGGCGGGGGCCGCGGCGGTGGGCGCTTCGGCGGCGGGCGCCGCGGTGGGCGCCTCGGCGGCGGGGGCGGAGGTCGGCTGCGCGGCGGGCGCCGCGGTGGCCTCAGGCGCAGCGGGCGCCGTGGTCGGTGTGGCGGCCGGAGCGCCACCACACGCCGCCAGCACGATCATCAGTGCTGCGAGCGCGGCCAGCAATTTGAGCTTGATCATGTCGTTGTGTGCCCTCCAACGGAACTATTTGGTCGGTCTGCCGTCGTCGGTCTGCCTTCCATGGTCGCAACGTTGCGGTAAAGAGATCCGATGAGTGTCGTCGAATGGCGCCTCCTTCATCTCCGTCATATTGCATGTTTTCGTATCGGGAGATATAATTCTAGGCTATGTGCGGCGCTCTGTCAACTAGCCCGTGCTGTTGCGGCCGGGCCGCACGGCTCCCCCCGGCCTGTGTGTGGCGGCGAAGTCATTAGATCTCTTCTACGGCAAGGTGTGTAGTAGCGAGTCACGGCGATCGCAGCGGACTCGGAGAATTGGGGCGTTCACATGCTCTGCGATCGCTCTGGCCGCTGCGGCTCGCGCGTCTGCTCGCTGCATACCTAAGTTAGAGGAAGCGGGCTTTGGGGAAGGCATCACCCTCCCCAAAGCCCCACCAAGCAGCGCGCTATGGAAGGGTTTGCGCATATGATCTCGAGACCTGCGACTGCCCGCGCCTGGGCCGAGACGGTGCTGCTGCCGACCTACGGCATCGGCCAGCCCGACAAGAACCCGATGTTTCTGGAGAAGCGCGTCTACCAGGGCAGCAGCGGGGCGGTGTACCCCTACCCGGTGATCGACCGGGTCCTCGACGAAAAGGTCGACCGGCCCTACACCGCGGTGTTCCTCGAAAATCGCTACCTCACGATCATGATCCTGCCCGAGATCGGCGGGCGGGTGCAGATGGCGCAGGATAAGACCAACGGCTACCACTTCATCTACTACAACCGCGTGATCAAGCCGGCGCTGGTCGGCCTGGCCGGGCCGTGGATCTCCGGCGGGATCGAGCTCAACTGGCCGCAGCACCACCGCCCGAGCACGTTCGACCCGGTCGAGTGGCGGATCGTCGAGAACGCCGACGGCAGCGCGACGGTCTGGTGCTCCGAGATCGAGCGGATGTTCTTCACCAAGGGCATGCACGGCTTCACGCTGCACCCCGACCGCGCGTACCTCGAGATCGCGGTGCAGCTGTACAACCGCACCAGCGAGCCGCAGACGTTCCTGTGGTGGGCCAACCCGGCCGTGCACGTCAACGACGACTACCAGTCGGTCTTTCCGCCCGACGTGCACGCGGTGATGGACCACGGCAAGCGCGATGTCTCGGACTTCCCGATCGCCACCGGCACGTACTACAAGGTCGACTACGCGCCCGGCACGGACATCTCGCGCTATAAGAACATCCCGGTGCCGACATCCTACATGGCGCACCGCTCCGACTTCGACTTCGTCGGCGACTACGACCACGGCCGGCAGGCCGGCATGCTGCACGTCGCCGATCACCACGTCGTGCCCGGCAAGAAGCAGTGGACCTGGGGCAACGGCGACTTCGGCCGGGCCTGGGATCGCCAGCTCACCGACGACGACGGGCCGTACATCGAGCTGATGTGCGGCGCGTTCACCGACAACCAGCCCGATTTCTCGTGGCTGATGCCGGGCGAGGAGAAGCGCTTCACGCAGATCTTCATGCCCTACAAGCTGATCGGGCCGGCCAAGAACGCCAGCAAGGACGCGGTGCTGAACCTCGAGTGCGACGGCGACACGGCCAGGATCGGCGTGTACCTGACCGGCCCGCGCGAGACGCGGGTGGAGCTGCGGCGCGCCGGCGCGCTGCTGTGGGAGGCCAGCGCCGCGCTGTCGCCGGAGCAGCCGCTGATCGAGACGGTCGGGCTGCCGGCCGGCGCGCGGCCGACCGAGCTGACGCTGCGGGCGCTCGACGCGCGCAGCGGCCGCGAGCTGGCGTCGTTCACGCCGCTGCCGAAGGAGCGCGGCCCGATCCCGGCGCCGGCCGCCGCGGCGCGCCCGCCGGCCGAGATCGCGTCGAACGAGGAGCTGTTCCTGAACGGGCTGCACCTGGAGCAGTACCGCCACGCCACCTACGCGCCCGAGCCGTACTACGAGGAGGCGCTGCGCCGCGACCCGCTCGACAGCCGCTGCAACAACGCCATGGGGCTGCTGCTGTACCGGCGCGGCAAGTTCGCCGAGGCCGAGCCGTACTTTCGCAAGGCGATCGAGAGCCTGACGCGCCGCAACCCGAACCCGTACGACGGCGAGCCGTTCTACAACCTGGGCCTGGCGCTGCGGATGCAGGGCCGCTCGCAGGAGGCGTTCGACGCGTTCTACAAGGCGGCCTGGAGCGCCGCCTGGCAGGACTCGGCCTTCTTCGAGCTGGCCCGCCTGGCGGCCCGCGCGGGCGACGAGGCCCAGGCGCTCGAGCTGGCCAGCAGCGCGCTGCGGCGCAACTGGTCGCACCACCGCGCGCGCCAGCTCAAGATCGCGCTGCTGCGGCGGCAGGGGCGCGCCGACCAGGCGCTGCGGGAGGTCGCGCTGGCGCTGGAGCTGGACGTGATGGACGCCGGGGCGCTGTGGGAGCGGCGGCTGCTGGCCGGCGAGCCCGCGGCCGGCGACATGCCGCAGGGGCGGCGCGGCGCCCACGCCTGCGTCGAGATCGCGCTGGACTACATGCACGCCGGGCTGTTCGACGACGCGGCGGCCGCGCTGGCGGCCGCGCCGGGCGACGACCCGCTGGCGGCGTACTTCCTGGCGGACTGCGCGCTGCAGCGCGGCGACACGGCCGGGGCGGCCGAGGCGCTGCGCCGCGCGGCCGCGCTGCCGCCCGACTACTGCTTCCCGCACCGGCTGGAGAGCGTGCCCACGCTAGAGCGCGCGATCGCGGCCAACCCGGATGACGCGCGGGCGCCGTACTACCTGGGCAACTTCTGGTACGCGCACCGGCGCTACGCCGAGGCGATCGCCTGCTGGGAGCGCGCGGCCGCGCTCGACCCGGGCTTCCCGACGGCCCAGCGCAACCTGGGGCTGGCCTACTACAACAAGCTGCACGACGCCGAGCGGGCGCGGGCGGCCTACGCGCGCGCGTTCGAGCTGAACCCCGACGACGCGCGGGTGCTGTTCGAGCTCGACCAGCTCGAGAAGAAGCTCAACCGCGCGCCGGCCGAGCGCCTGGCGCTGCTGGAGCGGCACCCCGCGCTGGTCGAGCGGCGCGACGACCTGACGATCGAGCAGATCACGCTGCTGAACACGCTCGGGCGGCACGAGCAGGCCCACGCCGCGCTGCTGCGGCGCCGCTTCCACCCCTGGGAGGGCGGCGAGGGCAAGACCACCGGGCAGTACGTGGTCTGCCTGGTCGAGCAGGCCAGGGCGCTGATCGCGGCCGGCGCGCACGGGCGGGCGCTGGGGCTGCTAGAAAGCGCGCTGGAGTACCCGCCGAACCTGGGCGAGGGCAAGCTGCCGAACGCGCAGGAGAACAACGTCTACTACTACCTGGGCCTGGCGTGGGAGGGCGCGGGCGACCCGGCGCGGGCGCGATCGTGCTTCGAGCGGGCCTCGACCGGGCTGAGCGAGCCGGCATCGGCGATGTACTACAACGACCAGCCGCCCGACATGATCTTCTACCAGGGGCTGGCGCGGCAGAAGCTGGGGCGCGGCGCGCAGGCGCGCGAGATCTTCCGGAAGCTGGTCGACTACGGGCAGGCGCACCTCGACGACGAGGTCGTGGTGGACTACTTCGCGGTGTCGCTGCCCACGTTCCTGGTGTTCGACGAAGACCTGCGCGCGCGCAACCGTGCCCACTGCCACTACATGATCGCGCTCGGGGCGCTCGGCCTGGGCGACGGCGCGGAGGCGCAGCACCATTTCGAGCGGGTCCTGGCGCTGGACGCGAACCACCAGGGCGCGATCGTGCACCGCGCGCTGCAGAGCTAAACGGGCGGGGCTTGGGAAGGGCAAACCCCACCACAGCGTTGAATTGCGCGAATGTTCGCGAATAGGCAGGATAGCTACGGAGACACGATCATCAATCACCGACGATTGAACACACAGCGTAGTGCTCGGCTGGGCGCGCTGCTCGCGCTGCTGATCGCGGCCACGCTCGCCGCCGGATGCCAGCCGGCCGCACCCGCCGCCAGCACGCCAGCCGCGGCGGCCCCGACCGCGGCGGCCCCGACCGCGCCGCACGCCCGCACGAAGGTCGAGCTGCAGCCCGTCGCCGGCGGCCCGGTGCTGCTGCGCAGCGGCATCGAGCTGCGCAAAGTCGCCGATGTCGAGGGCGGCAGCATCCGCCTGGCGCGCAGCCCGGCCGACGGGGCGCTGTACATCCTGAACGCCGCCAATGGCCTCTACCGGGTCGACCCGGCCGGCTCGGCCGGCCCGACCAAGCTGCTGGAGAGCACCGCGATCTTCACGGACGGCGTCCCGTCGGGCATGGCGTTCGGGCCGGACGGGACGCTGTTCGTCGTGGCCAACCGCGCGGTCGGCAAGACGCGCACCCAGGCGCTGATCCGCAGGGGCGCTCCGGCAGCCGGCGGGGGCTTCAGCTGGGAGACGCTGGCCGCGACCGCGCCGTACCCGCTGAGCAGCACGCCGTTCGACCACCTGTTCAACGGCATCGCGGTCAGCCCCGACGGCGCCTCGGTGTTCGTCAACAGCGGCTCGCGCACCGACCACGGCGAGGTCGAGCACAACAACTACAGCTTCCGCGACGTGCGCGAGGTTCCGCTGACCTCGGCGATCTTCCGGCTCCCGGCCGACGCGCGCGACCTACGCCTGCCGAATGACCAGGCCGCGCTGCAGCCCTACCTGTTCGCCGACGGCGTGCGCAACTCCTACGACCCGGCCTTCGCGCCGAACGGCGAGCTGTTCGCGGGCGACAACGGCCCCGACGCCGACTACCCCGACGAGCTGAACTGGCTGCGCGCGGGGCGGCACTACGGCTTCCCGTGGCGCTTCGGCGACCAGGACAACCCGCAGCAGCGCGCCGACTACGACAGCGCCAAGGACAAGCGCCTGCAGCCGGACTTCACGGCGGTGCAGCTCGGCGCCTATCGCAACGACCCCGGCTTCCCCAAGCCGCCGGGCGCGTTCACCGACCCGCTGGCGAACCTCGGGCCGGACGCGGCGCAGTACCGCGGCGACGACGGCCAGCAGCACGACGCCGCCGCCGAGGGCAGGCCGCTGCGCAGCCTCACGCCGCACCGCTCGCCGCTGGGGCTGGTGTTCGCCGACGACGCCAAGATGCCGGCCGACCTGCGCGGCGACGGCGAGACGCTGAGCGCGTTCCTGCTGAGCTGGGGCGCGGCCGGCGGCACGCTCACCGATCGCGGCCAGGACCTGCTGCAGCTCCGGCTGACCAAGCGCGGCGACGACTACGAGGCGGTGACCAGCCAGATCGCGCGCGGGTTCAAGAACCCGATCGACGCGGTGCTGATCGAGAACCGGCTGTACGTGCTCGAGTTCAGCTCGGGCAGCGCGATCTGGGAGCTGACGTTTAAGTAGAGTTGCAGATGACACCATTGCCAGATCCACCAGTCGACCACGGTCGCGCGCTCGCGCCGGCGATCCGGCGCGACGAGGCGGCCGCCCAGGGCAACCCGGTCTTTCAGGTCGTCTTCGACGAGCTCAAGCAGCGGATTCGGCGGGGCGAGTGGCTGCCGGGCGAGCGGCTGCCCAGCATCGCGCAGCTCGCCAAGGAGCTTGGCGCCAGCACCGGCTCGGTGCGCGAGGCGCTGCGCTCGCTCCAGTCGATCGGGCTGGTGAAGATCGAGCACGGGCGCGGCGTCTTCGTCACCGGCCCGCGCCGCGCGGCCGACGTGGCGGACTACCTGCAGGATGTGAGCATCGGGCTGATCGTGGCGCTGGCCGAGACGCGCCGCATCCTGGAGCCGGAGCTAGCCGCGCTGGCGGCCGAGCGCGGCAGCGCGGCGGAGCTGGCCGAGATCGAGCGGCTGGCCCGCCAGATGGAGGAGGAAGCGCAGCAGGGCCTGGATTTTGTCGAGCCGGACGTGCAGTTCCATCGCCGGATCGCCGCGGCCGCGCACAACTCGGTGCTCTACCGTATGATCGAGAGCGTGAGCGACCTGTTCCTGGAGGGCCGCAAGCTGACGTCGACGGAGCCTGGGATGACCCCGCGCGCCGTGCGCTACCACCTGCTGATCGCCGAGGCGCTGCGCGAGCGCAACGCGCCGCAGGCCCGGCTGCTGATGCTGGCGCACATGAACGATGCGTTCAGCAGCGTGCTGGCGATCGAGGCGAAGGCGGGGCAGCTCGGGGCGCCGGAAAACCCGCGCCCGTAGGGTGCCGGGCCTGGGGGCGGGATGGGCGAGGGGCGCTCTGGTGCACGATCGGCGCATACGCGAGGGGCTGAATAGAAAAAGAGGGCCATGAACATCGCAGTCACCGGCGGGAATGGCGAGCTTGGGCGCACGCTCATCCCGTATCTGCTCGAGCAGGGGCACGCCGTGGTCAGCATCGACCGGGCGCTGCCGCCCATGCCGCAGCCGCGCCCGGCGCTCATGCCGACGCACCTTGTCGCCGACGTGCGCAGCTTCGGCGAGCTGGTGGCCGCCCTGCGCGGCTGCGACGCGGTCATCCACCTGGCCGCGCACCGCTCGCCGGCAAACCATCCCGACTCGGTGGTGTACATCGACAACACCGCCGGCAGCTACAACGCGCTCAGCGCGGCGGCGACGCTGGGCATCCAGCGGGTGTGCCTGGCCTCGTCGATCAATGCGATCGGCGGCGTGTTCAGCCGCGCGCCGCGCTACGACTACTTTCCGGTGGACGAGCGGCACCCGACCTATGCCGAGGACCCCTACAGCCTGTCGAAGTGGGTGATGGAGCAGCAGGCCGACGCCTTCGCGCGCCGCTTCGCGGATATGCGGATCGCCAGCCTGCGCTTCCACGGGCTGGTGGAGAGCCGCGAGCGCGCCGTCCAGTTCTCGTCGCTCGCCGGCGAGGTGGCGGCGCGGCACCTGTGGGCCTACACGCTGCTGTCGGCCGCCAGCCGGGCCTGCCTGCTGGCCGTGACGGCGGACGTGCGCGGCCACGAGGTGTTCTATATCACCGCGCCGCGCACGGCGATGCCCGCGCCCTCGCTCGAGCTGGCGCGCCAGCGCTACCCCGACACGCCGATCCGCGGCGATCTGTCAGGCCACAACGGCTTTTTCGACTGCGGCAAGGCCCAGCGCGTGCTGGGGTGGGAGCACGATCTGGAGTGACTGCCGTCATGATTCATCCCCCTCACCCCCGACCCCCGCTCCCCCGCGGGGAGCGGGGGCGATCGTTCGTGGGTGTGGCGCGGCGGCAAAGCCGCCGCGCCACACCCACGAAAAAGAAACCCCCGCCCCTGGCAGGGGCGGGGGCAGGGGGTGGGGTTTGTAACATACGGGATGACTCATGACCGCCGACCCAGGTTCGATTGAACGCCCCTACCGCCGACCTGGGCTAGATGGAGCTACGACTCATGCGTATCACCGACATCAAGTCCTACCCGGTGTGGGTAGGCAACCGCAACCAGCTGATCGTCAAGGTCGAGACGGACGAGGGCATCTACGGCCTGGGCGAGGCGGGCCTGAGCGGGCGCGAGCTGGCCGTGCTCGGCGCGCTCAAGCACTTCCGCGAGATTCTGATCGGCAAAGACGCGCTGCAGCGCGGCCGGATCTGGCAGGAGCTGTACCGCAGCCAGTACTTCGAGGGCGGGCGCGTGCTGCTGGCGGCGCAGAGCGCGATCGATATCGCCCTGCACGATATCGCCGGCAAGGCCCTGAACGTGCCGGTCTACCAGCTGCTGGGCGGCAAGCAGCGCGACACCATCCCGTGCTTCGCGACCGCATCGGGCAGCACCGGCGAGCAGATGCTCGAGAGCATCCAGATGCTGTGGGCGCACGGCTGGCGGGTGATCCGCACCGGGACGCTGATGCCGCGGCAGCCCGAGGCGCCCGACATCTTCGAGCCGCGCGAGAGCATCGGCTACACCGCGCAGTGGCTGGTCAAGGCGCGCGAGGCGATCGGCGGCGAGCTGGTGCTCGGTATCGACTACCACCACCGCCTGTCGATCGCCGAGACGGCCTCGTTCTGCCAGCGCATGCCGATGGGCACGCTCGACTTCATCGAGGAGCCGATCCGCGACGAGACGCCCGAGGCCTACGAGGCGCTGCGCAAGCTCACCGGCATCCCGTTCGCGGTCGGCGAGGAGTTCGCCAGCAAGTGGCAGTTCCTGCCCTACATCGAGCGGCACCTGACCGACTTCGCCCGCGTGGATATCTGCAACGTCGGCGGGTTCACCGAGGCGATGAAGGTGGCCGGCTGGGCCGAGGCGCACTACATCGACCTGATGCCGCACAACCCGCTTGGCCCGATCTGTACGGCGGCCACGATCCACATGGCCGCGGCGGTGCCCAACTTCGCCTGGCAGGAGGTGCGGGTGACGCAGTCCGAGAATCTGTACTACGGCAAGTCCGGCCTGAACGACGCCGACGTGCTGTTCCCGGTCCAGCCGCGCCTGGTGGGCGACTCCTTCCCGGTGCCGACCGCGCCCGGGCTCGGCGTCGAGCTCGACGAGCAGCTGGCCGAGGCGCAGGCGTGGCAGTTCTGGGAGGCGCCGCACTGGCGCCGGCGCGACGGCTCGGTCACGAACTGGTGAGGCTCGATGGTGCGCCAGCGCGCCGCGCCCGCTGCCCTCGGCTCCCGGAACGGGAGAGGGCGGGGCGACCCGGCGCGCCGGTACGCCAATGAACGAACATTCCACCCCCGCAGGGGATGCGGGTGGGGCGCAGCCTCGCCTCATCCCCACTCAGGAAAGGAGAGCTTGATGACAGCGGAACTGCTGCTCGTCGGCGGCTATGCTGCGGCCGACCGGCCGGGCATTCACGCGCTCGACTTCGACCAGGCGACCGGCGCGCTGACGCCGCGCGGGTCGCTCGCCGGGGTCGCCAACCCCTCGTTCCTGGTGGTCCACCCGAACCGGCGCTGGTTCTACGCCGTCGGCGAGACGAGCCAGGCCAGCGGCGCGCCCGGCTCGGTCTGGGCCTGCGGGCTGGAGCGCGCGCCCCTGGCGCTGCGCGCTGTCAACCAGCAGCCCAGCGGCGGCGACGACCCCTGCCACCTGCTGCTCGACGCGGCCGGCGGCTGGCTGATCGTGTCGAACTACAGCAGCGGCAGCGTCGGCGTGCTGCCGATCCTGCCCGACGGCTCGCTGGGCGAGCTGACCGACCTGGCGCAGCACCGCGGCAGCGGCCCCAACCCGGCGCGGCAGGAGGGGCCGCACGCGCACTCGGCGACGCTCACGCCGGATGGGCGCTTCGTGATCGTGGCCGACCTGGGGCTGGACCAGCTGCTGGTGTACGCGCTCGACCGTGCGGCCGGCAAGCTCATCCCGCACGGCCAGGCCGCTGCGCGGCCGGGCGCCGGCCCGCGGCACATGGCGTTCCACCCCGGCGGGCGGCGCGCGTACGTCGCGAACGAGCTGGACAACACCGTGGCCATGTACGACTACGACGCGGCGAGCGGCGCGCTGCGCGAGCTGCAGGCGCTCGACACGCTGCCGGCGGGCGCGCCGGAGAGCTACGTCGCCGACATCCACATCGCGCCGTCGGGCGAGCGCCTGTACGTCTCGAACCGCGGCCACGACAGCCTGGCGGTCTTCGACGTCGCGCCGGATGGGCGGCTCGATCGCGCGGCCATCCGGCCGTGCGGCGGCAGGTGGCCGCGCAACTTCGCGCTCGCGCCGGGCGGCCGCTTCGCGCTGGTGGCGAACCAGCACAGCGACGAGCTGGCCGCGCTGCCGCTGCCGGGCGGGCCGCAGGCGGTCGGCGAGCCGGTGGCGCGGGCGGCGGCGGCCGGGGCCGCCTGCGTGCAGGTTGTGGGGGCTGCGGACTGAGCAGCCGGCAGCCGGCAGCTGGCAGCAGCGGTAGACTGCGGAGTGCGGACTGTGGACTGAATGGCGAGGGGAACGTAGGAATCACCATGACTGAAGAACGGCAACCCGCGCGCTTCGACGTCGTCAGCCTGGGCGAGGCGATGCTGCGGCTGAGCGTGCCGACCGGGGCGCGGCTGGACGACGCGCGCGCGCTCGACGTCGAGATCGGCGGCGCCGAGGGCAACGTGTGCGTGGCGCTGGCGCGGCTGGGCCGGCGCTGCGGCTGGGTCGGCCGGCTGCCCGACCACGCGCTGGGCAACGCCGTGCTGCGGACCTACCGCGCCGACGGCGTGGACGTGTCGGCGGTGCGGCGCGCGCCCGGCGAGCGGCTGGGCACCTACTTCATCGAGTACGCGGCCCAGCCGCGCTCGATCCAGGTGATCTACGACCGCGCCGGCTCGGCAGCCGCGCGCATGACCGTCGACGACGTCGACTGGGACTACCTGCTCGACACGCGCCTGCTGCACCTGACCGGCATCACCGCCGCGCTGAGCGAGAGCTGCTACGCGATCCTGGCCGAGGCGATCCGGCGCGCGCGCGCGGCGGGGGTGGCCGTCAGCTTCGACGTGAACTACCGCGCCAAGCTCTGGGATGCCCCGACGGCCGGGGCGCGGCTGCGGCCGCTGATCGCCGAGGCCGACCTGCTGTTCTGCAAGAGCGCGGACGCGGCGCTGCTGTTCGGCTGCCGCGGCGAGCCGCGCGAGCTGATGGCCGGCCTGCAGGGGATCAGCCGGGCCGGCGCGATCTTCTGCACCTTCGGCGAGCAGGGCGCGGCGCTGCTGCGAGGCGACACGTTCGCCCGCCGGCCCGCGCTGCCGGTCCAGATCGTCGACCGGATCGGCAGCGGCGACGCCTTCGCGGCCGGCGCGCTCGACGGCTGGCTCGACGGCGACCCCGCCGCGGGGCTGCGGCGCGGCGTGGCGCTGGCGGCGATCGCGCTCTCGCAGCACGGCGACCGCGTGCTCACGACGCGGGCCGAGCTGAGCGCGGCCGAGGCGCAGGAGCGGCACGACGTGGCGAGGTGAGGAGCCAAGGACGATGGACGATAGACCAAGGACCAAGGACCAAGGACCAACGACCAACGACCAAGGTATCAAAGACGATGGACGATAGACGATAGACCAAGGACCAAGGACCAAGGACCAAGGCCGAGACCGGCCAAGGACCAACGCAAGGACCAAGGACCAAGGACCAAGGACCAACGACCAAGGACCAACGACCAACGACCAACGACCAACGACCAAGGTATCAAAGACGATGGACGATAGACGATAGACCAAGGACCAAGGACCAAGGACCAAGGACCAAGGACCAAGGACCAAGGACCAGGGTATCAAAGACGATGGACGATGGAGCAAATCCCAAGTCCCAAATCCCAAGCCCCTTGTCACCTTGTCACCTTGTCACCTTGTCACCTTGTCGAGGACCAAAGACTAAGAAGGGGAAGCAGATGAGCGCAATCGACAGCATCCTCGAGCACAAGATCGTCGCGATCGTGCGGCTGGCCGAGTACGATCGGGCGGTGGAGCTGGCGCGGGCGCTGGTGGCCGGCGGCGTGCGCGTGCTAGAGTTCACGCTCACCGGCAAGGGCGCGATCGAGGCGATCGCGGCGACCCGGCGGGCGCTGGGCGACGCGGCCTGCGTCGGCGTGGGCTCGGTGCTGCGGCCCGAGGAGGCCGGCGCGGCGATCGACGCCGGCGCGCAGTTCGTGGTGACGCCGGCCGTGCGCCGGCAGGTGATCGCGGCCTGCGTCAACCGCGACACGCTGGCGCTGGCGGGCGGGCTGACGCCGACCGAGCTGCTGGACGCCCACGAGGCCGGCGCGCAGCTGGTCAAGCTGTTCCCGGCGCAGTCGTTCGGGCCGCGCTACCTGAAGGATGTGCTGGCGCCGCTGCCGTTTCTCAAGCTGGTGCCGACCGGCGGCGTGAGCGCGGCGAACGCGCGCGAGTACCTGGACGCGGGCGCGGCAGCGCTCGGCATCGGCGGCAACCTGGTGTCGAGCAAGCTCGTCGCGGCGGGCGCGTTCGATCAGATCAGCGCCGGGGCGCGCGAGTGCGTGGATGCCGTCAGGTAGCGCTTTGCTCCGCTCATCGCTATGGGCCGCGCGGCGCGGGCCGGTCGCATGCCCTCAGCGCTCTAGCTTTGTGCTCGGCCGCAGCTCGACGATCGTCTTGCCGCTCCTGAGCTGCCGCGCGCCGATCACCTCGACCCGCGCGGCGTTGCCGGCCGCGAAGCGCTTGCCGCCAAGCTGATCGGCCTTGATGATCCCGATCGCCTGCTCGTCGGCGAAGCCGGGCACCTCGACCAGCACCGCGCTCGCGTCGGCGGCCACGACCCGGCCGAGGAAGCTGTCGCCGACGGCGGGCAGCCGCGGGCCGGCCAGCTGCGGCGCCTGGCCGACCGCCACACTCGCGAGCGGCCGGGCGTTCGCCGGGCGAGCGATCTGGGCGTCCGGCACGGCGCGGTAGTAGCGCAGCAGCCGGATGGCCCAGCCGAGCGCCTCGGCCATCTGGTCGGCCGGCAGGCCGCGCAGGTGGCGCTCGCTGGCGGCCAGCAGCTCGCGGTAGTGGCCCAGCGTCTGGCCCGAGCGGACGACCGCGCGGCCGTCGTAGGCGATCGCGCGCAGGTACTCGAAGAACTTGCGCTCGTCGCGCTTCGTGCGCAGGTAGGCCAGCGCCTTCTGGGCCTCGTTCGGGTCGACCCGCGCGCCGGCCAGGTCGGCCGCGAGTGCGGCGGCTGTGACGTGGATGCGCGTCATGGCTGCTCCTCTTGAGATTTGATCCGCGGATAGCGCGGATGGTGCGGATAGCGTGTGCGCTCAGCTCGATTTGATCCGCGGATAACGCGGATTATGCGGATAGCGTGTGCGCTCAGCTCGATTTGATCCGCGGATAGCGCGGATGGTGCGGATAGCGTGTGCGCTCAGCTCGATTTGATCCGCGGATAGCGCGGATGGTGCGGATAGCGTGTGCGCTCAGCTCGATTTGATCCGCGGATAACGCGGATTATGCGGATAGCGTGTGCGCTCATTCGCTCGATTTGATCCGCGGATAACGCGGATAACGCGGATAGCGTGTGCGCTCAGCTCGATTTGATCCGCGGATAACGCGGATTATGCGGATAGCGTGTGCGCTCAGCTCGATTTGATCCGCGGATAGCGCGGATTATGCGGATAGCGTGTGCGCTCAGCTCGATTTGATCCGCGGATAACGCGGATTATGCGGATAGCGTGTGCGCTCAGCTCGATTTGATCCGCGGATAACGCGGATTATGCGGATAGCGTGTGCGCTCAGCTCGATTTGATCCGCGGATAACGCGGATTATGCGGATAGCGTGTGCGCTCAGCAACCCTTTATCCGCAGTACCCACGCTATCTGCGGATGATAATCCTGAGAGTAGTCTTAATAGCTTCTATCAGGGCACGCCCGATCCGGGCGCGGCCAGCGCAGCAGCTCGGCCAGCCGCCGGAGCTGCGGCTCCAGCACCAGCCCTTCGGCGCGCGCGGCCTGCAGCAGCGGGCCGATCGCGCGCGGCGCGGGCTCGGCCTCCAGCTCGACATAGGCTGCGCGCGGGTCGAGCGTCGCCAGGCGCGCGTCGGCAAGCTCGATCGTGCCGAGGCAGGCCGGCTTGCCGCCGCCCAGCTTCGGCCACAGCCGGTAGGTCTCGTCCAGCCCCAGCGCGATCAGCAGCAGCCCCAGCTCGCCGGGCGTCAGGCTCTCGAAGTCCATCCGAAAGCCGAACCGGCTGTCGGGCGGGCACGCCTCGAGCGGCAGGTCGCCCGGCGCCAGCGCGCCGTGCATGTAGAACTTGCGCCCGCGCGGCTGCCGGCCGTCGAAGTAGGTGTCGGTCGCCTCGGGCCGCGGCCGGAACAGCTGCGGCGTCGGGACGATGATCGGCTCGCCGTCCTCCAGCCGCGCGTCGGCGAAGCGCACCTGGCCCTGGTAGCCCAGCGCGCCGAAGATCCGCTGCGCCACGTCCAGCCGGTCCGGCGCGCGCGACGGCTCGGCCTCGCGCGGCAGGTCGCGCGTGCGGGTGACGTGCACGGCCGACCGGCTGATCGCCTCAAGGATGCTGCGGATGCAGCCCTTCAGCGAGGTGGCCGGTATCGCCGGGGCGCCGCCGGTGCGGAAGTGCGCCTTGACCATCGGGTACTGCCGGTCGCGCGTCGGCTCCAGCAGCCCCGAGGCGACGTGTATGGGCGAGCGGGCCACCAGCGTGCCCGAGAGCGTCCCGCCCAGCTGCTGGAAGCGCTGGTGCCCGGCAGGCTGGCCTTTCGGCACGTGGCCCGGCGCCAGCGGCACGAACTCGTAGGGCTTCGGCAGCGGCGGCTCGCTCGGCCCGCGCTCGCCGCGGTCGCGCTGAAAGCTCATGGGCCGACCTCCCTGTAGCGCACGAACTGCACCGCCTGGTTGGGGGCGAGGTACTGGACGAAGCTCAGCCGGGCGCCCTTCGGCCGGTCGAGCATGATCCGCAGGTCCTCGCTCGGGCGCCTGAGCGCCCAGGGCTGGCCGACCTGCTCGCCCGGCGCGAACTCGGCGCGCTCCTGCTCGGTCAGCAGCAGCACGTCGAAGCCATCCGCCGCGCGGCGCCAGCGCAGCTCGGCCTCGGCGCAGAAGGCGTGGCCGAAATCCCAGTCGTCAAGCGCGTCGAGCGGGCGCATATCACCCGGCCCAAACGAGCGGATGTCGTCGGCGAGCGCGACCAGGTCGCCGCCGAAGATCGCGCCGGCCGGCACGTAGCGCTCGATCAGCGCGCGCAGCTCGGCCGCGCTCTGGCCGCGCCGGCGGTAGCTGTAGCCCTGCTCGCTCATGGCGCCCACCCGATCGCGCGCTTCCAGGCCGGCATGCAGGCCCGCCAGATCGACCTCACGGCCTCGTGTCCCTCCGCGCGCAGCAGCGTGCCCATGCCGCGCTCCTCGTCGGGCCGGTACGCCAGCCCGGCCGGCAGGTCGACCTGGTCGTCCTCCGGGAAGTCGTAGGGCGACTGCGGCTCGAACGCGCCGACGCCGGCCAGCCGGCCGATCTCGACGATCTTGCGCCCGCCCAGCAGCCGCAGCCAGCCGCCGGACGGCTCGCAGGCGGGGTAGCGCAGCTCAAGGCTGCCGAACGTCGCGCGCACGCGCCCCATCCCGCGCGACTTGCCGAAGCCCAGCGCGATCCGGCCCTCGGCCAGGTCGCGCAGCGCCAGGCCCAGCAGCGCCAGCTGCGCCAGCGTGACGTTCTTGAAGTCGACCGAGGTCGGGAAGCGGCCGGCGATCACAGCCTCGTAGTTGAACGGGCCGACCGCGACCGAGCCGTAGATCCGGTCGATCGCCACGCCGTTGCGCTCCTCGGTGACCACGCCCTGGCCGTAGGCGTCGGCGAAGCGCACCCGCCCGGCCAGCCCGGTGTGGCCGAAGATCTGGCTCACCAGCGACGAGCGCCGGTAGATGATCGCGGTGCGCTCGGGGTAGTCCCTCAGGCTGCCGCGGATCGACTCGACGTAGCGGCCGGAGCTGTAGCGCATGTCCTCGATCCCGCGGTACTGCGCCTCCTCGTGGAACCGGTCGTCCTCCTTCTGTTTCTCGTCTTCGGCGGCGCGCTGGTAGGCGTCGGCCAGCGGGTTGTCGGCCAGCGGAAGCTTCGCGTCCGGCCGCGCCTGCTTCGAGCGCAGATCCTGCTCGGCCGGCTCGGGTCGGCCCTCGGCGCGGGCGCGCGCCTGCTCGCGCCGCACCAGCGCCTGCCACTCGCGGCGGTCCAGCTCCTGGCGGCGCGCCAGGCTCTCCTGCTGCAGCGCGTCGCTGTCGAGCGTGCGCGCGATCCGCTCGGCCTGCGCGCGCACGACGCCCTTGAGCGACGGGCCGGGCAGGTAGATCTGATCGGCCTGGCGAGCGCGCGAGTCGTCGGGCGGCGCTGCCGGCGCGCCGCGGAAGCGCGTGCGCACGAACTCCATGTCCGGCCGGGTCGGCTCGCCGCCGCCGCTCTCGCCGGCCTTGATCAGGATCGGCCCGTCCGGCTCGATCGTCAGCTCGACCCGGCCTTCGAGGTAGGTCGCCTTATGCATCGCTCACCTCCGCCGCGGGGGCCAGCCCGGCCAGCCGGTCGCGGAACGCGCCGATCCACTCGCGCTCCTGCTGCTCGGAGACGTCGCGCCCGGCCCTGGCGATCCCGCCGGCCAGCAGGTCGACGATCGCGTCGACCGAATCGATCTCGCAGTAGCGCCGCGCGCGGGTCAGCAGCCGGACCCGGCCCAGCCCGCGCGAGCGGAAGCCGCCGATCGCAACCTCGCCGCGCTCCCACGGCTTGAGCGCCAGCAGCAGCATGCCGAGCTGCCACGGATCGGCGTTCTCCAGCGCCAGCTCAAACTCGAAGCGCGTGCCGGCCGGCGCGACCTCGTAGCTGTACAGCAGGCCCTCCTCGGCCGTCTCGGTGTCGCGGTTGATCGCCACGCCGTTGCGGACCTCGTGCCGGCCCGCCCAGCGCTCGCCGGCTAGCTGCGCGTCCTTGACGAACAGCCGGCCGGCCAGCTCGGGCGAGCCGAAGGTCAGGTCGATCATGGTGGACATCTGCCAGATCGCGCGGCTCAGCTCGGCGTCGTCGCGCGCGCGCTCCCTCAGCGGGCGAACCTGCTCGCGCGTGCGGCGCTCGATCTGCTCGAGGTCGAGCGCCTGGCCGGGCGCGACCGCGCGGATCAGCCCCTCCAGGCGCGCGCGCAGCGCGCCCTTGAGCGACGCGCCGGGGATGAACGGCCGGCCGAGCGCGTCGCGCAGCACCGGCAGGTCGGCGCCGGTCGCATCGCCGGCGCGCCCGGCGCCGATCCGCAGCGCCGTCTCGGCCAGCAGCTCGCCGCTCACGACCAGCTGGTTTCGCAGCGCGGCGAAGGACAGCGGCTCGCTAGAGTGTGGCATTGCCGGGCTCCTTGCGCGTGACGATCGTCTCGAGCGCGCCGTGCCCGCCCTCGACCTTGACGCAGTAGTAGAACGCGCGGTTGAGGTAGCCCAGGTACTCCTCGGCCAGCCGGCGCTCGATCTGATCGAGCAGCGCCGGGTCGTCGGCGGCCCCGGCCAGCGGTCGGCGCAGCAGCGCGATCGCGCGCACGGCCGCCGCGCGCACCTCGCCCTGGATATCCTCGATCACCTGGTGGCCGAAATCGCGCTGGCCGTAGTCGCCGGGCAGCACCCCGCGATGTATCAGCTCGGCGCGCTGCCGATCCAGCTCCTGCGACACATTCTTCTCGCGCCAGGCCGACTCGCGCGCGATCTGGTAGCGGATGAAGTTCAGCAGCGCCTCGATCGACCCGGCGCTGCCGGCGACGTTGACGACGTTGCGGATCTGGTTCTCCTTCAGGCGCGTGCGCGGCGCCAGCAGCAGCACGGTGCGGTTGGCCGTGCGCACCAGCCTGTCGCGCTGCGCGGCGATCGCCCGGCTTAGCTCCAGCTCGCGCTGCAGGTCATCTGGGTTCTCCATGTGCCCTCACCCCCCTGCCCCCCCTCTCCCGTGCGGCGGGAGAGGGGGATTCTTTTCCATGAGTCATCCCGTATCTTACGAACCCCACCCCCTGCCCCCTCCCCTGCCAGGGAGGGGGTGATTCTTGCCGGGTTGCGAGGTTGCGGCTCCGCCGCAACCTCGCAACCCGCCGGGGATGAGGCCAGAACAAGGCAGAGGCTGCGTCGATCGTATTCGCGTCGTTAAAAGCCGAAACCCCGATACCAGGCAAGGGGTGTCGGGATCGCCAGCCCCCAGTCTCAAGCCCCAAGTCCCAAGTCCCAAGCCCCTGCCCGACAAGAGCGCTAGCCCACCCCGAACGCCGCCTGGACGTGAAACTCATCGCACACGCGCGCCTGGCCGTAGCCCTCCGGCCGCCGCTCGCCGAGCCCGTCGAGCTGCAGGTCGGCCAGCCGCTCGTACTCGTCGGCGGTCAGCCCGTCGGGCGCCTGGAACACGAACACGCCGCCCATGAGCGTGCACACCGCGCTGGGCTTCGGCGCGTCCCAGGTGACGTGCCAGCCGCCGGTGTAGCCGTAGCCGGCGAACGCGCGCAGCAGCTCGACCCGCGACGTGAGGCCGGCCGCCTCGCGCAGCATCTCGGCGGTCAGCACCATGGTCGGCCGCCAGCCCTGCTCGAGCAGGATCGCGTCGGAGAGCAGGTCGACCGTGAACAGCGCGGCGGACTCGGCCAGCTGCCAGCCCGCCCCGCCCAGCGCCCGGTAGATCGCGGCGCGCGTGCGGAACAGCCGGGTCAGCTCGGCCACGCGCGCGCGCACGTCCTCGCCGCGCTCGGCCGGCAGCGGGCTGGCCTGGAGGCGCACCTGCCCCAGCCCGGTGGTGGTGCGCCCGCCAATGTGCCCGATCGCCCGCAGGTCCGCCGCCGGATCGTAGTCGTCGGGCGCGGCCAGGCTGCCCATGAAGCGGCTCGGGCTATCGCTGCGCACGGCCAGCTCGCGCTCGGCCGGCTGATCGCCCCAGCGGTAGACCCGCCGGGTCGTGACCTCGCTGAGCACCAGCGGCGAGTAGAGCTGCCCATCCTCGGCGGTGCCGCGCCGGCGGCTGATGCCGACGCGCGTGAGCGCGCGCTGCTGGACCTTGCGCCTGGTCTGCCGGCGCAGGTCGCGCTCGGCCGGCGGCGCGGGCGCGTGGAAGCCGGCGTCGGCCTCCCACGCGCGCCCGTGCGCGTCGCCCGGCGAGAAGATCAGCGCGGGCGGGCGCAGCTGCTCCCAGCAGACCCGCTCGACCAGCGTGTCGATCGGCGGCGCGGCGTCGTCGCCCCTGGGCCGCTCGGCGGTGCGCGGCAGCGGGCGCGACCACCCGTCGCCCTCCCAGGCCGGGTAGGCGTTGTGGCAGCGGATGGCCCGGAACAGCGCGAGCTGATCCGGCTGCTGGGGCTGGAGCCGCTGCCCGAGCGCGCCGTAGATCGCGCCGCCGGGCACGTAGGGCATGCTGGCGCGGAACTGCGCGCCCGGCTTGCGCGCCGGGAACGCCAGCGGCGAGAGCGCCTCGACCGTGATCGCGAACAAACGCATCGGCTATGCCTTCTGCCACTCGCGCAGCGCCCGCGCGAGCCGCTCGTCGTCGAACTCCTGGCCGCCCCAGGTCGCCGTGGCCGTCACGCCGCCCCAGCCGAGGCCGCGGCTCTTCGCGCCGCCCCAGCGCGTGTTTAGCCGCAGCCCGGCCAGCAGCAGCGCCAGCTGCGGCTCGCGATCCAGCTCGCCGGCGACGGCCAGCGGGTTGGCGAACTGCGCCGGGGCGGCGACAGTCTCCTGCATCAGCAGATGCTGATCCTCGGCCACGCCGCGCCGCCGGCTGATGCTGACCGAGGGGCGGATCTGGCCGGCGCGCGCGCGCCAGCTCGCGTCGATCCCCAGGTCGGGCGGGGCATCCGGCTCGACCAGCGCCAGGTCGGCGAAGCGCAGCGGCGAGCGCTGCCGGCCCGGCGCGCCGAAGATCAGCTGAATGGCGCAAGGGTCGGCCGGGTCGGGCGGGGCGCCAAGCTCGGCGACGCGCCAGCCCAGCGCGCGCGCGATCGCCTCGGCGGCGTGGCGGGCCTTGCCCTTGACCTGCGAGCCGGGGATGATCGGCCGGCCCCAGCCGTCGCGCAGGACGCTCCTGTCGGCGATCGTGCCGGACGAGCCGCCCGCGCCAACGCTCAGCGGCGTCTCGATCGCAATCGTCAGGCTGATTGTCACGGTGGCCATGCGCTACTCCTAGTACAGCTTTCCAGAAAAGCGTGCCGGTTGTCGCCAATTGGTTCTGCGGTTCTGTGGTTCTGTGGCCGCGGAACTGCAGAACCGCAGAACCGATTGTGGCAGCCCAAACCCGATATGAACTTCCGGAACCTTGTACTAGTGCCAGTAGTCGGTAGGCGGTAGTCGGTAGGCGGGATAGCTCACGCAAAGCCGCTACTGGTCGCGCTGGACGAAGTCGTAGATCTCGGCCAGGTCGGGCCAGATCGTCTCGTACCCGGCGACGGCGGGCCTGCGCCCGTCGCGCGACGTGGCCTCGGCCGGGCGGTAGATCCAGGGCGCCACGTCCGAGCGCCCGATCGAGTGCCAGGCGAAGTCGAAGGCGCGCGCGAGCCGATCGCTGGCGCGCGGCTTCAGCCCGCTGGCGCGGGTGTACAGGTAGTCGATCGCGCTGGGCGTGATGCCGCCCTCGTGCCGCGCGTCGAGCAGGCGCTGGCGCAGGCGGGCGATCTGCGAGCGCGGGAAGCCGACCTCGCGCAGCGCGCGGGCGGTCGCCAGCAGCCCCTGCAGCTCGGGCCAGCTGAATGGCCGCCCGGTCAGCCGCATATCGCTCTCGGGCCCGGTGCCGAGCGCGGCGGCGCGAAACGCGGCGATATCGTCCGAGACCATCGCGATCGACTTGAGCGCCATGAAGTCGACCGCGCCGCCGCCGTCGGCGTGGCGCCCGGCCTGCCGCTTCGCGCTCCTGAGCAGCTCCTCGGCCAGGTCGCGCAGGAAGAAGATCGGCGCGCGCGCCTGGGCGATCAGCACGCCGGCCGAGAGGCCGATCCACGGGGTGTAGCCGGCGAAGTCGCGCCCGTCGTCGGGCGGCGGCGCCTGGTAGCGGCCGGCAAGCACGCGCGGCTGGTCGGGCTCGCGCCGGCGCATGAAGCGCTCGAACTCGTAGCCGATCGTCAGCGCGATCTCGATCGCGGCGCTGCCCGGCACGATCAGCAGCAGGTCGTCGCCGCCGATCGTCAGGATCTCGAACGGGTGCACCCAGCGCCGCTCGGGCTGCGGCTGGTCGTCGCCCTGCAGGAAGACCTCGGCCGGGCGGAGGTGCCTGGCCAGCGCGCGGAAGACCGCGCAGTGCGCGGCGTCGCCCAGGCCGCGCGAGAGCGCCGCGTAGTCCTCGGGCGTGCCGGCCCGCGCGATCGCCCGGCCGACGCTATTGCCGTCGGCGTAGATCAGCCCGATGTAGCGCTCGGGCCGTGATGCCTGGCCGATCTCGCCGACGTCGCGCGCCGAGAGCACGCGATCGCCCTGCTCTCGCAGCCGGCCCTCGGCGCGCAGCTGCTCGATCCGCTGGTAGTACGCGCTGGCGCGGTGCTCCTCGGCCCACACCTCGCGCTCCCAGCGCGAGATGCCGGGGGCGGAGGCGAGCGGCTGCTCGGGCAGAAACCGGCTCTCCCACGGCAGCGGAAGCTCTGGAGCGCCCTCGTGGCCAAAGGCGCGCTCGTACCAGTCGAGCGCCGCGCCGGGCCGCTTGACCTGCTGGCCGACGTAGAGCTTGCGAGCCGAGGCCTCGCTGAGCAGCGGCTGGTCGGGCGTGGGCACCTGCACCACGGCAGACCGGATGCCGCTGGTCGCGCAGCGCGCCGCCCAGGGCTGCAGCTGGTCGTGCGGGATGTCGCGCCGCAGCGGGTTGCCGTCGGCCTCCGCCTCGCCGAGCGACTCGCGCCGGCGGCCGGCCAGCGTCGCGAGATAGGTCACCAGCTCGCCGAAGGTCTTGCGGCGGAAGAAGCGCGCGTCGGGGACCTCGCCCGGCTCGCCGCCGTAGTACGACTCGAGCAGCCGGCGCAGGTCCGGGTCGGCCCAGTGGTCGCGGAACTGCTCGACCCAGTAGTCGAGCGGGCGCAGGCCGTAGCCGATCTCGAGCAGCTGGAAGGTCGCGCTGACGGCCACGCTGTTGGCCAGCAGCGTCTCGCGCGCGTAGGTGCGCTCGATCTCGGCCGCCAGCTCGGCGGCGTGGTGGGCCGGCGCGAAGGCCAGCAGGTTGCCGCCGCTGGCGTAGACGATCGAGTCGCGGCGCAGGCCCGCGTCATCCCAGAGCCGGGGCAGATCGATCGTATTGATGCGGTCGAGCAGCGCCGAGGCGCCGCGGATCTCGGGCAGGCTCGGCGCCTCGAACACATAGCCCTTGATCTTCGTCGCGCCGCCGTAGACCAGCGCGAGCCGGTCGCGCCCGCCGGGCAGCCGCCGCTCGATGCGCTCCTGCATGTCGGCGAGCTGCGCGCGCCCCGGCCGCTCCGGGCGCTCGAGCACCTCCCGGACGAGATCCTCAAGCGCGCGCGCAGGCGGCCCGCCGCCAATGGCGAGGCATGCCGCAATCGCGCTGGCAAACGAGTCGGGCAACGTGGCTCCCTCTTCTCCCTGCGGCCTGAGTTCAACAGCCTTTGGATCAAAACCCTTCAGAGCGGGCCGGCGATCCTCACAGCAATAGACTGCGATGGTAGCGCGATCGTGTTTTCCGTCGCCAACCTCTTCGTCGCGAGCCAGTGGGCGTTCCAGAGGTGTAGCGAGGCCACATCCGTGGGTCGTACGATGTCGCCAAACTCTTCAGCGCGAGTCACGACACCATACTCTATGGGCCTCCGGCGCGCCGGATCTTGCACTTTGTTAAGAAATTCTTGAGATCGCGCCGGCGCGCGTGGTCTCATGATATGAGTGACAAATTGCCGGGTGGTTTTTTCGTTGGCTCTTGCGGGGCGCTGCGCCCCGACCCCCTCCGGCAAATCAGGCCGCCTCAATTGCGATCGTCGTGGCGCATGCCTGGCACTATTCCGAGCACGGCCTGTGCATATCCCGCCGCGCCTGGATTCAGCCGGGCATGCGCATCAAGCATTGCAAACGAGGCGGGATTGCTTTTGGGGTCCAGGGGCGAAGCCCCGGCCGGGGGGCGGCGGGGGTGGCGGCCCACCCCCGCCCGCGCGCCGCGCAGGCGAGCTGGGCTGAGGCGGCAGACGACCTGGGCACGGGGGCGCAGGGGCGCGCAGCCCTCCCGCGGGGCACGGGGGCGCGCAGCCCTCCCGCGGGGCGCAGGGGCGCGCAGCCCTCCCGCGGGGCACGGGGGCGCGCAGCCCCCGGCAAAAAGCGGAGTTATATGCGATAATCTCCCCCGGAGCACCATCACAATCCCGGAGCGCCGCGCCGCCCGCCGGGGGGGAAGGAAATCACCACGATGCAGCGATCGGCCGACGAGCAGCCGGGGGTCTGGGAGGAGCGCTGGCACCCGCTGCGCGAGGAGTGGGTGATCGTGGCGGCGCACCGCCAGGCCCGGCCCTGGATCGGCGCGATGGTCGCGACGCCCGACGACCGGCCGCCGGCCTACCTGCCCGACTGCTACCTCTGCCCCGGCAACCTGCGCGTGAGCGGCGCGCGCAACCCCGGCTACGCCGGCGTGTATGTGTTCGACAACGACCACCCCTGCGTCGGGCCGGACGCGCCGGACGCGCCCGCGCAGCCGCCCGCGCCCTACCGCGTGCGCCGCGCCGACGGGCTGGCGCGCGTGATCTGCTACAGCCCGCGCCACGACCTGACCGTCGCCGAGATGGACACGCACGCGATCGCGGCGATCGTCCAGACCTGGCAGCGGCAGACGCGCGACCTCGGCGCGCGGCCGGAGGTGCGCCAGGTGCTGATCTTCGAGAACAAGGGCGAGGTGGTCGGCGTCTCGAACCCGCACCCGCACGGCCAGATCTACGCGACCAACTTCACCTGGAAGACCCTCGATGCCGAGCTGGCGGCCCAGCGGCGCTACGCCGCCGACACCGGGCGCGGCCTGTTCGCCGACATCATCGCGGCCGAGCAGGCCGACGGGCGCCGGATCTTGTTCGAGGACGAGCGCGCGATCGCCTTCGTGCCGTACTTCGCGCGCTACGCCTACGAGGTCTACGTCGCGCCGAAGCGCGCCGCGCCGCACTGCTCCGGGCTGACCGACGCCGAGGTGGACAGCCTGGCGCTGGCGCTGAAGAGCGTGACCGTGCGCCTCGACAACCTGTGGCGGCAGCCGTTCCCCTACGTGATGCCGCTGCACCAGGCGCCGACCGACGGCGGCGACTACCGCGACTTCCACTTCTTCATCGGCTTCCTGCCGCCGCTGCGCCGGCCGAGCGTGCTCAAGTACCTCGCCGGGCCCGAGATCGGCGGCGGGAACTTCCTGAGCGATACGTCGCCCGAAGACAAGGCCGCCGAGCTGCGCGCCGCGCCGGCCGTCCACTACCGAGAAAGGAGCTGGGAGCCAGCAGGCACGGGTCAGAATGCGGCATCGCAATCCAGCGGCTCTTCTGGCCGCTGACCCTTGGCTCCTGAATGCTTATGATTCGCAACCAGGCCGATCTGCTCGCGCAGCTGCGCGACATCCACGCCGCGATCCGCGACGCGGTGGTGTCCACGACCGAGCGAACCGCGATGGAGCGCCTGGCCACGCCGGTGGCCGAGGAGGGCGGCGACACAATCTTCGCGATCGACCGGGTCTCCGAGGATGTGCTGGTCGAGCGCTTCGGCGCCCTGGCGCGCGAGTGGCCGCTGGTGCTGATCGCCGAGGGCCTGGGGGCGACCGGGCAGCTGGTGTTGCCGCAGGGCGCCTCCGCCGAGCAGGCCGAGCTGCGCGTCATCGTCGACCCGATCGACGGCACGCGCGGCCTGATGTACCAGAAGCGCCCGGCCTGGATTCTGACGGGCGTGGCGCCCAATCGTGGGGCCGCCACCAGCCTGGCCGACATCGAGCTGGCGCTGATGACCGAGATCCCGCTGCTCAGGCAGCACCTGTGCGACAGCCTGTGGTCCGTCGCCGGGCAGGGCGCGCAGGCCGAGCGGCTGAACCGGCTGACCGGCGAGTGGCAGACGCTCGCGCCACAGCCCTCGCGGGCGACCACGATCGCGCAGGGCTACGGCGGGCTGGCGCGCTTCTTCCCCGGCGCGCGCGACGTGCTGGCCGCCGTCGACGAGTCGGTGATCGATCGCGTGCTCGGGCCGCAGCCGGCCGGCGCCGCGCTGGCCTTCGAGGACCAGTACATCTCGACCGGCGGCCAGCTGTACGAGCTGCTGATGGGCCACGACCGCTGGGTGGCCGACCTGCGCCCGCTGGTCGAGCCGCTGCTGCGCCGGCGCGGCAAGCCGCGCGGGCTGTGCTGCCACCCCTACGACCTGTGCGCCGAGCTGATCGCGCGCGAGGCCGGCGTCGTGGTCACCGACGCGCATGGGCGCCAGCTCGACGCGCCGCTCGACGTCACGAGCGACGTGGCGTGGGTCGGCTACGCGAACGGCGCGATCCGCGACCAGGTCGCGCCGGCGCTGCTGGCGGCGCTGGAGGAGCACGGCCTGCTACTGCGCAGCGGCGCGATCGGCACGACTGAGCCGTTATAGCAGCGAGCAACATGCTTAAGCGGCAGATCTCACAAGGCTTCTGAAGGAATACCGCTATGTGGCGCCTCGCGCACGCTCCGCCGCACAACCTGCCCGACCTGGCGCGCTTCCTCGCGGCGATCGAGCGAAACGCCGACTTTTTCGCCGCCGGCGCGCCGCTGGTGGTGGCGCGCGCGCCCGGCCGGCTCGACCTGATGGGCGGGATCGCCGACTACTCGGGCGCGCTGGTGCTGCAGCTGCCGCTTGGGGTCGCCACGTTCGTCGCCGCGCAGGCCAGCCCCGAGCCGCGCGTGACCATCCGCAGCCTGACGATCGGCCAGGACGACTCCGAGCCGGAGGTCGCGATCGCGCTGGGCGACCTGGCGCCGGGCGGCACGCCGCTGGAGTACGGCGCCGCGCGCGCGCTGCTTTCGGGCGACCCGCGCCGGCACTGGGCCGCCTACGTCGCCGGCGCGCTGCCGGTGCTGGCGCACGAGCGCGGCCTGCCGATCCGGCCGGGGCTGCGCCTGCTGATCGACTCGGACGTGCCGGCCGGGAAAGGGGTCAGCTCCTCGGCCGCGATCGAGGTCGCCGCGATGCGGGCGATCTGCGCGATCTACGGCGTCGAGCTGAGCGGCCGCGAGCTGGCGATCCTGTGCCAGCAGGTCGAGAACCTGGTGGTCGGCGCACCCTGCGGTGTGATGGACCAGATGACCTCGGCCTGCGGCGAGCAGGGCCGGCTGCTGGCGCTGCTGTGCCAGCCGGCCGAGCTGGAGCCGCCGGTCGCGCTGCCGGCCGAGCTGGAGGTCTGGGGGATCGACTCGGGCATCCGCCACGCCGTCACCGGCGCCGACTACGGCTCGGTGCGGGTCGGCGCCTTCATGGGCTACCGGATTATCGCCGACCTGGCCGGGCTGCCGGCCGAGCGCGCGGGACACGGGACGATCGCGGTCGACGACCCGCGCTGGCGCGGCTACCTGGCCAACGTCGCGCCGTCGCTGTGGGAGACCAACTACCGCGACCGCGTGCCCGAGGCGCTGGGCGGCGCGGCCTTCCTGGCGCGCTACGGCGGCACGACCGATCGGGTGACCCGGGTCGACCCGGCGCGGACCTACGCGGTGCGCCGGCCGGCCGCGCACCCGATCTACGAGCACCAGCGCGTGCGGCTGTTTCGCCGGCTGCTGGCGGCCGCGCCGAGCGACGAGGAGCAGCGCGGGCTGCTCGGCGAGCTGATGTACCAGTCGCACGCCAGCTACAGCGCGTGCGGGCTCGGCTCGGACGGAACCGACCGGCTGGTCGAGCTGGTGCGCGCGGCCGGGCCGGTCGCCGGGCTGTACGGCGCCAAGATTACCGGCGGCGGCAGCGGCGGGACCGTCGCGGTGCTGGCGCGGCGCGGCTGCCTTGCGGCGGTGCGCGACATCGCCGCGCGCTACGAGCGCGAGACCGGCCGCGCCGCGGCGATCATGGGCGGCTCCTCGCCCGGCGCGGCGGCGTACGGCGTGCTGCGGCTCGCGCCCGTGACGGCGCGCCGCGCCCCGGACGATGGACGATAGACCAGCGCGGCGCGCTGCATCCCGCCCCCTCGGAATATTGCCGGGCATGCGCCACGATGGATAAAAGGAGCGACACACCCGATGACAACGCGCTCGCCCTCCGACACCACCGTGCTGGCCGGGCTCGATCTGCCGATCCTGCGCGCGCGCGTGACGATGCGGCTGCTTGAGGATGCGGCGCTGCCGGCCTACAAGGGCGGCATGCTGCGCGGCGGCTTCGGCTACGCCTTCCAGCGCTCGTCCTGCCCGCAGGCCTGCTGGGGCGACTCGCAGCACTGCGCCGTCGGCACGCTCTGCCCCTACCGCTGGATCTTCGAGACCCCACACCCGCCCGACGTGACGCACCTGCACGACCTGCAGGACGTGCCGCGCCCGTTCGTGATCGAGCCGCCGCTCGACGGCCGCACCCGCTATGGCGCCGGCGACGCGCTCGAGTTCGGCCTGGTGCTGATCGGCCGCGGGATCGACCAGCTGGCCTACTTCCTGTTCGGCTTCGAGCAGCTCGGCCGCATGGGCCTGGGGCGCAGGCGCGCTCCCGCGCGGCTCGAGCGGGTCGAGGCGCTCGCGCCCTGGCAGCCGACCGGCCAGGCGATCTACCAGGACGGCCGCGCGCTCGCCGGGGCCGACATGACTGGCGGCGCGCGCCGGGGCGCCCTCTACGACGCGGCGCAGCTCGCCGCGCGCGCGGCCGAGCTGCCGGGCGACCTGCGGCTGCGCATCCGCACTCCGCTGCGCGTCAAGTCGCGCGGCGAGCTGCTGCGGGCGATCGACCCGGCCGCGCTGGCGCAGGCGGCCTGCTGGCGGCTCAACGCCCTGGCGACCTTCCACGGCGGCGGGCCCTGGCCGGTCGACCATCGCGCGATCGTCGAACAGGCCCGCGGCGTCGCGGTGGAGCAGGCCCAGGTGCGCTGGGAGGACTGGGAGCGCACGTCGACGCGCGGGCCCGAGCCGAAGACGATGACGCTCGGCGGCATGATCGGCGTGGCGGTGCTGCGCGGCGCCTCGCCGGACGTGCGGGCAGTCCTGCTCGCCGCCAGCCTGGTGCACCTGGGCAAAGCCTGCGTGTTCGGCCACGGCGAGTACCGGCTCGAACCGCTACGGTAAACCTGCAGTGCGATGACCAGGTGACCAGGTGACAAGATGACAAGATGACAAGATGACAAGATGACAAGATGACAGCGTGCCAACGTGCCAACGTGCCAACGTGCCAACAGGCTTGGAACGATCGGGCCGGAATGTGGATGGGCAGGCGCCACAGGATCGGACGTGAGACGGCCTCCATTGCCGGAGGGGGGCCGGGGGAACCGGCGCGGGTTCCCCCGGGCGGGGGGCCGGGGGCGCAGCGCCCCGGAGAAAAGATGACCAGGTGACCAGGTGACAAGATGACAAGATGACAAGATGACAAGATGACAAGATGACAGCGTGCCAACGTGCCAACGTGCCAACCAACAGGCGTGCAATCGGGAACGATGGCGGGCCGGTGCCCCCGCCCGGCCGGAATGTGGATGGGCATGCGCCACAGGATCGGACGTGAGACGGCCTCCATTGCCGGAGGGGGGCCGGGGGCGCAGCGCCCCGGATGAATTGCCCGCCATGCCCCACCTATGCTATAATCCCCGCACTCTAGTGAAACAAACGTGTCTGGTGCGGACCCGGCAGCAGGGCGCCTGCCCGCGACCGGCAGCTTCGCGCGCTGCAGATCTACGGCGGCGCCGCCCCGATGAGCCCATACACCTGCGTAACGCGGTACGACGTCCCAAGACAAATATGAAGGAGCCAGCATGAAACTGTCGTGCCTACAGGAGAATCTCAAGCGCGGTCTGGCGATAGCCAGTCACGCGGTGGCCGGTAAGAGCACATTACCTGTGCTCTCCAACGTGCTCCTTGCGACAGATGAGGGACGACTCAAAATCGCAGCCACAAACCTCGAAATAGGGATCACCGTGTGGATCGGCGCGAAGATCGAGGAGGAGGGCGCCATCACCATCCCGGCCAAGCTGCTCTCCGACGTCGTCGGCGGGCTGCCGAACGATAAGATCACCCTGGCGCTCGACCCGCGCACGCAGACGGTGCACCTGACCTGCGCGCGCTACGAGGCCAGCATCAAGGGGATCGAGGCCGACGAGTTCCCGGTCATCCCGACGATCGCCGAGCGCAAGCCGACCGCGGCCTTCCCGCCCGATCTGCTGCGCGAGACGGTCGACCAGGTCGCGTTCGCGGCGGCGACCGACGACACGAGGCCGGTGCTGGCGGGCGTGCTGATGCGGCTGAAGGGCAAGACCGCGACCTTCGCCGCGGCCGACGGCTTCCGGCTGGCGCTGCGCACGGTCGAGCTGCCCGAGCCGGTGGCCGAGCCGCAGGAGGTGATCGTGCCGGCCCGCGCGCTGACCGAGCTGGCGCGCATCATCGGCGACGCCGAGGGCGATGTCGAGATCACGGTCACGCCGAACGGCGGCCAGGTGCTGTTCCACACCGAGAGCACCGACCTGGTCTCGCGGCTGATCGAGGGCCGCTACCCCGACATCGAGCGGATCATCCCATCCAGCTTCGCGACGCGCACGGTGCTGGACACGCAGGACCTGGCCAAGGCGGTCAAGCTGGCCTCGTTCTTCGCCACCGCCTCGTCGAATATCGTGCGGCTGACGATCGAGTCGGGCGGCGACCTGGGGCCGGGCAAGCTGACGATCAGCGCCAACGCGGCCGAGGTCGGCGACAACAAGGGCGTGCTGGACGGCATGGTGCACGGCGAGGGCGGCCAGATCGCGCTGAACGCGAAGTTCCTGGGCGAGGCGCTGAACGCGATCAAGACGCCGCAGATCGCGCTCGAGACCCAGACGCCGCAGAACCCCGGCGTGTTCAAGCCGGTCGGCGCCGATGGCTACCTGCACATCGTCATGCCGATGACGGTGCGCTAGCGGCCCTCACCCCCCTACCCCCCTCTCCCAGCCGGGAGAGGGGGGATTGTTGTTGGCTGGTCAGGGGGTGATCGGGCGCATCAGCATCAGGCCGAACAGCTCGCCGGGTAGCTCAGCTCGCTCACCAGCCAGGTATTACCCTGGAACACCAGCGTGTAGCGCTCGACGTAGCTGAGCGGCTCGGCGGGGCCGGCGACGCCATCCGCCCCCACGGCGACCCGCTCCCAGCGCTCGCTGGTGCAGACGACCACGCGGCCGTCGTGGGACGCGACCCCCTGAATATCCATACTCAGCGGGGTCCAGCGCTGCGTCTGCCCGGCGCCCCGCAGCAGGGCGATCTGGCCCTGCTCGTAGGCCAGCCCGGCGCCGGCGGCCACCGCGGCCAGCCCCGCCGCGTCGGCGCGGGCGCGCCCGTCGCGAAACGCGGCGTTGAATCGGTCGAGCACCTCGCGCGCCTGCGCCTTGTCGAGCGACGCGGGCAGCGCCGTGCCGACGATCGCGTCGGGCTCAGGCGGCGCGACAACAGCCGGCGTGGGAGCGGCGGTATCCGGCGCGAGCGCGGGGCGAACGATATCGGCCACCGGCAGGAACATGCGCGGCGCCACCAGCCGCCCGCGCATGAGATAGCCGACCAGCACCACCAGCACCGCCAGCACGATCGTCCGTAGCCAGTGCGAGTCCAGCCCCTGCGTGCCTGACACGGTCGGCATGTTCGGATTGCGCGGAATATCTCTCGATCGCATGGCCGCTCTCCTTGTTACTTCATAGCTCTTGGTTCACGGCTTGGTATCACTCGGGCTGGCCCACCTCGCGCGCCACGCGCCTCGGCAGCGGCAGCGCGTCGTCCTCCGATGGGCGCGGCAGCGGCAGGCTATCGCCGCGGCCGTAGCGGCGGCCGGGCGCGCAGGCCGGGCAGGCCGGGCTGCGAGTGGCGTCCTCGCGCGGCGCCAGGCGCGCGCCGACCATGTCGTAGGCCAGGAACGGCCAGACCGGGCGCAGGCCGGTGGCGATCGCGACGACGCTCGCGGCGGCCTCGGCGGCAATCGCCGCGTTGAGCAGCGCCAGCGCAGGCGCCGGCCGGCCGCCCAGACCGTAGCCGTGGGCCTGCTCGCGCCCGGCCGACAGATCGCGCGCGGCCAGCCAGCGGTCGATCCCGCCGTAGCACTCCAGGCAGGGGCCGCCAGGCACAACCACCCGCACCTGCCCGCCCGCGATCAGCCCATCCGCGCCGCGCTCGATCCCCACGCCGCAGTCGACATAGGGCAGCAGGTACTGCACGGCGAGCGCGTTCATATGCAGCCGGCTGCCCTCGTTGTCGGTGCAGCCCAGCAGCAGGTCGGCCGACTGGATCGCCCGCGCGCTGCGGGCATCGTAGAGCAAGCGCGGGATCGCCACGACCGCGACGTCGGGCGCGAGCCGCCGCAGGTGCCGCCGCAGCGCCGCGACCTTGAGCGCGCCGCGCTGGGCGTCGGCCTCGCTCGCGGCGACCAGGCGGTTGCGATTGCTCTGCTCGATCCGGTCGTCGTCGATCAGCAGCAGCCGGCCCACGCCGGCCAGCGCGAGCAGCTGCGCGGCCAGCCCGCCGGTCCCGCCGCAGCCGACGACCGCGACCGACAGGCCCGCGAGCCGACGCTGGCCGCCCTGGCCGAGCGCCGCGACCTGCCGCTCCAGGCGCGGCGGGATCGGCGCGTCGACCGGCCCGCGCCCATGCGCGGGCGGATCGTCGTGGAACGCGCGGCCCAGCAGGCGCAGCTCCACTGTGGCCGGCCGGCCAGCCCGTCGATCCAGCGCCCAGGCCCGGCGCTCCTGCGCGGCGGCCACGACCAGTGGCGTCGCCGCGCTCGCGGCCGACAGATCGGCCAGCCGCGCCGCCACAGCACGCTCATCCGGCTGCGCGTAGGTCTCCAGCAAGCCCATCCGCTCGGCCCGGCAGCGCGCCAGGATGGCCGGAAGCGGCATGCCGGCGGGCAGGATCTCGGCGACCAGCGCCCGTCGCACGCCGGGGCTGCGCGCGAGGCCGAGCAGCGCGCGGGCGAGGCCGGCCTCGTCGGCGCGCGCGGCGAGCGCGCGCCAATCCGCGGCCGAGACAAGCAGCTCCTCAGGATAGCGCGCCATAACTCCTCCTCACCAATGCTCTAGGCGCGCGCCGCGCCGTCGAGCAGCGCCCGCACCAGGACGAGCAGAACCAGCAGGTTATCCCCATCGGTCGGGCGGGCGCCCGGCCGCCAGGCGTCGCTCACGCCCTCGCGCGCGTGCAGGCAGAGCCAGGCCCAGCCGTCGGCCGCGTGCGGGTTGAGGCTGCCGGCGTCGGGGAAGAAGTGCTCGTCGAGCGGCAGATCGCGGTCGACGTAGACGCCGAAGGGCGGCACCGCCGGGTAGGCCAGCGGGAGCTTGACCAGCAGCGCGCAGTCGGGGCGATCGAAGCGCCGCGAGAGCGGAAAGCGCGGCAGCATCAGCCAGCGGCCGTCCGGCTGATCGTACTCGACCTCGCCGAACCGCAGGGCCAGCATCAAGACCTCCTCCTCGATCCAGCGGCGCCGAAGATGATCGCGCATCACGTACCTCCTGGCATTATGGCGAGCCGGCGGCGACGCCGCAGCGCAGCGCCGCCGCCCGGCGAGAGGACCCTACCCGTAGATGAACCGCGGCGCCTCAATCGCCTCGGGGCCCGGCAGCGGCTTGTGGTCGGAGACGACCTGCAGGCTGCCGTCCGGCGTCCGAGCGACGATCACGCGATCTGGGGCGATGCCGGCGAGCGCCTTGATCTGGCCGGCGCGCATGCCCGCGCGCACCGTGTAGGCGCGGCCGTTGATCTTGATCGTTGTGGTCTCCATGTTGGCCTCCTCTGTGCTAGCTGATGCCGGTTTCCCTGGCGATGGACGATAGGCGGCAGCCCCATCGTCCATCGTCCACCGTCTATCGTCATAACCTGAGAGAGGTGCTCGCTAACGCGCGCTAGTGATGATCGATCTGGCTCTTGAGCATGCTGAACGGCGCGATGTAGCGGATGTAGACCGGCGAGCCGAACACCTCGATCCGGATCGAGCCGTAGTCGAGCATCCAGCCCGAGACGTTCTGGCGCAGCCGGAGGCCGCCAGGCGCATTGAGCGAGACGATCCGCTCGTTGATCACGAAGCCGTCCAGCCTGCGCAGCGTGACCTGCCGGCCCTCGACCCGGATGCTGAAGGTCATCCACCCGACGATCCGCCAGAGCGCCAGCAGCAGCGCCAGCGGCACCAGTGCGAAGAACAGCGGCTGGCTGAACATCAGTGCGAGCCCGACACCCAGCATAGCCAGCAGCAGGCACTCGACCATCGCCCCTGCCAGAACGATCGGATGTTGGCGGTAATAGTGCATGTGGCCCTCCTTTGTGACTAACTCCGCGACCTGCCGCCGCGCGCTCGCGCGTGTGGCCGGCGTGGCTCGGTCCCACACCTTCAGGGTAGTCCTGCCGCCGACGAGATGCTGTAGTAGGATGCCATGCGTAGTCTATCAGGGAAGCGGGCCGGATTCCCTACCTTTTTTCCTGTCGAGCTTCTCCCTGATTCCTCCCGGTTTTCTCCCTTTCTCTGTTCGCGCCCCCGGCCCCCTCCGGCAAAAATGCCATCTTGGCTTCAATCCCAGTGGGGCATGCCCAGTACCCTTTATTGGGTGCGAGTTGCTTCCCGCCGCGCCTGGATTCAGCCAGGCATCCGCATCAAGCGCTCAGCAAGAGACGGCATCTTTTTGGGGTCCAGGGGCGAGAGCCCCGGCCGGGGGGCGGCGGGGGTGGCGGCCCACCCCCGCCCGCGGGGGCGCGGGGGGCGCGCAGCCCCCCGTAAGCCATTCATGTGCACGCCAGGCCCCTCTGGATTCAGCCGGGCATGCGCGCCAAGCGCTCAGCAAGAGACGGCATCTTTTTGGGGTCCAGGGGCGAGAGCCCCGGCCGGGGGGCGGCGGGGGTGGCGGCCCACCCCCGCCCGCGGGGGCGCGGGGGGCGCGCAGCCCCCCGTAAGCCATTCATGTGCACGCCAGGCCCCTCTGGATTCAGCCAGGCATCCGCATCAAGCGCTCAGCAAGAGACGGCATCTTTTTGGGGTCCAGGGGCGAGAGCCCCGGCCGGGGGGCGGCGGGGGTGGCGGCCCACCCCCGCCCGCGGGGGCGCGGGGGGGCGCGCAGCCCCCCGGAAGCAATGGTGGTCGCCAGCCCGCCCGCGGGGGTGCGGGGGCCGCGCAGCCCCGGAAGCAATGGTGGTCGCCAGCCCGACCGCGGGGGTGCGGGGGCGCGCAGCCCCGCTTGCATCGCTACTACCGCTGATGCTATACTGCCGCCAGCCGGCCCCAACCAATCTGCCACCCACCAAGGCGGTGCTACTATGTCGCTGAATGTGTTGCCCGCGTTCCTCATGGCCGTGCTGGCCTGCTGGCTCGGCCTGAGCCTGCTGGTGCGCGCGCCGCGCGACGGCGCCACCCAGGCGTTCGCCTGGCTGTGCCTGCACCTCACGATCTACGGCCTCACGACGGTTCTGCCCACCCTCAGCAAGTCGCCCGAGGTGCGGGGCGTGCTGGAGCTAATCCAGATCGTCGAGACCGTGACGCTGCCGCCGGTGTTCCTGCACTTCATTATGGTGCTGGTGCGCAATGGCCTGCTGCCGCCGTGGCAGCTCGGCGCGCTGGCGTTCTTCTACCTGAGCGGGCTGGCGCTGGCGGGCTACGCGCTGCTCTTCCCACTGCAGACCTGGGACAGCGGCGGCCTGTACTTCCCGCCGGCGCTCACGATCCCCTGGACGCTGCAGCGCGCGCTGCCCATGCTGCTCGCGCTGCAGCTGATGCTGCGCAGCTACCGCGGCGCGCGCGGCGACGACCTCGAGCGGCGGCGGCGGGCCATGTTCACGATCTCGGCCTTTGTCGGCGTAGGGGGCGCGCTGTGGGCCACGGCCGCGCGCAACCTGGGCTTCTCGCAGGCGCTCGGCCACGCACTGATGGATGCCGCGCTGGCGCTGCTGGCCTACGCCGTGCTGGTCTACCGCTCGCTGCTGCCGACGCGCGTGGCCCAGCGCACGTTCTTCCGCTCGCTGCTCGGCGGCCTGCTGACGGCGCTCTACATCGGGCTGCTGCTGGCCGCCGAGCCGCTGGCCAGCCGGATCATCCAGCCGATCAGCCCGCTGCCGGTGGTGACGATCTTCACCCTGATCGTGCTGATCGCGATCTTCGGGCCGCTGCGCGACTGGGCCGGCGCCTGGATCGACCGGCGCTTCTTCCACCGCGAGTTCGACTACGGCCGGCTGCTGCGCGCGATCAGCGATGATCTGCTCCAGCGCGGCGACCTGACCGGCCAGCTGCAGGCCGCGCTGACGTCGATCTGCCGCACGCTGGAGCTGCGCGGCGGCGCGGTGGCCGTGCACGAGGGCACGGGGCTGCGCGTGCTGGCGACCTTCGGCGACGAGCAGCCGGCGGTGGGCGCGCTGCGCGAGGTGGCCGTGCCCGAGGCGCCGCAGACCCGCTACGGCGACTGGGCGCCCTGGCCGGCCGCGCGGCTGCTGCTGCCACTGCGCCGCGGCGATGAGAAGCTCGGGCTGCTGGCGCTCGGCATGAAGCGCTCGGGCGAGCCCTACCGCGAGACCGAGCGCGCGCTGCTGCACTCGCTCGGAGCCTACCTCGCGCTGGCGATCAAGCACGCGCGCTCGCAGGAGGAGGAGGAGCTGGCCATGGCCGCGCTGGCCGAGCAGAGCCGCCAGCTCCAGGCCGAGCAGGATCTGCTGGCGGCCCAGGCGGTCGAGGCCGTGCGCCTGGCGGCCCAGCCCGCCGCGCCGACCAACGGCGCCGCGCGCGGGCTGCGGGTCTTCGCGCTGGGGCCGCTGCGGGTCGAGCGCGCCGGCGAGCCGATCGAGCGCTGGGGCGGCGACAAGGCCGGCACCTACCAGGCCGAGGCGCTGTTCGCGTTCCTGTTCGACCGGCGCGGGCGCGGGCTGGGCAAGGACGAGGCCGAGGAGGTGATCTGGCCCGACCTGGAGCTGGACAACGCCGACACCGCCTTCCACCGCACGATCGCGGCGCTGCGGCGCACGCTCGAGCCGGGGCTGCGGCGCGGCAACGAGAGCCGTCTGATCACCTACCACCACGAGCGCTACTGGCTCGACCCGGCCGCGGTGGCCTGGTGCGATGCCGACGTCTTCGGCGCGGCGGCCGAGCGCGGCCACACGCTCATGCGCCAGGGCGACCTGGAGACGGCCCGCGCGGCGCTGGCCGAGGCGCTTGAGCTCTACCGCGGCGACTACATGGACGACTGCCCGTTCTTCGGCGACTCGGCCTACGTCGAGGGGCGCCGCGGCGAGCTGCGCGACCAGCAGGTCGACGCGCTGCTGGCGCTCGGCGTGATCTACGAGCGGCTGGAGCAGGCCGGCGAGGCGGCTACCTGCTACCGGCGCGCCCTGGCCGCCCGCGACGGCGACTGCCCGCGCGCCGAGGATGGGCTGGCGCGCCTGCAGGTGACAGTTCCTTAATTGGAGACCACCCTCACCCCCAGCCCTCTCTCCTGCTGGGAGAGGGGCTTCCTTTTGGCGTCTGCGTCCGGTCGCTTCGCGGCCGGACGCAGACGCCAAGAATCCAGCCCCCTCCCTGTTCGGGGAGGGGGCTGGGGGAGGGGTGAGTAACAAGCAAAGATACTAGGGGGGTGATCTGGCAACTCGGCCGGCCCCCAGGCGGGCACGCCGAAGCTATGCAGCTTCAGATCCACCGGCGCGCCGCCGGCCGCGGGCGCCCAGATCAGCGCGTTGCCCAGCTTGCCCTCCTCGAAGACCTGAAGCACCGCGCCCTGCCCATCCGGCGCCCACGCCGACCACAGCACCGCGGTCGTATCGTAGCCCTCCTCGCGCAGGTTCGCCGCCGCACCATCCGCTGCCGAGAGGCTCTGCATCCGGTAGATCAGCGACGAGGCGCCGAGCTTGGCGCGTCCGACAAAGGCCTGCAGCTGATCGCCGAACTGGCGCGCGTTGAACACGTCGACCTGCTCGCCATCCTTCGACGAGATCAGCACCTCCGGCTGCGCCGTGGCGGCATCGACGCGCCAGAGCGCCGGTTTGCCGCCTGAGGCGCCGTAGTTCGCGCAGTAGACCTGCCGGCTGTCGGCGCTCCAGGATGCGTCGAGGCACAGGTGCGGATCGCCGCCCGAACGCACCAGGTCGGTCAGCTGCATATCCTTCCCGGCCACCGCGTACCCGACGACCGCGATGTCGCCGCCCGGCAGATCGGGGCCGTAGTCGGGCACGACAGTCAGCAGCAGGCGCTGGCCGTCCGGCGACCACGCCAGCGGCGCGTAGCCCCAGCCCGGCTGCGAGCCGTCCTTCGGCCGCGGCTTGTCGGCCACGACGAGCGTGGACTTGCCGCCCTGCCAGGCGAAGGTGTAGACGCCGGCGCCCTCGGGGCCGTCGGCCCAGGCCACCGAGTAGCTCGCCCCATCGGGCGCCCAGACCGGCGAATTGAGGTTACCTGAGAGCAGCTCGGCGCGCTGGCCGCCCTGCGCGTCGACGCGCACCAGCTTCCGGCTCGCGCGGTCGCCGGTGACGTAGAGCACCGAGCCGTCAGCCGGCGAGACGACAAACTGATCGACCGGCGTCGACTCGCTCGAAAGCTTCGTAATGGTCTTCCCATCGCGCTCCAGCCGCACGAGCGCAAACTCGTCGGTCCGCACGTACAGCGGCGCGGGCAGAACGCCCGCCTCGGCCGGCGCGGCGGTCGGCTGCGGGATGGCGGTCGGCTGTGGGATGGCGGTCGGCTCAGCGGTCGGCTGGGCCGCAGGCGTGGTCGGGCTGATCGAGCCCACACTGGGCGTGCCGCAGGCGCCGAGCAGTGCGGCCAGCAGCAGCGCGGGCAGCAGCCGCCCGCGCGTCAACAGGATCGATCGAAGAGACATATACTGACTCACTCCTTCGTTTATCTGGTCCAGCGGTGGGGTCTTCGGCCTGGGAGCGTTAGCGTAACGCGAGCATGCCCTCACCCCACCTTCTCAGCAGAACCATACATACTGACGACGACAGGCTGAATTAGGTTCCAGATAACAACAGGGCTCGTACAACGTCGGCCCTCTCCCCCCTTTGGTGGGGGTTCGGGGGCGGCGAAGCCGTCCCCGAAGAATCGTTGTTGTCGGTTCTTGGCGGCAAAGCCACCAAGAACCGACAACACATGGGGCGTGGGGCGCAGCCCCACGGACTTTGCACGAGCCCTGCAGATAACAAGCACACGCTTGACATTCCACGATAGTAGTTTATAGTATAGCTACGTAGTCAGCTGGCAAACTACTATAGGAATACACCACATGAATCTTCTGGCGGACTTGATGGCGATCGGCTTCACCGAGTACGAGGCCAAGGTCTACACCGCGCTGCTGCGCGAGCACCCGGCCACCGGCTACCAGCTCGGCAAGCAGGCCGGCATCCCGCGCTCGATGGTCTACGAAGCGCTCGGGCGGCTGCACGTGCGCGGGGCGGTGCTGAAGGCCGACGAGCAGGGCGCGACGCTCTACCGCCCGCTGCCGCCCGACGTATTGCTCGGCCGCCACGAGCAGGAGCAGCAGCGCCTGGTACACTCCTTGCGTGAGGGATTGAGCACGCTCTACACCGCCCGCGACGAGGATCGGCTCTGGTCGATCAGCGGCCGGACGTCCGTGCTGGCCTACGCGGCCGAGATGCTGCAGCGGGCGAGCGGCGAGGTGCTGCTGGTGCTTTCCGACCAGGACCTCGAGCCGCTGCGCGGCGAGCTGACCCGCGCGTGCGAGCGCGGCCTGTCGGTGAGCACGCTGCTGACCGGCACGGCCGACCTCGGCTACGGCCAGGTCGCGCGGCACCCGCCGCTGGAGAGCGAGCTGCAGGGGCTCACCGGCATGCTGGTGGTCGTGGTCGACCGCGACGAGGCGCTGATCGCCAGCACCGATATCGATATGATCGCGACGATTACCAACAACCGCAACCTGGTGCTGATCGCGCGCCAGTTCGTCTGGATGGAGCTGTTCACGCAGCGGATCTCCGCCCGGCTTGGCAGCGACCTGCTGGACCGGCTCGACCCGGACGACCGCCGGATCTTCGACCACCCTTCCGACCTTTCGCATAGATAGGACCAGCCATGAGCGTCAATCATCTGCTCACACAGCTCCGCGCGCATCCGGGCGTCGTGTCGACCCGCTACGACGAGGACACCCGAACGGTAACGCTGCGCTACAGCGGACCCCCGACGAATATGGAGGCGATCGAGGCGATGGTGCGGCGGGCGGGCGCCTCGCTGCAGGTTCACACGGTGCCCGCGGCCGCGCCGACCGACGAGGACCGCGAGCTGGCAGCGCTGCCGTGGATGATCCGCCTGACCGCGATCTGCCTGGCCACGCTCGTCCTCGGCTGGGCGCTTGAGGATCTGACCGCGCTGCCGAAGCAGCTGATCTGGTCGCTCTACGCGGTCGCCTATCTCAGCGGCGGCTTCTACAGCGTCCAGGAGGCCTGGGGCTCGCTGCGCGAGCGGCGATTCGACGTGAACGTTCTGATGATCGTGGCGGCGCTCGGCGCGGCGGCGGTCGGCCAGCCGCGCGAGGGCGCGGTGCTGATGTTCCTGTTCGCGCTCTCGAACACGCTCGAGACCTACGCGATGGGCCGCACGCACGCCTCCATCCGCGCGCTGCTCGACATGACCCCCAAGGAGGCCGAGGTCTACCGCGACGGCGGGCTGCAGCGCGTGCCGGTCGAGGAGCTGCTGATCGACGAGGTCGTGCTGGTGCGCCCGGGCGGCCAGGTCCCGGCCGACGGCGTGGTGATCAAAGGCGAGTCGGCCGTCAACGAGGCCTCGATCACCGGCGAGTCGATGCCGGTGGAGAAGGCCCCCGGCGCGCGCGCCTTCGCCGGCACCCTGAACGGCCAGGGCGCGCTGGAGGTGCGCGTCACCACGGCGGTCGAGAACTCGACCCTGGCGCGGATCGTCCAGGTGGTGCGCGAGGCGCGCGAGCAGAAGGCCGACAGCCAGGACTTCACCGACCGGGTGATCGGCGAGTACTACGCCTACGCGGTCGTGGGGATCACCGTGCTGGCGATCGTGATCCCGCTGCTGTTCCTCGGCTGGGGCCTGCCGGCAACGCTGTACCGCGCGATGACGCTGATGGTGGTCGCCTCGCCCTGCGCGCTGGTGATCTCGATCCCGGCGGCGCTGCTCTCGGCGCTGGCCAGCGCGGCGCGCGGCGGCGTGCTGTTCAAGGGCGGCCGGCACCTCGAGTCGGCCGCGAAGATCAAGGTGGTGGCGTTCGACAAGACCGGCACGCTGACGAGCGGGCGGCCGGGGGTGGTCGCGGTTATTCCGGTCGGCGCGGAGGACGGGAGGCGGAAGACGGAGGGCGCGAGCGACGGGCCTCTGGATGCGTTCGTCCTCCACCCTCCGTTCTCAGCCCCGCCCGATGACCAGCTGGGCGAGCTGAGCGAGCTGCAGGTCCGGCTGCTCGCGGTCGCCGGGGCGGTCGAGCGCAGCTCCGAGCACCCGCTGGCGCGCGGGATCGTGCGCGGCGTCGAGGAGCGCGGCATCCCAATGCCGCCGACCGGCGACTTTACGGCGCTGACCGGCGCCGGCGCGCAGGCGACGATCGCGGGGCAGCCGGTGCGGATCGGCCGGCCGTCGCTGTTCGGCGAGCTGCCGCCCGAGCTGGTGGCGCTGGTGCGCGAGCAGGAGGAGCAGGGCCGCACGGTGGTGCTGCTCGGCGACGACGAGCCGTGGGGGCTGATCGCGATCGCCGACACGGTGCGGCCGGAGGCGGCCGCCGCCGTGGCCCGGCTGAAGCAGATCGGCATCACGCGCGTGGTGCTGCTGACCGGCGACAACCGCCACGCGGCGGCGGCGATCGGCGCCGCGCTGGGGGTGGACGAGGTGCGATCCGAGCTGCTGCCGCACGAGAAGGTCTCGGTGGTCAAGGAGCTGCAGGAGCGCTACGGGCCGGTCGCGATGGTCGGCGACGGCGTCAACGACGCGCCGGCGCTGGCGACGGCGCGGCTGGGCGTGGCCATGGGCGCGGCCGGCACCGACGTCGCGCTCGAGAGCGCCGACGTGCTGCTCATGAGCGACGACCTGAGCCGACTGCCGGGCGCGCTCGACATCGCCCGCCACGCGCGCCGGATCATCCGGCAGAACTTGGCGTTCGCCTTTGGGGTGATGGCCACGCTGATGGTGCTGGCGCTGTTCGGCAGCATCCCGCTGCCGCTGGGCGTGGTCGGCCACGAGGGCAGCACGCTGATCGTCGTCGCGAACGGGCTGCGGCTGCTGATCCGGCGGTAGCCTCGTTCTTCCGGGGCGCAGCGCCCCCGGCCCCGGTCAGCTGGTCACCTAGTCAGCTGGTCATCTTGTCTCCGGGGCGCAGCGCCCCCGTCCCCCCTCCGGCAAATGATGCCTGTGGCATATCCGATATTGGTGACGCATGCCCAGCATCATACCTGCGAGGCCAGTTGCCTCCCGCTGCGCCCGGATTCAGCTGGGCATGCACCACTGGCACACAAAATGAAGTAGTGCTCATTTTGGGGTCCAGGGGCGCAAGCCCCGGCCGGGGGGCGGCGGGGGTGGCGGCCCACCCCCGCCCGCGGGGGCACGGGGGGCGCGCAGCCCCCCGGAAGCAGTGTGCGCGCCAGATGCGCCCGGATTCAGCTGGGCATGCACCACTGGCACACAAAATGAAGTAGTGCTCATTTTGGGGTCCAGGGGCGCAAGCCCCGGCCGGGGGGCGGCGGGGGTGGCGGCCCACCCCCGGCCGGGGGGCGGCGGGGGTGGCGGCCCACCCCCGCCCGCGGGGGCACGGGGGGCGCGCAGCCCCCCGCACACAGCCGCGCAGCAAAGACCGCCGGCTTGATGTACAATTCGCCCATGCACTATCGTCGCCTTATGGCTGGCTCGCGCCGGCCCGCGCTGCGAGGTGTCATGCCGTGAACCTGCATCGAACGCAACATTGCCGTCTCCGCAGCGAGGCGCGCCGGTCGTATGCCGCCCGCCGGCGCACGCGCGAGCTGCGCCTGTTGCGGCAGGTGGCCCGCCAGATCGCCACCGCGATCGAGGTCGACGCGGTGCTTGATCGGCTGGCGCAGGCTGTCTCGATGTCGTTCGGCTATCCGATCGTCCGCGCGGCGCTGCTCGAGGGCGGCCGGCTGGTGTTCCGCGGCGGCGTGAACCCGCCCGAGCAGCCCCCTCAGCGCGGCCCGGATGTCGTGCCGCTCGATGGCCCGGGGCTCTCGGCCTGGGCGGCACGCACCGCCGAGCCGCTGCTGGTCGGCGACGTGGCCAGCGACCCGCGCTACCTGGCGTCGGCCGAGCGCGCCGGGATCTGCTCGGAGCTGGTGGTGCCGTTGCTCGGCGGCGCGGGCGTGCTCGGCGTGATCGAGATCCAGAGCAGCCGGCCCCACGCGTTCGATTTCCGTGACCTGGAGCTGCTGCAGACAGTGGCCGACGTCGCGGCGATTGCGGTCGAGAAGGCGCGCCTGCACCAGAACGAGCGGCTGCTGCTCGAGGACATGGAGCACTCCTACAACGAGCTGCTGCACACCCTGACCGAGCTGGACCGCCGCGACGAGCAGCTGCGGCGCGGCGAGCGGCTGAGCGCGCTTGGCGAGCTGGCCTCGGGCATCGCGCACGACTTCAACAACCTGCTGGCTGGCATCCTCGGCAATACCCAGCTGCTGCTGCTAGACGAAGTCGACCTGGAGCGGCAGCGCATGCTGCGCGTGGTCGAGCAGGCCGCGCAGGATGGCGCCACCACCGTGCGGCGGATCCAGGAGTTTGCCAGGCAGACGGAGCTCCAGGTCTACGACGCCGTCGGCCTGGCCGATGTGATCGACGGCGCGCTGGCGATCACCCGCCCGCGCTGGCACAACCTCGCCCAAGGCGAGGGCCGCCCGATCCGGGTGTGGCGCGAGCTCGACGCCGCGCCGGTGGTGCTGGGCAGCGCGGCCGAGCTGCGCGAGCTGCTGATCAACCTGATCATCAACGCCGTCGACGCGATGCCGCACGGCGGCGCGCTGGGGCTGCGCCTGGCGATCATTCCGGCGGGACCCGCCGCGCCGGGCGACTCGCGCATGGCCGTGCTTGAGGTCAGCGACAGCGGGGTCGGCATCCCAGCCGATCTGCACGAGCGCATCTTCGAGTCGTTCTACAGCACCAAGACGACCGGGAAGGGCAGCGGCCTCGGCCTGGCGATGTGCCGCCAGATCGTCGCGCGGCACGGCGGCCGGATCGAGCTGCACAGCGCGGTCGGCCAGGGCGCCACCTTTCGCATCCTGCTGCCGCTGGCCGAGCAGCCCGTCGCCGCGGCGGACGCGGCCGCCGCGGTCGCGCCGGCCGCCGCGCTGAGAATCCTGGTGGTGGACGACGACGAGGCGGTGCGCGAGGTGCTCGTCCGTATCCTGCGCCGCTCCGGCCACCAGGTCGCCCTGGCGACGAGCGGCGCGCAGGCGCTCAGGCAGTTTAGCCCGCGCAGCTACGATCTGATCTTCACCGACCTGAGCCTCTCGAGCATCGACGGCCCGACGCTGGTGCGCGAGATCCGCGCGCGCGACCCGCAGATCGCCGTCGTCGTCGTCACGGGCTGGGGCCTGCCCGACGAGGCGCAGCGCGCCGCGCTCGGCGCGGCGGCGGTGATCGTCAAGCCGTTCAATATCGCCGAGATCGATCGGGTCATCGGCGAGCTCGCCCGGCGCAATGCGGTATAATAGTGCTCCGGTTTTGAGCTTTGAGTTTTGAGCTTGTGCGGGCGGTGAGTCAGGGACGTTCGAACCTGTTCCACACTCGTGGCGCATAGCTCATTACTCCCGAAGGGGAGGGTTTATGTCGGTACTTGAGACGCTCTGGCAGAGCGACCCCGACGTTGCGCGGATCATGGCCGGCGAGGCGCGGCGTCAGCGCGACGGCCTGGAGCTGATCGCCAGCGAGAACTATGTCAGCCGCGCGGTCCTGGAGGCCCAGGGCTCGATTCTGACCAACAAATATGCCGAGGGCTACCCCGGCAATCGCTACTATGGCGGCTGCGAGTACGTCGATATGGTCGAGAACGTGGCGCGCGAGCGCGCGAAGCAGCTGTTCGGCGCGGTCTACGCCAACGTCCAGCCGCACGCCGGCACGCAGGCCAATATGGCGGTCTACTTCACGTTCCTCAAGCCGGGCGACGCGGTGCTGGGCATGGATCTCTCGCACGGCGGGCACCTGACCCACGGCTCGCCGGTGAACTTCTCGGGCCAGCTCTACCGCTTCTCGGCCTACGGCGTCGACCCGAAGACCGAGGTGATCGACTACGACCAGGTCGAGGCGATCGCCATGCGCGAGCGGCCGAAGATGATCACCGTCGGCGCCAGCGCCTACTCGCGGGCGATCGACTTCGCGCGCTTCCGCCAGATCGCCGACAGGGTCGGCGCGTTCCTGTTCGCCGATATCGCCCACCCGGCCGGCCTGATCGCCAAGGGGCTGCTGCCTAGCCCGGTGCCCCACGCCCACGTGGTGACGACGACGACCCACAAGACGCTGCGCGGCACGCGCGGCGGCCTGATCCTGCTCGGCACAGACTTCGAGAACCCGTTCGGCCAGAAGGCCGCCAAGAGCGGGCGCACGCTGATGATGTCCGAGCTGCTCGACAAGAACGTCATCCCCGGCATCCAGGGCGGCCCGCTGATGCACGCGATCGCCGCCAAGGCGGTCGGCTTCGGCGAGAACCTGCGGCCGGCCTTCGCCGAGTACGCCGCGCAGATTATTCGCAACGCCCAGGCCCTGGCCGAGGCGCTGGTCGCGCGCGGCTACCATATTATCTCGGGCGGCACCGACAATCACCTGATGCTGATCGACCTGCGCAACAAGGGCGTGAACGGCAAGGTCGCCCAGGTGGCGCTTGAGGCGGCCGGCATCACGCTGAACAAAAACTCGGTGCCGTTCGACGACAAGTCGCCGCTGATCACCAGCGGCGTCCGGATCGGCACCCCCGCGGTCACCACCCGCGGCATGGGCATCGCCGAGATGGAGCGGATCGCCACCCTGATCGACGAGGTGATCGCGCACATCGACGACGAGGCCACTCACCGCCGCGTCGCCGAGGAGGTGTGCTCGCTCTGCGCCGGCTTCCCGATCCCCGGCATCGAAGGGTACGACGAGCGCTGACAAGGTGACTGGGTGAGGAGGTGACCAGGTGAGGGAGCAGCGACACTTCACCTGGTCACCCAGTCACCTCGTCACCTTGTCATTTGATAACACGAGGTAGCCATGATCCGAGACCTACGCATCGCCGTCATCGGCGCGGGCGTCATGGGCGAGGCGATGATCGGCGGGATCTTGCAGCAGGAGCTGGTCGCGCCCGATCAGATCATCGCGACCGAGCTGCGCGAGGAGCGCCGCGCCGAGATCGCCGCGCGCTACGGCGTGCGCGTGACCGACGACAACGTCGCGGCGATGCACTGGGGCCAGGTGGCCGTCTTCGCGGTCAAGCCGCAGACGCTGCCGAAGCTGCTGCCCGAGCTGAAGGGCACGCTGAGCGACGGCGAGCTGGTGATCTCGATCGTCGCGGGCGCGCCGATCCGACACTTCGCCGAGCTGCTCGACCACCCGCAGATCGTCCGCTCGATGCCGAACACGCCCGCGCAGATCGGCGAGGGGATGACGGTGTGGACGGCGGCCGCGGAGGTGACCGAGCAGCAGCGCGGCTGGGCGCGCACGATCCTGGGCTCGTTCGGGCACGAGCAGTATGTCGACGACGAGAACTACCTGGATATGGCCACGGCGCTCTCCGGCACCGGGCCGGCCTACTTCTTTCTGCTGATGGAGGCCATGGTCGACGCCGGGGTGCACCTGGGCTTCCCGCGCTACATGGCCCAGAAGCTGGTGCTCCAGACCATGCTCGGCTCGGTGCGCTACGCGCTCGCCAGCGGCAAGCACCTGGCCGAGCTGCGCAACGGGGTCACCTCGCCGGCCGGCACGACCGCGGCGGCGATCTACGAGCTCGAGCGCGGCGGCCTGCGCACCGTCCTGACCGACGCGATCTGGGCGGCCTACCGCCGCTCGGCCGAGCTCGGCAAGGGCAAGTAAGCCTCTGGTATCCCTCTGCAGGGGCCGCAGGCCCGCGCTCTCTGGTTTGGCGGTGAAGCTGCCAAAACCAGAGAAAAGAACAGGGTGCGGGCTGTGACCGCGGAATACGCCATCGGCGCTCCAGAATGACCACAGAGCCACGCAGCGATCGCTGCGTGGCTCTGTAGCCCATGGGCCAGGTCGAAGGAGCAGGTTGATGGTGCGGGCGGTGCGATCCAGGAGGAGCATGCCCTGCGTTCTCGGTTGTCGTGCTGCGCGGCAGAGCAGTGCTACATTGAAGGAGAATGAGGGTGAAATGCAGTGCGAGGACGTGGTAGGGTTGAGTTTCGACGCTGCTCCCCCTCTGGTTCGGGTTTAAGTGTACCTCAGCGGGCACTGGTTTGAGAAGATTGGCAGATTACCCCCAGATTACGTAGATATCACGTTTTGTTCATCTCTACGAGCGTCAGACTGCTGGAAGGTTCCAGCGGTCTGACGTGGCGGCTAGCTCTGCCGGCGCAGCACCAGGATACCGGCGCCGATCAGCAGCACGGGGAAGACCACCTTGCCGAAGCCCGGGATCATGCTCAGCAGGATGAACGCACCGACGCCGAGCAGGATCAGGCCGAGCAGCCGGTTGCGGCGCGCCTGCGGGTCGGCCGGCGCCTCGCCGGGGTTGACATTGTTGATCGGGATCTCCGACTCAGGGTCGACCGGCTGGCCGGTCATCGGGTCGTAGCGCGTGCGCCGCGATGAGACGAAGACCTCGCGCACCTCGTCGCCGACGCGCTGGGCCTGCTGGCGCATCTCGTCGAAGACCTGGTTGGGCGTGGCGCGCTGGCCGTCCTCGATCGGCATGATCAGCCAGAGCACCGGGTAGAGCAGCACGCCCACGCCGGTGAAGCACAGCGCGACAAACGCCAGCCGCACGATCACCGGGTCGATCGCCAGGTACTGGCCGATGCCGCCCGCCACGCCGGCGATGATCTTGTCCGTGCGGCTGCGTATTAGCCGCTGAGTTGGGTTGTACATGATCGGGCTCCTTGTCTTAGTCGGCGGCCTGTCAGCCGTGAGTGTTCGTTCGTGCCTATGTGACGGCGACCCGCCCGACTTTGTTGCAGGCCGCTCCGCTCATCCGGGCGCTGCGCGCCCCCCGTGCCCCCCTCCCGGGGCTTGCGCCCCTGGACCCCAAAAAGATGCCATCTCACATTCAGGGCTTGACGTGCATGCCCAGCAATATTCCCAGGGCGGCGAGTTACAACCCGCCCCGTGGGCCTGTCAATAGGCATGCGCCACGATCATTGCAGCTGAGATGGCATCATTTGCCGGAGGGGGACTGGGGGAACCGGCGGGTTCCCCCAGGCGGGGGCCGGGGCGCAGCGCCCCGGAAAAAGGAAGCACGCCCGGCACGGGCGCAGCAGGCGGGGGGCCGGGGGCGCAGCGCCCCGGAAAGCGAAGGGCCGGGGCCGACGCCACTTGACACCACGCGGCTTGCCTGGTACAACAGTACCCGACGCCCAGCCCCCCTATAGCTGTGAGCAAAACCACTGAGCCACTATGCACGAACGAGATGCCGTTGTGCTGCCATCTATCTTACTGCCGACTGGCTCCAGCCGGCTGCCCACTGCTATAGCACGCTCACCTCGCACGCGGCGGCTGAAGATTCGCTCGCGCGGCCTGGGCCGCCGGGCCCAGTTAAGGTAACAAGGATGATCGATACGACGCTTGATCGCGCCGGCGCCGAGGCGCTGGTGGATTCGTGGAGGCCCCACTTCGCGGACGAGTACCGGCGCGATAGCTGCAACCAGCGCCGGCAGACGTTCGACGAGTACTGGCGCTGGGTCAAGACCTACCTGATCGCCGGCGGCTCCGGCTTCAATGGCTGGATGGACCAGGTCGAGGAGCTGGCCGCCAGGGTCGAAGACGCCGCTGCTAGGGCGCGGCTGCGCGAGATGCTGCACCGCCTCGGCCGCACGATCGCCGCCGAGTGGTCGAAGGATAGCGCGTGCCGCAAGATGTACTCGACGCCCTGGCAGGGCCGGCCGAATCTGATGGACCTTGGCCGTCGGCTGCAGCGCGCGATGGCGAGCGACCGCGGGGACGGCGCGACGATCGAGCTGGCGGTGGCCGAGCTTGAGGCCGAGCTGCTGGTCGCGTTTCGAAGGTAGCCGCACCGAAAGAAGGTCACGCATGTCCGCGATCTTGGAGCATAGCTCTCCAGAGGCGCTGGTCGCCGCGCTCGAGGCGAACTGGTGCGACTATATCCGCCTGTTCGGGCTGGCGCCGCAGGTCGAGCTCCGCGACGACGACGAGCTGCTGTGGTGGATCACCGGCATCCTCGAGGGCTCGTTCAACGGTGTTCACCGCGCGACGCTGCGCGACGACACCGCCGACGCGCGCATCGCCGAGGCCGAGGCGCACTTCAGCGCGCGCCGCGCGCCGCTCGGCTGGCTGACCGGCCCGCTCTCGCGCCCGGCCGACCTGGCCGAGCGCCTGATCGCGCGCGGCTACCGCCACGCCATCCGCATCCCCGGCATGGCCGCCGACCTGGCCGCGCTGCCGGAGCAGATCGCCACCCCACCCGGCCTCGCGATCGTCACTGTCGGCGATCGGGCCACGCTGGAGCTGTGGAGTCAGGCCGAGGCGCTTGGCTTCGAGGTGTCCGAGGAAGTCGTCGCCGGCCTTGGCCCGATCCGCGACGCGATTGGCGTCGCCCCCGGCCTGCCGATCCGCCGCTACCTGGGCCTGCTGGGCGGCCAGCCCGTCGCCACCGCCTCGCTGATGGCCGCCGCAGGCGTTGGCGGAATCTACGACGTCTCGACCGCGCCGGCTGCGCGCGGGCGCGGCGTTGGCACGGCGATCACCCACGCGGCGATGCGCGACGCGCGCGCGATCGGCTACCGGTTCGCCACGCTGCAGTCCTCGCCGATGGGGATGCGCATGTACCGCCGGCTCGGCTTCCAGGAGTGCGGCGCGTTCGACGTGTATGCATGAGCTCTTGCGGTAGGATTCGTCCTCCATCTTCCGTCTCCCGTCAAACGCGCTCGCTACGAACCTCCGCTGTGCTGAGCCTCATACTGGCATAACAACCACCCGCCCACCACGATCGCGTAGTAGCCCAGCAGCAGCCACAGCGGGAACGGCGGCAGCTGCACCGCCGCGTACGGCAGCGTGGCGAACAGCCGCGCGCCCTCGGTCAGCCAGGCCAGGAATAGGTAGGCCACCGTCGCCAGCCACTGGCCCAGCGGCAGCCAGAGCATCCCGCCGACCAGCGCCACGGCCCCGAACAGCATCGCGTAGGGCACCATCGGCAGCAGCGCGACGTTGGCGATCGGAGCCACGATGCTCAAGTTGCCAAACTGGTACAGGATCAGCGGCAGCGCCAGGATCTGCGCGGCCAGCGTGGCGGTCAGCGCCTCGCGCGCCCACTCCAGCCCGGGGGCACGCAGCGGCGTTTTAAGCAGCAGCGCCTCGGTGCCTTTGCCGAACGCGAACAGCGAGGCGGTCGCCAGCGCGCTGAGCTGGAAGCCCATATCCCACAGCGTCTGCGGGTCCCACAGCGTCATGGCCCAGCACGCCGCGAAGATCGTTGTCCAGGGATGTGCCCGCCGCTCGGCGCGCTGCCCGATCACCACGATCGTGCCCATCACCGCCGCGCGGATCACCGTCGGCGTGGCGCCAACGAACAGCGTGTACAGCCAGATCGTGCCGAGGATCGCCCAGAACGCCGACGTGCGCGACAGCCGCAGGCCGCCCGCCACGGCGTAGAGCGCGGTCGCGATGATCGTGATGTTCCAGCCTGAGATCACCAGGATGTGCGAGGTGCCGGTAGAAGAGAAGTCGGCGCTCACGTCGTCGGGGATGGACGACTGGAGACCTAGCAGGATGCCGACCGCCAGCGAGGCCTGCGGCTCGGGCAGTGTCCGCAGCAGCACCCGCCGACCGCGGTCGCGCAGATCGAGCAGCGCGGACCAGGCCGGGCTGCCGTTGCGCTCGGAGAGCAGGCGCGCCGCCTTTGGCTCCAGCAGCGCGAAGATCCGCTTGCGCGCCAAATAGGCCCGGTAGTCGAACTGGCCCGGCCGCTCGGCCTCGCGCGGCGTGGTCAGCGGCCCGCTCAGCCGCAGCCGGTCGCCGTAGCGCCGCTCGGGGTACGGCGGCAGCTTCACCAGCACCAGCCCCTCGACGCCGCGCGGCTTGCCGTTTACGATCGCGCGCTCGGCCGCGATCAGCGCGCGCTGGCCATCCTCGCTGCGCTTGGGGTCCTCGACGACGACGCCCTCAAGCGTGAGGTCGCCCTGGTCGTTCAGCAGCCAGACGCTGCGCGGCGTTGCCGCGACCTGTGCCAGCTCCAGGCGCGCCCCGCCCAGCGCGGCGCAGCACAGCGCCAGCGCGGCCAGCCGCAGGCGCGGCATGCGCCCCAGCGCGGCGGCGAGCAGCCCGCCAGTCACGGCGGCGGCGGCAAGCAGCGGCAAGGGGAGGGGCAGCAGATCGGCGACCACAATGCCGAGCAGCCAGGCGATCGCGAGGATAATCAGTGTCACGGCGGCCTACCTCTACGCGAGTTACTATCATTCTCCGTAGGGTAGACCGCCACGACGGGAGCGGGGTTACGACAGCGACGCCGGCTCCTCGATCCCGTCTCGTGCCGCCTGAAGCCCGCCGCCAAACAGCGACACAAAGCCGCCCAGCACGCTCACGAGCAGGCGGACCGTGAAGACCAGAAACGCTAGCGCGATCGCGGTCGCCGGCGCGACGCCGGCCTGGCTCAGGTACAGGCTGAAAACGAGATCGCGCGCGCCCAGATTGTTGACGAAAATCGGCGCCAGCCCGAGGATGTCGGTGATCGGCACCATAAGAGCGTAGAGCAGCAATGGGGCGTTGATCCCGAGCGCCATACCGCAGACAACGTGCATCACCACCAGCAGGCTTTGGTACGCCAGGGACATCCCCAGAATCACCCCAAGGTTTCGTCCTCGTGGCACGTAGTCGCCGAGTGCCTGTGCCAGCCGCCCCAGCGCCCGGCTGGCCACGGTCGGCAATCGATGCCCATACCTTTGTTGCAGCCAGGGCGCGCTAAACGAAACGATCATGGCGCCGATCGCTGCCAGGCCGAATAGTGCGCTTAGCCAGTAGAACTCGGGCGCGCTCGCGGCGCGGACCCCGCCGATGTTGCTGTACACCAGCAATAGCGCGATATTGGCGACAAGACTCAGGGCCAAAAAGCCGGTCAGGCGCTCGATGAAGATCGATGCGATCGCCTGGCTGAGGCTTCCGATTCGCCGGCGCAGCTGTGCCGCGCGAACGGCATCGCCGCCCACCGAGGTCGGGAGGAAATTGCTGGCGAACTGGCCGACCAGGTAGGCGCCGAGCAGCCAGCGGTAGGGCTGGCGCTGCTGGCGGGCGGTAAGCAGCGCGCCCCACTTCGCCGCGCTCAGCGCCACGCCGGCAAACTGGAGAAGCAGCGCCAGCGCGACCAGGCGCAGATCGACTGTCTGCCAGCTTTCCCAGACACGCGCCGGGTCAGCCCGCCAGATCAGATAGGTCAGCAGCCCGCCGCTGACGAGCAGCCGAACTGGAATGAGCAGGCGTCTCAAGGACATTGTGATGCTCCTTAGACAAGGTTTCGCTCGACGACGATCGGCTTTACACTCTGAGGAGGGTGAAGAGGTCTCCGGCCCCTCCACCCTCCCCAAGGAGAGGCGCCGTGGACGGGCTATGCCCTGCCTCAGCGCCCAAACACAGAAGACTGCGACATTCGCAAGAACCTTGCCTAACTCCTGCCAGCTAGCCATCGCCAGGCTGATTCAGCTCTTCCCGCACGACGTACGTCGACCGATCCCGCGACTCGTAGTAGACGCGGATCACCAGCTCGCCGATCAGCCCAATGCTGATGAATTGAACGCCCAGAATGAGCAGCAGCACGCCCAGCAGCAGCAGCGGCCGATTCGATAGCGAGTAGCCGTACATGAGCTTTAGCGCGGCCAGATATGCGCTGAGCAGGCCGCCGAGTAGAATCGAGACGAGTCCAAATAGGCCAAAGATCTGCATCGGGCGCGTGCTGTAGCTCAGCAAGAACCGCACGGTCAGTAGGTCGAGCACGACGCGTAGGGTGCGCCCGATCCCGTACTTCGACGTGCCTGCGTGGCGCGGCGCGTGATGGACCGGCAGCTCGGCGACGGACACCCCCTGCCAGCTCGCAATCGCTGGAATGAAACGATGCAGCTCGCCGTAGAGCTGGATGTTCTGTAAGACCTCGCGTCGGTACACCTTCAGCGAGCAGCCATAGTCGTGCAGCGCCACCCCGGTCGCCCATGAGATCAGCCGGTTCGCGATGCGCGATGGGAACGTGCGGCTCCAGAACGCATCCTGCCGGTCCTTGCGCCAGCCGCTCACTACGTCGTTCCCCCCCTCCAGGCCCGCGAGCAGCTGCGGGATGTCGGCCGGGTCGTTTTGGAGGTCGGCATCGATTGTAATGATAACATCGCCGCGCGCGCGCGCAAACCCCGCCGTGAACGCCGCTGTTTGGCCAAAGTTACGCCGCAGCCGCACGACTCGCAGCCGCGCGTCGCGCGCCGCCAGATCGCGTAAGAGCGCGAAGCTCCCATCGCGGCTACCGTCATCCACGGCGATAATCTCGTATGGTCGCCCGAGCTGCTCCAGCACGGCGCTCACGCGCTCGTACAGCAGCGCGATATTCTCGGCTTCGTTAAAGATCGGCACGACCACCGACAGCTGCGGCATGGCCGGCCAACTGAATGACGCATCGTGTAGTGTCGGGGCAGATGGACGTGTTGCTGCCGTGGTTGTCATCGTGGCGGCCTCCTGGCTACTTCTTGGGAAGCTTCGCGACCTCATCCGGTGTCATGATCCGGTAGATTACATAGTCGTCGGTCTTGACCTTGAACTCACATGTGCGCTTGATGTAGTCGACCAGCTCAGGATGATCGACCCAGAAATCCTTCTTGCGCTCGTTCACGACGCCGAACCAATTCGCGCCCTGTGCCCGCAGCTGATCGAAGAGCTGGATCGCCTCGGCGTCGTCTTCGGGCAGCTCGTTCCACGCCCGGTCGATATCGGCCGGCGGGAAGACCCAGCCGCGGCGTTGGCTATAGTAGATCGCGACCGGATCGCCGATGTCGTTCGCCAGGGTGACGACCAGGTCGTTCGGCTGTGTCATTTCACGCAGCGCCAGGCCCATCCGATAGCTCTGAGTCGCGTGATCCGGCTTGTACAGCGTCGGCAGCACGTTGAGGCAGACGCCGGTAAGGAGCAGCACGACAAGGCCGACTCGCAAGAGCGCGCTCCGCGCTGAAGAGCTCTGCGAACCCCAGAGCCAGAGCAGCACCAGCCCGTGGCCGGCGAGCACCGCGATTGGAATGTTGAACAGATGGAAATTCCAGGGATTCTCGTTCAGCTCGCGCGCGCCGATAATGTAGAACAGCACACAGCCAACCAGCCACCAGTGGAAGAGCCACGGCGCCTTATCGCTCTTTTCGCTGGAAGGGTCGTTGTAGGCGGCAGCGAGATTCGAGCGCGCCGCCGCTGGGCGGAAGAGCAGCCCGAGCGCTGCCAGACCCATAATCGGGCCAGTCCAGAGCCAGTAGTAGAAGTTCGTCATCGAGCGCGAGACGAAATAGCCCTGATTCCACCACTTCACGAACCCATCCACCCAGACCCAGTTGCCCGACCCGGCGAAATGGTACGGCGGGTAGGTTAGCGCAAGCTCGCGGGCCCAGTTGTAGTAGTAGATTACTGGTGCAAGCGCGCAGAACGCCGCGAGCGTCAGTATGAACGGGATGCGAGTCTGTGTCAGCCAGCCGCGTTCCAGAATGGCAAACGCTGCGTATGCCATCGGGAGAGCGACGATCAGACCCGGCAGCTTGGTCAAAAAGCCGAGCGACCCGATCAGACTTGCCAACACGAGGTAGCGCAGCTTCTCGGTTTGGAAGTACGCCACGGCCATCCACACGCTGGTCGTCACCAGCGCCACCATCGCCGGGTCTGGCAGAAACGATCGGTCGATGAAAATCGCACCCGGCATGAGCGCGAGGATGGCGGCGGCGGCAATCGCGTGCAGCTCGTCCCAAGCGCGGCGAACGAGCTGATAGAGCGCGAAAATGCTCCAGAGCCCAAACAGGGCCGCGACCGTCCGGCCGATCCAGTCATACTGCCCAAACACGGTGTAGAGCAGCGCCGCCAGGTAGCTCACCGTCTGAAACTCGCGGCCCTGGTAGCTCGGGCCGGGACCGTTCCAGTTGACCTCGGGAAAGAAGATGTTCCAGTCGCGGTGGAAGAAGTTATCCGCCATCATCGCGGTGCTGGTTTGCCGCCAGCTGAATACGTCGGTCAGTGGCTGGCCGATCTGGTTGAATCGCAGAATCGCCGCGACGATCAAGATGACGACGATCTGGAGCGTCAGCAGCTTCGACGACGTCAGATCGAACGCCAGCCGGCGCCGTGGTGCATAGGCCAGTTGAGGGCGATCGGTTACATCCATAGAGAGACCTCCACATGTGTTGAATAAAGCGCAGCCACCCGGGTGCATCGAACGATCAGGGTCGTGTTCACGCCAGACTAGCGACAAAATCCTGGAATTGCTGTGTTCCGGCTACCTCGATCCGGGGTAGCGCAAGCAGATTATCTTGAAACCGGCTCTTTCCGACGCGACACGTCAGGCCATACACGTAGCCGCACGCGCCGATGAGATGCTGGACAACCGGGTCGAAATCGCCGTAGGGATAGGCGAATGCCGTCACCGATCGGCCCAGCTCCCGCTCGATGATCGACCGCGCCCGCGCGCCTTCGCGGACGACGTCGGCGACTGTAAGTGAGGTCAGCGGCAGGTGGCTGGCCGAGTGTGCCCCAAACACAACCCCTTGGTCTCGAAGGTGGCGAATCTCGTCCCAGCCAAGCAGCTGCAGCGTCTCGTCGAATGCGTTAACCCAGGCGTTCACACCAGCTACGCGCTCGGCGACCAGAAATACCGTCGTCGAAAAACCGTAGCGCTGCAGCAAGGGCCATGCGCAGGTAAGAAAGTCCAGGTCGCCGTCGTCGAACGTGAGCAGGATGGGCCGGCCAGGCAGCGGCTGTTTTGTCTCTGCGGCGGCCTGCCACTGCTCCAGGCTGACGCTGTAATATCCAGCGTCGCGCAGGTAGCGCAGCTGCTCCTCGAACGCCTGCGGCGTGACGCGATAGCGCGCGGTGGCCGCCCCGCCGGATGGCGCAATGCGATGGTACATCAGGATCGCGAGCCGATCGGAGCGGGTCTGGTCTTCCTGCGCCTCTGCACGCTTCGGCGCTCCGCGCGCAGGCGATCCCGCCGCGCTCTCGGCTGGCGGCGGAACCATCTGCTCCAGCTCCGCTATATCCGGCACGCGCCGCGCCCCATGAGCTGACGCCGGCGTAGATGGTGGCCCTTGCCTGAATGAGTGCCAGACCAGATCGGGCGCGTAGATCGCCCGCGCCGGGCCGGCGCCATCGGGGCCGACCCGTATGACTGCCTCTCCGGCGACGCGCGCGGCCTGCCCAAGCTCCCGCACAGCCGCGGCGGGCAGCGCGGCCCACCGCGATACGCTGGTCCCAATCGTGCCCACGGGCCGCCGAGCGAACACCCAGCCCGCTTCACCGGTCGGGAGCGCATCTGACAGCGCGTCGGTAGCCCCAGGCACCAGGGCGGAGAACGCCAGCGTTCCACGCTCCGCTGCCCCATCCATCAGCGCCAGATCGGCCTGCCTGCGGCTCTGCGGGCAGCGCTGCCGTGCCGCGGCGGCCAGCCGCGCTCGTAAGGTCTCAGGAGCGGCGAGCGGCGAGCCAAGCAGAGCTTCGCGCACGGCAGCGCGGCATAGCTCTATTCCGGCAGCTTGGGTCACGGCCACGCGCAGCGCGTGTGCCGATACAATTCCCTCGACTGCGGGCAGGCTGCACACGCCGATCGGCCGACCGCCTGCTGTCATCACTACGTCGAGATACTCGCCCGCGACCTCGGCCTCGGGGGGCTCCTCGCTGACCTCGACCACCAGCCAGCCCTCGGCGGCGCGGCGTGGCCCGCCGCTCGGCTCGGCGAACGCGGCGTCATAGAAGCGCGCATGCGGCCAGGCCGGGCGCCCCCATAGCTCCTGCAAGAAGACCGTCCAACCGATCAGATCGTGCAGCTGCGCCGGTGAGAGTCGATCGCCGTCCACAACTTTTTCCGCCAGCCGCGTCGTCAGACGCCAGAGCGAGATACCGTCTGGCGCGCGCTCGATCATCAGGTGGCGGTAGACGGTCTTGTTGAAGAACAGACCTAGAATGGGCCAGTAGTGCTGCGCGGCGATTGCGTCGGCCAGCACACGCGCGGGCACCATCCCATCACATACAGGGAGATCGACCACGCCGATCGGCTCGCCTTCGAGCTTGACGGCAGCGTAGAGCCGCTCGACCGCCGGGTCGAGCAGCACGTCCGAGATAGGCTCCGTCACCTCAATGCACCGCCCGTGCGTCGAGCCGATCGTCAGCGGCAGCCGATCGTCGGCCTCGGCCAGTACGAGACGCTCCAGCACGACACACACCCGCCGGCACAGACCAGGCGACCGAGAGTGCGACTCGAGCGCTTGTAGAAAACGATGCAGGTTCGGCTCCCAGTCAAGCCAGAGCTCATGCCAGGCCGTGGGCGGCCGGCCGATTGCCAGCGGCACTGCCTCGAATAGAATGCTGGCAGCGGTGGCAGGATCTAGCTGCGGATCCCACAGGCCGGCGACGAGGTCCAGCAGGGGCTGCGCATCCTTCCCGCACCCGATCATCAGGCCCGCCGACCAGCACGTCAGATACAGCGCCGCGTTCGACAACTGATCGGCTGGCAGGCCGTGCGCGTAAGCTGGTCGTGGGTTGGCGACGCGCGGGTCGGCGCTATGGCCCCGCTTGAGCACCAGCAGGCCATCAGGAAGCAGGCGCTGCCCGTCGACCGACGACGAGCCCGGGCGCATACGGTAGAGCGCCAGAGATGCGTTCACACGCCCAAAACGCGCGCCCATACGGGCAATCCGCTGCCAGAGATCCCAGTCTTCGGCGACCTGGAGCGTGGAATCGAAGCCGCCGATCGCCTCTACCAGCGATCGGCGAATGACGCAGGCGTGGATCGCGAACGCGCAGGTCCGCCCGAACGCCGCGAACAGGTCGCCCGTCTCGGTCCAATTTGACTCGTTGACCAACACGCCATTGCTGGCAACCCGCACCCACCCGCAGTACACAGCGTCGAGCGTGTGATCGGCGGTAAGGACATGGGCCATTCGCTCCAGGTACTCAGGCAGAATCCAGTCGTCGGCGTCGAGAAACAGCAGCCAGTCGAAGCGCGCCGCCCGAACGCCTGCGTTCCGCGCCGCGCTGACGCCCGACTGTGGCTGGTGCAACAGCCGGAATCGCCCGTCGCGCCCGGCGAACGACGTGACGCGCTCGGCAGTCGCGTCGCTCGACCCATCGTCGACGACGATCGCCTCCCAGGCGTCGAAGGTCTGAGCAGAGAGCGACGAGAGTGTCTCCACAATCGTGTCCGCCGCATTATGTGCTGGAATGATCACCGATACGTTCACAGCCAACCTCGAACACTTGGGAACGTGTTGCACCAGGATAGCTCAGCCCTTCGGCCGGGCTCTATAGCTGGGAGCAAACGCATTGAGCCGCTACGCACGAACGAGATGCCGTTGTGCTGCGATCCGTCGTACTGCCGACTGGCGCCTGCCGACTGCCCACTGCTCTATGTCACACCCGCAGGGCCGGCTGCCGCTTCGGCGGGTCGAGCTCGACGAGTGACTCAGACACGGGCTCCAGCCGCTGTTCGATCGGCACGTACGTCGTGCTATGGCCTTCGCGCTTGACACGCTGGCGCGAGCGCCAGAGCGACCATGCGCCGGCCAGATTGCCGCGCGTCTCGAGCAGAATCATCCAGAGCGGGACCTTGTTTCTTCCACGCAGGCGACTCTTCACGTAGCCGAGCATCTGATGGGCGCGCCACGACGGCAGGTTCACCGCCAGATGCTTCAGAGCGCGAAGATCGGCGTCGCGCAAAAGTGTCGTGATATGATAGGCCACGTGCCCCTTGCTATAGTTGTAGATCTGTCGGCGCAGCGCGGGCATGTCGCGTCGGTGCCGGTGCCAGACATACGCCGACGGCTCGTACACTAGCGTGTAGCCGGCCTTCAAGACCTTGTAGAACAGGTACGTGTCTTCGCCGACGCCCGAGGGCATGCCCGGCCCAAGCGCCTCGTCCATCAGGCCGATCAGCGGATGCGTAAAGATGCTTGTGCGGAACGCGGCGTTGGCCGTCGCTCCCAGATTCCAGGTCGGCAGCGCGCCCGGCGTGCGCTCGAACCAGTCGCCGCTCACCTCAAAGCGCTCGAAGCCACGGCCGAGACCGCCATAGTTCTCGAATATGTTCTGCGCCTCGGTCTCCAGCTCGATCGGGATGGTATTGCCGGTGACGATCATGACATCCGCGCGCGCAAACGGGGCGACCAGCTTCTCGAGCCAATCGGGCGGCACGGTGACATCGTCGTCGGTTGCAATCGCGATGTGGCCGGTGCTGGCGGTGAAGCCGGCATTGCGCGCGTAAGCCAGGCCCTGGCGCGGCTCGCTGACGAGCACCACCCCCGGGAACTCGGACACAACCGGCGGTGTCAGGCCCGACGCGGGATGGTTATCCACCACGACGATCTCGACCGGGCGACGAGTGTTCAGCGCCATCAGATGCCCAAGGCAGTTGCGCAGATCGTCCGGCCGATCAAACGTCGCAACGACGATCGAGACAGGCACGTGGCTGGCCAGGCGCGCCTCCTCGCGAGCAGCTGGGGCGATCTCCCGCAAGAAGTGCCTCGTCAGCTCCGCCAGCACATCCGCCCACACGACACTCTTGCTGAGGTTTTGGTCGATCTCAAGCAGCTTCAGGCCAAGCCGATCGACAATCGCCTTGCCAAGCCGGGTTGGGCCAACGACCTGCCGGTGGGTCGCCAGGTCGACACTGCCGAGCAGATGCCCCTGCCACATCAGGAAGACGCGCGCGGTCTCGTACTCGGCTACGTCGGCCAGTCCCTGAATCGGCCGGCTCAGCTCGATCGTACGTACGGCGACGAGGCCGCGCGGCTTGCCCAAGCCGCGCGCGGGCGCGAGATGTTGGGACGCCGCGGGCAGCTCCAGCGATCCATACTTCGCCGCGATCTGATCGGCCACCACGCGCGCGCGCTGGTATCGGCGCAGGCCAATCAGCGCGCCATACAGCTCGATCAGCATGATGCCGCGCGGCAGGCGCGACGGCCGCAGCATCGACTTCACCAGACGGCGGATGTGCCACTGCCATAGCCACCACAGGCCGAGCCGCAGGAACGTCAGGCGCTCGTCGGAGTATGCCTGCGCGCTGCGCACAAAATAGGAGTAGAGCCCGATGCCGTTGTTCTTGATCTGCTTGCGAAATGTGCGGTAGTCGCGGCGATGACGATGGCGAACAAGCGCGTCCGGCTCATACGCCAGCGTGTATCCCGCTTTCAACACGCGAAAGAACATCTCCAGGTCGCCGCCGCCGTTCGTCACCGTACCGACATCCAGGGCCGGATCGAACATGCCAATCGCGTCGAACAGGCCGCGGCGATAGGCCATGTTTGCGCCGGTGCCGTACTGGCCGGTGCCGTAGTACTGCCAGCGGTTGGCGGCGCCGCGCTCAAGGCGCACCCATTTGCGCTCGAACCCGCGGCCGAACCCACCGTTGTGCTCGAAGTAATACTGGGCCTTGGTCTCCAGCTCATAGGGGGTCACCAGGCCAGTCACTGCCATCACATCAGGGTTCTCGGTAAACGCGCGCACAAGCGCCGTCACCCAGCCCGGGTCGACGATCACGTCGTCGTCGGTGTAGGCGATGATCTCGCCGCGCGACTCGACGATCGCGCGATTGCGCGCCCAGTCCAGGCCCGGGCGCTGCTCGCGAATATAGCGAACGCTCGGGTAGTGGGTGCGCACAAGCTGCTCAGTGTCGCCGTTGCTCGGAGCGTTGTCGATCACCAGCAGGTCGAGCGCCGGGTAGTCCAGCCGGCACAGCGCATCGAGGCAGAGCGCCAGATCGGAGGGCCGATCGCGGGTGCACACGGCCACCGTCACCGGCGGAAACGGGCCGGCGTACTGCGGATGCGGGGTGTCGACCAGATCGGAGATACGCAAGCCCCCAGGAGGCGGCGCGGCCAGGCCATCGGCGATCAGGTGCTGAATGATCGCCCAGCTGTGCTGATCAAGGACCGCCTGTCCGATCGCCGCGGCGGTGCACTTTCCATCAGAGATCGCCAGATGCATGTACCCCAGCGGTGAGCCGTGCAATCGCACGAGGGCTTGCACGCTGGCATAGCCTAGCAGCCCTTCTATCGTCGAAAGGGGCTGGCTTAGCTCGATATCAACTAACTTGATCGGCCGGTAGCTCATATGTGACCTCTGTCAATGTTGAAGGGAGCGCTTAGCGCTCAGGCAATAACGGAACGGTCCAGACGGGCTGTAGTGCGACGATGCCATATGAGTCGGATCGGTTGGCGTAGTGCCACGCTACGTCGAGCATGTGCATGCGCCAGTGGTAGTCATAGAGGTAGCTCCAGTCAAGCGGGTACAGGCCGACGTTGACGGCGTAGCGCCCGGCTATGAGCGGCACGCTCGGGAGATAGCAGCGGAAGCGGCCGGTCTCGCGCAGCTGCCCCAGCGCTGCACGCAGCGATGGTATGGTGGTCTCGTAACACTTCACATTGGCTTCGTTGTAGATGCCGACGATAAAGGCCAGATCCTCCAGCGGCCGCGCCAGCTGGTACGCGAAATCGATCACCAGGTCGTTGCCGCTATCGAGCTCGCTGATCGGGCGCTCGCTGGCGTCACGGAACGTCACCTCCGTAATCGACGCCTCTTGCGTGCCCTGTCGCGCGCCCTCGCCGACCAGCGCGGCAATCGGGTTGAGCGGGGTCTGGAGCTGCTCGGCGCGCCGCTCGGTGCGCTGGCGCATCAGGTCATCGTAGCAGGCGATCGCCCGCTCGGGCACGCTCTGCATGACCACTCGGCCTTCCTCAAGCACGAGGATCTCATCGCAGAGCGTGCGAATCTGATCGATCCAGTGTGAGGTCAGGACGAGCGTCTTTCCCGCAGCGCGAAACGACGCGAGGCGCTGCAGACATTTCTGCTGGAACCGCTGGTCGCCCACCGCCAGCACTTCGTCGATCACCAGGACCGCCGGCTCGAACTGTAGCGCCGTGGCAAAGGCGAGGCGCAGGTACATGCCGGCCGAGTAGGTGCGGATCGGCTGGTCGATGAACTCTTCCAGCTCGGCGAAGGCGATAATTTCTTCTTCCTGGGTGCGAACCTGGCGCGCCGTCAGGCCGCTCAGCAGGCCGCCGGTCATGATGTTCTCGCGGCCCGTCATATCGGGGTGAAACCCGCTGCCCAGATCGAGCAGGCCGCTCACGCGCCCGTTCGAGGCGATCGCGCCTTTGGTCGGTCGGCCGAGCCCGCAGATCAGCCGTAGGAGGGTGCTCTTGCCCGCGCCATTGTGGCCGATGATGCCAAGCGCGCGCCCCTCCTGTACCGAGAATGTGACGTCGCGCAGCGCCCAGCGAAATGGCGACGGCTCATGGCTGCCGGCCAGTCGCCGCACGAGCGATTCTTTGAGCGTCATGGGACGATCGCGGTAGCTGCGAAATCGCTTGGAGACAGATTGAAGCGCCAAAACAGTCGACAACTAGGTCCTCCTCGCAGCAGCTAGAGCACGTCGATGATCTCGTGCTGAAAATAGCGGTAGATTGCGTAGCCAACGCCGCAGATCGCCAGGCTGCACAGCGCGGCATAGCCTACCGCCCCCCAGCTGGGCACGACACCGTAGAAGAACACCGCGCGGTAAGCCTGGATCAGCGCCGCGATCGGGCTTAGGTCATACAGGGCATGATATTTCTCGACCACCGCCTGCGAGCGATAGAACACTGGTGTCAGGTAGAACAGGAGCGTGAGCCCAACGCTCACGATATGCTGGACGTCGCGATAGAACACGTTGAGCGTCGCGGCGATCAGGCCGAGGCCAATGATCAGGACGGACTGGATCAGCAGCAGGAGCGGCAAGACCAGCAGCGCTGGCGTGAATGGAAAACCATAGATCAGCAGCACCGCGCACAGGATCGGCAGCGCGAACAGGTAGGTCACGAAGTTGGAGAGCGTGTTCATCACCATCAGCGTGGCGGGCGCAAAATTCGGATGGCGGACCAGGTCGCGGTTGGCGATGAACAGCGTGCAGGCTGACCCAACGCTGTTGCTAAACCAGGACCACGGCAGCAGTGCACAGAACACGAAGACCGGGTAGCCAGGAATATTCAGCGGCACGACCGTCTGAAAAAGGAACACCAGCACCATCAGCTGCGCCAGCGGAAATACGAGCGACCAGAGTACGCCGAGAACTGATCGCTTGTAGCGCAGGTTGAAATCGCGCCATACGAGATGGCGCAGCAGATCTACATAATGGGCTAGCCGGCTAGGCGGCAGGGCCGCGGCAGCTGGAGAGCGCGAGCGCATGCGAGTGAAACGCCAGGCGAATATATTCATAGACCGTACTTTTCCCACAGTATATAGACAGAGCAGAGATCGATCAGCTTTCGTGGATCGACTCGGGCGGCGCCACCACGGGTGTAGCAAGTACCTCGGGATGGAGCGGGCGCTCCGCCGCCTGGACAAGCCGATGCGCGCGATAGAGCGAAATGGGACCGCGCCACGCGCCGATCGCCTCGCTGACGACGAGCATGAAAGGGCGATCGCGCTTCGTGATCGCCGCCGCCAGGCCGCGCGTCGTGCGTCGGGCGTACCAGAACAGCACGTGCGCGAGCAGCGGCCAGGCATATTCGCGATCGGAGAGGATGGACTTGGTCATAAAGGCGATGAACGATTCCTGGTACTGCCCCAGCCGTGCGACGACTATCCTCAGGTCGGCGATATGGTCGTGGAAGACGACCGGGTTAGGGTCATAGACCAGCGTATGGCCGGCCCGGATGATCCGCGCGAACATATCGTGATCGCCGCCGCCGGGCACCGGCGTGCCCATGTCGAGGCGCGGGTCGAACAGGCCAACCTGGTCGAAGACGCTGCGGCGGAACGCGCAGTTGCAGCCGGTGCCGAGGTAGCCCTTGTACGGGAAGCCCGGGGAGGCAGGCGGCGGCGCCGCCAGGCTGAACGACAGGCGGTGGAAGCTTTTGCTGTAGCCGTAGCGCTCGAACAGCTCCTGCCCGGGCGTGTCGAGGTGGGCCGGCGCGACCAGCCCGGTCACGCACATCACATCGGGCGTGTCGAAGGCGGCGACGAGCGCCTGGACCCAGCCGGGATCGGCCGCCGCGTCGTCATCGATATAGGCGACGATGCTTCCGGCCGCCTCGGCGATCGCGCGGTTGCGCGCGTGGTTCAGGCCGCGGCGCTGCTCGCGGATGTAGCGCATGTGCGGGTACTCGGCGCGAACGAGCGCCTCCGTCGCGTCGCTGCTGGGCGCATTGTCGATCACCAGGATCTCGACGTTGCGATAGGTCTGCCGCGAAAGCGAGGCCAGCGTGGCGCCGATCGACTGATGGCGGTCGCGCGTGCAAATGGCGATCGAGACCAGCGGCCCGCCGGCGCTGCTGCTGTGCTGGCATGTGAGCTGCGCCTGTGCGGCCTGCGCCAGCAGGCTGGGCAGGGACGGCTGAAGCGACGCAGCCAGTATTCCTGCGGCCATCAGATCGTCGGTCAGGTGCTGGATCGCCCGCGCAACGGCGTCGGCGTCGAGCGCACTCACAACCTGGTCGCGGCCAATCGTCTCGGTGCCGGGATCGGCGATGTCGGCGTAGCCGATCGGGCAGCCATGAACTCGGGCCAGCACACGCGCCGCGCGATAGGAGGGGCCGAGTGCTACGGTGGACATGGATTGTGAGAGCTCAATGTCGGCGACTAGCGCAGGCATGATCAGCCGTCGTGGGGCGTAGGCTTTCCAGGCAGATAGAGGCATGGCGTGCGTTCCCCCGGCACACAGGTGCTGTAGCAAGGTCGACAAATTGGGATGGCATAGACAAAGCGGCTGGACATCTGCCGATCAGATCGCTCCACTACAGCGCTGATCGACGTACGGCGACATCTATAGCAGTGGGCAGTCGGCAGGCGCCAGTCGGCAGTAAGGCGGATGGCATCACAACGGCATCTCGTTCGTGCGTAGTGGCTCAATGCGTTTGCTCACAGCTATAGCATGGTAGAGAAAGCTGATGAACATCTCATTGATGCCAAGGTGTGTGGCCGAATCAGCCCTGCGCGCTGCTGATTCTGCGATACAATTTGCACCTGCATCACGAGCATATGATCTGAATGCGACAAACGTACTACCAGCTATTGGATCGCCGCACAAAAACATTTGCACGACCCGCAGTGCATATACTTAATTGACAAGCGCCGGCAGCTATATGATATGAAAAGATTTATTATCTGGCTAACAATCTTGTCATTCACAACAAAACAAGCTTTTGTGGTGCGCCTTCGACGAGCGATACAGGGCCGGGCTCGCCACCGCGGCAGCTGAGCCTGCAGGGATAGCACATCACCGGGCAGGTGGCATTGACAAGGGCACCCATAGAGGTGATTATGTAGGTTGCGCTACTGATACCGATTTAGAGGCGAGATAAGGTGCGGGCAACCGCTATGCCCGCAGTTGGGCGGCGGTAGTAGCGGGCAATCCCGCCTATCAGGTCGCCACCGACCTTGCGCTGGCGCGGTTGCGCGCCGCTCTCGGCAAGCAGGGGCATCGCCATGTATTCGAAAGTCCACCAATGACACAGATTCTGATCGTCGGCGGGGTCTCGTTCAATACGATGATCGCGCTCGACCGCTTCCCAGAGCCGCAGCCGCAGACCTTGATCGCGCGCGGCTTCCACGAGACAATTGGCTCGACCGGGGCCGGCAAGGCGCTCAACCTGCGCAAGCTGGGCATGGGCGTCACCCTGCACGCGCCAATCGGCGACGACCGCTGCGGGCGCCTGATCGCCGACAGCCTGGCCGCGGCAGGCGTGACGTTCCTCTACGACCTGGACCCGGCCGGCACGCAGCGCCACGTCAACCTGATGGACCGCGAGGGGCGCCGGATCTCGCTGTTTCTCGTGCCGGGCACGTTCGACCTGGCCTTCGACCGTCTCCGGCTGGAGGCCCACATCCCTACCTGCGATTACCTGGTGCTCAACATCAGCAACTACTGCCGCACTCTCATCCCGGCGATCCGGCAGCAGAAGAAGGCGATCTGGTGCGACATTCACGACTACGACGGCGCCAATTCATACCACCAGGACTTCATCGAGGCGGCCGATTACCTGTTCCTCAGCTCGGACGCGCTGCCCGACTACCGGCAGTTCATGGCGCAGCAGGTCGCGCGGGGCAAGCGGCTGGTCGTATGCACGCACGGGAAGCGCGGCGCGACCGCGCTCTCGCCGGCCGGCGAGTGGATCGAGACGCCGATCGTCTCGCGCTACGCTCCGGTCGACACGAATGGCGCCGGCGACGCATTCGTGGCCGGCGTGCTGTACGGCCATGCGCAGGGCTATCGTCTCAGGGAGTGCTTGCGGCTCGGCGCGGTCGTGGGCGGGCTCTGTGTCACCTCGGCCGAGCTGGCCGCCGATGATCTGAGCCCGGCGCGCGTGGCGGCGGAGTATCTGGCCGAGTATGGCAAGGCGCTGGGGATCGGCTCCGGCGGTGTGGGGATGCCGGAGCCGTTCTGAGCACAGGCTATCGCACTTGCGATCCGGTTTTGACGGAAGACCAAAGACGGAGGACGACGCTCAATCGTCCTCCGTCCTCCGTCCGACAAACGCGGATCGCTTTTCCGACGGGCGGCAGGAGGCGAGCACTACGGGCTGGCCTCGCCCGCGACCCCGGCTCGCTCGATTGCGGCAAGCGCGCGCATCCGCCCGAGGTGCCAGCTTGGCCAGCCCTGTTCGGCCTGGGCCGCCCCCAGCTCGCGCGCCTGTAGCGTCAGCGATGCGGCAATCCTTGCCCGTGCCGGCCCATCCAGGGCATCCAGCGAGGCCACCAGATCCGGCGTGGCGTCGGCCGAGAGCGCCGCCAGGTAGTGGGCGTCGAGCTTGCCGCTGACCTGGTAGCGCGCGACATTCTCGCGCACGATCAGCGCGTCGGGGTTGGCGGCGTTCAAGATCAGCAGGTAGGCCAGCGCCGCGACCAGGCCGCCGCGCGTGAACAGGCGCGGCCGCCCGCAGAGCAGCGCCAGCAGGAACAGCGCCAGCACCACCGCCAGCCAGATCATGAAGCTGTGGGTGTAGAGCCGCAGCTGAGTGTAGCCATAGGCCCGCTCGTACAGCAGCATGCGCTGGAAGGCCGAGGCCAGCAGCCCCAGCACCAGCGCGATCATCGCCGCGCTTGCGGTGTTGAAGGCCCGGCGCTGCCCGCGCGACTCGCGGCGGGCGAGCACTGCCAGCCCGCACAGCATCGCCAATGCCAGGCACGCGACCGCCAGCAGCTCGAAGAAGCCGCGCCGCGCGTACTCGGCGTAGGTCATCCCGCTGCGCTCAAGTGTATCCAGACCGCCGAAGAAGTAGGCCCCCTGGATGGCCATAAACCCGGCGAACAGCGCGTCGACCGCGGCCAGCACCGTCACGGCCTCGACCCAGCCGAGCGAGAGCGGCGGGCGGCGCAGCGGGCTCAGCGGACGGGTCGCCCCCTCGGACGGCAGCTCGGCGCCGTCCTCGGCCGGGCCGGGCATCGGGCGCACCAGCCCGATCGCCCACATGCTCAGCGACTCGATCGCGCGGCCGACAGTCGAGCGCGACTCGCCCAGCAGCGCGGCCAGGAGACCGCCGGCGCAGGCCCAGGCCACCGCAAGTGTCACGACGACGTGCCCGAGCAGCGGGCCGATGTCGAAGGGCAGCTCGAAGCTCACGATCTGCCGCACGTAGCTGGCGAACACGCTGTCGGCGGCCATCAGCAGCGCGGTGAAGCAGGCCAGCGCAGGCAGCGCCAGCGCCAGGCCGCACCCGATCGGCACGAGCCGGCGCGCGGAGGCGCGCTCGACCCGGATCTGGCGCGCGCCCTGCACGAACAGCGGCGCCGGCCGGAACGCGGCATCGGCGATCGTCGCGAGCGTCTGCGCCAGGGCGCGCTCGTCGCTCAGGCGGGCAAGCGGCTCGGCGCGGTAGCTTGCCGCCAGCAGCACCAGCAGCGCCAGCACGGCGATAGCATTCAGGGCCGTCAGCGCCGGCGCGTCACGCCAGGCCAGGCAGACCGCGAAGATCAGCGGGGCCGCGGCCAGCCAGCGGTTGGCGCGCGTGGCCGGCCGCTCCTCGGCGGCGCCAAGCCAGCCCAGCGCCGCCAGCCCAAGCCCGACGAACAGCGGCGCCGATAGGCCGAGCTGGCGCCCGTAGAACAGCTGGTCCGCGGCGAGTCCCAGCACTAACGCGGCGAGCAGGAGGCGGGTCGGGTTTCGTAGGTGTTGCATAGCGCGACCCTTCGTGTGGCAATCAGACGGAGAGACGTTCTCTCTACTGTTGGTATAGCAGATTTCGGCCGCGCCGTACAGCGTGCGGGTGTGCGGCGGCAAGCACTCAGGTGCTTGACGCTGCGCTGGCAGGGCTGAACCCCTGGGGTGCTTTCGGGGGTGTTTTTTTGCAGAACGCATGCAGATGCGCTGGATGCCCTCACCCCCTAACCCCCGCTCCCAGCATGGGAGAGGGGGAATTCGTGGCTGGTGCGGTGGTTTCGGCGGAGCCGAAACCACCGCACCAGCCAGTATGCACCCCCGCCCCTGGGAGGGGCGGGGGCAGGGGGTGGGGTGATCTGGCACACGGCGACGCCATGAACAAAAAAACCCACCCCCGAAAGGGCAGGGGGTGAGGGTTTATGGCGCATCAGGAGGCGCGAGCCGTGCAAAAGTCTACGCCGACGGCGTGCCATCTCCCGCCGGAGGCGTGGCCGATGCGGCGCTCTCGCGGCCGGCCAGCCGCCCGATCAGGGCGCCGGCCGCTTCGGCCAGCGGCGCAAGCTCGGCGGAGCGCGCGAGCCGCTCGGCGGCGCGCAGGATCGGCAGGGCCGCGGCCGGGTCGCCGAAGTCGCGCTCGATCCGCGCGATCTCGATCGCCGTGCGGGCGTACTCCGGCAGCAGGCTGCGCTGCGCGCTGTAGTCGAGCGCGTGCGCCAGAGTCGCGCGGGCGCCCTCTAGATCGCCGCGCTGCGCCGCGATCCGCGCCAGCCCGTGCAGCGCGGCCACGTACACGAAACCGTAGAGCGCCTGCGGCTGGGTCAGCGCGCTCTTCAGCCGCGCGGTGGCGCGCGCCATGTCGCCGCCGGCAAGGTCGAGCAGCCCCAGGCCGACCTCCACGCTCACGCGGTGTGACTGGAACGCCGGCAGGGCCTGCAGGCGCGACGCCATCGACAAGAACAGATCGCGTGCGGCGGCGTGCTGATCGTCCAGCAGCAGCAGGAACGCCTGGTGGATGCTTGGCCAGATCGAGGCCCATGCGGCCTCGGGCGCCTGCCTGGCGGTGTCGAGGCTGATCGCGATCCAGTGCGCTGTCGCGGGCGGGTCGCCGCGCAGCGCGTTTAGGTGCGCCAGCTGGAGCGCGCTGATCACCGCGACCGCCGCCTGGCTGGTCTCGCAAGCCAGCTCGTAGGCCTGCTGCAGGCACGGCTCGGCCTCGCGCACCAGCCCCTGGCTTAGCACGGCCCAGCCGACCTGAAACAGCGCCAGCGCCGACTCGTCGGGGCCGAGGATGGCGGGCAGATCCTCGGCCGGGGTGCCGGGCGGCGGCTGAGCCGTCACGAACGGGGCCGGCGGCGGGCCGGCCGGGATGGGAGGGCGCAGCGCCGATCCACCCGGCCGCCAGCGCCACTCCCTGGTCACCACGTCTGGATCGGCCGGACGCAGGATGGTCGCTGTGCGCCGGAGCATGTCGTCGATCGCGGGGGTCAGGTCGGGCTGGCGGCGGGCCTGCGCGCCGCTGAGCGTCGCCGCGCCGGCCAGGTCGCCCATCAGGGCGCGCAGCAGCACCAGACGACGCTCGGTCACCAGCGGCGGCAGGTCGTCGCGCTGGGCCTTCCAGCGCTCGTAGTGCGCCGCGGTAGCCATGATGCCTTCCCAGTCGAGCAGCGCCTCGTGCATCAGCAGGCGGCCGGCAAACGCGCGGCGGACCAGATCGGACGGGGCGCGCGCGCCCATGCGGTCGGCGGCGCGCAGCGCCAGGTCGTAGTGCTCGAGCGCCTCGCGGTAGCCGAACGAGCGTCGGGCGTAGCGCGCGGCGGCGATCGCGTAGCGCAGCACCTCGGCCTCGGCGCCGCGGCCGGCCTGCTCGAAGTGAAACGCCAGCTCGGCGGCGTGCTCGGCTGTCTCGCCGTGCAGCGCGGCGATCGCCTCGGCGGCGCGGCGGTGCAGCAGCCGGCGCTGCGGCGAGGAGAGCGAGGCGGCGATGATCGAGCGCACCAGCTCGTGCCCAAAGCCCAGCCGGCCGTCGGCGCCCTCGACCAGCAGCTGGCGCTCCAGCAGCGTGCGCGCCGCGTCGAGCGCGCGCGTCCCGGCCAGCTGCTCGATCAGGTCGAGCGAGACCGGCCGGCTGATCGCCGCCAGCTGCTCGAGCAGCGCGCGCGCCGGGTCGGGCAGGCGCTCCATGCGCGAGAGCACCAGGTCGCGCAGCGGCGGCGCGCTGGCCAGGTCGGGCAGCGCGGCGCCGGCATCCAGCTCGCGCAGCAGCGCGGCCAGCGACTGCGCGCCGCGCGCCTCCAGCAGCGATTGGAGCGCGACCGCCAGGAACAGCGGGTTGCCGCCGGTGCTGGCGCCCAGGCGCGGCGCCAGCCGCGCCACGCGGTCGGGCGAGGACTGCGCCAGTCCGGCCAGCAGCAGCGTGACCTCGGCGTCGTCGAGCCGGCCCAGCACCAGCGGCCGCAGCGACATCTCGCGGCCGAGCGCCCGCAGCAGGTCGTGCAGCGCGACGTTCTCGACCAGCTCCTCGGAGCGGTAGGCCAGGATGACCAGCATGGGCTGGCGCGGCGCGCGGCGGGCCAGCCGCCCGAGCACCGTCAGAGTCGCCTCGTCGGCCCACTGCGCGTCGTCGCACCAGACGATCAGCGGGTGCTCGCGCGCCAGCGCCAGCGCCAGGTCGACCAGCCCGTCCAGCAGGTAGTTGCGCCCCTCGGCCGGCGGCACGCCCGGCAGCGATGGCAGGTCGTGCAGCCGCTCGCGCACGACCGGCAGCAGGTCGGCCACCTGCGCCAGCGCCACCGGCGGCAGCCGTCGCAGCGTTTCGGCCGGAACAGCCCGCAGCAGCGGGCGCAGCGCCTCGCTCAGCGCGGCGAACGGCAGGCCGCGCTCGAGCGGGGTGCAGCGCATCACGATCGTGAACGCGCCGCCGCCGCCGGCCCGCAGCGCCTCGGCCACCAGGCGCGTCTTGCCGATCCCGGCCTCGCCGACGATCGCCACCACACCACCGCGGCGCTGATCCAGCGCGGCGATCCAGCTGCGCAGCGCGGCCAGCTCGCTCGCTCGCCCGACGAACGGGGAGGTCGAGGCCGCAGTCGTGGGCGACGGAGTGCTGAACATCTGCGCCCGGTCTCCCAGCCGCCTGGTCTCCCCAGCCTCCTCGCCCCGCAGAATCGCGGTGTGAAGCGCGCGCGTCTGCGATGAGGGCGTGGCGCCCAGCTCCTCGTCCAGCACGCGCCGGCAGCGCTCGTAGCTCTGCAGCGCGCTCGCCACATCGCCGGCGCGGGCCTGCGCGCGCATCATGATCCGGTAGAGCGGCTCGCGCAGCCGGTCGTGCTCCAGGCCGCGCCGGGCCAGATCGATCGCGGCGTCGCACTCGCCCGCCGCCAGCCGCAGCTCCGCCAGCTCGTGCAGCGCGGCGATGAAGCGCTCGCGCAGCGAGTCGCGCAGGTCGTCGGCCCAGTGGGTGTCGGACTCGTCGGCCAGGTAATCGCCGCGGTAGAGCGCGACCGCCCGCTCGAGGTTGGGTATTTTGGACATGGGCGGCTGGGCCGGCGAGTCGGTTGTGGCGGCGCCGGCGCGCGGATCGCTCGCAGCCGGCCCCTGGTCGGCGGTTAGCGCGAGAAGCTCGTCCACGTCGACCCAGGCGCCGCTCTCGACATTCCAGGCGTAGCCGCCCGGCCGGGTGAGGATGTAGCGCGAGGAGGCGCGCGCGCCGCCATCCGGCTCGAGCGTGTGCCGCAGGCCGCTGATCGCGCTGCGCAGGGTGGTCGCCGTCGCGGCGTGGTCTGCGCCGGGCCAGAGCCAGTCGATCAGCCGGTGAGTCGGCACGCGCATGCCGCGCGCCGTCAGCAGAATGCCCAGCAGGCGCCGCTCCTGGCGCGAGCGCCAGGCGCTATCGGGCAGCGCTCGCCCGTCGAGCGTGACAGTGAGCGGTCCCAGAAGGGCAATTCGAAGATCGCCGGACATACTCTTCTCTGCTCAGGCCTGCGCCGGCTGTGCGACCGGCGCAGCGCGCATGATGCGCCGCGGCATGAGTATACCATCTCCGAAGATCTCTTGGCGATTCGCTTCCGTAACCTTGACGCGCGGATTGCTCCACCGACGCGCTCGGCGGCCCCGCACGCCCGCGATGGTTGCCCTCGCTTCCCTGGCCGCGATGCGGGTAGGTTTTTCTCTCTTGGCTCGGTGATGCGCCTGATCACTCCACCCCCTGCCCCCGCCCTGGCAGGGGCGGGGGAAACAACAGCTGGTCACGGGGTTGCGGCGGAGCCGCAACCCCGTGACCAGCCAACAATCCCCCCTCTCCCAGCGGGAGAGGGGGGTAGGGGGTGAGGGCATCATGTGTGGTAGCTCAGGGTGTCTGCTTGCGCTTCGATCGCGACTGACGCCGCTTTGTGGGCGGGGTGTTCGCGCCGGCCGGCGGCTGCTCGCGGGGGGCGCGGGCCGGCTTCTGGCGGTGTGGGGTCGACGCGCCGTTCAGGTGCGCCGGGCCACTGTCGAGCGGCTGCTCAGGCGGCTCGTCCGGCGCTTCCTGCGCTGCATCAGGAGCTGCGGCCGCCAGCTCTTGCGGCATGGCGATCTCGGTCTCGCCGCCCGGGCTCTCGGCGCCCTCCACCGCCTCGGTCATCTCGTCTGCGACCGGCGCCGGCTGCGCCACGGCCTCGGTCATCTCGTCTGCGACCGGCGCCTGCTGCGCCACAACCTCGGGCACGACCTCGGCAGGAAGCACGCCGTTGCGCTCAGCCTGAGCCGGCTCATCGCTCAGGCTTTCGTCCGGCAGCTCGATCGGCACCAGCGTGAGCGGGCCGCCGACCTGGCCCGGCTCTGCTGCCGGGGTCTTGTCGGCCGGGATGCCGGCGTGCGCGCTCCAGTCGATCACAAGCTCGACGTGGCCGCAGCGCGGGCAGGCCCAGGTGCGCGGCACCAGCCCATGCCCGTTCGCCCCAGGCTCGCCCGACAGGACGAGCATGCCGCGCTGCAGCTCGCCGGCCTGCAGCGCCGTGCCGCAGCGCAGGCACGGGCGCGGCTGGCCCGGCGCGATCTCGGCGCCCGGCGCCGGCACGAACTCTAGCTCCTCGGCGGGCTCGCGGGCCGGCTGCATGGACGCCAGCGTCGCCGGGCGCGGCACGACTCGCTCGACCGCGCGGCGGTAGACCCTGTGCGTCTCGCGGGCGGCCCGCAGCCAGGAGAACTGCTGCGCCCGCGCCAGCCCCAGGCGGCCCAGCTCGGCTCGGCGCTCCTCGTCGTCCCACAGCGCCTCGATCTCGTCGGCCCAGACGTCCGGCTCCAGCGGCGGGACATAGATTGCCGCCTGGCCGCCGATCTCGGGCAGGCTGGAGGTCGCGGCGGCGAGGCACGGCGCGCCGCATGCCATCGCCTCAAGCAGCGGCAGCCCGAAGCCCTCGTAGAGCGACGGGTTGATGTAGATCCGGCAGGCGTTGTAGAGCCAGCGCAAGTCGTACTGGCCGACCCCGCCGGCGAAGAACACGTGGTCGCCCAGCTTCAGGTCGCGCACCGCCTCGAAGATCGCGTCGTCGCGCCAGCCGCGCCGACCGGCCACCACCAGGCGGTAGCCCGCGCCGGGCTGGCGGTCGAGGCAGATCCGCAGCGCCTGCAGCAGCGTGGGCAAGTTCTTGCGCGGCTCCAGCGTGCTCACGAACAGCATGAACGATTTGGCGGCCACCGGCGTGGCGCTCAGCACGCGCGCCTCGCCCTCGCGCAGCTCGACCTGGGTGTAGTGCGGCGCGGCGGCCTCGTAGATCACGTCGATCTGCTCGATCGGGATGTCGAGGAATTGCGCGATGTCCTGGCGGGTCGCCTCGGAGACGGCGATGATCGCGTCGGCGCGCGGCGCGTTGGTTTTGACCTGGCCGTAGTACGCGCTGGCGGACTGGTCGAGGATCTCGGGGTAGTGTATGAACGCCAGGTCGTGGATCGTCACGACGGCCGGGCACGATCGGCGCAGCGGGGCGATGAAATCCGGCGAGTGCAGAACGTCCGGACGCGCCAGCAGCAGCTCAAGCGGCAGCGACCACTGCTCGAAGCGATGGTGCGGCGGGGTCAGCAGCGTGCGCCGGACGACGTTCGGCGCGATCGCTAGCGGCCGCAGCTGATCGCGGTGCTGGAGGCTGATGAACTGATCCTCCGGCGCCACCTCGGCCAGCCCAGCCAGCAGCTGGCGTGTGTACTGTGGGATGCCGCCCTGCCGATAGGCATTCAGGCGAGCGTCAATCGCTATACGCATGCTATCTTGAATATCCTATAGCCATGAGCAACAATGGATCGAGTGCGTGTTGAGCGCGGGCATGTGTGTCCGGCATTCGACGGGTTCGATCGCTCTGCTCGCCGCTGTAGCCCGTAGCGGGGCGCCGCATGAAATGTGCCAGTGCTCGGAGGTGGGTGTGGGCAGATCGGGAAACGCCACCGCTCAGTCGACGAATTACTGTTGATATGAACGATGCCTGCGGCTGTTGTTATCGTACCACAGAACCGACTTTTGGCATATCCTGATCGTCATTTATGACGGATGAGCATACTATGAGAGATAGTTTACGGCCTATCGAATAGCTGCTCCGCTGGGGCGGCCGGCAGGCGCCTCCCGCCCCCCAGCCGCCCTGGTGGCGGGGCGCAACAGGCTCACTCGCCCGGCGCTTCGCTGTCGTCGGCGACCTCGACCACCTGCCCATCGTGGGCCAGGCGCAGGTTGCCCGGCAGCGTCGCGTTGACCGCCTCGTGCTCGAGGTCGTGGGTCATATGGACCAGCAGCGCGCGGCGCGGCCGCAGCTCCGCGACGATCTGGCGGGCCTGATCGACCGTAAAGTGGGTCGGGTGCGCGGTCAGGCGAAGCGCGTTGAGCACCAGCACATCCAGCCCGCGCAGGCTCTCAAGCGAGGCCGGCGGGATGCAGCTGGCGTCGGTGACGTAGCCAAGCCGCCCGATCCGAAAGCCGGTGATCGTCCACGTGCCGTGCAGCACGTCGAAGGGCAGCACCTGAACCGGACCGATCTGGAACTGCGCCGCCGGCTGGATCTCGACCAGGTCGAGCGCCGGGCGGGTCGAGCCCTCCGAGCCGTTGGTGAACGCGTAGCTGAAGCGCTCGCGCACGGCGCCCAGCGTCGCCGCGCTGCCGTAGAGCGGGATGGCCGACCGCTGGGCGAAGTTCAGCGGTCGCAGGTCATCCAGCCCGGCGATGTGGTCGGAGTGGGAGTGCGTCAGCAGCACCGCGTCGACGCGCCGCAGGCCGACCGCCAGCGCCTGCTGGCGCAGATCCGGCCCGGCGTCGAAGAGCAGGTTCAGCCCGCCGACCTCCAGCAGCGCCGACGTGCGCAGCCGCTTGTTGTGCGGGTCGGGCGAGCGGCAGACCGGGCAGCCGCAGCCGATCACCGGGACACCCATCGACGTGCCGGTTCCCAGGAACGTCAGTCGCATAGTCCTCGTACGTCGCGTTCGAACGTTCGAACGTTGGAACGTTTCAACGTTGCGACGCCCCTGATTGGGCATTATAGCACAGCGCCGCGCGCGACGCCCCGGGCGTTTGCACCCCCTCGGCAGCTATGCTATAATCGCCCTTCGAAGTGAATAGAACACTCATCACGAGGGGCGGAGGGACTGGCCCGACGAAGCCCGGCAACCCCCGGCCAAGTTATGAGTTCTAAGTTATGAGTTATGAGTTGTATAGCTGCACACTCAAAACTCAAAACTCAAAACTCAGAACTTGTCAGGGAAGGTGCCAATTCCTGCAGGCGTTGCCCGACCGGGCGCGTCTGAGAGATGAGAGGTGACAGTGGTAGCCTCTCGCGTTGCGTGAGGCTTTTTGTATGAGCGCGGTGGAAACAAAGCATATCTGGTGGGAGGACGGGGCGCTCTTTCTGCTCGACCAGCGGCTGCTGCCGGCGCAGGAGATCGCGGTCCGCTGCGCCGCGGTCGAGGATGTGGCGCGGGCGATCCAGACGATGCAGGTGCGCGGCGCGCCGGCGATCGGGTGCACCGCCGCCTACGGTATGGCGATCGCGCTCCAGCAGAGCGACGCGACAACTCGCGCGGGCGCGCTGGCCGACCTGGCCGCCGCCAAGGCGCAGCTCGACGCGGCCCGGCCCACGGCGGTCAACCTGGCCTGGGCGACCAGCCGCATGCTCGGCACGGCCGAGCGGGCCGGCGATGCGGATCTCGACGCGCTGCGCCAGACGCTGCTGCGCGAGGCGCACACGATCCTGGCCGAGGACCTGGCGATGTGCCGCGCGATCGGCGAGCACGGCGCCGGGCTCATTCCGCCGCGCGGCCAGGTGCTGACCCACTGCAACGCCGGCGGGCTGGCCACGGCCGGCTACGGCACCGCGCTGGCGCCGATCCGCCGCGCGCACGAGCGCGGCCGGCCCATCCACGTCTATGTCGACGAGACCCGGCCGTTCATGCAGGGCGCCCGGCTGACCGCCTGGGAGCTGCAGCGCGCCGGCGTCCCGCTCACCCTGATCACCGATAGTATGGCCGGCTACTTCATGCGGCGCGGCGCGATCGACTGCGTGATCGTCGGCGCCGACCGCGTGGTGGCCAACGGCGACACCGCCAACAAGATCGGCACCTACAGCCTGGCGGTGCTCGCGCGCGCGCACGATATCCCGTTCTTCGTGGCCGCGCCCTCCTCGACGGTGGACTTCGCGCTGCCCGACGGCGACGCGATCCCGATCGAGCAGCGCGCTTCGAGCGAGGTCACCTCGTTCGCCGGCCAGCCGATCGCGCCCGCGGGCGTGCAGGCGGCCCACCCGGCCTTCGACGTGACGCCGGCCGAGCTGATCACGGCGATCATCACCGAGCGCGGCGTGGTCGAGCCGCCGTTCGATCAGAACTTGTACAAGATGCTTCGGTAGTCAGTAACCTGTCGTCGGCGATCACACTCTCCTACTGACTACCGATTACTGATTACTGATTACCGACTACTGACTACTGACTACTGATTACCGACTACTGACTACTGATTACCGACTACTGACTACTGACTACTGATTACTGACTACTGACTACCGACTACTGACTACCGAGATGAAGCTACCGTTCGCGCCAGCCTGCCTCCCACTGCTGCTCGGCGGTCTGCCGCACCGCAATGCCGCGCAGGCGCTGGAGCTCTCGCGGCGCTACGCCGGCGCGCTGCTGGCATGGCCACAGCTCCCGGAGCGCAGCTTTCGCGAGCAGAGCTTCGTGCAGAGCGCGATCGGCTTTCCCGGCCTGGTGGTCGACGCGGCCCACTCGCGCGTCTACGTCGATCGCGAGCGCGCCGAGCAGGCGATCGACCGGCTGGCGCTGGCCTACCTGGAGGACCACAGCTCCCACGCGGCGCTGGTGCCCGACGACGCGGCCGGCCTCGACGAGCTGCTGCGGCAGGGCGAGTGCCCGCGCGGGACGCTGGCGCTCAAAGGGCAGCTGCTCGGGCCGATCAGCCTCGCGGCGCAGCTCACCGACGAGCACGACCGGCCGCTGATCTACGACGACATGCTGTTCGAGGCGTTGGTCCAACACTTGCGACTGCGCGTCGAGTGGCAGGAGTCGCGCCTGCGCGGGCTGGGCGTCACGACGATCATCTGCCTCGACGAGCCGTTTCTCGACGCGGTCGGGCTGTCGTTCTTGCCGCTGGACTGGGAGCGCGCGCGCGAGCAGATCGACCAGGTGCTGGCAGGGGTGCGCGGCTGCCGGGCGCTGTTCGCCGGCGGCGCGGTCGATTGGCGCGAGGTGCTGCGCGCGTCGGTCGAGCTGATCATCGCGGATGTCTACGAGCACGGCCCGGCGCTCACGGCCGCGGCGGCCGAGCTGCCGGGCTTCCTCGATCGCGGCGGGGTGGTGGGGCTGGGCGTGGTGCCGGCCGACGAAGACGCGCTGGACAATGCCACGGCGCGGCAGCTGGTCGGCCAGATCGCCGGGCTGGCCCACACGCTGGAGCGCGACGGCATCGCAACCGAGCGGCTGCTGCGCCAGGCGGTGATCTCGACGTCCGGCACGCTCAACCGGCTGACGATCGCCGGCGCCGAGCGCGCCATGCAGCTCACCGCCGAGGTGTCGAAGCTGCTGCGGCAGCAGTATGCGCTGGCGTAACATGTTCTAAGTACCGCCTTGGGGAGGTAGGGATTTCGCCTTGCCACTGTACGGGCGCGATATAGCGCGCCCCCCCCCGGGGGGGAGGGAGGGCCGGACGGGCGGTTCAATGCTCGGGATGTCGCCGTGCCACTGTACGGGCGCGATCGATCGCGCCCCTGCCCCTTTGGGGCAATGAACTGTCAAGCTCGATTGAACCATGTCTAAGGAGCGTACCGTGCGAATCGTCGTCACTGGCTCACTGGCCTACGACTATATCATGAACTTTCCCGGCTACTTCAAGGATCACATCCTGCCGGACAAAGTGCATATGCTGAGCGTTAGCTTCCTGGTCGACTCGATGCGGCGCATGCGCGGCGGCGTGGCGGGCAATATCGCCTACACGCTGGCGCTGCTCGGCGAGCGGCCGCTGGTCGTGGCTACCGCCGGCCAGGATTTTGGCGAGTATCGCGCCTGGATGGAGCGCCAGGGCATCGACGCCTCGGGCGTGAAGCTGATCGACGACGAGTTCACCGCCTCGTGCTTTATCAACACCGACAAGTCGAACAATCAGATCGTGGCGTTCTACACCGGCGCGATGGCGTACTCCAAGCACATCTCGCTGCTCGACTTCGGCCTCGGGCCGCGCGACCTGGTCGTGATCTCGCCGACCGACCCGGAGGCGATGACCCGCTACGCCGAGGAGTGCCGCAGCCACGGCATCCCGTTCCTGTTCGACCCCGGCAAACAGACCCCGCGCCTCGACGGCGAGCAGATCCTGACCGGGCTGACGGGGGCCAGCGTGCTGGTCGGCAACGACTACGAGTTCGCGATGATGGCGCAGAAGACCGGCAGGAGCGAGGCCGAGCTGATCGCCTCGGCGCCGCTCACGGTGATCACGCGCGGCGAGCAGGGCTCGACGTTCTACACCAGCGCGACGAACGGCGCGGGGCTGCAGATGCCGATCGCGCCGGTCAGCGACGTGGTGGACCCGACCGGCGCCGGCGACGCCTACCTGGCCGGGCTGGTGTTTGGACTCGCGCGCGGCTTTTCGCTGGAGGTGACCGGCCGGGTCGCGGCGCTGGCCGCCTCCTACGCGATCGAGTACCGCGGCTGCCAGGAGCACTTCTACACGACGGCCGAGTTCGCCGAGCGCTACGCGGCCGCCTTCGGGCCGAACGCCGAGGTTGCGGCGCTCGCCGAGCCTGTCGCGAGCTAAGGAGATCGCATGCGCTGGGGAGTGATCAGCACAGGCTACATCGCGCGGATCTTTGTCGAGGGGCTGCGGGCCTCCGAGAGCGAGCGCGTGATCGCGCTGGCCAGCCGCGACGAGCGGCGCGCGGCCGCTGCCGCGGGCGAGCTGGGCGTCGAGCGGGGCTACGGCTCCTACGAGGCGCTGCTGGCCGACCCGGAGGTCGAGGCGGTCTACATCGGGCTGCCGAACAGCATGCACGCCGAGTGGGCGATCCGGGCCGCGCGCGCCGGCAAGCACGTTCTGTGCGAGAAGCCGCTCGGCGTGAGCCAGGCCGAGGCGGTCGCGATGTTCGCGGCGGCCCGCGACGCGGGGGTGTGGCTGATCGAGGCGTTCATGTACCGCTTCCACCCGCGCACGCTGAAGATCAGGCAGCTGCTCGACCAGGGTGCGGTCGGCCAGATCCGGCTCATCCGCGCGTCGTTCGGCTTCGCGCTGAGCGACCCGGCCAACGTGCGCCTGAGCGCCGAGCTTGTCGGCGGCGCGCTGATGGATGTCGGCTGCTACTGCGTCAACTTCGCGCGGCTGGCGGCCGGCCGCGGCCCCACACGCGCCTTTGCCACGGCCCGCTGGGCCGGATCGGGCGTCGACGAGACGCTGGCCGGCACGCTTGAGTACGGCGACGGCGCGATCGCGCAGATCGGCTGCAGCCTGGCGACCAGCCTGCACCAGCAGGCCCAGATCATCGGCAGCGACGGCGCGATCGAGCTGGACGGCGCGTTCAACATCCCGCCCACGCAGGCCGGGCGGCTGCGCGTCCGGCGCGGGCCGGACGCCGACGCGATCGAGGAGATCGAATTCGCGCCGGTGAACCAGTACCGGCTTGAGGCCGAGGGGCTCGGCCGGCTGGTCGCGGCGGGCCACGGCGCGCGCGACCTGCCCACGATGCCGCTGGTCGAGACGCTGGACAACATGGCGACGATCGAGGCCCTGCTCCGCAGCGCGCGGGCCGGGCATGCAGTGGAGGTCGAGCGATGAACGAGCGAGTCTGCTCCGCCTGCGGCGGCGCGGTCAAGCAGGTCGTACTGATCGAAGACCACGGCCCGTCGATCGGCGAGCAGCCCGCGGCGGTCGCGCCCGGCCAGGCGAAACGCTCGCTCGGCGTCGTCTACAACGAGCACTACCCGACCGAGGCGACCGCGTGCATGACATGCGGACACATCGATCTGTGGGTCGACCCGGAGTGGGTTGCCAGCCTGAAGTAAAAAAGGGGAGGGGGTCAGGGGAGGGCCGGAGGCCCTCCCCTGAAACCCCACCTTTATACATTAAACACCAAAGGAGAAACAGGAGTCAATGGCAAACAACTACGACATCAAGGACATCAGCCTGGCCGAGCAGGGTCGCAAGCGGATCGACTGGGCCGAGAAGGAAATGCCGGTGCTGCGGCTGATCCGCGAGCGCTTCGCGAAAGAGCGCCCGCTGACCGGCCTGCGCGTGTCGGCCTGCCTGCACGTGACCGCCGAGACCGCCAACCTGGCCACCGCGCTGGCGGCCGGCGGCGCCGACGTGGTGCTGTGCGCCTCGAACCCGCTCTCGACCCAGGACGATGTGGCCGCGGCGCTGGTGGCCTACGAGGAGATCCCGGTCTACGCGATCAAGGGCGAGGATAACCAGACCTACTACTCGCACCTCTCGTCCGCGCTCGACCACAACCCGCACATCACCATGGACGACGGCGCCGACCTGGTGACGGCGGTGCTGAAGCAGCGGCCCGAGCTGCTCAAGGATCTGGTCGGCAGCACCGAGGAGACCACCACCGGCGTGATCCGCCTCAAGGCGATGGCGGCCGACGGCGTGCTGAAGTTCCCGGTCATCGCCATCAACGACGCCGACACCAAGCACCTGTTCGACAACCGCTACGGCACCGGCCAGAGCACGCTCGACGGCATCATCCGCGCGACCAACGTGCTGCTGGCCGGCAAGACCTTCGTGGTCGGCGGCTACGGCTGGTGCTCGCGCGGCATCGCCGACCGGGCGCGCGGCCACGGCGCGAATGTGATCGTCACCGAGATCGACCCGATCAAGGCGCTGGAGGCCGCGATGGACGGCTTCCGAGTGATGCCGATGAGCGAGGCCGCCCGGCTGGCCGACTTCATCTGCACCGCGACGGGCGACATCAAGGTGATCGACGCGCAGCACTTCGACGTGATGAAGGACGGCGCGATTATTGCCAACAGCGGCCACTTCAACGTCGAGATCAACATCCCGGCGCTGGAGGCGATCGCGGTCGAGAAGCGCCAGCCGCGCCAGTTCATCGAGCAGTACATCCTCAAGGACGGCCGGCGGATCAACCTGCTCGGCGAGGGCCGGCTGATCAACCTGGCCAGCGCCGAGGGCCACCCCAGCGCGGTGATGGATATGTCGTTCGCCAACCAGGCGCTGGCCTCGGAGTTCTTGCAGAAGAACAAGGGCAAGCTCGCCAACGGCGTCCACGCGCTGCCCAAGGAGGTCGACCAGGAGATCGCCGCGCTCAAGCTCAAGGCCATGGGCATCGCGATCGACGAGCTGACCGCCGAGCAGGCCAAGTACCTGACGTCCTGGGAAGAGGGCACCTAGTACAAGGTTCCGGAAGTTCCTATCGGGTTTGGGCTGCCACAATCGGTTCTGCGGTTCTGCAGTTCCGCGGCCACAGAACCACAGAACCGCAGAACCAACTGGCGACAACCGGCACGCTTTTCTGGAAAGCTGTACTAGTAGGGGACAGGTTACAGGGAACAGGTGAACCCCAAGCGACTCGCCTCCTGTAACCTGTGACCTGTAACATGTAACCTTACGGAGTTAATCAATGTCTACGTCATTCATGCAAGCCCCCAAGCTCTACTTCACCTCGGAGTCGGTGACGGAAGGGCACCCGGATAAGCTGTGCGACCAGATCTCCGACGCGATCCTGGACGCGTTCCTGGCGCAGGACCCGCGCTCGCGGGTGGCGTGCGAGACCGCCGCGACCACCGGGCTGGTCTTGGTGATGGGCGAGGTCACCACCGAGGCGTATGTCGAGCTGCAGGAGATCGTGCGCCGGACCATCCGCGAGATCGGCTACACCGGGATCGGCAGCGGCTTCGACGCCGACACCTGCGGCGTGATCGTCTCGCTGCACGGCCAGTCGCCCGACATCGCGATGGGCGTCGACAAGGCGCTGGAGGCCAAGCGCGGCGAGATCACCGAGGAGGAGATCGAGTCGGTCGGCGCGGGCGACCAGGGCATGATGATCGGGTTCGCCTGCAACGAGACGCCCGAGTACATGCCGCTGACGATCAGCCTGGCGCACAAGCTGACGCGCGAGCTGGCCGCGGCGCGCAAGAGCGGCAGTATCCCCTACCTCGGGCCGGACGGCAAGAGCCAGGTGACGGTCGAGTATGCCCACGGCAAGCCGGTGCGCGTCGACACGCTGCTGATCAGCACGCAGCACAGCGCGGACACCAGCCAGGGCCAGATCCGCGAGGACGTGATCGAGGATATCTTCCACAAGGTCGTCCCGGCCGAGCTGCTGGACGCCAAGACCAAGTACTTCGTGAACCCGACCGGCCGCTTCGTGACCGGCGGGCCGCACGGCGACGCCGGGCTGACCGGCCGCAAGATCATCGTCGACACCTACGGCGGCGTGGCGCGGCACGGCGGCGGGGCCTTCTCGGGCAAGGACCCGACGAAGGTCGACCGCAGCGCGGCCTACGCGGCGCGCTACGTGGCCAAGAACATCGTCGCGGCGGGCTTGGCCGAGCGGTTCGAGGTGCAGCTGTCGTACGCGATCGGCGTGGCGCGGCCGCTCTCGATCAGCATCGAGGCGTTCGGCACCAACACGATCGCCGAGGAGGACATCCTGCGGCTGATCGACGAGCACTTCGACCTGCGGCCGGGCGCGATCATCCGCGACCTGAAGCTGCGGCGGCCGATCTACCGCGCCACCGCGGCCTACGGCCACTTCGGCCGCGACGACATCGACGCGCCGTGGGAGCGCACCGACCGGGCCGACGCGCTACGCAGGGCGGCCGGGCTGTAGCTTCCAATACACCGCGAACGAAAAAAGCCCTGGGAGCGCGATGCTCCCAGGGCTTTGTTTGCGCGTGGTCTATGTCGCGTCCGTGGCCGGCGCGCTGCGGCGCGCGGGGCGCTTGTAGTCGGATTTCCGCTTCAGGCCGATCGCCCGGAGGGCAGGAGCGTCGTGGCCATACTGGGCGATCACCGCGGCCTTGGCCACCAGCACGCGATTGTGGAAGTCGCGCACGACGGCGATCTCGGCGGCGCGCGCCGCGGCCAGCGCCGCGCGCGCCTGGGCGGTGGCGGCCTGGGCGCGCAGCACGTCGGCCTCCAGGGCGATCAGCGCGGCGGTGGCGTAGTCGGCGTTGACGGCGGTGTAGTCGGCCAGGTCCTTGAGGGCCAGCAGGGTCGTCCGGTCGGCGTCGAGCGTTTCGTTGGGGAGCGGAGCTGCCATGGTGTGCGTATCCTTTCTTACGTGTACGCGCCCAAATACGGCGCACTACCTATGCCAGTAGGATACGCCGCCGGCATTACCGGACTGTAACCTTCCAAAGCGGGGCTTGCGCCTGTCGCAGCACGGACTTGCCACTGTACGGGCGCGATATATCGCGCCCCTGCGCCTTTGCGGCAATGAGCTGTCACGCTCGATTGAACCATGCCTTAGGCATGCTTCAATTCCAGGGATTTCGACTTGACACTGTACGGGCGCGATATATCGCGCCCCTGCGCCTTTCGGGCAATGAACGGTCACGCTCGATTGAACCATGCCTTAGGCATGTTTCAATTCCAGGGATTTCGACTTGACACTGTACGGGCGCGATATATCGCGCCCCTGCGCCTTTCGGGCAATGAACTGTCAAGCTCGATTGAACCATGCCTTACATTCCAAGGCAGGCGTAATACCTTCCGCGGCGCGGCCATAACCTTCCAAAGCCGGCGCGTTACCTTCCACGGCGCGGCTATAACCTTCCAAAGCCGGCGCGTTACCTTCCACGGCGCGGCTATAACCTTCCAAAGCCGGCGCGTTACCTTCCACGGCGCGGCTATTACCTTCCAAAGAGCGAGGTTTGGCTTGTTCGGAGCGCTCGCAGCTTTACGCTAGTACAGGATTCCGGTCGTTCCTGTCGGGGTTGGGCTTCCATGATCGGTTCTGCGGTTCCGCAGTTCCGTGGCCGCAGAACCCCCGCGCCATACCCCGCCACGCATTCGTTCCGTGGCCGCAGAACCACCGAACCGCAGAACCCCCGCGCCATACCCGACACGCATTTCTGGAGTAGAGCAATTGCTGATAGTCGACCGCCAGATTCGCCTGATCTGAGGAGTCCCACGTGATCGAGAAGATCAGGCCGATGTGACCGTGACGCGCGCAAGGCCGATGCCCGCCGAGTCGCCGAGGCCGTACGCGACCACCGTCACGACAGTGGGCGTTGCGACAGCAGCGGGCGCGGCGTAGGTCGCCTGAGAGCTGTCGCCCGGCGCGGGCGTGACGCTGCCGGCGCCGATCGGGTAGATCTGCCAGGTGTATGCGTCAAGGGCGTCCGACGTCGCCTTCAGCTGCACGCTTCGCCCGGCCGTGATGGTCGCGCTCGCAGGCGTGATCGTCACCTGGGTTGTGGGGACCAGCTGGATCGTCGCCGTTCCGGTCTGAGATGATTTGGCGGCGCTCGTCGCCTCGATCGTTACGACGCTCGCAGCATCTACCTTCGCGGGTGCGGTGTACGTCCACTCGCCCGTCGTCCAGCCCTGCGCGATCGTGCCGACATTCGGGCTCAGGGTGCAGGTGGCCGCCACCGGCGTTCCTGTCTCGTCGGTCACCGACAGGTTGAAGGACTGGCCGGCCGTGAGCACCAGCTTGGCAGGGCTTACGATGAGCCCGGTCGGAGCGGCGGCCTCATGAATCACGACCATCGCGCCGCCCACAACACTGGCGTTGCTCTTGTCGATCGCCGTGATCACCACGACCTCCACCCCGCCGATGGCGCTGGGAGCAATGTAGCGGCCTGAGCTGTCGATCGAGCCGACTGCAGGCTTGATCTCCCACAGGATATCGGTCGTCGGCTGGCCCGACATCGCCGCGCTGAACTGCTGGGCCTGGCCGGGCTTCAGGTCCGCCATGGGCGGCGTGACCGCCAGAGTCTGCTTCACCTGGCCGTGAAGCAGCAGGTCACCGGGCAGCGACGCCTCCTGAAAGCTGAGGGCGTGCAGGGAAGGAAAGAGCAGGTTGGCGAGGGCGAAGGTGTTTACTTCCGGCAGCTCAATAGCGCCCAACCGCTTTTTCAGGTTATCCTCAAAGCCCGAAGTGAAGGTTGAAGGAATATCCCTGTCAATTCCAAAAAACCTCTGCAACCCCGACGGTCCGCCAACCTGGCTCAGCGACGCCTTACCCGAGCCGCTGAAACTGACCACCTCTGTATTCGGATCGACGCTCGCCGCGCTGGTCTGCGAGTAGGAGCCTTGTAGGGTAGACGTATGGCCTGTCGTACCCTGCTCACAATACCAACCGTTCCAATATCCGGCCCAAAAAGCCCATTGCTGGTCCCACTGGTGGCTCCATGTTACCGAAAGTGAGCCGCTGCTGCTCGGCGCCATGGTTAGGCCGTTCGTCGAGATCACCACGGCTGCCGGGTTCTTGTTGCTGTCCGCCGTGAAGGCCGGCTCATCGACACACCCGTGAGGGCGATTGCTGTCGCCGAGCACCCCGAGGTCGATCGACCCGCCGCTGCCGACCGTCTGCCATACACCATTATTCGGCTGCTGCCCGGCGAACATGGTTCCGATCGTCTTGAAGGTTGTTGTGAGCAGCGCAGGCATGAGCTGGTTGAAGATGACCTGGTTCGAGACGATCAGGGCCGCCGTCCGCCCGCTCGGAATGGGGTAGGGATCGAGCGCGCCGACCGTCCCAGCCTTGCCGTTGGTCTGTATCAGCAGCAGCACGCAGCCGTCGCCGGCAGTGCCGCCGGGCGCGGGCTGCGTGGCGATCTCGAAGCTGGTCGGCTGGAGGCACGGCGAGACCGTGCTCTCGACGATCGTGCCGAGCGGGTACTTCGTTTCGTTATGGGCAAAGAAGGTCTGCACGGCCTTGCCGATGTCGGCGGCGAGCACCGAGCCGGGGTCGACGCCCTTGACCTGCGGCTGGTAGGCGCCGCTGGACAGGTCCAGCACCACCTGCCCCAGGCTATTGGCGTGCCCGGTCACCTTCGCCAGGCTAAGCACCCCCGTCAACGTCGACTCGTTCGGCTGGACGAGGATGGCGCTTGTCATCGCCATGCTCTTCGAATCGAACTGGATGAGCGCGCCGCGCAGCAGGAACATCGTGACCCGCGCCCGGCCCGATCCCAGATCGCTGTCGATGCTCACCTGCGGCGGCCCGGCGACCACGTCCAGCAGCCAGTAGTTCGTCGGACTGTCGCCCGCCAGGATCGCCCGCAGCGGCCTGGCCGGGCTGGTAGGCCCGCCCTGCAGGTACTGCTGGAAAAAGATCGCGTTGACCTGCCGGGCGTTGATGGCGCAGATCGCGTCCCAGCCGTTGGCGAGGCTCTGGCCGGGCGCGGCGGCGACAAGTGTGGCATGTTCCATCCGGGTGCGCCTCCAATACGGCGTCTCGTGACGATCAGGCGCTTGCGCTCTGCAGCGCCGGACGGGTCTCAACGGTGTCGATCGCTTCGAGGACGCCGCCGCCGACGTAGCCGATGAAATCGAAGATCAGGTTCGCCGCGATCGCGAATGGGGCGACTTCCGGATCGTTACGGATCGCAGACAAGTTGCAGAAGGCGAACATCGACGGCATAGGAAGCAGGATACTGGCGATGGCCGGGAGAGTGCGGACGGTGGTCTCGAAATCCACCACGGTCTCTCCGATGAACTTGAGGAAGCCGTAAATCGTTATCAGCAAGTCAAGGATGTCGCTGCGACTCTCGCCGGTGTCCTTTATGAGCTCCTGGAGGATTGTTGCGTACATTGACTTCATCACAATATACCCTACGTACGCGAAGTTCAGAAGTAAGGCGAGGCCACTGCCGCCGGCGATCCAGACGATCGCCGAAAGGTTCGGATAGCCGTTGGCCAGCACCCAGATCAGCACTGAGAATCCCACGCTGATAGCCGTAAGCCACCAGGGGGCCTTATTGCCGAGATAGTCGCCGATCGCCGCTGGGATGACTTGGAGGATCTGGAGCATGTTCGACGTGAAGACGGCCTGCCACGGCATGGCGATACCGAGCGAGAAGCCCGCATCCGCCCGCGAGGTGCCGAGCGAGAGCTGCGCGTTCGCCATATGAGGCGCGCCGGTGGGGAATGTGCCGTCCGGGAACGGCTCGTGGTCCACGCCGGCGACCAGCTTGTAGATGATCGTGCAGGGAAACGCGCCGAACAGCGAGATCAGCGCCGCCATGGTCAGCTTGTTGTCCTTCGGATAGCCGGCGCTTGTGGCGATCCAGCCCCACAGGGCGTTGATGAACCCGAGATCGAGCTCGGCGGTGAGCAGCGTGTTGAGCGCGTCCATGACGAGGTCGGCCAGCGCCAGGAAGCCGTCGACGATGGCGTCGCAGATGCTGAGCAGCGCATCCACGACCTTACTTACCATGTCGAGCAGGTCCGGAATGGCGACGGTGGAAAAGCTCTTGGGGTCTTTGATAATGCTGAGCGTGGCGCCCTTGAAGTCGCCGAGCGCGGCCAGAAAATCCTTCTCGCTCGCCCGCACGTGCTGCTCGAAGGCTTCCCAGGGAGTTTTCAGGGAATGGTCCGAGGCGGGGCCGGCGTCGGCCGGCACGTACGCGGAGACCTTGTCCTGGAACCAGTTGTGGTGGACGTTCTGGGTGAAATCGGCGGGCGAGGCGCCGCCGACGATCGGCTGCGCGCCGGCTCCCTTGCCGGGCTGCTGCCAGTGCGGCTGGCTCCCGAAGGTCTGGCCGGCATAGCGCTTCTTGATGCCGGCAAAAGCCTTGTCGACGGTCGCCTTCTGCTTGCCGAACCACCCGTCGGCGGCCTTCTGGCCAAGCCCGATCACCTGCTTGATGTACGGCGGCGCGGCGAGCAGCCCCTGCTCGAACGCCATCTTGGTGCGCCAGATCGCGCCGAAGTCGAACAGGGCCTTGAGCCAGTCGATCACCTTTTCGACCGCGGCCTCGATCGCCTGGAACACGCCGGCGATAAAATGCGCGGCCTGCTCGAGCCCGGTGATCGCAAGCTTCACGCCCTGGGCAATCTCCTCGCCGATATGCACCGTGAAGTCGACCACCTTATGGGCTACGTCGACCACAAAATCAGCAATCTTGGCGATGCCGTTCTTAATGCCCTCCCAAATGTCCCCGAAGAAGTGCGAGATATCATCCCACAGGCTGGCCGCTGCGTGGGACTCCACGCTACGCACACGCGCCAGGTGGTCCTGTAGCTCTTCGCGGGTATGAAAGACGTTGAACTCGGCGCCGCCGGCCCCGTGGAAGCGGCCGGCGTAGGCGACCACGCCGGGGACGGGCTTCCCCAGGCCGACCATGGCGGTATGCTGAATCGCTCCTGCCGCCGTGCCGGCCAGGGCCTGGCTCGCCTGTGCGCCGGGCGCGAGCGGGCGACCTCCGACGGTGGCGCTGGAGAGCGTCTTGCCCGCGGCGTCGAACGCCGGCAATGCGCCGCCAGGGTTGGTCGGGTTTAGCGTTCCCTGGCCGGAGAGATAGGTATGGATCGACTCGGACGGCTGGATCGTCACCGGCTGAGGCAAGCCGGCTGCCCTCACCACCAGGCGCGGTGTCGCCATCCCGGCCGTCGTGAGCACGGCCAGCGTCAGCTTTCCGGTGGCATCGGTGGTCAGCTGCACTTCCGACTTGCTGTTCACCGGGTAGATCTTGCCCCCCGCCCAAAGCTCGGTCGCCGAGTCGCCGTCAAGCACGGAGACAGTCACCGGCTGATACGGCAGCGCGGTGCCGTTCGAGTCGATGAGATTCAGCTCCGTTCGGAAGCGCACGGTCTCGAACGCCTGGGCCGCATGCTGCAGCACGGCTCCGCTCCGCCACATCCTGGTGTGCGGGTCCTGGGCGTGAAATCGGAGCGAGGACTCGGCGGCGTCCAGGGCGAAGAGGCTGGGCGCGTCGGCCGGGTTTGCGTCGCCGACGACGGCGGATATGCCCGTATCGATCGGCAGGTAGGGCGCCCAGTTCGGCGTCCCATCATCGTTCCAGGGGTTGCCTGGCGACTGGTGCAGCGCCCAGAGGCGCTGGCCGTCGTCGATGCTATACACGTGCAGCGAGCGGTCGGCTGCCACGTGGCCGGTCGCGCCGGTCACCTTACTGTTCGGGATCGGCTGGGCGATAACGGTGGAGCTCGGGGCATTGCTGACCCAGGCGTGAAGGGCGCTGTCGTCGTCGGCCAGCAGGAAGATCAGGGTGTTCTGCGCATCGCTCCAGTAGCCCAGCACGACCTGCTTGAGCGTTCCCGTAAACTCGGTCGCCTGCTTCTTCGAGCTGTACGCCGTAGCGCCGAGATCCCCGCTGAAGAGCTGGGGCTGCCCGTTGACATTGGCCAGGATGGTCCAGGTCGACTCGTCTGTCATGCAGAGCTGGAAATCGCCCTGGCTCAGATCGCCGCCCATGGCGCAGACCGTGCCGACGAACGCCCCGCCGACGCCCGGCTGATGTGCCGTGACGAGATCGCCTTGCCCGTTATGGCCATAGAGCACCAGGCGGCCGGCGGGCGAATAGGCCACCCGCAGGTGCGCGGCCGATACGGCCGAGATCGTCTGCGGCGAGGACCAGCTGGCGCCGCCCGTCGCCAGCTGGGTGACGTTGAGCGCGGCGCTATCCTGGAAGAACCCGTAGACGGCGGCGTCGGGGCTACCCGCGTAGGCGGTGCCGGCCGCGACCTCGGTCGCAGCCCTTCCGTTGAACAGAGGGACGAGCTGCCAGCCGCCGTCGGTGCTCAGGTTCCGCTTGACGTGAGCAACCTGCTTGCCCTTGCCCGCGACGTTGGTAATGACGAGCGCCTCCGTATGGCGGCTCGCGGGATTGTGAAAAACGGCTACCGGAGAAGCGCTCGTCGAGTCAACCGGAATGCTGGCCGTGGTGACGACATCCTGGCTCATGACGCTCTTCCACGATAGCTGAAGCGGCAAGGCCGGGGTGTACGCGTTGCCTTTGGTCGAGGGCGGGGCGGCATTGGTCGAGGCCATCTCGTTCCTCCGAATCATTGGTGTGCTAATCATCTGTCGAGTCATTCTCCACTACGACCTCGTGTGATCCGTAACCATCTATCACAGTAACTGTATTTGGCGTATCTGCCGTCGGCTGTCCAAGCGTCGTGCTTGCAATGTGATATGAGATTATCGGAGAGGATATCGTTGGTTCCTTTTCCATGAGCGTCCAGGTAAATCCCCCTTCAACCTGAAAGAAGATTTCGTACTGTAAACGTGGATAGGCGCAAGTTGCTGTTAGAAACAGCACGACGCCATACTCGAATTGTCGGGTATACGCTTTGTATTGGATATCAAGAGCTTTCGAGGGCTGAATCGTTCCTAGATAGCTGATTTCATCAGACATTTGTTTCTCCTTTGCTGATATTGAATGCCAATCGGCTTCCAGTTATCCCATCGCCGTCTCAGCGTCGCCGTCCTCCGCAGGCGGCGGCCCCTGCGCGGCCGTCTCCAGAAAGGTCAGCAGCTCGTCCAGGCTCGCGAAGTGGTAGTGGGCGTCCGGCTGGCCCACCGGCGTCAGCGTCGCCCGCAGCGGGCCGCCGGCGCGGTCGGCCCAGAGCCGCAGCAGGTACGATTGGTCGATGGCGCGCCGCATGCTCACGTCACTTTCCGAATGCTTCTGCTGGAGACTGTACAAGCCCCACCTGGCGCGGTATAATCCAGGCTATACATCTCCATGGCGCTTATAATATAGCGCGCTGCGCTGAAAACGAACGTTTGGATGGGGTTTTAGGGGCGGGCTTCGCCCGCCCCTAGACCCTCCTCTTTAGCTATGTATGCAGCGCGCGCCGATCCTGCATCCAGGCAGTCCGCGCGCTCGGCGCACTGTGGTCGGCTCTGGCTTCGCGTGTTCTCTCGGCATGTGATCGGTAGCTCGTAGTATCGATCCGATCCATTATTGAATCATTAACAGGACTTGCGCAGTCGGCGCTCTTTGCCCCTCCCCCTGCCCCTCGCTCACCCTGGAGGAGCGTGGAAAGGGGCTGCCCGCCTCTGTTGTCGCGAGATTCGCCTATGCCCATGCTGAAGCTTGCTCTGCTTGGCCCGCCGCAGGTAGCGCGCTCGGATGGAACGCCGCTGCGCATTCGCTCGCGCAAGGAGCTGGCGCTGCTGGCCTACCTGGCGGTCGAGCACGCCCGGCCGCACCAGCGCGACGCGCTGCTCGCGCTGCTGTGGCCCGACGCGCCCGAGCAGGATGCGCGGAACAGCCTGCGCGTCGCGCTCGCCAACCTGCGCCAGGCGTTTGGGCCGGACGCCGCGTCGCTGGCCGCCGACCGCAAGACCGTGCGGCTTCTACCGGGCGCCGAGGGCTGGCTGGACGTGGCCGCGCTCAGGGCGCTGCTCGACGCCTGCAGGAGCCACCGCCACGCAACGGCCGAGGCCTGCCCCGACTGTGTCGACCGGCTGGACCGGGCTGTCGAGCTGTACGGCGGCGACTTCCTGGCCGGCTTCTCGCTGCTCGACGCCGTGCCGTTCGAGGAGTGGGCGCTGGTGCGCCGCGCCGAGCTGCACCAGCATGCCCTGGACGCGCTGGCGACTCTGGCAGCCGCCCACGAGCAGGCCGGCGACTACGGCGCGCTGTGCCGCCGCGCGCGGCGCCAGCTTGCGCTCGAGCCCTGGCATGAGCCGGCCCACCGCGCCCTGATGCGCGGCCTGGCGCTCGCGGGCGATCGCGCCGGCGCCCTGGCCCACTACGAGGTCTGCCGGGCCGTGCTGGCGGACGAGCTGGGGGTCGCGCCCGATGCGGAGACGCTCGCGCTCTACGAGCGCATCCGCGCCGGCGAGCTCATGCCGGCGGCGCGCGACCCGGGGGCGCCGCCACACGCGCTGCCGCTCCCGCTGACTCCGTTCGTGGGCCGCGCGGCCGAGCTGTCCGCGCTGCGGGCGCGCGCGGACGGCCGGCTGCTGACGCTCGTCGGCGCGGGCGGGATCGGCAAGACGCGCCTGGCCCTGGAGCTGGCGCTGGCCGAGCTTGACGCCTACGCCGACGGGGCGTTCTTCGTCCCGCTCGCCCCGCTGGACTCGGCGGATGCGATCGCGCCGGCGATTGCCGCGGCCCTGCAGCTGACCCTGCGCGGCGACCCGACGGCCGCGCTGCTGCGCTATCTGCGCGACAAGCGCCTGCTGCTCATCCTGGACAACTTCGAGCACCTGCTCGACGGCGTCGCGCTGGTGACCGCGATCCTGGAGACCGCCCACCGGGTGCGGATTATTGCGACCGCGCGCGAGCGGCTGAACCTGCGCGGCGAGCAGGTCTACGCCGTGGAGGGGCTCGACTACCGGGCCGGCGCGACCATAGCCGAGGCGGCGAGCGTGCCCTCGGTGCAGCTGTTCGTCCAGAGCGCGCAGCGCGCCCTGGCGTCGTTCAGCCTGAATGCGGCGACGCTGGAGCCGGTGCTGCGGATCTGCCGGCTGGCGCAGGGGATGCCCCTCGCGATCGAGCTGGCCGCCGCCTGGGTCGATGGGCTGCCGCCGGCCGAGATCGCGGCGACGATCGAGCGCGGCGCCGGCTTCCTTGAGGCCGACTGGCGCGATGTGCCGGAGCGCCACCGCAGCATGCGCGCCATGTTCGACTGGTCGTGGCGGCTGCTGAGCGCCGAGGAGCAGCAGGCCCTGTCCCGGCTTACCGTGTTTCGCGGCGGCTGGACCGGGGAGGCGGCCGAGCAGGTGGCGGGGGTGTCGCTGCGCGTGCTGACCCGCCTGGCGCGCAAGTCGCTGGTGCGCTGGAGCGAGCCGCAGGGGACGAGCCGGCGCTACGAGATGCTGGAGCCGCTGCGCCAGCTCGCGGCCGAGCGGCTGGGCGCGGCAGCTGAGGCGATCATGTCGCGGCACTGCGACTATTACTTGCGCCTTTTAGCCACGCACGAGCGCCGGCTCATGCGCGAGGAGACGGTGCCGGCTGCGACCGCCCGCGACGCCGAGATCGACAACACCCGCCAGGCCTGGGAGTGGGCGGTGGCGCACGCCGCCACCGAGCTGATCGACGCGAGCGTGTACGCGATCTGGTTCTACGTCTGGGCGGGGCAGCTCTCGGCGTCGATCCACACCTACCGCCTCGCCGCGGAGCGCCTGCGCGCGCGTGCGACCTCCGGCGAGGCCTCCATGTCCGAGGCGCAGGCCAATCGTCGGACGTTGGGGAAGCTGCTGGGGCTTGCGGCCATGGTCGATCTTGCGCAGGGCGAGTACGCGCGTGGCTACGCCGAGGCGCAGGAGGCCGTCGCCATCAGCGCGGAGGCGGGCGCAGCGGACGGCGAGGCCCACGGCAGGCTGGTGCTGGCGGCGGCGCACCTCGTCATCGGGAGAGAAGGGGCGACGGCGGAGATTCTGCGCGCGCTCGCGCTGGCGCGCGGGGCGCGCGAGCGGGGCGAGACGAGCGAGATCCTCATCCACACCGAGTGGCGCAGCTATTTTTGGATGGCTTGGGAGGCGAACCGGCGCGGCGATGTCGCGGCGGCGCGGCGCTGGGCCGTCGACGGGCTGGAGATCAGCCGGCAGCTGGCGACGCCGCGCGGCCAGATCACCTGCCTTGAGCTGCTGGCCGTCGCCGAGCGCGAGGCGGGCGAGCACGCGGCGGCGCTGCGCTATCTGGAGGAGATGCGGCGGCGGTCGCGGCCGATCGGGCATTCGTGGGACGAGGGTGTCGCGCAGTACCAGATCGGCGAGGTGCTGGCCCGGCAGGGGCGCTACGGCGAGGCGCGCGCCTGCCTGGATGGTGGACTGGCAGTCTTCCGCGCGATGGCCGACGCCAACTACGAGGCGGCGGCGCTGGCGAGCCTGGTCCGGCTGCACACGACTCTGGGGGACCTCGCGCGGGCGCGGGTGTACCTGGAGCAGCTCGACGGGCTGATCGCGACGGGCGCGGTGCAGTACAACATCGCGGAGTGGGAGATCGCGCGCGCGCTGCTGGCCGAGCGCGCGGGAGACGCCGCGCAGGCGCTGGCCGCGGCCGAGCGGGCCGCGGCCGCAGCCCGCTCGGCCGGCCAGCGCCTGCGCCAGGGCGACGCGCTGGTGATCGCCGGGCGGGCGCACGAGCGCGCAGGGCGCTGGGAAGAAGCGGCCGCGGCTCACAGCGAGGCGCTGGCATGCTACAAGAGCCTCGGCCACGCGCCGCTGACGGCCGAACCGCTCGCCGGGCTGGCTCGCGTCGCGCTTGCGCGCGGCGATGTGGAGCGCTGTACCAGCGGGCAGTCGGCAGGAGCCAGTCGGCAGTAAGACGGATCGCATCACAACGGCAGCTCGCTCTTGGGTAGTGGCTCAATGCTTTTGCTCACAGCTATAGATTGTCCAATCTTAACGCCCCCTTCAACAAACCTCTCCGAATCCTGTGCTATGATATGCGCGCTTTCCTGTTCCACTTTTCCATCCAGGCGCCTTCACACCGAGGCACGTAGCCTCGCCGCGCGCCGCGGCGCGCGTCAATCGCCAGTCATACGAATGAGGGAGAATGATGACGACGATCTCACGGCGTAGGTTCATCCGAACGATGGTTGTGGGCGGCAGCTCGCTGGCGTGGGCCTGCACCGGCATCAAGTTCGCCCACGCGGCCGGCCCGGAGGCGTACAAGCTTCGCATCATCCACACCAACGACCACCACGCCCGGATCGAGCCGGTGACCGGCGGGACGCCGGTGGCCCCGATCCACGCCGGCGTCTCGCGGCGCAAGGTGCTGATCGACGCGATCCGCGCCGAGGGCGGCAACCAGATCCTGCTCGACGCCGGCGACGTGTTCCAGGGCACGCTCTGGTTCACCCAGTACCTTGGCCAGGCCGACCTCGAGTTCTACAACGCGCTTGGCTACGAGGCCATGACGATCGGCAACCACGAGTTCGACAAGGGCCAGCAGCCGCTGGTCGACTTCATCAAGCGCACCTCGTTCCCGGTGCTGAGCGCCAACCTGGTGGCCGACGCGTCCTCGCCGCTGGCCGGCCTGTACAAGCCCTGGATCGTCAAGGAGATCGGCGGCCAGAAGATCGGCATCTTCGGCCTGACCACCGAGGAGACCCCGATCCTCAGCAGCCCCGGCGCCGGCGTCAGCTTCACGAACTACATCGAGGCGGCCCGCAAGTCGGTGGCCGAGCTGAAGGCCCAGGGCGTCAACAAGATCATCGCGCTGACGCACGTCGGCATCACCTTCGACCGCGAGCTGGCGCGCCAGGTCTCGGGCATCCAGGTGATCATCGGCGGCCACAGCCACACCCCCATGGGCCCGATGATCAAGCCGCTCAACGCCAGCCAGCCGTACCCCGAGGTGATCGCCAACCCCGACGGCAAGCCGGTGATCATGGCGACCGACTGGGAGTGGGGCCGCTGGCTGGGCGACCTGACGCTCGGCTTCGACGCCGGCGGCGAGATCACCAGCGTCGTGGTCGCGCACGCGGTCGAGGTCGCCGCGTCGATCGAGCCGGACCCCGCCTTCGAGGACCGCATCAACGTGCTCAAGCAGCCGCTGCTGGCGCTGCGCAGCCAGAACGTCGGCGAGGCGGCGGTGGCGCTGAACGGCGCGCGCGCGGATGCCCGCAGCAAGGAGACCAACCTGGGCAACCTGATCTCCGACGCGATGCTGGAGAAGACCCGGCCGGCCGGCGCGCAGGTGGCGCTCATGAACGGCGGCAGCATCCGCACCAGCGTCGACGCCGGCCCGATCACGCTGGGCGAGCTGCTCGAAGTGCAGCCGTTCGGCAACACGATCACGCTGGTGACGCTGACCGGCGCGCAGCTCCGCGAAGCGCTCGAGAACGGCGTCAGCCAGATCGAGACGGTCGCCGGGCGCTTCCCGCAGGTCGCCGGGATTCGCTACACCTTCAACAAGGCGGCCGCGCCCGGCAGCCGGATCGTGGCGGTCCAGGTCGCCGACGGCAAGGGCGGCTACGCCGCGCTCGACCCGAGCGCGAGCTACCGGGTGGTGACGAACAACTTCCTGCTGACCGGCGGCGACGGCTACAGCGTGCTGCAGAGCGGCACGAACAAGATCGACACCGGCCTGATCGACGTGGACGTGACCGCCGAGTACGTCCGGGCGCACTCGCCGATCAAGACGGCGGTCGAGGGGCGCATCACCGAGGGCACCTCGGCCCCGGCCGGCGCGGGGGCCACCACGCCGGCGCGGCTGCCCAACACGAGCGGCGATGTCTCGCCGCTGTGGATGCTGGCGGCGCTTGGCGCCAGCGCGATCGGCGGCGGCGCGCGGCTGCGCAGCCGCGCGCGGCACGCCCCGGCGGCCGAGGCTGCGGCCGAGCACGAGGACCTGACCGAGACGGCGGCCTAGCGGCCAGCGCCTGCGCGGCCCTCACCCCCTGCCCCCTCTCCCGTGCGCGGGAGAGGGGGTGTCTCGTTGGGGGGCTGCGCGCCCCCCCGGCCGGGGCCTTGCCCCTGGCCCCAAAAGAATGCTGTCTCTTGCTGAACGCCTGACGCGCATGCCCGACTGAATGCGGCGCGGCGGGATGGAACTCGTCCGGTTGAAATGGTGCTGGGCATCCACCACGATGCTTGCAGCAGGTGCGAGCTCTTTTGCCGGAGGGGGGCCGGGGGAACCGGCGTGGGTTCCCCCGGGCGGGGGGCCGGGGGCGCAGCGTCATCGAAAAGCAGGTGGCGATCGCCGGCCACACACAGATGTAAAGCCTGCAAAACATCGTTGTACAAGATGACCAATGGCGGCGGCATGTGGTATACTGGCGCGGTGCAATGCCAGAAATCAACGATATCGATTGAAGGGGTCATATGGAGGATATCAAGCAGGTGGTCGATCGCGTGACCGACAATGTCGAGGGCGTGATCATCGGCAAGCGCAAAGCGGTGGAGCTGGTCCTGATCTCACTGCTCTGTAAGGGCCACGTATTGCTGGAGGATGTGCCGGGCACCGGCAAGACAATGCTTGCCAAGGCGATCGCTCGCTCGATCGGCTGCACGTTCAAGCGCATCCAGTTTACGCCCGACCTGCTTCCGTCTGATGTGACCGGCATTTCGATCTTCAACCAGCAGACGCGCGAGTTCGAGTTTCGCCCAGGCCCGGTGATCGCTCAGATCGTCCTGGCCGACGAGATCAACCGCGCCACGCCAAAGACTCAGAGCGCGCTGCTTGAGGCGATGGAGGAGCACCAGATCACCGTCGACGGCACAACCCATATCTTGCCGAAGCCGTTTATCGTGCTGGCGACCCAGAATCCGATCGAGTACGAGGGCACCTTCCCGCTGCCCGAGGCCCAGCTCGACCGCTTCCTGCTGCGCGTGCACCTCGGCTACGCCGAGAAGATGGACGAGATCAATATTCTGCGGCGGCAGCGCCAGAGCCACCCGATCGACGCGGTCGAGCAGGTGATCTCGGCCGAGACGCTGCTCGACCTGCAGGAGCGGATTAAAGATATCTACGTGGATGAGCTGATCGAGGACTATATTGTCTCGCTGGTCACCGCCACGCGCCACCACGAGGATGTCTACCTGGGCGCGAGCGCGCGCGGCTCGCTGTCGCTCTACCGCACCGCGCAGGCGCGCGCCGCGATGAGCTCGCGCGACTATGTCATCCCGGACGACGTCAAGCTGCTGGCCGAGCCGGTGCTGGGCCACCGCCTGATTATCAGCCCCGCCGCGCGTATCCGCAATGTCACCGCGCCGACTGTGATGAGCGATATTTTGAACGCGGTGCCCGTGCCGGGCGCGCGTGCCGGCCGCCGTTTCGAGCGCGACGCCGCGGTGGCGCGCTGAGCAGCCGAGGGGCTTGGGGTTTGGAGCTTGTTGCCATCGTATCGCCTTGTCACCTTGTCATTGGCGCGGGGCTTGTCGCCGGGTCGCCGAAGCGGGGATCGCTTGTGTACAGCGTTTTCATCGAGTATAATGCCCGCAGCTCTGCCGGACTTGCCGCAACACAGGCACTAAGGAGGAGGGGTACGTGAGCCCGACCTCGATTGTGCTCGTTCATGCCCACGCACTCTTTCGAGAGGGCCTGCGTCACTACTTGTCTAATCTGCAGGACTACCGTATCTCGGGCGAGGCCAGCAATGGGCAGCAGGCCATCCAGCTCGTCGACTACACCGACCCCGACCTGGTGCTGATGGAGATAGATCTGCCTGGGGTCAACGGCCTGGAAGTCGCCCGGGCGATCAAGCGGACGCACCCGCACATTGGGATCGTGCTGCTCAGCGCGTCGATGGATGGCCAGTACGTGATGAAGGCCATCCGCGCAGGCGTGGCTGCCTACGCTCCCCGCAATATCTCACCCGACAAACTGCTGCGCGTGCTGAACCAGGTCCGGCATGGCGAATACCCGATCAACGAGCTGGTCCTGTCGCTGCCCGACGTCGCCGGGCAGGTGCTGATGGCCTTTCGCCAGATGGCGGTGGACGAGGATACCCAGAGCATCTATTCGCCACTGTCGCCGCGCGAGCTGGAAGTGCTGGAGCTGGTCGCGGCCGGCCGCACCAACAAAGAGATCGCGCTGCAGCTCGACATCAGCAACCAGACTGTCAAGAACCATGTCTCGTCCATCCTGCGCAAGCTGGCCGTCAACGATCGCACCCAGGCGGTCGTCTACGCCATGCGGCGCGGCTGGATCAAAGTCGTGCTTCCGGGTGACTGACGAAGTAGTCAGTAGTCAGAAATGGGCGAGAGCTACTGGCTACCGACTATCGATGACTCACTGCTCCATGAATGATCGCTCGCTGAAGTCAGCAGTCCGCGGCCAGTAGTCAGAAATAGATGAGAGCTACTGGCTAATCTACTGACTACTGACTACCGACTACTGACTACTCTATGAACTATCGCACCGCACTCGCCCTGCTCCTCTGCACGACGCTGCTCTTCGCGGCCGGCTGCGAGCAGACCTCGATCGCCGAGCAGGAGGCGATCAAGAACGCCGCGACATTGCAGGCCGCCACGCCCTCGGCGACGCCGTCGGTGACGCCGACGCCGACGCCGACCGCGCCGCCGACGCTCACGCCGACGCTTGGCCCATCGCCGACGCCGACGGCCACGCCCAACCCGACGCGCACGCCTAACCCGACGCTCACGCCGCTGCCGCCGACGCCGACGCCAAACGCCGCGCTGGCCGGCTTCAGCCTCTGCTCGCAGACGGCCGGCGAGTCCGACGGCGGGCGCTTCTCCGCGCAGGTCAGCGGGATTACGACGACGATCGAGCCGGCGTTCGAGCGGGTCACGATCGGCCTGCGCGTGCCGGCCGACTCGGCCCCGCCGCACGCGGTTGCGCGCTGCCTCGGCGCTTCCGACGATGCGCCCGGCGCGTCGAGCACCTACAGCCTGCTGATCGACCTGGGCGACTGGCTGCACGACGACGCGTTCAAGACGACGGCGATCAGCCCGACCGGCACGCTCTCCGGCACGACCGCACTGAAGAGCATGAGCTACCGCTTCGATCCGAACGCGGTGGCCGGGGCGACGCTGGCCTTCGGCCTGGAGCAGCCGCTGCCCTACCGGCTCACGCTCGAGACCAACCCCTACCGGCTGGTCCTCGAGGTCGCGAAGAGCGGCGCCTTCGGCCCCGGCAGCGACATGCTGAGCGTCTCGACCACAAGCTCGGTCACGCCCGACGAGCCGCTGTTCTACATCCAGGATGGCGACGTCTGGAAGTACGCGGGCGGCAAGGCCGCCAACCTGACGAAGGACGGGCGCGCCGGGCAGTATGGCGCCGTGACCGATCTCGCGGTCAGCGCGGCCGCGAACGCGCTGGCATTCTGCGCCGTCGCGCCCGGCGCCGACGCCGGCGACCGGCTGGCCCAGAGCTCGCTGTGGACGCTCGATCTCGATGGGACAGTGGCCCAGGATCTCTCGGGCGAGGTGCTCGCCTGCGCCGACCCGGCCTTCGCGCCCGACGGCAAGACGCTGGCCTTCTCGCTCGCCGAGACCGACGCGAGCCCGCCGCGCTTCAGCATCTGGACGGTCTCCGCCGATGGCGGCACCGGGCAGCGCGTGAGCGCGCCGAGCGATGAGTGGAGCCGCTTCGGGCCGCAGTGGATCGACGGCGACCGGCTGGTCTACGCGGCCTCGGCCGAGGATAGCCGCAGCACGCTGTTCGTGCACGGCCCCGGCAACGTCGAGAAAGATGTCGGCGCCGACCTGATCAAGGGCGAGACCTACCGCTCGCTCGGGCGGCCGCTGGTCGCCCCCGACGGCAGCGCGATCGCGGTCGAGGCCCTGCGCGCCGGCGGCGGCGCCGACCTGCTGCTGATCGACCGCGACGGCGCGCCGATGGCCAGCCAGCGCCAGATCGCCGGCGGCTACTGGAACCGGCCGCTGGCCTGGGGCGCCGGCGGCACGCTCTACTACCTGAACACCACGTGCGCGAGCGAGGTCGCCCAGAGCTACACGCTGCGGACGCGCGCGCTGAAGACCGGCGAGGACAAGCAGGTCGCGCTGGGCACATCGCTCGGCGGCCTGGGCTCGGTCGCGGCCACCGGCAATGGCCTGGCCTACGTGACAGTGGAGCATACGCCGCCTGGCCCGCGCGGGCCGCTGCGGCTCGACGCGCAGAGCGCGAGCGCGCTGTGGTTCTGGGATGTCGGCGGCGGTTCGCGCGCGAAGCTGGCCGGCGCATCGAGCGCGATCGGCGACGTGACGCCGTGAGTAGCCAGTCGTCAGATATCAGATGTCAGCACCTTCGCAGCTCAGTGAAATCTCCGAATACCTGCCGGATATCGCCGTACCACAACGTACTGGCGACCGACGACTGACCGCTGACGACTGGCTACTATGGACATCCTCGGCGTAGACATCGGCGGCACCTTCACCGACTTCGTGCTGCTGCGCGACGGCCGCCTGTCGATCCACAAGATCCTGAGCACCCCCGACGACCCCGCGCGCGCGCTGCTGCAGGGCGTGGCGGCCCTCGGCCCGCCGGCCGCGCTGGTCCACGGCACGACCGTCGCCACCAACGCGCTGCTGGAGCGCCGCGGCGCGCCCACGGCGCTGATCGCGACCGCCGGCTTCGGCGACGTGCTGGCGATCGGGCGCGGCGATCGCTCGGCGCTGTACGACCTCGACGTCGCCCGCCCCGCCCCGCTGGTGCCCGACCGCTGGCGGGTCGAGGTCGACGAGCGCACCCTCTTCACCGGCGCGATCCGGCGCCCGCTCGACCCGGCCGAGCTGGAGCGGGTCGTCGCCTGGCTGGCCGGGCAGCCGGTCGAGGCCGTTGCGGTCTGCCTGCTGCACGCCTACGCGAACCCCGCGCACGAGCAAGCCGTCGTCGAGGCGTTGAACGCTCAACCGTTCAAACGTTTCTTCGTCTCCGCCTCGCACCGCGTCTTGCCCGAGCAGCGCGAGTACGAGCGCACCAGCACCACCGTGATCAACGCCTACGTCGGGCCGGCGCTCGACCGCTACCTGGCGAACCTGGGCGCGGCGCTCGCGGGCCAGGGCGTCGGCTCGCTGCGGATCATGGCCTCGGATGGCGGCAGCATGGGGCTTGCCACCGCGCGCGAGCTGCCCGCGCGGGCGACGCTCTCGGGCCCGGCGGCCGGCGTGGTGGGGGCCAGCTTTGTGGCTCGCAGCGCGGGGATCGAGCGGATCATCACCTTCGACATGGGCGGCACCTCGACCGACGTGGCGCTGTGCGAGGGCCGGCTCCCGCAGACCGGCGAGTCGCACGTCGGCGGGCTGCCGGTGCGGCTGCCCAGCCTCGACATCCACACCGTCGGGGCGGGCGGCGGCTCGCTGGCGCGGATCGACGCCGGCGGGGCGCTGCGGGTCGGGCCGGACAGCGCCGGCGCCAACCCCGGCCCGGCCTGCTACGGCCGCGGCGATCGGCCGACCGTCACCGACGCAAACCTGCTGCTCGGCCGGCTGCAGCCGGACTCCTTCCTGGGCGGCCGCATGCGACTCGACGCCGATCGCGCGCGCGGCTTTTCTGCCGCTCGCGGAAGCGCTTGCCGCGCCTGGCGGAAGACCGGCGGCGGGAGACGGTGAGTCGACAGCTGGCGCGCCGTCGCCTGCTCTGCGCCAGGGCGAGGTCGAGCGTGCCGCGCTGGGGGTGGTGCGGGTGGCCAACGCGGCGATGGAGCGCGCCATCCGCGCCGTGTCGGTCGAGCGCGGCGACGACCCGCGCGACTACACCCTGGTCGCGTTTGGCGGGGCCGGGCCGCTGCACGCCGCGCACCTGGCCGAGTCGCTGGGCATCCGGCAGGTGCTGGTGCCGCGCTACCCGGGCGTGCTCTCGGCGCTGGGCATGCTGGTGGCCGACGTGACGCGCGACGGCAGCCAGGCGCTGCTCTGCCCGCTGGGCGAGCTGGACGCGGCCGACCTCGATCGCCGGATGCGCGCGCTCGCGGAGGCCGGCCTGGCCGCGCTGCTCGCCGACGGCGAGCCGCCAGAGCGCTGCCGGGTCGAGTTCGCGCTCGACCTGCGCTACCGCGGCCAGTCGTTCGAGATCAGCACGCCGCTGGCGAGCGACAGCCGGCCGGTTGACCTGCCCGCCGTGGCGGCGCGCTTCCACGCGCTGCACGAGCGCCGCTACGGCCACGCTCTGCCCGATCGCCCGATCGAAGCGGTGCTGCTGCGCGCGCGGGCGATCAGCCGCCGCCCGCCGCTGGTGGCCGACCACACCGCCGCGCAGCCCGCGCGCCCTGGTGCGCTGGCCCCCCGCGCGACCGTCCCGGCCGCGCTGGAGAGCGACTCCGCCACCTCCGCCCCGGCCGCGCTGTACGAGCGCGCCGACATGCGCGAGGGCGATACGTTTTCCGGCCCCGCGATCGTCGTGCAGCTCGACGCGACGACGATCGTCCCGGCGGGCTGGTGCGCCGTTGTGGACCCGGCGCTGCATCTGCTGCTCAGCCGCGCCTATGCCAGTGGGCAGCCGTAGGAGCCAGCCGGCAGTAAGACCGATCGCATCCGCCCATTTCCCTACGCTGATGCCAGAGGCATTCCCCCCGCTCCCATCGTTATGGGAGCGGGGGGTAGGGGGGAGAGAGCAATGGCGTCCAGATGCCATCTGGGAAAATCCGCCCCCGAAAGGGGTAGGGGGTGGCATGATGTCAGGCAGCCCGCCGCCTAACGACGATAGAGCGATGCTCGACAAAACAGTGTATTTTTCACGCTTCCAGACGCTCTTTATTTGTACTACGAATCGTGGTGAATCGGCGTGCTTTTGCCAGGTCGACGGTGCAAACAACCATACAGGATGAATAAAGCGTCATCGTACTACTTCGACACGTATGGTATGATAGTTGCTACACAGGCCCGCAGTGTCAACCTTGGCGGTATCGAGCATCGTGCGATTGGTGATTAGGCGAATCGGCGGCAGCGTGCCACGGTGCGCGGCTTTGCTGCCTTCGTCTGAGGTGCCGATGCGCCAAGCACGCATTGATGACGGCCCCTCACCAGTGCGGCTCATCGCGCGCCAACACCATCGTGACGCGCGCAAGACTTATCCCTGGGCATCGAGATCTTCGTCGTTGACTGGCCAGCGGAGCCGCTCTTCATTGGAAAGCCCCTTAGTGGATCACGCCACGTCGCGTGAGTACAGGAAGCGTTATGGGACGACGAGTCACACTACTGCTAACATGGTTTAGCGTCGCCCTAGTCACGGTGCTGTCGCCATTGGCGTCGCTCGCCGAGCCGGCCGCGCCGCCTCCGGTCGTCTACACCATGCCGACCGCGCTCGACCCGCCGTCTGGACCGATCGGCCCCGATCAGATCCAGGCGGTGCTGATCGAGCTGGCCGGCCCGCCGGCCGCCGGAGTGGGCCCGGACATCCAGGCAAGTGCCAGGAAGAACGAGGCTGCTCAGGCGGCGATTCTGCAGGCCCTGCCGGCGCTCGGCGGGCGCGTGCTGTATCAGGCCAGGCTCACGGCCAACGGCATCGCGGTGGCGATACCGGCCGGGCAGGTCGAGCTGCTGCGGCAGCTGCCCGGCGTCGCGCGCGTGTCGCTGATCCCGCCGAAGCAGCCGGCCGGCGCCGAGGCCACTGCATCGGCTGACCAGGCCAGCATCGCCGGCACGCTCGCCGGGCTGACCGGCCTTGGCATCCGCATCGGCGTGATCGACCGCGGCGTCGACTATACGCACGCCGACTTTGGCGGCCCGGGCACGCCGGCGGCGTATACTGCGAACGTCCCGGACGTGATCGAGCCCGGCAGCTTCCCAACCGCCAAGGTGGTCGGCGGCTACGACTTCGCGGGCGACGCCTACAACGCCGGCGATAGCGCCCACTCCACGCCGGCGCCCGACCCCGATCCGCTTGAGTGCAACAAGCCTCCCGCGACCGGCTCCGACCCGGCGCTCGGCCAGGGCACGCGCGTGGCCGGGATCGCCGCCGGCTTCGGCGTCGCCGCCGACGGGACGACCTATCACGGGCCGTACGGCGCAAGTGTGGACTACAGCAGCCTGAAGGTGCGGCCCGGCGTCGCGCCCGAGGCCGCGCTCTACGCGCTGAAGGTGTTCGGCTGCCATGGCTCGACCACGCTGCTCGGGGCCGCGATCGAGCGCGCGCTCGACCCCGACGGCAACGGCGACCCGGCCGACCGCCTGGACGTGCTGCTGATCACGCTCGGCACGCCGTTCGGCAGCGCCGACGACCCGGACGCACTGGCGGTGGACAGCGCAGTGCGCGCAGGCATGGTTGTCGTGGTGGCGGCCGGCAACACGCTCAGCACGTTCTACTCGGTGAGCTCGCCCGCCAGCGCGCGGCTGGCTATCGCGGTGGGCGCCTCGACCGGCGCGGGCGGCATGGCCCCGCTCTCGGCGCGCGGCCCGATCCGCGGCAGCGACATACTCAAGCCCGACCTGGTCGCCCCCGGCGTCGCCGTCGTCTCGGCGGCGGTCGGCACCGGCAGCGCGGCCTCGGCGATGAGCGGCACCGCGGCGGCAGCCCCGCAGGTGGCCGGCGCCGCGGCGCTGCTGCGCCAGATGCACGCCGGCTGGTCGCCGGCGCAGATCAAGGCCGCGCTGATGAATAGCGCCACGCCCATTCAGGCGCCGCCGTCGCTGGCCGGCGCCGGCCAGCTGAATCTCGGCGGGCTGGCGGCAGCGAGTGTGCTGGCCTACAGCGCCGACCTGGGCAGCGTCGGCCTGAGCTACGGGGCGCCGTGGGTCGCCTACCCCACGACCACCACGCGAACGCTGCAGATCGAGAATACCGGCGCCGGCGAGCGGCTCGTGACGCTCTCCGCCACAGCGGTGGCGACGGAGACGGGCGTCACGATCACGACGCCGCCCGACCCGATCCTCGTGCCAGCCCACGGGACCGCCCAGGCGACCATCGGGCTCTCGATCGATCCGAGCGGGCTTGAGTTTACGCCGGATTCGGCGACCGCGCCGCTTCAGGAGCTTTCTTACCGGCACTACCTGGCCGAGCACGGCGGCTACATTCGCGTCAGCGCCGTCGGCGCCGACGGCGGGACGCGGGTTCGCCCCGGCCACGCCGCGCATTTTGCATCGGTCGACTTTTATCTCGACGACAGGCTGCTCGATCACTCGCTTGACTCGCGTGAGGTTCAGGACTTTGTGAGCACGACGCCGGGGCGTCATATCGTCAGGCTTCTGCCCGTCGGCGCCCCGCCAAGCTCACAGCCAATCTTCAGCGCGCCGGTCGACCTGCTCGACGGCAAGGACTACTCGCTGCTGGTGGTCGGGCGCCCCGGCGCGCTCGGCATCCTGGTGGTGGACGAGACCGTGCTGGCGCCGCCGCCGGAGGGACAGGCGCTGCTGCACTTCGTGAACGCCAATCGGATCGATCCGGACTGGAATATCGGCCCGCTCGACGTCTACCTGGACGGCGTGCTGCGCGTGGGCGCGCTGGCCGTCGGCGCGGCCAGCCGCCCCTACCTGGCGCTCGCGCCGGGCAGCCACTTTGTGGCGTTCTACCTGGCCGGCGCCGACCCGGCCCACGACAAGCCGGTCGCAAAGAAGACGTTTACCGCCGCGGCCGGCGAGGCGATCCTGGTCGGCACGGGCCGGCACGACGACGACGACAGCGACCTGAGCGATTTCGAGCAGCGCGCGTTCGTCGGCCGCGCGCCGATTCGCCTGGTCGGCGGCGGCGGCCTGCTGGCCAGCGTGCCGTTCAATGTCTTCCCGACCGTGGCGTCGGACGCGCGGGTGTCCAACCCGATCAACTGGCAGCCGGCATCGCGCGTGTTTTCCGCCAGGGTGCAGAACACCGGCGCGCGCAACGCCGGCCTCAGCGGGACGCGCGGCAGCCCGCGCACCCCGCTCGCCAGCGCGTTCGAGCTTGAGGCGCGCAGCGCGCAGCTCCCGAACCTTGCCGGAAGCCTGAGCGCCGCGGACGTGCAGTACCTTGGCGTGACGAGCAGCTACTCGGTGACACACAGCCTGGCGAGCACGCTGCTCTATTTTGGGATGTCGACCTACGCCCCCTGGTCGACGCCGAACGAGGTGCAGTTCCGCATCTACATCGACTCGAACCGCGACGGCGTCGACGACTTCCTGCTGGTCAACACCAACACGGGGACGACCAGCATGCGCGCGCCGACCGATGCGTTCTACAGCGTGCTCTACCCGCTCAAGCCCGACGGGACGCCGCTGCCGTCCGTTCGCGCCTCGCCGTGGGGCACGTTTGGGCCGCCGATCGAGTCGAGCATCAACATGGCGCCGTTCAATACGTCGGTGATCATGCAGGCGCTGTATCTCCCGGACCTGGCCCTGCCGCTGGACCCGGCTAACCCGACCGGGCCGAAGGGCCCCGTCCCAACCAGCTTCTGCTACCACGTCCAGACGCTCGCGCGCGGGCAGGGCCTGCTCAGCCAGGTCGTCGATCGCGTGCCGGAGCCGGACTCGCCGATGGTCGCCGGGTGTGGGCTCCACAACGGTGTGCTGCTGTATGATGTCGCGAACTACGCGATTGCGCCGATCAACACCACGAACTTCCTGTTCGCCCAGCCGACGCAGGCCCGGCCGATCTTCCTCGACGTCGACGGCGGCCTGATCACCGGCGGGGTCAACCCGAGCGTCCTGTCACAGCGAGGCGCGGAGCTGCTCGTGCTGCACTTCCACAACGCGCCCTCGCCCGCGGCCCAGCCGGTGACGGTCAGGTCGATCGCGCTGGCTCCGCCCGACGCGGTGTCGGCGGCCCCCGCCGGCTTTATTGCGCTGAAGCGATAGATGGTAGGGTGCCCTCGCCTCGCCCCCTCCGCTGGGCGCGGGGGGATTCGTGGCATGAGTCATCCCGTATGTTACAACCCCCACCCCCGGCCCCCGCCCCTGCCAGGGGCGGGGGTGGTGTGGCGCGGCGGCGTTGCACCCGCCCCCGCTCCCCGCGGGGGAGCGGGGGTCGGGGGGTATGGGGGATGGTACGACACAGCGAGATGTCCGAATTGGAACATGTGGGATGAATCGTGACAGGGCACACCGCTCCCCGTACACGGGGAGGGGGGGTGACTATTGGCGGTGGGGTGGGTGAGCTCAGGCGCTACGGGAGCGGCAGATCGCGCGCGGCAATATCGGCGTAGGTCTCGCGGCGCTGGATGACGCGCGCGCGCCCCTCGCCGACCAGGACGAGAGCCGGGCGGGGGACCAGGTTGTAGTTGCTGGCCATGCTCAGCGTGTACGCGCCGGCCACGGCGATCGCCAGCAGCTCGCCGAGCCGGGCGCGCGGGAGCCCGACGTCGCGCAGCAGCACATCGCCCGACTCGCAGAAGCGCCCGGCGATGTGCACCGTCTCCTCGGCCGGCTCCGACGCGCGCCCGGCCAGCAGCGCGGTGTAGCGCGCGCCGTAGAGCGCCGGGCGGATGTTGTCGGCCATGCCGCCGTCGACGTGCAGGTAGCGGGTGAATGCTGAACGCTGAGCGCTGAACGATGAATGTTGTTCTGCCACATCCTGATCATCGCTCATCGTTCTGCGTTCATCGTTTGGCGGAAGGGCCTTGGTCGCGACAATCTCATACACCGCGACGCCCGCGCGCGCCACAATCGAGCGGCCCGGCTCGATCACCAGCCGGGGCAGCGCCAGCCCGCGTGTCTCGCAGCCTTCGCGCAGCGCCCGCGCGACCGTGGCCACGTAGGCGTCGGCATCGGGCGCCGGCTGGTCGGCGGTGTACGGCACGCCCAGCCCGCCGCCGGGGCTGATCTCCTGAACGGCGATGCCGTGCCGGTCGCGCAGCCGCGCCGCGCAGTCCAGCAGCACACCGACCGCCTGCGCGATCGGCGCATAGTCGAAGATCTGCGAGCCGAGGTGCGCGTGCAGCCCGGCCAGCCGCAGCCCCGGCGCGGCGCCCACCCGCGCGGCGGCGGTGTCCAGCGCCTCCAGCGGCAGCCCGAACTTCGACGTGGCGCGGCCGGTCTCGATGTGGGCGTGCGTGCTGGCCGCGATATCCGGCGTGAGCCGCAGCATGATCGACTGCGGCTCGGCGCGGCCGGCCGTCAGCCGTGCCAGCAGATCCAGCTCGTCCAGCGTGTCGACCACGATCTGGCCGACGCCGGCCGCCAGCGCCTGCTCAAGCTCGGCGCGCGTCTTGACGTTGCCGTGCAGGTGGACCCGCCCGGCCGGGAAGCCGGCCCTGAGCGCGACGTACAGCTCGCCGCCCGACACCACGTCGAGCCCCAGCCCCTCCTGGGCGACCAGCTGGGCCACGGCGGTGTTGAGCAGCGCCTTGCTGGCGTAGTGCGCCGCGTTGGGGCCTGGGTAGTGCCGCGCGAGCGCCGCGCGGTAGGCCCGGCAGCAGTTGCGAAAGGTCGCCTCGTCCAGCAGGTACAGCGGCGTGCCGTGCTCGCGGGCCAGCTGGGGCACGTCGCAGCCGCCGATCGTCAGGCGGCCCGCGTCGCTAATGGTTGCTGTGTCGGGCCAGAGGTGTGTGTGCAGCATATTCTTTGACAAGATGACAAGATGACAAGGTGACAGGGTGACAAGGTGGCGTGGGACTTGGGACGTGGGACTTGGGACTTGGGGCCGGGGGGGGGGGGGGCCGACGCCTGACGGCTGACCGCTGACGGCTGACCGCTGACAAGGTGACAAGGTGACAAGGTGACAAGGTGGCAAAGGAATAGAATCGCCTTGTCGCCCTATCACCCTGTCCATGGCGTCGCTGGCGCACAGTCAGACAGCCTTTTGGAGCTTGCGATACGTGGGTTGGGCACTATGACGCCAACCCCCAAGTTCCTAGCCCCTGGCCCCTGCGCTGAAAGCGCACTAGGCTGCTAGCTCCCTAAGCGTTGCCAGCGCCGCGTCGTAGTTCGGCTCGTGGCCGACGACCGGCACGTACTCGGCGTAGCGGACCACGCCCTCCTGGTCGACCACGAAGACCGCGCGGCTCTCCCAGCGCAGCTCCTTGATGTGGGTGCCGTAGGCGTCGCCGAAGTTCATGTCCTTGTAGTCGGAGGCCATGATCACCCTGTCGATCCCCTCGGCGCCGCACCAGCGGAGCTGCGCGAACGGCAGGTCGGCGCTGATCGTCAGGATATTGACCGCGTCGCCGAGGTTGGCGGCCTCCTCGTTGAAGCGGCGGGTCTGCCGCGAGCAGACGCCCGTGTCGATCGATGGGATGACGCTGATCACCAGCGGCTTGCCGGCGAACTGCGCGCTGCTGACCTGCTCGTTCTTGGCCTTCGTGAGCGTGAAGGCTGGCGCGCGATCGCCCGGCTTCAGCTCCGGCCCCACCAACGTCTTCGGTCCCCAGAAGTCGAATGCGTTGGCGCGTTCCTGTGCCACAATCTTCTCCTCAGATACAGTTCAGTCGAGGCGAGCGGGTGACAAGATAATGGGACTTGGGGCTTGGGACTTGGGGCCTGGGATCTGCGACTTGCGACGTGTGACGTGCTACCTGCACCCTGACCCCTAGCCCCTAACCCCTAGCTCCCAGCTACCGAAGCTTGGCGCTCACCGTGGCCTCCTCCAGGCCCGGCAGCAGCAGCACCGAGACCGGGCAGGTCTTCTTGGTCTGCTCGGCCGCCTCGGCGAACGCGGCCTGGTCGATCCCCGGCACGCTGCCCTCGGTGTCGAGGTGGATCTTGGTGATCTTGAAGCCATTCGGCCCCTTGTTCAACGTCAGCGTGGCGCGCGTGCGGATCTCCTGCGGGACGTGGCCGTCCTTGCTGAGGTTGTTCGCCAGCGCCATGCTGAAGCAGGAGGCGTGCGCCGCCGCGAGCAGCTCCTCGGGGTTGCTGCCGCCGCTGTTCTCGAAGCGCGATGCGAACGTCACCTTGGCGTCCTGCAGGGCGCCGCTCTCGGTCGAGGCCGTGCCGCTGCCGCTGGCCAGATCGCCGGACCAGGTCGCGCTGGCGTGGCGTGGAATATCAGGCATGATCGAGCTCCTTTCTTCCAAAGAGTTGACGATGCGACTCTATCAAGAATCATACGACCGCTCGCCGCGGAGGGATGTCGGCGATCGCGTTGTACGCGCGCGATCGCCTCGTAGTGCGGGGGCGCTGCGGGCGATTCTAGGCCGCGGGCCGGGGTTTGTCAAATATGGGCGCATCGCCTATGATTGCGGCAGGTTCGGCACGAATGTTGCTCTCGGTCTTTCATCTCGCGCCTCTGGCGCATAATAGGCAACCACAAACACTATGGAACGCTTCACCGATCAGCCGCTCGGCGCGCGCCCGCACCTGGCCGTGTTCGGCTCCGACAAGGTCGGCAACTTCGTGCTGACCACGCCGCTGCTGCGCGGCCTGAAGGAGAAGTACCCCGGCGCGACGCTGGACTTCTTCGGCGGCGAGACCACCAGCGACCTCGAGGCCGGCTGCCCGCACGTCGACGCGCGCTTCTCGCTCTACGGCGAGCGCGCCGAGTACCTGGCCGAGCTGTACGCCTTCGTGGCCGCCCGCCGCGCCGTGGCCGGCGACTACGACCTGGCGATCAACTGCGACGAGTTCAGCGAGCTGAACCTGGTCGTCGTGGCCGCGACCAACCCGCGCTACCTGGTCGGCGCATCGCTGCAGCCCGACTTCCGGCGCAAGTTCCCGCCCGGCGACGACGTGCGCGCGCGCATGCTGGGCGACAGCGACTGGAACAGCCCGGCCTTCCTCGATCGCTACCCCGAGCTGATGACCAGCAACTACCTGGCCGAGATCTTCTGCAAGATGGCCTACGTCGAGACCGACTACGCGCGGATCGAGATCGCCTCGGCCCCGCCGCCGTTCGAGGTCCCCGACGTGCTGCTGCACATGACCACCACGCGCAGCGCCAAGCAGTGGCTGCCGGAGTACTGGCGCGAGCTGATCGGCTGGTGCGTCGAGCGTGGGCTGAGCGTCGGGATGATCGGCGGCAAGCCGCAGGTCGAGCGCGAGCGCTACCACGCCGGCGGCTGGGAGGAAGACCTGCTGCGCGAGACGCCGCTGATCGATCTGCGCGGCGAGACGGCGCTGCCGCAGCTGGCCGGCGCCTTCGAGCGGGCCCGCGCGGCGGTGGTGGTGGATGCAGGGCCGATGCACATCGCCGCCGCGGTCGGCTGCCCGACGATCTGCGTCTTCGGCAACGACGACGACGGCGACGGCGCCAGCCCGATCAACCTGTGGGCGCCGCGCGCGCCGAACGCCTCTGTCGTGCGGACGCCCGCGAAGTGCACGGTCTGCGTCGAGAACCGCTTCAAGAACGAGGCCTGCCTGGTGCCTGGCCACCCCTGCATGCGCGAGCTGCGGCCCGAGCGGGTGATCGCGGCGCTGAGCCGAGCCCTGTATGACACGGATTTCAGACACGGAGACACGGAGGCGATTGCATAATTTCACCTTGTCACCCTGTCAGCCGTCAGCCGGCCCCAAGTCCCAAGTCCCAAGTCCCGTCCCAAGCCCCACACCAGGGGACAGGGGACAGGGGACAGGGGTCAGGGGTCAGGGGTCAGGAGCGCGTTCACGCCGACTCCCACGTCCCAAGTCCCAAGTCCCAAGCCCCACACAGGGGACAGGGGACAGGGGACAGCGGACAGGGGACAGCGGACAGGGGTCAGGAGCGCGTTCACGCCGACTCCCACGTCCCACGCCCCGCCGCCAGGGGACAGGGGACAGGGGACAGGGGTCAGGGGTCAGGGGTCAGGAGCGCGTTCACGCCGACTCCCACGTCCCACGCCCCAAGTTCCAAGTCCCAAGTCCCACGTCCCAAGCCCCACGCCACCTTGTCACCTTGTCACCTTGTCACTATTCAGCCGCCCTCGGCTTTCCGCGCGGCGTAGTGCCGCCGGGCCTTGGCGCGGTTGCCGCAGTCCTCCATCGAGCACCAGCGCCGGGTATGGTTGCGGCTTGCGTCGACGAACAGCCAGCCGCAGCCCTCGCCCGCGCAGGCGCGCACCAGCGCCACCTCCGGCGCGGTCAGCAGGTCCGCCGCCGACCAGACCACCGGCCAGAGCGGCTGATCGAGCGGCTCGCCGCATTCGTCCCACTGCCAGGCCAGCCGGGCGCGCAGCTGCGCCAGCCGCCAGCGCCGGGGCGCGCCCGCCAGCGCATCGTTGAGCGCCGCCAGATCTCCTGCCGCGACCGCCCGTCCGGCTGAGGTGGCGCTGAAGATGCGGAAGAGCGCCGCGCGCAGGCCCCGCGCGCGCGCCAGCACTTCTTCAGCCACGCGTGGCCGAAGCGCGCGCTCGCCCAGCAGCGCCGCGGCGTCTCCCTCGGACAGCGCGCCGGCGTGGCACCCCCACGCCACCAGCGCGGCGTAGTCGGCCAGGTACTCCTTCGGGCTGGCGAGCGCGTGGTCGTCGACCGTGTTGACGAAGTCGAGGCACAGCCGCCCGCCAACGAGCCGGACGTTGCCTGCGTGGGTGTTGATCTCGGTCATAGACGTGTCGCTGTTGGGCTTGACAGGCGCGGTATGATCGGCTACATTCTAACCACCGACATGGTTAGAATATCATAGCGGCGGGCGATCTTCAAGTCTCTGTGTATGGGGGCGGAGGCTAGATCCGGCTACATCAAGAGCGGGGTATCTATGACGTGCGGCGTCAACGGTCACTGCGCCGAGCTGCTGCTGCAGATCCTGGCGATCGGCCTCTCGAACGGCGCGGTGATCGCGCTCAACGCGATCGGCGTCACGTTGGTCTACGGGGTGGTCCGCACGATCAACTTCGCCTACGGCGACCTGTTCGCCCTGGCGACCGTGCTGGTCGTCGTGGTCGTGCGGGCGCTCGATCTGCTGCCGGGGATGGCGGCGCTGCCGCTGGCGGCCGGGCTGGCGCTGGCGCTGGCCGCCGCGCTGGCCTTCGGCACCGCGCTCAACGTCGCGGTCGAGCGGGTCGCGTTCCGGCCGTTCCGCGCCAGCTCGAGCCTGGCCCCGCTGATCGCCACGGTCGGCATCTCGTTCATGCTCTACCAGGCCGCGCTGCTGGTGCGCACCGCCGATAAGTCGCTGCCGGGGGTGCACCACAGCGTGCCGGGCGTGCCCGAGGTGCCGCGCCTGGGCATTCACGATCTGGTGCCGAGCCTGAACCTGGTCGACGCCGCCGGCCTCAAGCTGGGCGTGGTCTACACGCTCAAGGACGCGCTGGTGCTGGGCCTGGCGGTCGCGCTGGCGCTGCTGGTGGGCTGGTATCTGCGCAGCACGCGCGCCGGCCGCGCGCTGCGCGCCTGCGCCCAGGACACCGAGATGGCCCAGCTGTGCGGGGTCGATCACGACGGCGCGATCCGGCTGGCGTTCGCGCTCGGCGGCGCGCTGGCCGGCGCGGCGGCGTTCATCTTCACGATCTACTATGCCCACCCGTACACCGAGCATGGCGTCGAGAGCGGCCTGTTCGCCTTTACGGCCGCCGTGCTCGGCGGGATCGGCCGGCCGCGCGGCGCGTTCATCAGCGGCCTGCTGCTGGGCGTGCTGGCCGCGCTGAGCGACTTCTTCCTGGCCTCGGTGTGGACGCCGGTGCTGATCATGCTCTGCCTGATCGCGCTGCTGACGCTGCGGCCGACCGGGCTGTTCGGCGAGGACCGCGACGAGGAGCGGCCCGCCACGCTCGGGTTCGGCAGGAGCGCGCGCCGCTCGAGCGGCGGCCGGCGGACCGCGGCGCTGCTGGCGCTGGCGCTGGCCTACCCGGCGATCGACCTGGCGCTCGGCCTGCACATGCAGCTCATCGCCACCGGCATCCTGGTGTTCGTGCTGCTGGCGCTGGGCCTGAACGTTGTGCTTGGCTTCGCCGGCCTGCTCGACCTGGGCTACGCCGCCTGCTTCGCGCTGGGCGGGTACACCGTGGCGATGCTGACCGGCGGCCAGCTGGCGGCGTACGTCCCCGCCCGGCTGGACTTCCTGGCGGTGCTGGCCGTCAGCGTGGTGGTGGCCGCCATCTTCGGCGCGATCAACGGCGCCCTGGCGACGCGCCTGCGCGGCGACTACCTGGCGATCGTGACGGTTGCGTTCGGGCTGATCGTCCCCAGGGTGTTTATGAATGCCGACGACTGGACCGGCGGCGCGCAGGGGATCGCGGCGCTGCCCAAGCCGCGGCTGCTCGGCTACACCCTGGCGGGCTCGCTCGAGACCTACTACCTGGTCTGCGCCCTGGTGCTGCTCTGCGCGCTCGCCAGCTACCGGCTGGCCCACTCGCGGCTGGGCCGGGCCTGGTCGGCGATCGGCGAGGACGAGCTGGCGGCCGCGAGCAGCGGCGTCGACGTGACCCGCGCGAAGCACCAGGCCTTCATCATCGGCTCGATCATCGCCGGGGTCGCCGGCGCGCTGTTCGCCAGCATCTTCAGCTACGTCGACCCCGAGCAGTTCGACTTCCGCGTCTCGGCGATGATCCTGGCGATGGTCGTGATCGGCGGGGTGGGCAGCGTGCCGGGCGCGATCGTCGGGGCGCTGGCGGTGGCGGCCTACGACCAGGTCGTGATCCCGGTTGCCGGCGCGTGGCTCGACACGCTGCGGGCCGGGCGCGGCGGGCTGCTGAGCCTGCTCGACCTGCGCGCGCTCAACTCGTTCTACTTCGGCCTGGCGCTGTACCTGACGGTGCTGTTCCGCGCGCGGCAGCGCCGCGCCCGGCGGCCCGGCCGCGACTCAGAAGCGTAGGGCCTGTGGAGCGCGGGGCTAAAGGTCGAAGCGCAGCACCGTCTGCTGCTCGCCGGTGCGCACGAACCCGAACCACTCGTAGAGCCGCTGCGCCGCGATATTGTGCGCCTGGGTGTTGAGCGCGAGCGTCTCGGCCTCGCGCAGCCGCGCGAACTCGACCAGGTCGGCCAGCAGGCGCACCCCGATCGCCTGGCCCTGGTACTCCGGCCGCACCGCGATCCGCACCAGGTGGATCAGCCGACCGTCGTAGTGCATCGTGGCGAAGGCGTAGCCGACGATCGCGCCGCCAAGCTCGGCCACGACGAAGTACGGGACCTCGAAGATCGCCGGGCCGAGGATGCTGTCGTCCTTGGTCCACTGCGGCTCGAAGCAGACATGGTCGACGTCCAGGATGGTCGGCAGGTCGACCGCCTGCGCGCGGCGGATGCGCACCGCCTGGTTGCCGCGCGCGGGCAGGTCCAGCGTCGGCTTCTCGTAGACGACCACATCGGTCTCGCGCACGTAGCCGCGCGCCGAGAGCGCCGGCTGGACCCAGAGATCGGCCGACTCGTCGCCGGCGTAGAACAGCCGGCTCAGTCCCTGCGCGCGCAGCAGATCGTGAAATGGCGGCAGCAGCATATCCATCGCCGGGCCGACCATGAGACCGTCGGCCAGCGCGAGCCCGCGCACCCAGGTTGCGCTCTCGGAGCGCCAGCCGGCGATCGCTGTCGCCCAGATCTCCTTCCCCGCCGCCAGCACGATCGACGGGGCTGTCGTGATCAGCGATGGCAGGTTGCCGCCCGCGAAGCCGACGAACCGGTGGGCGCTCACGCTCAGCAGCCGCGAGACGGCGGCCAGATCGTCCGGCGCGGCCGGTCGCGGCGCGGCGAGGTCCAGGTCCAGGGTGCGGCGGAAGAAGCGCATACGTCCTTCAACCTATCGTCGAGTTTCGTTTTCGCAAATAATCGTCTATTATACAACAAGGAACCGGCGTGTCGCCGGGCCGGGCGGTCCTGTGCCCAGGGCTCACGCACAGCCTTCTGACCCCACCCCCGGCCTCCTCGTCTGCCAGGGGCGGGGGAATAGATCTGGCGTGGTGGTGCGGTCACGCCCAGAGGGCACCCGGCAACCGCACCAGCCACCGCCTGCCGACAAGAATCCCCTGCTCCCGCGCGGGAGCAGCGGGCGGTGTGAGGGCCAGCGGCGCACCGGGATGCGATCGAGGGAAAACCGCTTCTGTGAAAAGCCAAGACTTGAAAGGGTGTCCTATGCGCATGTTCTTGATCGTCATCGGCCTGCTTCTGATCACGACGGGCGGCATCTGGGTGCTCCAGGGCGGCGGCCTCTTGCCCGGCAGCTTCATGAGCGGCCAGTCGCTCTGGCTGTTCATCGGCCTGGCGGCCATGATCGCCGGCGTCGTGCTGCTCGTCGTCGGCGCGCGGCCGGGCCGGCCGCGCGCGGGAGGCTAGCGACCGCTATGGCGCTGCTGCTGCTACCGATCTCACTGCTCTGCATAGCGGTGGCCGCCAGCTGCGTGCAGGAGGTTCTGCGCGAGCTGCTGGCCCCCCGGCTCGGGCCGCCGCCGGCCCAGCCGCGCGAGCAGCCGCTGGTCTCGGTGCTGATCCCGGCCCGCAACGAGGCGGCGCGCATCGGCCCGTGCATGGCGGGGCTGGCCGGCCAGACCTACCGGGGCTTCGAGGTGATCGTGGTCGACGATCACTCCAGCGACGGCACCGCCGGGGTCGTGCGCGCCTACGCCGACCGGCTGCCGGCGCTCGAGATCATCCAGGGCGCGCCGCTGCCGGCCGGCTGGGCCGGCAAGTGCTGGGCCTGCTGGCAGGCCGCCGGGAGCGCGCGCGGCGAGTGGCTGCTGTTCCTCGACGCCGACGTGATCCCGCGGCCCGAGCTGCTGGCCGCGCTGGTCGCCCGGACGCAGTCGCACGCGGCCGATCTGCTCACGCTCATGCCGCTGCAGCGGCTCGGCTCGGCGGCCGAGCGGCTGGTCCTGCCGACGTTCATGGCCCTGCTCTACGGCCTGTACCCGCTCGACCTGGTCTCCGACCCGCGCTCGCCGATCGCCTTCGCGAACGGGCCGTGCCTCTTGATCCGCCGCGAGGTCTATCGGGCGACCGACGGCCACCGCGCGGTGCGGGCGAGCATCCTGGAGGACACCGATCTCGGGCAGCGCGTCAAGGCGGCCGGCTACCGGCTGTGGGCCGCCGCCGCGCCCGACCTGATCGAGATCCGCATGTACACCGGCTGGGCCGATCTCGCCGAGGGGCTGAGCAAGAACGCCGTGGCCGGCTACCGGAGCGGCGGCGTGCGCTCGGGCTGGGTCGGCGCGCGCCTGGCGCTGGTGGCGTTTTTCCCCGGCTACCTGCTCGCGATGGGGGCGCTGATGGCCGCCGGCAGCCCGGCCGCGCCACTTGGCGGCGTGCTGCTGCTCCACGGCGCGCTGCTCATGGCGATCGCGCTGTTCTGCTGGGGATGGGTCGCGCGGCGGCGCTACCGAGTCGTGATGTGGTGGGGCTGGCTGTTCCCGCTGGGCGTGGCGATCTACTTCGCGCTGACGGCGCGGGCGCTGCTGCGGCTGCGCACCGGGCGCGGCGTGACGTGGAAGGGGCGGACGTTCGGCTGAGCCGCTTGGTGGGGTTTTGGGGAGGCGGCGCGCCCCCCAAGCCTCTCCCTTTAGGCATGGCTCAATTCCAGGGATTTCGCCTTGACACTGTACGGGCGCGATCTATCGCGCCCCTACGCCTTTGCGGCAATGAACTGTCAAGCTCAATTGAACCATGCCTTAGCTGCTATGTATCCGGCGCGCTGTAGCTATAGCTCGCCAGCGGGTCGACGCCATCCCAGGCTCCGTATGAGCCGACCGGGCGGAAGCGGGCGAACAGCTCCTCGCGGTACCAGCCCTCCTGCCTGGTGCGGCGGATCGCATCGGCGTGCCCTGCGCTGCGGTAGGCGAACTCCTGGGCGCTGGGCAGGTCGGCCCACAGGCTGAAGGTCGCCTGGGTGAGCAGCGGCGCCTCGCCCAGGCCGATCGCGGCGATCAGGCCGGGCTGCCCGGCCAGGTGCGCGTCGACCGGCGGGGCGGCCGCGCGAAACGCGCGCAGCCGGCGCGGGTCGATCGTGGCGCGCGTCAGAATCGCCCACGGCCCGGGCCGCGGCGAATCGATCGGCCGCGCGCCAGCGAATGGATCGACGCCGCCCCAGGCGCCGTGCCAGCGCACCGGCGCCAGCCGCACGGTCCAGATCTCCTCGGCGCGGCGCTGGTAGGAGGCCAGCACGCGCGAGCGCCGCTCGAACGCGTCCAGCGCGGCCGGCGAGTCCCACACGGTGAGCAGCCCGTAGCGGCGCGGCTCCCACGGGCCGAAGGTCAGCCCGCGCGCGCTGCCGAGCAGCTTCCAGAAGCGCAGCCCGCTGGTGCGCGCCAGCCAGAGCCGGTCGATCCCCATGTGCGCGAGCGCGCCAAAGACCCCGCGCCGCGGATAGCGCGCCAGCGTGAGCGCGGCGAGAATATCCCCCGAAGGTGTGGTTGACATATCGTTCCAGTCGTCGCTGCGGCGAGCACGCCACAGTGTGGTATTCTAAAGGTAATACCTTACAGTTCCAGGGTAGGGGTCTGGGGGCGGCTTCGCCGCCCCCGCGGAACTTCTTTTTCTGGCTCTGGCAGAGCCAGAAAAGAGCTTTTCTTGGAGGGCTGACGCCCTCCAAGCCTCCCGCAAGTGTCAAGTAGAAACCGCAGGTTTTGAACCATGCCTAAAGGCGCGGAAGCAGCACACAAGAAAGAACAGATCGCCATGCAGCCCGGACACGCAACCGCGGTCGCGCCCGCGAATATCGCCTTCGTCAAGTACTGGGGCGTCCAGGACGCCGCGCGCACCCTGCCGTACAATGGCTCGATCTCGATGAACCTCGACACGTGCCTGACGACCACGACCGTCAGGTTCGACGCGGCGCTGCCGGACGACCGCGTGACGCTGGCGCTGTATGGCAAGGCGCCGGAGCAGGCGTCCGGCCGGCCGCTTGAGCGCGTCGTGGCCCAGCTCGATCGGCTGCGGGCGCTGGCCGGCGTCGGCTATCGCGCGCGTGTCGAGTCGAGCAACAGCTTTCCCTCCGACGCCGGGATCGCCTCCTCGGCCGCCGCCTTCGCCGCGCTGACGCTGGCGGGCGCGGCCGCGCTGGGCCTCGACCTCGACGAGCGCCAGCTCTCGCTGCTGACGCGCCGCAGCGGCTCCGGCTCGGCCTGCCGCTCGATCCCGACCGGCTTTGTCGAGTGGGTCGTGCCGGATGGGCCGCTCGACCCGGCGGCGTGGGACGCGCAGTCGTACGCGTTCAGCCTGGCGCCGCCCGAGCACTGGGCGCTGGCCGACGTCGTCGCGGTGGTGGACGCGGGCGCGAAGAAGATCGGCAGCGCCGAGAACCACCAGATCGCGGCCACCAGCCAGTTCTTCCCGGCCCGCCTGGCCGAGCTGCCGGCGCGGCTCGCAGCCGTGCGCGAGGCGATCGCGCGGCGCGACCTGCGGCTGCTTGGCGAGGCGATCGAGGCCGACGCCGTCTCGATGCACGTGGTCTGCATGACCGCGCGCCCGCCGTCGTTCTACTGGAGCGGCGGCACGCTCGAGATCATCCACGCCGTGCGCGGCTGGCGCGCCGAGGGGCTGCAGGCATACTTCACGATCGACGCCGGCCCGAACGTGCATGTGATCTGCGCGGCGGCCGATCGGCCCGAGGTCGAGCGACGGCTCGCCGCGCTGCCGGCGGTGCTGTTCACGATTGGGAACGGCGCCGGCGCGGGGGCGCGGCTCGTCGGCGACGCGTAATGCCCCGGGAGCAGGCGCGCCGATCGGCGGAGATCGCGGCGCTACCAGCCCTGGAATGTGCCGTCGGCCGCGCGGCTGACCTGGCGCGCCTCGACGATCGCCGCGCGGTCGATCGGCCCGTAGATATGCGGGAACAGCGGCGCGAGGTCGTCTGGCGACGGCTCCCACTCGAGCCGGGCGGTCAGCCGCGCCGGGTCGAGCACCAGCAGCACGAAGTCGCCCGGCGTGGCGCGGTAGAAGCGGTTGGCGACCTTGAGCATCAGCTCGTCGCCGGCCGTGCAGTGGATGAAGCCCTCGGCCGCATACTCGGCCGGCAGGTAGGGCTGCCCCTCCGGCCAGCTGCGCCAGCGCGAAGCCGGCGCGAGATGGTAGATCAGTGCCATTAGATTGACTTCGTCTAAAGCCCTATTGCTCCACCGTACAGAAGGGGAATAGATATAGCATTTTCTGTGCCGCCGCCGCATTTTGCCCCTTGCAAACTGCTAAAGGTATGCTATAATCGCGATATCTCCTTCTCCTCTCTTCTCTTGTTTAGGGGGGTCTGGTTCGCCAGGCCCCCCTAAACATTTTTCAGCGCCTGGTCGTGCAGCGGCAGCGTCAGCTCCACGAACGCGTCGGCCGTGCGCCAGGTGTGGTCGCCATCCGGGAAGGCCGCGTGCAGCAGCGCGTTGGCCAGCCCGCGCGACTCCAGACAGCGCACCAGGTGCTCGCCGCGGTAGAAGTTGGAGTGCCACGGCTCGAAGCGCTCGGGGCCGTAGCCGACGATCCAGGTGACGCGGCTGAGCGCCGCGGCATCGCCGCGGACGATCAGGTTGCTGGCGCTGTTGTGGGCGATGAAGCGGGTGTTGCGCGGCACGTCGTAGGCCGCGTCGAACATCGGGTTGTAGATCACGCCGTCGCCGCGCCGCACCCGCCGGCCGCGGTCGATCGCGTAGAGAAAGGTGCCGTCGTAGGCGCCGGCCGAGGCGAACAGGTCGGGCCGCTCGGCCGCGGCCTTGATCGCCATCGCGCCGCCGAGCGAGAAGCCGATCAGCCCGCGCCGCCGGCCGCCCGCGATCGTCGGGTAGTGCGTGTCGACGTAGCCGATCAGGTCGTCGTAGAAGTAGTCGGCGAAGCGCCCGCTGCCCAGCCCGATCGACCCGCTGGCGCGCTGCGGAGCGAGCATGTTGACCAGCGAGGTCGGCACGTGGTTGTCGTCGCTGGCCAGGCCGGGGAACACCAGGATCAGCGGCCCGACCTGCCCGGCCGCGCGCAGCCGCTCGTACACGTCGATGACATTGCTGTCGCCGCGCGTGCTGTCCTCGCGCGGGTTGACCCACTCGCGCTCGTGGCCGCGCAGGAAGTACAGCGCGGGCGCCCGCTGCTCGGCGGCGACGCCCGGCGGCACGTAGATGTAGAAGGTCTTGTAGATCCCGAGCGCCGCGCTGAAGAAGGTCACGGCGTGCGCGCGCTGGTCGTAGACGTGCGGCGGTCGGAATAGCGAGGTGTCGGTGCTTCGTGGCACGGTTGTTTCCAATCAGGCAGTTTGTGAGACCCGTATTATAGCGGAAAAACCGATCGGGGGCTGCGCGCCCCCGGCCCCCGCGTGTGGCGCGTCCCCACACCTTCTCGGGGGCTGCGCGCCCCCCGCGCCCCCGCGGGTGTCGGTTACCCCCAAGCTCTGCGGGGGGCTGCGCGCCCCCCGCGCCCCCGCGGGTGTCGGTTACCCCCAAGCTCTGCGGGGGGCTGCGCGCCCCCCGCGCCCCCGCGGGCGGGGGTGGGCCGCCACCCCCGCCGCCCCCCGGCCGGGGCTTGCGCCCCTGGACCCCAAAATAAGCCAGCCTCATATGCCAGGTTTGGTGTGCATGCCCGGCGGAATCCAGACGCGGCGGGAGACAACACGTCCGATCGGAATGGTGCCAGGCATGCGCCACAAGCAATGCAACCGGGAAGGCATTATTTGCCGGAGGGGGGCCGGGGGAACCGGCGCGGGTTCCCCCGGGCGGGGGGCCGGGGGCGCAGCGCACCGGAAAGACTCCTGGCGGGGGGCCGGGGGCGCAGCGCCCCGAACGAATCACTTGAGCGTATCGAGCGCATCTTTCGCGCGATCGCTGCCGTGATCGATCGCCGACTCATAGGCCTTGCGCGCGTCGTCGGCCTGGCCCTGGTCCTGCAGCGTGCGCCCGAGCCCGTAGAAGGCGTCGCCGTAGTCGTCCTTCAGCTCGATCGCGCGCTCGAACGCCTGCTTGGCCTGGTCGTACTGGCGGAGGCCGTAGTAGCTCCAGCCCAGCGCGTTGTGCGTGTAGGCCCGGTCTTCTTTCAGCTCCAGGGCGCGCTTGAGCGTGTCGACCGAATCCTGGTACTTCGAGTCGTCGCTCAGCGCGGCGGCCTGGTCCTGCAGCACCCAGCCCAGCCCGGTCACGGCGTCCACGTAGCGGTCGTTCAGCCCGATCGCCTTGCGGAACTGCGCCTCGGACTCGGCGTAGGCGCTGGTCTGGCTGTCGCCCGCCGGCAGCTGGCCGGCCTTGGTGCGGTTCACCCAGCCGAGATCGGCGAAGATGCGGGGGCTCTTGGGGGCGATCTCGGCGGCCTTCTGGAGCTGCTCGATCGCCTGGTCGTAGTCGGGCGTCTCCTGGTACTGGTAGACCGAGCTCTTGCCGATGTAGGCGTCGACGTCGCGCGGGTTGAGCTCGAGCGCCTTGTCGAACTCGCCCAGCGCGCCCTGGTAGTCCTCCAGGTAGTACAGGTTCCAGCCCAGGCCGGAGTGGGCGTGGCCGTACTGGTCGTCGGCGTCGAGCGCGGCCTCGAACGCCTCCTTGGCGCGATCGTGGTCCTCCTGCGCGTCGTAGAAGTAGCCCTGGTTGGAGTGGAACAGCGCGATCTGGCCCTGCAGCGCGATCGCCCGGTCGAACTCCTCGACGCCGCTGGCGATCGGCGACTCGTCGCCCGTGAGCGCGTACTCCTGCCCGAAGACGTAGCCGCGCGCGCTGTGGGCCAGCGCCTGGGACAGCTTGTCCTCCTTCTGGGCCAGCTCGATCGCTTTGTCGGCGTCGGCGGCGGCCTCTTTCAGCTGGTCGCCGTCCGCGCTCTCGACAGCCTGGCTGGCCTTGATGTCGGCCCGCGCGATGTAGGCGAGCGGCAGCTTGTCGTTCAGCTCGACGGCCTTGTTCGCGGCGGCGAGCGCGTCCTGCAGCTCGCTCTGGTTGCCGAGCGCCTCGGACAGGACGGCGTAGGCGAGCGCGGAGCGCGGGTCGGCGGCGGTCGCGGCGCGCGCGGCGGCCTCGGCCTCGTCGTTGCGGTCGCGCAGCGTGTAGATCAGCGCCAGGCGCGTGTGGGCGACGACGTTCTTGGGGTCGGCCTCCAGCACCTGCTTGTACGCGGCGATCGCTCGGTCGAGCCCGCCCTTCTGCTCGATCGCGGCCTGGCCGGCCGTGAGCCCCTGCTCGATGCGCGGGTCGACCCGGTTGAGCACGAAGGTGTCGATCAGCAGCGCGGCCACCAGCACCAGCACGATCGCGCCCAGGGCGATCGCCAGCCCGCGCCGCGATCGCGGGCTTCCTGCGGCGCGCGCTTCCGGCTTCGGCGGCGCGACCGGCGCGGGCGGCAGCGCCCCAAATCCGGCGGGCACGGTCGGCGGCGGGGGCGGCGTTGCGGCGCGCGGCGCCTCCGCCGCGGCGCTGGTGGAGATGACGTACGGCTGGACCTGGGGCTGCGGGGCCGCCTGGGTCGGCAGGCTGGCGGGCAGCGGCGTGCCGAGCGGCGGGCTGGCGGGCAGCGGCGTGCCGAGCGGCGGGCTGATCGGGCGCTGCTGCGGCGCGAACGAGCGCGTGCCGAGCCCCGCGCCGGCCTTCAGCGCGGCGATCAGCTCTGTCGCGGTGGCGAAGCGCGCCTCGGGCCGGCGCGCCAGCGCGCGCATGATCACATCCTCGACCGGCAGCGGCAGGTCGCCGCGGTAGTCGCGCGGCGGCCGCGGCGAGTGCTGCAGGCGCGCGACCAGCATGCCCAGCGGCGTGTCGGCCTGGAACGGCATATGGCCGGTCAGCATCTCGTAGAGCACCACCCCGAGCGCGTAGATATCCGTCGGCGGGCCGATCGTCGCGAGGCCCTGGGCCTGCTCGGGCGACATATACTCGGGCGTCCCCATCACCGTGCCGGTGATAGTCAGCCCGGATGTCGCGCCGCCCCGCGCCAGCCCGAAGTCGGTCAGGTAGACCCAGCCGTTGCGCTCGGCCATCATGTTCGACGGCTTGATGTCGCGGTGAATCACGCCCTGGCTATGGGCGTAGTCCAGCGCGTCGGCGACCTGCTCGAGCATGGCGGCGGCCTCGCGGACCTCCAGCGCGCCGCGCTCCTGGACGATCTGCTTGAGCGTCTGGCCCGCGATGAACTTCATGGCGATGTAGTTGAAGCCCTCGGCCTCGCCGATCGCATAGATCGGGACGATGTGCGGGTGCTCGAGCGCGGCGACGCTGCGGGCCTCGTGCAGAAAGCGCTGCAGGTAGCTCCCGTCGAGCGAGAGCTCCGGGGGCAGGACCTTCAGCGCGACCGCGCGCTGCAGGTCGGTCTGGTATGCCTTGTAGACCACCGCCATGCCGCCGCGGCCGAGCTCCGCGACGATCTTGAACTGGCCGAGCGTGCGATCGAGTAGGTTGATGTCTGGCATATGCGCAGCCTATCTGTGATTGAGCGATGTCGAGGGACGACGAGACGGCCAGGCGGGGACGTGCGAGCTGGTCATACAGTATGAACGTCGCCGCCGCTATGTTATCGCATACTCTCGCGCCTCGATCAAGCCGGCATGTCGGTGCGGGTCCTGCCTATTATAATCGAAGGTGGGTGCGGGCTGCTAGGCAGCCCGCACCCACCTCAGGGCTCGTGCAACGTCGGCCCTCACCCGCCTGCCCCCGCTCCCGCGCGGGAGCGGGGGGATTCTTGTCGGCGTCGTGGTGCGCGCACCACGACGCCAGATCTATTCCCCCTCCCCTTTTAGGGGAGGGGGCAAGGGGGAGGGGTCAAAGACGTTGTATCAGCCCTGGTACCCATCTGCCCCGCTCCCATCGCCGCGGGAGAAGACAGGCGACCTGGCGCCCTGGTCGGCCGGGCGGGGGCGCAGCTGGACGGCCTGCAGGCCAAGCACGTCGAAGGCGAAGGCGAAGACGCGGTCGAACAGGTCGTTCTGCTGTGCTGTAAGATGAGCCGGCAGATCGATCGTCGCCTTCGGGTGGTTGGAGGCGCTGCCGTTGTGGGTGTCCAGTCTCAGCGATCCGCTCTGGCTCAGCATCATCATGGTGGTGTTCTCCTACGAGCGACGTGGCGAAGCCCTCCCCTGTAGCCATCCCGCCAAGACAAGCCCCTATGGATCGACGATCAGCGTGCCGTGCATGCCCTCGCCGGTGGCCTTGTTGTAGTGCGGCGTGCAGTAGAAGGTGTACGTGCCCGGCTTGGTCGGCTTGAAGAAGGCCAGGCTGTGCTTGCCGGCCGGCATTGGCGCGCTGACGCTCAGCTCGTCCACCACGAAGGCGTGGTCGATGCCGTCGGGGTTCTCCAGGCGCAGCGCCACGGACTCGCCGGCCTTGACGTGGATCTGGCCGTTCGCGAACTTATCGAGCGTGACCGCCGGCAGCGCGGCGAGCGCGTCGGGGCTGACGCCGGCCGGGCTGCCGGCCTGCGGGATGGCGCCGACCGCGAGCGCGCCGGCGACCAGGCCGACCACCGCAAGGAGCGCGGCGGGCAGCCAGCTCGGCGTGCGGCGCTCGGCGCTGCGGTAGTTCTGCACCACCGCCGCGATGCTGGCGACCAGCCCGATCAGCAGCACCGGGAGCGCCACGACTATGAATGTGAACATCGCCCCGCCGGGGTGCGCGAGCACGTAGACGATCTCGCTGCCGATCAGGCCGAGCAGGGCCAGCAGCGCGCCGAAGACGAGCGTGCCGAGCAGCGGCGCCCAGCGCCAGCCGACCGCCACCACGCCCGCCATGATCAGCGCTGCCGCCGCGATCCCGCTCATCATCGGGTCGAAGCCGCCGAGCAGCCCGACCTGCAGGTAGCCGAGCAGGGCCGCGACCCCGGCGAGCGCGCCGGCAGTGAGCTTGCCGAGCCCCGAGAGCGACATCCGGCGTACGGTGCGGTTGGCCCCTTGGGTGAACGATGCTTCCACGAGCGACCTCCTTGTATATGTCATTGTGTGAGTCCGTTTGTGTGCCGTAAGACTAGCACGCGGGCCGTCCCTCCGTCATGAGATCGGTGTCCCGATCTGGCGGGCAGTCTGTCCCAGCCGGCCTCCGTCTTTTGGCGGAGCTGCGCTCGGCCGCGAGGCCCAGGCTGCTTTTGGGGCGCTGCGCCCCCGGCCCCCCTCCGGCAAATGATGCCGTACCAGCTGCAAGCACAGCGGCACATGCCCGGTACCATTCCTTGGGCGCGGGTTGCCGCCCGCCGCGCCTGGATATTGCCGGGCATGTGCTACAAACACTGCAACAGGTACAACATTCTTTGCAGGGGGTCTGGGGGCGGGCTTCCGCCCCCAGCGGGGGGCGTGGGGGGCGGAGCCCGCCCACGAAGATACGCACGCTGTCGCTGCACCTCGGATCGGATGGGGCACGGGGCGCGCCGCCCCGGGGGGTATGGGGCGCGCCGCCCCGGGGGGTGTGGGGCGCGCAGCCCCAGCGGGGGGTGTGGGGCGCGCCGCCCCGGGGGTATGTGGGGCGCGCAGCCCCAGCGGGGGTATGGGGCGCGCCGCCCCAGCGGGGGGTGGGGGGCGGGCCGCGGCCCGGGGTGGGGCGCGCGCGCCGGGGGGGGCGCGCCGCCCCGGGGGGTGTGGGGCGCGCAGCCCCAGCGGGGGGTGTGGGGCGCGCAGCCCCAGCCCCAATTACGGAGACACAGCTCCACAAAAGGTGTATACTAGCAGCGTAGCTGTTTCCGAATCTGATGATAGAGAGTGACGGCCGTGTCTGTAGAACCTGTCACACGTCATGAGACCGAGGGGGGCGCGCGGATCTACCGCATATCGGCGCGCGTGTTCCCGATGCTGGTCGGGAATGTATACATCGTGATTGCCGGCGACTATGTGGCGCTGGTCGATACCGGCAGCGGCCTGGGCGAGAGCGACGACCACATCCGCGCGGGGCTCGAGCAGATCCGCGACGAGTGGGGCGAGCCGATCGGCTGGCCTGATATCAAGCGCATTGTCGTGACCCACGGGCACGTCGATCACTACGGCGGCCTGGGGGCGCTGCGCGAGCAGACGCACGCGCCGGTCGCGATCCACGAGCTCGACCGGCGCGTGCTGACCAACCACGAGGAGCGGCTGGTGCTGGCGAGCCGGGCGCTCTCGGCCTACCTCTGGCGCGCCGGGGTCTCCGAGTCGAGCCACGCCAGCCTGATGGGCATGTATGGCTGGAGCAAGGGCCTGTTCCGCTCGATCGAGGTCGAGCGGCTGCTGAGCGAGGGCGACCTGCTCGACGACCTGATGCTGGTGCGTCACGTGCCCGGCCACTGCCCCGGCCAGGTCTGCCTGCAGATCCACGACGTCCTGCTGAGCGCCGACCACGTGCTGGCCTACACCTCGCCGCACCTCGCGCCCGCGAGCCTGACGCCCCTGACGGGCCTGTGGCACTACTTCGAGTCGCTGCGCAAGATCGCCGCCGTGCCCGACATCAGCCTGGCGCTGGGCGGCCACGAGGAGCCCATCCACGATCTGTACGGGCGCATCGCGCAGATCGAGGCGTCGCACCGGCGCAAGCTCGATCGCCTGCTCGATGCCTGCGCCGAGCCGCGCACGATCAATGAGCTGACCAGGGCGATCTACCCCGACGTGCAGAGCTACGATGTTCTGCTGGCGCTCGAGGAGATTGGCGCGCACGTCGAGTACCTCGACCAGCACGGCCAGCTCGGGATCGCGAACCTCGACGAGGTCGCCGAGGACGAGCACGCCGCGCCGCAGTACCACCGGCTGTGACAAGGTGACATGGTGAGGGGTGACACGGCGAGATTCTGAACTGTCGCCTTGTCACCCCGCCAGCTTGTTAGGAGAGAAAGGCGAGACGACAAGGCGACATGGTGGGGGGTGACACCGCGAGATTCCGAACTGTCACCTTGTCACCCTGTCACCTTGTCGTTTTGTTAGGAGAGAAAGGCTTATTCATGGCAGTGGACCTGCTGGTAACCGTCGAGTGGCTGAAGGATCGGCTGGGCGACCCGAGCGTGCGTCCGGTCGACGTGCGCTGGTACCTGGCCGAGCGCGGGCGCGGGCGCGCCGAGTACGACGGCGGGCATATCCCCGGCGCGGCGTTCATGGACGTGGACGACGACCTCTCGGCGCCGCGCGGGCAGGGGCCCGGCCGCCACCCGCTGCCCGACCCCGCGGCGTTCGCGGCGGCCGCGGGCCGCGCGGGCATCGGCCCCGACACGCACGTGGTCGCGTACGACGCGGCCGGCGGGGCCTACGCGGCGCGGCTGTGGTGGCTGCTGCGCTACTTCGGCCACGAGCGCGTCTCGCTGCTCGACGGCGGCTGGCCGGCCTGGAGCGCCGCCGGGCAGCCGATCGAGCGGGGCGCCCCGGCGATGACGCCGGCGACGTTCCTCGCGCTACCGCATCCTGATCTGGTGGTCGACGCCGGCGCGGTGGACGCGCTGCGGCGCGACCCGCGCACGCTGCTGCTCGACGCGCGCGCGACCGAGCGCTACGAGGGGCGCGTCGAGCCGATCGACCCGCAGCCCGGCCACATCCCCAGCGCGCGCTCGGCGCCCTACGCCGGCAACCTGCGCGACGGCTTTCTCAAGCGCCCCGACGAGCTGCGCGAGCGCTACCTCGACCTCGGCGCCGACGCCGCCCGGGCGATCGTCTGCTACTGCGGCTCGGGCGTCACCGCCGCGCACACGATCTTCGCGCTGCACCTGGCCGGCCGCGACGACGCGCTGCTCTACGAGGGCTCGTGGAGCGACTGGTCGGGCGACCCGGCCCGCCCGGTGGCGACAGGGCCCGAGGCCGGGCTCCCCGGCGGCCCAGGGCTGGCATAGCTGAAGACCCTCACCCCTGCCCCCTCTCCCAGCGGGAGAGGGGGCATTATTGGCTCGGCACGGGGTTTCGGCGGAGCCGAAACCCCGTGCCGAGCTACCGTTTCCCCGCCCCTGCCAGGGGCGGGGGCAGGGGGTGGGGCGATCCGAGCACCAACATTATGCTTTTACTCATGCCTTGTGGATATCTTCCCAATCATGGCTCGATAGAGCCATGAAGCCACTTGACAACTGTCATGCTTTTTCTGTATGATACGCTCGTCTATCCGCTGACGAGGGGACGATCATGCAGCTGATCCCGCCGAGCTCGATCTACCTGGACGACCAGCCGCTGGAGGAGCCGCCCGAGCCGCGCACGCTCAGCCGGGTGCTCCTGCTCGAACACCTGCGTCGGCTCAAGGCGGCCGGCTCGATCCGCGAGGTCCGCCGGGGCGTCGCCGATCTGAAGGCGCAGGTCGACGATCGGGCGAGCGACCTGCACGCCGACCGGGCCAGCGAGGCGGGCGTCAGCTTCACGCAGGACTATCTCGACGCCGAGCTGGACCAGATCGCCGCGGCCTACACCGTCGAGCGCGCGCGCTACTACGTCGATCGCTTCGTCCGGGCCATCACCGAGGTGCGCACCGGCGCGGTCAACGACATCAACCTGAACCGCTGGAAAGAGTACGAGGACATCTACACCGACAGCTTGTGGCTGGTGAGCCGCCGCGACGGCTCGGGCGCGCACAGCGCCGGCTACTGGGGCAACTTCATCCCGCAGATCCCGCACCAGATGATGCGCCGCTACACCCGGCCGGGCGACTGGGTGCTCGACCCGTTCGCCGGGTCGGGAACGACGCTGATCGAGGCGCGCCGGCTGGGCCGGAACTGCCTCGGCGTCGAGCTGCAGGAGCCGGTCGCCGCGCGCGCGAGCGCGCTGGTCGAGGCCGAGCCGAACCCGCACGGCGTCGTCGGCGAGATCGTGGCGCGCGACAGCCTGTCGACCGACTTCCGCGCGCTGCTGGAGCGGCACGGGCAGCGCGCGGCCCAGCTCGCCATCCTGCACCCGCCGTACTACGACATCATCAAGTTCAGCGACGACGCGCGCGACCTCAGCAACGCCGGGTCGATCGCGGCCTTCCTACAGATGATCGGGCGGCTGGTCGACGGCATCGCGCCGGTGCTCGAGTCCGGGCGCTACCTGGTGCTGGTGATCGGCGACAAGTACGCGAAGCGCGAGTGGGTCCCGCTGGGCTTCCAGACGATGAACGAGGTGATCGAGCGCGGCTTCTCGCTCAAGAGCATCGTCGTCAAGAACTTCGAGGATACGACCGCCAAGCGCAGCCAGAAGGAGCTCTGGAAGTACCGCGCGCTGGCAGGCGGGTTCTACGTCTTCAAGCACGAGTACATCTTCGTGTTCCGCAAGCGATAGCTCTCAGCTTTCAGCTTTCAGCTTTCAGGTCAATGGTAATCAACGTTTTCTACGAAATGGCTGACGGTTGACGCCTGACGGCTCGCCTGACCCCTGACGCCTGACCCCTGACGGCTACAGCTCGACCAGCCCCAGCTGCGCCGCCTTGCTGACCGCCTCGGTCCGGTTGCCGACGCCCAGCTTCGCCAGGATGCCCGAGACGTGGAACTTGACGGTGCGCTCGCTGATCCACAGCTCGCCGGCGATCTCCTTGTTCTGGCGCCCCCTGGCCAGCAGCCGCAGCACCTCCAGCTCGCGCTCGGTCAGCGGCTCGGGCAGCGCGGCCGGCGATGGGCTGCTGACCTGCCGCAGCAGCCGCGCCGCCACGACCGGCTGCAGCAGCGAGCCGCCGCCGTGGACCACGCGGATGGCCTGGAACAGATCCTCGCGCGGCGCGCCTTTGAGCAGGTAGCCCTGCGCGCCCGCCTGCACCGCCCCCAGGATGCGCTCGTCGGTGTCGAACGCCGTGAAGATGATCGCCCGCGCCGCCGGGTCGGCCGCGCGGATCGCCCGCAGCGCCGCCACTCCATCCAGCTCCGGCAGCTCCAGGTCCAGCAGAATGACGTCCGGCCGCAGCGCCGCCGCCCGCTCGACCGCCTGCGCGCCGCTGGCCGCCTCCCCGGCGATCTCGAAGTCGGGCTGCGTCTCCAGCACCGCGACAAGCCCCTCGCGGACGATCGGGTGGTCGTCGGCTATCAGAATGCGAATTGCCATTCTCGTCCAAAGCAATGAGACAAGGTGACAAGGTGACAATGAGACAAGGTGATCGTTGCCCTGCCGCCCTCTTTCTTACACGGTCACCGTGTCAAGATCCGGGCTGGTAGCCGCACACAATCAGCTCCTCGACGTTCCCGCGCTTGCGGCCGTCGCAGTTGATCTTGCGGCTGGCGTAGACGATCGAGGTGCTGACGGCGTGGGCGGCGTACAGCTCGCGCGAGAGCGGCGTATAGGAGTTGCTCAGCATCACGTAGACGCCGCGCTCCATCAGCGCGTCGAACAGCTTGGCCAGGCGGCGCTGGTCGTCCGGGCCGAAGGTCTGTCCGGTGTAGTGGGTGAACGACGCGGTCGCGCTCACGGGCACGTAGGGCGGGTCGAAGTAGACCAGATCGCCCGGCTCGGCCCGGGTGGCAACCTCGCCGAAGTCGCCGGTCGTCAGCTCGACGTGCTGCAGCGCCGCGCTGGCCGCGCGCATGTTGTCGGGGTCGCAGATCAGCGGGTTCTTGTAGTAGCCGAACGGCGCGTTGAACTGGCCCTTGTTGTTCAGCCGGTACAGGCCGTTGTAGCAGGTGCGGTTCAGAAAGATCGTGCGCGCGGCGCGCTCGACCAGGTTGCGCTGGGCGAAGTCGGGCCGCCGATCCCAGCCGCGGATGTCCATGAAGTAGTCGCGGTCGAGCCGAAAGCGCTCGTGCTGCTTGAGCGCCGCGATCAGCGACTCGACCTCGTCGCGGACGACCTGGTAGCACAGCGCCAGCTCGGGGTTGTAGTCGCTCAGCACCGCGCCGTCGGGCAGCCGGCCGCTGTTGTAGAGATGGAAGAACAGCGCGCCGCCGCCGACGAACGGCTCGTGGTAGCGCCGAAAGTGGCGCGGCAGCCGCCGCGACAGCTCGGGTAGCAGCTGGCCCTTGCCGCCGGCCCATTTAACAAAAGGACGCACGGCGATTGACGCCTCAATCGCCATCGAGGACTGAGTCATGATGCCAACCGGCTCTTCAACAGTCGCGGTCAGAGACATGTGACGGTCCCACGACAGCGCTCGGCGGAATGATCAGGTGGATGGGTATCGCGCGGCGACCCGCGTGCTGGGCGATTATAGCATATGGCGCGCACATGTGTGTTTCTATGGACAACCGATCTGCGGCGCTGTATAATACTCGGCTGAGAGCCCGTCTGGAAACTAGCGAGGTCGCGCGGCGCAGTCCCACGCGCGCCCCATCTCTGGCCGGTCGCGGCCAGAAAGAAGATTCTTGGAGGGACGAAGCCCCTCCAAGCCACCCTATGCGTTCGCGAGGCTGTATGTATCGTCGAGGGCGTCGTCGCTGGCTTGTGGCAATCGCGCTGGTGGGCGCGTTTCTCCTGCTCTGGAATCGGCTGCACATTGTCTTCTTGGTCCAGCTCAACCTCTGGAGCCTGCTGGCGCTGTTCCTCGTCCTGGCGATCGGCATCTACGCGGCGCTGAAGCTGCTGCTCTCGTGATGAGTATTTCCACCGAAGAATCAGCCGCCCGCCTCGGCGCGCCAGAGCGCCCGGCGATCCTTGGCCCATCGGTGCGCCCGCTGACCCCGGCCGAGTTCAACACGGCCATGGTTCACCTCTACCGCGGCGAGGTCGGCCGCGCCAATGTCTGGCGGGTGCGCCTGGACGGCACGACCAACTGGGCGGTGCTCACCACCGGCGCCACGCTCTCGTTCGCCTTCAGCAGCGAAAAGAACACCCACGTGATGATCCTGATCAACTCGCTGCTGATCTTCTACTTCATGTATATCGAGGCGCGCCGCTATATGTTCTACGACCTCTGGCGCGCGCGCGTTCGCCTGATGGAGACGGAGTTCTTCGCCGAGATGCTGACGCCCGAGCGCGGCGAGGAGCTGGAGAACTGGCGCCAGCTGCTGGCTAACGATCTCTTGCACCCGCGCTTCAGCGTCACGCTGTGGCAGGCGCTCGGCCGGCGGCTGCGGCGCAACTATATCTGGATCTTCGCCGTCCTGGTGGTCGCCTGGGTGGTCAAGATCGTGATCCACCCGCAGACACCCGCGTCGCTCGGCGCGCTGCTCGAGCGCATGAAGATCGGCCCGGTTCCGCCGTGGCTGGTGCTGCTGATGGGCGTGCTCTTCAACGCGTTTCTGGTGGTGCTGGCCGTCACGACGCTCGACCGCTACAGCGACGAGGCGCCCACGCGCCAGGAGACGCGCCGCCGTATGTCCGGCGACAACCAGCTGACCTGATCAACCGCATCAGCAGTCGAAAGGCCTGCCCATGCTGCGCCGCACCGTGTCGATTGGCTCGATCGCCGGCGTGCCGATCGCCCTGCACTGGAGCTGGATCGTCGTGCTGTTGCTGGTCACGGCCGCGCTCAGCCAGCTCTACGCCGGCGTGGCCGGCGCGGCCGGCGCCTGGCCGATGGCGATCGCCGCCGCGCTGCTGCTCTCCCTCTCGGTGCTGCTGCACGAGCTGGGCCACGCCCTGGTCGCCCGGCGCTTCGCCATGGCCGTGCACGGCATCACGCTGTTCGCGCTCGGCGGCGTGACCGAGATCCTCGACACGGAGCCGCAGCCGGTGCGCGATCTGCTCGTCGCGCTGGCCGGGCCGGCGGTGAGCCTGCTGCTGGCGGTCGTCGGCGGGCTGGCCTGGTGGTGGGCGGCGGCCGCGCCCGCGCTGGGGCTGCTGGCGCTGCACATGGCGCTGACCAACGGCGCGATGGCGATCTTCAACCTGCTGCCTGGCTTCCCGCTGGATGGCGGGCGGGTGCTCTGGGCTACGCTGGCGTTCCTGCTGGACGACGCGCTGCACGCCGCGCGCGTCGCCGCCTGGACCGGCCGGATCGTCGGCTGGGCGCTGCTGGGCTGCGGCGTGCTCTACAGCGTCGCCGCGACCGACCTGCTGAACGGCCTGTGGGTCGCGCTGGTGGGCTACGTGCTCATGCGCAACGCCACGGCGGGCTACCGCCGCTTCGTCGTGCAGCGGCTCCTGAGCGGCGTCTCAGTGGCCGACCTGATGCAGCGGGTCTACCGCGCCGTCGCGCCGGAGCTGCCGCTCGACCAGTTCGTCGGCCGCTACGTGCTCGGGCAGGTCGAGCAGGGCTTCCCGGTGCTGTCGCGGCCGGAGACCGACGCGCCGCAGCCGCTGCTGGGCATGATGACGCTGCGCGATCTGCGGCGGTTTCAGTTCCACGAGTGGTCGTTCACCCACGTCGGCGAGGCGATGACCCCGGCGCACCGGCTGCGCGCGCTCGACCCGCGCATGTCCGGCGGCGAGGCGTTTCGCACGCTGCTCGAGAGCGGCGAGGATCAGCTGCCGGTGATCGACGGCGCGACGCTGCTGGGCGTGCTGCGCCGGCGCGACCTGCTCGGCTACATCGAGCGCGGCGCCGCGCGGCGCTAGAGGGCAAGACTTGAGGGCCTTGCGGCCGTCGGGCGAAAGCCCTGGCTCGCGTTACGAAGCCCGCTGCCGCGGGCTGCCGGAGCCTGCGCCAGCTACAGACTACAGACTACAGACTACAGACTACAGACTACTGGCTCCTGGCTCCTGGCTCCTGGCTCCTTTGCGGCGGCGTATCACGCAAGCTTGACCGCCACGCCCCAGTCGTGCAGCTCCTGCGCGACAGCATCCACCAGCGTGTCGAGCCGCGCCGCGACGGCGGGAGAAACCTCCAACCCCGGCTCGATCGCGTCCGGCTCGATGCCCCAGACGACCACGCGCGCCGGCGGCGATCCCTGGAGCCGGCTGGCCACCAGCAGCTCCTGCAAGCCGACCTGGTGAACCGACATCTTCATCGACAGTGTGGCGGGGATCGCCTCGCCCTCCAGGCGCACCAGCGTCCCAGGTGGCCGGTCGGTCAGCACGCAGTCGACGATCAGCAGGTCGGTGACGCCGGCCAGGTAGGGCAGCAGAAACAGGCCGAGCGTGCCGCCGTCCATCGTCTCAACCTCGGCGGGCAGGCGATACTTCGCCACCAGCCGATCGATCGCGTAGATCCCCACGCCTTCGTCGCGCAGCAGCATGTTGCCCAGGCCAAGCACGAGGATGTGTGGTGGCATTCGGTTGGCATCCTTCACTGAGATTTTGCTGGGAGGGGTGGAGGGGCCGTAGGCTCCTCCTCACCTCCCCGAGGAGGGGGTCTGGGGGCGGGCTGCGCCCGCCCCCAGACCCCCTCCCAAAACTGTAAGGTTCGTAAGAACCATGTCTTAGCCGGCAAGATCCTCGGCGCCCTCGACCGTCGGCCCACCGCTCTGCCGGATCTGAAGGCTCTGGATCGGCGCAGCCGGCAGCGGTCGTGGGGCCGGCTCGCGAGTCGGCGCGGGCGGCGCGGCGGGCGCCTTTCTCGAGCGCTCGATCCAGTCGGGCTTGCGCCCATTGCGGACAAACTTGTAGCCGCTGAAGATGCTGGACATCAGCCCGTTGCCCTCCTCCATGTCCACCAGCCACGCGCTGTAGACGTGGTGGATGGCGAAGGCGATCAGCAGCCACATGATCAAGTGGTGGATCAGCCGCACCGTCTGGAGCGAGGCGAGCAGGAAGACCCAGCCCGTCAGCCCGTTCCAGATGCTCACCGGGTGCAGCTGCCCGTAGAGCGCGAAGCCGGTCAGGCTGATCAGCCCGTACAGGCACACGATGACCATGTAGGTCATGCCGGCCAGCGCGTTGTGGCCGGTCACCTCGGGCGGGTGGCGCCGCATGAACAGGTAGTAGCGCAGCGCGTCGCGCATCGACACGCGCCCCTCGCGCGTCAGGAACGGGAACAGGCCGCGCCAGCGCGCCCACTCGTTGCCGGCGAAGGCCCAGTAGGTGCGCAGCAGCAGGCTGGCCACGAAGACGAAGGCCGTCACGAAGTGAACCCAGCGGATCAGCCCCATGAAGTACGCGCCGTATAGCTCGCGCGGGCTGACGAAGATGTAGGGGTTGCCGACGTAGTAGCCGGTGAACGCCAGCACGACGATACACGCCACGTTGACCCAGTGGGTCAGCCGGACCGGCACCTCCCAGACGTAAATGCGATGGCGCATGGCGTATCTCCTTTGGCGCGGGTGGGGTTTGGGGGGGGGCGCAGGGCCCCCCCCAAACCCCACCCCTTTTCATTTGATCACGCGACCCGGACGCGCGTCACCTCGCGGCCGCGCGCGTCCAGAATGTGCGCCGCGCAGGCCATGCACGGGTCGAACGAGTGAATGGTGCGCAGGATCTCCACCGGCTGGGTCGGATCGGCCACGGGCGTGTCGAGCAGCGCCGCCTCATAGGCGCCGCGCTGCCCGCGCGCATCGCGCGGCGAGCCGTTCCAGGTGCTGGGGACGACGGCCTGGTAGTTCGCGATCTGCTTGTCCTTGATCTGGACCCAGTGGCCCAGCGCGCCGCGCGGCGCCTCTTCCGTGCCCCAGCCCTGCACCTCGGCCGGCCAGCTGTCGGGGCTCCAGAGCTTGCCGTTGTGGATGGCCAGGTCGCCCTTGCCGATATTGGTCGCCAGGTCGTCGATCCACTGCTCCAGCTGCCCGGCCACCAGCGCGGTCTCGAGCCCGCGCGCCGCCACCCGGCCGAGCGTCGAGAACAGCGCCTCCGGCCCGACCCCCAGCTTCTGCAGCGCCAGGCCCACGAGATTGCGCACGCCGCTGTGGCCGGATGCGTAGGCGACCAGCATGCGCGCCAGCGGCCCGACCTCCATCGGCGTATCCTGGTAGCGCGGCGACTTGAGCCAGGAGTACTTGTCGTCGGTGTTGAGAAAGTCGAACGGCGGCTGCGGGCCGGTGTAGTTCGGCTTGGTCTCGCCCTGCCACGGGTGCTTGCCCGCCGCGTCGCCGTCGGCGTAGCTGTACCAGGAGTGGGTGACGTACTCCTGGATCTGTGCCTGGTCGAGCGGCTGGGGCGGCGCGCCGATATTCTTGCCCAGCACCACGCCGCGCGGCAGCCAGAGCGCGCTTGGGTCGCCGCTGGTGTTGGTCGGGAAATCGCCGTAGGCCAGGTAGTTGCCCAGCCCGGCGCCAATGCCGGCCCACTCCTTGTAGAACGACGCCACCGCCAGCAGGTCGGGGATGTAGACCTTGGACACGAAGTCGCGCGCCTGCCTGGCCCACTGCTTGAGCAGCTCGATCCGGTGCGCGTTGATCGCGTTCTGGCTGTTCGGGTCGAGCGGGATGGCCATGCCGCCGACCAGGTAGGTCTGCGGGTGCGGGTTCTTGCCGCCGAGCACCGCGTGGATCTTGATGATCTCGCGCTGCCAGTCGAGCGCCTCCAGGTAGTGCGCCACGGCCAGCAGGTTGGCGGCCGGCGGGAGCTTGTAGGCCGGGTGGCCCCAGTAGCCGTTGGCGAATGGGCCGAGCTGGCCGGAGTCGACGAACGCCTTGACCCGATCCTGGACGCCCTTGAAATAGCCCGCGCTCGACTTGGGCCAGTCGCTGATCGACTGGGCCAGGTCGGCCGTATCGGCGGGCTTGGCCCGGAGCGCGCTGACGATGTCGACCCAGTCCAGCGCGTGGAGGTGGTAGAAGTGGATCACGTGGTCCTGGACATACTGCGCGGCGGCGATGATATTGCGGATCAGGCGCGCGTTGTCGGGGATCTGGATGCCCAGCGCATGTTCGACCGCCCGCACGGATGCCAGGGCATGCACTGTCGTACAGACGCCGCAGATGCGCTGGGCGAACACCCAGGCGTCGCGCGGGTCGCGCCCGCGCAGCACCAGCTCCATGCCGCGAAACATGGTCGTGCTGCTCCAGGCATCGGTGACGCGCCCGTTCTCGACCTGCACCTCGATTCGTAGGTGGCCTTCGATACGCGTGACCGGATCGATTGCGATCTTCGGCATAGCACCCCCTTATTAATTGCAGATTGTAGATTGTAGATTGTAGATTGCGGATGTTGGACACTTCAATCTGCAATCTGCAATCTGCAATCTAGAATGGCGCTACTCGGCCTGGACATGCGAGTCTTCGTTCGTGCTCTCGGTGGCTGGCGCGGCGGGCTGCGCCTGGGCGCGCACCGCGCTGATGACGCCGTGCGCGGCGAAGGTGGCCGTCACCCCGCCGACCACCGCCAGCCCGATCTTGTCGGCCGAGGCCTCCACGCCAAACCCCTCCACGTTCGGCAGCCGCTCGTAGAACGGCGAGGTGCTGTCCCAGAACCGCGGCGACATACAGCCGACGCAGCCGTGGCCCGCGCCGATCGGCCAGCTGGTGCCCTCGTTCCACTGCACCGCCGGGCAGTTGGAGTAGGTCTCCGGGCCTTTGCAGCCCATCTTGTACAGGCACCAGCCCTGGCGGTGGCCCGCGTCGCCCCACTCTTCCACGAAGCGGCCCGAGTCGAAGTGCCCGCGGCGCGGGCAGTTGTTGTGGATGAGCTGGCTGTAGGCAAACAGCGGCCGGCCCAGCTCGTCGGTGGCCGGCAGCTGCTTGAAGGTCAGGTAGTGGACGATCGCGGCCGTCAGATTGGCGACGTTCATGGGGCAGCCGGGCATATTGATCAGGTTGCGCAGGCCCGGCACGGCGTCCTTGACCCCGGTGGCGCCGGTCGGGTTGGGCGAGGCGCCCGGCCAGCCGCCATCCCAGGCGCACGCGCCGACCGCGATCGTGGCGAGCGCCTTGCCGCACACCTCGCGGGCGATCGCGCTCGCCGCCCGCCCGCCGACCGTGCAGTAGGCGCCGCCGCCGCCGAGCGGGATCGCGCCCTCGACGACGGCGATGTACTGGCCGGGGAACTGCGCGACAGTGTCGGCGAGCGACTTTTCGGCGCTGGACCCGGCCGGCGCCATGATCGTCTCGTGGTAGTTGACGGAGAGGATCTCCAGGACGATGTCGGCGACGCTGGGCGCGCTGGCGCGCAGGAACGACTCGGTGTTGCCGGCGCAGTCTTGAAACTCAAGCCAGACCAGCGGGAGGCGCTGGGCGGCGCCGACGGCCTCGGCGACGCGCGCGGTGTAGTGCATGGGAAGCGCCAGCGTGGCGGTCATGAGGCCGCAGAACTTCAAGAACCGGCGGCGCGAGACGCCACGCGCCGCGAGGCGCGCTTCCAGGCTCGATGAGGTAGGAGGCATTGGTTTCTCTCCTGACTACGTCGAGAACAGCCGTGTGCTACAACAGCACAAAGCAGCCCTCAGCTAGAGGAACCACCTGTCGCCCTGCCTGTTGGATTGTGATGTTAGGAAGATATGGAGAAGGAGATATTGATTAGCAGAATTTATAACATTAATCCGCGATTGCGCGTGTGAACGCTTCGCAACTTGAGGTTAGCGTTCTTTAACCTATCATTCTTAACCGGTCCGTGTTATACTGCGGTCTCGTTCGCTATCATTGCGGCTTTTATATTGGATCACAGAAAGAAGAGGGCATGTTGGATTGGCCCGAGACACTGGAGCTCACGCTCGACGGGATCGCCCAGGGCGGCGAGGGGGTGGGGCGCTGGCAGGAGCGCGTGGTATTCGCCCGCGGCGGGCTGCCCGGCGAGCGCGTGCTGGTGCGCCTGCGCGAGCGGCGCAGCGCCTACGCCCACGCCGATGTCGTCGAGGTGCTCGATGCCTCGCCCGACCGCGTGCCGCCCCGGCTGCCGGGCGCCGACCATATGCCCTGGCAGCATATCGCCTACCCCGCGCAGCTGCGCTTCAAGCGCCAGATCCTGGCCGACCAGCTCGCCAAGATCGGCGGGCTGCCCGAGGTGGAGGTTGCCGAGACGCTGCCTGCCTCGCGCCCCTGGGGCTACCGCAGCGGCGCGCGCTTCCACGGCGAGGGCGGCCGCGTCGGCTACTACGCCGCCGAGACGCGCGACCTGCAGGAGATCGCGTCCGACCCGCTGCTGATGCCGGCGCTGAACGAGGCGCTGGCGGCGCTGCGCGAGGTCGCGCGCGAGGCCGGGGCGGCGCCGGCCGAGGCGCTGCTGCGCGCCAGCGAGGCCTACGGCTACGTGGTTGCGGCGCTGCGCGGGCCCGACGACCTCTCTGATCTGGCCCGGCGCTGGCGGATGCGCTGCCCGGCGCTGGCCGGCGTGGCCCTGCCGGGCGGCCAGGGCGCGCTCGGCGCCGAGCGCCTGGTCGAGGAGCTGGGCGGCGTCGCGTTCCACCTGCGGCCGACGACGTTCTTCCAGGTCAACAGCGACGCCGCCGAGGCGCTGCTGCGGCTCGTGCGCGCCGGGCTGGATCTGCGCGGCGGCGAGCGGCTGCTCGACCTGTTCTGCGGCGCGGGCGCCTTCACGCTGCCCCTGGCGGCCGTGGCCGCCGAGGTGGTCGGGGTCGAGGAGGTCGCCGACGCGGTCGTGGATGCCCGGCTCAGCGCGGCGGAGAACGGCATCGGCAACGCTCGCTTCGAGGTCGGCCGGGTCGAGCGCGCGCTCGACCAGCTCGACGGCACATTCGACGCCGTGATCCTCGACCCGCCGCGGCGCGGCTGCCACCCGCGCGCGCTTGAGGGCCTGCTGCGGCTCGCGCCCGCGCGGATCGTCTACGTCGCGTGCCACCCGGCCACCCTCGCGCGCGACCTCAAGGTCCTGGCCGGCGGCTACCGCGTCGCCGGCGTCCAGTCGGTCGACCTGTTCCCCCAGACGGCGCACATCGAGAGCGTGGCGCTGCTCACCCGCGCCTGAGATCACAGCGAGCCCTCACCCGCGCGGGGAGCGGGGGAGATCGCTCGTGGGTGGGGCGCGGCGCTTTGCCGCCGCGCCACACCCACGAAAAAGAACCCCCCGCCCCTGGCAGGGGCGGGGGGTGGGGCGATCCTCTCTGTTAGCGCCCCGCGGCCGGCAGCTCGAACTTCAGCACGCGGCCGTTGCCGCGGTCGACGACGTAGACCGCGCCGTCCGGCCCGACCGCCGCGCCGCTGGGCAGCGTCAGCGAGGCGGTGTCGTCGCCCTTGCCGCCCCAGCGCAGCAGCACGTCGCCGGCCGGGCTCGCCTGCAGCATCAGGTTGCGCCCCGGCACGCTGGCGTAGATCCGGCCGTCCGCGCTCGCGGCGATGTACGGGTCGTCGTAGGTGTTCGGCTGCCATCCCTGCACGCGCCAGCTCGACTGCGGCGTCGGGCCGACCTTGCCGTCCGCCCCGCGCACGAACACCTGCACGCGCCCGTTCCACGTGTCCGCCACGTAGACGCTGCCCTGCTGGTCGACCGCCACGCCGATCGGCTCGTTGAACGCGCCCGGCTCGTTGCCGCCGTGGCCCCACTGGTACAGGAAGTTGCCCTCGCCGTCGGTCACGACGATGCGCTTGTTGCCGGTGTCGGCGATGTAGACCCGGCCCTGATCGTCCACGGCCACCGCGCGCGGCCCGAACAGGCCCAGCGGGTTGGCGGCGTTGGCTGCCGCGTCGCCGCTGGTCATGGTCGCGCGGCGGCCCGAGCCGATGTCGTCGCCGGTGCCCCAGCTCTTCAGGAACTTGCCGCTCGGGTCGAACTTCTGCACGCGCGCGTTCCAGGTGTCGGCGACGTACAGGTTGCCCTGCTGGTCGACCGCCACGTCGCGCGGCTCGTTGAACTGGCCGTCGCCCCCGCCGAACGCGCCGATCGTGCGGAGCGGCTTGCCGTCCGCGCCGAACACCTCCACGCGGCTATTGCCCAGGTCGGCGACATAGACGTTGCCCTGGCGGTCGACCGCCACGCCGCGCGGCTGGTCGAGCTGGCCCTGGTCGTGGCCCGCGCTGCCGATCACCTGCTGCGCGACCAGCTTGAACACGCTGCTGCTCGGCGCCTCGGCCTGCCCGCCGCCGCTGGCCGCCAGGTCCTTGCGCACCCACACCTGCATCTCGCGCCCGTCGATCCGCAGCGGGCTCGGCAGCTGGCGGTAGAGCAGGTAGTTCTTGACGGTGGCCCAGTTCTCGGTGCGGAACGGCCAGATCAGCGGCGCGAACACGCCTTCGTACTGCAGGCTGGCGAAGTCGAGCTGCTTGCACTGCGGGTCTTCTTTCGCGCGCTCGATCGTGGAGCTGTTGTAGTAGAAGCGCTTGTAGCCGGCCACGCGCGGGTCGCAGCCGCTCAGGTCGCCCTCCGGGAAGTACCAGTTCAGCTTCGAGTCGTAGCGCTTGACATAATTTTCTTCGAGCGCCTGGCGCGTCTCCTCGGTCATGTGCGGCACGTAGACCATCACCACCGGCGCGAACTCTTTGTCGCCGTCCGGCTGCCGGGAGTCGACCGCGACCTCGAACGAGTCGGCCGTCGCCGTGCGGAAGAAGTCGGCCTTGCGGCCCTCGATCCGCTGGAAGTCGCGGAAGTACCACTGGTACGGCCAGGCCAGGCTGCCCTCGCCGGTGTCGTCGCCGATGTCCATGATCACGGGCATGCTGTGGCCGCCGGTCGGGTCGGCGGCGGTGCGGGTGTTGCGGGTCTGGTTGATCGCCAGCGTGCGGATGTCGTCGACGATCAGCGGCACGTCGGGCGTGCTCTGGACGTAGATCAGCAGCTCGATCGGCGTGTCGGGGTGGTCGTACACCACCATCCAGGTGGCCCGGATGGTGTAGGCCCCCAGGATGCCGAAGATCGTGAGCGCGCAGATCGCCAGCGTGGCGCGCGCGCCGATGTGCTGCCCGATCGTCAGCAGGCCGAAGATCAGCAGGCCGGCGATCAGCAGCGGGACGATCGCCTGCAGCAGGTTGGCCTGCCCGGCTTGGCCCTCGCTGGCCGAGGAGAGCCGCCACAGCGCCACGCCGAGCGCGACGAGCGTGAGCGTGAGCGCGAATGGGATGAGCGCGGCGCGCCGGTCGGGCAGCGCGCGCCACTCGATCGAGTCGAGCAGCCGGCCGATCGCCCAGGCCACCAGCAGGTTGCCGGGCAGCGCGATGTGCGTGACCAGCCAGGGCATCTTCTCGCCGGCCCAGGAGAACGCCACCAGCGCGCCGATGAACCAGAACGCCAGGAACAGCGGGAACAGCGCGGCGTAGGCGCGGGGCGGCCGGGCCTCCTCGGCGGCGGCCGGCGCCTCGGCGGCGATCGGCTCTTCGGTCAGGGCGATCGTCTCGGCGGCTAGGCGCTCGCCGTCGGGGGCCAGATCCTCGTCCAGCGCCGCGCCGTTTGTCTCGGCGTCGGCGGGCGTGCCCTCCAGCGGCGCGAGGGCCGGCGCGGCCAGCGTGCGGCGGGGAGCGCGGCGCCAGCCGGCCGGTCCGCGCCACCAGCCGCTGACGATCAGGTAGACCGCCAGCCCGACCAGGCCGAGGCCGAGCACCAGCCCCAGGCTGCTCAGCAGCCCGGCGGCGAAGATGATCAGCGCCGCGACGACGCAGGCGATCGGCGCGAGCAGCCGCTCGTAGCCCCGCGCGAACAGCGCGGCCGCCCCGCCGATCGCGCCGAGCAGCGCGACCGGCTCGTAGACCGGCATGAGCATCAGGTAGTAGTACCACGGCTGCTTGCCGCGCGCGTACTCGTGCTGCGAGCCGAGCCAGTAGGCCAGCCCCTGGTACAGGCCGTCCAGGATGCCGCGCGGGTCGGTGAAGAAGTTGCTGAACTCCAGCGCGAAGATCGCCCCCAGGATCGCCAGCGCCGTCCACAGCACGCGGCGCTCGTCGCGCCAGAGCGCCAGCAGGCGCTGGCTGACCAGCGGCGCCGGGTCCCACACGCGCACCATCAGCAGCCCGACGCCGACGACCATGCCGAGCAGCAGCGCCAGGCCGCCGGCGCGCAGGTTGGTGGTGATCGGCGGGTTCAGCGCCATGCCCACCAGCGCCAGCGCCAGCGCGACCGCCAGCCCGAGCACCACGCTGCGGCGCGGCAGCAGCTCGTCGAGCAGCCGCACCAGCACGAACGCGCCGAACAGGAAGAACAGGATGTAGTACAGCTCGTGGGTCGCCATCGCCAGCGCCGTGCCGGCGGCCAGCAGGTAGAGGTAGCGCGGGCGCCCGCTGTCGAGATAGCGGAAGAAGCCCAGCACGATCCAGAAGACCCACAGCAGCATCAGCGCGTCGTGGCGGGCGAAGCGCGTGAAGTACAGCAGCGAGGGCGAGAACGCCAGCAGCGCCGCCGCGGTGAACGTGCCGCGCGCGCCGAAGTAGGGCCGCAGCATCCAGGCCGAGCCCGTCAGCAGGATGCCCGCCAGCGCCATCGGCAGCCGGGCCTGCCACTCGCCGTCGCCGAACAGGAAGTACGACAGCGCGGTCAGGTGGTACAGCGCCGGGCCGTGGTACACCGGGTCGTAGCAGTAGCTCGCGGCGACCCGCCCGCCGGCGCAGTTGAACGCGCCCGCGGCGGTGTACAGCCGCCAGCTCGACCAGGCGTGGATCGACTCGTCGTGGTGCATCGCCTTGACGTCCAGCGCCCACAGGTGCGCCAGCACGCTCAGCATCATCAGCAGCCCGAACGCGATTACCTCTAAGTTGATCCACGATAGGTCGAGCCGCCGCTCCAGCAGGCGCGGCGCGGCGTAGTCACGTGACTCGCGCGGGATTGCCGACATACTCTCGTTCCTTGATGACTACTTCGATGACTACTTCTGCTCTTCGCCGGTGCCCAGGCCGATCTCGTTGGCCAGCTCCGGCCGCACCGCCAGCACGAAGTCGGTCGAGCCGATCGCCGCGGGCAGCTGCCGGTACAGCAGGTACTGCCAGACCTGCGCGGAGGTGCGCCCGTCGAGCGGGGTGCGCAGCAGCCGCATCAGCAGCGGCGAGTCGGGCGTGACCGGCGCGCTGGTCCAGTCCTGCGGCAGCCGGTACACCGCGTACTCGTCGTTCCACCAGCGCAGCGGGTAGCGCTGGACGCGGAAGCCCTGCAGGTACTGCTGGTTCTGGTCGTTGCCGTCGAGGTTTTCCTTCAGCAGCAGGATGGCCATCACGTCGTCGCCGGGCGCGGGCAGCGTCGGGGGCTGCTGCTGCGCGTCTTTGAAGTTGCGCATGTACCACTGCCAGACCGTCTCGTTGTCGTACCAGATCTTGAGGTTGCCGCTGCGCTTGGTCGCGGCCTGCTCGAGCTTCCGCACCACCCGCGCCACGTCGGGCGTCGTCTGGACGAACACCATCAGCTCGCGCGCGCTGTCGCCCCAGCGGTAGCTCAGCTGGAAGGCGCTGCGGAAGGTGTAGACCGAGCCATACAGCGCGACCGCCAGCGCCAGCGCGCCGATCGCCCAGCGCGAGCTGCGCAGCAGCCCGGCGAACACGGTCATCAGGGCCAGCAGCAGCAGCGCGATCGGCGCGATGTAGGGCGCGTAGCTCTGCTGGCCGATGTCGGGCCGGCTGATGATCGAGACGACCAGGAAGAACAGCGCCGCGACCGCGCCGAAGATCGTCAGGTAGATCGCCAGCCCGCGATCCCACAGCGCCGGCTGTTCCGCCTCGGCCGCGCGATCGCTGCCGTCGCCAAGCGCGGGTTCGGGTGATGGATTTCGGAAATCGGCGGCCGATCCCCGATCGAACATCGCAAAGCCATACTTCAAGATCCGCGCGAGCGCCCAGGCGCCCAGCAGCACGATCGGCAGGGTGACGTGGGTGGTCAGCCAGGGCATCTTTTCGCCGGCCCAGGAGTACAGCGCCAGCGTCGTCACCGCCCACCAGGCCAGCACGATCGGCATGGCCACGCTCCAGTCGATCCGCGCCGGCCAGGCCGCCTCGGCCGAGCGGCGCCGGGCCAGCCCGCGCCCGAGCATCGCGCCGACCAGCACCAGCCCGATGCCGCCACACAGCAGCGCCAGCGGCTCGTAGATCGCCAGCTGCAGCAGGTAGTAGTAGCCGGGCTGCTCGCCGCGCTGGACGCTGTGCTGGGCCAGCCAGTACAGCAGCGACCCGGTCGTGCCGCTGATGAAGCCCGAGGGGTGGCCGAAGAACGAGGTGAACAGGAGCGTGTACGGCGTCAGAAAGACCAGCAGCGCCGTCCACACGCGCCGGTCGCGCGCCAGGCTGGCGAAGGCGCCCACGATGCCGTCGCCGTTCGAGTAGGCGCGCTCCCAGGCGGTCATATCGTCCTTGCGGCCGCGCATGCGCCAGATCAGCGCGTAGATCGCGGCGAGGCCGACCAGCGCCAGCGCCAGCGCCATCAGGATCGCGGGGTGGCCGAAGAACTGGCCGAGCTTGACGAAGTAGATCGGCAGGTTGTCGTCGTACTGGTTGCGCACGCACAGCGCGTAGTCGTTGTCGGCGGTCGGCAGCGGCGGCAGGCCGAAGATCGGCCCGGGCGTGTGCAGGATCGGGTTATCCGGCGGCAGCGCGCTGCCGGCGGCCGGGCAGACGTACGGCCCGTTCGCGCGCTGCACTGCCCCGCCCAGCGCGGCGCCCTCGGGCTTGCCGGGCAGCACGAACACCAGCGCCACGACCGCCAGGCCGAGCGCGCCGGCGACCAGCAGGCCCGGGCGCCAGATGCGCCAGAAGAACACCAGCGCCAGCAGCGAGCCCATGATCACCATGAAGAGATAGAACGTCTCCATGTTCGTGGCCATGAGCCCGAGCGCGGCCGCGCCGACGTAGAGCCAGCGCGCCCGGCGCGTGCTGCCGTAGCGCACGATGCTGATCACGGTCAGCAGCTCGAACACCACCGAGTACATATCGTGGCGGATGAAGCGGCTGATGTACAGAAACACCGGCGAGATCAGCAGGTAGGTCGCGGCGATCAGCGCGGTGCTGCGCCCCAGCTCGCGGCGGATGAGGTAGGGCAGCACCACCAGCACGCTGCCGAACAGCGCGACGCTGAGGCGCGCCGTGTAGTCGTTATCGCCGAACAGGAAGTAGAACAGCGCCACAATGTGGTACAGGAACGGCCCGTGCAGCAGCGGGTCGTGCAGGAAGCCCTGGTTCATGTACAGCCGCCAGGAGTAGGCGGCATGCAGCGTCTCATCGTGGTGCAGCGCCCGGTCGCCCAGGCCCCACAGGCGCGTCAGCAGCGCCAGCGCGAACAGCACGATGTACGCGAATTGCTCGAGCGTCAGGGCGAAGCGCGCCGTTTGTTCGAGCGCGGGCGGAACGTCGGCGCGCGGCGGCGCGACACGCGAAGGGATTTCGGCAACAGTCATCGTGCTTGGTGCTTTGTAACGTGTCAGAGGGTGTCAGCCCTGCGACTAACGCATATGAATGCGGCCTTCCGCCAGGCGATCGCGACGCGCGCATTGTACACTATTCGGCACGCGGGCTGCAAGTCAGAAAGCATTACGGAAATGCGAACGGGCGCTTACGCCGACCGCACAAACGTCAGAACGTCGCTCCACCGGCTCATCGTCCGGCGGTCTCGCGCAGCTGCCGCAGGTCGGTCAGGAAGATCGCCTCCTCCTCGACGCGGATCAGGCCAGCCTCGCGGAACTCGCCGATCACCTTGGTGACCGTCTCGCGGTAGGAGCCGATCAGCTCGGCCAGCTGCTGGTGGGTGTAGCGGACGACGGCAGGCGGCGTGGCGTGGTCGGGCAGATCGGCCTGCGCGCCGGCCAGGTTGAGCAGCACCGTCGCCAGCCGCTGCGGCACGCTCTTGAAGGCGATGTCGGCCAGCTTGCGCTCCAGCGCGCGCAGCCGCCCGCTCATGATGTTCATGAACCGTAGCGCCACGGCCGGGTTGCTGTTCAGCACCCGGCGCATCTCGTCGCGCCGGATGACGCCGACGGTGCACTCGGTCATCGCCTCGGCGAAGCTGTCGTGGACCCAGTCCTGCGCCAGCGCCATCTCGCCGAAGATCGACGACGGCTCAAGGATGAGCAGGGTCAGCGCGCGGCCCTCGGGCGAGAGCTTGTAGATCCGCACGCGCCCGCGCCGCAGGATGTACAGCCGGTCGCCGCTCTCCTCGGGCGCGTAGAAGATCTGCCCGGAGGCGTGGTTGGCGATGCTGGTGGCGCGCTCGACCTGCGCGCGCTGCTCGGGCGCCAGGTCGCCGAAGATGTCGTCGTCGGCGAAGGTGTAGATTGCGAGTGGCGCCGGTGGTCCGCTAGGCTCCGTCACTGCTTTAGTCCTGTCTGAGCCCCGATAAGGTGACAAGGTGACCGCTGACCTCTGAACGTTGAACGCTGAACGCTGAACGCTGAACGCTGGAATTGCCAACTGCCAACTGCCGGCTGCCGCCTGTCATGCGACTGCCGGCGGCTGCTGCGTGACTGCCGGCGGCTGCTGCGTGACTGCCGGCGGCTGCTGCGTGACTGCCGGCGGCTGCTGCGTGACTGCCGGCGGCTGCTGCGTGACTGCCGGCGGCTGCTGCGTGACTGCCGGCGGCTGCTGCGTGACTGCCGGCGGCTGCTGCGTGACTGCCGGCGGCTGCTGCGCGACTGCCGGCGGCTGCTGTGCGACTGCCGGCGGCTGCTGTGCGACTGCCGACCGCCGACGCACCCTTCACCAGGTCACCGGGCCGCCATATCAACCAGGTGCCGGTGGTCGTTGTGTGCGACCAGGTGCCACTCCGACCGCCCGTCGCTCGTCTCGGTGTGCCGCCAGTGCGTGATCGCGGTATTTTTGGCGTGGAAGGCCGCGCGCCTGCGCGCATCGGGGCCTAGGCCGAGCAGGTACAGGAACGAGACTTCGATCGTCCCGCCGTGCGCGACGACGACGATCGTCTGGCCCTGGTGGCGCACGATCAGCCGCTCCAGCGCGGCGGAGGTGCGCGCCTGGAAGCTGCCCCAGCTCTCGCCGCCCGGCGCGATCGGCGTGAACGGCTCGTGCAGGAAGCGGCGGAAGCCGTCGAACCTGGCGCGCGCGTCCTCGACGCTCATGCCGTTCGCCTCGCCCGGCCGCAGCTCGTGCAGGTCGTCGTCCCACTCGATCGGCAGCCCGAGCGCCTCGGCCACGTGCTCGGCGGTGGTGCGCGCGCGCGGCAGCGTACTGGCGTAGAGCACGTCCGCCGCGATCTCGCCGGTGGCGAGGCGGCGGGCCAGCGCCTGGGCCTGCGCGAGCCCGCGCTCGGTCAGCCCGCGGTCGAAGCCCATGCCCTCGATCTCCGCCTCGACGTTCGAGTATGCCTCGCCGTGGCGGATGATGTAGAGGTCGGTCATTGCTTTGCTTTCTTTCCGCGCGCTCGATGGTCGTAGCGAGTCATGAGCTGAGCACAATGCGGCTATTCTCGGTTGTTCTGATCTTGGTGTCAACTTTGTGCGCGGCCGCGCCATCCCAGAGCCACAGGCTGCCGATCACGAGGTGCTCGACCGTGTCCGGCTGGGGCGGCGGGGTGGGGCTCGCGTCGGCAGGAGTCGGCGAGCCGGCCGCGGCGGTCGGCTGGCTCGTGGCGGGCGCGATCGGCGCCGCGGCCGGAGCGAGGCTGCAGCCGACCAGCGCGCGCACGCAAGCAGCGCCGCGGCGCGCCGAACAGCAAACATGCTCATCGACCGGCCCCGGCGCGGATGCCGCGCAGGCGCCGCGGATCGACCTGCGGCCGCGGCGCCTGCGCGGGGCGGCCCGGCAGAGCGCCGCGGCGCAGTCGCCTTAAGCGGCATGGCCGCTAGCGGCGGCGCCCGCGTGACGCCAGCATGGCAAACACCCCGCGCCAGCCCAGCAGCACGACCAGATTGGTAATAAACGTGACGGCCGCGAACGTCGGCTGGACCTGCCGCTGGCGCATGAGCGACCAGAGCATCAGCCCGATCGGCAGGGCGACCAGCCAGGCCAACGCCGAGCGCGCCAGCAGCTGCGGCGGCCGCTCGACCACATCGCGCCGAAACGCGCCCAGGAACGGCGCGACCAGCAGCCAGCTGGCCAGAAATGGCGCGGCAACCTGGACAACCTGGCCGAGCGCGCCCAGGTCGGTCAGCTCGCCGTGCCGGTACAGCCCGAGCGCGGTGACGAGGTTGAAGGCGACGACATCGCCCACGACGAGCGCCGTGGTGCGGCGCAGGTCGGGCGCCGCCGCTCGCCGCGTATGATCAGTCAGGGCCATGGGTTTCTCCTGTGTGCGTCGTGATGGGGGGAGTATACCACTTTTTCTAAGGGCTCCGCCCCGCTATTTGGGGGCGCTGCGCCCGCGGCCCCCCGCCTCCTGGCCCTGCCGGCAGCTTGAAGATTCTTGCGGGGCGCTGCGCCCGCGGCCCCCCGCCCGGGGGAACCCACGCCGGTTCAGGCGGCCCCCCTCCGGCAAATAATGTCGAACCAGGTACAGCCATCGTGGCCCATGCCCGGCAATACTCTTTGGACAATTAGGGAAGATTCGCAGCATATGGGTGCGGTCGCAACGCGACCGCACCCATATGCTGGAAAGATACCCCCCTCTCCCAAATGGGGAGAGGGGGGCAGGGGGGTGAGGGAACAATTGCCGTGGGACGTGCTTTGTTGTAAGCGGGGGCGTGGGGGCGGCTAGCCCCCGTCACACGCTGCGCCGCAGCGTCAGGATCGTGATCTCGGGCCGGCACATCAGCCGCAGCGGCACGCCGCCGAGCCCGCGCGAGACGTACAGCGCCATCTCGCCGACCTGGTAGCGCCCCATCACGTAGCGCACGCCGAAGCGCGGCCGGGCCAGCGGGCCGAGCAGCGGCAGCCGCAGGTGCCCGCCGTGGGTGTGCCCGGAGATCTGCAGCGCGAACCCGTGGCCGGCGGCGTTGTCGGCGATGTCGGGCGAGTGGGCCAGCAGCAGCGTGAGCGCGCCGGCCGGCACGCCGCCGAGCGCCGCCGCGAAGTCGGGCCGGCCGTCCCAGATGTCGTCGACGCCGACGACCCAGAAGTCGGCGCCGTTCCAGCTGAGCTGGCGGCTCTGGTTCAGCAGCAGCGGCACGCCCGCCAGCGAGAGCGCGGCGTGCACGTCGTGCAGCCCCTCCCAGTAGTCGTGGTTGCCGGGCACGGCGTAGACGCCGAGCGGCGCATCGAGCCGGCTCAGCAGCGCAGGCAGCTCGGGGATGCCCTCGCGCATGCCGACCAGGTCGCCGGTCAGCGCCAGCAGCTCGGGCCGCTCGCGGCGCATCTGCTCGACCGCCCAGGCCAGGTTCTCGGCCGTGTGGGGCAGCCCGAGGTGCGTGTCGGTGATCTGGCCGATCCGCAGCCCGTCGAGCGCCGCGGGCAGCTGCGGCAGGCACACCGTCACGCGCTCGAGCGTCGGGTGGGTCGGCTCGAAGCGCTTCATGTAGGCCATGCCCACGGCGCCCAGCCCGCCCATGCAGGCGGCCGCCGGCCAGCCGAAGCGCCGCAGCCCGGCCGCGCCAAGCACGGCGGCCGCCGCGCCAGCCTGAAACCAGGCGGCGGTGTAGGTAAGCCGCCCGGGGTCGAGCGGGTTGCGCTTGGGCCGGCGCGCCGGCAGCGCCATCAGCCCCGCGAGCGATGAGACGTCACCCTGGCCGGGCGCCTCGATCAGCTCAACCGCCGAGGCCGTCTCGCGACTAGACATACACCGCTCCTTGCTGCTGTGCGCTGCGTCGATGCTCCGGCGACATGTCCGCCGCCCCGCCAGTATAGTACATGAAGATGACAAGCTGATGAGCGGGCGGCCTGCCCCGCCCGGCACGAGCAAGCCCCCCTCCCCAGTAGGGGAGGAGGGCGCAGGACCTTCGCCGCAGGTTCGCAGGCGCCTAGCGAACCGAGCCGCGGCGCACCAGGTTGACGATGCCCAGCAGCACCACCGCGCCGACGAACGAGACCAGTAGCGCGCCGAGGCTGAAGTCGCTGTTGTTGATGTTCGAGCCGCCGATGCCCAGCAGGCTGAACACCAGCCCGCCGAGGAATGCGCCGATGATGCCGACGACGATGTTGAGCAGGGCGCCCTGCTGAGCATCTGTCCGCATCACGATGCTTGCAAGCCAACCGACCAGCGCGCCGAACAGCAGCCACAGGATGAAGTTGATCATGGGAAGCCTCTCCTTTCGAATTGTCTCGCCGCTCGCAGGTGGATCTGCACCGCCAGACGGCCCTGAGGATTGCCCCTCGCCGGTCTGTTAAGCAATCGCCGTGCCATCATCATGGGGCGATTCGTTTCTTTCGGGGCGCTGCGCCCCCGGCCCCCCGCCAGGAGTCTTTCCGGGGCGCTGCGCCCCCGGCCCCCCGCCCGGGGGAACCCGCGCCGGTTCAGGCGGCTGCGCCCGGACCCTTTCTCCGGGGCGCTGCGCCCCCGGCCCCCGCCCGCGGGGACCCGGGCGCCGGCCCGGGCGGCGGCGCCCGGACCCTTTCTCCGGGGCGCTGCGCCCCCGGCCCCCCGCCCGGGGGAACCCGCGCCGGTTCCCCCGGCCCCCCTCCGGCAAAAAAGGCCGCCTCAGCTGCGTGGTTCGTGGCGCATGCCCAGTCCCCTTCGTTGGGCGCGAGTTGCAACCCGCCGCGCCTGGATTCAGCCGGGCATGCACGTCAAGCATCGCAGACGAGACGGCATTATTTTGGGGTCCAGGGGCAAGGCCCCGGCCGGGGCGGCGGGAGGGGCGGCCCACCCCGCCCGCGGGGGTGCGGGGGGCGCGCAGCCCCCCGAACAAGTGACACGGTGAGATTCTTTTTGGGGTCCAGGGGCAAGGCCCCGGCCGGGGGGCGGCGGGGGTGGCGGCCCACCCCCGCCCGCGGGGGGCGCGGGGGGCGCGCAGCCCCCCGCACAAGTGACACGGTGAGATTCTTTTTGGGGTCCAGGGGCAAGGCCCCGGCCGGGGGGCGCGCAGCCCCCCGAACAAGCCGGGCGGGGGCACGGGGGCGCACAGCCCCCGCACGCGTATGCTCACCCTCAGGCGCCTTGCAGCAGGCTATCAGCCGCCCCGGCAGTCGGTATGCTATACTTGGCCGCACGCTGGTGCGAGCGGGTTGTATGGCTCGACAGCCTGAGGGTGATGTGGATGAGCAACTCTGAGCGGCGTCGCCAGCAGGACGACGCGTACACCGGCGAGACCATCGCCATGCGGAGGCCGCGCGGCGCGGCGCCGCAGCCGCCCCACCTGCCGCGATCGGCGCGCCGGTCGCCCTGGAAGATCGTGCGCCGGGCGCTGCTGGCGCTGCTGGCGCTGGCGCTGCTGGCGCTGGCGCTGTTCTACCTGCAGCTGCGCGCGGTCGCCGGTCAGATCGTGGTGGCCGACGCGCGGCCGGGCGCGCCGGTCGTCTCGCCGCTCACCGGCGCGATCAACCTGCTGGTCGTGGGGGTCGACGAGCGGCCGGATCACCCCGAGGAGGGCGTGCGCAGCGATACGCTGATCGTCGTCCACCTCGATGCGGTCGGCCGCTGGGCCAGCATGCTCTCGATCCCGCGCGACACGCGCGTGAGCCTGCCCGACGTCGGCGAGACCAAGATCAACGTGGCCTACGGGCAGGGCTACGCCGCCGCCGAGTCGCTCTACGGCGCGGGCACCACGCCGCAGCAGGGTGGGATGGCGCTGGCCGCGCAGACGGTCGAGCAGTTCCTGGCGCTGCCGCAGCGCGGCCAGCGGATCGACGCCGTGGCCCAGATCAACTTCGACGGCTTCGCCAAGGTGATCGACACGCTCGGCGGCGTCACGATCGACGTGCCCAGGCCGATCGTCGACGACGCCTACCCGACGCCCGACTTCGGCACCATGCGGGTCGAGTTCCAGCCGGGCGTCCAGGAGATGGACGGCGCGCGCGCGCTGATCTACGCGCGCACCCGCCATGCCGACAGCGACTTTGGCCGGGCCGAGCGGCAGCAGCAGGTGCTGCGGGCGATCGCCGCCAAGCTGCGCGCGCGCGGCGCGCTCGGGCAGCTGGCCCTGGCGCCGAAGCTGATGGCCGGCCTGGATGGCGCGGTCGAGACGACCCTGCCGATCGCGCGGCTGGACGTGCTGGCCGGGCTGGCCTGGCTCGGCAGCGGCTTCAGCCCCGACGAGATCGGCCAGGTGCGGCTCGGCCCCGAGACGGCGCCGAACTACCGCGAGGAGGGCTGCGGATCTGATCTGGGACCCGAACGACGTTCGCGCGGTGGTGGAGACCTTCCTGAAGCGGCCGACCGAGGCCAACGAGGACGCGCTCGTGCAGGTGCTGAACGGCACCGACGTCGGCGGGCTGGCCGGCCGCGTGACCGCCGAGCTTGACCAGGCCGGCTTCAAGGTGCTGCCGGCCGACAACGCCCCCGTGTCCAGCGCGCCGAAGACCGTGGTCTACGACGTGACCGGCAAGCCGCGCACCAGCGCCCGGCTGGCCAAGCTGCTGGGCGCCTCCGTCGCGCAGGGCGCGCCCGAGGGGATCGCGGCCGGCGCCGATATTGTGGTGGTGCTGGGGGAGGATGCGGCTACGCGCTGATGCCTTGGATCGCCCCACCCCCTGCCCCCGCCCCTGCCAGGGGCGGGGGTGAGTACTGGCTGGGGTCGGCGCCCAGCTACCTGAGCGTCTGGAGCTCCCGCTCCAGCTTGGCGATCTCGCGCGTGAGATCCTCGACCTCGATCGTGATCGATGGGTCGGCGGAGATGCCATAGCGCGCCTTCTGAAGCTCGCGCTGGTACAGCCGGCTCTTGTTGGCTTTGATCAGCCCCTCCAGCTCGGCGATCCTGTCGCGGCGCTCCTCGTCGTCCGGCTGGACGCTCGTGCTGCCGACGCCGCTGATGTTGATCGACGAGCCGGGCTGCAGGACGTTCCCCGAGCCGACCACGACGCTGTTGCCTGCGGCGGGCCTGGCTGGGGTGGCGGTCGCCGGCGCGGCCGGATCGAACAGCCGCCCGTCCGGCGCGCGGGTGTAGACCACCGGGATGCCCCAGTCGGGGTTGCGCAGCCCCGTCTCGCCCATCACCGCCTTGCGCCCCTCGGTCACGCAGGCGTCGATCGGCAGGCCCTCGGCCAGGGCGCGGTAGAACTCGCCGGCGAAGGCGCGGGTGGCCTCCTGCGGCACGGTGAACTGCATCGCGATCACCGCCGGCACTTGGGCGCGCACCAGCGCGGGCGCGACGCTGCGGTACGGCTCGGTGGTCAGCCTGGCGCTGTCGCAGGCGTCCAGCAGGATCAGCCGCACGCCACTGCGGTTCAGCAGGATGTTCAGCTCGGCCGCGCTCACCGCTTTGCTGGACCCGGCCCCGTCCTCGAACACGAGCGTGCCGCTGCGCCCGTCGCGGCTGAAGCCGCCGTGGCCGATGAAGTGCCAGACCTGGAAGCCCTCGCGTAGCCGCCGCTGCAGCACGGGCTGGGTCAGGTGCTCCTCGACCCGGATCGCGACGTGCCCGCTCCGCTCGAGACCGGCCAGCGCGGCGCGCACCTCCGCCAGCTCGCGCTCGACGTCTGGCGCGGGCGGCGTGACGGCGCTAGTGACCAGCACCTTGAGCGGCAGCGTCGTCTGCAGCATCGGCGGGGCCGACTGCTGGGACAGGTAGCGCACGATCGGCGCGTCGAGCAGCGCCAGCGGCCCCTGGTCCGGGTCGTACAGGAACTCCCACGGCAGCCCGGCGATCTCGGCCTGCGCCGGGTCGAGGTCGAGCCGCAGCCGCAGCCCCTGGCCCTCGGCCAGCCGGCCCTGACTGCGCGCGTAGACCTCCTTGACGCCGCCCTGAAAGATCGACTGGAACAGGATCGTGCCCAGCTCGATCAGCAGGTCTTCGTCGGTGTCGAGACTCTGCAGGCGCCGCGCCAGTTCCTGGTATCTTGGGTCACGCGCCGGGGTGACGAACGCGCCGCTCGCGTCGCCGCCGAGCGCGCTCTGGACGTCGATCGTGTAGCTATCGGGCCCGGCGCCGCGGATGCGGATGCTGAACAGCGCGTACTCTCTGGGCATTCGGTGCCTCCGGCAGTGGTCGGCGGGGTGCTGCGCCACATGGTACATGCAATTCGTGTGTTTGTGAAGGGGTGTTCTGACCCCACCCCCTGCCCCCGCCCCTGCCAGGGGCGGGGGTCAAACGATTCGGCAGCGCGGTTTCGGCGCAGCCGAAACCGCGCTGCCGAGCATGCTTCCCCCTCTCCCGCTGGGAGAGGGGGCCAGGGGGTGAGGGCCTGTGCCGCACCAGTATGCGCTGGAGGAAAACCTACCCCCGAAAGGGGGCCGGGGGATGAGGGCCAACCAGCAGCATCAGCTCTCGAACAGGTCGCCGACCAGCTCATCCATCGTGGCCTGGAACGGCCAGAGCACCACGCCGCCGGCGCGCTCGTCGCGCGCTGTCTGCAGGCCGGTACGCAGGTCGCGCCGCAGGTCGTCGAGGCTGCGCCTGGCGCCGTCGCCGGTCGGGAAGCCCAGCTCGGTGACGACGATCGGCTTGTCGAGCTTCAGCGCCCGCAGCTCGGCGATCGCGCGGCGCAGGTCGGCCGGGAAGCCCTGGCCGTAGTACCAGTGCGCGGCGTAGCGCCCGCTGTCGTAGGGGTCGTCGTCGTAGTAGTGGAACGAGTAGACGTCGACCACGTCGGCCAGGCGCAGGTCGGCCTTCTCGGGGCGGAAGTAGTTCTTGGCGAAGCCCAGGCTCACGGTCGTCAGGCGCTGCGGGTCGAGCCGCTTGACCTCGTCGTGGATCGCTCGGATGAAGCGCAGCCGCTCGTTCGCCAGCGGGAAGCACAGCGGGAAGTCGGCGTTGTCCCAGTCCCAGCAGCGCTGGTCGACCGGCCCGCCCAGGTCGGGCTCGTTGAACAGGTCCCAGGCCAGCAGCCCCGGCTTGCCGGCCAGGTGCCGCACGACCGGGCGGACGTGCAGGTCGAGCGCGCCGGCGTAGTCCTCGGGCCGGAAGCGGTCCTGCGGGTACTTGGCGAGCAGCACCGGCAGCACGTAGATCCCGCGCTTGCCGGCCTCGGCGATCAGCGTGTCGAGGTGGGCGAGCGGCTGGGCCATGCTGTAGTTCGGGTCGGCCGCGCGCGCCCCGCCGAAGACGTAGTAGTTGAGGAACACCCGCACGGTGTTGACGCCCAGGCCGCGCAGCTTGTCGAAGTCGGCCGCGATCGGCGCGATCTCCCAGGGGCAGTTGCCGTCGGCGCCGAACTGCAGCGCCGAGCAGGTGCTGAGGTTGGCGTTGCTGGGGTGGATGTAGTTGACCCCGCGGACCTCGAACGCCCGGCCGCCGGCTTCGAGCGTTGCGCCGGATGCCGTGAGCGGCGCGAGCGTGCCGGGTCCGGCGGGCTCCCCCGCGCCGCAGCCGGCCACGGCGAAGACGAGCGCGAGGATGATGCCGGCGTAGATGTGGCGTCGCAGCGTGCGCGGTCGTGCGGTCATCGGGTGAGCTGGCATAGGGTGGCGAGTGCGGCGGGATCGAAGTGCGCCCCGTGGGGCGACCCGCCGTGCCCGCCCGCGCCGATGCCAGTGATGGGGTCGCGCCTCAGTCCGCTCGCCCGAGCTTCTCGCGCATGTAGGCCAGCACCTGCGGGTCGATCTTGGTCGGGCTGACCAGCCGCTCCTCCAGGTTCTCGACGCCGCCGTACTGCTCGAGCGCGGCGCGGGTCGCTTCGTCCCAGGCGCCGCTGACCGCGCCGTGGTAGTAGCCGGCGCGCGCGAGCAGGGTCTGCAGCTCGCGCGCGATCGGGGCGTCGATCGGCAGCAGCTCCTCCTGGCGCGGCGGCGTCAGGTAGAAGCGGTGCAGCTTGAGCAGGCGCGCCAGCTCGTCGACCGGGGCCGCGTGGTCGTCGACGCGCAGGTCGATGTAGCGGTCGAGCAGGCCGCCGTAGGAGCCGCCCGCGCGCGCCACGTACAGCGCGGCCGACTGCCGCCCGCGCCGGTCGCCGCCGGCCGTGTCGCCGGCCTGCAGCGCCGCCAGCAGCCGGTCGGCCAGCTCGCCCGACGAGGCGGTGAACGCCGCCGCGATCGCCCGGGCGACGTTGGCGCCGGTCAGGATGTTGCCCTGCGCCGTGAACCCCTCGCCGACGACGTGGCCGGCCCAGTCCATGCACTCCGCGCCGGTATGCGCCGCCGCGCCGCCGCGCGCGTCCACCAGCCCGACCTGGCGGTGCTCGCGGTCGGGGTCCTCGGCCAGCAGCGCGTCGAGCGCGGCCTGCGCGGGCTGGCCCGCCGCCATGAGCGCCAGCCCGCGCGGGCCGTAGCTGATGTTCGCGAGCGCCTGGGTTGCGACCGCGCCTGCGCCGGCCTGGGCCCACGGCACCACCGATCCGACCGACAAGAACTTCGATGCGACCGCGACGCCCAGGTCGCCGTTCTGCGGATCGCGCGCGGCGATCGAGAAGGTGGCGATGATTCGATTGCTCATGTCGTCATTCCTACCTCGGCCGGTCGTGGCCACGGCCGGCCAAAAAGGCTCTTCTTAGCGGGGCTTCGTCTCTCTAGACCACCCGCAGCCTCGGGCGGGGTATGGGAGCGGACGAAGCTCTCCGCCATACCCCAGCTGTAACAAGGCATGGAATAGACCTAGTCGCGCGGCTCGAGGGCGAGGGAGATACCTGTGAGGATCTGGCGAACACGCATCGTCGACAGTGAGCCGATCTTGTCCTCCAGATCGATTTGTCGACGGCGTAGAGCTGTGATTCGTTTACGACACTCTGCTTTGGGAGGTTCGCTTCGCCTTGTTATACTTTCCTTCCTGCCGAAAGGATAACAAAGCCTGCCACCAGTGTCAACTGTCGAGCTGGCGAATCTCCAGGTTGTCGAAGGAGGCCTCGCTGGGGTTGTCCTTGGCGATCACCAGCAGCCCGTAGCGCGCGCTGTCCGCCGGGGTCGAGCTGCTGATATCGGCCAGCTGCTGGCCGTTCACCAGCACCTGCAGGCGATCGGGGCCGACGCGCGCCAGCAAGCGGTTGGTCGCGTCCGGGCCGGCGGCGATCACCTCGCTCTGCCCGCCCGCGAGCACGTTGATCGTATCGCCGACGTGCTGCTCGACGCGGAAGCTGGTCTCGCCGGGGTTGAGCGTGATGCTGGTGTACCGGCTGGCGTCGGCGAAGCGCACCAGCAGCCCGCCCTCGCCCGTGCTGACCTGCACGTCGACGCCGATGCTGATCGCGCTCTCCGGCGCGGTCCGGTAGCTCCAGATCGCGCCGGTGCCGGCGTCGCCGCTGATGCGATAGCGCCCGCGCCGGTAGCCGACCTGCCATCCCGGCCCGGACATATCGGCCCAGCCGCCGCCGGCGAAGCGATCGCTGAGCAGGAGCGGGCCGCTCTCCGGCGCTGATGTCGGCGCGGCGGTTGCCGGCGGCTGGTCGGGTGGGATGATCGTCGGCGCGGCGGTCGGCGGGGTGTCGGTGGCGCTCGGCGCGGCGGTCGGCGGGGTGTCGGTGGCGCCCGGCGCGGCGGTCGGCAGCTCTGGGCTGAAAGTCGGCTCGGGCGGCCGGGTCGGCAGCTCGGTTGCGACGGCCGCCGCGCCCGCGCCTGTCCCGCCGTTCAATCGTCTGGCGATCGGCCCGCGCCCGGTGAGCGCCCAGGCCGCCAGCGCGATCAGCGCCACGCCGCCGGCCAGCCCGGCCAGCGCCCGGAGCGAGCGCGGCAGCCGGCGATCGGTCTTCTCGGGGCGCCGGTTCATCCGCCCCTCGATCGTCGCGAGCAGATCGGCGCTGTCGCGGTAGAACGGGTTGATCTGCTGGAGCTGCCGCAGCACGCCGATCGCCTGGAGCAGCCTGCCCTCGTGAAGGTGCGCCTGGGCCTGGTCGTAGAGCTCGGCCTGGTAGTTGCGCTGCTGCGGCGGCTGCGGTGGCGTGGACGGGTACGGCTGCCGATCCCGGCCGGTCGCCGTCATGTGGCTGTGGTTGTAGGCGGTGCGCGCGGCGAGGTCGCTTAAGACGCCATAGGCCTCGGTCAGGCGCTGGCTGCGCAGCTGTGCGTACGCGAGCTGCTCGGGCGTGCCCTTGGCGAATCGATCGGGGTGATATTTCGATATCTCCCGACGATAGGCGCGCTTGATCTCGCTGAGCGCCGCCGTGCGTGGTACGCCAAGCAGCTGGTAGTAGTCGAGGTTCTCGATGTCGGACATGGCGTAGTCAGCAGTCAATAATCAGTAGCCAGTAGTCAGTAGCCAGCTGGGCACGATGTAGATCGACGAGGCACATCGGTACTGATTACTGACTACTGGCTTCTGACTACTCCAGATAGTCACGGAGTTTTTTGCCGAGGCGTGGGTGGCGCAGCTTGCGGAGCGCCTTGACCTCGATCTGGCGGATGCGCTCGCGGGTCACGCCGAACTCCTTGCCGACCTCCTCCAGCGTGCGGCTGTGGCCGTCCTCCAGGCCGAAGCGCAGCTGGAGCACGCGGCGCTCGCGCTCGGTGAGCTGGTTCAGCACCTGCTCGACCTGCTCGCGCAGCATCTGGTGGCTGGCCGCGTCGGATGGCGCCAGCACCTTCGAGTCCTCGATGAAGTCGCCGAGCTGGCTGTCCTCCTCCTGGCCCACCGGCGTCTCAAGCGAGACCGGCTCCAGCGAGGTCTTGCGGATCGAGCGCACCTTCTCGACCGGGATGCCCATGACCTTGGACAGCTCCTCGTCGCTCGGCTCGCGGCCAAGCTCCTGGAGCATGCGCCGGCTCTCGCGCATCAGCCGGTTGATCGTCTCGACCATGTGCACGGGGATGCGGATCGTGCGGGCCTGGTCGGCGATCGCGCGGGTGATCGCCTGGCGGATCCACCAGGTCGCGTAGGTCGAAAACTTATAGCCCTTGCGGTAGTCGAACTTCTCGACCGCGCGGATCAGGCCGACGTTGCCCTCCTGGATCAGGTCGAGCAGCTGCAGCCCGCGGCCGATGTACTTCTTGGCGACCGACACGACCAGCCGCAGGTTGGCCTCGGTCAGGTACTCGCGCGCGGCCTTGCCGGACTCGATCGCCGCGCACCAATCGCGGAAAAGCTGGTCGCGGCTGAGGCGGAACGCGAACTCGACCTCGTCGGACGACGGCCACTTGCCGCCGGCCAGCAGGCGCTGCTGGATGTCGCGCGGCAGCAGGCCGTAGATCACCATCGTGTGGGCGATCGTCTGATCGTACTGCTCGGCGGTCAGCCCATAGCGCTTGGTGACCTCGAGCCGGCGGCGGTCGTAGATCTGCCGCAGCTCGAACGTCAGCTTATCCTGGAGCGAGAGGATGTCCTTCACCATGCCGTAGGTGATCGGGTCGGGCAGCGGCAGATCGGCGACGGCATACAGCAGGCCCAGGGCCTCTTCGACCACCGGCCAGTTCTTCTGGAAGCGCGCGTACATCGTCGTGCCGATCTCGGCCACCTGGTCGCGGGTCCAGTCGGCGCCGTACTGGGTCTTATAGGCGGTCAGGTACTCGCCGACCTCGATCTTCTGGGCCAGGTCGGTCTCCTGGCGGCCGGTCAGCAGCGGCACCCGGCCGATCTCGCGCAGGTACATCCGGACCGTGTCGTTGACGCTGATCCCCTCGACGTTGAGGCCATCCTCGAGGTCGGCCTCCTCGTCGAACATCCCCTCGACCTCCGCGCCGCCGGCGATCATCTCGTCGCGCGTGCTGATGCCGGCCTGGCTGAGCGCCTGCTGGATCTCCTCGAGCTTGTCGACGTCGGTCTCGGGGTTGGGCACGAGCTGCAGGAGTTCGCCCTCCGTGACGAAGCCGCGCTGCTTGCCCAGGGCAACCAGATCCTGCAGGCTGTTGATCGTATTCTGCTCTTCCTCCGGCTCCTCCGGGCGTGGCGCCTCCGAGTCCTCCGCACCTAGCTCGTCGAAAGGTATCTCGTCGTCGATCATGGTGTCCTTGTGGTTTTCCATAAGAGCGCTCCCTCAGACCGCGTGCAAGCTGTGGAGGTCGTCGTAGGCCGAACTGCGTTTGGGGACGCTGATCGCGTCGATGTATTCTTTGACCTGGACCAATCGCTCTAGTGCCGTGGTCTGCTCCTCTTCGCTCGCTGCAGCGGTCGCCTCGTGCGTGATACGATTCTTCCAACGGCGCGCGAGATCGAGCTGCAGCATTCTAGCACATTCCAGGGCATCGTTCACATAGCGGTATGCCTGTGGCTGGGGCGGCTCCAGGCCGAGCGCGCGCTCGACCTGATTCTGGAGCGTTTCGTCCAGGCTGCGCGCCCACTCGACCGGGCTGGCGCCGGCGGGCTGCGCCAGCCAGGCCTGCCAGATCGCGCGGTTTTCCACCTGCTCGAACAGCTCGAGCAGCGTGCCCTGGATGATCTCTCCGACGATTGGGAATGGTAACAGGTCGCGTCGTATCTTCTCTTGTACCGCTGTGCGCGCGGTGGGGTAACGCAAGATCCAGCCGAGCAGGTGATCTTCGGGGCGCGGGGCCGCGACCTTGGCCACAGCCGCGGGCTGGCTCGGCTGGGCTCTCCCGCGCGCCGGCAGCGCCTGCCGGATGACTCGATCCTCTACTTCTACTAAACGCGCGATCTGCTGAATATGGTGCGCCTGCTCGACCGGGTTGGCGATCTGGGCCACCAGCGGCGCCAGCCGGGCCACCGCGTCGGCCTTGCCCTTGCCGCTGCGCAGGTCCAGGTCGCGCGTGTACGCGGCGATATAGAAGTCCATCGCCGGCTGCGCCGCGGCGACCAGCGCGCGCCACTGGTCCGGGCTGGCCTGGATGACCTCGTCGGGGTCCTGGCCGTCGGGCAGCTCGATGATCTTGATCTCGGCGTCGAGCTCGCGCTCCCAGCGGATGAAGCCCTGCGCCGTCGGCACCGGCACGAAGTGGCCGTCCAGGTTCTCCTGCAGCGTCTGGACGCCCTTGAGCGTCGCGCTCACGCCGGCGGCGTCGGCGTCGAGCGCCAGGTAGATCTTGTGCGAGTGCTTCTTGATCACCCCGACGTGCTCGGCCGTCAGGGCTGTGCCGAGCGGCGCGACGACGTTGCGGAAGCCGTACTGGTGGGCGATGATCACGTCGACGTAGCCCTCGACGATCACGGCCGAGTCGCTCGATCGGATCGCGTCGCGCGCCAGGTCGAGCCCGTAGAGCACGCGGCTCTTGTCGAACAGCGCCGTCTGCGGGGAGTTCATGTACTTGGGCTGCGCGTCGCCGAAGGCGCGCCCGCCGAAGGCGATCACCTCGCCCTTGACGCTGCGGATCGGGAACATGAGCCGGTTGCGGAAGCGGTCGTAGTAGCCGCGCGCCTCGTGCTTGATGATCAGCCCGGCCGCCTCGATCGCTTCCGGCTCGAAGCCCTTGCGGTCGGTCAGGTACTTGAGCAGCGCGCTCCAGTCGTCCGGGCCGTAGCCGAGCTGGAACGCCTCGACCGTGCCGGCGTCGATCCGGCGCTTGTCGACGTAGGCCCGCGCGGCCTCGCCCTTGGGCGACTTGACCAGCATGTGGTGGAAGTAGGTCGCCGCGGCGGCGTTGATCTCGAGCAGGCGCGTGCGCAGCTGATCCTGCTGCTCGTCCTCCTCGGTGCGCTCCTTGAGCTGCACGCCCGCGCGCCGGGCGAGCTGCTCGAGCGCGTCGCGGAACTCCAGCCCCTCGCGCTGCATCAGGAAGTCGAACACCGTGCCCGAGGCCTTGCAGCCGAAGCAGTGGTAGCTCTGCGTGTCGGGGAACACCGTGAAGGCCGGCGTGCGGGTGTTGGTGTGGAACGGGCAGAAGCCGAGGTAGTTGCGCCCGGCTTTGCGCAGGGGCACATACGCCGAGATGAACTCGACGACGTCGATCCGCTCTTTGATCTGGTCGGTGATAGTTGACAGTTTTGAGTTTTGAGTTTTGAGTTTTGAGTTTTGAGTTTTGAGTTTTGAGTTTTGAGTTAGAGCTCGATCAACTCAGAACTCAGAACTCAGAACTTGGTCACGCGCCCCACGTCCTCGGCACGTACACGTCGTTGAAGACCTTGATCGCATACCGGTCGGTCATGCCGGCGATGTAGTCGACCACCGCCCGCTCGATCGGCTCGTCGCGCCGCTGGTTGATCCGCAGCAGGTCCTCGGGCAGCCGCTCGGGGTGGGCCTTGAAATGCCGGAACAGGATATCGATCAGCGCGCGCACCTTGCCGTCGTCGGCCTTGGCGCGCGCGTCGAGGTAGACGCGCTGGTACATGAACTCGCGCAGGCCGTTGGTCGCGGCGAGGATGGGCCGGCTCATCGACAGCAGCGGCGGGTCGGGCGGCGCGTCCTCGCCGGTGGCCCACCAGTTATGGTCGATCAGGTCGCACACCATCGTGTTGATCCGCTGCGCGTGCGTGGCGCCCAGCGTGTCGACCGCGTCGCGCGGCAGATCCTCCTGGCGCAGCAGGCCGGCCCGCAGCGCGTCGTCGATGTCGTGGTTGATATAGGCGATCGAGTCGGCGATCTTGATGATCTGGCCCTCCAGCGTGCTGGCGACGCCCCAGGCGGTGGCCATGATGTCCTTGCGCGCCTTGGAGTGCAGGTAGATGCCCTCGCGCACGGCGTAGGTCAGGTTGAGCCCCTGGCCGTCCTTCTCGATCACCTCGACGATCCGGCGGCTCTGCTCGTTGTGGCGGAACGAGAAGCCCTGGGCGTGCGACAGGGCCGCCTCGCCCGAGTGGCCGAACGGCGCGTGGCCGATGTCGTGGCCCAGCCCGATCGCCTCGACCAGGTCCTCGTTGAGCCGCAGCGCGCGCGCCACCGTGCGCGCGATCTGGGTCACTTCGAGCGTGTGGGTCAGTCGCGTGCGGTAGTGGTCGCCCTCGGGCGCGATGAACACCTGGGTCTTGTGCTTGAGGCGGCGGAACGGCTTGGAGTGCAGGATGCGGTCGCGGTCGCGCTGGAAGCGCGTGCGCACGGGCGAGTCTTCCTCGGGCCGCTCGCGCAGCCCCGTGTCGCTGAAGGCCGCCAGCGGCGAGAGCCGCGCGTGCTCGTCGGCGTCGAGGCGCTCGCGAATGCCGGCGTGTGTTCGATTTGACATAGGCAGCTCCAAATCGACGCCAGCGGTCGCGGGTGGCGAGGCTGCTCAAACGGGCACGGCGTCTGAGCACGGTATGAGAAGTATCATGTTGGTACTTCCTCGGGATAGGGTGGTTGATCCGGCATTGTACTACGACTCAGGGCGCGCTGCAACGCGACCGCCAGCGCCGCCAGCAGGTGCACGACCACGATCGCCTGGAAGTAGGTCGCGTACTCGCTCAGGCGGGCGGCCTCGCGCGCCTGCTCGGTGGCGGTGAAGCAGCCGGCCGGGCCGAACTGGGCCCACACCACCGCGCAGGACTCGTAGCGCGCCGCGACGAACGGCGCGAAGAAGTAGATACAGAAGCAGACGGCGGCGGCCCACAGCCGCTCGGCGCGCCGGGCGATGAACCAGCCCCAGAAGGTCGCGAACGGCGTGGCGAAGATGATCCAGACATGCGCGCGCATGCGCGTCTCGACGTTGACTGTCGGCGCGATCGTGCGGTTGTAGATCGCCCAGGCCGCGCCCAGCGCCGCCGCGCCGAAGATCAGGATGAAGGTTTTGAGATCGAAGCGAGATGTCAGCCGGTTTGCCATCGCGGTCCTTGTTTCTTCCTCGCACTCGCAGGACTTACGCAGTCGGCCGCTCCCTAGCGGAGATCGGGGGCAAGGGGGTGAGGAAAACCACCGCGTCAGCCCTGTCGCTCAAAGCGATCGGGATTATACCATAGCGGCGCCTGGCGCGCGGAACCCGCAAACGCATGGAAGATGTGGTATCATATTTTGGCGCGATGTCGATCTGTTAAGAAGGGTTCGCGGATGCTTTGTGGTTTAGGCTGGCGTATGGCTCACTGGCGCGCTCCGGCTGTAACCTGTAACCTGTAACCTGTAACCTGAGTTTAAGGAGCGAGTGTGACCCTGCTACTGCTGGTTCGCCACGGGGCAAACGATTGGGTTCACGGCCGGCTGGCCGGCTGGACGCCCGGCGTGCATCTGAACGAGGACGGCCGCCGCCAGGCCGCCGCGGTGTCGGCCCGCCTGGCGCCGCTGCCGATCGACGCGATCTACACCAGCCCGCTCGACCGCACGGTCGAGACGGCCCAGGCGATCGCCGGGCCGCGCGGGATGCCGCTGCGCCTGGTCGAGGGGCTGGGCGAGGTCAAGTATGGCGAGTGGCAGGGCGCCGAGCTGAAAGAGCTGTACAAGCACGAGCTGTGGCCGGGCGTCCAGTTCTACCCGAGCGGCACGCGCTTCCCCGGCGGCGAGACGCTGGGCGAGGCCCAGATGCGCATGGTCGCGACGCTCGACGGGCTGCGGGCCCAGCATCCCAAGGGCATCATCGCCGTGGTGTCGCACGCCGACATCATCAAGCTGGCGATCGCCTACTATGTCGGCATGCACATGGACCTGTTCCAGCGGCTGGAGATCAGCCCGTGCTCGGTGAGCGCGCTGTTCTTCACTCGCATGGGACCGCGCCTGCTGGCCTATAACGACACCGGCTCGCTGGAGCATCTTAAGCCCAAGCCCGAGGAGCCCAAGGCCGCCGCCGAGCAGCCGCAGCCCGCGGCGGCCGAGCAGCCGCCCGCCGCCGAGCAGCCCGCCGGCGCCGTTGAGGCGCCGGAGCTCGCGCCCTCCAACGGCGTCGAGGCGCCGGCGGCCGACGCGACGTAGCGGCGGCACGAATGTGGCAGTCCGCGCCCCGGCCGCGTGCGCCTGGGGTCGTTCGAGACTGGTGTTATCATCGACGAGGACTCAAAAGGATTATGCCCGAGTTTACCTACGATCTTGACCCGGTGACCCGCATCACCGCACACGCGGTGGGCGAGCCGGGCAAGCGTGTTTTTTACATCCAGGCCCGCCGCGACCGCGAGCTGGTCTCGCTGATCTGCGAGAAGGAGCAGGTGCGCGCGCTGTCGCAGGCGATCAACCAGCTGCTCGAAGACCTGTCCGAGAAGAACCCGCTGCTCTCCTCGGCCGACGACATGCTGGTGGTGGCGAGCGACATGAGCCTGGAGGAGCCGCTCGAGTCGCGCTTTCGCGTGGCCCAGATGGGCATCGGCTACGACGCCGATCGCGATATGATCATCCTGGTGATGCAGGGCGTGCAGGAGGACGAAGGCGAGGGCACGCCCACGGCGCGCTTCGCCGCCACCCGCCAGCAGATGCGCGGGCTCGGCGAGCACGCCTCGCGCGTGGTCGCGCAGGGGCGCCGGATCTGCGGCAACTGCGGCCGCCCGATCGACGCCGGCGGCCACTTCTGCCCGCAGATGAATTAGAGAAGCGGTGGCAGGTTACAGGGGACAGACTGTGCGGGCCCGGCCGTAACCTGTAACCTGTAACCTGTAACCTGTAACCTGTAACCTATGAGCGAATCAGAGCCAAACGAGCTGAACGTCGCCGACGTGCTGACGCTGCTGGCGAAGGGCGAGCTGGAGGTGCAGGGCATGCTGCCGTGGAGCAGCAACTACACCCTGCTGACCAGCGTGCGCGCCGACAGCCTGCAGGGCCTGGCGGTCTACAAGCCGCGCCGCGGCGAGCGCCCGCTGTGGGATTTCCCGCGCGGCACGCTCTGCCAGCGCGAGGTGGCGGCCTACGTGCTGAGCGCCGCGCTCGGCTGGTCGCTGGTCCCGCCGACGGTGCTGCGCGACGGGCCGTACGGCATCGGGTCGCTCCAGCTGTTCATCGACGCCGACCAGGAGGCGCACCTCTTCACGATGCAGAAGGAGGGCGCCTTCGAGCAGGCGATCGAGCGGCTGGCGGCCTTCGACGTGCTGGCCAACAACGCCGACCGCAAGAGCGGCCACTGCCTGCGCGGCAACGACGGACGGCTGTGGGCGATCGACCACGGGATCTGCTTCCACAGCGAGCCGAAGCTGCGCACGGTGCTGTGGGACTACGCCGGCCGGCCGCTGCGCCGCGACATTCTGGACGACCTACGCGCGCTGCGCGCGCGCTGGAAGAGCGGCGACGAGATCGCCGAGCTAATGGCCAGCCTGCTGGCCGCCGACGAGCTGCGCGCCCTGCGCAAGCGGCTCGACCGGCTGGTCGACAGCGGCAGGCACCCCGACCCCGGGCCCGGGCGCAATATTCCGTGGCCGCCGGTCTGAGCTGCTCGCGCGCTCCGCGCTGTTTCCCCTCACCCCCATACCCCCTCTCCCGGCCGGGAGAGGGGTGGTTTTTTTAGATGGCATCTGGACGCCATCCCCCACACCCCCGACCGGGGAGCAGGGGCGATCGTTCGTGGGTGGGGCGCGGCGGCTTTGCCGCCGCGCCCCACCCCCTGCCCCCCCTGCCAGGGGCGGGGGCAGGGGGTGGGGTCATCTGCCGCAATGCAATGCGCAAAAGCAAAAACCTACCCCCGAAAGGGGCAGGGGGTGGGTGATCTACAAGGCTACGGCTTGCCGTATACAAGCGTTATCTGCTAATATAAAAGGAGTTAAGCAGCTTTCGACGTCGACCGATCGCCTGGATGGCATGTCTGTGTGTCAGATCGCATAGCGAGAGAGGGCATTGAGTGGAACAGCGTCTAGGAACTGAGGCGCGGCCGCTAAGGGTCGCGATCGTCGGAGCGGGGCCGGCCGGTTTCTATGCGGCCGAGGCGTTGCTGAAGCAGAAGGATCTTGTCTGCACGGTCGATTTCTTCAATCGCTTCCCGACCCCGTTCGGCCTGGTGCGCGAGGGCGTCGCGCCCGACCACCAGTCGATCAAGTCGGTCGTGCGGGTGTTCGACCGGATCGCCTCCGACGCGCGGGTGCGCTACTTCGGCAACGTGACCTTCGGCGCCGATGTCCAGCGCGAGGATCTGAAGCAGCTCTACGACCAGATTATCTACGCGGTCGGCGCGCAGACCGATCGCAAGATGAACATCCCCGGCGAGGACCTGGCCGGCAGCTACCCCGCGACCGCGTTCGTCGGCTGGTACAACGGCCACCCGGACTACCACGAGATGCACTTCGACCTCTCGAACGAGCGGGTGGTGGTGGTGGGCAACGGCAACGTGGCGATGGACGTGACCCGCATTCTGGCGACCGATCCGGAGGAGCTGGCCAAGACCGACATCGCCGACTATGCGATCGAGGCGCTACGGCAGAGCAAGGTGCGCGAGGTGGTGGTGCTGGGCCGCCGCGGGCCGGCGCAGGCCGCCTTCACCAACGCCGAGCTGAAGGAGTTTGGCGAGCTGCCCGGCGTGAAGCTGATCGTCGACCCGGCCGACCTGGAGCTGGACCCGGATAGCGCGGCCGCGCTGTCGGACGACAAGATCGCCGCGAGGAATGTCGACCTGCTGCGCCAGTTCGCAGCCCGCACCGACTGGGCCGGCGACCGCACGATCCGCATGCGCTTCCTGGCCTCGCCGGTCGAGCTGATCGGCGAGGGCGGCCACGTCAGCGCCGTCAAGATCGAGAAGAACCGCCTGGTGATGGACAGCTCGGGCGGGCTGCGCGCCAAGGGCACCGGCGTCTTCGAGACGTTCGATGCCGGCATGGTGCTGCGCTCGGTCGGCTACCGCGGCGTGCCGCTGAAGGGCGTGCCGTTCGACGAGCACTCCTACACGATCACCAACATCGCCGGCCGGGTGATCCACTCGACCAGCGGCGACTCGCTGCCGGGCGAGTACGTGGTCGGCTGGGCCAAGCGCGGCCCCTCGGGCGTGATCGGCACCAACAAGCCCGACGCGGTCTCGACCGTCGCGGCGATGCTCGAGGATCTGCTGACGCTGCCGGGCATCCCCGACGAGAATCGCGACCCGAGCAAGATCGTCGCGCTGCTCGACAAGCGCAAGCCCGACTACGTGACCTTCGCCGACTGGAAGGCGCTGGACGCGTTCGAGGTGACCCACGGCGCCGAGCAGGGCCGCCCGCGCGTCAAGGTCACCAGCGTGCCGGAGATGCTGGATGTGATCCGGCACGAGCACGAGCACGAGCACGGGCAAGAGCACGATTAAGCGTGTGGCTGCCCTCACCCCCCTGCCCCCCTCTCCCGGCCGCGGGAGAGGGGGTTTCTTTTTCGTGGGTGTGGCGCGGTGGCAAAGCCGCCGCGCCACAACGCTAGCGCAGCCCTCTGAACAGGTCATCCTCGTAGCCGTCGCGCGGCGGCAGCGCGACGCGCGACCGCAGCAGCGTGAAGTACTCCACGCCGAACCACTGGCGCGCGATGTCCTCGGGCATCGAGAGGAACGGCCCGTCGGCCGCGATCTGGGTGCGGTGCTCCAGCAGGGCGTCGCGCTTGCGCGCCATGTAGCCGGCCACGTCGATCCGGGTGGTCACGACCTCGTCGGGCGCGGTGTAGCGGGCGATGTCGTACTCGGGGTTGTCGAGCGGCGTCTTCATGCCGCGCTCGCGCATCTGCTCCCAGGCGCGCCGGGTCAGCTCGCGCGGCCGGTTCATCTCGTAGAGCTTGAGCGGCGCCCAGGCCGGCCCGGCCTCGGGGTACTGCGCGCCGTCGGCGGCCGCGTCGAAGGCCGCCAGCGTGGCCTTGTGGCAGGCGATGTGGTCGGGGTGCCCGTAGCCGCCGTGCTCGTTGTACGAGACCAGCACCTGCGGCCGGTAGAGCCGCACCAGCCGCACCAGCCGGCCGGTCGCCTCGGCCGGGTCGGCCCGGTTGAAGCAGTCGGGGTGCTCGTTCGCCGGCGTCCCGGCCATGCCCGAGTCGCGGTAGCCCAGGAACTCCTGGTGCCGGATGCCGAGGATGGCGGTCGCGCGGCGCAGCTCCTCGCGGCGCACCTCGGCCAGCCGGGCCTTGGTCTCGGGCGTGTTCAGCTCGGGGACGACGATCTCGCCCTCCTCGCCCAACGTGGCCGTGACCAGCACGGTCTGCAGGCCCTCGTCGCGGTAGCGCGCGAAGGTGCCGCCGGAGCCGATCACCTCGTCGTCCGGGTGAGCGTGAACGATCATGAGCGTGAGCGCTTCTGTCATTAGTGGGTCCTCTTTGTCTGGCAGGTTCCTTAAGGGGAGATTATAGATCAGGCGCGCCGGTTGCCGGAAGCCCCCCGCGCGTGATACTATACCGAAGGCATGGTTTCGCTACCTAACACCGATGGACGATCGATCGACGAGATCGAGGAGAGAAGTGGATTGGGCGCTATGACAGAGTCGACCACGAGCGAGCTGCAGCAGCTGGTCCAGGCCGGGCGAGCCGCGGTGATGGCTGGGGATACGAGCGCGGCGCGCGCCAGCTTTCGCCGCGCGACCGAGCTCGACTCGTCGAGCGCGGAGGCCTGGGTCGGCCTGAGCAGCGCCGTTCCTATTCTGGCGGAGAAGCGCGAGTACCTGCGGCGCGCGCTGGACCTGGAGCCGCACAGCGCCGACATCGCGGCCAGCCTGCGCTACGTCGAGCAGCTGCTGGCGCAGGGCATGCAGCTCGAGCCCTCGCGCCGGCGCGAGGAGCGCAACGTGTCGGGCGACGCCTCGCCGCTGCTCTCGGCGCCCGAGCAGGCCGCGACGGCGGTCGAGTACTGCTACCGCCACCCCGACCGCGAGACCGGGCTGCACTGCATCCAGTGCGGCCGGCCGATCTGCGGCGAGTGCGCCACGATGACGTCGGTGGGCCAGCTGTGCCCCGACGACCGGCGCGCGCGGCGGCCGAGCAACTACAAGGTCTCCGCTCGCGATGTGCTGGTCGGCGGGGTGGTGGCGCTGTTTGCCTCGGCGCTGGTGGCGATCCCGCTGTGGCTGTTCTCGGGCCGGCTCGGCTTCTTCGGCCTGATCATCATTTTCATGGCCGGCCCGGCGATCGCCGAGTTCGTCGTCCGGGTCGTGGATCGCGCCACCAAGCTCAAGCGCGGCCGCCCGATGCAGATCACCGTCGGCGCGGCGATGGTGCTCGGCACGCTGCCGTTCGTGCTGCTGGGGCTGAACCTGCTGCTGCTGCTGTATATGGTCCTGGCGGTCTCGACGGCGGTCGCGCGACTTCGGTAGTCAGTAGTCGGATATCAGTAGTCAGTACCATTGATAGCATCGAAGAACAGAGCTGTCCGTGGCACCGACGACTGGCTACTGATTACTGGCTACCCTCTCAGGCTCGCCCATAGACCGGGATGGTGGCGCCGCTGATGATCCGCGCGTCGGGGCCGACCAGGAAGCGGATGGCGCGGGCGATCGCCTCGGGCTTGACCCAGCGCCCGCCGCCGGCGGTCGGGTCGTCGCGGCGGTTGGCGGGCGTGTCGATCGTGCTCGGCAGGATGACGTTGGCGGTGATGTTCTGGTCGAGCAGCTCGGCCGCGAGCGCCTCGGTGAGCTGGATCACGGCGCGCTTGGAGGCGGCGTAGGCGGCCAGGTTCGCGCCGGGGCGGGTGGCGGTGCGCGTGCCGACGTTGACGATCGCGCCGCCGCGCGCCAGCATGTGCGGCACCGCGGCCCTGCACGAGAGCACCGTCGTCTTGAGGTTCAGGTCGAGCTGCTGCTGCCAGAGCGACCAGGGGGTCTCGTGCACAGGCGCGCCGCCGCCGAAGCCGCCGGCGATGTTGACCAGGATGTCGATGCCGACCAGCTGCTCGGCGAAGCCGGCGTAGGCGCGCGCCACCGCCTCCTCGTCGGTCAGGTCGAGCGTCGCGCCGCTGAGCCGGGCGTCGGTCGCGATGCCGGAGCGCTCGCGCAGCTTCTCGAGCTCGCCCGCGGCGCGGTAGGGCGCCGCCACGGCCGCCCCGGCATCGAGCAGCGCCACGATCACCGCCGCGCCCAGCGCGCCCGTCCCGCCGGTGACGATCGCCACCTTGCCGTCAAGCTCTGCCATCCCACCCTCCATCGCAGATTAAGGGAAAATAACTGTTCCGCTGGGGAGGTCTGGAGGGGCCGCAGGCCCCTCCAGACCTCCCCAGTGGTGGGCTAGTTAAAAATCCGCAATCACGACATGGGCACCTGCGGCACGATCATACCGCCGATCCGCTCGAAGATCTCCTCGATCGAGGGGCCGGTGATCGTCAGGCCGTGGTTCTTCAGGCCGATCACCGCGCGCGCCGGGTCGGGCGCCTGGCGCACCAGCTCGGCCACCTCGCTGGCCAGCTCGTAGGTGCCGCAGGGATAGTTCACCTGGGTCGAGGGGATCGGCTCGCGCCACCAGGCGTGCACGTGCACGATCGCGCCGACCTGCGGGTGCTCGCGGTAGATCATCCAGTGCTCGATCGCGTCGACCGAGACCCGGCGCGGCTCGACGTGCGGCGGGACGCTCAGGCGCATCATAAGCTGGTCAGGCTGGTAGCCGGTCACCAGCAGGATGTCGCGGCCGACCGTCTGCAGCCGGCTCTTGTCCACGCCCGAGGCCGACATCCAGAACGTGTCGGGGTCGTGCAGCGCGCGGGCGCTGAGGTTGCCGTAGCTGAGGCCGCCGATCCCGTAGAGCCGCTTGACGTGGCGCAGGTCGCGCTCGGTCAGGAACTCGTCGATCGGGAAGGCGGCCGGCAGCAGGCCCATGCTGCCGAGCTGCTTGCCGGCCCAGATGATCTGGCGGGTCGGCTCGTCGCCATCCCACAGCCGGTCGGGCAGGTCGGGCACGAAGTCGTTGTTGATCACCAGGTGGCTGCAGGCCAGCGGCTGGATGCGCTCGTAGATGCGCTCGAAGAACAGCTGCTCGTCGTCGGACTGCCGGATGGTGTAGTGGCCCTGCTCGATCGTGATGAAATGGCTCTCGAGCACGCCGTCGACGCGGGTGTTGAAGATCACCATGTTCGAGAGCGAGCGCACCAGCACCGGGTAGGCGGCCTTCATGATCTCGCGCTCGTTGTCCGGGCCCTCCACGATCGTTGCGACAAAGGTGCCCTGGCCGCGGCGATGGATCGGCCGCGGCCGATCGAAGTCGCACAGGTTCAGCACCAGCCGCACCGGGCTCTGGGCCTCGGTGGCCGGCCCCTCGGCCGACTCGTCGCCGGCCGGCGCGCCGCCGGATCGGGGGGTATGCCCCAGCCGCGCCAGCGTCTCCTGCAGACGATCGGCGTACCAGAGGACAAACGAGCTGCTCGTTTCGCCGGCGGTCGTGAAGCTCAGGCGCTCGGCGGAACCGGTCGTGGGTTCCATCAGCGGGGTCCCTGTTTCTGGGTGCATGGCACATCCTCGCTCGGACGAATGAGGTTAATTGACAGAAGTAGCGCCACGGCTACTCGCATAGGAAGCGGCAACAGCATAGCGGGAAGCTGCGCTTCTGTCAAGTTTGTCGCAGGGGGCTACGCGCCCCCGCGCCCCCCTGCGAGGGCTGCACGCCCTTGTGCCTCCACAGGCTGCGCCTACAGCTTTGTCGCAGGGGCTGCGCGCCCCCGCGCCCCCGTGGGCTGTGCGCCCCCGCACCCCGCGAACGTCTCTCTGCGGCCTGCCGTTTCCGGGGGCTGCGCGCCCCCCGTGCCCCCGCGGGCGGGGGTGGGCCGCCACCCCCGCCGCCCCCCGGCCGGGGCTTCGCCCCTGGACCCCAAAAAAGATGCTGTCTCGGTTGCGATGCCTGGCGCACATGCCCAGCTGAATCCACGCACGGTGGGATGTGCACAGGCTCTGCTCGGAAGGGTGTGAGGCATGCGCCACAGGGATTGCAGTTGAGATTGCCTTTCTTGCCGGGGGGGCCGGGGGCGCAGCGCCCCGGCAAATGGATATCTAAACTGACTATTGACTTTTACCACAGCCAATGCTATACTCGCCGCCAGCAGCAAGATACGTGATAAATCGAACAATGCCGTACTCATTCGTCAAGCAGGGTAAGCAGAGCAAACAGCCGGGCCGTAGGTCTGGTTAGGCTCGCTTGTCCTGCACGAGAGACGACGACAAGCTCGCTTCGCCAGACAGGTGAAGCGGGCCTTTTTGTATGCTTCGCGCCGATATGCACCGAGAGGCTCACATGAAACAGCTCAAATCACAGCAGCCCCAGCTTCGCAGCAAGCAGCCCCGGATTGCCGGTGTCCGCGCCCGGTCGTGTGTTTTGAGCCGATGGAGTACAGGTCATGAGCCGCCACGTGAACGATTACGCTAGCGCCACGGCGCGCCCGTTCGACGTCGAACGCCCAGCCTCTGATGGCACAACCGCATCGCAGCGCGGTATTCCCCCCCTCTCCCTCTCTCGGCATGTGAATAGCGATCGTTACGCCTCGTCGCGTGCGCCGGCTCGGGCGGGCGCTGCTGTGCCTACCCTTAGCCTTCGGGCTTGGCCGCTGGCTGCCCGGCTTTCCTATGGCAGCGATCAGCTTTACAGTTAGCCGACCAAACGCAAGGAGCACCACTCATGGCACAGACTCTCGCGGAGCAGATCCTCTCGAACGCGGCCGGCCGGCCGGTCCAAGCCGGCGAGAACGTGATCGTCGATGTGGATCTGGCGATGATGCACGACAGCATATCGCCCAGCATCATCAAGATCTTGCACGGCGAGCTTGGCGCCGAGCGGGTCTGGGACCCCGAGCGGATCGCGGTGGTGGTCGACCACGTCGCGCCGGCGGCGACGATCCAGACCGCCGAGCACCAGGCCAACCTGCGCCGCTGGGTGCGCGAGCAGGGCATCACGCACCTGTACGACGTCGGCCGCGGCATCTCGCACCCGGTGCTGGTCGAGGAGGCGATGGCCCGGCCCGGCATGCTGATCCTCGGCAGCGACTCGCACTCGACCGGCTACGGCTGCGTCGGCGCGTTCGGCAGCGGGATGGGCTCGACCGATATGGCCCTGGCGCTGGCGACCGGCCAGACCTGGCTGCGCGTGCCCGAGACGGTGCGCGTCCAGGCGCGCGGCCGCTTCCGCCCAGGTGTTGGTGCGAAGGACCTCGGGCTGCGCGCGGCGCGCCTGATCGGGGCAGACGGCGCGACCTACCAGTCGGTCGAGTGGCACGGCGTCGACTTTCTGCCGGTCACCGACCGCATGACGCTCGCGACGCTCTCGATCGAGGTCGGCGGCAAGGCCGGGATCGTCCCGCCGACTGGGCCGGGCTGGGAGGCCCACGCCGCGCCGCGCGGGCTGGAGGTTCCCGGCTGGCTTGGCGTCGAGCAGGGCGCCAGCTACAGCCAGAGGGTCGAGATCGACCTGGACACGCTCGATCCGCAGGTGAGCGTGCCGCACTACGTGGACAACGTGGTCGGCCTGGGCGAGCTGGGGCGCATCGCGGTGGACGTGGTCTACATAGGGACCTGCACCAACGGGCACTACAACGACATGGCCGCGGCGGCGCGGCTGCTGAAGGGCCGCAAGGTGGCGCGCGGGGTGCGGCTGCTGGTGGTGCCGGCCACCAGCGAGGCGCTGCTGCAGGCCAGCGAGGACGGCACGCTGGCGATATTGCTGGCTGCCGGCGCGGCGATCGGCACGCCCGGCTGCGGCGCCTGCATCGGTCGCCACATGGGCGTGCTCGCGCCCGGCGAGGTCTGCCTGTTCACCGGCAACCGCAACTTCCGCGGCCGCATGGGCTCGCCGCAGGCCAACATCTACCTGGCCTCGCCGGAGGTGGCCGCCGCGACCGCGCTGACCGGGTATATTACGAATCCGGCCGAGGTGACCGGGTGACACGGTGACCTTGGGGCTTGGGGCTGGGGGCTTGGGAGTCGGCGTGAACGCGCTCCTGACCCCTGACCCCTGACCCCTGGCGGCGGGGCGTGGGGCTTGGGGCTTGAGATTTGGTCTTTGGTCCTTGGTCTTTCGTCGGGGCTTGGTCTTTGGTTGTTCGACTGCTGATGAGGATAGAGAAATGGATGCAAGTCTGCTTCTCAGGGGGCTGGTGGTCGGCTTCTCGATCGCGGCGCCGGTCGGGCCGATCGGAGTGCTGTGCATCCGGCGCACGCTCACGAGCGGCCGCGCGACCGGCTTCGCGTCGGGGCTGGGGGCGGCCACCGCCGACGCGATCTACGGCTGCCTGGCCGGCTTTGGCCTGACGTTCATCTCGAGCCTGCTGATCAGCCAGCAGGGCTGGCTGCGGCTGCTCGGCGGGCTGTTCCTGTGCTACCTGGGCGTCAAGACGCTGCTGTCCCGTCCGGCCGAGCGCCCCGCGACGGCCAGCGGGGCCAGCCTGCTGGGGGCGTACGCCTCGACATTTCTTCTGACGCTGACCAACCCGCTGACGATCTTCTCGTTCCTGGGGGTCTTCGCCGGCCTGGGCCTGGCGAACACGGGCGGGGACTACGCCGCCGCTGCTGTGCTGGTGCTGGGCGTATTTGTCGGCTCGGCGCTGTGGTGGCTGCTGCTGAGCGGCGGCGTCGGGCTGTTCCGCGCGCGCATCGGCGCGGGCGCGCTGCGCTGGGTCAACCGTGTCTCCGGCGCCGTGATCACAGCGTTCGGCCTGCTGGCGCTGATTATTCGGTAGTCAGTCGGCAGTAGCCAGACAGCAGTATGCAGTACTGCTGACGCCATCGGATATCATTGTGCTCCGCGAAACTGACGACTGACGACTGACGACTGACGACTGACGACTGGAGGCTACAATGGCAAGAATATGGATCTTCGGCGCGAACGTCAACACCGACCAGATCGTGCCTGGCCGCTACGCGCCCTACATGCTGAAGGACGAGGCCGAGCTGCGCAAGTACCCGTTTGTGGAGGCGCGGCCCGAGTTTGGCTCGACGGTGCGGCCGGGCGACCTGATCGTGGCCGGGCCGAACTTCGGCTGCGGCTCGTCGCGCGAGTACGCGCCGCTGGCGCTGCGCATGGTCGGGATCGGCGCGATCGTCGCGCCGCTGTTCGCGCGGATCTTCTACCGCAACGCGCTCAACCTCGGCATCCCCTGCTTCGAGGCCGACCTGACCGGCGTGCTGCGCGACGGCCAGGAGGTCGAGTTCGAGCTGGCGACCGGCCGGCTGGTCGCCGACGGGCAGACCATCCAGCTCCCGCCGCCGCCGGCGTTTCTCCAGGAGGTCTGGTCGGCCGGCGGGATCGTGCCGTACTACAAGCAGCACAGGCGCTTCCCGGGGCAGGCTGAACCCGGAAGCGGCGGAGCGGCGGAGGTCGCGGAAAAGCGCTAGCCTAGGTCTGGGCAGCTCCCCGTCTCGTACGGGACAGTTGTTATGATCCGCAGATAGCGCGGATATGGCGGATAGAGGGTATCGGATAGCAAGCATGTCCGCATAATCTGTGTGATCAGCAGATCAAAGCAGTTGTTATGATCCGCAGATAGCGCGGATATGGCGGATAGAGGGTGTCGGATAGCAAGCATGTCCGCATAATCTGTGTAATCCGCAGATCAAAGCAGTTGTTATGATCCGCAGATAGCGCGGATACAGCAGATAGAGGGTATCGGATAGCAAGCATATCCGTATAATCTGTGTGATCAGCAGATCAAATCCTCACGGGCGGTCGAGCGTGGCCGGCTGACGGATGATCGGGGCGGCGGCTCGATCGCAAGGAACGCAAGGAAAAACTCGGTGACACTGACACAAGATACGGAGCAGATCCTCCAGCAGATCGTCGCGACAGTGGCCGGACTGAGCGGCGTTGTCGCGATCTCGCTCGGCGGCTCGCACTCGGCCGGGCTGGCGGACTCCTCCTCCGACCTGGACCTGCACGTCTACTGCCGCGAGCCGCTGGCGCCGCCTGCCGACCGCGCCACGCGTCTGGCGCAGGTCGCCGACCCTGGCAGCCTGGAGGTCGACATCCGGGACTGGGGGCTTGAGGATCACCTGCGTGTCGCGGGGCGCGACGCCGAGCTGATCTACGTCCCGCTCGACGATCTGCGCGCCGAGGTCGAGCGGGCCTACCGCGCGGGGCTGGCGGGCGAGGCCTTCACGACCGCGCGCCTGTACTACGTCGCCAGCGGGCGTGCTGGGCGGCCTGGTCGAGGATCTGTGCGAGCTGACCAAGGAGAATAGATGAAGGCTACTTCCGCATCTTCCGACTCCCCCGCCGTTCCGCCGCTCCGGATTCTGGCCATCCCCGGCGACGGGATCGGGCGCGAGGTCGTCCCGGCGGCGCTCGCGGTACTGTGTGCGACCGGCCTGCCGATCGATCTGGCGCACGCCGAGGCCGGCTGGGAGTGCTTTCAGCGCCACGGCGCCAGCCTGCCCGACGAGACGCTCGCGGCGGCGCACGCGGCCGACGCCGTGCTGTTCGGCGCGGTCGGCTCGCCAAGCTTCCCGGTGCCCGGCTACCGCAGCCCGATCGTCGCGCTGCGCCGGGCGCTCGACCTGTATGCTAACATCCGACCAACGACCAACGACCAACGACCAACGACCGATAGTCCAGCCGAATCTCCGTTCGTCGTTCGTCCTTCGTCGTCCGTCGACCTGGTGGTGGTGCGCGAGAACACCGAGGGACTCTACGCCGGCCGCGAGCGGCTGGAGGACGGCGGCGACACCGCGATCGCCGAGCGCGTGATCACGCGGCGGGCCAGCGAGCGGATCGTGCGGGCCGCGTTCGAGCTGGCGCGCGCCCGTGCCCAGGGACTAGGGACTAGGGACTTGGGAATTGGGTCTCAAGCCGGCGCCCAAGCCCCAAGCCCCAAGCCCCAAGCCGCACGGGTAACGATCGTGCACAAGGCCAACGTCCTGCGCGAGACCTGCGGCCTGTTCCGCACGACGGCGCTGCGCGTGGCCGAGGAGTACCCCGACGTGGCAGTCGACGAGCAGCTGGTCGACTCGGCCGCGCTGCAGCTGGTGCAGCGGCCGGGGCGCTTCGACGTGATCGTGACGACCAACCTGTTCGGCGATATTTTGTCGGATGTCGCCAGCTTCTGGGGCGGCGGGCTGGGCATGGCCTCCTCGGCCAATATCGGCGACGGCCACGCGCTGTTCGAGCCGGTGCACGGCTCGGCGCCCGACATCGCCGGCAAGGGCATCGCCAACCCGCTCGCCGCGATCGGCTGCGCCGCCATGCTGCTGGAGTGGAGCGCCGAGCGCAAAGCCCAGAGCGCAGCGCAGCGCGCCAGCCTGCTCGCGTGGGCCGGCCGCATCCGCGCCGCCGTCCGGGCGGTCCTCGCCGGCGACGTTCGCACGCCCGATCTGGGCGGCGTGGCTACGACTGAAGCCGTGACTCAGGCCGTGATCGCGGCGCTGAGCCATAAGGAATAAGGCTCGGTGTTCAGCATTCAGCATTCAGCATTCAGCATTCAGCATTCAGCGTTCAGCATTCAGCATTCAGCATTCAGCGTTATTATGAGGAGAAACACACCATGACCGCCAACTGCCCTGAGTGTGAAGCCGCGATCGCCCTGGCCGACGACGTCGTCGAGGGCGAGATCGTCACCTGCCCCGACTGCGCAGCCGAGCTGGAGGTCGTCAGCGTCAGCCCGCTCGAGCTGGCCCTGGCGCCCGAGGTCGGCGAGGACTGGGGCGAGTGACCTGACAAGGTGACAAGATGACAAGGTGACAAGGTGAAGCCTGTTCGAATGCAACTCACCTTGTCACCCCCTCACCAGGTCACCTTGTCATTCGGCTTGAGGCCACGAAATCAATAGCAAGCAAGGAGCCCCATCGTGAGAATAGGCGTCTTATGCTCGCGCGTCCGCGTCGAGGAGAAGCTGCTGCTGGCCGAGATGGACCGGCGCGGGCTGGACTATGTGCGGCTCGACGACGACGAGCTGGTGTTCGATCTGAACGCCGGCGAGCACCCCTACGATATCGTGCTGGAGCGCTCGATCCACCACTCGCGCGCGCTGTACGCCCTGAAGGCGCTGAACGACGCCGGGGTGCCGACCGTCAACACCGCCGACGTGGCCGACGTGTGCGGCGATAAGTTCAAGACCACCCAGGCGCTGATCAAGGCCGGCGTGCCGACGCCGCGCACGCGCATGGCCTTCACGCCGCAGGCGGCGCTGCGCGCGATCGAGGAGCTGGGCTACCCGGCGGTGCTCAAGCCGGCGATCGGCTCGTGGGGCCGCCTGATCGCCAAGGTCAACGACCGCGAGGCCGCCGAGGCGCTGCTCGAGCACAAGGAGATCCTCGGCTCGTACCACCACTCGATCTTCTACATCCAGGAGTACATCCCCAAGCCGGCCGGCCGCGACATCCGCGCCTTCGTGATCGGCGACGAGTGCATCTGCGCGATCTACCGCACCAGCAAGCACTGGATCACTAACACCGCGCGCGGCGGCGCTGCCAGCAACTGCCCGGTCACGCCGGCGCTGGCCGACATCTGCATCGGCGCGGCGCACGCGGTCGGCGGGGGCGTGGTGGCGATCGACCTGCTGGAGGCGCCCGACGGCCAGCTGCTGGTCAACGAGGTCAACTACACGATGGAGTTTCGCAACAGCATCGACACGACCGGCGTGAACATCCCGGCGCGGGTGATCGACTACGTCGTCGCGGTGGGGCGCGGCCAGTGAGCGAGGGGGCAGGGGTCGGATGCCGGGGATTAGCGGCCAGGGGCTAGGGCATTCTACACCACAAGTCCCAAGCCCCAAGCCCCGCCACCTTGTCGCCTTGACGGAGCGATGACGAACATGCAGGAAGAGCCGCGCCCCTGGCAGGTGCTACGGCGCAAGACGATCTACGACAGCCCGTGGGTGCGGCTGCACCGCGACGACGTGCGCCTGCCCGACGGCAGCGTGGTCGACGGTCACCACGTGGTCGACTTTCCGCGGCCGGCGGTGTGCGTGGTGCCGGTCGGCGACGACGGCCGGCTGCTGCTGATCGAGCACTACCGCTTCATCACGGACACGACCGGCTGGGAGACGCCGGCCGGGCGGATCGAGGAGGGCGAGGAGACGGCCGAGGCCGCCGCGCGCGAGCTGCGCGAGGAGACCGGCCACACGGCCGAGCGGCTGGAGTACCTCGGCCACTTCCACCCGAGCAACGGCAGCACCAACCAGACATTTCACGTCTACCTTGGCTACGGCCTGCGCAAGGTCGGCGAGCTGACCGACACGAACGAGGTGCAGCGCCTGGCCTGGCTCGGCCGCGACGAGGTCTGGGCCCTGATCGACGCCAACCGGATCCGCGACGGCCTGTCGCTCACCGCGCTGCTGTGGTATTTCGCCCGTCTGGGGAGACAAGGAGACAAGGAGATGGGGAGACAAGGAGACAAAAGTAGTTAGGGTGTCACCTTGTCACCTTGTCATCTTGTCATCTTGTCATCTTGTCATCTTGTCACCGGTCACCCGGTCACCCGGTCACCCGGTCACCTTGTCACCTTGTCATCTTGTCATCTTGTCAACGTCGGAGAGAGTATTGTGATGCGAGTATCGATAATAGGGGCCAGCGGCTACGTCGGCGGCGAGCTGGCGCGGCTGCTGCTGTTCCACCCGGCGGTCGAGCTGGCCCAGGTGACCTCCGAGCGGCTGGCCGGCAAGCCGTTTGCCGGCGCGCACCCGAACCTGCGCGGCCGCACCGCCCTGCAGTTCGTGCCGATGGAGAAGGTCGAGCCGTGCGACGTGCTGTTCCTGGCGCTGCCGCACGGCCAGGCCGCCCGCAAGATCGGCCAGTTCGCCGCGCTTGCGCCACGGATCGTCGACTGCTCGGCCGACTTCCGGCTGCGCGACCCGGCCGCCTACGCGCGCTGGTATGGCGAGCCGCACCCCGCGCCCGACTGGCTGCCGAAGTTCGTCTACGGCCTGCCCGAATTGCACCGCGAGCAGATCCGCGCCGCCAGCTACGTCAGCGGGGTCGGCTGCAACGCCACCGCCACCAACCTGGCGCTGCTGCCGCTCGTGCGCGCCGGGCTGCTCGACCCGGCCCGCGACGTGGTGGTCGAGGTCAAGGTCGGATCGTCCGAGGGCGGCGCGCAGTCGAGCGACTCGTCGCACCACCCCGAGCGCAGCGGCGCGGTCCGCTCGTTCGCGCCGACCGGGCACCGCCACACCGCCGAGATCGCCCAGGCGACCGGGCTGGAGCGGGTGCACCTGTCGATCACCAGCGTCGAGCTGGTGCGCGGCGCGCTGGCGACCGCCCACGTCTTCCCGCGCGCGCCGCTGGCCGAGAAGGATCTGTGGCGGGCCTACCGGGCGGCCTACGGCGGCGAGCCGTTCGTGCGGATCGTGCGCGAGCGCCAGGGCACCTATCGCCTGCCCGAGCCGAAGATCCTGGCCGGCAGCAACTACGCCGACGTCGGCTTCGCGCTCGACGAGGCGACCGGCCGCGTGGTCAGCATCGCCGCGATCGACAACCTGATGAAGGGCGCGGCCGGCAGCGCGGTGCAGTGCATGAACCTCATGTGCGGGCTGGACGAGCGCGCCGGGCTGGAGTTTCCGGGGCTGCACCCGGTGTAGTAGTCAGTAGTCAGTAGTCAGTAGTTAGGCATGGTTCAATCGAACTTGACCGTTCATTGCCCCAAAGGCGCAGGGGCGCGATATATCGCGCCCGTACAGCGGCACGTCGAAATCCCGAGCATTGAACCAGGCCTTAGCGTTTAGGGTGGTGCATGGCACACAAGTTTCGTGAGCTGATCGTGTGGCAGCGGGCGATGGAGCTGGCTACACAGATCTACACACTTTCAAGAGAGTTTCCTCGCGAGGAGCAATTCGGGCTCACGAGCCAGCTTCGTCGCGCGGCTGTCTCTATTGCGCTCAATATCGCGGAAGGAGCAGGCAGCGATAGCTCCAACGACGTTGCTCGCTTTCTCAGCATCGGGCTTCGATCGACCTATGAAACGATGGCAGCCCTTGAAATAGCAGAGCGTCTGCATTACTGCGATCAGGCACGAACAGGGGCGCTTCTGGACGAATTGGATAGCATTGCCGCGATGCTCACAGGCTTGATGAAGCGGCTGAGAGATCGATCTAGTGCGAGAGTAGTTCGTGAGCTGGATGATGTATATCTCGCCGATGCCAACCTTGAGGCGGTACTATCTGACTACCGACTACTGACTACTGACTACTCGCTCGTCCTGCGCGAGGCCACAGACGCCGATATCGCCACGATCTTCGCCGTCACCCAGGCGGCCTTCGGCGAGTATCTCGGCCGGCTCGACCCGCCTTCGGGCGTGCACAAGGAGACGGTCGAGACGGTGCGCGAGAAGCTGGCGAGCGGCCACAGCGTGCTGGCGCTGCTGGGCGAGCGGGTGGTCGGCAGCGTGTTCTACAAGGCCGAGCCCGCGTATGTGTACCTCGGCCGGCTGGCGGTGCTGCCCGACCAGCGTGGGCGCGGGATCGCCACGGCGCTGATCGGCTACGTCGAGCGGCGCGCCCGCGAGCTGGCCCGGCCGCGCGTGCGCCTGGGCGTGCGGGTGGCGCTGCCGCACCTGCGCGCCCGCTACGAGCGGATGGGCTACGGCGTGGTCGAGCAGCGCTACCACGAGGGCTACGCCGAGCCGACCTATGTGATGATGGAGAAGCTGCTTTGACAAGGTGACAAGGTGACAAGGTGACCGGGTGACGTTTTTCGATGAGCTTTGCCTTGTCACCCCCTCACCTTGTCGCCCGGTCAGCTAGGGTGATGGCATTGAATGATCTGAACGGAACCACCCCGCGGCACCCGGCGCCGCCGTTCCTGGCGGGCGAGAACCCGGCGCACGAGCAGTACCACGAGGCGACCGAGCTGTTCGCCCTGTTCGACTACCTCAGGGCCCAGGGCTTCGGCGTGTTCAGCATCCGCGAGTCGCTCCAGGCGGTCGGCGAGCGGCGCGACGGCACGCTGCAGGGCTTTCACCTGAGCGAGGAGCAGGCCTGGCAGAGCATCGCGTTCGTGGACTCGCTCGGCGTCGGGGTGGTCGAGCTGCCGGCCTACCCGGCCAACCGCTACGGCCAGGATCTCAACCGCCGGCTGATCGAGCGGGCCCGCGCCGCCGGGCTGGGGGTCGTGTTCGCGGCGCACTCCCGCTGCGTCGCGGAGGACATCCGCGCCGCGCACGAGGCCGGCTTCCGGCGGGTGCACCTGTACATCGGCACCAGCAAGATCAAGCAGGCCACCGCGCGCAAGACGATCGACCAGATCGCCGAGAAGGCCTTCGAGAGCATCGCCCTGGCGCGCGAGCTGGGCTTCGACAGCGTGCGGATCAGCACCGAGGATGCCTTCCGCACCTCGCTCGACGACTACGAGTCCTTCTACGCGCGCCTGCACGCGCTGCTGGCCGAGCGTGGCCTCAGGGCCGACGGGATCGGCATCCCCGACACGGTCGGCGTCTCGACGCTGCGCGAGCTGGGCGACCGGATCGCCGTGCTGCGGAGCGTCGGCATCCCGTTCTCGTTCCTGGAGTGCCACATCCACAACGACATCGGCAACGCCGACCGGGTCTACGTCGACACGCTGCTGCTGTGCATGCGGCTGGGCATCACGATGCTGCCGGACTTCTCGATCCTGGGGATCGGCGAGCGCAACGGCACGATCGGCCTCAGCTCGCTGCTCGAGGCGATCTACCGGCGGCTGATCCTGCTCTACCCGCGCAAGATGACGCAGATCCGCCAGGCCATGCGCGAGCGGCTCGGCGCGCTGCGCTCGGGCGAGCTGTTCGTGAACCGCTACCGCGATATGGACGCCTACTTCTACCACATCCTGTCGCAGATCGGCTTTGTGTTCGACCGCAGCCCGTTCTCGGCCAACACCGAGTTCGACGGCAGCGGCGTGCACGCCGACACGACCATGCGCGCCTACCAGCTGGCGCTGGCCGAGGGCGCCGGCGGACAGCAGGCGGTCGACATCGGCAATAGCGCCTACGCCGGCGCGCTGCCGCCCTACGACATGCCGCTGCGCACGCCGGTGCTGGCCTGCTTCGGCTGCGGCAAGAGCAACGTGCGCTACTGGCGCGAGCGCGCCGGGCTTGCGCTGCGGCCGGCCGCCGAGATCCGCGCGCGGATCGCCCAGCTCGAAGACCTCGAGCCGCTCGACCATGACCAGCCGCTCGACGAGTCGGCGGTCGACGACCTGGTCGCCCAGCTCATCCGCTGCTACAGCATCAAGCTGAACGGGATCACGCACCAGGAGGCGATGGATCTGATTGGCCTGTTCTATCAGCCGGCCGTCGGTAGTCAGTACACAGTAGTCAGTACCAGCGATGGCATTGACACATCGCAGCTCTGACTACCGACTACTGGCTACTGACTACTGGAGGCTCAGATGATTGTTGTCAAAGTCGGCGGCGGCGCCGGGATCGACTACGACGCGCTGTGCGCCGATATCGCCGGGCTGTGGGCGGCCGGTCGGCGGCTGGTGCTGCTGCACGGCGGCTCGCACGAGACCAACCTGCTGGCCGAGCGCCTGGGCCACCCGCCGCGCTTCGTGACCTCGCCGTCCGGCTATACGAGCCGCTACACCGACCGCGCCACGCTGGAGATCTTCATGATGGCCTACGCCGGCAAGGTCAACAAGCTGATCGTCGAGCGGCTCCAGCGCCTGGGCGTGAACGCCGTCGGCCTCTCGGGGCTGGACGGGCGGCTGCTCGAGGGCCAGCGCAAGGCGGCGATCCGCATCGTCGAGGACGGCAAGCAGAAGGTGCTGCGCGACGACTGGACCGGCACGGTCGAGCGGGTCAACGGCGGGCTGCTGGCGACCCTGCTCGACGGCGGCTACCTGCCGGTGGTCGCGCCGCTCGCCAGCAGCGTTTCGGGCGAGGCGCTGAACGTCGATGGCGACCGTGCGGCGGCGGCGGTGGCGGCCGCGCTCGGCGCCGAGGCGCTGCTGCTGCTCTCGAACGTGCCGGGCCTGCTGGGGGCCTTCCCCGACGAGTCGTCGCTGATCAGGCGGATCGCGCGGGCCGAGGTCGAGCAGTATCTGCCGGTGGCGCAGGGGCGCATGAAGAAGAAGGTGCTTGGCGCGGCCGAGGCGCTGGCCGGCGGGGTCGGGCGCGTGGTCATGGGCGACGCGCGCAGCGACCGGCCGATCAGCAGGGCGCTGGAGGGCCACGGGACCGTGATCGAGTGAGGCGCGAGGGGCGACAAGGAGACAAGGAGACGAGGAGACAAGGAGACAAGGTGACGAGGTGATGAATCCCAAGCCCCAAGTCCCAAGTCCCAAGTCCCAAGTCCCAAGCGCCATCAGCTTGTCAGTCCAGGCGGCGGATCGCCGGGTGCAGCAGGCCCAATCCGATCAGCGCCATCGTGAGCGCGCCGCCCGCTAGGAAGACCAGTTGCGGGCCGAGCAGGTCGGTCGCCCAGCCGGCGACGCCGAAGCCGACCGGCAGCAGCACGAACGAGCCGAGCATGTCGACGCTGACCACCCGGCCCATCAGCTCGCGCGGGACCATCTCCTGGAGCGTGTTGGTCCAGATCAGGCTGAACAGCGCCGTCGTGAAGCCGTGGAACAGCAGGGCCAGCGCGACGCCGGGGACGCCGATCGGCAGGCCGATCGCCAGGATCGCCAGGCCGCCCAGCAGCGAGGCGCCGTAGGCCACCAGGCCGCGGTGGCGCAGCCGGGTCTTGCGCCCGAGCCAGATCGAGCCGAGCATCAGGCCGGCCGACTCGAATGAGAGCAGCAGGCCCAGCGTCCCGACGTCGGCGTGCAGGCCCTCGCGCACCAGGAACGGCAGCGCAACCAGGCGCGGCCCGCTGGCCGTGACGTTCACGAGCGCGAAGATCGCGATCGTCAGCCAGAGCCATGGCTGCGCGAAGACCGCGCTCAGGCCCGCGCGCAGGTCGGTCAGCACGCCGGTCGCCCGCTCGCCTGCGTGGGTCGCCGGCAGCGGCGGCAGCGGGATGATGCAGGCGGCCGAGATGAAGAACGACAGCGCGTCGAGCGCGAACGCCATCGAGGTGCCCCACAGCGCGACGATCGCCGCGCCGAGCGCCGGCCCGACGATGCCGGTGATCTCGCCGCTGAGGCTCGTGAGCGAGTTCGCGCTGGGCAGCGACTCGCGCGGCATGATGTCGGGGATGGTGGCGCTGTAGGCCGGCTGAAAGAACGCGCTCACGAAGCCGAAGAAGATGCTCGCGACGTAGATGTGCCAGACCTCGAGTTGCCCGCCGAAGGCCAGCGCCGCGATGGCTGTGGCCACGAGGCCGCGCAGCGCGTCGGAGGCGAGCATCAGCCGCAGGCGCGGGAAGCGATCGACGGCCACGCCGCCGATCAGGAGGAACAGCAGCATGGGCGCAAACGAGAAGATCAGCACGGTGCCCATCGCCGCCGCCGATCCGGTCTTCTCCAGCACCCACCAGGCCAGCGCCACGCGGTACAGGCTGTCGCCGAGGCGCGAGATCGTCTGCCCGCTCCACAGCAGGGCGAACGAGCGGTGTCTCAGCGATGTTAATAAAACCATATGGCAGTCGCAACCTCGTCCGGCTTGGCTGAATGCCCAAGACGCGTGCTAGCTCTCTGTGCTCTCTGTGGCAAGAATCCGGGCCGCCTGCCGGAGGTGCGCGGGGGTCAGGGTGTAGGCCCGCGCGAAGCCGCCGACGTAGCGCGCCTCGGCGGGCACCAGCCGGAACAGCGCGAAGTCGGGGAACCCGAACAGCGGCTCGGCCGCGGGCAGGCGCGCCAGGTAGTGCTCGCGCGCGGCGGCGTGATCGGCGCTCCCGGCCGGGATCGGCGTGGCCGGGCCGACCAGCGTGATCCGCGCGAGCGTCTGCACGTCCTCGCGGCCGTCATCCCGCTCGGCGATCAGCAGCGCCGCCTGCGGGCCGGCCAGCAGCTGGCGGGTGTGCGACGCGAGCTGGCTCAGGTGCAGCAGGAACCCGTCGAAGCCTGGCTCGGCCGCGTAGGCCACCATCGAGACGAACGGCGCCCCGTCGCGCAGGGTGCCCAGGGCGGCCTGGCGCTGCCCGCGGATGAGGTTGGCGACGATGGCAAGCTCTTCGGATAGCATCGTGACCTCGAATTGCTATTGATCCGCAGCTAGCGCGGATTACGATAGACATACAAAAGGTTATCCGTGTAAATCCGCATTATCCGCGGATACAACAGATATGAATGTGTATCCGCGTAAATCCGCGTTATCCGCGGATACAACAGATATGAATGTGTATCCGCGTAAATCCGCGTTATCCGCGGAGCAGACGAAACGGAAAATGACCTCGCAGGCCAGGAACGGGTCGGCTGCGTTGAGGACCACCAAGTCGACGCGCGGGCAGTCAGCTGGTCTTCGAGCGCTATTGCCAGCCGAACTATATCCGTCGCCGACCAGAACACGCCCCGTGCAGCCCCCGCCCGCGGCTGCCGAACGAGTAGAGAATCGATACGCCGAACGAGCGGCAGATCTGTTCAATTGCAGCGCGCCGGTCGGTTGCCATCGCGGGATCTCTTGCATAAGGATAGCAGCATGATACCACACAACGCTTCGAGCCAGGCCATCATTGAGGCCGAGTCGGCCCACACCAGCGGCGTGTACCCCAAGCGCGCGCTCGCGATCGTACGCGGCGAGGGCGCGCGCCTGTGGGACGCCGACGGCCGCGAGTACGTCGACTGCGTGGGCGGCCAGGGCTCGGCCAACCTCGGCCACGCCAACCCCGCCGTCGTCGCGGCGATCCGCGAGCAGGCCGGCCTGCTGATGACCTGCCCCGAGATCTTCTACAACGACCAGCGCGCGGCCTACCTCGCGGAGCTGACGGCGCTGCTGCCGGAGGGGCTGGAGCGCGTGTTCCTGTGCAACTCCGGCGCCGAGGCGATCGAGGGCGCGATCAAGCTGGCGCGCCTGCTGACCGGCCGGACCGGCGCGGTCGCGGCCGTGCGCGGCTTCCACGGGCGCACGATGGGCGCGCTCTCGGCCACCTGGGAGCCGAAGTACCGCGAGCCGTTCGCGCCGCTGCTGGCCGGCTTCGCGCACGTCCCCTACGATCGGATCGACGCGCTCGACGCGGCGGTGGGCGAGACGACTGCGGCGGTGGTGCTGGAGCTGGTCCAGGGCGAGGGCGGCGTGCGCCCGGCCGGCGCCGAGTACGTGGCCGCGGCGCAGCGGATCTGCCGCGAGCGCGGCGCGCTGCTGGTGGTCGACGAGGTGCAGACCGGCTTCGGGCGCACCGGCAGGCTGTGGGCCTGCGAGCACTACGGCCTCGCGCCCGACCTGCTGGCGCTGGCCAAGTCGATCGCCGGCGGGCTGCCAATGGGCGCGGTCGCCATCCAGGGGCGCTTCGGCGCGCTGCCGCAGGGCAGCCACGGCTCGACCTTCGGCGGCGGGCCGCTGGCCTGCGCGGCTGCGCGGGCGGCGCTGCGCGAGCTGGTCGATCGCGATCTGCCGCGCCAGGCTGCCGAAAAGGGGCAATACACCATCGAACGGCTGCGGGCGCTGCGGCTGCCGCGCGTGCGCGAGGTGCGCGGTCTGGGCCTGCTGATCGGGCTAGAGCTGAAGGAGCGTGTGCAGCCCTTCCTGGCGGCGCTGATGGAGCGCGGCGTGCTGGCGCTGCCGGCCGGGCCGAACGTGCTGCGGCTGCTCCCGCCGCTAGTGATCGAGTACGATCAGATCGACCGGGTGGTCGCGGCGATTGCCGAGGTGCTGGGGTAGAATGCGTGTGGCGTCATGGCAACCCGTACGTCGGTGCAGTCCGCTGTTGGCAGTTGGCAGTCGGCAGTGGCGGCGCATTGCAAACCGCCGACTGCCGGCTGCGTACTGACGCTAGGCGCTGCCCTGGGCGCCCTCAAGGAACCGCATGCCGGCCGGCTCGGGCGCCCCGCTGTCGTAGGCCGTCTCGGCGCTGGTGGCCGGCTGCTCGAAGAAGTTGAGGATCGCCTCGTTGAACGCGCTCGGGCGCTCCCACATCGGGTTGTGCCCGGCGCCTCTCACGATGATCATGCGCCCGTTCGGCAGCGCGCGGCAGAGCCGCCAGCCCGCCTCGGGCGGCGTGATGGTGTCGTGCTGGCCCCAGATCACCAGCGTGGGCACGCTGATGTGCTGCAGCTTGGGGGTGATATCGGTGGTCAGCAGCTCGGCGGCCGCCTTGGTGAGCGTAAACAGGCCGGCCTGGAACGCGTCGCCCAGCAGAATCGGGAGAAAATGGGGCTGGTGCAGGCCGAACTCCTGGATCACGCCCAGCGCGTGCGCGAGCGGGTCTTGCTCGGCGACGAACATGGCCGCGTCGACCAGCACCAGCCGGTCGACCCGATCCGGGAAATCGGCGGCGAGGTCGGCTGCGATCACGGCGCCCATCGAGTGCCCGACCATGTGGGCCTGGTGCAGGCCGAGCTGGTCCATCCAGGCGGCTAGGTAGGCCGCCGCGTCCTTCAGTACAAAGGAGTGCCTGGCCCGGCTGGCGCCGAACCCGATCAGATCGACGACATGCACGCGGTAGCGCTGGGCGAGCGCTGGGATGTTGCGCTCCCACCAGCGGCTGGAGCCGGACAGGCCGTGGATCAGCACCAGCGGCGGCCCGTCCCCCGCAACCTGGTAGGCGATGTTGGCGTGTGCGACTCGGATGCGTCGCTGCTCGATGCGTACCCGGCCGTGTTGACTCAGCACATAGACCTCCGTGAATCTTCCGTAGACACGGTGTGGTTGCCTGCGCTGAAGGTGCCATGCGTGGGCGGCGCATGGGCAAGACAGCGCTGCTGCGCGGATCGCCGTTGCTAGAGCTGGGGATTTTGCTTCTTGAAAATAGATTGTTCGTATTATACACGGCTTTTGTCAATTATGTGTAATCGAACTACCACCGCAGGTTGCGCAATCGCAACCTGCGGCGCATCAGGCGTCCCCCTCTCCCGTTCTGGGAGCGGGGGGCAGGGGGCGAGGGCCAATGATGCCTCGGGATTTCATCTATCAGAAACAGCCCTGCGCCTGAGTAGAAATGAGAGGAGCTGAACATGAGTAACCAGCCTGCCTTCGACCCCGTCGCACTGCTCGAACAAACGCTGCGCATCCCCAGCCTCTCCGGCCAGGAGGCCGACGTGGCCGGCTTTCTGGTCGGACAGATGCGGGTGCTTGGCTTCCACAGCTACGTCGACGGCGCGGGCAACGCCGTCGGCGAGGCCGGCGACGGCCCGCAGATCGTCCTGCTCGGCCACATCGACACAGTGCCGGGCATCGTGCCGGTGCGGGTCGAGGGCGGTCGGCTCTACGGGCGCGGCTCGGTCGACGCCAAGGGGCCGTTCGCCACGTTCGTCGCGGCCGCGGCGCGGCTGGCCGCGTCGGACGACCTGCGCGCGCGCCTGGTGCTGGTCGGCGCGGTCGAGGAGGAGGCCGCCTCCTCGAAGGGCGCGCACTATGTGGTCGACCGCTACGCGCCGGCCGCCTGCGTGATCGGCGAGCCGAGCGGCTGGGACCGGCTGACGCTCGGCTACAAGGGCCGCCTGCTGGCCGAGGGCCGCTGGGAGCAGCCGATGGCCCACAGCGCTGGCCGCGAGGCTGCCGTGGCCGAGCGCGCTGTCGCCTTCTGGAACGGCGTCCAGGCCCGCTGCGCCGCGCACAACGCCGACAAGGCGCAGCTGTTCGACCAGTTGCTGCCCTCGCTGCGGGCGATCTCCTCCGGCAGCGACGGGCTGACCGACTGGGCCGAGCTGACGATCGGCATTCGCCTGCCGCTCGACGTCGACCCCGACGCGCTGGCGCGGGAGCTGGCCGCCGATGGGCTGGGCGGCCGGCTGCAGTTTCGCGGCGGCTGCCGGGCCTACCGCGGCGACAAGAACAACCCGCTGGTGCGCGCCTTTCTCAAGGGCGTGCGCGCGGCCGGCGGCGCGCCCGGCTTCCTGCTCAAGACTGGCACCTCGGATATGAACGTCGTCGGTCCGGCCTGGCGCTGCCCCATCCTGGCCTACGGCCCGGGCGACTCGAGCCTCGACCACACGCCCGACGAGCACGTCGAGGTGGCCGAGTACCTGCGCGCGATCGACGTGCTTGAGGCGGCGCTGCGGCAGCTTGTCGCGGAGCTGGCGCGCTAGCCCTCAGATCCCGTCTGAACCAGTGTCCCCTCTTCCCCAGAAAGGGAGCGGGCGAATTCTTGCCTGGCCTCGGGGTTTCGGCTCCGCCGAAACCCCGAGGCCAGGCATTGTTCACCCCCGCCCCTGGCAGGGCGGGGGCAGGGGGTGGGGTGATCAAGCGCATCACCCCACCGTGAACGAAAAATCACCAATTTGTACAAAAGATCCAAAAGACAAAATAAACAATTTAGAAACTCTAGCCGTAGCGCCATCGGCGCTATCAAACTATCATAGCCACAGCAAGTTTATATTCTTGGAATACTGCGTGCAACGAAGCGGCGCCGGACGGATCATCAGTGATCTGCCCGGCGCCGCTCTTAACAGAGATGAGGAATCGGGATGCATGAGACGCTGAATATGCTGCTCCCGCTCGCGGCCATCCTGGTCGGGGCGAAGGCGGCCGCGCAGCTCAGCCACCGCTTCGGTCTTCCGGCGGTCTTCGGCGAGCTGCTGCTGGGCCTCGCGCTCGGGCCGTCGTTGCTGGGCCTGCTTTCGCCGAACGAGACCTTCCAGCTGTTTGCCGATATCGGCGTGATCCTGCTGATGTTCATGGCCGGCCTCGAGACCGACACTGCGGCGATGCGGCAGGCCGGCAAGGCCTCGACCCTGACCGCGATCGGCGGCGTGATCCTACCGCTCGGCGGCGGGCTCCTGATCGGCCGGGCGTTTGGGATGGAGTGGCACCACGCGCTGTTCCTCGGCGCGGTGCTGACGGCCACCAGCGTGAGCATCTCTGCGCAGACGCTGCGCGAGCTCGGCCGGCTGCGCTCGCGCGAGGGCTCGACCATCCTCGGCGCCGCGATCATCGACGACGTGCTGGGCGTGCTGGTGTTCGCCGTGGTGATGAGCCTCTCCGGCGAGGGCAACATGTTCCTGACCCTCGGCAAGATGGTGCTGTTCTTCCCGATCGCCTGGATCATCGGCGATAAGGTCGTGCCGGTGCTGGTGCGCTGGGAGCGCCACCTGCACCACCGCGAGGCTAGCCTGGCGCTGCTGCTCGGGATGGTGCTGATCTACGCCTGGTCGGCCGAGGCGCTCGGCAGCGTGGCTACGATCACCGGCGCCTACCTGCTTGGAGTTGTGGTCGCGCGGCACGCCGACGAGAGCCATATCATCCATCACGGCACCGCCGCGCTCGGCTACGGCTTCTTCATCCCGATCTTCTTCATCAATATCGGCCTGCAGGCTCACGCCGAAGGCCTGATCGCCGCCCCGATCCTGACCGTCGTTCTGATCGTCGTGGCGGTTGCCACCAAGGTCGTCGGTGGGGGCGTCGGCGCGTGGCTGGGCGGCTTCGTGCCGCGCTCGGCCTACCAGATCGGCATCGGCATGATTTCTCGCGGCGAGGTCGCGCTGGTGATCGCCGGCGCCGGGCTCGCGGCTGGCCTGCTGGACAGCGGGCTGTTCTCGGTCCTGGTCGTCGTCACGCTGGCGACGACGCTGGTCACGCCGCCGCTGCTGCGCATGGCATTTGCGTCGGGCAAGCCCGCGGCACACCCGGCGCACGAGCCGGTCGTGACTCTGGTTGCGGAGGCTTTCGCGGATTAAGCGCCAGTGCAAGGTTCCGGAAGTTCGTATCGGGTTTGGGCTGCCACGATCGGTTCTGCGGTTCTGCGGTGCTGCAGTTCCGTGGCCGCAGAACTGCAGCACCAACTGGCGACAACTGGCACGCTTTTCCGGAAGGCTGTACTAGTCTGCTCCAGGCAAGCTATTCGTGCATACGAAGGCGCTATCCGGCTCTGGTATGCCATCGCCTGACTATCGACTACTGACGACTGTTTACTCTGTACGAGCGCTAGAGAGAGATGCAGGGAAGAAGGAAGGAGGCCACCTAAGGAAACATCGCTTACTGCAGCGGCCGGGCCACCGCTGCACCCATCCCCGTCTGATGGGCGGCCACGTTGCCAAAGGGTCGCCGTAGTCAGGCGCGCAGTTCGACAAGATAACGCAGATGTTATCGCAGGAGTCCCTGTTACGTCGAACGCCGCACCGTGATACGACGAGGTTAAAGAAGCGAAAGGAAGTTATCCCGATGAATGATCAGCTACAGCTCCTCACAACAGCCACGAACATCCTCTGGCTGCTCCTGGCAGGGTTCCTGGTATTCTTCATGCAGGCCGGCTTCGCGCTGGTCGAGACCGGCTTCACCCGCGCTAAGAACGTCGCGCACACCATGCTCATGAACATGATGGTGTTCTGTATCGGCGCGATCGGCTACTGGATCTGCGGGTTCGCGTTCCAGTTCGGCGCGGTTAACCATGCGTATCCCGAAGTTGCGACAGCTGGCGCCGTCGCTGGCCCGTGGGCCTTCTCGCCGCTGACGCTCGGCTCCTGGGGCGACGCGCTCAGCAGCGGTATTCGCCTGGGCGAGCAGTTCGGCGTCCTCGGCACGTCCGGCTTCTTTTTGCAGGGCATCGGCGTCGGCGCAGCCGGCATCCTGGCGTTCTTCCTGTTCCAGATGGTGTTCATGGACACCGCGGCGACCATCCCGACCGGCTCGGGCGCCGAGCGCATCAAGTTCATCGGCTTCGTGATTATGAGCTTCTGGGTCAGCATGCTCGTCTACCCGATCGTCGGCAACTGGATCTGGGGCGGCGGCTGGCTGGCCAACCTGGGCCGCTCGATGGGCATCGGCAACGGCGCGGTCGATTTCGCCGGCTCCGGCCCCGTCCACATGACGGGTGGTGCAGTCGGCCTGGCGATCGCGATGGTGCTCGGGCCGCGCATCGGCAAGTTCAACAAGGACGGCAGCGCCAACACGATCGCCGGCCATAACATCCCGATGGGCATCCTGGGGACGATCATCCTGTTCTTCGGCTGGTTCGGTTTCAACCCCGGCTCGGCGATCGGCGTGGTGCTGCCGGCGGCGACCGACGCCAGCGGCAATGTGACGACCGCAGCTTCGATGATCCCGATCAACCTGACGGCTATCGCGGCGGTCAATACGCTGCTGGCCGGCGCGGCGGGCGGCGTGAGCACGATGACCTACATGTGGCTGTTCGGCCCGACCAAGAAGCCGGCCCCTGGCATGTCGGTCAACGGCATCCTGGCCGGCCTGGTCGCCATCACGGCGCCGTGCGCCTTCGTCGATCCCTGGGGCGCGGTGATCATCGGCCTGGTCGCCGGCGTGCTGGTCTGCTTGGCGAGCGTCTGGCTGGAGAAGGCCAAGATCGACGACCCGGTCGGCGCAGTGCCGGTGCACTTCGTCAACGGGATGTGGGGCGTGCTGGCGGTCGGCATCTTCGCGGTCGGCAACCCCGACACGGCCGGCTGGAATGGCATGTCTTCCCCGGTCACCGGCATCGTCGGCGGCAGCTTCGGCCAGGTTCTGCCGCAGGTGCTCGAGGCTGCAACCGTGTCGATCTTCGCGTTCGGCCTGTCGTACGTCTTCTTCGCGGCCCTCAAGCGCGCCGGCCTGCTGCGCAGCCGTGCCGAGGACGAGGTCGCCGGCCTGGATATGCCCGAGATGGGCGAGGAAGGCTACGTGACCGACGGCGTCGCGGTGCCGGGCGGCCAGGTGCTTGAGCCGGTCGGCGCGCCTAGCGGTGTCACGGCTCCCGTAAGCTAACAGCCGCTGTTCCCCTTCACCCCCCGCTCCCTCACCGGGGGCGGGGGATAGTTTTGGTGGTGGTGTGTGGCGCGCAGAGCGCGCCACACACCACCACCTTTGTGAACCCCTCCGCGCTTGCGGGAGGGGTGAGGTGATCTCTGAATATTTTGTCAAACTTTTCACAATATCCTTGACATGCCCTTCGGCAAGGTGTATACTCGATACTGCCGGCACATGCCGGCAAGGCGTTCGCGTTCTCTCGTTAGGTGCGGCGTCTGTACAGACACAGGTCGCTGCCCCGGCCCGTCGAAAGACGCTCAGGGGTGACCAGGGCGGTCCGAGCTAAGGCTCGCTCTAATGCGACTGCGGTGAAGCTACGCTGTGCAGTGCCAAAGCTCAAGCAGGGGAGATGCATCGGGGCGTTATTTGAGCGCTCGCAGCTGCATACCCCCTTGGGCTTGCCCGAGGGGGCTTTTTGTGGAGTTATATGGACGCTAGTCATTCTTGCTCGCGGCGTGCTGTTGGCGCCGCGCGCTGGTGTGCTCGCGCTGTGATCTGGCCATCGCTGCCTGCGCCCGGCGCCGTCGCTTAATTCGACGGCGTCTGCCGGCTGCGTGCGCCCCCACACCGCGAGGTCGTGGGGGCGTCTTTTTGTGTCCTCCAGTCACGCCGGCGCGAGCTCCACCCCGCGCCGCTCCGCAGCGCTGGCCTTGTTTGCCGGCGTGACACATTTGGAGGACAGTTATGGCGACACTTGCCCCTCGCTCGATCGCGGCCAGCCGCCGCGCGTCGGCGCTCTACTGCGAGGTTCACGGCAGCGGCACGCCGCTGCTGCTCGTCCACGGTATCGGCGCCAGCGGCGCGGTGTTCCAGCCGCTGCTGCCCCGGCTCGCCGCACGCTACCAGGTGATCGTCCCCGATCTGCGCGGCCACGGCCACAGCCGCCGCCTGCCCGGCCCCGACAGCGTGGCGCGCCTGGCGGCCGATATTGAGAACCTGCTGGATATGCTCGGCCGCTCGTCGTGCGTCCTGATCGGCCACGCCACCGGCGGGGCGGTCGCGCAGCAGGTCGCCCACGACTACCCCGATCGCGTGCGCGGGCTAGCGCTGGTCTGCTCCTACGCGCGCGGCGCCGCGACGCTGCGCGAGCATGTCGAGGCCCGCCTGCGCCCCGAGCTGTTTCGGCTGCTCGGCTCGCGGAGCATGGCCGCGCTGGCGGCGCGCGGCGCGCCGGCCGGCGAAGCGGGCTTCGTCCACGATGTGATCGCCGCGAACCACGGCGGGCGGGTCGCGCCGGTGGCCCGCGCGCTGCTCTCGTTCGATAGCCGCTCCTGGTTGCCCGAGCTGGGCTGCCCAGCCCTGGTGGTGGCCGGCGAGCGCGACACGACAGCTCCGGCGCACCACGCCCGCGAGCTGGCCCGGCTGATCCCGCGGGCGACTCTGCGCATACTGCCGCACGCCGGTCACTGGCTGGTCAAGACCCACGCCGACGCGCTGGTCGACGCGCTGCTGCCCTGGCTGGCCGAGCTGGAGGTGTCCGCATGAGCACCGGGACGATCACCTGGGTCGAGGCGCTCGAGCAGCGTGTCCGCAAGGTGCTGGAGAGCGGCGATCTCGAAGGGCTGCGGGTGCTGCTGGCGAACCGGCACCCCGCCGATGTCGCCGACGTGATCGACCGGCTCGACGACGACGACAAGGCCAAGGTCTTCCGGCTGCTCTCGCCGCGCCATGCCGCCAGCGTCCTGGGCGAGACCAGCAGCGACGTGACGCGCGAGCTGCTGGAGCATTTGCCGGCCGAGCAGGCCGGCGACCTGCTCGACCAGCTGCCGATGGACGACGTAGCCGAGATCTTGTCCGAGGATGTGCCCGAGCGTCAGCAGGCCCTGCTGGCGGCGATGGAGCCCGACGACGCCGCCGAGGTGCGCGCCCTGCTGAGCTACCCGCCGCAGAGCGCCGGCCGGCTGATGACCGACAAGTTCGTGCGGGTGCGGCCCGAGATGACCACCGCCGAGGCGATCGCCTACCTGCGGCTGATCGATCCGGAGATCGAGACCCTGTCCGACCTGTACGTGCTCGGCCCGGCGCGGCAATTGCTCGGCGTGGTCTCGCTGCGCAGCGTGATCACCGCTCCGCTTGACCGGCGCCTCGACGAGATCATGAGCGCCAACGTCGTGACGGTTGTACCGTCGACCGACCAGGAGGAGGTCGCGCGGCTGGTCGCGCGCTATGATGTGCTGGCCCTGCCGGTGGTCGCGCCCGAGGGGCATATGCTGGGCATCATTACAGTGGACGACGTGATCGATGTGCTGGTCTCCGAGGGCACCGAGGATGTGCTGCGCTTCGGCGGCATCGAGAGCGGCGGGGGTATGGACCAGCCCTACTTCACCGTGCCGATCGCCCGCTCGGTGCGCCGGCGCGTGGTCTGGCTGCTGTTTCTGTTTTTGGCGGGCACGCTCACGAGCGGCGTGCTGCGGCTGTTCGAGGGCGAGCTGGCCGCGGCGATCCAGCTGTCGGTCTTCATCCCGCTGCTGATCGGCACCGGCGGCAACACCGGCGCGCAGACCGTCTCCACGGTGATCCGCGGCCTGGCGCTCGGCGAGATCCGGCTGCGCGATGCCTGGCGCGTGCTCGCGCGCGAGCTGAGCAGCGGCCTGCTGCTCGGCGTCTTGCTCGGCAGCGTGGCGCTGGTGTGGGCGCTCGCGACCGGAACCCCGCTCCTGCTGGCGGCGGTCGTCGCGCTGACGATCATCGCGATCTGCACCTGGGCCAACATCATCGGCGCGCTGGTCCCGCTCGGCGCCCAGAAGCTCGGCATCGACCCGGCGACCGTCTCGGCGCCGCTGATCACTACGCTCGTCGACGCGACCGGGCTGGCGATCTATCTGCTGATCGCCAAGCTCCTGCTGGGGCTGTGATACTCTTCGCGCCTCCCACTGCGCTGTAAGTTCTCACCCCACTGTTTAGCTCCTTCTGGCCCCTGGGTGCGGCCGCTACACAGCCGCACTCGGGGGTCAGAAGCATAACCCCCTCTCCCGCCTGCTGGAGAGGGCAGGCGGTGTGGGTAAGCAGGGTATGCCTCGTTGTCAATCTTATACGAAAACTTGCCGATATTAGACATAATGAAGCCATTATAGAGTTTATTGATAAAGAAATACAACAAAAACCGAACGCATGTCTTCGGATGATCTCTACAGAGATTAGATCGGTAGCTGTGAACGGCTGTACAAACCTATTGACAAAGCCATTCCCATCACGTATAGTTTCTTTTAACCAATTTTTTTGCGGTTTGCGAAGACGCCCGCAGCTCCCTCGTAGTGCGAGGGTTGGCTGTGGGTTTTTTGTTCCCTGGTGCTGCGCAAGCGCCCGCGACGGCGCAGCGGCACCTCCCCGCAATGGTGCTCAACCGGGATCGGCGACGACTGACGATATCACCGCTCCACGACGGAGCTTCCCTCGGCGTACGTGGCGACTGCATCCCCGCGTCGCTACCGCCGCTACGCCGGCGGCGCACCCGCGTGTCTTTTCTGTGGCGCCCCTCCGCCCGCCGATCGTCCGGCGGGCCACGCGCGGGGGGCTTCCTTCTATAGTCCGTGCAATTTAGAGGGGTTATGAACATGCCGACTTCTCGACAGCCATCACGACGTGGACTGTATGATCCACGGTTTGAGCACGACGCCTGTGGTATCGGGTTCGTCGCGCGGCTCTCCGGAGCGGCGAGCCACGATATTTTGCGCATGGCGCTGACTGCGGTGGGCAATATGGCCCATCGCGGCGGCGTCGGCGCCGATGGCAAGAGCGGCGATGGCGCCGGCGTGCTGACTCAGATCCCGCGCGCCTTCTTTGCCCGTGAGATGGCGCTGCTCGGCATCGCCTACCCGGTCGACGACCTGGCGGTCGGCATGCTGTTTTTGCCGCGCGACGGCGACCAGCGCGCCACGGCGCGCCGGCTGATCGAGCAGGGCCTGGCGCAGTACGGCCTGCGGCTGCTCGGCTGGCGCGTGGTGCCGGTCGACGATACGGCGCTCGGCGAGGGCGCGCGCGAGACGCACCCGGCGATCGAGCAGGCGCTGGTCGGCAAGCACTCCCGGCTCTCGGCCGACGGCTACGAGCGGGCGCTCTACCTGGCGCGCAAGGCGATCGAGTCGGCGGCGCGCGCGCAGCAGCTCGAGGGCTTCTCGATCCCCTCGCTCTCCAGCCGCACGATCGTCTACAAGGGCCTGCTGGTCGCCCCGGCGCTGCCGCACTTCTACGCCGATCTGAACGACCCCGACTATACGACCGCGATCGCGGTGTTCCACCAGCGCTACTCGACCAACACCTTCCCGACCTGGGAGCGCGCCCAGCCGTTCCGCCTGCTCTCGCACAACGGCGAGATCAATACGCTGCAGGGCAACATTACCTGGATGCGCGCGCGCGAGGCCGAGTGGCAGCACAATACGGATTTCAACACCGATGACAAGGGCGCCCCGCTCGCCGGCGGCGCCCCGCTTGCCTCGGCAGTGGCCCGGCTCGGGCCGGTGGTCGACACGAACGGCAGCGACTCGGCGATGCTCGACAATGTGCTCGAGCTGCTGGTGATGGGCGGGCGCGACGTCCGCCACGCGCTGACGATGCTGGTGCCCGAGGCCTGGGAGCGAGTTCAGGATATGGACTCGTCCTGGCGCGCGTTCTACCAGTACCACGCCGGCCTGACCGAGCCGTGGGACGGCCCGGCGGCGCTGGTGTTCTCCGATGGGCAGGTGGTCGGCCTGACGCTCGACCGCAATGGGCTGCGGCCGGCGCGCTACCTGCTGACCGACGACGGGCTGGTGATCTGCGGCTCCGAGGTCGGCGCGGTCGAGATCGACGAGGCGCGGATCGTGCGCAAGGGCAAGGTCGGCCCCGGCCAGATGATCGCGGCCGACCTGCGGACCGGGCAGTTCCAGGATAACAGCGCGATCAAAGGCGCGCTTGCGGCGCAGCAGCCCTACGCCGAGTGGCTCGAGCGCCAGATGGAGGTGCTCCCGCCGGCCGGCGCGGCGCATATCGCTGGAAGGCATGAGCCGGAGTCGTCGTCCTCGCGCGCCGCCAAGTCGGCGCTGCTGGGCGAGCTGCAGCATGCGTTCGGCTACACCGCCGAGGAGCTGGCGGTCGTGCTGCGGCCGATGCTGCGCGACGGCCAGGAGCCGGTCGGCTCGATGGGCGACGATACGCCGCCGGCCGCGCTCGCCGAGCGCGCGCGCCCGCTGTACAGCTACTTCAAGCAGCGCTTTGCCGAGGTGACCAACCCGCCGATCGACCCGCTGCGCGAGGAGCTGGTGATGTCGCTCTCGTTCGCGCTCGGCCGGCGCGGCAACTTTCTCGAAGAGGCCCCCAAGCACGCCCACCTGATCCGCCTCTCCAGCCCGGTGCTGACCGACGAGCACCTGGCCCGCATCCGCTCGATCGACGACCCGGCCTTCACAACCATGACCCTGCGGGCGCTCTTCCCGGCCGCCGAGGGATCGATCGGGATGGCTGCGGCGCTCAAGCGGCTGTGCCGCGAGGCCGAGGCCGGCGTGATTGCCGACAAAGTGCTGCTGATCATCAGCGACCGCGGAGTCGACGAGAACAGCGCCCCGATTCCGCCGCTGCTGGCCCTGGGCGCGGTGCACCAGCACCTCATCCGGCGCGGGCTGCGCACCAGCGTCAGCCTGATCGTCGAGAGCGGCGAGCCGCGCGAGGTCCACCACCTGGCCTGCCTGGTCGGCATGGGCGCCGAGGCGGTCAACCCCTACCTCGCGCTCGCCACCGTGCGCAACCTGGCGGTCGAGCGCGACGAGGTGCGCGGCAAGAGCCAGGAGCCGGAGGGAGAGGCGGACCGCCGCTCGCCGGCGGAGCTGGCCGACGAGGCCGAGCTGAACTACATCCACGCGCTTGAGAAGGGCCTGCTCAAGATCATGTCGAAGATCGGCATCGCGACGGTCGACAGCTACTGCGGGGCGCAGATCTTCGAGACGATCGGCCTGGCGGACGATCTGGTCGATCGCTACTTCGCTGGGACGCCCGCGCGACTCGGCGGGGTCGGGCTGGAGAAGCTGGCCGCCGACGTGCTCGGCCACCACGACGCGGCGTTCGCCAACCGGCTGCCGCTGGTGGCGAGCCGCACCTCGCTGCCGCACCCCGGCTTCTATAAGTTCAAGAAGGACGGCGACTACCACACCTTCTCCCCGGCGGTCGTGCACGCGCTGCAGCGGGCGGCCGGCGGCGGCGACTACGCGGCCTACCGCGCGTATAGCGACCTGGTCCACAAGCGCCCGCCGACGGAATTGCGCGACCTGCTCGACTTCGTAGGTGACAGGTTACAGGTGACAGGTGACAGTGAGTCTGCACAACCTGTTCCCTGTTCCCTGTCCCCTGTCTCCTTGGATGAGGTGGAGCCGGTCGAAACGATCGTCACGCGCTTCTCGACCGCCGCGATGTCGCACGGATCGACCAGCAGCGAGGCGCACGCGACTCTGGCGATCGCGATGAACCGGCTGGGCGGGCTGAGCAACTCGGGCGAGGGCGGCGAGGACCCGGCGCGCTACCAGGACGAGCGCAACAGCCCGATCAAGCAGGTCGCCTCGGGGCGCTTCGGCGTCACGCCGGCCTACCTGGCCTCGGCCAGCGAGCTGCAGATCAAGATGGCCCAGGGCTCGAAGCCGGGCGAGGGCGGCCAGCTGCCCGGCCACAAGGTGACCGAGGAGATCGGCCGCATCCGCCACACGACGCCGGGCGTCCAGCTGATCTCGCCGCCGCCGCACCACGATATCTACAGCATCGAGGACCTGGCGCAGCTGATCTACGACCTCAAGCAGGTCAACCCGCGCGCGGCCGTGTCGGTCAAGCTGGTGGCCGAGGCCGGCGTGGGCACGGTCGCGGCCGGCGTGGCCAAGGGCGGCGCCGACCTGATCCTGATCAGCGGCCACTCGGGCGGCACCGGGGCGTCGCCGCTGTCGTCGATCAAGAACGCCGGCGTCAACTGGGAGCTGGGCCTGGCCGAGGCCCAGCAGACGCTGGTGCTGAACGGCCTGCGCGGGCGAGTGCGCCTGCGCGCCGACGGCGGCCTCAAGACCGGGCGCGACGTGGTGATGGCCGCGCTGCTCGGCGCCGACGAGTACTCGTTCGGCACGGCCGCGCTGGTGGCCGAGGGCTGCGTGATGGCGCGCACCTGTCATACCAACAACTGCCCGGTCGGCATCGCGACGCAGCGGCCGGAGCTGCGCGCCAAGTTCAGCGGCACGCCCGAGCATGTGATGCACTTCTTCCTGCATATCGCCCAGGAGGTCCGCGAGATCCTGGCCGCGCTGGGCGCCCGCTCGCTCGACGAGGTGATCGGCCGGACCGAGCTGCTGCGCCAGGTTCGGCGCGGCTACGGCGAGTCCGATCGGATCAGCCTGCGGCCGCTGCTGGAGCGCTTCGACCGCGAGGGCGAGCCGATCCGCAACACCCAGCGCTGGAACGGGCGCATCGGCACCAGCGAGCTGAACGCGCGGCTGCTGCGCGACGCGGCCCCGGCGCTCGATCAGGGGCAGACGGTCGATCTGCGCTACACGATCGGCAACTGCGAGCGCACGGTCGGCGCGACGCTCTCGGGCGAGATCGGCGCGCGCCACGGCGAGGCCGGCCTGCCCGAGGGCACGATCACGCTGCGCTTCACCGGCAGCGCCGGCCAGAGCTTCGGCGCGTTCCTGGCGCCTGGCGTGCGGATGCTGCTCGAGGGCGAGTCGAACGACTATGTCGGCAAGGGCATGGGCGGCGGCGAGATCGTCGTGCGGCCGGCCGCGGCGGCGCGCTACACCAGCCACGAGAACACGATCATCGGCAACACGGTGCTGTACGGCGCCACCGGCGGCGCGCTGTTCGCGGCGGGCCGGGCCGGCGAGCGCTTCGGCGTCCGCAATAGCGGCGCGGTCGCGGTGGTCGAGGGCCTGGGCGACCACGGCTGCGAGTATATGACCGGCGGCGTGGTGCTGGTGCTCGGCGTGACCGGCCGGAACTTCGCGGCCGGCATGACCGGCGGCATCGCCTACGTCTACGACGAGGACGGCAGCTTCGCGTCGCGCTGCAACACCGATCTGGTCCAGCTCGGCGAGCTCGGCGACGAGGATGAGACCAACATCCGCATGCTGCTGCTGCGCCACCTCGAGGTGACCGGCAGCCAGCGCGCCGTCGACCTGCTCGACCGCTGGGAGCAGGTGCGCGGCCGGTTCGTGCGCGTGGCGCCGCGCGGCGTGAAGGTTGTGATGCCGAAGTCCTGGCTCAGCCTGCGCGGCCGGGTGATGGCTGACCGGGCAGCCTAGCGCACTTGTAGTTTGCGGTTGGCTATTTCCCTCACCCCCTGCCCCCTCTCCCAGCCGGGAGAGGGGGTTTCTTGATTGGGCCGGGGTTTCGGCTCGGCCAAAACCCCGGCCCCTTCCTCTGCCAGGGGCGCGGGTGATCTGGCGCATCTGGACCATGTCTATGGTATAATCGCCGGCGAAGCAACCCCTGTTTTGGTACGTTGATGTGCGGTTTGTGCAGGATGATGGATCGCCATGCAATCGCGATCACCACGAGGCTCCACGACCGAGCTTCCAGCGGCGGGCCGCGCTGATCGGGCGCCCGGGCTGCCTGGCGGCGCGCGGCCGATCGAGCTGCTCGCCCTGGCGGCGCTGCTCGCCCTGGTCGTCGTCGCGGCGACGTGGGCCGCCCGCCCCCAGCTGCACGTCGAGGCCGACTCGGCCGGCGCGCCGCGCTACCTGGTCGGCTTCTGGCCAGTCGAGCAAAATGCGACCGAGAGCTTTCGCTGGTCGGGCGTGGACTCCGCGCTGTCGCTGTTCGGATTCGAGCAGCGCGCGCCGGCGCTCGTTCGCCTGCGCCTCACCTCCGTGCGCGAGCCGGGCCAGCCGCCCGCGCAGCTGACGATCGGCGGCTCGCAGCAGACGCCCTTCGCGGTCAGCTCGAGCAGCTGGCGGATCTACCAGGCGCTGCTCCCGGCCCTGCCGCGCGGCGACCAGGCGCCCTCGGTGTCTCTCCAGACCTCTCACAGTGTGTTCAAGAACGACCCGCGCGACCTGGGCGTGGTCCTGAGCAGGCTGGATGCGGTCCAGCTCCCGCTCTCGCCGCTCGATCGGCTGCCCGACGCGGGCCGGCTGGTGTTTCTGGTGCTGCTCGGCCTGCTGGTCTTCCTGGCCCTGCGCGGCGCACTCGCGCGCGCGCGCCTGGCCTGGGCGGTGACGTTGGCGCTGACGCTGGCGCTTGGCGCCGGGCTGGTGGCCGCGCCGGGGCAGGTGGCCTACTGGCTGCCGAACCTGTGGCTGGCGCTGCTGGTGGCCTGCTGCGCGATCGTCGCGCCGTGGCTTGTTCGGGCGCTCCGGCGAAGCTCCGGCGACGGCAGCGCCCTGCCGGCGCTGGGGCTGCTGGCGGTCGTCGGCGCACAGCTGCTCCTGCCGCTGCAGCAGCCCTGGTCGAGCGCGATCGGCTGGGCGCTGATCCTCGGCGGGGGCGTCGCCCTGGTGGCGGCCCGCCCGCGCCTGCCGGTCGCGCAGACGCAGCCCGGTCGCCGCGCGGTGATGCTGGCGCTGCTCGGCGCTACCCTGGTGGCGCTGGCGCTGCGCCTGGTGGCGCTGGATGGCCTGCCGCTCGGCATGTGGCGCGACGAGGCCCGCCACGGCCTGCTGGCGCTGCGCATCTTGCGCGACCCGACCTACCGCCCGGTGTACGTGCCGGTGGTGGCCGATATCCCGGCGCTGCTGTTCTACCTGGCCGCCGCCCCGATCAGCCTGTTCGGCAACCACCCCTGGACCGTGCGGCTCGCCCCGGCGCTGGCGGGCGCGCTGACGCCGCTGGTGGCCTACTGGCTGGCGCGCCCGCTGTTCGGCGCGCGCGCGGCCCTGCTGTCCGCGGCCCTGCTGGCGGCCTCGGTCTGGCATGTCGCGCTGAGCCGGCTCGCCTTCGCGGCCACGCTCGGCCCGCCGCTGACCATGCTGGCGATCGGGCTGGCCTGGCGCGCGCTCGATGGCGGCCCGCCGCGCCAACGCCTGGCCCAGGCCGGGCTGGCCGGCGCGTGCGGCGGGCTGGCGGTGTACGCCTACCACCCCTCGCGCCTGACGCCGCTGGTGGTCGCGCTGGCCGTCGCGCTGGCGCTCGGGTGGGACTGGCGGGCCTGGCGCGCGGCCTGGCCGCGCCTGGCCGTAGCGGGCGCGCTGGGCCTGCTGGTGCTCTGGCCGCTGATCGGCTACGCGCGCGAAAACCCGGATGGCTTCGGCCGCCGGCTCGACCAGACCTTCATCTTCGGCGGCGAGTCGGGTGCCGGTCACGCGCCCGCCGCGCTGATCGAGGATAACGCGCGCCTGATGCTCGGCATGTGGAACGAGCGCGGCGACAGCAACGCGCGCCACAATCTCTCCGGCGCGCCCATGCTCGACCCGATCACCGGCGTGGCGTTCGTGGTTGGCGCGAGCCTGGCGCTCGGGCAGCTGCGCGACCGGCGCTTCCAGCTGCTCTTGACGTGGCTGGGAGTGATGCTGATCCCGGGCCTGCTGAGCGGGCAGGCGCCCCACGCCGTGCGCACGGTCGAGGCGATTGCGCCGAGCATCGTGCTGGCTGGCCTGGGCGCGGAGGCGATCGCCGCCTGGGCGCAGGCGGACCTGCGGCGCGTTTCGGCCGCGCTGCCTCAAGGTGCGACGGCAGTCCTGCTGGCGTGCGTCCTGGCGCTGAACGGCTGGCGTTACTTCGTCGCTTGGCCGGCCACACCGCAGTCGTACGAGGAGTTCTACGTCGCCGATACCCATGTCGGCGAGGCGGCGCGGCGCCTGGCAGCCCTGCCCGAGATCGCGGGGCAAGGCTACAGCATCCTGGTCGCGCCCGACCGCGAGAAGGGCGACGACGACGTGCTGCGCTACCTGGCAGCCAGCATGGACATCGGGGTGTGCGTGCGCGATCGTCCGGCGCAGCCGGTGGGCGAGCGGGTGCTGCTGGTTGTATCCGGCGACCCGGCGGCGGTGAAGCAGCCGGCATGTAGCGAGCTGCGGGCGCAGCTCCCGCTGCTTGGCACAGGGCCGCGCTCGCCGGTGAGCGGGCTGGCCGAGTACGCGATCTACGGGCGCGGCCCTGCGGCTGCCGTGGTCGCTGGCATGGCGCTGACGCGGTAGCTCAGCTTGCGCCCGTGTCGTTGTCGTGCGGCGAGCGCTGCCGGCGCCCGAGCAGCAGCCCCAGGAAGAACGCCGTCACCGCGCCAGCCCCAGCCGGCCGTGCGGGTGCGCCAGCGGCGGGCTCGGCCGGGCGCGGCGCTTCGTCCGACGCCTGGTCCACATCGCCGCCGCCGACCTGCCGCTCCCTGAGCTGCGTGGCGCGCTCGAGCGTCTCGCGGCGCGGGATGCCCTGCTGGGCCAGCGCGTCCTCGGTCACCGGCACGGCATCTTCGGACGGCTGAATCTTCGACCCGTAGGCCCTGGCGTAGACCTGGGTGAACTCCGCGCCGAAGAACAAGATCTGCGCCGAGTAGTACACCCACAGCAGCAGCGCCACGAACGCCCCCGCGGCCCCGTAGGTCGTCGTGGCGCCCGGCCCGGTCAGGTACCAGCTCAGCACCGCCTTGCCGATTGTAAAGAGCAGCGCCGTGACCGCCGCGCCGATCCACACATCGCTCCAGGCGACCTTCACATCCGGCAGGAACTTGTAGATCATGGCGAACAGCAGCGTGATCACGCCGAACGAGACCACGAAGTTGACGATCTTCCAGACGATCGACTCGCCGAACTGCTGGCCGGCGACTAGGTTGCCGAGGCTGCCCAGCGCCGCGCTGATGATCAGCGACACCAGCAGCAGGAAGCCGATCCCCAGGATCATCGTGAACGACAGGAAGCGATCCTTGATCGTGCCCCAGATCCCGCGGCCCGGCTTCGGCTTGACCTCCCAGATCGTATTCAGCGAGTCCTGCAGCTCGCCGAACACGCCGCCGGCCGAAAGCACCAGGGTGACGAGGCCGATGATCGTGGCGATCGTGCCGCCGGTCTTCGACTCGCTGGCGTTGCGAATGATGTCGCCGATCGCCTGGCCGTTCTCCTGGCCGATCAGCCCGCCGATCTGGCCGACGATCTGGCCCTGGACATTGTTCGGGTCGAAGACCAGGCCGACGATCCCGACCACGATGATCACCAGCGGCGCGAGCGCGAACACCGTGTAGTAGGCCAGCGCGGCGGCCAGCCGCGGCGCGCGATCCTCGCTCCAGTCGGAGACTGTCTCCTTCAGCAGACTCCACACGTTGGTTGCGCCCATTGCTTGCTCCCTGCTTTGGCTGGTCGTCGCCACGCCCGTGGCGACGACCAGCCAAAAGAAGATTCGTGGAAGGACTTTGTCCCTCCACACTTCCTGGCTGTAAAGCTGATCGCTGCCAAGCGAAATGCTTTATGCGATGGGAGCAAGCGGTGTGCCAGCGAGGAGTTGTGCTCAGGTACCCCAGAGCAGGTGCATCTCCAGAATATCAGACAGGATCGCGAAGCCGGTCGCGACGCCGCCGGCGCCCGGCCCGATCAGCGTCACATCGCCCAGCAGGTCGGTGGTGAACGTGATTGCGTTGGTTGCCCCGCCTACGCCGGCGAGCGGGTGGCTGATCGGCAGGCGGGTCGGCTGCACGCTTGCGCGCACGCGATCGCCCTCGCGCCACACGCGCGCGATCAGCTTCCAGCGGTCGCCCGAGGCGCGCGCGGCCTCGATCGTGTCGCGCGTCAGCGTGGTGATGCCCTTGCGCTCGACCTCGTCGAGCCCAAGCCGCGCGCTCATCACGATGTTCGCCAGGATGACCGCCTTGGCCGCCGCGTCGTAGCCCTCGACGTCGCCGGTCGGGTCGGCCTCGGCGTAGCCCAGCCGCTGGGCCTCGGCCAACGCGTCGGCGTAGGACATCCCGGCCTCCATCTGGGTCAGAATGTAGTTGGTGGTGCCGTTGACGATGCCGCGCAGCTCGAGGATCTCGCAGCCCGCCAGGGTGCTCCAGCCCATGCGCAGCGCGGGCGTGCCCGACATCACCGTGCCCTCGAAGCCGAGGTACAGGTTCGCCTCGGCGGCCAGCCGCCGCAGCTCCGCGAAGTGCAGGGCGATCGGCCCCTTGTTGGCCGTGACGACGTGCAGGCCGCGCGCCAGCGCCGCGCCGATATAGCTGGTGGCCGGCTCGCCGGTCGTCAGATCGGTCGGGCTGAGCTCGATCAGCACGTCGGCCTGGGCCTGTGCGATCATGTCAGGCGGCGTCCAGTCGCGCTGGCCGGCCAGGCCGCGCAGGCTGCCCTCGCGCTCGATCGCGTCGAGCAGCGCGGCCGGGTCGAGGCCCTGCTCGTCGTACACGCAGCCGCGGCGGGCCGTGCAGACGCCGACGATCTGCAGCACCACGCCATAGCGCCGCTCCAGCCAGTCGCTGTGGTAGCGCAGGATCTGCGCCAGGCCCTGCCCCGCCGAACCGAATCCGATCAGCACCAGCCGGTAGGTGGTCGTCTCTGCCATAGCTGCTCCTCGTGCGATAGCGAATGCGTGTGATTCGTATCATACCAGATCCGGCCCTTCCCCTTTTGGTTTTTCTTCATGAGGGGCGATGTTTTCATCGAGCGCATCCTGATGCGTCATGGGCCCTCACCCCCTGCCCCCCTCTCCCAACGGGAGAGGGGGGCATTATTGGCTCGGCACGGGGTTTCGGCGGAGCCGAAACCCCGTGCCGAGCTACCGTTTCCCCCGCCCCTGGCAGAGGGCGGGGTGATCCGGCGCACCACCCCGCCCTGAATACCAATCCCGCGGGGGTCGAGGAGGAAACAAATGCTCGACGAGCAGTGTGGTCTTGACGCAGTGCGTCATGTGCGGATATACTGACATAGGACGCATCGACTGCGCGCCGCCTGTTTTGGGCAGCGGCAGCGCTTTGCAGGAGCAACTTGCCATGGCCGGTATGACTCAATCCAGCCCACCCGGGTGCGCCAGCGTGACGATCACGTCGCAGCGCGGCCGCAACGTCGCTGTTCGCCACATCCGGCCCGAGGACTCCACGCTGCTGATCGAGCTGTTCCACCTGCTTTCGCCCGAGAGCCGGCGGCTGCGCTTCATGATGCTGCGCCCCGATTTGCCGGACGATCTGATCGCGCCGCAGGCCGGGCGCCTGGCGCGGATCGACCCGGCCGCCGAGGTTGCGCTGATCGCGCTGGTGCAGGAGCAGGGCCGCGAGCACGCGATCGGGGTGGCGCGCTTCTGCCAGGATGCCGGGGACCCGTCGACGGCCGAGGTTGCGATCGTCTTGCGCGACGACTACCAGCGCGAGGAGTTGGGCACTGCCCTGTTCGACCTGCTGATCCAGGTGGCGCTGGTGCGCGGGCTCAAGCGCCTGCGCGCCGTCTCGCTGGTCGAGAATGTCGCGATGCACCGTCTGATCCGCAAGATGGGCTTGCCCTACACCAGCCACATATCGCGCGGCGAGACGACTGTGCTGATCATGCTGGCCGGCGACGGGCCTACCAACGACAGTGGCCCTGGCATTTGCCAGGGCCATGCGGAGACGAAGGTAGGGTAGCTGTCAGTCAGAATCCCGCCAGACGTTGCGCTGTGATGTTGAGTGCCATGTACGACCGGCTGGCTGTGACGTCGACTGTGTTGTCGGATTGGACGGTGCTGCGTTGTCTGCCGGAATGTTGTTGTATTGGGCTGGGATGGTGATGTGTTGTATGCTGCGATGGTGCTGGTTGAGCTGCAATGCTGCTGCGTTGTGTGCTGAGACGTGCTAGGACGTTGGCTGCGATGTGTGCGAGAATGGCCGGTCGTCGCTGGCGGGTCTGACAGCTGTGTTTCGCAGGCCTGGCAATGATGTGTGAGAAGTGTGGCTGGTGCGATGGACAAAGCATACCACGGCCACCTGCCTTTCTCAATGATCCATGGGTATGGTCGGCCGGTACCCTCTGGTACTCCCACTGCTGAGGGACAAAGTACTAGCCCTTTTTTACAATCTATTCACATTGGATGCTGCCGGCGCGCGGGCAAGGCTTTGTGATGGGCTAGCAGGCGGTTTATTTCTTTTGACCGCCGATGACGAAATAGCAACATCCTACCGGGCGCCGCGCGCGGCGGCGACGAAGCGCCGCACCCGCTCGACGTCGACCGGGTTCTCACAGCGGCCGCCCTCCTTGATGCTCGACCCGACGATCACGCCGTCGGCCACGTCCATAAATGCGGCGATGTTGCGCTCGTCGGCGCCGCTGCCGATCAGCAGCGGCCGGTCGCCGGACAGCGCCTTGGCCTCGCGCACCTTGCCGATGTCGGGCGCGTCGCCGGTCATGCGCCCCGAGACGATCAGCGCGTCGGCGCCAAAGAAGCGCGTCCACTCGATGTGCGTGGCCAGGTCGATGCCGGGGAAGCGCACCGAGTGCTTCTTGTCCACGTCGGCGAACAGCTTGATCTGCTCGGCGTGCAGCTCCTTCCGGCGGCGCATCAGGTCGGCCGCGCAGCCCTCGTCCCACTCGCCGGCGTCCCACACGCCTGCCCCGGTGAACATGCAGACGCGGATGAAGCTGGCGCCGCTGGCGATCGCGATGCCGAGCAGCGACACGCCGCCGTTGTGCACCAGGTTGATGCCGATCGGCAGGTCGACCGCCTGCCGCACGGCGCGCGCGACCACCGCGTGGGCGGCGATGCTCTCGGGCTGAATGTTCGGCCCGGCGCGGAAGGGGATGTCCCACATATTCTCGACGATCAGGCCGTCGACGCCGCCCTCGACCAGGGCGTGGGCGTCGCGCAGCGCCTGGTCGATGATCGTGTCCAGCCCGTAGCCGGTGTAGCCCGGCGCGCCTGGCAGCGGCCAGCAGTGTACCATGCCGATCAGCGGCTTCGAGGTGCCGAAGATCTCGTTCAGGTCTTTGACCTGGAGCGCGTCCAGGCGTTGCTTCCAGGGAGGAGTCATCTCTATTTGCATCCTTTCTCAGTTATATTTTGACAAGGCGAGCGAGTGGCCGGGTGAGCGGGTGGCCGGGTGAGCGGGTGAACGGGTGAGCGGGCGAGCGGAGCAAGATGCGACTCACCTTGTCACCTTGTCACCTTGTCACCGTCAACGGCGCAGCGGAACCCATCGGCCAGGAACATCCCGTCGGGCGGGCTGAGCTGGCGCGTGGTCGTGCGCATGAACACTTCTTCGGAGGTGTAGGCGCCGCCGCGGCGGACGCGCGTGCCATAGCGATCGAGCTCGTCGCGCCCGTCGCCGATGCGGTACGGGTAGTTCCAGTCCATGCTGCTGGTCCACTCGAACACATTGCCGGCCATGTCGGTCGCGCCGCAGGGCGAGTCGCCGTGGGGCGAGAAGAACCCGACCGGCGTGGTGTGGCCGATGCCGCTGTCGAGCATGTTGCAGCGGCGCGAGTCCCACTCGTCGCCCCACGGGTAGCGCCGCTTGGCCGCCGCGGCCGGGTCCCACGAGGCGGCCTTCTCCCACTCGGCCTCGGTCGGCAGGCGCTTGCCGGCCCAGGCGGCGTAGGCGCGCGCGTCGTGCCAGGAGACGCCGGTGACCGGGTGCCGCTCGAAGTCGAGCGGGCGCGGGCCGGGGAACAGCAGCCGCGGCGGCTTGTGGCCGGTGGCCTGCACGAAGCGCAGGTACTCGGCGACCGTCACCGGCGCGCGGTCGATGTAGAAGGCCGGCAGCACGACCTGGTGGGCCGGCTGGTCCAGGGTGCGGTGGCTGCGCTCGGCGCCGAGCACGAACGGGCCGGCCGGCACCAGCACCATCTCTTTGCCGTCGGCCGGCCAGCTGATCCGCGCCGGCGGCCCCCCCGCCGTAGCCAGAGCCGCGGGCGGCGCCTCGCCCAGCAGCGCGGCCAGGCGCGGCTGCTCGCGCTCGGCCAGGAAGTCGCGCAGGCGCGCGCGGTCGGGCAGGGCCTCGGCGGCGCCGTAGCGGGTGGCGGCCAGCCCGCCGAGCGCGTTGCCTAAGGCCGCGCAGACCTCGGGCGGCTCGCCGCGCAGGTGCGCGTACAGAAAGCCAGCGACGAACGCATCGCCGCAACCGTTGGTGTCGAGCGCCTCGACCGCGAAGGCCGGCGCGCGGTACGCCAGCCCGGGGCCGGCGATCAGGCAGCCGTGCGGGCCGAGCTTGATCGCGGCCAGCCCCACCCCGTGGCCAAGCAGATCGGCCGCCGCGTCGCCCTGGGCGCGGCCGGGGCAGAGCTCGGCCAGCTCCAGCTCGTTGGCGAACAGGATGCGCAGGCGCGGCAGCAGCGCCTGCGTCTCGGCGCGCCAGGCGCGCAGAGTCGGCAGGCACAGGTCGAGCGAGATCGGCAGGTCGCGCGCGGCGGCGGCCTCGATCAGCGCGAGCGTCGTCGCGCGCTGGCGGCCCTCGAGCAGCGCGTGGCCGGCGACGTGCAGCCAGCGCGCGCCGTCGAGCAGGGCGGGCTGCTCGGGCGGCTCCAGCGCCACGTTCGCGCCGCGGTAGCTGAAGAAGGTGCGCTCGCCGCCGGGCGACACCGCCGCGAAGCACAGGCCGCTGGCTAGCGCGTGGTCGATCTGAAGCGCGGAGAGGTCGGCGCCGGCGGCGCGGGCGACCCGCAGCGCCACGTCGGCGGCCGGGTCGCGCCCGACCCGCGCCAGCAGGCTGGCGCGCTCGCCGAGCAGCGCGAGCGCGGCGGCGACGTTGGCGGCCGAGCCGCCGCTGCCCCAGCCGAGCGAGGCGATCGCCGCGTCGTCGCCCTCGGTGGGGAAGCGCGCGAGCGCGGCGCTGAGGTCGGCGTTGGCGTCGCCGACGACAAGGATGGTCATGGCGTGTTCTCTGCCTCAGTGAGCGGGCGCGACCCGCGGCGGGCGGCGCCCGCGTATGATAGCCGATCTCTGATCTTGTCGCCAGTGGGGGGCTGCGCGCCCCCCGTGCCCCCGCGGGGCCTCCCGCCAAGGGGGGGCTGCCGCCCCGCGCCCCCGCGGGCGGGGGGGCCGCCCCGCGCCCCTGGCCCCAAAAAAAGAACCCACCTCTGTTGCGATACTTGGCGCGCATGCTTGGCTGAATCCAGGCGCAGCGGGAAGGAAACCCGCCCCCTCGGAATGTTGATGGGCATGTGCCACGATGCATGAAGTGCCACAGGCATTCTTTGCCGGAGGGGGACCGGGGGAACCGGCGTGGGTTCCCCCGGGCGGGGGGCCGGGGGCGCAGCGCCCCGGAAGAAAGGGATCGCTGGCGAAACAGCTCAGGCGGGGGGCCGGGGGCGCAGCGCCCGGCAACCGGGGCGGGGCCCGCTGGGTGGCGGGGGGCCGGGGGTGGGGTGATTCGGACCGCTCAGCAATTGGCGGGCTTGTACGTTGCTCGCAAGCGGGGGCTCGTTTACAATTGCGAAATCGGAGAGCCGGGCGGCGCTCTCCTCTGTGCTGAGAGGGCCTTAAGTGAAATACTTTGTAGCCATTGCGGGCAATATCGGCGTCGGCAAGTCAACGCTTACTAGCCTCATGGCCGATCGGCTAGGATGGGAGCCCTATCCAGAGGCGGTATCGGAAAACCCCTACCTTGCCGATTTCTATCAGGACATGCCGCGGTGGGGCTTTCATTCGCAGGTCTTCTTCCTGCTGCGGCGGCTACGCCAACATCATGAATCGCTACAGAATCAGGGGTCGGTTATTCAGGATCGTAGCGTTTATGAGGATGCTGAGATTTTCGCCCGTAACCTCTACTTGCAAGGCAACATCAGCGATCGTGATTGGGAAACCTACTCCGATCTGTACAAAACCTTATCGCTCTTGCTTACCCCTCCCGATCTTGTCGTGTACCTAAAGGCGTCTACCCCTACCCTGCTACGCCGCATAGCACAGCGCGGGCGCGAGTACGAGCGGTCTATCTCCGGCGAATATCTTGAGTCGCTTAACCGGCTGTACGACGAATGGGCTACTCATTTCTCGCTCTGCCCTGTCCTGACTGTGGCGACAGATAAGCTCAACTATGTCATCAATGAGGAGCATCTCGATCAGGTTATCCGCGTGATAGAGGACAGGCTGCATGGCAAGGAGACGCTAGAGCTTGAGAACGGAGTGAGCCCGCATTGAGGAGGCGGCATGATTCCGTCGCCGGTAACGTCGCAGAATAGGCTGGAGTTACTCAGCTGGAAAATCGCCGAGGGAGGGCGGTCGGCTGCACGCTGTGTTGGGCGGAATGTTATGTGTTAGGCATGGTTCGATCGCGCGTGACCGTGCATTGCCCCACAGGTGTAGGGGCGCGCTATAGCGCGCCCGTACAGGGTCAGGTCGACATCCCGAGCTTTGAACCATGCCCCTGGTTCGATCGCGCGTGACCGTGCATTGCCCCACAGGTGTAGGGGCGCGCTATAGCGCGCCCGTACAGGGTCAGGTCGACATCCCGAGCTTTGAACCATGCCCCTGGTTCGATCGCGCGTGACCGTGCATTGCCCCACAGGCGTAGGGGCGCGCTATAGCGCGCCCGTACAGGGTCAGGTCGACATCCCGAGCTTTGAACCATGCCCTGGTTCGATCGCGCGTGACCGTGCATTGCCCCACAGGTGTAGGGGGCGCGCTATAGCGCGCCCGTACAGGGTCAGGTCGACATCCCGAGCTTTGAACCATGCCCCTGGTTCGATCGCGCGTGACCGTGCATTGCCCCACAGGCGTAGGGGCGCGCTATAGCGCGCCCGTACAGGGTCCGGTCGACATCCCGGGACCATGCCCTGGTTCGACGCGTGACCGCTGATCGATCGTTTCGTCGTTCTGAATGTCGAAAGGAGTGACAATTTGAGCGATAAACGTGCAGTCCTGGAAGTTTGCCAGGAGTTCGGAATCAAAGCCAACCACGAGCAGCGTGTGGGGTGGCGGGTTTCCATAGCCGTACCGCCAGTAGGAGTTATAGCCGCTTATGGCTCTCGGCAAGCCATAGGCCGGACCATACATGTCAATTGCTCCGATCTCGCCCGCGCTGGCTGCCAAGATAGCCGCGCCAGGCCGGTCAGCCGCCGGCAGCGAATTGTAAGCATGTGCCACCTGTTGGGCCAGCTCCGGCCAGCCGACTTCTGATTTCAGCTCAGGGTTGCTCTTGCTAACGACCTCCCACCAGGCGGAGCCGAGTGGGGCAACGGGCAGCTCCGTGGCAATAATAAGCGCTGCGAAGGCGCTCAAGACGATCCACGTCATCCATCGCCACGCGCGCGCTCCGCGCTGGCCGGCCATGCGGCTGAGGCGCCCTTCCCACCACACTGCGCCACCAGCCGCGAGCATTGGGTAAGCTGCCGCTAGGTAATAGCCCTTCCCTTGAACAAGAAGGAGCAGGAGGAAAGGCATACTGTACATCCAGCCCATCATTCGGTAGCGCTGCCCAGCCTGCGCGAAGAAGAAATAGTACAGCCCGGCGATCACCAAAGACAGCATCACCGGATTGAAATTGAAGAGAATCTGATCGACCAGGAAACGGCTGGTCTGCATATCCCGTGCGTGGATGCTTGCGAGAAAGGAAAGCGAGATCCAGTGATTCTGAACTTGCCAGACCAGGTTGGGAAGCCAGATCGCCAATGCCAGCAGCGCGCCGATCCACAGCCAGCGGCTCTTCAGATACTGCCGGTTGGATGTCGCCAGAACACCGACGACGACCCCTACAACCGAGAAGGCGATGGTGTATTTGGTCAGCATCCCCAGGCCGATAGCCGCGCCAATCCCTAACCACCAGCGAGGATGTTCGGATTTCAACAGGCGAATGACCGTAAAGGACAGCAGCACCCAGCAAAAATAGTCTAAGGTTTCATACTGGAACAAACCGCCTTGGATGATGGAAATAGGCGTTGTGGCCACGGCTACCGCGCCGAGGATTTGGGCCCACCTGCCGCCGCCCAGATCGCGGATCATCAAACCGGTCAGCAGCATCGCCATTCCCTCTGCCAGGACGGCAAAGGAGCGCAGACCGATGAGCGATGGCCCAAACAGGGCCAACGCGGCGCGCGCGAGAAAGGGCGTGACAGGCGGCCAGGCAACATATCCCCACGCCAGGTGACGTGTAGCGATATCCATTGTGACCAATTCATCTTGGTGGAAGCCGTACTGTCCGTTGGTAAAGACTTGCAAGAGAAAGCGTGCCAGTACGAACAACACCAGAATTTTGGCATCGCTCAGTACGGCAGCGCGCAAAATTGAAGAGCGGTTCATTCGTTTTCTCGCCGGATGAATGTTTCAAATGATCCCGTCCGGATAGACAGGAGGATAGTCTACTGGTAATGCGAAGATTGCGGCGCCGAACGATGGCTTGCGCATCAGCCGCCGACGAGGCGAGCACATCCGGGCGTTTTATATAGCAATTCCATGTGATTTGTAAACCGGACGATAGACGATCGACCATCGACGATGCGCTCATATCGTCCATCGTCGATCGTCCACGGTCAGATCGCTTTACGTCTGGTGTAGGTTTGCTATAGCTGTAGCTCTTTGCGGAAGAACGCGACAACCTGCCGCTGTGCTTCTGCCCAGCTCGCCTCATCCTCGCCGAAGTTGTGCCCGGCATCGGGGATTGCTATCAGCGTGACCGCATTACCGGCGGCTCGTAAGGCATGGGCCAGGAGCTCTGATTGTGCTATCGGGACAATCTCGTCGCATTCCCCATGCATCAGTAAGAACGGCGGCGCAGCCGGTTGGACATAGGTGATCGGATTGGCCATGTGCACCACGTTCACACGCTCGCGAATCGGTCCGCCGACAAGTTGGGCTTCGGGCGAATCGGGAGCCTCGTGCCAGCCACCCATTTGAAGAAAATCGGTTGGACAGGCGAGGGTCGCGACCGCCTGCACCCGGCTTGAGGGTTCGTTCGGCCCGATGGTCTCGGCAATCGCGGGGAGATGCCCGGAAACGCCGACCAAAGCCGCGAGGTGTGCGCCAGCGGAGTGCCCCCAAATACCAATCCGCTGGGGATCAATATGATACTGCGCCGCGTGGGAGCGGAGCCAGCGCACAGCGGTCTTTGCGTCGTCAAGTTGCGCGGGAAAGATCGCCTGGAGGCTCGACCGATAATCAATGCTGACGGTGAAAAAGCCCTGTGCGGCGAGAAAAGCATTCCGATTGACGGTTCGATCGCCATACATCCACGCGCCGCCGTGAATATAAATGATTGCGGGCATGGGAGCGGCGGGGACCGGATCTGGGCGGATAATCTCGACCATGAGGGTGGTGTCGTCGACAAGGTGATACGCAACATCAGAGACGAGGGCGGTTGCGCCTGGCGCTGATTGGGTCATACGATCCTCCTCAAGCTGCACCACAGCACATGGAAATAGGTCGAGCGAACGTGCTATCGATGGCCTATTTTTAGAGCAGTCCCAGTAGAACTATTGGCGCATACGTGCTGACTGACTTGGCGAAAATAGGCTTGCCATAACTAATCCAATGAGCAGAGTGATGGGTATCAGGACGAACAAACTTCGCAGCCAGTAGGTGCTTTGTGCGGGAGCACCGAGAAGTCCCCACCAAATCGTACCAACAGTTGCACCAAGCAGTGCACCTCGTTTGCTATCGCGCCCGAAGTGTGTACAGACCCATGCAAGGACAATACCACTCAGGCCGCCAGTTCCGAGACCATAAAGTGTAGCGAGTCCGACCCAGCGACCGAAGGTGTAGTCAACTGGCTCGAAAGCCGCTGTAAAATACATAATCGCTGCGCCGCTCCCGCCGCAAAGAGGGATTCCGATGAGGCTGTTCCCAATCAAGCGACGAAGATAATCATTCATAGTGTCACCATTCAGAGCATGCAGTCGGCGCCAAAAAGGAGACGTGAAGCATAGCACCAAGATGGGTGTGCAGGGCCAGCTAACGGCTTGCGTGTCAGCCGCCGCCGAGGCGCATCGCGAAAACTGTCAAAATGCGCACGATCTCGCGCGCCGGAGGCGGCCGGCTACAGCGCCGGGTTGGGTGCGATCTCTTGCGCAGTGTGTCTGCCGATGTGAGAGGGAGTATAGCTGAAACTTCTAGGGGTTATGCTGCGTGCGTCGTTGTTCAAGCCAGCGGGCAAATGATGCGGGACTCTCAGCCGATTTTTTGCCCAAGAGCAACCCTGCGACGCCAATGTCCTCATCAAGATCGGGCCAATGCAAGCCAAATCCAGCGCCTGCAATTTGCACAGTTGCACGCTCAGCGACTGTTCCGTATGCTAAACGCGGAAACCACCCGATCGGGACGGCAATCGTGCGTCCATCCTCAAGATCGACGCTTAGGGTATCATCGGTGACGGTAACAGTAACGGCTTTAGGTGGCGCTGTTAGCATCGGTGCAGAATCTGCCCCATTCATTGCGTCATTGCTCCACATGCTCACGGGCGAGATGAACGTGCATAGTCGGGCGAACCAGGCGTTCCGGCAGGCGGCCCATTCGGTCACCCGCGCACACTCCTCCATTGGAGCGTACTATCGTGCGATGCGCGCACGCCTTGGCCCCAAACAGGCGATTGTCGCAACCGCCCACAAGATAGCGCGAACGGTCTACCACCTGTTGAAGACCGGCGAGCCATATCGAGAAGAAAGCGACGCAGAATATGATCGCAAACGCCAGGAGCGCGAGATCAAACACCTGGCCCGACGTGCACAGAAGTGAGGCTATACCCTCAACGCCAGCAGCGCCGTCAGCCAACTCCTCCTCGTGAGCCTCCACGCTGGGAGAGTTTCTCAGGATGCGCGTGTTGGGCGCGCCGATTGCTATTTTACGTGATAAATACGTCCCACCAACTTGCCAATCGCCTTCTTAGAGTTAGAGGTAGCGATATGGCTGAGCTGTTGATTGCAGCTTCTGGCGAAATTTGCAGCGCGAAGTACGAAAATGATGCGGCATCTGTTGCTATCACCCTATCAATGACTATTGGATTTGGACTCATCTGACTTGATGAGTCAATATCAAAGACATATATCCACGCAAGAGCCCTATCTATAATGGTGGTTAACTGTTCCGAATCTTCATCTGGGGGAACATAGCCTTCTCTAACTTCTTTGATCTGGCCTTCACTATCTTCTAGCCCCAATGGCTTTCTTAGCACAAATAATCCGTCCTCACGGAGTCGTAGATCGGGTTTACCAAGATGTCTTTGCCAACTATCCCAAACTGAATTTGGGATTGCCAAAACACAGCCGGCACAGTTCTTATCTATGCCCAGTTGAAACTTAAACATCATTTGGTAGAAAGTACGCTTAAAAACGTTAGCGATATTAGGGCCTTCTATCTCTTCCGAAAGCCAGTGCGTGTGCTCTTGAAGCGCCTTTGGAAACTCATCCTTATGCAAACGCAGTGCATCTTCAAGATTCTTGACAGCATGTCTGTACGTCCCGTGAAAGTCCATCGTCTGCACTTCGAGAATACCATAGCGTCCGACATCGATCTTTTCCTGATCGTTTGTAATTTGGACTATCGTGATATCGAACGAAAATTCTGGTGAACGGTCGGTTGGCGAAATTGAAATCTCACCTCCCAGTTTGTCCTGAAAGAAGACAAACACTGGATTGCCTAAAGATAGGTTGGTAATAACTTGCTCCCGAATGTCACTTTTCTGTAAAGTAGGGGCAGGGAAAACAGATACTGTTACTCCATCACTAACGGAAAATAATCGTCGGATGCAACTTTCTAAAAGAGAAGGCTCCACGGCTCGGTAAGGGCATACAAGCCAATCTTGACGTTTGCCATTACCAACACTATTGATGGTACAAACACCTTTAGAAGCTGCTGATTTGATGCAAGTTCTTTCCTCAGCAGTAGCCTGCGATAGAAAGGGACAACGCGCATTACTCTGATCAATGATCATATTAGGATTTGTTGATACTGTTGGGTATACACGATGACCAAACCACTCACTGACATAGTTGCCTGCTAGAACCTGCTCGGCATTGGTCACCTTCGCTGGAGGGCGTCTCTTGCGCTTGCTATCATTCATCTTCGATTTCCTGGGTTAGTACGTACTCTCTTGCAGAATTAGCATAATCTTCTACCGCATCACAACCAATCGAATGTCTTCCATTACGGTATGCAACAGATAGTGTTCTTCCAGTGCCACAAAATGGATCAAAGACTGTCCCACCCTCTGGACACGAGGAAAGAATTCGTGGCTTAATGAGTTTTACTGGGAAAGTCGCTGTGTGGCCATTCTGACCTGGGCGTACATTGCAAGTGACCACATCTGTTTCAGAAGGTTCAACATGTTTTAAGTCATAATAATACTTAGCACGACCTTCTTTAGGTCGCTTCACAAAGTGAAAGAAGTGCTCATGTGCTAATCTTAGCCTGTCTTCTTCCGGCCTTGGTGGAATATTAGGTTTATGCCAGATCAAGTCATTTCGAAGAATCCATCGTTTATCTTGCATTGCAATAGCAAAGCGTGCCGGGATTAGCAATAACTGCTTTTCCTGTCGATACCCGCCCATTGGTGTCTTTCGCCGCTGCCTTTCATTATTTCCAAGACCCTGCCGGCCACCATCTCGAATACTTGCCCAACGAGCAAAATATGTATCCCCAAGGTTAATCCACAAATTTCCTTTCGGCTTCAAACACCTCTTCGCTCGTTCAAAAACTTCTACGAGATGCAATATATACCACTCGGGAAGAGGCTCTAATCCAAGAACTCCACCGTGTACACGATACCACTCATAGGATGGCAAAGCTGCTGGCTCGTGATCTTCCTTTTTCCACTCGTTCAAAATGTCCCAATTATGCTGTAGGGTATACCCGCGTTGCCCCCAATAGGGTGGACTGGTTAAGATGAGGTCGACGCTCTCGGGAGGAAGGGTGCCAATAAAATCGTACGCGTCAGCATGATGCACTTCCACACGCACCTTTGGACAGCGCTCCTGCTGTTGCGCTGTATGACCATTGAGGTTAGCCTTCTGAACCAGAGGTTCCTCTATTGGTGTATCATGATCTCGATTTGTGATCGTATCCATTGCACCCCTCGCGCCCTTATTGCCCGGTACAAGGATACCATAAAATTGGCGGTCTTCGGCGGCCATTCGAACAAGAGTTCGAGAGGAAGATCGAGTCGTGGATGGTGCGGCAGTGATAGCGCGCCCAGTGGCCGGGCGTTCAGCCGCGAGCGCACCAATAGATCGGTACTGGTGTCAAGCTGATTCCGATCTTCGAAAAAGCTAGGATCTTGCGGACGTGCAGCGGCGTCAACTGCATGGGCTTGTTCGTTGGCGTTTCGTATTCTGTAAGCGTTCGAGAGATACCGAAGCAGAGACGTATATATTTGAACACGAATATTGTGAGTGTTATAGAGAAAGAATTGCGTGTACTATAGCGTAACTATAGCCAAAACCGTGGTGAATAGGCTGATTGTCTTCCAGCTTCTTGAGATGTGTGAATTGTATTCGCTATTTCTTGATAGCCACTTCTGCTGATCGCCATATGGCCTTTGAACGGAATGGAATTACTTGGTGTGGGTTGGCTCTTGAGATCTGTACTGCCTGCTCAAGCAGAACCTTATGGTTTCTGCAAAATACTGCGACATCCGCATGCCGCCCGATTTTAGATTGGATACTCATGAGTTAACCCTCTCTATGTTGGCAAGCTTTACTGTTGAACGCTGAGATTAGAAAGCCGGTAGTAGTCGTCTCTCGAATGGCGTGGTATACTGTCTGCCTGACGAGTAGCAGAAAGGCATGACACGATGATCGCCATCACACGCACATGCCGCCATTGCGGCAGCCCAAACCTCACAAAATACGGTACTGCCCCAAACGGGAAGCAGAAGTACTTCTGTCGAACCTGTTGCCGGCAAAGCCGTGAAAATCCCGGTACAACGGCCTATTCAGAAGAACAGCGGGAAATGATCCTCCGAGCCTATCAAGAGCGCAGTAGCTTACGCGGATTGGAACGAACGTTCGGTGTTGCGCGTAGTACTGTGATTGGCTGGTTAAAAAAAAGCCCAGTGTCTGAAGGAAATCACACAGACACTTGTTCCGGCAGTTCCGAGCGATCCGAGTAGTATCACGCTCGAATTGGATGAACTCTGGTCGTTTGTGCGGAAGAAAACAGAGCAGCGCTGGGTTTGGTTTGCACTCTGCCGGAAGACCCGCCAGATTATCGCGTTTGTGATCGGAGATCGCAGTGAAACCACCTGCCGCAAACTCTGGGATGCGATTCCGCCGGCGTATCGTCAGGGAACCTGTTATACTGATTTTTGGAGCGCCTATCAAGCCATTATTCCAGAAGAACAGCATGAGCCGAGCGGGAAAGAGCGCGGAGAGACCGCGCATATCGAGCGTTTTAACAATACATTGCGTCAACGCCTCGCACGCTTCGTACGAAAGACGCTCTCGTTCTCAAAATCCGATCTGATGCATGAAATCTGTCTCACCTTATTTATCTGGCGGTATAATCTGGACATCTATACACGATACCTACAAGCCATCGATCTGTAAAGCGTTTTGCGGCACAGATGCCCGGGGATCGCTTGCACCATTCGAGAGACGACCACTACCTTCTTCGATGAGATCTTTGAGTTTCCGGCACCAACGCTTTATCTCATCCTCCTGATGTCGAAGATCATTTCGAAAACTAATTGGCGTGATACTGAAACTGCCGTAATGAGCGATGGCTTCTTCAGCGTACCTTTTGTTGGTGCGGTGTTGTTCTATCATGCCAATGCAATGCTTAATATCTTTATTTATGTCCTTCAAATAAACATTTTTAGGCTGCCAGTCATTTACTTCCGACTTTGACGTTTGTTTTTTGGGCGATGCTACTTCTACAGAAGTTTCAACATCGCCTCGCTTCTTACGCGCTTCACGCCTTTCCTCCATCAGCTTACTAGCTTGATCGAACAAAAATCAACGGCTTTTGACAAGGCGGCTGTCGATAAAGGATATAGGCTTGTCATTGGTTTGACCTCCTCATGATTCTCCATCCCAGAGACTATCCAAGTCACAGGAAGGAATAGCGTCACCGTATTTCATCCGGTATTGCCAGTATGCGAAGTCGCCACAGGCATTTAGATGCCATCCAAGATAAGTTGCATATTGAACCGAGCTGCTAATAAGAAGATCGATTTTCTGAGTCTTGTACCTGTCTCGTGCTGTAAGTATGCTTTTAACAGTTGCTTCTGCGAGCTTATTAGCGTGAGTTGTGTTGAAAATAGATGTTCTACCAAGGTTTTCAATATCTCCGAGCAGCTTGGCCCGACAAGCATACCCGTTTGTTGTCATGCGGATAATAGTCGGCCTCACATCTTTAGCGATGCTTATCCCTAGTAACAAGCTATTATTTTTCCTGGAAACACTGCTCATGCTGAATTCCAGCTTTCCGAACAAACTTTCATCAGCGACATCTTCTGGATTTTCCTCTTTCAGTGCATCTGAGGCTATCAATTGGAAGCCTTTTGTTGCTCTGAACATCCACCCATAAGCTAATCCTGCAGAGAGATGTACCCGGCTTGGTAACCAAACTTGACGTTGCGGCTTTGCTTTACGCATCAGAGCGCGCCTTATGTTTTTTAAGCTTGGAGCAATGATGTTTTTCCAGTCATCTTTTGTTGGATTGTCGGCAGTAAAATAAACATTCCAGTCCAATACGAGATGATTGGG